>OZ241383.1:1500000-3144089 GCA_965200775.1 Acidimicrobiales bacterium | reverse complement strand
CGAGCTGATCTCGATGGATGACCCAGGCTGGACAATCTCGGGGGGATGACCCCCGATAGCCGACCCCGGCTGGACGGTCAGCCGCAGGGATGGGCCAGCAGGTGGCGCCGGCCCTGGCGGCGCATGAGAACCCAGGTCTGCTCCAGGTAGCCGGCCTGATCGTCCACCAGCTTCTTCAGCCCCAAGCGCAGATGCTCGGGTATCTCCGGGGCATCGGTGGCCTCAAGGGTCACGTCCAGTTGGGCCTGGTCTTCCAGCGTGGCGTGGAGAGCGGCGGCTCGATCCAGGTTTGGCCCCACAGTGATGGCGCCGTGCCAGGGGATAATCACGGTGTGGTTGGTTTCGATGGCCGGCCCGATCGACTCGAAACGGTCGTCGGGACTGAGAACCTGATCGTCGTGGAAGATGCAGCACAGGTTGTGGCGCATCTTCAGCGGCCGGGCCAGCGAGGCCAGAGCGGTGATCCAACGCCCGTGACTGTGGACAATGGCGTTCACGTCGCTGCGATGCTCGTACACCCCGGCGTGGAACTCGAACCCCAGGCTCACCTCCCGGTTGCCCTCCAGCAGTTTGCCCTCGAAGTCCAGCTTCATCACGTCGTCGGCGGTCACCTCGCCCAGGGTGCGGTCGAAGGCGTTGATCCAGAATGCGTCCTCCCCCTCGGCCCGCACGCTGACGTGGCCGCCGATGCCGGTGTCGCACCCCCGAGCCGCCAAGGCCCGACTCGCCAGCACGATGTCGTCAACCGTGGTGTTACCGGTTCCGCTCGCCGGAGTGGGGGCCTCTGCTGCCAGTGCGTCTCGAGTCGTCATCGCCCTAGAGTACGACATCGATGACGACGGTGGTTGTGCTGGGCGCGGGAGCACTGGGTTCGGTGTACGGGGCGTGGTTCGCCCAAACCGGCGCCGATGTGACCCTGGTGGCCCGTCCCGATCACGCTGACGCCGTGCGCCGCCACGGGCTGCGGATCGACGATCAACCGCCGGTGAACGTAAGGGCCGTCTCCGATCCCTGCGAGGCGGGAAGCTGCGACATCCTGCTGCTGGCCGCCAAGGCATTCGACACCGACGAGCTGTTGAACGGCTATCGGGGGTCGGCGGAAGCGGCATTCTCGGTGCAGAACGGCGTGCGCCAGGCCGAGCCGCTGGCCGCCCGGTTCGGCCCCGCCGCGGTGGGCTGCGTGTCGCTGGTGGGAGGCACCCTGGGTCGGCCCGGCCACGCCCACCACACCTTTGACGGCCCCACGCTTCTGGGCGACCTTCCCACCACCCGGCCGGGCACCGCCACCGCCATCGCCGGGGCCCTACCCGACCGAAATGTGGAGGTCCACCACGACATCGCCCCAGCGCTGTGGTCGAAAGCCGTGCTGGCAGTGGCGGCCATGGGAGTGGTGGGACTCACCCGGCTGGTGTACCACCGGGTATTCCTCACCCCCGAGACCCGTGACGTGTTCTACGACCTGGCCTGCGAGGCCGCCTCCATAGCCAGGGCCGAAGGGGTGGAGTTGATCGACGGATACGGCCCGTTCCAGGTACGGGCCCTCACCGGGGAGGATCGTGCGCAAGCCCACCAGCGGCTCAGCGCGGTGGGCGAGCAGATGGAAGCCGCCGGGCAAACCGAGGTGAGGGTGTCCATCCTGCAAAGCATCGACCGGGGGCGGCCGTTCGAGGTGCAGGCGGTGTTCGGCGACTTGGTGGATATTGCCGAGGGCCACGGGCTGGCCGTGCCGGTGCTGCGAACCGTGACCCGGCTGTTGGCCGCGGCGATGCCGGAAGACCGGTGAGGTTGCTGTGCTGGTAAGGCCGATGGACTGCTGGGGCAAACGAAAGTGAGGGGCCGATGGGACAGATAGGGCTGAGAGGCCGATGAGGGTTCGAGAGCTGAGCCGGATGCTGGCCCGGGCCCCCAAAGGGGCTGCCCGGTGGCACACCTACGCCGACTTCCGGGAGGAGGCCCGGCGGCGGCTGCCGAAGATGGTGTTCGATTTCGTCGAGGGAGGGGCCGAGGGCGAGCTGACCATCGCCGCCAACCGGGAAGCCATCGACAACGTGGAGCTGGCCCCGAACTTCATGGTGGACGTATCGGAACGAGACACCTCCACCACCGTGCTGGGCAGCCCGGTATCCCTGCCGTTCCTCTTGGCCCCCGCCGGGCTGGCCACGCTGGTCCACCGGGAGGGCGAACTGGCCGCCGCCCGTGCTTCCGCCGCAGCGGGCACGGTGTTCGCAGTGAGCACCGGTTCGGGCTACTCCCTGGAGGACATCGCCGCCGCCGCCCCCTACGGCCGCCGGTGGTTCCAGCTTTACCTTTGGAAGAGTCCCGAGGTAGTGCGCTCGCTGGTGAACCGAGCCCGGGACGCCGGCTACGAGGCGCTGGTGCTGACCGTGGACGTGCCGGTGGTGGGCAAGCGGGAACGTGACCTCCGCAACGGGATGTCGCTGCCCCCCCGCATCCGGTGGCGTAGCGCTTTGGACACCGCTCGCCGGCTCCGGTGGCTGCGCCATCTGATCGGAGGCCCCGACATCACCTTCGGCAGCCTGGTGGAGTTGGGCATCGGGGACGACGCCAGCGCCATCGGTGCCTACGTCGACCGGGAGCTGGCCGACCCATCCCGTACCTGGGACGACCTGGAGTGGCTGAGGCGAGAGTGGGATGGCCCTCTGCTGGTGAAGGGGGTGATCACGGTGGCCGACGCCGAAGCGGCGATGCGGTGGGGAGCCGACGGGATCATCGTGTCCAACCACGGCGGGCGCCAGCTCGACTCGGTACCCGGAGCATTCGCCGTGCTCCCCCGCATTGCAGAAGCAGTGGGTAACCGGGTGGAGGTGCTGGTGGATGGGGGATGCCAGCGGGGTTCCGACATGGTGAAGGCCCGGGCGTTGGGGGCCCGGGCAGTGCTGGGAGGGCGAAGCTGGTTCTGGGGTCTGGCCGTAGCCGGGGAGGCCGGCGTTACCCGGATGCTGGACATCTACCGGGCCGACATCGACCGCACCCTGGCCCTGGTCGGCCGCCGCCGGTTCGACGACATCGGCCCCGACTTGCTGGGCTGACCTCAGGGCTTTCAGATTCCAGATTTTCGCCCTCAACTGCTTCCGCGACTTGGTATACTTTGCGAACCATCAACCGGGAGGGGCACGGATGAATCACTTTGGTTTTGCTACCAACAGGCTTGTTGTAGGTGAAAGGGAGAATCGTCGCCTCCTCCCACTTGTCATCACTCTGGTGGCGGTGTTCGCCCTGCTCGCCGCAGCATGCGGCAACGACGACGGCGGCCCGGCAGCGGAACCAGTTGGCGATGGTTCTTTGGGTGTGGTGTCGGTTTCCGAAGGCGAGGCTATACAGATCCGGTCGTTGAACGCCATTGCCGGCGATGTGGCGTTCCTGGGAGTCCCGAACCAGCGGGGTGTGGAGCTGGCCATCGAGGACTACGGGGCCATCAAGGGCTTCCCGGTGGACCTCGGTGCCGGTTTGGACGATCAGTGTTCTGCCGATGGCGGCCAGGCGGCGGCCCAGCAGATCGTGGCCGACGAGCAGGTGGTGGGTGTGATCGGAACGTCGTGCAGCGGCGCTGCCACAGCGGCGGCACCGCTGGTCACCAACGCCGGCATGGTGATGATCTCCCCGTCGAACACGGCGCCGGCGCTGACCTCCGACTTCCAGGGCACCGCCGGCGACAACTACAGCGTCGGCTACTACCGAACCGCTCACAACGACCTGGTGCAGGGCGAGGCCATGGCCCGGTTCGTGTACCAGGAGCTGGGGTTGACCTCCGCAGCGGCCATCCACGACGGCGACCCCTACACCCAGGGATTGGCCCAGGCGTTCACCGACTCCTTCGAGGCCTTGGGCGGGACCGTCACCGGTTTCGTCGGGGTGGGCAAGGAGGACTCGGACATGGTGCCTGCGCTTACCGAACTGGCCACCGGGTCGCCTCAGGCGCTGTTCTTCCCGGTGTTCCAACCGGCCGGCGACTTCATCGCCCAGCAGGCCCCCACCGTCTCGGGCTTGGAGAGCACCGTGCTCCTGGTGGCCGACGGTCTGCTCGTGGACGGGTTCATGGAGCAAGCCCACTCCGAGGGCATCTACTTTTCCGGCCCCGACACCAGGTTCGGCGCCAACCTCAACCAGGGCACCAGCCGGACCGCCGAACAGATCCTGGCCACCTACCAGGAACGGTACGGGGAGTCACCAACCGCGTCGTTCTGGGGCCACTCCTACGACGCCACCACCCTGCTGCTCGACGCCATCAAATCCGCCTCGTGGGTGGACGGCGACACCCTCAACATCGACCGCCAAGCGGTGCGCGACTACCTGTTCTCGGTGCGGGGCTACAGCGGCGTCATCGGCACCATCAACTGCGACGGCTTCGGCGACTGCGGGTCGCAGAAGGTAACCGTCATCCACCACGAGAGTTCCAGCGACCTCGAAGCCGGCAAGAACAACGTGGTGTTCGAGCACGCACGGGGAGCGGGGGGCTAGAGCCCACCCCGGATAGCGGGGAATCGCGCCAACCGTCCTTTACGGTTGGGACATGGCAGCCAAGCGCAGAACCAGGGTTGACTGGTTCCTGGCGTTTCTGCGCCTGACGGCGATCGCCGTTATCTCCCTGGGCCTGCTGGCGTTCATCTACCAGCAGGTGGACGCCGACAACTTCTTCGCTCGATGGGCCAATCCCGGGGCCAACAGCCTCACCCGGGCCCAGTTCCAGGGACTCATCTACACCGGGCTGGCCCAAGGGGCCATGTACGGGCTGATCGCCCTGGGCTATTCCATGGTTTACGGGGTGCTGGGATTCATCAACTTCGCTCACGGCGACGTGTTCATGGTGGGTGCCATGACCGGAGTGATCACCTCCACCAAGTTGGCCGAGGCCGGTGCCTGGGAAGACGGCTCCTTCCTCCTGGCCCTGGTGTTGATCGTGGGGCTGTCCATGATTACCTGCACCCTCACGGCCATGCTCATGGAGAGGGTGGCCTATCGCCCGCTGCGCAAATCGCCCCGGCTGGTGCCGCTCATCACCTCCATAGGGATGTCGTTCTTCCTCCAGCATGCGGTGGCGGTGCTGCTGGGGTCGGGAGCCAAGAACATGCCCCCGCTACCCGAATGGCTCACCGCCAAACGTACTTTCCTAGACATAGAGGGAACCCGGCTGATGGTGCTGGGCGTGACGGCGGTGGCAATGCTCGGCCTGTGGTACCTGGTGGAACGGACCAAGACGGGCAAGGCCATGCGAGCGGTGGCCGAGGACGCCGAGATCGCCTCGCTCATGGGCATCAACGTCAACCGGATCATCGTAAAGACGTTCGCATTGGGCGGAGCCATGGCCGGGGTGGCAGGGATCATGTGGGCGTTGCTGTTCCGCAGCGTCATCTACAACACAGGTTTCCTGCCCGGGTTCAAGGCGTTCAGTGCGGCGGTGATCGGCGGCATCGGCAACCTGGGCGGGTCCATGGCCGGTGGACTCACCCTGGGGGCGGCCGAGTCGCTGGGCCCGTTGATGATCCTCGAGCCTCTTGGGGTTAGCGGTGCCTCGCAGCTCAGCAACGCGGTGTCGTTCGCGGTGCTCATCGTGGTGCTGCTGGTGCGGCCGAACGGGATCTTCGGTGAGCGGCTCCCCTCCGAGGACCGCACATGAGGCTCGCTTCCTTGCTGCGAGAGCGGTTTGGCTCTGGGCGACGGGAGGGGCCGGACTGGCGACGGGCGCTGAACGCCGGAGGGCTCACCGCCCTGGCGCAGATCTTCATATGCCTGACGGGAATGCCGGTAGCCCTCGACGCCCGCCCGGTGATCGAAACCGCGCTGAGCATGGGATACGTGATCCTGGCCCTGCTGCCCCCCATCGTGGGCTACGGGGTAGGCCGGGTGACGGTGCTGGAAGGGATGCAGGCTCGCACTCCTGGCACTCGGGAGGTGGCCGGCGGGGCGGTGGCCGGAGCAGTGGCCAACTGCGGTCCGGCGCTGTTGATCCTGGGGGTCACCCACGTTGACATCCGCGACCCGCTGGTGAACTGGAGTCCGCAGCTCCTCCACCTGCTCGAGTTCGGCATAAACCCGGTGTCCGGCATCGCCCTGTGGGTGGGCATCGGCATGGTCACCGGAGCAGCCGGCGGATGCCTGCACCTGATCCCATCACGATGGCGCCGGGCGGTGGTGACCATGCTCCTGGCTGTTCCCGGGGTGGCGGTGCTGGAGTCGATGCTCACCGATCTATCGCAGGGACTCCACGTGGAAGCGATAACCGACTGGTTCTATGCCCCCCGGCGGGGTCTCACCATCGAGGGAGCGGCGGTGGTGGCGGCAGTCGCGATGGCCGAGGTGGCCCTGGCCGGGCCCATGGGCAGAAGCCGTCTCCGCCGGCGAGATGCCGTAACCCCAGTGGGTCGGGGCGTCGGCGGGAGAGTTTCAACCAACGCGGCCTGGATGGTGGTGATCGCCGCCATGTGCATCGTGCTGCCCATCTTCCTGGGCAAGCTCACCAACGAGCTGCTGGTGAACGTGGGGTTGTTCGTGCTGCTTGGTTTGGGTTTGAACATCATCGTGGGCCTGGCCGGGATGCTCGACCTGGGGTACGTGGCCTTCTTCGCTGTGGGGGGCTACACCGCCGCGGTGCTCACCTCCCCCCTGTCGCCCCAGTTCACCCCCGAGCTGCACTGGGGGCTGGCCCTGCTCATCGCCATGGTGTTCACCGGCCTCACCGGGCTGATAATCGGAGCGCCGGTGATCCGGATGCGGGGCGACTACCTGGCCGTGGTGACGTTGGGCTTCGGGGAGATCATCCGCTTGCTGCTGCTGTCTGACTGGCTGTCGGGGTGGTTCGGCGGGGCGCAAGGCATCACCAACATCCCCGGCGTAAACCTCGGCTTCACCGAGATTCAGGGGTTCGAGCCCCGGACGGTGCTGTACCTGGTGCTCTTCTTCTGCGCCATCACCATCTACGTGTCGTGGCGGCTGGAACGCTCCCGGCTGGGGCGGGCGTGGATGGCGGTTCGCGAGGACGAGACCGTGGCAGAGGCCATGGGAATCGACACGGTGGGGTCCAAGCTGCTGGCGTTTGTCATCGGCGGCACGCTCGGAGCGTTCAGCGGGGCGATCTTCTCGGCCAAGGTCGGTTCGATCTTCCCGTCCAGCTTCAATATCACCATCGCCACCGTGATCCTGGTGGTGGTGATCTTCGGGGGCATGGGCAACATCGCGGGCGTCATCGCCGGGGCAGCGGTGCTGATCGGCGTTCTGGGCGGACCCCGACAGCCGGGCCTGCTCCAGGAGTTCGCCGAGTACCGGATCCTGCTCTACGGCGCTCTGTTGGTTCTGATGATGCAGAAGCGTCCCGAAGGGCTGATTCCCAACGTCCGCCGGGCCCGGGAGCTGCACGGCGATGAACTCGACCAGGATGCCTGGCTGCGGGCCCAGCAGGCCGCCGGAGAGCAGGAGATTCCCAAGGGAGCCCGGCCGTGAGCGGGTCCCCGCTGCTGGAAATCCGCGGCCTGCGGGTGACGTTCGGGGGCCTGCAAGCCCTGGACAACCTGAACTTCTCCATAGACAAGGGCGAGATCGTGGCGGTGATCGGCCCGAATGGAGCGGGGAAGACCACCTTCTTCAACGTAATCAGCGGACTGGTGACCCCCATTGCCGGGGAGATCACCTTCAAGGGGGAGTCGCTGCTGGGGCTCGACCCCAACAAGATCACCGCCCGGGGCATCGCCCGTACCTTCCAGAACGTCCGCCTGTTCTCCGACATGACCGTGCTCGAGAACGTGATGGCGGCCCAGTACTGCCGCACCAGCCAGAACGTGTTCGACGCCCTGTTCCAGACCCGCCGGTTCCGGCGCGAGGAGAAGGAGGTGTACAGACGAGCCTCGGAGATCCTCTCCTTCTTCGGTACCCGGCTGGTGGGCTACCGCCACGACCAGCACGCCATGGCCCTCTCCTACGCCAACCGGCGGCGGCTGGAGATCGCCCGAGCCATGGCCACCGGCCCGGAGCTGCTGCTCCTGGACGAGCCGGTGGCGGGCATGAACCCGGTGGAGTCGGCTGAGCTGACCGACAAGATCGGCCAGTTGCGCGACGAGTGGGGCTACACCATCGTGCTGATCGAACACGACATGAGCGTGGTGGAGCACATCTCGGAGCGGGTGGTGGTGCTCGACCACGGCGAGGTGATCGCCCAGGGCCCGTACTCCGAGGTGTCCAACGATCCCAATGTGGTGGAGGCCTATCTGGGCCGCCCGGTCAGCCGGGGTGAAACCGAGGGGCAGCCCGCATGACCGGGCCGACCGAAACCCGCTACAGTCCCGCCGGCCCGATTGCCGGCCACGACTCCGATGCCGCCGACAGCGACGGGCCGGTTCTGGAGCTGAGAAAAGTCAACACCCACTACGGCGCCGCCCACATCCTTAAGGACGTTGACCTTTCCATCCGCTCCGGTGAGATGGTGTGCCTGTTGGGAGGTAACGCCAGCGGGAAGTCCACCACCCTGAGGGCGATCCTGGGAATGGTGAAGCCCACCAGCGGCGAGGTGCTCATCAACGGCGAGGTGGTAAATCACCGGTCGGTGCAGTACCGGGTGGAGCAGGGGGTGACGATGGTGCCCGAGAACCGCCGGCTGTTCAAGCGGCTGTCAGTGAGGGAGAACCTCCAGCTCGGGGCCTACCTCCGCACCGACGCCGACGGGGTGGCCGAGGACCTGGAGCGGGTGTTCGATCTGTTCCCCAGGGTGAAGGAGAGGCAGGGGCAGAAGGCCGGAACCCTGTCCGGGGGCGAGCAGCAGATGGTGGCCATAGGTAGGGCGCTGATGGCCCGGCCCTGGATTCTGCTCATGGACGAGCCATCCATGGGCCTGGCCCCGGCCCTGGTTCAACAGAACTTCGACCTGATCCAGCAGATCCACGCCCAGGGCATGACCATCTTTATGGTGGAGCAGAACGCCAACATGGCCCTGTCGGTTGCCGATCGAGGCTGGGTGCTGCAAACCGGCCGGGTTGTGCTCTCCGACACCAGCGACAAGCTCCTGGCCCACCCCGACCTACAAGCATCCTACCTGGGCACATCAGACCCCAGCTGAAAGGCTCGGGTCGCGCTACGACATCGAACAACCACTCCCCGGCTTGTTGGTGGTCCCGAACAATTCCGGCGCTGACTCAACTACCTCTACTGCCACTACTGCCAAAGTTCCCGGGTGATGGCGTGGGCGGTGGAGATGGCGGTGAGGATGCTGCCCGGTTCACGAACGTCGCCGGCGAGCTGCACGTGGAGGCCCGCGTCGGCCAGCCCTGCGGAGAGCGGGTCGTGGGGGTGCTTGGCCACGGTGAGCACGAGGTCGGCCTCGGGGGGTGACTCCACCCCGGTGAGTACCTGCACACCGAGCGCCCCCAGCCTTTCCAGTGCGGGTTGCACCACCAGGTCGAGCAGGGCTCGGGCCGCCACCCGGCGACCGGGGGTGGTCAACTTCACTTTCAGTCCCTGAGTGGCGAGCCACTCGGCCAACCCCAGGGCCTCGTACCCACCAAAACGGTCATCGACCACTGCCGTGCCACCGGCGGGAAGCCGGGCCGGGTCGGGCACTTCGGCACCGGTCGCTCCGGTGGCCACCACCACCAGGTCGGGCCGAACGGCGGCAACTCCATCCACATCGGCAGGGCGACCAAGCCGTACTTCCACCCCCAATCTGGCCAGCTCCCGTTCCTGCCAGTCGCATATGTCGCCCAACAACCCTCGTGTGGGCAGCATCTGGGCCTGACGCACTGCGCCGCCCAGGGTGGAACGGGCCTCGAACAGCACCACTTGATGACCCTGCTCCGCGGCCAACCGGGCCACCTCCATGCCGCACGGCCCCCCGCCCACCACTGCGATCCGCCGGGGCTGCGGATGAACAACCGGCGACCGATCAGCCGGCAATGGCCGGCTGAATGGAGACGGCTGAGTAACCGGAGTGGGCAACGGGTAATCCTGCTCCCGGCCCACGGCGGGGTTCACAGCGCAGGACAGGCGACCCCTGTTCAGACCACCGACGCAGCCGTCGTTACCGGCGATACATGGACGGACCTCGGCCTCGCGACCCTGTGTGCTTTTGACCACCAACTCGGGGTCGGCAATGTGGGCCCGGGTGAGGCCCACCAGATCCGCCACCCCTGCGGCGATCAGCTCATCGGCCTCGGCCAGGGTGCGGAACCGGCCGGTCACGACGGCCGGAATCCCCGCCGCGGCCACCACCGGGGCTGCCGCTTCCAATTCGTATCCGGGGGGCTCGTGCATCCCGCCGATGATCTTGTGGGGCCGCAGACAGCTCCCGTATGTGAGGTTCACGTAGTCGATCAGGCCGTCACCGGCCAGCACCCCGACGAGACGAGTGCAGTCGTGTTCGGTCACGCCCCCGTCGCCCACCGCTTCCGAACCGATCCGCACCCCCACCGCCACGCCAGAACCCACCGCTTCCCGTACCGCCCGGACGATCTCGCGGGCCAACCGGATGCGGTTCTCCCACGAACCGCCGTAGCCGTCTTCGCGCCGGTTGACGGTGGGCGAAATGAACTGCTGGATCAGGTAGCCGTGGGCGATGTGGACTTCCACCCCGTCAAGGCCGCCGTCAACGCACCACCTGGCGGCCCGGCCAAACGCATCGGTCAGCTCGGCGATGTCATCGGCAGTCATGGGCTTGGCCGGGCGGCGGATGCTCGGACCGGCCTGTTCCGACGCCGACCACGGAGGCCCGCCATCGGCCGTCACCCCCTCGTATCCCAGATGGCCGAGTTGCTGGAACACCGCCATGTTGTAGGGAGCCAAGCGGGAGGTGAGCCGCTGGTAGTCGGCCACCACCGACGGGTCGTGCAACCGCAGCGTGCCCATGTCGGTGGGGTGGACAGACGCCGCCTCCAAGATGGTCAGCCCACACCCGCCGGCGGCCCGGGCTTCGTGGTAGGCGATCAGCTCATCGGTGATCCGACCCTGCCCGATGTTGGTGCCATGCGCGGTGCGCACCACACGGTTCTTCACCACCACCTGGTTGATGGCAATCGGCGACAAGACGTGTTGGTAGCTCATGGTTGGCTTCCGGCTAGCGGGGCCGGCAGCCCATCATCGCTCACCAACCCGGTTAGCACGAACAAAACAGACTGCGGCTGCCACGCTGCCCATCGACATGACCAGCCACGCCCAGGTGTAGGTGCCCAGCCAGTCCACAAGCGCGCCGAAACTAACAGGAGTGGCCAGCGCCCCCAGGTAGTAGCCGGTCATGGTGACACCGGTGGCTCGGGCCACGGAGAAGGTGGCCCGGTCAACCACCGCGGCGTGCATCGTCCCGATGGCCGCCAACTGGGCGATGAGGCCTACGAACATTCCCACGGCAGCCACGGTCAAGCCCAAGGTGAGGCCGCTCATCACCACCAGGTTGGAGGCAGCCAAGAGCAGGCACAGCCCCACGATGAGCGGCACCCGCCGGGCCTTACCCAGGCGGTCGGCCCGCAACGCGCTGAGCGACATGCACACCGCTCCCGCTCCCGACGCCGCCCCGGCGATGGCCCCGGCCAGCGGCTTCGACCCGCCCAGCCCCTCGTCGAGGTACGGCACCGCCCAGGAAAACAAGGGCTGCGATGAGCCGACCAGAAAGAAGGCCGACACCGCGAACCACCAGAACCCTTTGGGAAGCTGAGGCCGACCCTGGGGCATCGACATCCGGGTGGCCCTGCTGTCGGGAATGACCACCGACGACATGAGCGCGCTCAACGCGGCAGCAGTGCCCGCCACCATCAGGACAAAGTTCCAGCTCCACCGGTCCGACGCCCAGGGCACCAGGGAGGCTCCGACCAGGGCGAGCAGCGGCACCCCCGAAGTCTTGGCCGACAGCGCCAGGGTCCGGCGGGTTTCCGGAACCGCCGCGGCCACCGCCTCGTTGGTGGCGGCGTTGGCCAGCGAATAGCCGAACCCTGCGAAAACCGCGGCTCCGATCAATGCGGCGTAGCTGTCGAGAACCGCCGCGCTCCACGCTGCGGCAGCCACGATGGCCTGATCGACCACCACCGCGGTGCGGGTTCCGATTTTCTCCGTGAGCCGGGCCCCGATCACCGACCCCAGGCCAGTGCAGCCGAAGTGCAGGCTCACCAGAAGGCCAACCTGAGCCCTGGACACCCCAAGGTCCTCTCGCACTGCGGCCACGTAGTAGCCGGGGAGGAAGCCCAGGCTCGATCCCAGCCCCAGCACCACCATGCTGGCCATCACCACGGTCACGCCCCGCCGCGTACACTGCTGCGCTCTCACGGCTTCGGCCTGCCCCACACTCCGGGGGACCATATCCCCCCGCCGCTACGGCTAGAGGATCGGGTGATCTCGGCCCGAGTAGCCACTAGTACGCTGGCTCGGTGAGCTTGGGGGATGCTGACGTGCCGGCCCCGGGGTCGTCGGAGGCAAGCGGGCCGGGCACAGGCTCGACATCCGCTGGCTTGTCTGTGCCCGATCTTTCGGCAGAGGCGGTGGGGCGTGCGGTGGCCGAGGTGATGGACGGCATCGGCCCCCGACCTCGAGTCGAGCGATTGGACCGGGGGTACTCGTGGATCACGCTTGCCGTGGACGATGTGATAGTGCGGGTGGCCCCCCGGGGAGGCACGCTCGATCCCTACGACCCCGAGGAAGAAGCGGCCAACCTGGTCAGGGTGGAGGGGATCGTTCCCGCGCCCCGGGTGCTGGCCGTTCAGCCCGACCCCCACAACCCCATCGGCCGACCCTTCGGCGTCCACAGCCGGGTGCCGGGACAGGTACTACGCCTCGACGCCGTGACCGACGACCACGACCGTTACATAGCGGCGGCGGCTTCCGCTCTGGGCACGCTGCACGAGCTAACCGCCCCGCTGACCGTGGCCGAGGCCTACGACGCCGAGCTGGATCGTACCGAGGCGGCGTACCTGCGATCGGCTCCGGGCCGCCACCGGGAGTTCGAGTCCGCCCTGGCCTGGCTCCGCCAACACCGGCCCGATTGTCCCGAACCGGCGGTGTGGTGCCACGGTGATTTCCGGTTCGCCAACCTGAGCTGGACAGGCCCCAGCGAGCTGGGCGGCGTCCTGGATTGGGAACGAGCCTGGGCTGGAGACCCCATGTGCGACGTGGCTTTCACCCACCGCTTCTCCGGGTGGTGCAGGATCGACGATTCAGCCCACTACGGCCACCGGCTCGACCCCGACAGGCTGGCCTACGCCGCCCGCTTCGAGCAGGTCCGTTCCTACACGGCGTCGATGCGGGGCCTGAGGGCGTGGCTGGACGGTCGATCCGACGACCCCCGATTGCTGGAAATCGGCCGGCGGGGGGAGCAGGCCATGAAAACGGAGCTGTCCTGGGCCCTCTGATCCCCTCGGCTCACGCCAACCCAGGCCGGATCAGATGCGGCCCAACACCATGGTGTTGTGATACTGGGCTCCGGCCCCCGCTCCGGTCACCAGAGCAACCTCGGCGTTGGGGACCTGACCGGCCCCTGCCGTACCCCGCAATTGCTTCACCGCTTCGACGATCTTGAGGGTAGGGCCACCCCAGCCGATGTGGCTGTAGCTCAACAGACCGCCGTCGGTGTTGAGCGGGTGGCGGTCACCGACGCCGATGCCTGCTTCCCACAGATAGTCGGCCCCCTCCCCTTCCCCGCACAGCCCCAGCATCTCGAACTGGCGCACAACCTCATAGGTGTTGATGTCGTAAAGCTCGAACACGTCCACGTCGTGTGGACCGAGACCGGCCCTCTCGAACGCCCGGCGGGCCGCGCCGGCGCCCAGGCCCCACACCTCGTCGTAGCGGGGCGGGTCAACATACTGCTGGCGGTACCACTCCGAGCCCCCTCCCAGGATGGCCACCGGCGGTTGGCGCAGGTCTCGGGCCCGCTCGAGGGTGGTTAGAACCATGGCCGCCGCCCCCTCGGTGGCCAGACACAGATCGAGAAGCCGGAACGGCTCCACCACCAGCGGCGAGTCGAGCACGTCGGCGGCCCGGTAAGGCCCCCGGCCGGCCATCACCGCGGTCGGGTTGGCGTGGCCGGCGTTGCGAATGGCTGCTGCCACCGACGCCACCCGCTCGGGTTCGGGAGCGAAGCGATGCCGGTACACCTGGGCCACCAGAGCGAACTGGGCAGCGGTGAACGATCCCCAGCACGCCACGAACTCGTTGTCGGGCCGGGTGTAGTCGGCTACCGACCCTCCCCCCATGACCCCCGCCTGACCTCCGAACACCAGCGCCGTTTCGCACAACCCCGAAACGATGGCCGAGGCGGCATCCAACGCGCCGGGCACCCCCTGGGGGTAGGTGTCGCAAACCCAGCGCAGGGGTTGGCCGAACACCCCCGTCCAGTCGGCCGAGCCGGGCTGGAACACCGTGCCGCCCGGTCCGGGCCAGCGGGCCGCCAGGCCGTCGATGTCGGAAGCGGCCAGCCCGGCGTCGTCCAACGCGGCCAGCGCGGCCCGTAGGGAGATCTCCGCCGAGGAAGTGTCCAGTCGGCGGGCCATCCCGGTGGCCGCCACCCCCACGATGGCAACCGGCATCATCGGCGGGCTCCGGTGCTCGGCGTCATCTCCCGACAACCCACCATTCAAACCCTGCGGCCCTCGCCCCAGTACCGGTCCCGCAGCTCTTCCTTGGCGATCTTTCCCACCGCGTTCTTGGGCAGCGAGTCCACGAACTCCACCCGCTCGGGAATCTTGATGGAGGTCAGCTCCGATTGACGGCACCACAGCCGCAGCTCCTGACCGTCGGCCTCCGCCCCCTGCTTGAGGGCAACCACGGCCACTATCGACTCCCCCCACTCGGCGTCGGGTACCCCGATCACCGACGCCTCCAGCACGGCGGGGTGGCGGTACAGCACGTTCTCGACCTCGGTGGGGGCGATGTTGAGCCCGCCCCGGATGATGAGGTTCTTCATCCGGTCCACGATGTAGATGAAGCCCTCGCTGTCAACCTCGGCCACGTCGCCGCTGTGCATCCACCCGTCCCGCAGCGACTCGGAGGTGCGCTCAGGGTCGCGGAAGTAGCCCTTCATCACGTGGGGGCCACCGAAGATCACCTCGCCCCGCTCCCCCACCCCCACGTCCCGCCCCTCGGCGTCGACCACCCGCACGTCAACGGCGTACGACGGCTGCCCGCACGACGACAGCAGCTCGGGCCGCTCCCGAAGCCCCCGCACGTGGTCTTCCTTGCGCAGGATGGTGCCGATGGAGGCGATCTCGGCCATCCCGTAGAGCTGGTTGAACACCGGGCCGAAGCGCCCTACCAACTCGCCCAGGCGGTCGGGGGAGATGGGCGAGGAGCCGTAGCCCAGGGTTTGCAGCGATCCCAGCCGGTGGTCGTCGGCGGGGTCCAGGCGGTCGAGCAGCCGCATTAGCTGGGTGGGAACCAGAAACGAGTGGGTGACACCGTTGGCTTCCACAAGCCCGGCGTAGCGCACCGGGTCGAAGTGTCGACTGTCGGCAAACCCCAGGGCGGCACCCACCAGCAGGCACGGAACGATGGTGATGTTCACGCTGGAGTTGTGGGGGATCTGGATGAGGTAGCGGCTGTGGCGGGTGATCTCGTACTCCAGGCAGGCCACGGTGGCGTGCTGGAGCACCCGGGCGTGGTCGAAGTGGACACCCTTGGGACGACCGGTGGTGCCGCTGGTGTACACGATGCAGAAGTCGTCGTCGGGACGAACCCGGTGGAGGGTGGCGGGCGGGTCCGGCGATGCGGCCTGCGCCAGAGCGTCGAGGTCGCGGTCGATGTCCAGCACCGGCAGGTCGAACCCGTCGAGCTGGTCCCGATGCTCGGCGTCGGTGATGGCCAACACGGGATCGGCATTGTCGAACACCTGCTCCAGCTCTACCGGGCCGAGCCGGAAGTTGAGCCCCACGTAGCACCCCCCGGCCTTGGCGACGCCGCCCAGTATCTCCACCACCTCCGGGCGGTTGGCCACCAGCAGGGCCACCCGATCGCCCATGCCCAGTTGATGAGCGCCCAAAAGAGCGTTGGCGATGCGGTTGGTGCGCTCATTGAGTTCACGGTTGGTGAACTCCCGCTCGCCGAACAGCGCTTGGTGGTGGGGATGGCGAGCCGCGTTGCGGGCGAAAGCCAGCCCTACGTTCATGGGGCGGCTTCCACCGAGGTTGACACCACCGGGGCTTCGGACAGACTGCCGGCGTCGGGATGAGCATCGGGGTCGGGGGTGAAAGCAGGCAGAAGGTTCCCGTCGGGGCCGGGAGTGAAATCAACCTGCACCTGCATCCCGATATGAACCTCGTCGGGTTCGCAGCCCACGATCCAGGTGAGCAGATGCCATCCCTCCTCCACGTCCACATCGGCCAACACGTAGGGAGCGGTGAACGCCGGGGTGGGAGGCCGGTGGACGGTGGTGTGGCTGTACACCTGGCCCCGCCCGCTGCTTGGCACATAGGCCCATTCGGTGCTCTGGCACCGGGGGCAGGCGAACTGGGGAGTGAAAAAACTCAGGCTGCACGCCTCGCACACCGGGCGGACTAGCTCATGGCGATCAACCGCAGCCCAGAACTCACCGGTGAGCGGCCGCCGGGCCCGCTCCCCCAACCCGCTCAGGGCTACGGTCATTGGAACAGCACGGGGTAGCGGCCCCACCACACCCTGGTGATGTTGGGGTCCTGTTCCGGGGGGTCGTCGGGATCGCGCTGCGCTCCCCGCTCCAGAAGCCCCCGCAAGATCAGCGCCACCGTGCCCAAAAGGATCGGAGCACCGGTGGTCTCGTCAGCGGGCACCCCGCCGTCCAGCTCCATGCCGATGCAGGCGTGGCGTCCCCCGCCGAAGGTGTGGCCCCACCGGGGCACGTCGTCGCGCACCGAGCGGAGGGGGTTGAACAGGTCGGCGTCGTCCCCGAACACTTCGGTATCCCTATTGGCCGACCACAGGTCGAACACCACGGTGTCGCCCACCGCCATCTCGGTGCCGTTGCGCAGCGATACCGGCGAGATCGCCTCTCGGCGGGCCACTGGACTGGCCGGGTGCAGGCGCATGGACTCGTGAACACTGTGCTGCAGAAAAACCGGGTCGTCCACCATGCGGGCCCGATCGCCGGGGTGCTCGTCGAACCAGCCGAAGGCACCGTGAACGGCGTGGGTGGTGGCCGCCCCGGTGGAGTGCATCCCGGCCAACATGTAGAACGCCACCTCCCGGCGGATCACGTCGCGGGGCAGGTCAAGGGAATCCTGATTGCGAACCAGCACCATGAGCACGTCCCGGGGCAGGTCGTCCTCGGCGATGTCCCCGGCGGCGAACCGGTCGAACAACTCGGTGCGGCGGGTGAGCGACGGGGCGAAGAACTCGTCGTCCCACCGCTCCAGGGCGTCGGCCACCTCAGCCCTCAGCTCCTCGGGGTCTCGGGTGCTGTGTACGGCGGTAGCCCCCTCGCTGAACTTCACCGCATAGGAAAACAGCCGGTCGGTCTCGGCCGGCGTCCCCTCGGGGCGATCCACCCCGGCGGCCGCGGCAGTGAGGTTCACCACGATGCGCCGGGCCAGCGGCACCACGTCGCCGCGTCCCTCGGCGGCTGCAGGGTCGAGGACCTCGTCCACCGCCAAGGGGAGCAAGTCCCTCTCGTAGTGCTCGAAAGTGTCCCGGCGGAACAGCCGGTTCTCCAGGCGACGGCGGCGGCGGTGCTCGTCACCGGCCAGCGTGAGCAGCGTGTCGGCCATTATCACCCCGGCTGCGTCGTACAGCGCCTGCTTGAGGCCTTTCTGCCGGTAGGCGTCGCGCACCTCGTCGAACCGGGTAAGCGTGATCTCGGTCATCGGCGGTAACTCCTTCTGTCTGGTTCGCTCGAACTTCCCTGCGGTGGGACGACTCAGCTCCCGTCGCCCACGCCGTCTATCGACTTGGGCCGGGGCATACCTGCCAGCACCGCCGACACCACCCCGCCGTCCACCACCAGGTTGTGGCCCGACACGTACTCGGCGTCGTCGGAGCACAGCCACAGCACCGCCTTGGCGATGTCGGCCTCGGTGCCCAGCCGCCCGACGGGGATGCGGGAGGCCCGGCCCGCTCGCACCTCGGGGTCGGCCAGAATGGGAGCACCCATTCCACCGTCGATGATGCCCGGCGCCACCGAGTTCACCCGGATGCCCAACGGACCCCACTCGATTGCCATCTGCCGGGTTATCTGAATCACCGCCGCTTTCGCAGCGCTGTAGGCCCCGCTGTTGGGGCCGGGAGCGATGCCGTTGATGGAGGAGATGTTGACGATGGACCCCGCTCGGCCCTCTGCCACCAGGCGTCGAGCCAGCAACCGGGAGCAGATGAACGGACCGTTGAGGTTCACGTCCACCACGGCCCGCCAGTCGGATTCGAGGTGGTCGAGCAGCGGTGAGAAGCGGACGATACCCGCGTTGTTCACCAGGGCGTCGGGGGTACCGAAGGCGTCGAGGGCCGCCTCCATTGCTGCCGAATCGCTGGTGGAGGCCACCAGGGCCACGGCATCGGGAAGCTCCCCGGCAACCTGCTCGGCGTTGACGGCGTTGATGTCCAGCACCCCCACCCGGTAGCCCGCCGAGGCCGCCACCCTCGCGATCTCAGCGCCGATCCCATGGCCCGCTCCGGTCACGATCATTGTTTTGGTCACGAGGGCAGACTCTAGTGTCGTTGCTGCCCGATCTCTCGGGCCACCGAGAGATGGAGTGCCGCTACTCCACCCGGGTGGCTATTCCGCTTGGGCCGCTACTCCACCTGAGCGCCGCCGGCGTCGAACACCGCGATGGCCCGGGAAGGACAGTTGCGGGCCGCTCTCAGAAGCTGCCGGTCGTCGAGGCCAGCGGCCTCTGGCCGCACGACGGCCAGCTCGTCGTCGTCGAAGCCGAACGTCTCCGGGAAATCGGCCACGCACCGCCCCGAACTCATGCACTCGTCCTGATCGATCTCCACCCGGTATGCCATGGCCCGACCCTAGTGGTCCACCTGTCGCAAACCACTCAGCCGATTCGCAGGCTGACCATCAGCCGTGTCCCCGAAGGCCAGTAGTGTCTCGGGCGATGAAGCCCATTCACGGCATGTCCATTCTCATCACCGGGGGTGGTTCGGGTATCGGCGCGGGAGCGGCCGAATACCTGGCCAGGCAGGGGGCCCAGGTGACGATCACCGGGCGGCGCCGGGAACGGTTGGACGAAGTGGCCGCTCGCATCGGAGGCCGTGGCCGGGCGGTGGTCGGGGACGTGACCGTCGCCGCCGACCGCACCGCCATGATCGACACCGCCGTGGACCACGGCGGTGGGTTGGACACCCTCATCAGCAGCGCCGGCAACATGTACCGGGGACCGGTGGAGGAACTTGACGAGCAGGCCCTGCTCGATGTGTTCCACTCCAACGTGGTGGCGGGAATGATGCTGGTGGGCGAGGCCCTGCCCCATCTTCGGGAGCGCCGGGGCTGCGTGCTGTTCGTGGGGTCGGTCCACACCCAAAGGGCGTTCCCCGGCGTGGCCCCCTACGCCGCCACCAAGGGAGCGTTGGAAGCGCTCACCGGGGTGCTGGCCGCAGAGCTGGGCCCCCAGGGGGTGCGGGTGGGATGCGTGAGGCCGGGCGCGGTCTTCACCGAACTCAACCAGCGGGCCGGGCTGATGGGCGACGACGAAGCCAGAGCCCGACTGGAGAGGCTGGGCCCGGCCCACGCGCTGGGCCGCATCGGAACGGTCACCGAGATCGCCGAGGCGTTCGAGTACCTGATCGGCGCCGAGTGGACCACCGGCTCGGTGCTGACGGTGGACGGCGGGCTGAGCCTCGGCGTCACCAACGCCTAAAGGGAAGGACACGCCAAGATGACCGACCCTTTGCGTGATCCGGTAACCGTGGTGCAGGACCACCTCGCTGCGGTGCATCTCGGCGACCCTGAGGCCATGGCCGCCGACTACGCCGACAACGCCGTTCTGGAGCGCGACGTGACCTACGAGGGTAGGGAAGCGATCGCCGGCTACTTCGCCACCGTGCCCGAGCGGCTGGGCGATGGTCGGGTGGAGTTTGCCCCTCCCCGGTGGGAAGACGAGTGGGTTTCGGTGGCGTGGAAGCTGGTGGGCGGCCCCGGAACCGGAACGTCGGGCACCGACCGCTTTGAGGTTGTCGATGGCGTTATCGTTCGCCAGACCGTGACCCTTAACGCCGGGGATTTCTGAAACCGGATATTTCCAAAACCGTTGTTAGCTGGGGCAACGCCCCCCCCCCCCCCGTTAGCGCTATATCCGGCGATGTTCCCGTTACCTCGTTTTGCCCAATTCCGGCCATGTACCTAACGTTTACGGTAGAGGAAGTTCGATGGGTGGTGCCGCCAAACAGGATGACGTTGCGAAAGCCGTCAGGGAATTGCCTTCGCTTCCCGCGTTCCTCCGCTGGTTTCGGTTCCGGAACGCGGGCAGGGTGCTTGCCGCTTTCCTGGTTGTAGTTGCCTACGCGGGGGTGACAAGTCTCGCCTCCGACACCACACCCGCCGCCGCCCAGTCCGATGACCTGATCGTGCCCCGCGGCCTGAACGCGGAACAATGGGGCGGCACAAATCTGAGGGTCAGCTGGAAATCGTTCGAGGGCACAAGCCGGGCGGGGGCCCAGTACGGCGAGATCCGCTGGAAGAAGAGCACCGCGGGCTCGTGGATCTGCTGAACCACCATCCGCAACGGCCGCTACAACGGGTTCGTGATGTTCTACGACCTCGACCCCAACACCACCTACGAGTTCCAGGCCCGCACGGTGCGCATGAACAGCGACGGCACGGAAACGCGCAGCGCATGGACGGCGAAGGACACCGCGACCACCCCCGCTCTCTACAACCTTATTGAGGTGGACAGCACCGAAAAATTGAACGCCATCCGCAAAATTGAACGCCATCCGCTACGACCTTGACGGCGACGGTGACCCCGAATCGAACACCGCCGCCTACCAAGCCCTCTTCGGCGCCAACCCTTGCCCCAGCGGGAACTGTTCGGGTTACAAACTGACAGCGGACATCGACATGTCCGGATTCGGAAATTGGAATCCCATCCCTCTCGGATATAACGGCTACTTCATCCTTGACGGCCAGGGACACACCATCAGGAACTTCACATCAAAGCACTGGTGGGGGATGGCTGGGCTGTTCAAGCAAGTGTGGACAGGCGACATCGTCAAGCGCATCCACTTCGAAAACGCCGATGTGGCGGGCCTGCAGAGCGGCATTGTCACCGCGTTGAACGTCGGCTTCATTAGCCAGATATCGGCGGAAGGAATGGTGGACTGCAACGGGTCTTGTGGAGGGCTGGTGGGCAACCTGTCCGGTCCCGGGCAGATTTTCCGCAGCTACTACCACGGCGACGTGAAGGCGCTATGGGGAGCAAGCGCCTTCGTCGGCGGACTTGTTGGTTCGAGCATGGGCGGCGGAATCTTCTTTAGCTACGCCCGCGGCGATATGCCCACCATTGAACCGGGCGCCGGCGCCGGCGGGCTGATTGGCATGGGCAGCGAGACCGTCTTCGTAGTCGCCAGCTACGCCGCCGGCCGCAACGACGGCATGATTGGTATTGACGCCACGGCAGCCATCGACTCCTACTGGGACTCCACCCTGGGCGCCAGCCAGGACGATCACGGCGGCTCGCCCCAGGCGTCGGATGTCATCCAGAGCGTCAGCCAGTCGACCGCCTACACCGGCATTTTCGCCACCTGGAACGATAACGAAATCCTGAACTACGCGCCCACGCACATCGGCACCTACGACCTGTGGGACTTCGGCACCGACCTCGACTACCCGACGCTGCGAGGTTACAACCGGCTGTGGGGCCACCTACGCGGCAACCTATCGGCGGGCGTACCCTCGGGCGTCGTGCTGGCGCAGCGCGACAAGGCCCTCCACGTCTCGTGGGACCCTCAGGCGGGAACGACCTTCGACACCTACTGGCGCGACGTAACGACCACCACCTACACGAAGGTGAACGACGCCTCCAACCCGCACACCATCACCGGCCTGAGCAACGACAAGACGTACGAAGTGATTGTCTGCTACGACGAGACCTTCCCAAACTCCTGCTCTAGCCCGCTGACCGAGTCGCCCGCCCAACCGGGATCGCCGGACGGCCTCCGGGTCGACGGGGTACGGGAAGGCATCAAAGCGACGTGGGACCCAGTCCCCGGCGCGGTCGCTTACGGATACGCCTATGGCATTTTCGACGAGACTGGACTGTCAACGCCCGCGAGGGTGAATGGCCCGACCGTCACCGTTACCGGCCTGACCGGGGGCACGAGGTATTTCATCCAGGTCTGGGCCATCTACAAGGGTGACCTCACCGGGAGCCATTCAAGCGGCACCGGCACTGCGCTAAAGGCCAATGTGCCCGGCCCCCCGTCAACGCCGACCTTCACTTCGGTCGACAGCACCTCCGCGGGGCAAGGCCGCCTTCATGTCAAATGGCAAACCCCGTCGGAAACCGGCGCCACCGCCATCTCCAAGTACCTGGTGCAGTACAGCCTGAACGCCAAATGCATGCCCATCACCGACGTCGACTTGTCGACGTCGGTAACGACCCGGACGCCCCGGCGTACATCAAGGACGGCGACAAACACACCTATGTGACGGTTCACTTCCACGTAGGCGAGGACGTGCACTTCCGGGTGCGCGCTGTGAACACCTCGGGCAACGGGGAATGGTCGGAATGGGCGAAGGGCACCGTCGCCCCCAACCGCGAGATAACGGACCTGACCCTGACCCAGAACACCGACGCCACCATCACCCTCACGTGGACCCAGCTCACCGGCGACACCGGCTGGCGGGCGGAGCGCCGGATTTTGGGCTCCGACAACACCTATGCGCTGGACCCGCTGGTGGGGGACAACGGCGTGGTCACCTGCATCATCGGGGATGACCCCGGCAACATCGGCAACGCCCCTGGCTGCGCGCTGGGCACGTACACCACCCCCGCGGGCAGCAAACTGCTGGATGCGAACACCTACCGATGGTTTGTTCAGGTGCGCGACGCGAACAACGAATTTAGGGAGAAGACCTACCGCCAGTTGATCGTCCCTAGAGTCGGCGCCGTCGACGGCCTCGACATCACTCTCACGACCAGGGCCGAGGTGACCCTGTCGTGGTGGCATAACGGCTCCGCGGTTACCAGGCATGAGATCCAGAACAAGGCGGGCACCAGCACTCGGACCTACGAGCAGAATTGCCCGGATGGTTCGGTTACCCCCGAAAACCCCTGCACCTTCGAGATCGGCTCGCTGGCCCTCGGCGCCTATGACGTGACGGTGTACGCCCTGCATCAGTACGGCTACCGCAGCGACCCCTATCCAACCAACGGGCAGCGCTACATCACGAGTGCTCTATTGAACGATCCTGCGAAACCGGTGGTCACCGCCGTCGGCAGCGTTACGGGCACCAACAGGGCCAAGGTGGACTTTGCCTGGACGAAGCCGGCCACCGGTTTCCCGTCCAGCTTCGACAATTGGGACGCCGTGCGGGTGCAAAAGCGCGAGCGCGACAGCGACAGGAACTGGAAGGACTGGGAGTTGCCGGCCGGCCACTCGGAGACCAAGGACAACCCCACCTCGACGACGTGGACCAACCTCAGCCGCAGCAAGGAGTACAGCTTCCGCGGGCAACTAAAGGCCAAGACCGGCCGTTGGTGGGGACCGTGGTCGGATCCGGTCGAGCTGACCACACCGTCCTCGAGCCCACCCATCGGCGAGGGCTCCCCGGACTACGTACTGGACAATGGTGCCACCACGATGATCGACCTCCCCGATGAAAGCGGCGCTTCCGGCCTACGGGGGTATTCCCCTTACGACGTACCTCCGGACTGGGCGGCCGAGGTGGTGACCTGGCACATCCCCTCGGGAACCTGTCGTACCGGCAACCTGAACCAAATCGCCCGCAACAAGCTCACCGGAACGTTCAACGGTGGCGAGCTCTTCGTGACCGCCGGCGACAACGGTGCGCACATCTTGATGCTCCACGCAACCGGCACCGTCGACGGGGAAACGGTCGACCTCTCCTACAAGATTCACGTCGGCAACGTGACCACCGACACGGTGGACGTGAGCGAGGTCTGCGCCCCGAGGAAGACCCGCCCGAAGATGACCCGCCGGTTGACGACCCGCCGGTTGACGACCCGCCGGAGTTCGATTACGAGCTGGCCCATGGTGCCGAGGCCACCATCGACCTCGCTGCTGATATAGGTAATGGGGGAGGCTGGACGGCCGATGTGGTGACCTGGCACATCCCCAGCGGCACCTGTCGCACCGGTGCCCTGAACGAGCGCGCCCGCAACAAGCTCACCGGAACGTTCAACGGCAACGCCTTGGCGCTGACCGCCGGCACCAAAGGCGCTCACATCTTGGCGTTGACGGTAAGCGGCACCGTCAACGGAGATACGGCCACCCGCACCTACAAGATCTCCATCGGCGACGTAACCGACACCACCCCCGACGTTTTCGAGCTCTGCGAAGTCGAAGAAGGTTCCGTGGAAGGAGCTTCAGCGCAAGCAGACTCGGTTTCGCAACAGGCAAAGGGACCGGTGCCGGAAACACCCGAACTGTCGCTGACAGCGGGCGATGGGGAGATTGCGTTGTCGTGGACCGTGGACGACGGCGGCTCGCCTATCACCCAACACCGCTTGAAGTACCTGATCGACGGAGTAGAGCTGCCCGAAACGCGCCGCAACCTCCCAGCCGGGCCGTTCAGCTACACCCTGGACGGCCTGACCAACGCCAGAATGTACGAGGTCGCGGTCCGGGCCAGAAACGCCAACGGATGGGGTGACTGGTCGAACTGGGTACCGGCCACGCCGGTCGCCAAGTCGGATGATTGGGCGTCGTTGACGCCGGTCCCGTTAAAAATCGCCATTGGCGACATCCTCCTCAAGACCTACACCGATACGGTCACCTGACCACCCCCAACGTCGTTCCCGACGCTGTGGCCACCAACCACACCTACGGGGCTATCGTCTGGCGGACTGTGACCTTCGACGCCAGGGGTTCTTGATGTTCGATGCCACTTACGACGTGGTAGTGGTGGGGTACGGCGCCGCGGGAGCAGCCGCGGCCATCACTGCTTCCGACACCGGTGCCTCGGTTGTCGTCGTGGAGAAGTGCCCCGAGCAGAACCACACCCCATCAACCCGGATGTCGGGGGGCATGGTGATGACGGTGACCGACCCCGAAGCAGGTGCCCGCTACCTGGACACTTGCGCATCGGGCATGGTGCCTCTGGATGTGTCCCGGGCATGGGCCGAGCGAGCTGTGGACTTGCCTCGATGGCTCGACGAAACCGTGGGTGGCTTGGACATGGTGCCCTCCGCCGGAGCCGAGCATCCCGACTTCGAGGGTGCCCAGGCGATTGTTGCCGTTCAGCCCGGTGGAGTGGCCGAGCGGCTGGCAGCGGCCGCCGGTGCCGGCCCACGGCTGTTCGACGGCCTCGCTGCCGCGGTTGCCCGGCGTGACATCAGCGTGCAGTGGGACACGGCGGCCTCCCGGCTGGTTCAAGACCCCGATGGGCGGGTGATCGGGCTGAAAACCACCCTCGGTGGGCGAACCGTGACACTCGGTGCCCGGCGGGGCGTGATTCTGGCCTGCGGCGGTTACGAATTCGACGAGGACCTCAAGCGGGATCATCTTCGAGCTTACCCCGCTCACTTCTACGGCAACCCCAACAACACCGGCGACGGGGTGCGCATGGCCGCGGCAGTGGGAGCCTCGATGTGGCACATGAACCAGATGATCGGTCGAGCTGTGGGTCATTTCGTTGTGGACGGCCGGCCATTGAACTTCATCATCGGCATCGACCCGCCCGGCTATGTGATCTGCGACCGGGCCGGCCGCCGGTTCGCCAACGAACACAACCAGGCGCTGCTGCGCCACGACTTCTACTACGACCTGCTGGAGTACGACCCGGCCACCAACAGCCAACCTCGGGTGCCGTGCTATTGGATATTCGACGAGTCCCGACGTCGTGAGGGGCCGCTCACCTACTCCCACTTCGGTGCGGTGGCGGTGGGGCTGTACGACTGGAGCGATGATAACTCGGCGGAGATCGAACTGGGTTGGATCGCCGCCGGCGACACCGTGGCGGATGCGGCGTTGTCCGCTGGGATGACCGAAGCGGCTGCTCTGGAGGCAGCACAAACCGTCGACACCTACAACAGGTTGTGCCAGTCCGGTGAACCCGACCCGTTGGGTCGTCCCGACCACACCATGGTGGCCATTGAGGAGCCGCCCTACTACTGCGTCGCCCTGTGGCCCGGCGGATCGAACACCACCGGCGGTCCTCGCCGCGACTGCCACGGCCGCATCCTGGATGCATTCGGCGATCCCATCAGTGGCCTCTACGGCGCAGGAGAGCTGGGCCAAGCCACCGGACTGCTCTACCCCGGCGACGGCTCCAACCTGTCGGAAGCCTTCTGCTTCGGACAGATCGCCGTCGAACACGCCCTCACCTGAGCCGGCCTCCTTCACTGGAGCGACGGACGGCAGGCGTGGCTAGGGCTTCGCGAATCCGATCTGCGTCTGCGGTTCCAGTTTGAGGGTCTCGCACAGCAGCGGGTAGTCGTCGAGTTGGCGAATCCAGTTTCTCGCCGCTTCGATGGCGAAGGTCACAACGCCCCGGCGCGGCTGTTCGAGCAGCCCCGATGTGAGCAGCCGGCCACGGTAGACCCCTACATAGCCGCTACTGACCTCCATACGGTTTGCGATGTCTGCGAGGCGCGACTCGTCGTCGTCGTGGGCCATGGCGACGAGGAATCGCCTCTCGGCGGGCGAGAGTCCCTTCCAGATTGGCGCGACGATCAGCCGCCCGACCTGCCGGCGGGCGTGCTCAGCACCGACATGGACATCGTCCAGAGCGATCGTCGTGCTCGGATCGGCAGCGGCCGCCCAGGTGTGGAAGCCGACTAGCTGGACCATGAACGGGTAGCCCTGAGAAGCGGATACCGCTTCCTCGAGCGCGTCTGGGGTCACGCGGCCTCCGATGTCCACGACGGGCTGCTCGAGCGCCTGCCAGGCTGACGCTCGGTCGAGGTAGCCGATTTCGTAACGAGCGCATCGCTGCAGGAAGGTGACGCTTGAGTCCTGTAGCAGCGTCGTCTCCAGGGCCTTGAGCCCTGCGCCGACGAACGCGACCGGCAACTGAGCCACGCGGGTCACTTCCTGGACCGCTGTGCCCAGCAGACGGAGTTCGTCGGCTGCGCCTGCGTGTAGTTCATCAACCGTGAGCAACAGTCCGCGACTCTGCGAGCCCAGGCAGAGTCCCAGCGCAGACAGGACGTTGCCGATCCGCCTCGAGAGGTCGTCGTTCGGGTCGTAATCGGGGCCGACGCCAATGCCTGCCGAGGCGAGCCGGCTGGCGACTTCTGTGAGGAGCCACCCAGGCCAGCGATTCAGGTGCTCCATCGCCAGGTGGGCGACGCGGTCGAGCAATCCGGTGCTCACGGCTGCGGCAGACACCGAGAGCCAACCCTTTGCCTCAGCGCGTAAACGCAGCTCCGAAAGAACCACGGTCTTGCCTGAGCCCCTCGACCCGAGCAACAACGATGTGTAGCTCGGATGCGTAGGGCCTGCATCAAGGGCGTCGGTCAGCTCGCACAGTATGTCTTCACGACCCGCCAGCATCGGCGGCGGCGCCCCGAAGGTCGGCGCGAACGGGTTGGTGGGTTTCATCATCAGCCTCCGTCGCTCAGGTGAGCCTGCCCCCACCACCCTAATCGGCCTCGTTTAGTTTTGTTGGCTTGATTTAGTTTTGTTGGCTTGATTTAGTTTTGTTGGCTTTGTTTGGTTCTGTTGCTTTCATTTGGTGGGTCAAGCACCCATGCCGCCCGACAGATGCGGACCTGGGCGTAAGCGTCACCGAGGTGTGGACAATGGACTACGAGATGGATTCAGGTTCCCCGGTCTGGGATAAATGCCAGGGGCTGTCGCCTTTGGTTGCCGTCTAGCGATACTCGTGAGTTCTTCCGGCGACTACCGGTAGTTGGCAGAGGCGCGGCCGGCGATGCGGCCCAGGGTCAGCGCGGCGGTGATCTTGACCCCGCCCAGACCGATGGCAGGGCTCACACCGCCAACGCAATCGCCCACCGCGAACAGGCCCGAGATGGGACCGCCGTAAACATCGAGTACCTGCATATCGGAGTTCACCCGGAAACCACCGGCTGGGAAGTTGATGCCCACCACCATGGGGGCAGCCCACAACGGCGGCACGACAATGCCGGTTCGGGGTTGGCCGAAAATGACCCGCCCGAAATCTGGGTCCCGGTCGGTACCCGACACCACGGTCTGGTTCCAGCCGGAGATTGTGTCGACCAACCCTCGGGGATCACAGCCGATGGCCGCAGCCAGCTCGTCAGGGGTAGCCGCCGACACAGCCGACTCGGGCATTTCCGCCACGAGCTGGGCCTTGGCTCGGGCTACCCGATCATCGAAGACATACCACGTCTGCCCGCCGGGCTGGGCCTCCAGCGCAGCCACCCGATCGTCGTAGGGGCCGGCTTCGTCGTGGAAGCGCCGCCCGCTCCGGTTGACGGCAATGGCATCTTCGACCAGAGCCGATCCCACCATCACCAGCGGAGGGATCATGGTCATGTTGATGAGATCACCGCCTGCGGCCTGACCCATGATGTGCCCATCACCCCTACAGTGCGGGGTACCCAGGAAGGGGGTGGAGGCCTTCGCCTCCGGCTGGTACCGGGACCGAAGATCGGGGTTGGCCTGGTAGCCCCCCGCGGCCAGGATCACCCCGTTACGGGCCCGAATATGCTGCCCGTCCTCGGTGACGACTCCGGCCACCCGGCCTCCATCCCGCAGGAGTCGGACCGCCCGGGTGCAGTAGCGGATGTCCACTCCGGCATTGACCAGCGCCGGCTCGAAACAAGTGGTGAACATGGCGGTATCGGCCACGCTCACCATCCGGTCCACGGTGTGCTGCACCGGCCGGGGCAAGAAGCGGTCGAACCGGAAACCCAGCCCGATCATCTCCTCGTAAGTCGTCGCTGAATCCTGGGCGTAACGCAGGGCCAGTTCCTCGTCGAAAATCAGCCCGTAACGATCTTTCTGCCGGTTGATCTCGGCCTGCATGTCGGCCAGGAACCGCTCTGGGCTGTCGTCGGCGCCGACCTCGTTCTGCATGTCGAAACGAGCAAAAGCCACGTAGCCGGTGGAGCGGGCCGCGTTGCCCCCGAGTTGGTTGTCGGACTCCACCAGCACCACCGATGCCCCGTGGCGGGCGGCGGCCAATGCGGCCGATGAACCCCCTGGACCACCCCCGACTACAACAACGTCTCCACCGGAGATCGACTCAGCCACCCAAGCCACCAGTCACACCGCCGGGGCCGGCGACAGCGGGGAAGTCGCCCCCGGCAGCCGGTTTAGGCACTCATGCCGCCTGGTTCGGTGGCGGCAGGGAAGTCGCCGCCGGTCAGCCACTGGAGGAAAGTGGGGCGGCGGGCGGCGTCCACGAACTCCACTCGCAGGCCGGTGGCAGGCAGCCAGTGGTAGGTGAACCCGAGAGGGACCTCCGGGTCGTCGGGGTTGTCGTAGGAGGCCAGGCACTGGTAGCCGGCATCGGCAAACCGCTGGGCGTCGGCTACCAGGTCGTGACTCCAGTAGCCCAGATGATGAATGCCGCCGGAGGTGGACGGGTCCCACACCGTGCCGGGCGCGGCGGTGATCAACTCGATGTGGGGAGGGCCGGCCACGGTGTAGGTGAAGTGGAAGTCGGCCCGCACTACACCGTTGGGCTGGCGTACCATGAACTCTCGGTGCGTCACCGGAGCCCATTCCGTGCCGTGAGCGGCACCCCACTCCGCCATTGCCTCATCGAGGTTGAGCACCACGATGCCGAAATGGTAGAAGTCGTCGAGCGACACCAGGCCCGAAAGCCCATCCAGCGCCGCTCCCAATGTTGCTGCGCCTGGTATCCCTTCGCCGGTGTTCCCAGGGCCAATTGTCTCGGTATCAGGCATTTCCGTGCCACCCTCCATCGGCGAACAAGACTTCGCCAGTTACATAAGAGGCCCTCTCGCTCAACAGGAACGAGATGACCTCGGCGATCTCGGTGGGCTCAGCCACCCGGCTCATCGGCACCCGGTCTTCCAGCCATGCTTCCTGGGCCGGGTCGCCAAGCCTCTCGGCGGTCATGGGAGTGCGTACCGGCCCCGGTGCCACCGCGTTCACCCGCACCCCACAAGGGGCAGCCTCCACCGCGGCAGCCCGGGTGAGCGCAGCCACCGCGCCCTTCGACGCCACGTAGTGGGCCTGGTTGGGCACGGCGATCTCGGCGTTTACCGACGCCACGTTGACGATCGATCCCAACGTGCCGGACCGGTGGCGGCGCAGGAATCCCCTGATTCCCAGCCATGTACCAACCACGTTCACCCGCAGGTGCCGCTCGAAGTCGGCCAGGGTGGTGTCGGCAATCGCACTCCGGGTGCGGACGCCGGCGCAGTTCACCAGCCCGGCGAGTGGGCCGACATCATCGAGTACCCGATCCCAGCCCGCCTCGTCGGTGATGTCCAGCGAGACCACGCATGGGGAAGAAGTAATGTCGGCGGCCACCGGTTTCCAGCCCTGGTCGGCTAGCACCCGGCACGTTTCTGCTCCGATCCCCGAAGCCCCGCCGGTCACCAGCACCGGGCCCGGCATCAGCGGTCCTTCGCTCTCAGTGGCCCAGGTAGGACCGGACGAGATCGTGGGACGCTCGCAACTCGGCCGACGGTCCGCTGATGTCGTTGTGGCCGGTTCGCAGCACGTAGGTGCGGTCGGATACCTCCAGCACCCCCGCGTTCTGCTCCACCAGCAGGAACGTGGTGCCGCCCTCCTCCCGCAAATCCACCACCAGCTCGAAGAGCTGATCCACCAGGTTGGGAGCCAGTCCGAACGACAGCTCGTCGATCATCAGCAGCTTGGGCCGGGTAATCATGGCCCGGGCCAGGGCCAGCATCTGCTGCTGCCCACCGGAAAGCGAGGACGCCTGCTCGCCGATCTTCTCGGCCAAGGCGGGAAGCAAATCGAAGAGACGGTCGCGGTCGCGGCGGATGGCAGCGGCACCGTCGGTCCGAAGCCCCAGGCCGAGTTCCAGGTTCTCCTTCACCGACAGGTTCTGGAAGATCCCCCGTCCTTCGGGAAGATGCCCCAGCCCCCGCATGGCCCGGCGCTCGATGGCCAGCCCAGCCAGGTCCTCCCCGTCGAGGACCACCGATCCCGACCAGGTGTCCAGCACCCCGGAAACCGCTCGCAGCAGGGTGGTCTTGCCCGCGCCGTTGGCCCCCAGCACCGAGACGATCTCGCCTCGCTCTACCGACACCGAGACGCCGTGCAGCACCTCGAGGCGACCGTATCCCGAAACCAGGTCCTTGATCTCCAGCAGCATCAGGACTCGTCCCCTTCAACGGACGGCTCAGGGCTGTCGTCCCCGGCCTCCATCTCGAACCCGTGACCCAGATAAGCCTCGATCACCACCGGATCGGTGGTGACGTGCTCGGGGGTCCCCTCGGAGATGATCTTGCCGAAGTGCAGCACGCTGATCTTGGGACAGAGGCTGGTGACCAACTGAAGGTCGTGCTCGATGATGATCACGCACAGGTTGCGCTCGGCCACGATCTCCCGCAACCCCCGCAGCAACACGGTCACGTCGTCGGCCCCCAAACCGGCAGCGGGCTCGTCGAGCAGCACCACAGTGGGATCGGCCACCAGAGCCCTGGCCACCTCCACCAGCTTCTGCGATCCCAGCGACAGCGCTCCGGCTTCCTCGTGGGCCGCGTCGGCCAGCCCAAACCGGTCGAGCATGGCCATGCAGACTCGCCGGGCCTCGGTCTCCTCCCGGCGCTGCTGTGGCAGGAGCAACAGCTCGGCGAAGTGACCCCAGCGGAACAAATGGTGCCGCCCCAGCAGGGTGTTCTCCATGACGGTTGCGTCGAGGATGAGGCGAGGCGCCTGGAAGGTGCGCCCGATACCGGCCTTCACACGTTGGGTGCGGGACAAGTGCAGCAGGTCTTCCCCCTGAAGCTTCACCGTTCCCTGGTTACGGCGGACATAACCGGAGATCACGTTGAACACCGTGGTCTTGCCCGCTCCGTTGGGGCCGATCAGCCCGTTGAAACCGGGGGTGAAGAACAGGTCCACCCCTTGCAGCACCCGGTTGCCGCCAAAGGCGACGTGCAGATCCTGGACCGACAGCGACACCTGGGCATCGTCATGAGCCGAATCGGCCGGGGCCGGGGCCGAGTCGGTAACGCTCATGACGACATCCCGGGGTCGGTGGGGGCCGGTAGACCAAAAGCGCTCATGACGACATCCCGGTGACCATCTCAAGGCGACGCTGGAGATCCTTCACCCAACGGCTTTCACGAATCCGCTCAGGCAGAGCTGCGATACCGTGGGGCAGGATGAGCACGGCCAAAATCAACGCTATTCCCAGGATCAAGAACAGCAGCTTCTGGGTGTCCTGGAGCTTCTGGCGCAGGAATACGAAGAAGATTGCCCCGATGAGCGGACCCCACTTGCGGCTCAACCCGCCCACGATCAACACCACGAGCATGAACACCAGCAACCGGGTGCGGAAGGTCTGCGGGTTCACGAAGGAGCTGTTCTGAGCCCACATGGCCCCGGCCAGCGCTGCGGCAAACGCCGAGAGTCCGAACGCCACCAGCTTGTAGTAGGTGGACGAGATGCCGATGGGTCCGGTGGCGATGTCGATGTCGCGCACCGCTTTCAGCGTGCGGCCCAGGCGCCGGTTGGTGAGCACGATGTAAGCGATCATCATCAGGAACAAAGCCCCCAACGACAGCATGTAAGCGCTGAGGATGCGGTCGAGGCCGGGAACCAGGAACTGGGGAACCTGCTTACCGGTGCCGCCGTTTGTCTTCAGACCGGTCCACACCTCGTCGTCGAGACGGATGATGGTCACGATGAGCTCGCCGAGAGCCAGGGTGGCTATGGCCAGGAAGAAACCCTTGAGCCTGGCAGCGGGGAAACCCACCAGAACGCCGATGATGGCGGCGGCGATGCACACCACCGGCAGGGCCAAGAAGAACGGCCAGTCGTACCCGGCCAGAGCCTCTCGGGCATCGCTGGGAGCCGACAGCACCGCGGTGCCGTACGCACCCAAAGCAAACAGCCCGGCCACAGCCAGGCCCAGGGTGCCGGAGTAGCCCACCAGCAGGTTGAACCCCACAGCGGCTGCACCGTAAGCGAAGACGAAAGCCAGATTGCCCCGCCCGAAGTTGTTGCTGCTGTCGAAGATGTCGGTCCACCCCAGGATGGGCATCCAGGGAAGGAGGGCCAGGAACGCGAACACCCCTAAGGTGGTGAGCTGATCCCGGTATCGGGCCGGGCCGGCCGGTTTGGGGGGGTAGAGGGGGCGAGCGGCGGCGGCAGTGTCGGACATGGCCTATACCTCGCGGGTCCTAGCGGTGCGGCTGAACCCTCCGGGCGCCACAAGCAGCACCACAACCACCACGAGCAGCGCAATGGTGGGCTGCAGGCTGGTGTCAATCTGACCTCCGGCCAGGGCCTCGCCCACTCCGATGAGCAGGCCGCCGGCGAACGTGCCGCCCAATGAGGTGAACCCTCCCAGCACCGCGGCGATGAACCCCTTGAGGATCAGACCCTCGGCGCTGCCCAACTCAAGCACGGTGGAGCTGGTGTTCAGGATCATGGCGGCACCGGCCACCAGCGTGCCGATGGCCCATGCGATCAGCGAAACCGCTCCGGCGTTGATGCCCAACATCCGGGCCGTTGGACCGTCCTCGGCGATGGCCCTCATCCGCACGCCCCACTTGGACCGGAAGAATGCAGCCAACCCGGTGGCGATGATGAGGCCAACCACGATGGTGACAACCTGATCCCAACCAATCCGGGTGCTACCCCAGTCGAACGTCTCGCCCGACCAAGGGGCGTCGAAGCGCTGAGGGGTGGCTCCCCACAGGTTCTCGATGAGCGAACCCAGAGCGAAGGTGAGCCCGATGGTGAGCAGCAGCAGCGGGAAGTGGTCCACAATCGCCAGGGGCTTCACCCAATGGCGGATCATGAGGTAGCTCAACACCGCGGTGATCACGGCCAGAATCACCGCTAGCGCCAGCGGGAATCCCTCGTCGGTAACAGGGAACCAGTCCAGGAACGTAGGCAGGCCCTCGTCGTTTAGGAAGCCGATGCTCTGCCATCCCAACCCCAGGCCGAAGAAGAAGGCCAGAGGTTGGTTGGAAAGCCCTGTCAGCGGGCGGATCAGCAGATACTGGGTTATGGCCCCGAAAACGGCGGCAAATGCCAAACCGATCAACACAGCCAGCCAGAACGGCCAGCCCTCCCCTCCCTTGGCGGGATCGGTCGACAGGTACCACGACATATAGGCGGCAACCAGACCCATCTCCGCGGTAGCGAAGTTGGGCACATCCGTGGACTTCATGATGACCACGATGGCCAAGCCGATCAGGGCGTAGCTCGAGCCGGTTTCCAGCCCGGCCACTATCTGCTGTAGGAGTTGGTCCACTCCTGTTCCCCCTAGGCGCTTAGTACGTCCTCATGATCCTCGGATCGGTTACCTGCTGCCAGTTGGCGTGGCCCGGGGCGGGGCTCCCCACCCCGGGCCTACCGTAGATCAGCTCAGCTCGCGGGCTGCTGGAAGCTCCGGACCTGGGTCCAGGTCTCGGTCGCAGCGTCGTACCGGGCAACACCTGCGCCCGATGCACAGCTATGGCCGCCGGGCAGCGCCCCACAGGCCACTGGCGGGATCGACGGCACCGCAATGGGGTCATCCACTAGCGACTCGGCCACGGCGTGGAAGTTGTCGTAGGTGTAGTTGCCGTCGAGCCGGTCCCACAGCTCGAAGAAAGCAGCGGCGATTGAGTAGGTCTGGAGGCTGAAGTTGGGAGCGCCACCTTCCTTGCCGGGGCCGTCGTAGGCGTCCCACAGCTCGCTCCAATGCTGCACGAATTCCATGTCGGAGTCGGTGAGGGCCACCTGCAGAGCACCGAGATAACCGTCGGCGGCATCGGGGTTGGCCAAGCCCACCGTGTTCTGGCCACCGGCACCGGAGGAACCGGCATCGGAGCACACGTAGGCTTCAAGGCCGGCCTCGTGGAACTGATCGAGCACCAAGCCGTTCTGGGCGTTGTCCAGAGCGGTCAGCACCGCCTCGGCACCGGAGTCGATCACGGCCAGCACCGCTGGGGCGACGGCATCGGAGAGCACCTCGACCTCCTCGGTAGCCACGACCTCCATGCCGTGGACGGGAGCCTGGATCTCGATGGCGTTGAACGCCTCCTCACCCAGCTCGTTGTCCTGACCGATGGCCGCCACCTTGGTCACGCCCTGCTCGGCGAAGTAGTCGATGCAAATGCGACCCTGCTCGGTGCGGGTCGGGTTGGTGAGGTACACCTCCTGGATGTCCTGGTCGGCAGGCGACACCGGACCCCACAGCGGGGTGCCGGCGGCCTCGATGTCGGGATAGGTGGACGGGATGGCCTGCGAACCGGCCGTGCCCACGAAGCCCCACACGTTGTCCTGCTCGATCATCTTGCGGACGTTGGTGACCATCTGCTCGATCTCGAAGCGGTCGTCCTCCCACGCCAGCTCGAACATGCAGCCGTCGATGCCGCCGTTGGCGTTCACCTCATCAACCGCCATCTGCAAGCCGCCGAGAAGACCCTCGCCTGCCACCGCAGCACGACCGGTGAACGGCTGCGACGTCCCGATGGTGATCACGCCGTTTTCCTTGTCCACGCCTCGCACATCGCCCTCGGTGGCGGCTGCGCAACCATCGGCCATGTCGTCCCCCGAATCGTCAGCCATGTCGTCACCGGAATCATCGGCCATGTCGTCACCGGAATCATCGGCCATGTCGTCGCCCGAGTCATCAGCCATATCGCTGCCCGAATCGCCGGCCATGTCGTCGCCCGAGTCATCAGCCATATCGCTGCCCGAATCGCCGGCCATGTCGTCGCCCGAGTCATCAGCCATATCGCTGCCCGAATCAGCGGCCTCGGTGGGAGCCGCTGTCGGGTCCCCTCCTCCTGCGGAGGTGCCCCCGCTGTCATCGTCGTTGCCGCAAGCGGCAGCAATAAGGGCGACGCTGAACAGCAGCGCCAGGACTTTCAAGAGCTTGGACATTGGGTCCCCTCCAAGTGTCTGATTGATTGTTGTGAGGATGTTCGATTGTTGGACTACGAATTGTCGGACTGCCGACATGTGACCCTCACAATTAGGAAAGCATGGCAGAATATCGGGTCATGGCTGAAATCACCGTGAGCACATTCGCCGAAGCCACCGAGTGCTACCGCAACAGGAACCTGCGCCAAGCCCTTTACGACGCCGGCGATGTGATCATGAGCGATGTGGTGGTGAACCTCCACGGGGACGAGCACCGCAACCGCCGCCGCCTGGAAAACCGCCTGTTCCGCAGGGACACCTTCACCGTGTACGAGCAGGAACTGTTCCCCCCGATCATCGAGGACACGCTGGCCCCTTACCTGGCCGAGGGTCGGGCGGAGTTGGTCAGGTTGGGACACCAGCTCATGATGAACCTCGCCGCGCTCACCGCCGGGGTGGACCGGCCCCAATGTACCCCCGAGGAGACGTTCCGGCTGTACGACTACCTGACCACCTTCATCGAAGGCGCCACCCTGGCGCACTACACCGGCGACAAGGAAGCCAAGGCCGCCGAGGTGCTCACTGCGCTGGAGGCGTTCGACGCCGAGTTCCTCACCCCCGGCATTACCCGGCGCCAGAAGCTGCTCGAACGCCTCGACGCCGGAGAAATCGAGGTGGACGATCTGCCAAGGGACGTGCTGATGGTGCTTGTCCACAACCAGGACCGGCTGGAGCTGGGCCACGAGACCATTCGCCGGGAGATCGCCTTCTACCTGCTGGCCGGGGCCCACACCTCGGCCACCGCGTTCAACCGCGTGATGCACAACATCTTCTCCTGGCTGGCCGACCATCCCGGGGACGAGAACCGGGTGCGCGACGACCGCCTGTTCGTGCAGAGGTGTACCCATGAGACCATCCGGCTCCAGCCGTCCAGCCCCACCGGGATGCGCTGGGCGCTGGACGACATCGAGCTGTCCAGCGGGGTGCGCATCGCCCGGGGAGATCGGGTGACGCTGGACCTGTTGGCGGTGAACCGCGACCCTTCGGTGTTCGGCGACGACGCCGATGCGTTCAACCCGGACCGGACCCTGGGCGACGGGGTGGCACCGTGGGGGCTGAGCTTCGGCCAGGGCATGCATGCCTGTATCGGCCAGGACCTTGCCGCCGGGGTGTCGTTCATGTCCGGCGACGATGCTGACGCCCACCTTTTCGGCTTGGTGCCGGTAGCGGTGCAGACTTTGTTCGACTACGGGTGCCGTCCCGACCCCGACGATCCCCCGGAGATGGACGCCTCCACCACCCGGCCCTACTTCGGCCGTTATCCGGTATTGCTGGCGATCTGAGGGATCCCGCCTGCTGAGCCAGACCCGCCTATTGGGTCAGACCCCAGGTGAGGATCTGAGCGGCCCAGTTGGCCACCTTCTCGCCCGAAATAGGCGAGCGGGTTGGCCACGGCCGGTTCAGGTCCACCGGGCGGCCCCGGCTGATCACCCGGAGGAGGTTGGACCGGTCGCCAAGCACGGTCACGTCCGCAGCGGGGTTGCCTTCCACCACCAGAACATCGGCAGCCATGCCCGGCTCGATGGTGCCCACCTCGCTCTCCATGCGCAGTGCGATGGCCCCGTTTGCGGTAGCGCAGGCGATGGCCTCGATCGGCGACAGCCCTACCGACTCCACCAGCACCTCCATCTCCCGGGCGTGCCAGTGCCCGTAAGGGGTGAGGGCGAACCCCGACTCCGAGCCGCACAGCAACGGCACCCCGGCAGCGTGGGCCTTGGCCATCATCTTGGCGGTGGCCTCGATCTCGCCCCGGAACACGTCCTGCATCCCCGTGCCGGCTCCGACCAAATGGCCGTAGTCGGCCAGGTTGGCCAGGAACGTGAAGGTGGGCATGAGGGCCGCACCGGCTTCGATCACCGCTTCCAACCCGGCATCGTCCATGAACGAGGCGTGGAGGATGAGGTCCACCCCGGCCTGGGCGCACACCCTGGTGCTTTCTGCCGAGCGGCAGTGGGCCATAACCGGGGTCTCCAGCTCGTGAGCGGTGTCGCACACCGCTTTCAGCTCCTCGTACTTCCAGGCCAGCAACTCACCCTGGTGACGGGGAATGGAGCCGGTGGCGTGAATCTTGATCCAGTCGCCACCACCCTTGATGTGGCGACGGGTCATCTGGATCATCTCGTCGATAGAGGTCACCACCTGGGCGTAACCCACCACCCCGGTGTCGGGGATGAGCCGCCCGGCGGTGCCACCCACGGAGGTCACCAGGGCCTGCACCCCGGTGGCCATGCGAGGGCCCTCCACCACCCCGGCGTCCACCGCGTCGCGCAGCGACGGCCCCATGGAAAACAAGGTGTCGGGGTCGCAGAACCCCGTCACCCCTGCCAGCAGCAACTTCTGAAGGTTCTGGGCCGCTATCAGAGCGGCCAGGGTGTGATCGCGGTGGAAGAACAGCTCGTCGTTGGATTGGACATCGTCGAAGGTCACATGGACGTGGGCGTCGATGAGCCCCGGCATAACCGTGCATCCGGTGGCGTCGATGATGGTGGTATCGGGGTGTGTGGTCTCGAGGTTGGGACCGACGGCCACGATCCGGTCGCCGTCCAGCAAGACCTCGGTGTTGGGCTGGGGCGGGGTGCCGGTGCCGTCGATGACGGTGCCCCAGCGGATCAGAATCGGCGTGTCTCCGGTGGGGGTCATTTCAACCCTCCAGCAGGGCCGTAGCCGCATCGGCCACGCTCATCCCCACCTCAACGCCTCGGTCGCGGGCCGGCTGGTTGCATGCGCTGATGATGCCCTCATCGTAGGCCTTGAACGCATCGCCTACCGGGGCACTCCACGCATCGCAGCACGCCCCGGCCAGCCCGTGGGCCTCGGTAATGGCCAGCCCGGCAATCCCGGCGTCGTTCTTGCTGCGACCCCCGTCGGAGCAGATGAACCCATGCGGGCTCACCTCCAGCAGAAAGTCTGCCCCGCTACGACCGGTGTGGCCCGCGGTGACCAGCACGTTGCGGGAATCCTCGGGCAAGGCAAACACGATGGAGTCGGTGACCACGATCTGCCGCCCGGTTGCCGAGGTGGCCTTCACGTCCCGGCGGATCTTGGTTCCCTCGTCCACTTCGCCGGGCTCCTCGGCGAGGAGCAACCGGGCCGCTTCCGATACCGCCATGCCTTCGGCCACCCCGCAGCGCTCGGCGTAGATGTTGAGCCGGGAGATGACCCCGGTTTGATACAGGTCAAGGCCGTTGCCCAACTCGGCGCTCATCCCCTCGGCAGCCGCGGAGGGGATGCCCAGCGCTTCCAAGAACCAGAGCCCGGCAATGCCCGCACCGTCCTTACCGATGCATCCGTCGTGGCCGATGATGCCCCGAGGCCGGTGGGGGGCCATCAGCCGGGCGGGCAGCACCCCCAGGTAAGAAGACGGCACCACCACGTCGGTGTCCCGATTTCGGCCATCCACGTACCGTGCCGAGTCCATGGTCACGATCCGGCGTTCTCCGTCGGTGTAAACGACCTCTTGCGGGTGGTCGGCTTCGTTGGCCAGCAGCGGCGCTTCTTCGGGCACGCCCCCAAGCTACCCCGTACCCACCCCTTGAATCGCAGGCGTCAAGCTGGAGGTAGCAGCCTCGCAAGCACCCGGATGTTGGATCGCAGGCATCAGATTCCGGTGCGACCGGCTTCTCTGATCATCGGGGCGTAGTCGGCAAAGCCGGGCGGTTCGGGGCGGGAACCGGTGGTGAAGCCGGCGTCGGTGGCCAGGCAATGACCGTTGGTGTAGCCCGACTCGTCGGAGGCCAGCCACAGGGCGGCGTTGGCCACGTCGGTGGCCAAGCCGGGACGCCCGATCAGCGGGGAACTCTCGGTCAGCTCGGCGACGGCACCTTCCATGTTGGTGTGATCGCCGGTGTGGGCGTACGCAACCATCGGGGTGGCCATCGACGCCGGGGCGATGCAGTTCACCCTGATTCCGAAGCGGCACAGCTCGGCTCCGGCGTTCTTGGTCAGCCCGACCACGGCGTGCTTGGCCGCGGCGTAAGCGTGGGGCCCGAGACCGCCCATCACCCCCGCCGTGCTCGACATGGAAATGATTGAGCCGGTCCGGCGGGGCTTCATCACCCTGGCTGCGTGCTTCACCCCGTAGAACACCCCGTTGATGAGCACGTCCATGGTGGCCAGCCACTCGTTGGCCGGGGTGGTGTCGATAGGCCCCACCGCGCCGACGATTCCGGCGTTGTTGAACATGGCGTCGAGTTGGCCGAACTGGGTCACCGCGGCGTCCACCAGTGCGGCCACGTCCTCCTCGGCGGTCACGTCACAGTGGACGAACCCGGCACCATCACCCAGCGACGCGGCCAGCTCCCGGCCGGCGTCGTCCTGGATGTCGCCCAGCATCACCTTGGCCCCTTCTTCGACGAATCGCTGGGCCGCCGCCCGGCCGATGCCGCTGGATGCCCCGGTGATCGCCGCCACCCGTCCGTCCAGTCGTCCACTCATGGTTACCTCCGATCAAGCATCAGTTTTTCACGGGACAACGCGAAAGGCTCGTTCGTTCCTCGGCCCGTATCGATAGATCCGGAAGTCACGGTCGAGAGAAACCGCCTCCTCGATGCCGAAACGCTCCATCACCGCCCATGTCGTGCGGTCCGCTAGTGAGAAGTCCTGGTCGGGGAATCTCTGTGCGATGACCGCAGCGACTTCCAAGTCCGCCGAGAGAGAGACCTCTACCTGGGCGATACCGCTACGAATCCGGTTGACGAGCGCCTCGGCTGCGAGAGAGCCGTAACGACTCCTCATTACCGCCCATGTCTCCTGAAGAATGTGATCAGAAGTGAGCAAACGCCCGCGCCGCTCTTCAAGCGCATCTGCTACACGTGTATGCGAGGCCTCACGATCATCGGCCATGGAGATCCACGCCGAGGTGTCAACAAAGCTGAACTCCATCTATGGGTCGCAGCGTTCAGCGAACTGAGTAGCAATGGCGCTCTCAATAATCTCTCGCCCGTCACTAGCCATATCGAATGGCGTACCACTGACCATCCCTCGGATGGATTCGAGATCGCCTTGATGCGCCGGAGGGTCGAGTTCCTTCTCGAACAGGCGCCGTGTGAACTCGGCGAAGCTAATCCCCAGTTCTGATGCTCGTTGCTTGGCGCGGGCATGCATCTGGTCGGGAAGCGAGACAACTGTCCTCATCGGTTGACATCATAACAGCGGTTCAATGATGTCACTCCAAGGCCCTTTGTGAGGGTGGACGGCAGCTGGTGGGGTTCATTCACGCCTGCGTCCAGAGTCGCAGAGCGCAGCCTCACAGCCGCAGAGCGCAGGCTCACAATCGCAGGAGGCGGGTGGCGTTGGCGTTGAGGGTGTCGACCAGATCGTCCACCGCGGGGCCGGTGCCCCTGTCCCACCCGCCGAAGTTGGTGCCGTAAACCAGCCGGTCGTTGCCGAACTGCTCAAGGGCGAGCGCCAGCTCCGGCGCACCAGGAATGTGGCAATCGAACCACAGCCTGCCCAGGGCCCGGTCGAATGCCCCCGGGTCCTTGATCCACTCGGGAGTGGCGGGACGACGCTCGGCCAGTTTGCGGAGCTTCGACAGAACGAAAGGCGTGGTTCCGCCACCGTGTGACAGGCACAGGTCGAGCTTCGGGTGCCGCTCGGTCACCCCGCCAAACACCAGGGTTGCGACTGCCAGCGTCTCCTCGTAGGAGTATTCCAGCACCAGGTCGAGGTCCCACCGCCGCAGCCGGGGGTCGAGCAGCGGGCCGTCGATGCCCGATTGGGTGGGGTGCAGAAAGTGGGGCACGTCCAGCTCGGTACACAGCACCCAGAGCTGATCCAGGGCAGGATCGTCCAGCGGGGTACCGAAGTCGGTACCGGTGTAGCCCCCCAGAAGGCCCAGCTCCCGCACCGCTCGCTCCAGCTCGGAGCAGGCGGCGTCGATGTCCTGCATCGGCAGAGCGGCCAGCCCGACGAACCGGTCGGGGTGAGCGGCCACCGCGCTGGCCAAATCATCGTTGTGGCGGCGGCAGAAGTCCACTGCCAATTTCGGCTCGACGAAGTGGAGGTAGGTCAGCGGGTTGGGCGAGAGAGCCTGCACCGCAATGCCCTGGGCGTCCATCGCTTCCAGGCGCATGCCCAGCTCGATGAACAGCGATCCCCGGTACGCCACCCCGTCGAGGCGATAGCCCCCCACCCGGAACCAAGAAGTGCCGTCGGGGTGTGCTCCGATCTCGGGGCCGCAGGGGCCGGCCGCTCCCATGGTGCCCTCCAGCACGATGTGAGCGTGGACATCGATGAGCCCGGTCATGTCGCCGTCACCGGGATTCAGCGGCCTTCCATGATCCCATCGGCGCCGGGAAGCCAGGACGCCACCCCCGAGATGGGGATGGCGCACACCACCGCCTCGGTGATCTCTGCCTCGGTGGCGCCGACGTTGCGGGCTCCGTTGGCGTGAACCCCCACGAACCGGCTGCCGAACTCGGCTGCGTTGATGGTGCAGAGCATCAGCTCAACGTGTTTGGCGTCGAGCATGTTCTCGGCCAGCGACCACTGCCGCATGAGCACGTAGCCCTCCAAGGCCCGTGGCGAATTGTCGGCCATTAGCTCCACGTAGTCGGGCACGAACCCGAAATAGCCCTCGAAGTAGTCCAGTGCGGCCTGGCGGTCGAGCGAGAACTCGGGGGTCGGCTCGGACGGACGGCCCACCTCGTCACCGAACACTTGGTCGACCGCTCTGGAGAACGCTGTGTAGGTGGCCTCGCCCCGGGAGATGAGCACCGCCAGTGAAGCGCCCCGGGCGTCGCTCAGGGTCAGCCCCAGTTCATGGGACCGGGCCAGCTCCCGATGCGCCGTCTCCAGTTGGCCCCGCACGGTTGCCGCAGCCGCCATGTACAGCGCTTTGGCCCACGCCGGACAGGCACCATCCCGGTCGGTCACGTCACGGATGCGGGCGTAGCCCTCGGCGAACTTGGGGGAGATAGCGGCCAGCTCACCCCCGACCAGCGCAGGGCTGGCCAGCTCGTGGTGAACGGCGTTGTTGGATGCGGCGTTGCCGTCCGCAGCAGCTTCGGCATGGGTGGTGTCGGTTGTCATCGTCATGTTTGTGGTTTCCTTCCAGGGTTGGAATCTCGAGGTTCAACTCAAGAATTGGACTGCGATCACCTCAAAGTTTGGATACCTCGCCGCCGTCGATCACGAAGCACGATCCGGTGACGAAGTCTGACGCTTCCGACGCCAGATAGCACACCAGGGGACCCATCTCGTCGGGCTGGCCCATTCGGCGAGCGGGAATCTTCCGAAGCCGGGCAGCGAGGATGTCGGCGTCGTCCAGCACCGCTGCCTGTGCGTCTGTCTCGAACGCCCCGGGAGCGATCACGTTCACCCGGATGCGGTGACGGGCCCACTCCCCGGCCAGAGCTTCGGTCAACCGCAGCAGACCGCCTTTTGATGCAGAGTAAGCGGCCAGCGTCGGCTTGCCCTTGAGCCCGGAGGTGGAGGCCACGTTGACAACCGAGCCGGGCCGGCCCGTGTCGATCCAGTATCGGGCCGCACTCCGGGCCAGGGCGGCGGGAGCGGCTAGATTCACGGCCAGCACCTCGTCGAACACCTCGTCGGGCTGCTGCACAAACGACGACGCGGGGGCGATGCCAGCGTTGTTAACCACCGAGTCGAGCCTGCCGAACCGGTTCACCGCCTCGGTTACCAGTTGGGCCACCGCGACCCGGTCACGCATGTCGCACGGCACCGCGGCCACCGCATCGCCCAATTCCTCGGCCAGCGCGGCCAGGGCGTCCACCGAACGGGCCGCGGCCACCACCCGGGCCCCCTCGGTCACCATCGCTCGCACCACGGCTTCGCCCAGTCCCCTGCTGGCCCCGGTTACCACCGTCACATGACCGTCAAGCCCCAGGTCCATCTACCCGCTCCCCTTCCGGTCGGCCGGTTCATTACCGGCCCCTTGCCGGCCGTTCCCCTCGCCGCCCACAACTTCTGAGCAAAGCCGGGCGGCAATACCCAGCCGGAGCACCTCGGACGCCCCCTCGTAGATCCGCATGGGCCGGGCCTGGCGGTAATACCGCTCAATGTCCGACCCCCGCACCAACCCCCACCGACCCATGACCTGCACACAGCGATCCACCACCCGGCTTGCCGCCTCGGTAGCGGCCAGCTTGGCCAGCGACGACCGGTCGAGGTGGGATGACGGATCGTTCCGAGCAGCCTCGGCGGTGGCGTAGGCCAGCAGCCGGGTGGACTCCAGCTCCGCCCAGGAATCGGCCAGCATACCCGCCACCGGCCCCAACCTCACCAGCGGGCGGCCGAACTGCTCCCGGGTGGCGGCGTGAGCGGCCGCGCACCTCAACGCACCGTCCATCAGACCGACGGCGGCTCCGGCCACCGAGATGCGAAACACCGACAGGGTGGCCAATACGTGACGGAACCCGGCGCCCGGCTCGCCCAGACGGGCTGAAGAGGGCAAGCGCACGCTGTCGAACGTCACCTCTCCCAACACATGGGGGGCGATGATCTCCGGCGAGGGTTCAACCGACACTCCGGGGGCATCCGCCGGCACCAGAACCAGCGAGAACCGGTCCCCCTCTCGGGCCATGGTGGTGTAGAAGCCGGCCGCCCCGGCGTTGGAGATGAACGACTTGGCCCCGTTCAGCTCCACCTCATCGCCGTGGGTGCTCAGCGTGGTCTGGATGCCCCGCAGGTCCGATCCGGCAACTGGCTCGGTCAGGGCCAGGGCGGCCAGCACTTCTGCATTGGCCACTCGGGGCAACCACTGCTCACGCTGCTCGTCGGTGCCGACCAGAGCGATGGCGTAGCTGCCGATGCCCTGGAGGGCAAACAGCGAGTCCAGGTGGGACGATGCGGCCATGAGAGCCTCCCGCACCACGCACACCGCCAACGGGTCAACCCGCTCAAGGCGACCACCGTTGGCAGCAGGCACCATGAGTGAGCACAGCCCGCTTGCCCGCAACACATCGAGAGTGGGCTGGTGGACGTGGCTGCACTCGTCGGCCTCGGCGGCAAACGGTGCCACCGAGCGGGCCACCTCCCGGGCCTCGTGCTGAATAGCCCGGACGCCAGAGTCGAACTCGAACGCCATACGATGCTGGACAGTAGGCGCTTTAGGGAAACCGCGCTAAAGGAGGGCTGCGCTGTTGGGGGGCTCAGGGGGAGGTTCCTCCCTTTTCATGGAGGCCTGCTCCGTAAGGGCTTATGCTCAACCCCCGATGGCGCCCACCCCCACCCCGCTGAGTCCGACCGACGAGTACCTTCACCTCCCACCGCCGGGCACCGATGCCCTGTGGAGCGACAACTTCTGGTTCTCGGTGTGCGACCGGGACGCCGACGTGTTCGGCATCAACCACATCCACGCCAGCCTGTCCCACGGTTACCTGCGTGCCAGCGCCATGTACGTGGTGGACGGCGTGCCGGTTCAATGGGCCTCACGCCGGCCCCTCGATCCCGAACCGGCGTTTTCGGTGTTGGGCGATGGGCGGCTGTCGTACTCCGTTGAGGAGCCGTTCGTCCGCTATCGCTGGGAGCTGGACTCCCCTCGATTCGGTTTCGACCTCACCTTCGAGGATCGCTTTGGGGTGTTCGACTACGCCGACTGCCTTGGTGGAAACCCCCTGGGGGCCTACGAGGGTTACGGCGGCCACTACGAGCAGGCGCTCACCTGCCGAGGTGAGTTCGAGGCTCGGGGTGGGCCTCGATCAGGGGAGCGACGGGTCATCGAATGCTGGTCGCACCGGGACCACTCGTGGACCCACCGGTTCGAGCGGCCCGGCCCGTGGGACGTGCGGCACCGTCGTACCCAGGCCGAGTCGTGGGGCCACTTCTGGCCGTCGGTGCAGCTTCCCGACCGTCACCTCAACTCGTTCGGGTGGATGAGCCCCACCCAGCCGCTGCCTTCCGACACCCCGGCGGTGGGCGGTTGGATGGGAAGCGCCGACGGCACCCAAGCGTTGCGAAGCGCATCCTGCGTGCCCCGATTGGAGGAGGATCAGCGCACCGCGATGGCCTTCGACATGACGTTCGAGTTGGCCGGAGGCGAGGTGCTCACAGTTCACACAGGACGCAAGCACGCCCACACCCGAAACGGCCTGATGCGGGACGAGAACGATGCCGAGGTGCGGCTCGACTGCCACGAGCCTTTCTTCGACTTTGAAGTGTTGGAGACCGGCGAGCGGGGTTACGGGGTGGTGGAGTACTCGATCCACCCGCCTTGGCCCCGATACAGATACTGATGCGATTCGGCATTCATCTGCCCCAGCTCGGCCGGGCCGCATCGCCCGAGCTGTTGGTGGAGGTAGCCCAAAGGGGCGAGGCCGCCGGCTTCGACGACGTGTGGACCGCCGACCACGTGGCGGTGCCCACCGATCTGGAGGGAATGCCTTCGTTCTTTCCCGAACCGGTCCCGCTGCTTTCGGCGGTGGCCGCCCACACCGAGCGGGTGGGGCTGGGAACGTCGGTACTGATCCCCGCCTACCGGAACCCCACCCAGTTCGCCAAGCAGTGGGCCACGCTCGACTGGCTGGCCCCGGGCCGGACAATCCTGGGGGTGGGAGCCGGGTGGCTGGAGCGGGAGTTCGATGCTTGCGGTGTCCCCATGGTGAACCGGGCCCAGCGTTTGGACGACTACCTGGCCGGATGGCGGGCCGCCTGGTCGGGCACAACCGAGTACCAAAGCGAGCATTTCAGCTTCTCCGGGGTGCGAATCAAACCCCAACCGGCCTCGCCCATCCCGATCTGGATCGGCGGATCGTCGGGGGGAGCACTACGCCGGGCGGCTCGAAGTGACGGCTGGATGGGGACGTGGGCTCCTCCCGACGTGTTCGCCGAGCGCCTGAAGTTGTTGCGGGCCGAGCAGGATCGGCTTGGGCGCTCCCCCGGCGACACCACTATCTCCATTCACATGGAGCTTCGCCTGGGCCGGCCGATTGAGGACCGGGGCCGGTGGTCGGTGGTGGGCGACGGCTACGGCGACAGGGAAATGGTTGTAGGCGGTGTGGACCACATCGCCGAGGTGCTGGCCCCCTACATTGACGCCGGTTTGGAGCACGTCTTGCTCGTCCCCCTGGCCCGCTCCGCCGACGAGTGGCGCCACCATGTCGACGAGTTGGCTGGGTTGATCGCCTAACTCACATCCCGACTGAGCAGCAGGTGGGCAGCTTCGGGGCAGGGCATACCAATCTCCACCCCGGCGGCCAAGGCGTGGCGGTTGGCAGCCGAAATGATGCCGTCTTGGTAGTGCGACAGGCCGCTGCCCATCCTGGCCCGGTGGGCGTCCACAGTGGCCCCGGCCAAGCCGTCGGCCTCCACCAAGTAGAGGCCGGCCATGCCGGAGTCGTCCATACCCCTGCCCCCATCAGAGCATATGAACCCGAAGGGGCGGCACCGGAGCAGGTAGGGCACGGCGGACCGACCGGTGTGGCCGGCGGTCACCAGCACGTTGCGGTCGGTGTCCTCGCTGGTGCCGAAGGCGATGGAGTCGGTTACCACCACGCAACGGCCCTCGGGGGTTTTCTCCATCACCGTGCGGTTGGTGATCTCCGAGGCCGCTGCTACCTCCGGGTCGTTCTCAAGCAGGGCAGCGGCGGCGTCTCGCACCGTCATGCCCGGGGTTACCCCGCAGTCGAGGGCCAACTGGTTCACGAAGCTGACCACTCCGTGGTGGTACAGGTGGACTCCGTCGCCGAGATGGGCCGTCATCACGTCGGCCACCGCAGCCGGTATGCCCAGAGCCTCCAGATACCACAGCCCGGCTATGGCCGATCCCTCCGGACCCACCCCGCAGTCCATGCCGATGGCCGCCCGAGGCCGGTGCTCGGCGACGAACCGGGCTGGGAGGACCCCGCAATATGACGAGTTGACGCACACGTCACGGTCCCGGTTGGCTTCGTTCACGTCGTAGGCCGAGTCCATGCACATCACCCGGCCCCGGGCCGAGGTCAGCACCTCGGTCTGATTGTCGGCGGCGGCGATCATCGGGTTGCGCTCGTACTCGTTGGGCAACTCGGGGTCATCGGGCCGTTCTGGGGGGGAAGGAGGGGCGTCGTTTCTCCATGAACGCTGTGGCACCCTCAACCATGTCGGGCGACCCGATGGCCTGGGCCAGCATCCCCAGGCCCGAGGCCATGTTGTCCCGAAGCTGGTTCCAGTACACGTTGGAGCTGATCTTGGCCGCTTCCAGGTAGCGGGGGCTCATGGCCAACAGCTCTCCGCACCACCGCTCCACCTCGGCCTCCAGCTCCTCGTCGGGCACCACGGCGTTGATCCAGCCCATGTCGCAGGCTTGCTGGGCGGTGTAGCGGCGGCACAGGAACGCCACCTCCTTGGCTCGCTTCTCGCCGATGGTCATGGCCAGCAGGTTCGTGCCGCCCAGCACAGGGGCGCTGCCCACCTTCACCCCGGTCTGGCCCAGCTCGGCCGAGGCGGCAGCGATGGCAAAGTCGCAGGCCACCACCAGCTCATTTCCCCCTCCGAAGGCCGGGCCGTTCACCGCTGCTATCACCGGCATGGGAGCGTTGCGGATGGCGTCGAACAGCTCCAACGATCCGTAGAACATCGACCGCAGCTCGTAGAAGTCGGCCTCGGCCAGGTTGGCCAGGTATCCGCCGGCGCAGAATGCCCGTCCCTGCCCGGTGATCACCACCACACCGGCGTCGGTGTGCTCCCGAAACGCCGAGATGATCTCGTCGATGGTGTTGCGGTCGTAGGAGTTGAGCCGCTCGGGACGGTTCAGCCGCAGCCATACGACTCGGTCGTGGCGTTCGACGATGATGTCACTCACTGCTGCGTCTCTCCTGTTGGCTCTTTTGGTGCATCTGCCCCGATGCGGGTTCTGCTCAGCATCGTATGGTCACCTATCTGCTCGTGCTCTCGGGCGCGCTGGGGTTAGCCCTGCAATCCGAGTCTCACGCTCGGGTACTGGGCTCGGGGTGGCCCACTAGATGTACCTGGCCGCTGCCCTTCTTGATCTCCCCAACCACGGTGGCCCGGTGACCGCTTGTGCGCAGCGAGTCGACGGCCTTGGTGGCCTTGCCTGCCCGCACCGCCACGATCATGCCCAGGCCCAGGTTGAACACCCTGGCCATTTCCTCGTCTTCCACCTCGCCGATGCGTTGCAGCTCCCCGAACACGGGGGGTTGCTCCCAGCAGCTCCGGTCCACCACCGCGTCCATGTTGTCGGGGATGACCCGGCTCAGGTTGCCGACGATGCCTCCGCCGGTCACGTGAGCGATGGCTTGGGCCTCCACCTTTCCCAGCATGGTACGGATAGCGGGGGCGTAGATCACCGAGGGCAGCAACAGCTCGTCGGCCACCGTGTGGGAACTCCCCTTCCACGCCGGATCGTCCAGACTCCGATTGGCCACGTCGAAGTAGAGCCGGCGGGCCAGCGAGTAGCCGTTGCACCGCAAACCGGGCGATGCCAACCCAATCAGCGTGTCCCCGGGGCGCACCCCGGCCCCTGTGATGAGCCGGGACCGCTCCACCACCCCCACTGCGAAACCCACCAGCTCGAACTCGTCGTCGGAGCCCGATCCGGGATGCTCGGCCATCTCCCCGCCGATGAGAGCGCACCCCGCCTGGCGGCAACCCTCCGCCACCCCCACAACCAGCTGCTCCACCCGTTCGGGGTCGAGCCTGGGCACCGATATGTAGTCGAGAAGGAACAGCGGCTCGGCGCCCTGACACACCAGGTCGTCCACGCACATGGCCACCAAGTCGATGCCGATGGTATTGAAGCGGCCCGCTGCTGAGGCCACATAGGCCTTTGTTCCCACCCCGTCGGTGGTCGAGACCAGCACCGGCTTCTTGTAGCCGTGGCGGGTGAAGTCGAACAGCCCCCCGAACCCGCCGATGTCGCCAATGGCCTCGGGCCGGAACGTGGAACGCACCTTTTCCTTGATGCGCTGCACCGCTTCCTCACCGGCGTCGATGTCCACCCCCGACGAGGAGTAAGTCTCGCCCCCGGATTCAGCCATCGTCTGGCTCAGCCATCGCCGGTCGCCCCGAAGGACAGCACCGGCTGGTCGGGGATGCCGATCTCGGAGACCACGGCGTCGGGCAGCGCCACCGGCACCTCCACCGGGTAGTCCCCGGTGAGACAGGCGGTGCAGAAGCCTGCCCCTACCGCGCCGGTGGCCTCGGTCAGCCCGTCCATGTCGATGAACGCCAGGGTGTCCGCTCCCACGTAGTCGCACATCTCGGCCACCGTGAGGTGGGCGGCCAAGAGCTCCGACTGGTCGCCGGTGTCCATGCCGAAATGGCAGGGCCAGCGGTAGGGAGGGGAGCTGATTCGCAGGTGAACCTCGGCGGCTCCCGCTTCCCGCAACATGGCCACCAGAGCACGGGTGGTGGTACCCCGAACGATAGAATCGTCCACCACCACCAAGCGGTTACCGACGATGCTGTCCCGCACCGGGTTGAGCTTCATGCGCACCCCCGACGACCGCATCTGCTGGGTGGGAGCGATGAACGTCCGCCCGATGTAGCGGTTCTTCACCAACCCCTGCCCGTAGGGAATGCCGCTGGCCCGGGAGAACCCCTCTGCAGCGGGCAGGCCCGATTCGGGCACCCCCATCACCAGATCGGCCTCCACCGGGGACTGCTCGGCCAGAAACTCGCCCATCCGCACCCGGGCGTGGTGGACGCTCTGACCGTAGATCACCGAGTCGGGCCGAGAGAAGTAGACGAACTCGAAAATGCACAGGCGGGGGTCCACCCGGTCGTCGTCGAACGGACGCAGCGACCGCACCCCGTCCTCGTCGATCACCACCATCTCCCCCGGCGACAGCTCCCGCAGGAAGTGGGCACCCACGATGTCCAGCGCCGGGGTTTCCGACGCCAGCACCCAGCCCCGCTCAAGGCGGCCCAGGCACAGGGGGCGAAAGCCGTTGGGGTCTCTGACCCCGATCACTCGCTTTTCGTCGGCCAACACCAGCGAGAACGCCCCCTGAAGCCGGGGCAGCACCACTTCCAATGCATCTTCGAGCACGTTCTCACCGGTGCGGCCGGCGGAGGGAATGGACGATATTTCCATGGCCAGCAGCTCGGCGATGAGGTCGCTGTCCGATCCGACCATGCCGGGCAGGATGGAGGTTTCGGCAGCAAGGGAAGCGGTGTTGGTGAGGTTGCCGTTGTGACCTAGGACGAACTGGTGGTCGCCGGTGCTGCGATAGACGGGCTGGGCGTTGCGCCAGGTACTCGACCCGGTGGTGGAGTAGCGGGTGTGGCCGATACCCAGGTTTCCTTCCAGGGTGGCCAGCGTCCGGTCGTCGAAGACGGTGGCCACCAAACCCATGTCCTTCACCACGGTTAGGTTCTCGCCGTCTCCCACCGCGATCCCTGCCGACTCCTGTCCCCGGTGCTGCAAGGCGTAGAGGGCCAGATAGTTAAGGTGGGCCACCGGTTCGTTGGGGGCATATATGCCTACCACCCCGCACGCCTCCCGAGGGGAATCGTCAAAGGAGTGGTCCATGGCGAGCCCCACGACCTCAGTTTGTCATGGCCGAATGCCGGCGTTCAGTTATGGCGTCAATTCCCATATCGAGCAGCCCCTTGATGGTGAAACGATCGCCCCCGGCCAGGCCGATGCGGGTTACCGACACCCCGGCGTCGGCGGCCGCCGCTTCCACCTCGGGAAGCTGTTCGGCCCCCACCGCAGCCACCACCCGGGACGGGGCCTCGGTGAATAGAGCCGCGTGGTCATGGATGCGCGCCCCTCGAAAACCCAGCCCGGAGACTGCGGCCATTTCGGCCAGCGCCACCCCCAGGCCACCACCGGACACGTCGTGAACCGCAGAGAGCAGGTCGCCGGCCACCAGGTTCCTGACCACTTCGGCCACCCGACGGTGCTGCTCATAGTCCAGCTCGGGGAGGCGGCCCCGCCGGTGTGCGGCGGTGGATGCAGCCCACAGTGAGCCCGACAGTCCCGTTCCACCCGTTCCGAGCACGATCACCCGATCGCCCTCGCTCCACGCCAGACCTGGTGGAACTTGGATCAACCGGTCGATGATTCCGAGCAGGCCGATCACAGGCGTGGGATCGATGTTGTGGCCGTGCGACTCGTTGTAGAGGCTGACGTTTCCCCCCACCACCGGTATCTCGAACTCCCCGCACGCCTCCGCCATCCCGTCCACCGCCTCGGAGAACTGCCACATGACTTCGGGATGCTCCGGGTTGCCGAAGTTGAGGCAGTTGACCAGGGCCAGGGGGCGGGCTCCAGCGCACGCCAGGTTGAGCACCGACTCGGCCACTGTCATGGCGGTACCGGCTCGAGGGTCCACCGCGCACCAGCGGTGGTTGCCATCGGTGGTCAGGGCCAACCCCCGGCCGGTGTCGGCTCCGGTGGCCGGATGCTTGAGCCTCAGCACTGTGGCGTCACCGCCCGGGCCCACCACGGTGTTGCAGAACAGCATGTGGTCGTACTGCCTGTACACCCACGAAGTATCGGCCACCATGGACAAAAGGTCGGCGGCCACGTCAACCGGGGGATCAAGCCGTTCGGCCACGTCGGCCCTGGCCTCCTCCCAGTCGGAGGGAGGGCGGCGAGGACGGTCGTATAGGGGAGCGTCCTCGTGCAGGGAAGCGGCGGGAAGCTCGCCCAGCACCGGACCGTCCATGCCCTCCCTCACCCGGAGCCGGCCGCCCTCGGTTACCCGCCCCACCACAGCGGCCTGAACATCCCAGCGGTCGCAGATGGCCAGCACGTCGTCGAGCCCGTCGGGGGACACGATGGCCAGCATCCGCTCCTGGGACTCACTGGTCAGCACCTCGAACGGCTCCATGCCCGGCTCCCGGCGAGCCACCGCAGTCACGTCCACATCCATGCCCACCCCGCCCCGGGAAGCGGTCTCGCTGGTGGCGCAGGTGAGCCCAGCACCTCCGAGGTCCTGAATGCCCACCACCAACCCGGCGTCCAGCAGGGCCAAGCACGCCTCGATGAGGCGCTTCTCCTCGAACGGGTCCCCCACCTGCACGCTGGGCCGCTTCTCGACCTCCTGCTCCTCGTCTCCGAACGACGCCGACGCCAGCACGCTCACCCCTCCGATGCCGTCCCGTCCGGTGGAAGCCCCGAGCAGCACCGCCAGGTTCCCCACCCCGCTGGCTTGGCCCAACACCAGCCGGTCGGCGGGCATCAATCCCAGGCACAAGACGTTCACCAACGGGTTCCCGGCGTAGGTCTCGTCGAATACGGTCTCCCCGCCCACCGTGGGCACCCCCACAGCGTTGCCGTAACCGGAGATGCCCGACACCACCCCTTCGGCAATCCAACGGCTGCGGGGGTCGTCGGGTTGACCGAACCTCAACGAGTCCATCACCGCTACCGGACGTGCCCCCATGGTGAAGATGTCCCTCAGGATCCCGCCCACCCCGGTGGCCGCTCCCTGATAGGGCTCAATAGCCGAGGGGTGGTTGTGGCTCTCGATTCGTATGGCCGCGGCAATGCCGTCTCCTACGTCCACCACACCGGCGTTCTCACCAGGGCCTACCAGAACCCATGGGGCATCGGTTGGCAGCCGGCGGAGGTGGAGCCGGGAAGATTTGTAGGAACAATGCTCCGACCACATCACCGCATACATGGCCAACTCGAGGTGATTGGGCTCCCGTCCCAGGATGTTCTCGATGGCGGCAGCCTCGTCATCGGTCAACCCCAGAGAGCGATGAACTGGTTCGTTCATGTCAAATCCCCCCAAACCAAGTTGTGGATAAGTTCGGGAGCCGGGTGTTCCCGGTTCGGGTAATCCAGCCCTCAAGTCGCCGGTCACCAAAAACCCAAGTACATCTGGCCCGAATACTTGATGTCAGTAGGCGAATGCAGTTAAATACTCCCGCCAACGTACATTTGCGACAAAAAAAGGTGGAACGATGGTATCTGAAGAGACAAAAATGGCGAGAGCGCACGGCCAAGCTCAGGGTCGCACCGTCAGTCGCTACTTGACGGCCCTCGACTCGATGGCACCCAAGAGGGGTCGCCAGCGCTCCGAGGAGAGGATGAAGGCTCGCATCGCCGAGCTTCCCGCTGAGATCGCCGGCGCCAAGCCGCTGAAGAGAGTTCATCTGATCCAGGAGTTGATGGACTTGGAAGCCGAACTGGCCAACAGAAGCGAGCCAGTGGACATCAGCGGCGTTGAGAACGAGTTCATCGCAATCGCGGCTGAATACAGTGAGCGCAAGGGCATCTCCTATGCGGCGTGGCGTGAGGTCGGAGTGCCGGCCAGCGTGCTGAAGGCCGCTGGGGTGGCTCGTACCCGCTCTTCCGAATAAGTATCAACCGACCAGACCTTGCAATAGGGCAGCACCATCGGTGCTACCCAGCAACGGATGGACGGCACGCTCGGGGTGGGGCATAAGCCCCACCACGTTGCCGTTTTCGTTGCAAATTCCTGCTATGTCAGCCATTGACCCGTTGGGATTGTCCCGATAGGTCAGCACGATTCGATTGGTGGCCCGCAACTCTGCCAGCGTCGTTTCGGAGCATATGTAGTTCCCCTCGAAGTGGTTGATGGGGATACTCAACTCCCGCCCTGTGGATAAACCCTTGGTGAGCACCGAACCGGTTGACTCCACCCGAAGTAACGCGGGCTGGCACAGGAACTTGAGCCCCCGGTTCTTGTAAAGGGCCCCGGGCAAGAGCTGTGCTTCGGTGAGAATCTGGAACCCGTTGCAGATACCCACCACCGGCCCACCGTCGCGTGCGAAACGAGCTACTGCTTCCATCATCGGGGAAAATCGAGCCATGGCTCCCGTACGGAGATAGTCGCCGTGGGCGAAACCGCCCGGCAATACCACCGCATCCACCCCGCCGAGGTGGGTGTCCTTGTGCCAGAGCAGCTCTCCGTATCCGCCAACCGCGTTGACCGCTTCCACCACGTCGTGCTCGCAGTTCGAGCCGGGAAACACCACTACGCCGACTCGGGCAGTCATCGACCGGGCTCAACTATCACTGAACTGGAGGCCGGGCAGTCACGATGCCGGTGAGAGAGCGATCGCAGTATCTTCGATCACCGGGTTGGCCAGGAACCTCTCGCACATGACCTCCACTTGCCTGCGGGCCTCGGCCTCGTCGGACGCTTCCAGACAGAAGCGCAGGCACTTGCCCACCCTCACGCCGCTCACCCCGTTGAAACCCAACGCCGGCAGCGACCGCTCGATGGTGGCTCCTTCGGGGTCGGCTATCCCTTCTCGGAGCCGCACCTCCACGGTCACGTCAAATGCCGGCATACCGAACCCTTGGTGCAGCGCTCGGGCCACGTGCCGTGGTCGGATCATGCGCTGTGGTCATGGGCTGTTCTTGCCTCCCGGCCAGTCGGAGAAGCTACGCCCGGTGATGATCTCGTAGGCGCTCACATAGCGGGACGCACTGGCGGCCACTACTTCGTCGGGCAGAGCTGGGGGCGGGTATTGCTTGTCCCAATCCAGCGTGCTGAGGTAATCCCGCACCGGCTGCTTGTCGTAAGACGGCGGGGTGCTCCCCGGCTCCCAGCCATCAACCGGCCAGAAGCGGGAGGAGTCGGGGGTGAGCACCTCATCGGCCACAACCAGCGTGCCGTCCACCAGGCCCATCTCAAACTTGGTATCGGCAATGATGATGCCCCGCTCCGCGGCGGCAACCGACGCCCGGCGGTACAACTCCAGCGACGCCGACCGGGCCTGCTCGGCCAACTCGGCACCCACCAATTCCACCGCCCGGTCGTAGGAGACGTTCTCGTCGTGACCCGATTCGGCTTTGGTGGAGGGGGTGAACACCGGTTCGGGCAGCTCCTCGGACTCCAAGAGTCCCTCCGGGAGGTGCTGACCGTGCATGGTGCCCTGGCTCTTGTACTCCTTCCAGGCCGAGCCGGTGATGTAGCCCCTCACGATGCACTCGATGGGCAGCATCTCGGCCCGGTGGCACAGCATGGTCCGGCCGGCCACACCGTCAACCTGGGCCTCAGAGGGCATGTCGGCCACGTCCGTGGAGATGAGGTGACTGGGCAGCACGTCGGCCAGGGTCTCGAACCAGTAGGCCGACATGGCAGTCAATACCCGGCCCTTGTCGGGTACAGGCTCGTTCATCACCACGTCGAACGCCGAGATGCGATCGGAGGCGATCATCAGCAGGCGCCCCTCGCCGGCATCGAAGATGTCTCGGACCTTCCCGGAATGCACCGGCGGCAATGAGATGTTCATCGGGGATCTCGTCTCTCAAGAGGGGATTGGTTCACAGAATCGCCTCGTTTCGTGTCTGGGGCTGGGTTCACAGAATCGCCTCGTTTCGTGTCTGGGGCTGGGTTCACAGAATCGCCTCGTTTCGTGTCTGGGGATTGGTTCACAGGATGGGCTCTGGTTGGTAGCGGGCGGCATCAGGATATTGGCGAGCCAGTTCCCTGGTCTGTTCGTGGAAATCTCGGGCTTGATCGGGCGCGGCACCGGCCAGCACCAGAAGATTGCTCTCGATCTCGGCCACGTCTTCCGGCGATAGTGGCAGGCTCTCATCGTCGGCCACGGCTGAGAAGAAACCGTCGCCCTTCGAGACATGGCCAGAGATGATCCGGTGCGCCTCCTCTCTGCCCGCGCCTGCGGCCACGGCGGCCATGAGCACCCGGGTGGCGGTGAGCGCGGGCAGGTTGGCCGACAGTTCGGCGGCTATGGCTTCGTCGAACACCGCCAGCTCGCCCAGCACGGTGAGGGTCGATTCGAGCTGCCCGTCGAGGGCCAGGAACGCTCCGGGCAGAGCCACCCGCCGCACCACCGAGCAGCTCACGTCGCCTTCGTTCCACTGGTCGCCCACCAGCGAGGCCACCATGTCGGCGTACCCCGCAACGACAGCGCTGAGCCCGCAGATGCGCTCGGAGGTCCGGGCGTTGCGCTTACCGGGCATGGCCGAGGAACCCACCTGGCCTACCTGGAACCCCTCGGAGATGAGCCCCTGGCCGGCCATGAGGCGGACGGTACGGGCCAGGTTGGCCGGGGCCGAAGAAACCTGGACAAGGGCCGTGACCACGTCGTAGTCCAGTGACCGGGGGTACACCTGGCCAACGCTGGACATCACCGCCGAAAAGCCCAACCCGGCCGCCAGTCGTTGCTCCAGGTCGGCCACCGCCCCGGCGTCACCGTCCAGAAGGTCGAGTTGGTCCTGCTGGGTGCCCACCGGACCCTTGAGTCCCCGCAGCTTGTAGCGCGCCAGTAGGTCGTCCACCCGGTCGAGGGCGGCCCGAGTCTCCTCACCGGCGTTGGCAAAACGTTTGCCCAGGGTGGTGGCCTGGGCTGCCACGTTGTGGGTGCGGCCCACCATGACCAGCTCGGCGTGATCGGCGGCCTTCTCACCCAGAGCACAGACCAGTGCCACCAACTTGTCGCGCACGAGGTGCAAGGAGTCGCGGATCTGAAGCTGCTCGATGTTCTCGGTCAGGTCTCGGGACGTCATCCCCTTGTGGATGTGCTCGTGGCCGGCCAGCGCACAGAACTCCTCGATGCGGGCCTTGACGTCGTGACGGGTGACCCGCTCCCGCTGACGGATGGAGTCGAGGTCAACCTGCTCGACTACCGACCGGTACGCCTCGACGGCCTCGCCGGGAACATCGATTCCCAGGGCCTGCTGGGCTTCGAGCACCGCCACCCACAGGCGACGCTCGGCGACGATCTTGCCCAGGGGCGACCAGATGGCGGCCATGGCCGCGCCAGCATAGCGATCGGCCAGAACGTCGGGTATCAGATCCTTTTCAACCACCGGCCAGCCCAGCTCGATGGGCGGTCAGCCGCTCGGCCAGATCAGCATCGGAAACGGCCAGGATCTGAATGGCCAGCAGAGCCGCGTTCATCGAACCGTTCACGGCCACGGTGGCCACCGGGATTCCCTTGGGCATCTGCACCGTGGAGTACAGGGCGTCCACGCCGTTCAGCGCCCCTCCGGCCAGGGGCACACCGATCACAGGCAGGGTGGTCTGGGCCGCGGCTGCCCCGGCCAAGTGGGCCGCCATCCCCGCTCCGCAGATAATGGCCCCGAAACCGGCGTCTCGGGCCTCGGCCACGAACTTCCGGACCCTCTCCGGGGTGCGATGAGCCGACATGACGGCCCAGTGGCACTCCACCCCGAAGTCCTCCAGTGTGGTGCGAGCCGCTTCCATCGTGGTCTCGTCGCTGGCCGACCCCATCAACACCGCAACTTTCAGGCTCATTTTGACTCCTTGTACCTGTTCATACCGGTTCTACCTGTCTGCCTCGGTTTCCACCGCCTCGGCAGCAATATCGAAGCGAACGTAGCGGCCCGGCCAACCGATGTGGGCGACCCCGGCGTATGCCCTATTTCGAGCGGCGGCCAGGTCGGAACCGATGCCGGTTACCGTCAACACTCGACCCCCCGAAGTGACCAATTCGCCATCGGCGGCACCGTTCCCGCCCGACGATGCCACCCCAGCGCAAAAGACGGTTACCCCTTCGGAGTTGGAAGCGGCCTCGATGCCGGAAATGGGATCCCCGGTCCGGGGAGAAGCCGGATAACCCTCGGAAGCACATACAACGGTTACCGCTGCGTCGTCGCCGTACTCGGGCTCCCCGGTCAACGAACCGGCCGCAGCAGCGGCAAGCAAGTCGGCCAGATCGGACCGCAGCCGGGGCAGCACCACCTGGGCCTCGGGGTCGCCGAACCGCACGTTGTACTCCAGCACCTTGATCCCTCGAGGGGTGAGCATCAGCCCGGCATACAGAACACCCCGATAGTCGATGCCCCGGCGCTTCAGCTCGGCCAGCGTGGGTGACACGGCTCGCTCCATCACCTCGGCCACAACATCGGCACCGGCCACCGGCACCGGGGAGTACGCCCCCATCCCGCCGGTGTTGGGGCCGGTGTCGCCCTCACCGATGCGCTTGAAATCCTGGGCAGGAGCAAGCGGCAGGGCTCGGTGGCCATCGCACACAGCCAGAACCGACAACTCGGGACCGGTGAGCCCCTCCTCGATCACTACCCGCCTACCGGCGTCCCCAAACGCCTCACCCGAGAGGTAGGCCCGCACCGCATCGGCGGCCTCGGCTCGATCCTCGGTGACCAGCACGCCCTTGCCGGCGGCCAGGCCGTCGGTCTTGATTACGAACAGATCACCCATGGCGTCGAGATAGCGAAGAGCGGGGTCCTCCTCGGTAAACGTCCCGTGGCCGGCGGTGGGCACCCCAGCTGCCATCAGCAGGTCCTTCATCCACGCCTTGGACCCCTCCAACCGGGCACCGTCGCCCCCGGGGCCGAACACCAGCCGGCCCGCTGCCCGCAACCTGTCGGCCAGCCCGTCCACAAGGGGGGCCTCAGGGCCGATCACATACAGATCGGCGTCGATCTCGGTGGCCGGAACCGGTGTGGAACCGGCAATGCCGGGATTGCCGGGGGTGACCACCACCTCGTTCGACCTCCCGAGCACGTGGGCCAGGGCGTGCTCCCGACCCCCGCTGCCGACTACGCAAACCCTCACGGGACCGGGCGGTAGTCGAGGAACTGGTCACGGCCCGGGCCCACCCCCACCAGGGTGATGGGAACTCCGGCCTGCTCCTCGATGAAGTTCAGGTAGTCGGCCGCGGCCGGGGGAAGCTCGGAGCGGTCGCTGACACCGGACAGATCGACCCGCCATCCGGGCAACTCCTCGAAGACCGGGACCGCCCGGTGGATCTCCGACTGGTGGTAGGGCAGCGACGTACGGCGCTCACCGTCTACCTCGTAGGCCACACACACCCTGATCGGGTCGAGGGCATCAAGCACGTCCAGCTTGGTGATGGCCAGGTCGGTGAGGGAGTTGATCCGCACCGCGTGACGCAGCATCACGGTGTCCAACCATCCGCAGCGGCGGCGGCGTTTCGTGTTGGTGCCGTACTCGTGGCCCACATCCACCAGGTGATCGCCGATCTCGTCGGTCAGCTCGCAGGGAAAAGGCCCCGATCCCACCCTGGTCACGTAGGCCTTGGTCACGCCGATGATCCGGTCGAGGTGCCGAGGACCGACGCCTGCGCCGATGCAGGCCCCGCCGGCCACCGGATTGGAGGAGGTGACAAAGGGGTAGGTGCCGTGGTCGAGATCGAGGAACGTGGCCTGGGCCCCCTCGAACAACACGTTGCCGCCTGCTTCCAAGGCTTCGTGCAGCAGCCCTACCGTGTCGGCGATGTAGGGCTCCAGCCGGGGACGGCATTCCTCCAGGTAATGATCGGCCATTGCCTCGACATCGAACGGCAAACGGTTGTACACCTTGGCCAGCAGAGGGTTCTTCTCGTGGAGGACCACCCCCAGCTTCTCCCTGAAGATCTTGGGGTCGAGCAGGTCCTGTAGGCGCAACCCCACCCGGGAGGCCTTGTCGGCGTAGGCCGGGCCGATCCCCCGTTTGGTGGTGCCCAGCTTGTTGCGCCCCAGATGCCGTTCCACCACCACGTCCAGGGTCTGGTGGTAGGGGAGGATGAGGTGGGCGTTGCCGCTCACCTTTAGGCGCCCGCAGTCGACCCCCGCCTCGGCCAGGCGGTCGATCTCGGCCAGCAGCACCAGGGGATCCACCACCACCCCATTACCTATGACTGGGGTTACGTGGGGGTAGAGCACCCCGCTGGGAACGAGCTGGAGCTTGAAGGTTTGGCCTTCCACCACCAGGGTGTGACCGGCGTTGTGTCCCCCCTGGTAGCGCACCACCATGTCCATCCCGCGGGCCATGAGGTCGGTGAACTTGCCCTTGCCCTCATCACCCCATTGCGTCCCGACGACCACCGTTGCTGGCAAGGCGTTTCTCCATTGACGAGGCTTACAGCCTGACCCTACTCGCGCCCCACCAGGGGTAGGCACAATTAACGCAGCACTTGTGGCGACACACCCGCCGCCAAGCCGGAAACGGGCCGACCCTCGTGGCTACTGCACCATCCGGGACAAGGTAAGGGCGTAGTCGCCGCGAGCGTCGGTCCACATGCTCTCCATGGCCAGGCCGACGCCGGCCAGCTCGGGCCCGATGTTCTCGGGCCGGAACTTGGCGCTGATCTCGGTCCTCATTCGCTCGTTCTCGGCGAACTCAACGGTGATGCCAAGTTTGGCCACGGTCACCTGCTGGGAACAGCGGGACCGCAGCCACATCTCGATCCACTCCTCGTCGGAATCGAAGCGGGCCTCGTGCTCGAACTGCTCCAGATCGAAGTCGGCGTCCAAACGGTGGTTGATCACCGACAGCATGTTGCGGTTGAAGGCGGCGGTCACACCGTCGGGGTCGTCGTAGGCCGCTATCAGCCGGTCGTGGTCCTTCACCAGGTCGAAGCCCAAAAGCAGGGTGTCGCCCGGGGCCATCGTGTCGGCCACCCCGGCCAGAAAACCCTTGCGACTGGCGGGCGGGAAGTTGCCGATGGTGCCACCCAGAAGCATCACCAACCGGCACCCCCCTGTGGGTATGTGGGCCAGGTGATGCTCGAAGTCGCCCACCACCCCATGCACGGCCAGTTCGTCGTAAGCGGCGGCCAGCTCGGCAGCGGCTGCTCGCAATGTGGCCTCGCTGTTGTCGAACGGCACGTAGGAGCGGAGCCACCCGGTGGCCGAGATGGCGTCTAGCACGATCCGGGTTTTCTCCGACATCCCCGATCCCAGCTCCACGACGGTGTCGGCCCCCGAGCGCTCGGCGATGACATGAACCTCGCGCTCCAGGATCTCCCGCTCCCGCCGTGTGGGGTAGTAGTCGGGCAGCCGGGTGATCTGGTCGAAAAGCTCGCTGCCCCGGTCGTCGTAGAACCATTTGGGGGGCAGCTCCTTGGGCTGAGACGCCAGCCCCTCGGCCACATCGGCCTGCAGCTCCCGATCAATCCACCCCTGATCCAGATAGGTATCGATAACCGGCTCGATCACGGCCCGCTCCGCCCCTGAGCCCGTTGAGTGCAGACAAACGGTTCGATCATGCTTGGTCCCGGGCCAGGCGCACACCGGAGAAGTGCCAGCGGGTGTGGGGGTGGAAGAAGTTGCGGTACGTGGGTCGGACATGGCCGAGCGGGGTCACGCACGCCCCGCCCCGCAGCACGTACTGGTTGGCCATGAACTTGCCGTTGTACTCCCCCACCGCGCCGGGGGCGGCCCGGAATCCGGGATAGGGGCTGTAAGGACTCGACGTCCACTCCCACACATCACCGTAGAGCTGGCTCAATCCGGGTTTGCGCGGGGCGGGAGAGGGATGCCACTGGCCCTGGCCTCCCAGGTTGCCCTCGACGGGATGGCCGGTGGCGGCGTGCTCCCACTCGAACTCGGTGGGGAGCCGGGCCCCGGCCCAACGGGCGAAGGCATCGGCCTCGTAGTACGACAGATGGCACACCGGTTCGTCGAGCGCCACCGGCTGCAACCCGTGCAGGGTGAATACATGCCAGCCACTGTCGGGATCGAAGTGCCAGTAGGAGGGGGAGTCCCAGCCGTTCTGGATCCGCTGGTGCCAGCCGTCGGACAGCCACAGGGTGGGGGTGTCGTATCCCCCGTCGGCCATGAACTTCAGCCACTGCCCGCAGGTCACCAGCCGGTCGGACAGCTCGTAGGCCACCAGGATGGTCCGGTGCCGGGGACTCTCGTTGTCGTAGGCAAAGCCGTTGGTGCAGGCCAGATCACTGTCGACGGCTAGTTCACGGTCTTCGTGGCCTACCCACACCTCGCCACCGTCGAACCGGGTCCAGCTATAGGAGGGGTTGATCATTTCCGAGACGGGCGGGGCCGGTTCCGTTGCCGGTTGGTAAGCGGGCCACAGCGCCCGGTTGGTGGACAGAACGTGCTTGATGTCCATGAGCAAGAGTTCCTGGTGCTGCTGCTCGTGGTGAAGGCCCAGGGTCACCAATCCAGCAGTCCGGCCATTCAGCGGGCGGGCCAGCAGCTCGGCCATGGCTTGGTCCACATGGGCCCGATAAGCGGTCACCTCGTCGCACGACGGCCGGGACAGGTTCCCCCGCTCCGGTCGAGGATGCCGTTCACCGACCGCTTCGTAGTAGGAGTTGAACAGGAAGCCGAACGCCGGGTGGTACTCGGTGTAGCCGCTCAGGTGTGGCTTGAGCAGGAAGGTCTCGAAGAACCAGGTCACGTGGGCCCGGTGCCACTTGGTCGGGCTGACATCGGGCGTCGACTGGATGCACTGATCCTCGCTGCTCAGGGGGCCGGCGAGCGCGTCGGTGTGGGATCGGACGGCTTGGTAAGCGACCGAGAGGTCGGTGGGAGCAGAGGCGAGGGTCACGGTCAGGTAAGTGTCACAGCAATTTGGAGACTTCGTACTCTACCAGTGCTCCGTCTGGGAATAGGCTGCGTGGCCTTTGACGGCAGGGGTCTCGGCTCAGCCTCTCCGGTACAGCACGATGTCGGCCCGCTTCGATTCCAGCTCCCGGGTGAGGCTCTTTACCTGGGCCTGGAGCCGGGCCACCTCGGCCTCAAGGGCAAGGATCCGCTCCACCCCGCTGAGGTTCATCCCCTCGCTGGTGAGTTCGTGAATCCGACGCAGCCTCTCGATGTCGGCCTCGCTGTAGCGACGGCTCCCACCCCCGGTGCGAGCAGGCTGTACCAAACCCCGGCGGTCGTAAATCCTTAGGGTCTGGGGGTGAATCCCGGCCAGCTCGGCGGCCACCGAGATGACATACACCGCCCGGTCGCGGCCTCGGGGGTCGATCATTACTCCTCCTCCATGGATTGGGCGAAGGCTTCCAGAGCCTGGCGCTGGGTATCGGTCAGGTCGGTGGGAACCTCCAAGGCCACCGTCACCAGCAGGTCACCGGTTCCCGTGCGGGCCTTCACCCCCCGGCCTCGCACCCGCAGCACCTTGCCGGGCTGGGTGCCGGGCGGGAGGCGCAGGGTCACCGGGTCGTCCTCGAACGTGGGCACCGAGATATTGGCCCCCAGCGCAGCCTGGGCATAGGTGACCGGAAGGGTAACGGTGAGGTTCTTGCCCGATCGCCCGAATACCGGGTGGGCCTTGACCTTCACCGTCACATACAGATCACCGGGCGGTCCGCCGTTGACCCCAAGCTCTCCCTTTCCGGCCAGCTTCACCTTCTGACCGTCCAACACTCCGGGCGGGATACGCACCCCGATCGAGCGGCCTGCCTGATCGGTAGCTCCGCTCAGCACCACGTCGGTGGTCAGCCCCTCCAGCGCCTCGCCGAAGTCCAGGGACAGCTCGGCCTGAAGGTCGTGACCCCGCATCGGCCGGTTCTGACCGCCGAACGTGGGCCCGCCCCGGTCGAAGCGGCCGCCTCCCATGAACGTGGAAAACAAGTCGGCGAGGTCGCCTTCCATGGTGAATCCACCGGGCCCCGATTGGAAGTTCATGGGCCCCATGTGGCGGACCTGGTCGTACTGGGCCCGGCGTTCGCCGTCGCCGAGCACGTCGTAGGCGGCGGAAACCTCCTTGAACTTCTCCTCGGCCTTGGCATCGCCGGGATTGGCATCGGGATGCAGTTTGCGGGCCAGCTTGCGGTAGGCCTTGGTTATCTCCCTGTCGGAAGCGGAGGCGGATACACCGAGAACCGAGTAGTAGTCGGTTTCAAGCCACTCTCGCTTAACGTCCATGCCCTCGAACTACCCCCGGACCTTCACCATGGCTGGGCGCAGCACCCGGCTGTTCCACTGGTAGCCGGCCCGCAGGACCTCCGCGATCACCGCCTCTCCGTCTCCGGGCTCGTGGGCAACGGCCTCGTGGCAGTTGGGGTCGAACGGCGCTCCGGGAGCGTCCAGCCGGGCCAGACCCTCCTTCTCCAGCGCGCCAAACAACGCTTCTCTGATGGGGACCACATCCTCGGCGCCCTGGGCCACCGCCGCTTCGCAGGCATCGAGCACCGGAAGCACCTTCTCGACGATGCCGGCTGCGGCCATGGCCACCGTTTCCTGCTGGCGCTCGGCCGACTTGCGACGGTAGTTGGCGAACTCAGCGGTCACCCGCTGAAGATCGTTGAGGTAGCCGTCTCTCTGGGCAACCAGCTCCTCAACCGATGGCAGATCATCGCCCCCGGTTGCGGGATCGGCATCGCCGGGGCTTGCACCCTCGTCGACCGCCGCCCCGTTGCCCGCCTCCTCGGGGGCCTGTTCACCGGTGCCGGGGTCGGCCCCAGCCTCGTCGGCCCCAGCCTGCTCGGCGACAGGCTCCCCGACCGGGTGCGACTCCGTGGCCTCCGTGGCCGGGTCGTCGGGTACGGGAGTTTCGCTCACTTGGAGTCCTCGTCGGGGTCAGCGTCCTCCACAATCTCGGCATCGACGATTTCGTCGTCATCGACGCCGGCTTCGTCTGCCGGTTCAGCGGCTGCCGCGGCCTGCTCGTACATGGCTGCACCGATCTGCTGGCTGATGGCCGACAAGGCTTCGGTAGCGGAGCGGATGCGGTCCACGTCCTTCTCGTCGATGGCCGACTTGAGTTCGGCCAGCTTGGCCTCGGCCTCCTCACGGCGGCGGGCGTCCACCGACTCGCCGGCCTCGGACAGCAGCTTCTCCACCTGATACACCAGGCTGTCGGCGTTGTTGACCGCCTCGGCCTCCTCACGGCGGCGGGCGTCCTCGGCGGCGTGGGCCTCGGCGTCGGCCACCATCTGGTCAATGGTGTCCTTGTCGAGCGAGGTCTGGCCGGTGATGGTGATGGACTGCTCCTTGCCGGTGGCCCGGTCCTTGGCCGACACGTGAACGATGCCGTTGGCGTCGATGTCGAATGTGACCTCGATCTGGGGAACGCCCCGGGGGGCAGGGGGCAGGTCCACGAGCTGGAACTTGCCCAGCGTCTTGTTGTAGTTGGCCATTTCCCGCTCGCCCTGAAGCACGTGGATCTCCACCGTGGGCTGGTTGTCGTCAGCGGTGGTGAACACCTCGGTGCGGCGGGTGGGGATGGTGGTGTTGCGCTCAATGAGGCGTGTCATCACCCCGCCCTTGGTCTCGATCCCCAACGACAGCGGGGTCACGTCCAGAAGCAGCACGTCCTTGACCTCGCCCTTGAGCACTCCGGCCTGAACCGCCGCTCCCACGGCCACCACCTCGTCGGGGTTGACCCCCTGATGAGGCTGGGTGCCAGTCATGCCGGTGACCAGATCGACCACCGCTGGCATCCTTGTGGAACCACCCACCAGAATCACGTGATCCACATCGCCGGCCGACAGCCCGGCGTCGGAGAGGGCCTGCTCGAAAGGCTTGCGGCACCGGTCCAGCAGATCGCTGGTGAGGTCCTGGAACTTGGCCCGGGTCAGCTCGTAGTCCATGTGGAGCGGTCCGGCGTCGGTGGCGGTGATGAACGGCATGTTCACCCTGGTGCTCTGGGTCTGCGACAACTCGATCTTGGCCTGCTCCGCCCCTTCCTTGAGCCGCTGCATGGCCATGTTGTCCTTGCTCAGGTCGACGCCGTGCTCGTTGCGGAACGAGTCCACCAGCCAGCCGATCACCCGGTCATCCCAGTCGTCGCCACCCAAAACGGTGTCGCCGCTGGTGGACTTCACCTCGAAGACTCCGTCGCCGATCTCGAGCACCGAAACGTCGAAGGTGCCCCCGCCCAGGTCGAACACCAGAATGGTCTGATCTGTGTCGCCCTTGTCGAGCCCGTAGGCCAGGGCGGCGGCGGTCGGCTCGTTGATGATGCGGAGCACCTCGAGCCCGGCAATTGTGCCGGCTTCCTTGGTGGCCGTCCGCTGGGCGTCGTCGAAGTACGCGGGGACGGTGATGACGGCCTCGGCCACCTCCTCGCCCAGGTAGGTCTCGGCGTCTCGCTTCAGCTTCTGCAGCACCCGGGCCGAGATCTCCTGGCTGCTGTAATCCTTACTGTCGATGTCCGTGGACCAGCTCGTGCCCACCTGACGCTTGACCGAACGGATCGTGCGATCCGGGTTGGTGATGGCCTGGCGCTTGGCCACCTCACCCACCAGCACTTCTCCCGACTTGGAGAAGGCCACCACCGACGGGGTGGTGCGAGAACCCTCAGCGTTGGCGATCACGGTTGGCTCTCCACCCTCGAGCACAGAGACCACGCTGTTGGTGGTGCCCAGATCGATGCCGACAACCTTTCCCATATTTGTTGACTCCTTGTCAGTATCGGCCCGGACCTGGTTTACCGGGCTCTCTTACGTCGTACAGTCTACCCTCAAAATGTCATATAGCAAACTTGAGTGATATCCACTTAGGGGTGAGCCGGGCTACGCTGGCCGGCGTGCCCTCCGCCGTGTTGATCCTGCTCCGCCATGGGCAGAGCCAGTGGAACGCGTCCAACCAGTTCACCGGCTGGTACGACTGCGACCTGACCTCAGCCGGCGAAGCCGAGGCTCAAGCCGGAGGGGCGGCCCTCGCCGGCGCAGGCCTTTTGCCCGATGTGGTGCATACCTCGTTGCAGTCCCGGGCCATCCGAACCGCCGAGATCGCCCTGGCCGAGATGGGCCTGGCCGGGGTTCCGATGCACCGCCATTGGCGATTGAACGAGCGCCACTACGGGAACCTCACCGGTTTGGACAAGGCCGAAACCCGCAGACGGTTCGGGGACGAGCAGCTCCACGCCTGGCGCCGGGGATACCGGACCCCTCCCCCGCCCGTCTCCGACGACAACCCGTGGAACCCCAACCGCGATCCCCGTTATTCCGAGATCCCCCCGGAGCTGATGCCTACAAGCGAGTGCCTGGCCGATGTGGTGGAGCGGCTGATGCCCTACTGGCACGACGCCGTGGTCCCCGATCTCCAAGCCGGGAGGGTGGTGTTGATCTCCGCTCACGGCAACAGCCTGCGAGCGCTGGCCATGCACCTCGACCGCATCGACGAGGACGACATCGCCGAGCTCAACATCCCCACCGGCATGCCGTTGGTGTACGAGCTGGGGCCCGACCTGTTGCCCGTCGAGGAGAAGCCGACGCTGGCCCGCTCACTCGACCCTGTTGCCGCGGCCGAAGCCGCCGCCGCTGTGGCAGAGCAAGCGGGCTGAGCGCCGCCGCCGGGCTGCAGGAGTATCAGCCCACCGACGTGGAGATGTCCGGCCCGTAGCCGGGCACTCCGTGCTCGTGAAGGTCGAGACCACCGATCTCCTCCTCACGAGACACCCGAAGGCCCATCGTCTTCCTCATGATCGAGAACAGGATGCCGGTGGTGACGGTCACCCAGGCGAACACGAGCACCACGCCGATGAGCTGCACCAGCAACTGGTCGGCGCCGCCGCCGTAGAACAGCCCGGCGTTGTCGGTGGCCACGAAGCCGTCGCCGTAGCGGGAGAACAGGCCCACCGCCAGGGTCCCCCACACTCCGCACACCCCATGGACCGAGATGGCACCCACTGGATCGTCGATGCCCCTGCGGTCGAAGAACAGCACCGAGTACACCACGATGGCCCCGGCGATGGCCCCGGTCACCACCGCGCCCATCGGGTTCATGGTGGCGGTGCCCGCGGTGATCCCCACCAAGCCCGCCAGCACGCCGTTGCCTGTCATGGCCACGTCCAACCGCCCGGCCTTGAACCAGATCACCGCACCGGCCACGAGACCACCCGCGGCCGCGGCCAAAAGGGTGGTCAGTGCGGCGTGCATCACCACGCTGTCGGCGGCCAGCTCCGAGCCGGGGTTGAACCCGAACCAGCCGAACCACAGGATGAACACGCCCAGCACCACGAAGGCAATGTTGTGGCCGGGAAGGGCCCGGGGGTTGCCTTTCTCGTCGTACTTGCCGATCCGGGGCCCCAGAAACAGCGCCCCCATCAGGGCGGCCCACCCTCCGGTGCTGTGGACGATGGTGGAGCCGGCGAAGTCGCCGAACTTGGCGTCACCGATCTCCAGGTCGGCGATCAGGCCCTCGCCGCTCCAGAACGAGTGGACCACCACCGGGTAGATGAGAGCGGTCATGAAGAAGCTGAACACCAGGTAGGCCGAGAACTTGGTCCGCTCGGCCATGGCCCCCGAGGCGATGGTCACCGCTGTGGCGGCGAACACCACCTGGAAGAAGAAGTCGGTGGGGCCGCTCAACCCGCCGTCGATGGCCGACGACATGCCGCTCAGGAAGAACCCGTCGGTACCGAACAGCGAACCGGCGTCGGTGCCGTAGGCGATGCCGAAGCCGAAAGCGAAGAAAGCCAGCGCACCGATGCACATGTCGGCCAGGTTCTTCGCCATGATGTTGCCGACGTTCTTGGCCCGGGTCATCCCCGCTTCCACCATGCCGAACCCGGCCTGCATCATGAACACCAGCACCCCGGCGATGAACACCCACAGGTTGTCCATCACCACCTGCACGGCCTCGGCACCGCCATCCTGGGCCATTGCGGGAACGGCGCCCACCAGCACAGTCCCGCCTGCAATCAGCGCTCCTACTCCGAATTTCCTTTTCATTGATCCCGGCCCTCCTTCGCCGTTCAAGACGACCGGGACCCCTTCGGCCCCGCGCCTGGGGCGAAGATAGGAAAGCCAGATTTCACGATTGTTTCCGCGCTGTGAACTTCTGGGCGGCCAGAGTACGGAACCGGCCGGCACCGGCCGCTAGTTTGGGGCTGCCATGGACCCGAAGCGTTTGCGCCCTTTCCACATCGTTCTCGGTCTGGGCCTCGGATTCGCCGCTTTCACCATCGCCTCGGGCATTGCCTCGGCCATCACCGAGTTCAAGAACCCGGCTGAGATCACCCGCCACCCGTGGGAGAACATCCCCAGCGGGTGGAAGGCGGCCTTCTACACCATCATCCCCATCTTCCTGGTGTGGGCGTCGTGGGAGTTCGCCAAGCGGGTGAAGAACTGGGAGCGGGGCGGCCCCGACAACCGGCGCACCACCGTCTCAAACTTCAAGACCCGCCTAGAGGACCTCCGGCGAGGCATGTACATGCGGACTCTGCTGCGTGAGCCCGGCGCCGGTGTCATGCACACCATGATCTACGTCAGCTTCATGATCCTCTTGGGGGTGACCACCACCCTGGAGGTGGACGAGCAGCTTCCCGACGGGGCCAAGTTCCTCCACGGCAACATCTACCAGGTGTACTCGGCGGTGGCCGACATCGCAGGGGCCATTTTCCTGGTGGGGGTCATGTGGGCCATCGTGCGCCGTTACGGCCCCCGGAGGCTGCGGCCCTACCGCATCCGCATCAAGTCCCGGCCCGAGCACGCCGTGATCCTGGGCACGTTCTTCGCCATCGGCGTCACCGGATTTGGGGCCGAGGTGTTCCGCATCGCCGACCACGGGGTGCCCGACTACGAGAAGTGGTCGGTGCTGGGCTACCAGGTGGCCACCCAGATGAGGGGGCTGGAGGGCTTGGACCACTGGCACCAGTGGTGGTGGGTGGGCCACGTGGTCGCTTTCGTGGCGTTTCTGGTGCTGCTGCCCATCACCATGCTGCGCCACATGGTCACCTCCCCGCTGAACATGTACCTGCGGGACAAGGACCGGCCCAAGGGGGCCATGAAGCCCATGCCCAACCTGATGGAAACCGACCTGGAGTCGTTCGGTGCCGCCACCGTTGAGGACTTCACGTGGAAGCAGCTTCTCGACACCGACGCCTGCACCATGTGCGGCCGGTGTACGTCGGTGTGCCCGGCCCACGCCACCGGCAAGCCGCTCGACCCCCGGGAGATCGTGCTCAAGACCGGCGAGGTCATGGCAGCCACCGGCGAGCCCCCTGTGAGTCCGCCGCTGGGTACGGTGCCCGAGATCAAGGTGGAGGCCAACTCGGTGTTCGAGCGGATCACCGGCGAGGAAGTCTGGGCGTGTACCTCGTGCAAGGCGTGCGACGAGATCTGCCCGGTGAACATCGAGATCCTCGACAAGATCCTCGACATGCGGCGCTACCTGTCGCTGATGGAGTCGGACTTCCCCTCCGAGCTAGGCCAGGCCTACCGGTCGATGGAGAACTCGGGGAACCCCTGGGGAATGTCGCAGGGCGACCGGGGAGCGTGGGCCGAGGAGTTCGAGGGCATCGCCGTGCTGGACGGGGGCGACCCTCTGGAGTCGGAGTACCTGTACTGGGTGGGGTGCGCGGGGTCTTTCGACGACAAGAACCGCAAGGTCACCCGGTCGGTGGCCAAGCTCCTGCAGCGGGCTGGGGTGAGCTTCTCCATCCTCGGTCCGGCCGAGAACTGCACCGGCGACCCGGCCCGGAGATCGGGCAACGAGTACATCTTCCAGATGCTGGCCATGCAGAACATCGAGACCCTCAACGAGATGGGGGTCAAGAAAATCGTGACCCAGTGCCCCCACTGCTTCAACACCCTGGCCAACGAGTACCCCCAGCTCGGCGGGCACTACGAGGTGGTCCACCACACCCAGTTCCTGGAGTCGCTGATCGACGACGGGCGGCTGGATATGACCGGAGCCCGGTTGGACGAGCGGGTGGTGTACCACGACTCCTGCTACCTGGGTCGCCACAACGATGTGTACCTGTCGCCCCGCCGTGTGGTGGGGTCGCTGGGTGGCGTCGAGGTGGTGGAGGCTCAGCGCAACGGCACCAAGGGGATGTGCTGCGGGGCGGGCGGGGCTCGCATGTGGATGGAGGAGACCATCGGCAAGCAGGTCAACGTGGAGCGGTCGCAGGAGCTGCTTGCCACCGGCGCCGACCGAATCGCCACCGCCTGCCCGTTCTGCTACATCATGATCGACGACGGCATCAAGGCCGAGGGTGCCGACGACGACGTGGTGGTGGGCGACATTTCCATGCACCTGCTGGAAGCGCTGGAGAACCGCGACGCCGCGGAGGAGACTGCCAGGCAGTCGGACCTGTTGACCATACGCACCCCGGCTCCCGCGGCCTCGGCGGTGGCAGTGGCCGACCCCCCGGTCGCGGTTGAAGCTGCCACTGAGACAGTGACTGAGGTGGAGGCCGAGGCCGAGCCCGAACCGGAGTCGGTAGCCGAGGTGGCGCCAGCAACCGAACCCACACCGGAAGTTGAACCCGAGGCCGAGGCTGAGCCGGAAGCCGAGGCTGCCCCCGCGGCCGAGCCCGCCACCGAACCGGAAGCCGCCCCGGAACCCGCTGCGCCCAAGGCCGAGGCCAAGCCTGCGCCTGTTGCATCGGACGACTTCACCCTCATCAAGGGCACCGACCCCGCCCTGGCCCGCTCATTGCCGCAGCACGGGATCACCTCCTACGAGGACTTGGCCGCCCTCGACGACGATGGGGTACAGGCCCTGGAAACAGCCCTGGAGATTCCCGGCCGCATCAGCAAGTGGAAGTGGCCCGCCCAAGCCGCTGCCCTCATCGCCGAACGCAACGCCAACCCTGACGCCTAATCGCCCCTATATGAATATTTTTCTTGAATAGAGCATTATTCAAACTTTTTTCTCGAATAGGGCTTTATCCGAACTTTCTTGCTCAGTAACGTCCTACTTTGGCTTTTTTTCTCGAATAAATTTTCTCGAAAGATCAGGCAAAACTGATGGAGGTTTCCCAGTTCTTTCCGTTGGCCGACTCCAACACACTGTCGGGGACTTCAATGGCGGCCTTTGGTGCCGCCTCCCGCCAGACAGAATCCATAATTCGCCGCCCTCCGAATCCATGATCCGCCGCCACCGCGACCCACTGTCCGGCAACGCCCCGGATGTCGCCCGCGACCTCCCCGCCCTACCGCCCCCTGTAGCTCCTGGCTTTCTGGTTGGGGTGGGGTTCAGGGTTTGAGGGCAGTGAGAGGAACGATGGCGATGCCGTCGTCGGTCTGATAGCCGGGGCCGAAGGCGGTGAGCACGATGAGGCGTGCGGGTTCCCCGCTCTTGTCTGTGTCGATTCTTGAGCGGACGGTTCGTAGCGATTCCATGGCTTGGGTGATTGCCGACCCGCCGCCGAGCTTGATCTCCACCGCGGCCCACTGGCCGTCGAAGCCTTGGATGATGGCGTCGGTTTCGAGGTTGTTGGAGTCACCGTAGTAGTAGAGACGAGCTCCGAGGGACTGGGTGTATACCCGCAGGTCGCGCATGGCCATGGACTCGAACAGCAGGCCCATAGCCTTCACGTCCTGGGCCACGGCGGCTGGGGATGCTTCCAGTGCGGCGACGGCCAGCGCCGGGTCGACGAAGTACCGTTTCGGAGTCTTCCTCAAGCGGGCTGCCGACCTGAGGTGAACCGACCACGCTGGAACAGGCTCGAGCACAAACAACCGGATCAGCTCCTCCAGATAGGTCTGCACCGTGGTTCGGGCCGGAGGGCTGCCGTTTTCTCCGGCCATGTCCGTTAGCAGGGTGGCGAAGGTGGCGGGAGTGGCCTCGTTGCGAGCCAACGATGCCAGCAGGGTTCGCACCAGCCGTGGGTTGCGTCTGATGCCCGACACCCGTGACATGTCCACCCTGGAGATGTCGTCGAGGTAGTCGCGCAGGCGAGCCTGGGCGGTGGCCGGCTTCATGTCCATCATGCGAGGCCATCCTCCCCGGCAAATGAGCGAGGCAATGCCGGTGAGGGTTTGACCGGTGTCGGCGGCCCGGCATTGATCACCGGCCAAGAGCGAGGCCAGCGACACTTCCCCGCTGGAGTCCTCGGACTCCCACAGCGACATGGGATGCATGCGAACCCGAGCCACCCGCCCGGCCCCGGAGTGCTCGGTGATGTCGTCGGGCGGGTTCTGCGAACCGGTGAGCAGGAAGTGGCCGAACCCGCTCCGCCGGTCGCAGGCGTGCCGCATCGGATTCCAGATGCCTCGGACGAGCTGCCACTCATCCAGCAGCCGGGGCTCATCGCCCTCCAGGATCGAGTGCGGGTCCGTTTCCGCCGCCAGCCGCAGGGCTGCCGAACCGTCAAGGTGGATCTCGCTGTTGGCGAACCGTTGCGCGGCCCATGTCTTGCCGCACCCTCGTGGCCCCTCGATGAGAACAGCCGGGGAGGAAGCCAGCGCCTCTGCGACCTCTTTGTCAACCACCCGGGCCAGATAGTTTCGGTTGCTTGTGTGAGCCATGTCTGCTACCCCGCTGTACAGGGGAAACTACAATTTGCAGCTACTTTATACTACATTTTGCAGCGATTTCAAACTACATTTTGCAGCGATGTCAGACTACAAATTGCAGCCATTTCGTACTACAGATTGCAGGGGTAGCGAAGCGGCCGAGGGCCTACCAGTTTTTCCAGTAGCGGGAGGGGATGGGGCCGGTTTGGTCCTGGTACTTGGAGCCGGCCTCGGTCGAGCCGTAGGGGTGCTCGGCGGGGGTGGTCATGCGGATGAAGGAGATCTGGCCGATCTTCATCCCGGCGTAAAGGGTGATGGGCAAGGTGGCCACGTTGGACAGCTCCAGGGTGAGGCGGCCGTTCCAGCCCGCATCCACGAACCCGGCGGTGGAGTGGATCAGCAGCCCCAGCCGCCCCAGCGACGACTTGCCCTCCAGCCGGGCCACCAGGTCGTCGGGCACCTTCACCCGCTCCAGGGTGGAACCCAGCACGAACTCGCCAGGGTGGAGGATGAAGACGCCGTCGGCCTCGATCTCCACCGGATCGGTCAACGCTTCCATGTCCCGCTTGACGTCAATCAGCCCCTCGGTGTGATTGCGGAACACCCGGAAGTGGCGGTCAATGCGCAGGTCAACCGACGAGGGCTGGATGGCGCTATCAGCCAACGGGTCGATCTGGATGCGACCCGCTTCCAGCTCCTCGCGAATGCTCCGGTCGGAGAGGATCACGAAGCGGGAGCGAAGAAGTCGCGCACCAGCGGTTCGTAGTGCTCTAGGGGCGGCGTGGGATAGGCCGGATCGAACGAGGGCATGTCGTACTCGGCGCAGAACTCCTCGCAGCGGTCGTAGTGGGGATGCCCGACGTAGGCATCCCGGCTGTGGCGATCCCGCCCCACGTGGTGCCAGAAGTAGTACCCCTGGAAGACGCCGTGCATCTCCACCATCCACAGGTTGGCCTCGGACACAAACGGCTTGAGGATGGCAGCCGCCAGGTCGGGGTGGTTGTGAGGGGTCAATAGGTCGCCAATGTCGTGGACCAGCGCGCACATCAGGTACTCATCGTCGCGCCCGGCCCGCTCTGCCCGGTGAGTGGTCTGGAGGCTGTGAACCAGTCGATCCACCGCGAAGCCCTGGGGCCCGGCCGCCAAATCTCGCAACTCCCTCAACACCCGGTCGGCCAGCTCCAGCTCGAGATAGTGGTGAGTGGGGCCGGTCGCCGCCCAGTCCTCGGCGGTGGACTGGTCCATCCGGGTGAAAGCAGCTCGGGTCAGCGTCTCCATGCCTGCCAGCCTAGCAGTCCGAATGGCATTATCACCCTGCCCAGTAGAGTCGCCGGAGTGAGCATCAACACAACCAGGCAGGCCTGAGGCAATGAGGGCAGTCGTGTTCGAGAACGGCCGGGCCACGGTGGGACAAGTGGACGATCCGACACCGGGGCCGGGACAGCTTCTGGTGGAGGTGCGAGCCGCCGGGTTGAACGGTGCCGACATCACCCAGGCAGCCGGCGGCTACCCCCCGCCCCCGGGGGCGCCGGCAACCGGTGGCTTGGAAATGGCAGGGGAGGTGATCGCCGCCGGTGCAGCCTGCCGCAGGTTCTCGGTGGGTAACCGGGTGATGGCGGTGGTGCAGGGGGGAGGCCAGGCCGAACTGTGCGTGGTGGACGAACCCCTGGCCATGCCGGTGCCCGACTCGACGAGCTGGGAGAGCGCCGGAGGGTTCCCCGAGGTATTCGCCACCGCTCACGACGCCCTGTTCACCCAGGGAGGGTTGGCCATGGGCGAGCGGGTGTGCATCCACGGCGCAGCCGGTGGGGTGGGGACTGCCGCAGTGCAGATCGCTGCCGCCGCCGGAGCCCAGGTGACCGCCACCGTCCGTAACCCCGAGACCCGGCCCATGGTGGCCGAGTTGAGGGCCACGGCCATCGATCCCGGGGAGTTCATCGACGCGGGCCCGTTCGACGTGATCCTCGAACTGGTAGGTACACCCAACTGGCCGGCCAACATCAAGGCCCTGGCCACTGAGGGTCGCATCGTGGTGATCGGGGTGGGAGCGGGTTCCGAGGTGTCGCTGAACCTGGCGTTGCTCATGGTCAAGCGGATACGTATGTCGGCCTCCACGCTGCGAGCCCGGCCACTGGAGCAGCGGGCCACGGTAGCCCGGCGAGTGGAACGTCACGTGCTCCCGCTCCTCGAATCGGGCCGGGTGCGGGTGCCGCTGTCTCGCGCCTTCCCCCTGGCCGAGGCGGCCGAGGCCTACGACTGGTTCGCCACGCCGGGCAAGTTCGGCAAGGTGGTGCTGGTGAACTGAGGGCGTGCCGTTGTCCCCGCCCCGTTGAGGGACCGGTTACCACCGAGGTACCGGCATCGCTTCTCCAGCCCCATCCCCATGTGCGGGTGTTCGCCGACCTGCCTGCCGCGGCCCGGCTGACCTGAAATAGCAGCCTGAGCAGTCCCGTCTATCGGGAGGCCAGGTAGTCGAGCACCTCCGGCTCGGTCACCACATCGGCGTACTTGGCGTCGAGGTCGAACAGGTTGGCCTCGTGGACGCTCTGATCCCGGTCGCCGCAGGCGTCTCGGACCACGATGGGAACAAACCCGTGCTGGCAGGCATCCAGTGCGGTGGCCCGAACGCAACCGCTGGTGGAAACCCCGGTGTGGATCAGGGTGTCAACGCCGAGGGCGGTGAGCGTGGAGGCCAGCGACGTGCCGAAGAACCCCGAGGCGTACTGCTTCACCACCACAACCTCGCCGTCCACAGGCTCAAGACCCTGGCCGAATCCACCCAGCGGGTTGCCCCGAACAAAGCACTCCAGTGCGCCGACTTTTCGGAAGAAAACCCCGCCGTCGGCGCCACCGGGCTGGAACTCCACCCTGGTGTGCAGCACGGGGATGCGAGCCGACCGGGCTGCTCCCAGCACCCGGGCACAGGAAGCCCGGGCCTCCTCCACCCCGGCGTACAGCGGCGACTCGGGATCGAGGTAGGCCCGGCAGAAGTCGATCACCACCAGCGCCGGCCGGTCACCGAACCCCAGCCGGTTGTTGAACCCGGCCTGGCGGTAGTCCTCCACCAACCCGGCGCCGCTCATACCGGTCCCATCCTGCATCAGCCGATGATCCCGTCCGCTCTGAGCCGGCTGATCACCTCACTCTCGAGGCCGAGAATCCCCCCAAACACCTCTTCGTTGTGCTCGCCCAGCACCGGACCCGACCACTCGATTTCCCCTGGGGTATCCGACAGCTTGGGCACCACGTTCTGCATGGGCACCGAACCGAAGTCGGGGCTGTCCACCCAAACGATGGCCTGACGGTCGGCGAAATGATCGTCCTCCAACATCTCGGGGGCCCGGTACATCTGGCCGTTGGGCACTCCATGGTCGTTCAGCAACCGGTGCAGCTCGTCGGCGTCAACAGTTTCGGTCCACCGGGCGATCAAATCGTCAAGCTCGTGCTGGTGGTCGCCCCGGGCGATGTGGGTGGCGTAGCGGGGGTCGTCGCCCAGCTCGGGGCGACCCATGGCCGTGGCCAGCCGCCGCCACACCGTGTCCTGATTGGCGGAGATCAGATGGAGCTTGCCGTCACGGGTGGGGTACACGTTGGCCGGGGCGATGTTGGGGATGATCGAACCGGTGCGCTCCCTGATGAACCCGGCCACGTGGTACTCGGTCAGTAGCGACTCCATCACGGCCAGTACCGACTCGTACAGGGCCGCATCCACCACCTGCCCCTTGCCGGTGCGCCCGCGAGCGTGAAGGGCGTTCAGGGTGCCGATGGTGGCGAACATGGCGGTGAGGGTGTCGCCGATGCTGATCCCCGTCCGGCTGGGCATCTTGGCCGGGTCACCGGTTGTGTAGCGAATTCCCCCCAGTGCCTCTCCGATGGCCCCGAAACCCGGCTGGGATGAGTACGGCCCGGTCTGGCCGTAGCCCGACACCCGGGTGATCACCAGCCGGGGGTTGACGGCGTGTAGTTCGGCAGGGGACAAACCCCACTTTTCCAGCGTGCCGGGTCGGAAGTTCTCCAGCAGGACATCGGCGTTGGCGGCCAGCTTGCGCACCAGATCCTGACCGGCGGCCTCCCGCAGGTTGATGGTGACCGACTTCTTGCCCCGCCCGACCACCGGCCACCACAGCGACTTGCCGTCGGCCTTCTCCTGACCCCACACACGCATGGGATCGCCGGTCGTGGGCGGTTCGACCTTGATGACCTCGGCGCCGTGGTCGGCCAACTGCTGGCCGCAGAACGGCCCGGCCAGCAAGGTGCCCATCTCGATCACCCTTATGTCGGACAGTGCGCCGGTCATTTTTCTCTCCCTCCGGTAGGCTCAGCCCCGCTGTGACCGAGCGCATTCAGATCGTCGAAGTGGCCCCCCGTGACGGCTTGCAGGCCGACCCGGCCGACCTCAGCACCGACCGGAAGATCGACCTCATCACCCGCCTGGCCGGCGCAGGCCACACCCGCATCGAAGCCACCAGCTTCGTGAGCCCCAAGGCGGTACCCAAGATGGCCGACGGCGATGCGGTGATGGCCGGAGTTCCCCGTTCTAGTGGGGTGAGCTACAGCGCCCTGGCCCTGAACCAGCGAGGGGTGGAGCGGGCCATCGCCGCCGGTGTGGATGAGGTTTGCGGGGTGGTGGTGGCGTCGGAGACGTTCTCCCAAGCCAATCAGAATGCCTCCATTGCCGAATCGCTGCAGCGATGGATCGAAATCAGCGATGCCGCCCGGCAAGCAGGAATCAAGACGGCGGTCACCGTTTCGGCGGTTTGCGGATGCCCCTACGAAGGACGGGTGGACCCCGCAACGGTGCTCGACATCGTGGCTCGGCTGGCCGACACGCAGCCCAACGAGCTGGTTCTGGCCGACACCATCGGGGTCGGGGTTCCCACCCAGGTGGCCGACCTGTTCTCCGCCGTTGCGCAGCGGGCCCCTGGCATCGCTTTGCGGGGCCACTTCCACAACACCCGCAACACCGCGCTGGCCAACATAGCGGCAGCCATCGACACCGGAGTGCGGGTGTTCGACTCCAGCCTTGGCGGGGTGGGCGGGTGCCCGTTCGCCCCCAAGGCCACCGGCAACGTGGCCACCGAGGACGTGGTGTACATGGCCCACGAGATGGGGTACGACACCGGGCTGGACCTCGACGCGCTGATCGAGACCACCACCTGGCTGGAGGCTCAGCTCGGCCACGGCGTACCCAGCCTGGTGGCCAAAGCAGGCGGGTTCCCTCAACCCCGATCCCGCTAGCGACCCGCTCATGTCGGCCGCTTCTGGTACTGGCCCATGGGGTTGCCCACCACATTGCCGCCCGAAAGGACGGGCCGGCCCCGAAGCCACACATCGGTGACCCTGCCAGTGAGCTCCTGGCCCTCGAACGGGGTGTAGCCCTGGCTTGACTCCGACCGGTCGGCCCGCACCACATGGCTCACCGCCGGGTCGAGCAGGGCAATATCGGCGTCGTAGCCCACCCCTATGGTGCCCTTGGTACTCAGGCCGTAGCGCTGTGCCGGGTTCCACGACACCAACCTGGAGATGTCGGCCAACCCCAAACCCCGCTTGGTTCCCTCGGAGTAAAGACCGTTGAGCAGGTACTCGGTGCCCCCGAATCCGCTCTTGGCCAACCAAATGTCCTCTGGGTTCTCGGCTGACACCTTGGCCTCGGTACGGCAGCAGGCGTGGTCGCTCACCACCCAGTCCACCTCTCCGGCCAGAACGTGTTCCCAGAGCGCCTCCACGTCGGCCCGAGGGCGGATCGGCGGGTTGACCTTGCCCCAGGGATCGCCCGAGGTGTCGATGTCCACCAGCAGATGCCCGATGGTGACCTCTCGGCGGAAGTCCACGTTCTCGAAGCAGCGGCTCATGCGCAGCGCGGCGTCCATGGCTTTGGCCGACGACAGGTGCAACAGGTTGATGTTGGACACTTCGGTCTCGTGGGCCAGGTACGACGCCACGGTCACAGCCAGCCCCTCGGAATGGGGCGGGCGGGACGCCGAATAGGCCGCCAGCCCGCTCAGGCGCCCCTCGGCCTCCACCAACTTGGTGTAGGCGGTCATTATCTCCGCCGACTCGCAGTGCATCGACAGCGAGAGCACGTCGGCCAGCTCGGGGTGGGCCTGCCGGGTGGCGGCGATTCCCCGCATGATGAACTCGAAGTGGGCGTAGTCGTAGCGCTCTCCCGGCGGGGTCATCAGGAAGTCTGCCTGGTCGTCGCTGGCGCCGTGGAGGCCGTGCCCCCCGTAGAACATGAAGATCTTGAACGATGTCACCCCGTACTCGGTGGCCAGAATGGGGATCTCGTCGATGTGGGCTGCCTGCATGGGGGCGAGGTGGAAGGCGTAGTCCACATGGCTGCGACCTTCCATGAGGCGCAGCACTTCGGGAAAGAACTCGCTATACGGCCCTCCCCGGTTTAGGTAGTACTGGCCGGTCCTCATGTAGTTGAGCACCGTGGTGGTGCCCCCCTGGGCAGCGGCCCGGCTCTCGGTACCGGCGTCTATGTCCAGGGGGTTGTAGATGCCCATGTGGGTGTGGGCGTCCACCGAGCCGGGGAAGGCGATAAGCCCGGAGGCGTCGAACACTTCTGCGCCGGGCGTTGCCGCGGCCAAGCCGGGAGCCAGGTCGCTGATCCGGCCGTCGGTGATGGCGATGTCCAGCTCCTCCACCTTTGCGATGTCAGGGCGGACGACACGGGCTCCGGTGATGATGGTGTCGGGGCTGACGCCCTGGGCCCCGGTATTGATGGTGTCGGTCATCGCTTCCCCCCGGTGAGCTCCAGAAGAGGTGTCAGCAGGCCGGCAACCGACCGCACCGCGTCAAGGCCCGACAGCGCATCGTAAGTCCGGTCCGAGACATCTTCATCCAGTATGCCCGCGGTGTTGTCGGCGTACTTGGCGGCCAGCTCGGTATCGGTAAGGGGTTGAGCGGGCCCACCTCGATTGACCAGCTTCTCCTCCACCAGGGTGTGGCCGGAGGTGGTAGTCACCGTAAGGCGACCGGGTAGCTGATCGGGGTAGATGGCCATCAAACCGGGATCACCGGTGACGTTGACCCGGGCCATCAACTCTCGCCGGATCGGGTCGCGGGCCAGGGCGTCGGTGAAATCGTCCAGGCCAACCCCGAGGCCGCTCCCGCCGAGAAGTCCGGCCACCACGGTGTAGGGGCCGCTGAACTGTGCCTGGTATCCAGTTTCGGGGCTCCGCTTCACATCGATGGGTTCGCCGATGGTGCGAGCTGCCGGCGGGGGCACCTCCAGGGTGGCAGCGGCAACATCGTCGGGACCAACCCCCTGTCGGCGCAGGGAAAGGGCGGCGTCGATGCCGGTGTGGGTGAAGTGGTTGGCCGGGTACGGCTTGTAGAAGATCTCGTCGGCGGTCCAACGATCCCCCAAATCCTCGGTGACCGCGCCGGGGTCGGCCTGGCCATCGAGAAAAGCCGTGAACAGTCCGAACCGACCTTCGATGGCGGTGGCCGGCCCGGTGATGCCCCGACCGGCCAACGAGGCGGCGGTGACCCCTGCCCGAGCGGCCCAGCCACAGTGAAGCCGCTTCACCGTTCCCCCAGCCCGGTTGGCTTCGATGATGCCGCTGGCCATGCTGCAAGCGATACCCATGGCGTGGCCGATGCCGTCGGCGTCGGCCCCCGACAGCCGGGCCGCGGCGGCCGCCGAGCCCACCGCGCCGCAAATCGAGGTGGCATGTTGGCCTCGCTCGAAGTACACCGACTGGCGGGCGTTGCGGTCGTAACCACCCATGCCGAGGCGCACCGCGATCTCCAACCCCACAGCCACGGCATCAATCAACGCGCTACCCGATGCCCTCTGCCATTCCGCCATTGCCAGCGAAGCGGGCACCACCGAGGCGCTGGGGTGGATGATGGAGGGGAGGTGGGTGTCGTCGTAGTCCAATGAATGGGCCAGGACGCCGTTTACAAACGAGGCTTCCGCCACCGACATGGCCTGACCTCCGCCGATGGCGGTGGACTGGGGTGCGGTGCCCTGGTCGACGGCAAAGCCGGTGACCGCCTGGGAGGTGTCGAGCTGGGTGGCCCGCACCGCGATCCCCACGATGTCGATAACCCGGGCCGGGATGCCGACCCGCACCGATTCGGGAACCGGCCCGCAGGCCAGGATGGCGAGCTGGTGCAGGATCGGGCTCATCGGGTCTCCGAACCGGCGAGCGGCACCATCGCCCGATTCGGCCTGCGAGGTCCAAGCGGTGTTGGGCTCATGCGATGGCCAGGGGGCGCACGGGGGCACCGGTAGCGCCGTGGATGTTCAGGTGGGCCAGCACGAACACGAACTCGCTCACCCCGGCGGCAGCGAGCCCATCTAGGTCCATGGTCTCAATGATGTTGATGCCCCGCTCCACCAGAAGCACCCGGTGAGCAGGCAGCAAGGCGTGGCCCAGCCCGGCGGGAAGCTGCTCGAACGCCAGGGTGTCGGCACCTACCAGAGCCGCCCCCTGGTCAGCCAGCCAGAGGGCTCCGGCCTCCCCCACTCCCGGCACCCCGGTGTTGACCCCCTGGAAGTGGTCGGGATCGTCGAAGTACATTCCCCAACCGCTTCGTACCAGCACTGCATCGCCGGGGCGCACCGAAACGCCCTGGCGGGCGAGGGCGTCCTCCAACTCCGCCACTGTGATCTCATGTCCCCCTGGGCAGACCTCCATACCCAGCGATCCTGGGACGTCAACCAGCACCCCCCGGCCCACAAACGGCCCCAGCTCCTGGATACCCAACGACGTGAACCCGCCCCCTGCCTGCGCCTCGGCGGCATCGATACCGCCGTGCAGCTTCCCCTGGAAACTGACGTGGGCCAGGGCGTCCACATGGGTACCTACGTGGCAGCCTGTGGTGAGCAGGTCGGCTGCTGCGGAGCTGTCATCGGCCCGCACCCGATCTCCATGTCGTCGGTCGAGGCAGTGACGAAACGGCGGATGATTGGGCGATTGAGCCATGCCGTTTCGCATGGACCGTCCGAGGTCGTACACCGTGGCCCGACCGATCAGCTCAATCAGGCCCCCGGCCAGGCTTGCCTCAACCCCGCTCATGCGATCACGCACTGCACCCGAAGGTCGGCACGCTGCTCCTCGCTGATCCCAACCTCCCCCAGCACGGCGTCGGTATCGGCACCCAGCGGCCGGCCGGCGTGGCGAACCGAACCGGGAGTGGACGACAAGCCGAACAGCACGTTCAGCATCCGCAACGGCCCGAGATCGGGATCGTCCACCGTGGTCACCGCTTCCCGAGCCACCACTTGGGGGTCGGTGGCGTACTGCTCCACGTCGCACACCGGGGCAACGGCCACATCGGCGGCGGCAAACTCCTCCATCACCTGATCGAGTGTGCGTTGGCCGATCCATTCGACCATGGCGGCGTCGATCTCGTCGGCGTGCTCGGCCCGACCAACCCCGGTGACGAACCACGGCTCGGCAACCAGATCACCCCGGCCGACCAGCTCCATGGTGCGGCGGGCCACGGCGTCGGCGCTACTCGACACGGCCACCCACCGGCCATCGGCAGTGAGGTAGGTGTTGCGGGGCGCGTTGTTCAGCGAGCGGTTTCCCGAGCGCTGCATTATCTGTCCGGTCTGGTCCCAAACCAACACGTGGGGGCCGAGCGACGCGGCCAGAGGATCCAGGATCGACAGGTCCACGATCTGTCCCTCGCCGGTGTTCTCCCGGTGATGGAGTGCCATCAGCACCGCCGCAACCCCGGTGATTCCGGCAATGCTGTCCGCCAGCCCGAACGGAGGCAGGGTTGGGGGTCGGTCGGGCTCCCCGGTCATGTGAGCGAAACCGCTCATGGCCTCGATCAGGGTGCCGAACGCCGGTCGTTGCGCGTAAGGGCCGGTCTGTCCGAACCCGGTCACCCGGCAGAGGACCAGGCCCGGGCTGCGCTCCGACAGCGCCTCCCAGCCAAGACCCCAACGCTCCAGCGTGCCGGGACGGAAGTTCTCGATCACCACATCGGCGGTGGACACCAGCTCCAGGAACACCTCGGCGCCCGCTTGGTGGCTCAGGTTCAGGCCCACGCAGCGCTTGTTGCGGCCCACAACCTTCCACCAGAGGCCGTGACCGTCCTTCTGTACCCCGTGGCCTCGGAGGCTGTCACCGTTTTGGGGGTGCTCGATCTTGATCACATCGGCGCCAAAATCAGCCATGATCTGCCCGATCATCGGCCCGGCCAGAACGGTGGAAGCGTCGATCACCCGCAGATCAGCCAAAGGTCCACTCATGCGGAACAACGTTTCTCCCAGTGGAACATCAGCTTGTAGTGTTCCCCAACCCGGGGGATGTTGGCAACAATTCCCCCCTGTGGACGGTAAGGTCATTCCCCTGAGCGAAACAGCGGCATACACCGGCTCGGTAGCCGGTCCGGGTCGAAGCGTCACGGCAATCGAGCGGGCCGTTGACGTGCTGTTCCTGTTCGCCCGGTCGTCGAGCACGCTGGGCGTCACCGAGATCTCCAAGGAGCTGGATATTTCCAAGGCCGTCGTCCACCGCATACTCACGTCGCTGTGCGAGCGCAACCTCCTGACCGCCGACCCGCAGAGCCGCCGGTACTCGCTGGGACCGTCGGTGCTGGAGTTAGCTGCTGCCTACCGCAACCAGCTCGATGTGAGGAGCCTGGCCCACGACCAGATGCAAAGGCTCAGCGACGAGACCGACGAGACCGCCACCCTGTCGATCCTTCACGACAATCGCCGGGTGTATGTGGCCCAGATAACCCCTCCCCGGGAGGTGAAGATGACGGTTCCCATCGGTGGCTCGTTCCCCCTCCACGCCGGCGCGTCGTCCAAAGCGTTCCTGGCCTGGCTGGGCGAGAGTGCCATCGACCGGTACCTGGCCGAGAACCCGCTCGATGCCCTGACCGACGGCACAATCGTGGCCGTTGACGAACTTCGGGTAGAGCTGGAGCGCATTCGACAGCAGGGCTTCGCCGTCTCACTGGGGGAGCGCCAGCACGATGCCGGCTCGGTGGCCGCGCCCATCCTGGACCACAACAACCAGCCTGTGGCGGTTATCAGTGTCAGCGGACCGATCGAGCGGTTCAGAGCCAAGATCGCCCGCGCCGCTGCCGCAGTGGTGGACGCCACCCAGGAACTGTCGATGAAACTCGGAGCCCAACCCCGTGGCTGAGGTGGTGCCCTCTATCCGCGGCGGGCGGCAGGCTTGAACAACGGCCCTCCTCATGGCTGAGAACCGCTTGGTGCAGCTCCGTCATGGCTGAGAACCGCTTGGTGCAGAACCGTCATGGCTGAGAATCGTCCAGTTCGCAACCGGTTGAGGGTCGCCGCTGCGCAGTTCGCCACCGGGACCGACCCGGAAGAGAACCTGGCCACCTGCCTGCGGATGTTGGACCAGTCGGCAGCCAAGGGAGCCGACCTGGTGGTGATGCCGGAGTTCTGCAACCACCTCTCCGTTTACGACAACGCGGACCACTGCCGTTCGGTGGCCGTGTCGCTGGACGGGCGGTGGCTGGGTGCTCTGGCCCGTCAAGCAGCCCACCACGGCATCTACACCTCTCTCAACGTGACCGTGGCCAGACCCGATGGCCGGGTGACCGCCACCAACGTGATGATCGACCCCCAAGGCCAGGTTTGCTCCACCGCCGACAAGCAGATACTGATGGGCAACGAGCGGGCCCACCTGTCGCCCGGTGCCGAAGTCGCCCCAATCGCCGACACCGGGTTCGGCCCGGTGGGCCTGTACTCGTGCATGGACGGGGTGACGTTCGAGGTGCCCCGCACTTTCGCGGTACGAGGCGCTCGCCTGCTCCTGAACAGCCTCAACTCGTTCGCCCGGGACGAAGCCTGGTTGCACATCCCCGTACGGGCCGCCGAGAACGGGGTGTTCGTGGTGGCCGCCAACAAGGTGGGTCCGTTGCTGCCTGCCGACCAGGTTCCGGCCTTCAGCCGGGCACTGGGGGTTCCCTCCGAGGCATTCAACGGCGCAGGAGAGAGCCAGATCGTGGACCCCGACGGCACGGCGATGGCCATGGCCCCTCACCACGGGGAAGCGGTGGTTACCGCCGATGTTGACCTGTCCCTGTGCCGCCCGGAACGTCTGCGGGGTCGCCGCCCCGAGGCCTACGGACCTCTGGCCCAGCCCCACACCGAGGTGCCTGCCCCGAACCTGGCCCCGACCGTGGCAACAGCGTGCGTACACGGAGCCAGGTCGGATCCGGGGCTGGTCAAACGGGCCATCGACTCGGGGGCCTCGCTTGTCGTGCTGCCGGAATTGACCCGCCCGCCTCCGGTGATCCCTGCCGGCACCCTGGTGGCTACCTCGGTGATGCGGGACGGCCAACATCTCGGCCTGCTGGTGTCGGCAGACGGGATCGTGCTCGAACAGCCGCAGATCCACCCAAGCGAACGCCATCCCGACGCAACCGAGCTGGGCCATTCGGTGAACCTGCATGAGACCCCGTTCGGCGCCATGACCGTGATCGTGGGGGACGATCACCGGTATCCCGAAACTATGCGCCTGGCCTCCATCGCCGGGGCCCACCTGGCCGCTGTTTGCTGGCAGCCCGAACAACGGTGGGAGTGGAACTTGGCCCTGGTTGAGCGGTCGGCCGAGAACCGAATCAGCGTGGCGGCCTGTGCGCCCCCCGGCAACCCCATGGCCACCATGCTCGTTGACCCCCCGGCCGACTCATTGTGGAACCCCCACCGGTCGAGCCCTTACGACGGGACGATCAACACCCCGGCCTGCCTCCGATCCCAACCGGACGAGGAGCTGCTGATCGGCACCCTCCATCCCGGCCGAGCCGTGAACCGGGAGGTGTCCAAGGACACCGACCTGGTGGCCGGTCGCCCCTGGCAGGCCGCCGCGGTACTGACCCAAGCCGGGGATTGACCCAGAACAGGAAACCGGCCTAGGAACCGGGTGGTACCCGGGCCAGAATGGCCCGAGCGTGGCGCATCACCGCGGCGTCGATGAACTTGCCGTCGATCACCGCCACCGCCTCCCCGGCGGCAGCCGCCTCCTCGAACGCCGCCACCACTGCCCTGGCCCGGGCCACCTCCTCGTCGGGAGGGGTGAACGCGGCGTTCACCGCGGCCACCTGAGCAGGGTGGATTACCGACCGCCCCCCGAAACCGTGGCGACGCAGCGACTCGCTGGTGGAGGCAAGCCCGTCATCGTCGTTCAGGTCGGTGAACACCGGCCCGCACGGCGCGTCCAGACCCTCCCCCACCGACGCCACCACTACCCGGGTGCGAATGGGCCACATCTCAAGCCCGTCGGGCGACGGCTCCATGCCCATGTCGGCAGCCAGATCGGCCTCGCCCAGCCCCAGGCGCACCACTTCGGGCACGGCGGCGATGTCGTACACCCGGGCTACGCCCACTGCCGACTCGATCAGCGCCATCACCGGGCTACCTCCGAAGTCGACGGCGCAGGCCGCCGAATCGGCCTTGGGCACCACCACCCCGACAAAACCGACCCTATCGGCCACCAGCGACCGCACCATGGCGGCGTCTTCGTCCAGCATGTCGGGCCGATTGTTGACCCTCACCCAGGCCCGCACACCCGGGTTGGCTCGCAGCCAGCGCCCCACCTTGGCGCGGGCCTCCGGCTTGGCTTCCTCGGCCACGGCGTCTTCCAAGTCCAAAATGATGGCATCGGCCCCCGAGCCCAGCGCCTTGGCGAACAGATCGGGCCGATCACCGGGAACGTACAGCGTTGTGCGGCTCATCGAATCAAGGCTCCTTCCCGGTGGTTGACACTTGTCTCCACCCCGCCCTACTGTCAAACAAACGAAACGTTGTTCCGCTTGAAGGAACAGTGTGCCGCGGACACTACTGGAGCACCTATGCGCGAGACGCTGAAGGGCGTCCAGGACATCTTCGACGAGCGGCAGCCCACCGATGCCACCGCCACGTTCGACCGGCTGTGGGCAATCACGCACGAGCTCATGGCCAAGATCGAGGCCCGGTTCGAGCTGACCCGCGATCCCAGCACCGAGGACTTGGAGTCGTACCGTGGCGAGACCGAATACCCGTCTGGGCGGCTGGCCGCCTATGCAGGCCCGGAGATGGACTGGCTCGTTCACTCGTGGATCGGCAACCCCCCGCTGGGGTTCACCAACATGCATGTCACCGCCTGGCTCGGCCCCCACATCGCCGTTCCCCACCTGGGCATCGCCTGGGGCACGCTGCCCGACCTGTGGTTCTACATCGACTTCAACCCCCGGTCCGATCTCATGCTCGACACCGACGCCTTGGACAAGTACTGGGGCCCGCTCAACGAGGAGTTCCTGGGTCTCCGAGCCGACGAGGGGTTGGCCCCGTTCACCTCTCGGGCGCTTTACATCCGCCAGGCGCTGAGCCAGGTTGCCATTTGCTTCACCACTCCGGGCCAGACCTACAACGAGGCCCGCCTGAACCAGGTGAGCGAGCTGGCCCACAAGCGGGTCGATCAGTGGCTGCAATGGGTGGATGAGGCCGAACCGGTGCCCCAGCAGAGCCGGGAGCAGCTTGCAGCCGACGACCTGCTCCGGCGGCGCAACATCGCCGAGAGAGACCCGGCCAACGTCATGGGGGTTAGGTTCTTCGGCGAGGAGATGACCGACCGCCTGGTGCGGGCCCTGTGGGGCGGCGACCGGACCCTGCCCCGGCCAACCTGAGGGAGGATTGCCGTGTTGATCAAGAATCACTGGTACGCCGTCGAACACGGCGAGCGGGTGGCCGACCAGCCTGTGTTGGCTCGGGTCCACGGCCATGATCTGGTGCTTTGGCGCAGCCCGGACGGCACGGTCAACGCCCAATCCGACTTGTGCGTACACCGGGGTGGATCGCTGGCCGGCGGCTCCGTGGTGGGCGACTGCGTGCGGTGTCCCTATCACGGGTGGCGCTACGGAACCGACGGCACCTGCGTGGAAATCCCGGCCAACCGCGAGGGCCTGCCAATCCCGAAAAAAGCCCGGATCGACACCTACCCCTGCATCGAGCGCTACGGCTTTATCTGGGCTTTTCTGGGCGACCTGGGTGCTGGACATCGCCCGGTGGTGCCCGAGTTGGATGGACTGGAGCTGAACACCGAGGCTCGGGCCGAGGGATACCGGGCCGTAATCGGCGATTTCACCTGGCAGGCCAACTACGACCGGGTGCTCGAAAACGCCATCGACATCGCTCACACCCCGTTCGTGCATTCAGGGTCGTTCGGTAACTCGGAGCACCCCGAAATAGAGGAGTTCGAGCTCGACGAGACCCGCCGCAACGGCTATCTGGAGTCGGTCACCGCCACGGTGACCCTTGAGCCGCCACGGCCATCGGGTTTGTGGCGGTTCATCTCCAAGAAGGATCGACCGCCGGTGAGCACCACCACCGGGTTCTACCCCCCCAACATGTCGATGCTGGTGGTGCGCCTGCCAATGGGGGAGATCCGGATTTTCACCGCCGCGGTACCCCGCGACGAGCACACCACGGTCTCGAAGTTCTGCATGTTGCGCACGTTCTTCACCGGAGGATGGGCCGACAAGAACTCGTACCAGCGCACTGTCAAGATCTTCCTGGAAGACCAGCCCACCGTCGAGGGGCAGAGGCCCGAGTTGCTGCCGTTCGACTTGTCGGCCGAACTGCACGTCAAGTCCGACTCCATCCAGCTCGCCTACCGGCGCTGGCGCCAGGAGCAGATCGACAAGGGCTGGGGGCTCAACACCCCGACCGACGAGCAAACCATGAGGGCTGCTTCGGTGATCCCCTCTCCGGGACGGGCCGCCGACCCCGAAATGGCCAACGCCTGGGTGTTCCCCACCGTGGGAGAGGCCGAAGCCGGGCGGGCCACCGCCGAGTCGGGGCCATGAGCCTGTCGGCCGACCTGTGCTTGGAAGCGGTGGAAACCATCGCTGCGGGCTTGGAGCTGGAGGAAACCGAAAACACCCCGCTGACCTCCGCCATGGACGGCTCTCCGGTGGGCGTTCACCGGGTGCTGGCCCGCGACGGGGTGGCATCGCTGGTGTACGTCGCCATGACCGTCGAGGCGTTCGGGCTCGACAGCCACATGTGCTTCGCCTTCACCCCAGCTACCAGCCCGGTACCCCACTTCACGGTGGACTCGGTGCTGGCCGGACCCCACTACGCCTTCCATCTCGACCTGATTCCCCGGGTGGACCCCGGCGCCAACCTGGCCTATCTGGACCACTGCTACGGACCACTAACCGAAGTCCACGAACGGACCGGGGAGATCGACGGGTTGAGCCCGGCCCACCTTTCGCCCAGGCAATGGCAGCTCATGTCGGCTTGGATGCTTGCCCACAGGGTCGACGAGGACGGCTTTCGGGCCGTGTTCCCCGCAGTGGCCGCTTACCGGGACCATTGGCTGGAGCTTGTGACCGAAGGGGTGCCCGACGAAGCTACCGGCGGAGTTACCGGCCCGCAGTTGGCCGAGCGGGATGCCCGAAACCGGGAGGCCATCTTCAATTCCCAGGTGGACCCGGTGTGGGCCCGGGTTGACCAGTTGCTGGGCTCTGAGACCAGCGCCAACATCCAAACCAGCCTCAAGTCCGCCGCCCGCCATTAGCCCCTCAACCGGAAAGAGTCCCATGAGCGAAACCGAAGCCTCCGAGTGGCAGCAGCGCATAACCGGTGAGTGGTACGGCTTGCCATCGGTGTTCGATGCCGAAGGGAGCCACACCGGGTTCAACAAGGTAACCAGGGCCAGCGTGTTCGACGGCGGCGAGGTCACCTACTGGATGCAATGCAACTTCATGAACACCGGTCCGCTCCGCAACCGGTTCGAGATCAGGGACTTCGAGTTCGGGGTGGACGACCGTGGCAACGACCGCATCTACCGGGGTCCCGACTTCTACGGAGCCGGGCATCCCTACGGCTCCCTGGTGGACTCCCACTACTACGCACCGGGCTGGAGGGCCGACCTCAACACCATGAACCAGATCCTCTCCGACGGGGTGACCCAGGTGTACTCGTCGCTGCTCTACGAGGGGCCGACCATCTTCTCGGTGTTCAACGGGGTCTATCTGAACGCCCACGACTACGATACCAACCCCGAGACCAAAGCGTGGATCGACTCCCATATCGAGACCGAGCGGGAGTTAGCGGCGTGGCCCCATACGGTGCCCGACCGCACCGGGGGGCAGTGGACCGGGGAGTGCGAGGTGTTCGGGGCCGATCAGCAACGCCGGGGAGCGGTGGATGTGAGCCTGCGCCACGACCCCATCGACCTGGTACGGGCCACCCATCGCCTGGAGGTGTCCGGGGAGCTCGACTACTCCCACACCTACATCCGCACCCGGTCGAACGGCAACCGTTACACCTACGACGGCCCCGACCTGTGGGGCAACGCCATCGCTTACGGCCGTGCCCTCTACACCTCCCAGCACCACGTGAGCGAGGCGTTCAAGGTCAAGGGTCGGGAGTTCATCATCAATCGCGACTACACCTTGGCGGTGGTGTGGAAGCTGTACCAGGGCGACCGGATGACCGACATCGTCTTCGGTTCGCTGGCCTGGACGCCCGACCAGTAGCGCCACCAGCCCGGCCCGTACTCTCCGTCCAAACTCAACCGATAGTGACCGTCACCGTCCGGTCACCGTCGTTGTCCTCCTCGATAATCGTGATGCCGGTGGCCCCTCGCCGGTCGCGCATGGCCCACAACCGGCGACGCTGCAAGGGCGTGGGCCAGTCGGCGGCCACCAGCATGGGACCGACCGTCCGTTGCAGCGGCCAGGGGCTGTCCACCTCGGGAAGCGGTGCCTCCAGGTCGAGGCCGGGTTTGACCCCGGAGGCCTCGGGAACCGCCACCCCCACGATGTCGGCCACCGACCGGCCGGCCAGCGAAAACGACCCGCCGGTGAGCTGGCGGTCGGCGGCTACCAGAACGCTGTACGACTCGAACTCGTATCCGAACCGGGGCCATAGCCCCCGCCCGGTCATGGCGCCGGCCTGCCATTCGGTGCCGACGCCCACCACATCGGGGCCGAGATAGCGGCGCTGCGCCCCGGACACCTCCATCTCGAACTCCCAATGGCCTGCGAACTCGGCCATGGGATGCCCGCTCAGTTCGGGGGACGGGTCGCACTGCTGGATAACCCGAAGCCGGCCATCACCGGCGGGCTCAACCACCCGGCGTTGGACCACCTCGCCCCGGAAGGTGCCGTCGGGGTCGTGGACGTACTCGACCACCAACCAGGCCCCTCCGAAACGGTCACTGGAACTCATGGGTCACTCTTCCGAAGCGATCATTGGTGCTCATGGGTCACCCCGGTTCATGCCGGGTTGAAGGCCAGCACACCGTGAGCGGCCCCTATCCGTTGCTCGCCCCGGTACCAGGTGTGGAGCACTGCCTTTGTGGTGCCTTCCAACGACGCCACCTCCCGTCGCCACACCCGAAACCCACCGGTGTCGCCACCGGTGTGGCGGTGATGGAACTGTCCGCTGAAACCCCGCCCGCCGCTCAACCCCCCGCTGCCCACCACCTCGCCTGGAGGGGTCCAGGCCGCCCAGCCGTCGGACAGCAGGGTGAACGAGGCATCTGGGGCAAATCCAATGCCGGCCAGCCCGACTTCAAACAAGCTGATCCCCGATGACGCTGCTCGGGCTGGTTTGTTCGCAGATTCCTCGGTCACTGCTTCTTCATAATCGACAGTGCCCAACGGCTCGAGATCAGCACCCAGCCGGTGAAGCGACCCCGACCAGCGCCCGGACCGGAGCAGAAGTGCCTGGCCCCTTCCGGCTGTCGGGTCGTCTCGAAGCTCCTCAGGGTCCATCGGCGCCACCGGAGGCAAAGGAGGAGCAGACGGATCGAGCCTTCGCTGATACTCCCCCACCACCGTCCAGCGCAGCCGATCACCCCGGCTGAGCAGCGCCAACGAGAGTTGCCGGGTGCCGTCGGGCAACACCATCAGGAAGAATCGCTGGGACAAGCCCAGATCGGGCCAGTAGTTGTGAGCGGCAACCAGCCCGTCGCTCAGTACCTCGGCATATCCGACGTTGAGCGGCCCTTCGTAGGCCCGATGGGTGCCGTGGTCGGCGATGGCGTACGCGCCGGAGAGCTTGAACGGCCCGTCAAACTCCACCTCCACCGTAACCCGGCCCATCTGGTCATCGGCCATCACCGTCCGGGTGTCGTGCCCCGTTCCGGCAAACCGACCATCAGCGTCGTACACCTCGGCCGCGCCGACCCACTGGCCGACGCCCCGGGCGAACGACCCTTTGCTCACATTCGGACCAGGCGCACCGTCTGGGTGGACACCGGGGTGGCGGCCAGCACCGAGCCGAGGTCGGTGTCCGGCGGCTGGGGGGCCAGATACCGGCCCTCGGTTACAAGCTCCATCCCGTCCACCGCGAACGGGTAGGGGTCCAGCCGGTACACCCCGCCCGGCGTCTCCGATACCGAGACGGTCACGTCGTCGCCCACCGAGCGGGGCACATTCAGGAACTCCGAATCGCCCCTCTCACCTTCGGGGGACAGGTGAAAGTAGAGGGAGAGTGTGTCGAAGAACTGAAGCTGCTTGTAGGCGTGGAACAGGAACTCGTCGGTGGCGTGATCAGGATCGTCTTGCGACAGCTTTTCCTTGAGGCGGCGCTGGCGGGCCTCCTCGGCGTCCAACATTGCGTACACGTCGGCCAGCAGATCATCGGGGATTACGTCGAGGAAGATCTTGTCGCTCAACCCGTATCGACCCCGGTACAGGCCGTAGGTGTGCATCGACGAGATGACGCCGCTGAACGGGTGATGAGCCTCGTTGAACGCCGGCGATCCCGCCGAGGTGGTCACGATCTGGGGCAAAGGCGTGGCGGTGAGGTTGTAGGGCAGGCCCGTGTCCGGATTCTGCGGGGCCTCCGAGTCAAGGTCGGCCCAACCCTGGTCGTGGTGGTCGACGATGAACTGCATGGGCTCGGCGGGCTCAATCCCGGCGAACTCCTCGTTGCCGAAGTTGGCGGACAACTGACCGGCGAACGTGGTGTGCTGGTGCATGGCGATCACGAAGTGAGGGGCGTCGGCGGCCCCACCGGGTGCGCTCTGAACGATCATGGCCGCTGTATCCGGGCGAAGTCCTGAATCTGGAACAGGCTGGTGGCACCGTCACGCACCTTGTGGGTGATGATCCGGCGGGTGTCAGGGTCGAGGAAGTAGTGGTTGTTGTACACGATGTTGCTGCTGACCCGGCTGTCGATGGTGAACACGTAGTTGTAAGGGGTCAGCTCGGTGCCCTCCAGGCTGAGCTGATCGCTCTCGGCGAAGCATCGCTTCCCATCCACCCCTATCGGCGTGTCGAAGATGGTCTCGCCCACGCCGTACAGGTTCTCAAAGTGTTCGTGGAGGTGCCAGGTGTTGTCGTCCAGCCAGTACACGTCCATGTGAACGGCGCTGGCCTCGAGGAACTGCCCGTGCGGGTCGAAGCTCTTGCACAACCCCTCCCACCGGCCCATGAAGCATTGATATGGCCGGGGCGAAGACGGTCCGTAGTCTCTGGTGTCGCTCACATTCGAGATCGTAGAGTGCATCCGACAAGAATGAAACCATGTTCCTTTGAGCGGAACAACAGGGAGCGATTGAACGCCACATGATCGTGCGAGGGTTGCATTTCTCCTTCGATGCCGGCGGCGACGCGGCGATGGCCACGCTGTACTACCCCGGCGACGACCGGCGGCTCGACGAGGCCCGCCTCACCGGGCAGGTTCCGGCGTTGATGGCGGCGGCCCCGTGGCCGGTGGTGGTGATGGCCCCCGGCATCAACGTGGCTCCCGACGGGTACCGGTGGCTGGCTCACCGCCTGGTGGCCGACGGGCTGTGCGTGGTCACCTATGCCGCCATCGGGTCGTTGGGGCCGGCGGGACGGGGGATCACTCCGGGCATCGACCTCGCCGCCCTGGGCCCAGATGTGATCGGCACCCGCCCCTCGGCCACTGCTCTGGTGCCGTTGTTGGGTGCCCTGTCCGAACAGTTCGACGATGGCCCCACACCGGTAGCCGGTCTGATTGATTTGAGCCGGGTGGTGGTGGGCGGCCATTCGGCGGGAGGAACGGTGGCGATGCACAACAGCGATCCCTCGTGGGTGACAGGGCTGCAGGCTGTCTTTGCCTACGGCGCCCATACCATGACCGCCACCGCCCTGGGTCACGGAGAGGCCACCGTGGCCCGGGTGCCGGCCAAGGTGCCGGTGCTGCTGTTGGGCGGTGCCGACGACGGGGTGATCGCCGGCTCCCGAGACCGCTACGGAACCGGCGACGGTGGACACGACCCCATGGGAAGGACGTTTGCCGAGGCCATCAACCGCGACCAGGGAGATTCGTGGCTGGTAGAGCTGACCGAGGCCGGGCACTTCGCCATCTGCGACCCGGTGGACACCACCAGCGGGAGACGTTTCCTGGAGCCCGACCAGGCCGATTCGGAACCAGCCGTGCGAGAGCTGCTCGGCGATCTCATTGCCGCCTTTGTGGCCGCGGCCCTGAACCGACCGGCAGGTGCCGACCTCGAACGATTGATCGAGCACGAGCTGATCCGGCGTTGGCACCGGCGCTGAAGGCGTAGCATCAGAACTCGAGCAGGGGAAGGAACAACGTGAGCAAACGCATCGTCATCACCGGAAGCACCAGGGGGATCGGCCAAGGTCTGGCCCGAGAGTTCCTTAAGCGGGGATGTGAAGTGGCGGTGAGCGGTCGAACCGCGGAGTCGGTAGAGGCGGTGGTGGCCGAACTGGGCCAGTACTACGGGGAGTCCAAGGTGTGCGGTGCGGCCTGCGACATAACCGACCCCGATCTGCTCCAAGGGCTGTGGGACACGGCTGTAGGAGCCTTCGGCAGCGTTGATGTGTGGATCAACAACGCGGGCATCAGCATCTACCGCTCGCCGTTGTGGGAGCAGGAAAACAGCGACCTGGCCGATCTGGTGAACACAAACCTCACCGGGGCGCTCTTGGCCAGCAAGACCGCCGTGGCCAACATGATCGAGCAGGGCCACGGGCAGGTGTGGAACACCGAGGGGTTCGGGTCGGACGGTGCCACCCAGCCTGGGATGGCGGCCTATGGGGCTACCAAGAGGGCGGTGCGTTACCTGCAAAAGGCGCTGAGGAAGGACACCGCTGACACCCCGGTGCTGGTATGCACGGTGTCGCCGGGGATCGTGGTTACCGACCTGCTGACCGGCGATTACGACCTCACCTCCGAGCAGTGGGAGAAGTCGAAGAAGATCTTCAACATCCTCGGAGACCACGTCCACACCGTCACCCCCTGGCTTGCCGACCACATCCTGGCGGCCGACAAGTCGGGGGCCAGGGTGGTGTGGCTCACTCGCCGCAAGGCATTCGCTCGCTTCATGACCGCATCCTTCAAAAGGCGCGACCTGTTCAGCGACCTGGAGGGTGCCTGACCCAACCGGGCTGCCTCAGCCACCTGGAGAAGGTGTGATCGAGCCGGGGCGGGCTCAGCCTTCGGGCGGGGTGATCGAGCCGCTGCGAGCGATGGCCGTGGGGTCGCCCCCCAGGTAGCTCTCCACCACCGCGGGGTCGGCCTGCACCTCGGCCGGGGTGCCCTCGGCAATCACCGCTCCCACCTCCAGGGCAATGAGGCGGTCGCACACCGAGGTCATCAGCGGCATGTCGTGCTCAATTACCACCAGCGTGATCCCGTAGGCATCGCGAATCCTGGCTATGGCCGCCCCCAACGCCTCGGTCTCGGCCTGGGCTATGCCCGCCGAAGGCTCGTCCATGAGCAGCAATCGGGGCCGGAGGGCCACGTTGGCCGCCATCTCCACCAGACGGCGAGTGCCGGTGGGTAGCAGGCTGACCGGCTGATCGGCCAGACCAGCCAGGCCGAAGGCTGCCAGCATCTCTGCGGTGCGATCCTCGATCTGCCGCTCCGTTCTCGACCCGCCCAGGACCAGACCGTGGTGGTGAGCCCGCTGGGTGGCGAGGAAGATGATGTCGCGCGGCGTCATGGTGGGGAACAGTGAGGCGTTCTGGAACGACCGCACCATCCCCCTGCGGCTGCGAACCTCGGGGGGCAGGCGGGTGATGTCGTCGCCGTCGAACCACACCGTGCCCGCATGGGGGCGCAGGTAGCCGCTGACCAGCTCGAATACCGTGGTCTTACCCGCACCGTTGGGTCCGATGAGCCCCAGGGTCTCCCCGTGGCCGACCCGGAACGACACATCGTCCACCGCCAGAAGATCGCCGAACCGCCGGGTGAGGCCCTTCACCTCCAGCACCCAACCGTCACCGGCCGGGGCTTGACGCGAGGCGAGGACCAACTCGGTTGGGGCGGCGTCGGAGCTGATGTGATCGAGCGTCACCTGGCTTTGCTGTTCCCGCTCGTCGGCGACCGGTTCGGGGGAGACTCCCCGCAGCCGGGCTATCTGGTCGATGAGCCGGCGGCGGGTAGTGGCCAAGAGTCCGTGGAACCCCCGGGGCTGCTCCACGATCAGGATCAGCCACGCCGCGTTCAACCCGGCCAGAGCTGACAGCTCAAGGTTGAAGAACTCGCGGGTGCCGATGAGGTAGGCCGCGCCGAGCAGCGGTCCGGTCAGCTCCGACAGCCCGCCGATCACTGCCAGCGACACCACATTGATACCGTCGCTGGGGGTGAAGATGCTGCGGGTGACGAAGGTGTGACTCATTGCCAGAATCACCCCGCCGACCCCGGCCACGAACCCGGCGAAGGCGTAGGCCTGTAGCAGCAGGCGCCGAGGGGCGATCTGCAACACCCGGGCAGCCGCCTCGTTGTCCCGCACCGCCACCAGCGAGCGTCCGAACGAGGAGCGGCGCAGAACACCGGCCCCGGCCAACACCACGGCGAACACGGCCAGCGCCACAAAGTAGAAGCCTCGAGAGGTGGTGAGGTCCAGGCCAAGCACGCTCACCGGACGGGTGGATTGGCCGGCGCCGAACGCCCAGTCCTGGCGTAGCAGCCAGCTAAACGTGGCCAGGGCGAACGCCAGGGTGGCGATGGCCAGCAGCAAGCCCCGCACCCGCAGTGCAGGCAGGCCCACCGCCGCCGACACAGCCCCGCCAACGACACCGCCGCACAAGAGGCCCAGCACCAGGCTGCCGGTCTCGGTGGCCACCTGCACCCCGGCCACCGCACCAATGGCGGCAAAAGCCACCTGGCCCAACGAGAGCTGTCCGGCCAGGCCGGTGAGGAAGCTCACCGAGATCCCGATGGTGGCAAACGCCAGGATTGCCGCAAGTACAAACGCCGACCGGTTGCTGATCCCCAACGGAACCAGGGCGGCGGCCACCCCGGCTGCGCCGCCCATCACCCAGCCCAGATGTCGAATCAGCCAGATGTCGCGGTACGAATCGGGTAGCCGACGATCGGGGGCCAGGCTCGACCACTGTTCGGTTGGCATTCGCCCGGCCCGGCCCTGCATGGCCACCCCGATGATGATGAGCACGAACAGCGCCACCTCGAACCAGCCGGTGGCCTCGGGGTTGGAGGCCAGGATCTGCTCCAACATCCCAATGCCAAGCCCGAACAGGAGGGCCAGCGGGAGGTTGGCAAATCGGGCCAGCGCGGCCACAGCCAGACCCCTGATGATGAAGTCGGGTCCCAGGGAGTCGGCGGTCACTACGGACTGGTTGGGGATGATGAGCATGGCGGCAAACGCGGCCACCGCCCCGGCCAACCCCCAAGAGAGCATGGCCATGTACCGGGGGTCCACGCCGGCAAGGGTGGCCGAGTCGGGGTTGGCCGCCGCTCCCCGGATGGCCAGGCCGTATCGGCTCTTCTGTAGGAACAGGTACAGCCCGCCAACCACCACAGGCGACAGGCACAGCAGCGCGGTGGCCGACGGGGACACGTACACCGCCAGGTCGAACCGAGGGAACCCCGTGGCCTGCGGAAACGTGCCGCCCCCCAGACCTCCCTTGGAAAACGACAACGACAACAGCAGGAGGGCCTCGGCCAGGCCCAGGGTGACCACCATCGACATCACCTTGGGAGCGGCGGCCAGCTTGCGAACCACGAAAGCCTCGATGCCGGCAGCGATAAGCCCGGCCACGATGAGGGCCCCCACGAAACCCACCCAATAGGGCACCCCGTAGCCGTTGACCACCACCGACATCATCGACGCCGCCACCAGTCCGATGGAGCCGTGAGCGAAGTTGATGAACCCGCTGGATCGGTAAACCAGCACCAGTCCAATGCCCAGGAAGGCGTAGCCCAAACCGAAGATCGTCCCCAGTAGCAGGAGGGGGCCGGATACGTCGAACGAGCCCATTATCGGGCCTTACTCCCCTGTCCTGGGATGGGGCCGAGCATCGGGCTCACCGGCTTTCCCCGAGGGCGCGGGCCAAACCCTCCAGATAGGCGGCCTGAAGCATGTCGGGTTGGTCCCGAAGCTGCTCGGCCGGACCTGAGTAGCCGATCTCGCCTTTCTCTATCACGTAGGCGTAGTCGGCCACCGACAGGGCGATGTTCACCGACTGCTCCACCAGCAGAACAGCAGAACCCCGGTCGGCGATGCGACGGACCACTGGCAGGAGGTCGGCGATCACAGTTGGGGCCAAGCCGAGGGAGAACTCGTCGATCAGCAACAGGCGAGGAGGCACGATGATGGCCTTGGCCAGCGCGAGCATCTGCTTCTCCCCGCCCGAAAGGGTGGAGGCCCGCTGGCTCGACCGCTCGGCCAACCGGGGAAACAGCTCGTAGGCCTGCTCGATGCCGCTCTCTCGCTGTTGGGTCGCCACGCTGTGGCCGAACAGGCGAAGATTTTCGGCCACCGAGAGGGGACCGACCACCGCTTCCCCTCCTACGATCTGCTGCAACCCCATGCCCACCCTCCAGGTGGGTCGGGTTTTGGTGATGTCCAACCCGGCATAGACGATCCGACCGCCGATGGTTGGCTCCAGCCCTGATACCGCTCGAAGCAGCGTGGTCTTGCCCGCGCCGTTGGTTCCCAGAAGGGCCACTACAGCGCCCTCCTCCACCTTGAGATCGACGTCGAACAACACCTTCACCGACCCGTAGGCCACACACACCTGCTCCACTGCCAGCAGCGGGGCCGGGGAGTCAACGTCAAAGACCCGGCGGGGCACGGTGGTGGCCTGGGCCCTGGCCACCGCGGTCTCCGTGTCACGGGCCGGGGTGGCGAACCGGCGCACCGCCCACCCGGCAACCACCAGCACCAAGCCAGTCCATGCGACCTTCCACTGGTCCGACCATGAACCGATGATCCGGGCGTTCACCAGTGCCGCCACCAGCCCTCCCAAGCCCAGCCAGAACACCTGGCGGGCCGCCACAGCGCGGCGAACCGCCGGAGCCAGCGTCGTGAACACCGCGGCATCCAGCTTGGCCACCGCCAGGGCAGTAGCCCCCCCGGCCACCAACCAGCACACCACCAGCCCGATATAGGTGAAAGACACCCCGCCGAGGAACACCAGCAGGCCGGCCACCAGCAACTGGGTTCCGATGGCATCTGCCCTTCGGCTGCCGGTGAGGCGGTGGAGGCGGTGATACCACGGCCCGAAAAGGCTCATCAGCGCGGCGGCCCCCGGTCCGGCGGCCAGCACAGCAGCAAACTGGGCCGAGCCCCTCTGCCACTCCCCCAGCAACAACAACTGGGCCGAGCCTGCACCGCCCAGCAGCACCGCTCCGATGGCGAATGCGGCCCCGTACGAACGTCGGGCCCACGGGGCGTCGAGACGCTCAACCGTGCCTTCAACCTCTTGATCCTCGTCGTGGACAAGCGCGTGACCCATGAGCAGAAGCGCCGCAACCAGCATCACAGCGGTGCCGGCCCACAGCACCGTGGAGTACTCCACAAACCCGAAAACCAGAATCAACAGGGGCCAGGACGCGCCGAGGGACACCGCGGCCCAGTACCACGACAGGGTGCGGAACCGGTCGGCAAACCGGGCATCGCTGGCCAGGAGAATCCGGTGGATCACCAGCGCGGGGGCCGCGCCCACCGCCAAGAGCACTCCTCCGACCGTGAACAGGCTCAGCTCGGTCGTTTGGGCCATCAGCCCCAATCCGGCGGCGGCCAGCAACCCCCCGAACAGCAGCAACGTACCGGCAGGTACCTTGTCCCGCAGCGTGGGAACGACCAGGGCCGCCACCACCGCCACCGCTCCCAACAACGCCGCCTCGCCGGTGAGCGCTCCCACCCGGTCGAGCCGGTCGGCCATCTCCTCACGCCGGAACAGCAGCACCGGCATTGTCGAAGCCAGCGATGCTGCCTGAAGGGAAACCGCTATCAGCAGGAAAGGACTGCCGGGTTGCCCCTCAGGTTCTGTGTCCATCGACCCGGAGCCGACCGATCACTCGTCGAAGTCAACCAGGTCGCCGGTGAGCGCCATGCAACTACACCCGGGGTCGAAACGGAACAGCCGGTACTGGTCGCCGCCGGCGTAGCTTCCCTCTTCGAACTCCACCCCGTACACCGAAGCAGCCTCAAAGCCATCCCCGAGACTCCACATGGCCTCGCTGGCTCCCTGGGCGCTTATTTCGGTCATGTGGGGCGCTGCCGCGCTCAGCAGACGAAGCACATCACAGTACATCAATCCGGTGCGGATGTTCTCCCGCTCGGTGAACTCCAAACCTGCGTTGGCAAAGATGTCGACGCACTCCTGTTCGGCCGACGTGGCCGGGAACGGGTGTTGCTCGTCGCCCACGTCGTAGCCGGGAAGCACGCTGATGCCGGTGGCCCCCGGCATCATCTCCGGGTAGTTGAACACGTTGAACTCGGGAGCGTCGTAGCTGGTCACCGCGTACTGGGGAGCGAAGTTCTGGGTGATGCTGGTGTCGATGAACCACGACACCAGTCGGGAACCGCCGATGGCCACCACCTTGTCCACCCCGGCTTGCTTGAAGTCGATTATGGCCTGTAGCTGATCGTTGTTGAACGAGGTGCCGTCGGTGGGGTCGATGGGGTTGTACGAGACCACCTCCACCCCGGCGTCGGCCAGCCGGGGAGCGAACTGCTGGTCGAACACCCTCCGGCTCAGCTCGGAGTCAATGGCGATGATGCCCAGCGTGCCTCCGTCGAACCAGCCCTCCTCGATCAGGGCGGCGGCAAGCCCGCCGACCAGGTCGTCGTAGGTGGGGAGCAGCGGTGACCAGTAGTAGGGGGCCAGCTCCTCGAAACCCTCCTCGTCCACCGGGTACAGGGTGGCGTCGAACATGAGTGTGTTGGCGTTGCGGTAGCAGGGACGGGCGTTCTCCTGGAATTGCCCGGTCAACACCACAGCGAACGCCTTGTCGTCCTGGGTGATGGCGTTGCAAAGAGCTTCCTCGGCCACCGGGCCGTCGGTCATGGCGTTGAACACCGTGACCTTGGCGTCGATCTGGCGGCCGGCTATGCCCCCCTGGGCGTTGAAGTGGTCGACCAGGGCCGCTATCTGAGCCTCGCGGTCGCCCTCGTCGGGGGTTTCCCACCCCAAAGCCTGGGCCACCATCGAAGTGTCGGTGATGATGAACGAGATGGTGATGGTGTCGTCGGTGACCCCTGGGGTGTCCGGCCCGACCGGCACCAGGGCGACCTCTTTCTCCTCGGGTTGGGAGTCGGGGGCGTCCGGCTCATCGGGGGCAGCGGTGGTCTCGGTGGCTTGCGGTGTGGCTGCCTGGGTGGGGGCTTCTGTTGGGTTTGCCGGGGCTTCGTCGGACGATGCCGAGCAGGAGGCGACCACTAGCGCGGCCGCCAGGAACAGCCCCAAGGTTGCGGGTAGGAAGCGGCGGTTGGAAGTAAGGGTCATGCGTCGTTCCCATTCTGTTGCGTGTTCTGCGGCATAGGTCCGGTACCGAGGTTCCGCTTCTGTACCGGACTCATCGGGTGGTCAAGACCGTGGGTGAAGGAGCGGGTGGCCTCGGCGGCCCGAATGGCCGACCGGTAGGCCGAGCGCTGGCGGTTGATGATGTCCATGGTGAAGTAGGCGGCAAGGGCCAGCAGCGCCAGCACGACGGCCGTCTGACCCCAGCGGTTGAAATCCAACCACAGGTCTCCCACCATGTGCAGAAGCTCGTCGTTCATCCCGGTCAGGTATAGGGCCGCCCCCAGCGAGGGAAAGAACCACGGGCGAGTCCACAGCCGGTTCATCGCCCGCCCCCTGCCGTACCGAACTGGGCCCCCTCCTGCCCGAATACATGGTAAGCGGCTGCCTCCAGCCGGCCCCGTTCAGGAGGAAAGCCCTGAACCAGCCCCATCGAGAGGTCGCGCAGGTTCCGGGACACGGCTCCGGCCATCCCGGTGTTGCCGGTGCCGCACGCTTTCAGCGCCTGCACGGCCACTTGGAAGCAGTTGTCGGCGATCTCGCCTTTTGCGATCCGCCAGTTGGCCACCACATCGTCTTTGGGGATGACCTCGGGGACGGCGGTTTCCAGGTGAATCTGGCGGCGGGCCCAGAGGTAAGCGGTGTCGAGGTGGGCCCGCATCTTGCCGATGAGCTGGCGGTGCAGGTCGCTGCCCCCGATGGGCTCGTTGGTGCCGTGATAAGTGGTGGATTTGAGAAATCCCAGGGCAAAGTCGTACACCGCCTGGGCGGCCCCGATGTAAACGGACGACAACGCCACCTGGTTGCCGACGAAGCTGCCGCGGCTCACCTTGGTCATCTTGACAAACGTTCCCGGCACGGCCAGCGCGTTCTCGTCGGGCACAAAGGCGTCCTCGAGGACGATGCCGTGGGTGGCGGTGGCCCTCATGCCGATAGCATCCCACTTGGCCCGCTCGCTCACCCCCGGGGTGTCACGGGGGATGAGGAACACGGACAGGTGCTCGGCGGTGTTCCCGGTGTCGAGCTTGGCCGTTACCAGGTAATCGTCGGCCACCCCCGTGGCACAGCCGAATGACTTGACCCCATTGATCAGCCAGCCGCCGTCTGTGCGGGACGCCTCTGTGGCGATGGTGACGGCGGCATCCTTGGATCGCACCGATTCGCTGGCGAAGTTGGCCACCCACCGGCCCTCTGCCCCCATGCGGCGCAGCACCTTCTCGCCAAAGGCCCGCACAATGGGTATTTCATCGTCGGGGAACAGGCCCGCGTCGATGGCGGCCAGCGGGAGCAGCCCCCGGGACGACCCGCTGCACTGGAAGAAGTAGGCCATGGCGGTTGACGGGCAGGCCGTGGCCATGGCGAATGTGGTGGCGGCCAGGTCGCGCAGACCGCCGTCGAGGCCGCCGTAGGCCGTCGGAACGGTGAGCCCCAACAAGCCCGCGTTGGAAATTGTGCGGACGTGCTCGAGGGGGAACTGGCCCAACCGGTCGGCCTCCTCGGTCCGTTCGGCCAGGTTGGACAGCACCCGATCAACCCGCCGAGCCCGGTCGCGCTCGGCGTCGGTCATGTCCTCTACCAGCAGCTCGCCGGTGGCCCGTTCGCCTTGCTCAGCGCTCACTGATCCGCCTCATTTCTTTCTGTACCTTCCTCCTAGCCCGCACGTCTCATCCCCCCGCACCTGCGCGTCGCAGCCCGACCATGAGATCGGCCTCACCCGCGCCCGAGCCCTGGTACGAGCCAAATGTGAATCCGCTCCAGAACACCGAACCGTCCGAGCCCACATCCAGACCGGTGGCGTCCTCCACAGCGCCGGTACCGAACTGCTGAACCTCCACCGGGTTGCCTTCGAGGTCGAGCCACGCCAGGACGGCGTCCCGCTCTCCCAACCCCTCGTTGGCTCCGGCCAGGTCGCCGGTGGCGCTGCCGGTTACCACCACGAACTCCCCGGTGTGGCGAACCTCGAAAGCGGTGTCGGTGCCCTCGGTGCCCGCCTGCCAGCGCCACCGCTCGGCACCGTCGGCGTCGAGCGATACCACGATCATGTCGCGCTCACCAGCAGGGTCGGCGGCAAACCTTCCCTCGGTTGATCCGGCCACTAGCACCCCGCCATCCGGTCCGACGCCCACACCCTGGGTCCAGTCCAAGGCGGCCGACCCGAGCTGGGTGGCCCATGCCTGGGTGCCATCGGGCCGGAGCCGCACCACGAACAGGTCCTTGTCGCCTGCGTTGGGGCCACCGAGGTCGCCTTCGGTGTACCCGGTCACATAGAGCCCGCCATCGGGAGCCAGAGCCGATCCCTGCCCCCAGTCGGTGGCATCGGTGCTGATGTGGCGGATCCACTGCTGGTTGCCGTCGGCGTCGAATCGGGCGGCAAAGCCGTCGAAGCCCTCCAGATCGGTGGCGAGGTCGAGCGAGCCGGCCGTGTACCCGGTGATGTAGGCCCCGCCGTCGAAAGCAGCCACGTCGAAGCCGCGGTCCCATTGGGGACCTCCGAACTGCCTGCGCCACAGCTCGGTACCGTCGGAGTCGAATCGGGCCAGCCAGACATCGGCCGATCCCTGGTTGGGGGAAGCGAAGTCGCCCTCGGTGAAACCGCCTACGTAGATGGTGCCGTCGGGGGCAACCGACACGCCCAGCGGGGAATCGTTGCGCGGCCCTCCCGTTTGGTGTGACCACCGGAGCTGCCCGTCCGGGGAATAGCGGGCCAGGTACACGTCTCGCTGGCCCTGGTTGGCGCCGGCCAAGCTGCCTTCGGTGGCAGCGGCCACGATCACGTCGCCGTCGGGGGCCACCGACACTCCGTAGGTGGTGTCAGATGCCTCCGTGCCGACCTGTACGACCCATTCCTGCGGAGCCTCCTTGGCTGCTGGTTCGGACCCGCCTCCACACGCTGCCGCGGCTACAAGCGCCACCCCGATTACGGCAACAGCCGTCCGGGAGTTGGTGGTCCGTCTGCCTGTATCAACCAGCAGTTTGGCCGCCCCTGCGCCGTCGGGCCCAAACTCCAGCCAGAGCCAGCACCACCACCACAACGATCAAGGGGATCAACCAGACCATCAACGAGGTCCCGTCGTCGTCATCATCGTCACCGGCCGGAGCAGCCATGGCCTCGGTGGGCTCAGGTTCTGGCTCGGGAGCCTCCGTCGGAGCCTCAGTCGGGGCAGATTCTGGTTCGGGAGCTTCGGTGGGTGCCTCCGTGGGCGCTTCCGTCGGAGCCTCAGTCGGCTCCGGCTCGGGCTCTGCAGTGGGTGCCTCCGTGGGCGCTTCCGTCGGAGCCTCAGTCGGCTCCGGCTCAGCGGGCTCCGGCTCGGTTGCACCGGCAAAAGTGATCTGCTGTCCGGCGAAGTTGGCCGCCCCGCCGATGCCATCACCGGCCACCACAAAGCACGGTGTGGTCTCGTCGCAACGCCCGGGCACCACTGCCACCGGGTAGTCGTAAGTGGCCGTCCCGTCATCGGCAATCGGCACGGTGTGCAGGCCGTAGTTGCTCAACTCGCAGTCGGCCGGTCCCGCAGACGGAAAATTGAAGCAGGTGACTATCGTGGCGGTACCGCCGGGCAGCCAACTCGACAGGGAGACGGTCACCACCTCGCCATCGACAATGCCCTCGGACTTGGAAAGCTCAAGTGTCTCCCCGTTGTGTCCCTCGCCGTGGTCGGCAACCGCAACCGGAACGGTATACAGCCCGGCAAGCACAACCACCACACACGCAACAGGCAGGCACCGGATGATGCGATCCAACATGAACTCCTCCTCCTGTCAACCCGGAAGCAGCCCCAAAATCCTCGAAATCTGGGTGATCCACAGAGGTTGGAATCTGATCACGAGGAATACGAGCTGTTGTCCGGTTGGCTGGCTTTAGGGTAGAACGAAACAGTGTTCCGGTCAACGAAACACACGGGGGCCGCTCTCGGCACCGTGCTGGTCCTGCTCATCTCATCCTGCGGGGGAAGCGGCCCCAAGCCGGCGGTCTCGAACCTCCCGGATGCGCCCGACGTGCCCATCACCAGCCAACCGGTTGACGTCAGCCCCGTACCCCGAGATGAAGCGGGCAACATTATTCCCCCCAACCTTGCCCCCACCGTGCCGGTTGACCAGCGGTTCTCGGTCACTGTGGTTGACCGCTTCGCCGACGGGCCGGCTGGAACCGAGGTGGCCGACATGGACGGCGACGGCGACCTCGACCTGATCGTCAACTCCTACGGCTGGCGGGGTATCGACCCCCTCCCGGTCCAGTTCCCGCCCGGCTCCATCACCGTGTATCTGAACGGGGGCGACGGGCTGGACGACTGGACCGCCAAGCCGGTGATAACCAGGGAATACGGCGTTTACTTCCCCAATGAAGCCCTCCCCCACGACATAGACGACGACGGCGACCTCGACCTGCTGATCAGCACCGGCTTTTTCGTATGCGAGTTCAACCCAGAGGTGGGACCGTGCGGGGGGCTGTTCTGGATGGAGCACACCGACGACTCGTGGGTTCGTCACGACATCGTTCCCTACGGTTCGCCCGACTTCTACCACCGCACCGAATTCGTAGATGTGGACCGGGACGGCATCGACGACCTGGTTTCCGTGGCCGAGCTGCTCGACGACGCCGAAGCGCAATGGTTCCGGGGCCTGGAGGAGCCCGGACGGTTCGAGTCCACCCCCAGGGTGATCGGCCAAGGCGGGGGGAGCCTCCCAGTGGTCCACGATGTGGACGGCGACGGCGATCTCGACCTGGCCAGCGGCCAGTATTTCCTGGAGGGGCAGTCTTACGTGTGGTTCGAGAACGTGGCCCCGCCCTCCGACGCCCATCGGGCCGGGGTGTGGGAGCGCCACACCATCACCGACACGCAGGGGCGTACCATCCAGCTATCGGTGATTCCCAACCTGTACGGCGACGGGACAGACGGGTGGGTGGGGTCGAACCATGTGCCCGCCCTGGAGGCCCCCGACGACACCAAGGCCGGGATATACGTCATGACCCCGCCGTCCGACCCCCGGCTCCCCTGGGACCAGCGGGAGATCAGCCACAACATCGAGTCGCGGCCTACGGTCGGAGCCGCTTTCCAGGCTGCTCCCGGGGTCTTCTCATGGGGCGATGTGGACGATGATGGTGACATCGATCTAACCGTGTCCGGGGACGGCGACAACCGGGTGTTCTGGTTCGAGCAGACCACTCCGGGTCAGTTCGTCCAGCACGTTCTGGCCGAGTCGTTCGGGCAGGCCGCCGGGGGCTCGGTGGCCGATCTGGATGGTGACGGCGACCACGAGGTGGCCTTCACCAGCTACGAGACCCACGAGGTGCTGATCTTCAACCTGTCGTGAGGATGCCGACTTCGGCCAGCTCGTCGCTCATGGCGGTCACTGCGTCGATCATTGAGGCCTGGAGCATGTAGGCCCGGGCCTGGTCGGGGTCGGCGGCTCGCGCTGCCATCTGGTCCAGGGCCTGCCTGCGGGCCTCGCCGTCGGGAGCGGCTAGGCTCACCGCATTCTGGTGGGTGTGCCGCATGATGTACTCGATGGCCTGGGTGCGGCGCAGCTCGGCGTGGCTGTCGAGCCGACCGGTGTCGATGTCTCCCTGCAACACTCCGGCCAGCGACGCCCCCAACAGCACGGCGTCGTGAATGCCGCCGTTCATGCCCATCCCCCCTAGCGGGTTGTTGATGTGAGCGGCGTCGCCCATCAACACCACCCGGCCGACCCGGTACCGGTCGGCCACCCGCTGGTGGACCCGGTATATCGTCCGGTGAACAACCTCGAATGGCTCGCCGGCAGCCACGATCCCGCTCAGCCGGCGCTGGGCGCTCCCGTCGCCGAGCGCCTCGGCGTCGGTCTCGTCGTCGCTCACCGGGAACAGCGCCCGCCACAGATCAACGGTGCGGAGTAACACCAGCCATTCGTCGGGGTCGGAGATGTAGTTGACGTACGACAGGTTGTCGAGGTAGTCGGACATTTCAAACGGGGTGGACACCACCAGGTAGCGGTCCTCATAGGTCATCCCGTCGAACCCCAGGCCCAGCGATTTGCGAACAGCGCTGGCCGCTCCGTCGGCAGCCACCACCGCGTCGGCGGTCAGCATTTCCCCCGAGGCCAGCCGCACAGAGGCAGCATCGCCGTGGTCGTCGGCCCCCAACACCTCGGCCCCGAACCGGACACCCACGTTGTTCACAGCCCCGAACCGGTCGAGCATGATCTGACACAGCTTGTACTGCTCGCATTGCAACCGGAACGGATGATCGGTCACGTCGGCCAGGGCGCCCAGGTCGAACTCGGCCACCACCCCTTCCCGCCGGTCTCGATAGGCAAACCGGGGAGCGATCAGGCCCCGGCCGATCATCTCATCCACCACGTCGAAGCGGTCGAGCAGGTCGAGCGTGGCCGGGTGGAAAGTGGAGGCCCGCAACTCCCGGGGCAACTCGGGAGCCGCCTCCAGAAGGGTCACTTCTATGCCCTGGGCGACCAGCGCGGCGGTGGCCACGCATCCCACCGGCCCTGCACCAACCACGATGACGTGGGGGGATGGCATCGGTCAGAACTCGCGCAGCATCATCCCATGGCCGACGAACTGATCGTTGATGTCCAGGGTGCGTAGGGCGTGCCAGAGGCAGATGGCGTTGATGGCCAGCACCGGCTTGCCCAGCCAGCGCTCGGCCTGGTCGGCCACCTCCACCATGGACAGGTTGGTGCCGCACTGCACTATGGCGTCGATGTCGTCTCCGTCGAGGCTCTTGAGCACATCGACCAGGGTCTCCGGGGTTACGTCGGCGATGGAAGTGGCCGACTCGCAGCGCAGGCCGTGAACCCGCTTCACGTCGTAGCCACATTCGGTGAAGTAGCCGTAAACCTGATCATCGGCTGCAGGCTGATAGGGGGTCAGACAGGCGATGCTCGACACGCCGAGCTTTTCGAGAGCAGCGTTGCAGGCAGCCGCACCCGAGGTGATGCCGATGTCACCGGCGATGTCAGCCACCCGGGCGGAGAATGCGGCGTTGCCCTCCTTGCCGCCCCAGAACGTCTCGGCGGACATACCCATGAGGAGGTGGTCGGGCTTGCACGTCATCAGGTCGCTCACCGCGGTGGGGATGGTCTGTCGGATCAGGTCGAGGAAGTGGAGAAAGGCCTCGTCGGTGCTCAGATCGGGGGCTTCCACCAGAAACCGGCCGCTGTGGAACGTGACCCCGGGGGGCCTCACCCGAGACAGATCGTGCTCGACGACGGTGTTGGTCGAGGGCACGATGACCCCGATCTTGGCTCGGTAGCCGACAACATCAGGCATTGGCTTCCCTCTCGATCCCCGCTATTGCGGAATGACGTTCCGCCTGAGGGAACACTACCCGACTCCCCAAGAACGGGGACCAATGTCCATGCCTGGGAACTCGATTCTCGGTTGGTACGTATCATCTGTATGGCGGGGCAGACGTCGCCGACCTTGAGGGGCTGACATGACCGTTGTGGCAAGACTGTTCGGGTCGCTGATTCTGGTTTGTTGTCTCGCTGCGGCGTGTGGTTCATCCAACGGCGGGCCCTCCGTTATCGAGCCGGTGGCCGAACGGCTGCCCGCCGCCGCCGATGCCCCTACCGGGAATTGGGTGGCCGGCATCAATAGCGCCGGGTGGGAGTTCCATCGCCACCTGGAGGGCAATGCCGTATCCAGTCCGGCCAGCATCGGCATCGCCTTCAGCTTGAGCCGGGCCGGGGCTTCGCCAAGCTCGGGGGCTGTACTCGACGAGATCTTCGGGTTCCCCGCCGCCGGTCTCCACGATGCGGCTAACTCGGTCGATCTCAAGCTGGCCGGAGCCTCGGTGGAACCAACCACCCTGGAAGTCGCCAACCGGCTCTTTCCCGACGACGGCTTCTCGCCGGAGCCGGCCTTCCTGAACACCGCGGCAACCCACTACGGAGCCGCCATCCAGCCGGTGGACACCGCGGATGGGGCCAAGGCCGCCGATGAGATCAACCTCTGGGTTTCGGAGACCACCCGAGGGCTCATACCCGTGATCGTCAACGAGGATGCGGTCAGGGATCAGAAGCTGGTGTTGGTGAACACGGTGTATCTCAAGGCCGACTGGCTCGAACCGTTCCTACCGGAGCTGACCGCCGATGGCCGGTTCACCACCGGCGACGGCGGTTCGGTGACGGTGCCGTTCATGCGCGACCGGATACCGGTGTTCCGCCGCTTCCTTCGGATCGACAACGCCTCCGTGGTGGAGCTGCCTTACGAGGGCGGCGAGTTGGCCATGTGGCTGGTCGTGCCCGACGAAGTGGACGGCCTCGCCGCGGTCGAGGAGTCGCTGGATGCTGCGACCCTGGCCGGGCTGCACGACGCCGCCCAGGAGGGCTTCGTCAACCTCACCATGCCCAAGTGGGAGCAGGACTTGCCCCCCACCGACCTCTTCGAGTGGCTGTGCCCACAAGGGTTCTGCCCCGGGGCACCGTTCGACGGCATCGCTCCGGGCATCTTCATCACCGCCGCTCTCCACGGCGCCAAAGTCATCGTCGACGAGAAAGGCACCGAAGCGGCAGCAGCCACCGCCATGGCCTTCGCCGAATCCGGCCCTCCCCCCGCGGACCTCACCGTCGTGGCCGACCGCCCCTTCCTTTGGGCCATCACCCACCAAGACACCGGCACGCTGCTGTTCCTCGGCCGCCTCACCAACCCCACCGGCTAGCAGCCCCCAAATTCAGCACGCACCGGCTACCGCCGATTGGCTAGAGTGCCAGACACCCGCGGGTGTAGTTCAGTGGTAGAACCCCAGCTTCCCAAGCTGATGACGCGAGTTCGATTCTCGTCACCCGCTCCATCAGCCCGATTCACCGTGACATTTGTGCCAAGGTCTAGTTGACACATGTCAACAGCGCGCACTGGTGCCGAGCGATACCTTCAAGATCGCAAGGCGGACCCTGAGTATGAGCGTGCCTACGATGCCGCGCGTCTACGCATAGACAAGATCGACGGAATCATTCGAGCGCTGGATCAGCGCCGATGCAGCCTGCAGCTCAGCAAGGCCGAACTTGCCCGTCGGTCGGAAGCAGAGTCAGTCATTTCGGAGAAATGCAAACGACCGACATCCTTGCCAGTCGCTTGCTCTGGCCAGCAGTCTTCTTCTGTCCTGAGAGGCAGAAGATCATCGCATGTTCAGGGTGGTCTTCTGTTGGCCATCGGACCACACCCTGTTCTGCGGCTCTTGCGTCGCCCGCGGTAATGGAGACGATCCCGTAACCCTGACCCCACCGCTCCCACAGGTCTTGCACTGAAAGTCCGCTGGCCTCGAGTTCAGATGCCAGGTACACGGAGACAGCCACCGCTGGCGCGCCAACTTCGTCCAGCTTGTCAGGTGGGTAATCCTGGAAGGCGTTCGTGCCGCCCCTTACGGCTTCGCCATCCTCAAACTTCGTGCTGTGTACGGTGACCATCCGGCATAGGACTTCGCCTTCTTAGACGGAGGGATCGTCCTTGTAAACTGATGACAGATCTGGCGGTACGATTGACAGTGATCACGACCCAGCGGCAACCCGGTCCAAGGCTGACATGAGCTCGAACTCGACGGCTTCGAGTGAACCTTCGGTCGTCACTCCGTCAAGCTCGATTGAGACCTCCACATCCGTAGGTCCGATCAGCAGGAGAACCTCGATCCCAGGTTCCTCCCATTCCAGAATCACTCCACCGTCATTGCTGGGGTTCACGTCTGGAATCGGTATGGCCGGGGGCAGCTTGTCGAGGAGCGTGGCAACCCTCTCGACGACATCGTGACGAGGCGGGTGTGCGAAGTGCCCGTCCCAGTTGTCCTCCAAGCGGCTCAATGCACGCACCCTCTCACCTGGACTGGGTCGGGTTGAAGCGTGGTAGCTACTGATCGCCAACGAGGGGAGCGTGCCCCCAGTCGGAACGGCACCCTCTTCGGACATCCAACCGCAGACGTTCGCATTACCCACTGGCAGAGCTGCCACGTCAGAATCACTCATCGTGGTGCGGTGCCGAGCCATCAGATCACTCATGTCACCTCATTCCTCTCAAGACTCTCGTTCCCACACTTTGTGCATTGCTTCGGTCGTTAGGTCGGCGAACCCACGCACAATCCACTCGCGCGCCAGTTCCGCGAACGCCTGGACCCCTCCAAGCCCGGCACCTATGGGGGCACCTCGAGCGGTAAGGTCCATCACGAACAATGGCGTGCCGGTAGGCCTGCTTTTCGCAGGTTTGATGGCCACATGAAGCCGACCTAGCTGCTTGCCGTGCTCAGGAGACTCCATCACGAACTTCAGATCGGCAGAGCACTGCTCCGGGGAACCAAGAAATGCTCCCCTTGCCAGAGCAAGAGGCGTGAAGACCTCAGGAGCATCGCCATGTCCCTCCCAAACACTGTCAGGCTCGATGTGGTTGATGTACGTCACCTCTACCTGGTCGAAGGCCAGATCCTCATCTGAGACAGAGTCGGCAACGACGATCAACCATTTTTCGAACGCCTCCCACCGGGCATCCCACCTGCCGTACTGAGCGGAGGGTTCTACCTTGCGCCAATTGGCTGCGAACCAATTCGGCTGGATCTGAAGCAGTTCGTCTCCGGCTTCGTTGAGGAACCAGTACCTGATCGGCGGCGGGCCAGATGACAGCTCGAGTGACAGCTCACCGACCCACCCTGCTCCAAGGCCAAACCGTTCCACGGGAGCCTCATAGCCGGTGCGCTCCTCCACAGCTCCGAATCCACCTACCTCAAGGCGACGCGCAAGATCGCCGAGCGATGGTAGCGAGTAGTTGGAGGCTCGCTTGAAGCGCACCGCGATGACGACCTCCGTGACAGGAGGACGTTTGAAGCTCGGAAGGGCTTTCATCTCGAGGTCAAGCTACGCCATTTTCAACCGATTCAAAAAAGAATCGTGACTCATGTATCGTGACTCACGATTTATAACGTCAGGGTAGTGGAAAACGATGCGATGTTGACGGCAGAGGTTCAGACACTGTCAAAGCTCCTCTTCAACGCGAGGCACCGCCTAGCGGTGGCAGCCGTGTTCGCTCGCCCCGATCAAGGCCCCCTCACCTACGAAGAAGTAGCGGTCAAAGCTGCCGTGAGCCGATCCGTCGCCCACAAGGAACTAAGGGTGTTGGTTCGCATCGAGGCCCTACAGAGGGTCGACGTGGGGCGATCTGTGCATTACCAACGGGTCGACTCACCGGTCTGGCCCTTCGTCGAGCACGTCATTACGCTGGCATGACCAAAACACCCGAGGGAGGCACAACGGTCGCGAAGCTGCCTACGTTGCAGGTTGGTGATCGGCAATCAGTAGCGGATGGCGCGGCTGGGGCAGAGGGTGGCGGCTTCCTCGACCGCGTCACGTTCGGACGCTGGAGGATGGGGGGCGACCACCGTAGAGCGCCCGTTTTCGCCCAGGCGGAAGACCTGGGGGGCGACCCTTTCGCAGTATCCCACCCCCTCACAGAGCTGATGATCGACGGTTACGTGCAGGCTTTCGGTTCCCATAGTCGGTTCACAACCGGGTCAGCAGGATGGGGAAGCGACCGTAGGCGTCGTGGTGGCTGGCCTCGGTGTAGCTCGGCGGGTCGTCGGGGTCGATCTCGATTCCGGCGTCGTAGAGTGCGCCGGCGATGTTGACCAGGGTGCCGTCGGTGCCATCGTCATTGTCAGTGCGGGGCGAGAGCCCGGTAACCAGTGTGCGGCCGATACAAAGGTGCTCGCCACCGCCGAAGGTGAGACCCCAGGGTTTCACGGCGCTGACCTCCCGGTAGGGGTTGAACACCCCTGCGTCGGGGCCGAACACCTCGGGGTCACGGTTGGCCGGTGTGAACAGGCAAGCCACCCGTTCGTTGGCAGCAACCTTCTTGCCGTTACTCAGCTCCACTTCCTCGTTGGCAATCCGCAACAAGGCCGGCGACGGCAAGTGCAGCCTCAGGGCCTCGTGAGCGGCTCGTTTGACGAACTCCCGGTCGGACACTTTGGCCCGGTCCTCAGGATGGTTCTCGAACCACTCGTCCAGGTGGGCGATTAGGTGGGGAACCGAATGGGTGGTGGTCTGAGTGGCCGCTACAAGAAACAGGCAGGCCTCCCTCATGGGCAGCCCTTCGTCCCAATCGTCATTCCAGTGCAGGTACAGCATGGTGATAAGATCGACGGGAAGTTGGTCGTCACCGATCTCCCCCTGACGATGGCGCTCGATGAGGTCACGGCGGCGGGCCACCGACGAAGCGAAGAAGTCCCGGTCGAACTCGTCTCGAATCTTGAGAATGCGGCTGATGACCTCACCATGGTCCTCAGTGGACCACTCGACAGTGGCCCCGGTGCCTAGGAGCTCCACATACTCCCGGAACGCGGTGGTGCGTTCGGGGGTGTCCACATCGTCGATCCCCGTAGTGGCCGCAGCGATCCGGGCCAGCATGGCTCGCAGCACCACGCACAGGTCGGCCCTCACCACCCCGTCGTCGCCCCGGTTGGCCCGGCATTCATCCAGCGTCTTGTGGATAAGCGGGATCAGCTCGGTGTGCTCGTAGTAGTCGAGCGCGGCCTTGGCGAACAGAGGAGCCTCGAGACGGCGGCGCTCGAAGTGCTCGTCCCCGTCGATGGTCAGCAGGGTGCGCCCGAAGAACGGCTGGCTCTCTTGATGCGACCCCTGGCGAAAGCTCTTCGACCGCAGGATCTCGTCGATCTCGGCGTAAGTGGTGAAGTGCTGCAAGCCCACGATGTGGGGAGGGGGTGGCATCTCTCTGATGGTGGGTTCACGATCCTGCACGGCCGCCTCCTAACACGCCTGCCTAACGTACTATGCAGCCCAGACCATGCAGATTTACCTCGGAACCGTTGCCATAGAGCCGAACCGGTGGGGTTTGGCTGAGCCCGGTGGGCGCCCGCTGACCAAGGTGTCGGAATGGCTCCCGGTCATCAGCGAGGCGGGGTTCGACGGTTTGGAACTGTGGGAGCGTCACGCTCGCTCGGTACCCGACGAGGAGCTCATCGCCTTGATGGCCTCGGAGGTGCCGATTGAGATTCTGAGTTGCTACACGAGCTGGGACGAGCCCGACGACTTCGACCGGGCCGAGACCGCAGCGTGGATCGGCCGGGTGGGGGCACGGGGGGTCAAGTTCAACGTGGGCAGCGACCCCGACTCCATCGGCGCCTACACCGACAGGCTCAAAAGGTTCGAGGCCCTGGTTCCCGACGGCGCCCGGCTGCTGTGCGAGTGCCACTTCGGGACGGTAGCCGAGGACCCGGAGGTGGCCCGGATCATGTTCGACACCGTGGCCGACACCGACCGGCTGGGAGCCATCGTCCACCTGCACCCCATGGCCACCGACGAGTGGTCGGCACCTCTGGGGGTGCTGGGCGACCGGGTGCGTCACGTCCATGTGCAGGTTGCCGAGGTGTCCCAGTCCACCGCAGCCGACGAGCTGAGCGAGCTGCTACGACCGGCAGCCGAGGCCATCAGCACGGTCTCGCCGGCCGCAACCTGGACCATCGAGTTCTCCAACGGCATGTGGGGCTTCGGCCGAGACGACGGCGACGACGACAACCCCGCTTACATCCTGGAATCGGCCCGCCGCGACCTAGCCGCTTTGCGTGCCGCCCTCTGAACCAGAGCCCCCCATTCCCCGAACCAACGAGTGCCACGCCAACAGCCGGTAGTTGATCCCACAACTTGAAGCCTTGCCGTAAGCCAACCTGATCGGGTCGACCAGCCGGTAGCCTGCGGGGTGAATGCCGGTGCTTTTCGGGCTGCTCGCTTCCCTACTTATCGGCATCTCCGACTACTTCGGCCGCTTCTGTAGCCGGCGGGCACCGGCCATGACCGCTCTCAGCACCGCTTTCTGGGGCGGGCTGGCGGCTACCGCTCTCCTGGTTCTGGTGGTCCCCAGCGACCTCATTGCCACGGACTTCGCCCTGGGCGTGGCGTCGGGCGGGCTGGTGGCGATAGCGCTGTCGGCGATGTGGTTCGGGATGGCCGTGTCCTCCACGGCGATTGTCTCGCCCATCGTGGCGCTCACCGCATCACTGGGACCCCTGTCCTACGGGATAGCCACCGGGGAGCGCCCCACCGTCCTCACGGCAATCGGCATTGGTGTGGCCATAACCGGGCTGCTCCTCTCGGTGATCGTGCCCCACACCGGCGGATCTATCGGCAAGGGCATCGCCAGCGCTCTGGTGGCCGGAGTCTCGTTCGCCGCCACCGCAGTGATCCTGGGCCTGACCCACGAGGACAGTGGAATGTGGCCGGTGGCAAGCCAGCGAATGGCCGCCCTTGTGTTCTTGGCCCCAACGATCAGGTGGCGTCGCATCCCATTCCTGCTGCCCCGGAATCTCCGCGTGGCCGGCTTCCTCGGAGGTATAGCCGGCGGGGCGGGCATGGCGTCATGGGTGGCCGGGTTGCAGCGAGGTCCGGTGGGTGAGGTGGCGGTTGCAGGGTCTCTGTATCCGGTGGCCACCATCGCCCTGGCCGTGGCCTTCGACCACGACACCCTGCGGTGGTGGCAGGCCGTCGGCATCGTCACTGTGCTGGCCGGCACCGCCCTCATCACCATCGGCTGAGCGCACGACGCCCGGGACTCGTTACATTCGGGGAATGAGCGAGCATCACGAACGAGTAATTTCCGGGCAGGCGTGGGACGAGTTCTGCGACGAGTTGAAGGCGGCCGGCCAACTCGTGCAGGAGAAGTCCACATGCGACCTGGACCGGTACGAGGGCTACCGATTCCTTGCCCGCCTCCTGCGGGGCGGGTTGTACAGCGGCTTCGAGGTGGGCAACGGGCGGCACCCGACGATCACCACCATGCCCGACCAGGTGAAGATCGGCTCGGACAACCCCGACTCCCACTACATGTCGGGCACGGTGGACGGGCGGCTGCACTATCGCATCACCGGTAATCGGGGCACCGTTCACTACCTGTCGTTCTCGGCGTTCACCGGCAACTACGGCGCCGGCCAGGACCGGCTGGGTCGGGCCGGTTTCATCCACGGGAGCGACCTGATCCTCGACGAGGACGGCAACTACGAGATCCACGTCGGCCCCACCCAGCGGGGCGACATCTGGCTGGAAACCGCCCCCGAACCAACCCAGATCGCGGTGCGGCAGTTCTTCCTCGACCGGACCAACGAGAAGGTGGCCACGGTAAACATCGAGTGTCTCGACCACGACGAGCTGCCCCCACCCCTGTCGGCCGAGCGGGTGGACAAAGCCCTGAAGTCATCTGTCGCTTTCGTAAAGGGCTGCTCCTCTCTGTTCACCGACTGGGTGGACCGGCTCGGGGACGGGGCCCGCAACGCTCTCTCCCTCGAAGTGCAGAACCGAAGCCAGGGGGCGTGGGCCGACCCCAACCAGATATTCCGCCACGGGGCCTATGACCTGGCCGAGAACGAGGCCCTGCTCATCAAGTTCACCCCTCCCGACTGCTTCTACTGGAACTTCCAGGTGGACAACCGCTGGATGGAGAGCCTCGACTACCGCCACCTGCCGGTGACCGTCAACAAACACACCGCTCGCTACGAACCCGATGGATCGGTTCAAATCGTCGTGGCCCACGCCGACCCCGGTTTCGGCAACTGGATGAGCACCGACGGTCACCGTTTCGGCGCCATCGGGCTGCGCTGGAATCAAGCCGTGGCCGACGTCGAGCCCGAGGTGAGCGTGATCGCCGTCTAGCCCAACCGGGATCGGGCCAACACGGCAGGCTCGACAACGCCGGCTCAACCGATGAGAGCTTGGACCTCGGCCACCCGCTGTTCCACTTCCTCCGTCGTGGGTGCCTCCAGGTTGAGACGCAGCAGCGGCTCGGTGTTGGACGGGCGCAGGTTGAACCACCACCGGCCGACGTTCACGGTGAGACCGTCAAGGCGGTCCTGTTCCGCATCGGGATAAGCCGCCGCCGCCCGCTCGATGACACCGGCGGGATCGTCCACCGCGGTGTTTAGTTCGCCCGACGAGGCGTAGCGATCCAGGCCGTCAACCAGATCGGACAGCCCGCCGGGGTGGAAGCTGAGAGCCTCAAGCACCACCAAAGCGGCGATGAGCCCGCTGTCGGCACGGTAGTTGTCCCGGAAGTAGTAGTGGCCCGAATGCTCTCCGCCGAACACCGCGCCGGTTTCGGCCATGGCCTGCTTGATGTAGGAATGGCCCACCCGGGTTCGCACCGCAATCCCATGCCCCTCGGCGATCACCTCGGGCACGGTCCGGGAGCAGATCAGGTTGTGGATGATGATGGCACCGGGGCCCCGATCCAGGATTGAGCGAGCGATGATGGCGGTGGTCAGCGACCCCGACACCGGCCGGGCGGTCTCATCCACCAGGAACATGCGGTCGGCGTCGCCGTCGAAGGCCAGACCAATATCGGCACCCACCGCCACCACCCGCTCTTGGAGGTCACGCAGGTTCTCGGGCTGGAGGGGATCGGCGGGATGGTTGGGGAACGTTCCGTCGAGGTCGGGATAGAGGAGGTCGAGCTCGAACCCCAGCCCGTTCAACACCGCCGGCACCACCAACCCGCCCATACCGTTGGCGGTGTCGGCCACCACCAGCATCGGCGTCAACGAGTCCACATCCACGAACGAGCGGACGTGTTCCACGTAGTCGCCCAGCAGGTCCAGGCTGGTGCGGGTGCCCGTTACTCCGCTGGGGTCGGGCCCGGCCACGGCCATGGCCTTGATGTCGTCCAGCCCGGTGTCGGAGCTGATCGGCGCAGCACCGGCCCCGCAAAACTTGATCCCGTTGTATCCGGCGGGGTTGTGGGACGCGGTGAACACCGCGCCTGGCAGGTCAAGGTACCCCGAGGCGAAATACATCATGTCGGTGGCGCAGAGCCCCACGTCTACCACGTTCAGGCCATGGTCCGTCACCCCGGTACCGAACGCGGCGACGAACTCCTCCCCCTCGGGCCTCATGTCCCGCCCGACCACTACCGCTCCCGAGCCCGACGCAGCGGCGAACCGGGCGAAGGCCCCGCCGATGGCCCGCACGCCGTCGGCGTCGATCTGATCGCCCACCGTGCCCCGCACGTCGTAGGCCTTGAAGATGGCGTCGAAGTCGGTGGCCACCCGCCGAACCGTTCTCGGTACCCTGCGCCCGACCGGTGCGCTACCGCCCCTTGATGTTCTCTTTCATCTCGTCGAGCCGCATCAGGATGGGATAGCCGCTCACGCTGATGGCGTTGCCGTGACCCACGCTGTGGATGTCGAACACCGACTGAATGGCCGAGTAGTAGCCCTGCACGTCGAGGGTCTGGTTCACGGCCCGCTTGGCCTGGGCCAGCCCGAAAGCGTTGTTGCCGGCGATCTGGGTCGCCAGTTGGTGGGTGCGCTCCCACAGTCGGTCGCGGGACACCACCTCCCGGGCCAGCCCAATCTGAAGAGACTCTTCCGCTCCCAGGGTGCGCTGGGTGAATAGCAAATCCTTGGTCCGGCGAGCCCCCAGCTCCCAGGTGTGGCCGTGATATTCCACGCCGGCGATGGCCATCAGCACCACCGGGTCGGAGAACTCCACGTCGTCGGCCACCACCAGCAGGTCTAGCGGCCAGATCAGGTTGAGCGCCCCGGCGATGGCCTTGCCCTGGATCGCCCCGAGGGTGGGCTTGGGGATGTTGCGCCAGTGCCAGGAGTACCCCACGTACTTGCGGGCCTCCCACCGGTAGATCTTGTTGAGCTGCCAGCTCCCGTCGTCCTCGTTCAGCGAGACGGAGTCGGGGTTGGCGTCGCCGCCCCCTAGGTCGTGGCCGGCGGAGAAGTGCTTGCCCTGGCCACGCAGCACGATCACCTTCACGTCGTCGTCGTACTCGGCGGCCAGGAACCGGTCGTGCAGTTCGTCGAGCATGCGCTCGTTCTGGGCGTTGGCCTTCTCGGGTCGGGCCAGGGTGATGGTGGCCACCGCATCGGCCGTCTCATACTCGATGTATTTGAACTCGTCCATCTTCAGTCCTTCCTTAACCGGAGACTACGGAGACTACACAGCCTCCGGAGCGATCTACCCCCCGCCGGGCAGAGTCGCGCCCTGGGGTGCGACCTCCTCGAGGACGGCCAGGGTGCGCTCGGCGATGGGCTCCCAGTCGAAAGCCGGTCGCCGGTCGGCCATGGCCCGGCGGGAACGAGCCAGCTCCTCGGGGGTGAGACCGTCGAGGCACCGGATCAGGTCTTCTGTTGTGGTGCCGTAGCGGATGTCGGCCCCGGCGAAGGTTTCGTCGAAGAATGCCCAGTCGCTGGTGATGGCCGGCACTCCGGCGCCCAGGCAGTCGAACGCGGTGCCGGTGGTGAGCATTCCCGACGGTGCGAACGGGAGCACCACAGCGTCGTATGCCTTCATGCGCCTCAGGTACTTGGTGGCGTCGAGGTGGCCGTGCTCGGCGATGATTCGGGGGTCGTCGGGCACCGCCACCGACAGGTCCACCCTGATTACGAGCTGGACGTCGGGGCGGGAGCTGGCCGCCACCGCGTCCACCACGAGCTGGAGGTGCTTTTCCACCCGGGGGGTGCCGATGACTGCCAGGCGAAGCCCGCACGGCGGCCAACCCTCGGCCACCTCGATATCGGCTCGGGTGGTGCCGGCCACCGCCTCGTACTCCCGACCCCAATGGCCGTGGGGGATGACGTGGTGCCGGGTCTCGGACCCGTATTGGTAGGTGGCCATGGCGACATCGAGGCCCACCTGGCTGTGGTGGATCACCGCGTCGGCTGCCTCGGCCCAGAGCTGGTAGCTGGCTGCGGCCTCGTCGGTCTTGAAGAAGTGGGGCATCAGGTTGTGTTGGGTCCACACGATGGCGGTGCCGGTGGCCTTGATCTGCTCCAGCACCGCGGCGGTGCGGGCGGGGTCGGTGCCGCTCCACCACTCCGGCCAGGCCATGTGCAGTACGTCCACGTCCCGCAGCCGCCCGACCAGCGCATCGTCGGGCATGGCCATCCCTGTTGCCACCACACGGTCGGCCAGAGGGTCGTAGAGCGAACGGTCGTAGTTGTGTCCGTGGATGGTGCTGGCCACCCGCAGCCGGGGCGTGACCCGCCAGGTGAAGTCGAGGGTGGCGGCCGGTTCGAGTTCGGCCTGGTGGACGCGGGGAATCTCACCCCAGAAGCTGCGCCACTCGGCGATGCCTGAGGTGTCGATGGTCTGCATCGGGCCGGTGTCGATCTCCACTTCCAGCGGCCGCCCGGCGGGTTCGGCCACTGTGAGGGTTAGCGGTCCGGGGAGTTGGTCGGGTTGGTCGAAGCGGAGCTGCTCGGACACCACCAGCGACCGGCCTTGAACTCGGTAGGTTGCCGTCCTCCGGCCCTTCACCTTGCGGTCGTGGCTGCCGGGCGGAGCCCACCCGTCGTGAACAACGGTCACCGTGCCCGGCGTGTGCTCGATCGAGGTCGGCAGTCCGGCGGGGATCAGAGGAGCGGCAGCGGTGCCGGTCCGGTCGTCTCTACCCATCGGGGTGATCACCGGCAGCATCACCGGGTGTCCGGAGGTGGGCTGCTCGAACAGCCCCGGGCCGCGGGGCGAGGGGGCGTAGTCGGACGAGAACCCGAAAACGGTGGGGAGGGCGAACGACACGGACTTCGAGCGGAACGACCACAAAGCGGTGCGACGAGACGGCTCGAACTCGATGAATCGCTCGGCGGGTAGGTAGGCGTCGGTCGGCGGCGCGGCCACAACCTGGGGGCGGCGGCGCAGCTCCAGGGCCGACAGCAGTAGCTTGCCGTAGATGTCCAGGGTCATCTGTAGGCGGCGGGCCGGGCCCCGGTAGAACATGGACGCTCGGTGCTGGTGGGCGGCGATGACGCCGTTGGGGAACCACTCCAGCAGGTCGTCGAGCGTGGCGTCGGCTCGGGCCAGCCAGCGCCCCTGGGGGACGTCGAGGTTGCGCCCGGTGGCGGTGGCGGCCAGCTCGATGGTGATGGCCATTCCCAGCACCCCGATGGATCGACCCCACACGACGGCACCGCCCGGCTGGGCCACTTCGTCGAGGTCGGTTGCGATCCGGGATAACCCTGCGCCCCAGGAAGGTCCGATCCGCTCGGACAGCGGCTCAGCGAACAGGTACATGTCGGGGGTGTAGATGTCGTAATGCACCCAGTCGCCCATGCCGTCGTTGAGCCATCCGTTGGGGGTGGAGAACATCGTGCGCACCCGGTCGATCAGCAGGGGCAGCTCCGGCGGTTCGACGTCGCCCCGCAGGTTGGCCAGCGCGCCCAGGCACCGGGCAGCCACCACCGCGAAGTTGGGGGGGACGGCGTCGGTGTCCGCCAGGCGGGAGATGATCTCGGACGAGTACACGGAATCCAGCACCACATCGTGTAGCTCGGCGGGCAGCGCATCCAGACCGCCGAGCCGCAGCACGGTCTCGCCCACCCGGTAGCTGGCGAAACCCTCCACCTGCGACGGGTCCAACGATGCCACCAGGGGCGGTGTCCGCTCCCGCAGCACACAGCCGCTCACCTCCTCCACACCGCACTCGATGAGCAGCCCCAGTACGTACAACAGGTCGGCAGTGGTGTCGTCGAGCAGGGCGTGGCCGGCATACAGCCGGGGCAGTTCCAGGCCGGGAGCGGCGGAATGCTCGAACTCGGCCAGTTTCGACCCCACCTCTGCCACCAGCCGGTCGGCCAGCGTCCCGGCGGTGGTGGGTTCCGCCAGGGCAGGCTCAGGCCAGGTGAAGTCGAGGCTCATCGGGCCCAACCCAACCCGTTGGGTTCCGCCACGGCGAAGTGGCAAGGGATGCCGCAACAGATCGTCATGCCATGGTGGCCAGTCGATCTCGGGTGACCTCGTTGAGTGCAGGCTCACCGGCCACCCACCGGCGGATCTCCTCGATCACGTTGTCGAATACCCTGTTCAGCTCGGTGCCCTGGCTGCCGGCCAGATGGGGGCTGATCCACACGTTGGGCAGCCCCAACAACGGGCTGTCGTCGGGCAGCGGCTCGGGGTCGGTCACATCCAATATGGCGTACAGGCGGCCCGACTCCAGGTGGGGCAGCAGCGCATCGTGGTCGATCAGCGGGCCCCGGGCGGTGTTGATCACCGTGGCCCCGTCGCGCAGCGCACCAAGCTGGGCCGCCCCGATCATGTGCATCGTCTCGGGTAGGGCCGGGGCGTGGATCGACAGCACATCGGCGCCGGCAAACAGCTCGTCGAGCCCCAGCTTGGTAACCCCAAGCGAGGCCGCCTCCTCGTCGGTGATGTAGGGGTCGTACAGCGTCACCTGCATGTGGTGGAAGGCCCGGAGATGCTCGATCACCCTTCGGCCGATCATCGACGCTCCCACGATGCCGATGGTGCGCCCGTAGTTGCCCCACGGGTTGTCGCCCATGGACTCAATGGACCCGTAATCGGCCCGACCCCGCTGCCACAGCACCCCTTTGTTGGCGAACAGGATGGCCGCCAGGGTGAACTCGGCCACCGGCACGGCGTTGGCGTTGGCCCCGCTGGTGACCCGAATGCCCCGGTCCCACACTGCGTCGGAAAGGGTCATCTTCACCGTTCCCGCTGCGTATGCGAACAGGCCCAAACGGGGGGCTCGATCCAACATGGCGGCGTCCAGCGGGGGGCACCCCCAATGGCCCACGATCACCTCGGCCTCGGCCAGCACTGCATCGGCGTCGCCGTCCCAGGCTCCAATGGGCGTGGTATTGAGCAGCGGCCCCAGCTCCCGCAAGCGATCGAGTTCGGCGTCGCCGAAAAGCTCCAGGGCAGGCCAGTGAGCGATGGCGATGCTCGGCCGGTCGCGGCTCATGGGGAGAAGTCTGGCAGCACTTCGGACTACGGTTTGAGCCGCATTGCAAAATCGGTAACCCAAGGGGGAAGCGTGGCAGATCTGGTGGATTACAACGGCAAGCGGGTTGTGGTGGTGGGTGGGGCCACCGGGATGGGAGCGGCCGCCGCCCAGAAGGCCGCCTCGCTAGGCGCCCACACCATCGTGTTGGACGTGGCCGACGTGTCGTACGGGTGTGGGCAGTCGATCCACGTCGATCTCAGCAACCGGGACAGCGTGGACGAGGTCGCCGAGGCCATGGAAGGGCCGATTGATGCTGTGCTGGCCTGCGCCGGGGTGGCCGACGGCACCTCGAATCTGATGCTGATCAACTTCACCTCACAGCGCCACCTCATCGAGGCGCTGATCAAGGGCGGCAAGCTGGGGCAGGGCGGCTCGGTGTGCTTCATCTCCTCGGCGGCCGGGATGGGATGGATGAGCAACCTCGACCAGGTGAAGGACTTTCTGGCTACCCCCGATTGGGACACCGCCGCGGCGTGGATCGACGAGCACGAGGGAACTGACAGCTACATGTTCAGCAAGCAGGCCATCAACGGCTACGTGGCTGCCCAGGCGTTCCCGTTCCTGCAAAGGGGCATCCGCATCAACTCCATCATGCCCGGACCCACCGACACCCCCCTGGCCAGGGCCAACGCCGATCTGTGGCTGGGGTTCGGGGCCGGATACCGGGAGGCCGCTGATGTGCCCACCCTGGTGCCCGAGCAGATGGGCGACACGCTGCTGTTTCTGGGCAGCGATGCGGCCAGCGGGATCAACGGGATCAACCTGCTGGTGGACCAAGGGCACACCAACTCCTCGCTGGTGGATAGCTGGGACGACCCGTTCGTGAAGGTCATGGCCGGGATGATGGAGTTCGACCCGGCCATGTTCGACATGGACGAGTCCTGAGCCCTCGGCTTGGATCGACGATGAGCGACCTTTGGGGCCGGGCCCTCAGCTTGGATAGACGATGAGCGATCTCCCCGATCTGCTGGGGCTGTCCGAGGTTGGGGAGCGGCGCTACCACGTCTTTCAACCGTCGGAGTCGGCCGAGGGGCGAGACGTGGTGTTCAGCGGGCAGCTAATGGCCCAGATGATGATGGCGTCCGACCACCACGGCGGAAGCTCCAAGAACATCCGCTCCGTTCACGCCATTTTCGCCCGAGCCGGCACCTACACCTTGCCCATCGAGCTGGAGGTTGACCCCATGCAAGCGGGGCGCACCTGGGCCAGCGACACGGTGACAGCCACCCAGGGGGGCAAGCTGTTGTGCCGGACCATGATCCTCATGAACAAGGTGGACGAAGATTTGATGCGCCACCAGCCAACCATGCCCGATGTGGCTGGCCCCGACGGGTTGTCCCCAGGTGAGGCGTTCATCTTCCCCGGAGCCGAATGGCGCCCGGTGCCGGGCGAACCCGAGGCAGCCGGGGCACCGGTGGAGCGGGCCTGGCATCGCTACCTTCCCCGGGTTGAATCGCAGGCGGCCAACCAGGGAATCATGGGGTGGGCCACGTGCGGCAGCATCATCGGGCTGGCCATGCGCCCCCACCGCGACACCATCCGAATCGAGGACGCCCACCACACGCTCTCCACCGGGGTGATCGCCCACACGCTGCACTTCTTGGAGCCAATCGACGCGTCACAGTGGCTGCTCGTCCAGCTTGAGGGCACCAAGGCAGCCAACGGCCGGGTGTACGGCCAGGGTCAGGTGTTCACTGCTGATGGCCTGCTGGTGGCGGTGTTCCACCAGGACTCCATGGCCAAAGCAGCGGGGAAAGCCCTGGATCCCAGCCGCTCCATGTAGTTCCACGTAGGGGTGGGGGCCGGGGTCCGGTTCCTGGGTTCGGTTTCCCGCTGCTAATCCCGGCGGTGGGCCTACTTGGTTGAGTCGTCCAACACCATCAAGGTCTTGATGTCGCTGTGGAAGTCGAGGGCGTAGTCGCCGCCCTCCCGGCCGATGCCGGAGATGCCACACCCCCCGAACGGAGCGGTGAGGTCGCGCACCAGAAAGGTGTTCACCCACACCAACCCGGCCCTCACTGCGGCGCCCACCCGCTCGGCCCGATCCCGAGACGATGTCCAGATCTGGGCCGAGAGCCCGTAGTCGGTGCTGTTGGCCAAGGCGATGGCCTCGGCTTCGTCGGCAAAGGTCTGAACGGTGAGCACCGGCCCGAAGATCTCCCGCTGCACCACCTCGCTGTGGTTGGACGCCGGTTCGATAAGCGTGGGCTCGTAGTGGAGGCTTCCCTCGACGGGCTTCCCTCCCCTGATGATGGTGTCGCCCGCGGCTTGAGCCCGCTGGACGAAGCCGTGAATCCGGTCGCGGTGGTCGGGGTGGGCCAGCGGGGCGATGTCGGTGTTGGGGTCACGGGGATCGCCCAGCACCAGCGAGTCGGCGTGGTGGTGGAACCGCTCGAGGAACCGGTCTCGAATGTCGGCGGCAACCAGTATTCGGGTGCCGGCCAGACATACCTGACCAGAGTCGTCGAACTGCCAGGCGGCCCGGTGAGCGGCCCCGTCCAGGTCGGAGTCGTCGAACACGATGAACGGACCCTTGCCGCCCAGCTCGGCGGTGAACGGGACGATGTTGGCCGCCGCCGCCCGCCCGATGTAGCGTGCAGTTTCGGGCGACCCGGTAAACGTGATGCGCCGGACCCGGGGGTCGGCCACCAGAGCCGCTCCCACCTCCTCGCCGATGCCCTGCACCAGGTTGAACGCCCCGGGCGGGAAGCCGGCCTCCAGGGTGAGTTCGGCCAGCAGCGCTGCGGAAAGGGGCGACCACTCGGCCGGTTTGTGGATGACGCTGTTGCCGGCGGCCAGAGCAGGGGCCAGCTTCCAGGTGCTGAGCATGAACGGGGCGTTCCACGGGGTGATCACCACCGCCGGCCCAGCCGGCATCCGCTGCACCTGGTTCCACATGCTCTTGGCATCCCAGGTGCGGTTCTCGTGGCCAAAGATCAGGTCGGCGTAGGTCCGGAAGTTGAGGGCCCCCCGGCCCACCAGCCGTTCCTTCATCGACCGGTGCAGAAAGCCCATGTCGAGGGTCTCCACCAGAGCGATCTCGTCGTTGTGCGCTTCGATCAGGTCGGCCAACCGGTACAGCACATCCGCCCGCTCTCGGACGTTCATGGCCCCCCACGCAGCAAAGCCGTCCACCGCGGCGGCCACCGCGGCCTCAGCGGTGTGCTTGTCGCCCCGAGCGATGTCGGCCAGGTGTTCCCACCCCATCGGAGATCGGGTCTCGAACCGCTGGGTTGAGGAAACCCACGCACCGCCGATCAGGTGGTCGGTTGCCACCGACACGCCGCCCACGTCGTGGCTGTTCATGGGTTGTTGTTTTCCGGTTCGGAGTCGCCGTCTTCCACGGTGGATTGGTAGTGCTGGGCGCCGGGGCCGAGGGGAGCCCTGATGCCTCGGAACTCCCAGTCGCCCCCCTTTGCGGTGGATTGCACCTCCTCGGAGTTGGAGGGCTGTGCTCCCACGTCGTCCCGGATGGGAACGGGGCCCTCGACGATGGTGTTGGTGAGCCCCCCCAGCCCTTCCACCTCCACCGTCACCACATCGCCTGGAACCACGGGCCGGGAGTTGGCAGGCGTGCCCGACAGCAGGATGTCGCCGGGAACCAGGGTGATGGTGCGGGCGATGTCGGCCACGATGTAGGGCATGTCCCACTCCATCTCATCGGTGGTGGCGTCCTGGCGCACCTCGCCGTTCACGATGGTCTGAATGCGCTTGCTCCTGAAGTCCCAGTCGGTGACCAAGCCCGGCCCCACCGGACACAGGGTGTCGCTGCCCTTCACCCGCAGCATCGAACCGGCGTCGGTGTCTCGAAAGTCGTGGAGGCCGTAGTCGTTGGCCACCGAGTAGCCAGCGATGTAGTCCTCGGCCTCGGCGGGTGAAACGTTCCGGCAGGTCCTGCCGATAACGATGGCTATCTCGCCCTCGTAGTTAAGCCACTGGCAACCGGCGGGACGGACCACGTCGCTGTTGTGCCCGGTCAGGGCGGTGATCGGTTTGTGAAAGTAGGTCGGGGCGAGCGGGAGCTTGGTCATGAACTCGTCAACCCGGCTGCGGTAGTTCAGGTGGATGCAGATGATCTTGGTGGGGTTAACGGGGGCCAGATGGACGGCATCGTCGATGGACACCGACCGGCCGTCATCAGCCACGAGCCGGTCCCCGGACCGTTCTATGAGGCAGGGGTAGCCATCAAGAAGGATGCGGCGGTATTCGGTCATGTCTGGCAATCTAGCGGCGTAATCATGGCATCTGACTCTCCCCTCGACGAGCGCCTCCTCGATGCCGAGGTGGACATCCAGGCCCGTCTGGGCGACTATCCGATCGACTTCGACTCGCTGCAGGCCATATCGAACATCTACCGGGCCGCAACCGCCGTGCGCCGCCGGGCCGAGCGAGGCGTTTTGGCCGAGGCCAACCTGTCGTGGGGTGGCTTCACGATCTTGTGGGTGTTGTGGGTGTGGGGGGAGATGGAGACGGCCCGACTGGCCTCCGAATGCGACCTGGCCAAAGGAACCCTCACCGGCATGGTGACCACGCTCGAAAAGCAGGGCCTGGTCAATCGCACCAGGATGGCATCGGACCGCCGCCGGGTGACCGTGGCCCTCACCCCCGCCGGGCTGGAGACCATCGAACAGCTATTCCCAAAGTTCAACCGCTTCGAGGCCGAGATGAGCGGCGGCCTCAGCGACAACGAAAAGCACAACCTGGCCCACCTCCTGCGACAGATCACCACCAACGCCTCCAGCTGACAACCGGGAATACTCCCACCGAAACTGTCACACCTCGGTGGGATAATGCCCATAACAGCAAATGCAACCACAAAACAGGAGGTAGTCAATGGTGTCGCACATGCAACACTCAACCATCGAAGCCCTACAGGTGCTTCTCGCCGCACGGATTCCCATCGTGCTTTGGGGTGATCCCGGCACGGGCAAAACCGAGACGATCCAACGCCTCGCCGAGGAAGCCGGTTGGCACACCGAAGTCGTCATGGCGTCGGTCCACGACCCCACCGACATCGGAGGTCTGCCGGTCCACCGCGACGGTGGCGTCGAGCTTGAACCACCGCTGTGGGCCAAGAGGGTCGCAGAACACAAGGGCACTTCGCTGGTGTTCTTCGACGAGGTCAACACTGCCTCGCCGGCCACACAGAATGCGCTGATGCACGTCGTGCTGGGTCGCCGCGTCGCACAGTATGAGCTTGGCGACGATGTTCTGTTCATGGCAGCAGCAAATCCGCCCGAACAAAACGCTGGGGCCTGGGACCTAACGGCACCACTGGCCAACCGCTTCGCCCATCTGCGCTGGCCGATCGAGTTCGAGTCTTGGCGTGAGGGCTACCTGGGAGGTTGGCCTACACCCAAGCCTTTGACGGTCGATAAACCCAACAACAGTTCGCTGATGCGTTATCGGTCTCTTCAGATTGCCTACGTCAAGCGTTTCCCGAATCAGCTTTGCAGAGTCCCAAGCGACGACACGGCTGCTTCTACGGGCTGGCCTTCTCCCCGTACCTGGGAGCGGCTCGCTGTCTGCATGGCGATCTCCGAACAGACGGGTGTGAGCGATGATGCCAACGCCTTAATTGCTGAGGCATTGGTCGGCACCGCGACGGCAACCGAGTTCCTCTCGTTCGTACGGAATCTCGATATTCCCGACCCCGAGGACCTTCTTGCAGATCCATCTTCCCTGGTACTTCCCGAGAAGTCCGATCAGCAGTTCGCCTGCCTTGAGGCACTGGCTGCCGCGGTGCTCGCCGACACAACCGCAGCCCGCTGGACCGCTGGGTTCAAGGTTTGCATCGAGGCTGCTAGCCAGGGGTCACCCGACATTGCAGCCGCTACTGCACGCCAGCTCGTCAAGTGCCGGCCAGGCAACACCCGGCTGCCAAAGGGGTTCGAGGTGTTCAACGACATTCTCGCCGCCGTCGTCTTCGAGGGAGTGGATGATGGCTGACCGTCACGACGCCCACAACCAACCGGTAGAGCCGTCCGGAGAGGTGGACGCCAAGCTGCGGGCAGCGCGGTACTGGATCACGGTCCAGCGCCCCTACTACTCGCAGGCCTTGTTCGCCTGCCGGCTGCTGTCGACGACTGCGGTCGAGACCATGACCATCGACACGCAGTGGCGGATCTACGTAAACCCCGACTACATCCTCGGTCTGAAGGTAGAGGAGACAGCAGCGCTGCTCATCCACAACCTGAATCACGTCCTCCGAGCCCACTCCGAGCGTTCCCACGTGTTCGGAGTGGAGGTGCGACTGGGGAATGTTTGGCAAACAGCCTGCGACATGGAGATCAACGACGATCTCAATGCCGATGGCCTCATGCTGCCCGAGGACGTGGCCTACCCCTACATGTTCGGTCTTTCCAACGGCTTGACCGCGGAGGCGTATCACAAGGGTCTCATCGACGGCGGTTTCGTCGAGGAGATCACTCTCCGGTTCGCCGACACCGAGGAAAGATCGCTTAGCTCGTCAGGATCAGGGGCCAGTGGTTTCAACGAGGAGTACGAGCTGGACGAAGCCGAGGTCAGCGCATCGGAGGCGCAGTTGTTGCGCCACTCAACCGCCGAGAGCATCCGCGACCACACCAGGTCGAAAGGCCGCGACGATGTTCCAGCTGGATTGCAACGCTGGGCATCTGCGCAGCTTGAGCCAAAAGTGGACTGGCGCAAAGCTCTTGCTTCCTCGGTGCGACGCGCCTTGCACCAGACAGCGGGTTCTGCGGACTTTTCCTGGCGGCGCCTACCGCGGCGTCAAAGCAAGGACGCCAAGGTGCTGCGCCCGGGGATGTACCAGCCCGTGCCGTCAATCGCTGTGGTGATCGACACTTCTGCCTCGATGAACGACGACGACCTCGCTCAGGCTGTTGCCGAGGTCGAATCCATCCTGGCCAGGGTCGTACCCGGATATGCCATCGAAGTGCTGTCTGTTGATGCCGAGGTGTCCGCACGCAAGAAAGTGCAGGCGGCGCGCTCCATCAACTTGTCGGGAGGTGGAGGCACAGATATGCGAGTCGGGATCGCGGAAGCCGCGCGCTCCCGTCCAACAGCCATCGTCGTCCTGACCGACGGCTATACGCCATGGCCCAAGAAGAAACCCCCCGGCGTCAACCAAGTGATCGCGGCGTTGGTAGGAGACGATCCTCGGACTCGGCGAATCCCCAAGTGGATCCACACGATCCGAGTCGAGTCGTAGTGGTACTCGCCACTGACACGCAAGCCAGTTGAGCCCCCAGGTTGCGTAATCGCCATCATGACTGCAAGGTCTTTCACTCGAGAGTGCCTTGACGGCCTGCCGGCCCGTAGCGCTTTTCGAGGTGTAAGACGTCCCAGCCGTCGAGGCTACGATCCGGTCCACACTTGATCGCATGGCCGCCGATCCTGAGAAGAGCTTGAACGAGCGGGTGGCGCAAGGCCTCACATGCAGGCGCACTTATCCAAAAGGCGAGATCGGCCTTTGCATCCAGTCAGCGATGGCAACATTACCCATGGCTGGCTCGGGCTTCGGCTTCCCCGAATGGTCAACCATCTTTGAGGGGTCTTATCAGTGATGGTGAGATGAGGGAGTTTGGAGGGTCCACCGTATGGCTCGAGGTCTCGCCAATTCCTTTGACTGTCAGTTAGTCGTAGAGTCGGAAGGCCCCTGCTGGTTGATGCTCGTTTTCTTCTCCAGTTCAACGCGTTAGGGTAGGAAATGTCCGGCGCCGAGGCGGTTGTCAGAGAAACGTCTGTCCGGGTTCAGACACCTGGCGGGGGGCAGTCCGCCGGAATTCGCGATACTCTCTTGGGCTACCAGGTAGGCAACAGTTACCAGGCTCTCAGAGTTGGGTGAACGTCCTTTGGTAGGCCCCGTAGGTGAGAGAGGGCTTACGCTTATTGTCCCCCATATTGATTAGCTCGATAGCTCGATTGTGCTTATCTACTTCGGCTTCGTAGGTTTTCCAGTCTCCACGGGCGAAAGCGATCAGTAGTCGTAGTGGAAAATGCGCGTTTGACATTTTTGTGACTGTCCGAAGTACTTCCTCCCGCAGCCACTTGGTATCTTCTTCGTTCAAGGGGCGCTGGCCGAACACATCGTCGATATCAATCTCTCTGAGCGCAACAGCGCTCTTCCGTTTCTGCAACTCGCGGAAGTAGCGGCGAAGGGCACCGTTGGGAATCGGATCAGCAGCGTCAATCTCTGCCAAGCGCTGCTCTTCAGCCTGCTTTCTGGCTTCCTCAGCCATTTTTTCTTGATGCATTTCCTCGACCCAGTCGGGGAACGGCCGTTCACCGCGCATGAACGCAGCAGCCACTTCCATACTGTTGATGGACGTGCCAGCGACCATAATCTGCTGTATCCGGTTCAGGTCGTCCCACCTGAGCGGATTCTCCGCTCCCTCGAGAAGCTCTGCCGGGATCGGTCCAGAGTCGAAGTCCGTCAGGAGCACCATCTCGCGATCCTCCTTGACAGGGGTCGCTTTCTTATTCTTGTTCTTTCTCATGATCTGTCAATCCTCCTACTCTCCTTCACAAACTGCTGCTGTAAGGGAAATGGCTAGCTCCCTTTATTTGGATGCAACCTTGTATTTCTCTTTTCGTGATGGGATGCTGGCATAGCCTTGAGCTTTCAGAACTTCCCGGACATCGATAGGACAGGATGAGTGATTGGCTACTGCCTCGCGGACGAAGGGAACCCTGTCTGTGGCAAGTTGCTTCAACACTTTAACTGATGTCGCTGTATGTTCTGCGACCATTTGTCGGACACTGCCCACCCGATCTGTGGCAAGCAGTTCGAGTGCTGTTGTGGAACATGATGGATGTTTGGCTACATGGTATCGAACTTGTTTGTTCTTGTCCTTAGCAAGTAGTTCCAGAGCTGGTGTAGGCGCAGAGGGATTGTCTGCAACAGCCACCCGCACCTCAAGATCTTCATCTGTAGCAAGTTGCACAAGTGATTCGATCGAAGTTGCTGGATTGTTGGCTACTGCCTTACGGACAGTTTTACATTCGTCAACAGATAGCTCTTCAAGTACTTCACGCGGTGCCAACGGGTTCTCGGCAACACAGCCTCGCAACCATTCATCTTCGCTAGAAGCAAGCCTCATAAGCAAATCATGAGGTGTCGATGGATGCTCGGCCAATATTACGTGTAGTTCTTCATCTGCAATGAGAAGTTCCATTGCCTCGGGAGATACTACGGTATGTCTGCTCACCCAAAACCTAACGATTCTGTCTGGATCTTTAGCCATCAACAATTGGAGCTCTTTGGGCACCTCATCCCCGGAGGCGACGGCTCGGCGGACCCTAGGAGACTCGTCACGAGCTAGCGACCAAAGGAGGTCTCTGGATATTGAAGGATTTCTACCCGCGTTGGTCCGTACGCTGGCGGTTTTGTCTGTCGCCATAACTTTGAGAGTTTGATGGTCAAGGTTTGGATGTGACGCCACCGCCGCCCTTACCTGGCGGGCAGGGCTATTGGCTAATTCTTGTAACGTGCTCTTGGACAAGTGTGGAGATTCTGCCAACACTGCCTGGCGTTCCCTTGTTGCCTGAATTACCACCTGCTCAAGAGCTTTGGCTTTAACTTGTGAATTGTGAGCTGCTTCAAGTGCTACCGCTTCATCTTCATCTGAGAGCAATGAGGCAATTGTATTTTTCGGAGTATCAGGGTGTAATGCCAAGAGCCATCGAATAGGAGCAAACATTGTGCTCCTCCCGAGCAATCGCAATACGCGGGACGTGGTTTTCTTGTTTTGTGCCAGTCTGTACTCCAACCTTCCACTAAGGCTGGAACCAATGTGTTTTGCTATTGGAGCTACGGGTATGTTTGGGTGAACAGCGATTAGTTCCCTCAATTCATCTCTATGGTCCGCATTTCTGATCTTCCAAAGCTCCAAAAGGCGTCTTCTTGATGTTTCGGGGTGGCTCGCTTCGGCTACCAGACCAAGTATCGGATTCTTGTGTGAAGAGAGGCTCTTCCAGAACGCATCGTCGACCGTTTTGATCCATGACGTGCTACGCCAATGCTGATCGAAGTAATTCTTCCTGTTGGGAAGATCCCAAGTTAATGCTCCTGCTGGACATGAGCCGTCTACCAGGTTGTAATCCAGCCGGGCTGCAAACGCCCAGCAGAGCCATTTTGTCGCGTTGGAGTGCTCCCAGTAGGCACAGGCTGTTGCCACTGCAGCCCTAAGCTCCTCTGGGACGTACGCCAAACACGGAGGGTCACATCTGACGATGGAAGTCAATACTCGGTTCAGAGCGGCCAGGCCTCTCAAATCCACTAGGCCGGAATTCAGGACCTCGACCAGAGCCTTCAACCTGCTCACTCCTTCAGCAGAGCCTCCGAGTCTCTTCAGGGTCGAAAGTTCTGCGCTGTTGGCCAAGGCCCACTTGTCGTCGCAAAATGTGATGATCCCCTTGACCCCACCACACACCAATGGCACACAGGCCGGCATCACATCCCGCCCCTGTCCGATCTCGCCAACGAGGCTATCGCTGCTGGACTCTGTGTTCGGTTCTGAAATCTGATTGGCACTATTCATAACTCCATTATCCAGCTAGCTGTGACAATTTCCGCTCCAGCCACTGAAGGTCCCAGTGCAGAGGCCAGGTACCCGTCATGTTCCATTGAGTCTAGCCTTATGAGAGGCCCGCCACCCCCGACCTGGGTTATCTTCCCCCGAACATGTGGCAACCGCCTCGTGTCTGCCTCAAGGTCCTTGAACACCCGCTTCTCGCTCTTGGCTAAGGGGGGTGTGATCTGGTGTGGTGGGGAAGTTACGGCACGAGGACCTCTAGGTCTGGGCCATGTCGATGAGGGCGTGTCAGTTCTCACGTGGGAACGGAACCGCTGAGAGGTTCACCCTCCGCATCAATTTGGAGAGGCTAGGTTGCTCACAGGAGGGGGAGCGGAGTGCTGCGGGGCCGTGGCCTGCGCTTGATGAACGGCCAGGCCCGCCACCTCCACCGGGATTTTGCCTGCGCCAACAGCCGATTGTTCTGCGTGGTACGAGGCAGCAGCGAACAGAGAGCCACGTCGGCACGCAGCCGGTTTGGGCGGTTGAGGTAGGTATGCTGTTCAGCGATGTAGCTGTCGGAAAAGGCCGCCACGTCGATCCCGTACAGCAGGCAGAACTCCTTCGCGACAGTTTGGGCTACGACCTCACGGTCGGCACTGTGGAGCCATTCATAGTTGCCGGTGTACTTGTACCAGTTGCGCTGATAGTACGGGTCACAGACATGTCTCGCTTCATGGGCCAAGGCCATGATCACGAGCTCCGCATCGGCGTCGTCGTTGGCGGCCACTCGGATCGAGCGTTGTTCCATGTTGACCTCAGCAACCATGTCCGGCAGCCAGGGAACGAATTCGACCTTGAAGCCGAGCTCTTGAATGGCCTCCATGAGTTGCTGGTAGGCCTCCTGGAGCCGGGGCGTTGAAGGATGCGAGGAGGAACTCATCCGCCGCCCTGCTTCCCCAGCGCCGGGTGAGCAGCTGCCGCGGAGGCTGCTACCTCAGCTGCCAGCGCCGCCGCCTTATGCAGATCCTCCTGCGAGAACGCCATTTTGGATCGGATGGTTACGGCCAGTTCCTGCCAGAAATTGTTCGACCGGAGGTTGTGCTCCAACCGAGCCTTGAAACTACTCAGAGTCCACTTGCGTATATTGAGTTCCACAAAAGCCTCGACAATCCGCTCTTCTGGCACTTGGAGTTCGCTGATGACGTACCAGAGATCGAACAAGTCACGAGCTTTCCTGCGGCTTTCCATGGCCAATAGCTTGGTTGCCGCTATGCCCTCAGCCGGAACCACCTGCAACTTTGCTGAGGCCTTTAGGTAGTCGGAATTCAGTTCGTACTCGATGGTCCGAGCCATCCGACTCAAGGCCGGTTGAGAGTTACTGGTTTCTACCTTGACAGCTGCCCTGCTCCCACCGTCAGTTGGGATATAGCTCAACAAGTACCCAATCTACTTTGACGGCCGCCGCTTCCACCTAAACCGCATACCAGTACGCTCACAATGATCTTTGAGTACACGACGCAAGTGGCGAGCTGTCTGCATTTGGGAAGTGAACGTTGGGCTAACGCAGTCCACATCTTCGGAGAACCGACCAGGAGAGTTGCTGTGAAGATAGTGAATGGCTGTGCCTCCACTGATAGTCACCCGATCCTTGACCCTAGGGTCGTTCCCGAGAAGGATCATTACTTCGGACATTAGAAGATCATGCTCTGCTTGGTGGTTATTGTCCCACTGACGTTGAGTCAATCTGTTCTCAATAATATGACGTTCGATCAATGCAAGTCTCTTTTCTCGCTACCAGTCACAATCCGGTAAACTGCTAACTGACACCCTCCACTGTCGATTGAGGCGGGGGCTGTTGCAGAGTGGATAGTTGCCGTAGTCCACTATCGGGGCGTTGCGAGATATTGTGTTTCGCAGTCTCCTCAGCGGGTACCAGGGTTTGAGAACACGCCGTCGCATTCGTGACAGCAAATTGCCGCAGCGTTGCCGCACTTCGGGCGGGAACAGCATTGCCACTTCGGCCAACTCCTCGGAGGGTATCTTCCTCTGACGTCGCTCCTCACGTGTATAGCCCTCCATGGCCAAGAATGCGAAGGCTATGTTGGCCAGGTTGTTCATGCCACCGGCCAGGTCGGGACGGTCCACACAATCCAGCAAGGTTGCCGCTGTGGTAGATACGTTGCCCATCTGAGCATGAAAAAGGTTTGCTCCTGGGCCAATGCGTGTGAACTCGCAGGGTATATTGGCAATGTTGGGCCTTACGACCGGCAGGTAATGGGGCATACGACCCATCAATTCTCTGAAGGCACCGGTCGTTTCCGACAGAGGAGCAGCAAGCAGCTCCGGAACTTCGTGCTCCACTGCCACCATAAGCCGAGCACTGCGATAGTGAGATGCTCCATGGATCTGTCCGGCAGACATCCAGCCGATGTAGTAGGCGCAGTCCAAGTGACGCATCAACGCATCCAGCACCCCCATGTAGGGGAAGGAACCCTGGAGCGACGTTGGTGCCCAGCTTGTGGCAGTAATTTGGAGCATCTCCCGGTCTCGCACGGCTTGGATCAGCACATCGGGCAGATCTTGCTCTGGCACACCTAGAACGGTGGCCAGTTCGTCGGAGGCGATGAACGAGCATCCTGCTCGTATAGCCAGGCTCTCAGGTCTTCAGGCGTGACGTGTTTCCGTGTGTGTGAAGACGCAATTGCAAAACTCCTGGTCAACGGCGGATAGCCCTCGGCTTCCAGGGTTTCCTCTGTGACTGCCACCGTTCTCATGCTGGTGATGCCATTGCTTGGTCGGGTCGAGGGATTCTGGCGTACCCCTGGACCCGTAGATGTTCCAGCAGGTCGGCTGGTGTGGACGGGTGATGGGCAACTGCTTCACGCACCGCGGGTACCCTGTCGTAGGCAAGTTGTTCGAGTGCTTCGACCGGCGTCGAGGGATTCCTGGCCACGTCCATTCGTATGAAGTATCGTTGGTCCTTCCCTAGTTGGATAAGCAGCCTTGCAGGAAGGGACGGGTTTTTCGCCAGACGCCACCGTACCTGATCTTCACGATCGAACACGAGTTGGTCAAATGCCCTAGCAGGAGTAGAGGGATTTTCAGCGACAGCGACTCGCACCCAGTCACTTTGGTCCGCAGAAAGTTGCATGAGCACCTCAACAGGAGTCGAAGCATTCTCAGCAACGGACAGCCTAACCCAATCAGTCTTGTCAGCGGCAAGTTGCATGAGCACCTCAACAGGAGTCGAAGCATTCTCAGCAACGGACAGCCTAACCCAATCAGTCTTGTCAGCGGCAAGTTGCATGAGCACCTCAACAGGAGTCGAAGCATTCTCAGCAACGGACAGCCTAACCCAATCAGTCTTGTCAGCGGCAAGCTGCCTCAAGGTATATTTTGGTGCTGATGGGTTCTGGGCCACCCATACACGCACGGCATCGTCCGAATCCTTCTCCAGCAAAGCGACCAATTGGGGATTAGCATCTTTCCTGGAAGCAACTGCTCTACGCACCCAAGAATGCTCGTCACAAGCTAACCGGTAGAGCAACTTTAGAGACATTGAAGGGTTTGTGGCTGCCCATCTTCTAACTGTTGCGGTCTTGTCTATAGCCAACTGTTTCAACAGTTTGCGGTTAAGCCGTGGATCTCCGGCTACCGCGGCTCTGACATGACGGTTTCGATCACCAACAACCATCTCCAAATTCCCTTTGGGGAGCTTCCCCGACTGGACCAAAAGGGTCCGCCGTTTAGCGCTAGGGTGATCAAATGCCCGGACCAGCGCTCTGGATGATACCTCGGGGTGATGAGCAGCCAAACCGGCTACCTGGTCATTGTCATTAGCAAGCAATAGCTCAAGTACATCTTTTGGAGTATTGGGATGCAGTGACAAAAGGCAAAGATGTCCAATATCCAAATCCATTGTAAACATCTCGCGCAACTTGCGAGACTTGGTGGTTTTATTTTGTAAAACTCTATAGACGACCGCACTGTCAATATAGCGACTTTTTTTCGCTATATCCATTATGTGATCAACAGATGCGTTGGGATGCAAAGCAACTAGGTCTTGCAACTCATATGTTTCATAATAGTCCGCTCTGTACTTCCACAATTTCCAAAGTCGTTCCTTCGACGTTAGAGGATCGCTAACTTCCCCAATGTATCGAATCAGCAGATTTTCGTGAGAAGACAATGTCTCCCAGAATGATTCACCGACCATGGAACACCATGACGCATTCAACCAATACTCATCCACCGCGCGATCCTTGCCCTCAAGTTCCCAATTCATGTATCCGGCCGCCAGCGATGTGTCCGTCAAGTTGCTGTTTAGACGCGAAGCCAGCGCCCAGCACAGCCATTCCGCCGCTTCGAGGCAATCCCAGTGGGCACAAGCCACCATAGCCGCAGGCCGCAAATCAACTGGGACGTGCGCCAAGCAAGGTGGCTCACATTCTGCGATGGACCTCAAGGCTCGGTTCAAATTCGCCAAGTCACCCAACTTGGCTACCCCGGAGTTCAAGGCTGCCACCAAGGCAGATAACCGGCCGGCACCATCAGACGAGCCTCCCAGACCTTGGAGTACCGAAAGTTCAGCGCTATTGTCCACAACCCACCGGTCGCCACGAAAGGCGATGACCCCCTTGACCCCGTCACACACCACGGGCACACGAGCGGTTCGTACCTTGCTCACCGAGCTAGGGCCGCTGACGGAGCGACCTTCATTCGCCTCCGACTTCACTTCTGACATTTGTTCAACGTTATGCATGACCCCATTATCCAGACGACGGTGACAGTTTCTCTTTTGGGTGAAGCCGATGGTGGGCGGGGGAGCCTTCACAGTAACCGGCAAGCTGTAGCCCTCTCGGAGAATTTTGGGCCCGCTGACGCCCATCCGATTGGCCTACCCCGACCCATGCCACCCGAGCCTTGGAGGCGATGAATGTTGCTGGCGGGGTCGACTCCGTCAGTTTTGGTGATGCCTGGTTGGGTTAGGGGGCGAGGGTGGTGATGGGGGCTACTTGTACTCCGTCGGGGCGGCGGTAAGCCGGACCGGTGGTGGTAACCACCATTTGGAAGTCAAATGCGGAGCATAACGCCGCGCCGTTCGAGGGGGTTAGCCGATGACGAAGGGATCGCGGGTGGCGCCGGTGAGTTCGACCCAGACGGTTTTGGTTTGGAGGAACCCGTCGAGGGCTTCGAGGCCGTTGTCCCGGCCGTAGCCTGACTGCTTGAAACCTCCGAACGGGGCCATGTAGCTCACGTTGCGGTAGGTGTTGATCCACACCGTTCCCACCCTGAGGGCTCTGGCCAACCGATGGGCCCGGCGAATGTCGCTGGTCCAGATGCCGGCGGCCAGCCCGAAATCACTGTCGTTGGCCAGCTTCACCACCTCGTCCTCGTCGTCGAAAGCCAAAGCGGCCAGCACCGGGCCGAACACCTCCTCACGAACAATGGAGGTTTCGTTGGAAACCCCGGTGATGACCGTGGGTCGCACGAAACGCCCGCCGAGGTCGGGATCGACAACCCCGCCCGCGGCGATGGTGGCCCCATCCATTCGGGCCTGCTCGATCATGGCCAGAATCCGGTCCCGCTGGGCATCCGACGCTGCCGGGCCCATCTCGGTAGCAAGATCACTCGGATCGCCCAGCACAAGCTCACCGGCCCTGGCCACCACCCGCCCGATGATCTCGTCGAAAACGTCACGATGGATGTAGGCCCTCGATCCGGCCACACAGGTCTGGCCACTGGCCGCAAAGATCCCGGCCAACAAACCTTTGGTGGCCGCCTCTGGGTCGGCGTCGGGAAAGATGATCTGCGGAGATTTGCCGCCCAGCTCCAGCACCGTCGGGGTCAGGTTGTCGGCCGCCGCTCTGGCCACGTGCCGGGCGGTGGCCCCTCCCCCGGTGAAGGTGATCTTGTCGATGTCTGGGTGAGCTGTGATCGCCGCCCCAACCTCGGCCCCTCCGGTAACCACGTTGACCACCCCAGGGGGGAAGCCGGCTTCGGCGGTCAGCTCGGCCAGCAGCAGCGCCGTCACCGGGGTGATGTCCGACGGCTTGACCACGGCTGTGCATCCGGCGGCCAGCAGAGGGGCCAGCTTCCACGTGAGCAAGGCCAGCGGCGAGTTCCATGGGATCACCGCTCCGACCACGCCGACCGGTTCCCGCTCGGTGAGCACCAGGAAGTTAGGCGACGGGCTGGGAATCTGCTCGCCTCCGAGCTTGTCGGCCGAGCCTGCGAAGTAGTCGTAGTAGCCCTGCAGGCTCTTGGCCTGCGCTGTTGTCTCACGGATGATCTTGCCATTGTCCCTGGTCTCGACCACGGCCAGCGCTTCGGCATCCCGGGTCAGAAGCTCCCCGAGGCGGCGCATGAGCCGGGCTCGCTCGGCCCCGCCCATCTCGGCCCACGGACCGTCGGTGAAAGCTCGCCGGGCTGCTCGGACGGCGTCGTCCACCGCATCGGGATCGTCGGCCACCTCCGCCCAGGACTCCCCGGTGAACGGATTGATGGTGGCCATGTGGCGCCCGCGGGGCGGCGGAGCAAACCTCCCGTCAATCCAGTTGTCGAAAACCTCCATCGCAGCTCCTCAAACTATGGATATGGCCCGCCCCGGACACCGATCCACCACCACCTCGGCCCGGGCTCGGGGCAACAGGCCATCGCCAACCACCGACGACATCACCGTTTCGCTGTCCACCTCGAACACCTCGGGTTCGAGCATCTCGCAAATCCCTCCGCCGATGCACAGATCCTCATCAACCGCCACCCGCACCGGAGCATCTCCGCTCATCAGCCGACCTCCTCACAGCCGTCGGAACCCAAAGCCGGTTTCACGGCGTTCTCACCGGGCGCATGCCCACAGACAGCACACCGTGAACGAAGTTGGACCGGGCCCGCCCCGGTTCAGAGGTCTGCTCAAGGCTGAGGCGCCGCCGAGCCATCTCCTCCAGCAGGACCGTGACCTCAAGCCGGGCCAGGAAAGCCCCAAGGCACAGGTGGGGGCCGCCCCCGCCGAACGCGAAGTGCTCGTTGTCGGCCCGCCCCACATCGAAGCGGAACGGCTCGTCGAACATGGCCTCATCGCGGTTTGCGGATGCGTACCACATGACCACCTTGTCGCCCGCCCTGATGGAAGTACCCGCCAACTCGGTGTCGGTCACAGCCGTCCTTCTCATGTGCATCACCGGAGTGGCCCACCTCAAAATCTCCTCAGTGGCCGACTCGATCAATGTCGGATCGTCGAGCACCCGCTGCCACTCGCTGGGATTGGAAGCCAGCGCCATAGCTCCGTGGCTTATGGCGGTACGGGTGGTTTCGTTGCCGGCGAACACGAGCAGGTGGAACATGTTCCGGTACTCGCTTCTCGACATCCGGTCACCCTCGGACTCGATCTGCACCAAGTGGGAGACCAGATCTTCCCGGGGATCGTGACGGCGTTGGCTGCGCATACCCTCGCCGTACTCGAACAGAGCATGACTGGCAGGGCTATTGAACGGCAGCAGGCGCAGCTCGGTGGTATTGCCGAACGCATCGGGCGGGATCGACTGGGCATCGCCGGTTCCCTCCACCAGGTAGTTCGACAGCTCCACCAGGTAGTCCGCATCCTCAACCGGGACCCCGAGCATGGCCAGGATCACCTGGATGGGTAGCGGTGCGGCCACCATGTCCACCCAGTCGCCGCCGTCCTCCTCGATGAACCGGTCGAGGAGCCGTTCGGTGATGTCCCTCACCACCTCCTCCCATCGCCGGATGTTCTTGGGGGTGAAGGCACCGGCCACCAGGCGTCGGAGCCGGGTGTGGTCGGGAGCGTCGGTGTCGATCAGCGACCGCCGAGCCTCGAGCGCATCTGCCTCCAGGTCCCACAGGTTGGTGTGGCCGATGGCGGAGGAGAACAGCTCGGGGTTCCGGGACACGTGGCGCACATCTGCGTGGCGGGTAACGGCCCAGAACCCCCCGCCCTGGTAGGGGTGCCAGGCCAGGCCGGGGGTGGCCCGCAACACGGCAAAGCGGTCGTGGGGGATCCTCTCGAGATACAAGCTGGGTTCGGTGACCTCGGGGGCTTCCACCGGGGACGCAGGGCTCATGCCGGCAACGCTCCAGCCATCGCAACAGCGGGGCTCATGTCAGCAGTGCTCCGCATAGCGGGCCCGCTCCCAATCGTTCACGTCATCGGGGTGGGACGAGTGCTCGGCGGCCAGGGAGAGTTCGTGGTTGGCCATGGCCAGGTACGAGGTGGAGAACATCTCACCGAGATGTCCGGCAAGTGCGCTCCCCTCATATGCGGCGATGGCCCCGGCCAGGTCGGTGGGCAGGGGACGGCAGTCGCCGGGGGTGGTGTACATATCGCCCTCGCTCATGGCCGGCAGGGGCAGCTCCCTTTCGATCCCGTCGAGGCCGGCAGCCAAAATGCCGGCAATCATGAGGTAGGGATTGGCGTCGGCCCCGGCCGAGCGAAACTCCACCCGGTTGGCCTGCGATCCCGCCTCGCAAATGCACCGGCACATGACCGTGCGGTTGTCGAGGCCCCAGTGAACGTGGGTGGGCACGAACGTGTAGGGGCGGATGCGCTTGGGGCCGTTGATGGTGGGAGCGGCCAGCAAGGTCATGGCCTCGGCATGCTCGAGCTGACCTGCCACCCAGCGCCCCATGAGGGGGTTGGGTAGGCCGTCGGAATCGGCGAAAGCGTTGGCCCCGCCCTCGGAGAGGCTAGTGTGGATGTGCATGCCCGACCCCGACGGCTCCGTCCACAGCTTTGGCATGAACGTGGCCCTCATCCCGTGCTGCACCGCTACCTGCTTCACGATGCTCTTGAGCAACACCGTGTTGTCGGCGCAGGTGATGGCGTCGGCGTGGCCCACATTGATCTCCATCTGGCCCGGCCCGTACTCCGGGTTGGAAGACTCCACCTCCAGGCCGGCCCCGATCAGCCCGTGGCGCATCTCGGCCACACAGTCCTCCAGCGCCGGCGCATCGGTGAGCGACGAGTACTGGATGTGGTCCTGCACCGGTTCCCAGTCGGAAGTGCAGATGTAGAACTCCAGCTCAGTGGCCACCACCGGGTCGAGGCCGGCGGCCCGGCACCTCTCGATCTGGTTGGCCAGCACGTTACGAGGGGCGACGGCCAGCGGTTCGCTGTGGGGATCGAAGGAATCGGCAAACACCAGCGCGTAGCCGGGGCGGTGGGTGAAAACCCGAGCGGTCGAGAGGTCGGGCACGAGGTGGCAGTCGAGATAGCCCGACTCCATGTTGATGTAGGGGTTGTCGGGCAGGTCGTTTTGCATGTCGAACACGAACATGGCGTCTGCAATGTTCAGACCGCTGCGGGCAACAACCGAAAAAAAGCGCTCCACCGGGACCCGCTTGCCTCGGATGTGGCCCTGGGTGTCGGGGGTGGCCACTTCCACGGTGTGGACCGCGGCCTGTTCGCACGCGGCCCGAAAATCGTCGACGCTCAAGGTTTCAGCCATGATTCACCTGCCTTGCAGACGGTTGGAGGGATGGACAGCGGGGTCATATCGTTCATATCGCTTCATGGATCACGCCGGGGTCAGCACCAGGCGACCCTGGACATCGCCGGCCCGCAGGCGGTCGTGGGCAAGTTGGGCTTCGGTCAGCGGGACCGACTCCACCGGGGCCACCACCGACGGTTCACGGTGGGCCAGCTCGATCAGCTTGCCGAGCTGCGACCGGCTGCCCCAGATGCTGGACATGAAGTGGGCTTCGTGAGGTACGGCACCGACGCCGAACTGCACCCGACCCCCATAGAGGCCGACCACCACTACAAGGCCTTGTTTGGCCACCGTGGCGGCTGCCGCTGCTAGCGTGGTGTTGTGGCCGACAAAGTCGATCACCGCATCGCAGGGTGGCACATCGTCAGCGGAATCCACCGCATGATCGGCACCGGCGTCCACAGCCGCTGCCCGCTTGTCGGCAGCCAGATCCAGGGCATACACCTCGGGATCGGAGAGCAGCTTCAGGTAGCTCAGGGCGTACTGGCCGAGACCCCCGGCGCCGATCACCAGCGCCCGGCGGCGGCGGCCGGGGCGGCGCAGCGTGTTCAGGCAGTGTTGCACGGCTCGGAAGGCGGTGAGGCCCCCGCAGGCCAGCGGCGCGCTGGCCACAGGGTCTAGATCGCCCAGAGGGCACAACCGCGACCGGTCGGGGATGCCCATCTGCTCGGCGTAGCCGCCGTCCACGAACAGGCCGGCCTCGGTGGCGTCGGCGCAGATCATGTCGTTGCCCTCGTCGCACTGCTCGCACCGGCCGCAGCCCCACGGCGCGTACACCATCACCGGGCCCAGCTCGGGATGGGTGCCGGTTACCTCGTGACCCAACACCAGGGGCAGCGGGCTAGGGAAGTCGCCCTCCACCACGTGCAGGTCGGAGTGGCACACGCCGCAAGCGGTGACGGTGATCACCTCACCGGAGCCCTCTTCGGGATCGGGGTAGTCGTCAACCACCACTAGGGGCGAGTTCACGGCGGGGAGCACGACGGCGCGCACGGCGTCAGTAGCTCTTGGGGAGGCCGAGGCACTTTTGGGCCACGAAGGCCAGCACCAGGTTGTTGTTGACCGGGGCCACTTGGTACAGCCGGGTCTCCCGGAACTTCCGCTCGATGTCGTACTCCATGGCAAATCCGAACCCGCCGTGGGTGTTGAGGGCGGCGTTGGCCGCTTCCCACGATGCCTCCGAGGCCAGCATCTTGGCCATGTTGGCCTCGGCACCGCACGGCTCCCCAGCGTCGAACAGGTTGGCTGCCTTCCATCGCATGAGGTCGGCCGCCTGCAGGTTGGCGTACGCCCGGGCAAGGGGAAACGCCACGCCCTGGTTCATGCCGATGGGTCGCCCGAACACCTCCCGGCCGTTGGCGTAGGCGCTGGCCTTCTCCAGGAAGAACTTGCCGTCGCCGATGCACTCGGCGGCGATCAGGATCCGCTCGGCGTTCATTCCGTCGAGGATGTGGCGAAAGCCCTGGCCCTCGGTTCCCACCAGGGCATCTCCCGGCACCACCACGTCGTCGAAGAACACCTCGGTGGTGTTGTGGTTCATCATCGTGGGAATGGGATTGATGGTCAGGCCCGGCACCAGCTCGCCGTACTCGCCCCGCAGTTCGATCAAGAAAACCGACAGCCCGCCGGTGCGGCTCTCGGCCTCCTCGGCGGGGGTCGTGCGAGCCAGCAGGATCATCAGATCGGAGTACAGCGCCCGCGACGTCCAGATCTTCTGGCCGTTGATGCGCCAGCAATCCCCGTCCCGCTCGGCCCGAGTGCGGATGGCGGTGGTCTCCGATCCGGCGGTGGGCTCGGTGACCCCGAACGCCTGTAACCGCTTCCGACCGTCGGCCACCTGGGGGAGGTATTGCTCCTTCTGACGGTCGGAGCCGTGGCGCAACAGCGTGCCCATCACGTACATCTGGGCATGGCAGGCACTGGGATTGCCGCCGCTGGCCGAGATCTCCTCAACGATGACCGACGCCCCGGCCAGGCTCAACCCGCCCCCGCCGTATTCCTCGGGAATCAACGACCCGAGCCACCCGTGAGCGGTCAGCTCAGATACGAACTCCTCGGGATAGCCGTCGGGTTCGAGATCGCGCCAGTACTCGGTGCCGAACTTGTCGCACAGCCGGCGCACCTCGGTGCGAATCATCTCAAAGTCGTCGGGGCCGGAAACCACTCAGTCTTCCCAGAATCCTTGGCGTTCCAGATAGGCCACCGCAGCCACCCCCGACTCATGCAGGTGGTGTTCCATGCGGCGCCGGGCCTCGTCGGCGTCGTGGTTGATGATGGCCTCGAGGATGGCCGCGTGGTGCTGGACGGCCTGAGCGTCCCACCCGTCGGTGAACTCGTAATACCCCGCCGGCACCGAGCGTTCCAGAAGGCGCAGGAGCCATCGGGTCCGGCGGGAGGCCGAGCGGTTGATGATTCGGTGGAAGGCCCAGTTCAAGGCGGACAGATCGTCGTCGGTGTCGTCGATGAAGCGGTCGTGGATGGAGCGAAGCTCGCTGATCTCGTCATCGCCCAGCGTTTTGGCGGCCACGGCTGCCGCTCGCCCGGCCACCACCCCGAAAAGCTCGTAATGGTCGAGGATGTCCTCGGGGGTCAGGTCGGCCACCACAGCGCCCCGCCGGGGGATGACCTCGAGCAGGCCCTCCTGCCCGAGGATGACCAGCGCCTCCCGGATGGGGCTCCGGCTCACGTCGAGGGCGGCCCCCACCGCTTCCTGGTCGATCTTGGTGCCCGGTTTCAGGGCCCCGGAGAGAATCAGCTCCCTTATGTGAGAAACCACGTCATCGGCCAAGCCCCCCCTTCGGCGGGAAGACGGCAAGGCGCTCTGGCGGGAACGAGGTGCGGTGGCGAGATCGGTCATGACGCCGACGACCCCAGGTAGGCGGCCTGCACCGCGGGATCGGCCTGGATTTCCTCCGGGCTGCCGGTGGCGATAACCAAGCCCCGGTCGAGGCAGTAGATGCGGTCGCAGATCCCGATGATGAAGTCCAGGTCGTGATCCACCACCACCACGCCTGCTCCCACCAGGCCGGCCATGGTTTGCACCTGATCGACCATGGCCAGCGACTCGGTGTCGCTCATCCCCGAGGTGGGCTCGTCCAACAGCAGGAACAGGGGCCGGGCAGCGGCCGCCCGGGCCAGTTCGAGGCGGCGTGAGTTGCCGTAGTCGAGTTCGCCTGCCCGTCGATCCCGGTGGTCCCACAAGCCGGCGGCGGCCACCAGCACGTCAACATCGGGAGAGGTGCGGTCGGAGCGGTCGGTGCCCTCCACCAGCCGGGTTACCTCCACGTTCTCCCGCACGGTGAGGGCACTGAACAGCCGCAGGTTCTGGAAGGTGCGAACCAGCCCGGCTCGGGCAATCTGGTGAGAGGGAGCGCCGATGAGGTTGTTGCCGTTGAGGCGTACCTCGCCAGAGGTGGCCGGAACCAGCCCGGTGATCACGTTGATGAGCGTTGTCTTGCCGGCTCCGTTGGGGCCGATGATGCCAACCACCTCACCGCTGGCCACCGTGAACCCCGAACTTGAGAGCGCCTGAAAGCCTCCGAAAGCCACGCTCACGTCCTCAACTTCGAGGCGGGCGTCAAGGCCATCGGCTTGCGACACCCCGGGCACCGGTGGGGTGCTCTGCGACCGGGTTAGGCGGCGGTGCAGCCATTCGTCCAGCTCCCAGTCGCTGAGCAGGCCTTTCGGCCTCCAGATCATGAACCCGAGCATGGCGACACCGAAGAACACCGTTTGGAGGTTCTCGCGGAAGACCCAGTCGAGCGGGGCGCTGTCGAGACCGAGGCCGAACACCTCGAACCCGTCCTGCCCGAGCCGTCGGGCCAGCTCCCGCCCCACCGTCATCACCGCGACCCCGAACAGTGCCCCGGTGACGCTGTTGCGACCGCCGACGATGAGCATGGCCAGGGTCAGCAGCGTGTAGTTGAAGAAGAAGTTCTCCGGGAGGATCGAGCCGGTTTCGTACACCCGAAGGCTGGCCCCCACCGACACCACCACCACCGAGAACATAAGAGCGATCATCTGCTGGACGAACGGGTCCACCCCCATGGCCCTGGCAGCCAGGTTGTCCTCCCGACTCGCCTTGGCCAGCCGTCCCTGGCGACTCTGGGCAAACAGCCTGCCCAACACCAGCGTCCCGGCCAGCGCCAGATAAATGGGAGCTCGGGTGTCGAGGGCACCTCCGATGCGGAATGACAATCCGGCCCGGTCGCCTCCGGTCATCTCGGGCCAGTTCCGAGCCACTTCGTGGGTCACGAACAAAAGGGCCAGGGTGATGACGGTGGCGGCTACCGCCCCGGATTCGGCCCCCGACCGGGCCAGGCCGATGCCCACGAAGAACGCCACCACCAGGGTGATCCCCACAGCGACACCCACCGCGGCCCACGAGCTGATGTCTATTTCGTCCAACCCAAGCGGAGCTGAAGGGATGCGCTTGGCCTTCTCGGCCGGGGAGATGGCGAAGATCGCGAACGCGTATCCGGCGATGGCGCCGAATCCGATGTGGCCGAACGAGAGCACTCCGGTGTTGCCCACGTACATTTGGATGCCGAGCACGATGATGGCGTCGATCAGGGCGATCGTCACCAAGCGCTCGGCGGCGGCACCGCCGAACCACCCCTGGTACAGCAGTCCCAGGGCGATGAACCCGCCGAACAGCAACCCCGCCCCCACCACGGGAAACGCCACGTCGCGGCGCAAGTCGGGAAACATCGCGGACTTCGCCCGAGGGTGGCCTTCCTGGGTCCGAGCCACCATCACACCCGCTCCGCGTGGGCCACGGTAATGAGGCCCTGGGGACGGAAGATGAACAACAGCGCGATCAGAAGGAATACGAAACCCTCGGTAAGGCTGGCCACCGAGTCGGGCAGCCGAGACCGCAACAGCACCTCGGCCAGGCCAAGAACGAACCCGCCCAATACCGCCCCCCGCAAGCTGCCCAGCCCACCGATCAGCGCGGCCAACACGCCCTTGAGCATTGGGCCGATCCCCGCGCTGGGCGTGGTGTTTCCGGCACGCATGAGCCAGAACACACCGGCAATGCCGGCCAGCAAGCCGGAGAGGGCGAACGCCCCGCGGATAACCGAATCGGAGCGAACCCCCATGAGCCGGGCCGTGCTGAAGTCGGCGGCTGCGGCCCGCAGGGCAAGGCCAAACATGGTGCGCTGCACCAGCCAAGTGGTGCCCAGCAGGGCCACCGCCGTAACCCCGATGACCACGGTGTCGAACACCTCGATGTTCAGCGACCCCACCTTGTAGGTGTTGGTGACCCACCCCGGACGGGGAAACGTCTTGACCGACGCAGAGACGTAAAGCAGGAAGATGGCCGAAACCACGAAATGAACCCCGAACGACGTAAGCAGCAGGGTGAAGTCGGAGCTGCCCCGAACCCGACTGAACGCCACCCGCTCGATCACCAACGAGGTGACGATGGAGGTGAGGATGATGATGGGGGCCACCAGGTACCAAGACCACCCCTCGTTGATGGTCCAGAACGCCACGTAGCCCGACACGGTGATCAGCTCGCCGTGGGCGAAGTTGAGCAGGTGCATCACCCCGAAGATCACCGCCACCCCCAAGGCCAGCAGGGCATAGATGCTCCCCCGACCCAGCCCGTCGATGAGATTCTGGAGCAGCTCGGTCATGCCCCGCCCCCGATGAAGGTGTCGAACAAGTCGGTCCGCTCCCTCAGCTCCGAGCCGGTGCCCTCGGCCACCACCTCACCGGAGCGCAACACGTAGGCCCGGTCGGCCACCTCGAGCATCCGGGTGGCGTTCTGCTCGACCACCAGAAGGGTCCGACCCTGACTCTGGAGCGTCTTGATCAGCTCGAACACAACATCAACCAGAACCGGGGCCAGCCCCAGAGAGGGCTCGTCCATCATCAGCAGCCGGGGCTTCGACATGAGGGCCCGGGCGATGGCGAGCTGTTGGGCCTCACCACCGGACAGGAACCCGGCGGCCACCGACCGCTTCTCGGCCAGCACCGGGAACCTCTCGCCCATCTCATCAAGCAGGCCGGCCCGCTCGTCACGAGACACGGTGATGCCGCCGATCTTGAGGTTTTCCTCCACGGTGAGATCACCGAAGATCCGGCGGTGCTCGGGCACAAGGGCAATGCCCGACCGAAGGAGCTTCTCCGGTGAGAAGCCGGTGATGTCGGCCCCCTCGAAGGCCACCGAGCCGGACGCAGGATCGAGCAGCCCGGCTATCGAACCCAGCAGTGTGGTTTTGCCCGCACCGTTGGGTCCGATGAGGCCGATAACCTCACCGGACCCGACGTGCAGATCAGCGCTTCGCAGTGCTGAGATCGCCCCATATTTGGTTGTCAACCTCGACACTTCGAGCATGGGTCCAACCGTATTCGAGCATCAGGCTTTGCCGCCCGAGGGCTCGCTCAGCCGATGGTGGCGACCAGTACGTCCTCGCCGTTGACAATCTGGTTGATGGGCACCGCCTTGGGTGGGATGCCGTTGGTGCCCGCAAAGGTGATGACCCCTGACAGGCCCTCGAAGCCCTCGATCTGGGCCACAGCGTCGCCGATGTCGGCAGGGTTGGTGCATCCGCAGTCCAACATGCCCTGAATGCCCAGAAACATCGAGTCCACATACAGCGCCATGAACCCACGGCTTTCCAACGCCTCACCCCGGTCGGCTTCGTAGTCGGCCAGCATGGTGTCGATCCGGTCGCCGGCCGAGATGCTGGTGTGCGGGGTGTGGGCGATGCCCTCGTTGTTGGCCTCGAACTGGATGCCGGTGGCGTCCAGCGCGTCGGTACCTATGTAGGTGAGCCCGTCAAGGCCCTGGCCTTCGAGCTGGCCCCGCAGCGCGGTGACCTGGAAACCGAGCGCAGCGGAGAACACAACCTCGTTGTTCTCGGATATGCCGGCAATGTCGTTGACCTGAGCCGAGAAGTCGGTGTCGGCGGCCCACACGTAGGTCTGCACGCTCACAACCTCGCCGCCGAGTTCCTCGAACTTGGCGATGAACGCATCCGGGTTGACCCCGGTGTAGGGAATACCCTCGCCCTCGGTGAACACGATGGCCCGGGTGATGCCTTGATCCCACGCCCACTGGGCCGCGGCCCCGGACATGCCGTAATCGTCGAATGTCACCAAGAACGAGTTGACCGTGGCGTCAGCCAGCGTCGGCTCGGTGGAAGCAGCCACAAACAGCGGAACCTGACCCTCGGTTGCCTGCAAGATAGGAAGAGCGAAATCGGCAAACGGGGGGCCAATCAGGAAGTGGGCACCCCAATCGAGGAGTTCCTCAGTGGCCAGCACCGCGTCATCGCCCACCTCGGCAACCCGCACCTCGACCGGCGACCCGTTGATACCACCGACGCAGTTGACCTTCTCGGCGATGTAGGGCACCAGGTTGGATCCGGGAATGTCAACGAACCCGACCACATCGCTGAAGTCCATGGCCATGCCAACCTTGATCGCCTCACCAGTCGGAGCGTCCACACAGTTACCCAGATCAGCAGCCAAAGCAGCGTCGATGTCCACATGGGTCATCATCGGCTCCGGTTCCGGCTCCGGCTCGGGCTCCTCGGTCATCTCCGGTTCGGGCGCCTCGGTGGGTGCCTCCGTCGGAGCCGATGTCGCGGCCGCGGTTGGAGCCGGTGCGGTGTCGCCATCGTCATCATTGCCACAGGCGGACACCACCAAGGCAAAGACCGCAAACAGTGTCAACAGGACTTTGAGTTTCATATTTTTCCCCCTCTTTGGGATGCGGGTCAGCCTAAGCACACAATCATTTGGGAGCAAACGACTGTGTCTGGGCTACCGATTGTATTTTTGATGCAAAATACAATTCCAGAAAGTAGCCATCCCAAGCGGCGCCGTCAACCGCAAGTGACCACTACGCCGGCGACTCGGTGGCTTCGGGGAAAAGGCCCGCTCGGCCCAGACGGTCCAGACACACCTCCACGCTCCACGGCAACATGGCTGCGCCGCACCGAGCGTCGCGGTAGTACTGCTCCAGGCGGGACGGCCGCAGCAACGAACGCCCCCCGCACACCCGCAAAGCCAAAGAGGCCAGCTCTGGAGCGCCGTCCATGATGGTGACCGTGGAACTCCACGCCCGGCGGACAGCTGCGGGGTCGGGATCAACCCCCGATTCCGCCAGCACCCGGTAACACAGCGCCTGGGCCCGGTCGTAGAGAAGGTTCATCTCCGCCCACCCCTGTTGCTTGATGGGGTGGTTGCGCCGGGCATCGGGGCCGCCGCTGCCAATGAGGTACTCGGCGGTGGCGTCGATGATCGCCCGCATCAGACCCAGGTAGGTGAACGACAGGGTCATGTAGAAGTACGGCCACCGGGCAGCGGCCTGATCGAACATGCCCGGCGGGATCCACTCTCGCTCGGCCGAGACGTACACGTCGTCTAGAACCAGGTTGCGGGAGTCCGTGGCCCGCATTCCCAACGGATCCCATTCGCCTTCGATCCGAAAGCCCTCGGAGTCGGCCGCCACCCCTAGCAGGCGCACCCGGGGATCGCCTCCCACCAAGCACACGATGTTGTGGATGTGGGCCGCCCCGCTGAGCGACGCGAATATCTTCCGCCCGCTCACCCGGTAACCGCCATCAACGGGAACGGCAGCGGTGGCGTACCCCTCGGTGGCCCCGGCCGCCAACCCCTCGGAAAACGGCTGGCTGTGGATAAGGCCCTGCTCGACAATGCCCTGCCACAGTGCGGCCCGCCGCCGCCGCAACGTGGATCGATCGTTGCTGGGCAGCTCCATGTCGTCGGCGATCTGGCCCACCAAAAGGGTGGTCGCCACGTGCATGTTGTAGGTGAGGCCGGTGGCAGCACAGTGCCGCCCGAGTTCTTCGGAGGCCAGTGCGTACCCCACAAAGTCCGAGCCGAGACCACCCTCGGAGGCAGGGATGCAGATGCCCAACAGGCCGGCTTCGGCCAAGTCGTCCCAGTTCTCGGTGGGAAAGGCGGCGTCGCGGTCGTAGCGGGCCGACCGGGAGGCCAGCGCGGGGCCTAGCGCCCTCATGCGCTCCACCACCGCGGCCCGCTCGGCGGTCAGCACCCCGTCACGGGCTACCCCGTCAGCCAGCGTCATCGAGCTTCCCGATGCGTGCCGGCCCATGGCCCACTTGCCCACAACCTTCATGCACGGCCACGACTCTATTGTTCGACATCTCCCCGGCTTCAGCCCAAACCGCCCCCAATCCGGCCTAAACCCAGCCCCGGGTACTGGCTAGATCGTCAGCCCAAACCGCCCTCAATCCAGCTCCCACCCAGCCCCGGGTACCTGCTAGATCCTCAGCCCAAGCCGCCCCCAATCCAGCTCCAATACTGCTCTGTGAAGCAACTAGATCGTTCGGTAGCGAACAATTATGCTGGCCCCGTGGCCGAGCTCAAGGGCTTCATGTACCCACGCACCCCCACCGGCGTGGGCGGCATTCTGCCCGGACCGCCGTGGCACTACTCGGGGGAGATGCTCACCGTGGAGTTCCGCACCGACCCCGCCAACGTGGCCGAACTCCTGCCCGAGCCGTTGAAGCTGGTGGACGACGACCCCGGTGCGGTGGCGCTTATCTGGGCCGACTGGCAGAGTTGCAGCGACAGCTTCGAGGAGCTGGACGACCCGGCCCGGGCCCAGTACAAGGAAGTGTTCCTGGTGGTCCGCTGCTCCTACCACGGCCAGACCTACAGCCGGGCGGCCTACATCTGGGTGGACAAGGACTTCGCCATGGCCCGGGGCCATGTCCAGGGCTACCCCAAGAAGATGAGCGAGATTTGGATGACCCGACCGGTCTCCTACGGCAAGGCCGGTCCCCGGCTGGAAGCAGGCGGGCGGTTCGGGGCGACCTTGAGCACCTGGGGCAGGCGGATCGCTGACGCCCGGTTCACCATCGAGGGCACCGCCGACTCAGCCGGGTTCGTGAACGGCCACCCCATGATCCACACACGCCAGATGCCGGCCATCGAGATGGACGGGCGTGACTCTCTAGACGAGCTGGTGACGATGCGAGGCTACGACGCCGACCTAGGGCCGGTGTACCAGGGCGATGCCGAGCTGGTGCTGCACGACAACCCCACCGAGGAGCTCACCCGGCTGGCTCCGTTCGAGATCATCGGCGGCTACTACCGGCAGGTGGGCAACTCGATGGCGGGGGGCACCACCCTGTGGGCCGCTCCCAACCCGATGTCCGACGGCCCGTGAGCACCACGACCGTCGCCGACCAGTACCTGGCCGACCTCGGCCCCGACGACGCCGACATCACCGAACACGACACCTACGTAGCAGGCGTCCCCCACGCCACCTTCACCCGGCTGCGCGCCGAAGACCCAGTGCATTGGACCGAGGAGGCCGACGGGTCGGGGTTCTGGTCAATTCTGCGCTACGACGACTGCCTCACGGTTAGCCGTGACGTCGAAACGTTCACCTCAACATCGGGCATCCGCCTCGAGGAGATGGACGCCGAGCAGACCGAGGCCCGGCGCACCATGATGGAGACCGACCCCCCCGAGCACACCAGGCTGCGAAGGCTGGTCAACAAGGGCTTCACCCGTCGGACGGTGGAAACCTTCGAGGCCCCCATCAGGGAGCTGGTGGGCGAGGTGCTCGACGCAGCACTGGCCAACGACGAGTTCGACTTCGTCCACGACATCGCCGAGGAACTGCCGATGAGGATGCTGGGCCGCCTGCTCGGCACCAGCGACCAGGATGGCCGAAAGCTGGTGTCATGGGGCGACGCCCTGCTGGGAAACACCGATCCCGACTTCACCGACTATCCGGTCGACCTCACCGACACCGAGGAGTTCCGGATGATCCCGTTCCGCAGCCCGGCGGCCATCGAGATATTCCAGTACGCCCAGGAGCAAGCCGCCGACCGCCGGGGCTGCCCCCGAGACGACATCATCACCAAGTTGCTCGCTCCCACCATCGACGGCGATCCGCTCACCGATCTGGAGTTCAACAACTTCTTCACCCTGCTGGTGGCGGCCGGCAACGACACCACTCGCTACACCATGACCCACGGTATGTGGACGCTGATGAACCATCCCCAGCTCTGGCAGGCCTGGCAGGCCAACCCCGGCCTCACCCCCACCGCGGTGGAGGAGATCCTTCGCACCGGCTCGGTCACCATGCACTTCCGCCGCACCGCCACACAGGATGTGCAGATGCGGGGGTCTCGAATCCAGGCAGGCGACAAGGTAGTGATCTGGTTCATCGCCGCCAACCACGACCCCGAAGCCTTCGATCGGCCGTTCTGCTTCGATCTGGGCCGGGAGAAGAACGATCACATGGCTTTCGGTCGCAACGGACCCCACCTCTGCCTTGGCGCCTGGCTGGCCCGCATGGAGGCGAGGCTGGTGTTCGAGGAGCTGATGAAACGAGTCAGCCGCCTGGAACCCGCCGGCCCCATAAGCCGGCTGCGCTCCAACTTCATATCCGGCATAAAGCAACTTCCGGTGAAGGTGGTCTGATGGGGGCCATCGTGGGAGCGGCCTTGGTGTCTCACGTCCCGCCGCTGGTGCTGCCCGAAGCCATCCGCCGGGAGATGAACAACGGCGAAGACACCACCCTGTTCCGCGGCCTGCACGACCTGGGTGATGTGAAGCTGCGCCCCCTGGCAGCCGACACCGTGGTGGTGATCGACACCCACTGGTTCACCACCATCGAACACATCGTCGCCTCCCACGACCGCCGCCAGGGGCTGTTCACCTCCTCGGAGCTGCCCCGGGGAATGGCTCAGATGCCCTACGACATGCCCGGCGACCGGGAGCTGGCCGAAGCATGGGCCGCCCAGGCACGCAACCGGGACGACACCTGGATCACCGCCATCGACGATCCGCACCTGCCGGTTCACTACCCCACCATCAACCTGCTGCCGTTCTTGCAGGGCGACGAGGCCTGGGTGTCGGCCGGCGTCTGCCAGACCGCCGAACCCGACGACTTCCTGCTGTTCGGCGAACTGCTGGCCGCCGCAGTGGACGGCCTGGACCGCCGGGTCGTGGTGCTGGCCAGCGGCGGGCTCAGTCACCGGTTCTGGCCCCTGCGCCAGTTCCGCGACCACGAGGCCGCCGACCCGGTGCTCCACGTAAGAACTCCCGAAGCCCGAATCGCCGACGAGTATGTGCTCGACTGCTGGCACCGGGGCGATCACGCCGCAGTGCTCGACTTCCTCCCCGAGTTCTCCCGCCACGCCCCCGAGGGGTACTTCGGCCATTACCTGACCATGCTCGGGGCCCTGGGTGGGGCGGCCTGCACGGCAGCGGGCGAGCAGTTCGGCCAGTACGAGTCGGTGTCGGGAACCGGCGCGGCCCACGTATGGTTCAACCTGTGAAACGCGCCCTGGTCATCGCCCACGAACTGGATGGTCTACCCGGACAGGTGGGAACCCGCCTGGCCCAGCGGGGCTACGAGGTCGTGATCCACTTCGTAACCAAGGACTACGACAAGCCCAACGACGCCGCCGCCTTCCCTTCGATGGAGGGCTACGACCTGCTGGTGCCCATGGGATCGGTGCGCTCGCTCACCGACAAAGCGGAGATCGACTCGTGGATCCACGACGAACTCGACATGATCCGGCGCACCCACGAGGCCGGTACCCCCATCCTGGGGGTGTGCTTCGGGGGCCAGCTGATAGCAGATGCGCTGGGAGGCAGCGTGGAGGTGTCCCCGGTCACAGAGATCGGCTGGTACGAACTCACAAACGGCGAGGACGGCCCCAACCCTGCCGGTCCCGGGCCGTGGATGCAATGGCACCACGACCGGTTCACTGCACCCCCCGGCGCCGAGGTACTGGCCCGCAACGACAGCTCGGTGCAGCTCATCCGCATGGGACGCACGGTGGGAACCCAGTTCCACCCCGAGGTGGACGTGGACCACGTCACATCGTTCATGGACCTCGCTCCCCCCGAGTACCTGAACGAGTGCGGGGTGGACCGCGACCGCCTCATCGACGAGACCCGCCAACACGAAGCGGCCAACATCAAGCAGTGCCACGCCTTCGTCGATTGGTTCCTCGACGAGGTGGTCGGCCGGTAGCCAATTGCTGCCGGCCCGTTGCTCAGTGGTACATGAGGTATTCGGCCAGCTCCCAAGGGGTGACCTCGCCGCCGGGCACGTCCTCGCCCACCGCGGCGATGTAGCGCTCCCACTCGGCCTGCTTGTTGGCGATGAAGTTGTCGCACACATCGTTTCCCACCGCGCCCATGAAAGCCTCGTCGGCGGCTAGGTGCTCCAGTGCCACAGCCAGGCTGGGGGCCGCACCCACGTCGGTGTTCACCTCCTCGAACCCGTCGGTACTAAGCGGGTCGGGACAGGCCAGCCCTTCTACATGACCGAGACGGGCGGCCTGCAACACCGCTGCCACCCCGAGGTGCAGGTTCACCGCCCCGTCGCTCAGCCGGTTTTCGATTCTGGTGGCGTTGCCTCGGGCGAAGGGAATCCGGTTGGTGGCGAATCGGTGGTCGTAACCCCAGTTGGCCCAGTAGCCGTTGAGTTCCCCCGGCTGAAGGCGGCGATAGGCGTTCACCGTGGGAGCACACAGGGCAACCAGGGCCTGATGGTGATACACCAGCCCGGCTATGCACTCCTTGGCCAGCGCCGAAAGCCCATCGGCGGCCTCGCTGTTGTTGAAGGCGTTGACACCCTCGGCGTCCTCCAGCGAGAAGTTGACGTGAACCCCACTGCCGGCGATTCCCGGGAAAGGCTTGCCCAGAAACGTCAGGTCCAACCCGTGGCGCAGCGCCACCTCGCGGGCCAGAACCCGGAACAGGAAAGCGTCATCGGCCGCCTGGAGGGCGTCGTCGTACTCCAGGGTTAGCTCGAACTGCGACTCGTCGTACTCGGCGTTGATGCTCTCGAGGGCGAACCCGCACCTCCAGGCCGTTCGGGTTATGTCGTCTATGAGCCCCACGGGGTCGGTGGAAGGACCGGTGCCGTACACGAACGACCTAGGGGTGTCCCACCGCTCCCAGCCGCCCTGCCCGTCGGGCTGGAGCACGTAGGCCTCGAACTCGATGCCCACCTTCGGCTTGTACCCCAGCTCAGCCCATGCAGCAATCGCCTGCTGAAGGGCATAACGAGCAGAGAAGGTGTACGGCTGGCCCTTGAAGTCGAGGTGGCCGACCACCACGCCGGTGGCGTCGTCGTCCCAGCCAGGGCGCACAGCCGCGGGATCGAACGTGGCATGAACGTCGGGCAGGCCCTCCATCAGGTACGCACCGGGGGCCGGGATCAGGCTGCGGTCGTAGCCGAGGGCGAAGGTGGTAACACAGTGCCCGGTGCCGTGCTCGGCCAGATGAACGGGAAGGTACTTTCCCCTGGCGAGGCCGAGATGGTCGGGCCACAGCACACGAATCCGGTCGTAGTCGCTCATGGCGGGGTTCCTTTCGACGGCTGAAGACCTCCTGGCCGACCAGACTAACGTTTAGGGACAAAACGTTTGGAAGCGAACAATTCTGTGGCCCCAAAACCTCCCCTGATCGGACTGCCAGGTCGGCGCAAGCAAGCGTCCGAGGTGATCGGCTTTCCCGAGACCCTGGCCAACCGCGACCTCGACCTGTACTTCGCCGACTACGCCCGAGGGGTGATCGAAGCGGGGGGAATCCCGGTCCACCTGCCGGTTGACATCGACCCCGCTGCCGCCGGCGAGCGGCTCGACGGCATCTTGCTGACCGGGGGAACCGATATCGACCCCATCCGCTACGGGGCCGAGCCCGACCCCGAGCTGCTCGCTCCCGAACCCGAGCGCGACGCCCTGGAGTTGGGGCTGCTGTCGGCTGCCATGGAGGCTGAGATCCCGGTGCTTGGCATCTGCCGGGGCATCCAGATCCTCAACGTCCACCAGGGGGGCACGCTCGACCAGCACGTCCCGGTTCACAGCCGGTTCGACCTGCCGGTGAATGCCACCATCCACGAGGTGAGGTTTATCGAGGGCTCCACACTGCACCGGTTGTACGGCCCGTCAGCGATGGTGAACAGCCTGCACCATCAAGCAGTGGCCGACGTGGGCCGAGACCTGGTGGTTACCGCTCACGCCGAAGACGGTGCCATAGAGGGGTTGGAGATGGGCGATTCGGTGCTCGCCGTCCAGTGGCACCCCGAGATGATGGACATCCGGGCAACCGACCCCATCTTCGGCTGGCTCGTCCGCCGGGCATCGCGCTGAACCGGTGCCCCCTATCCGGGGGCGAGCGGGAACCAAACCGGGATGAGAGGCGTCTCATCTACACACGCCTCATCCACACCTGCCTCGTTTGGGCCACACGGCGAAGGGTCGGTGACCCGCTCCGATTTCCCTAACCAAGAGGCTGCTGAACCCGAGAGGGGGTCCTATGAAAGTTCTGCAAAAGATCGAAATTCTCATTTTCGCGATCGTCGTGACGGCGCTTCTGATCGTCTCCTCATGCCAGAGCGACTCCAGCGACTCCCCGGAGACCGTCGAGGCAACACCAACCGTCGCCCCCGACCCTCCGGTGACCGCCACGTCCGACTCCGCCACCTCCGAATCCACAACCGTCGAACCAACCCAAGCCGTCACCGAACTCCTACCCTCGACCGCCGACCCCGACACCGTCGAAACCACACCTACCCCGCTAACCCTAGATGGCGATGCCAATGCCTCCGTGAGCGGCACGATCACCTACGAGGAGGACATTGAGCTGACCTCCGGCGCAACCGTCCAGGTGCAGTTGCGAGACACCTCCCTCCAGGATGTCGCCTCGGTGCTCATCGCCGAGCAGGTGATCACCAACCCCGGCCAGGTGCCCATCGATTTCGAGGTGCAGTACGACAGGGATGTCATCGAGTCGGGGAACACCTATTCCCTCGTGGTGAAGATCATCGAGTCCGACGGCCGCTGGGTGTTCTGGAACGACACCGCTTACGACGTGATCACCCGAGGCAAGCCCGACCGGGTGAACATGTTGGTGGTTCCGACCTAAACCCCGCCTGCCAGAGACCTACCCCCCGCCGGAGTCGTCGCCCGAGGAGTACTCGTTGGCGACCTCGGGCTCGGGGGCCCGCACCAGGAGCGTCTCAATCCCGAAGGTGGGCGAGGAGTACATGGCCTCGAAGCAGGCCACCAGACCGCCGGCTACGTTGTCGGCCTCCATGATCCCGGTTTTGAACCCTTGGCGTTGCCAGTGGGTAATCGCCACCCCAAAGGCTTCGGAACCGAACCCGTCGGCAAACCCGGTGGGCATCGTCGGACCCAGTATCACGGTGACGAACCGGCGTCCTCCCAGCACCTCGGTGCGCCAGCCCTCCAGGGTTGCCTCCAACGCCCGTTTGGATGCCGCATAGGGGATGAGCGAGTGGCGGGGCATCTCGGTGGAATCGGACGACACCACCGCCACTATCGCATCGTCGCTGAGGTGGGCCAGTGCGGCGCTGATCACGAGGTTCGGGCCGAACGTGTTGACCCCGAACACCGTTTGCCAGTCTTGCTGGGAGAGGCCGGCCATCGTCCCCAGCGGGGACATGCCCGCGGTGTAAACAATGCCGTCAAGGCCACCTAGCACCTCGACCGCTTCGGCCACACCTTGTTCGATGCTCGCCGCGTCCAACACGTCGATGGTGATGATGTGGCCTCCTCCTGCTTCCCCCACCGCGGCGTCGAGCGCGTCACGGCGCCGAGCGGCGAAGGCCACATCGGCTCCCCGTCGGTGAAGCGCAATGGCGGTTGCCCGGCCAAGCCCCGACGATGCCCCGACAACCAGGATCTTGCGTCCCTGCACAGAACTCATAGCCCGCTCCCCATTGTCTCCGTCAACCATTGCTGCCACCGGGGGCCGTCCCGGGCCACGGCCTCGGCCCCCTCATCCCCGTAAAGGTAAGCCCACACCGAAGCCCCGATTTGGTCGCCGCAACTTTCGACAATCACAAAGCCCGTACCCGGGGCGGGTTGATCGACCAGAAGGGTGATTCGCCACGGGGTAGCCGCCACCACCGTCCCGGCCAGCGGTGGAGCGTCCGGCGAGTTGACCTCGATTCGCTGGTTGACATCTGGAGCAGCTGGGATACCCAACGCCGTGACAAGGTCTTCCCAAGCCTGCTCCCGGGGCCCGTCGGTCATGACGGTGGGAAGCATGGAGGTGGCCGTGAGCCCGCCGAAGTGCTCCAAGTGAAGCTGGAGATTGCTCAGAAACGTCTTCCAACCATCCACCATGGCGTCGTACTGGGAGTCCCACTCGCCGCCTTGGCCGAAACCGGAGTTGTCGAGCCGCACCACACACCGGTCGTCGCCCCGAGGCTCGACTGTCCATTCGAACTCCAGCCCCTGCACACCCTCGCCCCCGTCGAAGCGCACTCTATGGGGAGGTTCCCACACCACCACCCGGCCCGGTATCTGCATCTCGGGTTCCGGACCGAACGATGCGGAGGCCGATCCCCCGGCGCGCCCCTCTACGGTGTGGGGCACGTACCACGACGAGATCCCCGGCCCCGTGGCCACCGCTCGCCACACCTCCTCGGGCCCACCCCGGACCTCTACCTCAAGTTCGATGGAACGGTGGGGTTCGGTCATGGTGTTCCCTCCGGCGGTCAGCTCCGGTCGTGATCTGTGATCACCGTGATGGTAACAAGCCGTCGTTTGTCCAGGGTCCGGCGGTCAGTCCCTCAGCATCGCCACCGCCATGAACCGGCCCGCTTCGCCGGACTGCCCACGGTGGGAGAAGAACCTCCGGGCATCCAGCGTGTCCATCCGGGTGTCCTCGATGTGGCGAAGCCTCACCCCGGCATCGAGAAGTTGCTGTTTGATCATGAACGGGATGTCGAGATGCGGCTTGTCCCCTATGTCGTAGTGGACGGCGGGTTGGCCGGGAAACGAATCCTCGGCCAGCTCGGCCTCGACCATGGAGACCTCGAGGGATCGGGGTTGCAGGCACGGCCCGATACCCGCCTGGACATCTCCGGGGCGGCACCCGAACTCTCGGACCATCGCCTCGACTCCCCGCTGGGCGATACGGCCGATGGCCCCCCGCCAACCCGCATGAACCAACCCGACGGCCGGTTGCACCGGGTCGTAGAGCACCACCGGGGCGCAATCGGCCACCAGAATGGCCACGGGAACCAGCGGTGTGCTGGTGATGAACCCATCGCAGGCCGGAATAGCCGTCTCCGACGAGTCGGCTCCTCTGCCCCGGTCCTGTATCCCCACCGCCTTGACCCTTATTCCGTGTACCTGGCGGGGCACCACAAGGGCTCGATGGTCGAAGCCCAGGGCTTGGCCGGCTATTTCCCGGTTGGCTCGCACACAACCGGGGTCGTCGCCCACCTCGAAACTCAGGTTAAGGCCGGCCCGCTCGCCGATGCTCACCCCGCCGGCTCGGGCCGTGACTGCTGCCAGCACCTGGGGCCCGTCGAAGCGAAACCGAATCGAATCCATCCCTGTTGCCCATCCCGACTGGCCGGTACCTCGGCCCTGTCCCGGGGAGGCTAGTGCGGGGCGGTTTGGCAGGCGGACTGCTGGGTAGGATCACGTGTACGAGAGCAGCCACCAACGCAAGTTCATCGCCCTCCCGCCAACCCACAGGGCATGGCACCGCCGACGGAGCCCAGTCGCTCGTCGGCAACGACAGTTCGATTCCTCGCTTGTCGGCGGCCTCGCGACCGGCTCTGCTCAACCAGCTCGGCAGGGAGCGGTTCGATCTCGTCGTCATCGGCGGGGGGATCACCGGAGCCGGAGTGGCTCGTGACGCCGCGGGTCGCGGTCTTCGGGTTGCGCTGGTCGAGAAGGACGACTTCGCCGCCGGCACGTCATCTCGTTCCTCCAAGCTGATCCACGGCGGGCTGAGATATCTGGCCATGGGCGAGGTCGGCCTGGTTAGGGAAACCGCGCTCGAACGTCGAGCGGTTCACCAGATGGCGCCGCATCTGGCCGAGCCGTGCTGGGTGGTGGTGCCGACGAGAAGTCGGGCGGGACTGCTCAAGTTCCGGGCGGGGATCGCGGCCTACGAGAAGTTGGGCGGCATCAAGGGCGCCGACCGCCACCTCACCCTGGACAGCGACGGCTTGGACCAGTTCGAGCCCCGGCTCCAACGGGATGAGTTTCCCTGGGCCTGCGCGTACCGGGAGTACATGACCGACGACGCCCGGCTCGTTCTGGCCGTGCTGCGGAGCGCGGTGGCCGATGGAGCTCAGGTGGCCGCCCGCCTTGGGGTGGTGGAAATGATCCGGGAAGGCAGCCGGATCGACGGGGTGGTGGCAGCGTGCGAGATCACCGGCGAGCAGGTGGAGATCCGGTGCGATGCAGTGGTCAACGCCACCGGCCCGTGGGTGGAGCGGCTCACGAGGCTGGAGGACGATGAGGCCACCGACCGCCTTCATCCCTCCAAGGGCGTCCATCTCGTGGTTGACGCGGCTCGGCTTCCGGTGCGGAACCTGGTGATTATGGCCGCTGCCGACAAGCGCAGCGTGTTCGTGGTCCCCCGTGGCGACACGGTGGCCGTCGGAACCACCGACACCAGTTACCGGGGCGACCGGATCCTGTGGCCGGAGATCGAGCGGGAGGACATCGAGTACCTGCTGCACCCCCTCGGGTGCTACTTCGATGTCGAATCCCTCACCCCCGATGATGTGATTGCGGCGTGGTCCGGTGTTCGCCCGCTGATCGCTCAGGAGGGCAAAGAGGCCAAGGAGATATCCCGACGGAACGAGGTGTGGGTTGGCAACGGGGGGATGATCACCGTGGCGGGCGGCAAGCTGACCGGGTTTCGCACCATGGCGATGACGGTGCTCGACTTCGTGGCCCAGCAGCTCGACCGGACGCTGCCGACCGGGCCCGGGCCCGATCCCCTACCCGGCGGCGACTTCTCCTCGAACATCGACGACCACGCTGCTTCTGTGGCCACTGCCACCGGTGTGGAGCAGCCGCTGGCCCACCGCCTCGTACGGCTTTATGGAGATGAGGCCGGCCTTGTGCTGGCCATGGGTAGCCGGCCGCTCGTTCCCGGGGGGCGGGTGGTTGACGGCGAGATCGGATGGGCGGTGGAGGTGGACGGGGCGCTCACCCTCGAGGACTTTGTCTATCGGCGCACCCGAGCGGCCTGGTACACGCCGGCCGAGCGTGAGGCCATCCTCGTACCGGCGGCTGGGCTGATGGCTGCTCGGCTGGGGTGGGATGAGGCCCGTACCAACAGGGAGATCGACACCGTTCGAGGCCGTTTCTGCGATGAGCTCCGATTTAGGAAGACTTCTTGAAGGCTCTGTTGGACGAATTAGCCCAAATCCTGGGCGACGAGTTGCTTCTCGACGAGAAGGAGCGCCGGGGCCGAGCTCGTGATACCTGGCCCCGCTCCGAGTTCGACCAGCGGCAAGGACGTTTGGCTTTGCCTTTGGCCGTGGCGGTGCCATCGAGTGTCGAGAGGGTTGCGGCCACCGTCCGGGCTTGTCGGGCCCATCGGGTGCCGATGATCCCACGAGGTGCCGGATCAGGCTGCGTGGGTGGGGTGTTGGCCACGCAAGACTCTGTGGTGATCAGCACCGAGCGCCTCAACGAGATGTTGTGGCTCGACCCCATCGACGGACTGGCGGCGTTTGGGGCGGGCACGATGGGGAACAACGCCGAAAACCGGGTCCAGGAACACGGCTTCACCATCGGGCACTGGCCCCAGTCGATCGACATCTCCTCGGTGGGAGGTTGGGTGGCTACACGGGCTTCGGGCCAGTACTCCACGGCCTACGGCAACATCGAGGACATCGTCTACTCGGTGGAGGCCGTGCTGCCCGACGGGTCGATCTACCGGTCGAGACCGACGCCTCGGGCGTCAGCCGGACCCGATCTACGCCAGCTCCTGTTGGGCAGCGAAGGCACGCTGGGCATCGTCACCGAGGTCACCTTCTCGCTTCGGCCGCTCCCCGATTCGGGGGTCCGCCAGGCCTTCCACTTCGGGGACATGCAGGCCGGGATCGACGCGGTGCGAAGCGTGATCGTGGCCGGCTGGCGACCGCCGGTTGTGCGCCTCTACGACCCAGCCGAGTCGCGCCGACACTTCCGTGACCACGTCCCAAAGGGCCGCTGCGTTGTGATCTTCCTGCACGAGGGCCCGCCCGGATATCCGGCGCTTGAAGCTGCTTCCACCACCGACCTGTGCCGGGCCGGCGGGGGCCTGGAGGCCGATCCCGGCGCGGTTGACCACTGGTTCGAGCACCGCAACACCGTGCCGACCTGGACCGAGCTGTTCGAGCGAGGTTTGGTGGCCGACACCATCGAGATGGCCACGAGCTGGAGCCACCTAGGGCGACTCTATTCGGCAGTCACCAATGCAATCAGCGAGGTGCCAACCGTGCTGGCCGCCACCGCTCACTCTTCGCACGCCTACCGGTCCGGAGCCAACCTCTACTTCACGTTCGTCGCCCAGCCGCCACACCCCGACCAGTACCAGAGCACCTACGACGCGTGCTGGGACGCCGCCATGAGCGCCGCCATCGCCTGCGGAGCGGGCATCGCCCACCACCACGGCATCGGTAGAGTCCGCCGCCCCTGGATCGGCCACGAACTCGGCGACGCCGGCCTCCGGGTGCTGCAAGCCGTCAAGGGCGCCCTCGACCCCGACAACCTGATGAACCCCGGCGTCCTCACCCCACCAGACGACCCATAGTCCCCTTGTGTTTGGGTTGGCCGCACTTAAGGTACGGTTATGTAGTAACCGATACTTAGAGGGCCGATGGCATCACACTTGCGGAAGCACTGGGAAGCGCAGTTCCAGGGGATAAGTCGCCGCGACAGACGCGGCTGCTCCTACGACGCGTACCTCGCCGACCCGCTGGTGGGGTGGGACCTGTCGCTCCCTGCTGATATCGCCGCCGATGTCGCTGACGCAGAGGTATCCGTTCGAGCTCTGAACGACGCCGGTATCAAACATGCAAGCCTTGAGGGTCTGGCCCGGTTTCTCCTTCGGGCTGAATCCGTCGGGTCGTCCAAGATCGAAGGGCTGGAAGCGGCTGCTCATCGGCTCGCCAGGGCTGAGGCAGCTATTTCTCTCGGAGGAGAACCGGACGACAGCGTCGCAATCGAGGTGATCGGCAATATCGCGGCCATGGAGTCGGCCGTCGAACTCGCTGCCAGCGCAAACCCGTTTGGGCTCGACGACCTGCTCTCGATTCATCGCGTCCTCATGGGCAACTCGTCGACACCCGAACTTGGGGGAGTTGTGCGAGAAAAGCAGAACTGGATCGGAGGTAGCTCGTACAACCCATGCAGCGCGGCCTTCGTTCCGCCCCCGCCCGAGTACCTCCCAGACCTGTTGGCCGACCTGCTTGAGTACGTGAACGGTGATCACCACTCCCCGCTGGTTCAAGCCGCGATCGCCCATGCACAGTTCGAGACGCTCCACCCCTTCACCGACGGCAACGGTCGCACCGGACGGGCGCTTATCCATGCGGTTCTCCGGCGCCGAGGCCTCGCTCCAACCTTCGTGCCACCAATAAGCCTCGTGCTGGCAACGTGGTCCAACGATTACGTCAACGGGCTGATGACCTTCCGCCACCTCAGCGAACCCGATAGCGTGCAACGCTCGACGGCGGCATCGGAGTGGCTCCGCATGTTCGCTGCCGCCACGAGCCGCTCCTGTCGAGACGCTGAAGTCTACAGCGAGAGCATCGACGAGATGGCAGTTTCATGGCGATCCAGGCTCGGTCGAGTCAGAGCCAACTCCAGCACCGACCTGCTTCTGCGTGTCCTGCCAGGTGTTCCGATCATCACCACCGAATCAGCAAGCAAGCAGATCGGACGATCAAAAGCCCGAACCATCGACGCCATAAACACCCTGGCCGAAGCAGGCATACTGCGACAGCGCAACATCGGCCGACAGCGCTACCGTGTTTTCGAAGCGACCGACGTTCTCAGCCTGTTCTCAGACCTCGAGCGAACCCTCGCCAGCCCAACCGGCAACACGACCAGCGACCCACCGGCCCGGCTCGTGCCCCAGCCCGACTGAGGGCCTCAGTTTTCCGGGGTTCTTGGAGCCGGATCATTTGTTCAACCCTTCCGCACGCAGCCAGCCAAGTTGCGAGTCATGGAAACGGCGGGGTGTTGTCCCAAAAGCCCCATCCCCGAATCTCGCTGTGGATGTCATTCGCCCTGGTCTCACTAACTTGCCCCTCCTCTGCGGCACGGACCAGGAGCTTGCGAATCCGCTCGTAGCCGCTCTGTGGCGCGAGCTCTGCGAGGGCCTTCAAGGCATCGGTGTCGTCGGTTGCCAGTACCCAGGATCGGGTGACTGCAACGGCGAGACAACTCGCTTCGCCGGGGTGCAGCGCTCGTCGCAGGCCGGCAGCTCGGGCAGAAGTCGTGGATGCGAGCGATGCAAACAGAGCAAGTTCAGTCTCACTGAGGGTCACAACCAGTAGCTGCTCGGCCTGGTAGAGGATGTCAACAGCAGACAGGCGCTGGACAGCGAGCTTGGCGCGCTGTTGCTCCTCAACCGGGGCTCGAGGGTCGCTGCTCAATTGCTCGTAGAAATGGCGCGACCTGCCAATCTCGCTTCGCGCGTCCTCGCTCGCGGTGCTTTCGCCGGGGTCGAACACAACCGATGTCGTGACCAAGCCGTGGGGAGCCAAGGCACCTAGGAGCTCCAACTCCCCCGCTAGGGTGAAATACAGAAGGACAACCGTGTCGACAACGAGAGGGGCATCGTCATGAGAAGACACGGGACTGTTCAAAGTCATCGAGTTCCCGCCGGACGTCCTCCTCCTCAACCTCCGAGTAGTCGGCGTCGGCAACGATTGATGTCACCTCGGGAAGCGTCAGCTTCGTGTGGGCCGCCAGAGTTGGCACCGACAAAACCGATTGATGGACGGCAGCACGGGCCAGGCGCCAGAAACGGCGAGGGAATCGAGCTATCCGCCAGGCGCGGCGATCGGGACCGTACTCGTCGTCGGTGGTCTCGTAGCCGAGGCGCCGAGCTAGCAGGACCGGCCGCACATGGCTGAAGTCGGAGTACGTCTGGCTGGTCACGAGCTTCGCCTGGCGGAGCCTTACCAAAGTCATCGCCCACGAGACATTGAATGATCGCTGGATACGCACTGCATCGGCCGGATCGTCGATCTTGCCCGACATTCCGTACTCCTCCAGCAGCCGCCTAAGCCCCTCGGTTGGCATGAGGAACTCCGAGGCGAAGAAGTCGGCAAACTTCTCGTTCGCGTCCCGCCGCTGGGTGCTCAGGCTCACTCCCTTGCTGTGGAACAACGCGTGGGCAAGCTCGTGGGCGACGCTGAATCGTTGACGCCCGGGGGTCATCATCGTGTTGATGACGATGGCGAAGCCGACCTTCTCGTGGCGGAGGAACCCGCCGGAGATCCCGGTCCGGATGTCCTCACCCAGGTCGGCGCGAAAGACCGTGATCCCAAGCCGTTCCGCAACCTCGTCGATATCAGGAACGGGACCCAAGCCGACGCGCAGCCAGGAGCGCACTTCCTCGGCCTTGCGGCGGGCATCATCCTGCGTCTGAAAGTGGCGCGACTCGATGAACGGCGAGTGCTTCAGTCCATGGATGTCATGGCGCATCTCAGCAGCTAGTTCTCCATAGAAGTCCAGGAAGTCGGTGAAGTCGCGCAAACCGGGCAGCGCACTCGCCGGCAGCCCCTTCTCGGACCGGAACAGCATCTCGGCATAGTCCGGCTCCAACGAGACCTCATCCATTAAGAGCTCAGCGATCGAAACGCCGTAGAGGCGAGCCAGCGCCGCAAGCTGCCTGTCGTTCGGCCGCCGACTGCCCGTCTCCCAGTAGCTCACCATCGCCCGGTTGACGCCAACGAATCGAGCCACATCGTCCTGAGAGAAGCCGACGCTTCCCCGAGCCCTCGCCAGCCCTGCCCCGTCCGGACTCATGTCACCTCCCTGTCAAGACCATCCCAAGCTGCGTCGAACACCGCAGTTGCCGCCAGAAGGCACCTGCCGGGTTCGACCTGCCTGTTGCTATGTGGCCACTATAGCTACCCAGAGGACAATCGTTACTCCAAAGCGCAGTCAAGCTGGATTTCTGTAACAATTGTCGCTGTCGCCCAATATCATCAGCGTTGGCCGACACAGAGCGCAGTACCCTGGAGGTGGACCCCATGACTACCAAATCGCAGGACCTCCCCATCACGACTTTTGGCACGGGGATTTACTCGTTCCCCCAGGCTGCTGCGATCATCGGCCGCCACGGTGACGCAGAGTCCCGCAAGCTGAGGAGCTGGATGGACAGCGGCCTCACCCCCGCTACCCACGACGAAGCCGGCGAACCCGAAATCCTGTCATTCCACGATCTCGTCAGTCTCGAGGTTGTCCGTCGGTTCCGGGCCGAGAAAGTGTCCCTGCAGAAAGTCCGCAAGGTCGAAGCCGCCCTGCGCGAACGCCACCCCGAGCTGCTTCGCCCGTTCGCTCACCGACTTTTTTTCACCGATGGCGCTTCCGTCTGGGTCGACGTCAACGGCGTCACCGAGGAAGTCATCGGTAATCGACCCAACCAGGTCGTGTTTCAAGAGATCATCTCTACCTTCGCCCGAGAGATTCGCTACGAACACGACAGAGCCGTGGCATGGGACATCTCGGAGTGGATCGAAATTGACCCCACGGTGCAGTTCGGAGCCCCCGTGGTACGAGGGACCCGCGTCACCGTCGACACTATCGTTGAGAACCTCGAGGTAGGGACACCCCAGGAGGTGGCCGACTGGTACGGCCTGAGCATCAGACAGGTGGACGGCGTTGCCCAGTACGCGACGGCAGCCTGAGGACATCAGATTCTGCCTCGACGAGAACCTGTCATATAGGGTCGCCGAGGCGCTCAGCATCGTTGGCGCACCCTTCATCCACATCTCCAAGGTGCCGGGCCTTGAAGGCAAGCAGCAGGGCCGGTCCGGTGCAGATGATGAAACCGTCGCTCGATGGTGCGAGGCCAAAAACCGCGTTCTTGTCACCTGCGACAGCGACTTCCGCGGTCGTTGGGTCCGCAGCAGCCTTCTGGCTCAAGTAGGAGTGGAGTTGATCGTGTTCAATTGGCAGGTACGTGGCCTCCAAGAACAACACCGTCAAATCACCCGGCGCTACAACTCATGGATCAACCAACTCTCGGCGCATCCACAAGGCCATCGGGTTTGGCTCCAACGTAAGGGCCGCACTGCCCTGGTAGAACTGCCAAGGTAGCGAACATCGGTCAACCCCACCGTCTGGCGATGATGCGGTCCCGCTCGGTGGGATCGGTGACAGCGATGGTGCCTACTGGGGTGCGGTTCCAGAAGGTCTCTACGTCGCCTTTGCGCTCTTATGCCGGGCAGGTTGACGGCTTGATGCTGATGCAGGCGAGATCGCTTCCGTTGATGTGAAACTCCCAAGTCACGAGAGCAAGCACGGCGTCACCCAGACGAGAACGGAAGCCCGCCCAGCAGTGTCTCACTTGAAGTTCGTCAACAATCGGTTGCCACCGACAGCGCTGCACAGATCTGTTCCATACGAACTCCGGTCAGGACACCCATATGCTCGATGAACACGCCGACCGAAACTGACTCAACGGAGTCGAGACTAACAGCGCTCACTAGAGGTACCGGGTCCTCCCAAGGCTCAAGAACCACCTCGCTCGGTAGCCCACGAATTGTTGTGGTACATGGTGCTACGAGTGCCCGACCCAGCCGAGGGATCGCCGCATCACGGGCCAAGACGACCACCGGGCGCCGTCCTGCTCCGGGCGGTTCGCACCACCACACCTCACCTCTTCTCGGGTAGCCCACTAGGTTGACCCCGCCGCATCCCGGAATGAGGCCAGATAACCCCACTCATCGGGCTCATCTATCGGGTGGGCGTCATAGGCGGCGGCATACGCCTGATCCACCGCAAACCGCCGGTACTGGCGCAGCAGAGCTGCCAAAGCGGCATCAATCAGCTCGGCATCGTTGGCTCCGGGAGCGGTGCCACGCGCATCCTCCAACAATGCGCTGTCCACTGTCGTGCTCAACCTCGTGCGTGCCATGCCACGACCATGCCACATTTGTCCCACATCAGGACAGGCATATTCGTAGCCATCTCAAGGTGTGGGGGCAGGGCTCTTGGGGAGAGTGGGCGAAGTCAGGCAAGAGAGGACGCGGTGCCAGCGGTTGGAGGGGAGGTCGGGGTAGATGGCGGCCAGTGCCGTCGAGTACTTGGAGAACCTCACCGGCCGATACCCCGCACTCCACAGCAGGCGGTCGATAGGCGAGGGCTTGCCGCTGGTCTTGGTCTCGACCACCAGTAGGTCACCGAGCCCCGTGCCGGCTCCACACCGAGCCGTGGCTCGAAAGTCGGCGTCTATGGTCACCCGACCCGTGTGGTCCGCAAGCAGCAGGGTGGATCGGTGAAACCGGCTGGTGAGGGAGGGTTCAAGCTCAGCCACGTAGGGGGCGCACTGCTCGAACTCCCCGGCGAAGTCGCGAACCAAGCCGATCGCGATGTCGGGATCCCCCGCAAGCGTCCTGCGGTGCTTCACGCTCCTCCCTCTGCGATCCGTCGTCTTGACCTCCGCCACGGTCAGGCCCGAGTCGAGGTAGCTGCGCAGGCGCACCTTGAACCGACCGGGGCGGCGGCGGGCCGCAAGCAGATAGGTATCGAACGCAGGGGTATCGAGATAGATCGACTCATAACGGGCCCGGCGGCCGAACTCGGTCTCCAACACCCTTGTGCCACCGGGAACAGCCGCCAACACCCCTGCGAGATCGCCGGGCCCGACGATGTACTTGCGGTCCTCGCGAGTCAGGAACGGGGCGGCGGCGTCCAGTTCGGCCAGCACGACCGGGTCCAGGCCATTCAGTGCCGCTTCCACCTCAGGGTTCACTACGGGGATTCCACCCCGGGGGAAACCGAACCGGCGTCCGCCGGGGTGTCGTGGTACTGGAAGCGAACCTCCACGTTGGTGGTGTCGTTGACCAGGTCCACCCTGCGCACTTTCAGCCGATGCACACGAGCGCTGAGCAGCTCCTCGAGATATTCCCGAAGCTCCGACTCATCGGTGTACGCCCCATCGAGGTTGACAACCTGGGTGCGATAGCGGGCGAACAGCCTGGGATGATCCGCTACGAACATCACGACGACTATGACGCCCATAAGTGTCGGGGTGAGCCAATCGGGACCCACCGCCAAACCACCGATCAGGCCGAGCGCCAACGACGCGAAGTAGTAGGCCACCTCGTCCTGCTCGAGCTGCGCCGACCGCAACTGGATGATCGACAACACGCCGAACAGCCCGAGTCCGAGACCCACGTTGATTCCCGATTCGCTCAGCGCGTCGGCGACGGCGAGCACGCCCACGTTTACGGCCAGATAGGCCACCACGAGTTCCTTGCGGCGATGGCGCGGGAAGTAAAGGGCGAAGACCAGGACGATGATGGCTGCGAAGTCGATGGCAAACAGTGCAGACCGAGGCATGCAAACTCCTGAAGAATCGTGAGTGTGAGTGACGTAGAGGCGGACGACTCTCATCAGAGAGTAGCCGGAGGGTCGGGCGCAGAGAGTGTGCTGGAGCGGCCACACCCACACCGGCGGGGTGGACAAACGGCCGGGTCAGCGACCGCCGTCGGGTTAGATCACGCGGTCGCTTCCTCCGTCGATCGGGATCTGGGCACCGGTGGTCGCCGCGAAAGCGGGGCCACAGAGGGCAACCGTGAGTTCCGCGACCGTCGCTGAGCGCACCTCCGTCCCAAGGAGGTTGCGGGTCTTGTACTGCTCTGGCGTCATGGCGTACTTGGATGCGCGTTCGGCAATGAGTTCTGGCGACCACAAAGCGGTGTCGAAAACGGCATCGGGGTGTATGACGTTCACGCGTATGCGGTCTTCAGCCCATTCCAGAGCGCACACTCGCGCAAGCTGCGTGAGAGCTGCCTTTGAGGCGGAGTAGGCGGCAGCACCGGGTCCAGGTGCCGGCGCGTTCTTCGAACCGATGATCACGACCTGTCCATTGGTCGGAGAATCGCACAGATAGGGGTAGATCTCGCGCAGCAGCACCGAAACCGAGTCGACATTCACCGACATCGCCTTGCGCCACTGGTCGTCGTCGAGGTTGGCGATGAGTTCGCTGGCAGGAAACACCCCGGCCGCAACAACCAGAATGTCGATCCCTCCGAATCTGGAGACACCGGCCGAAATCGCGGCTGTGATGTCGTCCCGGCTAGTCACATTGCATTCGACACCGAGATATGCCTGAGCATCGGAAGTCATGGCGACCGACGGATCCATGTCAACCCCGACAACAGCTACACCTGCATTGAGCAGCGCCTGCGCGCACGCTCGGCCGATCCCCGAGGCAGCACCTGTCACGAATGCCACTTGGCCGGCCAGAGCGGGACGTTGGCCGCCCAGCCGAAGCTTGGCCTGCTCGAGTTCCCAATACTCGACATCGAAGAGGTCACCCTCACCAAGGGCGACGTAGCCGCCTAGACGATCCTCGGCGACGGCGATCACATCCATCGTGTGCCGGTAGATGTCATTGGCAATCGCAGAGTCCTTAGCAGTCGCACCTACCGTCAACATGCCGAGTTCCGGGTCGAGCACAACTCTGGGCGCAGGATCAAGAACAGAAAGCTCTTGGGTAGACCGCGACTCGTGTGCGTCAAAGTACCCACGGTATGCCTCGGCGTAGCCGCCAACGTCGGTACCGATCATCGGAATCCGCTTGGTCCGGATCACATGATCGGGCGTGATCGGACCTCGGCTGGCAACCTCCTGCAGATCTGGACGAGCAACGAACTCCGCCACAGCAGCGTCAACATGCTGGGTCACGATCATCGGCTTTCCCGCCACATCGCTCAACGCGCTCCGAAGAGCAGAAACCCTGCGAGGAGACGGCACAAGTCGAGGTGCATTGCGTGGGTTTTGGCGAGCCGGCCGGTCCTGGAGCCATCGCTGGGCCCGCATAATGAGCGCCATGTGCTGATCGAACGCTGCCCTCGTCGTGTCGGCAAACGTAAACAGACCGTGGTTCAGCAGCACCATTCCCTTCGTGCCGGCGTGGTACTGCTCCGGCCAAAGCTCCCGCACAACACGAGCGAGATCGAACCCCGGCATGACGTAGGGAATCACGACCACGTCATCGCCGAAGACCTCGCGGACGTTGCTTTCGCCGTTCGCTGTGTTGGTAAGGGCCACGATCACGTCTGCATGCGAGTGCTGGACGGCCGTGAAAGGAATGTACGCGTGCAACAGCGACTCGACGGAGGGCGACGGAGCAGTCGGATCGAGCTTGGCGGCCGCGAGCTCCCGCGCCATCGCCTCATCGCTCAGAATATCCAACTCAAGCAGTTCAAGCAGACGCTCCATGCGGAGGGGAGCAAAGCCCGCAGGCTCAATCGTCGCGAGGTCCCATCCAGACCCCTTCACAAGCAGGGCCTCGACGGATCGCCCTGTGACATCGCCCCAGGGGTCCTTTACCGACGTGTTGCCTCCACCATGAAGCACGAAACTGCTCTCCTGACCAAGCAGACGTGACCCATGACAGCACGACCCAATAGGGGTCGAAAGATCAAGATCATCCGACGGGATCGAATCCCAAGTGGGGGGCGTGACGGTGAGTGACATCAGGTACTCCTATAGGTGCCGTCGCGAAGCAGCGTTCAGATTGTCTTGTCGGGGAATAGTGAGGCCAGGCTCTGCTTGTTTGCCTGGGCCACACCTCGTTCGGTGATGATCCCGGTTACCAGCCGTGAGGGTGTGACGTCGAACGCGTCGTTGGCAGCGGTTGTGTCCGGCGGCGACAGGCGCACTTGGACGAGGCGTCCGTCCGGGGTCTGACCGGTGACGTGGGTGACCTCTTCCGGCTCCCTTGACTCGATGGGAATCTCGGTCAACCCGTCATCAACGGTCCAGTCGATGCTGGATGAAGGAAGCGCCACGTAGAAGGGGACCCCGTTGTCGTGCGCGGCGAGAGCTTTCAGGTATGTGCCGATCTTGTTGGCGACATCGCCGGAAGCGGTGGTTCGGTCGGACCCGACGATGCAAAGGTCAACCGAGCCTTGTTGCATTAGGTGCCCGCCGGCGTTGTCGACGATCAGTGTGTGGGGCACCCCCCGCTCTGCGAGTTCCCAGGCTGTCAACGAGGCTCCCTGGTTGCGGGGCCTGGTTTCGTCGACCCAGACGTGAATGGGGATTCCCGTGTCGGCGGCCTTGTAGATCGGTGCGGTTGCGGTTCCCCATTCGATTGTGGCCAGCCGGCCAGCGTTGCAGTGGGTGAGGACATTGATGCGGCCCTGTTGTCGCTTCTCCTCCCACAACTTCTCGATGATGCCGAGCCCGTGGTCACCGATCGCCGAACACATCGCTGCGTCAGCATCCGCAATCTCGGCGGCCTTGGCGTAGGCCGCATCGACCCGATCTTCGACCGGCAAGGGGCTCACCACCGCTTGTATTTCCTGGATGGCCCAGCGCAGATTGACCGCGGTTGGGCGAGTTGTCAGCAGCCGAGTAACGGCTCGGTCCAACCCTGCGTCCGATGGATCAGCCGCTAGCCCCAGCGCCACACCATAAGCCGCTGTGGCCCCGATCAACGGTGCCCCTCGAACAACCATCGTCTCGATGGCGACCGCTGCGTCTTCGAGAGTCGTCAGCCTCATGGTGGCGAAAACATGTGGCAACACCGTTTGGTCGATCACGACCACGGTGCGGCCGTCGTCGTCGACGCAGATCGTCCTTGTCGGTGCTTCTCCAGTGCCGCTCACGCGCTCACCCCCTGCCCATCCTGCTGGAGCACCTCCGCCGCGGTCTCCTCGAACAAAGCGTCGAGCTGGCCGATGTGGGTGACCTCGGCCCGCTCAAGGATCCAGCGCCGGGCGGTTCGCAACACAATCGTGGAAGCCAGACGGTGCTGATCGGGCGACAGAATCTCGATATCGGAGACTTTGGCGAGACCGATGATCCGTCGGATCGCCTTGCAGCCGCCGTACCCGACGCTGTCCGCCTTGATCTTGGCCAGCCAGGTGGTCAATAGCGCGTCGGTCCAAGTTCGATCCATCCGTGTCGGCCACAGCCTAAGCATCTCGCTCTCAAACGTCCGCCAGGTTTCACAGACGAGACCGGACAGCCAGCTCTGGAACTCCGCCGAGCGGCCGAGAACGGCGGCCCTCGTACGCGCGGCCAGATAGTTGCCGAACAAGGCTCCAAGATCGAATCCAACCGGTCCGTAGAAGCAGAACTCCGGATCAATAACCCGACACTGCCCGGCACCATCGACGTCTCTCACCATCACCGAGCCCGTGTGCAAGTCGCCGTGGATCAGGGCTTCGGCGTGTGTCATGAACTGGTGTTTCAAGATGCCAACCTGGGAAACGAGCTGGTCGTCATTACGGAGGGTGGCCACCTCGTACGACAATGACTCGGGGAAACTGTTGTTTTCGTGGTCGACGTACGGTTCGGTGAACACCAGGTCCTCGGTGATCTTGCAAAGATCGGGGTTGACCGACTCCGCCGTGAGTGCCTTCGATTCTTCGGCTCCGACAGCGAACAGCGAGGTGGAAAACGCGACGTTGGCCACGTAGCGGCCGAGATGGGCGCCCACACCAGCATGAACACGGCCTTCGTTGAGCCTGCCTCGCCAGATTTCATATCCATCGAGGTTCTCCATAACGACTATGAACCGGCTTCGATCCAGCGCGTAGACCTCCGGCACTAGGTCGGGGACAACTCGGCCGGCAGCCCGCAAGCCTCGAGCTTCGCAGATGATGCGCCCTGGGCTGAGCGGCCATGACTCACCCACCAGCCGCAGGTACGGCAGCGACTGCTTGAGGCACAGGCCCCGCCCATCCTTGTCGCGGCACAGGAAGACCAAGTTCCGGTTTCCGTCGCCTACCTCGGCCACCTCCAGCGAGCTCGTGTCCACGAGCCCCGCCAACTCCGAGTTTGAGTTGATGTATGCCGCAACCGTGGCCGGCGTCAGAATCTCGTACTCAACTCCCATCCTCGCGCCCTCTTCGCTGAGCCAAATTGTCAGACACATCCGACACTATGCCAATGCTGCCGTTAGCGCCAACCACCCTGAATGGTCTGTTCATGCACAGCATCGTGTACAGCAAGGTACCATTTTGGTCCCTGTTTTCCATGTTTAACTGTCCATGTTCAACAGCTGCGAGGCTTGTTGACAGCCAATACGGTGCAACCATAAATTGTCAGACAAGTACTGACTCTCTAGATGAAAAAGGAGAGGCCCTCAATGACTACACGAGTAGTGCTTGACATGGACGTGGGGATCGACGACGCACTGGCAATCATGTTCCTCGCCGCCCACGACGACGTGGAGATCGAGGCCTTGGGCAGCATCCACGGCAACATCGACGCCCAACGCGGCGCGCTCAACGGACTGAGTGTGCTTGAACTCTGCGGCCGACCTGATGTCCCCGTGGCCCAAGGGGCGACCGAGCCGTTGAATCAGCCGCTGCGGACTGGTTGGGTCGTCCATGGCACGGACGGGATCGGCAACATGTACTCACCTCCGGAGGGCACGATCACCGGCGAATCGGCGGCCGACCAGATCCTGCGGCTGAGCCGTGAGTCACCCGGGGAACTGCATCTACTAGCCACGGGTCCCCTTACCAATCTCGCCCTTGCTGCCACCGCCGATCCTGAGGTCTTCACCCGATACAAGTCGGTGGTGATCATGGGCGGATCGGGATACGAGACGCTGCACTGGGGCTCGCTGACCGAGGACCCCAACGTCGACTACGACCCGGAAGCCTCCGACATCGTGTACCGGACGCCCGGCAACTACATCCAGATCGGGATGAACCTCGAGCCGTACCTCGTTCTGGACGAGACCAGGCTGCCCGAACTGTCCAACGCCACACAGCCCCACTCCGAGTTCGTTTGGAAGATGCTCCAGCAGTATCTGGACTTCCACGAAAAGATCTTCGTCCAGCGCCGCATCGCCACACTGTGGGACCCACTGGCGGCAGCGGTGCTTCTCGACCCGACGCTGATCCAATCATCCACCCGTCGGCCCGTCGACCTCGTCCCATCGGATCTCGGGTTCCGTGGACTCGGCCTCAACGACCGGCGAGCCGGAGGGCGCTTCGACGAACGACCCGATGTCGAGATCGTCACTGCTGTCGATGCCGACAGGTTCGTAAACGCGTTCCTCGAGAAGCTGACCGGGCCCATGCCTCGCAACGGCTAGCCCGAGCCCACCCTGAAACATCACACCCAAAGTCAGCGAAACAATGACGTGACGAGCCAGCGGATCGACCAAGAGAAGTTCCGAACACGAGCCGACTGGATCGCAGCCAACCTACACAGCCGCCTCAGGTCCGGTGAATGGGAACCAGGGCAGAAAATGCCCACCGAACAGACCCTCTCCGAGCAATACGAGGCCTCGAGAGCAACGATACGAACGGCACTGAGAATCCTCGACGGGCAAGGCCTAATCGCCGCGAAACGCGGGAGCGGAACCTACGTACGCGCAGCCGCGACCGCTGACGTAACGGCCGATCTACGCAGGCTCGACTCCCTCTCCGAAACCATCAAACGCCACGGACTCGAACCAACCATGGAGTTTCGATCAGTCGCAATCCGGGCCGCAACCGAGAACGAGAACCTCCGCCTGGAGCTCGACGCCGGTGCCGAGGTCCTGGCAACCGAACGCTCTCTCCTCGTCGATGGCGAAGTCTTCGCCTACTCCTACGACGCCATCCCAAGAGACCTGCTTGGCGATTCGTTCGACATCCGCAACGTCAAGGGATCGATGTTCGCGCTTCTCAAGGACTTTGGCGTGACCGTCACAACAGCCCACACCGACCTACACGTCGAAACCGGAGCCGGCACCGCCTGGGGCACAGACCTAGCAGCAGCCTTTCTCCGCCTCGACCAAACCCACCGTGACAAAGAAGACAAGCCGGTCATGGAATCAACCACGTTCTTCATCGAAGGCCACTTCAGCTTCTCCCTCATACGAACCCGCGACTAGCCGGCTAAGAGGGCGGTGGTTACGGAAACCTCGCTCGTAACACATGAAGCCCTGGCCGCAGCAGTGCTGAGACCAGGACTTTCGTAGTGGCGAGGGCGGGTTTTGAACCCGCGACCTTCGGGTTATGAGCCCGACGAGCACGCACCCCGTTCGCGCAGGTCAGCAGTGTTTCCCCAGCTCAGCGGCTATTTTGCCCTCCCCATTTCTCCCCCTGTTCCCCGCTGTTTGCAGCTGTCTCGGTAGATCGATGACAGATGGCGGCCTAGTGACCAGCTCGGCCGTCAGCCACGGTGCGTGGCCATGGATGAACGATTTCTCCCTTACCCACCGCCGGCTGAGTCGTCATCCAGGCCAACGGGGCCGATCACGCCGTCGCCGTCGAGGTCGATGTTCAGGAGCTCCTCGACGTAGTGCTCGAGAGATTGGCGGGAGGTGAAGAAGCGGTAGCCGAGCTCGCCAAGCCGGGATTCCGCTTCTTCGTCGCGTTCTAGGAGGAGAGCGATCTTCTCGACGAGTCCGCGCTGCATCCCTTCGGGCCAGGCGGCATCCGGGTAGACGAGCGGCTCGCCGGTTTCTTCGTCGACGATCTCACCAGAGATGTCGGGCCGTGCGAGACCGAGGTCTGCACACCAGTTGCTGAGCGCGCGCAACACGTCGTCGGGTTCATCGGACACCCCGGCGCCGCCCACGCCGACCACCTCGGCCTTGGTCAGCTCGCCTTCGTGAAGGCCTTCGAGCAAGGCGTTCGCTGCCTCGGCGAGAAGACCCCGGCGTGCGGCAAGGAAGTCGAGGTAGCGGTCGGTCGATCGAAGTGCAGTGTCTTCCGGGACCCATTGGCTCGTCAGGGCGCCGTCGTGGTTGGCGGCCACCTCGGCGAAATAGTCCATCGGGGGCCGCTTGCCGAGGGTGCGGTTGCTGGAGCCGGTCAAGAACGCGAAGTTCGCGACCGCGTTCACTTGGCGTCGTGTGAAGTCAGCCTCGTAGAGGACCGCTTTGGGGAAGACGTGGTGGACTTCGAGGTTCGATCCCTTCCCGAGGAGGTGCTTTGACAGAGGAAGTCCGGTACAGAAGTCCTTGGCGTCGTTGACCCGCGTGAGCATGTAGAGAACGGGGTAGAAGCGGCTGCCGATGGTCTGGGTGTCGAAGTCGTCGGGCCGTACTTGGAGTGTCCCGCGTGATAGCTCGAGTTCGGCAATGAGACCGTCGAGGCCTCGTTCTTCCAGCGCAGCGAGATCCCGGTCGAGGGTGGACTCTGTGGAGCTGGAGTATCGGCCCCACATGCCTCGATGGACATACCAGTACAGCAACCTGTTCTGGGTTGAGGTGTCCTTGACCGAGCCGCCAGCGTCGACCGTGAACTTGACCAAGGCCGGGAATCCGTACCGACCGAGCAGCACGCGGTCGTGGTCGAGTCCTAGGCGCGTGGACACGAGGTTGAGCAAGAAGTCGATGGAGTGCTCGGCCTTTTTGACGGCAACCCCGAAGTCTTCCGCAGAGAGGTTCTTCATCGCCTCGAATCGGGCCTCGCCGGTGGCCACGACGTTCACACACCGAAGGAACCAGTCGAGCGTGAAGTCGAACCCAGCACCGTGCCAACGCTCGACGATGTCCCGTAGCTCTTCGCGAGCGGCTGGTCGGATGGCGCAGATGCGGGCGAGCGCGAGATCGCCCTTGGAGAGTTTCGTGCCGCCGCTGTTCACACGGTTGAAGATGTCCACGACGACATCGACGGTCTTGTCCTCCCCACTGATGTTCTCGTCGTGTAGCTAGATGTCGCGGATTCCGTAGAGCGTCTGAGCTCGATTGACGAAGCGGACGAGGTCGATGGTCTCTATGCCGTCGATCTGGCTCAGACGCGAGGTGATCTCTTCGGGCCCGTGAATCATCAAGTCGGTGACGGAGATCCAGAGGGGATCGTCAGCCATCCTGGTCTTGGCGTAGAACTCGAAGGACTCGCGTTCGAGATGGAAGTAGAGCCCGGTGAAGGCCTTGGCCCGTTCGGGATCCTCGAAGAACTGAGGCGGCTCACCCCGCACCACGCCGTAGAGGCTGGTGACTCGCTGCTGCCCGTCGAGGAGCAGCTTGACGTTGTCAGATCCCGAGGCCGACGACCCGCGTAGTTCGGTGACGTCGGCGCGGGTGTTCCAGATCAGGAGTGCACCCACGGGGAACCGCTGGTAGAGGGACTGGATCAGCCCCTTGACCTGTTCTCGTGACCACACATACCCGCGCTGGAACTCGGGCAGCACGACAGTGCCGTGGTCGATGCTGTCGAGCAGGAATCCGATCTTCATCATGTTGTTGATCCCTCACTCTCGAACAAAGCGTCGAGTTCGTCAGTCGCCGCCGGGGCACTCACCAACGCCTGGACAGGTACAAGCCTGGGCCCGACCGTCCAGGCTACCGCCCGGCCCTTGCTCTGCCTGGTGTTCTGGATCGCCGCCTGCAAACGGAGTCGGCCAGCAGCGTTGCGCCGTCGAGCACCATCGCGCCGCTCGACTGGTATCTGGCGTAGCCGTGTTGTCCCGTGACGATGAGAGCGTCGCCGCGGTCGGACGAGACGCTTCGCGCCGAACTCCATCGCGCAACACGCTTCTACGACCTGCGCCACACCCATGCCACGATCCTGCTCCAGCAGAACGTCCACCCCAAGGTGGTGAGCGAGCGCCTCGGCCACAGCAGCATCGCCTTCAACATGACCCTCTATCAGCTCGTCATGCCCGGCATGCAGGCCGAAGCCGCCGCGACCTTCGGCGCGGCCGTGTACGGAGATTGAGCCGGGCTCAGCGCGGGTCCGACAAGCCCAGGGGGATCCCGAGCCTATTGAGCTCATCGACATCGCCTTCCTCGGGACGACTCCAAAGCAGGCCAAGCTTGATACGCAACAACCGGCGCGCCTCGACAGTCATACGCGCTCGACGGTGTTCGATGAGCGAGCTGCAGTCACCGTGGAAAGACACAGACCGGTGGAGCTTCGCCACCAAGAACCGGCCCTCACCCGGGTCATCGAGGATTCCCTCGATTAACTCCACCCGGAAATGCTCCAGCACGTACTCCGACAAGGACGCCCCGTCCCACGTGGGCTCGGGATTCAATAGCGCGTGGAGGTGGTGCTCCTTGAGACCACCAAGGCGACCGATCGGCGCAACCGCCACATAGTCGTTCTCGACGTTGTCGCAACACTGCGATATCACAATCGCATGGGACTTCTCAGCGGGCGCGGTTGTCGCTTCCTGTTGTCCGACCGCGAACAGGGGAAGAGGGAGGCGTAGATCGGGCATGGTGATGTCGAGAAGCAGATCCCCTTGACGCAAGGGGTCGTCGTCATCTGGCAGGGCGTCTGACCACACCTCTCACATCACCCGGCTCAGTCCTCGAACTCGTGCAGCCGGGTCGGCTTCAGCATCGCAGCGGAAGATGTGTATTGAGCAGCGATGGTGACCACTGACGGGTCCATCGTCACGGCGCGGACAACGTCCTCATCGAGGATGTCCGGGAACTCGCTCTCCACAACCTCATGCCAGAAGTTGCATCTCAGTCCTTCAACGAACTGTGACCGTGCCTCAATCACGCGATGCACGACCGACCTCATCGCTTCGCCGAGAACGACGAAGTTGTCGTCATCAATGTTAGGGAGGTTCGCTTCGCGATTCATAGGGAAATCCAACGTCGTCACCGGAAGAGCCCCCTTGACTTGTCAGTGATTGAAGCCTCGAACACCAGGTTCTTTGCATTGCGGAGTTCGCCGAACATAGCGTCGAGTTCGTTCATCTCAGATTCGCTGGTGAACTGCATTCGCTCCATCGGACGGTATACGTCAACGTCCAGGACGAGCCGCGGACCCTTGTCTCGGCCGTCGTCGTCGAGGACTGTCTCGACGATCCTCGCGGTTGCGTCGAAGTCGGGCAAGGGAATGTCAAGCGACATGAAGAATCCGGATGTCGAGCTGGGCATATCGGGCGAGATCTCTGGACGCGTTCTCAGGTAGTCATCGATCTTCACATCACCCGCGGGTACCTGGATCTGGTTGATGTAGCGAAGGGCTGCACGGTTCAGCGTGAGCTGCTCGGCGAGGTCGACGTACGCGAGCCAGAGCCGGCGTGCCTCTGTGTAGAAGGCCTTCCAGTCTTCGTACGGTGAGAGGCGGCTGAAGGTGAAACCGTCGCTGCGCATCTGCACGATCTGCGTGTCTCCCTCCGATGTGAGCCGGAACCCGTTCATCTTCTGAACCGATCTCGTCGCCACACCCAGCGGGCCGGTTTCGATCTCTGCGCTGGACAGCACACTCTCCTCGCGAGTGGGGTAGGAGACGTCGGCGAAGGTGCCGATCCGAGACAGGGAAGCAGGCTCAAGCTCCTCGACCCGGACATCCAGAACTGCCTCCGCGATCGGTGCGCGGGGATACCTGACCCCGACAGTCTCCAGCATCAACGTCTCGTCGGCACGAATGGCATCAAGGTCATCCTACAGTCGGCGCTCGGCGGGGCTTGATCATGTTTCTCGGAAGCCCTCGCGACGTGAGTAGAGGACCATCGGGATCGTCCAGGGCCGCGCCGTGCCGGTCCGTTCGCTAGAAGTTTGGCCCCTGAACGACAAAGCCCTGGCCGCAGCAGTGCTGAGACCAGGACTTACGTAGTGGCGGGGGCGGGATTTGAACCCGCGACCTTCGGGTTATGAGCCCGACGAGCTACCAGACTGCTCCACCCCGCGTTGATTGGGTTGTTTACTCTACCCCCATCCCACGGCGATGTCACCTGCCTTTTACGGCAATCCACAACCGCTTGGTGGGCTGCCGGGGATGGGCGGACTAGCCCCGGCGTCAGCCAGCGATCCTCAGACGGCGGCCGGTTGATACCGGGGCCGCACCACCGTGCGACTCACCACCAGTGCCACCAGCGACAACGACCCGCCCGCGAAGAACGCCATCGAGTACGAAGACACCTCCACCACGCCGCCCATGATGAGCCCGCCCAACCCCACGGCCAGATCGAAGGCCACACTGAACGTACCGATGGCCTGGCTGCGTCGGTTGATCGGCGCCGACTCCACCGCCATCACGAACAAAGCTGGGAAAAGGAACGTCTGGCCCATGGCCAGCAATACGGTGCCGACGAACACCCCGGTGATCTGCGACCAGAAGGCGATCACCCACAGCCCTGAGGCCGAGAACACGTAGGAGATGGTGCTGGTGCGCTGCGGTCCGAGGCGGTCGGGCAGACGGGCCAGCGCAATCCGCAGGCTGATCACACAAACAGCGAACGACGCGAACACCGCGCCGGAGTGTGCGAACCCCAGGTCGTCCACGTGCAGCTTGATGAAGGACAAGAACCCGGAGTAGCCCAGCAACCCCAGCCCCAGCAGCAAGGCCGGTCGAGCCGCAGGCCAGTGGATGAACGAGGTCGGCCACCCCGAGTGGGCTCCTTCGGGACGGCCCGGCATCGAAATTGCCCCAAGCAAGGTGCCCAACCCGCACAGCACCCCACCCAGAATCCACACCGCATCGGCACCCACCGCTGCTTCCAACTGTTCGCCGACAATCGGTCCGGCGGCCAGCCCCGAATACACGGTGACGGAGAAGTACGACGTGGCCTCTCCCCGGCGGCGCTCGGGAGCCATGTCCTGGGCAGCGGCGGCAATGCCAACGAAGAAGGCCGCCTCCCCCACCCCGGTGAGCAGCCGGAACAGCACCGCCACCGCCACGGTGGTAACCCACAGGTTGCCGAGGATGCCGAGCCCGGCAAGCAGGCACCCCCACACCACCACGAAACGGCGCCCCTTGGAGTCGCCCAACGGGCCGAGCAGGGGGCGGGTTACAGCTGCCGACAAGCCGAACCCGCCGACGGCCAGCCCCACCGCCACCGGCCCTCCCCCCAGTTCGTTCTCCACGAAACCGGGAAGCACGGGGTACACCAACCCCAACGACATGAAGTAGGACAGCCCGCACAGGCACAGCACCACGAACCGGGCCGACAGCAACGGCTGGGGTTCCCCCACCGGCGGATTATCGCCGGACATAGATCGAGCCCGCCGGCGGATTATCGCCGGACATAGATCGAGCCCGCCGGCGGATTATCGCCGGACATAGATCGAGCCACCGATTGAGCCCACCAGCAGCTTGGCTATCGCCGGTCTTGGAGAAACGGGTACCGGGAGCGGACCTTCTCCACCATCGCCGGGTCGATGTCGGCGTACAGAACAGCCTCCTCGGCCCCCGTCCCGGCCGCTATCTCAACCCCCAGCGGGTCCAGCACCACGGAGTCGCCCACGTACTTGAGGCCCCCGCCGGAGCCCACCCGGTTCACCCCCACCACGTAAGCCTGGTTCTCGATGGCTCTGGCCACCAGCAGGGCCGACCAGTGTGACCTTCGGGCCGCAGGCCAGTTGGCCGGCACCACGTAGCAGTCGGTGTGATGGGCCAACCCCCAGAACTCGTCGGAAAACCGCAGGTCGTAACAAACGAACGGGCTGATCCTCACCCCGTCAACCTCCACCGTCACCCGCTCGGTGCCCGCGCCGTAGTGCTCGTGCTCGCCGCCGTAGGAAAACGGGTGGATCTTGTCGTAGATGGCGGCCACCCCTTCCGGCCCGGCCAGCACGAACCGGTTGTAGGGCAGATCGGCACCGGGCGGACGCACCGGGATCGACCCGCACACCCAGATGCCATGAGCCGACGCCTGTTCGACGAGAAAACCGGTGCTGGGACCGTCGGGCGGCTCGGCCACCTTCTCGGATTCCATCGAGAACCCGGTGGAGAACATCTCGGCCAGCACCACCAGCCGGGCACCGTCGGCGGCGGCTTGGGCCAGCCGGGAGGCCAACCGCTCGAAGTTGGCCTCCGGGTCCTCCCACACGATGTCGTGCTGCACGGCGGCCACTTTCATGAGCCAGCTCCCAACTTGGCCAACCTCTCCACCGCTTCGTCGAGCACCTCGGGTCGCTTGCAGAAGGCGAACCGCACCAGGTGCCGACCCTCGTCCTTGTTGTCGTAGAACACCACGTTGGGCACCGCCACCACCCCGCACAGCTCGGGGAGCTTCCGGCAAAGGGCCATTCCGTCGTCGAATCCCAGCGGCCGCACATCGGCGGTCACGAAGTAGGTACCGGCCGGCCGGTAGGTCTCGAACCCGGCCGCGGCCAGCCCGTCGGTGAGTTGGTCACGGCGGGCCCGCATGGATTCCCGCAGCCCGTCGAAATAATCGTCGCCCAACCGCAGGCCCACCGCGATGGCGTGCTGGAACGGCGCGCCGTTCACGAACGTAAGGAACTGCTTGGCCGTGGTGACTGCGCTGCGCAGCTCAGGGGCAGCGCACACCCAGCCGATCTTCCACCCGGTGAACGAGAACGTCTTGCCCCCGGACGACACCGCTATGGTGCGCTCCCGCATCCCCGGCAGGGTGGCCAGGGGGATGTGCTCGCCGTCGTAGGCCAGATGCTCGTACACCTCGTCGGTCACCACCAGCAGGTCGTGGCGGCGGCACAGCTCGGCGATGAACTCAAGCTCGGAGCGGTCGAACACCTTCCCGGTGGGGTTGTGGGGCGAGTTCACCACGATCATGCGGGTGCGGGGGCCGATGGCGGCAGCCAACTCGTCGGGGTCGAACCGGTAGTCGGGGGGCCGCAGGGTTACCAGCCGCCGTTGAGCACCTGCCATGGCCACCCCGGCGATGTGGGAGTCGTAGTAGGGCTCGAACAGCACCACCTCGTCGCCCGGTTCCAGCAGCGACAACATCACAGCGGCGATGGCCTCGGTGGCTCCGGCGGTGATCAGCACCTCGGAGTCGGGGTCGTAGTCCAGGTCGTAGAAGCGCTTCTGGTGCTCGGCCACGGCCTGGCGCAGATCGGCGATGCCAAGGCCGGGCGGGTACTGGTTGTGCCCGGCCCCGATGGCGGCCACCGCTGCATCGGCCACTTCGGCGGGGCCGTCGGTGTCGGGAAATCCCTGGCCCAGGTTGATGGCCCCTGTGGAGACAGCCAGCGCCGACATCTCGGCGAAGATCGTGGTGCCGAACTCCACCAGCCGGGGGTTCAACAATCGTTCGGGCATGGGTGTGGGGCTCCGTAGTGGATGGGGTGGCGCCAGGTCATCCGATCTCTCGAAATTCCGGATGGGCCGGTAGGTGAACTGCTAGCAAGGGACCATGGTTTCACAAGATGCTCAAGCCTACGGCGGTGTAGTGGGCAATACGGTGGCCGAGTCCACACCATGGTGGCCCGACCCGGTAACCCCGCCACCGGGCAGCCCAAACGTGGTGATGGTGGTGCTCGACGACGTGGGCTTCGCCGACCTCGGCTGCTTCGGTTCGGAAATCGACACCCCGACCATGGACGGCCTAGCCGCCACCGGGCTGCGCTACAACAACTTCCACACCACCGCGGTGTGCTCCCCCACCCGAGCGTGCCTGCTCACCGGGCGGAACCACCACTCGGTGGGCATGGCGGTGGTGAGCAACTGGGACACCGGCTTTCCCGGCTGCACCGGCCGCATCACCAACCGGGCGGCCACGCTGGCCGAGATGCTCCGCCCCGAGGGGTACTCCACGTTTGCGGTGGGCAAGTGGCACCTGGCCCCCATCGAGGACACCACCGCCGCCGGGCCGTTCGACCAGTGGCCCCTCCAGCGGGGGTTCGACCGGTTCTACGGCTTCATGGACGGGGCCACCAACCACTGGGACCCCGACCTGGTGGCCGACAACCACCACATCGACCCGCCCGACCGACCGGGCTACCACCTCACCGAAGACCTGGTGGACCAAGCCGTCGCCATGGTCACGGCCCAAACGTCGGCATGGCCCGAGCGACCGTTCTTCCTCTACCTGTGCTTCGGCACCGGCCACTACCCGATCCATGTCCCCAAGCCCTACATCGACCGCTACGACGGTCGCTACGAAAAGGGTTGGGGGGACATCCGGGAGCAGCGGTACGACCGCCAGAAGGACATCGGGATCATCCCGCCCGATACCGAACTGCCTCCGTTCAACCCCGGCGTTCCCGAATGGAGCGAGCTGAGCGACGGCGAGAAGCAGGTAGCCGCCCGGATGCAGCAGGCCTACGCCGGGATGCTCACCCACACCGACGAGCACCTCGGCAGGCTGGTCGCCACCCTCGAAGAGATCGGTCGGGCGAGCAACACCGTGTTCGTGCTGTTGTCCGACAACGGGGCCACCGCCGAGGGCGGTCCGTCGGGCCACGAGAACGCCATGCGCTACATCAACGGCCTCAACCCCCGCTCGCTCGAAACCCAGTTGGCCGACATCGACGAGATCGGCGGCCCCAACTCCTGGATGGTGTACCCGATGGGGTGGGCCATGGCCGGCAACACCCCGCTGAAGTGGTACAAGCAGCACACCCACGCCGGCGGGGTGAGAGACCCGCTCATCATCTCGTGGGCCGACGGGATCACCGATCAGGGCGCGGTGCGCTCGCAGTATCACCATGTGAGCGACATCACCCCCACCCTGCTGGAGGTGATCGGGATGGAACCCCCCGCTGAGCTGGGCGGGGTGAGCCAGATGCCGATGGAGGGCACCAGCATGGCCTACTCCTTCGCCGAACCCGCTGCGCCGACCGCCAAGGCCGAGCAGTACTACGAGATGGTCGGCCACCGGGCAATGTGGGCCGGCGGGTGGAAAGCGGTGACCCGCCACATCCAAGGGGAGAGCTTCGACGACGACCGGTGGGAGCTGTACCACCTCGACGACGACTTCTCCGAGGCCCGCGATCTGGCCGAGGCCGAACCGGAGCGGCTGGCCGAGCTCATCAACCGGTGGTGGGACGCCGCCCGGGCATATCAGGTGCTGCCAATGGACGATCGGATCCTGGAACGGTTCCACGTACCAAAGCCCCGGCCCATCACCGGACGATCCCGGTTCGTGTACTACGACGGGGCATACATCCCCAGCGACGGCTGTCCCGACCTCAAGAACGTGTCCTACCGGATCACCGCGGAGCTGAACCGAAGCGGCAACGACGACGGCACCCTGGTGGCCTGCGGAGACGTGTCATCGGGCTGGGTTCTGTTCGTGCAGGACGGGCGGCTGGTGTGGGACTACAACATGGCTTGGGAGCACTACGTGGCCGAAACCACCGAACCGCTACCCACAGGGCCGGTCACGGTGACCGCTGCGTTCGAGCGGACCGGGAGCCACTCAGGGGTGGGCAAACTTCTGGTGAACGGGGTCGAGGCCGGGTCAGTTGACATGGCCCACACCCACAACACCCACATCCACGCGGTGGGGATCAGCGTGGGCCACACCCGTGCCCCGTCCCCCAGCCCCCGCACCACAGGACGCTTCCCGTTCACCGGCACCCTGAATCGGGTGGTGATCGATGTCGGCGATGATCGGGAACTTCCCGACCAGGCCCTCATCCTCGACTGATAGTCCACACCCACCGGGGGCTGGTTGGCGGGAGTTCAGGCGTTACGACTGGGAGATCAACCCCCAGATCCGCTCCGGCGAGGCCGGCATCTCCACATCGGTGATCCCCAACGGGACCAGCGCGTCGGCGATGGCGTTGATCACCGCCGGGGTGGAGGCGATGGTCCCGGCCTCCCCGATGCCCTTGACCCCCATCGGGTTGGTGGGGCTTGGGGTCACGGTGGAGTCGGTGCGAAACGACGGGGTCTCGGCCGGCGACGGCACCAGATAATCGAGGAAGCTGACGTTGCGGGGCTGGCCGTCGGCATCAAAGGCGGCCTCCTCCCACAGGGCCTGGGCCACCCCCTGCAGGATGCCGCCGTGGACCTGACCCTCCACCACCATCGGGTTGATCTGGTTGCCGCAGTCGTCCACCGCCACGTAGTCGGCCAACTCCACCTCGCCGGTTTCGGTGTCCACCTCCACCACAGCCACGTGGGTGCCGAACGGGAAGGTGAAGTTGGGCGGGTCCCAGGTCACGTGACCCTCCAGGTTGGGCTCCAACCCGTCGGGAAGATTGTGAGCGGTGAACGCCTCGAAGGCCACCGCGGCCAGGGGCATCTCAGCGTCGGGCTGACCCTTCACCCTGAAAGTGCCACCGGCGAACTCCAAATCCTCCGCGTTGGCCTCCATCTGGTGAGCCGCAATCAGCCGGGCCTTGTCGATCACCTTCTCGGCGGCCAGATGCACTGCGGTGCCGCCAACCGACAGCGAGCGGGAACCGTAGGTGTCCAGCCCCAGCGGGGAGATGGCGGTGTCGGAGTGCAGCACCTCCACGTCCGCGGGGTCCACCCCGAGCTGGTCGGCCACGATCATCGACCAGCACGTCTCGTGGCCCTGACCGTGGGGCGAAGTTCCGGTCACCACCTGCACCTTGGCGGTGGGCAGCACACGCACTGTGGCCGATTCCCACCCGCCGGCTGCGTAGTTGAGCGAGGCAAGCACCCGGCTGGGGGCCAGCCCACACATCTCCACGTAGCTCGACAGGCCCACCCCGAGCAGGCGGGTGTCTCCTGCGGCCCGGCGCTCGGCTTGGCGGCGGCGCAGGCCCTCGTAGTCCACCAGCTCCAGAGCCCGCTCCAGCGCTTGCGGGTAGTTGCCGCTGTCGAAGATCAGCCCAGGTGCCGATTCGTAGGGGAACTGCTCGGAGGCGATGAAGTTGCGGCGGCGCACCTCGGCGGGGTCGATGCCCACCGCGGCGGCTAGCGAGTCCATGGCCCGCTCGATGGCATACGTGGCCTCCGGGCGGCCCGCTCCTCGGTAGGCATCGGTGGGGGTCATGTTGGTGAACACCCCGGTGCAGACAAAGGAGTAGTTCGGGATGTCGTAGCAGCCGTGGTACAAGAAAGCGCCCAGCAACGGGACGCCGGGGGTGACGAGCTGGAGGTAGGCCCCCATGTCGGCCACCAGCTTGACCCGTACCGCGCTGATGCGGCCCTCGGCGTCGGCGGCCAGCTCAATGTGTTGGATCTGACCCCTGCCCTGGATGGTGGAGGCAGCCGCCTCGGATCGGCCCTCTGTCCAGCGCACCGGAACCCCGTAGCGCAGCGCCAGCGCCGTACACATGATCTCCTCGGCGTACACGTTCAGCTTGGAGCCGAAGCCCCCTCCCACGGCGGGGGCCACCACCCGCACCTTCTGCTCGGGCAGGCCCAGGGTGAGCGCCACCATCACCTTGAGGATGTGGGGGATCTGGGTGGCCGAGTAGATGGTCACGTCGCCCCCGAACGGCGCGGGCACCGCCACCACCCCCCGGGGTTCCATGGCCGCGGGGATGAGCCGCTGCTGGATGTAGCGCTCTGTAACCACATGGGCGGCCGAGGAGAACGCGGCCTCCACAGCGTCGGCGTCGGGGGTCAGCTCCCAGGTGTAGGAGGAGTTGGTGCCCAGGTCCTCATGAATCACGGTTTGGTCGGCCAGGGCGTCTTCGAGGTCGATGACCGCGTCGAGAGGTTCGTAGTCCACCTCCACCAAGGCGGCGGCGTCAGCGGCCCGGTAGCGGTCGTCGGCCAGCACCACTGCCACCACGTCACCTGCGTAGGAGGCCTTGTCCACGGCTATGGGCAGGTGGCTCGGGTTCTTCATGTCGTCGGTCACCGGCCAGGCGCACGGCAGCGGACCCCACGAATCCGCCAGGTCAGCCCCCGAGTACGCGGCAACCACCCCTTCGGCGTCGAGCGCTGCGCTGAGATCGACCGAGCGGATTCGGGCGTGAGCATGGGGGCTGCGCACGCACGCCACCCACAACGCCCCTGTCAGGTCGAGATCGTCCACAAACCGGGCCTCCCCGGTGAGCAGTTCCGGGTCTTCCTTGCGGAGCAGGCGGCTGCCCACGACTCCGGTGGTCGGGAAATCAGTAACGGTCATCTCGACACCTCCCGTATCGCCCCTGAGCGTATCCCCATGCTGTTGCCCCGCGCCGCCGATTCGTGTCCCAGGGCACGCAAGACCGGAACAGCGCGCCACAGGGCGCGCCAAACATTTGGAAGAGGGGTAGGTCCGAAGAGAAGTGCTAGCTCAGGAGTTACACAGAAGCAGTTGAGCGGAGATTGGCCAGCGTCTCCATCCACCACTGGTTGTCCACGGTGGTGATGCCGGGCAGAGTAGCCAGGGAGTCGTCAACCCGGGCCACCACCTCGGGGTGGCCGTCGGCGACCAGACGAAGATCCAGCAGTCCGTCCACCACCCGGGAGCGGCTGGTGAGCTCCCCGTCGATGGCGTCCAGCAGCCGATCCACCAACTCGGTGATCTCGATTAGGGCCGCTGGGTTGCGGACAGTTTCCAATGTCACTGGTATCTCCTTCGCTTCCGGCTGAGGCTACAACCAACGGGCAGCCTGATGTGTTCCCACCGAATCATTCTATCGACTGGGGTGACAACGCAAGGTTGAGTTCTACTCCCAACTGTGCAGAGTGCCTCAAGAGTTCAACGCCGAGTCGCACTCGCCACCCCGAGACTTTCGGCACCGACCGCCGACGAAGAACACACCAGCGTCGTCATCGGCTTGGAGCAGGAGCTCACCAACTTCAACAACCTGATCTCCGCCGACAACCTGTTGGCCGCCCGCCAGATAACCCGAGCCATCTATCCCACCTGCGTTCGGACCCGTCCCGACTTCTCGTTCGAGCCCTACTTCTGCGAATCCCTCCCGGAAATCATCAGCGAGGATCCGCTGGTGGTGGAGTACCGCCTGAGGGCCGACGCCACCGGGAGCAGTTCCGGGAGCTGGTGCAGAACCAGCTCGCCGAAGCGGGGATCAGGGTCACCATAGACAACCTCCCCGGTAACCCTGCGCCTGGTTGTGGCGGCCACGTTGGTGTCGGTGATCCTCGGCGTGGCCATTGGGGTAACCAGCGCTATGCGCCAGTACGGGATGTTCGACAACATCTCCACCTTCTTTGCGTTCCTGTTTTTCGCCATGCCGGTGTTCTGGCTATGAGCGGTGCCCAAGGACCTCGGCATCCGCATCAACGACTAGTGGGGAAGACGGATCTTCTTCACCATCGGCGAGCAGTCGCCCCGCCTCGACGCCGACTACTGGGGGACGTGGGCCGACCGGGCCGGACACATCGTGCTGCCCGCTCTCACCCTCATCCTGATCCAGTTGGCCGCCACCAGCCGGTTCCAGCGCTCCGCCATGCTCGACGTGCTGAACAGCGACTATGTGCGAACCGCCCGAGCCAAGGGCGTTCCCCGGCGCAGGGTCATTTCCCGCCACGTCCTGCACAACGCCCTGCTCCCGGTGGTGAGCTACACCGGGCTCACGTTCGGCACGCTCATCGGCGGCACGGTGGTCACCGAGGTGGTGTTCAACTGGAAGGGCATGGGACGCCTGTTCCTGGAGTCGCTGTTGAACGGCGACATGGCAGTCACCCAGGGTTGGCTGCTGGCGGTGGGTATCTCCGTCATAGTGGTGAACCTGCTCACCGACCTCACCTACGGCTTCCTCGACCCGAGGGTGCGCCATGGTTGACCTGTCCGCTACCGCCACCGCCGGGGATCCCACAACCATTAAGGCCCGCTCACAGTGGCACCTGATCCTGCGCCGCTTCCTGGCCCATCGCCTGGCGGTGATTGCCGTGGTGGTGCTGATAGTGGCCTACCTGTTCAGCTACACCGCCGAGTGGATGACCGGCTGGAACTACAAGGACCTGTCGCCCAACCTGTCGCAGGGGCCGTCGTCTGAGCACTGGTTCGGCACCGACATCATCGGCCATGACATGTTCGCCCAGTCCATGCAGGGACTCCGGGTGTCGATCCACGTAAGCCTGGTGGTAGCGGGCATCGCCACCGTGTTGGGGTCGATCCTGGGCGCTGTGCAGGGATGGTTCCGGGGCCGGGTGGACGGCGCCCTCGGGCTGCTGGTGGATTTCCTGCTCATCCTCCCGCTGCTGCCGGTGCTCATGGTGCTGGGCACCCGTACCCGAGCCAGCGAGGGCAGCTCGCTCATCTTCGTGGCGGTGGTTATCGGCCTGTTCCTGTGGGCACCGCTGGCCCGAGTGGTGAGGGGTGAGGTGTTCTCCATCCGGGAGAAGGAGTACGTCGAGGCGGCGGAGGCTCTGGGAGCGTCGAACACCCGGATCATCTTGCGGAGACTCTGGGAGCGTCGAACACCCGGATCATCTTCGGGCATCTCATCCCCAACGTGATGAGCTCGATCATCGTGTACGCCACCCTCACCGTGGCCACCGCCATCCTGCTGGAGACGGCGCTGGCGTTTCTGGGCTTCGGCATCCAACCCCCCGAAGTGTCGCTGGGATCGCTGGTGGACGAGGGGCGAGACGCTGCCCGCACCCGGTGGTGGCTGTTCTACCTGCCGGGGATGGTGCTGGTGCTGTGCGTGAACTTCGTGGGCGACGGGCTGCGCGACGCTCTCGATCCCCGCCGGGAGCAGAGACGATGACCGGCCGACCCGAAACCCCGTTGCTGTCGGTGCGGGATCTGGAGGTGACCTTCCCCACCCCGGACGGAGACGTTCAGGCGGTGCGGGGGGTGAGCTGGGGCGTGAATGAGGGTGAGGTGCTGGTCATCGCCGGGGAGTCCGGCTCGGGCAAGTCGGTCAGCGTCATGGCGGCCATGGGTCTGCTGCCCGCCACCGCCCAGGTGAAGGGGTCGATCTCCTACCGGGGCCGTGAGCTGGTGGACATGACCGACAAGCAGCTCGAGCAAATGCGGGGATCGGCCATATCCATGGTGTTCCAAGACCCGATGACCTCGTTGAACCCGGTGATGACGGTGGGTACCCAGATCGCCGAGGGGATTCGCATCCATCAGCAGGCCGACGCCGCCTCCAGCCGGGCCAAAGCGGTTGACCTGCTCGATCTTGTGGGCATACCCAACCCCGGTCAGCGGGTGGACTCCTTCCCCCACGAACTGTCGGGCGGGATGCGCCAGCGGGTAATGATCGCCATGGCCATCGCCAACGACCCCGACCTGCTCATCGCCGACGAGCCCACCACCGCACTCGACGTGACCATCCAGGCTCAGGTGCTTGATGTGCTGGAGCGGGCCCGGGAGGCGACCGGGTCGGCGCTAGTGCTCATCACCCACGACCTCGGCATAGTGGCCCGAACCGCTCACCGGCTGCTAGTGATGTACGCCGGGCGGACAGCGGAGATCGGAGAGGTTGACGATATATACCTGCGCCCCAGCCACCCCTACACCGCCGGCCTCCTCGGAGCAATACCCCGCCTCGACAGCCCCGAAGACGTGCGCCTGGTGCCCATAGACGGATCGCCCCCTTCGATGCTGCACCCTCCCCCCGGCTGCGCGTTCGCCCCTCGCTGCCCCCGGGCCACTCCCCTGTGCTCCCAGGAGACGCCCGCTCTTCGCCCCGTCGGTAACCAGCACTCGGCCTGCCACCACGCCGAGGACCAACTGAGCGAGGCAGGCAATGACTGAAGCCACGCCATCGGTTGAAGCGGCCGAAGCGGTGGCCGGCGGTGATGGCAGCGCCGCGCCGACGGGCGAACCGCCGCTGGTGCAGGTGACCGATCTGGTCAAGAACTTCCCCATCCGCTCCAAGGGGGTGATCCGCCGGACGGTGGGAACGGTGCAAGCGGTTAGCGGGGTGACGCTGCACATCAACCGGGGCGAGACCCTGGGGCTGGTGGGCTAGTCGGGGTCGGGTAAGTCCACCATCGCTCGCTGCATCCTCCGCCTAGTGGAGCCCACCTCGGGATCGGTGCGGTTCATGGGCCAGGAGCTCACCGACATGAGCCGACGGCAGCTCCAAGCCATGCGAAGGAACATGCAGATCGTGTTCCAGGACCCCATGGCATCCCTCGACCCCCGCATGACGGTCTCCTCCATCATGGCCGAACCCCTGCGCATCCACCGCACCACCACCGATGTCCGGGATCGGGTTGCCGAGTTGCTGGAAATGGTCGGGCTGCATCCCCAGCACGGCAACCGCTACCCCCACGAGTTCTCCGGGGGGGGGGCAGCGCCAGCGCATCGGGATCGCCCGGGCCCTGGCCCTGGAACCAGACCTCATCATCCTGGATGAGCCGGTGTCCGCTCTCGACGTGAACATCCAGGCCGGGGTGCTGAACCTGCTGGAAGACCTCCAGAACGCCCTTGGGCTCACCTACCTGTTCGTGGCCCACGACCTTTCGGGTGGTCCGCCACATATCCGACCGGGTGGCGGTCATGTACCTGAGTCGGATCGCGGAGATCAGCACCAGCCGAGACATCTACGAACAGCCCGCTCACCCCTACACCCGCGCCCTCCTGTCAGCGGTTCCGATCCCCGATCCCCGCCGGGAGAGGCAACGTCGGAGGATCCTGCTGGAGGGCGAGGCCCCCAGCCCGTCGGATCCCCACTCAGGGTGTCGATTCCGCACCCGGTGCTGGAAGGCCGAGGACATCTGCGCTCAACAGGAGCCCCCGCTGGTTGATCCCGGCATCGGCCACCTGGTGGCGTGCCATTTTCCCGAAACCGGCGGGCTATCCTGAGCGCCATCAACCGAGATCAACCCACCCTGCTGACCGAAACATTGGACTTACCTTGGTGTTCATCGTCTACGACCTGGCCGTCAACCGCGGGCCAGGCCGGAAACTGACCGAAGCATAGACCGGTGTCCGATCCCGTCATCTCGGCCCGAGGGGTGCAGAAGAGCTACGGCTCGAATCACGTCCTGCGGGGATTGGACTGCAATGTGGGGCGAGGAATCACCGGGCTCCTGGGCTCCAACGGGGCAGGCAAGAGCACCTTCATGGGGCTGGTGCTGGGGCTGCGACCCCGACAGGGCGGCAGCCTGACCGTTTTGGGTGTCGATCCCGACCGGAGCGGCCCCGAGTTGCGGGCTCGACTGGGCTACGCCCCCGAACACCACGATCTCCCCGGCGACGTGCAGGCCGCCGATCTGGTGCGTCACATCGCCCAACTCCACGGCCTGCCTCGGCGAGCTGCCACCGAACGGGCCAGCGATGCGCTGTGGCAGGTGGGCCTGGGCGAGGAGCGGTTCCGGCCAATCGGCACGATGTCCACCGGGCAACGCCAGCGGGTGAAGATGGCCCAGGCCCTGGCCCACGATCCGGCTCTGTTGCTGCTGGACGAGCCCACCGACGGCCTCGACCCGGTGCAGCGCAACGACATGCTGGCCCTCATCCGCCGGGTGGGCAGCGAGTTCGGCATTGACATCCTCATCTCGTCGCACCTGCTGGAAGAAGTGGAGCGGGTGTGCGACTCGGTGGTGATCCTAGCCAACGGGGTGGCTACCCGCAGCGGTGCCACACAAGACCACGGAGCGGCGTCAACCGGAATACGAGTGGAGGTGGACTCCGACCCCGAGCCCTTGGCCGCGGCCCTGGAGGCCCGGGGAGCCGACGCCACCGTCGATGGTTATATCCTCACCGTGGCCGGCGGCGCCGAGGTGAGCGATCTGGTCCGGGACCTGGTGGCCGATCTGGGTATGGGGCTGCGGAAGCTGGAACCCCGACGCACCACCCTGGAAGACGTGTACCTGGAGGCCTCCGGGTGACCGAAGCCAGAATCCACCACCGGGGCTACCTGCCCTACGAGGGCCCTCGCCACGGCCCGTCCCAAAGCATGGTGACCCTGGGAATCCACACCGTGCAGCGGGTGTTGGGGTTGAAACGATCCAACTGGCAGAAGGCCCTGCCCGCTTTCACCCTGCTGGTTGCTTTCGTGCCCGCCATCGTGATCGTGGGAACCGTCGCCCTGATACCGGGCAGCGAAGATCTAAACCTGGACAACTCGGGCGACTACTACGGGGTCATCACCTGGGCGCTGTTCCTTTTCACCGCCTTCGTGGCCCCCGAAGCGCTGTGTACCGACCGCCGCAGCGGAATGCTCGGCCTCTACCTGGCCTCCCCGCTGAATCGGGACACCTATCTGGCCACCAAGTTCCTGGCCGTGGCCGCCGTGCTGAGCATCATGACCATCGGGCCTCCGCTGCTCATGCTCATCGCCTTCACCCTGGAGGAGGTGGGCCCGAACGGGGTCGACGACTGGTTGATCGAGCTTGGCCGGTTGCTGGCCTCGGCCCTGGCCTTGGCCGTGTTCTGGACATCGTTGTCGATGGCCGTGTCCAGCATCACCCCCCGACGCACTAGAGCCAGCGTGGCCATCATCGTCGGATTGCTCGTCACAGCCCTGGTGGCCGAGGCCCTGTCCGAGAGCTTCGAGTTCGGGGATTCGTTCGTGCTGCTAAACATGGCCCTACTGCCTCTTGAAACCGTGTACCGGATCTACGGAGAGGTCTCTGTTGACAACGACCCCATCAGCAGGGTGAGCTCCTGGGAGGTGTACGCCGCGCTCATCGGGTTCACCTTTGCGTTCGGCTGGTTCACCCGATGGCGCTACCAGCGGATCGAGATCGCCGGATGAGCACACTCCACCCTCCGTCCGGGACCCCGCCCATGGTGCAGGCCACAGGGGCTTCCAAGTGGTTCGGCGACATCGTGGCGGTGTCCGATGTGAGCTTCAGCATCGGCCCGGGGGTAACCGCACTGCTCGGCCCTAACGGAGCGGGCAAATCCACCATGCTGCGGATGATGTGCGGATTGGCCCGGCCGTCCAACGGGTCGGTATCCGTGCTGGGCAAGGACCCCCGCACCGACGTGGCCGTACTGAGCCGCATCGGCCTGGCCCCTCAGCAGGAGTCGCTGCTCGATGGCCTGAGCGGTCAGGCGTTCGTGGAGCTGGCCGCCAAACTGCACCGTGTCCCTCACCCGGTGGAAGCGGCCCATCGGGCCATTGAGACGGTGGAACTCGACCCCGACGACACCCGGAAGCTGTCCACCTACTCCAAAGGGATGCGCCAGCGCATCAAGCTGGCCCAGGCCATCGTCCACGACCCCATGGTGATCGCCCTCGACGAACCCCTCACCGGCCTCGACCCCCGACAGCGACGGGAGATGATCGGGCTGTTCCATCAGCTCGGTGCCGAAGGGAAGTGCGTGATCGTTTCCAGTCACGTTCTGGACGAGGTGGAGCGGTTCGGATCAAGGGTGCTGGTGATGGCCCAGGGGCGATTGGCCGCCGAGGGAGACTTCCGGGAGATCCGTGATCTGATGGACGACCGGCCCCTGCGCATCAGCATCCGCACCGACCGGCCCCGTGATCTGGCCATCGCCTTGTTGGACCGGGGCGTCATCTCGGGATGTCGCCTGGAGGAAGCCGAGACCGTGGTGGTGGACACCAGGGATCCGGCGGCGTTTCGCCGGGCTGTGGCCCCGCTTGCCCGTGACCGGGCCGCCTCACTGATGGAGATGCGCCCGCTCGACGACGACCTCGAGAGCGTGTTCAAGTATCTGGTGGAGCGATAATGACTGCCGGCTACTTGGTGGCGGTCGGAACCGGGGCTGGACGATGAACGCCCACATCTACCGGGTTGTGCTCCGCAGTCAGCTCAGCGCAGGACGGCTGGTGGGCATTGCCGTCTTGACCGGGGTGGCCATCCTGTTGGCCTTCGCTGCCCGAAACGCCGACGACCCCGTGGAGGTCGCCACCGCCAGCATCGCCACCTACGGGGTCAACGTTTTCGCCGCGTTCATCGCCTTGTCGTTGGGCTCTGCCGCGCTGGGCGACCTAGTGGAGGACCGCACCCTGGTGTACCTGTGGCTGCGACCGGTGCGTCGTTACGCCATTGCCACCGCTGCGATGGCCGCCGTCTTGAGCGTGGCAGGTCCCATCCTGATTGTTGTGATGACCGTGGCCGCGGCCATCACCGACGTAGGGGACTTGGTAGTGGCAACCGCGGTGGCGATGGCTCTGGCGGTGTTCGCCTACTCGGGGATCTTCGTGGCCCTGGGATTGCGATTCAAACGATCCCTTCTGGTGGGCCTGGCCTACATCGCCATCTGGGAGGGTTTGCTGTCCCGGCTCGGCGGCTGGTTCGCCCGTCTCTCGGTCCGCAGCTACCCCATGAGCATCCTCTCCGACGCCACCGACGTGGAGATGCAGCTAGCAGACCGATCCACTGTGGCGTCCTACGTGGTGCCGATTGCAGTGGGCCTGGCCGGGATGGCATACACCTGGTGGCGGCTGGCCCACACCGAGATCGACTGAGACTCGGATCGGTCCCGAGGTGAGCCGGCGGGGACAAGCATGAGCGGGCGAGCGGAGCCGTAAGATGCCCCCATGCTTGACACGATGGTTGCCCCCACCGCCCAACACATCGGCGAGGACGATCTCCCCTGGGCCTACGGGGAGGACGGAATCGGCCTAAAGGTGCTCCAGGTGAAGGAGAGCGAGGGGTTGTGGGTGATCCGCAACCAGTTCCCCGCGGGCTACTCGGTACAGACCCACAAGCACACCGGCCCGGTGTTCGCCCACACCAGCTCGGGAGCGTGGGGCTACACCGAAAGCGACTTCCTGAACCGGGCGGGGTCGTACCTCTACGAACCGGCCGGGTCGATCCACACCCTGTACACCCCCGACGACAACACCGAGACCACCGACGTCTTCTTCGCCATCTGGGGCTCCAACCTGAACATGGACGCCGACGGCAACATCGACAGCATCACCGACTGCCAGACCGTGCTCATGGGCTACTACCACATGCTGGAGGCCCAGGGAACCCCCCGCCCCAACAACATCTTGATCCAGCAGGCCTGAGGCTCCCTCTCCACATTGGCTAGCAGCGAGCCATAGGACCTCCTACAATTCAGTTCTCAAACTATTCCGGGTCCCCCCCCCCGGGGAGGTCCCATATGTGGCGGTGCTGGATTATCGGTGGTTTGTGCCTTGCCGGGGTCGTGCTGTTGACCTCCTCCAACGCTTGGGCGGCCGATGCCGAGGCGGAATTCGTGACCGGTGCTGCAACCGCAAGCGGGGGTGCTTCTCCCAGGGAAGCAGGGATCTCCGCCAACCCGTCGTTCACAATCGCTCTACCGGCACCCGAGGCTGCGGCGGCAGGGTCGAAGTCGGACGCCGGCGCTGCGAGCGACGACGCTTGGCCGCCCCGCGTCGGCTTTGCCCGCGAGGTGCCGGCGGACTACCGGGGCGACCTGGCATCCAGGCTGCGTTGGATGACTGGACCGGACGGTTCGCAGATCGCCACCTTGCAGCTCCGTTCCCCGGAGGCGCACGGTTTGCGCGTTGCGCTCAAGGCCAACCTGGGGATGGCGAACTGCACTTCTACAGTCCTGCCGACCCGGCGGGCGATGCGGATCTGATGACCGGAAGCGACTTGGCGAACACGGCCGGGTCGATGTCCGCGTCGGATCAGGCCAGTGCCACTTGGTCGCCATTCGTGGGCGGCGACACCTTGGCGCTGGAGGTTCGACTGCCCTCTGCTGCGGCACGCCAGGGCTTCAGCCTGTCGGTCGAGCAGGTATCCCATATCGACCAGTGGCAGGTACCAGGGGCGCCGGGCAGCGACGTGGGGACGAGAGATTTGGACCAAATTGGCCGGGCGGCCTGTGGTCAGACCCACGTGAGTTGCGAGGACGTGACCGCGGCGGCTTCGGCCACCGCCAAGCTGCTCTTTGTGAGCGGGGGCGATTCCTACCTGTGTACAGGCGTGCTGGTGGCCGACCGCAACACCAGCAACACGATTCCCTACATGCTCACCGCGGCCCACTGCATCTAGGACGCTGCGGAGGCGGGCTCGCTCGTCACCTTCTGGGACTTCGAGAAGACCACATGCGACGGGCCCGACCCGACCGAGGTGACCCAGCACACGGGCGGAGCCACGCTTCTCGCTACCGAGCAAAACTCAGACCACACCCTGCTCAGGCTCAACAGCCCACCACCCGGGGATCGCCACTACATGGGTTGGGACTCCGAGACAGTGGACCTTGAAGATCCCTTCGGCATTTACAACGTCCACCATCCCCGCGGCGATCTCAAGCGCTACAGCGAGGGAACCGCCCACGATCTGCGGTCGGTGGTCTTCAGCGGAGTGGGCGTCGTACACACCATCTACGCCACCCTGGGCGACTCCGCCACCGAGGGCGGCAGCAGCGGGTCAGGTCTGCTCACCACCGACCACAAGCTGATCGGCGTGCTGACGGGCGGTCCCGGCTACCCGGCCTGCAACAACAAGAGCTACTACGAGCGCTTCGACCTCTTCTTCGACAATGCCAAGGAGTGGCTCGACACGCCCTGGCCGCCGCCGAATCCCGAGAGCATGACGCTGTCCACATCCAGCGCAGCCTCGTTGGCCGCGGATGAGCGGCACTGGTTCAAGGTCGTCGTACCTGCCCCCGGCGAGGGGGAGGTTGATCACGGCGAGCTCGTCTTCCATACCACTGGCAGCACGGATACCTATGGCAGCCTGTTCGATGCCTACGGTGAGGTGCTTTACGAGGGTGACGGCGGCGGTGCCGGGAAGAACTTCAAGGTGGGCTACACCGTCCCTGCCGGCACCTACTACGTGGAGGTGCGGGGCGCCGAGACCACCACGACCGGCGATTACAACCTGCATGTGGCGTTCACCCGCGACGACCACGGCCGCACCGCTGCCACCGCCACCACGGTCACGCTGACCCCGTCGGCGGCGCCCACTACCACGGCGGGTTACCTGACCCTTGGCGACACGGACTACTTCACGATGGCGATTCCCGAAGCCGGAGTGTTTGCATGGGAGATCAACGACGCCACCCCCGCGGGGACGGAGGGCTCCACCTGCGTGAAGTACGCCTGGGAGGATGCCGCCGGCAAGTTCATCCGGGGTGGCGCATGCAATGGCCAGGTCGTCGAGTTCGTCACCAGTCCCAGCACCTACACGCTGCGCCTCTACAACGACCGCCTGGACGACCTCGGTCCCACCGGCTCGTATGGGTTGCGCACCCAGTTCTACGTGCCCCCGACCCTCGCCACGGCGTCGTCCACAACGGGCACGCTGTCGGAGACATCTAGTGCGACCTCCGACGTAGACTACTACAAGGTTGATGTAACCGGCGAGGGCTACCTGGAGGTCACCACTACGGGCGCCACAAACACCGGTGGCTACCTGTTCGAGGTGACCGAGAGCGGATTCAACAGCCTCAGCGACGGGGACTCGGGACAGGGCGACAACTTCCGCCTGCTGAGGCCGGTCACCGAGGCCGCCACGTACTACCTCGCTGTGCGCAACGAAGCGCCTGCGGGCTCAAGCGATTATACCCTGAAGGTCGGTTTCTCCGAGCGCCACCCGGACGACGACCATGCCGACACGATGGCCGACGCCACCGTCATCAACCTGCCCGCCAGCTCCCCTGGGACTGTAACCTCCGCTCCCTCGGTCGGAGGCTCAATCGTGCCACGGGGCCTGCGCCTCTTCGGTACGGCGTCCGGGTCGGACGAATGGGTCGATTTCTACAACGACTACGCGCAGCTGGCCGACACGGACTTCTTCAAGATCACCGTCGATGCGGCCGGCCAGCTCCTCGTAAACACCGGCAACTCATCGCTTCGTGGTTCCGGGGTTTTGCTTGACTCCGAGGGGACCGAGCTGGCGACTGCCCAGAAGCGCACAGGTGGGAAGTTCGGCATCGCTCACGTCGTCAGCGCCGGGATCTACTACGTCGAGGTGAAGGGCCACAACTACGGGGCAGACTACGGATTCACCGGCGGCCCCTACACGCTGCACACCCGCTTCATCCCCGACGACGATCACGGCGCAACACGAGCCACCACCACCACCATCGCCCTGCCGTCCGACAACGACGCCGACGACTTCGCCACGCTGCTGGTGCATGATGCGGACTACTTCAAGATCGTCGTCCCGGAGCCGGAGGACGGGGAGGCCAGCGGCGGCGAGCTGACGGTGTACACCACGGGCAGCACCAACCCGATCGGCTTCCTACAGACTTCCGACGGCACCGAGTTGGTGCGCGACAACGTCAGCGGTGACGGCTACAACTTCGAGTTCTCACGCATCGTCGATCCCAGGACCTACTACGTCTTGGTGAAGGACGCTCCCGGCTTCAACGATGACTCCGACGCGCTCTACCACACCAGGCTCGGCCCCTACGGACCGCATACCGGCTTCATCGCCAATGACGGTCACGGCGACACGATGGATACCGCCACGGTTATCGAGCTGATGTCGGAGACCGATGCAAAGTTGATGTCCGACGACACGGACTACTTCAAGCTGACCGTCGACACCCTTGGTGAGCTGACGCTCTACGTCTCTGGCAACGCCGGCACCATACGCAAGCTGCTGGATGCCGAAGGCAGTGAGATTACAAGAATCGGCAACGATCCAAACTCGCAGCCGCGCCTCGTGGAGGCCGGTACGTACTACGTCCAGATCAGTACTGGGTGGACGCAGGAGTTCGGGGATTATCAGCTGCACGCCAGTTTCGAGGAGGTGTACGACGAGGGCAATACGCCCGAGACCGCGGTGGAAGTCGCGTTGCCGTCGGATACGGACGCCAATGTGGGCTATTACGGGGATGTCGATTACTTCAAGGTGACGGTCACCGCGGCGGGCACCTTGAGGGTGTCGGCGGCACCGACCATGACGCCCAACTCCTACGGGTACCTCGAGGATTCCGACGGGACGGTGCTGGCCGAGAACGACGACGGCACGACATGGCACGACCTCCGGAACCTCCGGATCGAGATGGATGTTGAGCCGGGAACGTATTACGTCAAGGTCCGTGGGTTCGTCGACTCCGTGCTGGGCGACTATGAGCTGCGGACCCGCTTCACTCCTGATCCGACACCGGACCCCACCCCAGATCCCACCCCAGACCCGACACCGGACCCGACACCGGTGCCGCCGTCGCTGGATACGGAGTTCGAGGACGCCGACATCCACCACGAGGCAACCATCGACCTCGACATGGCCGACCACTTCAGCGGCGACGATCTGGCCTACACGGTGGAGGTGACCACCACCAACCAGCGCACGGGCAAGACCAAGACCGGCCTGCTCAGTGAAGTCGCCCGCAACAAGGTGACCGGTGAGTGGAACGGCAGCGTGCTGACCCTCACCGGAGGCAGCGCCATACCTCAAGACGTCACCATCACCATCACCGCCTCAGGAGTCGACGACGCAACAGTCAGCGACGCGTTCACATTGTCGTTGACGGACGAGCCCCCACCACCTGCCGATCCGCCACCAGCAGATCCGCCGCCTGCTGATCCTCCTCCGGATGATCCTGATCACAATCCGGCGACGCTGATCGAGGGGTTCGACGACCTGACGTTGTCCGACGATCAGACTCACGTTGTCCGATGATCAGACTCACGTTGTCCGATGATCAGACTCACGAGCTGGACATGGCCGATCACTTCAGCGGCGACGGGTTGACGTTTACCGTGGAGGTGACCACCACCCACCAGCGCACCGGTCAAACCAAGACTGGCCTGCTCAACGAGATCGCCCGTAACAAGCTGAGCGGCTCCTGGGACGGGTCTGTGCTCACCCTCGAGGGCGGCCACGCCACCTCCCAAACCCTCACAGTCAAGATCACCGCCACCGACTCCGAAGGCGGCACCGCCAGCGACGAGTTCACCTTCACCCTCAACAACTAGACCCGCCCTGCCAGCTTCGCCAACAAACAGTCCGGGGGCTGTGGGTAGGCGCGTCCTCGCCCTTCGGTAGCTGCTTCACCTGGTTGTTCCGGTTATTGCAGTGAATATCCAAAGTTCTAGGTATTGTCTAGTGTTTGTCTGGAATTGCCAGTTTTTTCGGTTGATATTGTTACTGGGGTCGGTAGACTACATGGCATGGATTTAGGGCTCCTCACCAGGGACAACACCGAACCTCAGACCGCTGAGCCGCATGACGTTGCTCCGGCGGATGCTGGGTTGGGCGGGCTGGTTGATGTTGATCCGATGGAGTTGGATTCAGCAGAGGTAGCCAAGCTGATCTTGCAAGTCGACTCGACTCGTCGAAAGCTCGACGGTTTGCTCACAGTGTTGTTGGGCCGATTAGGCGACCTCGAAGGCGAAGACGCCGTTGCGGAGTTGTGCCGGCAGTTCGGGGTGGGCCGTCACAAGGCCCGCCGTCAAGCCAAAACCGCGTCAATCCTCAAAGACCTGCCCTACACGCTGGAGGCTTCAAAGGACGGGTGGAACACCATCGACCACGCCCAAGTAGTCGGCGAATCCCACCAAAGAGCCCCAATGGACGAAGACCAAGAACTTGAGCTCATCGGTTTGGCGATCACAGAGGACCTAGACCAGTTCAAAAAAACCGTCGCCCGCCTCGAAGAACAACGAGCCACAGCCGATGGTCTCAGCCGCCACGAACAACAACGCCAGCGTCGCCGCGCATCAGTGCTCGACAGCGACAACGACATGATCGTGCTACACGCGGAGCTGGACCGTGTCGCCGGGGAGCGAGTCAAAACCACCCTCGACGACTTGGGCGATCGCATGTTCCGAGAAGACACCAAAACCAGAAACGACCGCACCCACCACCAACGCACCACCGACGCCCTCGTAACGTTGATCACCCAAAAACCCGCCAAACCCGGAAAGTCTGAACCTCCCAGCAACGAGCCCGTAGCGCAGGCGACCACGCTGATCGTCACCGCCCACTACGACGCCATCACCAACCGACCCCAAACGCAGGACTGATCGACGGCACCCCCATCGACACCAACACCCTGCAGCGCATCGCCTGCGACGCCGCAGCGCTACCCACCATCTTCGACACCGACGACCAACCCCTCTACCTCAGCACCAAACAAAGAACAGCCACCCAAGCCCAAAAACTCGCCTTATACGCCCAAGACAAACACTGCACCGGCTGCGGACACAAAGCCACCACCTGCCACACCCACCACAACCAATAGTGAGAACACAGCGAACCCACCGACATCTCGAACCTCATACTCCTGTGCCCCACCTGCCACAACAAAACCCACAAACACAACCACCCAACACCCCAACAGCACCTACCAACTCAACCCCCCATAGCCGGATTCCAGCCATGTCTTGGGTCAACCCATGTCTTGGATCAAGAGGCGTCGCCGGCCTCGACGATGGCGGTCACCGTCTTGCGGCCCAGGCCCGCCGCTGAGGCAATCTGGCGCAGCGAGGCACCGGCACGGTGGGCAACCCGGATCATGTCGTCGCGGATCGCCACCTCCTTGCCGGCCCGCTCAGCGCTGAGCCCGACCACAGCAAGGGCTGCGCCTATTTCGCCATCGGTACCGCCCCGAAACTTCTCGATGGCTGCATTTGCCGCCATCACCTCTGCCGCGGAATAGCTCATGGATCCTCCCTCAGGGTTGCGGCGAGCTTGTCCCGGATTGTCAGCAATACCACGCCTCGAGGTGACAGCTCTCCCGACTCCTTAACAGACTTCTCTCCCGACTCCTTAAACAGACTTAAGGTGGGTGAGAACCATCCCCATCAGCTCCAAAGCTTCGATCCGCTCCAACTCAATTTGCACCACTGGCTTGATTGTAGCCACAAATGGTTCCAATCGGGCCACAGCGATAGCGGATGGGAATTCATCGCTTGCGGGCGATCAGCTCCAGGGGTTATGGACTTCGAGTCCTGCGAACCGTTCAAAGTCTCTGACGTTTCGGGTGACCACGGCCATGTCGTGGTGCAGGGCTGTTGCGGCAATCAGCGCATCTCGGAACGGGGCAGGGTCGGGGATGTGCAGGGCGGCCGCCTCCCGGGCCACAGCGCTCGTGACCGGTAGGAACCGATCCCGAAAGGCAGTGGTGACGCTGCTGTCGAGCCAGGTGCGCAGGATTGCACCCTGAGTGAGGTCGCGGCGCTCGGCGAGAAGGACGCCGTGTTCAAGCTCGTGAAGCGAGACCACCGACATGAACATGAGGGTTGCGTGAACGGACCCGGCCCAGTCGACTACACCGGGGTTTGCCCTGCCGGCATGGGCCTTGCGAAGTTCGGATACGACATTGGTGTCGAGGAGGAACATCAATCCAAGGCAGCGGGTTGAGCGGCGTCAGTGGCGACCGGCACGTGGAACTCGGTGTCTTCAACTCCGAGAGGTTCCGACATCAGTTCGATGATGCTCGCCTGGTTCCCGGCGAGGCGCTGGTAGTCGGCAAAGGTGAGTAGCACATGGGAGGGTTGGCCGCGGTCGGTGATGTAGACCGGCCCGTCCATGGCAGCCCTCTTCGCACCACCGGTGTCTCGGTTGAAATCTCGGCTGGTGAGCTTCGTGGCAGCCATCATCCCTCTCCCAGATGTAGAAACGTTGCTGCAATATAGCACCGCCGGCGACGAGTTCACCTTCAGCCTCACAAGCTGAGAACCCATTAGCCGACAACAGCGGTCCATGACAGGGTCCTCACGACGCAATCCGGGGTGGCAGCGCCTCCGATTGGGTCACCATCCTGGTCAACCTCGTATTCGCCGATAGAGGGTGTGAGCGGCGTCCTTGGGGTTGCGGTCGGGGTCGAACAGGCCCCGGGCGGTTGTCCTGCCCCAGTTCCAGTGGTAGCTGTCCACCGCGGTGTCAACGAAGAAACCGTTTACGTTGATCCCATCAGATCGGGCTGCTTCCACCTGATCGAGTGTCCGGGCCAGGAGCTGGTCTCGCCACGTCTCGTCGGTGGTGGACACTCCGTTGCCGGCCACCGCCAGGGGTCGGTCGCCCAGTATGTCGGCCAGGCGAGCCAACGCCCGGCCCAACTCCTCGGGCTCGGGGGCCAGTCCGGAGTCATCGCGCCGGCCGGTCGCCGGGTACGGGCCCAGCCGACCGTGACGGTCCACCGAGACCGGGGCGTCGAAACACACACCGACTGTGTCCACTGCGTCACGAAACTCTTCTCGTGACACCACCGGGCGGTCGGGAACGGTGATCTCCCCGACACACAGCGCGTCGATCCAGCTCGACCACAGCAGGCGGTCCCACCACTGCTGCCATCCAAGGGTGTCGGCCCGCCGGTCGGCGGCGAACACCGTGTGCAGCCCGAACACCCCCATAACCGGCAGCCCTCCGCTGCGGAGCAATCGGCAGGCCTCGAACATGGCCTCCAAGCCGTGTTGGGCGGCCTCGACCCCGGCTGCTACATCCTGGCGACCCGGCGGGCGCCGCCCCAAGATGCGGCTTCGCACCGCCCAGCCCACCGGGTCTTCGATCGGGACCCAGCCGGCTATCCGGTCGGAGAACCACTCGCCGCACCGGTCCACCCAGCGGGCCCACCACAGTGTCCTACCTCGGCGGTTCCCCCAGCCGCCCTTATCATCGGCGAACCACCCCGGCAGGGTGGTGTTCTGGAGAACTAGCCAGGTTTGCAGCCCGGCGTCGCGGGCCGCTGCCAGAATATCGAGGTAGCGGTCGATCGCATCGTGGTCCAGCTTGCCGGGCTCGGGCTCAATCCGGGCCCACTCCACCGGAAGCCGGCAGGTGGTGAACCCCCACCCGGCCAACATCTCAAGGTCGCCCCGGAAGTCGATCCCGAAGCCGCACCCCTCGCCCGACCGGGGAACCCTCCCGTTTCGCTCCCACACCGACCAATCGGCCGCCGGAGCGACCCCCTCCAACGCCACCGAATCGGCGGTCCAACCCCAACCGAACGAAGCATCGGATGAAGGCTCACTACCACCAGCCACCCTTCGAGTGTCGATAAGTCGGCGCGGGTTGTCAGCTAGTGGGAGAGAATGTGAACTCGTCTTCGGCCTCGTTGCCGTCGGCATCCGTGGCGGTGATCTTCAGCGTCAGGTCCTGAGGAATGGCCGTGCCCGCTGTGAGGGTAAGCGCGCTCCCATCCCACTCTCCGGTCACCTTGTTACGGGCAACCTCGTTGAGCTGGCCGGTCTTTTGCTTGCCCGTCCGCTGATTGGTGGTGGTTACCTCCACCTCGAAGCTGAGATCGTCACCGCTGAAATGATCGTCCATATCCAGGTCATGGGTCTCCCCCCCGGACATTGACAGATCGTCGAACTCCTCGATCAGCGTCACCGGATTGGGATCCGGGTCTGCCGGTGGCGGGTCTGCCGGTGGCGGATCTGCGGGCGGGGGATCAGCAGGCGGGGCCGGTTCCGTCAACGAGAACGTGAAGGCGTCGCTTACCGAGGCGTTGCCCGCTCCGGTGGCGGTGATCTTCAGCGTCAGGTCCTGAGGAATGGCCGTCACCGCTGTGAGGGTGAGCACGCTCCCATCCTACTCTCCGGTCACCTTGTTGCGGGCAATCTCGTTGAGCTGGCCGGTCTTTTGCTTGCCCGTCCGCTGATTGGTGGTGGTCACGTCCACTTCGAAGCTGAGATCGTCACCGCTGAAATGATCGTCCATATCCAGGTCATGGGTCTCCCCCCCCCCGGACATTGACAGATCGTCGAACTCCTCGATCAGCGTCACCGGATTGGGATCGGGGGTCGGCTCAGGAGTCGGGTCCGGGGTTGGCTCCGGCGTGGGCGTGGGCTCGGGATCTTCTTCGGCCGCCTTGAGCTGAAGATCAAAGTGGAAGGCCTCCACATCGGTGGCATCCACGCTGTCTGTGGCAAAAACATCAACCGTGACGGTCTCGGCGGCAGTGGCGGCACCCGTCAGCGAGAGCGTGTCACCGCTGAAGGAACCGCTGAGCTTGTCGGAGTCGACCGAGTCCAGTTAACTGGTCTGCTCTTCACCCTCGGCATCGGTGGTGGTTACCAACGCCTGGTAGGTCAGACCGTAGTCGTCGAAGTAGTCGCCCATGTCCAGGGTCATGGTGTCGCCGTTGCCCAGCGTCTGGTCATACGTGCCCATGTAGGTTTCGGGGCAATCGGCGGCAGGTGAGGGGCTTGCCAGCGGCCAGCTATCGCAGCGGTCTGACATCTTGGTGTCGATTTCCTGCCCTGTGTTTGGGTCGTAGTTGATACCTGGGAAGGTGAAGTTGAATGACGCGGTGGCGGTATGGGTACTTCCCAGATTTATGGTAATCGTTGTCTCATACTGGAAATTGGGCTCCAAAAGCGGGAGCTGATCTCTCTTTAGGACAACCCTTGTATGGCCGGGATAGAAGAACGGCTTCAGGTACCGCAATCCGACCTTGAACGTATCATTGTCAGGTGGCCCGGTGTACTTGATGTTGATAGCCGACGAACTATGCCCTAAGTCTTGTCAAGGAGGAGTCTCCCACCTAACTTTGATCCAGCCACCCCAGTAGCTTCCATCGGGTAGCACGTATATTGGGGTAACTTCCACCTTCAAGGTGTCATTGATGAACGCATCAATGTCGGATTTCTTGTTGATCGACGCAGTCAGCCCGGCGCTCCAACCGGAATCGACCTCGGTCGGAGGTGGCGGGGGAACGTCGAGGGTTTTGGGGTTCTGCACTGGAATGTAGGCCTTGGACATCATCTGGAACTCGATGTTGGTCACGGTGGTGGTACCTGAAGTCAAGCCGGTGAAGGTGTGATAACCGTTGGTGTTGGACGCAACATCCACCGTGGTCCAGGAGCCGGCAGGGGAGGCGGTGCGCCAGCGGATCTTGTACCCATGGGCTTCGTCCACCCCTTGCCAACTCAAGGTTGCCGAGGCATACCCGGGCATTACCTTGAACAACGGCATGGTGAGGACAATCTTGTCGCCGGCCGAGCCCCCGGCAGCCACGTTGTTGACATACCCGTACTTGTGGCCATCACTGTTGGAGGCGGCGACCCGGATGTCGTAGGACGAACCCGGCGTGAGGGCACCAAGGACATAGCTGGTTACCGTCACATGGTCGTAGGACGGGGTCCACCCCGAACCTCCAGCCGCTCGATAGGAGACGTGGTAGTAGTTGGCACCGTTGCCCCCACCCCAGGAGACGTTGATCTGCCCTGCGTTCGTCGAGGTGGTCGCGGTGACGTTGGTGAGGTTCGACGGTGGAGCCGCCGACGCCGGTGCCGTCGACGACACAGCCAGAAGCACAGACAGCAGCATCGTCGCAGCTGCCACCGCCAGGACACGGAAGGCACTGCTCCTTCGGGCTCCTACCGCACAAAACACCTGCGTAACCTACATGGTTACACCTCCACTGCTCAACTGGGATCTGTCCCCAATGGGCTCACTCGAAACGGACGATAGCCGTACTCGATCAACCTAGCCGACCCGTCACTATGGCTGCTGCCTCCAGCATGAATCAGGTGCGGGCGAAGGCCTGGGTAAGCGCCTGGAGAGGGTAAATCAGGTGTAGGCGAAAGCCAGTGTGAGCACCAAGGGGGGTAAATCAGGTGCGGCCCCGGTAGATGGAGGCGCCGGCAACCGACTCCTTGTTCAGACGTTTGGAAAGGTGCAGACCCTCCAGCACGAACTCGATGCCGCTGGCCACCAGGGCCGGATCCTCCAGATCACCGGCTTCGTAGCCCAGCGCCCCAAGGGCCCCGGCAAACGCCGGCACCTCGTGGATGAGGCCGGCGTAATCGGCCGAGGAGATGTCGTCCCCGGCGTTCACCACCCGCCCCTCGTCGAAAGCCTCGATCACTTGCTGCTGCACCTCGGTGTCCACCGCTTCCTTGAAGGCCTGCCGCACGGCTTCCTTGCGAAGACTCTCCAGAGTCTCCCCATCCCGGTTGTCGTCGATGGTCTCGATCTCGATCTTGCCCATGGTCGAGGGGGAAAGCGCTTCAAGGTCGGTCACCCTGGGCACGGCGGTGGCCTCACCGGTGCGCAGGGCCCGGCGGACGGCGGCAGCGGACAACGTCTCGTAGTTCGACACCGTTAGGCGCACCGACACCCCGGAACGCTGGTTGATGTGGGGGCTCCGGCGGGCCGTATGGCTGAGATGCACCAGCACCTCGGCCATGAAATCAGGCATGGTGATCGGGATATCGGCATCGGGAACAACCGCTTCCTGCTCGGTGATTTCCATCTCGATGTCCACGTCGGTGGGGTAATGGGTGCGGATCTGGGCCCCGAAGCGGTCCTTCAACGGGGTGATGATGCGGCCCCTGTTGGTGTAGTCCTCGGGGTTGGCCGAAGCGAACAGCAAGATGTCGAGGGGCAAGCGAATCTTGTGCCCCCTGATCTGCACGTCCCGTTCCTCCAGCACGTTGAGCAGCCCCACCTGGATGCGCTCGGCCAGATCGGGCAGCTCGTTGATGGCGAACACTCCCCGGTTGGTGCGGGGGACGAGGCCATAGTGGATGGTGAGCTCATCGGACAGGTAACGACCCTCGGCCACCTTGATGGGATCCACCTCGCCGATGAGGTCGGCAATCGAGGTGTCTGGGGTGGCCAGCTTCTCCCCGTAGCGCTCGCTGCGGTGGACCCAGGCCAGTGGGGTGTCGTCGCCCTCGGCGGCGATCAGCTCTCGGGCGTGCTTGGACACGGGGTTGTACGGGTCGTCGTTCACCTCTGAACCGGCCACCATGGGCATCCATTCGTCGAGCAGGTCGAGCACCAGCCGGATCATCCTGGTCTTGGCCTGACCTCGCTCTCCGAGGAAAATCACGTCGTGACCTGCCAGAAGAGCGGTTTCCATCTGTGGGATCACGCTGTCCTCGTAGCCCCAGATGCCGGGGAAAAGGTCTTCGCCTGCTCGGATTCGCCGGATGGCGTTGCGCCTGATCTCGTGTTTGACCGAGACCGACTGCCAACCGGCAGCTCTCAGCTCTCCCAGAGTGGTGGGTTGCGACATAGGGGAAAAACCTAGCCCACGAGCGACCTGTTGGTGGACGCCCCCGACCGGGAGGGTTGGGAAATCCTCCCCTCGTGGTCGCCGACCGGATCAAAGGTTGATGGACGCCCCGACCGGGAGGGTTGGGAAATAGAATGCCGCCAGTGGAGTTGAGCGGGACATGGGTAGCCTCTCCGGGCGGGGACGGGCTGTTGCTCGGCTTCCCCGACGACAACCATGACGACAGCGGCTGGCTCCCGGTACAGGTTCCCGGCCACTGGGCCCGGGTGCCGGAGCTGGCCGATGCCACCACGGTGCGCTACCGGCACAGGTTCAACCACGAGCCCCCTACCGAAGGCGAGCGGCGGTGGCTGGTGTTCGACGGATTGCTGTATCAGGCCGACGTCTGGCTGAACGGCGGCTACCTGGGTGACGCCGAGGGCTACTTCATGGCCCACCAGTTCGACGTGACCAATGCCATGGGGGGCCGGGGCGACCATGTTATGGCCCTGGAGCTGTCGTGTCCCTCCCGGTCGAGGAGCACCGCCGACGATCACCTGCTGGGTTCGCTGGGGCAGGCCCCGGAGCTTCTGCCACCCGGGAACCCCGGCGGGCTTTGGGCTCCGGTCAACATCGTGACCACCGGCGAGGTGCGCATCCTCGACCTGCGGGTTGCCACCCTCGGTGCCTCCGAACGCCAGGCGGTGGTGGCGTTCCAGGCCGACCTGCACGCCCAGCGGACCGGGCTGGCCCAACTTCGCAGCACCATCGGGGAAGTGGAACACACCGGCGATCACGTGCTGGCTGCCGGGCTCAACCATGTGGAATGGCAGGTGACGGTGCCCCAACCCCGGCGGTGGTGGCCCCACCGGTTGGGCGACCAGCCCCGGTACGAGTTCGCGGTGGAGGTGAGCACAGCGCAAGGTGGCCCGAGCGACCGGCGGAGCGGCTACACCGGCCTACGAGCGGTGACCATGAACAACTGGCAGTTCTCGGTGAACGGGGTACGGATGTTCTTGAAGGGGGCCAACTTCGGGCCGGCCACCCCGTGGTGGGCGGAAGCCGACGAGGCAGAGCTGCGCCGAGATGTGGAGCGGGCCAAAGACGCCGGGCTGGACCTGATCCGGGTGTTCGGGCACGTGAGCCTGCCCGGCCTTTACGAAGCGGCCGACGAGGCCGGAATGTTGATCTGGCAGGACCTTCCGATGGTGGGGCCGTATGTCCGGGGCAGCAGGGACGCTGCCACCGCGTGCGCCCGGGCCGCGGTCGGCACGGTGGGGGCTCATCCCAGCGTGATCCTCTGGTGCGGCCACGTGGACCCCTTCGGGGACGGCGCCAAAGAGCCCAACCAGCAGGGCTTGGCCCGCCGGCTCGCCACCCACCAGCGACCGAGCTGGAACCTGTCGGTGCTCGACCGCAGCGTGAAGCGAGAGCTTGAGCGGTGCGACCCCTCCCGCCCTGCGGTGGCCTACTCCGGGGTGCTCCCCCATATGCCTCGCCTCGACGGAACCGACACCCACCTCTGGCTGGGGTGGAAACAGGGCCAGGAGCGGGACCTGGAAAAGTTCGCGGCCGGCTGGCCCCGGGCGGTGAGGTTCGTGTCGCAGTTCGGGGCCCAGTCGCCCCCCTCCGATCTGCCTGCGCTGCAACCCGGCAACTGGCCCGACCTGGACTGGGCGGAGCTGGCCCACCGGCACGGACTCGACGCCGCGGCAATGAACCGCCACGTCCCGCCCCGCGACTTCCCCGGCCTGGCCGAATGGCAGGAAGCGGCCTGGGCCTACCAGGCCATGGTGGTGCGAAGGCACATCGAGACCCTGCGGCGGCTCAAGTACCGGCCCGCGGGCGGATTCTGCCTGCACTTCTTCGCCGATTCGCACCCCGCCTTGTCCACCGCGGTGCTCGACTGGCAGCGGTGGCCGAAGCCGGCCTACGAGGCGCTGGCCAGGGCCTGCCGGCCGGTGATCGTGGTGGCCGACCGGCTGCCGGCCACCCTGTCCGCCGGCGACGAGCTCGCCCTGGACGTGCATGTGGTGAGCGACAGGCAATACCCCATCGCCGACCTCGGCGTGGAAGCCGTGTTCGAGTGGCCCGACGGCTGCCGGACCTGGCGCTGGACCGGCACCGTCGAGGCCGACCAGTGCGTCAAGGTCGGAACCGTGGCCTACACCGTCCCCGACTCCGTGCCCGGCCCGGCTGCCCTTCACCTCAAGCTGAGCGGGCTCGAACTCTCTGAACCCAAACTGCCTGGCCTCGGACTCTTCAGCACCGACGACGCTACCAACCGCTACGACTCGGTTATCGTCTGAAACCGGCGGTACCGTCACCAACAGCAAAGAGGCATCCGGGTTGTCACGGCCCCGGAGCGGAGGCAGCCAGTGGCCCAAACCATTTCAAGAGTGCGCACCCCGCCGCCGGTCCGGTCGGCCCCCAGGGTGAGGCTTCCCTGGCCAGCCAATATCTACCAAACGGCGGTGGGCAAGAAGTGGGTTATGGCCCTCACCGGAGTTGCCCTTTTGGGCTTCATCGTGGTCCACATGATCGGCAACCTCCACCTCTACGAGGGACCGCTGGAGATCCACGAGTACGCCGAGACCCTGCGGGACATGGGCACCAAGCTCGTCCCCCGCACCTGGCTGCTGTGGGCCATGCGCATCGGGCTGATCGCCGCCTTCGGCCTGCACATCCACTCGGCCTACTCCCTCAGCCGGATGAGCCTGGCCGCCGACCAGCGCTACCCCGGCGGCCGCAACTACGTGGCCGCCAACTTCGCTTCCCGCACCATGCGTTGGACCGGCCCGATCATCGGCCTGTACCTCTTCTACCACCTGGCCGATCTCACCTGGGGGTGGTTCAACCCCGACTTCGTGCGGGGCGACCCATATCACAACGTGTCGGAGAGCCTGGGGAGCATCCCGGTGGCGATCCTGTACATCGTGGCCAACACCGCGCTGGCCGTCCACATCTTCCACGGCACCTGGAGCATGTTCCAGAGCCTCGGGGTGAACAGCCCCCGCTTCAACCACCTGCGCCGCTACCTGGCCGCCGGGCTGGCCGGGATCATCCTGGTTGGCAACCTGAGCTTCCCGGTGTTCGTGCAGGCCGGTGTGATCGACGACGGCGGACGCTCGGTGGTGGAGGAACTCCATCGTCACGAAGCAGCAGAAGGAGAGGAGGGCTGATGCTCGGCACCCTCGACGCCCGGATCCCGCCCGGAGCGCTCAAGGACAAGTGGACCGACCACAAGTTCTCCATGAAGCTGGTGAACCCCAACAACAAGCGCCGCTTCCAGGTGATCGTGGTGGGTTCGGGGCTGGCCGGGGCCTCGGCGGCCGCCTCGCTGGGCGAGCTGGGCTACCGGGTGAAGGTGCTCACCTACCACGACTCGCCCCGTCGGGCCCACAGCATCGCAGCCCAGGGGGGCATCAACGCTGCCAAGAACTACCAGAACGACGGCGACAGCGTGTTCCGCCTGTTCTACGACACCATCAAGGGAGGCGACTACCGGGCCCGGGAGGCCAACGTGTACCGCTTGGCCGAGGTGTCGGTGGACATCATCGACCAGGCCACCGCCCAGGGAGTGCCCTTCGCCCGGGAGTACGGGGGGCTGCTCGACAACCGCTCCTTCGGCGGCGCCCAGGTGTCGCGAACCTTCTACGCCCGGGGGCAGACCGGCCAGCAGCTCCTTTTGGGTGCTTACTCGGCGCTCATGCGGCAGGTGGCGGCCGGCACCGTTGACCTGCATACCCGCTCGGAGATGCTGGAGCTGGTCATGCACGACGGGCGAGCGGTGGGGGTGGTGACCCGCGACCTCATCACAGGCGAGATCGAGTCGCACTCGGCCCACGCCGTGGTTCTGGCCACCGGCGGTTACGGCAACGTGTACTTCCTGTCCACCAACGCCAAGATGTGCAACGTCACCGCGGCGTGGCGAGCCCATCGTCAGGGGGCGTTGTTCGCCAACCCGTGCTACACCCAGATCCACCCCACCTGCATCCCGGCCAGCGACGACTTCCAGTCGAAGCTCACCCTCATGTCGGAATCGCTGCGCAACGACGGGCGCATCTGGGTGCCGCAGTCCCACGACGACGAGCGGGCCCCCCACGAGATCCCCGATGCCGAGCGGGACTACTTCCTGGAGCGCAAGTACCCGGCATTCGGCAACCTGGTGCCCCGCGACGTGGCCTCCCGCAACGCCAAGACGGTAGTGGACGAGGGCCGGGGCGTGGGGCCGCGGCGCAACGGCGTCTATCTCGACTTCTCCGGGGCGATCGACCGGGAGGGCGAGGCGGTGATCGCCGAGAAGTACGGCAACCTGTTCGACATGTACGAGCGCATCACCGGGGAGGACCCCTACAGGATGCCCATGCGCATCTACCCGGCCACCCACTACACCATGGGCGGGCTTTGGGTGGACTACGAGCTGATGAGCAACGTGGCCGGCCTGTTCGTGCTGGGTGAGGCCAACTTCAGCGACCACGGAGCCAACCGCCTGGGGGCCTCGGCGCTCATGCAGGGGCTGGCCGACGGCTATTTCGTGCTGCCCTACACCATCGGCAACTACCTCTCCGACTTCCTGGGTGACGCCCCCCTGGCCACCACCGAGCCGGTGTTCGCCACCGCCGAGCAGTCGGTGTCCGACGAGGTGGCCCGCTGGCTGTCCACCGGGGGCACCCGCTCGGTGGACTACTACCACCGGGAACTGGGCAAGCTGGTGTGGGACTACATTGGCATGGCCCGCAACCAGACCGGTTTGGAGAAGGCGCTCACCGAGATTCCCGCCCTGCGGGAGGAGTACCACCGCAACGTGAGGGTGCTGGGCTCGGCCGACACCTTGAACCAGTCGCTTGAGAAAGCGGGGCGGGTGGCCGATCTGTTCGAGCTGGCCGAGCTCATGGCCCGTGACGCCCTGGCCCGGGAGGAATCGTGCGGGGGCCACTTCCGGGAGGAGCACCAGACCGAAGAGTGCGAGGCCCGGCGCGACGACGACAACTTCGCCCACGTAGCGGCCTGGGAGTGGAACGGCGAGGGCACACCCCAGACCCGTCACGTCGAGGAGCTGGACTTCGAGAACGTCGAGCTGACCCAGAGGAGCTACAAGTGAGCGGAGAGATCAACCTCACCCTTGCCGTCTGGCGCCAGCCCGGTCCCGATGCCGAGGGCCGCTTCGTCACCTACCAGGCCTCGGGCATCAGCACCGACGCTTCCTTCCTGGAGATGCTGGACATCGTGAACGAGCGGCTGATCGAAGCGGGCAATGAGCCCATCGTGTTCGAGTCCGACTGCCGGGAAGGTATCTGCGGCACCTGCGGGCTGATGATAAACGGCAAGGCTCACGGCCCCCAGAAGGGCACCGCCACCTGCCAGCTCCACATGCGCAACTTCGCCGACGGGGACCACATCGTGATCGAGCCGTGGCGGGCTTCGTCGTTCCCGGTGCTGCGGGACCTGGCGGTGGATCGCCGGGCCATGGACGCCATCGTGGCCGCCGGGGGCTACATCTCGGTGAACACCGGGGCCGGAGCCGACGCCAACCTGGTGCCAGTCCCGAAGGAAACCGCCGACACCGCTTTCGACGCCGCGGCCTGCATCGGCTGCGGGGCCTGCGTGGCTGCCTGCCCCAACAGCGCGGCCCAGCTCTTCACCGCGGCCAAGGTTCAGCATCTCAACCTGCTGCCCCAGGGCCAGTCCGAGCGGTGGACCCGAACCGAGGCGATGGTGGAGACCATGGAGGAGTTCTTCGGCTCCTGCACCAACCACGGCGAGTGCGAAGAGGCCTGTCCAAAGGAGATCTCCATCGACTTCATCGCCTGGACCAACCGGGACTACATCAAGTCGAAGGTCAAGAACCGCAAGCTGGCCGGACAGCGCTAGCGCCAGGGCAAGAACAGGCGGGGGCGTGGCCACTTCCAGCCGGCCGACCCAATGGGCCAGGGACAGGGCCGCTCACGGGCTGCGGGGGCTGTGCATGGGTGCAGCCGACGTTGTGCCCGGCGTGTCGGGGGGCACGGTGGCGCTGCTGCTGGGCATCTACGCCCGGCTGATCGACACCGTGAGGGCCGGTGCCGGGGTGGTGGTGGCTCTGGTGGGAGGCAGTTGGCCCCGATTTCGGGACCGGTTGAGGAGCTTCGACTGGGGGTTCGCCTTGCCGCTGGCAGCGGGCATCGTGATCGCTGTGTTCGCCTTGGCCTCGGTGATCGACAGGCTGCTCACCGACGAGCCCGAAGCCATGGCCGGGTTGTTCTTCGGGTTGGTGGCGGCATCTGTGCCGGTGGCATGGAGGCTGCTGGAACGGGCCGGTTTCGGGTTGGTGGTGACGGCCGGGGCGGTGGGTGGGCTGTTCTTCTGGCTGCTGGGGATGCAGTCGGGGCCGGTGGCCGATCCCCCGGTGGTGGCATTGTTCGGATCGGGGATGGCCGGGGCGTGCGCCATGCTGCTGCCGGGCGTGTCGGGATCGTTCGTATTGTTGATGCTGGGCGTCTACCCGGTGGCCATCGGGGCGGTGGACGAGCGGGTGTGGGCCGACCTGGCCCTTCTGGCCGGAGGGGCGGTGCTGGGGTTGGCCCTGTTCTCGAACCTCATCGGGCAGGTTTTGCGCCGTTGGCACGACATGACCCTGGCCGTGATGGTGGGTTTGCTGTTGGGGTCGCTGCGGGTGCTGTGGCCGTGGCCTCACGGGGTTGGTGTGATCAGCCGCGACGAGGCCGAGACCGTCGACGGGACCGGGCTGGGGTGGGCCCCCGCGGGCGACCTCTGGCTCCCCATTGTGCTGGCCGTGGCCGCCGCCGCCATCGTCACCGCCCTCAGCCGGTGGGCGGAACGGGCTGGAAGCGGCAGTAGGGTAGGGCTCGGTGCTTGAGTACCTGAGCGAGGAATGGCTAGAGGCCGCCGATGGTGCGCTGGTGGCGTCGGGGCTGTGTGCTCCTGCTGGGGAGAGGTTCACCGTCGAGCAGCGGGTTGGCGAGACGGTGTTTCATATCGTGTTTGCCGGTGATGGGGTCCGCATCCGGCCCGGACCAGCCGAAAACCCGGTGGTGACGTTCCAGCAGAGCCGGGATACGGCGGTGGCCATCGCACTCGGGGAGCTGGCGTCCGAGGAAGCGGTGCTCAACGGGCAGACCGAGCTGGAGGGCGACCCCATGGCCCTGGTGGCCAACCATCAGGTGCTGGCCAAAGCCGCCGACGTGTTCGCCGATCTGCGGGCCCGCACCGACTGGGGCCGCTAGCAAGGCTGTCAGGCGATGTCGGGCAGGTCGGCCATCTCGGCCAAGGCCCGCGCCGCTGCCTGAACCAGGGGGAAGGCCAGACACGCTCCGGTGCCCTCCCCCAACCGGAGTCCCAGGTCCAGCAACGGGTTCAGGCCCAGGTACTCGAGGGCAACCGAGGCTCCGGGCTCACCGGAGCGGTGGCCGGCGATGGCCAGGGCTGCGGTGCCGGGGGCCAGAGCATCGGCAGCGCAAAGGGCAGCGCAGGCGATCACCCCGTCCACGATGTAGGGGGTGCGACGCTGTGCCGCTGCCATGTACAGCCCGGCTAGGGCGGCGATCTCCAGCCCTCCGGTCACGGCCAGCACGTCCAGGGGATCGGAGCAGGTCCCGGCCCGGCTCATCGCCTCGGCTACCAGGTGGCTTTTGTGGTCGAGGCCGCGAGCCGGAAGCCCGGCGCCAGGGCCGGTAACCTCCGCCGGTGTTCTACCGGCGAACACCCCGATGAGAGCGGCGGCCGGGGTGGTGTTGCCGATTCCCAGGTCCCCGCCGATGAGGCAGTCGGCCCCGGCGTCGATCTGCTCGACGGCCAGCCTGGTCCCCACATCCAGCGCGGCCACGGCTTCGTCGGTGGTCATCGCCGGGCCGGTGGCGATGCTGCCGGTGCTGGAGGCCACCCGCTCGTGTCTCACCCCGGCAAGTGGGCCCAATGGGGTTTTCACCCCCACGTCCACCACCACCACCGAAGCGCCCACCGAGGCGGCGAACACCGAGATGGCTGCCCCGCCACGGGCCACCGTCTCCACCATTGCCGCGGTGATTTCCGACGGCCATGCGCTGGCCCCGTACTCCACTACCCCGTGATCGGCGGCGAACACCACCACTGAGGGAGAGTGGGGAACCGTGGGCGGGCAGCGTCCGGTAACCCCGGCGAGGTGGACGGCCAGGTCTTGCAGGCCGCCAAGTGCTCCCGGGGGCATTGCTCGTGAGGCCCAACGTTCCCGGGCCCGGCTCATGGCCTCGACATCGATCGGGCCGGCCGCCGGAAACGATCGATCACCCATAACAACAATCGCCTGGGCCGGTGCCACCAGGAGTGCGGCAGTAGACCTGCGGCGGGCTCATGGGTTGGCCACCAGGGCCAGCAGTGCCGCGGTTTCCGCCGTTATCACCACCGCACCGAGCACATCACCGGTGAACCCGCCCAGCCTGCGCCAGGCCAGCGCCACCACCCCGGCAGCTACGGCCACCCCGGCAGCAGCGGCCACCCCACCGGATACTCCATCGAACAGCACCAGCCCGGCCACCGCGGGTACCAGCCAAAGGGCCGGCCACCACCGGGCCCCCTCCAGAAACGGTTCGGCCAACCCTCCGGGACGGGCGTAGGGCACCACGGCGGGTATCACCGCCACCACGGTACGGCTCAGGGCCCAGATGGGCACCAGCGCCCACCAGTCCACCCCGTCAACTCCCAGTGCCGCCCATCGAGCGGCCAGAACCACCACCACCGTGGCAACGGCAAATGCCCCAACGTCGGGTCGGCTCATCACCTCAAGCCGCTGCTGCCGTTTGAGGTGGGGAAGCAGGCCGTCGGCGCTGTCGGCCAGCCCGTCCAGGTGGAGGCCGCCGGTGATGGTGAGATCGGCGGCCACCACAACCACCCCCACCACCAGCGGGGGCCACAGCTCTCCCGCGCCCCAATGAACGGCTGCGAGAATCCCCCCGATGCCGGCCCCCACAATCGGGAACCACCATAGGGCCCGGGGCTGGGGAGGCTGTCCCCGACCGGCCAAGGTGAGGAACGCCGCCGCCGACATAAGCGCCGGGCGTCTCACCGCTCGCCTTCCGGCAGTTCGATAACCCTCCCGGCCACCACCAGCAGAACCCGGTCGGCCACTGCGGCGACCTGCTGGTTCAACTCTCCCAGCACATCCACGTAGCGGCGCCCCAGCTCGCTGGTGGGATGGACCGCCAGCCCCACCTCCTCGGACACCACCACGGTGGGGTTGGCACGCCTGGTGAGTGCAGCCAGCAGGTGTCCGGTATCAACTTCCAAGTCGGGGTGCAACGTCAGCCATGTCCCCAGGGAGTCCACCACCGCAGGGCCGTCGATCTCCTCCAGGAATAGGGGCAGGTCACCGGGAGCCTCGCACTCCACGGTGTCCCAAGTCTCGGGCCGCCGTGCCTGGTGAGCAGCCACCCGGGCGGCGTGGTCGGCGTCGGACGGATCAACGGCGGCGGTGGCCACGTAGGTGACGCTCGACCCGAGGGAAGCGGCCACCGATTCGGCCACCTTCGACTTGCCCGAACGGGTGCCGCCCAGCACCAGGACGATCACGACGGTTCGCCGTCCATCGGCCCGGTTGGGAGTCGGCCTGCGAACGCGTGCCCGGTCAATGCTCCCCCGGTCAGTAGTCAAGGCCTTTCTTGGCCACGATCTGGTTGTCGAAAGCGTGCTTCACCTTGACCATCTCGGTCACGGTATCTGCGGCCTCGATTACCTCGTCGGCCATGTCCCGACCGGTGAGGATCACGCTGACCCGCTCGGGGCGCGACCCCAGCGCTGCTGCCACCTCGGCCGCGTCGATCCATTCCCAGGTCATGGCGTAGCTCACCTCATCGAGCACCACGAGCCGGTACTCGCTCCCCGCTATGAGCTCGGCCGAGAACTCCCACGCTGCCACCGCTTTGGCCTTCGTCTCGTCGAGGTCGTCGGAATCCCAGGTAAACCCGTCGCCGGCGGAGAACCACTGCACGCCCAGCTCCCGGCACACCTTCTCCTCGCCGGTGTTCCAGTCGCCGCTCTTGAGGAACTGCACCACCGCCACCGGCCAGCCCTGGGACACGGCCCGCAGGATTGTGCCGAACGCCGCAGTGGACTTTCCCTTGCCGTCCCCGGTATTCACCAGCACCAGCGAGGGAGCCGTGCGCAATTCCGATCGGTCGTAGGGGCGCTCTTCGTGCGGGGTGCCTGTTTCTGTACTCATGTGATCTCCTTGGTTGTGCTCGGTTGGATTTGGGCTCGGGTCCGGGATCGGCGGCGAGGAGCGGGCAACACCACCAGCTCACCGTCAATGGATTGAACGGTAAGCGGTGTGGCGTAAACCTCGGACAGATGGTCGGACCTCAGCACCTCGGCTGCGGTCCCCTCGGCCACGATCCGGCCGTGGCTGATGAGAATGAGCCTGTCGGCGAACCGGGCCGCCGCGCTCAGGTCGTGCATGGCAGCCAGCACGCTGAGACCCTCGGTGCGCCGCAGATCGTCCACCAGTTCCAGCACCGACACCTGGTGGCCCAGATCGAGGGCGCTGGTGGGCTCGTCGAGCAGCAGCACCGGACATTGCTGGGCCAGTGCTCGGGCCACCACTACCTGCTGGGCCTCTCCGCCCGACAGGGTGGAAACCCAACGGTCGGCAAAGACGGAGAGGTTGAGGCGGCGCAGCACCATCGACACGATTTCCCGGTCGTTTTGCGATTCGCTGGCCAGCCACCCGAGGTGGGATGTGCGTCCCAGCAGCACGTACTCGGCCACGGTCATCCCCCTGGGCATTACCGGGAACTGCGGCACCATGGCGATGTCGGTGGCCCCCGGTGGCCGACCGTCGCTTTTCTCTACCGTTCCGAGATAGCCGGTTAGCCCGGCAATGGCCCGCAACAAGGTGGACTTGCCCGCTCCGTTCGGGCCGATGATGCCGAGCCATTCTCCCGATTGCAGCTTGAGGCTTATCCCGCAGACTGCTTCCTGCTCCCGGAACGACACCCGCACGTCGCGACAGGTAAGGGACGATGGAACACCGGTGGGGGCCTCAACCCCCTGGCTCGGGCCCAACGGGGCCTCTGCAGTGGGCTCAGCCGTTTTTTGCGTCGAGAGCTTAAGCATCAAGCGACCTCATGTGGTTTTCCATCGTTCGCGCCACAACACGAGAGCGAAGAACGGCGCTCCCACGAAGGCGGTGATCACCCCCACCGGCAGCTCCGAGGGGGCCAGGAGGGTGCGGGCGCCGATGTCCACGAAAGCGAGAAACGCCGCTCCTACCAGAGCGGCCAGCGGCACGATCACCCGGTAGCTGTGGCTCACCACAAGGCGGACGATATGGGGGACGACGAGGCCGACAAAGGCGATCAAACCGCTCACCGACACCGCTGCGGCGGTGAGGAGCGATGCCGCGACGATAACCACGAGCCGGGACCGTGCCGGGTCGAGCCCCAGCGAGCGAGCCTCGTCGTCGCCTACGCGCAGCACATCGAGATGGCGCCGGTGTACGAACAGCACTATGCCGCAGATGGCGACGTAGGGCAGAAGGATCGACACCTGCTTCCAGCCGGTGGTGTTGAGCTGTCCGAAGAGCCACGACAGCACCTCCCGGGAACGGGTTTCGCTCAATCGCTGGATGGCGAACGTCTGCGCGGCCGAGAACAGGGCGGCCATGGCCACACCGCCCAAAAGCAGGGTGGCCGGGGACGATCCCCCTCCCCGGGCGATTGCCATCGACGCCACCACCGCAATCAGCGCGCCGAGAAAGGCCGCGGCAGGCACCGTGTCGAACGGGCCCCAGCCCAGGTCGAGGCCGAACCCCAGCGCCAGCACTGCACCGAACCCCGCCCCGGCCGACACCCCGAGAAGGTAGGGATCGGCCAGCGGGTTCTGGAAAACCCCCTGGTAGGAAGCACCGGCCACGCCCAAAGCTCCCCCCACCAGCATTCCCAGAACCATCCGGGGGAGCCTGATCTCGAACAGGATGCTCTCATGGGTGGTGGACAGCGACGACTCCAGTCCAACCAGCGGAACCCAGTCGAAGAGGGCAGCCAACACCCCGCTCACCGGCAGGCCGGCGGCCCCGGTGGTGGCGCTGAGCAGCCCCACCGCCACCAGCACCGCCAGGCCGGACAACCCGGCGGTGGCCGACATTCCGAATGCCCGCCGTACCGCCGGGTCGGCGGTGGCGTCGTTGGGCACCGCGGTCGCCGGGAGGGATGTCTCGGCCATCGTGGGGCCTACTCGACCACCGCTCGCAGGGCCTCGGCCACCGCGTTGATGAACTGAGGCAGCCTCGGCCCCCACCGGGACGCAATGTCGGCGTTGACCACCACAATGTTTCCGTTGCGGACAGCGGACACCTCGCCCCAGCCCGGGCGAGCAGCGACATCTTCGGCGGCGTAGCCCAACAGATCGGTGATGACGATCAGCTCGGGATCGGCCTCGACAATGTACTCCTGCGTGAGCTGGGGGTATCCGTAACCGTCGGGATCGGCCTCGTCGGCGATGTTGATGGCACCCATGGCGGAATACACCGCGCCGATGAAGCTGGACGAGCTGACCGAGAAGTATGTGTTGTCTAGCTCGTGGTAGATCCGCGCAGGGGAGTCGGGCGCCGAGGCCAACGCCGCTTCGATCTCGGACTCCAGGTTGCCAACCAGTTCCTGCGCCTCATCGGCGCGCCCGACCGCGGTTCCCATGCTGATGATGGAGGCGTAGCCGTCATCGAAGTCCGCCGGAGCCGGGCTCAACAGCACCTCTATCCCGACAGCGTCGAGGCCGGCCATCAAGTCATTGGAGTCGTTGGCGATCACCACCAGATCGGGCTCGTAAGAAAGTACCGCTTCCACGTTGGGGTCCCAGCCCGACAAGTCGGTGACCGGGGCTTCCGGCGGGTAATAGGAGAAGCTGTCAACCGCCACCACCTGCTCGCCTGCGCCGATGGCGAACAGCGTTTCGGTAGCGGTGGGCGACAGCGACACAATGCGCTGCGGGCGCTCGGGCGCCGCCTCGGTGGGCTCGGGAACCGGAGCCTCGGTTGGGGCCTCGGTGGGTTCAGGAACCGGAGCCTCGGTTGGCGCTTCGGTCGGAGCCTCCGTAGGTGCCGAAGTCGCGGCTTCGGTGGGTGCCTCCGTTGGTGCCGAAGTCGCGGCCACCGTCGGTGCCGAGGTCGCGACGCTGGCTGCCTCCGGACCGGCGTCGTCGTTCCCGCACCCGGCGGCAACCAGGGCGAATGCGAGCAGGAACGCTACGACAACGCGAAAGGTGAGGTTTCGGATGGGGACTATGGGCATTGGTACCTCCTGTGGATCGAGGACCGGAAGCTCGATCAGCAGGTACCTGCTCTCAAGCCAACCCTCCTCGGGGCTATGGCTGATTCAGCGCACAGCTCGACCGGACTTACTGGCCATCAACCCTGATTCCAGTTCACCGTTGCGGGACAGTGCCGGATTCCAACCGGACTTCGCCTCTACGCCGCCCGGCAGCATAGCCGATACCCGGGCTCGGGCCGGCCGTCGAACCGGCCCGATAAATCAAGTCAAAGTTTCTACAGCCCGGCCCGGGAGGGGACGACCCGGCCGACCGGTCAGATCAGGCCCAGCTCGGCCACCGTGTCGCGCTCCTCCACCAGCTCGGCCACCGTGGCATCCAGTCGAGCCTGGGAAAAGTCGTTCAAATCCACGCCATCCACAATCGACCACTCTCCCCCGGCGGTGGTGCAGGGGAACGAGGAAACCAACCCCTCGGGTACGCCGTAGGAGCCGTCGGAGGACACAGCCATGCTCACCCAGTCACCCGGAGCAGTGCCGTGTACCCAGTCGTACACGTGGTCGATGGCGGCGTTGGCCGCCGATGCGGCGCTCGACAAGCCCCGAGCCTCGATGATGGCCGCTCCACGTTGCTGCACCGCCGGGATGAACGTGTCGGCAATCCATGCTTGGTCGCCCACCGCCTCGGCAGCCGATTGGCCCCCCACCCGGCAGTTGAACAGGTCGGGGTACTGGGTGGCCGAGTGGTTGCCCCAGATGGTCATCCGGCTCACATCGCTCACCGGCACCCCCAGCTTGCCCGAGAGCTGCGCTACCGCTCGGTTGTGGTCGAGGCGGGTCATGGCGGTGAACCGCTCGGCGGAGATGCCGTCGGCGTTGTTCATGGCGATGAGGCAGTTGGTGTTGGCCGGGTTTCCCACCACCAACACCCGAACGTCATCGGCCGCACCGGCGGACAGCGCCCGTCCCTGGGCGGTGAAGATCGCACCGTTGGCCTCCAGCAAGTCGCGGCGCTCCATGCCCTTGCCCCGGGGCCACGACCCCACCAACAGGGCGTAGTCCACACCGTCGAACGCTTCGAGGGGATCGTCGGTGCAGACCTTGCCGGACAACAGAGGGAAAGCGCAGTCATCCAGCTCCATCGCCACCCCGTTGAGGGCGCCCATAGCCGGCGGAATCTCCAGCATGTGAAGCACTATGGGCACGTCGGGGCCGAGCATCTGCCCGCTGGCGATGCGGAACAGGAGGCTGTAGCCGATCTGCCCGGCTGCTCCGGTCACAGCCACTCGCTTTGGGTCGCTCACCTTCCGGTCTCCTTTGTGGTCAGGTCTTGGGGGTCGTCCGAGCCCGGGAGGGCAGTCGGGGTGGTGCGACTAGAGCCGGTCGACGATGGCCGACGCGAAATCGGAGCACTTGACCTCGGTGGCTCCGGTCATGAGCCGAGCGAAGTCGTAGGTGACGATCTTCTCGCTGATGGTGGCCTCCACCGCCTTGGTGATGTCTTCGGCCACACCGTCCCAGCCCAGATGCTGGAACATCAGAGCACCGGACAGCAGAACCGATGAAGGGTTCACCTTGTCGAGCCCGGCGTACTTGGGTGCGGTGCCGTGGGTGGCCTCGAAAACGCCGTGACCGGTCACGTAGTTGATGTTGGCCCCCGGCGCGATGCCGATGCCGCCCACCTGAGCAGCCAGGGCATCGGAGAGATAGTCGCCGTTGAGGTTCATGGTTGCGATCACATCGAACTCCGCCGGCCGGGTGAGCACCTGCTGAAGGGCGATGTCGGCGATGGTGTCCTGCACCAGGATCCGATCGCCGGGGTCGCCGTCGCAGTCGTCCCAGCCCACGGCCACGTCGGAGAACTCCTCCCGCACCAGCTCGTAGCCCCAGGAGCGGAACGCTCCCTCGGTGAACTTCATGATGTTGCCCTTGTGAACCCAGTGAACCCGTCGGCGATCCCGCCGCACGGCGTACTTCAGCGCCGCCCGCTGGAGCCGCTGCGAACCTTCCTTGGACACCGGCTTGATGCCGATTCCGGCGTCCTCGGAGATGTCCCACCCCATGGCGTCGTGAAGCAGGGAGCGGAGCTTGGCCGCTTCCGGCGACATGGCCTCCACCTCGAGACCGGCGTAGATGTCCTCGGTGTTCTCCCGGAAGATCACCATGTCCACCAGTTCGGGGTTCTTCACCGGCGACGGCACGTTGGTGAACCAGCGCACCGGGCGAAGGCACACGTACAGGTCCATGATCTGGCGGATCGCCACGTTGAGGCTGCGGAAGCCGCCCCCCACCGGAGTGGTCAGAGGGCCCTTGATGCCGATGACGTACTCGGTGAACTTCTCGATGGTGTCCTGGGGGAGCCAGTCGCCGGTCTCGTTGTACGCCTTCTCCCCGGCCAGCACCTCAATCCAGTCGATGGTGCGACCGTGCTTGGCAGCAGCAGCATCAAGAACAGACTTGGCGGCCGGCCAGATATCCACCCCGGTCCCGTCGCCTTCGATGAACGGGATAGTCGGGTTGTCGGAGACGTTTAGAGTGCCGTCGGCTCCAATCGTGATCTTGTCGCCCATATCGAGCGAGCCTACCCACGCCCCCCCGCACCCAACGAAGCCAAGCCTACTACCGGCGACCCCAGGCCGTCACCGCCTAACAGAAGATGACCTCATCATCGAGCACCAAGCGCTTCGGGTCGGGACGACCAGAGGCGCCAATTGTCCCGTCAGACAGGAGATACTGATGCACAAGCACCAACCGGGTTTGGTCGGGTCGGAGGTACCAAACCATTTGGCTTCTCGTCCCGTCAGGCAGTCCTGACGCCGGCCTCGCGGGGCGGTCAGCTATGATCTCGGTACCGAGTTCGTTGCCCAAGACCTTCTCGTAGAGCCGCTAGCGGTTGAAGATCCTACGAATCTCACTAGGGTCGACGCGACGGGCTGGCCTGCTCAACGATGCTCCGAACCTGGCACCAATCGGCTACCGTAAGTCACATGTGGGATCTGGATGAGGAGATCCGCTCGCACCTCCTTAGGGTTTCCGAGGGGGAGACGGGCATTGAGAACTTCGAGCGGTGGCTCGTCGAGCACACATGGGACAAGCATTCGGACCTTGCCGCCTGCTTGAGTCTCGTCTTGGCCGAGCGCGATCTGATCGATGAGGCAGAGCTGCTCAACGAACTCAATTTGGCTGCGTCCGCCAGCTCGACAACGACCATCCAACCCATGACCAGCGCCAGCACGACCACTCGAGAGTTTCTTGGACACTTTAACGGCAGTCAGACGATCAGGCAGTCGTGGGGGACCTTAAGTACACCACCCGCAGCGGTACCCGGGTAAGTAGATTCTCATTACATAGCACCTCAAACCAGTAGATTCCTTCTAGGGCGTCAAGTTGAAATTGCAAGATTAGATTTACACCGCGCTCCTCCCCCTCGAACATCACATCAACGGGACGATCTGGAAGATAAACGCCACTCGGTTGTTGAACCCGGATGATTATCGGATGACGCCCACGAGCCTCATCGGACTTCAAGGCGATTGCGAGCGTCAGGGGAAGCTGCCCTTCGGGAAGCTCTGCTGGAGCACTGTCCCCTTGAGAAGTCACAGTGAACCGGTCGAACATTCGGATAATACTGAGAGTGCCGTCTTTCTCTTCCAGCACTCGCTCACAAATGGTGGCCAACTGAATGTAAGGTCCTGGCACAATTACATCCTTTCCGTCGGGGGACAGTATCTTACAACCATGTGATTATGGGAGGGCAAATTACTAATGGTAACAAAGTCTTGGTAGGCGTGACCTAAAGGTCCGGGTTCTGCGATTCCCATCGTCTCAGCATGAGCACTTGGGGTTGCTGCGTATGGAAGTCGCCCTGTCCGGTCGCCGGGCATCCCCACATATCGGGCCGATAAGTTGTACCGTCCAGAGGGTCGTGGATGGGTAGCTGCGGGTACTTCGAGAAATCTTGATCCCGGGTCAACGACACCTCACCCACCAAGATGTTGGAGTCAACCGCGATCACCCTGAGGTGCATTTCTCCCGAAGCCAAAATATCTCCCGTAAATCAGGTCCAAGAGTTCAGTGGCTGCGTAGACCCTGTTGTATTTTCTTTCGGTCACTTCCACGACGACTCCGGCCTCGACGAGCCTTCGCAGCGTGTGTGCGGCAGTGCTCGGGCTCACGCCGAAGCGCTCGCGCACGGTCGATGCTGTCACCGTCGGCTGGCTTATCAGGCCGTCCACGACTTGGTAGGCCGTACCCCGAACACCCGCATCGTGCAGCTTGTTGAGTGCACGGTCGCGCCAGGCAAGCAAAGCCTCGGTGTGCTGCATCGCCTCGGTGGCTTGGGCGGCCAGCGCCTCGGAAAAGAACGTGATCCATTCATCCCAGGCACCTTCGGCGCTGACCTGCTCGAGCAGATCAATGTAGCGGTCTCGACGGACTTCGAAGTACGGCGAAATGTTGACCACGGGCGCCTCGAGGATCCCGGACTCCACCAACTGCAAAACAGCTAAGAGGCGCCCGATTCGGCCATTGCCGTCGGTGAAAAGGTGCAGAACCTCAAACTGGTAGTGCGACACAGCGATGCGCACCAGAGGATGAATGGGTGCCGTGTGCCACCAGCTCTCCCACTGAGTGAGACCGTCGAGCAGGTGCTTACCAGGAGGTGACGGCACGAACCGGGCCTCGGCTAGTCGTTCTGCCGGGTCTGCGGCGTTGCCCGCCCCGATCACGACATGCGTTTGGCGTACTTCGCCCTTTTGCCAGTCCTCGCTCGGAGTGCCCGCGACGAGAATCTCGTGCAACTCCTGCGCCAGGCGGACACACACGGGCAGCTCCTCTAGCCGTCGAGCACCATGGTCCGCGGCACGAATGAAGTTCAGAACCTCGGTGATGGCCGCCGTCTGGGGCGAGGACGTCGCCTCGTTCACGAGAACATCGACAACAGGAGCGTAGGTACCCTCAAGCGCCGACGTGCTGAATGCCTCGCGCCTGATCGTGAACCCCGCGACCAACGGTGCGGGCACATCCACAGCCTGGGTCATGCCCGCAAGGCGCCCAAGCTCAGTCGCCGCATGCAAAACCGCGGACCACGTGGCCTGAGAGAGGTGCAGCTCAGAAGGCAAAGGTGATGGCACGAACGCCAACAGATCCACCAACCCGGCTCCAGCCGGCACCTCGGCAGGCACCAGCACACCCACAGGGGACTCCGCATACCGCTCCATTACCATCACCGCAGGGTAACAGGACTCTCACCCCACAAGTTCGGGTTTAGAGCGAAACCCGAACTTCTATCCATGTGATTTACGGGTTTCCGACAATTCAACACCACAAATTCGGGTTCAAGCCCAAACCCGCAAATTCAGAAGCCGAGACGAAGACCACTCAGGTCGCTGCTACAGGGATGCCCTTGGCGGTCAGTTCACGGTCACCGTATAGGTTCTGAGTGGTTCCTGTATCGGTAGATGCGAATCTCGGTGGTGCCGGTGAGGGGCAGCGGTATACTCGCTGATATGCCTGATTCGACCACCATCAAGGTTTCGGTTCAGACTCGTGATGCACTGCGCCAGCTTGCCGATCTCGAAGGTCTGACACTCAATGCGCAAATGGAGAGGATGATCCGACAGGAACGCCGCCGCACGATCGGTGCCCAACTCGCGAGCACGCCACTCAACGCTGACGAGATCGCGATTCTGAACGCGTCAGCACACGACGTAGCCAATGAGAGCCGGTGACATCGTCCGCTGTGACTTCGGTACGCCGGCTCGAGGCGAACCAGGGTTCACACGCCTCGCGATCATCATCACCTCCGATGACATCCTCGAGTTCCAGCAACACGCGATCATGGTCGTGCCCTGTACAACCACGCGGCGAGAATGGTTGAGCGAAGTCGACATCGCTGGATTTGGAGTTGCCCAAGCCCACCTCCCGACAACCATCAGCGTTGACCGCATAGTCGAGACGACGAACACGAACGTCGGGCCGGTCGCGCTGCGGCAGATCCGCGAACTAATCGCCGACCTGATTGAACTCTGATCCTGCCGGCCTGAGACGAAGACCCCCAGGCCGCCATTCCAACGGACCACACCGTTGTTGTTGGTTGATGTGGGGGTTGGGGATGGTTAGTGGCGGAAGTGGCGTTGGCCGGTGAACACCATGGCCATGTTGTGCTGGTTGGCGGCGTCGATCACCTCTTGATCGCGCACCGAGCCGCCGGGCTGGATGACGACGGCGCAGCCGGCCTCCGCGGCGGCATCCAAGCCGTCGCGGAACGGGAAGAAGGCGTCGCTGGCGCATGCCCCGCCCGTGGCCCGACCGTTGGCCTTCTCACCGGCGATGCGCCCAGCGTCGCGGCGGTTCTGCTGGCCGGCGCCGATCCCCACCGCTTGAAGATCCTTGACGAGCACGATGCAGTTGGAGCCGACCCTTGCCGCCACCCGCCAGGCCAGCTCCATGTCTTCCCACTGGTCGTCGGTGGGGACCCGCTCGGTGACCACCCGCCAGGCAGAGCGGTGCACGGACACAGCGTCGGGGGTCTGTACCAAAGCAGCTCCCCCCAGGGTGCGTATCTCCAGTTCAGCCCCCTCCGGCGGTGGTGCCTGCAACACCCGCAGGTTCTTCTTGCCGCCCAGCACCGCCAACGCTTCCGGCTCGTACTCGGAGGCCACCAACACCTCGGTGAACACGTCGGCCATGACCTCGGCCATCTCCATGGTCACCGGACGGTTCACCGCCACCACTCCCCCGAACGCCGAGACCGGGTCGCAGTCGAGGGCCCGGCGGTACGCCTCGGCAACATCGTCGGCTACGGCCACGCCGCAGGGGTTGGCGTGCTTTATCACCACTGCCGCGGGCCGGTCCCCCACCGAGTGGGCCAGCCGCCAGGCGGCGTCGGCGTCGAACACGTTGAGGTACGACATGGCCTTGCCCTGTAGCTGTTCCGCTTGGTCCCACCAGCTTGACTGGCCGGCGATCCGGTAACGGGCCCCGGCCTGGTGGGGGTTCTCGCCGTAGCGGAGCACCTCTGCCCGCTCCAGGGTCACCGGGACCACGGCGGGGAGCGGTTCGGGATCATCTCCCGCAAGCCAACCGGCGATAGCGGCGTCGTAAGCGCTGGTGTGGGCGAACGCAGCGTGGGCCAGCCGCTTCCTGGTGGCCTCGGCCAGCCCACCGCCGGACTCCAGCTCGGCCAGTACAGCCTCGTAGTCGTCGGGCCGCACCACCACCCCCACCCGTTCGTGGTTCTTGGCCGCCGCTCGCACCATTGCCGGGCCGCCGATATCGATCAGCTCGACCGACGGGTCGGAATCAAACGGGTACAGGTTGCACACCACCAGGTCGATGGGGACGATGCCACGGTCGGCCAGGTCCTGGCGATGGTCGGGGTTAGACGTATCGGCCAGCAGCGCTCCGTGGATCAGCGGGTGGATGGTCTTGACCCGCCCGCCCATCATTTCGGGAGCACCGGTGACCTGCTCCACAGGAACAACAGGTATCCCGGCGTCGGCCAGCGCAGAAGCAGTACCCCCGCTGGAGATGATCTCCCAACCCATGCCGGTCAGCCGCCGGGCCAGCTCGACCACCCCGGTCTTGTCGTACACCGACACCAGCGCCCGGGGCGCGGCACCAGCCGGGCTGGCAGGCTGGTTGCTGCTCATCCGACCCGGCCCCGGTTGATGATGTCTCGCAGCGTAGCGATGTACAGATCGCGCTCCACCACCTTGATGCGCTCGTGCAGGGTTTCCACGGTGTCACCCGGCTCCACCGCCACGGCTTGCTGGGCCAGGATCGGCCCGGCGTCCACCTCCAGGGTGGCCACATGCACGGTGCAGCCTGTGACCTTGACCCCGTAATCCAGGGCGTCCTCCACCGCTCGCCAGCCGGGAAAGGCCGGCAGCAGCGCGGGGTGGGTGTTCACGATGCGATCCCCAAAGACATCATGGATGGGCTGCTCCAATACCGTGCCAAACCCGGCCATGGCCACCAACTCGATTTTCGCGACCTCAAGGCGTTGGGTGAGCATGCCGGTGTAGCCGGTCCGGTCGAAATCGGGGCCGAAGCTGGGCCGCTCCACTAGCTCGCAGGCCAGCCCGTGCTCGGCGGCAACCTGCTGGGCCCCGCAACGGCGATCAACCAGTACCAGGGCGATGGGAAGCCTGCTGCGGGCCATCGCGTCGAGGATCGTCCCGCTGCCCGATGCCAGCACCGCCAGTCGCATCACGTCGAACCTATCACCAGCCCGGATTTCGCCCCGGCTGCCGGCCGGCCCTTCAGCAGAGCCCGAAACCCGGCTGCCGGCCGGCCCATTAGCAGAGCCAGTGGGCTCAGAGGCCGGCCACCACTTCGGCCATGAGGTCCCCCGCTTCGCTGGGACTCTGACCGATGCGCACCCCGGCAGCAGCCAGGGCGTCCATCTTGGCCTGGGCCGTGCCCTTGCCCCCCGAGACGATGGCCCCGGCGTGGCCCATCTTCTTTCCGGGCGGAGCGGTGAGGCCGGCGATGTAGGCCACAACCGGCTTGGTCACGTTGGCTGCGATGAACTCTGCGGCCTCCTCCTCGGCCGACCCGCCGATTTCGCCGATCATCATCATCGCCTCGGTCTCGGGGTCGGCCTCGAAAGCAGCCAGGCAATCGATGAACGACGTGCCCGGTACCGGGTCGCCGCCGATGCCCACACAGGTGGTGCAGCCGATCTCCTTCTGCTTCAGCTCGTACAGCGCCTGGTAGGTGAGGGTCCCGGAACGGCTCACGATCCCCACCGGACCGCCCTCCTTTGCGATGTGCCCGGCGGTGATGCCTATGTTGGCCTTGCCGGGACTGATGAGACCCGGGCAGTTGGGGCCGAGGAGCCGCACGTCGGCGTAATCGGCCTTGAGCTTGTTGAAAAAGTAGGCCTCGTCGTGCATGGGGACGCCCTCGGTTATGACCACCACCAGCTCCACCCCACCCTCGGCTGCTTCCAGCACCGCGTTGCGCACCCCGGCAGCCGGGATGAACACACAGGAGACGTTGGCTCCGGTGGCGTCCACAGCGTCGGCCACGGAAGCGAAGATGGGGATGCCCTCCACGTCGGTTCCTGCCTTGCGGGGGTTCGTACCGGCCACCACCTGGGTGCCGTAGTCCCGGTTCAACAGCCCGTAGTACCGGCCCTGGCTCCCGGTCAGGCCCTGGTAAACGACCCTGGTGTTCTCGTCCACGAAGATGCTCACGACGCACTCCCTTCGGCCAGGGCCACAACCTTGCGAGCGGCCTCCAGCATGGTCGGTTCCATCATCAGCCGGTCGCCGAGGTGGGGTTTGAGCAGGGCCCGGCCCTCGTCGGCGTTGGTTCCGTCGAGGCGGATGACGATGGGCGAGGCGATGTCCACCCGGCCCATGGCCTCGATGATGCCGTTGGCTACCTCCTCACCCCGGGTGATGCCGCCGAAGATGTTGATGAAGATGGATTCCACGGCGTGATCGTTGTTGATGACCTCCAGCGCCCCGGCCATCACGTCGGCGTTGGCCCCGCCGCCGATGTCGAGGAAGTTGGCCGGGCTGCCTCCCACCTGGTTCACCACGTCCACGGTGCTCATGGCCAACCCGGCGCCGTTGGCGATCACCCCCACCGAACCGTCCAAACCCACATACTGAAGGCCCTTGGCGTGAGCGGCGGCTTCCCGCTCGTCACGGGGCTGGGTGGCGTCGAACTGTGCCAGGTCGTGGCGGAAACCTGCGTTGCCGTCGAGGGTGACCTTGGCGTCCAGCACATGCACCCGTCCCTCGGGGGTCACGATCAGGGGGTTCACCTCCACCAGATCGGCGTCGCCGCCGACGTAGGCCTCGTACAGCTTGAGCAGCAGCTCCACCGCCTGGTCGGTGACATCGGGATTGAGGTTGGCGGCCAGCACCCACTGGCGGCACCTGTCCTCGTTGAGGCCGTCCACCGGATCGACCCAGATCTTGGAAATGGCATCGGGGTTCTCCTCGGCCACGGCCTCGATCTCCACCCCGCCCTCGGCCGACAACATTCCCAGGTGTTTCTTGGCCGACCGGTCGAGGGTGAAACTCACGTAGTACTCCTCGGCGATGTCGGACGCCTTCTCGATCCACAGGTTCTCGACGATGTGGCCCCGGATGTCGAGCCCCAGGATGTTGGCAGCGTGAGTACGCACGGCGTCGATGTCGGCGGCAAACTTCACGCCCCCGGCCTTGCCCCGGCCCCCGGTGTGGACCTGGGCCTTCACCATCACCGGCACCCCCAGCCGCTCGGCAGCGGCCACCGCTCCTTCAACGGTGGTGACCGCCTCACCGGGCGACACCGGCAGGCCGTACGACGCGAAGAACTGTTTTCCCTGATATTCGAATAGGTCCACCGGGCTCCCCAATGCGGCGCGAACGCCATCTATGTCACAACAGCGGGGCGATGGTTCGTACCGCCGACGCCTCGCCGCGATACTAGGAGCAACCCCGATAGCTGGAACGAACCGAGAGACCTGCTGTGCCCATCTCATCCGGACCGAGGATCACCCCGCTGCGAGCGGTGCTCTACAGCCTGGTCAGCATCGCGCTGGGGGTGGGTCTGGTGTTCGCCGTGGTGTCGCTGGCCGGGTCGGACAGCATCGAGGTAAAGCTAGGCGACGACGACTTCAACGCCGGCGACGCTGCTGACTTGGCCGCCGAGATCGCCGAGCGGGGCCCTGTGCCGTGGGCGCCGCTGAGCCGGGGACGCAGCATCTGGATACAACACATCGGAGACGACCCCGAAACGGGGTGGTTCTCGTTCGACGTGCAGTCGCCGGGATCGGGGCCGGACTGTGTGGTGGATTGGGACAGCGACCGGAGGGTGTTCGTGGACACCTGCGACCCGGCGCTGGTTTATCCCGCCACCGGCGAGGGTTTGACGCAGTTCTCCGTGTGGGTGAACGACGGTGACCTCATCGTGGACGTGAACGCCAACGACTAGATGATGGACGTCAATGCCAACGACTAGATCATGGACTTCATCGTGGACGTCAATGCCAACGACTAGATGAGCGGCTCAGGCTGCCACCTCGGTTGTCGATCAACTCCTCGGGTATCTCCTCCAGGAAGCGTGAGTGCGGGTTGTACTGGGTCATGCCGAATAGCTGTCGGCAGCGAGCGTGGGTCAGGTACAGCCGCTGCCGGGCTCGGGTGATGCCCACATAGGCCAAGCGGCGCTCCTCCTCCAGCTCGGCAGGCTCGGTGACCGAGCGGAAGTGGGGAAAGACTCCCTCCTCCATGCCGATCAGGAACACCACCGGATACTCCAGACCCTTGGCCGAGTGCAAGGTCATCAGCGTCAACAGAGAATCCTCGGTCAGGTAGTCGGTGTCCGACACCAGGCTCACCCGCTCCAGGAAGTCGTTCATGTCGTCGGTGTCCGAAGCCACCCCGACCAGCTCGTGCAAGTTCTCGATCCGCCCCCTGGCCTGCACGCTGATCTCGGTCTGGCCCCTAACCTCGTCGGTCGCCTCGGCCTCTAGCTGAGCCATGTACCCGCTGGTGTCGAGCAGGTGTTCCAGCACCAGGGCCGGTCCCCCGTCGAGCAGTTCCCGGGCGTCGGCCACCACGTTCAGAAACGCCTCCACACCGGCCCGAGCCCTCCCGCTCACCCCGGCTTCAGTTGCGTTCTCCAGGGCGTCCATCAGGGTCAGGCCGTGGGCCTCGGCCCACGCTTCCAGCTTGGTCACCGAGCTGTCACCCACCCCCCGCTTGGGTGTGTTCAGCGCTCGCCGGAGGCTCACGGCGTCGCCGGGGTTAACCGTCACCCGCAGGTATGCCAGAGCGTCCTTGACCTCCCTCCGGTCGTAGAAGCGGGTACCGCCGATAAGCTGATAGGGGATGGCCGCCTCCATCAGCACCTCCTCCATTGCCCGGCTCTGGGCGTTGATGCGATAGAACACCGCCATCTCGCTCCAGCGAAACTGCTCGTCCTCGTGGAGCCGGTACGCCTCCCGCACCACCCATCTGGCCTCGTCGTACTCGTCGGACGCTTCGTATCGCACGATGGGCTCGCCGCCGGACTGGTCGGTCCACAGGTTCTTGGGCTTGCGCCCCATGTTGTTGGCGATCACAGCGTTGGCAGCGCTCAGGATGCGCTGGGTGGACCGGTAGTTCTGCTCCAGAAGCACCACGGTGACATCCTCGAACACCCGCTCGAAGTCGAGGATGTTGCGGATGTCGGCCCCCCGGAAGCGGTAAACCGACTGGTCGGCGTCGCCCACCACGAACACGTTGCGGTGCTCCTGGCCCAGCATCAGCACCATCTCGTTCTGCACCCGGTTGGTGTCCTGGTACTCGTCCACCAGAACGTGCTGGAACCGGCGGCGGTAGCGGTCCAGCACAGCGGGTTCGGTTCGGAACAGCTCCACCGTCTTGCCCAACAGATCGTCGAAGTCCATGGCCCCGGCCCGGCCCAGGCGCTGCTGGTACTCGTCGTACACCTCGCCGATGCGCCGCTCGAAGGGGTTGGCGGCCCGATCCTTGTACTGGGCCACGCCGATCATCTCGTTCTTGGCGGCACTGATGGCGCCGTGGACCGATCGGGGGTTCATCCTCTTGGGGTCGAGGTTGAAGTCGCGACAGATGTAGGTGGTGAGCCTCACCGAATCGGCCTGGTCGTAGATGGTGAACGTGGAGGGGTAGCCGATGGCCTCGGCTTCCCGGCGCAGAATGCGAGCGCAGGCCGAGTGGAAGGTGCTGACCCACATCTTCTCGGCCACCGGACCGATGAGTGCCCCCACCCGGTATTTCATCTCGCCGGCAGCCTTGTTGGTGAAGGTGATAGCCAGGATGGAGAACGGGGAAATGCCCACGCTGTCGATGAGGTGAGCGATGCGGTGGGTGAGCACCCTTGTCTTGCCCGATCCGGCCCCGGCGATCACCAGCAGCGGCCCGGCCGGATGGGTGACCGCGTCGATCTGGGCCGGGTTCAACCCCTCGGTGAGCGTGGCGGATGGCACCCGGCCCACACTACCGATGGCCCCTGACGGATTGGGGTGATGGCCCGTGACGGATTGGGGGTAGTGTGCCCGGCGATGCGAGCGTTCCGCTTTGGCGTGCAGTGCCGGGGGCCGATTGATGCCGCCGGGTGGAGGGAGCTGGCCCGGCGGGTGGAGGGCCTCGGGTTCGACATCCTGAGCGTGCCCGACCACTTCGACGGCGGCCCGGCCCCAATGGTGGCGCTGGCGTTCGCCGCCGAGGCCACCACCACGCTGCGGCTGGGAACCCTGGTTCTGGCCAACGACTACCGCCACCCTGCGGTGCTGGCCCAGGAGGCGGCCACGCTGGATGCGCTGTCGGGCGGACGGTTCGAGCTGGGCATCGGCGCGGGGTGGCAGGAGAGCGACTACCACAGCACCGGTATCCCGCTCGACCGGCCAGGGCTGCGGATTGAGCGTCTGGGTGAAACGCTGGCCATGTTGAAGGGGCTGCTCGGTGGGGAGACGGTGACGTTCTCCGGGCGGCACTACACCATCGACGGTTTGACGGTACCGGTTGAGTCGGTGCAGCCCGGAGGCCCTCCGCTGTTCGTGGCCGGGGGATCCGAGCGGGTTCTGCGGCTGGCGGCCCGAACCGCCGACATCGTGGGGGTGAACCCCAGCATGGCCGCGGGGGTTATCGACCAGCGGGTAGGTTTGTCGGCCACGGCTGAGGCCACCGCGGCCAAGATCGGCTGGATCCGCGAGAAGGCCGGCGACCGGTTCGACAACCTGGAGCTGCACACTCGGGTTCACGTGGCGTCGATCACCACCGATGCCGAGAGCGTGGCCGGGGCGCTGGCTCCGGCCCTGGGCTTGGAAACCAGCCAGGCGCTGGGTTCCCCACACAGCCTGATCGGGACCGCCGACGAGGTGGTGGACAAGCTGATACGCCAGCGGGAGGAGCTGGGCATCAGCTACATCGGCCTGTCGTCCGACTCCATGGAGGAGATGGCCCCGGTGGTGGGCCGGCTGGCCGGGACCTGATTTCTCTTCTCAATCGTTCATCGCTGGCCAGTAGCCTGGGTTCAGCTATGTCCGAGGCCGAGACGACTCAGGATCCCGAGGCTGCCGAACCCGAGGCCGAACCGGAAACCACACCGGAGCCAGAACAACCCGAAGCTGCCGAACCCGAGGCCAAGCCAGAACAACCCGAAGCTGCCGAACCCGAGGCTGCCGAACCCGAGGCCAAGCCAGAACAACCCGAAGCCAAGCCGACCGCGCTGGCTGGCGAATCGCCGCCGGCCACCGCGGACGGCTTGGTCAGCGGGACCATCGTGGCAGGGTCGGTCAAGGCCAAGGCCCCCCATGAGATCGAGCTCGACCTGGGCGGGGACCGGGTTGGGGTTATCAGCCAGCGCTACTGGGGCGACGACCCTGCCGTTGATCTGACTCGACAGTGCGTGCTGGGCGAGGTCATCAACGCCGCCGTGCTTGTGAGGGAAGACCACAAGGGGCGGATCGTGCTGTCCCGGCTGTGGGCCATGCAGCAGATCGCCTGGGTGGCCGTCGCTCGGGCCGCGGCCGCCAACGAACCGGTCACCGGCACCATCACCGCTGTCGTGAAGGGCGGGCTGTCGTGCAACGTGGGGGTGAGGGGTTTCATCCCCTCCTCGCTGGTTGACGTGGAGCCGGTGGAGAACCTTCAGGCCCTGGTGGGCAGGGAAGTGCAGTGCAAGGTGGTGGAGGCCGACCAGGTGTCGGGACGCCTGGTGCTCTCCCGCAAGGCGGTGTTGCGGGCCGAACAGCGCAAGGCGGCCAAGGAGTCCCTGGAGAAGATGGAGGTGGGCGACGAGTACTCCGGCCGGGTGGTCGACATTCAGGACTTCGGAGCGTTCGTCGACATCAACGGGGTACGGGGCATGGTCCACACCACCGAGATGGCCTGGAAGCGGGTGCAGCACCCCAGCGAGGTGGTGAGCGTGAACGACGAGGTGCGGGTGAGGGTGAAGTCGATCCAGAAGCCCAAGCAGCGGGTGAACCTCACCATGAAGCTCACCCCCGACCCGCTGGGGGAGCTTGAGGAGGGCCAGTTGATGGCTGGCCGGGTAACCCGCCTGGTGGACTTCGGAGCTTTCGTGGCGGTGAGCGACGAGGTGGAGGGCTTGGTCCACATCACCGAGATGTCCGAGTACCGGGTGTACCACCCCGAGGAAGTGGTGCTTCCCGGCGAGGAGGTGTGGGTGAAGGTGCTGTCCGTGGACCGCAAACGCCGCCGGGTGGATCTGTCCATCGCCCAGGCCATCGCCGGCTGATCTTTCCGAGCTTGGGGTGGCCTCCAGTCGAGGGCGCTAGTGGGTGGCGCGGCGTCGGCTGTGGGCCGCCAATTGTGCTGCCAGCTCGTCGGGTGGTGTCTTGTTTCGCAGTGCGTCGAACACCAGGTCCTGCTGGGATGGAGGGGTAAGGCCGCCGATGGGCACGTCCCGGTCGAGGTTGGTGGGAAAGGCGTAGCCCTCGGCTCCGGCGGCCACCGCGCAGACCAGCAGGCCGGCGTCGAGCCCCTCCTCCTGGCGGCGCAGCAACTCCGGGTAGATGGCGTTGACGATGCGCTCCCGATCGATGGCCTCCAGGGACCGCCCCATGGCCGAAGAGATCTGCAACAGGTTGGCCACTCGCCGTACATCGCTGGAGCGATTGTGGCCTCCGGCGTGGAACACAGCCGGGCTGAAGAACACGAGATCGCCCTTGTCCAACTCGAACTGAACGTGGTTCTGAGCGAAGTACTCGATCAGCTCGGGCCGCCGCCAAGCCAGATAGCCGAGCTCGTACTTGTGGGAGTGGGGCAGCAGCATGGTGGGCCCGGTCTCGGCAGGCATGTCGCAGTGGGCGATGGCCCCCTGCAGAGTGAGCATGGGCGACATCAGGTGAGCGTGGAGCGGGTACTGCTCAGCCACCTCATCGGTCATGAACCCGACGTGGTAGTCGCGGTGGGGCGACTGGGCCGCTCCACCGGGGTTGATGGCGTTCACCTGGGCGGTGATCTGGTAGCCGGGCCCGAGCCAGGCCAGCGAGGCGAGGTCGATCATGTCGCAGGCGTGATAGTCCACGAACGTGGCGGGATCGGCGACGGCCAGCTTCTCCAGCGAGTTCCACAACCGGTCGTTGGCACCAGGCTCGGCATAGTGGTCGCCCCCACCGGTCCCGGCCTCACGCTCGGCAGCGATGATCCGCTCGAACACCTCGGTGGCCCGGTCGATCACCTCGGGGGCGATGGCACCAGTAATCACGATCACACCCGGGCCGTCGTGCAAAGCCCTGGAGAGTTCGTTGCGAACAGCAGCCGCCCGATCGGGGTCGCACAGCTCACCGCGCAGGTCATGCGAGCGATACACCACCGCCCGGTTGACCACCGCTTCGGCCAACGGGTAGTCCTCAAGAAGGGTCTCGGTCTCCACTATCGACGCCAGCTCGCCAAGATCAACCGCCTGCCGGCTGGTCACCACCACTCGGTGGACCACTCCCCTTTCGCTTCCGAGCTGTTCGACGGTCATGCTGGCTACCCCCGACACACTCTATTCCCCAGCGCAAACTGCCCAAACTGCTTGCCCTACCCCCTGGGGCCAAGCACGAACCTTGCTCGCTCGGTGCGAAGCATCTCGTACGGTGTGACGCACTTGACTCCGATGCCGATGCAGGCGTTCGGGATCTTGATTTTCCTCGGGGAGTAGGCAGGCACCTCGTGGGTCACGACGACGAAGTTGTGGGCATGAGCGTGAGCCACGAGGTAATAGTCGGCAATCTGAAAGAAGGTCGAATACGCCGCCGGATCGTACTCTTGGTCCATGGCCCACGTGCTAACGACGGCGAAACTCTGGGTCATGGCATTGTCGGGAGGTAGGAACAGACCTGGACGCTGACCAACCCACTTGGCGAGTTCATCTTCTCCCGCGTCGATCTCGCCTCCAACTCGCTCGATGCTGAACACGTTGCCCTCCGTGTTCTGTTGATCCAGCCAGTCTCAAAAGGCAGGGCAGAAATCGAACCCGTATTGCAGGTTCTTGGCTTGGATGAAGACGTTGGCGTCCAGCAAGTAGGGCATCACGCCACCCCGAGCCGGTCAAGCATCTCATGGAATGTCGCGATCTTCTTGAAACCGAGCATCTGGAGCGCATCGGAATAGAGCGTGTGACCTTCCAGAGTGCTGGCGATCACCGACTGCGTGAACAGCTTGGAGACCCGCACCGGTTGCGTGGCGTAGTAGTTGCCTCCCTCGCTACCTTCACGCGACAGTCCCATGACCCGATCTAGTTCGGCCAGATAGGCGTGCCTGTATTCGTTCCAAGCCAGATAGCCGGCTTCATGGAGCCTGTGGAGCACAACGAGCGTGCTTGACTTGAAGGAGCGGGCAAGGCGGTCTAGTTCATCGGTGAGCTCAGAGTCGGGGTCGAAATCGGATCGAAGTGCAGTAAGGGGTACGAGGAGTTCTGCCGCAACTTGGTTGCACCAGCGTTCGACCTGGTTGGTTGCCTGAACACCCATATCCGCATCGGACAGGGCGGTCTCGCCCAGCCATATGTGCGCCAGCTCGTGAGCGAGGGTGAAGATTTGCGCCGCCTTCGTGTCGGCACCGTTCACAAACACCAGGGGTGCTACTGGATCGGCGAGGGCGAACCCTCGGAATTCCTGAGGGTCGAGCCTCCGGTGGGTGTTGCTACCCACCACACCGCTGATCATCACAAGCACTCCAACTTTCTCGGCTCGATCGCGCATGTTGGTGAGTGCGTCGGACCAGTTTGGTCCCCGCTGCTCGACTGAGAAGGAAAGTGCTTCGGTGATGCCGGCAGCGGCCTCGTCTATCGCTGTACCGGTCGAAAGGGAGCCCACAAAGCCCAACGGTTCGACCCCGATGCTCCGGGCATAGTCTCGGTACCAGTCCTGACGCTGCTGGCACTGATAGATCGTATCGAGGAGATCCGGACTTGGACGGGTTACCCCCTTGTCGCCAATCGTCCGGAAGTCCGGGATGGGTACTTCCACCTCAGGGGGCTCAGGAAGAAAGAAGAACCCGACCGGTGTTCGCGTTGCTTTCGCGAACTTCTCAAGCTGTTTGAGGGTTGGAGCGAGTTCCCCGGACTCCCACTCGGACAACCTGGGAAACTTGCGATTGAGTTCATCCTCGTTCAGGCCGGACCGCTCAGAGGCCCACTCAAGAAGCGCTCCGGCAACCTCGACTCGAACGATCATCGCGATCCATTTTCGCCGATCAGAGTCCTCAGATCGGCACATCCTCTCGTCTCGGTCACTGAGCAACACCTCCTGGATCGGAGCCGCAGTCCCTTCCTGCAGAGTCCGCGTGAAGCGACTTTAGGGGCTCGGGAGACCTGCTGGACCAGCGAACCCCACTAGGGCAGGCGAACCTAGTCGGGGTGGAACCAGCGCGCTTGGAGGGACTCGAACCCCCAGCCTTCTGATCCGTAGTCAGATGCTCTGTCCAATTGAGCTACAAGCGCAGGGATCGTCAGCTTATCCCCCTCCCCACCACAGGGCCTACCAGATTTGGCGCTCACGGAGCGTGGTCCACGCCGGGCCGCATGGCCCGTGTCTCCAAGTAGTGCGGAAGGTGTGGGATTCGAACCCACGGTGACCCGGAGGCCACAACGGCTTTCGAGGCCGCCCCATTCGTCCGCTCTGGCAACCTTCCTGTCGTCCGGTCGGAGACCGGCCCGTCGTCAAAGTGTAGGGGGCGGCGGGGTTGGGAACTAGCCGGTTTGGTCGCCAACTGGGGCCGGACCCGCCGGCCCGGTGAGCAATGATGATGGGGATGTCCCAAACAAATGCGCTCGGTGACCGGGAGCTCATGGACCTGGCCATGGCCGAGGCTCGTCGAGCAGCCGAGCAGGGTGAGGTTCCCATCGGAGCGGTGGTGGCGTTGAACGGCACTGTGGTGGCCGCTCGCCACAACGAGCGGGAGCGAACCGGCGACCCCACCGCTCACGCCGAGATGCTGGCTTTGCGGGATGCCGCCACGGCCCTGGGCACCTCCCGGTTGGACGGGGCGGTGTTGGCCACCACCCTGGAGCCGTGCCCGATGTGCGCCGGGGCCGCTGTGATGGGTCGGGTGGGTCGGGTGGTGTTCGCTGCCGAAGACCCCAAAGCCGGGGCATGCGGCACGCTGTACAACCTGGGGGCCGACCCCCGGCTGAACCACAACTTCGAGGTGGTCGCCGGGGTGGGGCGGGACGAATCCGCCGCCCTGCTGAGGGACTTCTTCGCCGCTCGGCGCTGAGCGGCCCTTACCTCCTGCGCCTCGACCGGCCCCCTCGACGGCGGGGCCAGAACAGCCACCCTCCCGCAGCCACCGTCACCACAATCACCACCAGCAGCAACACCGTCCGTCCCACGCCGCTGCCATCGTCGGCAACAGGCTCGGGTAGCCATTCCGGCTCGGGGGCGTCGGGCTGGTAGGTGAACGGGAACTGCTCCTCGGTCCAGTCGCCGTCGCTGTCGTCAACCAAGCCCCATACCACCTGATACACACCCGGCTCGGTCAACGATGCGAACCGGGCTCGGACCAACCTGCCGTGGTAGGTGAGAGCGGTTTGGATGGTGTCGCCGGCGGGGGTGATCAACTGCACCCGGTTGATTTCGTGAGGTCGGATGGGCTGGCGAAACTCCACATCCACCCGGTTGACCAACCCGCCCACTACCTGGGTTGGCCTCGGTGCCGATCGTTGCAGCTCGGCATGGGCGGCCGCCGATTCGCTCATCACCACCAGCAGCGAAAACAACAGAGCCAGCACCAGCGCCAGCGCTACTACGATGGCCACTGCCCTCTGGCCCCTGCGCCGCACGCCGCCACCCTAGCGGTCCGATGGCCGGAAATAGACCCCGGCAAGGCCGTGCGAACCGCCCATTGTCACTGCCGGGGCGTATCGTGCAGGCAATGCACGCCATGGGAGGCGCACACGGCGCCATCGGCCACGACCCCCGGGGGGTGAAGGGCAAACACGTCGCCCGGCAGACGGTCCGCCGGGTGGCCCGTTTCGCCCTGCCCTACCGAGCCATGCTCATCGGATTTGTGGTGGTTCTGCTGCTGGGATCGCTGCTCTCGCTGGTGCCCCCGCTGCTGTTCCGGCAGATCATCGACGACGCCATCGCCAACAGCGACCGGGGGCAGGTGAACCTGCTGGCCGCCATCATCGTTCTGGCCGCTTTCGGCGAGGCCGCCCTGTCGTTCGTAGAGCGGTACTGGTCGTCCCGCATCGGTGAGGGCCTCATCTACGACCTGCGGGTGGGGCTGTACGACCATGTGCAGCGGATGCCGATGGCGTTCTTCACCCGGGTGCAAACCGGTTCGCTCATCAGCCGAATGAACAACGACGTGATCGGCGCACAGCGGGCGTTCACCGGCACGCTCGGATCGGTGGTGTCCAACTCCATCGTGCTGAGCACCACTCTGGTGGCGATGTTCCTGCTGGAGTGGCGGCTCACGCTGATGGCCCTGGGGTTGCTGCCGGTGTTCATCCTGCCCACCAAACGGGTGGGACGGCGGCTGCAGGAGCTGACCAGGGAATCGATGGAGCACAACGCCTCCATGAACACTGTGATGACCGAACGGCTGAACGTGTCGGGAGCGCTGCTGGTGAAGCTGTTCGGTCGCCACGACACCGAAAGGGACGGCTTCGGTGCCACCGCCGGGCGGGTGCGCGACATCGGGGTGCGCAGCGCCCTGTACGGGCGGGCTTTCTTCATCGCCCTCAGCCTGGTGGGAGCGGTGGGGGCCGCCGTCTTGTACTGGATGGGAGCCCAGTTGGTGATCTCGGGGACGATCACGGTGGGGACGCTGGCCGCCATGGGGTTGATGGTGGTTCGGATCTACACCCCGCTCACCAGCCTGACCAACGCCCGGGTTGATGTGATGACCGCGCTGGTGTCGTTCGAGCGGGTGTTCGAGGTGCTGGACACCCCCAACCCGGTTTCCGACCGGCCCGGGGCAGCCGAGTTGGGCAAACCCCGAGGGCGCATCGAGCTGGCAAAACTCACCTTCACCTACCCGCCCGGCGACGACCGGCTGGCCTCGCTGCAAACCGACTCTGCCGCTCCCGAGGTCACCGGGAAACCGGTGCTGCGAAACGTCTCGGCGGTTATCGAACCGGGCCGGCTTGTGGCTCTTGTGGGGCCGTCGGGAGCGGGCAAGACCACCCTGGCCGCCCTGGTGACCCGGCTGTACGACGTGGACGAAGGGGCGGTTCTGATCGACGGCACCGACGTGCGGGACGTTACCCAGGCGTCGCTGCGCAGCGCGGTGGGCGTGGTACCCCAGGATCCGCACCTGTTCCACGAGTCGGTGGCCGACAACCTGCGCTACGCCCGCCCCGGTGCCACCGAATCGGAGATGCAGGAGGCGTGTCGGGCAGCCCACATTCACGATCTGATTGCCTCGCTGCCCGAGGGCTACGACACCGTGGTGGGCGAGCGGGGCTACCGTCTGTCGGGGGGCGAGAAGCAACGGCTGGCCATCGCCCGTGTGCTGCTGAAAGACCCGGCCATCGTGGTACTGGACGAAGCCACCAGCCATCTCGACAGCGAGAACGAGGCTCTGGTTCAGCAGGCCCTTGCCACGGCGCTTCGGGGGCGGACCGCGGTGGTGATCGCCCATCGCCTCTCCACGGTCACCGACGCCGACCTGATCTTGGTGCTCGACCGGGGGGAGCTGGTGGAGTCCGGCCGCCACGAGGATCTGATGGCTGCCGAGGGGTTGTATGCCGAGCTTTACCACAAGCTGGTGGGCGACGAGCAGCGGTCCCCCGAGGAGAGCACGGTATGAGCCTGTTCGACCGGGCCACGCCGGAAGTTGCAGCCGAGCCGATGATGCTCACAGTCAAGGAGCTGACCGACCGCATCCAGCAGGTGCTGAGCGATGCCTTCGGGGCCGGCCTTTGGGTAGAGGGGGAGGTTCGCAATCTGAACCTGGCCCGCAGCGGCCATGCCTACTTCGACCTGGTGGAGCCCGACACGAAAAGCGGCACCGGACAACAGCCCGAGGCGTCTGTGTCGGTGGCGCTGTTCCGATTCAACCGTCAAAGGGTTGAGGAGACGTTGAGCCGCCACGGCGGCATGACCCTGGAGGACGGGATGAAGCTCCGTGTCCAGGGCGAACTGAACTTCTGGCCTCCCCGAGGGCAGCTCCGGTTGCGGATGACCGGCATCGATCCCAACTTCACGCTGGGCGAACTCGAAGCCGAGCGGCTGCGCCTGCTGGAGAAGCTGCGCTCCGAGGGATTGTTGACCAGGAACCGCGCCATTTCATTCCCGGTGGCCCCGCTTCGCATCGGGCTGGTCACCTCCAATGGGAGCGCCGCTCACCACGACTTTTGCGACGAGCTGGTGGCCAGCGGCCTGACCTGGGAGGTGGTGTTGGCCGATACTCCGGTTCAGGGTGCTGACGCTCCGCCGCTCATCGCCGCCGCCATCGCCTCTGTGGGAAGGGCCGGGGTGGACGTGATCGCGGTCGTCCGAGGGGGTGGGTCGCGCACCGACCTGGTGGCGTTCGACCACGAGCTGGTGGCCCGGGCCATCGCCGCTGCTCCGGTGCCGGTGGTCACCGGGGTGGGCCACGAGATCGACCGTACAGTTGTCGACGAGGTGGCCCATCAGGCCCAGAAGACCCCAACCGCGGCGGCAGCCCTCATAGTGGCCGCGGCCCGGGCTCACCTGGAAGCTGCGAACCAGGCATGGGCAGGGATTTCCGGCCTGGTCCGGCGACGGCTGGAAAACGCCGACCGTCACCTGGAAGCCGTGGGCCAGACCACGGCCCGGGTTGCCGAGAGCCATCTGCGCCGGGCGGGCAGCCGCCTGGAGGGCCGAGCCAATCGAATCGGTGTGCTGGCCGAACGCCGTACCCGCACCGAAACCCGGCTGGTGGACGGCTTTGCGGTTACTGTCGGCCACCGATCGCTGGCCGCCATTGGAGGGGGGCAACGCACCCTGGAGCAACTCAAGTCCGGTTTGGAAACCCGTTCGGAGCGGACCCTAAGGGGGGCAGCCACGGAGTTGGCCCACCGGGAAAACCGGGTGCGCCTGCTCGACCCTCGGATCATTCTGGCCCGGGGTTGGTCGATCACCCGCCACGAGGGGAGAGTGGTGCGTGATCCGGCGACCCTGGCAGAGGGCGACCGGATAGTTACCACCCTGGCAGAGGGCGACCTGCACAGTACGGTGAACAGCGGCACATGAGGAGAGCCCCACGATGAGCACAGAAGAGATCGGTTACGCCGATGCCCTGGGCGAGCTTCAGGTGATCCTGGGCGAGCTGGAGGACGAGAACATCGACATTGATGTTTTGGCCGTAAAGGTGGAGCGAGCTGCGCAGTTGATTCAGGTGTGCCGGGGGCGAATCAACGACGCCGAGGTGCGGGTGAAGGAGATTGTGGCCGGGCTGGACGGTGAGGCAGCGGCGGCTGGGCCGACTTCCCCCGGCGGCGACCAGAAGACGACGAAAATGAAATCGGCTGAGGCAATGACGGTGACTTCCGCCGGGGAAGCGGGGTAGGAACGATGCCCATCGAGAAGCTCAGCACCGTTGACGGGTTCATCGTTTTCGACTTGGCCGGCGCGGCCGAGTCGGTGGGCATCGTCCGGTCGGCCCGCAAGATCCTGCCCGGCGGGGCCGGCGACCTGGCCCGGTCGATGACCTACACCTTCGCCACCTTCGAGATGCGCCGCAGCGGGGCCTCGGCCGGCATCAACGCTCCCGACGAAGGCCGGGCCGATGCCCTGGAGAAGTTCACCGCCGAGATCGCCCCCCTGGTTTCCTCGGGACGCTTCCTGCCCGAACCGGGCACCCGTGTGCCCCGGGCCGTACTGGCCTCGCTGGCAGAAGCCGATCCCCGTGCTGCCATTGGAGAGCCGGCTGATCGGGCGGCGGTGGCCGGGGTTGTGGCCGCCGCGGCACACACAGGGCGCGGGCTGGACGGCCGCACGGTGGCCATCGAGGGTTTCGGGGGCAACGGCCCGGCGCTGGCCGCCGCGGTGTCCGAGCAGGGCGGGAAGGTCGTCGCGGTGACCTCCGGGAACCGGGGAGCGGTCGATCCGGGCGGATTCCCGTTCGACGCGCTGAGTACCCCTGGCAAAATCCCCGAGGGGGAATTGTCCGCAGCCGATGCCCTGTCCACCCCGGTGGACATCCTGCTGACCGGATCCAAGATGGGAGCCGTGAACCACACCGTGGCCGAACAGCTCAGCGTGGGATCGCTGGTCCCCCACGGCCCGATCCCGGTTACCGCCAAGGCCCTGGCCGTGCTCGGCCGGGCCGGCACCACGGTGGTGCCCGACTTCATCTCCACCGCCGGGCCGCTGTTCGCCTGGTGGCCCACGGGCGACCCCACCCCCGAAGCATCAGCCGCCAACGCTGCGGCTCAGGTCACTGCCGTCCTTGAGGAAATCTCCACCCACCCCGACGGCTTGTTCCTCGCCGCCGCCCAACGAGCCGAGTCGTTCCTGTCCACCTGGCAGGAGTCCCTCCCCTTCGGCCGCCCCCTGGCCTCCTGATCCATCTGCCGAAGAACCAAAAGGGCTGCCCGTCTCATCTCCGGTATCGGGTGCTCAGGTACTCGTCCACCCACTTTTGGGTGCTACGCCACTGACCATCAGGCCCACGAGTCGCCTGAAGCCTCCCCCTGCCTGCGGCAGCGCGCAGCGCTGAGACCGCAATCTGCTTGGATGCCAGCGCAGCAATGGGCACCAGCCGAAGCGGGCCCGCTACCGAGGGGATTACGAATCGATACAAGCTGTCCAGGATGCCTCTTGTCAACAGCTCCCCTAGGGGGCCGAATTGGCCCTTGTCGGCCTGGCGAAGGGCGTTCAGGTAGCGATCTCTGTCGCGCTTGAAAATGATCACTGGCGGATAACCAAGGCGTACCAAGATCAGATTGAGCAGGAGCCGACCTGTGCGGCCGTTGCCGTCCAGAAACGGGTGGACCTGTTCAAAGCGGCAGTGAACTGCGGCCAACTCCTCGCAGAAGGACGGTGTTCGAGCCCTCAAGGCGTTGGCCTGGCCCACCCAAGCTCCCATCTCGGCCTGCACCAGAGGCCAAGACACCGGTTCCATTCCTTCGGGAAACGGACGAATTTCGTGCCTGCGAAAGCTGCCTGGCCTTTCCCGGTCTTCTGCGTCAGGATGAGGGGCAACTTCCCAAACCCCGGTCATTGCCAACCGATGGATTTCCCGGACTTCGGTCAAGGTCACGATTTCAGCGTGGCCGACCACCTCGGAAGCCTGTCGAGCTTGGCGGTATACCCAGCTCGTTGCATTCGCGTAGCCAAACACCTCCAGGTACTCGGACAGATGCTTGCTCCCGGAAACCTGTCCCTCCAACAGCAGTCGCTCCACCTCGCGCCGAACGAGCGTGTTCCCTTCTATGGCCGTCGAGTGGTGAACCTCCTCGAACATGATCTCCCGCCAGATCTCCGATGCCGAGGCCTCGTCCGGGCCGGGCAATCCACCCATTCTCTGCCAAAGCTCCTGTACTTGGATGTCGAGTCGTTTGTACAGCTCATCCCTGGACGGACGACCACGGCTTGACCTTTCCCCTCGTGGGACTTCCCCTCCAGCAACTTGTTCGCTCACAACAAAAGCCAGTGTAGCGCACAAAATACAATTTGTTCGCAAAGGCGCAAACTAACTGCACAAAACAACAACTACCGCGATGTAGTTCCAAATGTCCAGGTCAGGCCGCCCCCTGGCCTCCTGAGTCAGGCGTTGCGGGGGACCTGGTTGAAGGGGAGGTCGCGGTCGAGGGCGGGCTCACGGGGCATCCCCAGCACCCGTTCGCTGATGATGTTGCGGGCCATCTCCGTGGTCCCGCCGCCGATGCAGCTCTGCTGGCGCTGCACGAAATCAACCCCGAAAGTACCCGAAGGCTCACCCGGGTTCCACACAAGGGCCCGATCGCCCTGCATCTCCATGGCCACCGTGGTCCGCTGAACCATGGTCGTGCCATTGAACAGGCGCACCAGTGAGCCCGCCGGGTGCGGGAAGTAACCCGACTCGATGCCCTTCACCACCCGCCGGGACAGCAACCGCTCCACCCGGCTCTTCACCTCCAAGTCGCCCAGCAACTGGCGCAAACGGCCCACATCGTCGCCACCCAACGCCCGGCCCCTGGCGGCAAGTTCCACCACCCCATCGGCCGACCGGCTGCGATGGCGACCCTGGGTGTAGGGGGAGGCCCCGCCCACAGCGGCCCGCTCGTGGAACAGCAAGCGTGAGGCCACCGTCCAACCGTCGTCCACCTCGCCCAACACGTTGGCAACCGGGATCTCGGCGTCGTTGAAGAACTCCTGGCAGAACTCCTCGGTGCGGTCCACCATCTTGATGGGGTGAATCTCGATGCCGGGATGGTGAATCGGCACGATGAACATGGTCAGACCCCGGTGCTTGGGCACATCCCAGTTGGTGCGAGCCAAAATCAAGGCGTAATCGGAGCGCTGGGCGAAGGTGCTCCAGATTTTGGAGCCGTTCAGGACAAACACGTCGCCGTCTCGATCGGCCCTGGTCAGCGCACCGGCCATGTCGGAACCGCTGCTCGGCTCGGACATGAACTGCACCCACAGGTGGTCGCCGTTGATCCATCGAGGGATGTAGCGCTGCTTCTGCTCCTCGGTGCCGAACTCCAGCACGGTCGGGCCGGTAATCGACAGCGTGGGCACGCTGAACACCAACGGCATGTCGAAGTCCATGCTGACCTCGTCGATGATCCTCTGATGGGCCATGGTGAGGCTCTGCCCCCCGTACTCCTTGGGGTAGCACACCGCTGCGAACCCGCCGTCGGAGAGACGCCGCTGGAGCTCCCGGTTGCGGCTGCTCTTCTCATCGTCGTCGTGGGTGGGGTTCCAGGGATTCTCCCGGTTGCGCCGGGGCATGTTCTCGTTCATCCACGCCTCGACCCGGTCCCGGTACTCGGCCAGTTCCGAAGGATCGGTTTCGGCGAACACGAAGTCATCCACGATTGCCTCCCCTCAGGCTCAAGCACTGCATCCGACGGGCAAGACCCAACCTCACAGCCCAACCGCCTTGGCCACGGAGTCCCGATACTGGGCAGAAGTTCCGAACAGGCCCCGGTTGACGGTGGCCCGCCGCAGGAACAGGTGCAGGTCGTGCTCCCAGGTCACCCCGATGCCGCCGTGGAGCTGCACGCAATCCTGCATGATGTCAACCGAGTGGTCTCCCACGTAGGCCTTGGCCGCCGAGGCCATTTGCACGGCGTTGGAGCCGTCGTCCAGCGCATCGGCCGCGCCGTCGGCGGCCGCCTGGGAAGCCTCCGACCACAGCTTCATGTCGGCAAACCGGTGCTTGAGGGCCTGATACGAGGCCAGCGGGCGACCGAACGAGTAGCGGTCGAAGGCGTACTCGATGGTGAACTCCAGCACCCGGGCAGCGGCCCCCGCGCTGTCGGCGCACTGGATCACGAGGGCCAGCAGCAACTGGCGCTCCACATCGGCCTCTGCCGGCGCTCCCGGTTCGCCAACCAGAGCCTCGGGGCCGACGGCCACATCCACAAACCGCACTTCGGCGAACCGACGCCCCAGGTCCAGCGACTCCTGGGGGGCGACGGTGATGCCGTCGGCATCGGACGGCACCAGGAACTGGGCCAAGCCGTCGGAGGTGCGAGCGGTAACCAGAAGCCGATGGGCCTGAGCGCCGGCCTCCACCGCTGTCTTCACCCCGTTGAGCACGTAGCCACCTCCGGCCGGAGTCGCCTCGGCAGCCACATGGTCGGCAGTCCAGTCGCCACCGGGCTCGCAGAACGCCCACGCCAAGATCGTCTCACCGGCCAGCACCCCTTCGAGCACCGCCTGCTGGTCGGGCGTGCCGGAGCGACCCAGAGTGTCGGCCACCACGTTGACGGGTAGGAACGGTCCGGGCGCCAGGCCCCGGCCCATCTCGTCGGCCACGATGGACAAGTCCACAACCGGCCGCCCCGAAATGCTGCCGCCGCCCAGATGTTCGGGAACCATCAACGAGGTCCAGCCCAACTCGGAAGCGGCCTGCCACCAGCTTGGAGGGTGCCCGCCGGGGTGATCGTGCAACTCCCTGATCGTGCTGATCGGAGTCTCGGATTCGATGAACCGCCGGGTGGTCTCCCGGAAGAACTCCTGATCGTCGCTCAGATCCAGCCTCACCTCCGTCATTCCACCACGACATGGAGCGCGGGTCACATTGAGCCGGGTATTGGGTCGTTCACCGGGCCACCGGCTCGGTACGCTGGACCGGTCGGGGGCTGTAGCTCAGTCGGCTAGAGCACCTGCTTTGCAAGCAGGGGGTCGTGGGTTCGAGTCCCATCAGCTCCACCGGTACGGTAACGGCCATGGGTGATTCCACAAGCAACACGCATCCGTTGGCCACGGCTTTCGCCGCAGGGCGACCGGCACTGGGGGCCTGGGCCGGGCTGCCGACGGCGATGGGATGCGAGATCATGTCGAGGGCCGGCTTCGACTACGTGTGCATCGACATGCAACACGGCTTGGCCGACTACTCCGATGCGCTGCCCATGATGGCGGCCATCGACCTGGGAACCTCCTCGCCGGTGGTGAGGGTGCCGTGGAACGAGCAGGGCATCATCGGCCGGATGCTGGACGCCGGCGCTCTGGGGATCATCGTTCCCATGGTCAACAGCCGGGCCGAAGCGGAGGCCGCTGTCCGGTCGTGCCGGTACGCCCCGGAGGGGGCTCGCAGCGTCGGGCCGATCCGGGCCTCGCTGCGCGACGGCGAGGGATATTTCTCCGGGGCCAACGAAGCGGTGCAGTGTATCCCCATGGTCGAGACGGTGGCCGCACTGGAAAATCTGGACGACATCGTGTCCACGCCCGGGGTGGACGCCGTGTACGTCGGCCCCTCCGACCTGTCGGTGAGCCTGGGACTGCAGCCCGGCAACAACGACGGCCAAGCGGCGTTCGACGACGCCCTGGCCGCCATCGTGGATGCCTGCCAACGCCACGACGTGGTGCCCGGCATCCACTCCACCCCCACCCTGGCGGCAACCCGAGTAGCCCAGGGGTACCGCATGGTCACCATCACCGCCGACTCCGCGGCCCTCACAGCAGCGGTGAACTCCCACCGCCAGCAGGTGCTGAGCGCCCTGGGCGACGGCCCCGCCGCCGACGCCCCCCAGAGCCCGGGCCGCGAATCGCTCTACTGACCACCTGGCCGGGTAAATGCCGGTGACACGCCGGCTCCTACCGGTAGCGGCGGATGATGGAGGTTGCGTCAAGGCGGTTGTCGCCGGCTGCAGCGGCGTCGGTCATGTAGCGGCGGCACAGCTCCACCAGCGGGATGGGGGCGTCGAGGCCATCCGCGGCATCGGCCACCAGGTTGAGGTCCTTCAGCATCCAGTCCACCGCGAAGCCGAAGTCGAACTGGTCGGCCACCATGGTGTGGCCCCGGTTCTGGAGATACCACGACCCGGCCGCTCCCTTGGTAACAGCGGCCAGCACCTGCTCCATGTCCAGTCCGGCCCGCTCGCCGAAGGCCAGCGCTTCCGCGGCCCCCTGGATGGCCCCGGCGCACAGGATCTGGTTGACCATCTTGGTGAGCTGGCCCGACCCTGCTGGACCCATGAGGGTCACGGCCGAGGCGTAGGCGTCGATCACCGGGCGGGCCGCCTCGAAACCGGCAGGATCGCCGCCGCACATCACGGTTAGCACGCCGTTCTCGGCCCCGGCCTGGCCCCCGGAGATGGGGGCATCCAACCAGCCGATCCCCCGGTTGGCACACTCTTCGGCCATCTCCAGAGCCACCTCGGCCGAAGCGGTGGTGTGGTCCACCAGCACCGAACCGGCCGCCATGGTGCTGAGAGCGCCGTAGCCATCGTCCCGCACCACCGCTCGCAGGTCGTCGTCGGCACCTACGCAGGTGAACACGAACTCAGCCCCACCCGCCGCGGCCGCCGGGGTGTCCGCCACGGTCCCTCCGTAACGCTCGGCCCACCGGTGCGCCACCTCCGCTGTCCGGTTGAACACCCGAACCTCGTGACCGGCTGCCACCAAGTGGCCGGCCATGGGGAACCCCATGTTTCCCAACCCGATGAACGCACAAACACTCACGTCGGCCACGTTACCCGCCTGTCCTATCTACATGGCCCCCGGCCCGGCTCCCCCAACACACGCCCGCTCTGGTGGCCTTCAGCCCGGCAATGAGCGGAGTTCTGGGAGTTCCCATAACATCGGGGGCGATGAGCGGAAACGGCAGCACAACACCGGGAGCAACCAACAACAACGGCATCGACGTTTTCTCGGCCGACTCCCACGTGATCGAACCCCACGACCTGTGGCAGATCTACACGGTGGAGGCCTACCGGGACAGGGCCCCCCGGCTAATCCACGAGGAGACCACCGATCGGCTGGTGTGCGACCAGGCCCGGCTCCCCCCGATCGGGCTGTTGGCCGGCTGTATGCGATCCGACGACGAGGTACGGGCCAAGGGCCGCTGGGACGAGGACGTGCCCGACGTGGGCTGGGACCCGCAGGTACGCCTCGAAGCGCTGCGAACCGACGGGGTCACCGGCGAGGTGCTCTACCCCACCATCGCCATGCAGATGTACCCGATCCGTGACGTGGAGTTCCAGTGGGCCCTGTTCGAGGCCTACAACACCTGGGTCGGCGAGTTCGTTAGCCAGGTACCCGACACCTTCGTGGGCATCGGCCTGCTCTCGCCGGTGGACCTGGAACGGGCCGCCAAGGAGATCAAGCGGTGCCGGGCCATGGGGCTCAGGGGGATGATGATTCCGGTGGTCAACGGCGAGGACAACCCCTACCAGGACCCGTCGTTCGACCCGCTGTGGGCAGCGGCGGTGGAACATTCCATGCCGATGAACCTCCACGCTGCCACCACCCGCGACCCCGAAAAAGCGTGGGACCAGGGCACGTCCACCCGGTCGGTGCTGCAAACGGTGGACATCCAGGAGGTGGTGCTCGACCTCATCTTCGGGGGTGTCTTCGACCGGTTCCCCGACCTGATGATCGTCTCGGCGGAAAACGACGTCGGCTGGGCCGGGAACCTGCTGGAGCGGGCCGACTACTGGTTCCAACGCCATTCCCGGCTCCTGAAGGACATGAGGTGCCGACACGAACCCTCCCACTATTGGCGCAACAACTTCCGGGTCACGTTCATGCGGGACCGCACCGGCGTGGCGGCCCGCGACGTGATCGGAACCGAGACCATGATGTGGGGCAATGACTTCCCCCACCACGTGTCCACCTGGCCCAACAGCCAGGCGGTGATCGCCGAACATTTCGTCGATGCTCCCGACGAGGTGCGCCGGGCCATCGTGTCGGGCAATGTCCGCCGCCTCTACGACATCCAGGTCTGATGGCGCATCCCCGAACAGGCTAGGGCGTCCCGCCTCGCCGACATGCCTGGGAACCCACCATCGAGTAACACCAAGGAGGAGCGATGACCACAACCTGGACCGAAGACCATCCCGCTTTCCAGGTGGCCGCGGCGCGGCGCATCCTGGGCCGGGAGGGATGCGAGAGCCGGGTGGCCGGTCATGTGTCGGTGCGGGCCCCGGAGCGCCACGACGCCTTCTGGGTTTCGCCGTTCGGCTACTTCAGCGAAACCCTGCCCGGCGATGTGAACTGCTACGACATGGACCTCAACCTTTTGGAGGGCGACACCCCGGCGTCACCGGCGGTGCGGTTCCACGCCGGCTTCTACGAGGCCCGTCCCGACGCCAACTCGGTGATCCACACTCACTCCCACTACGTGGAGGTGCTGTCCACTACCGGTAAGGACGTGGGCATGTACTCGGCCGACGCCTGCCTGTTCTTCGAGGAGCAGGCCCACTACGCCGACAACGGCATCGACAACCCGGTGGACGGCCCCCGGATGGCCGAAGCACTGGGCGACCGGTCGGTGGTGCTCATCGGCAACCACGGTGCCTGCTTTGTGTGCCCCTCCCTGGAGGAAGCCACGGTCAAGGCCATCGCCCTGGAAACGTCGGCCCGGGCCCACTACGAGGCCCAGGTGGTGGGAGGCCACGAGATGCCCGAAGCCGAGGCCGCTCGGGCCAAGAAGGCCTACCACCAGTACTTCATCCCGATGATGTGGGAGGCCAACTACCGCCGCCTGCGCCGCACCGACGCCGACCTGTTCGAGGCTCTGGCCCAATAGATGCTCGAAGGCGGCAGCGCCTCTGCCGCCGCACCAGCCGCCGACCCTAACCCCATGGACACCGATCCCAACGCAACCGATCCCGCCTCAGCCGCCGACCCTCACCCTATGGAGGGAATCGGCGTGGTGGACCTCATGCTGGGCGTGCCCCCCAACCGTGACGCCTGGTTCGCCTCCTACGAGGGCCTGCTGAAGGACACAGAGAGCCGGGGATTCGGCCACGGTGCGGGCTACATGTTCAAGGACCTCCCCGTGGTGGACGGCACTGTTGACTTCCTGGCCTACCTGCTGGCCGAGATGGACCGCTGGGGGGTGGACAAGGGCCTGCTGCCGGTGAGCTTCGGCGACACCTGGGGCACTCGAGGGGTAACCGAGCACCCCCGGCGGCTGTACGGTAGCTACCTGGTGGACCCGAACCTCGGAGTACAAGCGGTGCGGGACCTACGACAGGCGGTGGACGAGCTGGGGGTGGTGGCAGCAGCCTGCTTTCCCACCGGCCTGCACCCTCAGGTCAACATCGGCGACCCTCTCATGTACCCGCTCTACGCTGCCTGCTGCGAGCTGGAAATCCCCATGTGCATCAACGCCGGGATGCCGGGGCCGAGGTTCCCGTTCGGCCCACAGCACGTCGAACACCTCGACCGGGTGTGCTACGACTTCCCCGAGTTGGTGCTGGTCACCCGCCACGGTGCCGAGCCGTGGGAGAAGCTCATGGTGAAGCTCATGTTGAAGTGGCCGGGGCTGCACTACTCCACCTCGGCGTTCGCTCCCAAGCACTACCCCAAAGCCATCATCGACTATGCCAACACCAGGGGGGCCGACAAGGTGCTCTACGCCGGCTACTTCCCGTCGGGGTTGTCGCTGGAGCGGATCATGACCGAGATGCGCGAAGTGCCGTTTCGCTCCCACGTGTGGCCCAAATTTCTCCGAGACAACGCCCTGCGGTTGTTCAAGATCTACTGAACCGGGAGGAACAGATGAGAAACGAAGAGCCAAACGCCGAACCCGCCCAAGCGAGCGGACCCGGCCCTTACGAGGGATGGGAGGGGCGGGTCGGACGCACATTCGCCGGGTCCGACCCGTGGTGGCAGGAACCGGCCCGACCCCCCGAGGGGTCGCCCAACATCGTGGTGGTGCTGGTGGACGACCTGGGCTACGCCGACCTGGGCTGCTACGGCTCGGAAATCGACACACCCAACATCGACCGGATGGCCGCCGAGGGGCTGCGCTACCTCAACTTCCACGTGAACCCCATGTGCTCGCCCACCCGGGCGTCGCTGCTCACCGGGCTCAACCACCACGACGTGGGCGTGGGCCACGTGTGCCATTCCGATCCCGGCTTCCCCGGCTACACCGCCGAGCTAACCGAGCACTGCGCCACCATCGCCGAGATACTGCGGGACGGGGGTTACGCCACTTTCATGGTGGGCAAGTGGCACCTGTGCAAGGACTCAAACCTGGTCGGCCCCCGGCACTCGTGGCCGCTCCAGCGTGGGTTCGACCGCTACTACGGCATCCTCGACGGGTTCACCAACTTCCACCACCCCCACCGGGTGATCCGTGACAACAGCGTGGTGAGCACCGACCGCTACCCCGACGGCTACTACTTCACCGACGACATCACCGATGAGGCCATCTCGATGGTGCGAGAGCAGAAAGCGGCCAGGCCCGACCAGCCGTTCTTCCTCTATCTGGCCCACGGCGCGGTCCACGCCCCGCTCCAGGCCAAGGATGCCGACATCGCCAAGTACAGGGGTGCCTACGAAGCCGGCTGGGATGAGATCCGGGTGCGCCGCTACCGCCGCCAGATCGAGCTGGGCGTGGTCGATCCCGACACCCGGCTGCCTCCTCGCAACGCCGAGGAGGGCAACGACGTCACACCGTGGGACGACCTGGAGCCGAAGCAACAGGAGCTGTTCGCCCGTTACATGGAGGTGTTCGCCGCCATGGTGGACAACGTGGACCAGAACTTCGGGCGGCTGCGGGCAGCCCTGGAGGAGATGGGCCAGTGGGACAACACGCTGGTGCTGTTCACGTCCGACAACGGGGCGTCCCGGGAGGGCGAGGACACCGGCTGTTCTCAGTACTTCGAGATCCTGTCGCCCACCCAGGGTTCGATCGACACCGACCACGACCGGCTCGATCTGATCGGCGGCCCCCAAACCCTGGCCCACTATCCCCGGGGCTGGGCAATGGCCGGCAACACCCCCTTCCGGCTCTACAAGTGCAACACCCACGCCGGAGGCCATCAGGTGGCCATGATCTCGTCGTGGCCCGAGCGGCTGGCCGACCCTGGCGGGTTCCGGCGCCAGTACCTGCACATCACCGACGTGCTGCCCACCGTGCTCGACATCGTGGGGCTGGCCTCCCCGCCGCAGCGCAACGGCCTGGCAACCAAACAGCCGCTGGCAGGGTCGAGCTTTGCGGCGACGTTCACCGACCCCGACGCCGCCGAGTCCCACACCGAGCAGTACTACGAGCAGCAAGGCCACCGGGGTTTCTACCGTCAGGGCTGGGAAGCGGTCACCCTGCACCGACCCATGACCCCGTTCGGTGACCACGAGTGGGAGCTCTACAACCTGGCTGCCGATCCCACCGAGACCGACGACCGGTCGGAGGCCGAACCCGAGCTGCGGCGGGAGCTGGCCGAGGCGTGGGAGGAAGCGGCCCACCGCTACCAGGTGTACCCGCTCGAGGAGGGGTCGTTCCTGAAGTTCACCCAGCGGCCCCCGTCGGAATCGGTGTACGAAGCACCGGTGCGGATCACACCGAGTACCGAAACCCTGGAGCGCTACCGGTCGATGAAGCTCATAGCGGCCCGGTCTTTCACCGTCGATGTGGTGTTCGACTACGCCCCCGGTGACGCCGGAATGCTGGTGGCCCACGGCGACCAGGGCGGCGGCTACGCCCTGTACATCGAAGACAGCGAGCTGGTGTACGCCCACAACGGGTACGGCCACATGCGCCTGCTGGCCGCGGGCCGGCCGGCCGAGGGACGCCGCACCGTCCGGCTCGACTACACCATCACCGACGGTTTCGCCTGGGACCTACGGGTGCTGGTGGACGGGGTCGAGACCGCTGCCGACAACGGGTTCACCGGCATGTGGACCATGGCACCGTTCGAGGGCATCGACGTGGGCATCGACCGGCGATCGCCGGTGAGCTGGGACATCTACGAGCGCCACGGCCCGTTCCCCTACAGCAACGACATCGAATCGGTTACCTACACCCCCGGTGCCCTGGGCCGCATGGCCGCGGCCAACACCGTGGAGATCCTGAGAAAGATGGGCTCCCGCTTCGAGTAGGGCGCAAGCCGAATCGAGCCCGGCTCGCCAATACCGGCTCGCCAGTACCGCCGGCTCACCGGACGGCGATCACTGGGGAGCGGGCAGGTCCAGGTAGCCGGCCAGCATCTGGGTGGACGGGTTGACCCTGCCGTACACCTCCCCGTCGGCGGGACCGATCTGCTCGTACTGGATCATCATGTTCACGATGGCCACCATGATGATCGAAAAGCGTAGGCACCCCCACGCCTCGAAGTAGTCGATGTGCTCGGCCTGCCGGCCCCGTGCCTGCTCCCAGCGGGCGATGGTGGCGGCCCGATCGGGGAATCCGGGCAGCCAATCCAAGCCGCCGCCCTCGCTCAAAAACCGGTTCATGAACAGGAACCAGCCCAGATCAACCTCGCCGGGCCCCAGGGCAACCATCTCCCAGTCGAACACCGCCATCACTCCGAAGTCGTCGCCGTACATGATGTTGCTGGGTCGGGCGTCGCCCCAGTTCAGCTCGGTGGGCATCGCTCCCGAAGGGTCGTTGGCCTCGAACCAGTCCAGCGCGGCTTCGATGAGCGGCTGGGGTCGACCCCGGGCCGCCCACTCGGCGTAGTAGCGCTGGTAGCCGAGCTGCTGGGCAAATCCCATCTCGCCGTACTCGGGGTTGTCGAGGAAGTCGAACCCTGTGGCCTGCCAGTCGGTGCCCGACACCGCGGCCAAAACGTCCACCGACGAGTTGTACAGAACGGCCTGCTGCTCGGGGGTGGCGTCGTGTACCCAGCCCGTGCCGAAGAACGGCGGATTGTCGGAGGGCACCCTCCCGTGCAGCCGCTCCATGATGAAGAACGGCTCGCCCAGCACGTCGCCGGTGTTCTCCACCCACAACACGTTGGGCACCGGCACCCGACCGCAAGCGGCCATGTTCTGCATCGACCGGTACTGAATGCTCATGTCGTAGGTGGGGAAGATGGCGTAGTTCACCGGTTTCTTGCGAACCACCAGCCCCGACGTAACCGGTTGCCTGTCTGAGGTCCAGGTGGCATCGCAGATGAGGGTCTCGTTGCTGAACCCCTGGGCTTCGGGGTTCACGATGGCGATCACCTCGGCGTCGGAAATCCCCGGTTGGGTGTTCACCCATTCGCCCAGGGTCGCCCGCAGGGCGTCGATGTCGCGTTCTTGGGGTATGGCCATGGGGGGTCAGACTACCGGCTTGATCTATCGAAGTTGATCTACGTACCGGTCGGTGCCGGGGATGGTGGGGATGAAGGGGGCCGACAGAGCCAGCGACGCCCGGGGATGGTCGGCCAGGGCCTCGTGGTGGGCTCGGAAAGCGTCGGGGAACACCTCCGACGGATCCTGTTCCAAAAACCAAAGCAGGCACAGGCGCCGACCCACGTTCTCGGTGGGGGCCACCGGCGGCGTCCCGGGCTGGTTGATGAGGCCCTGGGCGAACTCCCGGGGAGCGAACGCCAGACACATGACAGCCGGAGAGCCCGCCAGCACCGAGTCCAGGTGCTCGTTGGCCAGCCACCCCTCTAGCCCGTCCAGGTCGGCGGGGTCGGCAGCATCCACCACCTCCACCACCAGCCCGGAAAACGGATGATCGAGTGCCAGGTGGGGCTTCATCGGCCCGCTGCCCTCGCGGATGCAGGCAAACCGGAACTGGTGGAACGCTGTGTACACGTGGGTTCGGTGGGTGAAGCCCCGGCCGTTGGGCATGAGGGCCTCGGCCATGGCCAGAAAGCTCCACCGCTCCATGTCGTCCTCGTGGCCGGGGGTGCTCCAGTACAGCGAGATGTAGCAGCCGGCATCGGGCGGACGCACCGCGGGATCGTCCACCTCGGGACGCAAGTTGCGCAGAGCCCTGGGAGTCACCCACCGCCGCCCGGCGTACACCCACGGCCCGTGCATGGCCCCGGAATAGAAGTGGTCGTCCTCGTACCAGCGGTTGTACTCGTGGTCGTAGCCCTCGTGAGGCTCGACCATGGTGATTAGGGCGCTGCCGATGCCGATGTCGTTGGGCAGGTGCAACGCCAGCCGCTCGTAAACCGATCTATCTGCTGTCATTGAGATCCAAACCTACTAGCCATCAGGTGAGGGCGCCGGTGGCGGCCAGGGCGGTGATCTCGTCGTTGGAGAAGCCCAGAATTTCCGACATGACCTGCTGGGTGTGCTCGCCCACCAGCGGGCCGGCTCGCCAGGGGCGGGCCGGGGTGGCGGAGAAGTGGGTGACGGGGCCGTCGAAGGTCATCGTGCCGATGGCTCCGTGGTCGAGTTCGATGAAGAACTCCCGGGCCACCAGGTTGTGATCGGAGTAGAAGTCGCTGGCCCGTAACGCCATGTAGGCCGGAACCCCGGCGTCGCGCAGCAGGTGGGCCGCCTCGAAGCCGTCACGGGCGGCAAACCACTCCGCTAGCAGCTCGTCGGCCGTTTCCGACTCCGCCCACCTGTCGGCCACGCCCGCCAACTCGTGTACCACCGAGCGCAACGCTTCCCACTGCCCGTCGGTCTCCACCGCCACGGCGCAGAAACGCTCGATGCCCGACGTGCGGTACACGCCGTGGGGAGCGGCCCGCTCGGAACTCAGCCCGGCCTGGGATCGAACCCGCCCGCTGTCTCGATATTCCAGCACCAGCGGGGCCAGGAAGTGAATGGATGCCTCGATCTGCGACATGTCGATGTACTGGCCCTCGCCGGTGTGGTGGCGGTGGTGCAGGGCGGCCGCCAGAGCGGTGAGAGCGTAACGGGGGGAGATGAAATCGGTGTAGGCCCCCCAGGGCACGTGGGGCGGCCGGTCGGGCCAGCCGGTGATGGCCGCGAATCCGGCCAGGCACGCCCCGTGGAGGCCGAACCCGGTGTGACGGGCCTCGGGACCGGTTTGGCCTCTCATGCAGCTCGACAGCATCACCGCACGGGGGTTGATGGCCCGCACCTGTTCGTAGCCGAAACCCAGGCGGGCAGCGGTGCCGGGGGTGTAGTTCTCCACCACCACGTCGGCCCACTCCACCAACCGGTCGATCACCGTCTTGGCCTCGGGAACGGTGAAGTTCAGCGCCAGGCCGAGCTTCGACTGGTTCATGTTGGCCATGGGGTGTCCGGCGCTCATGGGCGATGTGTGAGGCAGATGCGGAGGGATCCAGCGCAGGGTGTCGAGGCGGGCCTCGGTTTCCACCCGTACCACGGTGGCACCCAGGTTGGCCAGGTCCTTGGCGATGAGCGGCCCGGCGGCGATCCACGACAGGTCGGCCACCTTGAGGCCCTCGAACAGCCCGCCCCGGGGCTCGGCCCAAACCGTGGGGTTCCCGGTCGGCTCGGGCACCGGGACCGGGACCAACCCGTCGAGCAGCTCCTGATGGGTGCCCAGCTCGGGGGCAGGGTGGCGGTAGGCGATGGGGGTGGCCGAGAGGCGGGCGAACGGTCCGGCGTGGATGGCCCCGTCCACCTCCACCCAGAAGTCCCGGGCGGCTAGCTGGGGGTCGTCGGCCAGGCGAGCCGCCGTGTAGCAGGGGGCCACCAGCATCTTGTCCTGCACCGCTCGGGCCTGGATCTCGGCCTGGGTCTTGGACTTGATGAAGCCCAGCAAACTCCGCATCGCCCGGGCGGCATCATCCGGGCTCAAGGTCTTGTCGCCGAGCATGTCGAGCCACTTATCCCAAGCGATGCCTGTCAGGTCGTCGTCGAGAGCACCCTCCTCGATCACCCAGTCCATGAGCCCCTTCATGCCCCGGTTCCCCTGAGCCCCCAGCACCAGGGTGATGCCCACGTAGCCGTCGGCGCACGGCTCGATCACCGGCAGGGGCACGCCGGGCACCACCTCTGGGGGGCTCGCGTCGGCCCGGTCGTCGCCCCGTTTGGGGAAGTCCCGGCCCAGAGCGGCGTAGCTGGTGATCGACATGAGCGACCAAAGCACTGCTGCCTGACACGAGCTGTCGAGGTGCTGGCCCAGCCCGCTCCGGTCGCGCTCACACAGAGCCATGATGGCGTCGGCGGCGGCCTGCATCGCCCCGAGGAACGAGGTTTCGGGATAACCCACCGGGGTGGGCACCCGGTCGTGGTCGCCCTGCATGGCCAAAAGCCCGCCCGCTGCCGATAGGGTTAGGTCGGTCATGGGGACGGTGGCGTCTGGGGTCCCGGTGCCGAACGGGGTCACCGACACATACACCAGGGCCGGGTTCACCTCGGCCAGGTGGTCGGGGCCGAGCCCCCGGTCTGCCAGGTATCCGGGAGCGAACGACTCCACCAGCACATCGGCACCGGCCGCCAGGGCCCGCAGTTGGTCCTGGCCGTGAGCGGTGTCGATGTCGCACACCACGCTGTGCTTGCCCAAGCCCCACGCTTCCCAGAACAGCGAGCGGCCGTCGCCGGCGAACGGCGGGGTGGTGCGGGCGTCGCACCCGCCGGGGGGTTCTATTTTGATTACCTCGGCTCCGAGGTCGGCAAGCGCCTTGCCGGTGGCCTCGGCCATCCGGGTTGACAGGTCGAGCACCCGGATGCCCTCGAGCGCGCCGCCCGTCGCCGGGGAAGAAATCGACATGGCCTCACAGTACAACCCCGGTGTGACAATGACTCCGCCCCGGATCCCCGCCCCGGTGTGACATCTCCCCGGCCTGCATCGAGGCCGCGGCAAGGGCAAAGCCGCCGAATTATAGCGGTTTTCCCCAGCTCCACGCGGCCTGGAAGTTAAGCCGTCAAGCCGCCAGTTGTGGCTACGCTGAGGCCATGGCCGATCCGATGGCCGCCGCAGTAGGGGTCCAGCCCGAGCCCGCCTCAGTGGTGGACTACCGGCTGACGCGGGCCCACGTGCTGCATCGGCTGAAGAGCGGCGCCCGGATGATCGACGATGTGTGCGACGCCCACCCGGAGTTGATTCGGGCCAGTCGAGAGGTGGGAACGGCGACCGGGGAGCCGTGCCCGGTGTGCCAGGGCGACCAACTGTCGCTGGTGTCCTACGTGTTCGGACCCCGGCTTCCCTCTCATGGCCGTTGCATCAGCCACCCGGCCGAGATCGCCAAGCTGGCCCGACGCAAAGGCCGCTTCACCTGCTACGAGGTGGAGGCGTGCCCCGACTGCGGCTGGAACCACCTGCTGCGCAGCTACGTGATTCAGCCGTCGGGCTAGGCGGCAACTCCCGCCGCAAACACCAAGAGCCCGCTCGGCGTTCCGGCAACTCCCGCCGCAATCACCAAGAGCCCGGCAACGGCCCCCGATATCAGCGAGGCCAGAACGGCTGGGCCTGCTCCAACTGGGCGGCCAGCTTGAGCAGCACTGCTTCCCCTCCGTAGGGGGCGATGAAGTGGCTGCCAACTGTGAGCCCCCGCTCGTCGAAATGAAGCGGCACCGACATGGCTGGCTGCCCGGAGGCGTTGGCCAGGGCGCAAAACGGGCTGTAGGCCCCCTGGCGGGCCCCCCACTCGGCCACGTCGCCGTCGGACACCACCAGCTCCCCCAAAGGTGGGGGAACGGTGGCCAGGGTGGGGGTGAGCACCAAGTCCACCCCGGAGGCGTGGTAAGCGCCCATCCGACGGCCCGTCAGGTGGGTGTCCAATATGGCCTGGGCGTAGTCGACCCCTGTCAATTGCGAGGCCCGGGCCACCATCGACGCCGTAACCGGTTCGAGGTCGCCGTCACCCACCGGACGCCCGGCCTCAGCCGACCTCCGAGCCATCAGAGCCGCAATGTTGGAGGCGACGATCACCCCCTGGGCCCCGCCCATGTCCCCCCGGCGCACCGGAAGATCAGCCTCGGTGATGTGGTGGCCGAGCTGCTCGCACAGCGACACGGCGGCGTCGAGCGCCGCTTGAGCAACCGGATCGAGCCGGATGCCGTCCGCCGAACCGTCCCACACTGCTATACGCAGCCGGGAAGGAGGCTCCGCGATGGCCTGCTCGAACGGGCCGGCTGGGGCCGGAGCGGTGTAGGGGTCGCCATCGGCCACCCCGGAGGTGAGGTCGAGCATCACCGCGCTGTCCCGCACGGTGCGGGTGATCACATGGGTGCAGGAGTAGCCGCTCCACCCCTCGCCGGCGTCTGGGCCGAAGCTCACCCGGCCCCGGCTGGGCTTGAGCCCGAACAGCCCGCAGGCCGACGACGGAATGCGGATGGAACCTCCCCCGTCGGAGGCATGGGCCATGGTCAGCATCCCCGAGGCCACCGCCGAGGAAGCCCCGCCGCTGGAGCCGCCTGCACTCCGGGACGGGTCAAGGGGGTTGGCGCACGGCCCGAACAGCGCCGGCTCGGTGGTGGTGGACAAACCCAGCTCCGGGGTGTTGGTGCGGCCCACCAGCACCAGGCCCGCGGCCCGGTAGCGGCGCACCACCTCGGCGTCGTGGTCGGCCACCGGGGCGTCGGCGAAGAACCTTGACCCGTGGGTGGTCACCGTGCCCCGCATAGGGAAGTGCAGGTCCTTGATGGCGAACGGCACCCCCCGGAGCCGACCGTCGGCAGCCGGTTCCGGCTCGACGGAGGTGGTGATGGCGTTCAGCGCAGGGTTGCGCTCGTCGATGCGGGCCAGGGTGGCGTCGAGTACCTCTTGTTCCGACACCTCACCGGCCGCAATGGCATCGGCAAGCCCAACCGCATCTGTGCGGTCCAGTAGATCGTCCATGACCCGACGCTAGCGGCCCCCACCCCAGTGGGCTACAGTTGGCGCATCCGCCGGCAGCCCGAGAGCGCTGGACGGAGAAGGAGAAAACGATGGGCAACAAGCTCTCCGCGCCGGTCATCGCCAGACACAAGAGGAGCCGGGGCACCGACCCTCTCGTCATGCTCACCGCTTACGACGCCCCCAGCGCCCGCATGGCCGACGAGGCCGGCGCCGACCTGATTCTGGTGGGCGACTCGGTGGCCATGGTGGTGCTGGGCCATGACGACACCATGTCGGTGACCGTCGACGAGATCGCCCACCACACCGCTGCTGTGGCCCGCACCCGTCCCCGAGCCATGGTGGTGGCCGACATGCCGTGGATGAGCTACCACGTATCCACCGCCGACACGGTGACCAACGCCGCCCGGCTCGTGCGGGCCGGAGCCCAGGCGGTGAAGCTGGAAGGCGGCTCCGAGCGGGTGCCGATGATCGAGGCCGTGGTGTCGGCCCAGGTGCCGGTGATGGGCCATCTGGGGCTCACCCCCCAGTCGATGCTGGCCCAGGGCGGGTACCGCATCCAGGGACGCAACAGCGAAGCGGCACTGGCTCTGGTGGCCGACGCCAAGGCGCTGGCCCACGCCGGATGCTTCGCCATCGTGCTGGAGGGGATGCCGGCCGCGGTCGGGCGGTTGATGACCGAGGCGGTGGACGTGCCCACCATCGGGATTGGCGCGGGCGGCCATTGCGACGGTCAGGTGTTGGTGTTCCACGACGTGCTGGGCCTCGAAACGAGGATGCTGCCCCGGTTCGTGCGCCGCTACGCCTCGCTGCACGACGACGGGGTAGGTGCCCTGACCCGGTTTGCCGCCGACGTGCGCTCCGGGGCTTTCCCCGACACCGATGAGTGCTACGAGATGAACCCCGACGAGGAGATGGCGCTGGGCCTCTACGGCGCCCAGGGATAGCGCCCGCCACTAGCTGTTCCACCCGGTCAACCTCGGCAACCAGAGCAGCCGATAACAAACTGTCACCGCCCGGTTTGATAATGGGGCCGATGCAGTGGGTCGCACCAACTTCGGATAGAGTTCGTGAACTAAATCGACCCCTGCTCCAAGACAGGAGCCCCGGCTGGGGCCGGGACCATAGGAGGTGAGGCTCGCCGTGCGAGCATACGAATTGATGATCATCATGGACGCGGCCGTGGAGGAATCCGACGTGTCCACCCGAATCGAACAGGTGGCGGCCAACGTCTCCGAACACGGAGGCGAGGTGAAGTCGGAAAGCCGGTGGGGCAAGCGCCGCTTCGCCTACGAGATCAACCACCAGCAGGAGGGCTACTACCTGGTCCTCGAGTTCGTGACCGAGCCCCGCGACATGGCCACCCTGGAACGATTGCTCCGATTGGCCGATAGCGTGGTGCGCCACAAGCTGATCCGTCTGCCTGATACCGAAGCCACCCGGCGCGGCCTGCTGGGCGACGGAGAAACCCTGGCTGCGGCCGGGTGACCCAAGGAGACACAAGTGGCTTTTGACAACATGGTTACCATCATCGGGAACATCACAAGAGACCCGGAGCTTCGATTCACCCCCGGCGGAACCGCGGTGGCGACTTTCGGCTTGGCCTGGAATCGTCGCTGGCAGAACCGCCAAACCAACGAGACCGAGGAGCAGGTGTCGTTCTTCGACGTGACCTGCTGGAACTCTCTGGCGGAGAACGTCAGCGAGAGCCTGATGAAGGGCACCCGGGTGGTGATCAGCGGTCGGATGGAGCAGCGTTCGTGGGAAACCCAGGACGGCGAGCGGCGGACCAAGATCGAGGTCATTGCCGATGAAGTGTCCCCCAGCCTGCGCTGGGCCACGGTCGAGGTGATGAGGAACGAGCGACGCGACGGTGGCGGCGGCGGAGGTCGCCAGCAGCAGTCCGGCCGTGGTGGACGGCCCGCTCGCAACCAGCCGCCCGCTTACGACGTGGACGAGGAGCCGTTCTAATGGCAAGGGGACCGAAGAAGGGCAAGCCCAAGGACCTCGGCCGGAGGCGCAAGAAGAAGGTCAGCGTCCTCACCCAGGAGGGCATCGATTACGTGGACTGGAAGGACGTGAACCTGCTGCGGCGGTTCATGTCCGACCGGGCCAAGATCAGGGCCCGCCTGGTAACCGGCAACAACCAGCAGCAGCAAACCGAGATCGCCCGGGCCATAAAGAACGCCCGGGAGATGGCTCTGTTGCCCTACAACAACCGGGTCACCACCCAGCGCAGCGCCGGCCGCGGCCGAGACGACAACCGGTTCGACGGACCGGCCCCCCGGCCTAAAGCACCGCCGCCCGGCTCCCAGGCCCCATCCGACGTCGACGACGAGATGGTCACGCAAGACGTTGGGGCCATGGAAGACGTCGCTGCGATGGAGGGCGTCACGGCGGGGCAAGACCTTGTTGTCGAAGGAGTCGAGCAGCGCGAAGTCGGCAGCGAGGCGGCAGGAACATGAGGGTGGTGCTGAAGGACAACGTCGACGGTTTGGGCAAGAAGGGCGACGTGGTAACCGTGGCCGACGGGTACGCTCGCAACTTCCTGATCCCGGCCGGCAAGGCGTTCAAATCCTCGACAGGGGCCGAACGCCAGGCCGAGCGCATGCGCAAGTCCCGTGAGCTGCGCGACGCCAAGAAAATCGCCGAGGCTCAGGAGATGGCCTCACGGCTGGTCTCCACCCCCATACACATCGCCGCCCGGGCCGGGGAGGAAGGCAAGCTGTTCGGCTCTGTCACCGCCGCCGACATCGTGCGGGCCGTAGCCGAGCAGGCCAACATCATGTTGGAACGCAAGTCTCTGGAGTCGGACGGAATCAAAGAGCTCGGCAGCCACATGGTCACCGCCAAACCCCATACCGAGGTGGAGTTCCCCATCACGGTGGAGGTCATCGCCGCCGAATAGGCCCGATTTAACCGCCGTAGGGGTAAATCCCCAGGTTATCCACCAATTTCCACGGCCCGTCCCCTAGCATCTCACACAGGAGATCGGCAAGAGTAGGACACCGTGAACCCCGTTTCGGCCATTCAGTATGAAGCGCCCCGGGTGGATTCGAGTAGGCAGGCAGGCAGAAGATGAGCGACCCCTTCGGAGTTGAGTACTCCGACAACGATTCAAGGCCCACAGGGCGTTCCAAGCGGGTACCGCCCCACGATCTGGAGGCCGAGGAAGCGCTTTTGGGCGCCATGCTGCTGAGCCGGGACGCCATCGCCGACGGGGTGAACCTGCTCCGTCCCGAGCACTTCTACCGCCCGGCCAACGCCCACGTGTACGAAGCCATCTGCTCGCTGTACGAGAAGGGGGAGCCGGCCGACGCTGTGACGGTGGCCGCCGAGCTGAACCGGCAGGGGCTGGCCGAGAAGGTGGGGGGCAACACCGCTTTGGTGAGGCTCCAAACGGGCACGCCGGCCTCGGCCAACGCTGCCAAGTACGCCAACATCGTGTACGAGGCGGCCACGCTGCGAAAGCTGATCGAGGTCGGCGGGGAGATAGTGGAGCTGGGCTACGACGGCTCCGAGGATGTGGTCAAGACGGTGGACTCGGCCGAGGCCATGGTGTATCGGCTGGCCGCCGACCGTATGGACGACACCATGGCGTCGATGTCCAGCATCCTGCCCGGCAACCTGAATCGCATCGAGATGCTCTACGAGCAGGGTGAGATCATCACCGGCACCCCCACCGGCTACACCGACCTGGATCAGATCACCAGCGGACTGCAGCCCAGCACCCTCGTGGTGGTCGGGGCGAGGCCCTCTATCGGCAAGACCAGCTTCGCTCTGGGCATGGCCTCTCACGCTGCCATCAAGGCAAACCTCCCGGTGCTGGTGTTCTCCCTGGAGATGAGCCAGATCGAGATCAGCCAGAGGATCCTGTGCGCCGAGGCCCGGGTGGATGCCACCAGGGTGCGAACCGGAAAGCTGACGGAGCAGGACTGGACGAGCATCAGCAATGCCATCGGCCGCCTCAGCCCGGCGCCCATCTGGATCGACGACAACCCGGCTGTGACCATCATGGAGATCAGGGGCAAGGCCCGGCGGCTACGCAGCCAAACCGGGGGGTTGGGCATGGTCATCGTGGACTATCTCCAGTTGATGACCGGACGCCAGCGAGCCGAGAACCGCCAGGTGGAGGTGTCGGAGATCAGCCGGGGTCTCAAGATCCTGGCCCGGGAGTTGGAGTGCCCGGTGGTGGCGTTGTCGCAGCTTTCCCGCAACCTGGAGCAGCGCCAGGACAAACGGCCCATCCTGGCCGACCTGCGGGAGTCGGGCTCCATCGAGCAGGACGCCGACATCGTGATGTTCCTGTACCGCGACGAGGTTTACGACCCCGAATCCCTCGATGTCGGCATGGCCGAGGTTCTGGTGGCCAAACACCGCAACGGCCCCACCGGCAAGGCCAAGCTCGCCTTCATCAGTCACCACACCCGCTTCGCCAACATGGCCCAGCGAACATAGCCACCGAGCCGGTTAACGCGGTGTGGCCCGGCCACTGGGGCCGGGCCACACCTGTTTAAGGTTTGCGGCTAGGGAGCCGTATATGTCGCTGTGACGGTGTCGGTGCCTGTTGCACCGTTGTCATCGGTGACGGTCAAGGTAAGGGTGACGGTGTCACCATCTTGTGCATTATCGGGCCACGCGAACTCAGCATGACGTGTGCTTACATCGTCCTGCGGCGGGTCGTTGTTATCGCAGCCATTGGATTCTCTGATCTCAATGTTGCCTGCTTGAACCGTGGTGCCCTCGACAGTCCACCTGTATTCATAGCCAGCAACATCGGGGCGACCTATAAGAACCTCCTCTGAACCATTGCAGCGTGCACGGGTTGTGGCTGTAGCCGTAGGTTGGGTACCTGGATTGGGAGCAATCTGGTCCCCACCACCCGTCGGGTCGGGGGTTTCACGTCGGTTTGGTGGGACCACGTTGGGGTCGTCGGATGAATCTGGGGTGCCCTCAATGATGTTGATGCCCGGAACACCAGGGGCAGGCCTGATGCACAGGTCTTGCTGGAGGTCGGCCGCAGCGTCACCGAAGTCGGTGGTGCCCAGAGAGGCACAAGCGGCGGCCAGCGCTGCTTTGTACTGCTCTGAATATTCCCCATCCGTCATCACGTAGGAAGCGTTCGACAGGGCGGCCTGTCGGGCCACTGCTTCGCGGCGGGTGTAGGGCAGTGCGCACACATCAGCCACGCCGTCACCGTCGCTGTCGTGCGGGTAGGTCATCGGCCCGCCCAAGCTCCTGTTGCGACAGAAGTTGGGCCCGTCGATTATTCCGGAGAAGAACTGGGCAGCGGCGGCCTCGGCAACCGGACCCGGCGGGGGCGACACTCTGTCGGTGCTGCAGGCGTCGGCCTTCAACTGGGCTTCGGTGTCACCCAAAGTATCGGGTGCCCCGTTGCAAGCCTTTGCCACCGCTTCTTTGAAAGCGGTCGGGTTGAGCGTGGCCAATGACTCCAGAGCATTCTGGCGAGCCACCGCCGCGCGGCGGGTGGTGTCGAGCGAGCACACATCGGCCACGCCGTCACCGTCGCTGTCGTGCGGGTAGGTCATCGGTCCACCCAAGCTCCTGTTGGAACAGAACGTGGGATGGGTGATGATGCCGGAGTAGTAGTCACCAACCACGGTGATGGTCACCCTGTCGGTCTCTGTTTTCTCGTCCTCGCCCTCACCGCTAGTTACCGCTACTCGGAAGGTGAGGTTCACCGACCTGAACCCGCTGAGTTCGGGAGCATCGAAGTACGGGTAGGCGGTGTTGGCACCACGCAGCCTTTCACCGGCAGTTTTGTGCAACACGTTGTCCATGTTTGGCAGCCACCCGACCTGCCCATCATCGCCGGCCTGGCAAGTTGTGTCGCAGAACCCCTGAGCGATCTCAGCGGCGGTCAGCGGACCCCGGTTGTTGGGTTCCACCGAGATGCCCACGTAGTCCCAGCCAACGCCCACGGGCTGCCCATCGGGATCATGGCTGCCCGAACCATCCAGGCGCACCCGGGAACCGGCCTTCACAACCTGGTTGTCACCGGCGTTGGCCACCGGTTCGTCGTCATCGTGGGTAATCCTCACCTTCACCTGATGGAGTGTGAACGTGCCCCACCGGTCAATAACCGCGAGCACCAGTATCAACGAAGTCGCGTGCGGTCGCTCACTGCCTCTGGCGAACTCGGGAACATCGAACGACACGGTAGATGTGGTTCCGGTGTTGTCAACGTTCAGAGAGAGGATGGCGTCCTCACCGGCCGGACCGGTCCTTGCCTGATTCAGCTCGGTCCAAACCACGGTCAACGGATCGCCGTTGGCATCGTTGTAGATGGCCTCGATCATGTTGTCCTTGGCCATAGACCCGTCACCAACCTCCAGCGGGCCATAGAAGGGCTCCTCACGCGAAGCAGGAGGCGACAGGTCAAGAACGGTTGCTGTGGGGGGCTGGTTGTTGGCCACCGTGAACGTGATCGTGCGTTGGGTGCTGAGCCTCTGGCCGTCGGTCACTGTCACCGTCGCGGTGAGCTGCGAACCTTCTTCCGCCCCAGCCGGAGCGGTCACCGAAGTGCTCTCATCCTTCGTATCCTCGGGATCAACATCGCCGGTCCAGGCATATGAACTCGGCTCATCGGTGGTGTCACTACCAGTCCCGGCAGCGGCGACCGTCAGCTGCGCTGTGGCACCGGGAGCGATCACATAACGATCGGACATGCCCGACAAAGGATCGGGATTGGCGACATCAGCATTATCCGCCCCGGTAACGGTGATGCCGGTAATCTTCGGAGGAGTCGGCTGGACCACTACCTTGACCACAGCAACACCCGTAAGGGCAGTCCCTGATGTGACCTCCGCTTGGTAGTAGATGTAGGCCGCCCGGCCCGATGGCGCATTACCCACTTTGGCTGTGGCGGTGAACGGCTTCTTCGGATCAGAGGCCTTCACAGGAGCGGCGACGACATCATTATCGGGGTACAACACACTCCAATCAGCATTGGTGATACCCGCAGAGCTGCCACTGGCATCAAGAACGATGTCCGAACCCTCGGCCACGTCGTACTCGTTGTCCTCGTTGCCGTTCTCACCCGGCCCGTCGATCAGCCCCCCGCTGGTAAGGGTCAAAGTCGCCGAAGGAGCAGTGGGAGCACCGTAGTTATCGGTTACCGTGGCGCTGTCGGAGGCACCCTTGTTGTCGGTCACCGTGAGCCGGAAGGTGATCGAGTCACCATAAGCAGCAATCTGAGCGACCGTGGGCTTCGTGTACTCCGCATGCTTCGTCTTGCCGTCGTGCGGTGCGTTGTTGGGATTCGAACAGCCATCGGACCCTCTGATCGCCAGCCAACTATAGGAAGGAGTCACAACCTCCCACACCCTCGACACGATCGTGCCGAGCACGTCGAAGCTCTGATCAAGCAGGATCCTCTCAGCCGACGGGCAGGCGGCCCGGTCACGCGTACTGGCCACCGCTACCGGCGGCTGATTGTCCTGCGCGCCGGCTCGCTGCGGTGCAGCAACAGTCAACACAGCGGCCACAAGCGCCACTAGCACCGCGAAAGCCACGGCGAGCACGAAAAAGGGCCGGGAACCGACCCTAGCCTTGCGAAGCAACATAATCATGAGCAACTTCCTATCAGTTGGGCCGGGACAGTTCAACCCACCCTGGGGTGGATGGCCTGCCCGGCATGGGCAGCCGTTGAGCGCCACAGGGTAGCCGCGGGAACCGAGACGGCTCAAACCGTCTTTGTGCGAGCAGCCGACGGGCGGCGAGGCCCGACCTTAGAGCCCGGCGTGGCCCAGCGAACATAGCCACCGAGCCGGTTAACGCGGTGTGGCCCGGCCACTGGGGCCGGGCCACACCTGTTTAAGGTTTGCGGCTAGGGAGCCGTATATGTCGCTGTGACGGTGTCGGTGCCTGTTGCACCGTTGTCATCGGTGACGGTCAAGGTAAGGGTGACGGTGTCACCATCTTGTGCATTATCGGGCCACGCGAACTCAGCATGACGTGTGCTTACATCGTCCTGCGGCGGGTCGTTGTTATCGCAGCCATTGGATTCTCTGATCTCAATGTTGCCTGCTTGAACCGTGGTGCCCTCGACAGTCCACCTGTATTCATAGCCAGCAACATCGGGGCGACCTATAAGAACCTCCTCTGAACCATTGCAGCGTGCACGGGTTGTGGCTGTAGCCGTAGGTTGGGTACCTGGATTGGGAGCAATCTGGTCCCCACCACCCGTCGGGTCGGGGGTTTCACGTCGGTTTGGTGGGACCACGTTGGGGTCGTCGGATGAATCTGGGGTGCCCTCAATGATGTTGATGCCCGGAACACCAGGGGCAGGCCTGATGCACAGGTCTTGCTGGAGGTCGGCCGCAGCGTCACCGAAGTCGGTGGTGCCCAGAGAGGCACAAGCGGCGGCCAGCGCTGCTTTGTACTGCTCTGAATATTCCCCATCCGTCATCACGTAGGAAGCGTTCGACAGGGCGGCCTGTCGGGCCACTGCTTCGCGGCGGGTGTAGGGCAGTGCGCACACATCAGCCACGCCGTCACCGTCGCTGTCGTGCGGGTAGGTCATCGGCCCGCCCAAGCTCCTGTTGCGACAGAAGTTGGGCCCGTCGATTATTCCGGAGAAGAACTGGGCAGCGGCGGCCTCGGCAACCGGACCCGGCGGGGGCGACACTCTGTCGGTGCTGCAGGCGTCGGCCTTCAACTGGGCTTCGGTGTCACCCAAAGTATCGGGTGCCCCGTTGCAAGCCTTTGCCACCGCTTCTTTGAAAGCGGTCGGGTTGAGCGTGGCCAATGACTCCAGAGCATTCTGGCGAGCCACCGCCGCGCGGCGGGTGGTGTCGAGCGAGCACACATCGGCCACGCCGTCACCGTCGCTGTCGTGCGGGTAGGTCATCGGTCCACCCAAGCTCCTGTTGGAACAGAACGTGGGATGGGTGATGATGCCGGAGTAGTAGTCACCAACCACGGTGATGGTCACCCTGTCGGTCTCTGTTTTCTCGTCCTCGCCCTCACCGCTAGTTACCGCTACTCGGAAGGTGAGGTTCACCGACCTGAACCCGCTGAGTTCGGGAGCATCGAAGTACGGGTAGGCGGTGTTGGCACCACGCAGCCTTTCACCGGCAGTTTTGTGCAACACGTTGTCCATGTTTGGCAGCCACCCGACCTGCCCATCATCGCCGGCCTGGCAAGTTGTGTCGCAGAACCCCTGAGCGATCTCAGCGGCGGTCAGCGGACCCCGGTTGTTGGGTTCCACCGAGATGCCCACGTAGTCCCAGCCAACGCCCACGGGCTGCCCATCGGGATCATGGCTGCCCGAACCATCCAGGCGCACCCGGGAACCGGCCTTCACAACCTGGTTGTCACCGGCGTTGGCCACCGGTTCGTCGTCATCGTGGGTAATCCTCACCTTCACCTGATGGAGTGTGAACGTGCCCCACCGGTCAATAACCGCGAGCACCAGTATCAACGAAGTCGCGTGCGGTCGCTCACTGCCTCTGGCGAACTCGGGAACATCGAACGACACGGTAGATGTGGTTCCGGTGTTGTCAACGTTCAGAGAGAGGATGGCGTCCTCACCGGCCGGACCGGTCCTTGCCTGATTCAGCTCGGTCCAAACCACGGTCAACGGATCGCCGTTGGCATCGTTGTAGATGGCCTCGATCATGTTGTCCTTGGCCATAGACCCGTCACCAACCTCCAGCGGGCCATAGAAGGGCTCCTCACGCGAAGCAGGAGGCGACAGGTCAAGAACGGTTGCTGTGGGGGGCTGGTTGTTGGCCACCGTGAACGTGATCGTGCGTTGGGTGCTGAGCCTCTGGCCGTCGGTCACTGTCACCGTCGCGGTGAGCTGCGAACCTTCTTCCGCCCCAGCCGGAGCGGTCACCGAAGTGCTCTCATCCTTCGTATCCTCGGGATCAACATCGCCGGTCCAGGCATATGAACTCGGCTCATCGGTGGTGTCACTACCAGTCCCGGCAGCGGCGACCGTCAGCTGCGCTGTGGCACCGGGAGCGATCACATAACGATCGGACATGCCCGACAAAGGATCGGGATTGGCGACATCAGCATTATCCGCCCCGGTAACGGTGATGCCGGTAATCTTCGGAGGAGTCGGCTGGACCACTACCTTGACCACAGCAACACCCGTAAGGGCAGTCCCTGATGTGACCTCCGCTTGGTAGTAGATGTAGGCCGCCCGGCCCGATGGCGCATTACCCACTTTGGCTGTGGCGGTGAACGGCTTCTTCGGATCAGAGGCCTTCACAGGAGCGGCGACGACATCATTATCGGGGTACAACACACTCCAATCAGCATTGGTGATACCCGCAGAGCTGCCACTGGCATCAAGAACGATGTCCGAACCCTCGGCCACGTCGTACTCGTTGTCCTCGTTGCCGTTCTCACCCGGCCCGTCGATCAGCCCCCCGCTGGTAAGGGTCAAAGTCGCCGAAGGAGCAGTGGGAGCACCGTAGTTATCGGTTACCGTGGCGCTGTCGGAGGCACCCTTGTTGTCGGTCACCGTGAGCCGGAAGGTGATCGAGTCACCATAAGCAGCAATCTGAGCGACCGTGGGCTTCGTGTACTCCGCATGCTTCGTCTTGCCGTCGTGCGGTGCGTTGTTGGGATTCGAACAGCCATCGGACCCTCTGATCGCCAGCCAACTATAGGAAGGAGTCACAACCTCCCACACCCTCGACACGATCGTGCCGAGCACGTCGAAGCTCTGATCAAGCAGGATCCTCTCAGCCGACGGGCAGGCGGCCCGGTCACGCGTACTGGCCACCGCTACCGGCGGCTGATTGTCCTGCGCGCCGGCTCGCTGCGGTGCAGCAACAGTCAACACAGCGGCCACAAGCGCCACTAGCACCGCGAAAGCCACGGCGAGCACGAAAAAGGGCCGGGAACCGACCCTAGCCTTGCGAAGCAACATAATCATGAGCAACTTCCTATCAGTTGGGCCGGGACAGTTCAAGGATTTCGCCGGCCCGGCCCGGGATGGACAGCCAGCGAGCGCTGATGCCCGGCCGGGGCTCAACGCCGGATACATTTTGCCACCTCAAATAGGGGGTTTCAAACACCCCACTCGATTTTCTGAACTAATCAGGATTTTGTCGGTTGGTGGGACTTCGGCAGGTGGGATGATGGTAGGTGCTTATGGTTGGGGTGCATCGCCGAGACCGGGGAGGGTGGGGGCGCCGTCGAGGTAGGTGACGGTGTGGTTGGGGGTGGCGGGGGTGCGGGGGCCGTCGAAGAGTATGCCGGTGAGGTTGAGGGGATCGCAGGCGGCCACGGTGATGGTTTGGCCGTTGCGGGGGTGGCGGACGGTGGCCCGGAGTTGCTCGGCGGCTTCGGGGAGGGCGAACTGCTCGCCGGTGAATCCGGTGACGAAGCGGCCGCCCCGCACCAAGCCCCGGTCTTCGAAGCGGCGTAGGGCCTTGAGGATGTCTCGCCACGGGACGTGGTTGGGGGTAGCGGGGTGGTGAGCGAGGGTGTTGAACACCATGCCCCAGCAGGTGAGGAGTTGGTGGGCGACGGCTTCAGCTAGGTCGTCGGCGGGGAACTGTTGGGGTTGGCCCACCAGGGACCAGCGGCCGGGAGCGGCGTGATCGTTGCCGGGTTGGTTGCGGGGGCGGTTGCGGATGGTGCGTCGGTTGAGGCCGGGTCGGAGGTTGGAGGTTGATTGGTTGGTTCTGCTGGTGCGCCGGTTGGGGTCGGAACGGTTGCGGATGGGGCGTCGGGTCGGGCGGTTCAGCAGGGCTCTCACGGCGGCGAATCCGTCGGCGGTGAGCAGGCCGAGGGCTACGCCGTTCCACAGGGCTCTTTCGATGTCGTCGGGCAGGCGGCGGGTGGCGGCAGCCAGGTCGGGGAGGAAGCTGGCCCCTTCGGTGCCCAGGATGTCGATAATCTCGGCCACCGGTCCGGTGTCGGGCGATTGGGGGTGAGAGCTGCGAGCGGCGGCCAGTAGCCAGGGGAGGTCGGCTCTGAAGGCCAGGGTTATAGGGGTGGCCTTGCGGGGAGCCATTGCGTTGGCGGTTGGGGTGGTGGCGGGCGGGGTGAGGCGGAGCCAGGCCAGCTCGCCCCGGTAGCAGAGTTCGTCCAGCCACAGGGGTTTGTAGTCGGGGAGGCGTTGGGTGATGACCTGCTGTTCCCAGGCGCCGGCGGGGAGATCGAGTCCCTGGAGTTGTTCGAGGATCTTCGCTAGGCCGGGGCGGCCTCGCACGGTGGTGTCGGGGGTTGTGTGGTGCCAGCGCAGGAGGAAGCGCATGAAGTCTTGGGCGCTTGCGGGTTGGACGGAGGCTCGCTTCTGGGTACGACTGAGGTAGGACATGCGCTGGAGGAGGCGGCGGGTACACCAGGATTCTTCGGGTTCTGTGTCGGTTTCGGGGGTTGTTTGGGGGGTTGCGGGGCGGGGCAGGTGGTCGGCTCGAAGAGCGGTTCCCTCGGCTTCGAGAGCGGCTAGGGCCTGGCGGACTTCGGACAGGGGGAGGGCGGTTTGGTGGGCAAGGCGGCGAGCGGTGGTGGGGCCGGCTATGTCGAGGTGGCCACGGATGATGTCGGTGGCGTTGGGAGTGCCGGGTTCGTCAGCTTGTTCGGCGGTGGTCCAAACCAAGTTGTCACCGGTGGTTCGTAGGGTGCGGACACGGCCTCGGGTGTCGAGGCTGTCGTAGAGGCTCTGCCATTCGGGGTTGGGCCGGGTCACCACCAGGGAGGTGAGCAGATCATGAAGTTCGTCGGGGTTGCGAGGATCGGGCGTCGCTTCGTCCATTACCTGTTGCACCGCTTGGGGTGTGATCTGGCCGAGGGTGGCCGGGTCGAAGGTGGCGGCCCGGTTGCCGTTTCGGCTCGGGAGGCCCCGGGGAACGGTGACGGCGTTGGTGCGGCGGTCGACGATCTCGGCGTCGTCGAGGAACGCGTAGGGGCGGACGTTGACGATCTCGTGGGACAGCGGGGAGGGTTCGGCGGTGTCCCGGAAGTGGGTGCGGACCCGGCCGGAGGCGATGTCGATGAGCAGGGTGCGGAGGCCATCGACGTCGAGCGCCTCGTGGAGGGTGTCGTGGAGGGTTTGGCGGACCAGGAGGTGGTCGGGGATCTCGATGGGGCCGGCCACGTTCTCCTGGCAGGCGGCGGCTTGGGGGAACACCGCAGCCATGATGTCGTCGGCCTCCATGCGCTGGATGGGGGGAGGGTTGGTTTTGCCTCCCCGACGGCGGAGCACCACCAGCGAGCGGTTGAGGTTCCATCGCCAGCGAGCGGTGAACATGGGAGAGTCGAGCACAGCCTGTTCCAACACCTCCTCCACCGAGTCGGGGTGCAGGAAAGCGGGCACATCGCTGAGGGGGAAGCTGTGGTGGGGCCCGAGCGACAGGATGATGGCGTTGTCGTTGGCGGCTGCTTGGAGCTCGAAGTCAAACCTGCGGCAGAGGCGCTTGCGCAGGGCGAGGCCGAAAGCTCGGTTGATGCGGCCGCCGTGGAGGGAGTGGATCACGAGCTGCTGGCCTCCGGTGTCGTCGAAGAAGCGCTCGAACACGATGTCTTGCTGAGTGGGGACCACTCCGAGGGCGTGGTGGGCGGCGGCGATGTACTCCACGGCTTGTTCGGCGATCTCGGGGGTGGTGTTGGTGGTTTGGGCGAGCTGGATGGCGGCTTGGTGAATGTCTTCGTCGGTGTTGATGGGGGTGGTGTCGGAGGGGTCTGTATTGGGATCGGTAGGGGCTGCATTAAAAGGATCGGTAGGGGCTGCATTAAAAGAGGTGTAATCGGAGGGGTTTGTGCTTGTTTGGGCGGGGTCGGGCAGGAGCTGGGCGATGTGGGCCCGGAGGTCGGACACCTGCTGGGACAGCTCGGCGGTGCGAGCCGGGGCTTCGCCGAGCCAGAAGGGAACGGTGGGAGGGGCGTCTCCGGCGTCGGCCACCCGCACGGTGCCGGCTGCGACTTGCTGGATGCGCCAGGAGTGGGAACCGAGCAGGAAGATGTCGCCGGCCATCGACTCGACGGCCCAGTCTTCGTTGACGGTGCCTATGAAGGTGTCGTCGGGCTCGGCCACCACCCGGTAGTCGCCGTTCTCGCCAATGGCACCGCCGGAGGTGAGGGCTGCCAGTCGAGCGCCCCTTCGGCCTCGCACCTCTTGGTTGATGGAGTCGTAGTGGATGTAGGCCCCTCGGGGTCCCCTCCCGGTTGGCACCCCTCGGGCGGCCAGCTCCACCGCCTCGGTGAACTGCTCCCGGGTGAGTCGGGTGTAGGGAGCGGCCCCTTTAAACAAGGTGTAGAGGCTGTCGGTGGTGTGATGGTCGTCGGCGGCGGCTTCGGCGATGATGTGCTGAACCAGGATGTCGAGCGGGGCCTCGGGTGGCTGGACGGCGTCGAGCAGCCCGTGGTTCACGGCGTGGATGAGAGCCAGCGACTCGATGAGCTCGTCTCGGGTGAGGGGCCAGAGGCGGCCCTTGGGGGTGCCGTGGCGGCTGTGGTTGGAGCGGCCCACCCGCTGGAGGAAGGTGGCGATGCTGCGGGGCGACCCCACCTGGCAGACCAGCTCGACCGGGCCGATGTCGATGCCCAGCTCCAGCGAGGCGGTGGCGACGAGGGCTTTGAGGTCGCCTGCTCGCAGGCGTTGCTCGGTGCGCAGGCGGCGGTCGGTGGACAGCGAGCCGTGGTGAGCGGCCACCGCATCGTCTCCGAGGCGCTCGGCGAGTTGGTGAGTGAGGCGTTCGGAGAGGCGGCGGGTGTTGACGAACACGATGGTGGTGCGGTGTTGGGCGATGAGTTCGGCCATGCGGTCGAGGATCCGGTCCATCTGGGTGTGGGAGATCACCGCTTCCAGCTCGTCGTCGACCACCTCCAGGCAGATGTCGAGGTTTCGCTGGTGGACGGTGTTGACGATGACGCAATCGGGATGGGGGGTGTTTGCCGGTTGGGGGGTGTCGGACGGTTGGGGGTCGTCGGCGGGGAGGTCGGTTTGGGCTGGGGTGCCGGTGAGGAGTCCGGCAATGACGGCTATGGGGTGCTGGGTGGCCGACAGGCCGATGCGGGTGGGGCGGGTGTTGGCCACGTGCTCGAGGCGTTCCAGGGTGAGGGCGAGGTGGCTGCCCCGCTTGTCGCGAGCGGTGGCGTGGATCTCGTCGACGATCACCGTCTCGACGGTTCGCAGCACCTCTCGGCTGCGGGCCGCTGTGATCAGAAGGTAGAGCGACTCGGGGGTGGTGACCACGAAGTTGGCCGGCTTCTTTATCATCGCTGCTCGGGTGTGGGCCGGGGTGTCGCCGGTGCGGACGGCCACGGTGAGCGCCGGAGGGTCGTGGCCGAGTTCCCGGGCGATGTCGGCTATCTCGGCCAGAGGACGTTCGAGGTTCTCAGCGATGTCGGCGGCCAGGGCCTTGAGCGGCGACACGTACACCACCTGGCTGGCCTTGGCCACCGTCTCGCCGGAAGCGTGGCGCTGGTAGAGGTTGTCGATGGCGATGAGGAACCCGGCCAGGGTCTTGCCCGATCCTGTGGGGGCAGCGATCAGCGTGTCGCGACCCGAGGCGATGGCGGGCCATCCCTGGGCCTGCGCCTCGGTGGGACCGTCGGGGAACCGCCGCTGGAACCAGGTGGCAATTGCGGGATGGAACCGGTGGCCGAGATCGGCGCCTGCTCCCTCGGGGGGGCCTGCTCCCTCGGGGGGAGCGTGGCCGGATGGGTCCGTGTCGTGCGTCGGGACAGACACAGGCTCACAATACCGGCCACCTGTGACACCTTTACCCGGCAGGGCCAACTACCCGGCAGGGCCAACCCGCCCCTCGCCGTTGCCCTGTGACACTGTTACCCGATGGGATCGACGTGGGGCGGGCGAATGTCGGGGCGAGACTACGACCAGCGATGGGAGAAGCTGGCCGCCGAGGGACACAACCCCCACGGCGAGGCCGACTTCGTGGATGCGCTGCTGGGAGGCTCGGGGCGAGTGCTGGATGCGGGGTGCGGGACGGGTCGGGTGGCCATCGAGCTGGCCCGCCGGGGTTACGAGGCGGTCGGGGTGGACATCGACACCGAGATGATCTCGGCGGCCCGAGCCAAGGCTCCAATGCTGGACTGGCACCAGCTCGACCTGGCCTCGATGGAGCTGGGCCGGGAGTTCGACGCCGTGGTGATGGCGGGCAACGTGATGCTCTTCACCGAGCCCGGAACCGAGGCGGAGGTGGTGGCAAGCTGCGCTGCCCACCTGGCACCGGGCGGAGCGCTGGTGGCCGGGTTCCAACTACGAACCGGCGGTTACAACCTCAACCGCTACGACCTCGACTGCACCGCCGCCGGCCTCACCCTCACCAACCGCTACGCCACCTGGCACCACACCCCCTACACCACCCACCACCCCCCCGACTACGCCGTCTCCGTCCACCTCTATATGTAGGGACGTGCACAGCACCTCCCAGCTGCTGCCCCAGGCTGAGGTCCCACCAAGCTGTCATCCCCGTTGCCTATAGTCAGATGTCAGCCGAACTGGCTGCACCCTTGAAGACGTTCGACGAGTAGAGGGGTCTCAATGAACGGTGTAACTGAACAACAGCGCGATCTTCTTGCCTTGTGCAGCCTGTCTACGAGCGATGACCGCTGTGACTGGGGGGTGATCGCCCGTCAGGCATATCGGGAGCAGTCACTTCAGGGATTACTGAGCGGCGAGATCATTGAGTCCGGTGCCCGAGCAAAGCGGACCAGCTGGGTAGCGGCAACGGCTTCCGAGAATCAGTGGGATGCGGCATTCGCCCAAGCCGAACGGGAGCTGGGCGCAGCCGCCAAAGCCGAGGCCCGGTTGACGACGATCTTGGACGACGACTATCCGGTCAACCTCCGGTTCATCCACAACCTGCCTCCATTTCTGTTCTACCGGGGGATGCTGGACTCTGACCGTGACACCAGTTCAGTGGCAGTTGTGGGCACTCGCGACCCTTCTCCCGAAGGGCTCCGCCGGGCAGAACAGATGGCACGCAAGCTCGCCGGCTCGGGCATCACGGTCACCTCTGGCCTAGCCAAGGGCATCGACACCGCAGCACACCGCGAGACCATCGCCCACCACGGGCGCACGATCGCCGTCCTGGGGACTGGGATTACGAGGACATACCCAGAGTCGAACGCCGGGCTGGTTGACGAGATTCTGTCGTCCGGCGGTCTTGTCGTCTCGCAGTTCTTCCCCACTGCCAAGCCTGCCCCGTGGACTTTCCGCAAGCGCAACGAGGTCACCTCTGGCATCTCACAGGGCACCGTTGTCATCCAGGCGACCATGACCTCGGGTGCCAAGATGCAGGCCCGCTTGGCCTTTGAGCATGGAAAGCGCGTATTTCTCATCAAGTCTCTGGTCACCGAACAGGAATGGGCCAAGACTATGGTGCAGGCAGGCCACGCCATCGAGGTTCAGTCCGTCGATGACATCCTGCCGCTTGTCGCAGACCCCCGGAGGCTGCACGCCGCCTGCGAGGACCTCCTGCTTCAGCCCTCGACGCTGTGACTCCACGTCCATGGCCAAACCCAGAGACCGAGAGAACTTCCCGAACTGCCAGCCTTGTCCCTATGTCCAGCAAGGACCATGGACGGTGTGCATTCCCTGCGCATCGGAGACTCTGAGGACAATCACGGACCCCTGTCCGATCTGCTCACAGGGAGCGTGCCGGGCAGCCATGCCGCAACCGTTTGTGTACTGGCCCCAAGAACACTGTCTACGTAGAGCGGATTGAGGCCATCACACTCTTTGTCCATCCGCTTGAGGCAGTGATCAAACGATTCAAGTATGAGGGCAAGAGTGGCTGGGCCAAGATTTTCGCCCGGCTCTTGCTAGGCCATCTTGAGACAAGCTGGGAGCCGGCAAGCGTCGACCTGATCGTTGCCAACCCATCGGGCCCGGACCGGACCCACACCCAAGACGTGCTGAAGTCAGCAAGGGTCCAGGACTTATTGGGGAAGTGGCCTTTCGACGACGACGCTGACCCCGCATTCCACAAGCCAACCGACACGATGCAGTCGGCCGGAAAATCCATCGGGGAAAAGCAGGAGGCGGCCACTCAACACGCCGAAGCACTCCGGCTACGGCATCCGGAGCGCATCAAGGGGAAAAGGGTCGTGGTGTACGACGACATCTGCACGACGGGTCTTCAACTCAACGCAGTTGCCCGCAAGATGCGTGATTGGGGAGCCGAGTCGGTCTGCGGAATCGTCCTCGCCCGCCAACCTTGGGGAGACGCGTAGCCGGGCCTGCTATGGCTCCACAGGTGGTGGGCCAACCAGCGAACCCCGGTAGGGCCGGCGCGTAACTACGTGCGGGCCGGTGCCGTAGAGCGAGTTGATCCATGTGCCGTCGCCTCCCCTCGCCTTGAGCCACGTCCCCAGGGGGTGCGATTGTTCAGAAAGATAGTACTATCTTTCGCGCATAAGCCTCTGACCTGGGCATTTGTAGAAGAACAACGCTGTAAGTTGCGAATATAGGCCCGTATCTCTTCCTAGGGGCCCTCGAGGGATGGAGCGGTTGGAGGCTTGTGCGGGATACCAGGGGGTCTGCACGCCTTCGCATTTCTACCGGACCTGTGGGGTTGGTCGAGGGAATGTGTCGCACCCTGCTTGTAGGGTGCCCATATTGGTTCTGGGTTTGTGACCTGGGGTTTCGTGAGAGGCGGTGGCAGGGTGCCGGCGACGGGGAAACTGTCACCGCCATGTGGATAATAGGAAACGAGACAGACACCAACGGAAGGCAACGGACCGTCAGGGGAAACTGTCACCGTGGTGTGGATAATGGATTTCGAGATGGATTCAAGCCCCCGGTGTGGGTCAGATGATGGCAAAGGAGGTGAAATGAGCCATAGCAAGAATCAACTGATGCCACCTGCTGTTGTGGAGGTTGTCGAGGGTGGTTGTGGGGCGGCGGTGTGCGTTGTTGTTGTTGACAGGTCTGAGATGGACGACGCAGAGCTGCGGGCGCTGTTGGAGGTGGCCCGTCGGGCGGAGTCGAAGCTGGCGGCCATCACGGCTGGAATCCTGGTCGACCTCAGCAGGCTCGTCGGCGCTGAGCAGGCTCAGCGTGTGGCTCGTGGCGTGTCGCAGTCTTCTTCAAGGCAGGCCCGCCAGGATGTGGTGGTCGCCGAGAAGCTGGCCGAGCTTCCCGAAACCTATGAGGCGTTGGCCGACGGGGTGATCCCCGCGAGCCATGCCCGGCTCATTGCTCGAGCAGCAGGAGAAGGGCCCGTTGACGAGTCGGCATTGGTGGTAGCGGCTCAAAGTGAGGATTACACCCGGTTCAACAAGACGGTGCGCCGCCACCAGCAGGACATGTCCACCGACGACGGACAGGCCATCTTGGACAATCAGAAGGAGCGGCGCACCGCAAGAGCGTTCGAGAGCAAAGAAACCGGCATGTTCGTTTTGTCCGGTGAGTTTGACCCGTTGACTGGGGCTCGCATTGCCACGGTGCTGTCGGCGAAGGAACGCGAGCTGTGGCACCAAGAGGACCCCAAGAAGCGTCGCACGTCGAAGCAGCGCATGGCCGACGCCCTAGCCGAGCTGATTCTCGAGCCCGAGAAAGGGCAAGGCCTCGGGAACTGCATTGTTGGTGGTAGCCGACTACGACGTCATCAGCCAGAAGCTGGTCAACGCTCGGCTCAGCGACGGCAAGCCCCTGCCGGTTGGTGAACTCAAGAAGCTGGCCTGTGACGCGGACATCCTGCCCGCCATCTACAAAGTGAGGGGTCAGAAGCTCTGGTTGGGTCGCAGGACACGCATCGCCACCCCAGGCCAAAAGGCCGCACTGACGCTACGAGACCAGGGCTGCGTCGGCTGCGATGCCTCGCCGCATTGGTGTCAGGCCCACCACATCGACTGGTGGTCAAACGGCGGACCCACCGACCTCGACAACCTCGTGATGGTGTGTACCCGATGCCACCACAACATCCACGACCACAACTGGGAAGTCCACCAAGACCCCGACGGCCGCTACACCGTGCATCCCCCACCAGATCCGTTTCCTGACACCGGCACCACCAACTACCAGCCGGCCCAACACAACCCCATACTCAGAAACTGAGCAATCGGAACATGGCCCCCAGGTTCAGCACCTAACCCGGACTTGCCGGCAACCCCAGCGAACACCGGACACCAAAGTGCCGAACCCCAGGGCCAACACCTGACCCGGTCTCGCAGGCAACCCCAGCGAACACCGGACATGAAGGTGCCGAACCCCAGGGTCAACACCTGACCAAGTGGCGCTGGCGACCACGAAGGCAACGAACCACCTGGGCAACCGGCCTTCAACCAGGACGATGGCCCGAAACGCTCGTCGAACCCCAAACCCAGCAAACGCACCTTGACAACTGAATAGAAGACCAACTCTGGCCCTCGCCGAGTCGAGCTAGGTGCTCCTTCACTCCGCGAGTCCGCTGCGACAAGTGGACTCGGGCGTGGTGTTCAACCTAGCCGCCTAGCTCCTGAGTGTGTTTTTCCTGGGCTCTGGCACCCAGTAGTAGCCTGGGAGCATGAGCGGGAGCGGCACAGCGGCGTTGACTGCACCCACGCTGGATGATGCCAAGATCGTGGTTGAGCGGTGGAAGAGCGAACCCCTCGTCAGCGAGGTTCTGCTCTACGGCTCAGTGGCGCACGGTGAGGCGACACCCGATTCCGACATCGACTTCATGGTGGTGGCCGACATCTCGAAATGGGATGAGGTCGGCGGGCTTTCGGCATGGTTGGAACGAGCCGCTCGCGAAGTGACGCCGTGGCACTGCCAGGTGGTTGTCCGACCTCATCACATGTGGGAGCACCTTGTGAACAACGTGTCGGCCTCCTTCGAGGCTGCGGTGCGGCGGGAGGCGGTTGCCCTGTACGAACACCCCAACAACGGCAGTCGTCCTTGCCCTACCGGTAGCCTTGCCGATGTGCCCCGCGACAACCTTGACCTCGCGGCCCAGCCCATCGGGCCTGCAGAGCTGAAGACCGGTTAGTCGCTTGCTCCATGCTGGGAGGGCCCGACATCATCACATGGCTGCTCATGGCGCTGGGCGGGGCGCTGGCGGTGGGCAATATGGCGGCGTTGGCCCGACCGAACGCTCCGCCGAGTAACCAGTCGGCGGGGGTAGGCGGGAGCGAGGCCGTTGCGGGGCGGGTAACACAGCCCAATGTCCCACCGCCCGGGGCTGAGACTGTGCGAACCGACGAGGCCGAGGCCGACACCGGAGCGGCTCGGGTGGGGCGCAGCGTGGTGATGATCGTTGTGGGCCTGGTGATCGTGGTTTGGGCTATCGCCAGCCTCGTCGGAGGTTGAGCGGCGATGCTAAACGTCACCGGCATCACCGTGAGGTTGGGAAGGCTCGATCTGCGATGTTGAACGTAACCGGCATCACCGTGAGGTTCGGGGGGGTTACCGCGCTGGAGGACCTGTCGTTCACGGTGGACGAGGGCAGCATCTGCGGGTTGATCGGGCCCAACGGGGCGGGCAAGACCACTCTGTTTAATGTGGTCAGTCGGGTATACGACGCCCAGCGGGGCTCGGTGGACTTCGACGGGGTAGACGTGCTGAGCTGCCCGGCCCACGCCATCAGCGGGCTGGGCATCGGCCGCACCTTTCAGAACCTGGCCCTGTGGCCGGGCATGACAGTGCTGGAGAACGTGATGGTGGGGGGCCACCACCGCTCCAAGATCGGGGCGCTGCGAGCGGCGATGCGGTGGGGTTCACGCCGGGAGGAGTCTGAGCTGGCCGGTCAGGCGTGGGACACCCTGGAAGAGCTGTCGCTGGCCGATGTGGCCCATCATCCGGCAGCCGGCCTTCCGTTCGGCACCCTGAAGCGGGTGGAGCTGGCCCGGGCGCTCACGGCCCGCCCCCGGCTGCTGCTGCTGGACGAACCGGCCACCGGGCTGACCCAGAGCGAGGTGGGCGAGCTGGCCGACCTTGTGGTGGGGCTGGCCGAGCGGCACCAGCTGACCCTGTTGCTGGTAGAGCACCACATGGGAATGGTCATGGGGGTGTCGGACAAGGTGGTGGTGCTGGACTTCGGGGCCAAGATCGCCGAGGGCACCCCCGCCGAGGTGCAGAACAACCCCGACGTGGTGGAGGCATACCTGGGGAGCCAGCAGTGAGCGCCCCGTTCCTGGAGGTGAAGGGGCTGAAAGCGGCCTACCGGGAGATCCAGGTGCTGCACGGCATCGACTTCACCGTGGACGAGGGGCAGATCGCGGTGATCCTGGGGGCCAACGGAGCGGGCAAGACAACCACGCTGCGAGCGCTGTGCGCCATGGTGTCGGTGGAGGGGTCGATCCGGCTGCGGGGCGAAGAGCTGGCCGGGCGGCGCACCGCCGACATCGTGAGGCGGGGGGTGGCCCACGTTCCCCAGGGTCGGGGGACGTTCCCGGAAATGTCGGTGGAGGAGAACCTGCTGGCCGGGGGGTTCGTGCGCCGGGACCGGGAGGTGCGAGCCGACATCGACCGGTGGTACGACACCTTCCCGGTGCTGGGCGAGCGCCGGGGGCAGTCGGCGGGCAGTCTGAGCGGGGGTGAACAGCAGATGCTTGCCATCGCCCGGGCCCTAATGCTGCGACCGGTGCTGTTGCTGCTGGACGAGCCGTCGCTGGGGTTGGCCCCGATGATTACCCGATCCTTGTTCGAGCAACTCGAAACCATCAACGCCGAGGCGGGCACCACCATGCTGGTGGTAGAGCAGAACGCCAGCCTGGCGCTGGGGGTGGCCGATCACGCCTACGTGCTGGAAGCCGGGGAGGTGGCGCTGTCGGGACCGGCCGGCGAGCTGGCCGCCGACGCCGGCATCCGACGGGCCTACCTAGGGTACTGAGGAGCACGATGGCCACAGAGCAACGCACCAACCAACCGGGCAAACCGGCGGGGCTCCGATGATGAGCACGATGGCCACCCTTCTGGGAGTGTTCGACATCTCGCTCGACAAGCTGTCGGACGGGGAGCTGTGGCTGGCCCAGTTCTTCCGGGGGCTGAGCGACGGGGCCACGTATGCGGCGCTGGCCCTGGCGCTGGTGCTCATCTACAAGGCCACCGGGTTCATCAACTTCGCCCAGGGGTCGCTGGCCCTTCTGGGGGTGTATCTGGCGTATGTGTTCTCGGTGCAGCAGGGGCTTCCGATGGCGGTGGCGGTGGCGTGCGCCATGGCAGCCAGCGCGGTGGTGGCGGCGTTCATCGAGCGGGTGTTCATCCGACCGTTTCCCCCCGACCATGTGATGCCCCTGGTGATCGTGACCCTGGGGCTGCTGCTGATAATCGATTCGGCGGTGGGAATCGTGTGGGGCTTTCGCACCCGCAGCCTGCCCAGCATGTTCCCCGACGGCACCCTCGTGGAGTGGGGCATCGCCCAGCTCTCGTGGCGCACCATCGGCAACCTGGGGACGGTGTTCGCCGTGGTGGGGCTGCTGTACGTGCTCTTGTCCCGCACCAAGATGGGGCTGGCGTTTCGGGCGGTCTCGTCCAACCTGGAATCGGCACAGCTCGTTGGCATCCGGGTGGGGCCGACCTTGGGGTTCGGGTGGGCGCTGGCCGCCGCCATCGGCACTCTGGGGGGGTCGCTGGTGGTGCCCGATCTGCTGCTGGAACCCTCCGTGATGCTGCGGGTGCTGATCTTCTCGCTGGCCGCCGCCGCTCTCGGTGGGCTGGACTCCATGGTGGGAGCGGTGCTGGGGGGCCTGATCGTGGGGTTGGCCCGCAACCTTCTGGTGACGTTCCTGGACTTGAGCGAGCTGGCCCTGGCCACGGCGGTGGCGGTGATCTTGGTGGTGCTGTTGGTGCGGCCCACCGGCCTGTTCGGCTCGACGACGGTGGAGCGGGTGTGATGGATACCAGCGCGCCGGAAACCGGTATCGAATCGGGCACGGTTCAGGCAACCGCCACTGTCAGTAGTGTGATGCAAGCGGGTGGCGCGCGTCATCGGCGGTGGCAGGTGGCCGGGTGGGTGCTGTTCGCAGCGTTTGTGGTGCTGGTGCCGTTTCTGATCGCCGACACCTACAGCCCGACGATCTTGGGCAACCGCTACACCTTCGGGCTGGGCAACCTCAGCCAGGCCATCGGGCTGATGGTGGCGATTCTGGGTTTGAACATCGTGTCGGGCTACAGCGGGCAGCTCTCGCTGGGGCACAGCTTCTTCGTGGGGTCGGGGGCCTACCTGACCGCGGTGCTGGTGAACGAATTCCACTGGTCGTATGTGTCCACGCTGGGGGTGGTGGTGCCGGGCCTGTTCGTGTTCGGGGTGCTGTTCGGGATCCCGGCGTTGCGCATCCAGGGCCTGTACCTGGGGTTGCTCACGTTCGCGGTGGCGGCGGTGTTCCCGTCGATCGTGAGGCTGGACGATGTGGCGGAACGCACCGGGGGCAGCAATGGCCTGCTCATCGACAGCGACCTGACCCCGCCGACATGGGCACCGCTCAACCAGACCACCGAGTGGCTGCACTCACTTCCGCTGGTGGGGGCACGGGTTCCCGATGGGCTCACCGGGCGGCAGGAGGAAGCGGTGTACAAGTACTTCCTGCTGGCGATCGTGGCGTTGGTGTGCTTCTGGCTGGTGCGCAACATCCTGGCCGGACGGGTTGGGCGAGCGGTGATCGCCATCCGGGACAACCCGCTGGGCGCTGTGGCCAGCGGGGTGAACCTGGCCGCTTACAAGACGCTCAGCTTCGGGATCAGCGCTGCGGTGGGCGGGGTGGCCGGGACGATGCTGGCCATGCACTCGGGGTTTGTGGGGCCCGACGAGTTCGGCTTCCAGATGGCCATCTTGTTGATTGTGGGCCTCATCGTGGGGGGAGCGGGGACGTTGCACGGTGCGGTGGTTGGCGGGATCGCCATCCAGTTCGTGCCGGTGTGGTCGAGCCAGACCCAGACGGTGCCGGGCACCGACGTGGCCCTTGAGGGTCCGTACGGTTCGGCCATCCTGGGGGCGCTGCTCATCGCCATCACCTTCGCTCTGCCCGGAGGGGCGGCCCAAGGGTTCCGTCAGATCAAACGGCGACTGCTGCCGGTCGCACCGAGAACTCCTAAAGGCTAGTGTAACTGTCACCACCTCGGCGTAGTCTGATCACACTGGATGGCTGCATCACTGCATTTGTCCTAAGCGCCCTTGCCAACTGACTCAATCACTCTCACTGCTCTCAACTCAGGAGGATGGTCCCAATGTTGAAGTCCCGTTTCTCGCCCCTGCGCCTGTTGTTGGTGCTGTTCGCCGTGGTCGCTCTGGTGGCCGCCGGATGCGGCAACGACGACGACGCCCCGTCGGTATCCGAGCCCACCCAGGCCCCGGAAGCACCCGCCGAGGAACCAGACGAGCCATCCGAACCCGAGGCACCCGCCGAGGAACCAGACGAGCCATCCGAACCCGAGGCACCCGCCGAGGAACCAGACGAGCCATCCGAACCGGAAGCACCCGCCGAGGAACCAGACGAGCCGGAGGCACCGTCGAACATCGTGGAGCTAGGCGGTGGGGCGGTTATCGACATCACCGAGTGCCCCGAGGAGTGGGACAACTACGCCGGGGTTACCGACTCCGAAATTCGTATCGGGAACAGCATGCCTCGAGCCGGTGCCCTGGCCGGGTTCGGGACCATCAGCGATGGCATGCAGCTCTACTTCGACGCGGTGGGTCCCATCGACGGTCGTGAGGTTGTGGTGGTCACCCGTGACGATGGTTACGTGCCGGCCCGAACGGTGACCAACGTGGAGGAAATGATCGACGTTGAGAACCTGCTGGGCTTCGCCAGCATTCTGGGCAGCCCCAACAACCTGGCCGTGCAGGGGACGCTGAACGAGAATTGCATCCCCCAGATGCTGAACCTGACCGGCATCCCCGAGTGGGGCGACCCAACCAACCACCCGTGGACCACCGGGGCGCTCATGTCGTATGAGACCGAGGCACACATCTGGTGCCAACATGTGGCCGAAGAGCTGGGTTCGGGGGCCACCGTGGCCATCCTGTCGCTGGGTAACGACGCCGGTGAGGCGTGGCGGCAGAGCTTCAACGACTGCGCTCCCGGCTCCGGGCTGGAAGTGGTGGCCGAGGTCAAGCACGACCCTGCCGCCGACAGCGTGGGTGCCGATGTGATCAACCTGGCGGCCAGCGAAGCCGACGCGGTGCTGGTCGCCAGCGCGGGAGCGTTCTGCCCCCAGGCGGTTGCCACCATCGCCAGTCTGCCGTGGGAGCCTCTGACCTTGGTGGCCAATGGCTGTCAGAGCATCGGACTGTTCTGGGTGCCCATCGGGCCTCTGGCTAACGGCATTCGCATGGTGGCCACCCAAAAGGATGTGGCCGACACCGCGCTGGCCAACGACGAGTGGGTGCAGTTCGTCCGGGGCACTCTGGAGGATCAGGGGATCGACCCCGAGGCAGCCTCCCACGCTCTGGGGTTTGCTTTCGGTGAGATCCTGCACCATGTGTTCCTGGCCGCTGCCGACATGGACGGCGGGGTCAACCGGACCAACGTGATGCAGGCCTCCTGGCAGGTCGACTTCGAGTCACGCGGTGCCCTGGGCAACTCGCTGAGGACCATGGACGGAGCCAACGACTCCTACATGGTGGAATCCGGGCGCATCGAAGAACTCGTGGTAGGCGACGATGGCGCTTCCTATGTGGCCGTCTCCGACCTCATCTCCTTCGAGGGTGAGACCGGCACCTTCGGAGGGTAAATCCGAAAGGGCACCCCTCCACCATCTTCGGTTGCCGGCGGGGAAACTAGGTGACGGTGATCGGCACCGAGGAGTAGCCGGCCACGTTTGACATTTGCACTCGGCGCAGGCCGGATTCCTGCACCTGGTAAGCGGGCCAGCGGCGGGCGATCTCCTCGATGGCCACCCTGCTCTCGAGCCGGGCTAGGGCTGCGCCCAGGCAAACGTGAAGGCCGTGTCCCAGGCCGACGCTGAGGCCGGGGTCGCGGGTGATGTCGAACCGGTCGGGGTCGTCGTAGCGGCGGGGGTCTCGGTTGGCGGCCCCGGTGATCATGAACACTGGCTTGTGTTTGGGGATCGTCACCCCGTGCCACTCGGAATCGACCATGGAGTAGCGGCCCTGGTACTGGGAGGGGGCCCAGTAGCGGAGCACCTCCTCGACGGCCCTGGGGATGGTGCCGGAATCGGCCAGCACCATGGCCCACTGGTCGGGGTGGCGGTCGAACAGCACCACGGCGTTGCCCACCAGCTTGGTGACGGTCTCCGACCCGGCGGCGGCCAGCAGGACTCCGAAACTGGCGATCTCGGCGTCGTCGAGGCGGTTGCGATGGCCGTCAGCGGTCTCCACTTCGGCGGCAATCAGCGCTGAGATCATGTTGTCGTCAGGCTCCTCCCGCTTCTTCTGGACGAGCTCGTACAGGTACATCCCCTGGGCCATGCCGGCCTCGGCGGCGGCCTGGCTGCCGGTGGGCGAACCCTCTTCGCGGTGGAGCATGGCGTCGGTCCAATGCCTGATCTGCTGGCGGTCTTCGGGAGGAATGCCCAAGATGGCGGAGATGATCTCGGCAGGAAACGGGGCGGCGAACTCCTCGAGGATGTCGAACTGGCGGCGGGAGGTGAGCCGGTCGAGGTAGCCGCAGATGATCTCCCGCACCAGCGCCTCGTACTTGCCGATGGACAGGGGGGTGAAGGAGCGGGAAACCAGCGCCCGGTAGCGGGTGTGTTCAGGCGGGTCCATGGAGATGATGGAGGGGTTGTCGTCAGGGCTGCCCGATGCCAGCTGCTCGTAGGTTTGGCCGTGGGTGGAGCTGAAGGTGGCGTGGTCACGGTGAGCGGCGACCACGTCGTCGAAGCGGCTCAGAGCGTAGAAGTCGTACTCCTCGCTGTAGTAGCAGGGTTCGTGATCGCGCAGGTCGGCGTAGGTTTGGTAGGGGTCGTCGAAGAAGTCTCGGCTGAACGGATCGAACTCAACTGCTGTGCCTGTGCCCATGAACCCAGTATTGACCATCGGCCCGAAGTGTCAAACAGCGCCGTGTCGAAGCTGGTCGGGAACCCGGTCGTGGCGGACAAGACGGGTCGTGGCGGCTACCCGCCGGAGGGGTCGAACAGGGTGGAACCAATCATGGTGGCGGCTTCGGATGAGGGGCCCCGCCAGGTAATGGCACCGTGATCTAGCAGGATGGCCCGGTCGCACAAGGTGAGGGCGTGGCCCACGTGTTGCTCGACGATAAGCAGGGCGGTACCCGTGTCGCGGATGCGGCCCAGCACCGTGTACACCTCGTCGGTGACGATGGGGGCCAGCCCCAGGGAAAGCTCATCTGCTATGAGCAGGCGGGGGGCCTCCACCAGTACCCGGGCCATGGCCAACATGCGCTGCTCACCCCCCGAGAGGGTGCCGGCAAGCTGGCGGCGACGCTGGGCGATGGGAGGGAACAAGTCGAAGGCCCGGTCGAGGGCGTGGCGGACTCCGGCCCGGTCGAGGGTGCGGGAGAAAGCCAGGGTTAGGTTCTCCTCCACTGAGAAGTCGGGGAACACGGCCCGACCCTCGGGGACGTGAACCACCCCGGCCCGGGCGTAGCGGTGGGCTCGGACGCCGGTGAAGTCGTTTCCGTCCACCATGACAGATCCCTCGGTGGGCACCACCAGGCCGCTGGCCACCCGCGCGACGGTGGTCTTGCCCGCCCCGTTGCGCCCGAGCAGGGCCACTGTCTCGCCCTCGGCCACCTGAAGCGACACGTCGAACAGGGCCCGGAACGGCCCGTAGGAGGCGCTGATGTGACGCAGTTCCAGCACCGGAACTGTCATCGGGGTGGTGCCGGAGGCGGGGTTGGGGTCGGCAGTCGGGTCAGGACTGGCAGTCGGATCGGGGCCGGAGGCGGGTGTTTGGTCGGTCATGGCGTTCCGGCGGTGAAATCACCGAGGTAAGCGGTTCGCACCCGGTCGTCGCCCATCACCTCGCCGGTGGGGCCGTGGGTGACGAGCCTTCCGAATTCGAGCACGTAGGTGCGTTCGGTGAACGAGGCCACCAGCTCCACGTCGTGCTCAACCAGCAGCACGCCGAACCCCTGGTCGGCCTGGATGCGGCGCAGGGTATCGGCCAGCGCAGTGGTTTCGGCACGGTCGAGGCCAGAGGAGGGCTCGTCAAGCAGCACCACCCGAGGCTGGGTCATAAGCGCTCGGGCCACCTCCACCAACCGACTCTGCCCCAGGCTGAGGGCTTCGATGGGTTCGTCGCCCATGCCATCAAGCCCGAGGCCCGCCAGAAGAGCGTCGCACTGTTCGATCTCGCCGGGCTTGGGCAGCCCCATGCCAAGCAGGTCCTTCCACAAAGCGCCGGTGCCGGAGCGAATCCGGTGAGCGAACAGGAGGTGGTCGCGCACCGAGGACCCGCTGAACAGCTCGACCCGCTGGAAGGTGCGGCCGATGCCCAGGCCGGCCCGTCGGTGGACGGGCAGCCGGGTGATGTCTTGGCCGGCGAAGGCCACCGACCCGACGTCGGGGCGCAAGAGCCCCAGCAGGCAGTTGAACAGCGTGGTCTTGCCCGCCCCGTTGGGTCCGATGAGCCCGACCCGCTCCCCGGCGTCGAGTTCGATGTGGACGTCTTCGAGCGCGGTGATGCCGGCGAACCGCTTGGTGATGCCGGTGGCGGCCAGCAGGCTCATAGCCCCTCCCCCGGCGGTGAATCAGCACTCGACTCCAGCCCCGAACCCGTCGATGGTCCGGCCGAAGCGTCGGCGGGAACAAGCACCGGACGGGCCCGGCCTTCGAGCAGCCGTTGCATCAGGGCCTGCGACCGGCGCTTGCCATGCTCGAGCACGCCCTCGGGATGGCGAGCGAACGTGATGGCCGCAAATCCGAACAGCACGAACCGCCACGAACCGTCGAGACCCAGCCAGCGGTCGAGCACCAGCACCGGGAACAGGACGAAGGCGATGCCGGCCTGGATCGACCCCTCGACGGTACGAGCTCCCAGCACCACCACAACCACCAGCCAGAACAGCCCGAGTTGGGGGTCGTAGTTGGCCTCGTAGGTGACCTGCTTCTCCTCCATCGCAAGGAGTCCTCCGCCGATTGCGGCGATGGCGGCCGACACCGAAAACACGGTGACCCGAGCCCGCCACGGCACGACCCCGATGGACTCGGCGGCGGTCTCCGAACCGCGCAGGGCTCGCAGGGCCATGCCGGTGCTGCTCTCACGGATGAGGATCACCAGCACGCCGGCCAGCACCAGGATGGCCACGCACAGGATGAGGAAATTCTTGTTGCTGGAGAAGTCGATGCCCAAGAGCTCGGGCCGGGGGACGCTGCGGCCCTGGAACAGCGAGCCGCCCACCCAGTCGTACTTCACCAGAACATCGTGGAAGAAAAGGGCGAAGGCCAACGTGGCGATGGCCAGCCAGATTCCGCCCAGGCGCATGACCGGAACGCTGAGCACCGCGCCCACAGCGGCGGCGATACCCGCTCCCACCAGGGTGCCCACCAGCACCGAGACATCCCAGCGCTGGGCGAACTGCATGGCCCCGAAGGCCCCGATGGCAGCAAAGGTGACCTGGCACAGGGCGATCTGCCCGCCGAGTCCGGTAAACACCACGATGGAAAGGAAGATGATCGAGAAGATCACCGTGAGCGTGATACGGGAGATCCAGAAGTTGTTGGCGTAGCCGAAGGTCCAGATTCCCATCGCCACGAAGAACGCCACGGCCATGATGCGGGTGCTGAGGGTCATGGCCCGGCTGCGGGTGGTGGCGGCCAGAGCGGGAGGCGGTGGTGCCACTCCAAGAAGGGGGTCGGCCCCTGCCACCTGGCGGCGGATGGCGGGCCAGAACACGATGATGGCGAACAGAAACACGTAGGGCAGCGCCGATCCCCGCAGCTCGTTCAGCACCACGTTGTCTCGGGGAAGATGCGTGCGCAGCTCTGTGGTGACAACTCCGAGAACGAGGCCTCCGTACAGGGCGGCGGGCAGGCTCACCAGACGACCCAGCGCGGCGGCGGCCAGAGCGGAGATGACGATGGGGAAATAGCCGTGCGGTTCGAGCACCGTGCCGAGCAGCGGGGTGATGGGCACCAGCAGCACACCGGCCAGCCCGGCGAACAGGCTGGAGAGCATCCACGAACCCGACGAGACCCAGTCGGCGTTGACCCCGTTGAGTTCGGTCATGCGGGGGCTCTGGACCACGGCCCGGATGCGCAGGCCGAATCGGGTGTAGCGGAACAGGGCGGCCAGGGCCAGCGCCGCTGCGATGACGATGACGAAAGCGGCGATCTCGTCGCGGGTCACGGGGTACTCACCGAACAGCCGGTAAACCGTGTTGCCGTCGGGGATGATGCCCACCGCTCCGAACGGCTGCTCCCGGTTGTAGTCCACGATCAGCTTGAACAGCTCGGGCAGGGCGACGAGAAGCCCGAGGGAGATGACCAGCTTGGCCACCGGGGAAGCGGCGTGTATGTGGCGGAAGATCAGCCGCTCCAGCAGCAGACCCAGCACCGGGGCGACCAGCACCACGGCCACCAGCACCGCAGTCCAGATGGGCCAGTCGTGGCGGACGTGTAGCTCGAAGTAGGTGGCGGCGCTGATGAACGCCTGAGCGCCGAAGGCCAGGTTGAACACGCCCGATGTCTTGTAGGTGAGCACGAAGCTCATGGCCACCAGAGCGAACCCGGCCCCCACCGGGAGGCCCTGGAAGAACGCCCGGATGGTGTCGTCCACGATCCCGGCAGCGAGCACCGAGGGGGTCATGGCCGGATCAGGTTCCGCTCGGCAGCCCGGTTAGTTCACGAACGAGAGGGCCTCGGGCTCGTGCCAGTCTTCGCGCTCGGTCTCCCAGCACACCCAGGGCTTGCCCGGCTCGCCGGTCCACTGCTCGAAGGCCCCGTCCACCACTTTGACCCCGGTGAGGCAGCGATACCGGGAGTCGGCGTCGGGGTTGGTGTTGGGAAGGGCGCTCTGGCGACTCCAGTCGACGGGAATGGTGAGGCCGTCGTGGCTGTAGTTGTCCAACGAACGCACGGCGTCGACCAAAGAGGCCCGGTCGAAATCCGGACCGGCGGCCAACAGGCCCTCGTAGAACAGGTGGCCGTTGAGCCAGCCGATCATGGTCTGCTCCTCGAGCTTGATGCCCTCGGTGTACTCGAAGAACTTGTCCTGCAGCGGGCTGTCGATGTCGGCCTCGAACGGCACGAACTGGGTGAACACCAGGTCGCCCTCGAACAGATCGGCGTTGGCGGCCACGAACTCGTGGTTGTAGGTGTTGGGGTGGTACATGGTGACCTGGTCGCGGTAGTCCTGTTTGACCAGCTCCTGGGCGATGGTGCGCATGCCGTTGAGGTCGAGGCAAGTGATGATGAAGTCCACCCCGGCGTCTCTCATTTCGGACACCTGGGGGGCGACCCCGCCGGCCAGCCCGAAGGCGATGGTGGTGTCGAAGAAGCCCACCGTCAACCCTCCGGCCTCGGCGGAATAGCGTTCGATGGCGGAGCGGTAGCCCTCGGCACAGAGCTTGGAGTTCTCGCTGTTGCCGTAGCCGAAGACCCCGGCTCGGGTGGCACCGATCTCGTGGGCCAGCCAGGGAATCGTCTGGTGGACGCAGCCGATGCAGCTCGGGCCGACGTGGCCGAAGATGTTGCGCCGGTCGGCGAACTCATTGTGGATGTTCCAGCCGAACACGGGGACCCCGGCGTCGTTTAGGGTGTCGGCCCCGCTGAAAAACAAGGTGGCCACGAAAGCGGCCAGCGAGTCGTCCTCCTCGACCATGGCCAGGGCTTGGGCGTTGTTCTGGAACATCTCGTCGTCGCGCTTGTGGGCCAGAACCAGCTCGCGCCCGTAGATGCCGCCGGTGTCGTTGACCATGCGGAAGTAGGCCTCGACGCCGTCGTTGTAGGAACCGATGTTGGTGCCCAGCAGGTTGCCGCTGATGGTAACGATGGAGGTGACCTTGATCTCGGAGTCGCTCACCCCGGGCACACCCTCGATGGGAACGAACGTGTGGCGGTGTTCGGGTTCTTCGGGCTCGGCCGGTTCCTCGGGTGCGGGTTCGTCGCCGGCTTCGACAGGTTCGACCGGTTCCTCGGGTGCGGGTTCGTCGCCGGGCTCGTCGGGTTCGGCCGGTACTTCGGGTGCGGGTTCGTCGCCGGGCTCGGCCGGTTCCTCGGGAGCCGTCTCGGCGGGTGCCGTCTCGGTGTCATCAGCGGCTTCGGTGGGAACGACGGTGGGCGCAGCCGAAGTGCCGTCGTCGTCCCCGGCGTTGCCGCATGCCGAGCCGATCAGGGCCAGTACGGCAACGAGCAGAGCCAGCTTTCCGAAACGAACGACCATCTCAGCCTCCCCCTGGTGGGCTTTATGTGGGCTCGGCCAAGTTAGCCCAACCCGCCCGATTGCACCCGTGGGCTGTTCGGTCGAGCCGCAGGCGGTCCGTCTGCGGATTGGCTGGGTGGTTGGCCGGGGCAGTGGCCAGGTCGGCTAGTGGCTGGTACGGTAGTCGCCGAACTTGGAGTCGCGCTCGGAGAGGGTGGAGGTGAGGCCCTTCTCCCGGATGGAAGCCGAGAAATCGGCCATCGCCTGGGTGTGGGTGCCCAGAGCACACAGCTCGGTGCCGGCCCTGATGCCGGCCCGCATTCCCATGTGCTCCATCTGGCGGTGTACGACGCGCTTGTTCATTTGAAGCAGCTCTGACGGAACCTGGGCGATGCGCTCGGCGACGTCGAGCACGGCATCGGCCAGCTCGTCTTCAGGGAAGGCGGCGTTGGCCCAGCCCCGCTCCACCGCTTCGACGCCGGTCACGTAGTCGCCGGTGAGCATCATCTCCATGGCCTTGCGCATGCCCAGGAACCAGGAGTGGAAGTGCATGTCGGGCACGCCGAAGCGGACAGCGGGGTAGCCCATCTTGGCGTCGGTGGCCATGTACACCAGGTCGCACCCGGTGGCCAGCTCGCTGCCCCCGGCCAGGCAGTAACCGTGGACCTGGGCGATGACCGGCTTGGCCAGGTCCCAGATGCTCATCCAGCCCTCGGTCACGTGGCGGGGCCAGTGGCCCTCGCCGGGCGGGGTGTAGAAGGGGAATTCGTGTTCCTGGTTGACCCCGCTGAGGTCGTACCCAGCCGAGAACGACGGGCCGGCGCCGCAGATGATGCTGACCTTGACGGTGTCGTCCTGGTCGGCTTCTGAGAGTGCGTTGAGGATGGCCCCTCGCAGCGGGTGGATGAGGCTGTTGCGCTTCTCCGGGCGGTTCATGGTGAGGCGCCGTACGTGAGGCCGGGGATTGTCGATCAGAAGGAGGTTGTCGCTCATGGCCGACAACCGTAACCTGCGGGCCGATGTGCAGCCGGTGTCCGAGCCCAGATATGGAGCCATCGACGGAGCCATGGCCGGCCGCAAACCGGGTGGCTGTATGAGCGAGCCGCGGCCGTCACCCCGGATGGTGGCATCGACCAAGGGGGCTCGGGTGGCGCTGCACGACCTTGGGGGCAACGGCCCGCCGGTGCTCTTGACCCACGCCAACGGGTTCTGCGGCCGGGTGTGGGAGCCGGTGGCCGATGCGCTGGGGTCGGTGGCCCGGTGCTGGGCGCTGGACTTCCGGGGCCACGGCGACAGCCAGTCCGGGCCCGACGAGGGCTACGCCTGGTCGGGGATGGCCGACGATGTGTTGGCCGTGGTGGATGCGCTGGACCTGGTCCCCCGGGTGGCCGCCGGGCACTCCCTGGGCGGTGCGGCGATCCTGAAGGCCGAGCAGGCCCGGCCGGGAACCTTCCGCCGAGCTTGGGTGTTCGAGCCGGTGATGATGCCTCCGACCATCGAGCCCCCCGGCAGCGGGAACGTGCTGGCCGCTTCGGCTCGGAAACGACAGCCGGAGTTCGAGTCTCGCCAGGCGGCCTACGAGCGGTACGCATCCCGGCCCCCGTTCAACCAGGTGGCCGCCGAGGCGCTGCGGGCCTATGTGGACCACGGCTTTCGGGACCAGCCCGACGGCTCGGTGACGCTGAAGTGCCGACCGGAGACCGAGGCCATGATCTTCGAGAGCCCCGACTTCGATGGGTTCCCTCAGCTGGGCGAGGTCGCTGCCGAGGTGACGGTGGTGGTCGGGAACGACACCGGCCCACCGGCGATGGTCGCGCCCCAGGTCGCGGCAATGCTACCTCAAGGCACCCTGGAACGCCACGACGACCTGACCCACTTCGGCCCGCTCCAGGACCCGGCCCGTATCGCAGCCTCCATCGCCGCTTCCCTCCTGACCGATTGAGCCCGTCGAGGTTGGCCGGCGTCCGCCGCTTCCCTACTGGCCGATTGAGCCTCAATTAGAGGATTGCGCCTGATTCCTTCATGGCGGCGATGTCTTCCCACGGGACACCGGCGTCGAGGAGAAGCGTCTCGGTGTGCTCGCCGTGCTCGGGGGCCCGCTCGACGGTGACGGGTTGCTCGTCGAACATGGCGGGGTTGGCTACGAGCTGAACTTCCTTGCCGTTGGCCGCTGTCATGGTGGGCAGGTAGCCGTTGGCGATGACCTGGGGGTCTTCGTACAGCTCGGCCAGGGTCTGGTAAGGGGTCCACACCCCCTTGAAGTCGGCCAGAGCCTCCTTCCAGTGGGCGAGGGGCTGGGTGCCGAACACCTCGTCGAGGATGGCGATGCACTCCACGTTGTTTTCGGCCCGGGCCGCCATATCCACGAACCGAGGGTCGGTGACCATGTCGGGCCGTCCGATGCACTCGCAGAGCTGGGCCCAGTGCTTGTCGGTTTGCAGCAGGATGAAGCTGAGGAAGCGGCCGTCGGAGGTGCGATAGCTGTTCACGCCGGGGTTGATGGCCTCGGTGCGGGGGGCCATCGGGAACCCTTCGAGCCCGAACAGCCCGGACGCCACCACCAGGGGGGAGAGCTGCCACATGGCGGTGGCCAACAGCGACACGTCCACGGTGGATGGTTCCCCGGTGGCGGCCCTCTGGAACAGGGCGGCGGCGATGGCCCCGGCGGTGATAATGCCCCCCATGACGTCGCCGAACGCGGGAGCGGGCTGCATCAGGGGCCAACCGTCGGGCCGCGAGGGCAGGGTCACGCCCATGCCGCCCCGAGCCCAGAACGACGCCCCGTCGTAGCCCCCCTTTTCGGCGTCGGGACCGTGGGGGCCCTGGCCGGAGCCCCGGGCGACGATGATCTGGGGGTTGCGCTCCCGGAGGTGCTCGGTGTCGATGCGAAGCTTGCGGCGCACCGGAGGCATGTAGTTGGTGAGGAACACGTCGGCGGTCTCCACCAGCTTGAGCAGCATCTCCCGACCGTCGGGATGGGCGAGGTTCAACCCGATGGAGCGCTTGCCCCGGTTGGGCTGCTCGATCATGAAGTTGACCCCACCGCCGCCTGGGACGAGGCCGGAGGTGATCAGGCCCCGCTGGGGATCGCCGGTGACAGGGTGTTCGACCTTGATGACCTCGGCACCCCAGTCGACCAGCACCGAGCCGCCGGAGGGGACGAATGTCCAGCTTGCAACCTCAACCACCCGGACGCCGTCCAGGGGGCGGCCACTGACTGCTTCGGATCCGCTCACCAGACCAGCTCAAGGTTCGAGATCTGGCGAATACCCGCACTGAACGTCAGCTCGAGGCCGTCGGCCAGGCGGTAGTCGGGCACCCGGGCGTGCCACTCCTCCAAGGCCACCCGCAGCTCCATGCGAGCCAGATGGGAGCCGAGGCAGCGGTGGACACCGGCCCCGAAGGCGATGTGCTTGTTGGACTCCCGGTTGAAGTCCACAGTGTCGGATTCAATCCAGGCCCGCTCGTCGGTGTTGGCCGAGCCGATCAGGAGGTGGATGCGGGTGCCGGCCGAAATGGGGCAGCCGCTCACCTCTGTATCGGCAGCGGTGATGCGAGCGGCACTGGCCACCGGGCTCTCGAAGCGCAGCATCTCCTCCACGGCGTGGGGGATCGTTTCGGGTTCTTCCACCAAGCGGCGCCGGTGATCGGGGTTCTGGGCCAGGAACGCCACCATGCACTCCAGGGAGGCCGACACGGTGTCGAGTCCGGCCAGGAAGAACAGGTAGCCGATGTCCACCACGTCGTCGCGGGTGAGAGGCTCGCCTTCGACCTCGGCGTCGATGATGGTGGAAAGGAAGTCGTCCTGGCGCTCGGCCATGCGGGCCTCCACCACCTCCTCGAGAGCGGCGTAGATCTTCTGGCCGGTGGCGTTGACCATTTCCCGACGCTCCTCCATGGAGCGGGCCGGGGGGCGGATGATGCCGTCCTTGAGAGCGAGAAACTCGTTCAGGCGGGTCACCGGGAGCCCCAGCAGCTCCAGGAAGATGGTGGAAGGCATGGGCTCGGCGATGGCGTCGTGGAAGTTGCAGTGGCCATCGGGGGCGACGTTGTCGACCAGCTCCCGGATGAGCTCCCGCACCCGGGGCTCGTACTTGACCATCTGCTTGGGAGCGAACAGGGGGTCGAGGGCCTTGCGGTGCTTGCGGTGGTGGGGAGGGTCGATCTGTAGGGGCACCAGGGGGCGGGTGTTGCCGATGTCAACCGCACCGGGGTCGGACGAGAACACCTCGGGGGTGCGGAAGGCGTGCAGTACATCTTCGTGACGGCTGAGCGTGATCACACCCTGGCTGCCGCGGCCGGCCAGTTCGGTTGCCGGGGCGTTGTCCCGCAGCGCTCGGTACGTGCCGTGGGGGTTGCGGGCGACCTTCGGGGGCTCCAGCGAATACTTCGTTTCGGGCACGGTGTCGGTCATGTTGTCTCCTCGGTCAAGATGACGGCGTCCTCGGGGCAGTTGGCCCGGGCTCGGTGGGCCTGATCGGCCAACTCGGTAGGCACGACCCGCTCGGCGGTGGGTTGGCTGTAGCCATCGTCGTCGGCGTCGAACAGGTCGGGAGCCAGCACGTAGCAGCGCCCGTGTCCCTGGCACGCCTCGGTGTCCACCCTGATCCGCATCAGCGGAGATGGTAGAGGAAATCCCGACAGAGGTTGGCGCCTACCCCCTCAGCCCCCGGTTTCCCGACAGGGTGGGGGCTTTCACGGATTCGGATTCAGACTTCGGTTGGTATGAGCTGATCAATGGCCAAGGCGGTCCAGGAGGTCGGAAAAGCCCGACAGCGGGACTACTTCGCCGCTCTGCCTTCGATGTGCTTCGGTGCCTCCGTAAACCAGCGAGGTGGATGAGACGTTTGGAAGTGCGGCCGAGAGCTTGTTAAGAGAGTCGAAGTGGTCGGAAGCGACTGTCGCGCCGGCCTTGACCTCGATGGCGCTGATGCCGTCGATGTTCTCGAGCAGGAGGTCGCACTCCAAGCCGCGGGTGTCGCGGAAGAACGACATGTTCGATCTACGACCCCGATTGAACCGGTGCTTTAGAGCCTCCATCACCGCGGCATTCTCGAAGAGCGGCCCTCGCAACGGATGGGTGGCTATCTGACCTACGTGCTCTATGCCGATGAGGTGACTGGCCAGGCCCACGTCATAGAAGTAGAGCTTCGGGGACTTGACCAGACGCTTGCGGATGTTGGCGTAGTAGGGGGGAAGGCGAAACACGATATAGCTCGCCTCCAAGACCGTCATCCAGTGGCTGGCCGTCGAATGGGAGACCCCGGCATCTGCCCCCAGCGATGACAGGTTGACCATTTGACCCACCCGCCCGGCGCAGAGGCGCACAAACTGCTGGAAGCGGGAAAGGTCACGAATCGCACCGATTCTGCGAACATCCCGCTCAACGTACGTTTCCAGGTAGTCGCCAAGGGCTTGGGTCGGGTCTAGGCCCTGGTCGTGGATCCGGGGGTAGAAGCCGGAGTACAAGAGGTCGTCCACTTCTGTGCCGCCTCCTGCGGCGTGACGCTCAGCCAGTGTGAACGGCAGCAGGCGCAGCAGCGCCGTGCGGCCTGCGAGCGACTGGCTGATGGCCTCGGAGAGCTTGAACTGCTCGCTGCCGGTGAGGACGAAGAGGCCGTTGCGGCCTTTCTCGTCGGCAATGACCTGGAGGTAGGAAAGCAGGCTAGGCACCCGCTGCACCTCATCGAGGATCGCCCCTTTGTCCAGACGAGCGAGAAAGGAGACCGGGTCGCTCTCCGCGAATTCTCGGTTGTTGGGAGCCTCCAAGTTGACGTAGGCAAGATTGGGGAACGCTGCGCGAGACAAGGTGGTCTTGCCTGACTGCCGAGGGCCGGTGACCGTGACCAACGGGTATTGCTCGAACAACCTCAGCAGGACCGAGGTGATATCACGCTCAATCATCCCGACAGCCTACCTCGCCTGTGTAAATCTGAAGGTAGTACTTTCAGATTTACACAGCTCTTCCTGGATAAATCCGGCTATTGGGTGAGGCGGGGCCCGGCGGGGAATGGGAGAATCACCGGGGTGAGCATCGATACGGCGCCGGACCGGGAAGCGGCCCCGAACACTGCCGAGCGCCGGTTCAGCCAGTCGATGGTGGTGTCGGGCATCCGGTGTCTGCTTACCTACCTGGTGTTCCCGTATCTGCTACCGGTTCTCGGGCTTGCCGACGCGGTGGGGCCCGCTCTGGGAGTGGTGATCGGGGTGGTTGCCATCGTGTTCAACGGGTTGAGCATCCGCCGATTCTGGCGGGCCGACCACCGGTTGAAGTGGCCGGTGAGCGTGGTGAACGCGGCGGTGATCGTGTTGCTGTACTACCTGACGGCCGGTGACCTCGCCGAGCTCGCCGGCTGACCCCGGCGATTCCCAAGCCGCCGGCCACTCCAAGGTGGCCTCGAACCCGCTGGTGCGGGGGCTTTGGATTCTGGGAGGCCTTCTGTGTGTAGCGCTGGGGGGCATCGGGGTGGTGGTGCCGGGACTGCCCTCCACCGTGTTCTTCATCATGGCGGCGGCGGCTTTCTCTCGGTCTAGCGAGCGGATGGAACGGTGGGTGCTCGGATTGCCGGGCGTGGGGAAGCTAGTGGCCGATTACCGGGCCGGACTGGGGATGCCGATGAAGGCGAAGGTGCTGGCGGGAACAATGATCGTGGTAGCAGTGGGGATCAGCACCGGGCTGCTAATGGAATCTTGGACGTGGAGGGTCGTGGTAATCGGAGTGGGCCTCATCGGCTTGGGATACATCTTCGGAAGGGTTCCCACCAAGCGCTAGCCACCAGCCATGTGCCAGTTTGCCGGCATCTGAGGTGCCAGTTTGCTGGCACGTGAGACGCCCCTCACTTCTCTCGGCCCCTAGAGGTTGGCGATTTCGTGTTCGATGCGGGATTCCACGTGAGCCCGAGCAGCCGCGATGCGGTCGGGTAGGTGTTGGGAGGGGAACAGGCCCTTGGACGGGGAATAGCTCTTGAGGACCTGCTTGGCGATGGTGTCCTTGTGAACCTCGGTGGGGCCATCGGCTATGCCCATGACCGGTCCCGACATCCACATCTGGGTCAGAGGCATCAGGTTGGACACCCCCAGCGAGCCGTGAGCATGCATTGCCCGGTACACCACGTCGATAAGCACCTTGGGGGTGGCCACCTTCACACCGGCAATGTGCTGGCGGATCTTGGCGTAATCGCCCTCGGCGTCGATCAGCCAAGCGCAGTGGAGCACCTGGAGCCGGAACTGCTGGATCTGAACCCAGGAGTCGGCGATCCAGTGCTGAATGGACTGCTTCTCGCCGATCAGCGACCCTTTGGTCTCCCTGGACAGCACCCGCTCGCACATCATGTCCAGAGCCCGCTGGGCCACCCCCACCGAACGCATCCCGTGGTGGACCCGACCGCCGCCGAGGCGGGTCTGGGCGATCTTGAACCCCGACCCCTCGTCGCCCAACAGGTTCTCAGCCGGGACCCGGACATCGTTGAACCGGAGGTAGGCGTGGTCGCCCTCCCCCACCGGCTCGGTTCCCAATCCCACGTCGGCCACCACCTCGATACCGGGAGTGTCGGTGGGCACCAGCATCATCGACGAACCCCGGTACACCGGCACGTCGGGATTGGTGATGAGCATGACGATCATAAAGGTGGCGTACTTGTAGTTGGAGGCAAACCACTTCTCACCGTTGATCACCCACTCGTCGCCGTCACGGTGGGCCCGGCAGGTGAAGTAGTTGGGATCGGACCCGCCCTGAGGCTCGGTCATGGCGTAGGTGGATGAGATCTTGCCGTCGAGCAACGGCTGGAGATAGAGCTCCTTCTGCCCGTCGGTGCCGTAGTGGGCGATGATCTCGGCGTTGCCCGAGTCGGGGGCCTGACAGCCGAACACCACCTGGCCCCACAGCGTGCGGCCCAGAATCTCGTTCATCAACGCCAGCTTCACCTGGCCGTAGCCGAGCCCGCCCAAATGGGGGCCGATGTGGCAGGCCCAGAGGCCCTGGCCCTGAACCTGCTCCTGGAGGGGGTCGATGAGGGCGTTGACCTTGTCGTTGGTGCGGTCGAACGGGTTGACCTCGCCCCGGAAGTAGAGGTCGATGGGCTCGATCTCCTCGGTGACGAACTGGTCCATCCAGTCGAGCTTTTCCTGGAACTCGGGCTCGACGGTGAAATCGATGGCCATGGGATTACCGCCTTTTGGGTGGGTGATTGCGTGGTGCGAATACAGTGGTTCGCCGTGGAGTTCAAGATGACACCGGGCGAGATTCTAGCGGCGGCCAGGGCACCGGAACCCGGCGACGAGGGCTACGACCCGTTCGATGCGTTCGATGAAGCCCAGGGAGCGGGGGGCGAGACCGACCTCCACCCGATACTGGCCGAGCTGCTGGCCGAGGGTCCCGCGTTTCGGGGGCCCATTTCGGAGAAGCTGGGACGGCTGAGCGTGAGCGACCTCATGGCCGGCGACCGAGAGATCGTGAACATGCTCTCGTATGACGCCGTGGAAGGGGTGCTGCGAGACGGGGCCACGTTCTCGTCGGCGGGATACGCAGAGTCGATGGGCCTGGTGATGGGGCACACCATCCTGGAGATGGACGAGCCCGAGCACGGGCAGTACCGACGGTTGATCCAGCAGGCATTCACCCGCCGGGAGATGGAACGGTGGGAGCACGAGATCGTGAATCCGGTGCTCAACCACTACATCGACGCTTTTGTCGACCGGGGGCGGGCCGATCTGGTGGCCGAGCTGATGTTCGTGTTTCCCGTGCATGTGATCGCCATTGCGCTGGGGCTGCCGGAGACCGACCTTCCCGCGTTCTACCGCCGGGCCGTGGAGATCACGAACATGGGTAACGAGGTGGAGCGGGGTTTCGCGGCGTCGCAATGGCTGTACGACTACCTGGAGCCGGTGGTGGAGGCACGGCGGGCCGACCCGGAGGAGGACCTGATCAGCCTGCTGGCCCACGCCGAACTCGACGGCCAGCAGCTCACCAACGACGAGATCATCGCCTTCTGCCGGTTGCTGCTACCTGCCGGAGCGGAGACCACATACCGGGCGGCCAGCAACATGATGGTGGGGCTGCTGTCGGACCCGGCGCAGTTGAACGCTGTGCGGGCCGACCGGGAACTGGTAACTGCCGCGGTGGAGGAAGCCCTGCGGTGGGAGCCTCCGCTCACCGGTATCTCCCGCACCTCGACGAGCGATGCGGTGGTGGACGGTGTGGAGGTGGGAGCGGGGTCGGCGGTGAACACCTCCTTGGGGTCGGCCAACCGTGACCCATCCCGCTGGGAGGACCCAGACCGGTTCGACATCTTCCGCCCGGCCAAGGCCCACATCGCATTCGCCACCGGACCGCACCTTTGCCTGGGCATCCATCTGGCCCGCATGGAGATGAGGGCAGTGCTGGAGTGCCTCCTCGACCGCTTGCCCGGCCTGCGGTTGGACCCCGAAGCCGAGCCGCCGAAGATCGTCGGGCTGGCGTTTCGGGCCCCTGCCGCCCTTCCCGTGATCTGGGGCGACCAATAGAAGATAAGGCCGGTAGCCAGGTAGGGCCAGTAGAGCTACAGAGGCAGAGCTACAGCGGTAGAGCTATAGAGAGGTGGTCTGGGCCAGGTCGGCGGCGTCGCGGGCCAGGTCCAAAACCACCCGACCGAACGCCTCCATCTTGGGGTTGTCGGCACCGCCGGACACGTAGCGGGCGTAGCCGCCCTCAAGGACGATGGCCAGCTTGAAGCGAGCCAGGATCACGTAGTAGTCGATCTCGTCCACGTCGCGCCCCGACACCGAGGAGTAGCGCTCCAGCAGGTCGTCACGAAAGGGAAGTCCGGTGTAATCGACGTAACCCACAGAGGGGCGGGAGGCTTCGTCGGCGGGCCAGTTCATCACCACCCAGGCGAGATCCAGCAGCGGATCGCCCACCGTGCCCATCTCCCAATCGACGATGGCGGCCATGCGAGCCGGTGCGCCGTGGTGGAACATCACGTTGGCGAACTGGTAATCGCCGTGCATGATGCCCGGTTGGTAGCTGCGGGGGGTGCGGCCCCGGAGCCAGTCGCCCGCCGTATCGAGGCCGGGGATGTCGCGGAACTTGAACCGGTTGAGGTGGGCGTACCAACGGTCAACCTGGCGCTCGTGGAACCCGTCGGGGCGCCCCAGGCCCTCGAGCCCTCTGGCCCGCCAATCGACGTTGGACAGACGGGCAATGGCGTCCACCAGCTCGTACGCCAGGGCGGGGCGGGCGTCCATGTCGGAGGCGAACGGCTCGGGCCAGCCCGGCTCGTTGATCGGTGACCACCCGTCAACGAAGTCCATGAGATAGAAAGCCGCTCCCAGAATCCCGGTGTCGTCGGTGCCCCCGACCGCTCGGGCGTGGGGAACGTCGGTGTCTGCCAGGGCAGCCAGGATCCGGTACTCCCGCATCATCGTCTCGTTGCGGCCCTCGGGGACGTTGCGGGGCGGGCGGCGCAGTGCCCATCGGTGCTCGCCTCGGCAGATCTCGAAGATCTCGTTGGAGGCACCCCCGGAGATGAACCGGCTGGTGACGGGTTCGCCCCGGCCGGCGATTCCCTGGTCGTCCATCCATGCACCCAGGGCGACGGGATCGATCAAGCCCTTAGTGCGCTCAGCCTCATCGGCGGGGTCGGTACCTGCTCGGGAGAAATCGCTCATGATGCCGGCCGCAGGGTCAGGAGTTCCTTGAGGTTGCTGCTCATTACCTTGCGCTGGTCTTCGAGCGGGCAGTCCTCCACTTCCCTGACGAAGTCGAGGGGCCGGCCGAGACCTTCAGGGTGGGGAAAATCGGAGCCGAACAACACCCGATCGACGCCTACACGGTTGATGAGACCGGAAATGTCCTCTTCGTAGAACGGACTGATGGAGATGTGGCGACGGAAGGTGTCGATCGGATCCTCGGCGAACTCCTGTGGCATCTTCCCGTAGGCGTCGCCCAACTCCACCAGCAGCGGGGTAACCCAGGTGGAGCCGTTCTCGATGGAGGCCACCCGCAGGCTGGGATGGCGCTCGAACAAGCCGTGGCAGATCATTGCCGCGATGGTGTCGAAGATGGGACGGCCATGGCTTATGACCCACCGGAAAGCGGAGGGCTTGAACGGCAGAAATTCGTCGCGGCCACCCTCCCAATCGCTTGCGTAGGTGTCGTAGCCGGAATCGGATGCATGGCAGGCGACCAGAATCCCGGTCTGTTCCACTGCGGTCCAGAAATCGTCGAACTCGGGCAGGCCCATGGAGCGGGAGCCGGTGACTCCTGGCACCGGAGCGGGACGGACCAGAATCGCCCTGGCCCCGTTCTCCACGCACCACTCCAGCTCTTCTATGGCCTTGCGGGGGTCGGGCAGGGTGATGATCGGCGTGGGGAAGATGCGGTCGTGGTAGTTGAACGTCCATTCGTCAAGCATCCAGCGGTTGAAGGCAGCGATGGCAGCGTGGGTCAGCTCGATGTCGTCCTTCATCCGCTCCTCGAGCAGGGAGGCCAGGGTGGGGAAGAGCAGGGTGCCGTACACACCTTGCTCGTCGAGCAGCTTGATGCGGTCGTCGGGGTTGCGGAAGGCAGGCAGGCAGCGGATGGGCTTGCCGGACAACTCCCGCAGGGTTTTGCCGTCGGGGTTGTTGCCCCGGTGGTACTCCTCCCATGCGCCGGGACGGGCCACCACCTCGAACGTTGGGTTGGGAATGTATTCGCTGATCTTGTTCTTGATGGCGATCTTGGTGCGTCCGTCCACCTCCACGTAGCGGATGGCACCGTGATACCTCGCCGGGAGGTGGCGGGTGAAGGACTCCACCGGCTCGTACAGGTGGTTGTCAGCGTCGTATACGTCGTAGTCGATGCTCATTCTTGCTCCAGGGAGAGGCTATAGGGGTGGGATTCGGTGACCGAAATGATGTCGCGCCGATGGTCGGTGCCGGTTTCGGCACCCACGCTAAGCACCACGCCGGCTTCCTGCATTTGCGTAGTGTCGAACTCGGGGCCGGGTCAGGCTGCGGTGACGTAAATGCGCTCGCTGGCGAAACCGCCGATGCCCACATGGTGGCCCTCGATCTCCACCGTGGTGGTGCCGTCGGGCGATGAAGCGGTGATAACCCCCTCGGCACCGGGAATCACCGAGGAGTTCTCCAGGTAGTCGAGCAGCCCATCGGTGAACTCCAGCTCCTCGGTGATCCGGGTAACCACGAAACGCTGGCCAACCCCGACCTCGGCCAGGGCCCGAGCATTGGGGGCGACGTAGTTCGAACCGGGGATGGGGTTGCCGTGAGGGCAGGTGGTGGGGTCGTCGAGCACTCGCATCATGGCCTGCTCGACCAGCGGAGAAATGACGTGCTCCCACTTGCCGGCCTCGGCGTGGGCATCGGCCCAGGTGAGACCCAACACCTGGGTGAGGAACACCTCTGCCAGGCGGTGGCGGCGCACCACACGCTCGGCCAGATCCATCCCGTCGGGGGACAACTCGATGGTCCGACCCTTGATGAAGACCAGACCCTCGGCCTCCATCTTGCGGATCATCTCCGAGACCGCCGGTCGGGACACTTCCAGACGCTCGGCCACCCGAGCCTGGATGACATCGACATCGTCTTCGGCCAGTTCGAAGATGGTCTCGCAGTATTCCTCGAACGCCGGATGCCACTCAGGGGTTTGATACTGAGCCATGGCGGGAAGTCTACCGAGTCGCAGCTTTCGGCATCCGGGCCGGCTCCTACATGTTGGGGTTTAAGCGGGCTGCACCCTATTGGCTCCGGGTGGGGGCGATCACCGTCTCTCCGTAGCGACGCATCGTGTCCAACGTTGCCTCGAAGTCATCTCCGGGAAGGGTGACGGTGATCCACGTCACCCCCAACGCTTCCAGGTCGGCCAAACCGGCGATGTGAGCTTCGGCGTCGAACTCATCGGTGGAGGGGTTGCCGCCGGCCGGGTTCAGGTAGCTGATGTCGAAGTCGCCCGGGTTGCGGCCCGCCTCGTCCACGTAGGACCACAGCTCATCGAGCATGGCCGCCAAGTCGTCCAGAGTCTCCAAGGGTGGGGTTTTGGCCGTGCTGGCCAACTGGCGGGGCGCTGGGAACGGGGTCCAGCCGTTGGCGGTAGCGGCCACCCGGCGGCGGGCCTGCTTGGAGTTACCGCCGATCCAGATGGGGGGATGGGGCTTCTGGGCCGGTTTGGGATTGGCAGTCTGGCCCAGAGCGGTGAACGTGCTTGCCTCGTAGGCGAAGTCGTCGGTGGTCCAGATGCCGATCATGGCCTCGATGGCCTCGTCGAAGATCTGGTTGCGCTGCGCGAAATCGACGCCGAGGGCCTTGAACTCGCCCTTGAGGTAGCCGGTGCCTGTGGCCAGGATGAACCTCCCGTCGGAAAAGACATCCACGGTGGCGATGGCCTTGGCCATGATGAACGGGTTGCGGTAGGGCACCACGATGATGTTGGGGATGAGCATGATCCGGTCGGTGACCGCCGCGCAAAAGGCCAGCGCCGCGAACGGGTCCACCGCATCGTGGCCACCGGCTTTCAACCAGCGGTCGGTGGGGCACGGGTGGTCGGTGAACCCCAACCCGTCGAACCCGGACTGCTCGGCGGTGCGGGCGAAATCCACCAGACCCTGCTTGGTGATCAGCTTCTGGTCCCAGGGGTGGGCCACCATCGGATACGTCACTGCAAACTTCATGGGTCTTCTGTCTCCGTCTCGTCTTTGTCGCGCCTCTGATGCGCTGATCTCAAGCGTTCCGCCGCTTTCAATCGAGAAGGCCCGTAGTCAGACTCCGGCCAACTCGAGGGGGGCTATCTGATCGAGGCTGATGGGCCGGTCGGCCACTCCCTCGAAGGGATCGCTCGCCGAGTAGACCTCCTCGCCGGACAGCCGAGCCTCGGGGTCGTCGAGATCAACCGGCCAGACGATGGCCATACGGGTCTGAGCCAGGTAGTAGGCGTCCTCGTCGGGCACCTCGATGCCCATGGCGGCCAGGGTGCGGCCCGGATAGGCCATGCGCATCACACCCTCGGTGAACACCGCGTCGTGGTCGGCGATGACCCGGTCGCAGTCGAATTCCAGCCGGTGGGCCCCAGTCTGCACAATGCTGCGGTCGTAGAAGCCCCGGATGGCGTCTCGGGAGCCCCCAGGGCTGGCGATGGGGTCGTCGGGATTGGACCAGATCACGTAACTGGGCGACTCGCTGAGGGTGGCGACCACCCCTTCGATGTCGGCCTGGGCCTCACACTTCATATGAGCCAGCACCAAGCTCAGTACATGGCGCCGGCGAGGATCGGTTTCCCCCTCCAGCCGCTCGGCCACCAGACGCCACGTCTTGTTCGGATCCATCTGCATCGGACTCCCCTTTCGCCCTCCCCGACCCTAGATGCTCCCGGCCCGTCGCCGAAAGAAATGCCACTGGGCCGGGTCGAGCCGGCGGGGTTGTGCGGAGCCTTCGCCACCGGCAGAAGCGGCAGGCCCGGGTAGTGTCGCTGGGCGATGAGTGATCGGGACTTTGCCGGCCAGACGGCCATCGTCGGCATCGGGGGCAGCGACTTCGCCCGGCTCTACCGCTCTTCTGACCCCCATCGGACAGGTGAGGCACTGGCCACCGAAGCCATCGCCGAAGCCATTGCCGACGCCGGGCTGGACAAATCGCAGATCGACGGCCTGATCACCGGCGGGTTGGCCCACTACGAGCCACTGGCCTACCGAACCGGGCTCACCGATGTGCGGTTCGTGGTGGACTACCCCCAGGCCGGGCGCATGTGCGCGACGGCGCTGATGCACGCAGCGACCGCCGTCCATCACGGGCTGGCCAACTACGTGGTGCTCTTCAACTCTGTGGCGTTCCGCACCCAGGGCACCAAGTTCGGCGCCCAACCCCAGGGGCTGCTGTACGACACGATCTACGGCATGGCCTCGCCGGGCGCGCAGTACTCGCTGGCGTTTACCCGCTACCAGGCGCAGTACGGGGGAACCGAGGAGCAATTGGGGGCCATCCCGGTGGCTATCCGCTCCCACGCCCGGATGAACCCTGTGGCCATCATGCAGGGCGAGATGACCATCGACGACTACCTGGACGCCCGCTACATTGCCCAACCGCTGCGGCTGTTCGACTACTGCCTGGTCAACGATGGCGCTGTGGCCTACGTGGTGACCACCGCCGAGCGGGCCCGAGACCTGGCCCATCCCCCGGTGCTGATCGCCGGCACCGCGGGGCGGGCCAACTTCCGAGAGTGGTACGTGGACCTGGGGTTCTGGGAGGAAGCGTGCCGATCGATGAAGGCCGACCTGTTCGACCCGCTGGGGGTGACGGTTAACGACATCGACTGCCTGCAGGTGTACGACAACTTCAGCGTGACGGTGCTGTGGGGGCTCGAGGGGTTCGGTTTCGCTCCCCTTGGCCAAGGGTTGGAGTGGGTGCAGAACGGCCGCATCGGGCTGGGCGGGGAGCTGCCGGTGAACACCAGTGGGGGGATGCTGAGCGAGGCCTACCTCCAGGGGTGGAACCAGCATGCCGAGGCGGTACGCCAGCTTCGAGGCCAAGCCGGCGAGCGCCAGGTACCCGACTGCGACTGGTCGTTGTACTGGTGCCTTTCGGCGTTGCCCGGAGCCACGCTGCTGTGCCGAGACGGTGTGCTATGAGCAGTGAAGGGGGCTACGCCAAGCCACTACCCACCGTGACCGAGGAGGACCGGGAGTTCTGGGCCGCGGCCCGCCGACACCGCTTCGTGCTGCCACAGTGCAGGGCTTGCGGTTACCGGTGGTTCCCGCCCTATGCGTCGTGCCCGTCGTGCCTGTCGTTCGACCGTGGGTGGGTTGAGGCCTCGGGGCGCGGCACGGTGTGGGGCTTCACCCTGATGCGCCAGCCCTACATCTCGTCGTTCGAGGCCGAGCTGCCCTACAACGTGGTGCTGGTGGAGTTGAAGGAAGGGCCGATGGTGTACTCCAACCTGGTGGGTGTCGACAACGCCGACATCTCGTGCGGCCTGGCCGTGGAAGCGGTGTTCGAGGACGCCACCGACGAGATCACCCTCATCAAGTTCCGAGCGGCCGACGATGGACCGGCCGGCTAAGCGGCCAGACACCTCCCAGCAGGGAAGGTAGAACCGAGATGGTCTTGTCTGCCATGCTCTTGAGGGTTCGCTGACAGAACAGAGCGGGGGGACAACTCATGATCTTGCCGGCGGTCTCGTTCGACGAGATCGACATCCACTCCACCGACCGTTACCGAGACCACGGGTACCCCTGGGCCGACTGGGACCTGCTGCGAGCCGAGGCTCCGGTGTTCTGGTACGAGCGTGACGACATCGAGCCGTTCTGGGCCATCACCCGTTACGAAGACATCCACTGGGTGTCCTCCAACGACAAACTGTTCATCAACGGCGGCCCCCGCTTGCGCCTGGCCTCAATCGAGGAGGATCGGGGCATGTGGGAGCGACGGGCCAGGCGGCTCGCCTTGCTAGGGTGGGATCAGGACGAGCCGATGGACATGGTGTTCATGGACAGGCCTCGCCATACCAAGTTCCGGCTCCTTACCGCTCGTCGGTTCACCCCTCGGGCCATGCGCCAACACGAGGACCATCTCGACCAGTACGCGGCCCGGTTCACGGCCGAACTGGAAGCCATCCTGGAGCAAGACGGTGAGGCCGACCTGGTGCTGGACTACGCGGTGAAGCTGCCGCTGGCCACCATCTGCGACCTCATGGGCCTGCCGATCGACGACTGGTCGAAGGTTCACCAGTTCACCGAGATGGCGTTCAACGACGAGGAGAACCTTCGCTGGGCCGAACCGGGCGAAACTCTGGACGACCTCAAGTTCCGCAAGAGCAAGGAGTTCAACGCCTACCTCGCCTCGGTGATCCAAGACTGCTGGGTGGAGCCCCGCGACGACCTAGCCGGCGCGGTGGTGGGTGGCGAGGTGGAAGGCTGCCCGCTTTCTAACCAGCAGCTCAGCGGCTATCTCATGCTGCTGCTGGGTGCCGGCAACGAGACCACCCGCAACGCCACCACCAGTGGCTTGACCGCTTTGCTGGAGAACCCCGAGCAGATCGAGCGCCTGCTGGCCGACCCGTCGTTGATCGAGCCCGCGGTGGAGGAGATTCTGCGGTGGACCTCGCCGGTTATCCAGTTCGCTCGCACCGCCACCGCCGATGTGGAGCGCCACGGCCGGGTAATCCGGGAGGGCGACACCGTGGGGGTGTTCTACCCGTCGGCCAACCGGGATGAAGCGGTCTTCGACGATCCATACCGGTTCGATGTGGGTCGTGACCCGAACCACCACATGGCGTTCGGCCATGGAGTCCACTTCTGCCTGGGGGCCAACCTGGCCCGCTGGGAGTTGCGGGCCATGCTTCGAGCCGTACTTCCCTTACTGCCCCGCCTGGAACTGGTCGGCGAGCCCGACCGCCACGGACATCTCCACCTCGGTGCCATCAAGCACCAGCGAGTCCGCTTGGCCGCTTAGGCGATCGGCCCGCCCTCGGCCCAACCTGTCGGGACTCGACAAGCGGACGGATTCGAGCAGTGAGTTCAACCCCGGCGCTGTGCTCCTAGGCGGGGTCGGCTCGCAGTAGGGACCGGAGCGGCTCGGGGACGACCAGCTCGAAGCTCTGGTTGTCCATTCGGGCGAACCCGGTAAGCGGTTGGTCGGGCCGCCACCACAGGGCGTTGGGGCTGACCGAGTTGGGTCCGGCCAGAAAGCGCATGTACCCGGCGGCCAGCATGGAGGCCGAGTTGTCAACGAACTGCTCGTCGAGCTCCACGGGGCAGACCATCACAGTGTGAGCAGCGGGAACCGTTACCACCGCGCCCAGCGGACCGACATCGGGAATCGTTCCGGCGAAGTCCAGCAGGTGCCCGGATACGAACAGTGAGTCCCCTGATAGCACCAGGAACCGGCCCGGCAGATCGAACTCCTCGTCGGTGGCCAGCGGTTCGGCCATCAGCGTGTTGGCCAGCGCCAACGCCATCACCTCGCCGTGCTCCATACCCCAGTTGTCGAAGTAGCTGCGGTCCACCGGGCAGGAGGCCCCGTCCATGTCCACCGAGAGGTAAGCGAAGAGCCCCAGCGGGAGGGGGTCGCACACCGCGTCCACGTGAACCAGGTGGTGACCGCTGACCACCCTGATCCGCAGGTCGGATTGGACCTGTTGGTAGTCCATGAGGCGGTCGGCCAGGGCCTCGGGAGCGAAGTCGTCGAGCCGGGCGATGTGACTGTAAACGATCAGCCTCCACTCGGAGGGGTCGGCCGCTCGGCAGGTTTGGGCTAGGTTGGACAGTTCGAGGACGCATTCCATGGTCTTGACCGAGACCATCCCATCCACCTCATCGATGGTGTACTGGCCGAACCGGGCTTGAACCACCGCTTCCACATGGCCGAGGAAGCGGCGTCGTTCATTGGGGGTCCACCATGGGGCCCAGGTACAGGTTGAAGTTGAAGCAGGCACGATACTTCTCCCATCGCGCAGGTTGATTGGAGGGGAAGCCATCGGCAAGGTAGCAAAATCTATTTAGTGCTGTCTAGTGATGAGTCAATATATTTCCATCATTCACCGTCTCGCAGACATCCGGGCGGCAGGCCGGTTGACAATAGCCCTGGTTAGGATGGCGACGTGGCCGAAAAGTCGCTGGTTGAGATCATCAGGAACCAGGGGATGCGGCGGTTGGACGAGCCGGTGGAGCTGGCGTGCGGGGCCATGTCGAGCGATTTCATCGACGGCAAGCTGGCCCTGTGCCGGTGGGAGGACCTCCGCACCGCGTGCCGGGCCATCATCGAGCGGGTTCGGGATGCGGACATCGGTTTCGACGTGGCCGGAGGGATGACCATGGGCGCCGATCCGCTGGCGGTGGGCATTGCTGCCGAGGCGGGATGTAGCTGGTTCTCGGTTCGCAAGGCCCCGAAGAACCGGGGCACCAACCGGCTCATCGAGGGAACGCCCATTGGTCCGGGCAGCCGGGTGCTGCTGCTGGAGGACGTGACCACCACCGGAGGCTCGGCCGAAAAGGCGTACGAAGCGGTGCGCGAAACCGGCGCAACGGTGGTCGCGGCGGCCACGGTGGTGGATCGGGGCGACACCGCCCGGCGCCTCTTCAAGGCTCTGGGGGTGCCGTACTTCCCGGTGCTGACCTACGCCGACCTGGACATCGCCCCGGTAGTGCCCCCCGGCTGAGGCATCGGACTCGCCCCACGTCGTGTGGCCGCCCCACCCGGTCCAACCTCAGTAGTCGTAGAGTGCGTAAGGGTTGAGGAACTGTCGGCCCCAGAGCCGATCCCGCTCGATCGTGCTGAGGGCGGCGCTGTCACAAACATCGTGCCAGTGTTGGCTAATGATCGAGATCTGGTGATCAATGATCTCCCGAGCCTGTTGCGGAGTGAGGTGGTAGGTGGAAGCGTGGACAACGCATTGGGCGACCTGGCTCATCCGGTCGCCGTCCGGGCCGAAGGCCATTGCCTGGGTTGCCTCCTGCCCGGTCCTGGTCTGGGGGCAGATGTCGTAGGCCGGGGTGAGGGTCAAGGCGGCTCCATCCCAGAACGCTGCGTGGTTCCGGGCATGGTCATCGGTATTGCCAACAAGCACGTTGAAGGTGATCCGGGCAAAGAGCTCGCGCAGGGTCGGGCCCGGTTTGGTGAAGCGTCTGCGGATGTGTGCGGCAAGATCCGAATAAGTGGCATAGCGACCGGCGATGCCGTCGGCGTCGTGCAGATTCAGAATCGTGAGGGCTGACACGACGATATTTCGGGTCTGGTCCACGTTGCGGTCGAACCTGTCGACCAGCAGAACGGCCTTGCCGAGAGCATCGGCCAGGTGGACACGGGCAACGTCCAAACCCGCGAGCCGAGCAAGTTCCATCGCCACGTACTCACCCTTGACCACAGGCATCGAATCCGTGGTAGTGGCAAACTTGGCGATCACCTGACGGTCGCCGGTTACCAGAACAGCCTTGGGGCGGGCCCCGCCCACCGAGGTGGCGTGCAGTAGCGCCCGGTCGAGCGCAGCGGTGAGCGGCAGACCGTTTTCGACCCGATCTGCGGCTTCGGCTAGCTCATCGAGAGGTGCCTCGTCGCCGGTGCGAGGTACATACTCATCCGGGGAGTGTTGGAAATCGAGGGCCCCAATCCGGTTGGACCCAGATTCCAGAAGGTAGGCCATCGGGGAAAGATCAACCTCGCTTCCCGCTCTCCGGTGTTCGATGACCCGCCTTCCCCATGAATCGGGTCCGGCATCGGCAATGCATCCCGAAATGAGCCCAGAGGTGGGAGCGATCTCCCCTCGTTGGAGGGAGAGTTCGGGCTCGTACAGAGCAATGGCGTTATCTCTTGCGAGGTAGCTGAGGCCATACGTGAACACGACCACCGAACCTCGATGGTCAAGCCGTCCGGCCACGACTGGGTCGGTCTGCCCCGGTAGCCAAACCCATACGAAAGCTGTGGTGGGGTTGTGGTCTTCGGCTTGGGTCACGGTCATCTATCGGTGACGAACTCAGAAGTCGTCATCAACAGGTGTTCGTCGAACTGTTGCCGGTAGCAGGGCCAGCTTTGCGCCAACATGATAGGCCTCCAGGGTACGCCGTGCCGGGTCTGGATCAAACAGGGTGACGCCGGAAACCACCGCAGCCTCGAACGCAGTCCCCAAAGCGACGGTGGGATCGCCCTTCTCCACTTTGCGAATCGTCACGGGTGACACCCCAACCCGCTCGGCAAGCTCAACTATGGTCATCTGCCGCTCTCGGCGGGCAAGCCTGACTCGGTTGCCGAGAAGGATAGCGCCGTCAATCGTTTCCGGCGAATGGACGAACGGGCCATGCACAGCCATAGCCATACTATATCGACAGTTAACTGTCTTTTGTATAGCTAGAGCGACAGTTTGCTGTCGGATTTAGGAACGGAGGGTGGTGGCGGGGAGGGTTTCGAGACGGTCGATGAGGGATTCTCCGTCGAGGCGGGTCGGGGTGCCCCCTACCAGTATGTGGTCGATGCCGGAGGGCTGGTCGGCGATGAGGCGTTCTCCCCGGGCCGGCATGTCGTAAACCCGGCGGATCGGGCCAACCGCAAGATTGTCCCAGTCGATCACCACCAAATCGGCCACCGCACCGGGGCGAAGGTAGCCCCGATCGGGAGCGAGGCCGATCATCTCTGCCAACTCGCCGGTGAGCTTGTGAACACCGGCTTCGGGGGTCATCACCTCCCGATCGCGCACCCACCGGGACAGGAAGTCGGTGGGCATGACCGCATCGCAGATCTGGCCCACGTGGGCACCGGCGTCGGATAAGCCCATGACGGTTCCCTCGGCCTGCATGAGCGCGGTCACCCCGTCCACCTCGTCGTTGGCGAAGGTGATCTCGAACCGGGTCATCAACCCGTCGGCCAGGGCGATGTCGCACATGGCATCCCACGGGGAGCAGCCCCGCTCGGCGGCCACCGCACCAACCGTGGTCCCAACCAGCTCGGGTTGATGGGGCGACTCCACCACGGCCAGCGTGTCCCACCGGGAGGCCAGCAAGCCGTTGGTGTCCAGGTCGGCCTGGACCCGGGCCCGCCAGCCCGAGTCGGCGTAGAGGGCGTGGCGGTCTTCGTGGGCCAGCGCCACCAGCTCCTTGAATGAACCCATGACGTAGAAGGCAGTGGGCTCGATCATGGTGACGTGCTGTGTAATCGGCCGGCAGGTGACCTGCACCCACACGTCGGCACCGGCAGCCCTGCCCGAGAGATGATCTGCCAGCTTGGTGCGGTAGTCGGCCCGGGATGAGGCCGCGGCCGGGTAGGTGAGGATGGACGACCAGTTCAGCCGGCGTCCCAGGCGGGGCTGCAGGTCGTACACCCAGCGGTAGTTCTCCCCCGGCGCAACGTGAACGACCCCCCGACCGATCTCGGCGGTGACGGAGATGAGGGCCTCGGTCTCGGCCTGCGAGGCGGCTATGGACGGCACCGGTCGGCCGCCGTCACCAAGATGGAATCCGGCCCGGTCGGTGGAGAAACCCAGCGCACCGCCGTTGATGGCGTCGGCCACCGCTGCCTTCATTTCGTTCACCTCGTCAGGGGTGGCCTCCCGCTCGTAAGCGTCCTGGCCCATGACGTAGAGCCGGACCGCGGTGTGGCCCACGTAACCGCCGAAGTTCACGGCCAGACCCCGGCGCTCGATCACCTCCAGATACTGGGCATAAGTCTCGAAGTCCCAGTTGACCCCGGCTTCCAGGGTGGCCACCCGCATGTCCTCCACCTTGTCGAGCGTGCGGATGAGCGACGCCCGGTCGGCGGCCTTGGTGGGAGCGATGCTGTAGCCGCAGCTCCCAGCCACCACCGAGGTGACCCCGTGCCAGCACGACGGCGACAACCACGGGTCCCACAGCACCTGGGGGTCGTAGTGGGTGTGGCAGTCGATGAACCCTGGGCAGACCAGCCGTCCCGAGGCGTCGATCTCGGTGCGGGCCTCGACGGTTGTGTCGATAGCCACGATCCGGCCCTCCGCGATGCCCACGTCGGCCCGCCTGCCCGGTCCACCGGTTCCATCGACCACCGTGCCACCCCGGATGGCGATCTCAATGCTCACAGCCCAAATCTAGGCCGGACCGCGGGCTGCCTGCCGGAGCAACTGGGCCGACAAGCCGGTCAGTGCTTGGTGAGGTGGAGCTTGTCCCGCACCGCCTCGGGGCCGAGCACCTGGTAGTTCATGGCCTCGAGTATGACCACGGCCCGAGCGACGAGGTCGGCGTTGGTGGCCAGCGTGCCCCGCTGGAGGTAGATGTTGTCCTCCAGGCCGACCCGCACGTTGCCCCCGGCGATTGCGGCCAGCGCCACGTAGGGAAGCTGGCTGCGGCTGAGGGAGAAAGCGGAGAAGACCCAGTCGTCGGGAAGGTTGTTGACCATGGCCATGAAGGTGTTGAGGTCGTCGGGAGCACCCCAGGGGATGCCCATGCAGAGCTGCACCATGACCGGGTCGTCGATGAGCCCCTCGTTCACCAACCGCTTGGCCAGCCAGAGATGGCCGGTGTCGAAGATCTCGATCTCGGGGCGGACCCCCAGCTTCTGAACCTGGCGGGCCATCTCGTCGAGCACCGAGGGGCTGTTGACCATGATGTAGTCGCCCTCGCCGAAGTTCATGGTGCCGCAGTCGAGGGTGGTGATCTCGGGCCTCAGCTCCCGGACGTGGGCCAGGCGCTCGCTGGCCCCGGCCATGTCGGTTCCCTCGTCCGACAGGGGCAGCGGTGCCTCGGCAGAGCCGAGGGTGAGGTCGCCGCCCATACCCGAGGTCAAGTTGAGCACTACGTCGGTACTCGACGCCCGAACCCGCTCGACGACCTCGGCGTAAAGCTCCACATCACGGGACGGGGCCCCGGTTTCGGGATCTCGAACGTGGATGTGGACGATGGCCGCGCCGGCCTCGGCGGCGTCGATGGCCGACTCTGCGATCTGGCGGGGGGTGATCGGCACCAGATCCGACTTCGAGGTGGTGTCACCACTGCCGGTGATGGCGCAAGTGATGAATACGTTGCTCATGCGGGGATCAGCTCGCTGGGATCGAGCAGGCCCTCCCGGGAGATTGGCTCTACGTCGCGCTGCTCGGCCAGCCACCAACTGAAACAGCGGAGTTCGGAACCATCGGGCCAGGCGGCCACGACGAACTCGCCTTCAAGACGAGTGGCGGCCAATGAATGCCACTCGTAACGATAGAAGTCCGGCGTGAGCGGCACGGCCATCGAAGTGAGCTTACCGCAGGAATATGATGAGCGGTATGCCATCACGCCAGCTCGATTTTGCGGTATTCGACGCCGACAACCACATGTACGAAACCACCGAGGCGCTCACCAAGCACCTGCCCGATGCCCACCGTGGTTTGATCGACTACATCGACCACCACGGCCGCACCAAGATCATGGTGCGGGGCACGATCAGCAACTACATCCCCAACCCGACTTTCCAGCGGGTGGGTTCCCCCGGCGCTCAGGAGGAGTACTTCAAGCACGGCAACCCCGAGGGCAAGTCGCGGCGGGAGATCATGAAACCCATCGACGCCCTGCCGGCGTTCTTCTCCCCCGAGCCCCGGCTGGAGCTGATGGACGAGCTGGGTTTGGACTACGCCATGATGTACCCCACCCTGGCGTCGCTGGTGGAGGAGCGATTCCGGGATGCCCCCGACGAGTGCCACATCGTGATCCACGCTCTCAACCAGTGGATGCACGAGCACTGGACGTTCAACTACGAGGGGCGCATCTTCCCGGTGCCCATCGTGACCCTGCCCATTGTGGATCGGGCAATCAAGGAGCTGGAGTGGTGCGTGGAGCGAGGGGCCCGGGCTGTGCTGATCCGTCCCGCGCCGCCTCCAGGATTGCGCGGGCCCCGCTCGTTCGCGCTTGCAGAGTTCGACCCGTTCTGGGAGCGGGTAGTGGAGCTGGACGTGCTGGTGACCATGCATGCTTCCGACAGCGGCTACACCCGGTTCACCAACGAGTGGGAGGGCAGCACCGGCGAGATGATGGCGTTCAACCAGTCGCTGTTTCAGATGTCGGTGATGCACAACCGGGCCATCGAGGATGCCGCCACCTCATGGATCGCCCACGGTGCGCTCACCCGCCATCCCAAGCTGAAGGTGGCAATCGTCGAGAACGGAAGCTCGTGGGTGCGCCCGCTACTGGCCCACCTCGAGATGTGCTACCAGCGGATGCCCCAGGCGTGGGAAGAGCATCCGGTGGACGTGTTCAAGCGCAACATCTGGATCCACCCGTTCCACGAGGACGACCCGATCGGGCTCATCGGAGCTGTGGGAGCCGACCGCGTCGTGTTCGGCTCGGACTATCCCCACGTGGAGGGGATGTCGGACCCGCTCTCGTTCGTGGACGACCTTTACGGGCTGCCCGACGAGCAAATCCGCATGGTGATGGGGGGCAACATGGCCCGCCTCATGAAGGTGGCCTGACCCACCTCCCAGCTCACCTTTACCGCAGCGAAAGGCCGAAGGTTTCGCGCAGGGCGGCAAGGGGGTCGAGGTCGGCCAGGGCGGCTTCGCAGCGAGCCAGGAATGCATCGGCGAAACGGCGGCGGTCGGGCGAAGCGTTTTCGGGGAAGGTGACTACCTGACAGCTCGCCGGCACGGTGTATGCGGCGTGGATCCGGTGGGCCAGCCAGGCATCGTCGAAGGAGATGGGTTGGGCACCGTGGTCGATTCGAGTATCGAGGTAGCGCTGGATCAGGGCTTGGTCGTGGGTCAGGCGCACCTCGGGGGCAAGCGACATGTTCAGGAAGTAACTCACGTCGCGCATCGGGGCGCCCACGTTGATGAGACCCCAATCGAGGAAGCCCGGCCCGTCGTCGGGGGTCACGAACAGGTTCCCGACGTGGCCGTCGCCCTGGAGCACGGTGGCAGGCCCGGCGGTCGCACCCGGGACCCAGGTAGCGTGCAGGTGGGCGGTGCGGGTGATGTACAGCTCAGCGGTCTCGGCGAAGGTATCGGTGAGCTTGTCCCGGTGGTGGTCGAGCCCGTAGCGCAGCAACCGGGCTCCGTAGTCGCTTCCCCGGTTGGCCTGAGGCACCCAGCTTGCCTCGGCTTCCCGGCGGGCGGGGTCTTCGTAGCGGGCGTGAAGCCCGGCGTAGTGGTCCATCGCCTGCTCCGCATAGGCCACAGACACCCCCTCGATGGGATCGGGCAGTGAGCAGTCGGAATTGTCCAGGTCTTCCAGAAGCAGCACGAACGCCCCGGTTTCGGGATCGAAGGCGGCCACGTAGGCGGTGAGGGTGCGCATGGGTACCCGGTGGGCCAGGGACTGGTAGAACAGTGCCTCCCGGCGGCCCATCCCGGTTTGGTTGATCTGAGCCCGACGGTCGGGGTCCAGGGGCGGGAGCTTGGCGAACATGGTGGCCGGCAGGTCGGTGGTGTCCCGGTAGGTGACCCAGAGGCGGGCGTTGGCGTTGGTGCCGGCATGGACCTCGAGCACCTCCACGGCAGTGATCACCGTGCCGGGGTGACTGTGCGCCAGGTGCTCCGTGAGCCATCCGGGGGTGATGGCCTCGGGATGCTCGGGGAGGGTCACCGGGCGGGCTTGTCGGGAGGAGCCCAGCCTCCGCGCTCAAGTCCGAGATACCGCTCCAGGTTGCGGTGCATGTTGATGATCCGACACTCCTCCCCCGACAGCCACACATGGGTGAAGCCGGGCTGGTGAAGGCCGGCCTGCATTGTGCGGATCACGCTGAAGTCCTGGTTCAGGACGAACCCGAAGTCGGCCTGGTCCATCGACACGGTGACGTGTACCGGCGAGGATGATGGCGCATCGGCCGACGGCGCCCGGCTGAGGTGGATGGTGGCCAGTTCCCCCTGGTCGGGGGTGGGGCCGGGCCGGGCGGTGAGCACGGTGAACAGGTCGGCGCTGATGAGCACTGTGGTGTTGGGGAACAGGTTGTACTGGTTGAGGTGGGTGATCCGGGCCGTGTCGTAGCCAGAGAGGTCCACCCCAATCGTGGCTTGATGGCTTCTGATCTTCTGGGCGATCACGTCCTGGAGGGTCTGGCCGTCGGGAACCTGGGGTGCCGGGCACGGCTCGGCGTATTCCGGTCCCATGCGACCGCCCTGGGTAACGATGAAGGAGTCCCACACCGTTTGGTCGCTCACGTCGCGGCCCAGGCGGGGGCTGGGCACTCCGTAGGGCTGGTAGGACACCCCGTGGCGGTCCCAGATTCGCTGGGGCGAGTTGACGTCGTCGATGCTGCCCAGCATCTCCCGGTGCAGGCCCTGTACGTGGTAGGTCTCGGAGAAGCCTTCGTTTACCACCTTCCAGTTGCAGTTCACCGCGGTGGCGGTGGAGTAGGTACCACGGAACTCGTCCAGGTTGGCCCAGGCGATGTCGTCGGGGATGCCCTCCAGCCAGTCGATCAGCGGCTCGGCGTTCAAGTCGAGGTTGACGAACACCAACCGGGCCCAGGTTTCCACCCGCACCGGCACCAGGGGCAGTTCGTCGTTTTTCACCGGACCGAAGCCCCGGCGGGAGGGGATCTCCCGGAGTCGCCCGGTCAGGTCCCAAGCCCAGCGATGGTACGGGCAGCGAAGCTCGGTGATGCCGGTGCCGGAGCCCTGACAGATGGTGTTCCCCCGGTGGCGGCAAACGTTCTGGAAGCCCCGGAGCACACCGTCGTTGCCTCGCACCAGCAGAATCGAGTACTTGCCCAGCTTGTGCTCGAACCAGTCGCCGGGGTTGGCAACATGGTCTTCGGTGCAGGCCACGTGCCACACCTTGGGCCACATCCTCTCGTACTCCAGTTCGGCGAACTCGGCTGAGGTGTAGCGCAGGACCGGGATCTTCACCGGGGCTTCGGCGGCCAGCCCCGAGGCGGTGACGGACGTGCCGAGAAGCTCGGCCTCATTTGGCGGGGCGACATCAACCATGCGGTTCATGGTGACACACCGCTTGGGTTGAGCGCCCATGGAGCACACGGCGGTGGCCCATCACCGGGGCTGAGTGCCTACGTGCTGGTTTCGGTAATGAAGATGGCCTCGGCTGTGGCGCAGAGAAGCTCGCCGGCGCGAACCTCGCCGGTGGCTATGTGCTTGCGCCCCTCGGTATGGGAGTAGCGAGCGGTCACCTCCAGGGGGGTGTTGAGGGGGGTGCCTGCCTTGTAGCGCACGTTGATCCCGGCGGTGAGGCCGGTGGCACCGGCTCGGGTGGCGGCCGTGCCCAGAGCCTCGTCAAGGATGGCGGCCACAACCCCGCCGTGGGCCCGGTGGGGCGGTCCGGAATGGGCCTCGGTGAGGGTGACGGTAGCTCGCATCTCCACCGGACTGGGTTCGGCGTCGACTGGTCGGGGGGGCACCGGGTCGAAAACCAGGCGAGGGGCTTGGGGGTTGAGCAGGCCCGAACCGGCCTGGGTGAGGTTGTAGATCGTGCCCTCGTGGTCGCGGGCCACCACGATGTGGGGCCGGCGGGTATGGAGCTGCAAGCGGGCTGTGATTTCGGCGATGGCGGCGGCCAGCTCTGCCCTGGTGCCGGGGTCGGCGTCGTTGGCCGAAACCGCGGCCACCAGATCGCGGGTGCGCTCAACCAGCTCGTAAGCCTCGGGGCCGAAGTCGTCGGGGTGGGGCAGGTCGCCGAGCAGTTCGGCCAGCCGGTAGGCCGACGCCGTCTCCGGGTGCTCCCTATCAGCCATCGCCGGCCAACCTGTGTCCCTGGCCTCGGTCAATCACCGCCGGCCAACCTGTGTCCCTGGCCTCGGTCAATCACCGCCGGCCACCTTTAGCCCCTGGTCTCGGTCAACCACCGCCGGCCACCGGAATGTCGAAACGTTCGATGTAGCGAGCGAATCGGGCTCGAACCTCGGCTCGGGTGAGCCCCAGGTCTTCGAACTGGTAGCGGTGTTCGCCGTGCTTGCCCGGCGGGGTCGCAGCAACGTAGGCAGCCATGGAGGCCTCAGTTGGGGGGGTGAGCTCAAGGCCGAGCTGCTCGTACACCGACCGGGCCGCGGCCACCCCGTCGGTGGCCACCAGCCGGTGGGGAACCTGGGCGGTGCGGTCGGGGGGAAGCCGACCCGAGTCCACCAGGTCGATGAGGTTGTCCAGGCTGCGAGCGTAGAGCTCCAGGTGGTACCTGCCGATGGCGGCGAAATCCACCCTGTCGGAATGGGCCCAGCGCATGGTGGCGATGAGGCTGGTGACCGAGGGCAGGATGGCGGTGGGGTCGCGGTGGGTGATCACGAACCGGGCGTCGTCGAACACCTCCATCAGGGCGGGCAGGGCCTGGAGATGAGCAGGCGATTTGAGCACCCACCGTCGGGTGGGCATCCGCCGCTGCAACACCTGGAGGACTTTCCGGTAGGTGCGATACGCCGGTCGGTAGTCGGCGGTTTGGAGCCACGCCTGGTAGGTGGGCACATCGGTTCGGCTCACCATCTCCTCGGAGCAGAACTCGAGGGACATGGCCGACAGGCACTCCTTGTACATGCGCCCGGAGTACTCGTGGATGGCGAGCATGCCGCTGGACACCGTCTGGGGCATGACCAGCTCGGCTCCGGCCAGGGCGATGCGGGGATCGGCCGCCCGGGTGTCGGGATCGGGATGGGGCGGCGGCACCGGGCGGAGCAGCTCCCATCCCTCGGGGGCCCGGTTGGCCGGGTCTTGGGCCAGCACGCCGTGAATGACGGTGGTGCCGGTGCGGGGAGCGCCGATCACGAAGATGGGCTCGGCGATGGGCTCGTCTAGCGTGCCGGGATCGGTGGCCAGGTAGTCGACGAGCTGGATGCGCACCTCCAGCAGTCGAAGGATCATCCGCCGCGACATCCACCGGCCCATGGCGGTGAGGTCGGCCTCGTGTTCCAGCCCGTTGCAGAACAGCCCCAGGGGTTCCACAAAGGCACCGTCACCGAAAGCAGCCCGGTCGTCGGGGGGTCGGCCCATGCGAACAAGGGCCTCGGCCATGAGCAGGTCGGGGTCGAAAGGGCGGCGGGCTTCGTCCACCACCGGCCCGGCTTCGCCTGCGTTCACGGCGGCCACCCAGTCGGGCCGAGGGCCGGCAGTCCAGCTCACAGCGTGGCCTTCGAGGGCAAATCCATCATCCAGAACAGTACGCTCGAAAGATGCTCGAAGCTCAGATGGCCCCCAACGGCGTGATCGTCCCCGCAGACCAAGTGGTGATAGTCACCGGCGCGTCCAAAGGGATCGGGCGGGGGATAGCCGAATATCTGGTGGGCCAGGGGGTGAAGGTCACGATTACCAGCCGCAAGCCCGAGCGGATCGAGGCCACCGCTGCCGAGCTGGCCGATCGGGGCGGCGACGTGCTGGCCGTGGCAGGAACGGTGAGCGACCGAGACCACATACGAGAAGTAGTGGAGGCGACGGTGCAGCGTTGGGGCACGGTGGATGGGCTGGTGGCCAACGCCCAGTCGTTCCGTCCCACCATGCCGCTTCTGGATGTGGACGAGTCGGACATGGATCTGCTGTTCGACACCGGTCCCAAGGCAACGCTGTGGCTCATGCAGGCCGTCCACCCCCACATGGCAGTCAAGGGTCGGGGTCGCATCATCACCTTTGGCACCACGATGGGGCTCACGGGCGGGCCGGGCTACGGCCCCTACGGAGCGGCCAAGGAGGCCATTCGCTCCCTCACCCGCACGGCGGCACGGGAGTGGGGGCGTGATGGCATCACGGTGAACTGCGTGAACCCGGCGTCGGTGGCCCATCGGGCTCCACCGGACGACGACCCCGACCGGCTGGCCGCCTACCAGGCCATGTTCGACAACCACCCCCTGGGCCGAGACGGCGACGCTGTGAACGACATCGCCCCGGTAATCGGGTTCCTGCTGTCGGACACCAGCCAATACATCACCGGGGAGACGTTCCAGGTGGACGGGGGCGGGATTATGCGGCCGTGAGGCCGGGGTTCACGTCCTGAAACGGTGTCGCAGATGGGCCTGCCGAGCGGCGAGGTCGGCGGCTCGCTCGGCGGGGGTGACCATGGGGTGATCGGTGGGCAGTGCGGCGGCCACGTCGCTCACGGGCACCACCTCGGAGGAGGGTTCCATGCCTTGGTCGCCGGTGGGCCAGAACCAGCGGAGGTTGACCAGGCCGTTGCGGCGCCCGGCGGTGTCGAGCCAGTTGGCGGTACCGGGGTCGGTGGCGCTCACCACGTAGCGCACCTTGCCGTCGGATGAAACGGTGGTCTGAGCCTGGTTGTAGGACACGATACGGCCGTAGGGGTCCACCAGCTCGAAGGTGCCCATCATGTAGAGCTGAGCCCCCCAGTAAATGGATTCGGGCACCTCGGCGGTCACGATGAGCGCCTGATCGGGCTCGAGATCCCAGAAGCAGAACCCGTAGCGGGCCATGGACAGGCCCTTGGATATTTTCACCGTGCGATTGGCAAAGCTGTTGTCGATGCGCTCGGCCCGGTTCATCACCATGTAGGCGTTCCAGCGCTCGATGGAGTCGGTCATCTGCATCATGGCCCGGCGCACCCGTTCGCCCAGCACCCCCCCATTGAACGCCGGAGCGGGTTCGGGGTCGAGGCATTCGATGGTGAAGAAAGCGGGCTCGTCGGCGGTCCAATCGAAGTAGTACTCGCGGATCGAGGCTGACAACACCCCGTCGGGTATGGCCACCGCGCCGGGCTCGTCGCCGCCGAGAAGGATCTCGAAGTCGTCGTGGCGTCCGAGCCCGATCTCGTGAGCGGTGATGGTGGCCTTTGTGCCCCAGATGTCGTTGTGCATGAACCCGGCCCGCAGGGCGATGATGAAATCGTCGCAGCCGTGCATGTTGCCGGTGATCCGGTAGCGGCGACCGGGTTCGATGCGGGCGTGGCGGTACACGTTGTCGGCGTTGGGTCCGCCCCATTGGACGGTGAGGTCGTTCTGGCGGCTGAAGAACGGGCGGGTGGGGTCGGCGTGCAGCACCTCCCACCCGCAGAACGCCACCACGTTGTCGGCCAGGTGTTCGAGCATCTCCAGCTCGGCTCCGTCGCCGGTGGGGTAGGGCTGTGACACGACCTCGTTGCCCATCCGCTTGAGCAGGTCGCACCACTCCTGCCACGCTTCGAGCGCGGCGTTCACGTCATCCATTGCATTCACGACGCGAAGCTTGCCAAAAATGGCTCGACTGCGGCCAGAAAGCCCCTTGTGTTCTGGCCATGGACGTTGTGGCTGCAATCGGGCACGGTCACCAGCGTGCCGTTGGGCAGGGCGGCGGCGAACCTCTCGGCGGCCTCGGCGGTGAGCACCCAAGAGTCGGCTCCCCGCACCAGCAGGACCGGCTGGGTGATGCGTTCGGCGTCCTCGATGGTGAAGCGATCACCGGCCCGGCGGTGCTCGGCCCCGGAGGCCAGTCGGGGGCCGTGGTCCACCTTGGATACGAACGTGCCGTCCACCCGTTGCAGCAGGTTGTACTTGACGGTGCGCTCGATGTGCTCCCTGCTGCGGTAGGGGTCGTACTTCTGCACCGCTGCCACGAAGTCGTCGATGTCCTGGAACTCCCGGTTCTCGGTGACGAACGTGCGGATGACCTTGGTTCCCACCTCGGAGATCTCCGGGCCGATGTCCACCAGCACGATGGCCTTGGCCTGCTCAGGGTGGTCGAGGGTGAGGCGCATGGTGTTCATGCCGCCCATGGAATGGCCCATGATGACGGGATCCTCCACCCCCACCGCTGCGCAGAAAGCGGCGGCATCGGCAGCCATTGCCCCCGAGGAGTAGTCGGCGTCGCGGGCCCACTCGCTGTCACCGTGGCCCCGCTGATCGAGGGCCAATACGTGGTAGCGGTCGGCCAGCGCCAGGCTGACCAGGTCCCAGGAGTGGGCCGACTGGTTGCCGCCGTGGAGTAGCAGCACCGTGGGTGCGTCGGGGCTGCCCCACTCCAGAAAGTGGAATCGCTGGTGGCGGGCCACGATGTTGCGGGACACGTAGGCGATGTCGGCTCCGTGGGCAATGCCCAGGTCGGCAGCGCTGGAGCAAAGGCTCTCGAACTCGGCGGTTTTGGTCATGTCCAGCGGTTCGATGGTGTCGGAAAACTGGTTGAGATGCACGGCCCGGCTCCTTCGGTGGTCAGCTTCTGTGGTCAGCGCAGATCAGCGTAGAAGCGCTCGACCAGCGGGTTGAACACGTCGGCCCGCTCCCACTGGAGGAAGTGGCCGCATTCGGGGAGCACCACCGGTCCGATCCGGTTGGGGAAGGCGATCTCGCATCGTTTGGGGAAGTCCTTGGGCACGACTTGGTCGTCGGGGCCGTACAGGATGAGGGTTGGAGCCTGCACCTGCGTGCCCATCATGGGGGGCTCGCTCATGGGTCGGCCGTATTCGAGCTGGTACACCGACCATCCGGCGGCCAGTCGTTCCAGGTCGGAGAACGGCTCGGTCATGAAGTCGTAGTCGTCCTCCTCGAAGGAGTACTGGGAGGCCCAGAGCCGGTGCTCGTAGCAGTCGCGCACGTATTGGCGGCACCGTGCGGGGGTGTCCAGGTCGGCCCGCAGCGCTTCGGGGTCGCGGCCCTGGCGGATGCGGTAGTCGCCTGTGGGACCGTGAGGCAGTGGATTCAGCGACAGACCCCGCTCGGTGTACCAGTCGATCTGATCGACGATGAACGGGGCCACGGTGTTGAAGAACACCATGCGGTCGACGAACTCCGGCCACCGGTTGGCCATATCCACGATCACAGCCCCACCCACGTCGCCGCCCAACAGGCCGACCTTTTGGTGGCCGAGCACATCGTGGACCAGGGTGTACACGTCCCGGGAGTACAGCACCAGGTCGTACTGGTCGTCGGAGGACAGGTCGGAATCGCCGTAACCCCGCAGGTCGGGCACGATCACCTCGTAGCCGGCTTGGGCCAGCGGGATGATGTTGCGCCACCAGATGCGCTTGGTTTCGGGATAGCCGTGAACCAGCACCAGGGGGTAGCCGCCCACCCCCTCCCGGATGTAGGCCAGCGAAAGGTCGCCGTCCACGGGGGCCCGGTGGATGGGGAAGGCGTCGCGGAGCGGGGTGGGGGGTTGTTCGGGGCGGATGGGAGACACGGCTCGCCAGCATAGGGGCTTTGGCGTGCCCTCATGATTGGAGGCACAAGGCTTTGGTGCGTTCGGTGGCTTGGGGGCAGGTGGCTTTGGTGCTCCCTTAGGCCCGAAGGGAGATGGGCTGCTAGGAAATATCTGCCTACCATCCACCAAGACACGGAGAAGCTGATATGGAGTTTGGGCTGTTCATCCAGGGATACGTCCCCCAGCATCGCCGGGATGTCGATCCCGACGCCGAGCACACCGCTTTCATGGAGGAGCTGGAGCTAGTGATAGCGGCGGACAAGGCGGGGTTCAAGTACGTGTGGCTTCCCGAGCACCACTTCCTCGACGAGTACTCCCACATGTCGGCCAACGACGCCATCGCCGGCTACCTGGCCCACGCCACAGAGCGGATTCACATCGGTTCGGGCATCTTCAACCCGCTGCCCCAGGTGAACCACCCGGCCAAGGTGGCGGAGCGGGTAGCCATGCTCGACCATCTCACCGAGGGCCGGTTCGAGTTCGGCACCGGTCGAGGTGCGGGCAGCCACGAGATTCTGGGGTTCCTGCACCGGGAGGGCATCACCGAGACCACCCACACCAAGGAGATCTGGGAGGACGTGATTGGTGAGTTCGCCAAGATGTGGACCCAGGACACCTACGAGGGATACGAGGGCAAGTTCTGGTCGCTTCCCCCGCGCAAGGTGCTGCCCAAGCCGTGGGGCAAGGGCCACCCGGCCATGTGGTACGCGGCGGGCAACGTCACGAGCTATTCCATGGCGGCCCGCAAGGGGCTCGGCGTGCTCGGGTTCTCGGTGGGGGCTCTTGACGAGCTGGCCCCGGTGCTGGAGGCCTACAAGAAGGACATCGTCAACGCCGAGCCGGTTGGGGCGTTCGTGAACGACAACATCATGGTGACCTCCGGGGCGTTCGTGGCTGAGACCACCCAGGGCGCGGTGGACCACGCCCTGCGGTCGTCGATGACCTACCTCCAGTCCAACGTGTTCCGGTACCACGACACCTTCCCCAGGCCCGAGTGGGTGCCGGCGTGGCCCCAGACCATTCCCATGCCCTCCGCCGAGGAGCTGTGGCAGGGAATCGGCCAGCCGGGAAGCGTGATGGGTGACCCCGATCAGGCCCTGAAGGGCTGTCAGGAATGGGCCGACGCCGGGGCCGATCAGCTTGTGTTCGGGATGGGCTCCAGCGAGCGGGCCGACGACCTCAAGACCATTGAGCTGCTGGGCAAGTACGTGATCCCCAAGATCGACACCGACCCGGTGCATCGCACCACCCGGCTGCGCGAAGCTGCCTAGGTGACCGACCTCCCGAAGGGCTGTCCCAACGCCACCATCGACGTAGCCGACGGCATCCTCACGCTGACTCTGGATCGGCCGGAGAAGCTAAACGCCATCAGCCACGAGATGACGGCGGCGCTGTGGGAAGCGGTGCTGGCGCTGGGTGACCGGGACGACCTGCTGTGCATGGTGATCACGGCCAAGGGCCGCTACTTCACCGCCGGTCAGGACATCTCCAGCCCGGCAGGTAATCGCCCCGGCGACCCCGAAACCGAGCATCTGCACCCGGGGTGGAACTTCCGGCGGGACTACCGCAGCCACCACCTCCTCTACGACGAGATGGAAGCTGTGGAGAAGCCGATCATCATGGCGATTCAGGGTCGGTGCCTGGGGGCCGGGGTGGAGATGTCCGGGTCGGTTGACTTCCGGTTCTGCACTCCCGAGGCCTCTTTTGCGTTGCCCGAGGTGAAGCTGGGGGGCATCGCCGGCAGCGGAGGCACCAGCAGGCTGACCCGGCTGATCGGGCCAAGCTGGGCCAAGTGGATGGCGATGGCCACGATGGAGGTGGGCGCCGAGCAGGCCAAGTCCATCGGGCTGATTCACGAGATTTACCCGGCGGAGTCGTTGATGGACGAGGTGTACGCCTTCTGCCATCACCTCATGTCGCTGCCCACCGAGGCGGTTGGGCTGGCCAAGATGGCGGTGGATGTGCATGCCGACGTGACCGACCGGAACATCCAGCGGCAGTTCGACCGGTTGACGGTGTACTCCACGTTGGGTGATTTCCATAAGTCGATGGAACGGTTCGGGTACGAGTCTCAGGACTGAGAGCGGGCGCCGGGGCCGGCTTGGGTGCCGGCTGCTCGGTGAGTGCCGGACCCGTCAGTCTATTTCGGCTAGTCGATTCGGAACAGGCGGCGGGCGTTGGTCTCGGCGAACTTGCGGGCCACCGATTCGGTCATCGAAGCGGTTGAGTGGGTCAGCGACTCCATGCTCTGGGGGAACAGGGTGGACTCGTGGGGGTAGTCCGATTCCCAGGTGATGTTGTCCTCTCCGATCACGTCGAGAGCGGCGACTGCGGTGTCGTCTCGCAGCATGCACACGGTCATATGCTCGGCAAAGACCTCTCGGGGAGGACGCTCGGCTGGGAGCTGCACCCGGAAGTTGTCGAACACGTCGTCGGCCTGCTCCAGCAGGTAGGGGACCCAGCCGGCTCCCCCTTCCGAGAACGCCACCCGGATCGGGCGGTGGCGGTCGAGAATGCCGGAGAAAAGCCAGTCGGTGCAGGCGATCATCGAGTTGGCCCCCACGTAGGGGAGCACGGTGCAGGGAGGGGCGTCGTCGGACGACTTGATGAGCTTGGACGACGAACCGATGTGCAGGCACACCACCAGACCGGCCTCGGCCACCGCGGCCCACAACGGCTCCCAGTGGTCGGTGTACACCGACGGCAACCCCAGCGACGTGGGGTTCTCGGAGAACGCTACGGCTCGAGCTCCCAGCGAGGCGGTGCGATGCACCTCGGCGGCGGCGGCGGCCGGATCCCACAACGGCACCACTACCAGGGGAATCAGCCGCTGCGGGTCGGCGGCGCACCACTCTTCCAACACGAAGTCGTTGTAGGCCCGCACGCACAATGCGGCCAGCTCGAAGTTCTCGCTCGCCACGAACCGGTGGCCGGCGAACCGGCTGAAGTCGGGGAAGTTGACCTGAGCCCAGATGCCGTCGAGGTCCATGTCGTCCAATCGAGCCTTGGGCTCGTAGCAACCGGGGCGCATCTCGCTGAACCGGGCCACCCCCAGCGGGTCGTCGTCAAAGCCTGGCATCGTGCGGGTGTTGCCCCGAACGGTCTGGATTACCTGGTCCTCGTAGAGCCAGGCCTCAGTCCCGTTCTCAAGCTCCACCACCCGAGGCCCCCGCTCCCGGAACCGAGCCGGCAGCCGACTCTGCCACAGATGGGGCGGCTCGATGATGTGGTCATCAACAGAGATCGGCTTGACATCAGCAGGCAACATCGCGGCCCCAGGCTAGCCCCCACCCCAACCCCAAACCCCTGAGAGGGGCAAGGGGTGGCCTTCAGAAGGTTGAGGGTTTGCCGGCGGCGACCCAGGCGCTATTGCGTGGTCGCGGCTGCGGACTCGCCGACTAGTAGATGAACCGGTGCCGAATCGGGGAACGTCGCAATGAGTTGAAGTTCGCCCCCGGCTGCCTGAATGAAAGACCGAAGCGTCGACAAGAGCATGTCGCTGCGGCGCTCAAGCCTTGAGACCTCGGACTGATCCATCTCAAGAAGTCTGGCGATCGTGACCTGCGTCAGGGACTTCGCCTTTCGAACCTGAGCGAGTGAGGCTTGGTGCTCGTGAATCTCCGCAAGCACTGCGTCGAACCGAGCCTGCGCTTGGTCATCGTCACGTAGGCGGTCGAAGAACCGCTCTGGTGTGTCGTCGCGGCCCCAATCGTTCTCTTTCACATCGTCAAGGTCGTTGTTGTCAACCGGGACCGGTTTCCTCTGCGCTGCCATCGAAGTCCTCCTCGTTTCACGATCGGTTTGTATGGCGGGTTGTGCTGGCACCACTGGTTGAGACGATCCTGGGCTTGTGTGATGTTCGTCTGGTACCACAGGTTGCCAAGTTTCGTTTTGTCACCACCGGGTGGCGCTCAGGGTCGCCAAGATCTCGACCGTATGTCTCAAGCGCCGCTATCAGGGCCATCACCTCCCCGAAGAGGTCAAGGTGGTCGGCGGAGTCTGCCAACCTCCCGAGCCAGTCCTGGAAGAGGGGATGGAGTCTCACCTCCATACATGCACTCTACCACATATGTGCTGGAGTGTCTATCTGTACCCAGGAGGGACTTCAGATGTGGCGAGCAGTTGATCTACATGATCACACCTTCCCGAATTAGCACTGCGACAGAGAGTGGCACCCTGCCAAGTTCGTCGCCTAGGCCGTGGAATCCGGACTTGACGTTGTCGCCGTGACCGATCAGACCGTTGCGACCGCTTCGAGTCGGTCGCTGAAGAGGGCGTACTGCGTCAAGGCGTCGAGGTTCGACCAGAGTAAGTCCCTGATCTCGTCCTCGTAGAGATCGGATCCCGTCTGCACCCGGCGGAAGGGCACCAGTTCGTCGTTATCGATCTCGAACAACGGAATGGCTACCGGCCACGGTCATTTCCTGGTGCGTGTGGCAATCCTGAAGGCAGCCGTGTCCGGAGTATGGCGGGCTACTTGCCTTCCGCGACGAAGTCCTTCGCATCATGCGGCAGGCCGACGCGCATGAAGTATCGGGCAAACGCTTGAGCGAGATGCTCGCGATAAGGTGAGGTCATCCTGAGGCGGCTTCCGGCCTGAAGCACAAATGTCTCCAAGTACGCCTTCGGAAGGACGTGCAATCGGTGGAAGTCAACCAGGGACCAGCTCATTGGCACGTCAAGTTCAGACTTGTGCATCAGGGAATATCCGGGCACGTTTCCCCGGACCAACGCCTCTCGGTGGCTCTTTGACTTGAAGTGATGTGGGCCCGACTGCTTGACCGTCTCCCACTCGACGACCTCCGCCAGTAGTACCTCGTCGACCTTATCGTTCTCGAGATCGCAGCTCTGAGTGAGTATCACGAGATCCAGATCGGCGATATCAATATCAACCGAGTCGCCTGCCAAAATCGGGAACGATGGACTGCCCATCACGGGCGTGGGGCATGACCGAAGAATGTCTCCTTGCTCGATGTCGCCACCGGAAACGATCTCGTACCACGTGGGTTCAGCCATCACCACTGTCGACATAGATGGCATCGAGTTCATCGTCGGAGAGAGCTATCCCCGGCCACGGCTTCTCCACGCGGTGGAACACGCCCTTTACCACCCTGAGATTGCGTCGAGGCTGCGGCGGAAGGACATCATCAAACTCGATATCTGCGTGAGCCAGCGCCAGCGGGTCCTCCAGCAGGAAATTCCACACGTTGCTCATTGCCCCGAGATGACTGGCTTCGGAGAGCACGTCGGCAATCTGCTCTTCGACACGTCGCGCTGACTCCGAGCACGAGGCACTCAAAGCAACCCACGCCACCTGCAACGGCCGGTGGCTGACATCCTCTACAACGCCCCCAATCAGGAAAGGGTAGAGCAATTCCTCGCAGACAGAGTAGGAGCCCTCCGAACGAGCGAGATCACGAGTTGAGCTAGCAGGATGCACCGCCCTAGTCAGCATCGAAGAGCCCCCTTGCCTTGTCTGTGATCAGAGCCTCGAACCCCGACCGCTCCTTTGCCCGGAGGTTGTCAATGATGCCCATTGCGTCTCCAACGTCTAGAGGATCCGGCCACTCGCCGATGACGTCGATGTCGAGAATAAACGCCGTCTGCCCCTCTGCAGCGTCATTGCTGGCGAACGTTGTGACGAGCCTGAAAGGCTCGCGCTCGTAGGCAGCGTCCATTCGGACCAGAAAGGAGCGAAGGTTCTGCGGAAGCGTGGCTGGAGGATTTGGCGGTGATGTGAAGTACTCGCTCAGCTCCACCACCTCGGCATCCACCACGATCCGATTGATGTAGCGAACGCCGATTCGGGCTATCCCCACCGGTTTAGCCACGTCGTCGTATGCGCTAACCGCCGACTGGATCTGCTCGCGGAATTGCTCCCAGGACGAGTATGGGCGGAGCACGTGAACACTCAGCACGTCCTCTCCGACGCCAACAATGCGCTTCTCGTCCTCGCTCCGAAACTGAACGCGGCTCCTGTTGTGCCGGAACTGGAAGGAGGCCCCCCCGTCGCCGGCATCGTCGGGGAGCTGGACTCCGGCCTCGACGACATTCTGGGAACGTGGCCTTGCCGGGTAGTCCGTCTTGAGCGACTGGTAGAGCAGCCCCGGAACTGTTGGGTCCCATTCAGCGCTGGGCACGAACCGGACCTCGCAGATCGCCTCTTCGATCGGTGGGTTCCGATACTGGCGTCTGTACGGGGCGAGATCTACTCCGGGTTCAGACGTCTGTGCCATCGGTCTTCTGTAGTCGGGCGGTACGCACCAGCTCTCAGCCTAGCGCCACGCCCCAGAGTACGGAAGGTCCTCGCCGGGGTTCAAGTACCGGACGCCGAATACCACCCCGCGCCGGATCGTCCGTTAGAAGAATGGCCAGAGAACGACGAATCTCTGGTCTCAGCAACGCTGTGACCAGGGCTTTTGTAGTGGCGGGGGCGGGATTTGAACCCGCGACCTTCGGGTTATGAGGCCGATCGGTTGTTCGTAGTGCCACCTGGCTGACCAGCCGATTGGGTCATTCTCACAGGTCAGAGGTTGTTTCTCTACGTGTCCTAGTTCCCCGCCGTTTCTCGCTGTGCCCCTCTGTCTACGGTTGTGCTGTTACCTCTGTGTCACCTCGGTTGGCAAGCGCCATTCCGAGCCGAGGGCGACCACATGGCTCGCGATCGAAGGAGCAATCAGGCAACGCGCACGGAGTCGGTGAGTTCGTCGTCGGACTCGACGAACGAGCGGAGCGTCACCCACAGTTCATCGATGTGAACTTCCTCGATCAGTCGCTCGAACTCCGAGCTGTGGTCTCGGTCGTGGTGGGTGATCGCCAACACGGAGAGGTTCGGCCGGTTGTCGATCATCGGGAGACAGTCGACAACCGGCGTCTGATCGTCGATGTTGTGGTCGTCGGCCTGCTCCAGCAGGTAGGGGACCCAGCCGGCTCCCCCTTCCGAGAACGCCACCCGGATCGGGCGGTGGCGGTCGAGAATGCCGGAGAAAAGCCAGTCGGTGCAGGCGATCATCGAGTTGGCCCCCACGTAGGGGAGCACGGTGCAGGGAGGGGCGTCGTCGGACGACTTGATGAGCTTGGACGACGAACCGATGTGCAGGCACACCACCAGACCGGCCTCGGCCACCGCGGCCCACAACGGCTCCCAGTGGTCGGTGTACACCGACGGCAACCCCAGCGACGTGGGGTTCTCGGAGAACGCTACGGCTCGAGCTCCCAGCGAGGCGGTGCGATGCACCTCGGCGGCGGCGGCCAACCGGCGCCTCCAGGAGCCGGCGATTCGTCAGAGGCCGGGACGCCGCCTGGCCAGATGGCGGAGCTGCGTCCAAAAGTGGTCATGCTCCGCGAGGGCCATCTGTACCCCGTGGTGGGTGAGCGTCGTTGCCGTAGGGGATTCGCTTCCGGATCCGTCCGTTGCGGCCGTGAATATAGAGCATCGGCCTAGGCGAGCCCGAGAGGAGAATCGAACTCCTGACCTATTCATTACGAATGAATTGCTCTGCCGACTGAGCTACTCGGGCGGGGGGACCAGGCTACCAACCTCGGCGGGGGGAGGCAGACCGGAAAACGGCCTCACAGCTGGGGGAGGGACAGGAATAGCGCCTGGAGGAGGAGGGGTTCGTTGGGGTTGCGGACCAGGGCGGCGTGGGCGTCGCGGATGCGGTCGATGGCAGCGACGGCCTCCGCGCGGCCATGGTCCTGGTCCAATCGTCGGTGGTAGCAAGCGGCGAGAGTGGCCAGCCCGAAGCGCAGCTCATCGGCTCGCAGGAGGCGCTGCTCCCGGCGGTGTCGGGCATCCATTTCCCGTCGGTAGCGGGTTTGGGCTCCAACCTCGGCTTCGACCCGTGTCATCTCGTCGGCTTCGGCTTTCTGGCGGGCCACCAACGGCTCCTGGGCCTCGTCGATAAGGGCCCGGAGCTTCTCGACCAAACCCACCACCGTCGCCCCCGATCCGTCCACCCGCTCCGCTACCGAGGCCCAGGCCTGGCGGCGAGCGCCGAGACCGGCGTCGGTGGCCAGCAGCCGGGCCCGGCTCACGTCCCCGGCGGCGGCGACCACGATGTCGTCCAAGCCTTCGGGGTCGACCCCCTCGTCGATCAAAACCTGTCGAACGACGTCGTCGGGTACGGGATCGAACTCCACTATGGCGCAGCGGGAAGCGATGGTGGCGTGGTCGGGGGGGATCTCCTCGCTCAGCAGCACAATCACCACCGTGGGTGGGGGCTCCTCGATGGTCTTGAGCAGGCCGGCAACCGCCTCGGGTTCTGCGGTGTGGAAGCGGTCGCAGATGATCACCTTGAGGTCGCCCTCCACCGGGCTGCGAGACGCCTCGAAGATGATCTCGTCGGCTTCGGCCACCCGCAGTGTCCGGCCTTCGGGCTCCTTGAACGCCACATCAGGGTGACGGCCGGCCAGGGCCAGGCGGCGGCTTCGGGAATCCACCCCCACCAGAAGGGAAGCGAAAGCCAGGGCGGCGGCGTGCTTGCCGGTGCCCCGCGGCCCGCAGAATAGGTAGGCGTGAACGGGCTGGGCTGCGGCTGCGGTCAGGACCTGGACCACATGAGGCTGACCGGCCACCCCAGCCCAGACGTCATCTGCGCCGGCAGCGCCGACACCAGCACCGGCCGCTTGGCCATCAACCGGCGGGGACTGCACCTCAGACACCCAACCGCTCCTTCACGGCGGCGAACACCGCCTCGGCCACCTCCTCAACCGGCCGGCCTCCGTCTATCACCACCCAGTGGTCGGGGTTCTGCTCGGCCAACGCCCGATAACCCTCGGCCACCCGGCGGTGAAACTCAGCCGCTTCTGCTTCGATCCGATCACTCGGTGACTCCTGCCGGGCCCGGATCACCTCGTCGTTCACATCCAGCAGCACGATCAGATCGGCCTGTAGGCCATTGGTGGCAAACCGGGACAGAGCCCGCACCTCGTCCACTCCCAGGCCCCGCCCGAACCCCTGGTAGGCCAGCGACGACCCAATGAAACGGTCGGTCACCACATCGATCCCGGCTTCCAAAGCGGGCCGGATCACCTCGGCGGCGTGCTGGGCCCGGTCGGCAGCCATGAGCAGGGCCTCGGCTCGGGGATCCGGGGGCAAAGCCGACCCGTCCAACACCAATGCCCGGATGGCGGCTCCCAGCTCGGTGGCTCCGGGCTCGAACGTGAGCCGGGCATCCAGCCGTTCGGCCAGCAAGCGGGCCTGGGTGCTCTTGCCCGTGGCCTCGCCACCCTCGAACGCGATCAGGCGACCGGTCATGGCTTGCTTCGACGAGCCAATGCCAGGCTCAAGAACCCGGCAGCCACCATGATGAGAGCGGCCAGCCACAGCGTGACCCGCACCCCGGGGATGATGACCTCGAAACCGAAAATGCTTATGTCCTTGTCGAAGAACTTGTCCGACAGGCCGTTGAGAAACAGGGCCAGAGCGGGGCCGAGCAGCAAGGCGAGCATGACCGACGACCGCACCAGCGTGAACAGCCCAGCGAAAACCCGAGCCCGTAGCTCCTCGGTGGCGCTTTCCTGGAGCAGGGTGATCCCCAGCACGTACACCGTGCCCGCGCACACCCCGAGCCCGCCGACGAGCAGAGCAGAGCCGATCAGGGTCCACATCGAGGTGGCCACGAACAAACACGCCCCGGCCCCGAACACCGCAGCAAGGAACACCCTCTCCTTGTGCAGGCGGTTCTGCCTGAGGGTGAGCCCGGCCACGCCCAGGGCCACGCCAATGCCCAGGGCAACCATGAAGGCCCGGAACCCGTCGCCGCCGTCCACCTTCAGCACGTCCTCGGCGAACACCGGCCCCAGCGGAATGATCATGCCTCCGCCGATGAGCCCCACGGCCAGGGCGATGTTCACGGTCCGCACGGTTGGGTTCAAGAAGATGTAGCTCCACCCGTCGCGCAGGTCCTTGAACACCTCCTCCGGTGCCCACGCCCGGGCCGGCTGGCCGGTTTGGGACTCGGCTGCCTCGGAAACCGGGGTCTTGCGGGGCAGAGCCAGCCTGTAGATGATGGCCGCCGAGGCGGCGAAAGTTGCGGCGTCGATGTAGAAGGCCAGCGATTCGGCGTCGATGCGCAGGAAGTCGATTGCCTCGATCCGCCCAAGCACGGTGGCCAGCGAGGCCAGGCCGATGGACACCGCAGCAGCCACGGGAAACGTGCCGTAGGTGGCCACCAGCGAAAGGGAGTTGACCCCGGTCAGCTTCTCCCGGGGAACGAGATTCGGCACCGAGGCTTCCTTGGCCGGGGCCCACAGTAAGGCGAAACCCTCGAGGATCAGCGAGGCCAGCACGAGCTGCCATATGAAGTCCACGAACGGCAGCCACAGCAGCGTGGCGGCTCGGCCCAGATCGCACACCATCATCGTCCGCTTTCGGTCCCATCGGTCCACCAGCACCCCGGCCGCTGATCCCATCAGCAAACCGGGCAGGAACCGGGCGATCATCACGTAGGCCACCGATGCTTCTGGCGTGCCGCCACCCACCCGGTCGGCGGTGATCAAGATCGCAAACAGCGCCAGCCAGTCTCCGCCCGAGGACAGAATCTGGGCGATCCACAGCCGGAAATACTGGACGCTGCCGAATGCTCGGTCGATCCGAGTGGAAGCCTCCCCCAGGGACCCGTCAGTCGCCATGCCGAGCCGCTTCCACGCCGCTCAGGCTAGCTAGAGCCGGTTGAACCCGACCGAGGCTGGGGCTTTTTCTTCGTGGCCGACGACTTGCCCGTGGCCTTCTTCTTGGCTGCTGGTTTGCGGCGGGCCCCGGCCTTACCGCCCCCGGCTGCCACCTTTTCACGACGGATCTGAAGCAGCTCCGCGGCCCGCTCCACCGTCAGCGTTTCCACCGAATCGCCGTTGCCCAGCGAGGCGTTCACCTCGCCATCGGTCACGTAGGGGCCAAAGCGTCCGTCCTTCACCACCATCGGCTTGGTGGTTGTGGGGTCGGGGCCGAGCTCCCTCAGGGGCGGTTTGGCGGTTTGCCCTCGGCGGCGGCGGGGCTGGGACAGCAGCTCAAGGCACTGCTCCAGGGTCACGGTGAACAATTGCTCCTCGGAGTCGAGGCTCCGGTTCTCCTTGCCCTTGCTGATGTAGGGGCCGTAGCGGCCGTTTTGGACCACCACCTCGGTGCCGTCGGTCGGGTCTGTGCCCACCACCCGGGGCAGCGACAACACCTTGAGGGCGTCGCCGATGGTGACCGTCTCCGGGTCCATGCCCGAAAGCAGCGAGGCCCGCTTGGGCTTCTCCTCCCCGCTTTCGGGGTCGGGGCCGAGCTGGGCGTAGGGCCCGAACCGGCCATTTCGCACAATCACTGCCAACCCGGTGTCGGGATCGTCGCCCAGCACACGGTCACCGGAAGGAGCGGAGATGTAGGACAGGGCGCGCTCGACGGTCAGCTCGTCGGGGGGCAGGTCGTCGGGAACGCTGGCCCGGTCTTCGCCCCGCTGCACGTAGGGGCCGTAGCGCCCGACCCTCACCACCACCGGCTCACCGTTCTCGTCCTCGCCGACGGGAATGGAGTTCACCGCTCGGGCGTCAATGTCGCCCAGACGGTCGGAGACCGCGGCCCGGAGCCCGTACTTGGCCACGCCGTGAGCCGACTCGTCATCGGGCTGATCTTCGGAGGGGCCGAAGTAGAACCGGCTCAACCATGGGATTGCCTCCCGGTTGCCCGACGCAATGCCGTCGAGGTCGTCTTCCATCCGGGCGGTGAAGGCGTAGTCAACCAGATTGGGGAAGTGCTGCTCCAGCAGGCCGACCACCGAGAAAGCGGTAAAGGACGGCACCAGCGCCGACCCCTTCTTCCACACGTACCCCCGATCAACGATGGTGTTCATGATGGAGGCGTAGGTGGAAGGCCGCCCGACACCCAACTCTTCGAGCCGCTTCACCAGAGAGGCTTCGGTGTAGCGGGCCGAAGGTTGGGTGGAATGGCCGGCGGTGGTCAGCTCGTCGATCCCGGCCCTGTCGCCCACAACCAAGGAGGGCATGCGCCGCTCGGAGGTGTCCTGATCGGTCTCGTCGTCGGTTCCCTCGGTATAGACCCGGCGGAACCCCTCATGGGTGATGACCGTTCCCGATGCGGAGAAAACCGCATCGCGACCGTCTCCGGTGGTGCCGCCGAGGGTCATCTGAACGGTCTCGCCGGTGGTGTCGGTCATCTGGGAGGCCACCGTGCGCTGCCAGATCAGTTCGTAAACCTGAGCCTCGGCCGGGGCAACCTCGCCGCGCACTTCCTCGGGGGAGCGGAACCGGTCGCCCGAAGGCCGTATGGCCTCGTGGGCTTCCTGGGCGTTCTTCACCTTCTTGGTGTAGTGGCGGGGAGCGTCGGGCAGGTACGCCGAGCCGAAGCGCTGGGATACCACATTACGGGCCGCGGTCAGGGCTGAGTCCGACAGGGTTGTGCTGTCGGTGCGCATGTAGGTGATGTAGCCCTTCTCGTAGAGAGATTGAGCGGCCCGCATCGACATGGCCGACGACAGGCGAAGCTTGCGCCCTGCTTCCTGCTGGAACGTGGAGGTCATGAACGGGGGGGCGGGCCGGCGGTGGTATGGCTTGACCTCGACGGTGCGCACCTCCACCTCGGCGCCATCCAGACCCCGAGCCAGACCTCGGGCCGCTTCCTCATCGAGACGGATCACATCGGGGTTGCGAAGTTGCCCTTTACTGGTGAAGTCTCGGCCGGTGGCCACCTTGGAGCCGTCCACCGCGGTGAGTGCGGCGGAAAACGACGGTGGCTCGCCGGGTTCCTGGGCGCCCAGAACTCTGAGTACCGCTTCGAGGCTCCAGTAGTCGGCCGAGGTGAAGGCCATCCGAGCCCTCTCGCGCTCGACCACGATGCGGGTGGCCACGCTCTGCACCCGGCCGGCGGAGAGGCGGGGCAGCACCTTCTTCCACAAAACGGGGGACACCTCGTAGCCGTACAGCCGATCCAGCAGGCGACGAGCCTCCTGCGCATCCACCAGGCGCCGGTCGAGTTCACGGGGGGATTCGATTGCCGAGCGGATCGCCGCCCGGGTGATCTCGTGGAAGACCATGCGCTTCACCGTCACGGAAGACTTTGGGGAGAGCACCTCCAGCAGGTGCCAGGCAATGGCCTCCCCCTCGCGGTCTTCGTCGGTGGCCAGATACAGCTCGTCGGCCTCCTTCAGAAGCTGCTTCAGCTTGCGTATCTGGGCCTGCTTGCCCGACGACGTGACATACAGCGGCTTGAAATCGTTGTCGACGTCGATCCCCAGGCGGGCCCACGGCTCGCCCCGATAGGCGGCCGGGACCTCGCCGGCATTGCTTGGCAGATCACGGACATGGCCGATGGAGGACTCCACCACGTACCCGGAGCCGAGATAGCCCGCGATGGTCTTGGCTTTGGCGGGAGACTCGACGATGACGAGGGCGTTGGGCACAGGCAGAAAGTAGGGGTTGAAGTGGACCGGATGTCAAGCAGACCCTAGACCCGATGAGCGACAACTGGTGCGATCAATTCACTCGCTAAGCGACAATCGGGACGAAAGCACCGTCTCCGAAGGGCGACAAACGGAGCGATCACGTCTCTTCGGAACCGTTGTGAGCGGCTTCGGCTCGGGAGAGAATCCCCAGTCCGGCAGCGGCAGCGATGAGGGAACCGGCCAAAACCCCGATCTTGGCCTGGTCGCCGACTAGGGCATCGTCGAAGGCCAAACCGGATATGAACAGCGACACGGTGAAGCCGATGCCGGCCACCATGAGCAGTCCCATCATGTGGACTCCGGTCATGGACTCCGGGATGTTGGCCCAGCCCATGCGAACAGCAATCCAGGAGAACAATGCGATGCCCACCGACTTGCCCACCACCAGCCCGAGCACGATGCCCAGCGTTACCCGGGAGGTCAAGGCGTCGGAAATAACGTCGGTCGACAGCTCCACCCCGGCGGCGGAGAGGGCAAAGATCGGGATGATGATGTAGCTGGTGATGGGATGCAGCATCTCCTCGATCCGCAGGCTCACCGGTTCCGACTCCCGAATGTGAAAGCCGGCCTGTCGCACATCCTCCAAGCGGACCTCGTCTTTCTTCTGGAGCCATTCGGCCCAGCTGCGGGCCTCGTCCTTCGACTGAAGCGGCTTGGCCGGGGTCATGAAGCCGAGGATCACGCCGGCGATGGTGGCGTGAACCCCGGACTCCAGCACTGCCAGCCACACCGCGACGCCGATGACCAGGTACACCGGCAGGTACCAGACATTGAGCTTGCGGAGCAGAAACACCCCGGCAAGCAGGATGGCGGAGGTGAGTAGCCAGTTGCCCGACAGATCGCTGGTGTAGAAGATGGCGATCACCAGGATGGCCCCGATGTCGTCTACGATGGCCAGGGTCAACAGGAACACCTTCATCTGGCGGGGCACCCGGTCACCTAGCAGCGATAGGACGCCAATGGCGAAGGCGATGTCGGTGGCCATCGGGATACCCCAGCCGTCCTGACCCGGGCCACCGGCGTTGAATGCGAAGTAGATCAGCGCGGGAACCACCATGCCGCCCAGAGCTGCCACGGCAGGCAACGCAGCGAAGCGGGGATCCCGAAGCTGCCCCGACACCAACTCCCGCTTGATCTCCAAACCCACCACGAAGAAGAACAGGGCCATGAGGCCGTCTTGGACCAGGTGCTCAAGATCGTGCTCGAAGTGGTAGTCGCCCACCGAGAATGAGACATAGGTGTGCCAGAAGTCGAGGTAGGAGTCCTGCCACGGCGAGTTGACCCATACCAGAGCGGCAACCGTGGCAATCAGCATCAAGACGCCCGACATCGCTTCGACCGCCGCGTACCGGTGTATGGGTCGGCCTATGAAGCGGGCCAGCTTGCTACTGCCGCCCAGAAAGGTCAGGTCGCTGAGTGGGTTTCTGTCAGCCATCTTCGGTGGAGTCCATCGGGGGATTCCGTTCAATCATCGGCGAAAAAAGTAGTTCCCACTGGTCGGGCCTACTCAGTCACAGCGCCGGTAGGCGAGTCGGGATCATCGTTCGACAGCTTCATCACCAGGCGAACCTCGGTGCCGTCGTGGCTGCTGTGGATTTCGACCTCGTCGGTCAGGACCCGCATCAGGTAAAGGCCCAGGCCCCGCTCGTATTCCAACCGGCTGGGGTCGTCGGGCTCGGGGAGCGTCTGTACCTCGTCGGGGGCGAAGCCGAAGCCCCGATCCGAAATGTGAACCTCGATGCGGTCGGCCATGAGGGTGCAGCCGATCCGGATGGAGTCGTCACGGCAGGCCCGGGCGTGGGCTTCGATGGCGTTGGTGGCGGCTTCGGAGACCACCACTTTCAAGTCCTCCAGCCGCTCCTTGCTCAACACCGAGTCGGCCTCGGCCGCTTCCACCACCAGCGAGCGAACCAGCGACAAGAACTCCGGTCGAGCGGGGATCTCGAAGTCGAAGTTGGCGGGGCCGGCAGTCATGGTCAGGAATCGTCGGTGGCCGCAGATACCGAATCGAAGACGTCCATCACACGATCCAGCCGGGTTAGCTCGATGAGCTCGGTAAGCCGAGCGCCAACCACCACCAGCCGGATTTCCCCACCACCACTGCGGACCCGCTTGGCCGCACCCAGCAGAACACCGAATCCGGTGGAGTCGATGAAATCCACCCCGGTCAGGTCGATGACCACGTTCTGGGCCCCGGCGCCGACAACTGAGAGAAGCCGCTGGCGGAACCGTGGAGCAGTGGCCATGTCGATCTCGCCGGTCACTGTCAGAACTTCCCACGGCCCGCGTGAAGCCATTCCGACGCCGAATTCCACAACGCCAGGCTAGTGGTCAATTCCGAATTGACAGCTGACCGAAATGCCTATTTCCCCCCTTGCCATCCCAAAAGTCACGGCAACGCTTGAGTTGGTGGGAGATAGGCAGATGGACGTGGCCTACTCCACCCGGATGGTCAGCTGTTCCTGGATGGTCAGCTTGGGGAACAGCTTGCCCACCACGGGAACAGAGGGTTGGGTGCGGTAGCTCACGATGACCCGGAGACGGCCGCCTGTGGTCCGATTACCGGAGGTGTCCACCACCAGGCGACGAGGGTTGAGGTCTGTGGCCGCTACAGCCGCCGAACGGGCTGCTTCGGTGGTGGGGGTGACCGCTGCGGCCCGAGCCGCTTCACGAGCGGCGTGAACAACCAGAATGTGGTCGCGCACCAACACGCCGGTCTGCACCAGCACCAAGACGACGGCCATGAGCAAGGGAAGGACCAGAGCGGTCTCCACCGCAGCCTGACCCCGTTCGCCGGTTCTTGCGGCAACCCGTCTCGGTACGCCGACTCTGGCTGCGAACCGGCCCTGCTCGTCGTTTCCCACTCCAACTCACCGGTGCTGGTATTGGGCCGGTCAACCAACCAGGCCGGTGATGTGGCGAAATACGGCGTCGAGCAGGTTGGAGATGCGGTTGGTTCTGGTCACCCAAGCCACCAGGAGCATGGCGATGGCCGCCGCCGCCAACAGGATGAGGGCGTACTCAGCGGTGGCCTGGCCTCGCTCGGAGCGACATCGGGCCAGCTTGGCGTTGAGGGTGAGCAGAAGGCGAAGGATCATCATGGTTTTGACCTGGTCTGTTGAAGGGGGATGGATCGGGTTTGGGGAGGGCGAAACGAAAGGTTGTCCAGGAGCGGATCCGTGAAAGCCGGTTCAATCGATGCCGAGAATGAGGTGCTGCTCATTGACTCAGGGAGGTCAGAGTCTCGGCCAGCACCGGAGCCAAGGTGAGCAGGATGAAGGCAGGCAGGATGCAGAACACCAGCGGGAGCAGGAGCTGTAGCGGCAGGCGTCGGGCCTGCTCCTCGGCATGGCGGCGGCGCACGAGCCGGCTGTCGGCAGCGAGCTGGGCCAAAGCGGGCTCCAGTTCCGTGCCGTAGCGGTCGCCGTCGATCAGCACCCTGATCAGGGGGCGGATCGGTTCGCCAATCGTGTCGGGCAACGGTTCGAGAGCGTCGGCCAGCCGGGTGCCCGCTTGGGCACGCTCGGCGGCATCGGCCAGGCCCTGGCCCACCGGACCGTCAAGCCGACGGCCAACGGCGGCAACCGACAGATGGATGTTGAGGCCCGAGGAGACGGCCAGGCGGATCAGGTCAACCGCTTCGGGCAGCTCCTCGGTTATGGCCACCTGATGCCCTCGGAGATGTCGAGCCCGGCGGCGGTACGGGATGATCGCCACCAGCAGCCCCAGGCCGATGCCCAATACCGGATTGACGGCCAACGCAAGCACGGCAACAGCCAAGAACCAGACCGCAGGGACAAGTTTGGACGATGATGCGCCGGCGGTCTGGGGAGATGGGGTTCGGACCCGGCGGGGACGGGCTTTCCACCCCCACAGAACCACTACCGCAGTCCACAACAAACCGAGTGCGACGGGGAGGCTCATGTCAGAAACGAGCCTGGACAATCCTGCGCATCCACAGCGCACCGATCACGTCGAGCCCCAACCCGGCAAGAAGAATCACCATGCCGAGGCGGGTGTTGAACAAGAAGCGGGCCGGGTTGTCGCCGACACCGGCGGACAGCACCATGAACCCAACCGGTAATGCGGCGATCATCATGGCCGACACTCGGGCCTGCGAGGTGAGCGAGCGCACCTCGAGGTCGAGCGCATTGCGGTCCCGAAGGGTGGCGGCCACCCCGTCGATGGCTCGAGCTCGGGCTCCGCCCGCGCTGGCGGCGAAAGCCATCGCCGCGGCTGCCAGACCGACACCGTGATAGGGACAGCGATGGGACCACCGTTCAAACACATCGGCGCTGCGCAGGCCTCGACCAAGTTCGTCGGCCAGCAGGGTCACCTCGTCGTGCAATGGGGGCGGAGTGGCGACCGCCGCCTCCACCGTGGCCGGGCCGAGTTGCAACCCGGTTCGCAAACCTCGGGCAATGGACTCCAGAAAGCCGGGGAGCTGGGCCTCGGCCTTCCGGCTCCGGCGATGGCGGTTGGCCCGCACAGCCCCCAGCACCGCTGCCAACACCACCAGCGGGCCCACCACGGCTCCCACCAGGCCGGCTTGAAGCCCGCCGAAAGCTGCACCCAGCACTGCCGCCGATCCCAACCCCTGCCCTATCTGAACGGGGGTGAGGTTCAGGCCGGCTTCGGTGGCCATGTTTTGGATCCGGCCAACGACGGCGGTGAGAGGTGCCATGGCCGCCACTACCGGCCCAGCCACTGGGGATCGGGTTCGTCCGAGTTGGGAATCCGGGAGATGCACGGCGGAAGGGTGTGAAGCCCGCTCTCGTCGCCGATCTGATGCAGGAGAGGACGGTCGCCATGGCCGCGGGTTTCGGATCGGTCGATTACTGCCACAGAGGTGATGCGCCTTAGGCCACCAGGGCGGCGAGCGACATGAACCACCATGTCCACCGCGGCGCAGATCTGGTCGCGCACCGCAGCCAGGGGCACTGAACCGCCGTCGAGCAGCACCATGGTCTCGAGCCGGCTCATGGCATCCACCGGACTGTTGGCGTGGCAGGTGGACAGCGAACCCTCATGGCCGGTGTTCATGGCCTGGAGCATGTCCAGGGTTTCCGCTCCCCGGACCTCGCCAACGATGATGCGGTCGGGTCGCATCCGCAGGGCGTTGCGCACAAGCCGGCGGATGGTCACAGGGGTAACCCCGTCGCTGTCGGACGGTCGAGCCTCAAGGCGAACCACGTGATCGCTGGCCAGGGCCAACTCGGCGGCATCCTCCACCGTCACCACCCGCTCACCCCGGGCAATCGAGGCGGCCAGGGCGTTGAGCAGGGTGGTCTTGCCCGCCCCGGCTCCGCCCGACACCAACAGGTTGCAGCGGCCGGCCACCGCCCAGCGCAACGCCGCTACGACGCCAGGTGTGGCGAAGTCCTCCAGCGGGACCGGTCGGACGGAGAAACGTCGGATGGTCACATAGGGGCCGTCCACCGCAACGGGCGGCACCACCGCGTTCAGGCGGGAGCCATCGGGAAGGCGGGCGTCCACCATGGGGGAGCTGCGGTCGATGCGGCGGCCCAGCGGTGCCATCGTCTGCTCGATGAGCAGCTCGATGGTCTCGGTGTCCAGGATCGTTCCGGTGGCCTGCACCCGACCGTGGCGCTCGACCCACACAGGGCCGGGACCGTTCACCATGATCTCCGACACCTCGGGATCGCTCAGGTACGGCTCGATGGCCTCCCGGCCGCCTCCGGTTCGACTCCACCCCACGGTTGACCGGCCTAGCCCGCTTCGAGAAGTTTGTCGAGAGCCTTGACCGCTCCCTTGGGCACCCGTGTTCTCAACATTCTGGCGTCAACCGCTCGGGCGATGTCGGGGTCAACGGCCACGGTGGCCAGCACCGAAGCGCCGATGGCTTGCTCGCAGTCGGCCCGGGTCAGGGCCCGACCGGCCTCTGCCACCAAAACCACACCACTGGGTCGCAGTGTCAACGAGGCTGTCCGGCGCAGAGCCAGGTAGCAGGCCCGTGTGACCAGGATCGACCGGTCGGCCTCGGCGGCCAGCTTCCAGGCCAACTCGATGGCAGCGGGAGGCAGGCCGTTGTCGGAGTGCAAAACCCCGGCATCCACAACCACCGTTGCATCGGTGGTGAGCCACTCGATAAGCTCCTCGGCTCGGCGGGCGCTCAACGATCCGTGGCCTCGAGGAAGCAGCGACAGGCCCGGGGTCAGCTCGCAGAGCGCCTGATCGAGCGAGCAGGACGAGAGGTCGCTGTGAAGCCACTCGCTCAAGCCCGATGGCGGTTCGGCCGCTCCGAACACCCCCGGCAGGTCGCCGCCGAGGTCAACCAGCAACACAGGATGATCGGGTTTCTGAGCAGCATGAAGGGCGGCGAGAGCTGCGACCACCGTGGTGCCCGAGCCCCTTTGGTCGACCAACAGGTAATCAGCATTGGAACCTCCGCGACTGGGTCGCACCGTTGTACGAGGGGAAAGTCGTAGCAACATACAATGAAATTACTCAGAAAGTAATAGAAAATTTGAGAAGATACCTACAGGCTGGCAGGAAGCTCCCTGCTCACCCCTCAGGGTGGCAGCGGGAGGCAGGCCAGAGGCCCCGGCGGTAGGCTGACCGATGCCCAGGAGGTGTCCGAGTACCTGGTGGGCTCCCCCGCCTTCAAAGCGGGTGGGACGGGCGATCCCCGTCCGGCGGGTTCGATTCCCGTCCACCTCCGCCAAATCTGGAATCAGGAATTTGCCAGCCCGGGTAGCTGCTCCTGCACGAGAGCCACGTAGGGGTCAGCCTCCGGGTGGAGCGCTAAACGGCTAGGAGGTCGCGGGCGCCGGTGTCGCTGCTGGGGTGGCGGAGCTTGGACATGGCCCGGGCCTCGATCTGGCGGATGCGCTCCCGGGTGAGGTTGAAGTGCTCGCCCACTTCTTCCAGCGTTCGGGGTTCGCCCCGGTCGAGCCCGAAGCGGAGCTTGAGAATCTCCCGCTCCCGCTCGTCGAGGGGCCCGAGCAGTCTGGTGATCTCCTCGGGTAACAGAGCGGTGGCTGCCACCTCGAAGGGAGACTCGGCCGATCGATCCTCCACCACATCACCCAGCTCGGCATCGCCGTCTTCTCGCAGCGGTTCGCTCAGCGACAGCGGTTCGGCGGCAAAGCGCAGCGCTTCGGTGACCTTCTCCTCGGCCAGGTCCACCTCCACAGCCAACTCGGCCAGGGTGGCCGGGCGACCCAGCTTCTTCTCCAGATTGGCCCGGGCCTTCTGCAGCCGGGCCAGCGTGTCTCCGGCGTGTACGGGCAGCCGGATTGTGCGGCCGGTGTTGGCGATGCCTCGGGTGATGGCCTGGCGAATCCACCATGTGGCGTAGGTGGAGAACTTGAACCCCTTGCGCCAGTCGAACTTCTCGACCGCATGCATGAGCCCGAGGTTTCCCTCCTGGATCAGGTCCAGCAGGGGCAGACCGGAGGCCTGATATTTCTTGGCGATGGATACCACCAAACGCAGGTTGGACTGGACGAAACGGCGCTCGGCCTGCTCGCCCACCTTGACCTGGCGGCGCAGGATCCGGCGGCGGGCCGGCGAAAGTCGTTCGGCGCTGCCCGGCGCGCACTCCTTGTCTCTATCGAGGAGAGCTTGCGCTTCGTTTCCCTCCTCGATCTTCTGGGCCAGCTCGACCTCATCGTCCTTGGTGAGCAGCGGGTATTGGCCGATATCGGTCAGGTAGAGACGGACGAGATCCTCGTCGTCTCGCTCAACACGCTCCTTCGGCACAGTCACACACTCCTGATCAATCGTGGGTCACCGATGCCGGTGTCGAACCGATCGGCGCTGACCGGAGCAAAGACACGGACAAATGGCACGAGTACTTATGCAAAGAAAAAGATACCCGGTTCTGGCAAGATTCGACCCAATGAAGGCCATCTTTTTTATTTCCAACTTTCGGTAAAGCGAGAGAGCAGGCCCTCGACCGGGGCCTTCACACCCACTTGGGAACCTGAAATCGCCTTGATGATCTCCGCCTGCTCCTCATGAAGGTCGGCCATCACCATGCGAACCACGCGGGCCACCGCCCCGTCACTGACCGGCGACAGCTCGCCTGCCATCCAGTCGAGCGCCGCCGCCAGCTCGGGCAGAGCCACCTCGTGCAGCACGGAAACAGCCTCCGGAGCCGGGGCCGATTCCACGTAGTTCACGAGCTGCGCCCATGCTTCCGACGGCGGGCGGACCCGACTCGGACCGTCCAGAGCCGGAGAATCAGGCAGTGCTGCTCTCCACCACTGGGCGTGCTGACCGTGGCGACGGCTGGACCGGGCTAGCAACACCCTCACCCCGGCATCCAGGGGTTCGTCGCCGGCCTCGGTGGCCAAACGGCCCTTCAGCTCGAAGAGCTGTTCGGAGACCCAGGCAAAACCACCACAGGCATCAGCCAAGTTCTCGATGTCCATCTCAGCGGTTGTCCACTTCTGCCACGCTCTCCATCTCCATATCAGCGGCCGCCCCGGTAGCGGTTGGTGATGGGCAGGCGGCGGTCGCGCCCGAACGCCTTGGCCGTGATCCGGGCGCCAATCGGATTCTGCCGCCGCTTGTACTCGGCCCGATCCACCAAGCCGGTGATGCGGTCCACCAGTTCACGTTCGTATCCCTGACCGTACAGATCACCGGAGGTGAGATCGCCTTCCACGTAGGCCTCCAGTAGGGGGTCGAGCACCTCGTAGGGCGGCAGGCTCTGGTCGTCCCGCTGGTCGGGACGCAGCTCTGCCGAGGGCGGCTTCTCCAGCACGTGCTCGGGTATGAGGTCCCGTCCCGCTCGCTGGTTGCGGTGGCGGGCGAAGGCGTACACCTGGAGCTTCCACAAGTCCTTTATGACGGCGTAGGCCCCGGCGGTGTCGCCGTACAGGGTGGAGTAGCCCACCGCGCTCTCGCTCTTGTTGCCGGTGGTCAATATGAGCCAGCCGAACTTGTTGGACAGGGCCATCAACAGCGTGCCCCGAATGCGGGACTGCACGTTTTCCTCGGCCAGATCGGGGGCCAGACCTTCAAACGAGAGAGCCAACATGTCGAGAAAGGCTTGGTGGCCCGGCTCTACTGGGATGATCCGGCGTTCGATTCCCAGATTCCGGCACAGGGCTTGAGCGTCGGCCACCGAGTGATCGCTGGAGTAGCGGGACGGCATCAGCACACCGTGGACGTGGTCGGCCCCCAGGGCGTCCACCGCGATGGCGGCCACCAGCGAGGAGTCGATACCTCCCGACAAGCCGATGCCCACATCGGTGAAGCCGTTTTTGATGACGTAGTCGCGGGTGGCCAGCACCAGAGCCTCGTACTGCTCGTCGAGTTCGCTCAACCCGGGGTCCACGGCGTTGACCTCCACCGGACCGAATACTTCGGTGTTGAGCTCTCCAGTGTCGAGATTCCCCAGAGCCGGACTGGGGGATTTCAGCCCGTCCCGGTCGGCCACCTCCACCTCGGCCACCAGCAGGTGCTCCCGGAACGAGGGAGCCTTAGCGGTGATCCGACCGTCACTGTCCATCACCAGGGAGGTGCCGTCGAACACCAGCTCATCCTGGCCGCCGACCAGGTTCACGTACACGATGGGACAGCCGGTCTCCGCAACCCGCTGCCCGAGCATGGTCAGGCGCTGGTCGAGTTTGTCGAGGTGGTAAGGCGAGGCGTTCAGGTTGACAATCACCTCGGCACCCCTGGTGGCTAGTTGGTTCACCGGGCCACCTGGTACCCAGGCGTCCTCACAGATGGAAACCCCAACCGTCACCCCCGCTATCTCGAAGGGGTCGGGCTCGCCGGTTCCGGGCTGGAAATAGCGGCGCTCGTCGAACACGCCGTAGTTGGGCAGCTCCTGTTTGTGGTAGATGCCGGCGAGCCGGCCGTTGACCGCGACGCCCGCGGCGTTGGCTCCGCAACCGGCACGGTCCACAAACCCGACAATTGCGGCACACGTTCCGGTTTGGGCCGCGATGTGCTCCATCGCCTCACGGCTGTCGTGAACGAACCTCCGCTTCAGCACCAAATCCTCGGGGGGATACCCGGTTAACGCCAGCTCGGGGAACACTGAAACGTGGCACCCCGCGTCTTGCGATGCAGCCAGGGCGTTCAGGATCCGCTCGGCGTTAGCGCCGATGTCGCCGACAATCGAGTTGATCTGGCACAGGGCCACCCGCAGCTTGGCCACGAAAACAGGCTAGCCAGCCGTTTGGGCCTCAACCTCTGCTGGGATCGCGGAGTGTCGGTTGGTGGTTCAGGTCAGATCGAGTAGTACATCTCGTACTCGATGGGATGGGGACGCAGGCTCACAGTGTCCGCCTCCTCCCGCTTGACCTCCAGGTAGGAACCGACCAGCGCGTTGTTGAACACATCGCCGGCCAGCAGGAAGTCGTGATCGGCCTCCAGAGCATCAAGCGCCGCGTGCAGCGAGCCGGGAACCGTATCGATGCCGGCGGCTTCCTCGGGAGGCAGGTCGTAGATGTTCTTGTCCAGGGGACTTCCCGGGTCTGTCTGGTTCATGATGCCGTCGATTCCGGCCATCAACATGGCGGAGAACGCCAGATACGGGTTGGCGCTGGGATCGGGGCAGCGGAACTCCAGGCGCTTGGCCTTGGGATTGTCGGAGATGAGTGGGATGCGGATGGCAGCCGAGCGGTTCCGCTGGGAGTAGGCCAGGTTCACCGGGGCCTCGTAGCCGGGCACCAGCCGCTTGAAGGAATTGGTTGTGGGGGCAGCGAAAGCCAGCACCGCAGGGGCGTGGGCCAGCAGGCCGCCGATGAACCAGAGGGCCAAGTCGGACAGCCCGGCATAGCCGCGCTCGTCGTACATCAGCGTCTGGCCGTCCTTCCACAGGGAAATGTGGGTGTGCATCCCCGAGCCGTTGTCACCGTAGATGGGCTTCGGCATAAACGTCACGGTGCGACCGTGCTCGCGAGCCACGTTCTTCACCACGTACTTGTAGAGCTGAACCTTGTCGGCCATTACCAGCATCTCGTCGAACACCATGTCGATCTCGGCCTGACCCGCCGTGCCCACCTCGTGGTGCTGGACCTCGATGGGGATTCCCACCGACTCCAGTGCCACCACCATCTCGGAGCGGAGGTCCTGGAAGGTGTCCATCGGAGACAGGGGGAAGTAGCCGCCCTTGTAGGGGATGCGATGGCCGGGGCTGGGCGCGCCGTGAACCGAGGGGCGGCCGCTCTCGAAGATGCCCTCAACGGATCGGATCTGGTAGCCGGACACGTCGGGCTGGTTCTGGTAGGCCACGCTGTCGAAGATGAAGAACTCGGCTTCCGGGCCGAAGAACGCGGAGTCGGCAATGCCGGTGCTGGCCAGGTAGGACAGGGAACGGCGCACCACGCCCCTGGGGTCCTTGCCGTACATCTCTCCTGTGACCGGATCCTTCACGTCGCTCAGCAGCACGAGGGTCTTGCGCTTGGTGAAGGGGTCGTAGAACGCCGAGTCGGGATCGGGGATGAGGATCATGTCGGAGGCGTCAATGGTCTGAAAGCCACTGACCGACGAGCCGTCGAATCCAAGGCCCTCTTCGAACACCGATTCGGTCAGCTCGTGGATTGGAAGCGAGAAGTGGTGCTGTACACCGGGAACGTCGGTGAACCGAATGTCCACGAACTCTGCGCCGTCGTTGGCGGCCATGGCGATGACATCTTGGGGCGTTGCCACAGTGGTTTTCCTCCTTGTCTTGTGCGCTCACTCCTGCTCAACGGGGCAAAGATGCTCTAGGGAGCAAAAGTGCCGCCCGAGGGGGGCGAAGTAGCGCAAGTTCTTCGTGTCGGCATTCTCGCACAGCAGCCGCGCCACTTCCTCTTGGGGAGTAAAGGAACTGCCCATCTCGCAAATTCGGCCATTCCTCGCTGGAGCGCTCGTCCGGCCTGCTCAGCAGGCGTATTTCATCATCTTGAGGAACATCCGAACGTTTGGCCGATCGTGAACGGTGTGTGAACACGGCTGGGGGCTGGCCGAAACAACCGTCAAGCGGGCACTCTGGTGGTGTCTTATGGAACCTCAGAAGGACTACGTACTTCGCACCGTGGAGGAGCGAGGCGTGCGGCTCATCCGGCTCTGGTTCACCGATGTGCTGGGTCAGCTCAAGTCGGTGGCCATCTCTCCGGCGGAGCTGGCCGACGCCTTCGACGAGGGGCTTCAGTTCGACGGTTCGGCCATAGACGGATTCTCCAGGGTTCAAGAGAGCGACGTGCTGGCCGTGCCCGATGCCGCGACCTTCGAGTTGCTGCCCTGGGCCGACCCCGAGGAACCCTCAGGCCGTATCTTCTGTGACATCCGCAACCCCGATGGGACGCCTTTCGAGGGCGACCCTCGCTGGGTCATGCGCCGCAGCCTGGCCATGGCCGCCGACATGGGCTACACGTTCTACACCGCTCCCGAGGTGGAGTTCTTCTACTTCGGCCACAGCGACCCCGACCAGCCCCTGGTCCCGCTGGACAACGCTTCGTACTTCGACCTGACCACCGCCGATGTGGCCAGCCCGCTGCGCAAACGCACCATAGGGATGCTGGAGGCCATGGGAATCCCGGTGGAGTACTCCTTCCATGAGGACAGTCCCAGCCAGCACGAGATCGACCTGCGCTACACCGAAGCGCTGAGCATGGCCGACAACGTGATGACGCTGCGGCTGGTGGTTCGCAAGCTGGCCCTCGATCGAGACGTACACGCCACGTTCATGCCCAAGCCGCTCAACGGGGTGCAGGGGTCGGGCATGCACACCCACATGTCGCTGTTCGAGAAAGACGTCAACGCCTTCCACGACGCCGGGGACGACTACGGGCTGTCGGATACGGCCAAGGCGTTCATTGCCGGACTCCTGCGTCATGCCCGGGAGATTGCCGCGGTAACCAACCAGCTTGTGAACAGCTACAAGCGGTTGGTGGCCGGCGACGAGGCACCCACGTTCGTGTCGTGGGCCCGCAACAACCGTTCGGCCCTGGTGCGGGTGCCGGTGGTGAAGCCGGGCAAGGAATCGTCCACCAGGGTGGAGTTCCGGGCGCTGGACTCGGCGGCCAATCCCTACCTGGCCTTTTCGGCTGTGCTGGCCGCCGGACTGGCCGGGGTGAGGGAGGGGTACGAACTGCCCTCCGAGGCGGCCGCCGATCTGTCCACCATGACCAGGGACCAAGCCAGATCCATGGGGTTCGACGAGCTGCCCATGTCGCTTTCGGAGGCGTTGGATGTGATGGAGGAATCGCCGTTGATGGCCGACGTTCTCGGCGAGCACATCCACGAGTGGTTTCTTCGTAACAAGCGGGCCGAGTTCGCCGAGTACCGCCGAGAGGTCACCCCGTTTGAACTCCGCCGGTACCTGAACACCTGGTGATTGCGGTGGGTGAGCCGCTCCTCGTGTTTCCCGACCCTCCCCCTCCCGAGCTGGCCCGCACGCTCGACTTGGGGGGCTACAACTGGAAGGCCACCGGCGATGCCCAGGAACCGGAGGGGCGATGGCTGGGCGCGGTGGTGGCGGTGGATGAGAACCCCGAGGAGGCGTTCGGCTTTTGCCGGGCGTTGCACCGCCGGGGTTTGGACCTTCCGGTGCTGCTTCTGGTGTCGGGTACCAATCTCGACGAGCTGGACATGCGCGACGACCTGTACGCCGACTTCTGCCTCACCCCGTTCCACCAGAGAGAGCTGGAGGCCCGGCTGGTCCATCTGGTGTGGCGCTCGGGCACCGCGCTGCGCCCCGAACTCATCACCTACGGGCCGCTGGTGGTGAACGTGGAGACCTACCAGGCGTCCATCGCCGGCCGGCCTCTCGACCTTACCTACATGGAGTACCAGCTTCTGAAGTTCCTGACCGTCTCACCGGGCAAGGTGTTCACCAGGGAGACGCTGCTCAGCCGGGTGTGGGGATACGACTACTTCGGCGGGGCTCGCACCGTGGATGTCCACATCCGCAGGCTGCGGGCCAAGCTGGGGGAGGAGCACGCCGGTCTCATCACCACCGTCCGATCGGTGGGCTACCGCTTCGGCCTCTCACGCCACGAGCGCTAGTCGGCCGGAAAGTACGCCCAGGGTTCGATCTCGACCAGCGCGCCAAGAGGTAGGGCGGCCACACCCACTGCGGAACGAGCAGGGCGGGAGTCGCCAAAGCACCCCACGTAGGCCTCGTTCATCGCAGAGAAGTCGTCCATGTTGAGGAGGAACACCGTGGTCTTGACGACGTCGGCCAGGGTGGCCCCCTCAGTGGCCAGCACTGCCTCTGCATTGGCCACCGCCTGGCGGAACTGGGCGACCAACCCACCCGGTACCAGCGATCCGTCGGCTATCCCGATCTGGCCTGAGCAGATGAGGAGGTTTCCGGCTCGAACGATGGGAGAATAGGGACCAACCGGGGTACTCATATCCGGGGATCATACGTAAACCGGCAACTTCAGGGGGGAGCATGGATACCGGCACCGATAGCGAGCGCAACGATATCGAGCTTCTGATCGCCTCCTCTCCCTGGCCCGACGACGCCCGATCCCTCATCAACGACCTCGGCATCACCAGCGAGCGCCATGCCCGAGCAGCAGCGGTCCTGGCCGGGGCGTCACGCAGCATGAGCGCGGCGGTACGCCGAGATCCGAGCCTCTTCAGTGTGCTCGACCCCCAAAACGAGTTCGCAGTGGAGAAGATCGCACTCACCGCACCCGATGATGCCGATGCCATCGACGGCTTGAGGCGGTGGAAACGGGGCCAGCTCCTGCGAATTGCGCTGCGCGACCTGATGGGCGAATCCGACCTGGCCACGGTTGGCCGGGAGCTTTCCGTGCTGGCCGACGCCTGCTTCGCCCGAGCGCTGGAGATCGCCGACGACGGTCCGCCCCTGGCCGTCATCGGGATGGGCAAGCTGGGGGGAAGTGAGCTGAACTACGCCAGCGACGTGGACATCGTGTTCGTTCACGAGGGCAACTCGGGTGCCGCCGCCAGGCGAGCCCGAAAAGTGCTGGACATCCTCACCTCGTTCACCAAGGAAGGGCAGGTGTACCGGGTGGACATCGAGCTGAGGCCCGAGGGGGGAGCCGGGGCGCTGACCCGGACCCCGGAAGCGTTCGGAAGCTACTTCGACCGGTGGGCGGTGCCCTGGGAACGGCAGGCGTACATCAAGACCCGTCTGTCGGCGGGCGACCCCGAGCTGGGCAACGCCTTCTTCGATGCCATCAAGCCGGGGGTGTGGGGTGAGAACCTGGAGGCCGACACCGTGCCCCACATCAGGGCGCTCAAGCTGCGGGTGGAGGAATCGGCCAAGCTCAAGGGTGACCGGGAGCTCAAGAAGGGGCCGGGAGGGCTGCGGGACATCGAGTTCAGCGTGCAGCTCCTCCAAATGGTTCATGGCCGCACAGATCCCACCATCCGGTCGCCCAACACCCTCACCGCGCTGCGCCAGTTGAGCTGGGGCGAGTACATCGATCAGGCCGATGCGGTGCATTTCACCACCGCTTACATCCATCTCCGCACCGTGGAGCACCGGTTGCAGTTACGGGACGAGCGCCAAACCCACGAGCTACCGCCCGGCGAAGCCGACCAGGAGTGGGCGGCCCGAGCCTCGGGGTTTGAAAGCCTGGATGCGTTTCGAGAGTCCCATCGCCGCCACCAGGCATCGGTCCGGGAGATTCACCAGCGGATTTTCTACCGTCAAACCCTCGACCGGATGCACGAAACCGGCATGGTCAGCGAGCTGCTCCCCGATCATCTCCAGCAGCTCGGTTTCGCCGACCCCGATCGAGCCGCTTCCACCATCGAGCGCCTGATCGAGAACCTCGGTCGCCGGGCCAACGTGATGCAGCAGGTTCTCCTCATCATGGTGACGGCGCTGGCCGCCACGCCCGACCCCGATCTCGGGCTGATCCGGTTGGCTTGGCTGCTTGACGGCTCGTACCGAACCGGCACCATCCTGCCGGTGCTGCGCGACTCCCCCATCGCCATCAGCGACATCGCCCGGCTGCTGGGATCTAGCCGAGTGGCCGGAGGGTGGCTGCGCAACCACCCGGAGTTCGCTCGGCTGCTGATGAATCCCGATGAGCTGGCCACGGCCCGGCACAGAGAGGATCTGGCGGATGAGGCCCGCCAGGCGGTTGAGGCCTGCGACGGCGACACCCGGATGGAGATGGCCGAGCTACGTCGGTTCGTCCAGCACGAGCAGTTGCGGGTGGCAGCCCGCGACATCCTGGGTCTGGCCTCCATCATCGAGGCTCCCGAGGAGCTGTCGAACGTGGCCGACGCTGCGATTGCTGCTGCTCTGGGGGCGCAGGCACCGGAGGTGCCGTTTGCGGTGATCGGGTTGGGGCGGTACGGCGGCCTCGACCTGTCGTATGCCTCCGACCTGGACGTGATCTTCGTGTACGACGGGACCAGCGCCGACGACGCCCGGTCGGCGGCAAGGACGGCCCGAGAGCTGCTCCAGCAGATCGGTGCCCAGACAGCGGAGGGTCGGGCGTGGGAGATAGACGCCCGCTTGCGCCCGGAAGGCGAGAACGGGCAACTCGCCCGGTCGTTGGAGGGATACCAGCGGTACTACGACGAGCGAGGCCAGCTCTGGGAGCGTCAAGCCCTGCTCAAGCGGCGATTCGTGGCCGGCGATCCCGAACTGGGAGAGAAGTTCATCGCCATGGCCGACCGTTGGTGCTATCGGTCCGACTTCAGCGAGACCGAGGCCGACGAGATCAGAGCGATGAAGCGCAGGATCGAGGTCGAGCGGTTGGGAACCGGCAGCAAGGCGCTGGACGTAAAGCTAGGGGCAGGCGGGCTCAGCGACATTGAGTTCACCGTGCAGCTCATGCAGCTTCGTTACGGGTTCGGGCGGGACTCGATCAGAGGCAATCGCACTCTTCCGGTGCTGGTTGGGCTGTCGGAGCACGACCTGCTGGAAGTGGGCGACCGGGCCACCCTGGATGTGGGTTATCGCTTCTGCCAGAGGTTCCGCAACGCCCGCTACCACCTCTCGGGTCTCTCGTCCGACGGGTTCCCCGACGACGACCACGAGGAACTTCTTCTGGCTCGGCGGCTGGGTTACCCCGACCGCAAGGACCTGAGAGCCGACTACCACGAGGTCACCGCAGCGGTTCGGGAGGTCACGACCCGGCTGTTCTACGAAGAGCCGAGCTAGCGGACCGCTAACGCTCCGGTGGGCCGGTGGGCCAATCGGGAAGGTGGCCCACCGCTCGCCAGGTGGCCGCAGACACGGCGGCGAACACCGCTTCGGAGCAGCCCACCGGTGGGTTATCGGAAGACTCGATCTCCACCACCACGGGCGGCATCCGGGAGGCGGGAACAATGCCGAACGAGCGAATGGTGAGATCGTGAACCTCGCCGTTGGGGTCCACGGTCAACGACTCGGAGGTCACCCAGCTATAGGCCATGTGAGCGGCCCCAATGCAGTAGGAACGCAGCACTACCTCGTCCAGCGGGTCACCGGCCCGCACCCTGATGTGCAACCCACCTCCAACCCATTCGGCCCGGGCCCAACCCCCGGACGAGGCGACCACAGCCCCGGGGTGATCATCAAGCGCGCTGAGCGCCACCACCGCTTCCACCCAGCCGGCCCCCCGGATGGCCGCCGAGGTGGGAGGGCCGGGTATCTCTACTTCGGTCACCTCGAGCCGGGGAGCAGCCTTCGCAATGGCGGCCGCTATACCCGACGTGCGGGCCACCCGGACCACTCCGCCGCCATCGTGGTTGATTCCAATGGCCACGGGGGGACGTTTGGGGCCGTATCGAACGGTGTCCTCCCGGGACCACAGCACCCGGACGGCGCGACCGTGTTGGTCGGCCAGACGGCGGGCCTCGCCGGGCAGTGGCGAGTCGATCTTGCCTCCGAACGCTCCCCCGTTGGCCAGGGGGGACGCAGGCTCACCGCCGGGAGAGCACCAGGAGGCGTCGGTTTCCAGGTAGCCGGGCTCCACCCAGGAAGTTCGCAGCCGCACCGCCCAATCCCCGTCGGGGAACTCCAGGGGCATGGGAGCCTCTACCGGGGTCCTCCGGCCCTGCACCTTGCCGGCCACGGCCCGAGCCTCGGCCACCGTCTCCCCCACAGCCCATCCCCCTTTTCCGTCGAGCAGCGCCACCAACGCTTCGTCGGGCGCAGTGTCGTCGGCAAACCCCCCTTCCCCCAGGGCTACGGCAGCGGCCACCTGCTGGGGTACACCGCCCTCAAGCTCGGCCCGGCGAGCGGCTGCGGCCCAGTCCCGGCGACCGACACCAGAGCCGTAGTGGTCCCACGCTTCGAGGATGGTCTGCCACCCGGTACACCGGCATAGGTGAGCGGCCAGCGCATTGGTGCATGATGAACGGTCGCGCCCGGCGTCGGAACGAGCGGCCAGGCGCATGATGATCCCCGGCGTGCAGAAGCCGCACTGGCTGGCCCCGGCCGCGCAGAACGCATCGCCCCAGGAAGAACGGACTTCGCCCGGCAACCCTGTCAGGGTTGTGACCGTGCGCCCGGCAACCCTGCGAGCCGGGGTCACACACGACACCCGGGGGCGTCCATCCACCCACACCGTGCAGCATCCGCACTGCCCCTGCGGGCTACAGCCATCCTTCACCGATCGGATGCCCAGCCGGTCGCGTAACACCTCCATGAGGCTTGCCCCGTCATCGGCCACTTCCACCACCCGTCCATCAACCTCAAACCTCAGCGGGGCCTCGTCAACCACGGTGCGAGGCTACCCGGCAGTCCCCACTTCACCGGCAGTTCAGCACACGGGCCGGTCCCACTTCACCGGCAGTTCAGCACGCAGCAATACACATAGTTGTGTATTCTTGTGCAATGGCTAGAACGAACATCGAGATCGATGACGAGCTACTTGAGCGTGCCATGCAAACCTACGGCTTGCGCACCAAACGTGAAACCGTGCAGCTCGCCCTGGAGCGCCTTGTGGGGAAGGGCACCATGAGCGTCGAGGAACAACTCGACATGAGAGGCATAGGTTGGGACGGCGACCTGGACTCCATGCGAGGCAATCGGTTCGCAGACTGGGATCGCGGTGCTGATCGCTGATACATCCGCCTGGATTGAGTTCCTGACGGCAACCGGCTCCTGGCACGACCAAAGGATGCATCAGGCCATTTCCGAGCGGGAGGTGATCATCATCGATCCAATTTTGCTGGAGATCATGTCGGGCGCTCGCCGGAACACGGCCGGGCGGACCCAACGGCTACTCGAAGCCCAGCACTCCGAAGTGGTTTTGCCCAGACTCGACTGGCTTGAAGCCGCCTCCATGTACAGAGAACTGCGGCGGCGCGGAATCACTCTTCGGTCGCAAATCGACGCCCTGATCGCAGCGGTTGCCATTCGTCTCGACGTCCCCGTACTTCAGCTCGACCGGGACTACGCCCATATCGCCGAACACACCTCGCTCAAACTGGTGGCCTCATAGCCGGAGACCCAGACCGATACGGCATTGTCCCCGGGCGGAAACTGCGCCGGGCCGGCAGATGGGGGCGGGGTTAGCTGAAGCTCTGGCCGCAGCCGCAGGTGCGCTGGGCGTTGGGGTTGGTGATGGAGAACCCGGCGTCGGTCAGGCCGTCCTTGTAGTCGAGCACTGCGCCCTCCAGCAGGGCGGCGCTGGACGAGTCCACCACAACCTTGACATCGCCGAAGAGGACCTCCTGGTCCTCGGAACCGAAGTCGGCGTCGAAGTACATCTCGTAGCTGAACCCCGAACAACCCCCGGGCCGCACCGCCACTCGAAGGGCCAACTCCTCGTCATCGGCCTGCTCTTGGAGCACCAAGTCTCCGACCTTGCTGGTGGCTGATTCGGTGAGTGTGATCACGAGGCTCTCCCGGTTGGCGTCTGTGGATGATGGGTGGGTTGTCGAGTGCCGACAGCCATCATCAGTGTACCCGTAGGCTTGGCTGTCACACACACCGGATAGCATGACCAGGGTGAGCAACGGAGCAGCCGCCACCAAACCCACGGTCGCGGACGTGATGGGGGTGCTGCGCGGGGTTATCGACCCCGAACTGGGCAGCGACATCGTGGAGCTAGGGATGGCCCGCGACGCGGTGGTCAACCCCGACGGCCTCGTTGAGGTAACGGTAGCGCTCACCACTTCCGGGTGTCCGCTGCGAGCTCAGATCCAGCGAGAGGTCAAGACCCGGGTGGGCGACCTGCCCGGCGTCGAGAAGGTGAAGATCCACTGGAGCGAGCTGACCCAGGAGCAAAAAGCGGCAGCCATGGCCAAGGCCCGTCTGAACGTGTCCCGGCAAGCTCCTGACACCGCTGTTCCCGCTACCAGCAAGGTGGTCATGGTGGCATCGGGCAAGGGCGGGGTGGGTAAGTCCACCATCACCGTCAACCTGGCAGCCGAGATCGCCCGGCGGGGAATGAGAGTCGGGGTGCTGGACGCCGACATCTGGGGCTACTCCGTGCCCCGAATGCTGGGGGTGGAAGGGCGACTGTCGGGAGTCGAGGGCGAGAAGAAGATCGTCCCGAACCTGAAGCAGGTGGGCGACGGCATGCTGGAAGTGGTGTCGATGGGGTTCCTGGTGGACCGGGAGGAGACCGCCTTGATGTGGCGAGGTCTCATTCTCAACCGGGCCGTCCAGCACTTCCTGGAGGACGTGAGCTGGGGGCCGGTGGACTACCTGCTGATCGATATGCCGCCCGGCACCGGGGACGTGCAGATGGGCATCGCCAAGCTGCTGCCCCAAGCCGAGATGGTGGTGGTGACCACCCCGTCCCGCAGCGCTCAGAAGGTGGCGACTCGGGCTGCCTCCATGGGAAGGTCGAACTATCTCCGGGTGGCGGGGGTGATCGAGAACATGAGCGCGTTCGTTGCTCCCGACGGGGAGTCATACGCCATTTTCGGCAGCGGCGGGGGACAAGAGCTGGCTGATGAGCTGGGCGTTCCCCTTCTGGGCCAGATTCCCATCGACGGAACGGTGGCCACCGGCGGTGACCAGGGATCACCGGTGGTACTGGACGGTGGTTCCGGTCCGGCCGCCGAAGCATTCCGAGCTGTGGTTGATCGTCTGCTGGAGGAGGTCCCCGTGGTGGACATGGCCGGCTGCACCTCCCGGATTCTCGAGGCCGCTGAACAAGCTTTGGCCAAGCTCGACGCCTAGGGCTGCACCGTGCTCGGCTGGCTGGTCCTGTTGTTCATTGCGGTGCCGCTGATCGAGCTATATGTCATCGTGCAGACGGCCGCCGGCATAGGGACGCTGGAGACAATCGGGCTGCTGCTGGTGGTGAGCGTGGTGGGGGCGTGGATGGTCAAGGCTCAGGGGATGGCGGTGCTCTGGCGCATCCGGAGCAAGCTCCAGGGTGGCGAGCTGCCTGGCCGGGAGCTGGTGGATGGTGGTTTGGTGCTGTTTGCAGGTGCCCTGATGCTCACCCCCGGTTTTGTGACGGACGGGGTGGGATTGCTGCTGCTGTTTCCTCCCACCCGGATGGCGATCCGCCCGATCCTGGTCCGCCGGTTCCGCAAGCGAGTCAGCTACTACGGACCCGGCACGAGCGGGCCCGGGGCGATCTACGACACCGACGTCGCCGACGACGAATGAACCCGCCCCAACCATGGACACCAACCGAATGAAGCAGAACGAACCGGTCGTTCGCCCGGCTGCAACCGTCATGGTGGTGCGAGACGGCCGCCAAGACCTTGAGGTGTACATGCACGCCAGAAACTCGGCGCTGGAATTCGCCCCCGGAGCGTGGGTGTTCCCCGGTGGGGCGGTGGACGAAGCTGACCACGACCCTCTTCTGGCCCGGCAGTTTGATGCCCAAGCAGTTGATGAGCAACTGGGAATGTCCAGCGGCAAGGGAGCGGCCCATCTGATTGCCGCGGTGAGGGAAACATTTGAGGAATCGGGGCTGTTGTTCGCGGTGGACAAGGAAGACCGGCTCTGCAGGCTCAGCGCCGATCTGGAGTCCGCCCGCTCTGCGCTGTGCCGCGGAGAGGTGACCTTCGTAGACGTGCTGGCCCGCCACGGGCTGCAAATCGCCGCCGCCGGCCTGCACTATTTCGGGCACTGGACCACCCCTCCCGGCGAGACCCGGCGCTACAACACGCGCTTCTTCGTGGCCGCCGCTCCAGATGGTCAAGACGGAAGGCCCGACCACCAGGAAGCCGTGGAAGGCGCTTGGGTCCGGCCGGTCGACATCCTGGAACGTTCGGATAAGGGTGAGGTCGAACTCATCACCCCAACCTGGTTCAGCTTGCAGGCGCTCTCGTGCTTCTCCCACGCCGCCGAAGCGGTCGACGCTGCGGCCTCTGCACCCGGCCTGGTACCTACGGGGCCGGGTCACCAGATTCCCATTCCCGGCCTCGTCCCGATGGGCCATACGCTGGGGGCATGAGACCTTCGTCGGCAACCCGGTTCAGCCAGTTGTTGGCTGGGAACCATACGGTTAGGCAGGCGTGAGACCCCCGTCGGTGGACTCTGTGGCCCGATCGTTGGCCGACACCGGGCTCCCCCACCCCCTGCTGGTGGACGCGGCCCGAGCAGCGGTGGCCGGCGCCAACCCGGAGGATGTCCACGACCAGGCCCGGCTCCACGCCCAAGCCGCAGCCCGGTCGTTGCTTCAGCCTGTGGTCAACGCCACCGGCGTGCTGCTTCACACCAACTTGGGTCGAGCCCCGATGGGGGTGGCCGACGATGCGGCCTACACCAACCTGGAGTTGGACCTCTCGTCGGGCCGGAGGGGGTCGCGCCACAGCCATGCCGCCACGCTGCTGGCACGGCTGTGCGAAGCCGAGGACGCCATCGTGGTGAACAACGGAGCCTCGGCGGTGCTGCTGGTACTGGCAGCGCTGGCTACCGGACGAGGGGCAGCCGTGTCTCGGGGAGAGCTGGTGGAAATCGGCGGCGGGTTCCGGGTGCCCGAGGTCATGGAACAGTCGGGAGCGCAACTTGTCGAAGTGGGGACCACCAACCGCACCCGCCTGGCCGATTTCGCCTCGGCAACACAAAATACGAACAACGACATCGCTTTGGCCCTCAAGGTCCACCAGTCCAACTACCGCATCGTGGGATTCACGGAGCACGTCTCTGTGACGGAGATGGCCTCCCTGGACGTCCCGGTGGTGGCCGACATTGGTTCGGGCCTTGTCGATGCCGCCTGCCCTTGGCTGGACACCGGTCCCCCGGCCTGGCTTACAGGCGAGCCGGCCGCCCGGCAGACCCTGGCCGACGGGGCAGAACTGGTGACTTTCTCCGGCGACAAGCTGTTCGGTGGCCCCCAAGCAGGCATCATCGCCGGCAGGGCCGACCTGGTGAAACGATGCGCCCAACACCCTCTGGCCCGAGCATTGAGGCCGGGCAGCCTGGTGCTGGGTGCGATCCAGCAGGTGGCGCTGGCCTACCTGCAACGAGATGGGCAAGCCATCGAGTTCTGGCGGATGGCGTCGTTGTCCACCAGCGAACTGGAGGCCCGGGCCCGAGCCGTGGTCGAGGCCGCCGGGGTCGGACAGATGGCTGAGATGAAGTCGGTTCCGGGGGGTGGGACGCTGCCGGGAGTGGAGATCGACTCGGCCGGAGTCGTGCTCGACGGGGACCACGCCGACCCGCTGAGAGCCGGGACCCCGCCGATCATCGCCCGAGTGAGCGAGGGGCGAACCTGGCTCGACCTGAGAACCGTGGCCGCCCACCACGATTCCGACGTAGTGGCCGCGCTGAGAGCTACTGGGTGAGCATCACCATCTCCACGGCCGGCCACGTCGATCACGGCAAGTCCACCCTGGTGGAAGCGCTTACCGGGACCGACCCGGACCGGTTCGCCGAGGAGAAGGCCCGGGGCCTGACCATCGATCTGGGCTTTGGTTCGGCGGCGTTGCCGTCCGGACGGTCGCTTTCGATCATCGACGTGCCGGGCCACGAACGGTTCATCCGCAACATGCTGGCCGGGGTCGGAGCCGTCGATGCCTGCCTGTTCGTGGTGGCCGCCAACGAGGGGTGGATGCCCCAATCCGAGGAACACCTCCGCATCCTTGAGCTTCTGGGCGTGTCGCACGGGCTCATCGCCCTCACCAAGGTGGGGCTGTGCGATTCCGACATCGTCGAGCTGGCCCGCATGGAGGTGGAAGAACAGGTGGACGGGTCGTTTCTGACCGGGGCTCCGATGGTGGAGACCGACGTGGTGGATGGCTGGGGCCTCGACGAGTTGCGGGCCGGGCTCGATGAGCTGGTGGACCGGACTCCGGCCGCAGCCGACCACCGTCGTCCCCGACTGTGGGTTGACCGGGCCTTCGCGGCTCGGGGTGCGGGCACAGTGGTGACCGGCACGCTGACCGGCGGGCAGATCCGCACCGATGACGAACTGGAGCTGCGGCCCCGAGGCGGAGCTGTGCGAGTGCGGGCAATGCAGACCCACCACGCTCAGCGGACGAAGATCGGGCCGGGCAACCGGGTGGCGGTGAACCTGTCGGGGGTCAACCATCAGGAGGTGGCTCGAGGCGACGTGCTGATCCGAGCAGGCCAGTGGCACATGACCAACCGACTCGACGCCTCACTGTCGGTGTTGCCTTCGCTCGACCATGAGGTGTCGCGCCGGGGCGCCCATGTGGCGTACGTGGGAGCGTGCGAGCTGCCGGTGAAGATGCGGGTTCTCGGCCTGGACGCGCTGTCACCAGGCGAGTCGGGGATGATCCGGCTTCACCTCCCCCGGCGATTGCCCCTGCTTCCCGGTGATCGGTTCGTGCTCCGGGAGAGCGGTCGAGCCGAAACCATCGGCGGGGGGACGGTTCTCGACGTCGATCCGGTGCTACCGGCCTCCAAGGCCCGACCCGACCGGTCGGTGGATCGGGTGGTGGCCGAGCGTGGGTGGGTGGAGGCCGACCGGCTGGCGCTGCTGACCGGTCAGGAGAAGAGCCCCAACGTGGGCCGGTGGGTGGTGGACCCAACAGTGCTGGAGCGCAATCAAGCCCGGCTGCGGGAAGCGGTGAGCGACGCGGGACCGCTCGGTCTCGATGTGGCGGGGCTGAGCGACAGGGACAGGAGGGTGTTGAACCTGCTGGACGACGTGTCCGTGGACGGAGGGCGAGCCCGGCCGGTGGGCCAGTCCGATCCGTTCGAGAACCACCGGTACGTCTCGGCGCTGAAGGCCGACTTGTTCACCCCACCCGACCCCGAAGCCCAGGGAGTGGACCGGGGCGAGGTGCGGGAGCTGGTGAAACGGGGGTTGGTGGTGGAGCAGGACGGCGTGTTCTTCGCCGCAGCGGCCCTAGAAGCGGCCCAATCGGTGCTGGCCGAGATGCTGGAAGCTCAACCCGACGGTGTCACTGTGGCTGAAGTGCGGGAACGCTTGGGTACCACCCGCAAGTACGCCCTGCCCCTGTTGGCATGGCTGGATGGCCACGGCATGACCCGGCGTCGGGGTGATGTGAGGATTGCCGGACCGCGACTGCCTCGGGCCTGACTAAGCAGCCGGTGAGAAGACCGGTCAGTTGTGCCGGTTGCTCAGAATCTCCCGGCGTTCCAACTCGTTCAAGCCGCCCCAGATGCCGTGCTGCTCGCGAATCTCCAGGGCATACTCCCGGCAATCGTAGACAACGCTGCACTCCCCGCAGATGGCCTTGGCTCGGCCCTCCCGCTCCAGCTTTTCTTCCTTGCGCTCGAAAGACGGCGGTGGGAAGAAGACCGCCGCCTGCGGCCCGCGGCAAGCAGCCCTTACCTGCCAGGCCCTTTCAGTGGTGACAGCACTCACATTTCACCTCCTTTGGGGGCACCTTACCGGCGACTGTATGCAAGAACAAGATGAGAAAATCCCCACAGCAGCCAAATATCCACAAACAGCCGGTCAGCGACGCTCGCGGTAATCGCGGGCTGCGCCCTCCAGAGGCTCCACCTCCAGCCACAGCCCGTCGATTTCCACCACCCGCACCTGGTCGCCGGGCGACACCGGGGTGGCCCTGTTCACCCGGGCCCGCCACAAAGATCCCCGGATGCGAACCACACCGTCGGGGGAGACCTCTTCCACCACCTCACCCAGTTCCCCGATCATCCAGTCCCGGCCGATGGTCGGGGTGGAAAACCGCGTGCGGACCATCGACGGCATACCCGAGATCATCGTGATGGCCATCGCTCCCACCATCACCACCATGGGGATCCACGACATGGACACACCGTCGTAGAGCCACCACGTGCCTGCCGCGAACATCACCAACCCGGCCCCGGTCCAGAACCGGGGGACAGAGGTCTGGATGTCAACGCCGAACGCAATCATCGACGCAGCCAGCAACACCAACGCCCAGGTGTTGTGAGACAGAACGCCGAGCCCGTAGCCGGCCAGCACCAGCAGCAGGGCGCCTATCACACCGGCCACCCCGATGCCGGCGGTGAAGAACTCGAACAGCAGCAGACCCATGCCGATGCTCAACAGGAGATAGGCAACCGGCGGGCTAGCCACGGTGTGAAAGAGCTGGTGGGCCAGCGACAGGCCCCGGAACTGGACTTGGGTCAGCGGCTCCAGCCGGGGCTGACCGTCCACATCGACCAGAGCGGACTCGAAGCCCAGATGGTCCAGGTCCACCAGGAAATCGCCGATAAGGGGAGCAACGCACTGCTCCTGCTGGGGGGGAACGCGCACTGTCTCAGGGTCGAAGGGAATCCCTGCCTGCTCGTGGCGCCGACGCAAATCGTCCAGCGTGAGGGGATCGCAGTCGATCACCCCTTCGGAGATGAGCTGGCGCCAGCCGAGCGTCCGGTTGCGGATCAGGTCCTGGTTGTTCCAGGCCACGGGGTAATCGGCCAGTTCCTGCACCGGCGGACCGAGGTTGCCAACTCTTGTGCCGGGGGCAATGCCCGCCGCGTCTGCGGTGGCGAAGAGCTGGGCCACCTTCCGTTCCACCGAAGCACCGTTCGGACCAACCCAGAAGGCGATGGGAACCGGCGAGGAGGCGATCTTGCCGGCCAACTCGACCAACCGGTCGTCGGACACAACCGAGCGGTCGCTGTCCACCCGGAACACCAGCAGCCGGGCCCCGGCGCGGTCGGCGTCTTCCACAGAACTCTCGATGAGGTCGGCCATTACCGGATCGAGCAGGCCCGTAACCTCGACCACCACCGCCACCCCGTGATCATTGGACTGCGCCGCAGCCGACCCCGTGCCCGCGAAGCCCAGGGCAAGCAGGAGTACGCCCCCGCTCAGGCAGGCGACCGCCAATTTGAGTCGCGGGGTTCGCACCGTCGGGTCAGAGAACCTCGGGAGAGCCAGGTTCAAGCAGGGCGGTCAACGCTTCGTCGGGGGTCTCGGCCACGGGAACGATCCGGTCAAAGCCAGTGGTGTGCAGCAGTCGGGCCAGAGCACCCTCCCCACAGGCCACTACAACCTCTCCATCGGAATCGCGGATCCGGCGGATCCCGCCGATGAGCGCCCCCAAACCGGCAGAGTCCATGAACGGGACCCCGCCCAGATCGATGAGCAGCCGGGGCTCTAGGGCCAAGTCGCCTATGCGCTCCCGGAATTGGGCCACGGTGTAGGCGTCTATCTCGCCGCGGGGACGAAGCACCGTATGGGTCTCAAGATTCTCGACTTCGATCTCCAGCACAGTGCCTCCCCTGCGACCGCCCCGATGCTAACGCAAGACCACCCCGATGCCACCCCTCACTTCGCATCGGTAACGAGATGCCGGTTTCGATACCATCGGCTCGTGACCCACGTGCTCCTGGCCACCGACAGCGACTCCGTGTTCCACACCGTGGACGCCGCCCTCGGGTGTGAAGTGACCGCAATCAGCAGGGTGAGGGCGGGAGAAGACGTGCTGGCTGCTGTACAGGACCATCATCCTGACGTGGTGATCTGCGACCTTCAGATCGGCAACATGGGGGGCATGGCCACTTGCCTCGACCTGCGGTTCGAAGCCGAGATGGGGCGAGCCCCGCAAACCCGAGTGTTGATGCTGCTCGACCGGGAGGCCGACATCTACCTGGCCAAGCAGTCCCAGTCCGACGGCTGGCTGGTGAAACCGCTCGACCCGGTGAGGCTGCAGAAAGCGGTGCAGGCCATCTCCAACTGAGCGGATATATTGAACAATCCACGGGCAGTGGCGCAGCTTGGTAGCGCGCTTCGTTCGGGACGAAGAGGTCGTGGGTTCAAATCCCGCCTGCCCGACCATTTGTTGATCTAGAGGTGGCTGTCTGCTTCGGATGTGAAGTGAGGCATCACCGTTCTGCGCATGTGGTCGTTGGTGGAGGTGGGAACGGTGAAGTCGCTGAGGTCCATAACCGCCTCCCAGTTCTCACGGAACGACTCCGGGGTTGGCTCCAGGTCGGTGTAGCCACCGGCTGCCACCCAGCCCAACCGGGCCATTCGGCCGCCGTCCACGGTGAAGGACTCCCCGGTGGACGGGCAGCTCTCGTGAGCAAGCCATACCACCGCGGGGGCCACCTTCTTGGGACGTATGTGGGCATCGATCACGGAGCCGAACTCGTCGCCTGAACGGTCGGGGCTTACGGCGGTCACCGCCCAGGGCAACACGCAGTTCACCTGCACCCCGTGACGGCGGCCTTCGCGGGCCAGGGCGCGGGTGAGCCCCATCACCCCGGCCTTGCACGCCGAGTAGGCCGATTGGCCCCGCAGTCCCCACACCGCGCCCGACGATACGTTCACCACCCGGCCGTAGCCCTGCTCCAGCATCGCCGGCCACAGGGGCCAAAGCACATGGCACGGTCCCTTCAGGTGGACGGCGATCATCTCGTCGAACAGCGTCGGGCCGGTCTCCGGGCCGAGATCCTCGAACTCGGCGGCCCGGGCCACTCCGGCGTTGTTGATGACGACATGAATCGGGCCGAACGCTTCTCGTGCTCGCTCAGCCAAGGCCACTCCCCCATCCGGGGTGGCCACGCTGTGGTGGTCGGACACCGCTGCTCCCCCGATGGCCCTCAGCTCCTCCGCAACGGCGTCGGCGGCGTCGGGAATGATGTCGTTGACAACCACCTGCGCTCCCCGCTCTGCCAGCAAGCAGGCGTAGGCCCGGCCGAGTCCCTGACCGGCTCCGGTCACGATGGCGGTGCAGCCGTCGAAACGGAGCGGCGGCTCGGCCATTACCCGATGACGCCGTCGGCTCGAAGCCCGGCCAGGTCAGCTTCGCTCAACCCCAGCTCGGCAGTCAGCACCTCGTCGGTGTGCTCGCCCAACCACGGTGGGCGGGTGTCGGGTCCTTCGCTCACCGCTGACAACTTCACCGGGTTGCCCGCTGTGAGCACCGGCGCTACGGCGTCGGGACGGGGGATCTCCACCAGCATGTGGCGAGCGGCCACATGAGGATCGTCGATCACATCGGCGGCCTCGAACACCGGGGCAGCGGCCAGCCCGGCAGCGGCCAGATCGTTGGCCGCTTCCACCGGGGTGCGATTGCCGGCCCACGCTCGCACCGCGGCCCGGATCTCATCAAGGTTGTCCCGCCACCCATCACGAGTGGCGAACCGCTCATCGTCGAGCCACTCGGGACGCCCGATGAGACGGCACAGGCGCTCGAACTGGTGCTCACGGCCCACCTGCATCACCAACTCGCCGGAGTCGATGGGGAACCCGTCGTTGATGATGGCGGTGGGGGTCCGAGGGTCCTGGCCCAGCGACCAGTAGTTGGGAACCATGTCGCCAAACGCCACCATGGAATCGAACATCGAGATGTCCACGTGCTGGCCCTGGCCGTGGCGCTCCCGCTGGCGCAGGGCCATGAGCACCCCGATTACGCCGTACAGGCCCGACCCGGTGTCGCCCAGCGCTCCCACCGGTGACACCTTCACGTTCTCACCATCGGCCCGATTGATGGCGTAGAGGCCTCCCATGGCCTCGGCAATGGGAGCGTAGGCCGGCCAATGGCCGTAGGGAGACTGGCCCAGGTTCCCGAACCCCGACACCGAGAGGTAGATGAGGCCGGGGTGCAGCGACGCCAGGTCCTCGTAACCCAGTCCGATCTTGGCCAGCGTGCCGGGCTTCAGGTTCTCGGCGAGCACGTCGAAGTTGGGAATCATCTCGCCAATGAGCCGAGCTGCGGCAGGGTTCTTCAGGTCCATGCCCACCGAGCGCTTGTTGAGGTTGTTGCGCAGGTAGGTGCCCCCCACCGACCGACCCTCGGGGTCGGTTATGCCCGGCGTCGAGCCCCGACCCAGATCGCCTCTCACCGGATGCTCGATCTTGACCACATCGGCTCCCATGCGGGCCATGAGCTGGGTGGCGTAGGGTAGCGACTGCATCTGTTCGATGGCGAGAATGCGAATGCCGTCGAGGGGTTTGCCGTTGGCCGCAAACTCGGGAGCGGTCACGTCACCGGTTCTCATGGGCTTTCTCCTATCGCGTTGGTGCTGGAGGGGTGCCCATAGATGCGAAGGGCGTTACCGGCGAGGATGGCGTACCGCTCCGAGTCGGGCACCCCCGCGAAATGGTCGTTGATGGTGTCCAACGAGTGGGGCCAGTCCGATCCTCCGTGGGGAAAGTCGCTCGACCACATCATCTGGGTGACCCCGATGTGGTGGCGGTTGACGACGCCGTAGCGGTCGGTGATGAAGGTGGAGGCGATGTTGGTCTCGAAGTAGTCGCCCGGCGATCTCTGGATGGGGGGCCGGGTGGCCGGGTTGGCCCGCCGGAAGCGATCGTCCATCTGCTCCCGGAAATATGGGAACCAGGAGCTATCGGTTTCCACGGCCAGGAACTGAAGGTCGGGATGGCGGTCGAACACCCCGGCTTCAATCATCTGGGTGATGCGCACCGGCATGTCGAAAAAGCGCATCGAGCCGGTGAGCTTCATCTTGGTCACGTCGCCCTGGGCGTGGGTCGCGAACCCCACATGGATCGACAGGGGCAACCCGGCTTCGGCCGCTGCGGCGAACACCGGATCGTCATCGGCAGCCAGCACCTCGTCGCCGCTGGGCCACCGCCCGAGCATCACCCCCCTGATCCCTCCCAAGGCCGCGACCCGGTGCAGCTCGTCGATGGCAGTGCGGGTCCCGACATTGGGAAGAATGGCCACCCCCCAAAACCGGTCGGAGTCGTAACTACAGAACTCGGCCAGCCAGTCGTTGTAGGCCCGAATGCAAGCGACGTGGAAGTCGGCGTCGTCGCGGTGCCAAACCAATTGGTTGCCTATGCGGGGAGTTGGGTACAGCACCTCCAGACCCACCCCGTCCTGGTCCTGCTCGACAAGGCGGGCGGCAGGGTCGAAGCCTCCGGCTCGAACGTCCTCCCAACGGACCCAGCCCGACCGTTGCTCAGCGGGCAGGCCGGCCGAGCAGTTGCCCCCGAAGTTGATGGGATCGTGGGCCCCCTCCAGAACCCAGGCGTCACCCTGCTCAAGGCTCTCCATGCGTGGGGCACGGTCCCGGTAGCGCGACGGCAGGCGGCTGGTCCATAGATCGGGCGGCTCGTTGACATGAGAATCGGCCGACACCAACTGGTATTCGCTCACCCCGACACCGTACTTCCCCCCGGTCGGGGGGTTCTAGGGCGTGGCCCGGTCCTGTTCGCCGGTCAGCGCAAACCCAACGGCGGGAACTCGTCGGTGAGCAGGGCTCCATAGGCCGAGGTACGAACGCCGAAGCGGTTAACCCCAATCATGAAGTTGGCTGGCCCTTCAGGCCAGCGGCCGGTGATCAGCACAGCAAAGAACCCCAAAATCCAGACAAAGAAACTCAAGAAGTACCAGAAAATCGCCACCACAGCCACGACAATGAGCGGGATGAATCGGAAGAACACGCTCAGCCGATTGCGGTCCTCAAGTTTGGGAGAGAAGTTCACGACCACGGCCGGGTCTGCACCGTTGTCCTCCGCAGAGGCAGTGAAGTCCATCGGGGGGTAGGCCGATCGCATTAGATCCACATAGGTGGTAACCCGGGCTCCATAGCGGATCAACATGCAGTTGGCGTCGGCAATACCCTTGGGGAGTCTCCCGGTGAACACGATGGCAAACCAGGAAAAGACATCCAACACCGAGCTGAATGTCCCCAAGACGTACAGGACAATGAAATGCGGAATTGCCAATATCCAGTTGCCGATCACCCTCCATCGGGAGATTTTCTCGTCGCGGGTGAACTCAAATGTCGCCGGGTAATCCATGGTGACCTCCTGTGTGCCGTTGGCTGACTACATGATACCGACCATGATGTCAGGTGCTTCGAAACAGGCGCTTACGACCGGGAAACGGCGCGGCGGGGAAGGGACCAGGCGGCGGCCACCCCCAACACCGACAGCACCACCAGCACCGTCCAGATCTGCTGGAAGCGGTCGGCCAGGCCGGCGTCGGATACGTTGCCCAGCAATCCGAACGCCACGGCGAGCCCGGTCAAGGATCCCACCTGTCGAGCGGTGGACAGCACCCCCATGCCGAGGCTGTAGGTGTCGTCATCGAGGTCTCGGGCCCCGATGGCGTTGATCATGGGCAGGCCCATCCCCCATCCACCCACGCCGCCGAGCACGATGGGAACGAAAAAGCCCACCCAGTAGGCCGGTTCGGTGCTGGGCACCAGCCGCAGCCAAACCACGGCAACGGTGGTGGTCATCATGGCGGCCAAGGTGATGGTGCGCTCGTCAAAACGACGGCTGAGGTGTCCGGCCAGCACGCTGGCCAGCGAAGCTGCAATCGGGAATGGGAGCAGGGCCAGGCCCGCTTTCACCGGCCGGTAGTCCCAAACCTGCTCCAGGTACTGAATCATCATGACGAAGTAGGGGAACAGGAAACTGGGGATGGCGACGGCGATGAACAGGGCCCGCCGGTAGGTCCGAAGCGTGAGCAGCCGGGGTTCGATGATGGGAGCCGGGTGGGTCAGGATGCGGCGCCGGATCAGCGGTACAAGTACGGCAGCCAAAGCGAACGCCACGATGATGCGGCGGTCGGCCCAACCCCATGTTCGACCCTGCACCAGGCTGAGGGTGAGCATTCCGAGGCTGGCGGCCACCATGAGAGCGCCGACAAAATCGGGGGCCCGGGAGACGAGCTTTCGTTCGGTGTCGGCCAGAGAGGCTCGAGCGGCAAGCAGGGCGGGGGTTCCGATGATCACGCTCAGCAGGTAGGCCGACCTCCAACCCCACAGATCAACCAGGAGCCCGCCCAGCGATGGAGCCAGTGCCCCGGCCACCCCGCCGACCGCGGTCCAGGCGGTGATGGCCCGAGTGTGGTCGTGTTCGGGCCACACGGCAAGGATCAGGCCGAGGGACGCCGGCATCACAAACGCACAGCCGGCCCCCTGAACCGCCCGACACAACACCAAGACCCACAACTCCGGGGCCAGCCAACCCCCGAATCCGCCCAGGATGAACAAAGCCAGGCCGAGGAGAAAGGCCCGACGACGACCCGACCGGTCGGCGATGCGCCCCGCCGCCACCACAAACGTTGCCAGCGAGATGGAATAAGCGCTCAGAACCCAGGCTGCCGACGGGCGGCCGGCATCGAAGCTCCTCCTGATGCTCTCGAGGGCCAGAGGCTGAAGGGTGGCGTCAAGGGTGACCAGGAACACCGCTCCCATGCACACCCAGAACACGGCCCAGTGACGCGCCAGCACAACCCAACCGTAGGCGCCTCCCTCTCCCGCCACAGGTTCAGGCGTGCCATCTGTGACACGCGGTGAGGGGCGGGGTCAAAGCCCCGCCCCTCTTCCGGTCTTGTGCCTTCAGGCCCTAGGACCCGTTATGGCGTTTCTGGATGTCAGCCTGCGGCTCTTGCTTCGGCCAACCAGCCGTCTACGAGGTCACGGTTGTCGGCGATCCAGTCGGCAGCGTGGTTGTTCACGTCGTCGGTGGAGTTTTCACCGCCGTCGTAGATCACGTTTTGCAGTGCCACGTCCACGACGCTGATCTGCACCAACTCGAACAGCTTCGCCGCCGGTGGATTGGCGACGAGGAAGTCGTTGTTGGCCGTCACCTTGATGTCGGCGGAGTTGCGGAACAACCAGCACGGATCGTTGGTACACACATCAGTGCTCAGCGAAGCCGGAGCGCTCACAGCGAACCCTGGATTCTCCGTGGAGCCGTCGTGAACCTTGTCGGCCTCGTGCGCCAACCACATCACGTTTTCGCCAGGGATGAGCTGGGTCACGTACCCACTCGGGGTCCACGTGTAAGCGATGAACGGAGTGCCGTCCTCGGCCCGTGCCACCGCCTCGGCGATAACCGCGTCGTAGCCACCGACCTCCAACTGCTCCACCTTGTCGCCGTACCCGGCCAACTCGATCGTCTCAGCCAGAGCCACATAGCAGCCCCAACCCTCGATGCAACCCAGGATCTGGAGAACACCATCACCAGGATTCGGGTCAGCCGACTCGTACAACTCAAACAGAGCATCGTCGTTCACGATCTGATCGAACGTGGTGATGCCGTGCTCCTCAACCAACGACTTGTTGGTCATCAGACCTTCCAAACCGCCGGCGAGCATCTCCTCGCCCACAACCGACACATGCTCACTCACCAAAGAACCATCGGGCATCTCACCCGCCAGGAACGGATCATGGTTCGGAAGCCACGAGTTCACCCAGAAGTCGAAAGCCCCCTCGGCCATAGCCACATAAGCATTCGCCGGGGCTAGCTCAAGGTCAGCAGGCTCGCTCACCTCGTAACCCAACTCCTCCAACAGGTGATGATAAATGGCCGCCTGCATGTAACCGGTCGACCAGTTCGCTCGAGCCTGAGTCACACTCACACCCTCACCCGGCATGGACATATCATCCGCCGGCTCATCCGGAGCAGCCGGTGCAGCCGGAGCATCCGGGAGAGTCGTCTGGGTCGCGCCCCTTGCTTCGGCCAACCAGCCGTCGACGAGGTCACGGTTGTCGGCGATCCAGTCGGCAGCGTGGTTGTTCACGTCGTCGGTGGAGTTTTCACCGCCGTCGTAGAGCACGTTTTGCAGTGCCACGTCCACGACGCTGATCTGCACCAACTCGAACAGCTTCGCCGCCGGTGGATTGGCGACGAGGAAGTCGTTGTTGGCCGTCACCTTGATGTCGGCGGAGTTGCGGAACAACCAGCACGGATCGTTGGTACACACATCAGTGCTCAGCGAAGCCGGAGCGCTCACAGCGAACCCTGGATTCTCCGTGGAGCCGTCGTGAACCTTGTCGGCCTCGTGCGCCAACCACATCACGTTTTCGCCAGGGATGAGCTGGGTCACGTACCCACTCGGGGTCCACGTGTAAGCGATGAACGGAGTGCCGTCCTCGGCCCGTGCCACCGCCTCGGCGATAACCGCGTCGTAGCCACCGACCTCCAACTGCTCCACCTTGTCGCCGTACCCGGCCAACTCGATCGTCTCAGCCAGAGCCACATAGCAGCCCCAACCCTCGATGCAACCCAGGATCTGGAGAACACCATCACCAGGATTCGGGTCAGCCGACTCGTACAACTCAAACAGAGCATCGTCGTTCACGATCTGATCGAACGTGGTGATGCCGTGCTCCTCAACCAACGACTTGTTGGTCATCAGACCTTCCAAACCGCCGGCGAGCATCTCCTCGCCCACAACCGACACATGCTCACTCACCAAAGAACCATCGGGCATCTCACCCGCCAGGAACGGATCATGGTTCGGAAGCCACGAGTTCACCCAGAAGTCGAAAGCCCCCTCGGCCATAGCCACATAAGCATTCGCCGGGGCTAGCTCAAGGTCAGCAGGCTCGCTCACCTCGTAACCCAACTCCTCCAACAGGTGATGATAAATGGCCGCCTGCATGTAACCGGTCGACCAGTTCGCTCGAGCCTGAGTCACACTCACACCCTCACCCGGCATGGACATATCATCCGCCGGCTCATCCGGAGCAGCCGGTGCGTCACCATCGTCCGGCGCATCACCATCGTCCGGTGCGTCGCCATCGTCCGGCGCATCACCACCCGACGGCTCCTCGCTGGCCGCCGGACCGTCACCAGTCGCCGCCGGACCGTCGTCGTCGTTGCCGCAAGCCGCAACTAAAAGAGCAAGCACTGCGAACAGCGCTAGCCACACCTTCAATGTCTTCTTCATAAACATTGACCCCTCTCTGGTTTGATGGTTCTCCCGGCATCGAGAAAACGGCGGGAGACGTTCCGACACCCTAACCAAACGATGTCAGAGGGCGCAAAAATCGCGCCGGCTCAATCCGTGGCGGCCGGCACTGGTTCGGGTTCCGAATCGGGACCCTCAACGGCTACGTAAACCTGCGACCGGTCGAACTCCGTCAGCACGCGAGCCGTGCTCGCAGTGAGAAGGAACCCCGCCACCAGACAGATGAAGGCACCGGCACCGCTGGTGACCTTGGGGTCGGCAACCCGGAGCAGCGTGGCGATCCACCCCACGGACACCACCATCAAAGCGACGCCAACACCGGCTACAGCCGAGTTCCAGCGTCGGCGTCGCCTGTCGTCGCTTCCGAACAACCCCGCAGCCGGCAAGGCGAACCCCAAGCCAACAACCGCAAGCCCGATGGCAAGGTACCCGTACCTGCCACCGTCACTCGCGAATCCGTCAATGACGACCGTGCCGGTCCGGCGAGCAGCGCTGGAGATTGCACTGATCTCCTGCGCGATCTCGGCAGCGATGGACGGATCCTCTCGAGCTTTTTCGCGCAGTTCGTCAATCTGGGCTTCAATGCCCGAGTCCGGCACAAGACCCGCTCCGCTACGACCATCGAAGGACCACCCCGAGAACCCGCTGATGATGGCCAGCACCACCACCAGCGCAGCCACTCCGAGCTGACCGCGTGACACCCCGGCCGGTAGTGGTCTCAACGCCGAGTACGGCGCGCTCCTCAGCCACATCGTCGCACCAATCAACGCCACAGCTCCCCCCACAACGGCGATCCAAGGCCCACTGCCACCGCTGAAGGAGACATTGTCCGGCCCTGGCGCGGCCCAGAGAAAAGCAACGGCTGCAGCCAGAGGCCCGATCGCAAGCACAAGCGTGCCGTTGGACCCGAACAGGCGGATTCCCCCTCCACCTGGACGTTTGAGGTTGAAGGCCACAGCGGCAAGAACCAGAATTGAGAAGCCCAGAACGGCGATGCCATAGAACGATCCGCCTGATGCTTCCAAACCGTTGAAGCTCTGCTCATCCAACGGGTTGGAGCTCGCAGCCTGTAGCTCCACCTCACCGGGCGACCCCTCGGGGTCAACCTCGACGTACTCCCACAAGCCGGTGTCCACAAGACGCGAGTAGCCGGAGATCTTTCCCGAGTCGTACCCCCATGGCAAGAACACAGCCACGATGGCAACCAGCGCCCCGACGGCGGCAATGCTCAGCCCGCGACGCTCAGTGGCCGAAAGCGATGCGGGTTGGCCGCGGGTTTTGGCCACGGCGCCGATGACCGCTGCCTCCGGCAGCAAGGATTCCGGGTCTTGCCTGTGCAACCAGGCTCGACGGATGCGAGTCAGCAAGTTCTCCGGATCGCTGTCCTCGGTCTGCGAGATTCGGTCCAGCACCACCGCCACCAGGAACAGGGCCAAGCCGGCCGCCGCCCCCAGTTGGACATCGAGGTTTGTGATGGCCCGGAACACGAGCAAACCAAGCCCGCCTGCCCCCATGATCGCCGCTATTCCCAGCATCGAAATCGACAGCAGCAGCGTCTGGTTGAGCCCAGTCATCACTGCCGGTCGAGCCAGCGGAAGCTGCACATCCAAGAGCACCCGCCATTCGGGCGCGCCGTAGGCTCGGCTTGCCTCGACCACGTCCTCGGGTACCTGGCGGATGCCGAGGTTGGTCAGCCGTATGAGAGGCGGCAGAGCGAACACCATGGTGACCATCGTGGCCGGCTCTAGGCCGATGCTGAAGAAGAAGACGATCGGCAACATGTAGACGAACGGGTGGACCACCTGCATGGCGTCGAGGGCTGGACGAACCGCATTCCACACCCCGTCAACGCGCCCGCAGAGGATGCCGACCGGGATGCCGATCACGGCACAGAGCACAACCGCCACAACGATCATGCCCACGGTAAGGGCGGTCTCCTCCCAGAATTCACCGCCCAAGAGCCCGCAGAGGGCCAGAGCTCCGGCCACAAATCCGCCGACCTTGAGATTGCGAAAGAAAGTCCCGACCACCAAGAAGATGATGCAGAGCACCACCCACGACATGTCGGTGATCTGCCACCAGGGGTAGTGACCGGGCCCGTCCACGAAATTGCGGAAGAGGAACGAGAAGGGCCACCTGATGATGTCGAGCAACCATTCGAGGTTCTGGTCGATCCACTTGACCATCTGCTCGACCCATTCCCCGAAGGGCACGTTCCACTGGTCAAGGACCTTGTTGTCGGAGATACCGGGTGAGTCGGTTTGGGCAAGCAGGCTCACAGGATTACCTCCCGCTCGAATCCATCTATGAGATGTTCAACTCGGCCCATCTCTTCCATGATGTGACGAGGGTCGAGGTTCCCAACCAGTGCCCCTGATTCGTCGCACACCGCAATGGAGAGGCCGCGACCGGCGGCGGCGTACACCTCATTGAGTCGGTCATCCGGGCCACAGCGCTCGAAGTCAGTACGCAGCGCACGGGCGAGGTCGGTGGTTCCCATGCTGGCGGCTCGGGCCGCGTCCTCCACAGTAAGCAGATGGGTGGGCGCACCGGCGTCATCCAACACAAAGGCACCGATCCGATCACCCATGGCACCGATAGCGGCGGCGATGGTCGTGTCTGCGGTCACAGGGGCGGGCTTTTGCATCACCTCATGAACCTGGATGACTCGGCCTTGGTCGACATCCTGAACAAACTCGGCCACATAACCGGTGGCCGGCTCGGTGAGGATCTCCTCGGGGGTGCCAATCTGCACAACGGCACCGTCCTTCATGATGCACACCCGGTCGCCTATGCGCAGCGCCTCGTTGAGGTCGTGGGTAATGAACAGGATCGTTTTCTGAAGCTCGCTCTGGATCTCCAGCAACTCGTCTTGCATCTGGCGGCGGATCAGGGGGTCGAGGGCGCTGAATGCTTCGTCCATGAGCAGGATCTCCGGATCCGACGCCAGGGCCCGAGCCAGACCAACCCGCTGTTGCATCCCGCCGGACAGCTCCGAGGGCATGTTTTGCGAGTAGGAATCGAGGCCGACCATCGACAGCGCCTTCATGGCTGCTTCGTTGCGGGAATCTTTGTCGACACGCTGAACCTTTAGGCCATAACTCACGTTGTCGATGACGTTGCGGTGCGGGAACAAAGCGAAGTGCTGGAAGACCATTCCCATGTGGCTCCGGCGAAACGCCTGAAGCTCCGAACCTTCGAGGGTCTGCACATCGGTCCCCTCGACCTTGACGGTGCCTGCCGAGATGTCGTGGAGCTTGTTGACCGTGCGTATGGCAGTGGACTTGCCCGACCCCGAGAGGCCCATGACCACGAATATCTCGCCCCTGGGTACCGAAAAGGACACGTCGTGGAGACCGACTACATGGCCGGTCTCGGCCTGAACTTCGTCCTTGCCCATTCCGGAGCTGGCCAGTTCAAAGGCCCTTCCCATGGGCTGAGGCCCGAATATCTTGTAGACGCTGTCCAAGACGATTATGTCATCGCCCACTTGTGTCATGGGATCTCCTCCCCCAAGCCGACACCATGTAACCGTAGCGGGTTTCGCCGCGCTCTTGCTCAACTCCTCCACTTCGACCGTGTGGCCCGCTGTGGCTGTGCGGTAGCACACACTGGGCGCGGGCTCGGGGCATCCACTCGTTGCACCCGGTCTTCCCCGCCAAGATGTCATGTCCTACCAGGGCCCCAGAAATATATGAGGCGAAGTTGCTCAGCGGCGGCGGCGGAGGCGGCGGGAGTGGGCTTCGAGCTGCTTGCGCTGCTTGCGGGTGAGGCTGTCGAGGCCCTGGCTGGCCACTTGGTCGAGCAGGGCGTCGATCTCCGGGCTGACCGGTGCGTCGGGCGAGCGGACGGCCTGCAGGTGCCCCCTGCGACGAGATCGGCGCCGATTCGATCCCCGGGAATCCGAGGGGGATTGGCTGGCTCGCGAGGCCAGGGTCAGCTTGGGAATCCACGTCTGTTCGGTGGCGTAGCCGAACGCCCGGATGCCGAGCAGGGCTACCGCCACGGTGCAGAGCAGCATTATCAGGTCGTACTCGTTTCGATTGCCGAGGGCCTGCAGCAGATCGATCCCCACTACGAACACGGCGATGACCCAGCCGGGGATGCCGGGCCAGAACCGAGCATTGGCGTATTGGGCGGCAAAGGCCACCAGCACTCCCACCTCCACCAACCGCAGTCCGGCGGCACCGCCGGTGATGCCCGTCACCGCATCCACCCCGGTTACCACCACGGCGGGGATCACGGTGAGCAGTACCAGGAACCAGGCAAAGCGCACCCGTCCCATGAGCATCTCGAGCTGAGAGCCCAGCATGTAGAAGACGGCGAACAAGATGATGGTCCAGATGTCGGGTTCGTTGGGGATGGGCCAGGTGATCAGTCGCCAAATCTCCCCTTCGAGGACGCTCCCGAAGGAGAAGTTCTCCGACACCAGCCACAGATGCTCAAAGATCGGACCTTGCCTGCCCTCTGCGGCCCAAACAATCATGGAAACTACCCCGAGGCCCACCAGGAACGCGGTGGTGGAGACGGGAAAACTCCCGATCCGGAACCAGGGGTCGTCGCTGTAGCCGAAGCGCCGGGACGAATACACCGCTATTGGTGCCGCATGGCGTGGTCCAGCTCGGCATCGAAGTCGAGCGGTGGGAGCCGGCCGGTCTCGACGGTGAACTCCAGATCATCGAGCACCATTACCAGCATATTGGGTGCATCGGGGTCGTAGGGGCGCACCACCGGAGGCGGGGTGGAATCGGCCAGGGTGAGTCCGATACAGGGTTCGTTCATTGGATGGGAGCGTAGGGCGAGATCTAGGCCGCTGGCTTCAGCTTGTAGCGCACCGGCAGAGACTTGAGCCCCACTATCAGGTTCGACACGGTGCGGACCGGCGGGCCGGACGGCTCGATCTCGATGATCCGGTCGGCCATCTGGGTGATTAGGGCCTGGGTGCTGGCCCGTGCCAGATGGGCGCCCAGGCAGTAGTGCTCGGCCCAGCCGAAACCGAGATGACGGTTGGGGCGGCGGCCGATGTCAAAGCCGTGAGGGTTGTCGAACACCTGCTCGTCGCGGTTGCCCGAGGCATAGAGGAGCATCAGGAAGTCGCCTTTCTTCACCGGTTGTCCGGCCACATCGGCGTCCTCCATGACGGTGCGCTTCATGTAGTTGACCGGAGTGGACCACCGGACGATCTCCTCCACGGCGTCCTTGGCCAGGTCGGGATGTTCCCGCAGTCGCTGGAGCTGGTCGGGATGCTTGAGGAACGCCTCCAGCGCGCCGGACAGGGCGTTGCGGGTGGTGTCGTGGCCGGCAGTGAACACGATCAGGTAGTAGCCGAGCGTCTCGATCTCACCCAGAGCCTCTCCGGAGGGAAGGTGAGCGTGGGCCAGCATGGTGGCCAGGTCGTCCTGAGGACTGCTCCGGCGGTCTTTGATGATGCGGTCGAACATGGCGTAGAATTCAAGGCCCACCTCGTCGCTGGCCTCCTTGCGACTGCCCGCCTTTCGCCGGTAGTCGGGGTCGTCGCCGGCGAGGAGCTGCTGGGTGAGCGTGAGCAGGCGCTCCTCGTCGTCACGGTCGATGCCCAGGATGGTGGCCAGCACCCGCAGCGGATGGCGCTGGGCGATGATGTCCACGAAGTCGCACTCGCCTTCCTCACCCAGGCTGTCGAGAAGTGCCTGAGCGCTCTCGGTGACGATCTGATCAAGTTGGCTGATGCCCCGGGGGGTGAAGAAGCCGCTCGCCACCTTGCGGTAGAAGCGGTGATCTGGCGGGTCCATGCTGATGATGGTGCGCATGCTGCCGATGATGCTCTCGCCGCTCTCCTGATCCTTGACCTGCTGATCGCTCAACACCACGATGCCGTCTTCTTCGTTGCTGAACACCTCGGGCTGGGTGGACACCTCGATGATGTCGGCGTGGCGGGTGATGGCCCAGAAGTTCTGGAAGCCCTCCGGCTCGCACCAGTGAACCGGCGAGTTCTGCCGGAGCCAGGCCAGCAGCTCGTGCGGATGGCCGTTGGTGCCATACCGCTTGGGGGAAATGAGATCCAGGGTGTCGAAGTCCACGGCCAAACGTTAGTGGAACTACCCGTTGCCGGTGCAGGCGAACCCTTCCGATGGCAGGGCCAGGTGTCAGGGAGTTATGTCGCGGCTACTGGTTGATGATGCCGCTTCGCTGGATGATCTCCTCGCTGCCCTTGAAGCCTCCTCCGAGGGTGTCGAAGTCCACCGAGCCGATTGAGAGAGGGGGCAGCGCGGGGTTGGCGGCAATGCCGGCAGCCAGCGGGTACTCGTAGGTGTTGTTGGTGAAGTACCTCTGCACCCCCGCCGAAAGCAGGTAGGAGACAAGGCTCTGAGCGGCTTCTCGGTCATCGACATTTGCAGTCATGGTGGCCGCGGTGATGATGAGCAGCGAGCCGATGTCCTCGTCGGACAGATCATGGTTGGCTGCACGGTGCTCCTTGCCTGCAGCTTTGGCGTCGGCCACCATCCGCTCGTTGTAATAGTGGTTCACCAACCCGACATCGATCTCCCCCCGCTCGGCGGCTTCCACGATGGAAACGTTGTTGGGGTAGTACCGGGCGTCGTTGGCCACCATGTCGTCCAACCACTGCGTGGCGACATCATCGCCATGGAGATCGCGAAACACGGTGAACCAGTCGAGGAAAGACCCGTTGGTGGCAGGGATGGCCACCCGGCTCTTCCACTCCGGTTCGGTGAGGTCGAACACCGACTTGGGCAGCTCGGAAGTCGGAACGCTGTCGAGGCTGTGGACCAGAACCCGCTTGCGACCGGAGAAACCGATCCACGTGCCGCCGGCGCTGCGATGATCGTCGTCCACCAGATCGAGGACGCTGTTGTCCATGGAACCGAGCAGGCCCTCGGCCTCCAAGTAACCCACCGGACCGGGCGACCGGGAGATGAACACATCGGCGTCGGTTTGGTCGCCTTCGGTGTCGATCAACAGAGCCAGATCGGTGGAGGAACCCCACCGGACTTGCACCGACGTTCCGGTCTCGCAGCTAAACGCATCGAGGACTGGCTTGATCAGGTACTCGCTCCGCCCGGAGTAGACGGTAACCAGAGAACCGTTGTCGCCGGCGCACTTGCCGTCGTAGATGGTGGCGGCAACGCCATCGAGTTTGGTCCCCCCGTCGCTGCCACAGGCAGTGGCCAACAGGGCGAAGGTGGCCAGAACACTGACCAGTGCAATACGTGAGTTGGTAGCCATGTCGTAGCACTCTAGGAAGGGCTACCTCAATATGACAAGTTATCCTAACAAAATATGTTGGCCCTTGGATTGGGGCCAAGCAGTCAGGCCCTTACGGGAGCCGCCGGCTTGACTTCTGTCCACTGCAGGGGCAGCTCGGCGTAGCCGTCGATCAAGTTGGAATGCAGCCGGGGTAGAGAGTCGGGGTCGTCGGTGCCCAGATCCAGGTCGACGAAGCGGTCGACGATGGCCTCGAACATCATCTTGGCCTCCAGGCGAGCCAACGACGCCCCCAAGCAGAAGTGGGGGCCGCCGGCACCGAAGGCCACGTGATCGCTGGCGTCGCGGGTGATGTCCAGCACATCGGGATCGTCGAAAGCCCGCTCATCCCGGTTGGCAGAGCAGTACCAGATCACCACAGGGTCGCCGGCCTTTATCTTCTGATTGCCCACCACGGTGTCGTAGCGAGGCCGGCGGACGAACTGCATCACCGGCGTGGTGTAGCGCAGCAGCTCCTCGATGGCGTTGGGGATGAGCGAAGGGTCGTCCTTGAGCATCTGAAGCTGGTCGGGGTGGCGTAGCAACTCCATCGTGCCGGTGGTGATTAGGTTGCGGGTGGTCTCCGAGCCGGCGTTTTGCAGGAGCATGAAAAAGCCGTCGATCTGGAGCTGATTGAGCGACTCACCGTCAACCTCGGCTTCCATCAGCACGCTGATGAGGTCGTCGTGGGGTTCGGTCTTGCGGATCTCACACATCTGATCGGCGTAAACGAACATGTTTATGGTGGCCTGCTGGCGCTCTTCGTCCGTGAAACGCTCGTCGAAGCCGAACGTCATTTCAGTCCACTCGAAGATCTGGTGGCGGTCTTGCTCCGGCACCCCCACCAGGTCGGCGATCACCTGCAAGGGCAGTTCCACCGCGATATCGCTTACCATCTCGCAGCTTCTCCGATCGGAAACCTGGTCGATGAGGCGATCAACCGTGGACTGGATCCTCAACTCCAGATCGCGCACCCGGCGGGGGGTGAACCCGCGGTTGATGAGCTTGCGCATCTTGGTGTGGTCAGGCGGGTCGAGGCTGATGAGCATCCCCGACGTGGCATCGTCGTTCGCGGCCGGTGGAAGGTCCTCGGCCAGGAACGGATTGGGCTGGCTGCTGAAGCACTCCGAGTCCCGGGACACTCGCAGCACGTCGGCGTGGCGGGTGACGCTCCAGAAACCACCCCAAGTGGGATGCTCGTGCCAGGCCACCGGCTCGTTGTCCCGAAGGTGGCGGAAGTGCTCATAGGGCACCCCATGATCGAAGGTGTCAGCACTCCAGAGGTTCAGTGATTCCATCTATGTCTCCTGAGACAGGGGCTTTTGCCCGAAAACGGCAATCGAAGCAGGGCTCATCATGACAAAACCCGGGGCCCGAACCTGAGCCAGGGCCACCTCACCGTCGTCTTCGGTGACCAGGCCGGCCTCCACCAGGCGAGGGATGGCCCGCTCCAAAGCCAGGAACCACCACTCCCCTCCCGCCTCGCCGGGACGCATAGCCCACACGTCGCCAATGACCTCGATGTTGGCCGCTCCCAAATCGCGGAACCTGCCGGGCAGGCGCAAGCCGTAGTTGGCGTCGCGCCATTCGGTGATGGCCCCCAACGCCACGTACTTGTGGACGGCGGCATAGGGCTCCGGCAGGGTCTGGTCTCCGAAGGCCATGAAGTTGCCATCCTCCACCACGAGCCAACCGCCCGGAACCAGAGCCCGCCACAACGTCTCCATCACCTCATCACGCTCGGGCAGGTGCTGGAGCACGGCACGGGCGTGAACCAGATCGAAGGCCGCCTTGGGTACGGGATCGCGCACCACATCGTGTTGCTCCACCATCACATTCGTCTCAGCCTGCTGATGGAACTGAAGATCGACGTCGGTGGACCACACCGTTCCGGTCGAGCCGACCGTTTGGCCCAGCCAATGCGAAACCGTGCCCCCGCCGGCGCCCAGCTCCCAACAGCGCCAACCGGAGCCCACCCCTATGCCGTCGAAAATGCGAAAGGTGCGGGGATCGCGGGCCTCGGCCAGAAGGGACAAGCGGCTGCGCTCGATCTCCACTTCTTCGTCGCGGACACCGTATCTCTGTTCAACCACCTCGGTTCTCCTTTGTACTGGGCTGTACTGGGCGGCGTTGGGCACCTGTGCGGGTCAACCCGCCATACCGTATCGTCACCCTGTGGGCGAGCGAGCAGAGCACACCGATGGAACTGCCGAACAGGCCTCTTTTCGGGCCGAGGTTCGTGAGTGGCTGTCGGCCCGAGCCTTGTTGAGGGAAGAGGGAGACGGGTGGTCCACCCGAACCATGCATCCCGACATTGCCTCCGAGAAAGCTCACATGAACCGGTGCCGGCTGTGGCAGCGGGAGCTGTACGAGGGAGGGTGGGCAGCTATCGACTGGCCGGTTTCCCACGGTGGGCAGGACGGGGAACGATGGCAGCGCCAGATTTTCCAACAGGAAGCGGCCCGATTCGATGTCACCAGCGGGTTCCTGGCCGCGGGGATCGCCCTGGCCGGTCCGGCCATCGGCCACTTCGGAACCGACGAGCAGAAGGCCCGCCACCTTGAGCCAATGCTCAGAGGCGATGTGGTGTGGTGCCAGCTTTTCAGCGAGCCCGGAGCGGGATCGGACCTCGCCAACCTGGCCACTCGGGCCGAGCGGGACGGCGACGAGTTCATCGTGAACGGGCAGAAAGTTTGGAACTCCTCGGCTCACCTGTGCGACTGGGGGATCCTTCTGGCCCGCACCGATCCCGACGCCCCGAAGCACAAGGGAATCAGCTTCTTTCTGGTGGACATGACCACACCCGGGGTGGAGCCCCGACCGATCCGCACCATCAACGGAACCGCGCACTTCAACGAGGTATTCCTCACCGACGTGCGGATCCCCGCAGAGAACGTGGTCGGCGAGGTACACGGTGGGTGGGCAGTGGCCCGGCTGGTGCTGGCCAACGAATCCACAATGATCGGAGGCGGCATGGACCGAGCCGACAGCGTGGCCAACCTGATCGACCTGGCCCGGCGGTGGGACATGGCCGACAACCCCATGGTGCGCCAGGAACTGGCCCGGTCCTACACCCATGAGAAGCTGCTCGATCTGATGGGACGCAGGATGCAGGAGGACCTGCGACGGGGTCGCCAACCCAGCTTCGATGGATCAACGTTGAAGGTGTATTGGTCGGAGAGCCGTCGGGACCGCGGCAACCTGGGGGTGGCGCTGCTGGGGGGATTCGGCGTGGCCGGCGACAACGCCGACACCGGGGTATGGGCCAACGAGGCCCTGAACCGGTTCTGGGGATCGATCGGCGGGGGAACCGACGAGGTACACCGCAACAACATGGCCGAGAGGGTGCTCGGGTTGCCTCCCGAACCTCGGGTGGACAAACACGTTCCGTGGCGAGAGCAGGTGGGATAGCCAAAATCAGGGGTAGCCTGTGACTTGTGAATGGACATGGCTCACCAGGCCGCCGCTGAAGCCGTGTGTGGATATGGCTGACCAAGCCACCCAGGGACTCGTAATCGAATATGGCTGACCAGGCCACGTTCGCCGATCAGGCCATGTTGTACATGGACCAGCTCTACTCCGCGGCCCGGCGGATGACTCGGAACACCGCCGACGCCGAAGACCTGGTGCAGGAGACCTACCTGAGGGCCTACCGGGGATTCGGCAACTTCGAGGCCGGCACCAACCTGCGGGCCTGGCTGTTTCGCATCCTGACCAACGCGTTCATCAACTCCTACCGGAGCAAGCAGCGCAAGCCGAGGTCGGTGGACCTGGCCGACGTGGAGGATCTGTACCTGCACCAGCGGCTGGGCGGCGACACCAAGGCCGCACTGGGAGCCAGTGCCGAGGACGTGCTCATGGAGCAGATCACCGAATCGGAGATCGTGGACGCCCTCGAGTCGCTGCCCGATGAGTACAGGATCACCGTTCTGTTGGCCGACGTGGAGGGCTTTGCCTACAAGGAGATCGCACACATCCTCGACATCCCCATCGGAACAGTGATGAGCAGGCTGCACCGGGGAAGAAAAACCCTCCAGAAGCGGTTGTTCGATTTCGGACAATCAAGAGGCCTGGTGGAGCAACCCGACTCCGACCTGGCGACGGCACCGGTTTAGGTCAGATGTTCCGAGGGTCACCATGAGCAACAATCCGAATTGCCTGGGGGTTCCAAACCAATGCGACTACTCCCGTGATCTCATCAACCGGGCTCTCGACGGCCTACCGACCCTGGAGAGCATCGACCGGGTGCGAATGGAGTTGAGTCGGTGCGTGTCGTGCCTGCAGACCCTGGATGTGGAGGTCCGATTCAAGCTGACCATGAGCCAGGCATGTCGGGAGTCGGCTCCCGCGTCCCTGCAGATTCGCATCACCGAGGAACTCCAGCGGGTCGTGCTCGACGACCTCAGCATCCAGGACTTCTGAGCGGATTCATGAACCTCAACCCGACTGCCCAGCATGGAATCAACCCAAACCGGCCACTAGGGTAATGGCATGGACGTGATCGCTGCGGTGGTGTGGCACTGGTGGATCGCCTTGGCGTTGGTGCTCGGCACCGTGCCCATAGTGATCGCCACCATTGTCGGCTACATCGTCAAGGTGGTCGCCCCCCGCTATCAGAAACGGCGATAACCCAAGTGGCGGCCATGGCCGAGCCTGTTGACTGGGGGCTGGCCGAGAGGGTGGCAAAACGTGTCAGCGGCCACGAGCCGTTCCTCGACTCGTACCACTATCGCAGCCTCGAACCGGAACTCACCGATCTGACCGCTCAGGCCGAGGAGCTGGTCACGGCTGAGACCGGGATGAAGCCGATGTCGGGGCCCGCTCGGGCACAGGTCGCCACCCGGGCGGGATGGGTGGCAGCAAATGTGGCCTCCTTCCGACGCCTGCTTCGCCCAATCACCCACAAGATGGCGGAACGTGTATCGCAGCCGTGGATCGGGCCGGTGACCCAACGGGTGAGCGGAACCGAGATGGGGGCCGTGCTCGGCTGGATGTCCACCAGAGTGCTGGGGCAGTACGACCTTCTCATCATCGAGGACGACAACCCCGAGAGCCAGGACATGGTGTACTACGTGGGCCCCAACGTGATGGTTTTGGAGCGCAAGTACGGATTCGACCCCCGCCAGTTCCGGCTGTGGCTGGCTCTCCACGAAACCACCCACCGGGCTCAGTTCACCAGCATCGAGTGGCTACGCCCCTACTTCCTGAGCCTGGTGGAAGATGCTCTCGACGCAGCCGAGCCCGACCTGGAGCACTTCAAACTGGTGGCCAAGCAGGTGATTGAAGCCCGGCGGCGAGGCCAGGACCCCTTGGCCGACGGAGGCCTCCCCGGGCTGCTGGCCACCCCCGATCAGAAGGTAGCGCTGGACCGGATCGGCGGTCTGATGAGCCTGCTCGAAGGTCACGGGGACGTCACCATGAACCGGGCCGGAGCCGAGCACATCCCCGACGCCGAGCGGTTCTCCCGGGTGCTGCATCACCGCCGTAGCTCCACCAAGGGTGTGGCCAAGCTGGTGCAACGTCTGATCGGCCTGGAGGCCAAGATGAACCAGTACGCCGCCGGGGAGGCGTTCATCGAAGCAGTGGAGAACAGGGGCGGCCCCGAGCTTTTGAATCGGGTCTGGGAAGCGCCCGACCGGCTGCCCACCATGACCGAGGTAAGAAACCCCGACCAATGGATCGACCGAGTACACGCCATTCCCGCTGCCACCGGTTGAGGGTCAAGGGGGAGCACCGGGCTGGCAGTCGATGATCCCCGGGCTGCTGGAGCGCTGCACATTTCCCCCTCCGGGTTCGGCAGTGGACTGTGCGGTGTCGGGTGGACCGGACTCGTTGGCTCTTCTGGTGCTGGCCTGTGAGGCCGACTGCCGGGTAATCGCCTGGCACGTTGACCACGGCCTGCGTCCCGGTTCGGCTGACGAAGCAGAGGTGGTGGCTGAAGCAGCCGCTCGCTGGAACGCCGGTTTCGAGTCCCGCACCGCTCCGGTGGACCCCGGCCCCAACCTGGAGGCCAGAGCCCGGAGTGCTCGCTACCAGATGTTGCCCGAAGGGGTCCTCACCGGCCATACCGCCGACGACCAAGCCGAGACGGTGCTGCTCAACATGATCCGAGGAGCAGGGCTGGACGGTTTGGCCGGAATCGACCCGGCCCGCCGTCCGCTGCTGGCCCTGCGTCGCCACGAGACCCAGGCCCTGTGCGATTCGGTGAAGCTGGCGCCCGTGTACGACCCGTCCAACCTCGACCCCGTTCATCGTCGCAATCGAGTCCGCCACGAGCTGGTGCCCCTGCTGAACGACATCGCCGAGCGGGACGTGGCCCCGATCATCGCTCGCAGCGCCGGACGGGTGGGGGCAGCACGGGACCTGCTCGACGAGCTGGCTGCCGAGATCGACCCCACCGACTGCCGAGCCCTGGCTGAGGCGCCCGAACCGCTGGCCCAGATGGCTTTACGGCGGTGGGTTCAGTCGGGTACCGGGAGCGAGCATCCCCCCGACGCGGCAACCATCGACCGGGTAATGGCGGTGGTCCACAACCGGGCCCGTTCCACCGAGACAGGTGGCGGCTGGCGGGTTACCCGATCGGCCCAACGGCTCGGCTTGTCCCGATAACCGCCACTAGGTTGGCTCCGTGCCCAACACCACAGAGGGCGGAAACGGGGATCCCGGCCCGGTACTGATCTCCGACGCCGACCTCAAGTCCCGGGTGGCCGAACTCGGTGCCCAGATCACCGCCGACTACCAGGGACGGGCTCCGCTGCTGGTGGGCGTGCTGAAGAGCGCCTTCATGTTCATGGCCGACTTGGCCCGGTGCATCGACCTGCCGGTGGAGTTCGACTTCATGGCGGTGTCGTCCTACGGGAACTCAACCAAGACCAGTGGCGTGGTGAGAATCGTCAAGGACCTCGATCTCGACCTGTCGGGGCGCGACGTGCTGCTGGTGGAGGACATCGTCGACAGCGGCCTAACTCTCAACTACCTCCGCAAGAACCTGGCCGCTCGCAATCCTGCCAGCCTGGACGTGTGTGCCCTGCTGGTGCGCCAGGGGCGCCAGCACGAACACCTCGACCTTCGCTACGTGGGGTTTGAGATTCCCCCCCACTTCGTGGTGGGCTACGGACTCGACGCGGCCGAGCGCTACAGACACCTCCCCCACATCTACCAATACGAGCCATCTTAAAGTAACTGAAAATAATCGAAATAGATCTTGATTCATTGAATGGGGTGTGGCAGATTGCAGCCCTATGAGCGTTGTCGCGATTGGGAGCGCAAAGGGCAGTCCCGGAGCAACCAACCTGTCGGTTGGCCTTGGCCTGCTGTGGAAATCGGTGACGGGGCGAAGAGCTGTGCTCGTGGAGGCCGACGGGGACGGCGGGGTGATCGCGGCTCGATTCGGGTTGGACAACTCCCCGTCCTTGGTGGAGTTCGCCGACGTTGCCAATCAGGGAGTGACCGCTGAGCAGCTCTACGCTCACTGCCAGTTGCTGGCCGGGCAGCTTCCGGTTCTGGTGGCGCCGGGGTCGGGAGAAGCCACCGGCTTGGTGCTTGGTCCGATCGCCGGTCGCGTGGGCGACGACCTCAGCCTCCTCGATGAAGTCGAATTGGATGTCATCGTTGACGTCGGCCGTGTACGGGCCGAGTCTCTGGCCGCAGCGCTGATCAAGTACTGCGACCTCTACGTGCTTGTGACCCAGCCACGGTTCGATCAGCTCGTGCCCCTGGTCCACCACACCCGAAGCGCGGCGGTTCGAGAACTTCCGGCTGCTCTGGTCTGCATAGGCGACCGGCCGTACCCACCGGCGGAGATGGCCAAGGCCACCCGGCTCGACCTCCTCGGTGTGATGGCCCACGAACCCCGGGTGACTCGGATACTGGGACAGGGGCTCCCCAAGAATCCCCGTTACCGCCGATTGCTGCTGTGGAGAACGATGACCGAGCTCGCCGGTCGCATCCACTCTCGCCTACAGGTAGTCGATTCCGGCCTATCGACCCTTCCCTCATGGTTCACATCCCGATGACCGCCGCCTCGATTCGGCCCAGTGAGTTGGCTCACTTCGGAGTTTGCCGACTGCTCGGCATCGACTCGGGTCCGATAGTAGGAACTGCCACTGCCCACGCAGTCGAGACATGGAGGATATGAATGAACTGGAGCGGAGAAAATCGAGCCTACCTGAGCAGCAGCCTCTCCTCTGCCGGACTGTTGGTTGCCTTGCTGGTGGGCATCCCGGTTTTTCTCATCTTCGGGATGGGGTGGCCTCTTCCTCAGACCACTCCGAGTGGAACGGGCGCGATTGGAATATCCCGGGCCGGAGTGATTCCCTCCTCCCTCTTCCTGATGGGGATCTCGATTGCGCTCTGGGTTCTCTGGCTGCAAGTGCTCGTCGGGGCCGGCGTTGAGATGTGGGCTCACTTCCACGGCCGAGTGGCTCCCCGAGTGCTGTTCATTCCCCGGTTCGTTCAGCAGCTCTCGGCTCGGGTGATCGGCACCGCTCTGGTCATCACGTTCGCAACCCAGCAGGGAGGGACCGCTATCGCCGACAACCACAAGCTTCTTGCCCCCATCGTCATTGACGAGACCATCGTTCAAGCCGCCGAACAGCGTCTCGGGCAACAAGCGCTGGCCGAACAGTTTCTGGGCGACGCCAACCGATGGGGGAGGTATTCGTCCTCCACCCCAGCCCTATCACCGAGGACAATGGGGACACCGAAGGGGATTCAATCGTTCTGCACCTCGACGACCCGGAAGTTACAACCGATACATTCCAATCCAACCTGGACGTGATTCACACCATCCAGCCCGCCCTGGAGCCAACCGTTGACGACTCTGTGGCGCCGAGCAAAACCGAGGGCCGGTCGGTCCCGAGTTCACAGACGGTTTTCGCCATTGGTGGCCTCGGGGTGTTTGCCACCAGCTTGGGCTGGATGCTGGCCCGGCTGCGACGGTCCAGACTGCGGCTTCCCGACGAACGTATCCGGTTCCACTCAGTGACGAGGCGTCCCGCCTGGAACAAGAGCTGCGCGACGCATCCGACCCCGATCGCGCCCACCGATCTAGGTGTATTCGGCTATCAGGTTGGTGACAGTCGGCTGATGGGTGGGTGTCCTCTGAGGGTGTGGTGCCGTCGGTGGTGGTTGTAGCGGTGGAGGAAGTCTGGCAAGGCTGCTGAGCGGGTGTCGTTGGTTTCGATGACTTGCCGGTAGGCCCATTCGGTTTGGAGGGTGCGGTTGAAGCGTTCGACTTTGCCGTTCTGCCAGGGGCAGTGGGGTCGGATGAATTTGTGGGTTGTGCCGATGCTGTCGATGAGCTCGCTAGGCGGGTGGTGTGCTTGTAGCTCCAGTGGTTGTCGGTCATCACCGGCTCGATCGTGATGCCGTGGCTGGCGAAGAACTCGATGGCGCGCTCGAAGAACTCGGCGCAGGTCTCGCCCTTTTCGTCGTCGTGGATCTCGGAGTACGCGAGGCGGCTGTGGTCATCGACGATCGAGTGGATGTAGTCGTAGCCGATCTTGGTCTTCTTGCGTTCGCTTGTTGAGCCCATCTGTCGGCCGTGGGCTTTCCAGCCACCACCGGGTGGGATCCGGCTGAGCTTCTTGAGGTCCATATGGACGAGTTCGCCGGGCCGGTCGCGTTCGTAGCGGATCGTGGTTGTCTTCGAGGCCCGGATCACCTCGCCGGTCATTGGGTCGCAGTCGTGCAACCGTGGGACTCCGTTGCGTCGCAAGATCCGGCTGATGGTTCGCGCCGGCACCCCGACTTCGTAGGTGAGCTGATCGGGGCCGGTCCGGTGCTCGCGTCGAGCGGCAAGCACCTTCTCCTCGACGTCAGAGGGGAGTCTGGTTGGGGCACCGATGCGGTCGCCAAGAACGGTCCTCGAGGCCTTCGTCGCCGGCCTCGTTGAATCGGTTGATCCAGCGATGAGCGCACTGGCGCGAAACACCCATTGCCTTCGCGACATGAGCGACGGGCTGGCCTGCTTGGACGCGTTCAACAATCAACCGACGGGCGAACGGCGTGAGTCGAGCGTTACGGTGAGACATGAGGACCTCTTGGTGAGTGGAAACGGCAATCCCCACATCACTCAGAAGATCCTCATCACGTCAAACCGTCACCAACATCCCGGCCGAGTACACCTAGACGCCTCGCTGCGGGTTATGTCCTCCCTCGTCGCCGACAACCCACCGCCACAAGTGGTTGGCGCGTACCTCGGGTCCGATGAGGTGTCGATACTGCTGGAGAACCCCGCTGAGGCACCTACCGGCATCTCAACCAATGAGAACCAGCAACAGTGGAGCCTGACGGGGAACTCCACAACCGGCGATCTCCAATCCGAAGCCGAAGGCGTTCCGGCGCCGCTCCCCACCCTCGTCACCATTGGAGAGAGTGCCGGCAGCGAGTTCTTGTTGAACCTGGAGCACATGAACTCGCTCAATTTGGACGGCGAGCCGGAAGCGATCAATGACCTGTGTGCCGCCATGGCCATCCAGTTGGCCGGCAGCCATCTCGCTGATGAGCTGTCGGTGGCTTGCGTGGGATTCGGCCGACGGCTTGGTGAGTTCGAGCGGATCACATATGTCCCTGATGCGAACGCCGCTGTCGAGTGGATCGAACACCAAAGCCGCCTGATTCGAGCCTTGCAAGGAAGCGATCTGCCCGATACCAAGACCAGGTTCGGGAACAGCGGGGAGCCTTGGCATCCGGTTGTGGTCCTGCTGCCCAGCCGGTTGACCGATGACGAGGCGACCCGGGTTCTGCGAGCGTGCGGGGAATCGGTTTGTGTCGTCGGCCACGGGCTGGACCACGCTGCCTGGTCGGCCTGGGTTGAATCCGAGTCCTTGCTGTTGGAACCGATGGGGCTGAGGTTGAAACCGGCTGGGTTGTCACCCGCCGACGTTGAAGCAATCGAGGAACTCATGACTCCACCGGCCCCCAACCCACAACCCGAACACCAAAACAACCAGCCAACCACCCACCAGCCCCCAACCCACAACCCGAACACCAAAACAACATCGAGGTCCTGGTGCTTGGTCCGGTGGAAGTGCGGGGAGCGGCCGATCGATTCACCTCACGTCGAGCCCAGGACCTGGTGGCCTACCTGGCTTTCCATCCCGAAGGTGCCGACCGGGATCAGCTAAAGGCCCACATCTGGCCCCCGGACGATCCACCATCCGATGCGACATTCGCCAACACCGCGAGCCGTGCCCGTCAGGCGTTGGGTTACGACGACGACGGGCGGGCGTACCTTCCCCGGGTCAGCCCTGAGGGTGTCTACCGACTGAGGCCGGGAGTAGGGACCGACGTCGATCGGTTCAATGCGCTCGTTTCCGCTGCTCGGTCGGACACGGATGAAGACAGCAGAAGACACCTTCGCGCTGCCCTGGAACTGGTTCGAGGTACTCCGTTCACCGGTGGCACCGGAGGCATGTACAGGTGGGCCGACTTCGGTCTGCGAACCCATATCGACTGCCTGATTGACAACACAGCCCATGACCTGGCCGAGAAATGCCTGCAAGCCGGTGACGCTGACGGGGCCCGGTGGGCTGCGATGGTCAGCCTCCGGTTGGTCGGGGTGTGCGAACAGTGCTACCGCTATCGATTCCTGGCCGCAGCCGCGGCCGAAAGCCCATTCGAGGTACGCCAGGTGATGGCCGAACTGGAGAACCTGCTTCGCCAGGAGGCCGGCCAACATGAAGTACACGACTTGATCAGCCCCGAGCTACGGAGCCTCTACGAGCGTCTCTCCAATTCCCGAACATCGGTGCCCAGCTAGCGGTACACGAGCGGCAAACAAAGTTCCCGGGCAAGCGAATGCCAGTCGAGACGGCACCACCTCAAGAGTTTCAAATCCCAAATTCGGGGTTCAGGTCGGTACCCTCAAGGGCATCATAAGCAGCGCAGACGACTCGGAGCTGGTCGGGAGAGCACAAAAGGGTGACCAGAAAGCCCTCGATGCTCTGCTGAGACGGCATTACAACCAGATCTACAGCGTCTGTCGACGACTGGCGGGCAACGAGGCCGATGCCATGGACGCCGCCCAGGAGGCGCTCATCACCCTGGCCAGGCGCATCGACCGGTTCGACGGCCGATCCCGGTTCACCACCTGGATGCACCGAGTGGTGACCAACGCATGCCTGGACGAGTTGAGAAGGCGGGGACGCAGGCCTGTGCCGAGCCCGGTAGAGGAGCAACCCCTGATGGCATCGGGGAGTTCGGTGGCGGAGTCGGTTGCCCTGCGCTTGGACATTGACACTGCCTTGGCCCAACTCGACCAGGTGTTCCGGGTGCCGGTGGTGCTGTGCGACCAGCTCGGTATGAGCTACGAGAAGATTGCCGACGAGCTGGGCATCCCGCCGGGGACGGTCCGGTCCCGTATCTCCCGGGGGCGAAGGCACCTGGCCGAATTATTGGGCGGGAACCAGAACACCACCAGCGAACGTCCCACCCAGGACGACCATGAGTGACTTTCCGACCGATGACCCCATCGATGGCAATGCCACGAGCGATGACCCTGCGCGCTACGACGCCATGAGCGACCGCCCCGGTTACATGTCGCCGCGAGAGCAGGACGAGTTGGCCTCCGCTTATCTGGACGGGGAAGCCACCAATTACGAGGTTGCGTTCGTAGCCGACTATCCCGAACTGCAGGCCCGGGTGGAGGAACTCCGAACCATCAAGGCCCAGGTTGCCACCTCGGTGGAACCGCCCGCCGAGGCCGTGCGAGACCACATGATCGCACAAGCCCTGGGCTATCAGGCTCCTGTTCTTTCCATCGAGGACGCCCGGAGACGCCGCCTCCTCCCGGCTACCCGGCGAGTTCTGGTTGCCGCGGCGCTCATGATCGCAATGGCCACCGCGGGGGTGACGATTTACCGATTGGGCGGCGGGCAAGGGACAGACGACGACCAGTATGTGACCGGTGGCAGTACACAGGCGACGACTAGCGATTTCGAAGTGCCGGCCGAGGACAGTGCCAGTGGGGTTCCCGAGAGCGCGCCGGAATCTTCGAGCACCAGTGCCGATGATGCAGGTACCTACGGTGGAGGTGCCGATGATGGCGGCGGCGAGATGCTTGCCGCCGGCCCGGAAAGGGCTGATGAGGCCACGCTGGAGATTGCACCCGAGGTGGAAGAAGCCGAGGCCATGGCCCAAGACGGAGGGTCTTTCGCCGCCGATGTTCCCCTTCAAGAGTCCCCAGGTGAGGTTGCGTCGGATGACGCTGCGCCCGCGGACTCCCCGCCCCAAGACCCCCCAACAGACGAAGGCTCGCCGGACGAACCAAGCCCCGACGACCCAACCGAGCCCACCGAGACTACCGACGACTCCGGCGATTCGGATCCAGATCGCCCATTCGAGCCCACCGAGACTACCGACGACTCCGGCGATTCTGTGCTGGTGTTCAGAACAACCGACGATCTAACCACCCATGCGGTGAGTTTGGCCGAAGAAGTGACGGTCACAGGCCGCCTTCCCGTCTTCGGCACGACAGGAACGCTGCTTTCGGACACCGAGCTGCTTTGCCCCTCGCCGCTCGAAGATGAGACCGATCCTCAAGAAACCGGTGACAAGACCAATATCGCAGATCGCGACGACGAGCCCGTTGAGCCACCAACCGACGATCAAGTTTCTCGACCGTCAAGCGAAGTCCGACTCACCCTCCCTTCACAGGGAGACGAGCCTGCCCTTCCGCTCCCTGGCGACGGTTTTGAGCTGGTGGACCAATTCCGGGCCGAGGTGGAAGAGACCCTGGTCGTGGTGTCGATTTACCTCATCGAGGAGCACCTCCTGATCGTTCAGACCACCTCGCCGCCGGAATGCCGGATCGTTGACTTGATCGTGCCTACCCCATAGGGGTTCGACCGCTACAGGCGGGGGGCAGGATCCAGGCAGATGTCCGATCCGGGCCGAATATCCGATGGGGGAACGGTGGGCGATAGTCTGAAAGCCAATGGCCGAAATCGCTGAGCCGAAGGACGAACCGACGACCTCCTCCACCCTCGGGCTGTCCGACGACTGGCCTGAGCAGGCTGCCGACGCGGTGGTTCGCAGCGTGGACAGGGTTCGAGATGTCACCACGGGCCCCGTCCTGCGTGTTCCCCGCACCCTGGCATGGCTCATCCTCGGCGTGTTTCCCCTGATCATCGTTTTGGTATTGGGGGTAATCGCCGCGGTGCGAGGCCTGGAAGCAGCCACCGGTCGAGCATGGGCAGCTCACGGCATCCTGGGCCTGGTATTCCTCTCACTAGGGCTTTATGCCTGGTCGAAACGCCCCGGTAGGAAGTGATGGACGACAAGGACATCCGCAACGTGGTCATCATCGGTTCGGGGCCGGCCGGGTTGACGGCGGCCATCTACGCCGCCCGTGCCAACCTCACTCCCCTGGTCATTGAGGGTGAACCGTCATCCACCAGCGACCAGCCCGGCGGGCAGCTCATGCTGACCACCGATGTGGAAAACTACCCCGGATTTCCCGACGGGGTGCAGGGACCACTGCTCATGGTCAAGTTCCGGGACCAAGCTGAGCGATTCGGGGCCGAAATGCTCACCAAGAAGGTCAGTCGGGTCGATTTCTCCGGGCCGCCCCACAGCATCTGGATCGGAGACCCCCACGCACCCGAACCCACCTACCGGGCCTGGGCGGTGATCGTGTCCACCGGAGCGCAGTCGCTCATGCTGGGAATGGAAGCGGAGGAGCGGCTGATCGGCCATGGATTGTCCACCTGCGCCACCTGTGATGGGTTCTTCTTCCGCGACCAACACATTGCCGTGGTCGGTGGGGGCGACTCTGCAATGGAGGAAGCCCTCTTTTTGACACGGTTTGCATCCAAAGTTACTGTTATTCACCGGAGAGAGGAGCTGCGTGCGTCCAAGATTATGCAGGAACGTGCATTCTCCAACGATCGGATCGAGTTCCTGTGGAACCATGTTGTGACCGAAATCCGGGGAGAGGAGAAGCTCGCCGGGCTCGAAGTCCAAAACGTGCTCACCAGCGAGAAGTCCGACCTCGACGTGACCGGACTGTTCATCGCCATCGGCCACCGGCCCAACACCGACTTGTTTGAAGGCCAGCTCGAACGAAAGGACAACGGGTACCTGGTGACCAAGTCCGACTCCAGCCGCACCGATGTGGAAGGGGTTTTCGCGTGCGGGGATGCGCAGGACGACTTCTACCGTCAGGCAATTACCGCCGCAGGATCGGGGTGCATGGCCGCCATCGACGCCGAGCGGTGGTTGGAATCGACAGGACACGGCTAAGGCGAACAGCCGTTGATAGGCTGACCGCGCCCCAACAGCCGACTACCGAAGGATCCAACAGCATGGCAGAGAGCATCACGACGCTCACGATGGAGACGTTCCACGAGGTGATCGGCAGCTCGGAACTACCGATCGCTGTTGATTTCTGGGCTGAGTGGTGCGGCCCGTGCAAGATGATCGCTCCCATCCTGGAGGAAATCGCCGTCGAGAAGGCAGACGTGTTCAAGGTGGCGAAGCTGAACGTGGACGACGCTCATGACATCGCCCTGGAGTACCAGGTGATGAGCATTCCCACGCTGATCGTGTTCGTGGACGGGGAGCCGATGAAGCGAATCGTCGGTGCCAAGGGCAAGCAGCAACTTCTCCAGGAGATCGGCGACGTCGCTTACTGACCCTCACGACCTCTGGGGTAACAGGCCGTGGCCGACGACCAACTGCCCACACTGAAAAGGGGACACGAGAACGACTCCGTGGTGTTGCTGCAACAGAAGCTGGCCACCGCAGGATTCGCCATGGCCCTCGCCGCCAACGGGTGCTTTGACGCTTCCACCGCAGCGGCTGTAGCCGATTTCCAGGCCAGCCGGGGGCTCACCGTTGACGGCATCTGCGGCCCCCATACGTGGGCTGCTCTGCAGGAGGCCGGATGGTCTCTTGGTGATCGAAACCTATACATGAGCCAACCCATGCTGAGAGGCGACGACGTAGCCGAGCTTCAACTCCGACTGGGTGCCCTGGGTTTCGACGCCGGTCGGGTGGATGCCATCTTCGGACCCAACACCTCGGCGGCAACCAAGGAGTTCCAGCTCAACGCCGGTCTCGCCGCCGATGGAGTTTGTGATTCGGCAACGGTTGAGACCATAAAGCGGATGGCGGCCCGGGTATCCCCGGCCACCGTGGCCGCTGTGAGGGAGCGGGCCCAGCTTCAGCAGGCCCCGCGAAGGCTTACCGAGCAGCACATATTGATCGGAACCAACGGCACCATGGCAGCCGTGGCCGGGGAGCTGGCCACCGGCCTTCGGCGTGCCGGGGCCACGGTGAGCGAGGTAGTCAACGAGTCGGAGTCGGAACGCGCTGATCAGGCCAATCGCCTGGCGGTGGATGTGTACCTGGGCTTGATTCCCTCGGAAACCCCAGTTTGCCGGGTGGCCTACTTTGAAACAGAGGGGTTCACCTCCCCTGGCGGTCAGCGGTTGGCCACAATCCTGGCTCAACGGCTCCCTGCCGCTTTGGGTACCGACGACGTTGAGGCCAAGGGAATGCGGCTACCGGTGTTGCGCCACACCCAAATGACAGCGGTCCAGTGCCTGATCGGGCCACCGGGCCTGGTTCAGGCCCGCCTGTCTCCCCTGGCCCGGACTATTGAAGGCTGCCTCGCTCTCTGGGCCGCCCAACCGGCTTGATTGTCAGGCCCTGCGGCGCTCACCTCTGGAGCATCACGCGGTAGATGCGCTCCAAATCGTCCAAATCGGCAAACTGAACGATCAACTTGCCCTGGCCCTTGCCCATGGTCACGTCCACTTTGGTATCGAGGTAATCGCTCAGCAGTCTCTCCAGTTCGAGCATCGCGGCACCTCGATCCGAGGGGCTCGGACTCTGGCTCTCCTGCCTCGAACCGTTCTTCCGCTCGTTGCCCGCCCGGACCGCTTCCTCCAGTATCCGAACGGTGGTCCCGTCCGCGGCGGCTTTCTTGGCCAGCTTGATGAGGCGCTTCTCGTTGGGAACCCCGAGCAGGGCCCGTGCATGGCCGGCAGACAGTGATCCGTTCACCACCAGCGCCTTCACCTCGTCGGGCAGCTGCAGAAGTCGCACCGAGTTGGCAACCGCCGACCGGCTCTTACCCAGGCGCTCCGCCACGGTTTCCTGGGTGAACCCGAACTCGTCGATCAACTGCTGACACGCCGCGGCTTCCTCGATGGCGTTCAGATCTTCGCGATGCAGGTTCTCCAGAAGGGCCTGTTCCAGCGTTTCGCCGTTGTCGGCAGAGCGAACAACCGCTGGGATCCGGGTCAACCCGGCTTGCTTGGCCGCTCGAAAACGCCGCTCCCCGGCAATCAGCTCGTACGTTCCGCTTGTAACGGAACGAACCAGTACCGGTTGCAGCACCCCGACCCTCCGGATCGACTCGGTAAGGACGTTCAAGGCTGCCTGGTCAAATTTGTCCCGAGGCTGGTGGGGATTCACAGAGATAGCGTCGAGGGGAAGTTCCAGGTAGGAGGATGAGATCACACCCTCGTTCTGAACCGCCGGATCAGAAATGAGAGCGCTGAGTCCTCTACCCAACCCGGGCGAGCGTGCCACCGGCAACCTCCCTTGCTAGCTCACGGTAGGCCAATGCCCCCCGCGATTTCGGATAGGTGACAGTGATGGGAGCCCCATGAGACGGGGCCTCGGCCAGTCGAACGGTTCGAGGGATCATCTGCCAGCAGACCTTGTCGCCGAAATAATCCCGAATCTCCGAAGCCACCTGGGCCGAGAGCTTGGTCCGGCCGTCGTACATGACCAGTACAACCAGCGAGATCTCCAACTCGCTGTTCAGGCCGTTGCGAACCAGCTCGATGTTCCTCATCAACTGGCCCAGTCCCTCCAGCGCGTAGTACTCGCATTGGATAGGGACCATCACCTCTCGGGCCGCGGTCATCGCGTTCACCGTGAGCAGTCCCAGAGATGGGGGACAGTCTACGAAGACGAAGTCGAACTTGTCAACCACGGTGGCAAGAGCGGAATCGAGCCTTCGCTCCCTGCTGAATGCCGGCACCAGCTCAATCTCTGCCCCGGCCAGGTCGAGGGTGGAAGGCATCAGCCACAAATTGTCAACCTGGGTCTCCGTGATGCAGTCGGCGGCGCTGCCGTTTTGAAGCAACACGTCGTAGGTGGAGACCTCGTTGCCAAACGGGTCGACGCCCAGCCCGGTGGTGGCGTTGGCTTGGGGATCCAAATCGACGACCAGCACTTGGTGGCCCAGTTCAGCCAAACAAGCAGCCAAGTTGACCGTCGTGGTTGTCTTGCCCACGCCGCCCTTCTGGTTGGCTACTGCAATGACGCGGCTGGTTCGAGAGTTCTCAGAGCCGAAAGCAGACACTCTTACCAGTCTCCCTCACCCTCAACCATCGGTCAAGCACTGGTTGGTGTTTCACGTGAAACATTGGCCGGCCAAAGCTGCAAGGGTCAGCCTCACTATCGGAGCAAGCCTCAAACCCCGAAGCCACCATCCCTCAAGCTCACACCATCAACCAGCAAACCCGGTGTTTCACGTGAAACATCCAGGGCTAGAACAACAAAAGTTCAGGACGGCGGCGAGGATAGGCCACGGGGCAAGGAGCCACCTGCGTAGTGTGGTGGAACCGAGGAGAGGTTGAACCGAGACGATCTGCGCTCATGCCCACCACCTCGAGAGCCTTGGTGGGCCAGGTAGCGGCATCGGGAGTGGCGCCGACCACAAGCTCCCCACCAACTCGAAGCAAGGGAGCGGCCACCTCAACCACCAGTGCCGGGGGACCGAAGCTGCGGGCTGTCACCAGGTCGGCTCGACCTCGGAACTGTTCCTCACCCCCCAGGTCTTGGGCCTGGGCATGGCGAACGTCAACCCGGCCTGACCATCCCAGATTGGAGCAGTGCCACTCCAGAAACGCCGCTCGGCGCAGAGACGATTCCACCAGCGTCCACCGGGACCGCGGCCAAGCCGCCATCAACACCAGTGCAGGGAGACCGCCGCCGCTTCCCAGATCAACTGCAACGACGGGCACGGCCGACACCATCGCGGCGAAGCCCAGCGAATGATCTATGTGATGATCGACCTCCTGCCGGCCGACCCACCCTCTTTCCTGGGCCTGGCGAAGAACTCCGCCCAGCCTCTCTCGATCTTGCCCCGAGATCACCGTCGCAGGTGGATCACTCGCCCGATCAGTCGGGAACGATCGGACACAACGAACGGCAGCGCATTGGATAGATCACTCGCCCGATCAGTCGGGAACGATGACAACCCATCTGCGAGGTTCCTGGCCTTCCGAGACGGTGGCCACCCCGTCGATCTCGGAGACAACGTCGTGGATTACCTTCCGGTCGGCGGCATTCATCGGCTCGAGGGGCCGCTCGACCCCGCTGTCTCGCACCTCAAGGGCAATCTTCTCGCAGAAAGACTCCAACGCCGCCCTGCGCCGCTCGCGATATCCCCCGATGTCAACCCGGATTCGACCCTCGCAGTTTCCGTCCGACTTGCGCTGCACCAGCATCCGGGACAGGTCCTCAACTGCTCGAAGGGTGTTGCCCTTCGGCCCAATAAGCAGACCCACCCCGTCGGTGTTCGCGACACGCATCTCCATCGTGTCCTCGTCAACCCGCTCGCTGTACACCTCGGCATCCAAGTCGAAGGTGTCCAGAAGACCGTCGAGAAACTCAACGACCAGAGTGCTCTGCTCGTCCAGACTCATTGGTTCTGTCATCGGTTTGTTCTCCCTTGCTTGCTTTCGTTCCGTTGCTTGTGACGCTCGGTTGGTGCGTTCGGACTTCTCCTTGGCCTCTCGGGCATCCTGCCCACCCTTCTGGGGCCTCTGCTCCTGCTGCCGTTTGGGCGCTCGCCCCTCATCACGACCCTGGGACCTCCGGTTCCGGCCCTGCTGGTCTCGACTCTGATTGTCCTGCTTCCTCCGGCCTTCCACGTTATCCCGCTCCGGGTTGCGATTTCGCTTCCGATCCCTCTTGGCAGTGTTGCCTCGATTCCGGTTCCGCTTTTCACGGGGTACTACCGGCTTCACCCGAGCTCTGATCCGGGCATCGGTTCGCTTGAGACCCAGTAAAGCCGATTTCGGCTCATCGACAACCGAGAACTCGGCCTCGCTACGGTCCACTCCCAGCCGGTCGAGAGCGGCTTCTTCGGCCTGGACAATGGTCTTTCCAGTGACTTCCAGCCACTCCATGGCTACCTTCTCCTCTTCTTCCGACGGCGCCGCCGGTCGGTGGGATGCGACTGCTGACCCTTCTGGGTGGTGCGACTTGACTGGCGTTGCTGTGGCGTTGATTTCTCCGACTTGGCGCTGGTCGAACCCTTCCCCGAATCCTTGGCGCCTTTGGTTTGTGCAGGTTTGGACTGAGCGGCTTGCGGCTCCTTGGCCGGGCGGGCCGAAGAACTCGGTCGTGAAGGCTTCGATGTGGTGCGACGGCTGTCCGACCGCCGTTGCGGGGGAGTTCTCGATGTTGGCCGGCGTTGCCCATGGTCGGCCGCCGGTGTCCGAGACCGCTCCAACGGTCGAGGCACGGGTTTCACCGGTTCGGGCACCACTTCCTCGCTGTCATCAGCCTCGCTCTCCAGCAAGGCTTGGCGCTCCTTGTGAGGCGCGTAGATCCGCCGGGTGATGACCGCCTGTTGGCCAACCCTGACGACGTTGGAGCTCACGAAGTACAGGTTCAACCCCGCCGGAAACCCCAAAGAGATGATCGGCAGGAACCATGGCATCAACTTCATGATCATCTGCTGCTGGGGGTTGATCGGGGTATCCGGATCACGACGCCCAGCGATCTGGCGCTGCTGAATGTAGCTCGTGACCCCGATGAGCACGATCAGCAGCAGGAAGGGAAGGGCGGTGGCGAAGGAATCTCGGAAGGCATCAGTGAGGCTAGAAGACAGGTCCATCCCCAGGAAGTTCATCTCCGTGGTGTTCTCCAGAGCGATCCGAAGTTCCGAGTCGGACGCCAGGTATTCGGGGTTGAACACCCGCTCCTGGAAGTCCGGGCCGGCGGCGACACCATCGTTGCGTGGCAACACGCCCCACCCTGCATGTGATCCCAAATCACTGACCCGTCGGGTGAGACCACGAATAAGGCGGAAAAGCACGAAGAATACGGGAAGCTGGGCCACCAACGGAAGACAGCTCCCCAGGGGGTTCACGTTGTGCGACCGGTAGAGATGCATCATCTCCTCGTTCATCCGTTGGCGGTCGCCCTGGAACTGAGCCTGGATCTTCTTGATCTCGGGCTGAAGGGTCTGCATTCGCAGCATTGAACGGGTGGTATAGAAGGTGAGCGGTGTGAGGACCAGCATCACCGTGAGGGTGAACAGCATGATTGCGATGCCGTAGTTGTGGCCCAGCAGGTAGTAGATCGCCAGCAGCCACGCGAGGCCGTCGAACAGCGCGTCAAACACCGGCCACCGCCTTGGGTGAATCCTCAGGTGATGCTTCCCGGCGTGGAACGGAGCCCTTGACCGTGTCTACCGCGGGCAGGGTGGGGTCCGAGGCCAGGCAACCGTGATGGTCGGGAACAGGGTCCCACCCGGTGGGAGCCCCCGGACGGCACCTCAGCAGGCGGCGCAACCCCAGCCACATACCCCTGACCGCCCCGTGTACTTCAATCGCTTCTGCTGCATAGTAGGAGCAGCTAGGGACGTAGCGGCACGGGCTTGGTCGGTGGTCGGTGGCCCGCTGGTAGGTCATGATGAATGCCAAGGCCATCCGGGCAGCAACGCCAGGGCCGGCAACCATCGAGGTCTGCTCGTGGGGTTCGGGCTTCACGCCGGCTTCCGATCCAACTTGGCCAGGCACCTCGTCAAGGAATTTCGCAGGTCAGGGTAGGAAAAGTCGGTTGCGGTGCGCTTGGTGCCGATGAGGTAGAGCCCGCACGGCAAGCCCGCAGGGCTACCTCGATCCAGCTCTCGCATCGCAGCGCGCAGGCGACGGCGGACCTTGTTGCGGATCACCGCTGAGCCCATTCGTTTCGGCAACGCGTAGGCCACACGCGGCGCGCCCAGTGATGGATCGGGTGAGAACCGAACCCAAAGCAGCCCCGCCGCGACGCGAACACCATCGGCTTGCAGTCGATCGAACGCCGAACGTCCTCGCAGTCGTTCGATCAGGCCGACAGCCTTTTCCGGCCGCGGCGACGGCGAGCACTGATGATCGCTCGCCCGCTTCGGGTCATCATGCGGTGCCGAAACCCGTGACGCCGGGCTCGTCGCTGCACATTCGGCTGATAGGTGCGTTTCACAAATACCTCCAAGGCCAGGGGGACATCCTTGTGGGGCCTCCCTACGATCGCTCCCACGTGCCTTCGATGTCCCGGCTCGTCCCCTACGCTACGGCCTTCCCCGCCACCACGACAACATGGTGAAGGATCATCTGCCACAGAAGCCACGTGAACGATATCAACAACATTGTCCACATGCTCCACTGACGGGAAAATTTCTCCGACTCACTTGAACGCCACCTGAATCATGGTGCTACAGTCCTGTGCTCCGGTCGAGCTGGTGCCAACTTGAGTGGAACAAATACAAAAGGTTGCAATTATCCACAGGTTTTGCACACTTGTGGATACTCTCAGTGAAAACTACTGGAGTGGCTATCAAATGGTACCAGCAACATTGCTCTGGTCTTCATGTGCCGACAGCATTCGGGCTCAGGTTCCCGATGCGGTATGGCAATCTACCTTCTGCCCCGCAAAACCAACTTCTCTCACAGAGTACGAGCTGGGACTCACCGTGCCGAACACCATAATCAAGGATCGGCTAGAGGGTAAGTACCTTGGTGTGCTTCAGAAAGCACTGAGCAACTCAAACGCTTCCCACATCACGGTAAGGATCAGCGTCGACCAGAGCATCGACACTCAAATGTCTACGGATGATGAGCGCCTAAACGGAGAGGAGTCAACTGCCGCTGTGTCTGCCCCGCTCTTTGCTCCTGAAGTGGACAAATCGATTCCGAGTAATCGAACAGCAACCGCGCTGCATCCCAACTACGTCTTTGACAAGTTCGTCACCGGCCCATCCAACCGATTTGCTCTTGCAGCTGCGTTGTCGGTAGCTGAAACCCCTGGTGAATCGTATAATCCGCTCTTCATATACGGACACGCTGGCCTGGGCAAGACCCATCTTCTTCATGCTATTGGACATTACGTCAACACTCATTACATCAGCGACCCGGACCACCCGATCAAGCGAATTCAGTATGTGTCAACGGAAACGTTCCTGAATCAGTTTGTGGACGCGGTTCGGACCAACACTCGAAGTGAGTTCAAGAGGACTTACCGGGAGGTTGATGTCCTGCTTGTGGATGACATTCAGCTTCTCGAAGGCAAGGAAGGTCTGCAAGAGGAGTTTTTCCATACCTTCAATTCTTTGCACGAAATCAAGAAACAGATCGTCCTTACCAGCGACCGCCCACCAGATGCGATACCTACGTTGGAAGAGCGAATGACCAGCCGTTTCAAGATGGGATTGCTTACCGATATTCAGCCACCAGACCTTGAAACAAGAATGGCAATTCTTCGGAAGAAAACTGAGCAAGCTAGTACTCCCATCAATGACGAGGTTCTTCTCTTTATTGCCAGCAATATCAAGGACAATATACGCGAACTCGAAGGAGCCCTCACCCGTATTACAGCATATGCCAGCTTTACGGAGAAGCATCTTGATCTTGAATTAGCTCAGTATGTATTGCGAGATATCACCGCCCGACGCGAGCTACAGCCCATTACCCCTGAAATCATCCTTGAGGCCACAGCCGAGCTGTTTGGCCTACCGATCGAGCAGATCATCGGGCCCAGGAGACAACGGCCCCTCGTAAAGGCTCGCCAGGTCTCGATGTACGTGTTCCGGGAGCTGACCGACCTTAGCTACCCGGACATCGCGAGAATCTTCGGAGGGCGGGACCACACCACGGCGATCCACGCCGTGAAGAAGACCACCCAGCAGATGACCGAGCAGCCGGAGACCCTCAACCAGATCACCGAACTGATCCAGAGGATCAAGAATGCCTGACCTTCAGCTCTGGGGATTTGATCGGGAAATCAGCACGAACAACCCGGCAGTTCATGGGGACAACGCAGGGAATACCCACAGGCACCCGCCAAGCATCGCCCGCTCCTCCCCATGCTGCGGAAAACGCAGTAGAAAGTAAATGCCGTTTGACCTGGGAAAACAGTAGTAATCCACATTTCCACCGACCTACTGCTAACAACAGTTTAAATATATTTAAATCAGGTAAAGGGAGAGCAAACCTGTGAAATTCAGATGTGAACGAGACGCCCTGCTCGAAGCGCTAACGGTCACGGGCCGAGCAGCCGGAACACGTGGTGGATTCCAGCTCGTACTTTCAGGTGTCCACATGGCGCTGGCCGGAGACGAGCTCACCCTGACATCTACCGATCGGGAGTTGACCATCACGGTGAGGCTCACGGTGGCGGGGTCGAGTGATGGGGAGGCGGTTGTAACTGCTCGCCTGGCTGCCGAGGTGGTCCGTTCGCTGGACGATGGTGCGGTGAACGTGTCGGTTGAGGGAGGGGAGATGCAGATCGATTCGGCTCGTTCCAACTTCTCTCTGCAAACCATGGCTGCCGAGGACTTTCCCCAGGTGTCTGTTTTGTCGAGCGACCCAGTGGTGTTGGAGGCGGAGGGGTTGTTGACGGCCTTGCGACAAGTGGTGAAGGCCGCGTCGGCTGATGAATCACGTCCGGTGCTCACCGGAGTGCTGCTGTCGGCAGAGTCCGAGGGGCTTCGTCTCGTCACAACCGACTCCTACCGGCTGGCGCTCTGTGACCTTCCCGGGTTGAAGGTGCTCGAGTCCGATCAGAGTGTGCTGGTGCCGTCGCGCACCCTGCAAGAGGTGATACGCCTGCTCGGGAACGTAGAGGAGGTGAGCCTTCGGTTCAGCGAGCGGGAGGTGTCATTCGAGCTGGGCACCATCACGGTGGCAACCCGGCTGATAGAAGGGGAATTCCCCAGCTACCAGGGGTTGATACCCACCCATCAGCCCAACCGGTTGACGGTGGGGAGAGAGAGCTTCATGAGTGCGGTGCGCCGGGTTCGCCTCATGGCGCAGGACTCCACGCCGATCAGGCTGGACATGTCCGAAGGCGGCTTGGAACTGTCGGCCACCACTCAGGACGTGGGTGAGGCCAGAGAGCGCATGGACGCCGTTTTCGAGGGCGAGGAGCTAACCGTTGCCTTCAACCCGGAGTACCTGCTTGACGGAGCCGAAGCCGCCCCCGGTGATGAGATCGTGCTCAACACGGTTGACGCTTTGAAGCCGGCTGTTATCCGCACACCGGATAACAAGCAGTTCCTCTACCTGTTGATGCCGGTTCGCATCAACTGAGCATCGCCTGAGTACGGGGTGCGGCTCAACCGTCTCTGGCTGACGGACTTTCGCAACTACCCACACCTCGACCTGGAGCTACCTGAGGGAATCTGCCTGTTCGTGGGGTCCAACGGGGAGGGCAAGACCAACCTCCTGGAGGCGGTCTTCTATCTGGCCACCATGACCTCGTTCCGGGTCTCGTCGCCCGATGCATTGATTCGATCGGACGCAGGGGACGCCGGTTTGCCCGAAAGAGGCAACACCGTGGTTAGGGGGACACTCACCGGCAATAGCAGGGAGATTCTGGTGGAAGCGGTGCTGAAGGGCAACGGACCCTCCCGCTTTCAGGTGAACCGCCAGCCGGTGCGCCGAAGGGACGTGTTGGGATTGGTACCGATCTCGATCTTCACCCCGGACGATCTTGCGCTGGTCAAGGGGAGCCCGAGTCAGCGTCGGCGGTTCCTGGATGATGCTCTGATTCAGATCGACCCTCGGCTCGATGGGGTTCGCACCGCGATGGAGAGCGTGCTGCGTCAGCGCAACGCCCTGCTTCGCCAGTCGGGCGGTCGGCTCGATACCGACGTGGAGGTGACGCTGGACGTTTGGGACGAGAAGTTGGCCGAAGTGGGCGACAAGCTGGCCGGCGCCCGGCGCGATCTTGTCGTCCGGCTCGGTCCCAGAGTGGCCGCGGCCTACGACGAGATTGCGGGCCGATCGGCCATTGTGGAGTTGGCCTATGTGTCGGGGTGGACACCGGGCAGGCTGTGTGACGCCCTGGAGCAATCCCGCACCGAGGACTTGCGACGAAGGGCCACAACGGTCGGTCCTCACCGGGACGAACTCTCGGTTGTTCTGAACGGGCAACCGGCTCGCACTCATGCCTCCCAGGGGGAGCAGCGTTCTCTGGCCTTGGCCCTGCGGGTGGGAGTACATCGGGAGCTTGCCGAAGCGGCCGGACAGTCGCCCATATTGCTGCTGGACGATGTGTTTTCCGAGCTGGATCCCGAACGGTCACGGGGGGTGCTGGCCGCGCTGGAATCGGAGCAGACCCTGCTGACCACCGCTGGAGCGGTGCCCGACGGTGTGGACTACAGCGCCCGCTTCCGGGTCTCGGCCGGCGAAGTGGTTCGCGAGGCTTGAACGAGGCAACGACCAACGCTGGCGATGTTTTGAGGTTTGGCCGGCATCGTCATCGCTGTCCTCTTGATGGTGAATGTCGTTTCTGCCGGGCAGACTAGGAGGATGGGCTGGGAGCCATTGCACAAGCCGTCGGGACCCAGACCGTTGGAGGAAGCTCTCGACCAGGTTGCGTCCCGGTTGAAGGTGCCACGGGCCCAGGTGATGGGCATGGTATTCGAGCGATGGGAGGAGCTTGTGGGCTCGGTGCTGGCCGCCCATACCACGCCGGTGCGCTTGGTGGACGGGGAGCTGGTGGTGGCCGTGGAGGAGCCGGCATGGGCCACGGAGGTGAAGTTTTTCGGCGGCGAGTTGATCGAGAGGATCAACGCTCGGGCCGAGGAGCAGGTGGTTGATCGCCTGACGGTTCGGGTGCGCCCGCGGTAGGGGGTACACCGAGGCGAAACAGGCCGTTTACCGGTGCTTCGGTGAGCAAAATTGTCAGCGGAAACTGGTAGGATTACGCATGGCCCGTGACCTGGTGAGCAGCCTGGCACGCGGAGTTGCCAATACCCGAAGAGGCCCGCTTATCAGGGCAGAAAAGCCAGGTCGTGACCAACACGTCTGAGTCCTACAGAGCCGAAGACATCACCATCATGGAGGGTCTTGACGCCGTGCGGGCGCGGCCCGGCATGTACATCGGCTCCACCTCGGTCACCGGACTTCACCACTTGGTTTACGAGGTGGTGGACAACGCGGTGGACGAGGCAATGGCCGGCTTCTGCACTTCCATCGAAGTGACCCTTCTGGCCGACGGTGGGTGCGAGGTGAGGGACAACGGTCGAGGCATCCCTGTGGAGCCCCACCCCCAGTATCCGGAGATGAGCGCGGTGGCCGTGGTGATGACCCTGCTCCACGCCGGGGGCAAGTTCGGAGGCAACAGCTACAAGGTGTCCGGCGGCTTGCACGGCGTGGGGGTATCGGTGGTGAACGCCCTGTCCACCCGGCTGGAGGTGGAGATCAACCGGAGCGGTCATCGCTACACGATGAGGTTTGCCGACGGCGGTGAGGTGGCCGAGGAGCTTCGAGCCGCTGGCGACTGCCCCGAGGGGCAAACCGGTACAACGGTTCGGTTCTGGCCCGACGAGGGCATCTTCGACGACGTGCGATTTCGAGCCCAGGCTTTGCTGGAACGGCTCCAGATGATGGCGTTCTTGAATCGAAATCTCGAGATCAAGTTCAGAGACCTGCGTCCCGACGGCACGGGGGGTACCGACTGGACGGTCTTTTGCTATCAGGACGGCATCAGCGACTTCGTCCGGGAGGTGAACGGCTCCAAGACCGCGCTGTTCGACGAGGTTGGCTTCTTCATCCAGGAAGAGGAGGGTGATGAGGTGGAGGTGGCCTTCCAGTGGAACACCGGCTACAACACCGACGGCCTTCACTCCTTCGCCAACGGGATCAACACCGTTGAGGGTGGGATGCACGAGGAGGGGTTCCGAAAGGGACTCACCAAAGTGGTGAACGACTACTGCTGGGCCAAGGGGCACCTGAAGGGCAAGAGCGTGAACCTGGCCGGTGAGGACATCCGGGAGGGTTTGACGGCCATCGTCAGCGTCCGGTTGCGTGAGCCCCAGTTTGAGGGCCAGACAAAGGCCAAGCTGGGCAACACCTCCATGCGCTCGCTGGTGGAACGGGCCACCAACAAGAAGCTGGCCGAGTGGTTGGAGGAGAACCCCTCGGCCGCTCGCAAGGTGGCGACCAAGTGCCTTCAAGCCCAAAAGGCTCGCCTGGCTGCCCGCCAGGCCCGGGATGCGACCCGTCGGAAGTCGGCCCTGGACGGGGCGGGGTTGCCGGGGAAGCTCGTGGACTGCACCTCCACAGATCGAGACGAATGTGAGCTGTTCATCGTGGAGGGCAACTCGGCCGGTGGCTCGGCAAAGGACGCCCGCGACCCTCGGATCATGGCCATCCTTCCCATCCGGGGGAAAATCCTGAACGTGGAACGGGTACAGGCCGACCGGATGCTCCGCAACACCGAGATCCAGGCGCTGGTGGCGGCCATCGGTGCCGGCTTCGGTGACGAGTTCGACTCGGTGGGCAGCAACGGGGTCAAGCCTGGCGACGGCACTGCCGAAGAGGTTGAGGAGGAGAGCCGGATCCGTTATGGCAAGGTGATCCTGCTGGCCGACGCCGACGTGGACGGCAGCCACATCCGCACCCTGCTGCTCACCTTCTTCTACCGCCAGATGCGCAAGCTGGTGGAGAAGGGCAGGGTGTACATCGCCCAGCCGCCGCTGTACTCCACCGAGGTGGGCCGGTCGAAGACTTATCTCAAGGACGACCACGCCAAGGAAGCGTTCCTGGCCGAGAACCCCAAGCATAGCGCTGAGTTCCAGCGGCTCAAGGGCCTCGGTGAGATGGACGCCGACGAGCTGTGGAGCACCACCATGGATCCGGCCCAGCGAACGCTGCTGCGGGTTTCGGTTGAACAGGCAGCGGTGGCCGACGAGGTGTTCTCCAAGCTGATGGGTGAGGACGTGCAGCGCCGCAAGCAGTTCATCCAGGTCAACGCCAAAGATGTCCGCTTCCTCGACATTTGATTGCTTGAACCCGGCGGCTTTCTGCCCCTGGCCGGCTGACTGAAAGGAACACAGTGCCTGACGAGCCTCAGTCCCCGTCCGAGCCCGAAATGGCCCCGGTTGGCTCGATTCAGGACATCGACATCCAAACCGAGATGGAGCAGTCCTTCCTGGACTACGCCATGTCGGTCATCACCGCCCGGGCGTTGCCCGACGTGCGTGACGGGCTCAAACCGGTACACCGCCGGATCCTGTGGGGGATGTACGACCAGGGAACCCGCCCGAACCGGCCTTATGTGAAGTGCGCCCGTGTGGTGGGCGACGTGATGGGCAAGTATCACCCCCATGGCGATCAGGCCATCTACGACGCTTTGGTGCGGCTTGGGCAGAGCTTTTCCCTGCGGCACCCGCTGATCGATCCCCACGGGAACTTCGGGTCGCCCAACGACCCGCCGGCGGCCATGCGGTACACCGAATGCCGGCTCGACGAGCTGGCCATGCGGTTGCTGGACGGCATCGACGAGCAGACAGTGGATTTTGCCGACAACTTCGACTCCACCGAGCAAGAGCCGCTGGTGCTGCCGTCCCGGTTCCCCAACCTGCTGGTGAACGGCAGCCAGGGAATAGCGGTTGGTATGGCCACCAACATCCCGCCTCACAACCTCGGTGAGGTTATCGACGCGGTAAACCACCTACTGGAGAACCCCGAGGCCACCACCGAGGATCTGATGGCGTTCGTGAAGGGTCCCGACTTCCCCACCAGAGGCCGCATAATGGGCTACCAGGGCATTCGAGACGCCTATATCACCGGGCAGGGGACGATCAAGGTGCGGGCCGCGGCGGAGATCGTGGAGAGCGGCAACAGGGCTCGGATCGTGGTTACCGAGATCCCGTATCAGACCAGCGCGGAGATCATCGAGGAAAAGGTGGCCGACTTGGTGAACCGGCGAGTGATCGACGGGATCCGCCAGATCCATAATGAATCGGCCAAGGGCCAGACCAGGCTGGTTTTCGAGCTGAAAGCCGACGCCCCGGCGCTGGTCGTGCTCAACAACCTGTTCAAGCACTCTCCGCTGCAGACTAACTTCCCTGTGAACATGGTGGCGCTGGTGGACGGGGTGCCCCGGACCATGACTTTGCGCGATTGTCTGGCTGCTTACGCCGGTCATCAGCAGGAAGTGGTGCGCCGCCGTACCGAGTTCCGCCTCGACGAGGCCCGCCGCCGGGAGCACATCCTGGAAGGCTTGGTGCGAGCAGTAGCCATGATCGACGCGATCATCGCCGCGATCCGGGCTTCGGAGAATCGGGCCGCGGCCCGAGCCACGCTGATGGGTGAACAGTTCGAGTTCAGCGAGATCCAGGCCAACCACATCCTCGACATGGCGCTGGGCCGGCTCACCCAGTTGGGGATGCAGGAGCTGAACAACGAGTTGGCCGAGAAGCGGGCCCTGATCACGGAGCTGGAGGCCATCCTGGCTGATGAGGCCAAGCTGCGGTCGGTCATTCGGGAAGAACTCATCGACGTGCGGGAAACCTACGCCACGCCGCGGCAAACCCAACTGATGGTGGACGAGGGCGAGATCGACATCGAGGCGTTGATCGACGACGAGGACCTCATGTTCAGCTTGAGCGGGGCCGGCTACGTGAAGACGGTGACGATGGACGAGTTCAAGCCCCAGGGGCGGGGCGGCAAGGGAGTTATCGGCGCCAAGCTGAAGGATGACGACTATATCGCCTCGCTCATCCACACCACCGCTCACGCGTACTTGATGTTCTTCACCAACATGGGCAGGGTGTACCGCATCAAGGCGCACGAGGTGCCCAGGATGAGCCGCACGGCTCGGGGCATGGCCATTGTGAACCTGCTGGAGTTGGCCCCCGAGGAGACCGTTTCCGCGGTGATCGACACCCGGGACTACGAGACCATGCAGTACCTGTTGTTCGTCACCTGTCGGGGTCAGGTAAAGAAGACCCGGTTCTTGGAGTACGACAAGTCACGGTCCCGCGGGCTGATCGCCATCAACCTGAGAGAGGGTGACGAGCTGGTGCGGGTGCTGCCCACCAGGAAAGGCGATGACATCTGCCTCGTAAGCGCGTCGGGCCGGCTCATGCGGTTCGCCGAGGAAGAGGTTCGCTCGATGGGCCGGAGCGCGGCAGGGGTGAGGGGAATGAAGCTGGCCTCTACCGACGCTGTGGTGGCTGCCAGCGCGGTGCGCCCGGTCGGTGCGGTGCAGCACTGCGAGGAGATGCTGCTGGTTACCGATCAGGGTCTAGGCAAGCGGGTGGAGTTGGATCATTTTCGAGCCAAGCACCGGGGAGGCCAAGGGGTAGTGGCCATGAAGATGCCCAACGGTGGGTCTGTGGTGGCCGCCCGGGTGGTGGCTCCCGATGATGAGGTTTTCGCTGTGACTTCCGATGGGATCACGATCCGGATTTCGGTCTCTACGGTTTCCGTCCAGAGGGCGTATGCCGGGGGTGTGCGCATAATGTCGCTGTCCGAAGGCCAGATGCTGGCCGCTGTCGCTCCTGTCCTCTCGGGCGGTGAGGAAGAGTGACTTCCGTCGCCCTGGTCTTGTCGGGCAGCGAGGACGAGTAGTTTCCGTTGCGGGAGCAGCCCATGGGCGACCGGGGGTCGATTTCGATCTTTGCCGTGGGGTTGCTGGCGGTGATCGGGGTGGCGTTGCTGCTCTTCGGCCGGATGGGTGCCGACATGGTGGGCCAAGTCCGGGTTTCCGCGGTGGCCGATGTGGTGGCGCTGGCCGCAGCGGCCGAACCGGGTTCCGCCGCGGGTGTTGCAGCGGCCAACGGTGCCGAATTGGTGTCGGTGGTCACCGAAGGGTTCCAAGTCGAGGTTACGGTGCATTGTGACGGTGCCACCGCGGTGGCTCGGGCCGAGTTCCTGCCCCCGAGGTGGTGGTGCCGACCGGGTGCGATCTCCAATCCCGTACACTTCCAGTCGTGTCCGTCGATCCCGGTCAGGTGAGCAGCCCGGCTTCCGAACGCCATCCGGTGAGGGTGACCCCGAGGGAGTACCGGCGGGCAGTCCGGCTCCAGGCCCGCAAGGTGCGCCGGGTTATCCGCCACGTGGAACCGTGGTCGGTGCTGAAGATCTCGCTGATCTTCTACGTGTGCATGTGGATTATCGTGCTTCTGGCCGGGGTCATGTTGTGGAGCATTGCGGTGGGTTCGGGCACGGTGGACGACACAGAGTCGTTCATCGAGGAGCTGTTCGCGTTGCAGGAGTTCAAGTTCAACGCCAGCCAGATTTTCCGCGGTCTCGCCGTCGGCGGGCTGGTGCTGGTGGTGGCCGGCACGTTCTTCAATGTGCTGTTGTGCGTGCTGTTCAACCTGATCAGCGACTTGATGGGCGGTGTGAGGGTGACGGTGATCGAGGAGGAGACCGCACGCCAGCGACCCCGAACCCGGCCCCGCGGTGAGGGAATTCGTTGGCCCACCTGGGTCACCCGAAAGTAGGCTTTCCAACCGGCATGGGGCTATAGCTCAGTCGGTTAGAGCGCACCCCTGATAAGGGTGAGGTCGCTGGTTCGAATCCAGCTAGCCCCACATCCAGCCTCGGTGGGAGTTTTTGGGCGCTCGGGAGTCGCGGATCGTTAGGATTGGCCGGGTGAAGACACTGAGACGAGCGTTGGTAGCGCTGGCGGGAGCGGCCGCGATTGCTGCCATCTTGCGGGCTCGGGGAACCGGAGGCGTTCCGCCCCAGTCGGGTGGATGGCGTCAGATCACCGACCGCAGCATCTACTGACCTACTGACGTAATCGGCAGAATCGTATGGACATTCTGGTCGTCGGCACAGGCGTGGTTGGCACTGGAGTGGTGCGGCATCTTGCCTGCTCGTCTTCGCTGCCGGTAGGACGGATCGGCGTGGCCGGCCGCGACCGGGAAAGGGTTATGCACCTAGTGGCCGAGTACGGACCGCCGGTGTGTGCCGCCAAAGCAGATGATCCGGTGGACATCGTGGTGTTGGCCACCGGGACTGGAAGCCAGGCTCGGCTGGCTGAGCGACTTCTGGGTTCCGGGCGGGTGGTGCTGACCACCACAGACTCACTGCCGGAGGCGAAGCAGCTCTTGAGCATGGACGACAAGACCAGGGAGCAAGGATCAACCGTGGTGGTTGGAGCAGGGATGGCTCCGGGCCTCAGCAACATCCTTGCCGTACACGCCGCGTCGACCTTCGATCGAGTGACAGAGGTTCATGTGGCCAAGTTCGGCACCGGCGGCCCGGCGTGCGCTCGCCGCCACCACCGGGCACTGAGTTCGTGGGCCCTTGAGTGGCAGGACGGGTGGGTGCAGCGACCGGGAGGGTCGGGCCGGGAGCTGTGCTGGTTCCCCAGTCCGGTGGATGCGGCGGATTGTTACCGGGCCGCCCTGCCCGATCCGTTGCTGATAGCCCGCAACTTCAGGGATGCGACCCGGATCACAGCCCGGATGGCGGCCACGAAGCGAGACCGGTTCAGCTCATGGTTACCCATGCTTCGTCCCCCGCACCCCGAGGGGAAGCTGGGCGCGGTGAGGGTGGAGGTGCGGGGCCAGAAGGACAACGTGTGGATGGGGCGGATACTGGGTGTGTCGGCACCTCCCGCCGCGGCCACCGCCGCCACCGTGCTAGGGGCGATTGAGTTGCGAGCGACCGGGGAGATGAACGGCGTGGGGACCATGGGACTGGCCGAAGCGGTGGACGACCACCGGTTCCTCGAGGTGGCCGCGGCCTATGGGGTGGTTGGCGAGGAGTTCTCCGGGGCCTGAGCGACGGCCTCCGGTGAGTCGGCCGATGTCGGTTACGGCTTCAGTGCAACCGGCTCAGCGGGGGTTCAACAGGCCGAGGAGTTGGTCGTGGACGGCGCCGTTGGAGGCCACCCAATCTCCGGCCCCGGCGGTGGTGCCGCCGTCCCAGGTAGTCACCCGGCCGCCGGCCTCGGGAATCACCACCATCATGGGAGCGATGTCCCACAGGTTCAGCCCGGGGTCCACCATGGCCTCAACCCGGCCGGTGGCCACCAGCACGTAGCCATAGCCGTCGCCCCAGGTCCGCAGGCGGGCACCGGTCCGGCTCACCCGGTCGAAAGAACCCGGCGGCCACCACTCGAACCCCGACGCGCTCAGATAGGAGCGGTCCAGGTCGGTCTGGTCGCTCACCGTGGTGGGCCTGCCGTTGTGGAAACAACCCAGCCCCCGCCCCGCCCATACCGCTTCGTCCAGACCGGGGACTGCCACCACACCGATGGCCGGGCCGTGATCGTCGAACATGGCCAGCAGGGTGGTGAACAGCGGCACGCCGCGAACGAAGCTGCGGGTGCCGTCGATGGGGTCGATGATCCAGGTCCGACCCGAGGTGCCCGCTTTGTCGTCCTGTTCCTCGCCGATTACGGCGTCGTTGGGGAACCGGTCGGCCAGGGCTTGTCGCAGAAACTCCTCGGCGGCTTTGTCGGCGTCTGTCACCGGGGATCCGTCGCCCTTGCGGTTCACGGCCAGCTCGTGGTGGCCGAACCAGTTCAAGGTGAGCCGCCCGGCTTCCCGCGCCAGCTCGACGGCCTCGTTCAGCAGCTCGGCGTCCGCCGGGGCCATGGTCACCCGAAGATCCCCTGGCCCCGCAGGGCGGCAAGGCGGTCATCGCTCAGCCCCAACACCTCGCTCATCACCTCGTCGGTCTGCTGACCCACGGTGGGAGCGTGGGTTGGCACGGGGAGCTCCTCGTCGAAGAACCGAACCGGAAGGGGAAGTTGTTCGCAACCCACCTGCTCGGTGGTGAACAGCGGCAGCCGGTCCTGGAACTGGGGGTCGTCCACCACGTTCTTGGCGTTGTTCACCGGGGCGATGGGGGTGTTGACCCGGTCGCCGAACTCCAGCCACTCGGTGCTGGATTTGGTGCGGAAGATGTCCCGCAGTTCCCGCTGCAACTCCACGTTGCCACGGGCGTGGTCGGCGTACTTCGATCCGGGCCAGCGCTCGAACAGGTCCATCCGGGCGAGGGCTTCGCAGAAGTTTCGCCAGAACGCCTGCTCCGAAGCCATGAACAACACGTGGCCGTCCGACGACTCGTAGATCTGGTAGCGGACGCCCTCCCACATGCCGGCCAGTCCCGGCGCTCGCCGTTCGTAATCGTCGGCCGGGTTGCCGGTGACTTCATCCTCGGGCCGTTCGTAGGCCTTCCATGTCTCGATGCGGTACCAGTCCATGTAAGCGGCGGCATCCGACTGGGCCAGCTCCAGGCGGCACCCCTCGCCGGTCTCCCGGGCACGCACGATGCCTGCCATCACACCCAGGGCACCGATCATCGGCCCTATGTTGATGCCGATGTTGGGCATCTCCGGGATGCGGCAGAAGCCCTCGTCGTCGTAGGTCGGGGGGATGAGCCCTGCCCAGGTGTCGTAGGCGATGCCGTGGCTGGGCATGTCCTTGTACGGGCCGGTCATCCCGTAGCCGCTGATGGTGGCGAACACGATCTTGGGGTTCACCTCCTTGAGCCGTTCGTAGCCCAGGCCCCGCCGTTCCAGCGCTCCCGGCCGCATGGCCTCCACCACCGCGTCGGCTTCGCGAACCAGATCAAGGTACAGATCCACGCCCTCCGGTTGGCGCAGGTCGAGCACGATGCTTCGCTTACCCCGATGGGTGTGTAGGTGCAGAAGGGACACCCCGTTGACTATGGGCCAGGTCATCTGGCGGATGTAGTCACCCTGAGGGGGCTCCACCTTGATGACATCGGCGCCCAGGTCGGAGAAGAATGTGGTGAGAAATCCCGGACCGAGCAGCGAGCTCTCGATGATCCGGACCCCGGCCAGGGGAGGGGCGGAATGGCTCATATTTCACCTCCAGTAGAAGGGACGGCGGATGCGATTGTGTATTGGTGGGTGGCGGGGTTCATGCCTGCATACCTCCGTCCACCCGGACGACGATGCCGTTGCAGTAGCCGGCGTCGTCGCTGGCCAAGAAGGCGAACACCGAGGCCAGCTCGGAAGGCTGGGCGGTGCGGTCGAAGGGCATGATGCGGGCCATGATCTCGAGGTCCACTCCCTCGGGTGGGGTGAACTGGTTGGCGATGGGGGTCTCAACCCCGCCCGGAGCCACGCAGTTGACCCGGATGCCCGACCGCCCGTTGGTGATGGCCATGGTCTGGGTCAGGGCGATAACCCCGCCCTTGGAAGCCGAGTAGGCCGAACTCCACGGTTGAGCGTTGGTGCCTGCGGTGGATGCGGTGTTGACGATGTTGCCCCTGGATTCGAGCAGGTGGGGAAGGCACGCGGTGGACATGAAGTAGGTGCCGGTTAGGTTCACCCCGATGACCCGGTTCCAGCTCTCCGGGGTCTCATCCTCATCAGTGGAGAAATGACCCAGCCCGGCGATGTTGCACAGCACGTCAATGCGGCCGTAGGCATCCACCACTTGGGCCACGGCGGGAGCGATGGCGTCCAGGTCGAGCAGGTCGAGCTTGATGGCCAGGTCCACGTTGTGGGTGGTGTCCCTGTCGATGCCCACCACAGTGGCCCCTTCGGCTCGCAATCGTGCTGCGGTGGCTTCCCCGATGCCGGAGGCCGCTCCGGTCACGATGGCGATCTTGTCCTCAAATCGGTTCATGCTCAAAGCATGGCCTACCGGCGTGGCCGGCAGTGCATCAAGGCAGTGCGGACCGCGGAGCACACCAGGGTTTCGGTGCCCACCACATAGGCCCGGTGCTCCAGGGTCACCACCCCCTGCGAGGGACGGGACCGGGACAGCCGCGCCTCCAGAACCTCGGATTCCACCCGGATGGTGTCGCCGTGAAACACCGGAGCGCCGAACGAAACCTGTTTGAAGCCCAGATTGGCCGCCGTTGTGCCCATGCTGATCTCGTGGACGCTGATGCCAACTGTCAGGGCCAGGGTAAGCATGGAGTTCACCAGAGGTCGGCCGAACTCGGTGCCGGCGGCGTAGTCGGCGTCGAGGTGCAAGGGCGCAGGGTTCATGGTCATGGTGGTGAAGAACACGTTGTCGGATTCGGTGATGGTGCGCCGGACGGCGTGATGCACCACGAGGCCGGGGGTCAGGTCCTCGAACCACAATCCGGTTACCGGGCGGTCATTGTGGTCGACATTCATGGGGGCAACCTACCGGGTGGTGACCGGTTGGCGGAGCGGCGAGCGGGCCGGAGCCTCGATGATTCCCACCAGCATGCTCACCAGATTGGCGGCGTAGATGTCGTCGCTGGTGGCGAGGGGTTCGCCCGCTTCGGTGTGGCGGGCCCGCTCGGCCAACGAGGCGATCATCAACTGGATCATGGCCAGCACCCGCTCGTCGCGCTGCGCCCGATCGCCGGCTGTGGCCCGGTCTCGAAGCAGCCGGAGGATGGCGTTGAGGTTGGCCGGCACGTGGGTGGGGTCGAAATCCCACCTGCTGAACTCGGCGCTGAGCTGGGCCACGATCCGCAGGTAGCACCGACCGCCGGTGGTGGCGAGGCGGCGGGTGAGGGGTTGGATGAGGGCCTCGACCAGGGCCGGTGTGCCGTCGTCGCCCAACTCGGTCCACACCTTGCCCCTCTCCCTGTCGATGGGTTCGCCGTGCTCGCGGAGGATGGCGTCGAGTACTCCCCTTCGGGAACCGAAGTGGTAGGTGAGGGCCGAGGTGTTCTTCTGGCCGGCGGCGGCCACGATGTCCTGCACCCGCACCCGCCAGATGCCCTGCTCGGCGAAGAGAAGCTCGGCCTCGCTTAGCAGCCGGGTACGGGTTTCGGTGGCGTCGCGTGGCACCTCAGCTGGTCTCTGGTGCCGGGACTACTGCCTGTGGCCCAGAGGCAGCAGAGCAGTGCTGGGGATCAGCTCCACGTCGATGCCCTCGGGCAGCGGGTACTGGAAGTCGGGGTAACGACGCTGGGCCGTGGCCCGGTAGTGGTCGGTGGAGTGGACGGGGTCGGTGTCGTACTCGGGAATCACCTGGGTGCCGAACACCTCGAGCATCTCCTCGATCTCGTCGTGCTCCATGCCCTCGCCGGGCAGACCAAACACCACCTGGTCGCAGCCGACCGTCTGGTACCGGGCCACCTGCTCGCACACCTCCTCGGGGTTACCGCACAGCATGTAGCCGCCGTCGATGGCCCCGTCGAGCATCTCGTCTGTCCAGTCGATCTGCATGGGGGCCGACGGCCAGGTGATGGCATCGGGGGACTTGGGCATGGTGTCGTGGTAGAGGTTCACCATCGTGACCAGGTAACCCCGGCCCCTGCTCTTGGCGATCTCCCGGGCCCGGTCACGGTCTTCCAGGCAGATGACGGCGTTGGTCATCATCAGGTTGTCGTTCTTGAACTGGCCGATTTGCTCGGTCGGGCTCTGGATTGCCTCCTTGTAGGCGTCGATCCTCCCCTGCAGTGCGAAGATGGGCTCGAAGTTGAACGCCACCGCGCCGATACCCAGCGACCCCGCCTTGGCGAACGTGGGCGGGTTGCCGCACGCCACCCAGATGGGGGGATGGCCCTTGCCGTGGGGCTTGGGCAGAACGTTGTGCGGCTTGGGCACCGAGAAGTGCTCGCCCTCGAAGCTGTAGTCCCGCTGCTCCCACATGCGGGGGATCTCCCGGATGACCTCGTCCCACATCGACTTGGTTTCCGGGGGGGTGAGCCCGCCGAACGTGGCCACCTCGTGGCTGCCGGCTCCTCGCCCGGTGCCGAACTCGAAACGGCCCTCGGTGATGTGGTCGAGCATGGCGGCCCGCTCGGCGATACGCACCGGGTGCTCCTTGACGGTGGGCAGGCTGGTGATGCCGGTGGACAGGTGGATGCGGCTGGTTTTTGCCGCCACGTAGCCCATGACCGGGGCGGGGGCCGACATGTGGCTGTACTCGGTGAGGCAGTGGTGCTCGCCGAACCAGACGTACTTCCAGTTGTACTTGTCAGCGGTGATGGCGTAGTGGGCCTCTCGCATCAATGCGGTGTGCTCGGCCTCGGTGTCGTGAGCCGCCGGGCCGGGGATGTAGCCGTTGCAGAAAATGCCGAACTCCATGGTTTCCTCCGTATTCGGTGTAGAAGTAGTCGGTGACGAACTGAACGTAGAGTAGTTCTAATGGGAACTATTAGAACCTGTCAAGTCAGCCGGGATCGACTTGCTTGCGGAGATCGGTAATCCAGTTCTGGGCGTCGGTCCAAGCCGCCGAGGCATCGCTGTTGTGGTGCTCGTTCCCCTTGGTGGTGGTGGGGTAGGAGCCCAGGAACTTCACCTCGCCGTGTTTGGCCACGATGCTCGTCAGGCAGTCGGCCACGAGCTGGTCGGCCACATGGCCCTCGAGGTCGATCAGGAAGCAGTAGTCGCCAAGGGCCTTCTTGGTGGGACGGGACTCCAGCTTGGTGAGGTTGATGGATCGGGCGGCGAACTCGGCCAGGATTCCCATCAACGATCCCGACCGGTCCGACCGCTGGAATACGGCGATGGAGGTCTTGTCGTGTCCGGTGGGGGCCGGAATGCCGGAGCGGGACACAGCCACAAAGCGGGTTTGGTTTTCGGGATGGTCCTCGATGTCCGAGGCGATCACCTCGAGCCCGTAGAGCTGTTGCGACAGGGCTGTCCCGATGGCGGCTGCGGACCGGTCGTGGGATTCCGACAGGTCGCGCACCGCGGCAGCGGTGGAGTTGGCCGCCACCTCCTCGGCGTCGGGCAGGTGGCGGGTCAGGTAGTGACGGCACTGGGCGGTGGCTACCGGAAAGCTGATGACCCGGCGAACCATGTCCAGGGTGGTGCCGGAATGGCCCAGCAGGTGAAGGCGAACGTCGATTATCACCTCCCGCTGGATCAACAGGTCGTGCTCGAACACCAGAGCGTCGAGGGCCACGTTCACGGTCCCCTCGATGGAGTTCTCGATGGCGGTGAACCCGAGATCCACCCCGCCGGTGGCTGCTGCTTCCAGCACCTCGGGGATGGACCGGCACAGCGAATGCTCGGCTGCGGCGAAGTCGGGCTGGGTCAGCAGCGCTTCCTCGGTGAACGTGCCCGGAGGTCCCAAGTAGGCCACTCGGTTCACGAATCGGGCAGATGCAGTCACAAAGGGGCAGGATAGTGAGGTGGACGAGTCGTCTGTTTGGCAATTGATGCAAGAAGTGAGCGACGGCGCGGTGTCGCCCGACGATGCGGTTGCACGGTTGCGCCGGCTTCCCTATGCCGATTTGGGGTTTGCCCGGGTGGATCATCACCGGGCTCTTCGTCAGGGTCTGGCTGAAGTGGTGTATGGGCCGGGCAAGACCCCGGAACACTGTGCAGCCATCGTGAGCGAGTTGTTGAGCCAGCCGGGCGGCCCGGTGCTGCTGACCCGGGCGTCGGAAGACCAGGCCGCCGCCGCGCTGGCTGCCAACCCCGGTGGGGAGCGCTACGGCGCCATTGTCGTTTGGCGCCCGGCTCCGCCTCGAAACGAGCGGGTGGTGTTGGCCGCCGCGGGAACCGCCGACCTACCGGTGGCCGACGAAGCCGGGGTGGTGCTGGCTGCTCACGGCGTTGCCCCCCAGCGGCTCAACGATGTGGGGGTGGCCGGCCTACACCGACTCTTGAACGACGTGCAGTCGCTGGTGGTGGCCGATGCGGTGGTTGTGGTGGCCGGGATGGAAGGGGCGCTGGCCTCGGTAGTGGGCGGTTTGACCGCGGCCCCGGTGGTGGCAGTGCCCACCAGCGTGGGCTACGGATCATCGCTGGAAGGCGTCACCACGCTGCTGGCCATGTTGTCGTCTTGCGCTTCGGGGATCACAGTGGTGGGGGTGGACAACGGCTTCGGGGCGGCCTGTGCGGTGCTGCGGCTGATCAACTCGAAACCCCGAGCAGAATCGTCAGTGGGGGCAGGTCGCCAGATGGTGGTGGACGGCGCGGTCCAGGGAACCGTCGGGCAGTCCGGGAACGGAATCGAAGTGGCAAATGGAGATGGCGATGGCTGATCCAGTCCGGGCGGCGTGGTTCCACTGTTTCAGTGGAATCGCCGGCGACATGGCCCTGGGAGCGTTGATCGACGCCGGTGCCGATGTGGCCGAGGTACGGAACATGTGCGAGCTGCTGCCCCTGGGCGGCTGGGACCTTCAAGCTCATCCCACCCAGCGGGGGGGCATCGCCGCCACCGATGTGCGGGTGAACACCAGCGAGACATCGGTGGTACGCACTGCCAGCCACATCAGCGGTCTGGTTAGGGAGGCTCGTTTGCCCGATCGGGTGGCGGACCGGGCCCTGGCGGTGTTCGACGCGCTGGCCCGGGCCGAGGGCAAGCTGCACCGCCGCCCCCCCGAGCAGGTCCACTTCCACGAGGTGGGCGGGGTTGACGCCATCATCGACGTGGTGGGTACGTGTGCGGCCCTTGAGGTGCTGGGGGTGGACGAGATCCATTCCAGCCCGGTGGCGTGTGGTCGGGGGATGATCCGCAGCGCTCACGGGAGGTTGCCTAATCCGCCGCCCGCGGTGGTGGAGCTTCTCGTGGGCTGTCCCACCTACGGGTTGGACGTGGGGCTGGAGCTGACCACGCCGACCGGGGCGGCGATCGTGTCGGCTCTGGCTACGGGGTGGGGTCCGATGCCCCCGATGACGGTGGCGGCCAGCGGGTTCGGGGCCGGCGACAACCAGGTCGAGGACCGTCCCAACCTCACCCAGGTGGTGGTGGGCGCGGTATCGGCGTCCCGACCGGAGGGCCAACCGGTGATGCTGTTCGAGACGAACGTAGACGATGTGACCGGTGAGACGCTGGCCCACACCATGGCCACGCTGCTGGAAGCGGGGGCTCACGACGCCTGGATAACTCCAGTGGTGATGAAGAAGGGACGCCCGGCGTATGTGGTGAGTGCTCTGGCGGATCCGGCGGTGGGTGATCAGGTGGCCGCCACGTTGGCGGCTGAGACCGGCTCGTTCGGAGTGCGGGGCCGACTCATGGAGCGGTGGCCCAAGTCGCGTCTCGAAAACGAGGTGGATGTGGACGGACGCCGGGTTCGGGTGAAGGTGAGCGCGGGCCGAGTCAAGGTGGAACACGACGAGGCGGTGAGGGCCTCCAAGCTTCTCGGTGTACCGGCCCGAGAGGTGGTGTCGCTGGCCGAGGAGGCGTGGCGCCGTCGAGGCGACAACGAGCCAGTCGCTTAGCTGTACCCGACGACACGGCGTCGGCCCCGTTGAAGGATGCCGCCTGGTTCTATGCTTCGTAGCGTGGACGACGGCAGACTGTATTTCCGCCAGCTCCTGTCGGGGCGCGATCTGGCCGCCGGCGACATGCTAGCTCGGCAGATGGTGAACTTCGTCTATCTCATCGGTGACCGTGATACCGGCGAGGCGGTGGTGGTTGATCCGGCCTACGAGCCGGCTGGCATCGTGGACACGGTTGAAGCCGACGGGATGCGGTTGACAGGTGTGTTGGCCACCCACTACCACCCCGACCACGTGGGAGGGTCGATGATGCAGTTCTCGATAACCGGGGTGGCCGAGTTGTTGGAGCTGGTTTCGGTGCCGGTGCATGTGCAGGCCGATGAGGCCGAATACGTGCGGGCCACCACCGGCATCGGCGACGACGAAATGTGCATGCACAACAGCGGTGACGTGCTTTCGGTGGGGTCGGTGGAGATCGAGATGATCCACACGCCGGGGCACACCCCGGGCAGCCAGTGTTTTTTGACCGAGGGTCGCCTGGTGGCGGGGGACACGCTGTTTTTGGAGGGGTGCGGCCGGACCGACCTGCCCGGCAGCGATCCGGCGGCCATGTATGAGAGCCTGACCCAGCGCTTGGCCCGGGTGCCCGACAGCGCCACGCTGTACCCCGGCCACCTTTATTCGCCCCAGCCGTCGGCTCCGATGGGGGAAACCCGGCGTACCAACTATGTGTTCATGCCTCGCTCCGCTGAGCAGTGGCTGGCCATGTTCGGCGGTTAGGCCCGATGAGCGTTGAAGATTCGATGAGCGCCGTTTCCGGCTCCGATCCGCTGACCGTGCTCGACCCTCACGTCGCTGGGCCCCTAGATGACCTGGTGGCTGCCCTCGGCCAATCGGGGTTGGCCCCCGACCTGTTGGAGTTGTGTGGGGCCCGCATCGAGCAGATAATCGGGGTGAAGGATGCTGTCCCTGCTCGTGAACCCGAGGGTCGTCAGGAGGAAGCGGTGATGGCGTTTGTGGAGCAGTACGTGGTGGACGCCCACGGGGTGACCGACGAGATGTGTACCGAGTTGAACGCTGTCCTGTCGCCACCCGAGCTGGCCGCACTGACCACGGCCATCGCCACGCTCGAAGGCTTGGCTCGCAGTCGCACCGTATTGAAAGGAGTTGTCACATGACCAGGATTTCAATCCCCGGTGGTGGTTCGTCGCTGTTCGACCACCAGCCCGAGCTGTTCGCGGTGTTCAACCGCTTCTACGGCACTTTGTGGAGCGAGGGACAGTTGGATCAGCCCACCAAGGAGGTGGGCCGGCTTCGCAACGCCCGGGTGAACGACTGCAACATTTGAAAGAACCTGCGCTTCGCAGGTGCGAAGCAGCAGGGGTTGACCGAAGATCTGGTGGGGCAGATCGAAGACGGCTACGCCACCGGTGACCTGCCCGACCGATTCAAGCTGGCCTTGCGGATGGCCGACGCAGTGATCAGCGACCCATCGGGATTGAGCGAGGCCAACCAGGCTGCGTTACGGGACGAGTTCACCCCCGAAGAGCTGGCCGAACTGGCCCTGACCGTGGCCATGGCCGCCGGTTTCTCCAAAGCCGCCGTGGCCTGGGGACCCCCTCCGGTAATCCCCATCACCGAAGTCCCCACCCCCACCCCTCAAGGATCAGTGGCCTGACCGACTCACGGGGGGCTACTCGCTCTCGATGAAGCCAGCGAGTGGGGCTTGGTCGGGGTCGGGGACCAGGATTGAGAACCGGTCGTAGGTGGCGGCCAGGACCTCGTTGTTGAACAGGTCGATCTGTGGTTCGAGCTGTGCCTCGCCGGCTGCAACCTCTTCCATGCCATTGGCCACCTCGGTCAGGAAAGCCGGATCGATGGTCACCCGGCCGTAGTGGTGAGGCACGACCAGTGACACATCACTTTCCATGTCGGCCAAGCGCCTGGTTGATCGGGAGTAGGCCTCGACATCGGCCTCGGGAAACTGGGCCAGGTTGGCTCCGGTCAATACGGTGTCACCGGTGAAGAGAAGGCCATCCCTCTCGTCGTAGAGGCAGATGGAGTCCGGGGTGTGACCCGGTGTGTGCATGACGGTCAGCGTCCTGTCGCCCAGATCTATCTGATCACCGTCAATAACCGTGGAAGTCGGAGGCCCGGTGGTGATGTCCCAGTTTTCGAGGTCGTAGCCGTGTGGCAGAGGGCGGATGTCGTTGAACCGGTCGAGCATGTGGAAGTGCTGCCGGTCGATGCGGCGGTACTCCATGGCGGCGGCCTGAAGGTCGCGGACATAGTCCACGAAACCCTGCCGCCACTCGGCGGATACCGGCTGCGCGATCAGATCCGCGCCGAGTTCATGGGTCACCACCTCGTCGAATTCGCAGTTACCCCCGATGTGATCGGAGTGGTAGTGGGTGTTCACCACGGTGATGGGAAGATCGGTGAGGCCGTCAACCACCGGGCGAATCGGTGCGATGCCACACCCGGTGTCGAGCAGAACGGCGCGATCGGTCCCGGTGACGAGCCACAGGTTCACCAGCGCCGGTTCGGCCACCAGCCACACGTCGTTGCAGACTTTGCGGGATTGGAACCATTCCATTTTGGGACCTCCTCAACAGGCCTGGGCCGAAGAAGTATCGGCTGTCAACAAGGGATAGGGATGGTGTTCGGACCAAGATGTCGCCTGCTCGTAGGCCGCTGCTGCACCCAGCAACCCAACTTCGCCAAAGGGCTGCCCGACAAGTTGCAGCCCGACGGGGAGCCCGTCACCGGTGAACCCACACGGCACGCTCACTGCAGGGTGCCCCGTGAGGTTGAACGGGCACGTGTAGGGGATGAGGGTTCCCAGTTCCTCGGTTGGATCGAAGGAGCTCAGCTTCATGGCGGTACGCGGCGTGGTCGGGCCGGCCAGCAACCCACAACCCGATGATGCGAAGGCCTCTTCGACCTCCAAACGTACTCGCGTCCGAACGTCCACGGCTTCGGCGACTTGTTCCGGCGCAACATCCAGGGCTGCTTCCAGCATCTCCACCACCGCAGGGTGGTACTGGTCTCGCTTCCGAGCCAAGAGATGACGGTGAGCGGCAGCCAACTCAACGGAAAAGAGGGTTACGACCGCCGAAGAACTCAGGACCAGGGTCGGCAACTCCACCGGCACCAGGATCGCCCCCAGTTTCTCCAACTGCTCGTAGGCCGCGTTGACCACTTCGACCACGTCGGACTCGGGTGGCACCAGTTCGTTGAGCGCTTCCTGGGTGGCCGGGCCGAAGACGCCGAGGCGCATGCCCTTGAGAGTGCCGATCCGGAACCCTGTCTCATGGGTGGCCAGTGAGACCGCGCCGGTTCGCAATGTGGCGGCATCGGCAGGATCCGGTCCTGAGATGACAGCCAGCACATCTGCCACTTCCCCAACCGTTCGGGCCAGGATGCCCACGTGATCTATGGATGGGGCTGTCGCTTCCCGCATGATCCCCGCCGAACTCACCAAACCAGCAGTGGGCTTGAGGGCAACCACCCCGGTCATCGCTCCCGGAATCCGAACCGATCCCGCAGCGTCGGTGCCCAGAGCGACCTGGGCGGAGCCCACGGCCACAGACGCTCCTGCTCCTGCGCTTGACCCTCCCGGATAGCAATCGAGGGCCCACGGATTGCGGGTGGATGGTTGATCGAGCCCGCAGGTCAGTTCATGAGACACCTGGGTGCCGACCAGTACTGCTCCTGCGGCTCGAAGCCGGCCCACAACGGTGGCGTCCCCGGTGGGAACATGATCTCGAAGCACCCTTGAGCCACCCGAAGCAGGGATGCCGGCGACTTCGATTACCTCCTTGACCGCGAACGGAAGGCCGTGCAGCGGGCCGACGGCCTCGGTGTGGCCGACAGCCTCTGCCTCGGCATGAGCTCGGTCGGCATCGACGTGTACGTAGGCATGAACCAGCGCCTCAGTAGCCTCTAGCCGATCCAGCACTCGCTCCAGGCTTTGCAGCGGGGATTCAGGCACGTGCTACCCCCCGCGTGGCGGCTGATGCCGCCCCGTCAAGCCGGATGGTTGCACCGCTCACGTGTTCGGAGGCATCGGAAGCCAGCCACAGAACGGCTTCGGCAACGTCTCCGGCCACTCCGTGCCGACCCGATGGTGCCGGGTTCCAGGTGGAAGCATCCTCGGCGTGATGCCGGTACCCGTTGATGGTCGTTTGCATACCGGGATACACCGCCCCGGGACAGATGGCGTTGACGCGCACCCCGTGGGGGGCTGCCTCGGCGGCCAGCACTTCCGCCAGGGCAAGGAGGCCGGCTTTGGTCATCGAATACGCCGGTAGGTGATGAATCCCACGGATTGCGGCATCCGAAACGACGAACACGATCCCCCCACCCCCATGCAACTTCATGATTTCAAAACACGCCCGTGAGTACCGGAATGCCGAGGTGAGGTTGACCTCAACCAGTTCCCGAAAAACTGACTCGGGGGTATTTTCAAGAGGCTCGGCAAACACAACCGCAGCGTTGGAGACGAACAGGTCGATCCGACCGTTCAGCGCTACAAGGGCCTGATCCATGGATCGGTCACACTGGAGTCGATCGCAGGCGTCGGTCTCGATGAACGTTGCTTGCGTTGAGGCCGCCACCTCGGCTCCTCGCTCAGAACTACGACCGGTGAACGCCACCCTCATCCCAGCTTGACCGAGCCGCTCGACGATTCTTCGACCGATGCCCGACGAACCGCCGGTTACCAGCACGGTACGACCGCTCGGTTCGGAGCTCATTGGGCCACCTGATGAGCGCGTAGTGCTGCTCGCATGGCTCCGTCAACGGTCAGCACCGCGCCCGAGCAAAACTCGGCGTCGGGGGAGAGAAGGAAGGCAACGGCCCGGGCTATGTCGTAGGACGTTGCCAGGCGTCCAATAGGCGGAGTCAACGGTGGACCGTGGCTCAGCGAGCTCGGTTGGCCAGTGAAGGCAGCCATACCCAGGTGTGTGTCTCCGGGGGAAACCGCGTTGACCCTTACCCCGTCCGGGGCGACCTCAACCGCGAGCATCTGGGTCATCCACAGCAGGGCCCGCTTGGAAATCGAATAGGCCCCCAGCTCCATCTCAGGCCACTGGGCGGTACCCGATGTAATGGCAACTATCGCGCCGCGGTTCGAGCGGAGATGACGCAGGCACTCCCGAGAAACTAGAAACGGAGCCACCGCGTTGACATTCATGATCTGGTCCCACTCCGCATCGGAGGTTTCGGAGACTCGCGCTTGGTGGATCGCCGCTGCGGAGAGAACCAGCCCATCAAGCCCGCCAAGGGAATCGACAGCGTTGGCCACCAGGCCCTCGATGGCCTTGGCGTTCAGCAGATCGGCGGGCACAAAGGACGCCCCTGTGGCTTGAGCCAGGTTCGACCCCCGGTCTTCGTTGCGCCCGGTGAACACGACTAGGGCCTGCTCACCGCAGAGGTATTCGACGATGCTCGATCCGATACCCGAGGTCCCGCCGGTTACGAGGATGCGATGCCCGGCCAGGGAGCCCACAGGTTCATCCGGCCATTGACGGCAGGGTCGAAATCGACCCGTCCCCGGCCAGCTCCGGGTTGAGCTTTCGCCACTGGTCACGGGGGTTCAGAGCCCGCCACGCGTCGACGTAATCCGACTGACGCTGAAACACCACGTCACCCTTCTCAGCGGCACGCCGGATCAGCCGTTCGAGCATCTCGATCCGGGGGCCACGACCAATGACCTGGGGGTGAACGGTCAGGTTGAATACCCCACCGGGACAGTTCTGGTAGGCGTAGTCAAACTCACCGGTCCACATCTCCTCAGCCGCCGATGCCGGCGCAAGCCCGCCGATCTCACCCCAGACAAACTCGAAAATGGGTACGTCATCCATGGGCCATGCCACCGGAATGCCAACCACGTCGGTCAGCTCACCGAACTGGAAGGCCCCGTCGGTCGGCCAGCGGTCACCCTTGCGCACGTACACCGGCATGCAGTCGGTTGACATCCGGCTGCCGTCGAACTCGAACCCGAACTCGTCGACCAGGTCCATGGTGTGCTCGCTCATGTTCCACGCGGGAGCAACATGACCCCGAGGCCGAACGCCGGCCACATGGTCGAGAGCTTCCAGCCCTCGTTCGATTATCAGCCGCTGACCGTCGATGTCGAAGTCGCGCGCGTCCTCGTGCATCCAACCGTGGTACGCCAACTCGTGGCCCTGTTCAACGATGTCGCGAATGAGGTTGGGATAAGCAAGAGCTGTGTGACCGGGCACCAAGAAGGTCGACTTGATGTCATAGCGGTCCATCAGGCTGAGCACCCGGTGGGTGCCGGTGATCTCCATCTCACCCCGCGAGATCATGCTGGCGTTGGTGCTCTTGAACGAGGTGATCCACAGCGAAAGGGCATCCATGCCGATGGTGAGGCAGAAGGTCAGGCGGGGAAGCTCGGCCACGGCTCAGCCTCCCACCGCAGTGCTGCGATCAAATCCTGCCGGAGGGTGGACCTCGCATATGTGCATCACGTTCCCCTCCGGATCGTAGAAGGACCGGAAGCGATACCAGATTCCCGAGAAGTCGTCACCGGGTATGTCCTCCAGAAACTCTCCGGCTCCGTAGATGTTGAGATCGCCTGCCCACTCGATGTTGTGCTCATCAAGTGCCGCCATGGCCTCGTCGATGTCGTCAACCTGAGCGGCGAAGGAATGAACCCCGGCTGGATCCTCGGCGTAGTTGGCGGTTCGCCTCCGCTCGGGCCGGTCGGCATCAGGCACCGACAAAAGGACGAGGTCGACATCTCCGCACATGAACATGGCCCAACCCTTGTCGGGTTCGTACCCGTGGGGGTGAAGGGGCAGACCGAGCACATCCCGGTAGAACTCCACCATCGTCGGGAAATCGTTGACGACGATGTCCATGTTGTCGAGGCGTCGAAGCTTCAACATGGAGCGCTACCGAATTGGCACGGCGACCGACGGCATGGGGGCACCGGTGGCACCGTAGATCTTCATCGGGAAGCCGAGGAAAGCGAACTCGTACATCTTCTCGGCGGCGATCTCCTGCATGTTCACCACCTCGATGATCTGGCAGCCGGCGGTGGCGAACATGTAGCAATGCACCGGTGCGTACTGGCCGTGATAGGGCTGAGGCTCAAGGCCGATGTTGTCCCCGGCGATCGCCATGGCGCCTGCTTCCTCGCACAACCACCGGGCTCCGTCCACGTTGATTCCCGGCGACGCAGCGAGATAGTCCTTTGACGGCCACATGTTCATGCGCCCGGTGCGGATGAGCACCACGTCACCCTTTTGGAGTTCGGTGCCCTGCTTCTTGGCCGTCTCCTGCAAGTCGTTCGAGTCGATCTCGTAGTGGTCGTCAAGAATGTCAACACCATGCATGTCGGCTACGTCGAGCAGCACCCCCCGGGCGAAGATCGGTGGGTACCTGTCGGTTCCGCCCTTGGTCCAGACCATCGAACCCAGATGCTCGTCCTGTGTCCAGCCGTTCCAGAAGGTGCCGTAGTAGCCCATGTGGTTGAGGGTGTCGATGTGGGTGCCACAGTGGGTGTACATCGAGATCGAGTCGCCGGAGTAGGCGTACTCTTCGTGAATCTCGGGTCCATAGCCGGAGCGGCCGTCAATGATTGACCCCTTAGGGGTGTGGGTCATCCAGATGCTGAACGGTGGATCGCCGGCTTCGGTCCATGACGGCATGCCCGACCAGTAGTCCACGGCAAGATCAAAAACATGTCGTCCGTCCAAACGGGAGATAATCGACTGCACCGATTCGGGCGTCACCCAATTGAGGCGACCGATTTCGTCTTCGGGTCCCCAGGGACTCTTGGAAACCTTGTGCCCGTTTTTGGCCAGCAACGGCTCGGGCACAAGTTCCGGATCGATTACCTCAACCTCATCCAGGCCACACATGGTTTCGCCTTTCTCAACGCTCTTCCCGGGCGTGCTTCGAGGCCAACCTATGCTCGAACTTGGTATACGTCAAAGACGAAAATTGGATGTTGCCTATAAGCAGCACTTAATCAGTAGGGTGCCGGTCATGGTCATGTTGTCGCGGCAACCTTGTTCATTACCCACTCGCCGACTGTAATCGGATCACACGCTTGCTCGCCGGGCTCCAGGCAGGTTGGAACGGTTTGCACCATCGCATCGAGACTGGGGTTGATGAACAGCGGAACCGACAAACGGTCCCGACCCATGTCGCGAGGGCAGACCACCCGATGCAAGCTCGAGCACCACCTGCCGTTGCTCCATACCGCCATCATGTCGGCCAGATTGACCACGTAACCCCCGGGGACGGTGGGAACTTCGCACCACGTTTCCTCATCGACCTTGGTCTCCAGCCCGCTCTCCCCGTCGGTGTAGAGCACGGTCATGATCCCGTAGTCGGTGTGTTCTCCCCGCCTGTACTGCCCGGGCTCGGGACCGGAATCGCTGGCCGGGTAGTAGTTCATGGACAAGGCCAGGGCCGGTTCGTCGAAGAGGTGGTCGAACCAGTCGGGTTTGAGCCCCAGGGCGGTGGCGAAAATATGGAGCAGCCGGAAAGCGAGCCGGCTCGCCTCGTCGATGTAGCGCTCCACGGCCGGTCGCAGACCTTCGGTGTCGGGCCAGATGTTCTCGGCGAAAAAGTTGTCAACGTGCTTTACCCCACGCCGCTGGTACTCGAGACGCATTTCGTCGGACAGCTCGGACCCGAAGGCCAGAAACTCCAGGTTGTCCGGTGGGGTGTCGATGTCCAGGCTCTTGGCGGTGGCCATGGATCCCACGCCCCACCAGCCTCTGAGAACATCGCCCTCCGTCGGGGTGAACAGTCGCTTTTCCTCGGCCGGTCGACGAAAGAAACGCCGGGCCGCCTCGTCCATGTCCTCGTTTACATCGGGGGGAACACCGTGGCCGACTACCACAAAGAAACCATGCTGCTCACAGGCATCCCGAACGGCGTCAACCACTGTTTCAGCCCCCCGACCCCCTGACTCGAACGGCGAGATGTCGATAATCGGAATCACAGAGGTTGTGGTCACGGCATCGGTCTCCACGGTGCGGGTCGCTCATCGCGAAAGGCTAGGAACGGCTGTGCTATATGTCAAAGACAGGAATCGGATGCAACCCATAAGGATGAGCTGATGTCTGAGATCTTTGACCAGGCCGAGTTGGTGAACCTTCGACATCTCCGAGCCTGGTTGGCGGTGGTGGATGAGGGGTCAGTGACCGCGGCGGCCAGAAGGCTGTTGATCTCACAGCCCGCTCTGTCCCAACAGCTTCGGGGTCTGGAGCGTTTCTTCGGCAGCGAACTGCTTGAGCGTATGCATCGAGGGGTCCAGCCCACACCTCATGGACGGGCGCTGCTGGATGACGCCCGAGCCACGCTGGTGGCCGCGACCCGGCTAACCCGCCAGGCCCGGAGCCTCGCCGGCTTCGAGGCGGGTGTACTTGAGATCGCAACTCTCCCAACCCTGGTGGACGCCACCCTGCTTGAACCCATCCGGCGGTGGCATCGAGAACACCTCAATGTCGCCATCAGGTTGCACGAGTTCCCCAACCAGTCGCAGATGATCAAGGAGGTGGAGATGGGGGTAGCCGATCTGGCCATTGGGGTGCGGCCCATCCGGTGGACTGGTCCGGTCGTCTCGTTGGGCTGGGAACAGTTCGTCGTGATCCTGCCGCCGGGGGATTCGCAGTCGGGCCACACGGGGCCGGTCTCACTGGACGAGCTGGCCGATCGGAGCTGGGTGTTGTACGAACCGACCCAGGGGTTGGCCGACTACGTTATGGCGGCTTGCGCTCATGCCGGGTTCCGACCCCGTGAGGCGGTCTCCACTTCTCAGGTGCAAGCCGCTGTGAATCTTGCTCTGGCCGGAATCGGACCTGTACTCGTTCCGTCCGACAACGTACCCCAACAGTCCGCTCACGCTGCTCGCCCGCTCAACCCGCCCATTGTCTGGGAGCTCACGGCATTTTCTAGAACGGCTTTCTCGCTTCCTGCGGCGTCGTTTGTCGAAATACTGGGCGAGCGCGAGTGGCTGCAAAAGCCGACCGACGCAATCGTGCTACCTACCGAATGAGGTTCTGTTGGGTCAATCGTTGCCGGTCACGGCGGCAAGAGCGATGTCCTCGGGTCGGATAGGGACCCTCGGCAATTCCAGGCCGGTGGCCGCCCGGATGGCCGCCGCCACCGCCGGGGTGGACGAGAGACTCGAAGCCTCTCCCACGCCCTTGGCGCCGAACGGTGCACCTATTTCGGGTTCCTCGATCAAGGTGACCTCTACGGCCGGCATGTCGGCGATTGTCGGGATGAGGTAGTCGGTGAACGAAGGGTTCTGCACCAGTCCGTTTGAGGTAACAACCTCCTCCATAACCGCCAATCCCACCCCTTGAGAGATGCCCCCCTCGATTTGGCCGACAACCGACAGTGGATTCAGCGCCTTCCCGACATCCTGACCGGTCGTCACCTGCACAACCCGAACCAGGCCGAGGTCGAGATCGACATCGACAACGGCGCGATGGGCCGCGAACACCCAGGAGACATCGGCATCACCCTGCCCTGTGATCGGGTCCAACGGGAACGTTTCTCGATGATGGTGGTTCACCTCTGCGGTAAGCGGGTCCGCGGCAGCCATCCCAATGGGAATGTCGATGGCGAGGTCGGGGCTTACGATGCGGCCATTGACCAGCTCAAGGGAGTCAACGGGTACCTGGTGCCGGTTGGCGACGGCGTCCCTGGCCTGGTCAGCCACCTGGCGACAGGCTCTCTCGATGGCCGCTCCCGACATGTAGGTTTGGCGGCTTGCGGCCGATGACCCGGCTGAACCGATGGTCGCAGTCGAAGCCGGAGCAATGATCACCTCTTCAACCCCCAGCACGGTGCGAGCGATCTGCTCCGCGATGGTGACGAATCCCTGGCCCAGCTCGGCAGCGGCACAGGTGATGGTCGCCACCCCCTGGTCGAGCCGGCACCGGGCTGTGGTGTCGTCGTCGTATCCCTCGGAATAGGCAAGGTTCTTGTACCCGACGGCGTAGCCAACGCCTCGTCTGACCCGTGTAGGGTCTGCGGTCCGCCCGGCCCCTCCGGGCAAGCCGTAGCCATCAAGTTGGGGCGGAAGCGGTACCCTGACCGCGGCGTCCAGGCATTCTTCGACGGGGGCGGGCACGTCCACGATTTGACCGGTGACAAGCTCGTCACCTTGCTTCAACACGTTGCGGTGCCGTATCTCAACCGGGTTCAGTCCCAATGCCGTGGCCAGCTTGTCCATCTGGCTTTCGTGGGCAAAGCACACTTGAACCACCCCGAACCCCCGCATGGCTCCGGAGGGAGCATTGTTGGTTCGGACACATGTGGCGTCGATCACTGCGTTGGGAACCCGATACGGCCCGCAGGCGAACCGGGCCGAGTTGGCAACGGTGAAGGCCGAGGTGGAAGCGTACGCCCCGCCATCGAGGAGGATCCGAGCCTCCACCTTTACGAGCTCTCCCTGCGAAGTGGCGTGATGCCGAAACCACATCCGGGCCGGGTGGCGCCGGACGTGACCGACGAAGGACTCGTCTCGCAGGTAGCTCATCTTCACCGGTCGGTTTGTACGAAGGGCCAACATGCAGGCGTGTACATGCATGGAAAGGTCTTCTCTCGCCCCGAATGCCCCGCCCGTTCCGGCCAGATGTACCCGAACATCTGTTGGTGGCAATCCCAGGCACGGGGCAACCTGAGCATGATCTTGATGGAGCCCCTGGGTGGCAACGTAGAGGTCCACCCCGCCGGTGCCGTCGGGGACGGCCATCCCTGATTCCGGGCCCATGAAAGCCTGATCCTGAATGCCCATCTCGTATGTGCCTTCCACGATCGCGGATCCCACAGCGACGGGGTCTCCGCGCCTGATGGGCACGGCTCGAATCAGGTTCCCATCGGGGTGGATTGCCGGTGAATCGAGCGCCGCTTCCGGATCGGTGACCGGCTCGAGCACTTCGTACTCGATCGCAATGGCGGTGAGGGCTTGGCGCGCCGTGTCGGGGTGGTCGGCGGCCACTATGGCGACGGGTTCGCCCTCGTAGCGGACTACGTCCTGGGCCAAAACGGGCTGATCCGGCACAGTGAGTCCGTAGGTCGGCCGACCGGGAACGTCGGCGGCGGTGAGTACCGCGGCAACACCCGGAATGGTGAGAGCCGGGCTTGTGTCAACGTCGAGTATCCGAGCGTGAGCGTGAGGCGACCTCAGGGTCAGCCCCCAGAGTATTCGTTCGGCTTGGAGGTCCGACGAGAATGCGAACTCGCCCCTCACCTTCGGCCGGCCGTCGGGCCGGGGGGTGGACACTCCGATCCTCGCTCGCGACCGGTCAACGACAAGGGTGCCGTCAGCCACGGCGCACTGCTACCACTCGTTCTACGGCAGCCTCGATCCTGCAGTAGCCGGTACACCGGCAGAGGTTGCCGGCTAGCGCTTCCTTGGTCTCAAGCTTGTTCGGGTTCGGGTTTTTCTCCAGGAAGTCGTGTACGGCGACCACGAAACCGGGGGTGCAGAATCCACACTGAATCCCGCCCTCGCCCAACAGTGCTTCCTGCACATCGGACAGACCGTCGTCCGGTGAGAGCCCCTCGACGGTCACTATGTTGGTCCCAACGGCCGCAGCAGCCAGCTCAAGGCAGGCGCACACCAGATGGCCGTCCACCAGAACCGAACACGAACCACACTCACCCTGCTCGCAGGCGTTCTTACTTCCCAGAGAGCCCAGACGTTCCCTCAACACATAGAGAAGGCTCTCCCCCAACCAAGACGACTCGACAACAAAATCGACTCCGTTGACCCTCAACTTGTAGGTGGTCGACTCGGTCATGGCTCAGACCGGTGGCTCGAAGGTTCGCATGAGTGCCCTACGAGCGAGAACCGATATGCCGTGTTGACGGTATCGGCTACTCGACCGGTGGTCGTCGATGGGCGATGAAGCCGTCGCGCACATGACTCCGAACGTTTCGTAGGTCCGGGGGTCGTCGATGCGGTGCCGGGACCAGTCTACCTCGGTTTCGGCCATTTTCTCGGCCTCGGGGCATCGCACGACGGTTGGCCCGACCGATCCGAGCGCGCAACCGATACGCCGGCGCCCTTGATCGACGATCAAAGCCACGCTTGCCACAGCAATCACCATCGCGTTGCGTGGTCCGATCTTGAGAAACTCCTGCGGCCCCTTGGCCACCGGAATGCTGATCGACACGACCAGCTCGTCATGGGCAAGCGAGGTCTGTTTCGGTCCGACGATCAGCTCGGAGATGGCAAGCACCCGGGAGCCTCTGGTGCTGGAGACTGTCACCTCGGCATCTGTGGCATAAAGGACCGGAAGCGTGTCGCCCGCCGGTGATGCGGTGGCGATGTTGCCACCGATGGTGCCGGAGTTACGAATCTGCGGGGAACCGACGGTGCGCGCCGCCTGTGCCAGAGCGGGCGCCAACGCCTCAAATTCGGGTTCGAGCATGTCGACGTAGCGGAGACTGGCACCCATGACCAGTCGGTCTCCCTCCCGGTGCCAACCTCTCAGCTCGCCCACTCTGCGAAGGCTCAAGAAACCTGAAGGGCGCCGGTGTCCGTAGTTCACTTCGACCATGAGGTCGGTTCCCCCGGCGAGCACCTCGCAGTGGGGATCAGCCGCCAATGCCTGTAGGGCCTCCTCGAGGGTGGATGGCAGGATGACACTACTCACGAGATGGCTCCCTTTGGGCGACACGATCACCCCAGGGCATCAAGCATCCCCACGGCCAACAACAGCGAGGTGGCTCCTCTTGAGTGACACGATCACCCCAGGGCATCAAGGAGAGGGGCCTGAGCCCTGGGGCATCGTGTCAGATGTGTAAGGGGGTCGTGTCGACAGAGAGGGGTTAGAGGCCCTCAACCCCTTCGACGTTGGGCATGACCCACGCCATGGAACGGAGGTCGTCAACCCCAAGCGTCTCACCGGCGGGCACGATCAGGTTGCCGTCGATGTCCTCGAGCGGCCCGACGAAAACGCTGCCGGGTGCGCTCGACACTCGGGCCAGCTCGGCCTCGACATCAGCCTTGGCCTCATCCGACAGGTTGTCGTAGAGCGGTCCCCAGTCGGTCAGCGTGACCACACCGTCGCTCATTCCCTGGTATGAGAACGAAGTGTCGAAGTTCCCGTCGAAGATTGAGGTCAGATACCCCTCGATCATTGGCGCCCAGGTGTACTCGGAAGTGGAGACCGTTACCCCCGGTGCAAACCTGCTGGCGTCGAGCTGCACGCCTCCGAACGGGATGCCGGCGCTCTCGGCAACCTCGCCGATGGTGGCACTGCCGACGCTGGTGGAAAGGAAGGTCACCCCCGAATCCACCAAGCTCCGGGCGGCTTGCCCGAACAGGTTCGCATCCACCCAGTCGTTGGTGAAAACGGTACTGAGTGTGGCGGTGGGGTTGCTGTGGGCCAAGCCAATGGCGAATCCGTTGATCGTCCTTATGTCGTATGGGATTGCGAACGCATCCACCCATCCAACGGTGTCGCCCGGGTCGATCATGTGGCCCGCAATCACCCCCATTATGTAGGAGCCGTCTTCGGGGGCATTCACATAGCCGGCGAAGTTGTCGAGGTCTCCGGGGTTGTTCCACTGGCTGGCGATGAAGTACACGTCGGGGTTCTCGACGGCGGCCGCGAGCATGGGTTCACCCTGTTCGAAGCTGGTGCCGATGATCACGTGGGCCCCGTCGAGGATTCCCTGCTCGATCACCTGTGAGATCAGATCCGCTCCGAAGAGGTTCTCCTTGAACGTGGTCTCGATGCGGTCCCCGAAGATGCCCTCAATCTCTTGGCGGGCGATGTCAAAGGCCTGAGTCCACCCTCCGTCGTTGGCCGCGCCGGAGTACAGGAACAAGACCTGCATGGTATCCTCGGCTGCCGGCTCCTCGGTTGCGGGTTGCTCGGTCGCCGGTTCCTGCACGGCGGGCTCGTCGCTGTCGTCGCCGCAACCGGTGACAACAAGAACCCCCACGGCAAAGATCACCATCAGCCTCAGGAGCCGCCAAAGGACTCCGTGTTTCCTTGCTGAACCTTTGGTCAACATGTGAACCTCCGCTTGCGTTGTGCGGGACAGAGATCACTGAATCGCTGCAAAGCGAACCTCAGAAACTCCCGATATTGCCCCTCTCAAATGTTGAAGGAAGTTTGATCTTCCTATTGGCATATGTCAAAGACGAAAATACTCTCAGTGACATTAGTAAATGGTTATCTCATGCATCCTCTCGACTGTACGGCTGGCCCAACGCTGCTGGAGGATGAAGACGGCCCCGTCCCCAACCGCTGGATACGAGAACCACAGCCAAGATGGTCAGCAGATAGGGGAGGGCGCTGAAGATTTGAGACGGTAGGTCCACACCCCGAGCCTGAAGGGTGAACCCCAGGCTGGTGATGATCCCGAACAAGTAGGCACCAATCAGCAACAGTCCCGGTCGCCAGAAAGACATGATGACCAGCGCTATTGCGATCCAGCCCGCTCCCGCTGTGGTGTTGTCAACCCAGTTCGGTGCGATGGCCAGGGTGTAGTAGGCACCGGCCAAACCGGCCAAGGCCCCGCCGACCATGGTGTGGGCGTAGCGATAACCGGAGACACTGATCCCCATGGCGTCGGCCGATTTGGGATCTTCACCTACTGCCCGGAGGTGCAGACCGGGTCGGGTTCGATGAAGGTAGAGTGCCACCAGGACGACGAGAGCCCACGAGCCGTACACGAGGATGTTCTGATTGAAAATAAGCGGGCCCAGAACGGGGGAGTCGCCGAGGCCGAACAGGTCGTAGTCGCGCAGCCTATGCCGTCCCGATTCACTGGCCAGATCGCCGATTGAGGCGATGTAGCTCGACAACCCGGCGGCACCGCCCAGGATCAGCATCGCCAGGCCCGCCACAATCTGGCTGGCCCTAAGGGTGACCACGGTGAAGGCGAACACCAGGGCCATGGCTGTGCCGACCAGGGCGGCCACGATCATGGCGATCAAGAGCGCTATCCAGCCGGGGGCATCGGATGATTGGGATGTCCAGAAGGCGGAGGCCGCCCCCATGAGCATCATTGCTTCGACACCCAGGTTCATGACCCCACTTCGTTCGGCAAGCAGTTCACCAAGCCCGGCCAGCACAAGGGGCGTTCCGTACAGAAGGCCGGCAGCCAGAAGGGTGACCAGCAATGTGTCGTTCACGGCGAGGCCCCCTGACCGGTGGAGGCCAGTGTCGGCCCATCAGAGCCTGGTGAGCCGTCGAGCTTGGGTGAGGAACGACGGCCCAAGACGATGCGGTAGCGGGCGCTTACCTCACTGGTCGCTACGAGAAGCAGAATCAGCCCTTGGATCAGGCCGATCAGCCCGAGGGGAAGGTCGGCGCCCTGGAGGGCAAAACCCGAGTTGGACATTCCCCCGACCAGGGTGGCGCTGAGGATCACGCCCAGTGGGTTGTATCGGGCAAGGGCGGCGACCGCGATACCGGTGTAACCGTAAGAGGCAAACTGCAGCGCCTTGGGTTCGATGCGATGAGAGAAATCACCAACCTGAGAGGCACCGGCCAGTCCGGCCAGCGCACCGGAGAGGATCAGGACCAGTATGAGCAATCTGGCCGTCCGAATGCCGGCATAGTGGCCCGCGGTCTCGCTGTCGGCTGCCACCTTCATTTGGAACCCCAGGCGGGTGGACCGGAACAGAACGAACAGGATGATGGCAAGAACCATGGCAATCAGAAGACCGAACGGGATGGTGATCCCGTCGCCGTATTCGGGCCAGAAGTCGGTCTCGGCCAGGGTCTTGGCCTGGGGGAACACCCGGGCGCTTGGGCTTTCCAAGTCCCGCCAGTAGGACGTCGAGTCGAAGATCAAATAGAAGAGAACCAGCGGGGCTACGTAGTTGAGCATGAGCGTGGTCAGCACTTCGCTCGTGTTGAGGTAGGCCCGAAGGAGCGCAGGGACTATCACCCATACAATGCCTCCAATCATCCCGGCGATGAGCATGATGGGAAGGCTGAAGGCCAGACTCCGGCCTCCCAGGGCAGTTCCCGCGCCCGCGGCGAGCACGGCGGCGATCATGAGCTGACCGTCGGCACCTATGTTCCACACCTTCATGCGGAAGGCGACGGCTGCGGCGAGACCGGTCAGCACCAGTGGAGTGGCGGCAGTCAAAGTTGCCGACAGCGCTCCCGGATTTGTGAACGCAGCCTGGAACATGCGCTGGTAGATGTCGGCGGGGTTGCGACCGCTTATCAACAGGATCAGAGCACCGAGAGCGAGCGCTGTGGTGACGGCCACAAACGGCATCGAGGGGCCAAGCCAGCGCGGGGGCTCGAGCCGCTTCTCGAGGCGTAGCTCAATCCAGGACATCGACAACCTATCCGGTGTTCTCCGTCGAACCACCCATCATCAGCAGGCCAATCTCCTCCACCTCCGCTTCCTCGGCATCGAGCACTCCCTGGATGCAGCCGGCGCAGATAACAGCCACCCGATCGGCCAGATCGAGGATCTCACCGAGGTCTTCGGAGATCAACAGAACGCCGACACCCTCCTCGGCTGCCTCGACCAGAAGGCTTCGGATCGACTCCATGGCTGATACGTCGAGACCTCGGGTGGGGGTGGCCACCACCAGCAGGCGGGGTTCGGAGGAGGTCTCACGGGCCAGCACAACCTTTTGGGCATTGCCCCCCGAAAGCTGGCGAGCCAGGGAATCAACCTCTCCCTTCACATTGAACTGGGCGATCAGCCTGATGGTTTTTTCGATTATCCGGGGCTTGTTGAGGAACGGACCCCGTCCCAGTTCCGGCCGGCGGAAAGACCGGAGCGCGATGTTGTCGGAAACCGGCAACCCCGGTGCCAGGCCGGTACCCATGCGATCCTCGGGCACATAGGCGATGCCTCTGTCCAGCGCAGCACGCACATCGCCGGATGGAATCGACTCACCGTCGAGAACGACATCACCACTGGCCCGTGGCCTCACGCCGCAGATGACCTCGGCCAGCGGTAGCTGACCGTTTCCCGACACTCCGGCCAAACCGAGGATCTCACCCGCCGCGATGGTCAAGTCGATATCGGTCAGGACTTGGTTTCCTTCCTCGTCGAGTGCGTTTACACTGGTCATCTTCAGGACCGGTTCCGGCTGGTGAGCGGTCTCCGACCGGGTGCGCCGTTCAAACTGAATGTCACGACCTACCATCAGGCGAGCCAACCCGCGAGCGTCGACCCGCTGCTTGCGCAAATCGGCGGAGCCCGATGTCCGACCCTGTCGAAGCACCGTTACCCGGTCGCACAACGTGGAAACCTCGTCGAGCTTGTGAGAGATGAAGACCACGGATTCACCGGAATCGGCCATTCGTCGGAGGGTGATGAACAGATGGTCGGCCTCCTGTGGGGTGAGCACCGTGGTTGGTTCGTCGAGAATCAGGGTCTTGGCGCCCCGATAGAGGGCCTTCAGGATCTCGACCTTCTGACGCTCGCCGACCGACAGCCTCGCAATCAGAGCTCGGGGATCAACCTGCATGTCGAGCCGTTCCGACACCGCGGCAACCTCGTCCTCCACATCGGCTCGGTTGAAGCGAAAACCGCCCTCGCTGGTCCAGCCGAGGACGACGTTCTCCGCCACGGTCAAGGGACCCACCAGGCTGAAGTGTTGATGGACCATGAAGATGCCCGCCGCGTAGGCATCGGCCGGCGACCGGAAGTTGACCGGTTCACCGTCCACGAGAACCTGGCCGGAATCGGGTCGGTAAAGGCCCGTGAGGACCTTGCACAGGGTGGTCTTGCCCGAGCCGTTCTCACCCAACAGGGCGTGGACCTCTCCCGAAAGGACGTCAAAATCTACCCGGTCGTTGGCGAGCACGCCGGGGAAGGCCTTGGTGATGCTCCGTGCCGAGAGCGCCGAGGTGCCCATGGGCGCCGGGGAGTTCATTCGTGGATCAGCAGCGAGGCTGCCGCGTCGGCGATCACCCTGGCCGCGCCCTCAAGTTGCTGGAGCGCCACCCTCTCGTCGGCGCAATGACATTCTGCGACGTTACCCGGCCCGAAGTTAACGGCATCGATGCCGGCGTCGTTGACGAGGTTGCGCACATCGCTGGAAAACGGGGCACCATATACCTCGCCCGGAGTGCCGGTCACCTGTTCCACGCTGTGGACAAGCTGGTCGATCAGCGGGGACTCGACGCTGATCTCCGCCGGCTCAAACCGGTTGTATGCCACGCTGACCTCGACCTCGACCTCAGATTCGGCCGGCCTAGCGGCCATGATCCTCTTGGTTACCTCCCGGAGTTCGCCGTCAACGGTCTCGCCGGGGATGAGGCGACGGTCCACCCAGAGATCCATGGAGTCGGCCACGGCGTTGGGGGTTACGCCCCCGTTTACCACCGTCGGTGTGCAGGTCCCATGGGACAGCAGCGGGTGCCTGCTTTTTTCGATGTCGATCCGGTATTGCTCAAGGGCGTCGAGCACCCATTTGAGACCCCAGGCCGGATTGATCCCCAGATGGCCTCTGCTAGCGTGGATTGACCGCCCCTTGAGTCGGACCCGCAGAGGAGCAAGCCCCCGGGCAGCGGCGGCAATACGGAGTTCGGTGGGTTCGGTAACGATGCCATAATCTCCCCGGTAACCGGCATTCAGCAGGGAGAGCGTTCCGGGCTCGGCCCGTTCCTCACCGGCCGCGAAGTGCAGTACGAGTGAGCCCTTGAGGAGGTCGAGAGAGTGGGCCAAGTGGTGAGCCACAGCAATCTGCACTGCCAGCCCGGCCTTCATGTCACAAGCCCCTCGCCCGTACATGTACCCGTCGATTACCGGTGCATCGAAGGGATCGACCGTCCAGAGGCCCTCGTCGTCTATCGGCACGGTGTCGAGGTGCCCGTTGAGGATCAGGCGAGGACCGTCACCTTTGCCCCGGAGGACTGCACCAACCGAGGGGCGGCCGGGCATCGACTCCACCAGCTCCGTTTCGACCGGGGTTCCGTCGAACCACTCGACGACTCTCCGGGCCAGTTCACCCTCGTAGACGCCCGGGTTGGTGCTGGGGATACGCACCAGGTCGGCGAGGATGTTGGCCACGTATGCCTCTGACAAATGGTCGGTCGCGACCTCGGCGGCGCCGGTTTGAAGCTCCATGGCCTCACCCGAGCTGCTCATCGGATCGATCCCGTGCTGTTGGCGGCCAGAAACCGGTCAACTGTGTCGTGGAGCAGGACCCGGTCGTCCTCGCTGCAGAATGCGACGTCGATTGCTCGCCTGGTGGCGGCGGCAAGATCGTTGAGACTCCAGTGATGAATGCGGCCTATGGCTTCGATCTCGCCCGACAGGGTGAGGCTCATGGCTTGAGGATCGTCGGAATTGATGGTGACCGGTACACCGGCTTCCATGAATCGACCTATCGGATGGCTCTCAAGGTCGGGATAGAGCCCGGTGATCACGTTTGAGGTCGGCGTGATGTTGAGGGTGATGCCGGCTTGGGCCAGTTCCGCGGTGAGGACCGGATCCTCGATGGCCCAGACGCCATGATCGATGCGGTCCACGCAAAGATACTCGAGCACGTCCCACACCCCCTCCGGACCCGACGACTCACCCGAATGAACGGTACGCCCCAGACCGAGTTCTCCTGCTCGGGCATAGACCTCGGTGAACTTCGAGGTGGTCCGGCCGAGCACTGCTTCGTTCCCGTCGAGCCCGAGGCCCACGACCCGAGTCGGGCGCTCCTCACCAATCCAGTTGACCAAATCCATGGCCCACTGCGGCGACTGCTCTCGACTGATGGATGGCACCAGCCGGCAGTCGGTGAGACCGTCTTGGTGGGCTCGCTCGAACCCGGCTCCGAGGGCCCGGATGAGTTCCTGGTCATCCATGTGCTCCCAGTAGCGCGGGCCGGTCAGCACATCGGCGTACACAATGCCGTCGGAACTCAATAGGGAGGCAGCCTCATAAGCGACCTGTTCGGCAACGTCGGCGGTTCTAAGCAGATCGCACCACCACTCGAAGGTCTCCAGAAACTCCGCCAACGAGGTGTACTCGAAGAGGCGGTCGGCCTCTCGCAGCATGGGAACTCCGGCGGCAGTAGCAAGGTTCTCGATTTGCGAGCCGGAGATGCAGGCTTCCACATGGACATGCAGTTCCACCTTGGGAAAGGCGCCAATCAACTCGGAAGTCAGCGGAACGGTCATCGATAACAACTTATGCCGATTCCGAACTCATTTCCCGCGTCCAGGAATGCGTCGAAAAGGTACTGGCCGAACGACCGGTCGCAGGCGATCAGGTAGGAAGGTGTGCCGGAAAGATCGTTGCGAACAATGTCGCAGGTCACCTTGGCCACGGAAGCGGACACACAAGCGCCGTTGGGGGTCATTGAATCGTTCCAGTCAAGGCTGCACACCTTCTCCAGCGTTGCGGTGGCAGAGTTTCCGGTCAGGCGGAACAGGGCGGTGCAGTGAGTGTGATCGATGATGCTGACGTGGCCGGTCCGGTCGATGGCTCCCGCGAAGGATTGAAGGGCACCCGACGCGCCGAGCAGCAGCCACTCGTCGGGCCGCAGCCCGCACACCAGAACCTCGCCGTCGTGACGGCCGGCACCGAACGGCACCCCTAGCTGCCGGGCTGCCGGTGAATCAGGGTCGGCGCGCAGGATAATCCTTGCGGCATCGGACTCATCGCAAAGGCTGAGATCGGTCGCCGTTTGGTCGTAGTCCTTGACGATTGGGCTCTCGAAAGCAGGAAGGTCAGCCACGGAGCCGCGCTCCTTGCGGGTCGAAATGGGCGTGGTGTTCCATCACCCGGGCGGTGACTCGTCTTCCGTTGACGAGTTGAATCGTCAGTTCCGAACCGGGCGCTGAAACCTCGGGAAACACCTGCCCCAGGCAGATCGACCTCTCAAGGGTTGGAGAGAGGCGCGACGAGGTGATGCGGCCGATGATCTCGTTGGTTTCGGGTCGCACGATCTGGCAAGCCTCATCGGGCACTACGCGGGGATCGGTGGTCTGGATGGCAACGAGCGTCGGGCTGGTCGTGTCCTCCATCGCCCATTCCAGTTCCGGTTTGCCGACGAAGTCGTCCTTGTCCATCTTGATGAGCAATCCCATTCCGGTAGCCGGAGCCTTAGTGAGCCCATCGGTGTCCTGGCCCACGATGAAGTGGCCTTTTTCGAGGCGCATTATGCGCTGAGCTTCGAGGCCGAACACCCCGACTCCCAGGTCCTGGCCGGCATTGAGCAACGATTCCCACACGTGGAGGCCATGTCCCGCTGGTACGTGGAGCTCGAAGCTGAGCTCACCGGTGAACCCGATGCGCCATGTGAAGCAGTTGGGGACTCCGGCGATGATCCCAGTGCGGACCTGCATGTAACCGAAGGCTTCCGGGGCGAGATCGATGTCGTCGACCAGCCGTTGCAGGAGTTCCCGGGATCGGGGTCCGGCTACGTTGATTGAGGTGTAGCCGGTGGTGACCGGTGTGACGTGAACCTTCCAGTGGGGTCGCTCGGTCTGCAGCCAGTTTTCCACCCACTCCCAGATCCCGTCGGCACCCGATGACGTTGTGGTCATCATGTAGTGCTCTTCGCCGAGTCGGCCGGTAACCCCGTCGTCGAGGACCACGCCATCCTCGGCACACATGATGCCGTAGCGCACCGATCCGATGGCCAGCTTCATCCACTTATTGGTGTAAAGGAGGCTGAGCAGCAGGGGTACGTCGGGTCCGCGGAGATCGAGCTTTCCCAGGGGGGTTACATCGGTTATGCCGACGTTGCGTCTCGTGTTGAGAACCTCGGCGGAGGGGTCGCCGTAGTGTTCGGGTCGGATCCACTGGCCGGCCAGGATCGGGGTGACGCGGTTGGCTTCGTGCCAAGGTTGAATCGAAGAAACCCGAACAGGCTCGAACCCCCTACCGCCCAGCGCACCCAGGGTGATGGGAGCATACGGCGGGCGCCACACGGTGGTTCCGACCTGTTCGATGGTTTCGCCGCGGGCCTCGGACAGCACCGCGACGGTATTGATGGTTTCCAGCTTCCCCTGAGCCGGGCCCATGGTTGAGGTGGTGTAACGCTTGAGCAGCTCGACTGAGTCGTAACCTTCCCCCGCCGCGGCGAAGAGGTCCTTGGAACTGACATCTTCCGAGAAGTCGACGATGCCGTGGGTGGTGGCCCGAAAGAGGGCCGGATGAACGTCGCGGGGCAACGGGGTTCGATCATCGGCGGCCCATTGCGGCTCGGGGCCATCCACCGGGACGGCGCGTCTCGTTGTGCTCTGAAGTCTGTGGCGGGCTGTTGCCGCCCGAACAGCGGCGAGGCGTCCGGTGGCTTGGGCATGGGCGACCAGCTCGTCAAGACCGCCGTCGCCAACGATCCCTCCGGTGGCGAGCACGGTGTCGAGCTCCGCGGAGGGGAAGAACCGGGCCGCCCGCTCGTCGTAGACGGGCCGATCACCGGCCATGTTCAGCAGGGTGGTGGGGGCCGTCCAACCGGCCGCGGTCACCAGCAGGTCACACTTCACGGTGGTGCCATCGCCCAGTTCGACGCGCTTGATCGATTTAGCACCACCGTGCGCAGCGACGAGACTCTCCCCCGCCCGGGCATCAACCACACGGCTCACTTCTACCCCCGCGTCCTGGAGGTCGGCAGCGGCGGCGTCCCCGTCGCGGTTGGCCGTGAACAACACGGCCCGGGTGCCGGGCTGGACGGCGTGCAGGTTCACGAACCGTCTAACCGCTCCCGAAGTCATCACTCCGGGTTTGTCGTTGCCGGCAAATACGTATGGCCGTTCAATCAGCCCGGGAGCCACCACCAGCACTTTGGCCCGAGCCTTTATCAAGCGCTCCACGGCGATTGGATGGTTCCGCTGCACTACGGCTACCCAGTTGTCCTCGTAGCGGCCGGTGACTGTCGAGTCGGTCAACACCTCGATGTTTGCGACCTCAACCTCGGCCGCCAACTCTGCGGCCACGGCCTGGTCGTCGACCGACCCCCACAGCAGGTGGCCTCCCAGCCGGTGCCCGTGCTCGACGAGCATGACCGAGGCCCCGCCCCGAGCCGCAGCAACGGCGGCCGCCATGCCGGCAGGGCCACCACCGGCGACCACAACGTCGGGATGGGCGTAACGCTTGTCGTGATACCGGTGCGGGGTGTCCAAATCGATGGTCCCGCCGGGTGCGAACGTGGCGAGGATGCGCTCGTAGGTGGGCCACAATTTTTGCGGCCGGATGAAGGTCTTGTAGTAGAAGCCCGGCCCGAGAAATCGTTTGAGAAAGCCGTTGGCTGCCCTGATGTCGCGGTCAACCGAGGGCCAGGCGTTCTGGGCTCTGATCTCCATATCGGGCTCGAGAAGCCGGTGGGCCGAGCGCACATTGGGATCGTCACCGACCTGCACTGCGCCGTTTGGGTCCCAGTAATCGTTGGTCATGTAGCCACGCGGGCGGTGGTACTTCATCGAACGGGACACCACCCGTATCCCATTGGCCATCAGCGCCGAGGCGATGGTGTCACCGCGGTAACCCTCAAGTGGGGTGCCGTTCCAGGTGAAGCCGATCGAGGTCGAGCGATCAATCAGCTCGCCGGGCCGTATCGGGAGACGGCGAATCATCAGGCGCCTCCACCGATCTTGTTGCCCGGCAACGGTGGCTCGGAAAATTGGTTGGTCACGGTGTGGCGCTGAACCTTGAAGTACCGGCGGCATCCGGAACGGCAGTGCCAGGTTTCCGAAATCCAGTCCGCCGGATTTGATTCCAGGTACAGGTAGGAACGCCACTCCTCGGGGGTGGTCGAGTTCGGATCCGGACGCGTGTGGGCGGGCCCGATGTAGCGCAGGTCTGCGGCGTTGCGGGGGCCGCAGTGGGGGCAAGGGACCAGTAACATCGGCAGCCTCCCTAGTGCCCCACCGCCGCGGCGCCTTTTTCCCCGACGAGTTCGCCGGTCTCAAACCGGGACAGCTTGAACGGTTCGATCAGCTTGGGGGTGTGGTTGGTGGCGATGGCCTCGGCCAACTGCTCACCCGACACCGGACCGGCCTTGAACCCGTAGGTGCCCCAGCCGACGTCGCAGAGGAACCCCTCGACTGGGGTGAACCCCATCACCGGTGAGTAATCGGGGGTCATGTCACACAACCCGGACCACTGTCTCAGGAGCCGCATCCTGGAGATGCCAGGCATCAGCTCCAGAACGTGGCCGGAAAACTCCTCGGTGAACTCCAGAGACCCTCTGATTCCGTAGGTGTTGAAGGGGTCCACAGATGCCCCGAATACCAGCTCGCCCCTGTCGGTCTGGCTCACATAGACGTGGAGCGACCCGGAAACCACAACGGTGGGTAGGAAGACCTTCACCGGTTCGGTTACGGCTGCCTGCAACGGCCTGGTGTTGATGGGAAGCTCAACTCCGGCCAAGTTCGAAATGAGGCTGGCCCATCCGGCGGTGCAGTTGACCACGATTGGGGTGGCGATGTCGCCCCGGTTGGTGCGGACGCCGGTGACTCGGCCGCCCCGACCCTTTCCGCCCGGCCGATCGCCGCCCTCGACGATGATGTCGAGGACCTCGGTCTTCTGGTGCAGTTCCACTCCCCGGTGGTCTGCGGCTCGGGCGTAACCCCACACCACGGCGTCGTGACGAATGATGCCCCCGGGCGGGTGATAGAGGGCACCAAGAATCGGGTAGCGAGGATGGTGGGAGGTGTCGAGGCTGGGGGCCAGCTTCTTGATCTCATCGGGGCCGATGACGGAAGAGTTGATGCCCTGGAGCTTGTTGACCTCGGCCCGCCACCGCATTGTACGAACGGCTGAATCGGTGTGGGCCAGGGTCATGTGACCCCTCACCGAGAGCATGACGTTGATGTTCAGATCAACCGCCATGGTGTTGTAGAGCTGGAGTGACCGGTCGTAGAAGGCGACACCTTCCGGGGTGAGGTAGTTCGACCGGACAATGGCGGTGTTGCGGCCGCTGCCGCCGCTGCCCAGGTACGCCTTGTCGAGAACGGCCACATTGGTGATCCCGTGGTTTGTGGCCAGGTAGTACGCCGTGGCCAAGCCGTGGACCCCACCGCCGATAATCACCACGTCGTAGGACCGCCGGAGCGGCACATTACGCCACACCCGCGGCCAGCTTGCCTGCCGTAATCCCCTGGTGAACAGGCCTAAAGCGGAGTAACGCGGGGGTTTGGAACGGCGCTTGGGGCTCGCTGCGGCGGGTACGGTCACGCGATCTCCCGTGATTCCTAGGCCGAACCCGGTATCCAGGATGTTCCGGCCAGTGGGACCTTGGCCATCGCCGCTGCCTCGACTGTGAGTGCGGCCAGATCCTCGGGTTCGAGGTTGTGAATATGAGATTTCCCGTTGGCCCGGGCCAGGGTTTGGGCTTCGAGGGTCAAGACCTGGAGATAGTTGGCCAGGCGCCTGCCGCCAACCACGGGGTCGAGCCGGGAGGACAGCTCCGGGTCTTGGGTGGTGATGCCGACAGGATCGTTGCCGGTGTGGAAGTCGTCCCAGTACCCTGCTGCCGAACCCAGCTTCCGGTACTCCTCTTCATAGGCCGGATCGTTGTCCCCTATGGCGATCAGGGCCGCCGTTCCGATCGACACCGCATCGGCACCCAGGGCGAGGGCTTTGGCCACGTCGGCTCCCGACCGGATTCCACCGGCCGCGATCAGCTTCACCTCCCGATGTACACCGAGTTCGCTAAGGGCCCGTACTGCCTCCGGAATGGCGGCGATGGTGGGAATGCCCACATGCTCGATGAACACATCCTGGGTGGCGGCGGTGCCGCCTTGCATACCGTCTACGACGATGGCGTCGGCACCGGCCTTGACGGCCAGCGCACTGTCGTAATACGGGCGGGCCGCCCCCACCTTCACGTACACGGGGACTTGCCAGTCAACAATCTCGCGCAGTTCCGTGATCTTGATCTGGAGGTCGTCGGGGCCGGTCCAGTCGGGATGACGGCAGGCCGAGCGCTGGTCGATCCCCTCCGGCAGGGTGCGCATTTCGGCCACCCGCTCTGTGATCTTCTGTCCCAGCAACATGCCGCCGCCACCGGGCTTCGCCCCCTGACCTACCACGACTTCGATGGCGTCGGCAGCCCGCAGGTGATCGGGGTTCATCCCGTAGCGAGACGGAAGGTACTGGTAAACCAGAGTCTTGCTGTGGGCGCGTTCTTCGGCGGTCATTCCTCCGTCGCCGGTGGTGGTTGACGTGCCGGCCGAGTTGGCGCCACGCCCGAGGGCTTCCTTCGCTTGGGCCGAAAGTGAGCCGAAGCTCATTCCCGCAATCGTGATGGGAATGTCCAGCCGTACCGGTCGCTCGGCCCGGCCTTCACCGATAACCACGTCGGTCCCACACGCTTCGCGATAGCCCTCGAGGGGATACCGCGACATCGAGGCTCCCAGAAAAACCAGGTCATCAAACGTGGGGAGTTCCCGTTTCGCACCCCAGCCCCGGATGCGGTAAATCCCGGTGTTGGCGGCCCGCCGGATCTCGGCGATGACGTTGCGGTCGAATGTGTACGACTCTCGTAGGTGCCAGTCGCCTGATGGATTGGTCCCTGATTGGTGGGTCACAGTGCTGCACCTCGTGAAATCTCGGCATCAATATCATCCACATGGAAGTTGTAGAGGCGCCTGGCCGAGCCGTATCGGCGAAAGTCCGCAGGGTCGGCTTCAACTCCAGCACTTTCGAGCAGTTTGGCCAGCGATTCAATGTGCTCCGGCCGCATCTCCTTGGCCACGCAGTCGGATCCCAGTGACGCCACGTCACCGCGCACGAACAGCCTGGCTTCGTAAATCGAGTCACCGAGATCCTCGGCCGCATCACCGAGCACCACCAGGTTCCCAGACTGCCCCATGAACGCACTCATGTGCCCGACATTGCCCGCGACGACGATGTCCACCCCCTTCATCGAGATACCGCATCTGGGGCCGGCGTTGCCGTTGATAACGACCAGACCGCCGTGACCGGAGGCGCCGGCCGACATGGTGGCGTTGCCCAGCACTCGCACAGAACCCGACATGATGTTCTCGGCCAACCCGGTTCCGGCGCTGCCCTCCACCACAACCCGGCCTCTCTGGTGCATCCCGGCGCAGAAATAGCCGACCGACCCCTCGATTCTCACGTCAATCTCGGCGCTGATACCGGCCGCCACGGCGTGAGCCCCACGTGGGTTTTGCACCACGAAGGACGAGCCATCGCAGGCGCGGTGCAGCGCGGCGTTCAGATCACGAACGCTGCCGGTGTCAAGGTCCACCGTGAGTTCAGCCGGGCCGGACTTCATGCCGCAAGGCTCCACGAATAGATGCGTTCCGGCTCGGGTTCCCAGACGGTTGCATGGGCCACGTCGGGAAGCTGCGCGATGGCCCGGTACTCGGATGACATCGCCACCCAGTCATCGGTCTCGGCCACCACCACCGGCTTGCATGCGATCGGATCGCGCAGAACTGCGAAGCCTTGCCCGACTCCGATGACGAAAGTGAAAAAGCCGTCGAGGTCAACCAGTGCGTTCTCCAGGGCTTGATCCAGCGAGTCACCTTCCCTGAGCCTCCAGGACAGGTACCCGGCCGCCACCTCCGAGTCGTTCTCGGTCTGAAACGACTCACCGCGACGCTCCAAAGCACGGCGCAGCCGGTTGTGGTTGGACAAGGAACCGTTGTGAACCAGGCAGGTGTCGGCTCCGGTGACGAAGGGGTGCGAGCCGGTGGTGGTGACCGCCGACTCGGTGGCCATTCGGGTGTGGGCTATGGCGTGTGTCCCGGTCCGGGTGCCGAGGTGGTATCGGTCGGCGACCAGATCGGGATCACCGACCGCCTTGTACAGCTCGATGTGACGGCCATATGAGAGTACGTCAATGCCCGGTGCGTTGTCGATGATCCACTGCCGGGCTAAACGGCCATCACCGGTGGTCACGAAGACGGCGTGATCCTCGGTGGGTCTTACAGAGACCTCAGCCCCCAGCACCGATTCGAGCCCCGAGGCCGTGGCCGACCAATCGCGGGCATGACCCTCGCTGAGCAGCGTGATCCGGGTCTCGCCGGGAACCCCCTCGTCGTAGATGGCAAACCCCCCGCTGTCCGGCCCACGATCTCGCATCTCGTGCAGCATGGCGGCCGTAAGCGTCCCCAGTTCACCCCGGTACCTCACCGTCTTGCAGAACAGACCGACGATCCCACACATGCGCCTACAGACCTCCGTTGTCCGGGGACGACTCGTTTTTCCTAGAAGATTTTGACAACAGTGAAGAGTGTTCACTATGAGTAAGGGGTAGCGCAAGTCCCTCATTCGAGAGGCCGGCGCTTCGTTCCCAGCCGCAAGACCGTGCAGGAGGCACCATGGTGGCTACACAAGACATCCGATCCCGGGTCGAAGCCGACGGTGTGGAGTTCATCTACGCGATGTTCGTGGAGATGCACGGGAAGCCGTGCGCCAAGCTCGTGCCGGTGGAAGCTCTTGATGGGTTGATGAGCGATGGCGCGGGTTTCGCCGGTTTCGCAGCGGGGCCCATCGGGCAGGACCCGTCGAGCCCCGACATCCTCGCCATCCCCGATCCCGCTTCGTACACGCAGCTGCCGTGGCAGCCCAACGTGGCGGCCATGCAATGCGACCCAACCGTGGATGGGGAGCCGTGGCCTTACGCCCCACGGGTGATCCTGGGCCAGGCCCTAAAGCGGTTGGCTGATCGGAACCTCGTTATGAAGACCGGCGTCGAAGCCGAGTACTCCCTGGTGAACCGGAATGAGGACGGCTCCCTCAGGGTGGCCGACGAGCGGGACACCGAGCCGCTGCCGTGTTACGACGCCAAAGGTCTTACCCGAATGCTCCCTCATCTTTCGGAGGTGTCTAAGAACCTCAACGCGATGGGTTGGGGCAACTACGCCAACGACCACGAGGACGCCAATGGCCAGTTCGAGCAGAACTGGATGTACTCCGATGCGCTAACCACCGCCGACCGGTTGGTTCTGTTCCGGCTGATGGTTCACACGCTGGCGCAGCGTGACGGTCGCTATGCCACGTTCATGCCCAAGCCGTTCAGTGACAAGACCGGAAACGGGCTCCACACTCACGTGAGCCTCTGGTCCGCCGACACCGACGAGCCGCTCTTCGGTGCCGGCGACGGGCCCGATGCCAAGGGCCTGGGGTTGAGCGAACTCGCCTATCAGTTCGCGGCGGGCCTGATCGCCCACGCTCAAGCTCTTGCCGCCATTGCGTGTCCGATCGTGAACTCGTACAAGCGGATGGGAGTTGGCGCGCCAACCTCGGGAGCAACGTGGGCTCCTGCCTATGCAGCCTTTGGAGGTAACAACCGGACCCAGATGATCCGTGTGCCGGAACCGGACCGCATTGAAGTCCGTCTGGCGGATGGCGCTGCCAACCCGTACCTGCTCTTTTCCGCCATGCTGGCGTGCGGCCTTGACGGGATCGACAATCAGCTTGATCCCGGTGAGCCAAACCGGGCCAACCTCTACACCCTGGACCCGGAGGAGATAGCGGCACGGGGAATCGAGATACTGCCCCCGACGCTGCTGCACGCCGCCGACTGCCTTACTTCCGACGAGGTGCTGGGAACCGCCCTGGGTATGACACCAACCGGGCCGTACCGCGACTACTTTGCCGATATCAAGCGCTCCGAGTTTATGGCCCACCATCATGAGGTCACACCATCAGAGGTCGACCGGTACCTGACCTTGTTCTAGGTGGGGCCTTGTGATCGAGCACCACAGCGGCCGTCCGAAGACGATCGGCAACCAACGTTGAACCAAATGGAAACAGGCAAGGAAAACACCGAACTGACCGCGTCGGAGGTCAGCGACGTTGTCGGCGAAAGAGTCCGTGAGCTTCGACTCAGCCTGGGCCTGACCATGGGCCAGTTGGCCGAGAAGGCAGACATATCCATAGGGATGCTGTCGAAGATCGAGAACGGACAGACCTCGCCGAGCCTGACCACGTTGACCCGGCTCAGCAATGCGGTCGGAGTGCCGTTCACCGCCTTGTTCCGGGGTCTGGACGAGGAGCACGATGCCGTCATAGTCCCACCCGGCGGTGGTCTGGAGATTGCCCATGAGGGAAACGAGAGGGGCCGGACATACCACGATCTCGGTTCCCTCCGCGGCCCGTTGCGTTACATCGAACCGGTGCTGGTGACGATCACCGAGCAGGGCGAGGTTTTCCCCCTGTTCCAACACGCCGGGGTCGAGTTCATCTACGTAATCAAGGGTCGACTCGAATACGGCTACGGCGCCAAGCGCTACGAGCTGGGACCGGGTCACACCATGCAACTCCACGGCGAGGTAACCCACGGCCCCACAGAGTTGCTCGAACTGCCCATTCAGTTCTTGTCCTTGAAGGTCCATGCGGTGGCCGGCGACTAAGGCCTACTAGGAGCAAAGTCACCACATCGCGGGTGCGCGAGGGGGGACTTGAACCCCCACGTCCTTGCGGACACAGGAACCTGAATCCTGCGCGTCTGCCAATTCCGCCACTCGCGCTGGTTGTCGAAGTGGTCAGCGTACAAGACCGGGGGTCGAATCGATAACCGTGTTTTGCTCTTCGTGGGGGGTGGGACAGCCGGAGGGGAGAATGGGCTTCGGCGAGGGCTCCGCTCAACCCGGCCCCCCGTTGCGGGCGCGACAGCCGGGCCAAGAGCCAGTTTCGGTATGATCCAGCGCGAAGTGGGGGCACCGCGGTAATGGAACTCTGATGATCCGGTTGGAAGCGGGACACGCCACCGACCCAGGCCGGCGTCGGGAGAAGAACGAGGATTCGGTGCTGGTCACCGGCGGGTTATTAGCGGTTGCCGACGGTTTGGGGGGCCACCGGGGAGGCGACGTGGCGTCCGCTCTTGCGGTGGAAACGCTGGCCGCGGAGGTGAAGGCAGCGGTCAAGGCTCGCACCGACACCAGCCTTCTGTCCCGGCTTCGCCGCCACGTCCCACAACCGCCGGCCCCCACGGGGAACGAACTGCTGAACGCCGTGCATCAGGCCAACCGGAGGATCCTCTCCGAGTCGTTGTCGGATGAGGAGCTGGAGGGCATGGGGACCACGCTGTGCGCCTTGGCCGTGGTCGAAAACGACCTTCGCGAGGAACTGGCGGTGATAAACGTGGGTGATTCCAGGGTTTATCGCTGCGACGATGCCGGATTTCACCAGTTGACCGAGGATCACACCGTGGTGCAGGAGCTGGTGAAGGCCGGTGTGATCACTCCCCAGGAAGCCGTTGTTCACGAGCGCCGGAACCACCTCAGCAGGGCATTGGGGATCGAGGCAAGGGTGCCGGTGGACGACTGGACTCTGGACCCGGTGAGCGGGCACCGCTACCTGCTGTGTTCCGACGGGCTGACCCACGAGGTGACCGACCGGGAGGTGTACGCCACGCTGCTCCAAATCGAGGATCCCGGCGAGGCGGCGGAGGCTCTGGTGAAGCTGGCACTGGACCACGGAGGAAGAGACAACGTGACCGTGGTGGTGGTGGATGTCAGGGACGTAACCCTCCAATAGATCGCGTCAAACAAGAACTACGCTGGATTCGTCATGTCAGGCAACAATCCGGAGCTACTTGGCGGTCGTTACGAGCTGCGAACTCAGATCGCTCGCGGCGGTATGACCGATGTCTTTTTGGGCCAGGACAACCTGCTCTCCCGCCCGGTCGCCATCAAGCGGCTGCTCCCGGAGTTCTCGTCGGATCCCAGCTTTGTGGAGCGGTTCCGGCGGGAGGCCACCGCGGCGGCGAACCTCAACCATCCCAACATCGTGGCGGTGTACGACTGGGGGTCGGCGGAGGGCACCTACTACATCGCCATGGAGTACATCGAGGGACAGAGCCTGGCCGAGCTCCTCCGCCTGGGGGGGCCGCTGCCTCCCGACCGGGCGGCGGCCATTGCCATGGAGGTGGCCGAGGCTCTGGGCTTCGCTCACAGCAACGGGGTTATTCACCGGGATGTGAAGCCGGGCAACGTGTTGATCACCCCCAGCGGGCAGGTGAAGGTGACCGACTTCGGCATTGCCATCGCTGTGACTGGGGGCGCGGGATCGAACCTCACCCAAGCCGGTTCGGTGATGGGCACGGCCACATACTTCTCCCCCGAGCAGGCTCAGGGGACGACCCTGGACCATCGCAGCGACCTGTATTCGCTGGGCATCGTTCTCTACGAGATGCTCTGCGGCCGGCCGCCGTTCACCGGCGACAACTCGGTGGCCATCGCCTTCAAGCACGTGCAGGAAGCGGTACCCACCCTCTCGTCGCTGGGGGTGGTGGTCCCCGAGTCGCTCGAGGCCATCAACATGAAGTTGCTGGCCAAGATCCCCGCCAAGCGCTATCCCACCGCCAACGACCTCCAACGAGACCTGCGCCGCTACCGGGAGGGGCGCCACCAGCTTGCCGGTCGCAAAGATCCCATGGAGTCGACCCCGGCTCAGCCGCCCGGCGTCGAGCAGGCGGTACCGCCTCCGGCTCCTCCCGCCCCGCCGCCCCCGGCGGCAGCAGGCCCTCCACAACCTCCGGTGCCGCCCCAGGCTCCGGCCACCGTCATTGAACCCTCGTCTCGAGCCGGCCTGTACACGGCGGCGGCCGTGGTTTTCATTGCCGTGGCTGTGCTGGTGTTCTTCGTACTGTCGAATGTGCTCGACAACGGAGACGACCCACCACCCACGACGAGCACATCCACGGCAGTGGCCATGGTCACGGTGCCCGATGTGGTGGGTTTGTCCAGCCAGTCGGCCATCCGTGATTTGCGGGCCGACGGTTTTGTGGTGAGTCAGGTGTTCGAGACCAGCGAGACGGTGGCCAGCAACGACGTGATCAGCCAGTCTCCCGATGCTGGGGCCGAGTTGGAGGCTGGGGCCGAGATAGAGATCACCGTCAGCTCGGGAGAGGCTCCGGTGGAGGTTCCCGGGGTGGTGGGCCAGCAAGTGAACGACGCCGCCCGGTTCTTGCAGGACCGGGGATTTGCCCCCGAGATACAGGTGGATTCGGAATCCGACGGGCCCGAAGGCCAGGTGTTGCGCCAGGAACCACCCGCCGGGGAGATGGTGGCTCCGGGCAGTACGGTGACGCTGGTGATTCCCGAGGGACTTCAGGCCGTTGAGCTCCCCGATGTGGCGGGGATGACCCTGCTGCAGGCCACATCGGTTCTGGCGCAGGCGGGATTGGTGGTGAACGAGGAGACGGTGGAGGAACCCTCCCCTGATATTGAGGAAGGTCTGGTGGTTGGGACCGATCCCGCTCCCCCCGTGCTGGTACCGCCCGAGACCCCGGTGACGATCCTGATCTCTACCGGCCCGGCCTTGGTAGTGGTGCCCGATCTCACCGGGCTGGAGCCCGATGCGGCTGCCGAGCAGCTCGCCGAGTTGGAGCTGGTGCTCATCAAGCCAGTTGCGGAGTGTGATTTCCCCAACGAAAACGAGGACTTGGTGGGTCGGATCATGCAGCAGGCCCCCCTTGCCGGCGAGGAACAACCGCCGGAAACCGAGGTGACCGCTTGTTTGGGTCCGGCGGTTTCCGAGGGCGAACCAGGCCCGACACAGGTCGTCTCCACTCCTCGTCAGGTAGCAGCCGTGGAAGCAGCCCTAGCCGTTACTGCCGACGCGGTCAACGCCGGCAACCAGCCTGGAGCCCTCGGCAGCGTTCCGGCCTGGAACGCGCTGTCGGCCCAATTCGAGGCCGAGTGCCAGGCCTTGACCGCCATCTACAACGACATTTCCGGGTTCGTCGCTCAATGGAACCTGGAGAACCCGTACCCGATGCCTGCGGTGGCGGCCAACGTGGCCAACTGGGCCGAGGGTCTTGATGGGGACACGCCCGGGGTGGACGACGGGTGTGTGGTGTCCTGGTCGTAGCGGGTTTGGGCAGCTACGGGGAGGATTGGGCCAAGAAGTTGGCCAGCATGTCGTGACCTGAGTTGGTCAGGATCGATTCGGGGTGGAACTGCACGCCCTCTACGGGTTGATCGCGGTGGCGCAACCCCATCACCAGCCCGTCGTCGGTTTCCGCGGTGATGGTGAGGGAGTCGGGCACCGAAGCCCGCTCCACGATGAGGGAGTGATATCGGGTGGCTTCGAGGGGGTTGGGAAGCCCGGCGAAAACCCCCTCGCCGGTGTGGTGAATGATCGACGTCTTGCCGTGCATGACCTGAGGGGCTCTAACCACCTGACCACCGAACACCTCCCCCAGGCACTGGTGGCCTAGGCACACCCCCAGCACCGGACGCACACCGCAGAACTGCCGGATGAGGGCGTTGCTGAGCCCTGCGTCGGCAGGGCGACCCGGCCCGGGGCTGATCAGCACTCCATCGGGGTCGAGATCCAGGGACTGTTCGAGGGTGATGGCGTCGTGGCGGTGAACCATTGGGTCCGCGCCCAGTTCCCCCAGATACTGAACCAGGTTGTAAACGAACGAGTCGTAGTTGTCGATCACCAGGATGCGCGGAGCCACCGCTGCCCACGTTACTCCTGGGTATTGGGGAGGCTGAAGGGTTTATCCTTTGGTCATGGCCAAGCCAACCAAACGCAGAGTCCAGGGTGGTCGGGTAACCCCGAGGGGCACCCGCCCCGAGAACGAGGCTGCTCCCCGAGTGTCGGCCACCGCCGAGAAGATCAGCCCCACCTGGGTGCCGGTGTTGATGATCGCCTTGCTGGTGTTGGGGGCCGTCGTGATCGTGTTGAACTACGTGGCCCTGCTGCCTGGCGACACCAACAACTGGTACCTCATGGGGGGCTTGGGCCTGCTGCTGGCTGGGATGCTGGTTGCCACCCAGTGGCACTAGATCGCAGCAACTGTTCGCGAGTTACGTTCTTGTAGTTTGTACCCAGAGTTTTCCCTAGTCTGTGGAAAACTCGCCTCAGTCGTCGATGGGGGCCACCAGGTCCATGTCGTCTCCGCAGTGCCGGGGAGGTTCGGGGTCTTCCTCGGGGGCGATGGTCATGCGAGCCTCCGAGCCGCAGATCGAACACCGGTAGGCAATCTTTACCTTGCGGAGCTCGCCCGGCGGTGGCGGTGGCGGAAGGGGTTGGCGGATCATCAACAGCACGCCGATGCCAACACGGATGATGATGATGCCGACGAGGATGGCAATCGGGACGCTGAGCCACAACGGCACAGGTTGAGCCTATTGCCATTGGCGATGGATGCTCGGGTTGGTTGGGCCATGGGTTGATCGAGCGTTGGGTTGATGGCCTTGATTGCCACTTCTGGCCGGTACTGTGTGCCCATGGACGAGATGAATCTGGCAATGCTGATCCTGCGCGTGGGCATCGGCCTCACCTTCGCCGCTCACGGTTACGGGAAGCTCTTTCAGGGCGGGCGCATCCCAGGCACCGCGGGATGGTTCGACAGCATGGGGATGAAGCCGGGCAAGATGCACGCCTGGATGGCGGCCCTTACCGAGATCGGGGCCGGGCTGCTGCTGGCCGCGGGTTTGTTCACCTCTCTGGCCGCAGCCGGGATCGTTGGGGTCATGGTGGTGGCCGGGTGGACGGTCCACCGCCACAACGGGTTCATGATCGTGCGGGAAGGTTGGGAGTACACCTTCGTTCTGGCAGTCGTGGCAGTGGCGGTTGCCATGTTGGGGCCGATGAAGTGGTCGGTGGACTCGGCGCTGGGCATCGACGAGGACTTGGACGGGTATGTGGGCCTGGCCATCGGAGCAGGCGGCGGCGTGTTGGCTGCGTTGGCCCAGCTCACCGTCTTCTACCGTCCACCGAAGCCCGATGAAACCGGCTGAGTCACGCGATGAAACCGGCTGAAAGGTGAGCCAGGCCGGTGTGGTCCGCTTGGATCACGAGGAGCTGCGGCGCTATGAGATCGCCATCCTGGAGGGGCTCGGCGTTCCCTCGGTTCAGGCCGAGATCGTGGTGGACAACCTGGTGGAGGCCGACCTGAGGGGGGTTGACTCCCATGGCGCTCATCTGGTGGAGCTGTACGTGGCTCGGCTCCGGTCGGGCCATCTCCGTGCCGTCACCGAGGTGACCACGGTGCGCGACGACGGCTCGACCGTGATGCTCGACGGCGGCATCGGCTTCGGTCAGGTGTCGGGCCTGCAAGCCATGAATCTGGCCGTGGAACGAGCCAAGACCTACGGGGTGGCAGCGGTCACGGTGAGGGAGGGCACCCACCTCGGCGCGCTGGCCTACTACACCCTTCCGGCCGCGGAGGCCGGGTGCTTCGCCATGGCGGTGCAGAACGGCCCGGTAATCGTCCCTCCCTTCGGGGGACGGGCCGCCATCTTCTCCACCAACCCGTTCTCGTGGGCCGCTCCCGCCGGCCGGGAACTTCCGGTGGTGTACGACATTGCAACCACAGCGGTGGCCGGCAACAAGATCCTGCTGGCCAAAAAGCGCGGGGATCCCACCATCCCCGAGGGGTGGGCCAACGATGACCATGGTCGGCCCACGACCGACACCGAGGCGGCGTCGGCCCAGAACCTGTGCTGGTTCGGCGGCTACAAGGGGTTCGGAATCGCCATGATGGTGGAGGTGCTGTCGGGTATCGTGGCCGGGAGCAGCTTCGGCCACACCGAGCAAACCGATTGCGAGCTGGTCGGCAACCGCCGCCTGGCCAAGGGCTGGATGTTCCTGACCCTCGACCTGGAACGGTTCTGCGGCCTTGACCTGTTTCGGGAGCAGATGGATCAGCTCATCCGTGACATCCGCGGCACCGACCTCGCCGAGGGGGCGGAACGCATCTACGTTCCCGGTGAGATCGAGCACGAGAACCGGGCCGAGCGAATGGAGCGGGGCATACCCCTGCCGGAGGCTCTGGTGGCCGAGATCAGCGCCATCGGTGCCGACTTCGGGCTGGCTCCCCTGGGTTCCTAACGTTCGATCGGGTCAGCACCCCGGAGTCGTTGGCCTTGGGGTCAGGAGGACTGCTCGAACACCACCTTCACCGCTCCCCGGGATCCGGCTTCGGCGGCGTGCGTGATGGCTTCTCGGTAGCGATCGAGGGGGTAGCGGGCCGACACCAGGCGCTCGAGACCGGCCGAGGCCACCAGCTCGAAGGCCAGCTCGAAGCTGGTGGCGGTCCGGCCGTCGGGCAGGGTTTCGGTGCCGTAGGTGTAGGCCCCGATGAGTTCGGTCTCCCTGTGCCAGAGACCGGTCAGGTCTATCCGGGCCGCTTCCGGCATACCCAGCAGCACCACTCTCCCACGGGGGCGTGTGATGGCGATGGCGTCGGCCAACGATGCCGGGCTGCCCACGGCGTCGATGGTGATGTCCACCCCTCCCGACAGGTAATCGCCCAGCACCCGGCATCTGGTCAGCCTGCGTACCGCCCGTCGCACCTCGCCGGGGGGAATCACGATGTCAGCTCCGAGGTCGGTGGCCAGGTCTCGCTGGTGGGGGTACTTGGCGGTGACCATTACCGTTCCCGGTGAAGTCATCGCTCGAAGGGACGCCACCGAGCACAGGCCCATAGTGCCCGCTCCCAGCACCACCACCGAGGCCCCCGGTTCGACCTGGGCCTTGAGCGCGGCGTGGACCCCGCCAGCAGCCGGTTCCAGCATCACCGCGGCCTCGTCGGTGAAGTTATCGGGCACCGGGTGGAGCTGGCTCCGGTGGGCGACCAGCGACTCGCCCCATCCCCCCCCGGTGCTGGAGCAGAACCCGATTTGAATCCCGTCGTCGATGGTGCCCCCGAGCAGGTACCCGTAGTCGTCGCCGTCTCCGGGGGCTGCGCCGGGGAAGGGCAGGGGCTCGCCCCGGGCCGCCGAACCCAACACGGGTTCCAGGGCCATGCGGCGACCGGTTTCGTCGATGCCCACCACCTCGTGGCCGGGGACGAAGGGGAACGACACGATCGGTTCAAAGTACCGGGAGGATCGACCCTCGATGGTGGCCAGATCCGATCCGCAAATGCCGGTCAGCCGGGGTTGGATGGAATGCCATCCTTCTCCGGGCAGTTCGGGAGGGTCGATGTTGCTCAGTCGCAGCGGGCCTACGTTGCCTCCCGCGCCGGGGACAACCCGGGATGCCACTGCGGCGGCAGCGTATCGGGCGATCTTGCGCTCGAAGACCAGGGCCTGCACCCGCTCAGTCTTGCCGTCGGCCCCGACTTGGCACAACCAAACCGGCTGGTTCGTTCCGGTGAAGCGTGGAGCACAACCAAACCGGCCGGATAGTTCCTGTTACGTAGTAGGCGGGGTCGGGGTCCGAGCCCTCGGTCTTGCGGCAGGGTCAGATCGACGAGAGGTAAATGGCGGGGTCGCGGGGCGATCCCTTGTAGCGGACCTCAAAGTGGAGATGGGGGCCGGTCGACCACCCGGTGCTCCCGATATAGCCGATGACATCGCCAATCTGAACTTGCTGCCCTACCGAAACGTTGTACCTCGACAGGTGGGCGTAGAGAGTGCTCCATCCCCCTCCGTGATCAATCACGACGGTGTGCCCGTAACCGGTTCGCTCTTCAGCCATGGTGACCTCGCCCGACGCCGAGGCCTGGATGTCGTCGCCCATATTGGCCCCATAGTCAACCCCGGAATGGTGGCGGACATAGCCGAAGATGGGGTGAAGCCGGGGGCCGAAGCCCGATCCCATCGGTCCCGGTACCGGCGGAAAGAACTCGGGATGAGCGGGGATATCGATGTTGTCGAACTGGCCGGTGCGCTCCTGCTCGGCCAGACGGGCCAGGTCGGCCAAGCGCTGGCGCTCGAGTTCGGCCAGGCGGCGAATCTCCGCTTCCCGCTTGCGCCTCTCCTCCTCCAGACGGATCCGCTCTCTCTCTCGTTCGATCTCGTCTTCGATCCCCGAGATGTCCTCGTTGAGGCTGGAAATCTCGTTCTCGACTTCCTGGCTGGCCTCATGCTCGATCCTGATCAGCTCTTCGAGTTCGGCCCTTCTGCGGTTCCACTCCTCCTGCAGTTTCTCCTGGGCTTCTCTTAGGTCGGCCAGGTCGGCCAGCGCCGCTTCGATCTCCGACTGAGCCTCGTTGATCTCCGTCTGTGCCTGCTCAGCCTGGAGCGTGGCGGCTTGCTGATCGTCGTGGGCTCGCCGCAAGCGGTCGATCAATACTTGGGCGTCGCCTCCAAGCTCCTCGATGTAGTACTGGCGACGAGCGCTCCGGTTGGGGTCGCCGTCCTCGAGGAGGAAGTTCTCCTCGTAGGCCAGGTCGAGGTAGATCTCGATGACCTGGTCCTGAAGTTGTTGGCGGATCTCGGCGATCTCGCTCTCGAACTCGGCGGCCAATTGCTGAGCGTCTGCCACCCTTTGTTGGGCGGACGCCCTGGACACCTCCACCAGACCCAACCGGGTCTCGGCGGCGGCGATCCAGTCGTTGACCTGCTTGAGAGCGTCATCGACTTCGGTTATCTGGGCGTTGGTGGCGTCGAGTTCCTTGATGTTGAACAACGCCTGACGCTGTAGTTCGTCCTGGGCCTGGCGCCGTTCCTCGATCTCCTGCCTCTTCTGTTCGATCTCCTGCTGGCGATCTTCGAGGAACGTGTCCTGGGCCGCGCTGGTTGAACTCATGACCAGAAGGAGCGTGAGTGCTACCAGGCTAAGGGTCCGAAAAATCTTGGGCATGAGAGCAGTTGGCGGGCTTATTCACAGCCGCACCACTCCAGATTGTAACCAAATCGCAACATTAATCCAAATACCCCTTCAACCGGACACTGTTCTTGTGGTTTCGCGGGGCTCGCGTGGGATGGGTACTGTGAGGCCATGGCCAGTGGAACTGATGTCCTGAGTCGGCGGGAGCGGGTGGTTCTGGCCGAAGACCTGTCCGGGGTGGCCGAGGGAACCGCCGGTGAGGTGATTCTGCACACCGGGCTGAACTGGCTGCGGTACTGGGTCCGGTTCGACAGCGGGGCCGAGCGGGGGTCAATCCACCGCGCCAAGTTGGTTCGGGAAGCCCGCTGGGAGGATTTCCTGGTCGAACGAGCCGAGGCCGAGGCAGCAGCGGAAGCAGGCCAGATTGCCGGAACCGAAAGCGGCGAGGCCGAAGAAGCTCCGGCTGCGGACGGCGGCGGCGGTGGTGAGGAAGTGGTGGTGGGCGGGGTAACGGTGCCGCCTCATCTCCTGGCCTGAAGCGCTTCGGCTCGAGCCCGCCTGGGCGGCTAGCTGCACCCAGCCGAGCGGCTTATGCCCGGTCTCTGGGCGGATCAGGGCTGAGCGTCCGAATAGGGAGGGTGGCGGTTTAGCTTTGCAGCCCGCTATACTTCCGCTGAGGGGCAGGCGAAATGCTCCCTACGTGCTAAGGAGGCTTGGCTGATGAGTCAGATGGTACACACAGGCGTTGACGAGGGAGCCGAAACCTCCTCGGACCCGTTTATCGATACCATTCCAACCGGCTACCGGGAGGGCTACCTGGAAGCCGCCAAGGTGGATCCCGTGCTGGCCAAGGGCTATGCGAAGCACACTATGACCGGCGATCCCCTGCTCAAGGAAGCCCTGGAGTCGATGGCCGGTCTGGAGCCGGAACTCAGGCAGGAGTACATCCGCCGGGGCATGGACCAGGAAGCGGATTTCACCGAAGCCCCCGAGGCGCTTCAGAACTTCTTCCAGTATCTGGATCGGCCCGATGGGTTCAAGTTCGACCCGGAGAGGGCCGCCCCCGGTATCCGGGCATTCCACAGGAGTTCCGACCTCTTCTTCGCTTCCATGGCGTTGTACGCGCTGCTCACCGGCTTTACTGAATTGCTGTCACGGTCGTTCGCCATAACGGGGCGCACCGCAGGCAACCTCCGCCGGTTACAGCAAAACTCGCGGCACGTGACCGAGGTCATGCTCCCCGGTGGCTTGGCCCGCTACGGCGACGGCTGGAAGCTGACCATTCGCATCCGCATGATTCACGGGCAGATCCAGAAACTCCTGCTCAACTCGGGCGAGTGGGATGTCGACTACGAGGGCCTGCCCCTGCACATGAGCCATATGGGTCTGGGAGCCACCGGATTCTCGGCCGTCGCTTTCAGCGGTGTCGAGAAGCTGGGTGTGCGCCTGACCGAAGAAGAGCGCGACGGCTACATGCACACCTGGTGTTATGTGGCGCACTTGATGGGGGTGCCCGACGACATCCTCTACCACAACGAGCAGGAGGCTTTGCACTTCCGCAAGATTGCAAAGATGGTCGAGGGCGACGAGCTGGGCGAGTCCGCCGCGGCGGTCGCCCACGGCTACCTGAGCGCGGTGCCAAGGAGCTTTGGCATCGAGGATCCAAAGGAGCGGGACAAGCTCCTCAAGGGTCTCTACCGGGCTTCAAGAGCTCTTATCGGTAATGAGACCGCCGACAAGTTCGGATACCCGAAGCAGTCAAGCCTCGGAGTGATAACGGCGGCTCGAGTAAAGCGTCGGGGTGACATCATCCTGGGGAAGATCATTCCGGGAAAGAAGCCGCAGACGTTCACCAGGTTCGCAGAGCAGATCGACCGGTCGGCCTACGACGACGGTTTCAGCTACCGGATGCCCGACGCCGTGAAGGACACGGACTCGTCTGCTTGGTAGCCGGCTCTGCCGTTTGTCCGGCTATCCGAGAGCGGCCATCCCGGAGGTAACCGCAGGGAGAAGACCCTGCGCCGCGGGGAGTATCTGATCGAGGTAGAAGCGGCTGGAGGTCTGCTTGGCGGCCCAGAAGTCGGCCCGGTGTGGTTCGGTTGTTGCTAGCTGCTGGGCTGCGGCCCCGGACTGGGCCATGATCCACCCGCCGATTGTGAGGCCCAGCATCTCGAGGAACGGGGTGGCGCCGGCCAGGGCATCGTCGCCAGGGTGAGCGGTAAGCCAAACACTGGCTTCGGCCACCGCTGCAACCGCCCGGTCCAGATTGTCATCCCACCCGGTCATGTCCTCCAGCAGCTCGGCCAGGGGCGCGCCGCTAGCCGCCGGGAGCTTGCGCCCGACCAGATCTATGGCCTGGATGCCGTTGGTGCCTTCGTAGATGGGAGCGATGCGGCTGTCGCGCCAGTGTTGTGCCGCGCCGGTCTCCTCGATGAACCCCATTCCGCCGTGGACCTGGATGCCGACCGACGCCACCTCCACACCCTGGTCGGTACACCACGCCTTTGATACCGGGGTCAGCAGGTCGGCTCTGTGCCGGGCCCGCTCTCTGATCTCGGGATCGGGATGGCGAGCGGCCCGATCGGCGGTAGCGGCATGAAGGTAGAGCAGCCCCCGCATGGCTTCGGTTCGGGCCCTCATGTCGAGCAGCATCCGCCGCACATCGGGGTGTTCGCTGATTGGAGCTTGAGCGTCGGGTTCGGTGCCGGGGCGGCGGCCCTGGCGGCGCTCGGCGGCAAACGCAGCGGCCTGCTGGTAGGCCCGCTCGGCCACCGCCAGACCCTCCAAGCCCACCAGAAGACGGGCCTTGTTCATCATGGTGAACATGAGCCGCATCCCGTGATGCTCCTCGCCCACCAGCTCGCCGACCGCTCCGTCCAACTCCATCACACAGGTGGGGCTGGCGTGGATGCCTACCTTGTGCTCCAGCCCGACGCAGCGGATGGCGTTGCGGTCGCCGGTTTCGCCGTTGTTGCCCACTAGGTATTTGGGCACCAGGAACAGGGAGATACCCCGGGTGCCCTCCGGGGCGCCGGGGGTGCGGGCCAGCACGCAGTGGACGATGTTGCCGGCTAGGTCGTGCTCGCCCCAGGTGATGAAGATCTTCTGTCCCCATATTCGGAAGGTGCCGTCGGGTTGGGGTTCCGCCCGGGTGGTGAGCGCTCCCACGTCGGACCCGGCGTGGGGTTCGGTCAGCAGCATGGTGCCGGTCCAGGTGCCGCTGATGAGTTGGGGCAACCAGCGGTGGCACTGCCCATCGCTGCCGTGAGCGCTGATTGCACCGATGGCGCTCTGGCTGAGCATCGGACACAGCGAGAACGCCATGTTGGCCGAGGTCACCATCTCCTGGATGGCTACGTCCACCACCAGGGGAAAGCCCGCCCCGCCGTACTCGGGATCGGCCGAGACAGCGGTCCAACCCCCTTTGATGAACTGCTGGTAGGCGTGTTGAAAACCGTCGGGAGTGGTGACGTTGCCGTCGCCGTCCAACACGCTGCCAGTTTGATCGCCAACCCGGTTGGTGGGGGCGATTACCTCGGCGGCCAGCCTCCCCGCTTCGGCCAGGAGGTCTTCGGTGTGGTCGAGTCCGACCTCGGACCACGCAGGGATCCGGGCCAGCTCGTCGAGGCCGGCGAGGTGATGAAGCACGAAGGAGATCTCGGCCAGCGGTGCGGTGTAGGTGCTCATGTGCGGCCTTTTCGGAAGTCAGTGTGGAGGTTCATGGGGTGCTTTCGCCAGAGGTTCCAGGCTGGAGGCCGGCGAGGAGCTGTTCTGCGGCGGCCGCGGGGGACAGTTCCCGGCGGTCCACCCTGCCAAGGGCGGCTTCACCCGCCTCGCTCCCTACGACCCGTTTGACCCGGGCCCGCAGACCCAGTTCGATCCGGTTGGCCACTTCGTCTCGCCGCCTACGGCATCGGCGCCGGACCAACTCCCCGGACTCGCGAAGGTGAGCGGTGTGGCGTTCGATCTCGTTCCACAGCTCGTCGATGCCATCGCCTTTGGTGGCGGTGGTCAAGACGATGGGCGCTCGCCAACCCCCTCGGTGACCCAGATCGAGCATGAGTTCCAGGTCTCGCCGGGCACCGCGGGCATCTGGCCGGTCAGCCTTGTTCACCACGAAGATGTCGGCCACTTCCAGCAGCCCGGCCTTGTTAGCCTGGACGGCGTCGCCCCAGCCGGGGGTGACCACCACCACGGTTGTGTCGGCCGCGGCCGTCACCGACACCTCCACCTGGCCCACCCCAACTGTTTCCACCATGATCGGATCGCAGCCCGCGGCATCGAGCACCCTCACCGCGTCGGGAACGGCCACGGCCAGACCGCCTGCGTGGCCGCGGGTGGCCATCGAACGGATGAACGCCCCGTGGCCGGTGTGATCGTCCATGCGGATGCGGTCGCCCAGGATCGCCCCGCCGGTGATCGGCGAACTCGGGTCAATGGCCAGAATGGCTGGCCGGGCCGCTCCGGACATCGAAGCCAGCTTGCCGGTGATGGTGGACTTGCCTGCACCTGGAGCCCCGGTAATCCCCACCACCCGAGCCAGCTCAGCGCTGCGATGTGCTCGCTCCGACACTGCGGCAGCGTCGCTGCCCCGCCGTTCGACCATGGTGAGCAGCTTGCCGAGTACACGCCGATCACCACCGGCAGCGGCGTCGAACAGGTCGTCGAGGCGGCTTTGGTTCACTGGTGGGTGAGGCGACGGGCCACGGCGTCTTGCACCGATGCCACCACTTCATCAGCGGATGCTCCGGGGCCGAGCACGGCGGCCACCCCGGCGTCGATCAGCACCGCGACATCGTCGGTGGGGATGATGCCGCCGATCACCACCGGCACGTCGAGTCCGGCATCGACCACGGCGTCGACCATTCGAGGGGCCAGGGTGAGATGGCCGGCGTTGTGCATCGAGAGTCCGATCACGTCGGCGTCCTCCTGCTCACACGCCATCACGATGCTCTCGGTGGTCTGGCGGAGTCCCAGGTAGATCACTTCCATGCCGGCGTCCCTCAACGTGCGGGCCACCACCTTCAGGCCACGGTCGTGGCCGTCCAACCCCAGCTTGGCCAGCACCACCCGAATGGGAGCAGCAAAGTCGACGTCGGGTTCGCTCATCGGTTCACACCACCGCAGTTTCCACGTAAGTGCCGAACACCGACTCCAGAGCGGCAACGATCTCGCCCTCGGTGGCGTAGGTCCGCACAGCGTCGATGATGGGCGGCATGAGGTTCACATCGGGTTGGGCTGCAGCTTCGGCCAGAGCGGCCAGCGAGGCGGTGACCGCGTTGTCGTCACGGTCGTCGCAAACCTGCGACAGGCGCTTGAGCTGCATCTCCTCGGTGTCATGGCCGATGGACAGCAGGCGGGCCTCCTCGGTCTCGCCCTCGGTGTACTCGTTGACCCCCACGATGATGCGCCTCCCGGCGTTCACCTCCCGCTCGAATCGGTAGGCGGCGTCGGCGATCTCGCCCACGAAGTAACCGTCCTCAATGCCGGCGTACACACCCTCCAGCATGGAACCGTTGCCGAGCTGTTCGATGTGGTCGAAGATCTCGGTGGCCTGGCGTTCCATCTCGTCGGTCATCCACTCCACGAAGTGGGAACCGCCGAGAGGGTCGGCCACTGCGGCGGCCCCGGTCTCGTGGGCCATGATCTGCTGGGTGCGAAGGGCGATGCGGGCCGCTTTCTCGGAGGGAAGGGCCAGGGCTTCGTCGTAGGAGTCGGTGTGGAGGCTCTGGGTGCCGCCCAACACGGCGGACAGGGCCTGCACCGCCACCCGGGCGATGTTGTTCTCGGGCTGCTGAGCGGTGAGGGACACACCGGCGGTCTGGGTGTGGAACCGGCACATGAGCGACTTGGGGTTGGTGGCGCCGTACCGCTCCTGCATCCAAGTGGCCCAGATGCGCCGAGCAGCCCGGAACTTGCCGATCTCCTCGAAGAAATCGCTGTGGGCGTTGAAGAAGAACGAGAGCCGGGGAGCGAAGTCATCCACGTTCAGCCCGGCGGCCACGGCGGCCTCCACGTAGGCGAACCCGTTGGCCAGAGTAAAGGCCAGCTCCTGGGCGGCCGTGGAACCGGCCTCGCGGATGTGGTACCCGGAAATGGACACCGGATGCCAACGGGGCATCTCCGCTGTGGTGAACCGGATCAGGTCGGTCACCAGACGGACCGACGGGCGGGGCGGGAAAATGTACTCCTTTTGTGCCTGGTACTCCTTCAGGATGTCGTTCTGGATCGTGCCGCTGAGTTCGGCCCGGCCAACACCGTTCTTCTCGGCCACCGCGATGTACATGGCCATGAGAATGGCGGCGGGCCCGTTGATCGTCATCGAGGTGCTCACCTGGCCCAGGTCGATGCCGGCGAACAGGTCTTCCATGTCGGCCAGGGTGTCGACGGCCACCCCCGCCCTGCCCACCTCACCCACCGACCATTCGTGGTCGGAGTCGCGGCCCATGAGGGTGGGCATGTCAAACGCGGTGGACAGCCCGGTTCCCCCGGCTCGCAGCAGGGCGTGGAAACGGGAGTTGGTATCGGTGGCGGTGCCGAACCCGGCGAACATCCGCATCGTCCAGAGTTTCCCCCGGTAACCGGCGGGGTACAGGCCTCGGGTATAGGGGTATTCGCCCGGCTGGAGACCGTCGCCGTAGCTGGGATCGAGAGGGATTCCCGACATGGTCTCGTGCATGGCGGCATCCTATCAAGGAAGTCCGATAGTTGGAAGTGCTACTAACGCTGGTCGGCAGATTATTCGATGAAGCTTCGATGGCAGGATGGAAGCGCCGACCAGTTCACAGGCGGACCACTAGTCTTCGGGCGATGAGCGCAGATGAGGCAGAGATCAGGAACGTGGTAGCCCGGCTGGCCCAACTCGCCGACGGGGGTGACCTTGGCGAATACGTGGACCTGTTCACACACGACGCCCGGTGGGAGATGCCGGGATCGCCCCTTGAGGGGCGTGACGAACTCCACTCCGGGGCGGTGGAGCGCCGGGCCACGGGGGCGGTGGGCCCCGGCACCAACACGCGCCACGTGATCACCACCCAGGCGGTGGCGGTGGACGGCGACGAAGCGATTTCGGATGCCTACTGGCAGTTTTGGGTGAACACCGCCACGGAGCCCTCGGTTGCGCTGATGGGCACCTACCGGGACCGCCTGGTGCGCACCGATGGTGGGTGGAAGCTGGCCCACCGCTCCATCATCTTCGGCTGATGGTTCCGGCTGTAGCCGGCGGGTGGGGGTCAGCTAGGCGAAATAGCTGACAACGTCGGAGGCTGCGGCTTGCCCGGTGGTCATGGCCCCGTTCATGCAGGAGATCATGGACATGTACTCGCCGCACATGAACAAACCTTGGACGCCGGGGAAGCCCTCGGACTGGAGAGTGTGAAGTTTCTTCATTGCTCCACCGCCCGGCAGGCACACCGCCCGGTCCCAGCGGTAGATGCGGGTGAACGCCGGTTCGTCGGGCATTGCCGGCGAGAACCTCTGGATTTCCTTGATGACCTTGCGCTTGATCTCGTCGTCGTCGAGCTTTGACATCTCCTCGGAAAAGTCGTTGTCAACGTAAGCGTGAATGACGCTCATTCCCTCCGGGGCCGACCCGGGAGCGTTTTGGGCCGTGTCCAGGTAGATGGACAGGAAGGACGATCCTCCGGTCTGGAAGGTGAAGTTCCAGTGCCCATCCTGGATTGGATTGAATTCGATGCCGAAAACCACATGGCAGCACTTGGAGTAGTTCATCTCACCCAAGACAGAGCGCACGGGATCGGGAAGATCGGGGATTATCTTCAACGCGTCATGGGCATCGGTGGCGCACACAACGGCATCTGCTTCCATCGTGCCGTTCTGGGTGACAACTCCCTTGGCCACCCCGTCTTCGACGACTACTCGCTCCACCGGAGTCGCAAGGCGGGTGTAGTCCTTGCTCGCATCCGCGAAAGTCCTTGTCAGGTTGGCCACTCCACCGCGGGGCGCAGCCATCACCAGGCCCTTTTCGAACCACGGATCGTGCAACAGCATCATTCCGTGCAGCGGCGAAATCAGGTCGGCGTTGGCCAGGGTTACGGAAGCAAAGGAAGCGTAGGTGTAATCATCGACCAGCTTGGCTCCATAGCTCTCCCGGGCCCAGTCGCCAAAGGAGCCCTCAACATCGAGATCCAACAGACGGGTGTGGTCGTGGGCACTGAAGTCGTCGGCCCTTTTCTTGACGAACCTGGCGTATTTTCCGAACTGGGCCAATCCGCCAAGCGTGAAGCATCTAACTGCGGTGCGTATGTTCTGTGGAGTCAAGTTCTTGATGAACGACGAGTGCATCTCCAAGGGATAGATCTTCTGCTGGCGGGTGTTGTAGAGCAACATCCGAAGTCGCTCGGTCTTTTCCTCAACGGGGATATCCAGTTCATTGCAGTACTGGACCACTTTTTCGTGGGTAGTGGGGAAGTAGAGGGCCCCCTTGTCGATATAGCAGCCATCAACCAAGTCGCCCCCGGCCCGACCACCGGCACTCTCTCTGGCCTCCAGGATCGTGGCGTGAACGCCGGCCTTGTGTAGTTCACGTGCTGCGGCCAATCCCGCCACCCCCCCCCCGATAACGATCACGTTCTTGCCTGAGTCAGCACTCACAGTGGCCTCCTGTTCCGATTCGTCCCTTGCCAGGGTCCTGGCTCCTTGAGCTTAGGGCCACAACCCTAGCAGCCGCCCGAAACGTGTAAGTTGCCGGCCATGGAGCGAGCCGGTCGGCCGAATCTCGAGGGACGGGTGGTGGTGGTCACCGGCGGGGGTCGGGGCATCGGTCGGGCCATCGCACTGGGGATGGCCCACGAGGGGGCCACGGTGGTGGTGTCGTCGCGAACCACCGAGCAACTTGATCGAGTGGTGGCGGAAATGGCCGGTGCCGGAGCCCGGGGGCTGGCGGTGGTGGCGGATGCTGCTGACGAGGAGCAGGCCCGCCGTCCGGTCCGGGCCGCTGTTGAGGAGTTCGGACGCATCGACGTGCTGGTCAACAACGTCGGCGGTTCGGTCGGGGGCAACCAAGACCCATTCTCCGGCGACGCCTCGGCGTTCTCGGCCACGTTGACGCTCAACTTGGTGTCGGCCTTCTGGACAAGCCAGGAAGCGCTCCCCATCATGCGGGATCAGGGCTACGGCCGCATCATCAACATCGGGTCGGGGGCGTCCAAGAGAGCAGCGGCCAGCGTCGGGTACACCGCGGCCAAACACGGGCTGGTGGGCCTCACCAAACAGCTCGCCACGTCGGCGGCGCCGCACGGGATCACGGTGAACTGCCTATGCCCCGGCTGGACCAACACCTCGCTGGTGGACTTTGAGCGCATGGGAGCGGCCCGAGGCACAAGCGCCGAGCAGGCTAGGGCCGACGCCGAGTCGCAGAGCGCCCAACGCCGGGTGCTGGAACCCGAGGAGCTGGCCCCGATGGCGGTTCTTCTGGCCTCCGAAGCGGGGTGGGGGATCACCGGTCAGGTAATCAGCGTGGACGGCGGCTACCGACTCTGAATGGGTCGGGTGGCAGCGGGCCGTCCAACGGTGGTGTAAACAAGGCCGCAGTGGAGATCGCCGCGTTCCAGCAGCTCATGGCCGACCTGTACGGCCCCCAGGACCGGGAACGGGGCATCCCGGCCACGGTCGCTTGGTTGTGCGAGGAGATGGGGGAGCTGGCCCAGGCGGTGCGCAAGGGCGACGACGCCGACCGGCTGTACGAGCTGGGTGACGTGATGGCGTGGCTGGCGTCGCTGGCCAACCAGCTAGGGCTCAGCCTGGAGGACGCCGCCCGCCGCTACCAGGATGACCCGCCGCTCTGAGTAGGCGGGCCGGATGCGAGTGGAGCGTGGCGGGCCCGAGGAGCGAGAAGAACCGGAGAAGAACTAGAGGAGCAGTTCGGCGATCTGGACGGCGTTGAGGGCCGCCCCCTTGCGAAGGTTGTCGCCGGCCACGAACAGGGCCAGGCCGTTGGCAACGGTGGTGTCGGGGCGAATACGGCCCACCAGGGTCGGGTCTATTCCGGCCGCGGCCAGCGGAGTGGGCACATCGTTGAGCACCACTCCGGGAGCCGATGCCAGCACCTCGGTGGCCCGCTCCGGGCTTATCGGATTGTCGAACTCGGCGTTGATGGCCAAGCAGTGCCCGGTGAACACGGGGACCCGGACGCACGTTGCGCTCACCGCGAGTTCGGGCAGCTCCAGGATCTTGCGGCTCTCCTCCACCAGCTTGCGTTCCTCGGATGTCTCGCCGGAGCCGTCGTCGAGCCATGACCCGCACTCGGGGATGACGTTGAAGGCGATGGGCGCGGCGAAGACCGATGGCTCCGGGAACGAAACCGATCCGCCGTCATGGGTGAGACCGGCGGCGTCGTCGGCCACCTTGCGAACCTGGGTATCCAGCTCGTCTACTCCGGCCAGACCGCCCCCCGATGTGGCCTGGTACGAAGAGTACACCACCCGGCGGAGCCCGGCCTCGGCGGCCAGCGGCTTGAGCACCGGCATGGTCACCATGGTGGTGCAGTTGGGATTGGCCACGATGCCCTTGGGGATGTGAGCCAGCGCATGAGGGTTGGCCTCGGTCACCACGAGGGGCACTTCGGGGTCCATCCGCCACGCCGAGGAGTTGTCGATCACGGTGGCCCTGGCGTCCGCAACCCGGGGGGCGAGTTCTCGGGATGTGGCACCGCCCGCCGAGAACAGAGCGATGTCAACCCCTCGGTAGTCGGCTTCGGCGGCGTCCTCCACCACCAGCTCCCGGCCCTTCCATCCCAATGTCCGACCGGCGGAGCGAGCCGAGGCCAGAACCCGCAGCTCGTCAACCGGAAAATCGCGCTCGTCCAGCAATCGGAGCATGACCCCGCCGACCTGGCCGGTGGCTCCCACAACGGCAACATTCACGGCGGTGATCCTACCGGGGCCGGGGCGGGATTCCCCGGTTGATTTCGGGAGCGACAATCGGTTCTCGGCCGCAGTAGGCAGGGGCGTCGGGGGTCACCCGGAGAGGTTGAAAGCCTCGTGGAGGAACTGGGCGTAGGGGATCACCCGGAGAGGTTGAAAGCCTCGTGGAGGGACTGGGTGGCGGCTTCGGTTTGGTCCTGGCGGATCACGCAACTGATGCGTATTGGAGAGGTGGAGATCATCTCGATGTTGATGTTCTCCCGGGCCAAGGTCTCGAACATGGTGGCAGCGATGCCGGGGTGAGACTTCATGCCCGCGCCCACAAGGCTGACCCGGGCGATCTTCCGGTCGGCCGACACCCCCGTGGCCCCGATCTCGTCGGCAAGCCTGCCGGTGATGTCGGCGGCCGCGTCGGCGTCGCCGTCGGGAACGGTGAACGAGATATCGGTGACGCCGTGCTCGGAGGCGTTCTGCACGATCATGTCCACGTTCACACCGGCATCTGCCAGCTTGCGGAACATGGTGGCGGCCACCCCGGGCCGGTCGGCCACCCCTGTGATCGTGATCTTGACCTGCGACGTGTCGGGGGTGACCGAGCGAATGATGGGTTGCTCCATGCCGGGATCCTCCTTGACAACCCAGGTGCCTTGCTCCCAGGTGAATGCTGATCGGATGTGCAGCTTGACGCCGTAGTTCTGGGCCACTTCCACCGAGCGCATTGCCGGTTTGGGACAGCCCACAGCGGTCATCTCCAGCAGTTCCTCGAAGGAGATGGAACCCAGTTTGCAGGCGTCGGCACTCACCCGGGGATCGGTGGTGAACACCCCGGGCACGTCGGTGTACAGCTCGCAGGCGTCGGCCCCCAGCGCGTGGGCCAACGCCACCGCCGTGGTGTCGGAACCACCCCGGCCCAGAAAGGTCACGTCGTTTTCTGTGCTGACCCCCTGCGATCCCGCCACGACGGGAACCCGGCCGGCGTCAAGAGCGGCCTGAACCCGCTGAGGGGTTATCTCCAGGATCTTGGCGTTGCCGTGATTGGTGTCGGTGAGGAACCCGGCCTGGCTGCCGGTGAAGGAGTCGGCCGGCACGCCAAGGTCGTGCAGCGCCATGCATACCAGAGCGCAGGCCTTTCGTTCGCCGGCGGTGATGAGCATGTCGAGTTCCCGACCCGGTTGGGTGCTGGACACCGCCGAGGCCAGGGCCAGCAGCTCGTCTGTCTCCTTGCCCATGGCGCTGATCACCAGCACGATCCGGTCGCCCCGGTTCCGCCCCCGCCGTACATGATCGGCCACCTCGCGGATGCGGTCGGCGTTGGCCACCGACGTGCCTCCGAACTTCTGAACCACCAGGGCCACAGGTCAACGCTACCGGCCACCGAGCCTGTCCCCTGTGGTCGTTATGCGAGATTCCCGCCCGCCCGGTGGATCAACCGTCCGGGCTGATAGGCGCGCCGGTAGTTGCCGCTCTAGATTTCCGGCAATGGCTACCGATAAGAGGCAGCGTCAGCGGGAGCGTCGGCAGGTGGCCCAGCAACGAGCCAAGGTGGTCGAGACCCGGGGACGGCTCCGCTCCGGCGGGATGCGGGTCGGGCTCGTCACGCTGGCCATCGTTGCTGCGGTGCTGATCATTTGGCTGGTGGTGCGTGACGACGGCGGCGACGGCGGCACCGTCAGCGAACCCGACACGGTCACCGTTGGTGACGAACCCGAAGTGGTGGACGGCGACGGCGAAGCGTTGGTGCCGGAAGCGCCGGGCTTCCCCGAGCTTCCCGAACCGCCCGGTCCCGGTGGGACGTTGACCGGCGAGACGACACCCTGTCCCGACCCAACCGGCCCGGCGTTTCGGGTCACCAGCTTTGAGGCGCCGCCCGATCAGTGCCTGGATCCCGAACTCAACCACACTGCGGTGTTCAACACCAGCCTGGGTCGTATTCGAGTGACGCTCGATCCGGAGGCCGCGCCGGAAGCGGTGAACGCCTTCGCGGTGCTGGCCGGTTACGACTACTACGACGGAACGGCCATCTTCTACAGCGACCCCGACGGCGGCTACATCCAGGGCGGCTCACCCATCACCAATTCCGCCGACGAACCCGGTCCGGGCTTCACCGTGACCCCGGTCGAGCCGACGGCCTACCAGCAGGGTCAGCTTCTATGGTCAGCCGACGGTGCCTCGGTGGGCCAGTTCGTGTTCCTGGCCTACCAGGAAGGCGACTTCGTGCCTTCCGAGCCGATTTCCGGGTTGACCGTTTTGGGGCAGATCGAGAGCGACGATGTGACCGTGGTTCTGGACACGTTGGTTCGCCACGTGGACAATCCCGACACCGCGTTCGGCGGACGGCCCAGCGAGCCGGTCATCATCAACTCCATCGACATACAAACCACCGACCCAACTCCGGAAGGGAGTATCGACTTGAGCGCATGTCCTCCTGCCGACGGATCCGGCCCCCAGGTCTTGGATTTCGACGGCCCCCATCCCCTGTGCCTGGACCCGTCCAAGCAGTACACAGCGGTGTTTGACACCACAGCAGGGGAGATGCGAATCGCCCTCGACATGGTGAACACGCCGAACACGGCCAACAACTTCGCGGTGCTTGCCCGGTACCACTACTACGACAACACGCTGCTGTTCCGCTCCGACCCGAGCATCGGGATCATCCAGGGCGGTTCACCCCACACCAACTCCCCATCCGATCCGGGGCCGGGCTACACCATCCCCGACGAGGGTTCGGATTTCACCTACGAGCCGGGCCAGATCGTCATGGCCAGAACCGGGGCGCCCAACAGCGCTAGCGCCCAGTTCTTCTTCGCCGTGAACGAAAACACCGCCTTGCTAAACAACCAGGGCACCTACGTGGTGTTCGGTCAGATGGACGAGGCCGGCCTGTCGGTGGCCGAGGCCATTTTGGCCAGCCATGTCGATCAGCCCGACAACCCGTTGGGCGGCGCTCCCGATCCCCAGGTGATCGTCAATTCGGTGACCATCGAAGAAGCAGGCTGACGGCCAGAACCACTTCAGCTGCAACCGGGCAACCGACCGGAACCTGCGCCTCGAGCGGGCGGGTAGGGCAGAGTATGGGCATGGCGCTGGAGCCGGAGCCCAACCAGTGGGAGTTTCCCCCGGCTGAAACGGCCGATGAGCACGGTTTGGTCGCTATTGGGGCCGACCTGGAACCGGGCACCCTGTTGGCCGCTTACCGGGCCGGTCTGTTTCCCATGCCGCTGGGCCGCACCGAGAAACTGGGATGGTGGTCGCCCGACCCCCGGGGTGTGATCCCCCTCGAAGCTCTGCGGGTGACCCGATCGCTGCGCCGTTCGTTGAGGCGCTACCGGGTGACCACCGACATGGCCTTCGCCGAGGTGATCGACGCGTGCAGGTTGATCGAGCGGCCTCACGGGTGGATCTCCCGGGAGATACGGGATGCCTATGTGAGGCTGCACCGGCTGGGATGGGCCCACAGCGTGGAAGCATGGTCGCAGGACGGGGAGCTGGTGGGCGGCTTGTACGGGGTGTCGGTGGGCGGCCTGTTTGCCGGCGAGTCGATGTTCCATCGTGATCGTGACGCGTCGAAGGTGGCGCTGGTGGGTTTGGTGGGGCGGTTGGCCCACGGGGGCCACGACCGGCTGCTCGACGTGCAGTGGGTTACCGATCACCTGAGCACCCTGGGAGCGGTGGAGACCACCCGGGAGGAATACCTGGCCCGGCTCCGGCGGGTCATAAGGCAGCCCCTGCCACCCTGGCCTGGGTAAACAGCCAGGAAACGGGGGCTGGAGTTATCGCCCGGAGGGCGTTGGTCCGGGGACTGGTTCTACAACAAGTCCCGTCCCAGGAACTTGCGCTCCCAGGGGATGGTTGGCCGGAGAGTCCCAGAGCAGGAATGCCTTTCGGCGGGCTAAAGGCGGGTGATGAGGTCGCCCTGTTGGATGGTGCCGGGCTGCACCACTTTGGCATTGATACCCCTCAGATTGAGGGCTCGTCCGGCTGGGGAGTTGACGAATCGGAGGGCGTCAAGGCCGAAGCGAGCCGAGAACTTGGCGCACCCGGTGTGAGGTTGGGGGGAAACCTCGATGACCGCTTCGCCAATAGCCAGGCGGGTACCGTGGGGAAGAGTCTCGGTGCTGAGGTCGAGATCGATGTAGAGCTGGTCGCCTGCCAGGGCCCACCGCTCGATGGGTCCGGCTACCGCTCCGGCCGCTCGGGAGTTCATGATGTTGAGCTGCATATCGGGATGTGGCCCGCCGTCGGCTGACTTGGAGCTGGGCCTCTGATTCCAGGTGTCGCCTTCCAGACCTTCTTGCAGGCTGAGTTGTCCGACCTCCAGCACTTCCCGCTCGTCCACCGCCGGGCGGCGCACGATCAGCTCCACCATGCCGTTGTCGGTGGGGGCTTGTCGGATGTGGTCGAGGGTCGCCTCGAGTTCGGCCGTGGTGGGGTGGTGGGCTGTCTCGCCGGTCATGGTTTCAGATCCTGCCGACGGCGGCGGGTGACAGCGGGAGCGGTCCACCACCGGCCGCTGAACCTCCAGCGGGGAGGAGCAACCGAAGGGGGTTCGGCAACCACCGGGCGAGGCCAGAGGGCCTCGTAGGCGGCCAGGATGGCGGCCATCTCCATGGGCGTGGGCGTCGGTGTGACGACCGCCACCGGCGCTGCGCTGGCTGCGGGCTGAAGGGTGGTGGAGGGCCGGCTCACAGCGGGATGATTCCGTGCTTTCGGGGCAGCAGGTCTTCCCGCTTGGACCGGAGCATCTCGAACCCGGCAATCACCAACCGCCGGGTGTCAGCGGGGTCGATCACGTCGTCGATGTAACCCCGTTCGGCGGCGATGTAGGGGTTTGCGTAGCGCTCGGTGTAGTCGTCCACCAGCTCGGTCCGGCGGGCGACGGGATCGGCAGCCGATTGCAGCTCCCGGCGGTAGATGATCTCGACCGCTCCCTGCGGCCCCATCACGGCCAGCTCGGCGCCGGGCCATGCGAACGAAAGGTCGGAACCCACCGACTTGGAGTCCATCACCACGTAGGCCCCACCGTAGGCCTTGCGGGTGATGACCTGGATGCGGGGAACTGTGGCCTCGCAGTAGGCGTAGAGCAGCTTGGCGCCGTGGCGGATGATGCCGCCGTGCTCCTGATCGACACCGGGCAAAAAGCCGGGCACGTCCACCAGGGTCAGCAGGGGGATGTTGAAGGCGTCGCAGGTGCGCACGAACCGGGCCGCTTTGGACGACGACTCGATATCGAGCACACCGGCCAGCACCATCGGCTGGTTGCCGACCACCCCCACGGGGTAACCGTCGAGCCGGGCGAACCCGCAGACGATGGATTGGGCCCAGTGAGAGTGGTACTCCATGAACTCCCCGTCGTCCACCACCGCTTCGATCACCTTGCGCATGTCGTAGGGCAGGTTCGGGCTGTCGGGCATGATGTCGCGCAGCTCGGGGGTGGACCGCCCGGGGTCGTCCTGGGTTTCGACTCGGGGAGGTTCCTCCAGGTTGTTGGCCGGGAGGTGGCCGACCAGGTAGCGGACCTCGTCGAGCACGTCGTTCTCGGTTTGCCCGACGAAGGTGGCTACCCCCGACTTGGTGGAGTGGGAACGGGCGCCTCCCAGGTCTTCCAGGGTGACCTCCTCGCCGGTGACCGTCTTCACCACGTCGGGACCGGTGATGAACATGTGCGACTTCTCGGCCACCATGAACACGAAATCGGTCATGGCCGGGCTGTACACCGCACCCCCGGCGCATGGCCCCAGGATCACGCTGATCTGGGGGATGACCCCCGACGACCGCACATTGCGGTGGAAGATGCCGCCGTAGGAGTCGAGCGACACCACGCCTTCCTGGATACGGGCCCCGGCGCCGTCGTTCAGTCCGATCATGGGAGCGCCCACCGACAGGGCCAGGTCCATCACCTTGTGAATCTTCTCGGCGAAAACCTCCCCCAGCGCTCCGCCGAACACGGTGAAGTCCTGGGCGAAAAGGAACACCTTGCGGCCGTCGATTGTGCCCCAGCCTGTGATGACGCCGTCGGTGTAGGGCCGCTCCTCGATGCCGCTGTCGAGGGCTCGGTGGCGGGCCAGCATGTCGAGCTCGTGGAACGACCCGTCGTCGAGCAGGTACTCAATCCGCTCCCGGGCCAGCATCTTTCCCTTCTCGTGCTGGCGGTCGACCGCTCTTTGGGGTCCGGCGTGGAGAGCCTCGTTCTTGCGACGCTCCAGATCGCTGAGTCGGTCCTTCATCGAGTGCTCGGCCATGATCGTGCCAGGCTACATGGGCCTTGCCGGTTTCAACGACCCTTCGGCTATTGCTTCCGCAGGTTCTGGGCTCGCTCCACCAGATGATCGCCGCCCAGGGTGGAGATGATCTCGGGGAAATCGGGAGTGGGTCCGACCCAGGCCAACTCATCGAGCCTGTCGAAGGTGGGTGCGTCGTAGGAGATGGTGGCGATGCGGCGAAACAGCTCGGCCCGGTCCCGATGTTCGGCCAGGGTGGCGGCCAGCTTGGCCGAACCCCGCACGCTCACCTCCCACTGGCCCACAGCGTCGGGGATGTTCTCCAGGTGGCGGTAGTGGGACAACACAGTGGCAGTGGAGCGGGCCCCCCACCCGGCCAGGCCGGGAAAGCCGTCGGCGCTGTCGCCCACCAGCGCCAGATAGTCGGGGATGGATTCCGGGCTCACCCCAAACTTGGCCACCACCTCGTCGTGATCGATGAGCTTCTGGCGGCGACGGTCGTACTGCACGATGCTCCGGTCGGCGGCGGCGCACTGGGCCAGGTCCTTGTCGGGGGTGCAGATGAGCACCTGCTCCACCCGCGGGTCGGCGGCTGCCTTGCGGGCCGCGGCCCCGAGGGCGTCGTCGGCCTCGTACTCCACCATGGGCCACACACAGAACCCAGCCGCCACCAGGGCTTGCTCGACCAGGGGGAACTGGGCCATCAGCTCGGTTGGCGTCCCCTCCCCGGTCTTGTAGCCGGGCCACAAATCGTTGCGGAACGACTCGATCACGGTGTCGGTGGCGATACCTACGTGGGTGGCGCCGTCGTCGATCAACTGGAGCATGCTGTGGACCACTCCTCGGGCCGCGCCGTGTTCCATGTCGCGGTTGCCGGGGGAGAAGTGGTAGCGGAACAGCTCGTATGTCCCGTCGACCAGGTGAACCTTCACGTGGTGACCGTATCCTGCGGGGGAGTGCTCTTGGGCCGCAAGAGCCGGCAGGCAAGGAGTGGACAATGACGGAGACGGTGATTCTGGCCGGGGCTCGCACCCCTATCGGGAAGATGGCCGGCGGGCTGGCCTCGTTTCGGGGGGCCGAGCTGGGCGGGCTGGCCATTCGGGCGGCGCTGGACCGAGCGGGGGTGGCTCCCGAGCAGGTGGACTACGTGTTCATGGGTCAGGTGTTGCTAGCCGGGGAGGGCCAGGCCACGGCCCGGCAAGCGGCCGTAGGTGCGGGTATCCCCATGACCGTGCCGGCTACCACGGTGAACAAAGTGTGCTTGTCGGGCATCAACACCGTGTATCTGGCCCACCAGATGATCTCGGCCGGCGATGCCGAGATTGTGGTGGCAGGGGGCATGGAGTCGATGACGAAAGCGCCTTACCTGCTGACCAGGGCCCGGGAGGGATACCGCTTGGGTGACGGTGACTTGGTGGACTCGATGATGTCCGACGGTTTGTTTTGCGCTTTCGACCGCTGCGCGATGGGGACCGGGACGGAGAAGTACGCCGCGTCCAGCGGGCTGGACCGTGAGCCCCAGGACGCGTTCTCGGCCCAGTCGCACCAGCGGGCCGCCGCCGCGGCATCGTCTGGGCTGTTCGACGACGAGCTGGTGACGGTGGAAGTGCCACAGCGCAGGGGTGATCCGGTGGTTGTGGCCGCCGACGAGGGGGTGCGAGCCGACGCCACTGCGGAGTCGCTGGGCAGACTGCGCCCGGCATTCGCCGATTCCGGCAACATCACCGCGGGCAATGCCTCGCAGATCTCCGACGGGGGCTGCGCACTGGTGGTGGCCAGTCGGGAGCGGGCCGAGCAACTGGGCATCGAGCCGCTTGGGAGTTATGTCGGCTACGGGCAGGTGGCGGGGCCCGATCCGTCGCTGCTTACCCAACCGTCGAGAGCCATCTTTCAGGCTCTCAAGTCGGCGGAGCTGAGCTTGGGCGACATCGATCTGTTCGAGATCAACGAGGCGTTTGCGGCCGTGGCCCTTGCGTCCATGGCCGATCTGGGTGTGTCGGACGATGTGGTGAACGTGAACGGTGGGGCCATTGCCCTCGGTCACCCGATTGGAGCGAGCGGGAACCGCATCGTGTTGACGCTGCTGCACGAACTGCGCCGTCGAGGCGGCGGGTTGGGGGCGGCTGCGTTGTGCGGCGGCGGCGGCCAGGGGGATGCGCTGCTGGTTCGGGTCTGACAGCTCTACGGCTGAATGACGCAGCCGGAAAGGCAGGCCGTAACGTCGCCAATCAGGGGCGCTGCGAATCAGGAGTGCTACGAAACTAGGACGCCGTCAATCAGGGGCGGCGCGAATCAGGGCCGGCCGGCTCTGGTTTCTGCGTTGATCCGTTGGCGTCCTTCCAGGGCTCGGCTGAGGGTGAGTTCGTCGGCGTACTCCAGGTCACCACCCACCGGGAGGCCGCTGGCGATGCGGGTCACGGCCACCCCCAACGGCTCGATGAGGCGGGCCAGGTACATGGCTGTGGCCTCCCCTTCGATGTTAGGGTTGGTGCAGCAGATCACCTCGGTAACGTTTTCGTCGCCGATGCGGGCAAGCAGCTCCTTGACACGAAGCTGGTCGGGTCCGATGCCCTCGATGGGGTTGATGGCTCCGCCGAGCACGTGGTAGCGGCCTCGGAACTCCCTGGTCTTCTCAACCGCCACGATGTCACGGGGTTCCTCCACCACGCACAGGATGGCCGGGTCACGCCGGGGGTCGGCGCACAGCTCGCATTCGGCGTGCTCGCTGATGTTGAAGCACCGCCCGCAGAACTGCACTCGGGCCTTGGCCTCCCTGATGGAGTCGGCCAGCCGCAAAGCGTCTTGCTCGGACACCTTGAGCAGGTGGAAGGCAATGCGCTGGGCTGACTTGGGGCCGATGCCGGGAAGGCGGCCCAGCTCGTCGATCAACACCTGCACCGGAGCGGTATAGACGCTGCTCACCGGGGCTCCCCAACACTTCTCATCAGCTCGTGGGCTCGTCGAAGGTAACGAGTTGGGAGTTGGGGAATGCCGCCATGAGGTTGGCGATGGCCTCCTCGGAGACGGGTTCCTCGGCCGGGGTTTCGTCGGGTTCGGTGGCCTCGGGTTGCTCGTCCACGGGGGGAACGGCCATGGCGTCGGGTGGGGGAAGTTGAGGTGCCTCGGCCATGCTCCCATCATCAACTGTCAGGTGCATGGGTACGGCTCTGCCGAAGTGATCGCACAGGGCATCGTCCACCGCGCTGCGGACCTCCTCACAGCGGTCCAGATGGGTTGCGTTGGGCAAGGCGAACACCGCACGGTCGGGGTCGTTTGGCAGGAATCGTCCCGCCTGGAACCGGACACGAACCTTGTTGGGAAGGTTGGGCAACACCGAGTCTCCCCAGGCGAGGACCAGCTCCTCACGGCTCGGGAGAGAACCACCGACATCAGCGTCGACAGAACCGGCGTCGCCGGCGTCAGTGCCACCGTTGGTTGCGGCTGTTTCTGAAGTGTCGGACTGGCCGGCGGCGTCGGGGGTAGTGGTCGGAGCCGAACCAGCCTGGTTCGCTCGCATTGCCCCCAGCGTGGGCTTTCGAGCCGAGGCGGGGGCCGAGCTGGCCTCTGGCTCCCGGGCCGGACTTTCGGCTTCCTGGGGTTGGTCGGACGGTTGCCGGAGGTTGCTTTCGGCGTCGGCCTCCCGGGCCTGGACCCGGGCCATGGCCGCTCGGGCCCGCTCGGGTCCGCTGGCTGAAGCAGACGTGGTCGACGGAGGGGCTGAGGGGGCCGGTGTTGGGCTCGGAGTTTCCCCGGGCGGGGAAGAACGGCTCACACCGTTGCGTTCCAGTCGCTCGATTCTCTCCAGCAGCGCGCCGGCATCGACATCCAGGTCTCGGCGGGTGAGTCGTACCAGAGCCACCTCTAGGTCCACCCGAGGATCGGGGGCTTGGCGCATCCCCACGAGGGCCGTTCCCAGCACTTCGAGCGCTCGGGTGAGAGCGGCGGGAGAGATGCGACCGGCGGTGGCACGGGCCTGGTCCTGCTGGGCGTCTGTGAGATAGCTGAGATCAGCGCCCATGGCGCACAGGAAAGCGTGACGGAGGCGGTCGATGAGGGCCTCGCCGATGATCCTCGGTTCCCGTCCCGAGCGCAGGGCATCATGAACGGCGACAAAAGCGGGGCCGTGGTCCTGGCTACCCAGGGCTTCGACTATGGCGTCAACCACTTCGCCCCGGTCGGTCACCCCTCCGGCGGCCACGATTTGATCGAGAGCCGACAGGGTGTCGCGAGCCGAGCCCGCTCCCCGGTGGACGGCGTGGTCGATGGCCTCCTCGTCCACCTCCAGCCCGGCCTGCTCGACCACCCACCTGGCGTGGTCAGCCAGCACGTCACCGTCGATGAGGCTGAACTCGAGGTGCTGGGTTCGGCTGCGGATGGTGGGCACAACCTTGTGGGGTTCGGTTGTACACAGCACGAACACCACGTGGTCGGGGGGCTCCTCAAGCGTTTTCAGCAGGGCGTTCTCCGCGCCGGGGGTGAGCATGTGGACTTCATCGAGTACGTACACCTTCGCCTGGCCGGGAGAGCCCATCGCCACTCGGGAGATGAGCTCGCGGACGTCGTCCACCTTGTTATTGGAAGCGGCGTCCAGCTCGATGAGGTCGTAGGAGGTGTTGTTGGCCACCGCGGTGCAGGACGGGCATTGGCCGCAGGGTTCGCCGTCGCTTCCCAGGTCGGTGCAGTTGAGGGCCTTGGCCAGAATCCGGGCGGTGCTGGTCTTGCCCGTGCCTCGGGGGCCGCTGAACAGGTAAGCGTGACCGACCCGATCCTGCTGGACAGCGTTTTGCAAGGCCCGGACGACGGACTCCTGGCCCCGCAATTCGGCGAATCGGGACGGCCGGTAGCGCCGGTACAGCGATTGGGGGGCCATTGCGCCGACTTTACTCAGCCAGGGCGACAACTAGGTCGAGCCAGGGGGGAATCGGTCGGGCCGTGCAGTCCCGGTCTCGAAAGTGATGGCCAGGTGATCTGCGGCACACCCCAGGATCCGCTGAGAGCTGCTGCCTTCCGGCCCTGACTCGGTTCACGGGCTGGCGTTGCACAGGACCCGACCATCACATTCCAAACCGGGCGCACGGCCCAGTCCGAGTCAGGCTAGCGGGAACTGGTGCAGGTCTGCTGCTCAGGGTGGGGTAGATTTCTTGCTCCCGGAGGGGTGCGAGAGCGGCCGAATCGGCACGCTTGGAAAGCGTGTGTGGCACAAGTCACCGTGGGTTCGAATCCCACCCCCTCCGCGCCAGCACCGTCCCAGACCTCGCTCAGCCCGTGTCCCAGCCCGGCACCGAGGTTGACGGGTCGAGCCGCTCGAACTCTTGGTCATCCTGGGGGATAGGGGCCATGTTCTGAGCGTTCAGTTTCTGAGTATGGGGTTGTGTTGGGTGGGCTGGTAGTTGGTGGTGCCGGTGTCTGGGAACGGGTTTGGTGGGGGTTGGATGGTGTAGCGGCCGTCGTGGTGTTGGTGGACTTGCCAGTTGTGGTCGTGGATGTTGTGGTGGCATTGGGTGCATACCATCATGAGGTTGTGGAGGTTGGTGGGTCCGCCGTTGGACCACCAGTCGATGTGGTGGGCCTGGCACCAGTGGGGTGCGGTGTCGCAACCGACGCAGCCTTGGTCTCGTAGCGTCAATGCGGCCTTTTGGGGTTCGGTGGCGGTGCGTGTTTTGCGACCCAGCCAGAGTTTGTGGCCTTTGGTCTTGTAGATGGCGGGCAGGATGTCCGCGTCACACGCCAGCTTCCTTAGCTCGCCTACGGTACAAGCTCCGCCCTTCAGGGGAGGGAGGAGAAGTCACAAGCAGAATGAAGGACGCAGAATAATTAATCGTCCATCAACTTGGCCGCGCGAACACTTGGCATCGACTATAGTTTCACGCTATGAATAGAATTATGAAGAATCGGACTTTGTTCCTCGGCAGCAGCAAGCCCACCATTGTGTTGCGCTTGTTTGCTGTGCTGACAGTAGTAGCACTGTTCGCCGCTGCTTGCGGAGGCGGTGACAGTGGCACAGCCGAACCTGAACCGGTTGTCGCATCGGTTCCGACGGTGACAGAAGCGCCGGAACCTGAGCCGACGATGGGCATGGAGGCTGTGGAACCGACAGAACAAGTAGAAACACCTGGATTGGAACCGACGGAGCAACCGGCTACTCCAGAACCAACTCCGGAACCGACATCAGAGCCGAGTTTAGAAGCGATACCTGAACCCACACCAGAGCCAACAGATGTTGAACCGGAGCCGACACCGACCGAACTTACGACCACGCCTGAACCAACACAGGAACCCACCCCAGAGCCCACTCCGGAACCGACATCTGTTCCTACCGAACCACCAACGCCAGTTTCAACTCCGGAACCTATTCCTGAGCCGACATCTGTTCCCACTTTTGAGCCTATTCCTGAGCCGATGCCTGAACCTGTGGAAACTTCGGTGCCTATGCCAGTTGAGGGTTTTGTTCAGGTTGAGATCGCCGGATATCTGGGGTGTGGTCTTCGTGTTGATGGGACTGTCCATTGTTGGGGTTTTATAGAAGATTATGATGGCACACCTGAAGGGGTGTTTAAGTCTTTGAAGGATGCCGCGCCTTTCCGTGTGTGCGGGCAGCGGCCGGATGGCACCGTCGAATGTTGGGGAGCTAGTCGCTCTTACCCAGGGTTTTATGACAGGATAGATCCTGCTTATATGCCGTTTGAGAGTTGGGTGTTCAACCCAACAGGTGGTCATAGTGCCTGTGGGTTACGAGCTGTCGATAGCACCATCGAATGTTGGACCGCTTATGAAACGTTGCCTGGGTTTGAAATGTTGCCTGAGTATGAAGACACTCTTATAGTTCCACCAGGTCAATATGTGGAGGTGGCCTTGCCCGGAGGCAGTAACTGTGGCCGACGTGCTGATGGAACAGTTACATGCCATATGTGGGTCGATCGATCGGACGGTCTCGATATCACTGATCCGTTCCCTGGCGTCTCTTTTACGTCTGTGATCGGCGATTCGAGTGGTTTGTTGTGCGGCATCCGAGCTGATAACAGCAGACTGGAATGCATACCCGACCCGTTGACACCTGACTTTCTTCTTGACTGGCCTGATGGGCCTGTGGCAGATCTATTGCTTGCTGGAGATTATGGATGTGCTTTGATGCTTGATGGGTCTATTGAGTGTTGGGGTTACAATCTGCACGGCCAGGCGGACGCGCCGGAAGGAACGTTCATTGATGTAGCAATAAGCCCTAGGCACGCTTGCGGTGTTCGTGTCAACGGTGAGATCGCCTGTTGGGGTGAAGGTGCTTACAGATTTTTGAACCCTGACAACGGCATGGTTGATATTTTGTGATCAGGCTGCTGCGTAGAAGCGCGGCCAGAGGAGGGCGCGGTCATCACCATGGTCAACGTCTGATCTTTATCCTTTCTTGTTAGCTCAGAGACATCCAATTGGGAATTGTCTAAGAGGGTGGGCATCGTTTCGTAATGCCTCACATGTGTGGTTCTTTCGGTGTCAGCTGCTCCAACCCAATTTAGAACATCAGTCTAGAACACTCTCGGTGCTTCTTATACCCACTCTGAACTAACGAAGGCTTCATCGGTTTTTGGTCTAAGCCTTATTGCGTGGGTAGTTACATTCTTATAATATGACTGGTATGTCTGAACACGATTTCGACGAACAACAATCCCCCCCCCCCCCCCCCCCCGATGAACGCCCTAGCCGAGGCGCTGTCACCTCATCCTGTGCGCCGATTGCTGAGCATCATGCTGGCAGCAGCCCTGTTATTTGTGGGTTTGGTGTTCGCAATCAACCAAAAACCCGCAGAGGGACATAACACAGGGTCATTCCACTTATTTCATTGTCCACAAGACGGTCCTCCCATGTGCCCCGATCCAACACCTAACCCTACCCCAACACCTATTCCGACTTCGACGCCTAGCCCGACTACGACACCAACTCCCACTCCTAACCCTACTCCGTGCTCAGGTTTGTTCCTACATGAGCACGACGGTAGTTGTCATGGCACACTGCGGACTTGTAACGGTGTGAAGGACGCTGCGCACCACGAAACCTGTCCGACTGCCTCCACAGTAGAATGCCCAAATCAGCCACCTGAGCGGCACACGCATAGCGCAGATGACAAGGACTGCCATCTAAAGAGCGACCTATCTTCTCCACTTCATAGTGCCAGCTGTCCTGAGCATTATGATCATGAACATGATGGTTATGATGGGTGTCATTACTCCTACAATCAACACGGGAAATATTATCCCAACAAGCCGGGTTTGACGTGCGATAACAACCCTGGTATTGATCATTCAGAAGCCACTATTCCACACATGCATCCCCCGTCTGATTGGGCTCCGCATGACATGGACGATCCGCCCGACAATATACCAAATGTGTGTGTGGTCGTAGAAGTACATTGCCCATCCCCCTACAGTCACCACTTAGAGGAGCACGGTGATCCGTGCCCTAATCCGACTCCGACTCCTGTTCCGACTTCGACTTCTAATCCGGTTCGGAGTGTTCCTTCGTCTCCTACTGGGCTGACGGTTTCTTGTGTGGGGACTACGGGTACTGTGTCTTGGAACACGGTTTCGGGGGCATCTTCGTATCGTGCTGTAGAGTTCGGGGCGGGGCCTGCTAGTAGAACAATTTCTCGTCCTTCTACTTCGTTTACTTACACCGGAAAAACGGGTGTTACTGATCGGTGGAGGGTGCGTGCTCAGAACTCGAATGGTAATTCGGCGTGGTCGAGTTATCGTTCGGCTACTTGTAGCGCCGCGTTATCACCTCCGTCCACCCCATCGTTCACTTCAACTACTTGTGTTAACACTGGCGGCAATCGTCCGTTGTTGAGCGTGGAGTGGGGTGCTGTAGCACAGGCTTCGTCTTATAGATTAGAGCGGGACACTGGAACGGTGTTGCATAACGGGACTGGTTTGTCGTGGTCGCGTAATAACCCTGCGTGGGGTTCGGTTCATACTGTGAAAATCCGGGCAGAGAATTCGGCCGGGAATTGGGCGTGGTCGTCGTGGGTGACGGTTACTTGTCCGTCGTCTTCGTCGCAGGTGCTTACTGTGCCGTCTGTTCCTGCGAATGTTGCGGCGTCTTGTGTGGGGACGACGGTTACTGTGTCGTGGGATTCTGTTTCGGGTGCTGCGTCGTATTTCGCTCAAGAGTTTGGTTCAGGTCCAGCGGATCGGACGGTTTCTCATCCGACTACTCAGTTCACGGACACTGGGACTGCTGGTTTTTCTTATAGTTGGAGGGTGCGCGCTCAGAATTCGTTGAGTAATTCGGCTTGGTCTGCGTATGAGACGGTGACTTGTCCTGCTCAGCAGGTAGTCCCGACAGGTGTCTCAGCTGTTTGCGCGAATAATATTGTGACCGTTTCCTGGAACGCGGTTTCGGGTGCTGCCATCTACCGGGTGCGCGAAGAAAACGGAAACGCTCAGTTTGACTGGGGTTCGGGTCGAGTCAACCCGCTACCCACCTCAACAACCTTCACCAGAACCGCGGGTGAAACAACGAAATGGCAAGTACGCGCCCACCATGGCGGACAATGGCGACCATGGTCGTCTTACGCGTCGGTTACCTGCGGACCGGCCGTGCCTGCAACGCCTTCGTTTGTTACGACTACTTGCACTAACCAGGGGGGAGCCTTACCGCAGGTGTTCATGTCGTGGACTTCGGTGTCGGGCGCTACGGGTTACCGGTTAGAACGATCAACCACCGCGGTTTTGCATGACGGGTCGGGAACGTCTGAAACTCGCAGCGACTCCTGGGGTGTCTCTTACCAGATCAAAGTTCGTGCTTATAACGTTTCCGGCAACTCGGCTGGTCTGCTTATGAGACGGTGACTTGTCCTGCTCAGCAAGTAGTCCCGACAGGTGTTACAGCTGTTTGCGCGAATAATATTGTGACCGTTTCCTGGAACGCGGTTTCGGATGCTGCCATCTACCGGGTGCGCGAAGAAAACGGAAACGCTCAGTTTGATTGGGGATCAGGTCGAGTCAACCCACATTGATCTTAATGTTTATCGTTATGACACGATCAGAGTAGCGGCAGACAAATCCCCGTTTCGATGTGCTATTCGCATTGATGACAGCACCATCAACTGCACAAGAGATCTAATAATCACTCCGGAGAGAGAGCCGTCACCCTCCTGGGACGTTTGACAACACGTACATTCCCCCGGATGGAGAGTTCGTTGATATCGCTGTCAGCTCAACAGCGATTTGCGGGCTACGTACAGATGGCACAGTCATTTGTAACACTTGGTTTGACTGGGAAGGATTCTATGCCGACCCGTTCCCCGGCGATACCTTTATTTCCTTGTTCGGTGCTGGTAGCGCTATGTGCGGCATTCGTATCGACTATACCATCAGGTGTGTCACTGATAGCGTAGGTGCGCAGGTTGGGTTGGATCAGCCACCCAGCGGAGAATTTCAGTTTGTAGACAGTTATTTGAGTGTGGATTTTTGCGGATTGAGAACCAACGGCGAACCTGTGTGCTGGGGACAGCAGGCAGCGCTTTTATCTCCAGCACCCGAGGGGTCTTTCGTGTCTATCGCTGTAGGTTGGGATGCAGCTTGTGCTGTGCGTACCACAGGTGAACTGATCTGCTGGGGATCACGCCAAGAACTCCTCGACCCAGTAGGCAATGCTCTGCCATCACAATCAGACATAGCCTAAACTCTATTGAGGCTTTTCTCGGAGCCGCTCATAACTGGCAGCCACCACTGTCTGCTCCAGCCTCGGCGGCCCTCAGGTAGAGGTAGCAGTCCGTTGTCCCCGTACCCGACAGATCAAGAGGAAAGCTATGCAGCGACTCAATGCCGGCCGTGGCGGAGCCCAAGGCTTGGAGGAAGTCGGGCAGGCAAGGGAAGTTCTCGTCCAGAAGGAAGCGCACCGGGATCAAGGCATGGAAGACCTGTTGGCCCGTGAAGCGGTCGCGTGCCTCCTGGCCGATCAAGAACACGGTTCCATTGCTGCGCACCGTCGGGGTGGGTCAGGCGCTGGAGCCTTGGGCTGGACGGGCCTGCTGCTCGGAGTGGGGCTGGGCCGTCGTTGACGGCAGGGCTTTGGGTTCGGGGTTGGCCTTGGAACCCAACAGGTAGTCCTGGAGTCGCCACTCCACGATCTCGGTGGCCAGCTCGTCGAACACACCCCGGTGTTCGGATGGAACTGAGAAGGTGGGTGCGATCATGCCGCCGGTATCGGCATCGCCCGGGTCGATCCTGAACAGGGAACCGGACTTGTTGGTCATATGTTGCAGCGGCCATTTCAGCCAGTAGTCACGCCATCTCTTGGCTGACACATTGTCCAGGTCGGGAATCTCCTTGATCTGGATGTCGGCCCGGAGCCGGTGGTCCTGTCTGATGGCACTGAGCGATCTTGCGGCCACCTCAGCAACCGGTACCGGTGCCGTGGTGCCACCCAGCTCGATCAGAGCCCGCAACGCCACCAGCTTGTACGACTTGGTAATCGACTCCTGTTCGAGGCCTCGGAGCACGTTACCCAGCTCATCGGTGGCCGCCTGTTCGGATGCCGACAGCAAATCTTGCTGATGCAGGTAGCGGTGCCAACCGGCGGCATCAGCGATGGATTTATGCCCCGGCTTGAGGTCGAAGTCCACGGTTCGGGATGTCTGAGCGGCGGAGGGCCGCTCGCCGTATTCGTCGGCGTAGTTCCGGCAGAAGTCGGCCAGCGCTTCCGTTTGGTCGTGGGCCACGCTGTGGCCCCGGCCGGTTCTTGTGTCCCACAACCGGCGCAGCAAGTCCACCGCTTCCAGCTCGAAGGCGGCCGAACAGCCGGGAGGCAGCTCGAATTCACCGGTCTCGATTGCCTGCAGGACGGCCATCTTGGACGGGTTGGTTTCCGCCGACCCCATGCCCCACAGCAGGCGGGGCTTCATGAGGAAGCTGTGGTGGTTGCCCACGAGGTCGATCACTTGCAGGGCTTCCTTGCCCTTGGAGGTGCGCAGGCCCCGCCCGAGCTGCTGCAGGAAGACCACCGGCGAATCGGTGGGCCGCAGTATCAACACCGTTGAGATTTCGGGAACGTCAACGCCCTCGTTGAACACATCAACCGTGAACAGCACCTTGACGGTGCCGCTTTGCAACTCCTCGACGGCGACCTGGCGGGGGTAAGACCTGGGGCCGCTGTGGACCGTATGCGAAGGCACGCCCCTACGATTGAAGAAATCGGCCATGAACTCGGCGTGCGCTATGGAGGAGCAAAAGGCCAGGGTGGGACCGGTCGCCTTTTGCCTCCATTCGCTCAGCGACTGTTCGGCCCGGTCCTGGGTCTCGATGGCACCGGCCAGGGCCTCGGGGTCGAAGCGGCCGTTGCGCCACGGGATCGGGGCGTAATCGGCCACGTCCTTGATGCCCCAGTAGTGGAACGGCGACAAGTTGCCCCGCCTGATGCCCTCGTCCAAGCCGCATTCAAACACCAGGTTGTTGCTGCACAGTGAGAGCAGGTCGGCACCGTTGCGCCTCTCGGGGGTGGCGGTTAGCCCGATCAGGAACTTCGGGTCGAAGCGGGCGATGGCTCGGCGGTAGGTGGGCGCCGATGCGTGGTGGAACTCATCCACCACCACGTAGTCGAACCGGTTGGCATCGAACCGGTGGAGGTGGCGGTGCAAGGTTTGGATGCCGGCGAACACCACATCGGCTTCGGGCTGTTTGTCCTGACCGGTGAAGAACCCGAAGCTGCCGTCGGTGCGCACCTGGCGGAACGCGTCTCGGCTCTGGCGCAGGATCTCCTCTCGATGGGCAATGAACAACACCCGGCGGAACTCTGGACGGTTGCTGTCCAGAGCAGCCAGCAGGGTCTTTCCCAGTCCGGTGGCCATTACCACCATGCCTCGGCGGAACCCTTTGATCCGGGCTTGCTCCAGTGCTTCGAGGGCTTCGGTCTGGATGGGCCACGGGGTTACAGGCTGACGGGGTGGTTCGTTGGGAACGGCTGCCTCGGGGGAATCCGGGGGAACGTTGGCAGGGGGGCGGCGCTTCCGGTAGTCGGCCAACCAGCGAGGGTTGAGATCAACGCAGTGGCTGTGGTTCCACAGCCGCTCGAAGCTGTCCACCAAGGGTTTCACCTGGTCCACACCTACGTTCCACTCCATCCCCCCGTCGATGCCCGACCGGCTGAGGTTGGAGCTGCCGACGAAACCGCCTGCAGCCCCACCGGTGGACGAGCGGAAGATGTAGGCCTTGGGGTGGAACGACACTTTGGGATCGTGAAAGACTTTCACCAGGAGCCGGCCCTCATTCGGGTTGGGTTGGTCGGCAAGGTCGATAAGCCAGGTAAGAGCGTCGGGGTCGGTGATGGCGAGGTAGTCGGTGGTGATGATGCGGATGGACGCTCCCCGCTGAAGAGCCGCTTCCAGGTGACCTGCGATAACCTCCAGCCCGCTTCTCATGATGAACGAGACGGCTAGGTCGATCCGGTCGATGTCGGGGTTGACCAGCCAACGCATCAGCTCCAGGCTCAGCCGATGGTCCCCCACCCCATCCAACAGCACCAGCCCCTTGGCGGGCGACCCTCCGGCTACCACTGCGCCGATGCTAACCCCACCCCGACCTCAACTTGACCAAGAGTTCGAATGGCTCTCCCTGCCCCCTCGCCCCTTGGACTTTTGACGTTCCTTGTTGACACCGATGTCCTGTCTGCGCTGCGGCGCAGCGAACGCTAAAGCGCTCTTTGCGGAGGGAGGGGGATTCGAACCCCCGGGACCCCAAGGGGCCCTACGGCTTTCAAGGCCGCCGCAATCGTCCGCTCTGCCATCCCTCCGTCGGTGAGATTAGCCGTGAGGTGGTGGCTCGGCGGTGGCGGTTTATTCCGATGGGCAATCCATGAGACCGGGGCGAAGGCGAGCCGCTAGGGTGGCAACACCGGAGAGGTGGCCGAGTCCGGTTGAAGGCGCTTCCCTGCTAAGGAAGTAACTGCCGTGAGGTGGTTCGTGGGTTCGAATCCCACCCTCTCCGCTCATTTGTGATGGGTTAACGCCTGGAAGGTGGTGGATGCCATGGGGATGCTTGATGGCAAGACGGCCATAGTCACCGGTGGAGGTCAGGGAGTGGGCCGGGGCATAGCCCTGGCGCTGGCCGCCGAAGGGGCGGGTGTGACGGTGGCGGCCCGCACCGAAGCGAAGGTGCAAGCGGTGGCTGCGGAGATCACCGAGCGAGGCGGAACTGCTTTGGCCCTGGTATGCGACGTGAACGATCTCGACCAGATCCAGGCGTGCGTGGACCGCACCGTTGAGCACTTCGGCACCATAGACATCCTGGTGAACAACGCCCAGCAGGTGCCCCACGGCCACCTGCTGGAGGTGACCGACGAGGCGTCGCTGGCAGCGTGGACATCGGGCCCGCTGGCTTCCATCCGGTTCATGCGGCTGTGCCACCCGTATCTCAAGGACGGCGGGGTAATCATCAACCAGGGCTCGGGGTCGAGCCTCAAGACCGACCCCAGCGGGATGGGGGTGTACGCCGGGGTGAAGTCGGCCATCCAATCGATCACCCGTGCCGCTGCCATGGAGTGGGGGGCCGACGGGATACGGGCCATCACCCTGATGCCTGTGGCGATGTCGCCGGCCATGGAGCAGTGGTCGGAGTTCAACCCCGAGGGCTATGCCGCGCTACAGGAGCGGTTTGCCCTCAAGCGGGTGGGTGATGCCGAGATCGACGTCGGACGGGTGGTGGCGTTTCTGTGCAGCGACACCGCCGGCTACATGACCGGCACCACCGTCAACATCGACGGCGGCGACGCCTACCTGCGTTAACCGGTCACCTATTTTCGCCTACCTGCGCTAGAGGACCCCGATAGTCGCAGCCCCGGCTGGGGCTAACCCCGGTTGGGTCAGCTCGGCGGGGCTATGTGGCCGGTGAGGCCGTAGGGGTGGTAGGGGCCGAAGATGCTCTGCTCCAGCACCCCGATTCCTTCACGGTCGCCCATGCGCACCTTCATGAGGTGCTGGACGTGCTGGTTCTCGAAAGCGTGGTCATCGACATCGGCTAGCGCCCACTGCTCGGATTCCATGGCGAGTTCGCCCTTCCACGCCCCGTGGGGCCAGGTGGGGTGGCTGTAGCCGATGCCCTTCATGCGGTATGTGAACTGCTTCTCGAAGGTGATCTCGTGGCGCACATCGTCTTCCAGCGAGGTCATCGCCAGGGTGGCCGCCTTGATCATCCGGCTGCCGGGCTCGAACTCGAGCTGGTGTTCGAGCCGGTACATGGGCTCGACCCCGGGATCCTCAACCGCGGGGTTGTCATCAAGTGACTCGTAGGTGGGCAGGAAGGCCCCCACATGGAATCGGGGCCGCCCCAGGGTGTCCTCGAAAAGCTGGTAGTGGCTGCACATGTCGTCCCAGTGCAACGGAGCCCACAAAAAGAACAGCCCCATCGCCCGGGGAGGCTGGGGTGCGCCCCGGTTGTCGCCCCCGGCCACCGGGCGAACCCCCCACGAGCGGTCCTTGGTGCCGTAGGTCTCGGTCCGGTCGATTTCCATGCGTTGGCCGTGGTAGGCGATCCAGCCGTGCCAACGGCCGAACTGGGTGAACCTGGTGGTGTCCATGATCCGACGGCTGCCATCGGACCAGTGGTGGCGTGGCTCCTCAATAGCCGCAGTACGGGCTTCGAAGGTCAAATCGGCAGTGAAGTCGGTCTCGTTGGGCTCCAGCACCATCCGGCACGCCTTCATGGGTTCGATGATCTCGAGGTTGAAGGGGCCGACGCTCAGGTCGGAGGGTTCGGCGTTGGCCCGGGCCGAGGCGTGGAAGGCGTGCTGGACGCCGTCATGCACGATGCTGATGCCGCAGTCCTGGATCCCGAGATGGGGGTAGCGAGCGGTACCCACCCCGAGATACATATCGCCGGCCTTGGAGTAGCCGTTGAACCAGTAGCGCTCGTAGAAGTCCTTTTCCCCAGTGGCCGGGGTGGAGATGGGATCCGGGGTCTGGTGGATGGGGAAATCGTCGAATCTGCTCAGCACCTGCCTATGGTGACAGACGGCAACCGCCCGGTGAATGTCGAACGGCTGATAGAATCGGCACCATCTGCGACAATTCTGCGGTGCAATCGACGACTGCGTTATCGACTGCACCGCCAACGACATTGTCAACGGCACTCTCAACAACGATTTCGACCGTGAGGCACCAACCATGAGCAACGAAGACCTGCACACCTTCCGCACATTCCAGCTCCGGAATCTGGAGGACACCCCCGGCTTCGACCGGCTGAGCGAGCACCAGCGCATGGTCACCCGGGTGGTTGGCTCGGTTCTGCCGTTCAAGACCAACAACTATGTGTGCGAGCAGCTCATCAACTGGGACAACGTCCCCGACGACCCGATGTTCCAGCTCACCTTCCCCCAGGAGGGGATGCTCGACCCCGAGCACTTCACCCGTATTGCCGACCTCATCAAGGCCGAAGCGCCCCAGCCCGAGATCAAGGCCGCTGCCCGTGAGATCCAGCTCAGCTTGAACCCGCACCCCGCCGGGCAGGTGGAGATGAACGCCGGGTACCTGGAGGAGGAGGTGGTGCCCGGGGTGCAGCACAAGTACCGGGAGACGGTGCTGTTCTTCCCGACCCAGGGCCAGACCTGCCACGCCTACTGCACCTATTGCTTCCGGTGGCCCCAGTTCGTACAGCTCGACGACCTGAAGTTCGCCAGCAAGGAGATCGATCGGCTGGTGTCGTACCTGAAGCTGAACCCGACGATCTCAGATGTTCTTTTCACCGGGGGCGACCCGATGATTATGCGCACCGAGCTGATCCGTCGCTATGTGGAGCCGCTGATGGCCGACGATCTGGAGATCGACACCATCAGGTTCGGGACCAAGGCCCCGGCGTACTGGCCCTACAAGTTCACCGAGGGCGAGGAAGCCGACGACCTGCTGCGCCTGTTTGAGGAGATCGTGGCCTCGGGCCGCCATCTGGCCATCATGGCCCACTACTCGCATCCGGTGGAGCTGGCCACCGATGCATCCCGGCAGGCGCTGCGGCGCATCATCGAGACAGGCGCTGTGGTGCGCTGCCAGGCACCGCTCATCCGCCACGTGAACGACAGCGCAAGCGCGTGGGCCGAGATGATCACCACCGAGGTGCGGCTGGGTGCGGTGCCCTACTACATGTTCGTGGAGCGCGACACCGGCGCCAAGCGGTACTTCGAGGTACCGCTGGTGGAGGCATACCAGATCTACTCCGATGCCTACCGTCAGGTGTCGGGGCTGGCTAGGACATGGCGGGGGCCGTCGATGTCGGCCACGCCGGGCAAGGTTCTGGTGGACGGCATAGTCGAACTGCGCGGCGAGAAGGTGATCGTCCTGAAGTTCGTCCAGGCTCGGGACCCGGAATGGGTGAATCGCCTGTTCTTCGCGGCCTACGACCCCCACGCGTCATGGCTGGACGAACTGCGCCCGGCCTTCGGCGAGGAAAAGTTCTTCTGGACTGACGAGCTGAACGCCATGAAGACCGACCACGGTCAAAGGGTGGAACTAATCACCACCCGAGCTGCCGCATAGCCCGGTCTCTTCTCCCGCTCACTCCCACTCGATGGTGCCGGGCGGCTTGGAAGTGATGTCGTAGGCCACCCGGTTGATGCCGCTCACCTCGTTGATGATGCGACTCGACATCTTTTCCAGCAGCTCGTAGGGAAGCCTGGCCCAATCTGCGGTCATGGCATCCTCGCTAGTCACCGCCCGGATGACCACCACCTGCCCGTAGGAGCGCTCGTCGCCCATCACCCCCACGGTGCGGATATCGGGGAGCACGGCGAAGGCCTGCCACACCTCCCGATCCAACCCCGCGGCGGTGATCTCGGCCCGCACGATGGCGTCGGCCTGGGCCAAGAGGGCAGCCTTACCGGGGGTGACCTCACCGATTACCCGCACTGCCAGGCCGGGGCCGGGGAACGGCTGGCGCCACACGATCTCATCGGGCAGGCCAAGCTCGTGGCCCACTGCCCGCACCTCGTCCTTGAACAGATCACGCAGTGGCTCCACCAGTTCGAAATCCATCACATCCGGGATGCCGCCCACGTTGTGGTGGCTCTTGATCTTGGCCGCCGAGTCGGAGCCCGACTCGATCACATCGGGATACAGCGTGCCCTGCACCAGGAACTCCGCCCCGTCAACCTGGCCCGCGGTCTCCTCGAAAACGCGAATGAACTGCTCGCCGATCACCTTGCGCTTCTCCTCGGGATCGAACACCCCGGCCAGGGCGTCGAAGAACCGCTCGGCGGCGTCCACCGCTATCAGCTCGATGCCCTGGGATCGTCGGAACGCATCCACCACCTGCTCCGCCTCGCCCAGGCGCATGAGGCCGGTGTCCACGAACACGCAGGTGAGCTGGTGGCCCACCGCACGGTGGACGAGAGCAGCAGCTACCGCCGAGTCCACGCCCCCCGAAAGACCGCAGACCAGCCGTCCCGCGCCGACTTGGGCGCGGATGGCGACGACGGCCTCGTCGATGAACGACTCGGTGGTCCATGACGGGGCCAACCCGGCCCCCTGGTACAGAAACCGCTCCAGAATGGCCTGGCCGTTGGGGGTGTGGGCCACCTCGGGGTGGAACTGAACCCCGAAGATACGCCGCTCGGGGTTCTCCAGCGCCGCCACCGGGGCCTGGGGAGTGGAAGCGGTAACCGCGAAGCCGTCCGGCGGGGCGGAGATGGAGTCGAAGTGGCTCATCCACACCGGGCGCTCGGCATCCTCGTCGGGGCCGAACAATGTACACGGCGTGGCGACCCTCATGGAGGTGCGGCCGTACTCGCCGACCCCGGTGCGGGAGACCTCCCCGCCGAGCTGGGCGGCGATGAGCTGGGCCCCGTAGCAGATGCCCAGGATGGGAACCCCCAGGCGGTAGATGTCGGGGTCGATGCGGGGTGACCCCTCGACGTGGACCGATTTGGGTCCGCCGGAGAAGATCATCGCTCCGGGCCGGCGGGACTCAACCTCGTCGGCGGTGATGGTATGGGGGACGATCTCGCTGTAGATGTGGGCTTCTCTCACCCTGCGGGCGATGAGCTGGGCGTACTGGGCTCCAAAGTCCACCACCAGCACGTGGTGGCTTCGACTGGCGCTATCGCCGTTGGAATCTTCGACGAGGCTCAACGGCCCATACCGAATCGTTGGTGAAGCCTTCGACGAGGCTCAACGGCCCATACCGATGCCCTGGGAGCGCTGGAGGGATTTGCCCTCGGTCTGCAGGGCGGGGGCGATCATGATGTCGGCCTTCTGGAACTCCTTGAGCGATCCGTAGCCGCAGGTGGCCATGGACGTGCGCAGCGCTCCGAACAGGTTGAGCCGGCCGTCGTTCTCCCGTGCCGGGCCGACCAGGATCTCCTCCAGCGACCCCCGGATGGTGGTCTGCACTCGGGCCCCGCGGGGCAGAGTGGGATGGAAGGTGGCCATACCCCAGTGATGGCCCCGCCCCGGTGCCTCGTAGGCAGCGGCCAGCGGCGAGCCGATCATTACCGCATCGGCTCCGCACACGATCGCCTTGGCGATGTCGCCCCCGGTGGCCATGCCTCCGTCGGCGATGATGTGTACGTACACCCCGGTCTCGTCCAGATGGCGCATCCGGGCGGCCCTGGCGTCGGCAATGGCGGTGGCCTGGGGAACTCCGATGCCCAGCACCCCCCTGGTGGTACAAGCCTGGCCCGGCCCCACCCCCACCAGGATGCCGGCCGCCCCGGTGCGCATGAGGTGCAGAGCGGCGTCGTAGCTGGCGCAACCCCCGACGATCACCGGGATCTCCAGCCCCCGGACGAACTCCTTGAGGTTGAGGGGTTCGGCGGACTTTGACTTGTGCTCGGCGGTGACCACCGTGCCCTGGATAACCATGAGGTCGAGTTCGGCGGCCAGAATGTGGGGGGCGAGCTGGTAGGTGCGCTGGGGGGTGACCGAGGCGCAGGAGATGACCCCGGCGTCCTTGATCTGCCTGACGCGTTCGCCGATCAGCTCGGGCTTGATCGGTTCGGCGTACAGCTCCTGCATCCACAGGGTGGCCTTCTCCGGGGGCAGGGAGGCGATCTCGTCGAGGACCGGTTCGGGGTCTTCGAATCGGGTCCAGAGCCCTTCCAGGTTGAGAACCCCCACCCCTCCGAGTTGCCCGATGGCGATGGCGGTTTCGGGGCTGACCACGCCGTCCATAGCCGACGCCATGAGGGGCAGGTCGAAGCAGTAGGCGTCGATCTCCCAGGTGATGCTCACATCCTCGGGGTCTCGGGTTCGGCGGGTGGGGACGATGGCTATGTCATCGAACCCGTATGCTCGCCGCCCGGTCTTTCCCAGCCCGATCTCAACCTCGGCCATCCGACGCCCCTCACTCTCCTGGAAACTCCGAATTCTAAACCTGCCAAGCCCCAAGTTGGAGGATTTACGCCAAGAGTTTCACTGTATTTTTGCTGTGAGGGAGGGATCAGGCTGCGGATTGGAGGAGGGCCCACAGCTCCTCGATGTGGGAGCGCTGTGTGTGAGGGCTACCGATGGCGACGCGGAGGACGAGCCGGTCGTCGAGGACGGTGGAGGTGAGGTAGGACCGGCCCGACCGGTTCATGGCGTCGAGCACTCGCTGGGTGGCGTCGTTGCCGTCTCGGTGGCGAAAGCACACCAGACTGACCACGGTGGGAGCGGCAAGCTCAAAGCGGTCGTCGGCCTCCACCCAGTCGGTGAGCTCTGCCGCCCACCCCAGATGAAGGCGGATGTTGGCCCGCAATCCCTCCAGCCCGTAGTGGCGGAGCACGAACCACAGTTTGAGAGCCCGGAATCGCCGCCCGAGGGGCACCTGCCAGTCTCGGTAGTCCACCACGGCACCGGCTTCGCTGGCCTCGTTGCGCAGGTACTCCGGGGTGATGGACAGGGCTTCGGTGAGCGTGGCCCGATCGGCCACGTAGAAGGCCGAGCAGTCGAAGTTGGTGAGCAGCCATTTGTGGGGGTTGAACACGTAGCTGTCGGCAGCTTCCAGGCCGGCGTTGAGGAACCGCATCTCCGGACAGATGGCCGCCGAGCCGGCGAAAGCGGCATCAACGTGCAGCCAGGCGTCGAAGTTGGTGGCCACCCACCCCACCTCGGTGACTGGATCGATGCCCGTGGTGGAGGTGGTACCCACGGTGGCGGCCACGAAGAATGGGGTGAGGCCGTTGTTGCGGTCGTTCACGATCTCGTAGGCCAGGTGGTCGGCCCGCATGGCGAAGTCCGGTGTGGTGGCGATGAAGCGGATCCGCTCGTCGGGGATGCCCGCCACCCGGAGTCCCTTGACCACCGACGAGTGGGCCTGCTCCGAGGTGTAAGCGGTGAGCGAGGCCAGGGCGTCGGGCCCGCCTGCTTGATTCCTGGCGGCCAGCACCGCACACAGGGTGCTGCTGGAAGCGCTGTCCTGCAAGACACCGTTGCCCCTGAACCTTTCGGGCAGGTCCAGCCCGGCGGCCAGCCAGTCCAGCACATGCTGCTCAAGCTCGGTTACGGATGGCCCGGTGTCCCACATCATCCCCTGGACTCCCAGGCCCGACGACACCAGGTCGCCGAGAATGGCCGGACCGCTGGCGTTGGCCGGGAAGTAGGCGTAGAACCCGGGTGCCTGCCAGTGGGTAATGCCGGGGAGGATCACCCGGTCCATGTCGGCCAGCACGTCGGCGAAGTTCTCGCCGTTTTCGGGGGGCTCGGCCGGGAGCATTGCCCGAACATCGCCGGGCTCAACGGTGGCCTTCACCGGGAACCGGTCGAGCCGCTCCATGTAGCCGGCCACCCAGTCGACGGCCTGGTAACCGGCCCGGCGGAACTCCTCGGGGCTCATGTGGTGGGGGTGTTCGGACATGGGGATATTTTGCCTACTGGTGTGGGGCCGGGCTGCAATCGGTTGAGCCGGAAAATGCGCTGGGGGCCACCCCGCGTGGTTGCGGTGGTGGCCCCCAGACCGGTTCTTGGAACGGTCAGCCGGTGCCGACTGCTACATCATGCCGCCCATGCCACCCATTCCGCCCATGCCACCCATGGGGTCGCCACCTGGGGGCATCGGCGGGGCGGGAGGCTCGGGCTTGTCGGCCACCAAAGCCTCTGTGGTGAGCAGCATTCCGGCAATCGAAGTGGCGTTTTGCAGCCCGGCCCTGGTGACCTTGGCCGGGTCGATCACCCCGGCGGCAACCAGGTCTTCGATGGTGCCGGTGGCGGCGTTGAACCCTGAGGTTCCGGAGGTGTCCTCCACATCGCGAACAACCACGGAGCCTTCATAGCCGGCGTTGGAAGCGATGAGGGAACACGGCACCGACAGAGCGTCGAGCACGATCTTGGCACCGGTGGCCTCGTCGCCACTTAGGGCGTCGGCGGCCTCGGCCACCGCCGGACGGGCCCGCAGCAGTGCGGTGCCGCCTCCGGCGACCACGCCCTCCTCGATGGCGGCTCGGGTGGCCGACAGGGCGTCCTCGATCCGGTGCTTCTTTTCCTTGAGCTCAACCTCGGTGGCGGCGCCGACCTGGACCACGGCCACCCCGCCGGCCAGCTTGGCCAAGCGTTCCTGGAGCTTCTCCCGGTCCCAGTCGGAGTCGGTGTTCTCGATCTCCTGGCGGATCTGAGCGACCCGTCCATCCACATCGGACTTCGAGCCGGACCCTTCCACGATGGTGGTGTCGTCCTTGGTCACGATCACCTTGCGAGCGGTGCCCAAAAGGTCGAGGGTGACGCCTTCCAGCGTGAGCCCGACCTCCTCGGCCACCACCTGTCCGCCGGTGAGAATGGCCATGTCCTGGAGCATGGCCTTGCGGCGCTCGCCGAAACCGGGAGCCTTGACGCCAACCGAGTTGAACGTGCCCCGGATCTTGTTCACCACCAGCGTGGCCAGGGCTTCGCCCTCCACATCCTCGGCGATGATCAGAAGCGGCTTGCCGGTTTGCATGACTTTTTCCAAAACGGGGAGTAGATCCTGAACCGAGCTGATCTTGCCCTGGTTGAACAGGATGTACGGCTCGTCGAGGACGGCTTCCTGCCGCTCGGGGTCGGTCACGAAGTAGGGGGAGAGGAAGCCCTTGTCGAACTGCATTCCTTCGACAAAGTCCAGCTCCATCCCGAAGGTGTTCGACTCCTCCACGGTGACCACGCCGTCCTTGCCCACCTTGTCGATGGCTTCGGCGATGACGTTGCCGATGGCTTGGTCGGCAGCGGAGATGGAGGCCACCTGAGAGATCTCCTCCTTCTGGGAGATGTCCTGAGCCTGGTCGGCCAGGGAGTCCACCGCGGCAGCGACTGCCTTCTCCATACCTCGCTTGAGGCTCATCGGGTTGGCTCCCGCCGCCACGTTGCGCAGGCCGGTGTTGATCATGGCCTGAGCGAGCACGGTGGCGGTTGTGGTGCCGTCGCCGGCGATGTCGTTGGTTTTGGTGGCCACCTCTTTGATGAGCTGGGCTCCCATGTTCTCGAACTTGTCGTCGAGCTCCACCTCGCGGGCGATTGACACGCCGTCGTTGGTGATGGTGGGAGCACCGAACTTCTTGTCGAGAACCACGTTGCGGCCCTTGGGACCCAAGGTCACCTTCACCGCGTCGGCTAGCTGGGAAACACCGGCTTCGAGGCCGTGGCGGGCCTCCTCCCGGAATTTGAGAATCTTCGGCATGGTGGCTACTTGACGATGGCAAGAACGTCGCGAGCCGACAGGATCAGGAGATCCTCTCCCTCCACGGTGATCTCGGTGCCGCCGAACTTGCTGTAGACCACGGTGTCGCCGACCGAGACACCGACCGGGATCAGGTCGCCGGTGTTCTCCGACCGCTTGCCCGGGCCGACGGCGAGAACCTCGCCCTGCTGCGGCTTTTCCTTGGCGGTGTCAGGGATGACCAGTCCGCTGGCGGTCATTTCCTCAGACTCGCCGGGGCGGACAACGATCCGGTCATCAAGGGGCTGTAGAGCCATCTTGGCCTCCAAATTGTTGGTTTGTGCTGGTGGTTGATTCGAGCATTAGCACTCTCGATAGGCGAGTGCTAACAGTAGGGCTTGAGCCGGGTTGAGGCCAATTCAGGCCGCAGCCTTTGGGCTTGCTGTTGCCCCTTGCGGTTAAGCGAGCCCGAGGAGCGGCACCCTTAGTTCGAGGTAATGAAGGAGAGGGAGAGGTTGGGGTCGGCGCCGGTGTCCAGGGGAGATGGGCCGTCGAGCTGGAGCCTCTGCCATCCGGCGGCTGCCACCATGGCCGCGTTGTCGGTACACATGGAGCGGCTGGGAAGGAACCCGCTGATCCCGATGTCGGTGCAGGCATCGAGCAGCCGCTCCCGTAGGGAGGAGTTGGCCGCCACCCCTCCGGCCAGGCAGAGGCCCCTGGCTCCGAACTCCTTGGCGGCCTTGCTTGCCTTGTGGATGAGCACGTCCACCACCGCTTCCTGGAACGAGGCAGCGATGTCGGCCACATCGTGGTGACGGTTGTTGCGGACGTGGTTGACCACCGCGGTCTTGAGCCCGCTGAAGGAGAAGTTGTAGCCGTCGTCGCGCATGGGGCGGGGGAAGGTCACTGCATTGGGGTCGCCGGTCATGGCTAGGTGGTCGATGACCGGTCCACCGGGGTAGCCCAAATCCATGAACCGGGCCACCTTGTCGAAGGCCTCCCCGGCGGCGTCGTCCAGGGTCTGGCCGATGAGGCGGTAGCGACCAAAGTCCTCCATCAGCACAAGCAGTGTGTGGCCTCCCGATACCAGCAGAACCACCACGGGCAGCTCCATGTCGGGCTCCTCCAGGAAAGAGGAGTAGAGATGGGCCTCCAGGTGGTTTACCGCCACGTAAGGCACGTCCCAGATGAGGGCCAGGGACTTGGCCGCGCTGACCCCCACAAGCAGCGAGCCGATGAGGCCGGGGCCGGCGGTGGCCGCCACAGCGTCCACCTCGCCGTTGCCCAACCCGGCCTCGACCATTGCCTGAGCCACGACCGGGGTGAGCAGCTCCACGTGGGCTCGGCTGGCGATTTCCGGCACGACCCCGCCGTAACGAGCGTGGAGGTCAACCTGGCTGCTGATTACCGACGAAAGAACGGCCGAAGGGCCGGACACCACGGCCGCTGCCGTTTCGTCGCAGGAGGTCTCGATGCCAAGAACGGTGTTCAGGGGCATGGTGGTGGTCATGGGCGATCCAAATCTACCGGGACGTTCGTGGGCATGGTGGTGGTCATGGGCGATCCAAATCTACCGGGACGTTCGTGGGCATGGTGGTGGTCATGGGCGATCCAAATCTACCGGGACGTTCGTGGGCATGGTGGTGGTCATGGGCGATCCAAATCTACCGGGATGGGTGTGGTGGTCATGGGCGGTCCAGCTCAATGGAGATGTTGATGAGCCGGTTGGCGTAGTCGGACAGATGGATGTCGTCGGCCTGCATTACTACGGCATCCGGCGGCAGGTCCATGTCGGCGTAATAGCCCCTCCGGATGCCCACCGGGGCCAGCCCGAAGCGCCGGTACAGGGCTTGGGCCGTCGGGTTGTCGGCCGCCACCTCCAGGGCCAGCCGGGTGGAACGACGGCGAGCGGCCAGGGCCAGGGCCAGTAGCAGGCGGGTGCCGATGCCCTGGCCCTGATGGCTGGGAGCCACCGTCATGATGGTTATGCGGGCCTCGCCCCCCTCGAAGGCCATCCCGCCGTGGCCCACAATCCGTCTATCCGGGCCTGCGGTGCGAGCGACGAGATAGAGCCGGTCGTCGGGCCGGGACAGCTCGGCGCGGTAGTAGTCCCTGGTCCAGGGGACGGGATAGCACTCGGTGTCAATGGCCATGACCTCGGGGATCATGGCCAGGCTCATGGGCGCGACCGCAACCTCGCTTCGGGCCCGCTCACCGCTTCGGTTGGGAAAACGGTTGCGGGTTGGGGTTGCGGGGTCCAGCGAGGTCATGAGGAGGGACGGGTGTTCCAGTTCATATCGGCATCGGGAACCCGCAGGTAGATTGGCCGCAGCTCCCAGGGCTTGACGAACTCCTCCCGCAGCGCTCGGGCGTGGGCGAGCTGCACCAGCGAGGCCGCGGAGGGGTGGGCCAGACCCTGCTCGGCGATTTCGGTCTTTTGCAAGCCGGTGAATTGGTCGGCGTAGCGGCGAGCACCGTCTCCAACCAGCAACACCTCCTCTCCGGCGGCAAGCAACTCGGAGGCCAGGTCTTCGGGGGTACCCACCTGGGACTTTGACACCCGCTGCACCCCGCCGGGCACCTGCCGGTAGAAGGCGTAGAACAGCTCGCCCCGTCGGGCATCAATGGCGGCCACGATGAGCCGGTTGCTGTGACGCACCGCGAAGGCCAGTAGATCGAGGCTGGACACTCCGATCATGGGCACGCTCAGGGCGTAGGCCACCGCCATGGCGCTGGAAATGCCCACCCGCAAGCCGGTGTACAGGCCCGGCCCGAGATCTACGGCGACGCAACTTATGTCCTGGAGCCTTATGCGGGCCTGGCGGGCCACGAACTCGATCTGGGGGACGATGGTCTCGGCGTGGCGCCGTCCCCGGTTGCTGTGGGCCGAGGCAAGAACCCCCTCATGGCCGCCCAGAGCGCAGCCCACCTGCTGGGTGGCGGACTCAATGCCCAGGATCAACACGGCGGCTCCTCCGGCCACTGTTCAACGGCTGAGGCAAGTAGAGGGGTCCGTTTCTGCCACCGAGAACCCACCGGGGTCAGCTCCACCACCCTCACGTCGTCGAGGCGGTGATCGCCACCGGTTTCGGCGGGGAAGGTCAGGGCCACTTCGAGGTATTCGGTGGGCAGGGCCTGGCGGATGGAGTCGCCCCACTCGATTACCACCACCCCGTTGCTGTCGAGCAGCTCCGGCAGGCCCAGGTCGAGAACCTCGCTGATCTGGTCGAGGCGGAACACGTCCAGATGATGGAGCAACAGCCTCCCGTGGTACTCACGGGCCAGGGTGAAGGTGGGGCTGGTAACCGGCTCGGTGATGCCCAGTGCGGCGGCGAAACCCTGGGTGAATGTGGTTTTGCCCGCGCCCAGGTCGCCCACCAGCAAGAGCAAGTCTCCCGGTTGGGCCAGCTCGGCCAGGTTGGCCGCCAGGAGTTGGGTGTCACCGGCCGATCCGGTGCGGGCTCGAATCATCGGGAGGTTGCTATCGGGGTGCGGGCTCGAATCATTGGGCGATCGCCATGCGGGCCCGGACAAGGTCGGAGCGCATCTGGGCCTCGGGAAGGCCGCCTCCTCGCAACACCGCAGCAGGGTGGAAGGTGGGGATGATCACCGCGCCCGTGTTGCCCATCGGGTAGCTCTGGCCCCGCAACTTGGTGATGCCGGTGTTGGTGTCGAGCAGCAACTTGGAGGAGAAGTTGCCCAGGGTGACGACAACCTTGGGGGCGATGAGCTGGATCTGTTGCTCCAACCACGGGCGGCAGGCGTCCACCTCCTCGGGTTTGGGGTCTCGATTGTCGGGAGGGCGGCACTTGACCACGTTGGCGATATAGCACCGGTCGCGGGTGAGCCCCATCTCCTCGGCCATGAGCCGGTCGAGCAGTTGCCCGGAACGGCCAACGAACGGCAGGCCCTGCTTGTCCTCCTCGGCTCCCGGTCCCTCACCCACGAACATGAGGTCGGCGCTGGGGTTTCCCATGCCGAACACCACCTGGGTTCGACCTTCCGACAGCTTGCATCGAGTGCAGGTTGATGCCTCGGCGGCGACTTCTGCCAGGTTCAACGACACCAACCCAGACTACGCCGCCAATGAAGCCGAACCTAGTGCCAGGTTTTGTCCAGGGCGTGACGTGGTCGGGCAGGGTGGTGGGTGCCCGGAGGCGGTTCATATTGTGATCGGCGCGATGTGGCCGGGTGGGTCGGCGGGGTACCGTCGTTGTCATGCTGGGAGCCGGTGAGGGAGTCTTGGTGGGGCATTGGACCGACGAGGCTGCCCAGACCGGATGCACCGTGGTGGTGTTTCCCGAGGGGACGGTGGCCTCTGGCGAGGTTCGAGGGGGAGCACCGGCCACCAGGGACTTTGCCCTGTTGGCCCCGGAACAGACGGTGGGGACCGTGGATGCCGTTGTGCTCACCGGCGGTTCAGCGTTCGGGCTGGCCGCTGCCGGGGGGATGATGCGGTGGTGCGAGGAACGGGGCCGGGGTTTCGAGACCCGGGCGGGAAGGGTTCCCATAGTGGTGGGTATGGCGCTGTACGACCTGGCCGTCGGTGACGGTTCGGTGCGGCCCGGCCCTGATGCCGGTTACGCCGCTGCCGCTGCTGCGGGTGACGGGCCTCCGGTTCTGGGGCTGGTAGGAGCCGGCACCGGGGCCACCGTCAACAAATGGCAAGGCGCGGAGAACCACCAGCCGGGCGGGCTGGGCGGCGCCCTGATCCGGGTGGACGATGTGTTGGTGGGCGCGTTGATCGCGGTGAACGCGTCCGGCGGCTTCAACGATGGCACGGTCACCGGGGCGCTGATCGACGGTACCTATCGACACCAGTCGGTTGACCCGTTCGCCGAAGGCGATGATCCCCAGGCCCCCACCAACACCACCATCGGGGTGGTGGCCACCAACGGCACCCTCGACAAGCTGGACTGCCTGCGGGTGGCTCGCAGCGGCCACGACGGGATGGCCCGTGCCCTGCTGCCCGCTCACACCAGCGGCGACGGCGACGCCTTGGTGGTGGGGGCGACGGGCCGGGTGGAGGCCGATATTGGGTTGGTTCGCCTGATGGCCGAGGCCGCTGTTGAGGCAGCGATCCGTTCCGTGAGCCATGATGACAGCGACTGAACACTGACAAGACAGGAGTAGAAATGAAGGACCTGGAAGGCAAGGTGGCGGTGATCACCGGCGCAGGCAGCGGCATGGGCCGGGCCATGGTTCGCAAGGCGGCATCCGAGGGGATGCACGTTCTGGCCGGTGACGTCGACGAGGCCGGGCTGGCCGAGACGGTGGGCGGCTTGGAGAATGCCCAACTCATGCTGACCGATGTAACCAGCCCCGACGCCAACGAGGCATTGGCCAACGCCGCGCTGGAGCGGTTCGGCGGTATTCACCTGGTTCACCTCAACGCCGGGGTGCTCACCGGCGGGTTCACGTGGGAGAACACCGAAGATGACTGGCGCTGGGTGCTGGACGTGAACCTGTGGGGGGTTATCCACGGCGTACGCAGCTTCATTCCCCGGATGCTGGAAGCAGGCGAGGAGGGCCATGTGGTGATCACCGCGTCGGTTGGCGGCCTCACCTCCGGCGGCTTGCTCGGCCCTTACACCACGTCGAAGTACGGCGCGGTGGCCATCGCCGAGTCGCTTCACCGGGAGCTGGACATGGTCGGGGCCCCGATCGGGGTGACGTGCCTGTGTCCCGGCCCGGTGGCCACCGGCATTTTCCGGGCCGAGCGCAACCGCCCCGACACCTACGACGACACGTGCGGCCCGATGTCGGCCGACGCCGAGGCGGCTGCGTTCCACAAGGCCCTGATTGCCACCATCGATGCAAGCACCGACCCTGCAGTCATTCCCGAGTTGGTGTTCGACGCCGTGCGAGACGGCAAGTTCTGGGCCTTTCCCCATCCCGAGTTCAAGGAGAGGATCGCCGCCCGCACCGAATCGATCATCAACGAGACAAATCCCGATTACACCGTTGGCGTGCCTTCCGTCCAGGGGTTGCCGTCGATGCATGGAGATCAGTAGCTGAGGCAACAAGAACCAGAGGGCTAACTGGGTTGCAGCCTGATGGTGGAGAAAGTCAGTAGCGGAGGGGGATGCGGCGGCCGAGTTGGCAGACGATTTCGTAGGCCACGGTGCCGAGACGCTCGGCGATCTCGGTTGCGGTGATCTCCTCGTCGCCCTGCCGGCCGAGCAAGACAACCTCGTCGCCCACAGCCACCTTCGATTCGGGGCCGCAGTCCACCATGAGCTGATCCATGGTCACCACTCCGGCAATGGGTCGCCGCTCTCCACCGATAAGCACCTCGCCCCCGCACACCCCGAGGCGTCGGGGCCATCCGTCGGCGTAGCCGATGGGGATGGTGGCGATTTGGGTTTCCGTCGAAGTGGTGAAGTGGTGGCCGTAGGACACCGGGGTGCCGGCGGCCACTGCCTTCACCATGGCGACCTCGGACCGCACGGTCATGGCCGGCTGCAAGGACAGGCAGCCTGACATGGCCGGCGACGGTGGGATGCCGTAGAGGGCGATGCCGCAGCGCACCATGTCGTAGCGGCCCGACGGGTGAGCCATGGCTACCGCCGAGTTGGCCATGTGGCGGGTGTAGCCGTGATGCCCGGCCAGCCGCAGCCGCGACAGCAGGTGGTCGAACTGCTCGATCTGATACCCGGTGAACTCGTTGCCGGGCTCGTCGGCCACCGCGCAGTGGGTCCAGACCCCAGCCAACTCCAGGGTGTCCCGCTCGGCGATGGAATCGGCCAGCATCATCACCTCGGCGGGCCGGGCCCCAACCCGGGCCATGCCGGTGTCCACCTTGAGGTGTACGGGCAGGGTAGTGGCCGCGGCGGCCGCGGCGGCAGAGGCACCGGCCAGCCCCTCGCCCTGGTACACGGTGGGCATTAGCCGGTACTCAACCACTTCGGCGAACTCGTTGGGTCGAGGCTCCGAGAGCAGGAGGATGGAGGTGTCGAACCCGGCATCCCTTAGCTGACGACCCTCGTCCACCAACGCCACGGCCAGCGTGGTGGCCCCGGCCTCCACTGCGGTTCGGGCGATGGGGACGGCGCCGTGGCCATAGGCATCGGCCTTGACCACCGCACAAAGCTCGGCGGGGCGGACCAGATCGGCCAGCAACTCGACGTTGTTGGCTACCGCTTCCAGGCTGACATCGGCCCATGTCGGTCTCATCGCTCTTCCTCCTGGGTTGAAGCGGCGGCGGATTCCCACGCATCGGTCAGGCCACCCAGCAGGTCGGATGCAGCCATGGCGGTGGCCGGGCGGGAATGGGCGGCGCGTCCGTGTACCCAGGCCGCTGCGGCCGCGGCGCCCATGGGGTCGGTTCCGGCGCTGAGCAGGCCGGTGATGAGCCCGGCCAGCACGTCGCCGGTGCCTGCAGTGGCCAGCCGGGCGTCGCCACTCGTTACGGCCAAGGCGGTGCCGTCGGGCATGGCCACCACGGTGGTGGGACCCTTCAGCAGCACGCAGGCTCCGGTGTCTGCGGCCAGCGAGCAGGCCGCGGCAAAGCGGTCCGGGCCGGGATTGGTACCGGTCATGACCCGGTATTCCCCATCGTGGGGGGTAAGAACGGTGGGATGGGTGCGGCCGGCCAACACGTCGGCGGCGTCGGTGCCCAGGGCGTAGAGACCGTCGCCGTCGATGACCATTGGCAGCGGGGTGGAGGCAACCAGGTTGCGGATCGCCTGGCCGGTGTGGGGATGGCGCCCCAGCCCCGGCCCCACCAGCATGGCCCGGAAGCGGGACAGGTCGTCGCTCCCGACATCGTCGGCCCAGCCTTCGGTGGGCAGTGGGTAGCCGACGGCCTCGGTCGGAGCGGCGGGGTCGTGATCGAGACCGGGCGTGCTCAGCCGCACGTAACCCGACCCGCCTCGCAAGGCAGCCGAGGCGGCCAGATGAGCGGCACCGGTCATGCCCGGTGATCCGGCGATGACCCAGCAGGCGGTCTGCCATTTGTGGGCGTCGGGCGGTCGGACGGGCCGCCAGCGGCTGACGTCGGTGGCGGTTACCAGATGGGCACGTGCCTCGGAGGTATCCAGCCCGATAGCGGAAACGGACACCTGACCGCAGAACTGGGTGCCGGGATGAAGGATCAGCCCCGGCTTGAGCGCGCCGAAGGTCACCGTCCGGTCGGCCTTCCAGGCTTGGCCGTGTACCTCCCCGGTAAGCCCGTCCACCCCGGAGGGGATGTCGGCGGCCAGCACCAAGGCGGTTCCGTTCGGCTCGGCAGGCGGGGGGCCGAGCCGGGGCGGGGAATAGGGCCTGCGCAGGCCGGTACCGTAAGCAGCGTCGATCACCAGGTGAGCCGCGGGCAGCTCGGAGGGCGCGTCAGCGGCCTCCACCATCGCCACCCGAACCCCACGGCGCTGCAACCGACGGGCCGCGGCCCGCCCGTCGGCGCCGTTGTTGCCCTTGCCGACCAGCACGGTTACCCGTCGGCCATAGGCCCCGCCCAACAGTTCCAGAGCCGCTCGAGCCAGCGCCGCTCCGGCTCGTTCGATCAGCACTTCAACCGGCTCGAGCGCAGCAGCGTCAATGGCAGCCAACTCAGACGGGGTGACGATGGGGATCATGGCCGCAGCGGGTGGCCAGGATGGGTCCGGGCCACTCTGGGCAGGCTGATGGCGCCTTTGGGGATCATGGCCGTAGCAGGTGGCGGCCTATTCGGCCATGGCCACAGCGTGGGCCGCGCTCTGGGAGTGGGTGAGCGACAGGTGCCACCGGCTGATGCCCTGCGACCGGGCGATGGCCGCGGCCCGCCCGTGCAGCGCCACGGAGGGCTGCCCCCGGTCGGAGCGAAGCACCTCGATGTCGCGCATGGCGACCTGGCCCAAGCCCACGCCAAGGGCCTTCATCACCGCTTCCTTGGCAGCGAACCGGGCCGCGTAGCGGGGAACTGGGTCTCGGGCCCGGTCGGCGTAGGCCTGCTCGGCCGGGCGGAAGATGCGCCTGCGGATTCCCGGTTGGCGGGTAAGGACGGCCCGAAACCGCTCGATGTCAACCAGGTCTGTGCCAATACCCGCCACCCCGGCTGTGTCAATTCCCACCTTCCCGCCCGGGGGGTCACCGGCGGCTGTGGCTCGGTCGGGTGTCATGGTCGCCAGCGTTCGGCCAGTTCGGCCACCGGCTCGAGCAGGAGGTCTTCGGTGGTGATGTCGCCGAGGAGGTCGAGGCGGAAGTCGGGTTCGGTTTCGGTGACCTCATCCCGCAGAGCGGCGAACCGGTTTCGATACCCCTTCAACAGTTTCTGGGCTGTCTCGGGGGTGAGGCTGGGCTCGAAGCGGACATGGAGCAGGGTGATCCCGGTGGTCTGGCGGTCCTTGACCTCGGGGATCAGCACGATGGTCCTGCCGTCGGAACGGCCCCGGGTAGCCGACACCTGCCGTTCCAGCGCCACCAGGTGCTTGCTGCCCCGCAGCATCGGGTCGCGGTCGGTGCGAGAAGGCAGCCCCACGGTGATGCCACCCCGGTCGAGCACATGGATGGTGCTGTTGTCGGTTTCGGGATCGCCGGAAACGCCGTAACGGATGTAGCCGGTGACCTCGGCGATGGCGGGGTCGAGAGCGGCCAGCGTGCGCAGCGTCTGGTAGCTGAGCTGGTGGCGGGGCGCTCCGGCGTTCAGGGCGGCCTGCACCAACGGCAGCTCCAGCAACGATTCCTCGGCCCGGGAGATGCCCACCGTGACGGTCTTGGCCTGGTGGCGGATGGCGTCCACCGGCCGGGTGAGCTGATCGACGGCCACGGTCAGCATGGCGGTGAGGTCTTCCAGCACCACCGCCGGGGTGCCCACCCGGCCCCGCTCGAGCTGGTAGGCGTCCAATGGGGCGATGCCCAGCGCGTAGCGGTACATCGAGGCCAGATCGGCAGCGGTACCGGCCTCGAGGCAGCCGTTGTAGCGGCCCTGGCGGAGATCGTGGAAGAACTGCTGGGCCGCGGGAGAGAACTGGGTGCGGAGCCGGGCCAGCATGTGCTCACTGTCGATCTCGACGGTGGCGGTGTTGTTGGCGGCCACCTCCGATTCGATGGCGGCTCGGGTTTGGCGCAGCGGCTGGGCCAGCTCGTCGATGGCCAGTGCCGATTCGTAGCCGAACAGGTGGCCCACCATGGTGGCCATCACGAAGTCGAGGTCGGGGGAAGCGGAGGCCGGGGTGGAGATGACCTCGGCAGCGGCGTCGAAACGGGTCTCGGTTTCGGTGGTGATCACGATCGGAGCGGCCTTGTGGGCCCGGAAGATGGCCACCTCCTTGGCCACGTCGGCGGCGGTGGAGTCGGCCAGACCGGCGGCGCACACCAGGATCAGCGGTTCCGACGACAGGTCGATGTGCTTCTTGTCCTCTGTGGTGTCGCAGGCGATGGATTTGTAGCAAAGCTCGGAGAGCTTAATGCGAATCTCCTCGGCGGCCACCCGGTTCAGCCCGTTTCCCACCACGGCCCAGTAGGTTCGGCCCAGGGTCTGACGGCGGACGATGTCGGCGATGCGGTCCTGGAAGCCGAGCACTTCGGTCATGGCAGCGGGAAGTTCACGCAGCGAGGTCAGCAGCTTCTGGCGGCGCTCATCGTGATCTGTACTTGGCCGGCGATGGCCATTGGCGGCGTCGCCCAGGGCGACAGCCAGCAGCACCCCGGCGGCGACCTGGGCGTAGAACGCCTTCGTCGAGGCCACGCTCATCTCCACGTCCCGGCCGTCGGAGGTGTACATGACTCCGTCGGCCTTGTCGCACAGATCGCTGTTGCGCCGGTTCACGATGGCGATGGCCGCGGCCCCTCGCCGCCGCACCAGGTCAACCGTTCGGTTGGTGTCGGTGGTGGTTCCCGACTGGCTGATGGCGATGACCAAGGTGTCGCTCATGTCGCTCTGCAACCCGAACCCCGACAACTCGGTGGCAGGCATGTAGCTCACCTGCCGATCGGGCACCTCGTGACGGAGGAAGTAGGCCAGGCTCTGGCCTGCCACCGCGGCGGTGCCTTGACCGATGACCACGATGTTGGTGATCTGGTGGTTGGTCAGCTTCTGCGCCACGGAAACGGGCACGGTCTCGGGCCCCAGGACCACCTGGAGCCGGGGCGGGTCCGTGCCTTTACCCCCGCCACCTGGGAGGAGGTTGGTGTTCTCACCGGCGAGGTCGTCGTCAACCTCGATGATCCTGCCCCGCAGTGTCTTGCGGAAGGACTCGGGCGATTCGGTGATCTCCTTCAACAGGTAGTGACGGAAATCGCGGCGGTCAACGTCACGGGTGGTCATCTCGGCGCCGGTTACATCGGAATCGGTCACCGGCAGTGGGGTGCCCTCGTAGGTGAACCGCTGCGCGGCACCGAGGTCGCCGGCGTGGTTGCCGTCCAACACCACCACCTGGCCCCGGCCGGCTGCGGGGTTGTCCGGGTCGGAAAGGGTCTCGCCGTCCATGCGCAGGTAGCGGTCGGCTTGTTCCACCAGTCCGTAGGGCTCGCTGGCCACCACGTAGGCGTCCTCTGCTGCGCCCACGTACAGGGCTTGTCCGCTGCCCCGCAAGGCCAGGAACAGCCTGTCGGGGTGGGCCGCGGTCTGCGCAGCGATGGCCACCGAGCCGTTCAGGTCCATCACGGTGCGCCGGAACGCCTCGATTGTTTCTTGGATGCCGGCAGGTCCTTCGGCCACCCCGGCCATGGTGTGTTCCGGATCGGTCATTGTGTCTTGGATGTAGGCTAAGGGGCCCAGACGGTCCGACCACAGCGTGGGGATCACCTTGGCGTCGGTGGTGATGCCGGGGTCCAGGGCCAAGCCGTGATCGACCACCAAGTCGGTGTGGTTGTCGACGTCGCCGTTCAACACGCCGATGGTGTACGGCCTAGCCGGGCCACCTGCGAGATCCGAGTTGAGCGGGTGGGCGTTGGCCTCGTTGATCATCCCCACACTGGCCCAGCGGGTGTGGCCGACGACGGCTGCCGAGGCTTCGTCGGCCTCCAGCGCGGCGGCCAGAAGCTGGTCGGCGCTGATGGCGGCTCGCAGGGCGGCGGTGTTGTCGCCCAGCTCACCGATCTCGGCGGCCGCCTTGTACACGAAGCCAAGGCTGTCGCCGGCCCAGCGAACCGAGCCCGAACCGAAGAGGGGGTCGGCGGCCCGCTCGGCCACCGCCGCAGCGACCGCAGGGGCGCGGGGATCCAACCCGTGCCCGCTGACCAGCACGTGGAGGCCGGCCGAGTCGCGGCCCCGCACCTCCAGCCGGTCCAGAGCCGAGAGGGCAATCTGCACCGAGCAGTAAGCGGCGATGGCCGACGCGCTGCTTCCGGGACCGGCCAGCCGGGAAACCGCTTCGGCGGTCTTCAGCCGGTCGTTGCCAATGGCCCATGCCGCGTCCTTCATCTCGATCAGCGCGGCGTTGATGGCCTCGGTGGCTCGGTCGCCGCCCGACCGGTCGAGGTCATCCTCCAGGGTGTTGATGAGGTTATCGATCTCCCGCAGGGTGGCGTGGATGGTGGCGCGGAGGGGTTTCTCGGCCAGCATGGCCCGCAGCCCGGCGACCCCACCGAGCAGTTGGTTGACCTGGGTCAGGTGGCCGGCGGCGACGTTGATCTGCTCGGCCATCCGGCCCGGGTCGAGTTCGCGCAAGGACACGACCACCGGGCTCAACAGGTCGAGGACCTCGGCCGAGGTCGGGGGGACACGCCGTGACCGGCGCCGGACCACCGCGACAATGCCGCACATCTCCCCCAAGGTTAGTGGTCGGCCGCCGGGATTATGTGCCGCTCAAGACGATGATCTTGAGGGATTGACGCAGGGGGTTGCCCCGGTGGGCTAGGGATTGACGCAGGGGGTTGCCCCGGTGGGGTGCCGGGGAACCTGGCCCCGCGATGTATCAGCCCGAGATGGCAGAGGCGATGCCGGAGGCAACGGTTTCGGCCAACTCCACCGATTCGGCTTCCACCATCACCCGGATGACCGGCTCCGTGCCCGAGGGTCGGACCAACACCCGGCCCTGTGACCCCAGAGTTTCCTCGGCAGAAGCAATAGCGGCCGACAACTTGCGTTCGTCAACCGGCTTGCCCCCGAGGGTCACGTTCTTGAGCACCTGGGGGAGCTTGGTCATGGCCTCGTCGGAGAGGTCACTCAGCGGCAGGTTCCGGCGGGCGACCACCTCAAGGAGCTGCATGGCGGTAAGCAGACCGTCGCCGGTACCGGCCAGATTTGGGAAGATTACATGGCCCGACTGTTCGCCGCCCAGAGCCCAGCCCGCCTCTTGCAACGCAGCCAGCACATGGCGGTCGCCCACCGGAGTGGTAACCACGTCGATGCCTCGCTCGGCCATGGCCCGGTGAAAGCCCAGGTTGGTCATCACAGTCACCACCACGGTGTTACCCAGCAACCGGCCCCGGCGGTGACGGTCGATGGCGCAAATGGCGATGATCTGATCGCCGTCCACCAGCCTGCCGGTGTGGTCCACGGCCAGGACCCGGTCGGCGTCCCCGTCGAAGGTGAGCCCCAAGTCGGCCCCCAGATCACGAACCGCTCGAGCCACGGTTTCCGGGCAGGTGGAACCGCAGTCCTGGTTGATGTTGCGCCCGTCGGGTGCGTCATTGATGACGGTTACCGCCACCCCGTGAGCCCGGAGTGAACCGGGAAGGACCGCGGTGGCCGAACCGTGGGCCGCGTCCACCACGGCGTGCAGGCCGGAGCCGTCGAAGTCTGCAGTGCCCACCACCACTGCTTCGTACTCCACCACCAGCTCCGATGCGCCGGTTACCAGGCGAGGGCCGCCGCGGTCGGGTGCCGGGAGGTGGGAAGAGTCGGCCAGGGCCGACTCCAGAGCGGTTTGGGTGTCGTCGTCGAGCTTGCCACCACCAGGTCCGAACAGCTTGACCCCGTTGTCATACCAAGGGTTGTGGGAAGCCGAGACCATGGCCCCCAGGGTGTGGCCCCGAGCCGCGGCCCAGGCCACCGCCGGGGTGGGTACCACCCCCATATCCCGGCTGGGAACCCCGGCAGCGCTGAACCCGGCAATCAGGGCATCGGCGAAGTCGGGGCTGGAAGCCCGGGTGTCGCGCCCGATGACCACCGGATCGGTGGGGGCCATAACCTCGGCAGCGGCTTGGGCGAGTCGAGCGACATCGCCGGGGTGGAGATCCTCGTGGGCTCTGCCCCGGACCCCGTCAGTTCCAAACCGCAGCACGGGCCGCGATCAGCGCTTGGAGTACTGGGGTGCCTTGCGGGCCTTCTTCAGGCCGTACTTCTTGGATTCCTTCTTGCGATCGTCGCGGGTCAAGAACCCTTCCTGCTTGAGGGTTTCCCTCAGCTCGGGATCTAGAGCAACCAGGGCACGGGCGATACCCAGGCGCAGGGCCCCGGCCTGGCCGTTGGCTCCGCCGCCGTGCATTTTGACATCCACGTCGTACATCTCGGCGGTGTTGGTGAGCTGCAGCGGGGCCATGAACGCCATCCGGTGGCTGCGGGAGGGGAAGTAGTCCTCGGCTTGGCGCCCGTTGACGGTTACTTGGCCGGAGCCTGGACGGAGCCGGACCCGAGCGACGGCCCTCTTGCGGCGTCCGGTGGCCTGGGTGAGGGGAGCGGGCATCAGGAATCTCCGATTCGGGCTCGGGCCCCGGCAATCTCCAGGGGCTGGGGCTGCTGGGCTTCGTGGGGGTGGACCGGCCCGGCGTAAACCTTCAGCTTGCGAAGCATCTGGCGGCCCAGACGGTTCTTGGGGAGCATCCCCTTCACGGTCCGGCGCACCGCTTCGGCCGGTTTGGCCTCCAGCAGGTGGCCGTAGCTGGTCTGGCGCAAGCCACCGGGATACCCGGAGTGGCGGTAGACCTGCTTGTCGGTGGCCTTGCTGCCGGTGAGCACCACCTTGTCGGCGTTCACGATGATCACATGATCGCCGGTGTCGAGGTGGGGGGTGAACTCCGGCTTGTGCTTGCCTCGCAGCACGCGGGCAACCTCGGTGGCCATGCGACCGAGCACAAGGCCGTCGGCGTCAACCACGTGCCACGCGCGTTGGATGTCTCTGATTTTAGGGCTGTACGTGGGCATCGGGCTTCCTTCGGACGCGATCCCGGAAACGGCAATGATACGGCCACCATTCACCCGATGACAACTGCCCCACACCTGCATGGCGAACAAGTCACGGATAGGTGACTGCCCAGAGGCAGAGGCCGTGGGGTGGGGCCAGGTTCGGGGTGCCGGAGCGGTCCCTGGCGGCCAGGATGGTGGCCATGGCTTCGGGAGGTCGGCGGCCGGAGCCGATGTCCACCAAGGTGCCGGTGACCGAGCGGACCATCTGATGGCAAAAGGACGAGGCCTCGATCTCGAAGCGCACCACCCCTTGATCCTGGTCGGTGCCTTGGTCGGCGCTGGTCCATCCGGCCCGCAGCACCTTGCGCACCCGTGACTTCTCGGTGCCGTCGGCGGCGTGTTGGCGGCGGCAGAAGGACGAGAAGTCGTGCTCGCCCAAGATGGCGGCCGCCGCCGAGTTCATTGTGTCGATGTCCAGAGGTCGTGGATAGTGCCAGGTGATGGGGGCCAGGAACGGATCGGGTACATCCCGGTTCAGAATCGAATAGCGGTAGATGCGGCTGGTGGCGGTGAAGCGGGCGTCGAAATCACCGGGGGCGGCCTCCACGGCACGAAGCACGATGGCGGGGGCCAGCATGCGGTTGACCGCGCTGCGAACGTCGAGCGGGTCGGTGCCGGCAGGGGCGTCGAAGCTCACAACCTGGCCCCAGGCGTGAACCCCGGTGTCGGTGCGTCCCGCGCCGGTGAGTACCACCGGTTGGCGCAGGCACCGGGAGAGGGCCTCGGTGAGGTCGCCGCTGACGGTACGAACGCCTTGGTTGGGGGCAAAACCGTGGAACCGGGCACCGTCGTAGGCGACCGTGGCCTTCATCCGCACGGCAGCCTCCTGGGGTCGAGAGGTCTGGGTGTTGGTTCAGACCAGTTCGATACGGGCCATGGGAGCGTTGTCGCCGTAGCGGGGGCCCATCTTCAGGATGCGGGTGTAGCCGCCCGGTCGATTGGCGTAGCGGGGGCCGATGTCCACCATGAGCTTGTCGGCGATCTCCGGGTCACCCAACTGGGACATGATCTGACGGTGGTTGTGCAGCCCGCCCTTCTTGGCCTTGGTGATGAGCTTCTCGGCGATGGGGCGCATGGCCTTTGCCTTGGCCTCGGTGGTGGTGATGGCCTCGGCGGCGATGAGCGATGCGACCAGGTTGGCCATCATAAGCTTCTGGTGCTGTGAGCTGCCGCCGAAGCGGCGTCCCTTGCGGGGTCGTCCGGGCATGATCTTCCTGCCTTACGAGCGAGGACCGGCCAACGCCAGGCCCCGCTCATCCAGTTTCTCGTTCACCTCGTCCAGCGACTTCTGCCCGAAGTTGGTGATGGCCAGCAGGTCGTCCTCGGTGCGAGCCAGCAGCTCCCCGATCATGTTGATCTGGGCTCGCTTGAGGCAGTTGCGGGGCCGCTCGGTGAGCTCCAGATCCTCGATGGGCAGATCCAGGTCGGGGGCCCCGGCCGGCGCGCTGCCCGCCTCGGCCATGCTCAGCCCCTGGGGTTCGTCGCTCATCTCCTCAACCAACTGGACGAGGGTGCGGAGCGTGGCTCCTGCAGAGGCCAGGGCGTCCTGCGGGGTGATGGAGCTGTCGGTCTCGATGTCGAGCACGAGGCGGTCGAACTCGGTGGACTGCTCCACTCTGGTGGGTTCCACGGTATAGGCCACCCGGCGTACCGGGGAGAAGATCGAGTCGATGGGAATGACGCCGATGGTGGAGTCCACCTTGTTGGTCTCGGCTGACACGTAGCCCCGTCCCTGGGCCACGGTGACATCCATGGACAGGCGGGCTTTTTCGTTCATCCGGGCGATGACCAGCTCGGGGTTCAGCACCTCGACATCGGGGTTGACGGCCAGGCTCTCACCGGTGACATCTCCGGGGCCCCGCAGGACGATGCGAAGCTCCACCGGATCCTCGCTGTGACACCGCAGCACCAGATCCTTCAGGTTCAAGATGATGTCGGTCACGTCCTCGGCCACCCCGGTGATGGTGTCGAACTCGTGGAGAGCGTCATCGAAGCGCACTCTGATGACCGCAGCCCCGGGGATGGACGAGAGGAGCGCCCGGCGCAGAGAGTTGCCCAGGGTGTGCCCGAAACCGGGCTCCAGTGGGCCGATGGCGAACTTCTGGCGGTTGTCCTCCAAGTCGGTTACCGATTCCACGGTGGGTCGTTGCATTACCAGCATGATCCGGCTCCCTCAGTTCTGGAGATGGTGGTTGTCAAGTTGGGTCACTGTTGTTATGGGTGGCGAGCGCTACTTGCTGTAGAGCTCGACGATGAGCTGCTCTCTCACCGGCACGTCGATCTGCTCGCGCAGCGGGGCGTCCCGTACGGAGGCCTCGAAACCGTCGTCGCTCCGGTTCAGCCACGCCGGAGGTGTCCGGTCGAGCACGTCGAGGTTCCATCCCACGACGATCATCTCCCGGGCCTTGTCCCGCAGCGACAGGACATCGTCCTTGCGCAGGCGATAGCTGGGGATGTTGACTCGACGGCCGTTCACGTTGACGTGGCCATGTGAGACGAATTGGCGGGCCTGGGGGCGGGTGGAGGCCCACCCGAGGCGATACACCACGTTGTCGAGGCGCAGCTCAAGGAACCGCAGCATGTTCTCGCCGGTGACCCCCTTCTGGCGGGCGGCCTCCTTGAAGACGTTGCGGAACTGGCGTTCGTTGAGGCCGTAGGTGTAGCGAGCCTTCTGCTTCTCCTGAAGTTGCAGCAGGTATTCCGACACGTTTCCCCGGCGGTGCGACCGGCCGTGCTCGCCCGGGGGGTAGGGACGCCGCTCGAGGGCGACGGTTTCACCCTTGGTGCCCCAGACGTTCACGCCGAGGCGACGGGACACCCGAGAACGCGGTCCGGTGTATCGAGACATGTCAGACCCTCCGCCGCTTGGCCGGACGGCAGCCGTTGTGGGGGATGGGGGTTACGTCCTTGATGCCGGTGATCTCGATGCCCACTCCCTGTAGCGAGCGGATGGCGGTCTCCCGGCCCGAGCCCGGCCCGCGGACCTCCACGTCGAGCTTGCGGATGCCGTGCTCCATGGCCTTGCGTCCGGCCTGTTCGGCGGCCATCTGAGCGGCGAACGGGGTGGACTTGCGTGATCCCTTGAAACCGACGTTGCCGGCCGATGCCCAGGAGATGACGTTGCCCTGCTGATCGGCAATGGTCACGATGGTGTTGTTGAACGAGCTCTTGATGTGAGCCACTCCGTAGGAGATGTTCTTGCGCTCCCGGCGGCGGGGTCGTCGCCCTCCGGCTGATGGCTTGGCCATTAGCAGCAGTTCCTTTCTGGTCTCACTTCTTCATCACCTTCTTCTTCCCCGCTACCGTCTTCTTCGGTCCCTTGCGGGTGCGGGCGTTGGTGTGTGTACGCTGGCCGCGTACCGGGAGTCCCCGGCGGTGGCGCAGGCCCTGGTAGCAGCCGATCTCCATCTTGCGCTTGACGTCCTGGCTGGTCTCCCGGCGGAGATCACCCTCCACCCGCAGGCTGCCTTCGATGTAGTTGCGCAGCCGGGCCACCTCTTCATCGGTGAGGTCTCGGAGCCGAGTGCTCTCGTCAATGTTGGTGTCGGCGCAAACCTGGCGGGCCAGGGACGGTCCGATGCCGTAGATGTAGGTAAGCGAGATCACGGTGCGCTTCTCGCGGGGGATGTCGACGCCGGCGATACGAGCCATGGATCAGCCCTGCCGCTGCTTGTGACGGGGGTTGGAGCAGATGACCCTCACCCGCCCGTGACGGCGGATGACCCGGCAGTTGTCGCACATTTTTTTCACGCTGGGACGGACTTTCACAGTGTGCCTTTCGCTGATCCGTTGCGCTGGTTGGTCACTTGTATCGGTAGGTGATCCGGCCCCGCTGAAGGTCGTAGGGGGTCAATTCAACCTGAACTCGATCGCCGGGGAGAATGCGGATGTAGTGCATTCGCATCTTCCCGGAAATGTGAGTGAGCACCTTGTGCCCGTTCTCAAGCTCTACCCGAAACATGGCATTGGGAAGGGACTCTGTAACCGTCCCTTCCATGATGATGGCGTCTTCCTTGTTCTTCGCCAAGGGCGACCTCTTCCACGACACTGGCAAACTTGTACGGCGAACCGCGCGAACAACGGCCCACAAAGTGGACCACGGGTCATGCTACCGGTTGATCTGTCTGGGGACAAACCGGCAGACAGCCGACAAACCAATACTTCGGCAACGGAATCGACGGTCACGCCGTGGGCAGGGCGTCGATGACCTCGGTGAGGCGTGCGAACACCTCATCCTCGGTTCCCAGCCCGTCAACCACCGACAGGTACCCGCGCTCCTCGAACCAGGCCAGCAGCGGTGCCGTCTCGGCCTCATAGAGCTCCAGGCGGCGAGAGATGGCTTCGGCGGTGTCATCTGCCCGGCCCCGGCCCAGCATCCGCCTGGTGACCTCGTCGAGGGGTACGTCCAGGTTGATGGCCAGGTCAGGCCCGGCGCCGCCCAGGATCCCGACCAGGGCCTCGGCTTGGGCCGTGGTGCGGGGGAAACCGTCCAGCAACACACCTCCAGCTTGAATGTCGTCGTCCGACAACCTCTCATCCACGATCCCGATCATGATGTCGTCGCCGACCAGGTTGCCGGCGTCCATGACGGCCTTGGCCCGCAGCCCTAGTTCGGTGCCGTTGGCCACCGCTGCCCGCAGCATGTCGCCGGTGGAGACGTGAACCACCCCGTAGCGCTGGGACAAGAGCGCAGCCTGTGTTCCCTTTCCCGATCCCTGGCGCCCCAGGATCACCAGTACCGGGGCCATTACTTCAAGAAGCCCTCGTAGATGATGGCCGGCGCCGGGGCCATTACTTCAAGAAGCCCTCGTAGTTGCGCATCATGAGCTGGCTGTCGATCTGCTTCATCGTCTCGAGGGCCACCCCCACCGCGATCAGCACCGAGATGCCGCTGAAGGCGTAGATCCCGGCACCCGCGCTGGAGATGTACTGGGACAGTGCGATTGAGGGGATGACGGCCACAGCGGCGATGAAAACTGCGCCGGGCAGGGTGATGCGGGACAGTATGCGACCCAGATAGCGCTCGGTCTGGCGGCCGGGCCGGATGCCGGGAATGAACCCGCCCTGCTTGCGGATCTGGTCGGCCTGCTTCACCGGATCGAAGGTAATGGAGGTGTAGAAGTAGGCGAACCCCACGATCATCAGGGCAAAGATAACCAGGTAGAACACGTCGGCCGGGTCGCCCAGGTGGGTGTTCACCCAGTCCTGGACGCTCTCCCCCCAAGTGTTGTGATCGGGGTTGGAATCCGACGGCAGCACCGATGAGAGCAGGATGGGCATGTACAGCACAGAGCTGGCGAAGATGATGGGGATAACGCCGGACTGGTTCACCTTGAGAGGGATGTACGTGCTCTGCCCGCCGGCCATGCGCCGGCCCACCACCCGTTTGGCGAACTGCACCGGTATCTGGCGCTGGCCGTTTTCCACGAACACGATGGCCACCAGCAGGCCCAGGTACATGAGAGCGATGACGAACACCGCGTCCCAGCCCTCCTCCGCATGCACCAGCGAGAACTGGTTGGGAATGGTGGACACCACCGAGGCGAAGATGATCAGCGACATGCCGTTGCCGATGCCCTTCTGGGTGATGAGCTCGCCCATCCACATGAGCAGCGCGGTGCCCGAGGTGAGGGTCAGCACCACCAGGAACACTCGGGGAGCGGTGAAGTTGGGTAGCAGGTCTATAGGCTGTGCGGCGTTGCCGCCGAGGAGGTTGAGCCCTCCGCCGCCGTTGTGGAACAGGAAGGTGAACGAGGTGGCCTGGATTATGGCGATGGCGATGGTGAGATAGCGGGTCCACTGGGTGATCTTGCGCTGGCCCACCGCGCCCTGGTTTTGCCACTGCTCGATCCGGGGAATAACCACCCCAAGCACCTGCATGATGATGGAGGCGGTGATGTAGGGGAAGATGCCCAGGGCGAAGATGGCGAACTGCGACAGGGCGCCGCCGGAGAAGAAGTCCAGCAGCCCTGTAACGCCACCTTGGTCGGCCTGATCACGGAGAAGATCCACAGCATCGAGATCCACACCGGGGGAGGGGATGGCCACGCCCACCCGGAAGATGACCAGCATCGAAAGGGTGAACAGGATCTTGGTGCGCAAATCGGCCACCCGGAACATGTTCATCACCCTGGTGAGCACGATGACTTCTCCTATCGGTTGGTGAGGGCGTTGCCCTTGGCCGCAGGCCGCCCGGTGAAGGGCTTGGGCAGCACCTCCACGCTACCGCCTGCGGCGATGATGGCAGCCTTGGCCGACTTGGAGAAGCCATGAGCCTTGACGGTGACTGCCCGAGTCAGCTCGCCTCGGCCCAGAACCTTGGCCAGTGCCCCCTTGTGCAGGAGCCCCCTCTGGTGCAGCACCTCGGGGGTGATCTCGTCCAGCTCGGTCGCCTCGATCACATCGAGGTTAATGGCCTGATACTCCACCCGGAACGGGTTCTTGAATCCCCTCAGCTTGGGTACCCGGCGGGCCAGTGGCATCTGCCCGCCCTCGAATCCGACGGGGATCTTGCTCCGGGCTCGCTGGCCCTTCATACCCCGACCGGCGGTCTTGCCACCCTTTCCGGCGATACCCCGGGCCTTGCGTTGGGGTCGCTTGCGAGACCCAGGAGCGGGTTTCAGATCGTGGACCTTCATGACTCGTCGGTCTCCTCCCAGGTAATGAGGTGGGCCACCTTGTCGATCATCCCTCTTGTCTCGGGGGCGTCGGGCAGGGTGTTGGTTTGCCCGATGCCCCGCAAACCAAGGGCGCGCAGCGTGCCCCGTTGTTTGGGTCGGGTCCCGATCTGGGACCGGATCTGCGTGACCTTGATAGCCATGGCCACTATCCCTCGTCGCTCGCCGACGCCACGGTGGCTTGCCGCTCGGATTCCCGGTAAGCGCCGAGTAGCCCGGCAGGCACGAACTCGTCGGCGGGGATCCCCCGCTGGCGGGCCACCTTGTCGGGCCGCTTGAGGGCCTTCAAGCCGGCGATGGTGGCCCGTGCCACGTTGATGTGGTTGGGGGAGCCCAGCGACTTGCACAGCACGTCGCCGATGCCGGCCTCCTCCAGGATGGCCCGGGCAGCGCCTCCTGCGATCACCCCGGTACCGGGGGCAGCCGGCTTTAGCAACACCCGCCCGGCACCCATCTGGCCGATCACCGGATGGGTGATGGTGGAGGCAGCCATCGGTACCCGGAAAAGGTTGCGCCGGGCTTCCTCGGTGCCCTTCTGTATGGCGAGGGGAACCTCCTTGGCCTTGCCGTAGCCCAGCCCAACCCGGCCCGCGCCGTCGCCGATGACCACGAGAGCGGTGAAGGAGAACCGGCGCCCGCCCTTCACCACCTTGGCCACCCGGTTGATGTTGATGACCCGGGAGTCGCGAAGTTGGGAATCGCCGGTCGGTGTTGTCATGGAAGTGTCGGTCATCAGAACTCCAGTCCAGCTTCCCGGGCCGAATCAGCCAGAGCGGCGACCCGCCCGTGGTAACGGAAACCACCCCGGTCGAATACGACCGCGGTGATGTTGTTCTCCTTGGCCCGCTCGGCGATGAGCTTGCCAACAGCGGTTGCTCCGGCCACGTTGCCGGTGGGACCGGATCGCAGTTGGGGCTCGGTGGTTGACGCCGACGCCAGGGTGCGACCCGCGTCGTCGTCGATGAGCTGGGCGATCATGTGGCGGTTGGACCGGTAAACGGCCAGGCGGGGCCGCTCGGCGGTGCCCTGGACCTTCTTGCGGACCCGGCGGTGCCGCCGGACCCGGCTCTGGTGCTTGTGCTTGACGCTGCTCATGTGATTCCCCGTGCCCTACTTGGCAGCCTTGCCGGCTTTGCGGATGATCCTCTCACCGGCGTAGCGAATGCCCTTGCCCCGGTAGGGCTCGGGCTTGCGGATGGCCCTGATGTCGGCGGCCACCTGCCCGACCGCCTGCTTGTCGTTGCCCAGAACGTGAATGCTGGTCTGGTTGGGGACCTCGAAGGTCACCCCTTCGGGCGCTTCCACGTAAACCGGGTGACTGAAACCGAGTTGCAGCTCGATCTTTTCGGCGCCCTGGGCGATGGCCCGGTACCCCACCCCGACGATCTCCAGCTCCTTGCGGTAGCCCTCGCTCACCCCGGTGACCATGTTGGCCACCAACGAGCGGCTCAACCCGTGCAGGGCCTTGGTGGCCCGGTGCTCGTCGGCCCTGTCGATGAAGACGAACCCGTCGTCCTGGCGGGCCGAGATGGTCTCGGGGAGGGTGTGTTCCAGCGTGCCGCGGCGACCGGTGACGGTGACGTGGGTACCGTCGATGGCTACCTCGACGCCGTCGGGCACCGGGATGGGGCTCAATCCAACTCGTGACACTGTGGGCCTCCTACCAGATCACGCAGACGACTTCGCCGCCCATACGGCGGCGGCGTGCCTCGCGGTCGCTCATGAGGCCCTTGCTGGTGGACACGACGGCCACCCCGAGCCCGCCCAGCACCCTGGGGATTTTGTCCGACTTGGAGTAAACCCGCAGGCCGGGCTTGGACACCCTGGTGATGCCGGAGATCACCCGCTCCCGCTGGTCGGAGTACTTCATGTCGATGGTGAGGATCTGGCCCGGGCCCCGGTCGGCTTCGGCCACCTCGTAGTTGCTGATGTAGCCCTCGTTCTTCAAGACACCGGCCAGGGCCACCTTCATCTTCGAGGACGGCATCTGCACCTCGTCGCGCATGGCGATGTTGGCGTTGCGGATGCGGGTCAGCATGTCGGCGATGGGGTCGGTCATGGTCACAGTCGCATCACCTCACCAGCTCGCCTTGGTCAGACCTGGGATCTCGCCGGCGTGGGCCAGCTCTCTCAGGCACACCCTGCACAGCCCGAACTTGCGGTACACGGCTCGGGGCCGCCCGCAGCGGCGACAACGGGTGTAGGCCCGCACCTTGAACTTTGGCGTTCGCTGTTGCTTCTCGACTAGCGCCTTTTTTGCCATTTGGTTACTGCCCCTCGGCTCGGAACGGAAACGAGAAAGCCTCGAGCAGGGCTCGGCCTTCCTCGTCGGTGGATGCGGTCGTGACGATGGTGATATCCATGCCTCTGATGGTGTCGATGGAGTCGTAGTCGATCTCGGGGAAGATGAGCTGCTCGCTCACCCCGAAGGTGTAGTTGCCGTTCCCGTCGAACGACCTGGGCGAGAGGCCCCGGAAGTCCCGGATACGGGGGATGGCCAGGTTGATGAGCCGATCTAGGAACTCCCACATACGGGCACCCCGCAGGGTGACCTTGGCCCCGATGGGGTTCCCCTCCCGGATCTTGAAGTTGGCGATGGACTTCTTGGCCCTTGTGATGACAGGACGCTGGCCGGCGATCACGGTCAGATCGGCCACCGCCCCGTCGAGCAGCTTGGCCTGGGCCACCGCCTCGCCCACGCCCATGTTCAAAACGATCTTCTGGCACCGGGGCACCTGCATGATGTTGTCCAGCCCCAGCGCTTCCTTGAGCTGGAACCGGATCTCCTCCTGATACAGGGTGTGCAGCCGGGGAGCGGTCGAGGTAGCGGTGGCCATTACAGATCAACTCCCGTGCGACGGCAGACGCGGATCTTGCGACCGTGGGTGTCGAACCGGTATCCCACCCGAGTCGGGCGGCCGTCGGCCGGGCTGATCACAGCCACGTTGGATGCCCGGATGGGCATCTCCTTATCGATGATCCCGGTCTGCATGATGCCCTGGCGGGGTCCCTGGTGCTTGGTGGCGACGTTGACCCCGTCCACGATCACCGTGCCGGCGTTGGGGAAGGCGAACATGACCTCACCTTCCTTGCCCCGGTCCTTGCCGCTGAGCACCCGGACTCGATCTCCCTTGCGAATCTTCATGGCGGCTACAACACCTCCGGGGCGAGCGACACGATGCGCATGAACCGCTTGTCCCGCAGCTCCCGGCCCACCGGCCCGAAGATGCGGGTTCCCCTGGGCTGCTGCTGCTCGTTGATGAGCACGGCGGCGTTCTCGTCGAAGCGGATGTACGAGCCGTCCTTGCGGCGCTTCTCCTTCTTGGCCCGCACCAGAACGCAGCGAACAACGTCGCCCTTGCTGACCGCCGCACCGGGCATGGCGTCTTTCACGGTGGCCACGAACACGTCACCGATCGTGGCGTAGCGCTTGCGGGACGACCCCAGCACCCGGATGCACAGCACCTCCTTGGCCCCGGAGTTGTCGGCCACCTTGACCCTGGTCTCCTGCTGGATCATCGGGCCCGCTCCACCACCTCGACCAGCCGCCACCGCTTGCTCTTGGACAGAGGTCGGGTTTCCTGCACCCGCACCCGGTCGCCCACGGCGAGCTGGTTGGTCTCGTCGTGGACGTACAGGCGGGTGGTGCGCTGCACGGTCTTGTTGTACCGCCGATGGCGGACGCGGTCGGTGGACGCCACCACAGCGGTCTTGTCCATGGCGACGGATACCACCGTTCCCTCCCGCACCTTGCGGCCGTTGGACCGGGCAGCGGGTTGCGGTTCGCTTGTTGACGTGGTCGGATCAGCCATTGCCGGCCTCCTGCATTTCGGCTTCCAGCGCCTCAGCGGCCTGGATCTCACGCATCCGCAGCTCGGTCATGCCTCGAGCCACCTCTTTTTTGGCTTGCTTCAGCCGCGCCGTGTTGTCCAGGCGGCCGGTGACCACCTGGAAGCGGAGCTTGAACACTTCGTCCCTGGCCTCGTCGAGCCGCTCGATGAGTTCGCCGTCGGTGAGGCTGTGCCACGATGCCCTGCGAGCCACGACTACCACCCCTCCCGGCGTTCGACGAAGCGGGCTTTCACAGGGAGCTTCTGGATGCCCCGTTCGATGGCGGTGCGGGCGACCTCACGGTCGTGGTACGACAACTCGAACAGGACGCGGCCGGGCCGGACCACGGCCACCCACCGCTCGGGGTTGCCCTTGCCCGAACCCATCCGGGTCTCGGCGGGCTTCTCGGTGACCGGCTTGTCGGGGAAGATGTTGATCCACACCTTTCCGCCTCTGCGGATGTGGCGGGTGATGGCAATACGGGTGGCCTCGATCTGGCGGGCGGTGATCCATCCCGGCTCCAAGGCCTGGATGCCGTACTCCCCGAAGCTCACGCTGGTGGCCGCCTTGGCGTAGCCCTTGGTGCGGCCCCGGTGGTGCTTGCGATGCTTTACCTTCTTTGGCATCAACATGGGTCAGTCTCCGTCTCCGGGGCGGAAGTGGGGGGTCTCGCGGTGCTCGCGGGTGGTGCGGAGGATGTCCTCCTCCTCCTCGAGCAGCTTCTCGAACTCGGGGTCGGCTTCCTTGATGAGGGGCGCTGGCTCTTCGGTGTCTTCGGGGCGCTCGAGGTCGCTCTGGCGGCGAGCGGCCGCAGATGAGACCACGGCGCGAGGTTTTTGGGTGCCTGTGGCCTCGCCCACCGCCATGGCCGCTTCCCGGCTGATCTTGTCCTCGGCCTGGGTTTTGTAGGGCAGGATGTCGCCTTTGTAAATCCACACCTTCACGCCGATGCGGCCGTAGGTGGTGTGGGCCTCACGGAAGCCGTAGTCGATGTCTGCCCGGAGGGTGTGAAGGGGAACCCTGCCTTCTCGGTACCACTCGGTGCGGGCCATTTCGGAGCCGCCCAGGCGGCCTGAGCACTGCACTCTGATGCCCAGGGCTCCCGCTTTCTGTGCGTTCTGCACCGCTCGCTTCATGGCCCTGCGGAAAGCCACCCGGTTGGCGAGCTGATCGGCCACACCCTGGGATATGAGGGTGGCGTCGAGTTCGGGCTGCTTGATCTCCTGGATGTTGAGCTGCACCCGGTTGTTCCCGGTGATCTTGGCCAAGCCGTTGCGGAGACGGTCGGCTTCGCTGCCTCGACGGCCGATGACGATTCCCGGACGGGCGGTGTGGACATCAACTCGCAGCCGGTCGCGGGTGCGCTCGATTTCGATGCGGCTGATGGCGGCGTGGGGGAGTTCCGACATCAGGTAGTTGCGGACCTTCCAGTCCTCGATGATGAAGTCGCCGTACTCCCGCCGGTTGGCGAACCAGCGCGACTTCCAGTCGGTGGTTACCCCGAGTCGAAACCCGTAAGGATTGATCTTCTGGCCCATCAGGCTTCCTTCTCGTCGGTTGTGGGGGCGTCGGCTTCGTCGTCTTCGGTTTGGGCGGTTGCCTCTTCTTCGACTTCGGCGGCAGCCTCAGCGCCTTCTTCGGTGTCAACCTCGGTCTCGACTTCGGCGGCTGCCTCTTCCTCGTGGTATTCGTGGTTTTCGTGTTCGTCCTTTGCGGCACGTTCTTCGTCGCGTTGGCGGCTGGCCGCCACCCGGCGGCGGCGGGCCTCGGCGGCAGAACTGCGCCGTCCGGTGCCCTTGAGCGCCATGCGAGCGTCGATGGCAGCCAGCTCCTCCTCGGAGTAGCGGGCCAGCACGATGGTGATGTGACACGTGCGCTTGCGGATGCGGGTGGCCCGACCCCGGGCCCTCGGCCGCCATCGCTTCAGCGTGGGGCCCTCGTCGGCAAAGCAGGAGGCCACGAACAGTTCCTCGCCGTCGAGGTCGTCGTTGTGCTCGGCGTTGGCCACCGCGGAGTCGAGGCACTTGGCGATGGTGTCGGAGATGCGCCGCTCGGAGAAGGCCAGAATCTCCCTGGCCTCGGAGTACGACTTGCCTCGCACCAAATCGAGCACCTCCCGGGCCTTGAAGGCCGACGACCGCACGTACTTGGCCACGGCTCGGCTACCGGGCCGGGTCTCGTTGCCCACGGTGACCACGGCCATCAGCGACGCGCTCCCCGTTCCTGGCCGGCATGGGCCCGGAATGTCCGGGTGGGGGCGAACTCGCCCAGCTTGTGACCCACCATCGATTCCGTGATGTACACAGGTACGTGCTTGCGCCCGTCGTGGACGGCGATGGTGTGGCCCACCATGTCGGGGATGATGGTGGAGCGCCGGGACCACGTGCGGATCACCTGCTTGGTGTTCTGGTCGTTGAGGGCATCCACCTTGCGAAGGAGGTGGCGGTCGACGAACGGGCCCTTCTTCAGACTTCTCGGCATGGCCAGTCCCTCCTCAACGCCGTCCACCGCGGGTGCGGCGCCGTCGGATGATCATCTGCTGCGACTTCTTCTTCTTGTTGCGGGTGCGGCCCTCGGGCTTGCCCCAAGGGGACACAGGGTGCCGCCCACCGGAGGACTTGCCCTCGCCGCCCCCCAACGGGTGATCCACAGGGTTCATGGCCACGCCCCGGGTCTGGGGGCGCACCCCCTTCCAGCGGGCTCTCCCGGCCTTGCCCAGCTTGATGAGCTCGGCCTCGGCGTTGCCCACCGATCCCACGGTGGCCCGGCAGTCGATGGGCACCCGGCGCATCTCGGTGCTGGGCAGGCGGAGCGTGGCGAAGCTGCCCTCCTTGGCCACCAACTGAGCGCTGGAGCCTGCCGAGCGGGCGATGCGAGCCCCGCCGCCGGGCTGTAGCTCCACGGCGTGGACGGTGGTACCAACCGGGATGTAGCGCAGTGGAAGAGCGTTGCCGGCCTTGATCTCGGACCCGGGGCCGTTCTGGAGGATCTCGCCTACCCCTACCCCTTCGGGGGCCAGGATGTAGCGCTTTTCGCCGTCGTGGAAGTGCAGCAGCAGGATGCGGCAGTTGCGGTTCGGGTCGTACTCCACCGATGCCACGGTGGCGGGGACGTCGTCCTTGGCCCGGGTGAAGTCGATGATCCGGTAGCGCTGCTTGTGGCCCCCGCCCCGGTGGCGGGCCGTCTTGTGGCCGTGGTTGTTGCGGCCGCCGGTCCCGTTCTTCTTGGCCACCAGCGACTTCTCCGGCTTCGTGGTGGTGATGTCGGAGAAGTCCGACACCATCTGGAAGCGGCGGCCGGGGCTGGTGGGGTTGCGTCTACGAACTGCCATGGTGTGCCTCAGACGTCGAACAACTCGATTTCGTCACCATCGGCCAGGGTGACCAGAGCACGCTTGGTGTCGGGTTTGCGGCCGAAGGTGGGGCTGCGCCGGTTGCGGCGACGCTTGCCCTTGCGGTTCATGGTGTTGACCTTCAACACGGTTACGTCGAACAACGACTCCACCGCGTCCTTGATCTCGGGCTTGGACGCGCTGGGGTGGACCTTGAAGGTGTAGACGTTGGCCTCCAGCAGTTCGTAGGACTTCTCGGAGACCACCGGGGCCAGCACCACGTCGCGAGGATCCTTCATTCCTGCTCATCCCCTGTTTCATCGGATTCCCCTGTTTCGTCGGGTTCCTCTGTCTCATCGGATGAAGCCGAGGTGGGCAGGGTGTCGAGCGTGAAAACCACCACGTCGCTCACCAGCACGTCGTAGGCGTTTAGCTCGGCGGGGCTGATGACGTGAACGGAGGGGAGGTTGCGGAAGCTCTTCCACACCTCGGTCTGGTCGCGCTCCGACACCAAGAGCACCCGGCCCTCCACCCCGAGGGCGTTGAGAGCGGCCATGGCCTCCTTGGTCCGGGGAACCTCGAATGCCCAGCGGTCCACCACCACCACCTTCTCGTCGCGGGCCCGGTCGGACAGTGCCGACCTCAGGGCCAGGCGAACCATCTTCTTGGGGGTGCGCTGGCGGTAGCTACGAGGCTTGGGACCCAAGGCCACCCCGCCGCCTCGCCACTGGGGATTGCGAGTGGACCCGTGACGGGCCCGACCGGTGCCCTTCTGGCGCCAGGGCTTGCTCGAACCGCCCTTGACCTCGGACTTGGTCTTGGTGCTCTGGGTGCCCCGTCGCCGGGCTGCGAGCTGGGCGGTGACCACCTGGTGCATGACGGCCACGTTGGGCTCAATGCCGAAAACATCGGGATCGAGGTCCACCGAACCGGTGTCCTGCCCGGCGGGGGTGCGAACAGTGACGGTGGTCATCTCGCTCCGTTCTTCACCGCGCTGCGAATCAGCACGGTGGTACCTCGCCGGCCGGGAACCGATCCCTTCAGCAGGATCAGGTCCTGTTCGCTGTCCACCCTCACTACCTGGAGGTTCAACGTGGTCACCTTCTGGGCCCCGGCTCGTCCCGGCATCCGCTTGCCCCGGAAGATCCGGGATGGCGTGGCGCACTGACCCACCGCTCCGGGCTTACGGTGAACCTTGTGGGCTCCGTGGCTGGCCTTCTGGCCGCTGAAGTTGTGCCGCTTCATCACGCCGCTGAAGCCCTTGCCCTTGCTGACTCCGGTGACATCCACCCGTTCGCCGCCGTTGAACACGTCGGCACCGATCTCCTGGCCTGCTTCGTAGTCGCCCACGTCGTCGATACGCAGCTCGACCAGCTTGCGGCCCGGTTCCACCCCGGCCTTGGCCAGGTGGCCCTTCTCGGGTTGGGTGAGGCGATCGGGGTTCTGGGTACCGAAGGTCACCTGGAGAGCGGAGTACCCGTCGGTCTCGGGCCGCTTGACCTGCACGATCCGGCAGGGTTCCACCCGCAGCACGGTGACGGGGACGACACAGTCGTTCTCGTCCCACACCTGGGTCATTCCTAGTTTTTCGCCGACAATCGCCCTGGCAACCATCGCGATCCTGCCTTCACGCGAACGCTCCGCACGGTATCAGGCCCTGGGACGGGACTTTCCGGCGGAGCGGTTCTCGGTTGTGCCGCCTGGTTCCCGGAGCAGGTTCCTGCCCCGTGCGGGCCTGGGCGGACGTCGCTTTACACGAACAGTGCCGACCGGGGCCGGCACGAAAAATAAAGGATAGCCACTGCCCCGGCGTGGGCCAAATCCCTGGCTGGCCAAATCCCAGATCCGTCCCGTATCCGATGGGCCAGATGCGCATTCATCAAATCCCCGGTTGGGCCGAGGGTGGCGATTAGCTTGCAATCGTGGACGAGGTTTCGTCCGATTCCAACAAACTCCCCCGGTGGCTGATGCGAGCCATCCTGATCGGTGCCGCAGCACTGGGTGGGTTGTACGTGCTGCGCTGGCTGGTGGTAGAGCTGAAATCACTGCTGGTGATCGTGCTGGTCTCGTTCTTCCTGTCGTTTGCCCTGGAGCCGGCAGTGAACCGTATGGAGCGGCATGGAGTTCGCAGGGGATTGGGTACGGGGATGATTTTCCTGCTCCTGCTGGGTGCGCTGGGGTTGTTCGTTTGGGCCATCGGCGCGGTTTTGGCCGACCAAGTCGGTGAGTTTGCCGACAATGCACCCGGCTACATCAACGACATCGAGCAGTGGGTGGAGGACACCTTCGAAATCGAGGTCGACGTCGAGGGTTTGCTGGACGAGTTCCAGGAGGGCGGGGCGGTAACCAACCTGGCCACCCGCCTGGCCGACAACCTGGTCAACCTGGGGGCGACCGTGCTTCAGGTGCTGTTCCAGGCCTTGACCGTGGGGCTGTTCACCTTCTACCTGGTGGCCGAGGGGCCCAAACTACGCCGCAACATCTGCTCGCTGCTGTCGCCCGATCGCCAGCGCCTGGTGTTGCGGGTGTGGGACATCGCAGTTTCCAAAACGGGGGGCTACATCTACAGCAGGATCATCCTGGCTGCGGTGTCGTTCCTGGTCCACTGGCTGTTGTTCTTCATCGTGGACGCACCCTTCCCGGTGCCGATGGCGATGTGGGTTGGCCTGGTCTCGCAGTTTGTGCCGGTGATCGGGACATATATCGCCGGGGCTCTACCTGTGCTTATCGGGCTGCTCGACCAACCCTCCACGGGGTTGGTGATCCTAATCGCCATCGTGATCTATCAGCAGGTGGAGAACTATCTGCTCCAACCCAAGGTCACAGCTCACACCATGGAGATCCACGTGACGGTTGCTTTCGGCTCGGTGATCGCCGGGAGCCTACTGCTGGGCGCTGTGGGAGCGGTGCTGGCTCTACCGGCCGCGGCCACCATCCAGGCGTTCCTGTCCAGCTACCTCGAGCGGCACGAACTGGTGGGGGAATTGGACGAGGCCGAATCCGGCCGCTCCGATGCCGAGGTCAGGAGCAGAAGGCGAGGGCGGCGTCGTAGTCGGGCTCCGAAGTGATCTGTTCCACCAGCTCGGTGTGGGCCACGTTGCCGTCGGGGTCGATAACCACAATGGCTCGGGCGCAGAGACCGGTCAGGGGCCCGTTGATCATCTCGACGCCGTAGTCGGCCAGGAAGCCCCGGCTGCGAAAAGCGGAAGCGAGAGCCACGTGCTCAATGTTGTGGTTGCCGCAGAAGCGCTTACCGGCGAAGGGCAGATCCATCGAAACCCCAAGTACGTTGGTATTGCCCAGTTTGGTGGCCTCCAAGTTGAAGGTCCGTACGGTGTTGGCGCACACCTCGGTGTCAAGGCTGGGAAAGATGTTGAGTACCACGGTGCGGCCCGCCATCTCTTCCAACTTGATCAGGGAAAGATCGTTGGCCACCAGAATGAACGGCGGTGCGGCCGAACCCACGGCCGGTAGGTCGCCTCTGGTGTCAACGGGAATTTCGTGAAACGTGGTCCGGGCCATGGTTACTTCGTTCTCCTGCTTGAAGACTGCTGTTGGCGACAAAAAGTCTAGCGCAGTGCTTGCCCCCCCCCCCCCCCCGTCAAAGGCCAATTTTCTGGTCGGTAGCGGGATTAATCGCTGAGGTTGAGCCTTTCGGCTCGGGAGAGCAGACGGCGGGCTGTGAGGACGTGGGCCCGGTCGACAAGGCGGCCCTCATGACGGAAAGCGCCGACACCCTGGGCTTCGGCCTCCTCGGCGGCACCGATCAGCCGCTGCCAACCTTCGATCTCCTCCGGGGTCGGGGAAAAGACTTGGTTGATGACCGGGATGTGGCTGGGGTGGATGGCAAGCATTCCCTCGTAACCGAGTTGGTGGGTTTGCCGGGCGAACCGGGTGAGACCGGCGAGGTCATCCAAGGTGCCCCATAGTCCCGACAGCGGGTTGGGCACACCGGCCGCTCGCACGTCAATCAGCACCTTTTGGCGCAGGTAAAGGGTTTCGGTGCCCTCGGCCGTCCACTCGTAGCCAACCGAGCGGGCCAGGTCGCCCTGGCGGGAAGTGGCTCCGCCCATGTAGGCCACCCGGTCGGAAGCGGTGGCCAGCTCGAAAGCCAGGCGTACCGCGGCAGCGGTTTCCACCAGCGGCATGATCCGGGCCTCGGTTCCCTCCAGGGCCTCGGCGACGGCGGACACCTCATCCGGGTGGGTGACCTGCGGCAACATCACCGTGCCGAGGGAGGGATGCAGGCCGGCGTCCATATCGGGATTGAAGTCGGGGGTACCCACCGCGGAAGGTCGGATGAACACCACCGGTTGGTCGGGGGTACGGGCTTCCAACGCTTGGCGAACGTTGACCCGGGCTTCGGCGGCCGCTCCCCGGGGGATGGCGCTTTCCATGTCGAACACCACCCCGTCGGCTTCCGATTCCAGAGCCTTCTGCATCCGGTCGGCCCGATTGGCGGGAACGAACAACAGGCTGCGAATCGGCGGGGGATCGATCAAATGCCTGCGGCCTCTACTTCTTCGCGGCTCACCCCGAGGAGAAACAGAACTGCATCCAGGTAGGGGATGTTCAACGAGGTGTCCACCGCTTCCCGCACCTTGGGCTTGGCGTTGAAAGCGATACCCAATCCGGCAACCGAGAGCATGTCGATGTCGTTGGCACCGTCTCCCACCGCCACCACCTGCTCGGGCGAGACACCTTCGGCGGCGGCCACCTCGTAGAGGATCTCTGCCTTGCGTTGGCGATCCACGATCGGGCCTTCCAACCTTCCTGTGAGCTTGCCGTCCACCATCTCCAGGGTGTTGGCGTAGGAGTAGTCGAGGCAGAAGTCCTCCTGGATGCGGTTGCAGAACCGCGTGAAGCCGCCGCTGATTATGGCGATGGAGAACCCCAGCACCTGAAGGGTGGACAGGAACGTGCGGGCCCCCGGGGTGAGCCTGACCTTGTCCCACGCTCGCTCCATGGCGTCTTCGTCCAATCCGGCCAGCAGACCCACCCGTTCCCGCAGGGCGGTCTCGAAGTCGATCTCCCCCCGCATGGCCCGCTCGGTCAGGGTTTGACAAGTCTCCACGCAGCCCGCTTCGGCGGCCAGCAGGTCGATCATCTCGTTCTGGATGAGGGTTGAGTCAACATCCAGCACCGCCACTCGCTTGGCTCGCCGGGCCAGGCCCTCCCGCTGGATGGCCACCTCGAAGCCGGGGTTGGCGCCGGCGGCCGACAGCAGGTTATAGCGGATGGTGTCGGCGTCGCCCCCCTCCACCAGAAGCTCGTAGCTGTATATGGGGTAACGGGACAGCCGCACGATGCGGTTGATGTTCCCGCCTCCGTCGGCGATGGCGGCGGCTGTTTCAGCCAGTATCGCCGGGGTCAGCTCCCGACCCAGCACGGTGATGGCGTGAGCGTTGGCGTGCGACGTGGGGGTGGCATCGACCACGTCGAACTCCACCGCAACCTCCTGCTCCCACCCGAACAGGAGAAGGTCCTTGAACAGGTCGTCGCCGGGGGGAGCCTCGATCACGATTCCCAGCACGAGCTGGCGGCGGATGACTATCTGCTCCACGTCCTGGACGTGGGCACCCCCGGCGGCCAACACGTTGAGAAGAGCTGCGAACAGTCCCGGTTTGTCTGGTCCCGAAACCCGGAGGAGTACTACCTGGTTCGTGCTCATCGGACACCGATGGGAGCTTTGTCTGGTCCCGAAACCCGGAGGAGTACTACCTGGGAGGAAGTCATCGCTGCCCTGGTATCGGCATGGTGTCAGCCGTGTTGGAGCTTGATCTCGATATCGACACCTGCGGGCAAGTCCAGCCGTTGAAGCGAGTCCACGGTCTTGGGACCGGGATCCACGATGTCGAGCAGCCGCTTGTGGATGCGAATCTCGAAGTGCTCCCTGCTGTCCTTGTCCTTGTGGGGCGAGCGGATCACCGTGAAGCGGTGCTTCTCGGTGGGCAGCGGAACAGGTCCCCGTAGGTCGGCCTGGGTGCGCTTGACCGTCTCTACGATCTTCTTCGTGGATTGGTCGATGATCTCGTGATCGTAGGCCTTGAGCCGGATGCGGATCTTCTGTCCTGCTGCCATGGGAGTTACTTGATGATCTTGGTGACGGTGCCCGCACCCACTGTGCGTCCACCCTCGCGGATGGCAAAGCGCAGGCCCTCGTCCATGGCAATCGGGGCGATCAGCTCCACCACCATCTCCGTGTTATCGCCGGGCATGCACATCTCGATGCCCTCGGGCAAGGCGATGGTGCCGGTGACATCAGTGGTGCGGAAGTAGAACTGGGGCCGGTAGTTGCTGAAGAAGGGCTTGTGGCGGCCCCCCTCTTCCTTGGTCAGAACGTACACCTGGGCCTCGAAGTTGGTGTGGGGGGTGATGGAGCCGGGCTTGGCCAGCACCTGGCCCCGCTGGACCTCGTCCTTGCCTGTACCCCGCAGCAGGGCGCCGATGTTGTCGCCTGCCCGGCCTTCGTCGAGCAGCTTGCGGAACATCTCCACCCCGGTACACACCGTCTCGGCGGTGTCCCGGATCCCGACGATCTCCACCTTGTCACCGGTGTTGACGATGCCCTGCTCCACCCGGCCGGTGACCACCGTGCCTCGCCCGGTGATGGAGAACACATCCTCGATGGGCATCAGGAACGGCTTGTCCACATCCCGCTCGGGCTCGTCGATGTAGGAGTCCACCTGCGCCATCAGATCCATGACCTGCTGGGCGGAGTCGGCGTCCCCGTCGAGGGCCTTGAGGGCCGACACCGGAACCACCGGGATGTCGTCGCCGGGGAAGTCGTACTCGCTGAGCAGCTCGCGGACCTCAAGCTCCACCAGCTCCAGCAGTTCCTCGTCGTCAACCATGTCCACCTTGTTCAGGGCCACCACGATGGCGGGTACACCCACCTGGCGGGCCAGCAACACGTGCTCCCTGGTCTGGGGCATGGGGCCGTCGGCGGCCGACACCACCAGGATGGCGCCGTCCACCTGGGCCGCGCCGGTGATCATGTTCTTGATGTAGTCGGCGTGGCCCGGCATATCGACGTGGGCGTAGTGGCGGTTCGGGGTCTCGTACTCGACGTGGGCCACGTTGATGGTGATGCCCCGCTCACGCTCCTCGGGAGCCTTGTCGATGTTGTCGAACTCGGTGAACTGGGTGGATGTGGGGTCGGCCTCCGACAGCACCCTGGTGATGGCCGCGGTAAGGGTGGTCTTGCCGTGGTCGATGTGGCCCATCGTTCCCACGTTCAAGTGCGGCTTGGTGCGCTCGAATGTTTCCTTCGCCATTTTTGCCTCCGAAATTGGGCTCCTCGCCCCTGGTCACTCGCCCCGGATACGGGCGACGATTTCCTCCTGCACCTTGGCCGGAGCCGGCCGGTAGGTGTCGAACTGCATGGTGTACGTAGCACGGCCCTGTGTCCGCGAACGAAGTTCGGTAGCGTACCCGAACATTTCGGAAAGTGGCACATGGGCCTTCACAATTTGTTCGCTGCCCCGCTGTTCCATGCTGTCGATCTTGCCTCGGCGACCATTGAGATCGCCGATCACGTCGCCCATGTACTCCTCGGGCGTCACGACGTCCACCGCCATGATCGGCTCCAGCAGGATGGGCCTGGCCCTGCGAGCCGCTTCTCTGAACGCCGAGGTGGCGGCGATCTTGAACGCCATCTCCGACGAGTCCACGTCGTGGTGGCGGCCGTCGGTGAGGGTTACCTTGAGGTCCACCACTGGGAATCCGGCCAGCGGCCCTGTGGTCATGGCGTCCTTCATGCCGTTGTCCACCGCCGGGATGTATTCCCGGGGGATGCGGCCGCCGGTGACCTCGCTTGAGAACTCGTAGCCCTTGCCGGGGTCGTTGGGCTCGAGGTTGAAGGTGATCTCGGCGTACTGGCCCGAGCCGCCAGTCTGCTTCTTGAGAGTGTGGGTGTGGCCCGACACCGGTGCGGAGATGGTCTCGCGGTAGGCCACTTGGGGCTTGCCCACCGAGGCGTCCACCCGAAACTCCCGCAGCATCCGCTCCACCAGAACCTCGAGGTGCAGTTCTCCCATCCCGGCGATGAGGGTCTGTGCCGTTTCCTCGTCGGTGCGGACCTGGAATGTCGGGTCTTCCTCGGCCAGTGCCGACATGGCCTTGCCCAGCTTGTCCTGGTCGGCCTTCGTCCGGGGCTCCACCGCCACCTGGATCACCGGGTCGGGAATGTCCATCTGCTCCAGCACGATGGGGTCGCCTGCGTCGGCCAACGTGTCCCCGGTTCGCACGTCCTTGAGTCCGATGCCGGCCACGATGTCGCCGGCCCTGACGATGTCGAGGTCTTCGCGGTCGTTGGCGTGCATCTCCAGGATGCGCCCCAACCGCTCCTTGCGGCCGGTGCGGGAGTTGACCACCTGGCCACCCTTTTGGAGCTGGCCGCTGTACACCCGGATGTAGGTGAGCTTGCCCACATGGGGGTCGCTCATGATCTTGAACGCCAGCGCGCTGAACGGGGCATTGTCGTCGGCGGGCCGGTCGCACTCCTCGCCCTTGTGGGCGCCCTTCACCGAGGGAATGTCCAGCGGGGAGGGGAGGTAGTCGATTATCGCGTCCAGCAGGGGCTGAACGCCCTTGTTCTTGAACGCCGAACCGCACAGCACCGGCACCACGTCCAGCGACAGGGTGGCGGACCGCAGCGCAGACCGCAGATCGGCCGGGGTGATGGAGTCCTCGTCCTCGATGTACTTCTCGAGAAGGTTCTCATCGAACCGGGTGAGCAGGTCGATGAGCTCGAACCGGGCTTCCTCGGCCTTGTCCCTCAGGTCGGCGGGGATCTCTGTGACATCCCACGTGGCACCAAGGTCGTCACCTCGCCAGATCAAACCCTGCATCTCCACCAGATCGACCACGCCCTGAAGCTCGGCCTCGATACCGATGGGAATCTGAATGACCGCAGTGTTGGCCCGGAGCCGCTCGGTGATGGTGAGCACGGCACGCTCGAAGTTAGCCCCGGTGCGGTCGAGCTTGTTGATGAAGCAAATGCGGGGGACCCCGTACTTGTTGGCCTGACGCCAAACCGTCTCGGACTGGGGCTCCACGCCGGCCACCCCGTCGAACAGGGCCACCGCGCCGTCGAGCACCCGAAGCGAGCGCTCCACCTCCATGGTGAAGTCCACGTGGCCGGGGGTGTCGATGATGTTGATCCGGTGCCCGGCCCACTCGGCGGTGGTGGCAGCCGAGGTAATGGTGATGCCCCGCTCCTGCTCCTGCTCCATCCAGTCCATGGTGGCGGCGCCGTCGTGAACCTCACCGAGCTTGTAGGCCTTGCCGGTGTAGAACAGGATGCGCTCGGTGCAGGTGGTTTTGCCCGCGTCAATGTGGGCCATGATGCCAATGTTGCGAGTCTTTTCAAGGGGGTGACGAGACATGACGCTTGAGGGGGAAGGACCGCTTACCAGCGGTAGTGGGCGAAGGCCCGGTTCGACTCTGCCATCTTGTGCAGGTCGTCGCGCCGTTTCACCGACGCGCCCAGGCCGTTGGAGGCGTCCAGAATCTCGTTGGCCAACCGATCGGTCATGGTGCGCTCGCGGCGCTCACGGGAGTGGTTGACGATCCAGCGGATGGCCAGGGTGTTGGCCCGCCGGGGGCGCACATCCACCGGAACCTGGTAGGTGGCGCCGCCAACTCGCCGGCTGCGAACTTCGAGTTGGGGCCGCACATGCTCCACGGCCCGCTTCAGCGTGCCCAGCGGCTCGGCGTTGGTTTTCTGCTCGACGATGTCGAGGGCGCCGTACACGATGCGCTCGGCGGTGGAGCGCTTGCCCCGCTGCAGCACCTTGTTCACGAACTGGGTAACCAGTAACGAGTCGTAAACCGGGTCGTTGGGAAGGTGGCGGTGGCCGGCCGGGCCCTTGCGAGGCATGGCTAGCTTTCCTTCTTGGCGCCGTAGCGGCTGCGAGCCTGGCGGCGGTCGGTGACGCCGGAGGTGTCGAGCGTGCCCCGGATGACCTTGTAGCGCACGCCGGGAAGGTCTCTGACCCGCCCGCCCCGCACCAGCACGATGGAGTGTTCCTGGAGGTTGTGCCCCTCGCCGGGTATGTAGGCGGTGACCTCCATACCGCTGGTCAGCCGGACGCGGGCCACCCGCCGCAGCGCCGAGTTCGGCTTCTTCGGGGTGGTGGTGTAAACCCGGGTGCAGACTCCCCGCCGTTGGGGCGCGTTCTTGAGGGCCGGTGTCTTCTCCTTGCGGAATTTTGACTGGCGCCCTTTGCGCACAAGCTGCTGAATCGTGGGCACAGCACTTCCTACGGCTGAATGGAACAAGATTGCGAGCGCAGCACAGTGCGCGCTCTGGACCAAGTTTACGTGCCGATGGTTCCAATCGGCAACACGTCGGCTCCCTCTTCCTCGGCAGGCGACGCCCACTGGGCGAACTGGTCGGCCAGGTCCATGTCGTCGTCGCCGGAGGTGTAGTACTCCATCGGGGTGTAGTCGGGCGCATGAGCCGCGATATCCCGGTAGATCTCCATGCCGGTTCCGGCAGGGATCAGCTTGCCGATGATGATGTTCTCCTTCAGGCCGATCAGATCGTCCTGGCGGGATTCGATGGCGGCCTCGGTGAGCACCCGGGTGGTTTCCTGGAACGACGCCGCCGACAGCCAGGAGTCGGTGGCCAGCGAGGCCTTGGTGATGCCCATGAGTTCGGGCCTGCCCTCGGCGGGGCGCTTGCTCTGCTGGGTGAGTGCCCTGTTCTCGTTGGTGAACACCTGGGAGTCCACCCGCTCGCCGGGCAGGAAATCGGAATCTCCCGGCTCCTGGATGGCCACCCGGCGGGTCATCTGGCGCACGATGAGCTCGATGTGCTTGTCGTGGATGGACACGCCCTGGTCTCGGTACACCCGCTGGACTTCGTCCACCAGGTACTGCTGGGTTTCCCGCACCCCACGGATTTCGAGAAGCTCCTTGGGGTCGTAGGGGCCGTCGGCCTGGGCCACCGGATCGCCTGCCGACACCTCCTGGCCGTCAACCACGGCCAGCTTCCAGGCAGGGTCGATGACGATGGACCACTCGGCGCCGTCGTCGCCGATCACCGACAGCCGGTTGGCCTTGCCGTCCTCCTCGGCGATGCGGACTACGCCGGATATCCGGGTCAGCTCGGCCTTGCCCTTGGGGGTGCGGGCCTCGAACAGCTCCACCACCCGGGGCAGACCGCCGGCAATGTCCTTGCCGGCCACACCGCCGGTGTGGAAGGTACGCATGGTGAGCTGGGTGCCAGGCTCACCGATGGACTGGGCCGCGATCACGCCGACCGCCTCGCCCACCTCGATTGACTGGCCGGTAGCCAGGGAGAGCCCGTAGGACGCCCTGCTGATGCCCACCTCGGAGTCGTCGGTGAGCGGAGACATCACCCGGACACGGGTCACGGTGGGGTCGTCGCGCAGCAGCTCCATCTCGTCGTTGCCGACCACCGAGCCCCGTTCTATTACCGTGCCGTCACCCAGGGTCACGTCGTCGGCGAGGGTGCGGCTGAACAGCCGGGTCTCGAGATAGGAGCGCTTGCCGGCCTCGTCGGGCACGACATCCTCGATCCAGATGCCCCGCACCGGCGCACCGGATTCGAACGGGTCCCGGTCGTTGATGATGACCTCCTGGGCCACGTCCACCAGCCTCCGGGTGAGGTAGCCGGAGTCCGCGGTACGCAGGGCGGTGTCCACCAGGCCCTTGCGGGCCCCGGGGGTGGCAATGAAGTACTCGAGCATCGCCAGGCCCTCGCGGAAGTTGCTCTTGATGGGCCGGGGGATCATGTCTCCCCTTGGGTTGGCCACCAAGCCCCTCATGCCCGCGATCTGGCGGACCTGCATCATGTTGCCTCGGGCCCCGGAGCCCACCATCATGTCGATGGGGTTGAACTGCTCGTCCTGGAGCACGGCCTCCATGCGCTGGCGCACCATCTCGGTGGCCTCGGTCCAGATCTCGACCTCTTTCTGTCGCCGCTCGCCGTCGGTGATGATCCCGCGCCGGAACTGGTTCTCGACCTTCTCGGCTTCCTTTTCGTAGCGGTCGAGGATGGCCTTCTTGTCGGGCGGAACCTTGATGTCGTCCACCGACACGGTGAGGCCCGACTGGCTGGCGTACTCGAAGCTCAGGTTCTTGAACGCATCCAGGCTTCGGGCCACGTCGTCCTTGGTGTACTGCTGGGCGAGTTGGTCCACGATGGTTGTCACGTCCCGCTTGGCAACCACCCGGTTCACGTAGGGGAAGCTGTCGGGCAAGGTGCTGTTGAAAAGCACCCGCCCCACCGTGGTGGGGGTGTAGGTGGCGGCTTCCCCGTTGGCCGGCGTGTCCACCAGCTCGGGGATGCGGAACTCGATTTTGGCGTGCAGGTCCACCCCACCGGCTTCGTAGGCCCGCTCGATCTGGTGCTGGTGGCGGAACACCCGCCCCTCTCCCAGAGCCCCCTCGACCTCCTCGGTGAGGTAGTAGGCCCCGATAATCATGTCCTGGCCGGGGGTGACAAGGGGACGACCGTGAGCGGGGCTGAGCACGTTGTTTGCCGAGAGCATCAGCACCCGGGCCTCGGCCTGGGCCTGGGCCGACAGCGGCAGGTGAACGGCCATCTGGTCGCCGTCGAAGTCTGCGTTGAACGCTGTACACACCAGTGGGTGGATCTGGATGGCCTTGCCCTCCACCAGCACCGGCTCGAATGCCTGGATGCCGAGGCGGTGCAGGGTCGGGGCCCGGTTCAACAGCACGGGGTGTTCCTGGATGACCTCGTCCAGCACGTCCCACACCTGGGGGCGGCGACGCTCGACCATCCGCTTGGCCGACTTGATGTTCTGGGCCAGGTCCTCCTCCACCAGCTTCTTCATGACGAACGGCTTGAACAGCTCCAGGGCCATGAGCTTGGGAAGCCCGCACTGGTGCAGCTTCAGCGTGGGACCGACCACGATGACCGAGCGGCCCGAGTAGTCAACCCGCTTGCCGAGGAGGTTCTGGCGGAACCGCCCCTGCTTGCCCTTGAGCATGTCGGACAGCGACTTGAGGGGGCGGTTGCCCGGCCCGGTGACCGGACGGCCACGGCGGCCGTTGTCGAACAGGGCGTCCACGGCCTCCTGCAGCATGCGCTTCTCGTTGTTGACGATGATCTCCGGGGCACCCAGGTCGAGCAGGCGCTTGAGGCGATTGTTTCGGTTGATGACCCGGCGGTAGAGGTCGTTCAGGTCGGAGGTGGCGAAGCGGCCGCCGTCGAGCTGCACCATGGGCCGCAGTTCGGGGGGGATGACGGGGACCGAGTCCAGGATCATGGCCCGGGGGTCGTTGATGCGCCTCCCGTGCTGGTCGCGGCGGTTGAACGCCGACACGATCTTGAGCCGCTTGATGGCCTTCTGCTCGCGCTGCTGCGAGAGCCTCTTCTGGCCCTCGGGGGGGTCGAGCTGCTCGCGGAGCTTGCGCTCCTCCTCGTCGAGATCGACGCTGTCGATGAGGGTGGCGATGACCGCGGCACCCATGCCCCCGGCGAACATGTCGCCGTAGCGCTCTTCCATCTCCCTCCACAGCTCTTCGTCCTCGATGATCTTGCGGGGGAACAGGGCGGCGAACTCCTCGAAGGACCGTTCGACCAGGTCGATCTCCTCCTCGTACTCCTCGTCGAGGGCGAGCAGGTCCTTCTCGGCTGCCTTGTGCCGGGCGTTCTTCTCCGAATCCCGGGCCTGGGAGGCCTCCAGCTCCTCGAGCTCCTGCTCCAGCTCGGCCAGACGCTCGGTGCGACGCTCATCGTGCTCGGCCTTGATGGCCTCGACTTCCTCGTGCATCTCCCGTTCGAGTTCGGGAAGCTGCTTGTGCCGCTCGTCCTCGTCCACCTCGGTGACCAGGTTGGCCGCGAAGTAGATGACCTTCTCGAGCTGCTTGGCCTTGAGCTCCTCCTTGGGCTCGGTGCCCATGAGCAGGTATGCCAGCCACGACCTCGTGCCCCTCAGGTACCAGATGTGGACAGCGGGAGCGGCCAGCTCGATGTGGCCCATCCGGTCCCGGCGCACCTTGGAGCGGGTGACCTCCACGCCGCAGCGTTCGCAGATGATGCCCTTGAACCGGATGCGCTTGTACTTGCCGCAGTAGCACTCCCAGTCCTTGGTCGGCCCGAAGATCTTCTCGCAGAACAGGCCGTCCTTTTCGGGACGTAGCGTGCGGTAGTTGATGGTTTCAGGCTTCTTCACCTCGCCGTTGGACCAGGTCCGGATGGCGTCGGCGGTGGCCAGCCCGATGGAGAGCTGATCGAAATCGTTGACATCCAGCATCTAGAACATCCTCCCTGCGATGCGGCGCTCGTCCTCTTCGTCGGATCCCCGCTCGGGGCGGGAGATGTCGATACCCAGCTCCTCGGAGGTGCGGAAGGCGTCGTCGTCCAGTTCGGTGATCTCCACCTGCTGTCCCGCGGTGTCGCGGACCTCGACGTTCAGGCACAGGGCCTGCATTTCCTTGATCAGTACCTTGAAGCTCTCCGGTATCCCCGGCTCGGGGATGTTGTCGCCCTTCACGATGGCCTCGTACACCCTCACCCGGCCGAGCACGTCGTCGGACTTGATGGTGAGCAGCTCCTGGAGGCAGTAGGCCGCGCCGTATGCCTCGAGAGCCCAAACCTCCATCTCACCGAACCGCTGGCCGCCGAACTGGGCCTTACCCCCCAGGGGCTGCTGGGTGATCATCGAGTACGGACCGGTGGAGCGGGCGTGAATTTTGTCGTCCACCAGGTGGGCCAGCTTGAGCATGTACATGTAGCCGACCATGATCCGGTTGTCGTAGGGCTCGCCGGTGCGGCCGTTGTAGAGCACGGCCTTGCCGTCGGCGCCGACGAGGCGCTCCCCATCGACGGTCTCGGGGCTGATGTTCTCCAGAAGCTGCTGGATGGTGGGGTGTTGCCCGGAGTGGCCGGCCTCGTCCCAGTGGGCCCCGTCGAACACCGGGGTGGCCACCAGAGTGGCGGGTTTGGTGGTGGGCCGGGTCTTGCGACCGTCACCGCGTTCGGGCGGGTCGCCCACCGTGCCGTCAACATCCCAGCCCCATCGGGCCGCGTAACCCAGGTGGGCTTCCAGCACCTGACCCACGTTCATGCGGGAGGGGACCCCGAGTGGGTTCAAGATGATGTCCACCGGGGTGCCGTCGGCCAGGTGGGGCATGTCCTCAACCGGCAGGATCCTGGAGATAACCCCCTTGTTCCCGTGACGGCCGGCCAGCTTGTCGCCCACGGATATCTTCCGCTTCTGGGCCACGTACACCCGCACGAGTTGGTTGACCCCAGGGGGCAGCTCATCGCCGGCGAAGCGGTTGAACTTCTTGACGTCGATCACCTTGCCGTTCTCGCCGTGGGGGACCTTGAGGCTGGTGTCGCGCACCTCTCGGGCCTTCTCGCCGAAGATGGCTCGCAGCAGCCGTTCCTCGGGGGTCAGCTCGGTCTCACCCTTGGGGGTGACTTTGCCCACCAGAACGTCTCCGGGCCCAACCTCGGCGCCGGGCCGGATGATCCCCTCCTCGTCGAGGTCGGCCAGGATCTCCTCGGACAGGTTGGGGATGTCCCGGGTGATCTCCTCGGGGCCCAGCTTGGTGTCGCGGGCATCGATCTCGTGCTCGTGAATGTGGATGGAGGTGAGCACGTCGTCGCGCACCAGCCGGTCGCTGAGGATGATGGCGTCCTCGTAGTTGTAGCCCTCCCAGGCCATGAAGGCCACAAGCAGGTTCTTGCCCAGTGCGACCTCGCCGTTGTCGGTGGACGGCCCGTCCACCAGGATGTCGCCCTTGCGGAATCGGCTGCCCACGGCCACCAGAGCCTTCTGGTTGATGCAGGTGTCCTGGTTGGACCGCTCGAACTTCATCAGCTTGTACTTGGTGGGGCCCGCTTTCTTGTAGTTGACCGTGATGCTGTTGCCGGCGACATCGGTGACCTTGCCGTCCTCGGTGGCGACAATCATGTCGGCGGCGTCCCTGGCGGCCTTGCCCTCGATGCCGGTTCCCACGAACGGGGCTTCGGTGCGGACCAGGGGCACGGCTTGGCGCTGCATGTTGGCCCCCATGAGGGCGCGGTTGGCGTCGTCGTGCTCCAGGAAGGGGATCAGCGCGGTGGCCACCGAAACGATCTGCTTGGGCGACACGTCCATGAGCTGGACCTCGTCGGGCGGGACCGACGAGATCTCGGTGGTGGCTCCGAAGAACACCTCCTGCTCGAGCTGGGCCTGCAGGCCCTTCATGGTGGCGGCCTGGGGTGAGCGCCTCACCAGTACCCGGTCGTTTACGAAGCGGTTGTTGCTGTCGAGGGGGGCGTTGGCCTGGGCTACCACGTACTCCTCCTCGTCGTCGGCGGCCAGCCACAGGATCTCATTGGTTACCTGGCCGTCGATCACCTTGCGGTAGGGGGACTCGATGAACCCGAACTCGTTGATCCGGCCGTAGGAGGCCAGCGCGCCGATCAGCCCGATGTTGGGCCCCTCGGGGGTCTCGATCGGGCACATACGCCCGTAGTGGGAGAAGTGAACGTCGCGCACCTCGAATCCGGCTCGCTCCCGGGAGAGGCCGCCGGGGCCGAGAGCGGACAGGCGCCGACGGTGGGTAAGCCCCGACAGGGGGTTCACCTGGTCCATGAACTGGGAGAGCTGGCTGGTGCCGAAGAACTCCTTGATGGCCGCGGCCACCGGTCGGTTGTTGATGAGGGTGGTGGGGGTAATGGACTCCACGTCCTGGGTGGTCATGCGCTCGCGCACCACCCGCTCCATGCGGGAGAGGCCGATGCGCACCTGGTTCTGGATCAGCTCGCCCACCGAACGGATGCGGCGATTGGCGAAGTGGTCCTGATCGTCGAGGCGGTAGCCCGGCTCGAACTTCACCAGATGGAGCAGGTAGGTGCAGGTGGCGAGAACCTCGGACGGCGAGAGCACCGGCTGATCGGGCTCGGGCCGTTCCAAAGTCAGGCCGAACAGGCTTTCCAGACGATCGAGCTCCGGTCCCAGCTTGCGGTCGAGCTTGTAGCGGCCCACCCGGGACAGGTCGTAGCGGCGGCTCTCGAAGAAAGCGTTGCGGAAGTAGTTGCGGGCGGCTTCCACCGATTGGGGTTCGCCGGGACGGGCCCGCTTGTAGATCTCCAGCAGGGCCTCGTCCTGGGTGGTGTGCTGGTCCTTGTCGTTTTCCCACTGGTCGGCGAGGAAGGAGAAGTGCTCGACGAACCTGGGAAGGAAGCCGGGAGCGTTCTCCTCGTCGTAGCCCAGGGCCCGCAGCAGCGTGAACAGGCTCATGCGGCGCTTGCGGGCCACCCGTGCCCCGGCCGTGGGGTTGCGGCCCGGCTTGTGCTCGACATCGAACTCGATCCACTCCCCGCGGTAGGGATGAATGGTGCCGGTGACGAGCTGGTGCTTGCTGAGGTTGCGAAGCCGGAAGCGCTCGCCGGGCTGGAAGATCACGCCGGGGGAGCGAACGAGCTGAGACACAACCACACGCTCGGTGCCGTTGACGATGAAGGTGCCCTTGTCGGTCATCACCGGGAAGTCGCCCAAAAAGACGACCTGCTCGATGATCTCGCCGGTGTTGCGGTTGGAGAACCGGGCCTGCACCAGGATCGGCGCAGAGTAGGTCATGTCCTTTTCTTTGCACTCCTCAACCGTGGTGCCCCAGCGGGGGCCCGGGTTCAGGTCTTCATCGTCGGGGTCGAACTCCAGCTCGAGCTGCAAGGTCTCGGAGAAGTCCTTGATGGGGCTGATGTCGCGAAAGGCGTTCGCCAACCCCTGCCGGATGAACCATTGGAAGGAGTCCTTCTGAACGGCAATGAGGTCGGGAAGGGGGAGTACGTCCTCCAGGTTTCCGAAGGAGTAGCGGTCGCGGGTCGCCGGACGGGGGGCCAAGGTCAGCTCCTGAGGTAATGTGATGGACGGGCAACGCCGGTAGGTCGCTCGTACCCTGGCGCGCTAATGGGTGGTGAACCCCATAAGCGCAGCCGCTGCGGCATTAAATGGCGCGGCAAAAGGGACGAACGAGCACGTACCGGGGATGATACGCGGCGCGAGGCCGATTTACAAGCCAAGCACCGGCCAAGTTCGCCGGTAGGGCGCTACTTGAGTTCTACCGCTCCGCCGGCAGCCTCGATGAGGTCCTTGGCCTTCTCGGCGTCTTCTTTGGATGCCTTCTCCAGAACCGGGTTGGGGGCGTTGTCCACCAGCTCCTTGGCGTCCTTGAGGCCCAAGTTGGTGAGGGTGCGCACCTCCTTGATGACCTGGATCTTCTTCTCGCCGGCGCTGGTCAGGATCACGTCGAACTCGGTCTGCTCCTCGGCAGCCTCACCACCACCACCGGCGTCTCCGCCGGGGGCAGCCATCATCATGGGCATCGCCGCGGCGGGAGCCGCTGCTTCCACGTTGAAGCGCTCCTTGAACGCTTCCTTGAGTTCGGACAACTCAAGCACGGTCATGGACCCGATGGAGTCCAGTACCTCGTCAACCTTGGACATGTGAATCCCTCATTCCTTTGTCAGTTGTTTGTTGCGATCGGGTTGGTTGGATCGGGCTGCTCACTCGCTGCCCTCGGCCTTGCCGCTCAGCGCTTCGAGCAGTCCGGCGGTCTCGACCAGCGGTGCATCGAGCAGCCCGGCCATTTCAACCAGGGGTGCTTCCAGCAGCCCGGCCATCTCGGCGAGCGGAGCTTCCAGCAGCCCGAGAATCTCGGCCAGGATCTCCTGGCGCGTCCCCAGCTTCGACAGCGCGCTGACCTCTTCGGGGGAGAGAACCTGCCCGTCGAGGACCCCGCCCTTGATGGACAGGAAGTCGGAGCTGCCGGCGTAGTCGCACAGGGCCTTGGCCAGTGATACCGCATCTCCGGGGGAGCCGTCGTCTCGTGTGCCGGTGAACGCCAGCGCCGTGGGACCGATGAGTATCTGGTCGAGGTTCAGGTTCAGCTCGTGGGCCGCGAAGCGGGTAAGGGTGTTCTTGTACACCTTGTAATCGCCGCCTGCGTCCTTCAGCTTGCGGCGGAGGTCGGCCATGGCCGGCACATCGAGGCCCCGGTAGTCGGTGATCACAACCGCCTCGGCCGAGGAGATGCGGTCGCGCACCTCGTTGACTACGGCCACTTTTTCGGGGCGGGGATTTTCCATGGTCACCGAACTCTCCGTGAGAACGAGCAATGGGGCGTCGCCGACATGCAAACGCCCCACGGTTTTGGGAGAGTTCACCTCGCCAGGCCGGTTTCGGTCCGGTCGGTGGCGACCGGGCTTCAGCCGATTAAGCGGTGTCCGACACTGCGCCTGAGGTCTGCGGCGACAAAAAGATTGTGAGCCACAAAAGCTATCAGGTCAGTTCCCCGCTCCCAAGTCGGCGGGATCGAGACGAACACCGGGGCCCATGGTCGAGGACACGGTGATCTTTCGGATGTAGCGCCCCTTCACCGCAGCGGGCTTGGCTCGGGTCAACTCGTCCATGACGGCTCGGATGTTGGCCTCGAGGGCTTCGGTGTCGAAGCTGATCTTGCCCACCGGCACGTGGACGTTGCCCTGCCTGTCGGTGCGGTACTCCACCTTGCCACCCTTGAACTCGGCCACCGCCTTGGCCACGTCATCGGTAACCGTGCCTGTCTTGGGGTTGGGCATCAGCCCTCGGGGGCCGAGGATCTTTCCGAGCTTGCCCACCACCGGCATCATGTCCGGGGTGGCGATGGCAACGTCGAACTCCATCTTGCCCGCCTGTACCTGCTCGGACAGGTCGTCGGCGCCAACCACATCGGCTCCGGCCTCGCCGGCTTGCTGGGCCGCTTCGCCCTGGGCGAACACCGCAACCCGAACATCCTTGCCGGTGCCGGAAGGCAGCGAGACCGTGCCTCGTACCATTTGGTCGGCCTTGCGGGGATCCACCCCCAGCCGGGCGGCCAGCTCCATGGTCTCGTCGAACTTGGCCGCGGCCAGGCTCTTGAGGAGATCCACCCCCTCGGCGACGGTGTGGGGTTGCTGCTTGTCGTAGCGCTTTACCGCGTCGCTGTACCGCTTGCCTCTTTTCGCCATGTCGGCTCCCTCGTGCTCGGTGTCCGCCGGGCGAGGTCGTCCCGCCGGACAGTTGTATATGACTCCGGTTGAAGAATGTGTTTGCTGGTTGGGTTGGGTTCTACACCACCCGGATGCCCATGCTGCGAGCAGTTCCCGCTACCTGCAGCTTGGCCTGCTCGAGATCATCGGTGTTGAGGTCGGGCATCTTGGTTTTGGCGATCTCCGCGCACTGGGCGTTGGAGATGGTGCCCACTTCCTCGCGCCCCGGTTCGTTGGCCCCCTTCTCCAGAGCGGCTGCCTCCCGGATGAGAAACGAGGTGGGCGGGGTCTTGGTGATGAACGTGAACGTCCGATCCTCGTAGATGGTGATCTCCACCGGGATGATCTGGCCACGACGATCCTCGGTCTTGGCGTTGTAGTCGCGGCAGAAGTCCATGATGGCCACCCCGTGGGGGCCGAGCGCCGTGCCCACAGGGGGAGCCGGCGTGGCCTGGCCCGCGGCGATCTGGATCTTGATGACTGTTGCTACTTTCTTCTTCGCCATGACCCTTCCTACAGCTTGGCGACTTGGGAGAACTCGAGTTCGACCGGGGTCTCCCGGCCGAAGATGTTGACCAGCACCTTCACCTTGAGCTGGTCCTCGTTGATTTCGGCCACCTCGCCGGAGAAGTCGGCGAACGGCCCCTCCTTGACCCGGATGGTCTCCCCCACCTCGTACAGAAGGCGGGGTTTGATGCGCCGGAGCGTTTGCTGGCCATCGGTTTTGACCTGGAGGAAGTTCTCCACGTCCTTGCGCTTGAGGGGTGATGGCTTGCTGCCTCGCCGCCCGTGGCCCACGAACCCGGTCACTCCCGGGGTGTTGCGGATCACGTCCCAGGAGATGTCGTTCATATCGGCCCGAACAAGCAGGTAGCCAGGGAACATCTTCTTCTTGGCCGTGACCTTCTTGCCGCCCTTGAACTCCACCACGTCCTCCATGGGGATCACGGTCTGGTGGATGTGGCCGTCAACGTCCATGGTGCGCCGGCGAGCCTCGATGTTCTTCTGGACCTTGTTCTCGTACCCCGACTGGGTGTGTACCACGTACCACTTTCCGGGCAGGTCGTACGGGCTGATGGTTTCGGGCTCGTCGGCGGGCTTCTCGTAAACCAGATCCTCTGCGTCGATTACCTCGCCGTCGCCATCAAGGTTCCCCGGCTGTTCGATGGTTTCGGATATAGGGATGTCTCCGAGAACCGCTGCCTCCAACTGCTGTTCGGCCTGCGGTGCGGCTGCAGCGCCCGGACCGGTGGGCAGCAGGGCGGCCGCGGCCTCTGCCGCATTCACGGGATCGGGATCGGTCTCGGACGAGTCGGTTTCGGCGGGGAAGATGTCGGTCATCTCGCTTCCGTCTATCTCAGGGCTCATCGGTCGAACAACTTCAGGATGGCCTCGCTGAAGCCCCAGTCGAGCAGGCCGATGGCAGCGGTGAGCAAGACCAGCACCACCAGCACGACGATGGAGTAGTTGACTACCTCCTCGCGCCGAGGCCAGGAGACCTTGCGGAGTTCGCCTCTCACCTCGCGCATGAACTGGACGGGGTTTACCCGCTCCTCACCGGGGCGAGGTTGTCCTCGGGGCTGGCGGCGTTCGCGGACCATGTCGCCTTGCTCGTCGACGAACCCCTGTTTCTGGGCCATCCGCTTCTGTTGTCGATTCATGTCGGTCATGACGATTCCTGTGCCATCAGCATCATGGAGGCGGGATTGCTTGCGCAGGGCAGGAGGGACTCGAACCCCCAACCGCCGGTTTTGGAGACCGGTGCTCTACCAATTGAGCCACTGCCCTTCGGTCAGGGTACGAACAAGGTTACCGTGCCGGAAGCAGCCACCCGCAATGCAAAACGGCGGTGCCGCTTGAATTACGGCCCCGGACCCTCGTTTGCTGTTGGCCCCGCAGACCGCTAGCGGCGAGCGCGGCGGCGAATTACCACGGTGGCTGCGGCCAGTGTGGTGGCGGCCAGGTAGCGCCGGGTGAGGGTTCGGCGCCGGTCGTACTGGTCGAGGCGAGCCATGACCTTCCATAGCAGGGTGGGGTGGGCTTCGGCCGGGGGGCACGCTGCAGCCGTACCGTGTGCCGAGGAGCGCCGGCCGAAGGTTTGGGTGGCGTCGATAATCATGAGGCCTCCTCGCTTCGTTGCTCGGATGTTTCGGCCACGATCTGCTGGGCGCTCTGATCGGTGGTGCGGCTCAACACGGCGCGGAGCCGCTGGCGGGCCCTGTGCAGCCGAACTTTGGCCGCCGATGTGGTGATGCCCAACTCGGCAGCGATCTCGCTGTGCGACAGGTCGTGGAGGTCTCGCAGCACCACCACCTGGCGCAGCCGTTCGGGCAGGGCCCGGATGGCCCGGTCAACGTGGCCGCGCAGGAGGGCGGCCTCGGCCCGCAGGCTCGGGTCCTGCTCGGGGTGCAGATCCACGATGGGGGCGTCGGTGCTCAGCTCTTCGGTACGTTGCCGCGACCGACGGCTCAGGGTGGTTGACGCGCAGTTGCTGGTGATGCGGTACATCCAGGTGGAGAAGCTGGAGTCTCCCCGGAAGCGCTTCATCGACCGATAGGCCCGGACGTAGGCGTCCTGCACCACGTCGCCGGCGTCTTCCCGGTTCCCGGTTATGCGGTAGGCCAGCGCGAAGAGGTCTCGGTAGGTGGACCGGACCAACTCGTTGAACGCGTCGCGGTCGCCGTTTCGGGCCGCTTCCACCAGTTCGGCGTCGATCGGGGAGGATTCGCGAGATTCTGCCGGTTCGATGGAGAAAGCCTATCGCCCGGTTGTCCGTAGGCGAAAAAGGTGGGGGTCGCCCGCCGTTTGCCGGGCGAGCAGGGTTGGGGGTGGTAGCGGCGGCCAGACTCGAACTGGCGACCTCTCGATTATGAGTCGAGCGCTCTTACCGACTGAGCTACGCCGCCCCCTGAGTCTCCTGAGTGGCTTGTGCCCCTGAAGAGACCCTGAGCCTCCTGAGAGAATCGAACTCTCGACCTTTTCCTTACCATGGAAACGCTCTGCCGACTGAGCTAAGGAGGCGGGCTGGGCAATCTACCCGGCAACGGGGCCAATCATGCCACTCCGCGGCTCGGGCGGGAAAACCAGTTTGGAGGGGTGGGGCGAGTACGATGCCGCGGGTGGCGATTCGACCGGCCCGGCTGGCTGACGCCGAGGGAATCCGGGCAATCGTGAACCACGAGATCCTGCACGGCACCAGCATTTTCGAGTTGGAGCCTCGCACTACGGCCGCCCAGCAGGCGTGGTTGCAGGATCGCAGCGGAGTGCATGCGGTGATCGTGGCCACCGCTGAGGGGGACGACAACAAGGTGCTCGGGTTCGGCTCGCTGTCGCCCTTCCATTCTCGGCCCGCTTACAACACCACGGTGGAGAACTCCGTGTATGTCCACCACGATCACCGGGGCCAGGGCATAGGGCGGGCGCTGCTGGAGGAGCTGATGATGGTGGCCCAAAGCCACGGGTTCCACACCGTGATCGCCCGTATTTCCGGGGGTAACGAAGCGTCGGTGGCCGCTCACCGGGCCGTGGGATTCGAGGTGGCCGGGGTCGAGCGGGAGGTGGGCCGCAAGTTCGGCCGTTGGCTTGACGTGACCGTGATGCAGCTTATGTTGCAGGACTGGAGTGGGCCGGGGAGGATTTGAACCTCCGAAGGCTATGCCGACGGGTTTACAGCCCGTTCCCTTTGGCCACTCGGGCACCGACCCAACAGGGGGTTACCCTACCGGCCCCAGCCATGCCCGCCCTAGTCATTTCGGGCTCTACGCCCATTGCCGGCAACATGCTGGGTCAGACAATGAGAATGTGCTGAGTCCCTGCGGGCTGGATTCACAAGTCATGGTCAGGCGTGGTCGTACACCAGCCGGCTTCCTGTAAGGCGGCAGCGGCGTCTTCTTGGTTCCGTCGCACCGCTGCCTTCACCTGGATGGCATTCCACCGGGCTCTGTGACGTTCGACCACATGTTCCCAGCCTGGCCTGGGGTCGACCATCTCTTCCGTGACCATGAACTCCACGAGGTCTTCCAGAGTTGGTCGGAAGCGTTTCCCTCCCACCGGGAAGTGGAGGTCGCGAAGCTTGCGGGTCTTGCGCTTGTCCCCCAGATAAACCGCATCCAAGTCGTCTCGCTGACCTGCTACGTGAAGATGAGCGCCAGGGAATTGGTTTCTGGGGTCACGGGCATAATCGATTCCGACGATCAGTTGATCGTCCTGCATATCTGGCGATGTGTAGAGGCTCATGGTGCTCTGCGCCATCGTCAGGTAGAGACCTTCGGGATCGAATTCGTACGAGTGCAGCAGATACAGGAAGACGGCCGCCTTCTTGTCTGAAGGCGAGATGGGAATGGGTTTGGGGTCTGGTTCCTTGTCTGTTACTCCCCTCCCCATGATGGCGCGACCTCCTGGGTCGTTGCGGTGGAGATTCGTATGCCGTTTGTAACGGTTTTGTTCAGGAGATTCGAGATGTCACTGGCGAATTGGAGCGCTTGATCCTCAAGGTCTTCGGCTGGCATTCGACGTCGGGGTGGTCAGTCGCGCCCGAGCCCAGCGATCACGAACCATGTCCGACGGAGTTTCTCCGACTCGAATCTGCCCAGAACGGCCTGGCGTCGCAGGTCGTCATACTTGACCCCGGCGTCTTGCAGAACCGACTCCACAACCGCGTCAAGATCCGTTTCGGAATTGATTCTGTGGAGGTCGGTGGTGGTCATGGTTCCTCCTGTGGGCCGTTTCAAGACTACACGGATGTCGATTGAATTTGCACAATCTCCAATGGGACGGGAACTCTACCGGCAAGCGGTGACACAACGGCCGATCCGATGGGTTGGCAAGAGACGGGTGGGGTAGGTTCGGGTGATGCCTACGTTTGATGTTTCGTCCGAGCTGGACATGCAGGAGGTCCGCAACGCGGTGGACCAGGCAGCCCGGGAAATCAGCAGCCGCTATGACTTCAAGAACACCGGCAGCGAGGTGGCCCTGGGCGACGGGGTGATCACGCTGCGGTCGTCCACCGAGGACCGGCTGTCCGCCGCTCGCCAGGTTCTGGAGGAGAAGCTGGTGCGCCGCAAGGTCTCTCTGAAGGGGGTGACCTACGGGCCGGTGGCCGATGCAGCGGGCGGCACCGTTCGCCAAGAGGCGGCTTTGGCAGCGGGCATCTCGGCCGACAAGGCCCGAGAGCTCAACAAGTTCATCAAGGGCTTGGGCATGAAGGGGGTCTCGTCGCAAACCCAGGGAGGTCAGCTACGGGTGAGCGGCAAGAAGAGGGACATGCTCCAGGAGGTCATCGCCGCGCTCAAGGAGGCCGACTTCGCCATCCCCCTTCAGTTCGGGAACTTCCGGGACTGAGCGCGAGCGGGAATCAGTACGCCTGAGGGGCCCACTCGCCGGCCCGGAGGCGGCGGATGCGCTCCTCGGCGGGGGGATGGGTGCTGAACAGGTTGCGGAACTGGGTCCTGCCGGTGAGCGGGTTGACGATGTAGTGGGAGGCTTGTTCCACCGGCACGTTGACGGGGATGCGCTGGGACGCGTCGTGGAGTTTCTCCAGGGCTCTGGCCAGGGGTTCGCCGTCGCCGATGAGCCGGGCCGCTGACGCATCAGCCTGGTATTCCCGGGTGCGGCTGATGGCCATCTGAATGAGGCTGGCCGCTATGGGAGCGAGGATGGCGGCTACCAGCACCGCGATGAGGTCGCCCCCGCCCCGGTCGCGGTCTCGCCCGCCGAACAGGATCATGCCCCACACCGCAATGCGGGAAGCAAAGGTGATGGCCATGGCGACAGCGGCGGCTACAGACCCGATGAGGATGTCCCGGTTGCGGATGTGGGCCAGCTCGTGGGCGAGCACCCCCCGGATCTCGTTCCAACTCAGGTGGTTGATCAGGCCCTCGGTGACTGCCACCGCGGCGTGTTTCGGGTTGCGGCCGGTGGCGAAGGCGTTGGGCTGGGGGTTGGGGCTCACGTACAGCTTGGGCATCGGCATCTGGGCCTTGACGGTGAGGTCCTCCATGATCCGGTAGTACTCGGGAAGCTGCTCCCTGGTGACCGGAACGGCCCGAGCCGAAGCAATGGCGAGCCGGTCGCTGAACCAGTACGAGCCTCCAACAATGACAACAGCGATGATGATTCCGATGGTCAGCCCGCTGCTGCCGCCAAGCAGGGCACCGACGACCACGAAAAGCGCGGCCATGGCCACCAATAGAACAAATGTCTTGAACGCATTCATGCCCAGGCTCACTCCATTCCGAGAGATTGGTGTTCGAGGGGCTTGTCTTGGGGCCAGGCTATCGGGCGTCGGCAACAATCGCTCGCCCGGCGTCGTGGTGGCAGGTGTCAGCGGTCGTAGTAGCCGGAGTGGATATAGACGCAGGGGATGCTGGCGGCGGTGAACATCTCCACGTTGCGGGGATCGTCTTCGAGGGCGAACCGCAGGTCGAAGCCCTGGGCCCGGAGTTGCTCCACCTCGTTGGCCTTGTAGTCACGGGACGAGCCACTACTGGTAGGCGGGCGCAGGATCAGTAGGTCCCAGCGGATCCGGTGGGTGCCGAGCCAGGTTTGGGTGGCATCCAGCATCCGTCCCGGACGGGCGGTGAGCAGCACCACGGCCAGTTCCGGGGCCAGCGACCGCACCAACTCCACCGTGGGTTCGAGGGGCGGATCGTAGGGACAGCCGTCGAAGAACTCGTCCCAGCGCCGGGCCTTGGCCAGGTCTTGGCGGTGTCCGCCGTCGGAGATCACCCCGTCCACGTCCACTATGGCCGCCGGGCCACCGGGGACCACGTTGTCCCGCCACCTCCAGTGGGGCGGGCCCGCGGAAGGGCTCAATCTTCCTGGGGCGACTGGGCGGCCCGGTCTCGGATCTCGTCCACCACCGACTGGTCGGCCAGGGTGGTGGTGTCGCCCAGGCTGCGGCCCTCGGCCACGTCTCGCAGCAGGCGGCGCATGATCTTGCCCGATCGGGTCTTGGGTAGGTCGGGAACCAGCACAACCGTCTTGGGTCGGGCGATGGGCCCGAGCTTGGCCGAGACGTGTTGGCGGATCTCCTCGCCCAGCTCATTGGAGGCGTCGTGGCCGCCCCGCAGGATCACATAGCCGATGATGGCTTGGCCTGTGGTGTCGTCAACTGCGCCCACCACCGCGGCTTCGGCCACCGCGGAGTGGTCCACCAGAGCTGACTCCACCTCGGTGGTGGAGATGCGGTGACCGGACACGTTCATCACGTCGTCCACCCGGCCGAGCAGCCAGAGGTAGCCGTCGTCGTCGATCTTGGCCCCGTCGCCGGCGAAGTAGCGGCCGGAGAACCGGCTCCAGTACGTCTCCCGGTAGCGATCGGGGTCGCCCCAGATGCCCCGCAGCATCGACGGCCAGGGGTGGGTGATCGTGAGGTAGCCGCCGCCCCGTTCCACCGGCTGCCCGTCGTCGTCCACCAGCTCGGCGAACACGCCGGGGATGGGGTGGGTGGCCGACCCCGGCTTGGTGGTGGTGACGCCAGGCAGAGGGGAAATCATGTGTCCGCCGGTTTCGGTCTGCCACCAGGTATCCACGATGGGGCAGCGCTCACCGCCGATGTGGGTGTGGTACCACATCCACGCCTCAGGGTTGATCGGCTCGCCCACCGTGCCCAACACCCGCAGGCTGGACAGATCGTGCTTGGCCGGTTCCTGAGCACCCCACTTCATGAAGGTGCGGATGGCGGTGGGAGCGGTGTAAAGCTGGGTGACGCCGTAGCGCTCGACTATGTCCCACAGGCGGTCGCAGCCCGGCGTGTCGGGGGTGCCCTCGTAGATGACCGAGGTGGCACCGTTGGCCAGCGGGCCGTACACGATGTAGCTATGGCCGGTGACCCATCCGATGTCGGCGGCGCACCAGTAAACGTCGCGGTCGGGGTCGAGGTCGAACACGTACTTGTGGGTGAACGCCACCTGGGTGAGATAGCCGCCGGTGGTGTGCATGATGCCCTTGGGTTTGGCGGTGGTGCCCGACGTGTAAAGCAGGTAGAGAAGGGCTTCCGAGTCCATGTGCTCGGGCGGGCAGTCGGCGGAAGCGGTGGCCATGAGGTCGTGCCACCACAGGTCTCGGCCGTCGGCCATGTCGATGTCGGCGTCGCAGCGGTTGACCACGATCACGTGCTCGACGCAAGCCGCTCCCCTGTCGAGGGCGGTGTCCACGTTGGGCTTCAGCAACGACGGCGCCCCCCGGCGGTAGCCGGCGTCGGCGGTGATGATGAGACGGGCCTCGGCGTCCTCGCAGCGGTCCACGATGGCGTCGGGGGAGAAGCCTCCGAAGATCACCGAGTGGGCCACCCCGAGGCGGGTGCAGGCCAACATGGCCACCGGCAGCTCGGGGATCATCGGCATGTAGATGGCCACCCGGTCGCCGGCTTGCAGGCCCAGGCCCTTGAGAACGGAGGCGAACCGGCATACTTTGTCCAGCAGTTCGGCGTAGGTGATAGTGAGGGTGTCGCCCGGTTCACCCTCCCAGTGGAAGGCGATCTTGTCGCCCCTACCGGCTTCGACGTGGCGGTCGAGGCAGTTGTACGAGACGTTGAGGGTTCCCCCCACGAACCACTTGGCAAAGGGGAGGTCCCACTCCAGGGTGGTGTGGAAATCGGAGTCCCAACTCAGCAGCTCGCGGGCCTGTCGGGCCCAGAACGCCTGGTAGTCGGCATCCGCTTCGTTGTAGAGCGAGCGGTCGCCGGCCAGCGCAGCGGCGACAAACTCGGCAGACGGGGCGAAGGTGCGCTCCTCGACGTAGTAGTCCTCGATGGTGGCGTCGGCCATGTTCGGTCCTTTCGGATGTGTGTTGTGATCGTGGCGACAGCGTGAGCGAGCCTACCCGTTACCGCCGTGGAGAGGGTATGGTCGAGGAGGCCGCAAGCGGGCGGGCAAGGTTAGGAGCGCTGATCGCTGGTCATGGATATCCGGGTTGTAACTCTGTGTGACTTCGCCCAGGTGCGAGACGGGCTGCTGTTCGTGTGTTCCGGTGGCATCACCAGGGTGTACCGGGAGTCCTTTCCGGCCCCTGTCGGGGTCATGCTGGCGATGGTGATCGAGCTTTCGCCGGTTGAGGCCTTGGATGCCCAGACGGTTCGGGTCAGGATCGAGGACGCCGACGGCCAGAAGTTGGCCGAGATGGTGGGAGAACTCAAGGTGACCGTCGGATCGGGTCACGACCCGGGCGAGCTCATCAACGTGCCGTTCGTGGCCGACTTCCGGCCCGTGAGCCTTCCCGTGCCGGGCCGCTACCAGGTGGCCATCAATCCCGAGGGGGAGGGAGCTACCCCGGTGGCGCTGGCTTTTCGAGCCGCCGTCCGCCCCTAGCGGTTACACGTCCCATTCTGCGACGGTGAAGCGGCCCAGGCCGGTGGGGTCGAGGAGGGCAGCGGCTTCGGAGGCTCGGCTTCGGCCGGTGAGGGCGGCGAGGTCGCCTCGGGCCGCCCCGGCCTGCCAGTTGACGGTGCCCTGTGCGACGAGCTCGTCGATGCCGTGGGCCTTCAGCCAGCCGGCTTGGTCGGATGTGCGGGTTGGAGGTGCAACGGCGGCGAGCTGATCGAGGGCCACCTCGCAGGTGATGTCCTGGGTGCCGGGAGCGGTCCAGGGATCGTCGCCACGTTCGTGGCCCCTGTAGGTGCGGAGCCACTCGGGCCAGGGCCGGGCCATCATTTCCTCGGTGGTGCTCGTGTAGTCGATGACCACCACCGTGCCTCGGGCCAGGATTTCGAGGGCGGTTGCCAGCCAAGAGCAGGCTTGATCCTGCTGGGGGCGGAGCCGGGCCGTCGACTCGACGGGTTGGGCGCCCACCTCCCGGCCGTCGGGGTGGTACAGCCTCACCGGCAGGTTGTCGAGCAGCTCGTTGGCCAGGATCACTCCGGTGATCGGCCCCTCGGGAATGTCGGGCCGGGATTCGCCAATGGTGTGAGCGGACCGACCGGCGCTGGTGCGCTCGACGTTGACCCACCGGGTTGTGGCCCAGCATTGGGGCTGAGCCTTGGCCACAGTGCGGGCCAGGGTTCCCGACCCCGCTCCGGCGTCGATCACCGTGAACTCGCCCGGCCGGCCCATGACCTCCCACCGCTTGTCGAGCATTCGGGCCACCACTGCTCCGAACAGGGGCCCGACTTCTGGGCTGGTGATGAAATCGCCTCGCCGCCGCCCCGCGCCCCCAGATTCGTAGAACCCGTGAGTGGGGTCGTAGAGCGCTCTCTCCATGAACTCGTCAAATCCGGTCAACTCGACCTGCCCGCTTGCACGATGGGAATGTACGCTCTACGAAAGCCGATAAGGAAAAGGCAGGAGGCAGCTATGACCGAGACCCCGATGACCCGACCCGGTGAGGTGGCCGGTTGGCCGAAGCTGACCGTGGAGTACCGCACCGACCCCTCTGGCATTGAGCAGGTGCTTCCACCGGGGCTCACCCCAGGGGAGCCGATTGTCACCGTCGGGGTGTACTGCGTGCCGGTGATGGGCGAGCCGGAGTACGGCGTGAGCGTGAAGGTGCGAGCAAGCTGGAAGAACGTGGATGGCTTCTACAGCCTAGGCCTGGGCATCGACCAGGAAGCGGCCATCTTCATCAGCGGCGAGTTGAACGGTCAGCCCAAGTTCCCGTGCGACATCCGGTTCTACCGCCTCGGCAACCGGGTGGAGGCCCGCACCATCCATCAGGGCTACACGTTCCTGGAGTTCGAGGGCGACGTGATGGGCGCGGTGGCCCCCAAGGAAGGGGAGTTCACCGAGCACGAGTGGTGGACGAAGTACTCCCGGGCCATAGGTGGTGCCGAGAAGGAGTACGACTTCGCGCCCCATGTGGTGGATGTGGCCACCACGTTCGAGCAGCTGCACATTGAGGAGCTCGACGGCGAGCTGCGGCTGCTGGACAGCCCCTGGGACCCTGTGGCTCGGTATTTCCCCATCGTCGAGCAGCTCTCGGCCCACTTGGTTACCAACAAGATGAACAGCAGGCAGATCACCAACGCCGGGCCGCTCGATCCCGACGCCTTCTGGCCCATGGCCGACACCATTGGTGGGTCGCGCTGGCCCGGTACCCGGGGCGGACCCCGCAAGCCGTAGCCGGCGGTCGAGCTTCAAGCCAGCTCAATACCAACCAGTTCTTCGCTCAGCTCCCAGAGGCGGGCTTCCACCTCAGGGTTGTAGATGTGGGGGGCGTGGTCCTGCTCTCGTGGCCCAGGTTCGGCCACGCCGCAGTCGGCCAGGTATTTGCCGTTGTGCTCGCCGAGGTCGGTGGAGGTGGCGGCCCACACCTGGGTGGCGGCCCCCGACCCCACAGACTTCATCTGGAGGCCGCGGCCGTCCGTTGAGTTAGCCTTGGCCCGCTCCATCATGGCCTCGATGATCTCGGCGGTCATGTGCCGGCTCAGGTTGGTTCTGATCGCGCCGGGGTGAACGGAGAACGAAAGCACCTCATCGCCCAGGCGGCGGGCCAGTTCGGCGGCGAAATGCACGTTGGCCGTCTTGGACCGGCCGTAGGCCACCCAGGGGTCGTAGGGGGTGTGCTCGAAGTTGGGATCGTTGAGATCGACATCGGATATGCGGTGGCCGCCCGAGGAGAGGGTCACAACCCGGGGGCGGTCGGACCGGCGCAGGAGCGGGAGCAGCCCGGCGGTAAGGGCGAAGTGGCCGAGGTGGTTGGTGCCGAACTGCATCTCGAAGCCGTCGGCGGTGCGGGCGAACGGGCAGCACATCACCCCGGCGTTGTTGATCAGAACGTCGATGCGTTCGAGCGCTTCGGTGGCCTCGGCCCCGAGCCGGGCCACGCTGGACAGGTCGGTGAGGTCCACCTGGAGACAGGACAGTCGGGCATCGGGTGCCGATTCCTTGATCCGGTCGGCTGCTTCGAGGTTCTTCTGGTCGTCTCGGGCCAGCATGACCACCCGGGCCCCCCGGCCTGCCAGCACACGGGCCGACTCCTCGCCCAGCCCGCTGGAGGTTCCGGTTATGGCGATGACCTGGTCGGAAAGGTCGAGGCCGTCGACAACCTCCTCGGCGGTTGACTCCCGGTTGAACGCACTCATCGCATGACCTCCTCGTCTAGGACTGTTACAGGGATTCGGTGGGTTAGAGGGGGGTGGCGAGGTAGATGGCGTCGGTGAAGTGGGTGACGGCAGCGGGATAGATGCCGAACAGGAGGGTGGCGGCAGCGGTCAGTCCGAGAGCGGCCACCAGGGAGGGTGGCACCCGCAGAGCCGAGGTGTCGGCTCCTTCGGGGGTGTCTTCGAACCACATCATGCGGGCCACCTTGGCGTAGTAGAACAGCGCGATCACCGAGTTCACCGCAGCGATGGCGGCTAGTGAGTAGCCCCAGCCGGTGTCGGCTTCCACCACCGCCCGGAACACGGCGAACTTGGCGAACCACCCGCCCAGGGGCGGGATACCGGCCAGGGAGAACAGGAACACGGTCATCAGCACCGACATACCGGGGGCGTAGCGGAACAGCCCGGCGTAGGAGCTGATCTCGCCCGAGGCGGTGCGGCGGGCCACCGAGATGATCACCGCGAACGCCCCCAGGTTCATGGCTGCGTAGATCAACACGTAGGTCACCACCGCCGACAGGCCGTCGGCCCCCACATCGCTGGCCACGGCTAGGGGAGCGAGCATGAACCCGGCCTGGGACACCCCGGAGTAGGCCATGAGCCGCACGATGTTGTCCTGGCGCAGGGCGATGAGGTTGCCGGCCGTCATCGACCCCACGGCCAGAATCCACAGCAGGGGCTGGTACACGTCGTGGCGGTCGGGGAACCCGGCATAGACCAACTGCATGAGGGCCACAAAGCCCGCTGCCTTGGAGGCCACGGCCAGGAAAGCGGTCACCGGGGTGGGTGCCCCCTCGTATGTGTCGGGGGCCCAGGTGTGGAACGGGAAGCCCGACACCTTGAAGGCGAACCCGGTGATCACGAAGATGATGCCCAGAGTGATCACCGGCTCGGAACTGCCTCCGGATACGGCGTCGGATATTGCCGAGAGGCGGGTGTCGCCGGCGATGCCGTACAGCAGCGACATTCCGTACAGCATGATGGCCGAGGCGAACACGCCCATCAGGTAGTACTTGAGCCCGGCCTCGTTGCTCTTGTGGTCGGCCTTTCGCCAGGTGGCCAGCAGGTAAGCGGGTATGGACAGCAGTTCCAGGGCCACGAAGATGGTGATGAGGTCGCGGGCCGAGGCCATCAGCACCATGCCCATCACCGACGACAGCAGCAGCCCGTAGTACTCGTTCTCCCAGTAGTCGCCCTCTGCGATGTAGTTGGTGGATAGGAGCACCACCACGTAAGCGGCCACGATGAACATGGCCTTGAGGATCAGCGCGAAGTCGTCCACCACGAAAGCGCCGCCGAACATGAAGCGGTCGTTGCCGTCTGCGGCCAGGGTGACAATGGGGATGAGCGCCACCAGCAGTCCGATGCCGGCCAGCGCCGAGGTGAACGCCCTGCCTCGTTCCAGCAGCACGATGTCGAGCAGGGTGATCACCGCGCCCACCCCGAGAAGGGTGAGTTCGGGGGCGACCGCGTGCCAGTCGATCTCGGGTCGGACGAAACCGACCAGCGAGGGCAGCGAGGCCTGCAGGGACGAGATCACCGGTTCTGCCTACCTGCCTGCCGCCGCGGCGTCGAAACAGGCCCCGCTGGTGGTGGAGTCGAGGCACTCGCTGAGCGAGTTGACCACGGCCGGGTCGGTGGCACCGAACAGCAGGTTGGGGTACACGCCCAGCACCACGATGAGGATGAGGAGCGGGGCCCACGCCAGATACTCCGAGATGGAGGCGTCGCGAATATGGGGGTCGTCGGCGAACTCCTCCCGGGGTGTGCCGAAAGCGGTCTTCTGCAGCATCCACAGCAGGTAGCCGGCGGCCAGCACGGTGCCCAGCGCGGCTATGACCATGTACGACCGGAAGGTCTCCTCGGCCAGCACCTCCGCCGGATTGTACGAGGCCAGGATGGCGGGGAACTCGCCCCAGAACCCGGCCAGACCGGGCAACCCCAGCGAGGCCATGGCGCAGAAGCCGAGGATCCAGCCCATGCGGGGGGCCTGCACCAGCAGCCCGCCAAGGCGGGACATGTCGAGGGTGTGGTAGCGCTCTTTCACCGATCCGGCCAGGAAGAACAGCATCCCGGTTATGAGCCCATGGGCCACCATGCCGAACACAGCGGCGTTGATGCCGAAGTCGGTGAGGGTGGAGATACCCAGCATCACGAAGCCCATGTGGGCCACCGACGAGAAGGCCACCAGCCGTTTCAGGTCCCGCTGAGCAAGGCAGCCCAATGCCCCGTAGATGATCCCGATCACCGCCAGCAGTCCGATGAACGGGGCCCACTCGGCGGCGGCCTCGGGCAGGATGGGAATGGCGACGCGGACGAACCCGTAGGTGCCCAGCTTCAACAGCACCGCTGCCAGGATCACCGAGCCCACGGTGGGGGCCTCGGTGTGGGCGTCTGGCAGCCAGGTGTGGAACGGGAACATGGGCACCTTCACCCCGAACCCCAGGAACATGCCTCCAAACACCCAGACTTGCGACGACTTGGCGATGCCGGCGGCGGCCTCGGGCAGCAACCGCATGTCGAAGGTGCCGGCGTCGGCCAGGAAGTACAGGGCAAGGAAGCTCACCAGCATGAGCGCGGAGCCGAACAGCGTGTAAAGGAAGAACTTGATGGAGGCGTAGCGCCGGTTCTCGCCGCCCCACACCCCGATCATGAAGTACATGGGCAGCAGCACGACCTCGAAGAAGACGAAGAAAAGGATCAGGTCCTGGGCCGCGAATGTGCCGATCATCCCGGTCTCCAGGATGAGGAGCAGGATCAGGAACGCCTTGGGGTTGTGCGGCTCGGGGAAGTGGTTCCATGAGTAGATCACGCACAGGGGCACCACAAGCATGGTGAGCAGCATGAGCGGAAGCGAGATGCCGTCTATGCCCAAGATGTAGCGGGAATCGATGACGTCGATCCACCCTTTGTCCACCACGAAGTTGAGCGCCCCGTAGTTGTCGTTGTCGATGAACTGCACCAGCAGCAGCACGCCGAAGACGGCCACCGCCACGGTGGTGGCCAAGGCGATCAGCTTGTGGAGCTGCTCCCGGCCCTTGGGGATGAGCATCATTACGACCGCGCCGATAACCGGCAGGAAAGTTGGGATGCTCAGCCCCCAGTCGTTGAGAAATTCCTCCATGTGAACGTGTGCTCCCTAGACGACGATGATGAAGATTCCGGCCAGGATGGTGGCGGCGGCGAACATGATGGCGGCGTACTGCTGAACCTTTCCGGTTTGGATTCGGCGCAGCTCCTCGCCCGAACTGTCGGACAGCTTCCCGGTGGCGTTCACGATCCCGTCCACCACGAGCTGATCAACCTTGTGGTACACGATGTTGCCGGCCTGCACCGACCGTTTCCCGGTCTCGTTGACCACCCGGTCGATGACGTTCTGATTGGTCCAGTAGGCCGCCGCGGCCAGCGGTCGCTTGACGAACCCCACGACAACGGTGGTGTACAGCCAGTCGAGGTAGTACTTGTTGACCAGGATTCGATGGCCGAGGCGGGCCAGTGCCGATCGGGAGGTGGGTCCGTTGGGCAGCTCGGTAGCGGTGGGGCTCACTGCTCGAACCCGCACGAAGTAGTAGCGGTAGGCGGCTCCTATGCCGATCAGCGCCACGATCACCGACACGATGGCCAACGACCATGATGGCGTGGCGTGTTCGATTGCCGGGAAGTAGCTCACCCCGACGGGTTCCACCCAGTGGAGGAACTTCTCCTCCCAGCTAGCGGGAACGAGCTGGAAGCCGGGCGGGAAGTTGATGAACCCGGCCACCACTGCCAGGCCGCCCAGAATCCACAGCGGGACGATGATCCGGGGGCCGGACTCGTGGGGGGTGCCGTGGCCTCGGAACTCCCCGAAGAACGTGAGGTACACCACCCGGGTCATGTAGGCCCCGGTAAGGGCCGCGGTGACCAGACCCATGGCCAGCATGACGGTGTAGGCCCCGTTGCCTCCCGTGCCGCCGAACAGACCCCACCCACCGGTTCCCACCAGGATCTCGTCTTTCGACCAGAACCCCGACAGGATGGGCAGCCCGGCCAGCGCCACTGTGCCGATCATGAATGTTCGGTAGGTGTGTGGCATGGCGTGGCGCAGCCCGCCCATGTCTTTCTTCATGTCGAACGAGTGGACGGCGTGGCTCACCGAACCCGAGCCCAGGAACAGGCAGGCCTTGAAGAATGCGTGGGTGAAGAGGTGGAACAGGGCGGCAGTCCAGGCCCCCACCCCCAGGGCCAGCACCATGTAGCCGAGCTGCGAGACGGTGGAGTAGGCCAGCACCCGCTTGATGTCATTTTGGACGAAGGCCAGGGAGGCCCCCACCAGGGTGGTCAGCCCGCCCACCAAGGCCAGCAGGTTGATGCTCGAGCCTCCGATGGCGAATCCCTCGAAGAACACCCCGTAGAGCCGGGCCACCATAAAGATGCCGGCCACAACCATGGTGGCGGCGTGGATGAGGGCCGAAACCGGGGTGGGTCCGGCCATGGCGTCGGGCAGCCAGGTGTGGAGGAAGAACTGGCCCGATTTGGACATGACCGCGGCGGTGAGGCAACCGGCAGCCACCAGCGTGACGGTGTGGCTCATGGTGCCGTTGATGGCCGCCTCGTTCACCCCGATCACGTCGAAGGTGCCCGCCCCGAAGAACAGGATCGAGATCCCGATGATGAGGCCCATGTCGCCCACCCGGTTGGTGAGGAAGGCCTTGAGGGCGGCGTCGGAGTTGTCCTTCTCCTCCCACCAGTGGCCGATGAGCACGAACGAGCACACCCCGACCAGCTCCCAGCCCACCAGCATCTGGATGGTGGTGGACGCAGTGACAAAGAACAGCATCGAGGCGGTGAACAGGCTGAGGAAGGCGAAGAAGTGGGTGTAGCGCCGGTCGCCGGCCACGTAGTCGGTGGAGTAGATATGAACCAGCAGCGACACCACGGTGACCACGAAGATCATCATCACGGCCAGCCCGTCGATCATGATGCCTGCCCCGATGGCCTGGGCCCCGTTGGTGAGCCAGTCGATGGAGCGGGTCAGAGCGCTCACCCCGCCGGAAGCCCCACCCTCGGCAGCCGCCAGTGTGTCACCCGCTCCGAGGGCGTACTCGGTGTCGCCCTTGCCGCCGCCTTCCACCTCGGTGATCCACTGGATGGCGGTGATCAGGCCGAATATGAACGAGGCCCCCACCGCTGTGATGCCGATCTCCGATCCCCCCTTGGGGAACCGCTTGCCGAAGAACAGAATCAGCACGAACGAAACGGCAGGGAACAGCCAGATGAGCCAGGCGTTCTCCAAGAACCAGCCCGAAGCTGCTACAGCCTTGCCGCCGGTTTCCGCGGCGGCCACCCAAGCGCTCAGCACCGCCCGATCACCCCTTCATCAGATCGACCTGGTCCAGGTCGATGGATCGCCGGTTTCGGTACAGCAGGAGCACGATGGCTAGGCCGATTCCCACCTCGGCAGCAGCCACGGTTATCACAAACAAGGCGAAGATCTGGCCGGTCACGGTGTCGTTGAACGCTCCGAAGGCCACCAGGTTGATGTTCACCGCGTTGAGGATCAGCTCAATGGACATGAGTACCATCACCCCGTTGCGGCGGGCCAGCACGCCATAGACGCCAATGCAGAACAACACTGCGGCAAGGAGCAACATTTCGTTGAGGAGCATCAGCGATCAGCTCCCTTACCAGGCATTAGCAACATTTCGTTGAGGAGCATCAGCGATCAGCTCCCTTACCAGGCATTAGCAACATTTCGTTGAGGAGCATCAGCGATCAGCTCCCTTACCAGGCATTAGCAACATTTCGTTGAGGAGCATCAGCGATCAGCTCCCTTACCAGGCATTAGCAACATTTCGTTGAGGAGCATCAGCGATCAGCTCCCTTACCAGCCAGTGTCATCCGCCCTCCTCACGGCGGGCCACCACGATGGCACCGATCAAGGCGGCCAAGAGCAGCACCGACACCGCCTCGAAGGGCACGATGTACTGCGAGAACAGCTCGTCCGACACCTGGGCAGTGGTTTGGGGTGTCTGCCCGCCGGGGAGGTTGGCGTCCAGCTTCACGTCCTCGAACCGGTCAACCAGCGCTCCGACCATCACCGCCAGCAGCAACAGGGCGGTGAGCACCGCCGGGTATCGCCGCTTGTGGTCAACCTCCTCGTCGTCGTCGAACTCGGACCGCGTGAGCATGATCCCGAACAGGAACAGCACGATCACCGCACCGATGTAGATGAGCACCTGGGTGATGCCGGTGAACTCGGCCCCCACCAAAAGGAACAGTGCGGCCGCACCGGCCAGGACGATCACCAGGTACAGCGCGGCGTGGACGATGTCGCGGGTGGTGACCACCCGCAGAGCGGAGGCCACCATCACTGCGGCGATGATCCCGAACGAGACGTGCTCGGCGATCACCGGGGAACCTTCAGCACCTTCTGCTCCGAACCGGCCTCGTAGGGCTCGAAATCGGGAACGGTGTCCATCCACTCGGTGAGCCGCTCCTTGTCGTGGAGGAGGTCGGCGATGCGGGGTTCGGAATACTCGTACTCGGGGCTCCAAAACAGAGCCTCGAACGGGCACACCTCCACGCAGATGCCGCAGTACATACACAGGCTGTAGTCGATGTCGAAGCGGTCGAGGGCGTTCTTCTGGCGGGGCTTGCCTCCCTCCCGGCGGGGTGGGGCAAGGTACTTGTGGCCCTCGATGTAGATGCACCAGTCGGGACATTCCCGGGCACAGAGCATGCACGCGGTGCAGTTCCCCTCGTGAAGGGCGATCACTCCCCGGGCCCGGTCGGGGGGCATCTCCTTGACATGGGGGTACTGCACGGTGTGGGCGTGCTTGGAGGGAGCGGGAACGGTCGGTACCCCCTGGCCGAAAAGGGTGCGAACCATGATGCGAGCGGTGACCTTGAGCCCTTTGATCATGCCTGGAATGAGTGCCATTGCCCTGCTCCTACAAGATGACCTTGAAAATGCCTGTGACGACGATGTTGACCAGTGACAGCGGGATCAAGAACTTCCAGGCTAGGCGTTGTAGCTGGTCCTCTCGAAGCCGCGGGTAGGTGAAACGGAACCAGAAGATCAGGGTGGAGATGGCCATGACCTTCGCGATCATTATGGCGGGGCCGGCGATGTTGAACCCCCAGTGTCCGATGTCGCCCCAGGGAAGCGCCCAGCCGCCCAGGAACAACACCGCAGCCAGCGCGCTGAAGGCGAACGCGGTGCCGAACTCGCCCATGAAGAAGAACAGGAACCGGAAACCCGTGTACTCCACCTGGTAACCGCCGACGATTTCCGACTCGGCAACCGGCATGTCGAACGGCGGCTGGGTGGTTTCGGCTTGCACCGCCACCAGGAAGATGAAGAAGCCGATGAACTGGGTGAGGATGTAGGGGTTGCCGATCCCTCCCCAGCCGAAGATCTCCCCCTCGGCCTGGGCGTACACGATCTTTTGCAGATCGAGGGTTCCGGCCTGGATCACCACACCCATCACCGCCAGCACCAGCGGCAGCTCGTAGGCGATGAGCTGGCCTGCCGCTCGCAGACCTCCCATTAGGGCGTACTTGTTGGCCGAGGCCCACCCCGCCATCAATATGCCCACCACCGATAGAGACGACACCGCCAGGGCGTAGAAGATGCCCACGTCCAACTGGGCCACCACCGCGTCGGGACCGGTGGGGATGACCACGTAGATGAGGAAGGTGGAGATGAGCACCACCAGCGGGGCCAGGGCGAACACGGCCCGGTCGGCCTTGGCCGGGAAGATGTCCTCCTTTTGCAGGAACTTCAGTCCGTCGGCCAGGAGCTGCAACGACCCGTAGGGGCCGGCCTCCATCGGGCCCAGCCGGCTCTGCATGAAGCTCATCATCTTCATCAGGAACACGTAGCCCAGCATCAGAGCGCCGGTGGGGATGACGGCGGCCACCACCCCCATCTTGATGATGGCCGACAGCCAATAGGGCATCTCAAAAGCGAGCACGGAAGGAATGAGGGCGGCCACGGTCATCGGTCAACATCCCCGTGGATGGTGGGCAGCCCCTCGGCCACGGTCATCGGTCAACATCCCCGAGGATGAAGTACAGGCTGGCCAGGATGGTGATGATGTCGGGGACGTAAACCCCCTTCAGCAGCCACGGGGTGATGGAGATGTTGGAGAAGCTGGCCGAGCGGATCTTGACCCGGAACGGCACCAGGTCGCCCTTGCTGACCACGTAGTAGCCCATCTCGCCCAGCGGGTTCTCGGTGGCGGCGTAGGCCTCGCCGGCCGGCACCTTGATGATGCGGGGCACCTTGGCCATGATCGGCCCGGACGGAAGCCCATCGAGGAGCTGATCCACGATGTGGGTGGCCTCTCGGGTCTCCTGGAGCCGGACCCAGTAGCGAGCGAAGGAATCACCGTCGGGATGGGTCCACACCTTCCAGTCGAGCTGGTCGTAGGCCAGGGCCTCGTCGCCGTCGCGGCGCAGGTCCCAGTCCACCCCGCTGGCCCGAATGTTGGCCCCGGACAGGCCGTAGGAAAGGCCGATCTCCGGGGGGACGATGCCGATGCCCCGGGTGCGAGACTGGAAGATCTCGTTGCCCAGCACCAGCTCCTCGAACTCGTCGCAGAAGTCCCGCATCCGGCTCATGGCCTGCTTGGTGTCGTCGATCCAACCCTTGGGAAGGTCGTCCTTGAGGCCGCCGATGCGGTCGAAGTTGGGGTGGAATCGCCCGCCGGTGACCGCTTCGATCTGGTTGAGCACGTACTCCCGGTCGCGGAACGCCAGGAAAACCGGAGTGATGGCCCCGAGCTGCACCGCCATGTCGCCAAGGAACAGGGTGATGTTGGCGATACGGCTCAGCTCGAACAGCAATGTGCGGATCCACTGGGCCCGGGGCGGGGCCTCCACCTCCATGAGCTTCTCGGCGGCCAGGATGAACGGCACCTCGTTGGCGAAGCTGCCCAGCCAGTCGATGCGGTTGATGAGAGTGGTGACCTGGGGATATGTCCGCACCTCGGTCAGCTTCTCGTAGCCCCGGTGCATGTAGCCCATGATGGGCTCGGCCTCCACCACCTGCTCGCCGTCGAGGCGAACCACCAGCCTCAGCGTGCCGTGAGTGGCCGGGTGCTGGGGGCCGATGTTGAGGGTCATGCCCTCGGTTTCGATCTCCACGTTGAGCCGTGCGTCGGCTGCCTGGGTGGCCACGTAGGCCATCTGGCGGCGCTGGTCGGCGGCGATCGCGGTCACGGGCCTTCCTCGCCGGGGAACAGCTCCACATCAACGATGCCGGGCCAGGGCTTCACCCGGCGGGCCAGCAGCGGGAAGTCCTTGCGGAGGGGGTTTCCCTCGAACTCACCGGGCAGGTAGATGTTGCGCAGGTCGGGATGGTTGTTGAAGTGGATGCCGAACATTTCCCAGGCTTCCCGCTCGTGCCAGTTGGCCCCCGGGTACACCCCGATCAGCGAGTCGACGCTCAAATCGTTGTCGGGCAGGTCGGCCTTGATGGTGATGCCGAGGTGGTCGCTGATGGAGTAAAGGCGGAGCAGCATCTGGAAACGGGTGTTGCCTCCGGCGTGCCCCTGCTCCATCGGTTCGGCTTCTTTGGCCTCGGGGTTGTCCTCCTGGGCATTCATGTCCCGGCCAAAGGGCGAGGGGAGCCAGTCGATGGCGGACAACCAGTCGAAGAAGCGGCATCCGAGCTGGTCGCGGGCAGCTGTGGCGGCATCCACCCACGAGTCTCGGGTCACCCGCACCCAAAGGTCGCTCCCAGGGATTATGTGGTGCTCAAGGCAGGCATCGCCCAGTGCCTCGGCCATCTGTGCCGCCCACGCTTCCCGGCGCTCGTCGGGTTGCGTCGGGGTTTCGGCGGCGTCGGTGTCGGTCTCAGTCGACGACAATCGGATCACCTCGCCAACGGGCCGCGGGATCTTCGTTTCCGATGCGCTCCTGGAGAAGCACGATGCCTTCCAGCAGGGCCTCGGGACGGGGTGGGCAGCCGGGCACGTACACGTCCACCGGGATGATCTGGTCCACCCCCTTGGTTACCGAGTAGGAGTCCCAGTACGGGCCCCCGCAGTTGGCGCACGACCCCATGGAAATGACGTACTTGGGGTCGGGCATCTGCTCGTAGAGTCGGAGGATTGACGGCACCATCTTGTCGGTGACCGTGCCCGAGATCACCACCAAGTCGGCCTGGCGGGGGCTGGCCGGAAACGGGATGACACCGAGGCGCATCACGTCGTAGCGGGGGGAGCCGATAATCGCCCCCATCTCGATGGCGCAGCAGGCCAAGCCCCACTGGTACATCCAGATGGAGTACTTGCGGCCGAGGTTGAGCAGCTTGGTCAGGGGTTTCGGAGCTTTGCCGCTGGCGACCAGTCCCACTGCTTACCTCAGATCCACCGAAGGACGCCCTTGCGCCAGGCGTACACCAGCCCCAGCGCCAGGATGAAGATGAAGATGGCCATCTCGACTAGGCCGAACGTGCCGTAGGCCTCCAGGCGGGTGGCCCACGGGAAGATGAACACCGCTTCCACGTCGAACATCACGAACAGAAGGGCGAACACGTAGTAGCGGATGTTGCTCTGCGACCAGCCCAAGCCGACGGGATCAACCCCGCTCTCGTAGTTGATGTACTTCTGGGGCTGCGATCGGGTGGGGCGTAGGAAGCTGCTGAGTCCCAGCATCCCGAACACCAGCGCACCGGCCAGCAGCAGGAACAGGACGACGAGGAAGTAGTCGCGGAGGAACTCCGACACGGGGCGAAGGTTACCGACGGCGGTTTCGACAGGCCAATACGAACTTGCGGTGCAGGTCGCCGTGTCCGGTGCGGTTTCGGCAGGCCAGTGCGGGGCTTGGCTAGGGCCTACTCAGCCGGTTGCGCGGGAATCATGGCCACCGCGATGACGCCGGGTCCGGCGTGGGTGCCGATCACAGGGCCGATGAGGTTGACGGTTACCGGATTGCGGGCCGGGTTGTCGCCCAAACGGGCCGTGAACGAATCCAAATCGTCGGCCGCGGCGTGGGCGATGGCCAGATGCTCCAACTCCCCGGCCTCGGCCACCTTGTTGGCCAACCAGGCTCGGGCCTTGCCCCTTGTCCTCTGCTTTCCTGCTTCCTCAACCACGCCGGAGGTGAGGTCAACGCAGGGCTTGATGGACAGGGCGCTTCCAAGCAGGGCCTGGGCGGCTCCGATGCGCCCACCCTTTTTCAGATTTTCCAGGGTGTCCAGCGCTGCATAGGTGAACACCCGGTCTCTGAGTTGGTCGAGGTGGGCTTCGATCTCGTCGGCGCTGCTTCCTGCCTCGGCGGCCTCGGCGGCGGCCTTCACCATGAGACCGTGGCCCACCGACGCCTTACCGGAGTCCACAACCCGCACATCCACCTCGCCCTCCAGGGCCCGGGCGGCTGCCTGGGCCGACTCCCCGGTGGCCGACAGACCGAACGACAGATTGACGCACACCACAGCCTCGGCCCCTTCGCCGGCGAGCTCCCGGAAGCAGGCCTCAAACGCTCCCGGAGCCGGAGCCGCTGTGGAAGGCAGCTCCTTGCTGGACGCCATCTTCTCGTAGAACTCCTCGGCCGACAGGTTCTCGCCGTCGGTGTACTCGTCGTCACCGAACCGGATGGTCAGCGGGACCACACTGATCTGGTGATGCTCAATGTCTGCCGCGCTCAGGTCGCAGGCACTGTCGGTCACGATACGAACTGCCATGCCCCGAGGTTACTCCCACGCCGACCGTCCCCGTCTCGAATCACCCCCCGCCTCGGTCTCCGCCAGCAGTTTTGTCATTGGTGATGGCATAATGGGGCGTGTTGAGTTGTTCTGCGACAGGGTTTGCCGGGGCACCGGCACGCCGGGCGTAATCACACTGACACGGAGGCAGGACCATGACATCCGAGGTGGCTCAGAGTGAGTTCATCGGCACTTTCGACGATCTGCTCGCGGCGCTTGATGCTGCTGCCCGCGAATACCTCGGCATTTCCGGCGAAGACTTCCGGACCAAGTGGGAGGCCGGCGAGTTCGTCGACGACCCGAATCCGGACATCATGAACGTCGCCATACTCCTGCCCGCTTCCTGAGACTCTTTGCCGGGCCGATTCCCCTACCAGGTGGTCAGCGCGTTCGCGGAGCCCATTCAGCGCGCCGCAACCCAGGTGATCGACACAGACCTGCACAGGTTGCTGGTCCTGCCAGTGGAGAAGGACTCGGACCTCATGGAAGGGACCAAGCTGAAGGCCAAGTTCAGGGGTCCGCCGGCCACCCCCTTTCGTAATCGCCCTGATGTGACCCTCGACGCCGCTCTTGAGCTCGAGATCATCAGGAACACCAAGACCTCGACCTCTGCCGAGCGGTACAGGCTCACCACCCGCCAGTACATCTATACGCTGCGAGTAGAGGGCCGATGCCATGTCGGGTGGCACTGGCACCCAGATGTGGAGGAGAACCAGCCCAAGGCCGCCATTGTCCCCCACTTGCACGTATACGAGGGCGACATGAAGCGCCTTCACCTGACCACCGGGCGGGTCACGATCGAAGACATCCTCCTTTTCGCGATACACGAGTTCGGTCTTGATCCCCGAGATGGCGAAAGAGGCATCCAGGCCATCGAGGAGACCCGGGCCGAACACATCTACAGCCGGACTTGGCACAACAACCCCTGACCGCAGAACCAATGGCAGCTCGATTGAATCGCTGGAGAGGTGGTTCAGGGGGTGGTGGGTTGGGTATGGGTGAGGTGGCGGCGGGATCGGAGGTGGCGGGCCCACCACAGCAACAGGATGGCCAGGGATACAGCCGCGATGCCCACCCCGACCCCCGACAGCGAGGTGGTCCGTACCGTCAGTTGGGATTGGCCCAGGGCCAGCCGACCGTCCGGTGAGTTGACGCTGATTTCCAGCACCGAGTCTCCCGAGGTCTTGGCCCGCACCGGTACCTCCACCGGGTTGACACCGGGAGCGAGGGTTTTGAGCAGGGTGTCGCCGTCGGGGAACTCGAGCTTGTCGCTCACCAGTTCCATCAGAACGATCACATCGTGGTCCAGGTTGTTGTGGATGTGCATCGGTATGCTCCCCGACCGGCTGGTCAGGGTGACGCGCCGGCGACTCGGGGGTTCGATGGCGGCCACGGTGTCCCGCACGGTTTGGGCCACCACCGCCAGGTACTCGTCCCGCTGGGTCTCGGTCAGCCCGTAGGCCCCTGACAGCAGCAAGGCCCGCTCCAGGGTTTCGATGAGCATCCGTTCGGGGGTTCCCGAGGTGGCAATCGGGTCCACCATGTTCTGGTACGACCGGGCGATGCGCTGTCCGTCGTTCAACGCCGCCTGATAGTCCTCCTCGAACCCGTTGCCCTCTATCGAGCGAGCCTGCCTCACAGTGTCGGGTTCCAGGTTCTCGACAATCGTTTGGAGATTAACGGCGCTCAGGATCGGGCTGGTGCCGATCTCGTCGAGCAGCGTTTCCAGTCCGGTCGGGGTTGAACCCGACAACGGCGGGGCCAGCACGATTCCACGGAGCTGTTGGGGGTCTTCGAACCACCGGGCCGCCAGGTCTGCCAGCACGAGGTAGGGGACAACCGAACGGTCGTCGGTTCGAGTGAAGTGGACCTCAACCGCGCTGTCGATGGCCACCGCTCGCATCCGACCGTCCACCGTGGGCAGCAGGAAAGATGTCTTGGCCGATGAGCTGAACAGCTCGTTGGCCGAGTCGAGCAGAGCCTCGGGCACGACGACCAGCCCTACCTGCTCGAGCTGAAGCCTCTGGAGCAACTCGGGAGAGGCCGACGTGGTCAGCACCATGGTGGTCCGGTCGGGTTGACGCCCGAGATGCTCCCCCAACGCAGCAGCCCCCGATTCGATCTGCCAGCCGATCCGAAGGCCGAGACCCTGGTCAATCCAGGCATCGCCGGCCAGCGGGACGTAGGGGCTGCTGGTGATAACCCGGTTGGCGCCGGCCTCCTGGAGCTGGTTCAGCAGCTCGGCGTGGCCCAGTTCGTCGCTTATGGCCAGGGCGTCGATCAAATGGGGATCCACAGAAACGGTGACAGGGTGAACGGGTCGATCCGGTTTCGGAGCAAGCACGGCTGCGAGCGTTTGCAGATCGTCGCCCGTGGTTCCCAGGTTCACGTTGCCGCTTCCGTCCACCGCCGGAGGTCCGCTCACCGACAGCACCGTGCTCACCAGCATCGGCGGCAGGGCGGGATCAGGGGGCGGGGTACGGACCAGGAAAGTGTTGACGACATCCAGGGGCGTTCCACCGGGGTCTCGCACCGCAAGGCTCACCGGGTAAACCCCCTCGGCGGGTAGCGAGATCACCGGATGGTTCGACTCGGTGATGCTCTGGCCCAGTGTTGTGGTGGTGAACCGGAGCGACGACACACCGTCGGGGTCGGGTTCCGGGATGCTCAGTGTGGCTATTCGATGTAGTACCGGGCCGGTGGAAGGCTCGGCCAGGCGATCCAGGAACGCGGTGCGGGACCGGATCGGCTCTCCCACCTCGATATCAATAGTGGAGCCTGAGGGAACGTTGAGCAGGCGAAACAAGACCTCGAACAGCCCTTCGCCTTCCACCCACATGGTCTGGCCAACCAGCTCGATGTTGGCCTCGTCGTCGGGTGAGCTGCCCTCCTGAGCCGATACCGGGGAGACCACCGATGCGATCCCGGCGAAAAGAGCCGAAATGGTGAACAGTGTCAATACGGCCGGCACCGCCGGCACCTTTCGTCTGCTACGGCGCAAGGTTCAGCTCCAGAACCTGCAACCCGGGGGGAACCAGCTCGAACCCCAGCCGCTCGTAGAGCCGCAGCGCGCCCGAGTTGTGATGCGGGGTGTTGACCCAGGCTTGAGAAACCCCCCACCTTCCCATCCACCTCAGCCCGTCGATAACCAGCGCCTCTCCGGTACCTTGACCCTGCTGATCGGGGGCCACCGCCAACCGTTGCAGGTAGCCGATCGGCCCGCTGCGCCCGCAGATGGCGTAGCCGTTCACCCCGGAGTGGGGGCCGGGGCGCACCACTCGAAACCGCCGGTAGGGGGTGGCTCGAAGGGCGTCGCGCAGTCCGGCGTGGTCTGTCCGCCAGAAGGGGTCGAAGGCGGCATGGTCCACGGCCAGAACCGAGGAGTGGTCGCGGCGACGAGCCCGCCGGATCACGGTTTCGGTGCGGCGAGTAGGGAGCCGGCTCTGGATCGGTCGGGCCAGAAGGGCCAGACGCTGGCAGGGCCTGAACCCGGCCCGCAGAAACGGTTCCGACTCGATGCCGGAGAGAGCGGAGGTGACCAGGCGCCGATAGCCGGCCGCTGTCGCCGTTTCAATGACTCGGGTGGTGGTGGCGTCGGCCACGACCGCCCCGGAATCGAGCAACACGATGAGACCTGCGCCGGCCTCACCACCCCAGGGTCGAAGGCCGAGGCGGTCTCGCCCTAGTCGAAGCGTCCCCGCTTTGCGCTCCGACAGCCGCCTCCGCATGAGCCTGAGGCTAATGGTCTCCATGAGGAAGGGCTGAGCGGGAGTGGGAGCGGGAATATGGGGGGTTGAGGGGCAGGGGCGAGAGTACCGTGGGGACGTGTCGGTTCTCTGGATCACCGATGAGCGTTTTCTGGATCACGACACAGGTCGGGCGCATCCCGAGCGGCCCGCCAGGCTGGGCGCCGTGCTTGACGGGGTTCGGCAAGCCGGACTGTCCGATGCCCTGATTTCGGTCGAACCACGAGCCGCCACCGACGCCGAGTTGCTGTCGGTGCATCAACCTCAGGTGCTCGACCTGGTGGGCCAGGTAACCGAGGCCGGAGGGGGCAGGCTCGATCCCGACACGGTGATGGCGGCCGAGTCGGAAGCCGTAGCTCGGCTGGCCGCCGGAGCGGGGCTGACCGCCATCGACAATCTGGACCGAGGCCGGGGGAGCGCCGCTTTCTGCGCTGTGCGACCGCCGGGGCACCACGCCACACCCACCCGGTCGATGGGGTTCTGCCTATTCAACAGCGTGGCCATCTGCGCCCGGACGCTGGCCGACCGGGGCCACCGGGTGTTGGTGGTGGACTACGACGCCCACCACGGCAACGGCACCCAAGACGCGTTCTGGGATGACGAACGGGTGATGTTCGTGTCGTGGCATCAATACCCCTTCTATCCGGGGACCGGCGGCCTCATGGAGCGGGGCGCCGGCCTAGGCCAGGGCACCACCATCAATCTGCCGATGCCGGCGGGTGCCACCGGCGACGCCTACCGCCGGGGTTGGGATGAGGCGGTGATGCCCGCGGTGCAGAGCTTCGACCCCGAGTGGCTGGTGCTGTCGGCCGGGTTCGATGCTCACAGGGCAGACCCGTTGACCGACATGGGCCTGGCCGCCGGAGACTTCGCCGACCTCACCCAAGCAGTGATCGAGGTGGTGCCGCCGGGACGCTGCATCGCTTTCTTGGAGGGCGGTTACGACCTGGATGCCCTGGCCGGGAGTGCTGCGGCTGCGGTGGCTGCGCTGGCAGGGGTGTCTTGGCGGCCCGAGCCGGCCACTGCAGGCGGGCCGGGCGCCGAGGTGGCCACTGCCGCGGCGGCGCTGCTGCCATGAGCCTCGACAGCCTGGTCTCTATCAGGGAGGAGACCAGGGAGCTGGCCGACCGGTTTGCCGCCCGGGGTTTCCGGCTCTACCTGGTGGGCGGGGTGGTGCGCGACGGGTTGCTGGGGTTGCCCATGGGTCCGACCCTCGACCTGGATTTCACCACTGATGCCGCGCCACCGGAGGTCAAGTCGATCCTGGAGGGGTGGGCCGGAACCCTGTGGACCCAGGGGGAGCGGTTCGGCACCATCGGGGCTCGCCGGGGCGACCGCCGTCTGGAGATCACCACCCACCGTACCGAGCGTTACCAGCCCGGTTCGCGCCGGCCCGACGTGGAGTTTGCCGACGCCATTGAGGTGGACCTCTCCCGCCGGGACTTCACCATCAACGCCCTGGCAGTGGAGCTACCGGCGGGGGAGCTGGTGGATCCGTTCGGAGGGGAGGCCGACCTGGCCGCTCGTCGCCTCCGCACCCCCCTGGACCCGGCCGAGACGTTCAGCGACGACCCCCTTCGCATGTTGCGAGCGGCCCGGTTCCTGGCCCAGTTCGACCTGGTCGCCGAACCGGGATTGGTGGCGGCCATGACCACCATGGCCGACCGACTCGAAATCGTGGCCGACGAACGGATACGCGACGAGCTGAACCGACTGCTGGAGCTGGCCGATCCGGTACCCGGCGTCGAACTGCTATTTGCAGCCGGCCTGGCCGAACGGGTGCTCGGCCCGGTGGGTGACGGCTCCAAAGCCCTGGAGCGCCTCCGCCGAGCGGGCCCCGATCGGCAGGTGCGGCTGGCGGTGTTGCTGGCCGATGTGGGGTCGCCCGAGGAGGCTCGCTCCGCTCTGGTAGCTCGGCGGGCACCCACCTCCGACAGCCGGTCGGTGGCCGCAATGCTGACAGCAGCTCGCCGGGCATTGGACCAGCCGCCCGACACTTTGCCCGCTTTGCGGCGCTGGGTGGTGGACGCCGGCCCGGTTCTCGATCAGGCGGTGGCGGCGGCTTCGGCTCTGGGCGACGCCGGGACCCTGTCGGCCGATGTGGCCGGTTTGCTGGAGGCCGAACCCGACCTGTTCGATCTCCCGGTGCTGGACGGTGCGTCAATCATGGCCTTGCTCGGGTTGGAGCCAGGCCCCGAGGTGGGCCTATGCGTGGAGGAGCTGCGCAGGCTTCGACTCGACTCCGGTCCTATCGGCCCCGAGGAGGCAGGAAACCACCTCCGGCAGTGGCACAGCCAGAGGGTGGCGGCTCACTCCACTTAGCGGCTAGCGCCGCCGGTACTGGCTGGGGCAGCGCCGGTCAGCTCACCTCGCCCCGGGCGTAGGCCTCCACCATCTCCCTGGCATCCTGGTCGCGGTACTGGATGGGTGGGCTCTTCATGAAGTAGGCCGATGGGCCGAGGAGGGGTCCGCCGACGCCGTGGTCCAAGCCGAGCTTGGCGCAGCGTAGGGCGTCGATGATGACCCCGGCCGAGTTGGGAGAATCCACCACCTCAAGCTTGAGGTCGATGTTGAGGGGAACGTCTCCGAAGCCCCGTCCCTCCAGGCGGATATGGGCCCACTTCCGATCGTGGAGCCAGGGAACATGGTCGCTGGGGCCGATGTGAACGTCATCGGCGGCAATGCCGTTGTCGAGCTGGCTGGTTACCGACTGGGTCTTGGAAATCTTCTTGGACTCCAAACGGGACCGCTCCAGCATGTTCATGAAGTCCATGTTCCCGCCGAAGTTGAGCTGGTAGGTACGGTCGAGTTCCACGCCTCGATCCTCGTAGAGGCGGGCCAGGGTGCGATGCACGATGGTGGCCCCCACCTGGCTCTTGATGTCATCGCCCACCACAGGCACCCCGGCGTCGGTGAACCGCTGAGCCCAGTCGGGATCGGAGGCGATGAACACCGGGATGGCGTTCACGAAAGCCACGCCGGCCTCCAGGCAGCACTCGGCATAGTGGCGCTGGGCCTGCTCGGAACCCACAGGCAGGTAGGAGATGAGCACGTCGGCACCCGACTCCCGCAGCGCCTCAGCCACGTCCACCGGCTCGGCGGGGGATTCTTCGCACTGGGCCCGGTAGAACTGACCGAACCCGTCCAGGGTGGGGGCCCGCTGCACCCGCACGCCCGTGTCGGGCACATCGCAGAACTGCACCGTGTTGTTGGGCGTGGCCCCGATGGCCTTGCCCAGATCGAGACCGACCTTGGAAGCGTCCACATCGAAGGCCGCCACAGGCACTACGTCGTTGATGTGGTAGCCGCCGAGCACAACGTGCATGAGGCCGGGGACGGAATCCTCGGGCTCGGCGTCGGCGTAGTAGTGGAGCCCCTGCACCAGAGAACTGGCACAGTTGCCAACACCGGCGATTGCGATGCGGATGGGTTTGCTCATGATGGGTGCCTTCCTTGGGCGGCGGTGATGCGGATGGGTTTGCTCATGATGGGTGCCTTCCTTGGGCGGTTGCGGGCTGACCACATTTGTTGTGGTCGATCATGGTTCGGTCCTCGCAGGGTCGTTCTCGCCTTGCTGGTTGTTGCGCTCGTAGGCAATCAGGCGATCCAGCCAGGCCAGATCGTGTTCAAGACGTTCCCGGTCCCGCTGGAAAAGGGAACGCACGTAGGGGTCGGTGGTCTGCTCGGGGTTGCGCCTGCCTCGTGCTTGCAGGCCCATCAGGTGGGCTCGACGCAGCTCCAACAGCTCGAGGCGCCGGTCGGGGGGAAGGAACCGGCAGAAGGCGAGCTGGAGGCGGAAGCGGCGCTCGTTGCTGGAGTCGGCCTGTAGCAGCTCTAGCAGGTGGGACTCGCCGGCAGCAGTGATGTGGTACACCTTGCGGGTCCGCCCGGTTTTGGCCCGTCCGCTGCGTCGGCGGGTCCGACGGGCCCGGGTTGGGTCGGGCGAGTCGTCGATGTCCAGCGCCTCTTTCTCGGCCGTGGCGCTCACCCAACCCCTTCGCTCTAGGCGGGCCAGCGCCGGGTAGAGAGCGCCGAACGAGGTGGCGTACCCCCCGACCAGATTCTTGAGCCGCTTGTTCAGCTCGTAGCCGTGGAGGTCGCCCTCCTTCAGCAGCCCGAGAACGGCGAGGTCCAACATGAGCTGCCGATTATATCTAATCGCTATATCGCGTCAACAAATCCGCTCGCTATGTCGGAAACCAGGTGGGCCGGTACAGCTCCAACAGGCCCGCTCGCCTTGTTGGAAACCGGGCAGTTGGCACTCTCAGCCGAACCGGGCGAACGAGAGGTCGTCCGAGCTTCGGATGGAGCGTGGATCGTGAGGTTCGGGGTTCGGGTTGGGCACCATCACCGAGTGGTCGGTGATGTAGTCACGGTGGTCGATGGCCCACTGCCCGTCCCGGCACGACCACTGATCCACGTACCGACCCCGGACAAAGATGTCGGCCACGCCTGAGCCGTCGGGCCCGGCCAGGGTGCGCAGCGCCACGATCACGTAGGCCTCGCTCACCGCCCGGTCGCCGTCGACCTGGATCAAGACGTTGGTTACCTGATGAGAGTGGGTGGACATGGCAGCGTGGGCCGTCCACACCCAGTCCACGAACTCCCACCCGGTCCCCTCGAAAGTGTCCTCGCCGTAGTGAGCGGTGCCGTCGGGATGCCAGACGGCGTAGGCCGCCGGCTTGTCCATCCGGTCGAGCGCCCGGCAGTAGCCGTAGATCACCTCGGTGATGGCCTGCTTGGCCAGCAGCTCCTCAAGGGGGCCGGCGCCGGACGTGTCTGTGCTGATGGGGTTTGTCATGTGTCCATTCTCTATCGTTTGGCGCATGGCTGACCTGATCGTCCGCGGCGGCACCCTCATCGACGGCACCGGAGCCCCGGCCCGGCCGGCCGATGTACGCATCAACGGCGGTGTTGTCACCGAAGTGGGGCCGAGCCTGGCCTGCGATGGCGAGGCGGAGCTCGACGCCGGCGGCTGCTATGTGACCCCGGGGTTCATCGACTCCCACACCCACCTCGACCCGTCCATGTTCTGGGACCGGGGGTGCGACCCCATGCCCCAGCACGGGGTGACCACGGCGCTGATCGGCAACTGCTCGCTGTCGCTGGCCCCGGCCAAGCCCGAGCAGTTGGACGAACTCATCGACGTGTTCTGCTACATCGAGGACATGCCGGTGGCCGACTTCGAGTCGGGCATTCCGTGGACATGGGGATCGTGGCGCCAGTACCGAGATGCCATGAACCAGGGCGGTATCGCGCTGAACATGGCCTCGTTGATCGGCCACTCAATGCTGCGGATCTACGTGATGGGTGACGATGCCTGGACCAGGGAGGCATCCGCCGATGAGATCGGTTTGATGGCCGCCGAGATGCGCGACGCCATGGCCGCGGGCTGCTATGGCTTCAGCACCTCGTTCTTCGATCTCGATCGGCGCAGCCGTCCCGTCCCCAGCCGGCTGGCCTGCGATGCCGAGATGGCCGCCCTTTCCGACGTGCTGGCCGAGGCTGGGCACGGTCTGGTGGAGTTCATTCCCAACCTCACCGGCGATGACCCCCAAGGCGATATCCGCCGCATGGCCGGGATTCTCGGACCCCGGGGGGTTACCTCCATCTGGAACGGGCTGCTGCACAGCGACATGACCCCGACCCGCTCCGAGGAGTTCATGGCGTTTACCCAGCAGATTCGAGACGAGGGCTGCGATATGTGGCCAATCGCCTCGCCCCGCACGCTCGACCTCAACGTGAGCTGGGAGCAGACTATGGTGTTCATGATGCTCCCCAAGGGCTGGAACCAGATCATGGGGGTGACGGGGGAGGCTCGGCGGGAGATGCTGTCGGATCCCGGCTGGCGTGACATCGCCCGCACCGAGTGGGACGCCACCGAGAAGTCGCTGTTTCCCATCAACCGGCCCGATTTTGTACGGTTCACCTCGGTTACCCGGCCCGACAACGAGTTCTGGCTGGGGCGCTCGCTGGCCGATCTGGTGGAGGCCAGGGGCGGCCATCCGTCGGATGCGTTCGCCGACTGGATCCTGGAGAACGACCTGGAACCCGGAGTGGTCGCCATGGGGGTGAGCAACAGCAACACAGATGGTGTGGCTGAAATGATCTCCGACGACCGTTGTCTGGTCAGTGCCTCCGACGCCGGGGCCCACGTGCAGATGATGTGCGCGGCGGGCGACACCACCCTGCTGCTGACCCGCCACGTGCGCGACCGGGGTGACCTCGAGTTGGAGCACGCCGTTTACGAGATAACCGGTCGCCAAGCCGAGATCATGGGATTCAACGACCGGGGTCGCCTGTTGCCCGGCTATGCCGGTGATGTGACGGTGTTCGACCTGGACGAGCTGTCGTGGGACACCGACGGGTTCGTGTCCGACCTGCCCTCGGGTGCCCCTCGCCTGCGTCGCCCGCCCGGCGGCTACCGGGCCACCGCGGTAAACGGTGTTCTAACCCAAGTGGAGGGAACCCTCACCGGGGCCAACCCCGGCGCCGTTCTCGACGCCAACACCCCGGCTCCCTGAGCTGCTGGAGCTGTCCCTGCCCCGAGCTTGGTCAAACAAGCCGCAATCAGGCGTTGCCGCCGCCGGCGTTTCGGTCTCCCCAGCCGCCGGGGATATGGCCGTCCATGGTCACCGACCTCTCGGTGAACAGCCAGCGGCCGTCCACCAGCCCGTAGCGGTCGATGTAGCGGCCCCAGTGGTCGAGGCCGTGTTCCATGATCACGTGGTAGTAGCAGCGGCCCCGGGCCTCGGTGGGGGACGTCACGTCGATCTGGTGGGTGGCGGTGTGGTGGCGGATGTACTTGGGGGTGCCCCCGCCGATCTCAGCCAGGGTGTCCTGGGCCCCGGTGAAGATGGTGCGGATCTCGTCGATCCCGTGCTTGTCCTCCATCGTTGGGGTTCGCATCACCGCGTCGGGAGCGAACAGCTCCATTACCTGGTCGAATCGTCCCGAGTCGCCGTTGGAGTTGTACCGGGCCACCAGGTCCCGGATCGATTCCCGTGCGGCCAACTCCCATAACTCCATGGCCCGACGGTACATCCCCCCGACCGGTCGCTTCATGGTGAACGTTTAGAGGCCCCAGCGATCTTGCCGGAAGTTCTGGGCGCAGGGGGCAACCACTAAGGCCATTAGGGTGCGGGCGTGAGCGTTGACGACAGGACACCGGTGCTGGTGGGGGTGGCTACCGCCACGCAGCGCCTTGAGGATCCCGCCGAGGCCGCCGAAGCGGCGGAGCTGATGGCTCGAGCCCTGGTGGCGGCCGCCCATGACGCCGGGAACAGCGGGCTGCTCGGCCGACTCGACCAGGTTCGGGTCACCAAGGGAACCTGGGACTACACCGATCCGGCTCGGTGGGTGGCCGATGCTGCCGGGGCCGGTCAGGCTCGCAGCTACCTGGCCGACGTGGGTATCCTGCAAACAGCGGTGATGGGCGACACCGCCGCGGCCATTGCCTCCGGATCGGCCGACATGGTGGCCGTGGTCGGTGGGGAGGCCAAGTACAGGGGCCTGCGGGCCTCGATCACCGGGGTTGATGCCCCGGACACCGATCAGGGTGGGGCCGAGCCGGACGACTTCGTGACCCCTCACGGCATGATCATCAGCCGGGCCGAGATCGAAACAGGGCTGGTTATGGCCACCCACCACTACGCCATGATCGAGAACGCCCGGCGGTTCGCCGACGGCCAGTCCATCGGCGAGCACCGCGACGAGATGGCCGGACTGTGGGCTCGCTTCGCACGGGTGGCGGCGTCGAACCCCGACGCCTGGATTCGAGACGGGCTGGATGCCGCTGCCATCGCAACGCCGGAGAACGGGAACCGGATGCTGGCGTGGCCCTACACAAAGTGGCACAACTCCCAGTGGAACGTGGATCAGGCCGCCGCTTTGATCTTCTGCTCGGCGGGGACGGCCCGAGCGCTGGGCATACCCACCGACCGCTGGGTGTTTCCCTGGGTTGCGGCCGAGTCCAACCACATGGTGGCGGTGACCGAGCGACCCGAACCACACCGCAGTCCCGGCTTTGCCCACGCCGGGCGGGCGGTTCGCGAACACGTTGGGATGGCACCGGGCGACGCCGAGATCGTGGACCTGTACTCTTGCTTTCCCATAGCTGTCCGCACCCAGGCGCTGGAGCTGGGCATACCCACCGACCGCGACCCAACCGTGACCGGCGGAATGACCTGGGCCGGGGGACCGCTCAACAACTACGTGATCCAGGCCGCGGTGAAGCTGGCCGAGCGGCTGCGAGCCGATCCGAAGGCCCGGGGGCTGCTCACCTCAATCAGCGGGATGATTACCAAGCAGGGGGTGAGCGTGTGGTCGGCCGAACCCTCAGCCCGACCGTTCGCCAACCTCGACGTGTCCGAGGCGGTGGCCGCCGAACTTCAGCCCAAGCCCTACCGCACCGGCGACGATGAGTTGGCCACGGTGGTGTCATACACCGTGATTTGGGGACGTGAGGGGCCGGAGCGAGCGGTGGCTATCGGGGAGTTTGCCGACGGGGCCCGCACTCTGGCGGTGTCCTACGACCCCTCAGTCATCGCCTCCGCCATCACCGAGGAGATCTGCGGGCGACCCATCACCGTCGCCCCTGATGGTTCCTTCGTTCCCCGCAGCTAGCTGGTCCGGTGGTTTCGGGCCGGGATCGGAATCGTCCTCGGAGCGGAGCCAAACGGTGCGTTGGGGGAAGGGGATCTCGATGCCGGCCTCGTCGAAGGCCTTCTTGATGCGGGCCCGCAGGATGCGCCCGACGGCCCACTGCTCGCTGGGGTCGGTCTTCACCACCAAGCGGATCACCACGGCGTCGTCGCCCAGCTCCTGAACACCCCACACCCCGGGTTCCTCCAGGATGGTGGCGTCGGGGTTCTGCTCACCCCAGAGTTCGTCGGCCACCGCTTTCATGATCTCGCTGGCCTGGTCGATGTCGGTGTCGTAGCTCACCCCGATATCGAGGATGGCCCGAGCCCAGAGCTGTGAGTGGTTGGCGGTCCGGCGAATCTCCCCGTTGGGCACCGTCCACACCACGCCGCTCACGTCCCGCAGGGTGGTGGTGCGCAGGCTGACCTTCTCGATGGTGCCCGAGGTGTCCCCCACATCCACCACGTCGCCCACCCCGAACTGGTCCTCGATGAGGATGAACATGCCGGCCAGGAAGTCCCGCACCAGCGATTGGGCTCCGAAGCCCACGGCCAAGCCCGCGATGCCGGCCCCGGCGATCAACGGGGCCAAGTCGATGTTCAGCTCGCTCAGCGACAACAGGATTGCCACCGCGTATATGAACGCGCTGGCCAGGCTCTTCAGAACATCGGCGATGGTCTCGATCCGCTGGGAGCTGCGCTCCTGGCGCTCGTGAATCATGTTGATGGCCTTGGCCGCCCGAGAGCCGAGGTCCATCTTGCCCGCGCTGTTGAGCTTGGCCTCGGTGTCGGACTTGGCCTGCTCCACCAATCGGGACACGGCCCGTCCGATCACCTTGTGGGCGATCTTCCTGAGGATCCAGGCCACAAGCAGGATGATCAAGATCCGCAATGGCCGCTCCACAACCCAGCCCACGATCTCGGCAAGCCGCTCGTTCTCGGTTGTGTCGAAGATGAGTTCGCAGAAGAAGCCGGGGTCGGGACCGCAAGCGTCGTTCACGGTTGTCGCCTGAGCAACGAGAGCCATCGCCCCAGCGTACCGGGGCGCCGATCCACCCGTTCAGTTCAGGCGCTACACCCCGCCGGTGTTGCCGGGGCGGGCCGTTCGGTTGAGGCGGTTTAGTTCAGGCGGTACACCCGGGCGGCGTTGTCGTGGAGCACCTTGGACAGCAGGTCGTCGCTCAGGGTACTCAGCGCGCGCTCGGCGTACTCCCGGGGGAACTGGGCAGGGGTGGCCGGGCCGGGGTACTGGCAGGTGGGATGGGGATAGTCGGTCTCGTACAGGATGTTGTTGGGGAACCGCTCGATTGCGTTCACCGCCCCGGCCTGCTCGAACCAGAAGCAACCGTAGATCTGGCGCTCGAAATACTGGCTGGGCAACAGGTCGTATTCGGGATGCTCGAGGAGGACCCCACCGTTGCGCCACTGCCAGTTGAACGCCTCCAGGGCCGGGGGAATCCAACCCGCCCCGCTCTCCACCGACACCAGTTGCAGGTTGGGGAACCGGTGGCAAACCCCGCCAAAGATCAGGTCGGCGATACAGCGCATGTTGTCGAGGAAGATGAGCGACGAGACCTTGGCGAAGTTGGTCATCCACCCCATCTCGGCGGTGTCGGCCATGAGGGTTCCCATGTTGCCGCCACCCACGTGGAAGCTCACCGCCAGCCCGGCCTCCTGGGCCAACCCCCAGATGGGGTCCCAGTGCCGGTGGCCCAGCGGGGGCTGGCCGTAGTCCTGCGGCTGGTTGCAGAAGTTGATGGCCCGGTGGCCTATCGCTGCACAACGCTCGATCTCGGCCAGCGACAGGTCGATGTCCCAGAACGGCACCGCGGTGATGGGGATGAGCCGGTCGGGGTCTGTGGCAGTCCAGTCGGTAAGGAAGTCGTTGTAAGCGGCCACACACTGGGACACCACCTCCCGGTCGCCGAGGCGCAGGAAGTAGCCGTTGCCGAACCCGCCCACGTTTGGATAGAGGATTTGGGCCCAGATGCCCTGCTCGTCCATGAACGTCAGGCGGGCCTCCGGGTCGTACATCGACGGCGGGATCTGGTCGTAGGTCTCGGGGATCTTCAGGGGCATCAGTCCGTCGAACCCGGCCATTGAGTAGTAGCCGGGGGTGCCGAGCGACTCGCCGTTCACCATCCAGGTGTCCCGCCCGTCAATCCGCTCGATGTGGGGCACCTTGTCGTGCAGTTTGGCCGGCATCCGGGCCGTCCAAACGTCGGGGGGTTCGGTGAGGTGGGTGTCCACGTCGATGACCTTGAACTTCTCGAACAAATCGACACTCATGGGGTGACCGTCTTTCTTTGGGTTTTCGTTGAGGGTTTGCGTTACGGGGCTTCCAGGGGATTATCGGGAGCGGCGTCGATGAGGGCTCGGCCCAGTTCCAGGGCGGGGCCGGTGCCGGCGAAGATGTGTTGGGTGCCGGCGTGGATGTCTCGGAACGCCCGCTGGAGGCCACCCGACCGCAGGGCGTTGGTGCCGGCCAAGAGGTAGGCCCGGCGCAGGATGTCGGCACCCTCCTGGGTGACGAACACGGTGGCCTGGCGGGTGAGGATCACGTCCATTGGATCGACCTCGCCGGTTTCGGTCACGTTGCGTTCTGCGGTGGCGAAGGTGTCTCGGAGCCAGCAGCGGGCTGCCCGGAACCGGGACTCCAGTTCGCCCATCTCGTGGACGAAACGTTCATTTTGCCCCAGGGTGGCCGCCTCGCCCATCCGTTGCTTGGAGCGGGCGATGGCGCGCAGCTCATCCAGGCCCCGCTGCACAACCCCGATGGCGAAACCGGCGTGGCCCGCCGCGGTGAGGGGCATCACCCCCAGCTTGTAGAGGGGGCCGCCTCTATACACGGTCAGGTCGAACATCTCGAACGTGGCTGTGGCCGGCACGTACACGTCCTCGAGCACGTAGTCGTAGCTGGCGGTGGCTTGGAGCCCCATCACGTCCCAGTTGCCGGTGATCCGGGCCTGCTCAACCGGGTATATGGCGAACAGGTAGCGGGGATCAACGCCCTCGGACTCCTCGGTGACCACCCCGGCGCCTGCCCACTGGGCGTGGTTGATACCGCTGCCGAACTGGTAGCGGCCGTTGAGCCGGTAGCCGTCGCCGTCGTAGCTCGCCGTGCCGTTGGGGGCGAACTGCCCGGCGGCCATCGGCACCCCGGCAGCGAACATCCGTTCGATGTGCTCGTCGGGGCACCAGGCCCCGAAGTAAGCGGTGGTTGCGCAGCTTGCCATCAGGCACCAGCCGACCGAGCCGTCGGCCCGCGAGATCTCGCTCCAGATGTCGATGCAGTCGTTGATGGGAAGCTCCAGCCCGCCCACTGCGTAGGGCACCATCACCTTGTGCAGTTCGGCATCAACCAGAGCGGCAACCGTCTCCTGGGGGATGGGCAGCCCGTCGGCCTTGGAGGCATTGTCGTTGATGAGCGTTCGCAGCTCCCGGGCACGCTCCAGATAGATGCCGGTCATGGGGCGACTCTAGATGGAAGGGCTAACCGAGAGGAACCCGCGACTCAATCCGTCAGGCCGGTTGTCGGGCGGGGAGGCCGAGGATCTCGGCCGCCTGGGCCGGGGTGGCCGGTGGACGTCCCATCTCGACGGCGAGAGCGGCCACCTCTGCCACCAGCTCCCTATTGGTGGGGGTGCGGTCGCCGGCGTGGTCCTCGTGACCCACCCTGAGGTGCCCGCCCCGCTCCAGGGTCAACCGGGCGATGGGGGTGGTGATGAGGTCGCCGCCCACCACCGCCGAGAACCAGGGGAGGTCGCACCCGGCCAGCTCCAGCATCTCCTGGTAGGCGTCCAGCGCTTTGGCGGTGGGAGGCAGGCCGAAGCTCACGCTGTCGCCGATGGCGAAATAGCCGCCCGGCCCCCCGAAGTAGAACTTCACGAACGACCCTGGGGTGAGTCGGCCGTAGCGCCAGTAGGCCAGCACGTTGCGCAGGAAACCCGGCTCGAAGATAGCGAAATGCATGCCCAGCCCCAGCCGGTTGCATTGCTCGATGGCCACCTCCATGTCGGCAAAGGTGTTGATGTACACGAAGCTGTTGGGGTCGGGCAGCCCGTCGGCCCCGGCCTTGCCCAAGATCATCGAGCCGGGGTCGATGAACCCAAGCCGCAGCATCCCGTCGGTGGCCAGCAGCTCCACATGGCCCAGCTTGTCGGCCATGGTCTCGCCCCATCCCAGGGTGGGCAGCACCAGCACGTCGGGGTCGGCGGCCAGCCAGGACTCGAAGGTGGCCCCGTACTCGGCGGCGGCATCGGCTGCGGGTACCCGCATATTGGCGATGTGGCAGTGGATGATCGAGGCACCGGCTTCGATGCAGGCCAGCCCCTCCTCGATTAGCTCGTCCCTACTGAGGGGAACATGGGGGTTCCGCTCCCTGGTTGTGGTGCCGTTGAGGGCGACTTCGATGATGGCCGGTGTGGTGCTCATGGCTTGAGAGTAGCGCGGCGGGCAGCATCGGCCATTGGAAGGAAAATTTAGTGGAATACCCTCAACTTTTCAAGGTTGTCACTGGAGGAAGCCGAAAAATCTAACCCCCCAAAGGAGCCGTTGATGCTTGATCCCAAACGGTGGACGTTGAAGACCAGGGAGGCATTCACCGATGCCACCGCCTTGGCCCAGTCGCACAGCCACCCCGAGGTAACCCCCGACCATTTGCTGCTTGTGCTGATTGGCCAGGCTGACGGCGTGGTGCTGCCGGTGTTGCAGCGCATCGGGGTGGCCCTGCCCGGCCTGAGGGCCAAGCTGGAATCGGCGCTGGGGAAGCTGCCCTCGGCCTACGGCACCGAAGTGCGCACCAGCCGGAGCCTGGTAGAAGCAATGGAGGCCGCCGACGCCGCTCGCACCGAGCTGGGCGACGAATACCTGTCCACCGAGCACCTGCTGCTGGCCATGGCCGACCGGGTGGAGGTGAGCCGCAAGGAGGTGCTCGCAGCGCTGGCCGAGATGCGGGGGTCGCACCGGGTGACCTCGCCCACCCCCGAGGATTCCTACCAGGCGCTGGAGAAGTACGGCCGGGACCTCACCGTGTTGGCCCGCGAAGGCAAGCTCGACCCGGTGATCGGCCGGGATGAGGAGATCCGCCGCACCATCCAGGTTCTGAGCCGCCGCACCAAGAACAACCCCGTGCTGATCGGCGAGCCCGGCGTGGGCAAGACCGCCATCGTGGAGGGTCTGGCCCTGCGCATCGCCGCTGGGGATGTGCCAGAGGGGCTGAAGAACAAGCGCCTCATCGTGCTGGACATGTCGGCAATGGTGGCGGGGGCCAAGTATCGGGGGGAGTTCGAGGAGCGGCTCAAGGCGGTGCTCAAGGAGATCACCGACGCCGATGGCGAGGTGATCACGTTCATCGACGAGCTGCACACCATCGTGGGTGCTGGTGCGGCCGAGGGGGCCATGGACGCGGGCAACATGATCAAGCCCATGTTGGCCCGGGGCGAGCTGCGCATGATCGGTGCCACCACCCTCGACGAGTTCCGCACCCACATCGAAAAGGACGCCGCCCTCGAGCGCCGCTTCCAGCAGGTGTACGTGCCGGAGCCGTCGGTGGAGGACGCAGTCGCCATCCTGCGAGGGCTCAAGGAGCGCTACGAGGTTCACCACGGGGTTCGCATCCAGGACGCCGCCCTGGTGTCTGCCGCCATGCTCTCCGACCGCTACGTGACCGGGCGGTTCCTGCCCGACAAGGCCATCGACCTGGTGGACGAGGCCGCGTCCATGCTCCGCATCGAGATCGACTCCATGCCCACCGAGATCGACGTGGTGGACCGCCGCATCCGCCAACTCGAAATCGAGCGGGTGGCGCTGGCCAAGGAGTCGGATGTCGCCTCGAGCGAGCGGTTGGAATCCCTCGACGAGGAGCTGGCCAACCTGCGTGAGGACCTAGCCGGGATGCAGGCCCACTGGCAGTCGGAGAAGGAGGCCATCGGCCAGATCCGCACCCTGAAGGAGGAGCACGACGCGCTCAGCACCGCCCTGGAGCAGGAGATCGACCTGGAAAGGGCAGCGGAAATTCGTTACGGCCTGCTCCCCGATCTGGAGCGCCGGATCGCCGAGGCCGACAAGCTGCTGGCCGAGCTTCAGGTCGACCGGCAGATGCTGAAGGAGGAGGTCGACTCCGACGACATCGCCGCTGTGGTGTCCCGGTGGACCGGGGTACCGGTGACCCGGCTCATGGAGGGGGAGACCGACAAGCTGCTACGGCTGGAGTCGGTGCTGAGCCGGCGGGTGATCGGCCAGTCCGAGCCGGTGAGCCTGGTGGCTTCGGCAATCCGCCGCAGCCGAGCCGGGTTGTCCGACCCCAACCGTCCCATCGGGTCGTTCCTGTTCATCGGCCCCACAGGAGTGGGCAAGACCGAGCTGGCACGGACGCTGGCCGACTTCTTGTTCGACGACGAGCGGGCCATGGTGCGGATCGACATGTCGGAGTACATGGAGAAGCACAGTGTGGCTCGGCTCATCGGCGCACCCCCCGGCTACGTGGGGTTCGACGAGGGCGGGCAGCTCACCGAGGCGGTGCGACGCCGGCCTTATGCGGTGGTGCTGCTCGATGAGATCGAGAAGGCCCACGGCGACGTGTTCAACGTGCTGCTCCAGCTTCTCGACGACGGTCGGCTCACCGACGGGCAGGGCCGCACCGTGGACTTCACCAACGCCGTGCTGATTATGACGTCCAACCTGGCGGTGGATCCCAAGGACTACTTCCGCCCCGAGTTCGTGAACCGCATCGACGACATCGTCACGTTCGGCGAGTTGGCTCCCGAGCACCTGGCCCGGATTGTCGACCTCCAGATTGACCGTCTGGCCGACCGGCTGGCTGAGCGTCGCATTGGCTTGGTGGTGGACGATGAGGTCCGGGCCAAGCTGGCCGCCGACGGGTATGACCCGGCCTACGGCGCTCGCCCCCTCAAGCGGGTGATCCAGCGGGAGCTGGCCGACCGGCTGGCCGAGGCCGTGCTCAGCGGCGACCTTGAGGAGGGCTCCACGGTCACGGCTGGCGTTGACGCTGGTGGTGAGATCGTAATCGCCTGATCGTGGTGGCTTCGGGGGCAAGAGTGCCCTCGTTGCCACCTTCGGCCGCCACCCACTATTGATGACGGGGCGTGAGCGGCGACAACCACACGAGAACAGCGAAAGTCGGGCCACTCCGCGGATCGCTGAAGATGTTGTGCGCTGTCTTGGCCATGGTTCTTGTTGCCGCAGTTGTCGCCCCGCTCGGCTCGGTTGCCGTCGCCAATGGTGATGCTGTGGTGCGGGTGTTGGCTCGGCGGACGGCTGGTGGGAGTGTTGAGGTTGGGTTGCAGCGGTTGGGGGCTGGTGGTGATTGGGGTGCCCGGATGTTGCCGAGGTTGCGGTTCATGTCGGCGGACGTGACGGTGGGGCGCTGGCAGTCGAGCTCAACGCTCACGGTTGCCGTCGCCAATGGTGATGCTGTGGTGCGGGTGTTGGCTCGGCGGACGGCTGGTGGGAGTGTTGAGGTTGGGTTGCAGCGGTTGGGGGCTGGTGGTGATTGGGGTGCCCGGATGTTGCCGAGGTTGCGGTTCATGTCGGCGGACGTGACGGTGGGGCGCTGGCAGTCGAGCTCAACGCTCACCGTCGCGGCTCCGGGGGCCGGGTCCTCCGTCCCGCCGGTGCCGACCCGGCCTCCTGGCGACCCGCCGGAAGGTCCCCCTCTGGGGTTGTTCTCGCCCACCGGGGTGCCGGTCGTTGTTCTTGGCAGCAACGGCTCTACCTACACCGTTCGGACGCCGTGTGGCACCACCGCCGAGCTGAGCGGGGGCACGTCCATCTACAGGACCCAAGTGGTGATTGACCCCGGTCACGGAGGAAGGTACGACACCGGAGCGGTTGGGCCCAATGGTCTGGCGGAGAGCGACCTGAACCTGACCCTGAGTCGGGCCGTGGTCGGTGAGCTGATCGACCGGGGCATCTCCGCGGTGCTCACCCGTACCGGCTCCTACTCGATGCAGCTGTCGCAGCGAGCGGCTCTGGCCGATGCCCTACAGGCCGACGCCCTGGTTTCGATCCACCACAACGGCCCCACCTACAGCACCGGCAGCAAGCCAGGCACCGAGGTGTTCGTGCAATCGGCGACCCGCTCGGAGCCCGACACCGACTCGACTCGCCTTGGCGGATTGCTCTACGAAGAGATCACCGCGGCGCTTAGCGGTTTCGGGGGTATTGCGTGGAGCCGGTCCCAAACCGCTGGTGTGTTGCGGGTTCTGCGGCCCAACAACCAGGGATCCTCGTCGGGCAACCCCGACGCCTTCGGGATGCTCCGGCGGCCCAACACAACTGCCGTTCTGGTTGAGTACGGCTATCTCTCCAACGCGCCGGAAGCCGAGCTGTTCGCTACCGACGAGTACATCGAGGTAGCTGCCGAAGCCACTGCAGACGCCATCGAAACCTACTTGAGCACCAACCGGGACGGGACGGGATTCTCCCAGTACACCCGGGCGTACAGCCCGTCAAGCGCTCCTAGCCGCTGCGACGAGGTAGCCCTGGAATAACACCGGTGGCGACAGGGTGCTGGGGGGCACCTTACGGTCACCCGACCGTGGTGTTGCCCATTGCCGGTAGCGGCGGAGGGTGGTCAGTCGTCGTCGCTGAACTCGAGGCCCAGTTCGGCGGCCACCGTCCGTAGCGCTGTGTAGGCCTGGGCGCTGGCCGGCCATCCGGCGTAGTGGGCGAGCTGAATCACCCACTCGGCCAGTTCGTCGGGGGTGAAGTCGCCCGACTCCAGGGCTGGTTTCATGTGGTGGGGCAGGATCGGGCCGTTGCCGGTGGCGGCGATGGCAGTGAGGGTGGTGAGCCTCCGTTCCCGCCGTCCCAGTCCGGGGCGAGCCCACACATCGGTGAACACCCGCTTGGTGAACCTCAGGTAGAGGTCGTCGCTGTCGGGCGGATCGACCTGCATGATGTTGTTCCAGGCGGCCCGATCTGTTTCTTTCTTGTCCATCTCCGCAGCGTAGGCTGTGGCGGTGCAGATCGTCTTTGTCCGCCATGGCCAACCGCTGAAGGAGTGGAACACCGACACCGTGGCCGATCCCGGGCTGAGTGAACTGGGCCTGTGGCAGTCGGAGAGGCTGGCCGACTGGCTGGAGCATGAGCCCATCGACCACATCATTTCCAGCACCAAGCGGCGTGCCATTAGGACCGTCGAGCCGTTGGCCACCCGACTGGGGCTGGAGGTGGAGCTGGAGGAGGACTTCGCCGAGATCGACCGCAACTCCCGGGTGTACATCCCCACCGAACGGTTGGCATCCGAGGGCGGGGAGTACTACGAAGCCATCCGGGCCCAGGACTACGCCGCCATCGGCTGGGACACCCCCGAGGAATTCCACAAACGGGTGCTGGCCGCCTTCGACCGGTTGTGCGAGGTCCAGCCGGGCCAGCACGTGGTGGTGGCCTGCCACGGTGGGGTGATCAACCGCATCGTGTCGGAGCTGGTGCTGGCCGCCGAGCGGATCCACTTTCAGGTGGGCTACACCGGTGTGTGTCGGGTGTGGGTGGACGACGACCGCCGGATGGTGATGAGCGTGAACGAAACCGGCCACTGCTGCGCCACCCGCGACGGCGTCACCGGCTTCATGCGTGACGGGGTGATGACTGCTCCCCAGTACTAGCGGCCCGTCTGCGAATTGGTCAGGGCGTCCTGCTAGGCATCGGCGGGTTGACCGTTCCCCGGTACTGAGGGGTTTGGACTGGCGTAGAGTGTCTGGCGTGCGTCGAGGCCCGAGAACGGGGGCGTGGCAGCCAGGATTGGTGCTGGGCACGCTGGCTCTGTTTCTTGTTGTGCTGGCTGGGTGTGGTGGAGACAACGACGACTCTTCGGGTGCCGGGCCGGGGGTCGAAATCCCCCAGGCCACCCCGACCGAGGAGGTCGTTCAATCCACGCCTGAGCCCACCGAAGTCGCAGTCGTCGTCGAAGAGCCCGAGGTCGAGGAAGATGCAGCCCCGGAGGAACCGACAAGCACACCGGCTGCCGAGGAGCCCACCGAGGAAGAAGAGCCGGTTGAGGATACAGGCACCGACGATGGCACCAGTGGCACCGAAGAGCAGCCGGACGAGGAGCAGCCGGACGAAGCCAATGTGCTTCCGCCACATCCAACCCCGGCGGCCGGCACAGTTAGCGACTTGTTGGCGCTGGGCAGGCCATTGGTGATCGGTCACGCCGGAGGCGACCGCTCGTGGCCTCACTCCACCATGTATGCCTTCTCCCAAGCGGCCTACGCCGGAGTGGACGCTCTGGAGATGGACCTTCAGATGACCGTTGACGGGGTGCTAGTGGTGCATCACGACGACACCGTCGATCGAACCACCGGGGCTACTGGTCGGGTCCGGGACATGACCTACGAGGAGTTGCAAGCGCTCGACAACGGCTACTGGTGGTCGGAGCAGTGGCCCAGCCACGACCTTGACGATGATGCCTACCCCTACCGGGGTATCCGCACTGGTGAGGTTGCACCACCGGAGGGGTACGGCCCCGATGATTTCCGCATCGAGACGTTCCGAGCGGTGGCCGAGGCGTTTCCCGAGTACGTGCTGGACGTGGAGATCAAGACCCCGGCCGGCGACGACGGCCAGGACGATATGGACTTCATCCTCCACATGGCCGAGGTGCTGGCCGCCGAGATCGAGGAGCTTGGCCGGACCGATTCGGTGATCGTGGTTTCGTTCAGCGACGATGCGCTAACCAGGTTCCGGGAGCATGCCCCCGAGGTGATCACAAGCCCGGGCCAGAACGCTCTGCCGGCATGGGCATTCGCCTCGGTGCCTCTGCATCCCAACGACCTCATCTTGCAGGTGCCACCCACCTTCAACGGGCTCGACGTGCTCACTGAGGACCTGCTGACCAAAGCCGCCGACGAGGGCCTGGCTGTGTGGGTATGGCCCAACGACGAGTCCCAGGAAAACCCCGACTACTACGCCCAGCTCATCGACCTCCCGGTCCAGGGCATCATCGCTGCCCGCCCCGCCCAAGCCGTCAACCGCTTCCGAGCCGACGGCGACATCCCCTGACCCAATATTCGCTACGCAGGGACGCCGTACCTATAGGTCGAACAGCTTGGGAGGCGCTTCGATCTCTTCCTCAAGATTTGATCCGGGATCAGAAGGGTTAGCTCGCTCAGGGCGCTCAATCACGGTGTCTTGCGTATCGGAGTCGGGCAGATCAACCTCGACTATCTGGCCCTCAAATTTCCTGACCTCGACGACGGGACTCAGAGCCCGCTCAATGATCGCTGCAACTGCCTTGCCAAATTGTTTCCGGTCGGAGTCTCTCCACCGGTCGAAGATTCCGAAGGTCGCCTGTCCGAGGAGCTGAGGACCGTCGAGGGTGACGGTAGCTGGTACCTGGGCCTGGGCGATCTGGGCAAGAGCGTGGGTCAGTACTCGGGCGGAGAGTTCGGTCAACCCTGCGGATCGCAGGTCTGGATGCTGACTTTTGTCGTTGCCTGGAATCCAGGGTATGAAGTACAAGGGTTGGAGGTCGTTGTCGCCGTCTCGCCTCAGAACGATCGCTGGAGACTCGAATGCTTGTGCAGCAGGAGGCGGAAGTTCCTCAGGTCGTGGACTCGACAGGGCAACACCTTCTGTCTCCATGGAGAACCCAAGAACCCCGGTGGGTGCTGCGGGTACACCTTCGGATCTCAAGTCTCCGGCGAGCTGGCGCAGAGTTCCAGAGAGGTCCTCGGCGTCCGAAGACACAGTTGCGTAGACGACGTGACCAGGACGCTTCGACGCTTCCCCTAGGGAAGGTGAGAGATCGGTGGCCGAGGTGATCATTTTCAGAGCTTGTCGCCTGTTCGAGGACTTTACGGAGAACCCTCGCGCCTTCAGCTCGATAACTGGGTCGATGACATCTGACGAGTGGTGTAGCCACAGGTCGGGATGGGAAGCAGATTGATCTGTGGACCCAATGAGATTGCCAAGGGCCGCGATTACAGCTTCCTCCTTGGGCACGATGACAGGTCGACCGATCGCTCCGAGGGAGTAGCCGGCGCGACTGAGCACGGGTTCGTTAGGACCGCCTTCTGGAATGTCCTCGAGAGCCCAGAGGAAGGTGTTGAGCTGGAAGACCTGGTCGGAGAGGAGAACGGAATCGTCGGTCATGCAGCGGCTGCCATCGAATTCGCGACGGCGGTGTCGTACTTCTCGCTGCCGAGCCACACATCCACGCTGGGGTCCAGGTGCCGTTGTACGTTCGTGACGAGGCGATGCACCGTATTGCCGCATGTGCCTTGAGGCAGGACCCCAAGTAGCTGCTTGCTGGTCGCCTCCAGCAGGAACGGCTGCCAGAGATGACGGTCGATTGCCGCCATGTGGACTTTCGTTGGGCCTCGGCGGGTGAGATAGCCGCCGATTCGGAAGCGGCTTGTGCGTCTCCGCAGAGCGAGCTCGACGAACCTGTCGAACGTGGCTTCGCTGAGCGGCTGACCGAACCGGATCGTGACCGGCGCACCGGTGATCGTGATCCCACCCGCTTCAGCGTCGGTTGTGTCCACCCAGAGCTGCTCTTCTGCGTGCTCGGTGATTCTCCGGTAGAGCCCAAGTACCAGCTTGACCGTGGAACGGTGCTCCACGAAAGAGTCGCTCCGGTTTGTCGCGCGGCCGTCGTAGTAGAGCAGATGCCCCCCGCGCCCACCGCTCGGCATCTGTAGCTGAACCAGGGAGTGGAGAGGGTCGTACAGATTCAGTAGTTGAGGCAGTTGTGCGTCTAGGACCGAGAGCCGCTCGGTGAGGCTTACCTTGGACCGGCGGCGCTCGATCAGCTCTTGTGAGCCGTCTTCATCATCACCGTCGGATTCCGAGTCGATCTCGACCTGTGTAGAGCCGGCCAGATCCTCCATCGCCTCATATCGAGCCTCGTGCTCAAACCCGAGACGGATGTAGCGATGCTCAGGAGTGTTCCTTCGCACGTACTGCCAAAGCTCGAAAAGGATAGGTGAGGACAGCCAAAGACGATCCAACCAGGGGTTTCGGTCCACGACTTACTTGACCCACTTGCTGCTCTCGTCGGCTGCGAGAGTGGTGTAAAGGACTGGGTGACGCTCGTCGAGGGCCTCCAGCAGCCCAACGACCTCGCCTCCGTGAGTCGCATCCTCGACCCGGTACATCGTGTCGTCCAAACGGTGGAGCTGGACGTGCTCCGGGAAGACCGACCCCAATTCGGGGATCGAGTGGTCGTGCCTGGCGGTCTCGAGCATGAAGGTCTTGATGAGCTTCCGGGTCGTCTTGCCCTTCTGGAGTTCGTCGACCGTGGGTGGAGCGAAGCCCTCTAGGTGGTCCACGTACTCCTCGCGAGACTGGAGCAGGGGCAGGTGTCCGAGATCGGTCGTCATGGCCTACTAATCGTACGCAGTAGCTGGGACAGTTACCCAGCGGCATACAAATGGGCACGCCCCGTACTCTCCGCCCAAGCCGTCGACCGCTTCCGAGCCGACGGCGACATCCCTTGACCTGATATTCGCTACGCAGAGGCGGCAGGTCTCTGGTTCCATACAGGCCATGGAGATGACGCTCAGGCTTACCGACGAAGAACACGCCGCCCTCCTGGAGCGCTCATGTCTCGACGGCATCTACGTGCAAGAAGCCGTCCAACGTGCCATTCGCGAGTACATTTCCCGCAGCGAGCACAGAGATCGTGACTCCGCGGCCGCCGAGCACATCATGGACGCTCACGACGATGCCCTTCACCAGCTCGACTTGTCTGACGTAGGTGGCCCTATGACCGAAGATCGGCATCTCACTACCCAGGAGGCGGCCGACCTCTTGGGTATCAGCCGATCTACGTTCGTGAAGCTGCTGGAGGACGGTGAGATTCCTTACGAACGACCCGGGCGTCATCGTCGCGTCCTGCTCTCTGATGTCCTTACCTACCGCCAGCGACAGTCCGAACGGGCTCGCGAAGCGCTGGACCGCATGGTCGAAATCTCACATGAGAGCGGGCTGTACGAACTCACGGCCACTCCCCAGCGCACACGCTGAAGGGGTCGCCGGTCAGGGGTGCCGCGGAGGTCGGATGCGGCGAATCCAGGTCTCTGCTCCACTCCGTGCCCTGGCACCAGCCTGCCAAGCGGTCCATGGGGTCCTGTGACTCCGATGGAGGAATCTGATCTTCGTTTGAACTCGGTTCGGCTTGCTCGGCCACAATGGTCAGGCGGCGAGGAGGGAGTGCGTGGCAACTGATCTGAACGAGCTGCAGAACAGGCTCTGGGAAGCGGCAGATGAGCTTCGAGCCAACTCCGGATTGCGGGCCTCGGAGTACTCGACGCCGGTTCTGGGCCTCATCTTTCTGCGGTACGCCGACCTCCGCTTTGACGATGTCCATGCCGAGCTCGGGGGCAAGGGGTCGGGCCGCCGCCAGATCGGCCCCACCGACTATCACGCCCGAGGCGTTCTCTACCTCCCCGAGCATGCCCGATTCGACCACCTTCTCCAGCTCCCGGAGGGCGCTGACCTCGGCAAGGCCATCAACGACGCCATGGGAGCGGTGGAAGACGCCAACCCCGATCTCGAAGGTGTTCTGCCTCGCAACTACGCAGAGCTGCCGGATGACGTGCTGGTTGAGCTGCTGCGTTTGCTCGGCCGCCTCCCCGAGTCGATCGAGGGCGACGGGTTCGGGCTGATCTACGAGTACTTTCTGGGCCAGTTTGCCTTTTCCGAGGGACAGAAGGGTGGCGAGTTCTTCACTCCAACCTCGATCGTGAAGCTGATCGTCGAGATCCTTGAGCCCTATCACGGCAAGATCTACGACCCCGCTTGCGGCTCTGGCGGCATGTTCGTGCAGTCAGCCCACTTCGTAGAGCGTCATCGCAAGGACCCGGGCTCAGAGCTGTCGGTCTATGGGCAGGAGAAGACAAAGGAGACGGTGCGGCTGGCGCAGATGAACCTCGCCGTCCACGGCCTGGCCGGCGACATCCGCGAGGCCAACACCTACTACGAAGACCTTCACGACTCGGTCGGCGCGTTCGACTTCGTGATGGCCAATCCCCCGTTCAACGTGAACAAAGTGGACAAGGTGAAGCTGGAGGACGACCCGAGGTTTCCGTTCGGGCTCCCCAAACCCGACAACGCCAACTACCTGTGGATCCAAACTTTCTACTCGGCGCTCAACGACCGAGGTCGGGCCGGTTTCGTAATGGCCAACTCGGCTTCTGATGCCCGTGGCACCGAGACGGAGATTCGTCGCCGGCTCATTGAGGATCGCTGCGTGGACGTGATCGTTTCGGTCGGGACCAATTTCTTCTACACCGTGACCCTGCCGGTGACTCTCTGGTTTCTCGACCGAGGCAAGCGCGGCACTGAATGGGAAGACCAAGTGCTGTTCATTGATGCTCGCGACATTTTCCGCCAGATTGACAGGGCCCACAGAGACTGGGCACCCGAGCAGATTGAGTTCCTCGCTAACATCGTCCGTCTATGGAGGTGCGAGGAGCCAGAGTTCGTGGTAGGAAGTGACGAGCTATTGCTTGAGCATTTTCCGGAGAAGAACTATGCAGATGTAGCCGGACTCTGCGCTGAGGCGAGTCTGAAGGAAGTCGAGGCTCAGGGTTGGAGTTTGAATCCTGGCAGATATGTTGGCTCAGCGGTTTACGTACCACCAGCCGATTCAGCCGAACGTTTGACAACTCTCAACTCTGAGTTCGCAAACCTCAGCTTAGAAGCCGAGCTTCTGGCAAGTAGAGTGATGTTGATTGCTCAGAGAGTTTCCCTATGACCTCTGCTGGTTGGTCAGGGCCACTCGGCGACGCTCTCGCATTAGTGATTGACAATAGAGGCAAGACCCCCAAGAAACTAGGTGGTGGCTGTACAGATTTTGGAATACCAGTCTTGAGTGCAATGCATGTGAAAGATGGTCGAATAGACGGCGTGGCGAATGCCCGATATATTTCTGAGGAGATGCACTCTCGTTGGATGTCTGAGGAGCTCCAAGCAGGAGATGTACTTCTAACTTCTGAGGCTCCCTTGGGTGAAGCTGCATTTCTCAGTCATCAAATTCGTGCATGTGTTGGCCAACGATTGTTTGTTCTTCGAGCAGACGAGGAGCGGCTTCACTCGAGGTTCCTTTGCTTCTTGCTTCGTGACCCTACTATGCAGAGTCGACTTGCTGCATATGCAACTGGAACCACAGTCCTAGGGATTAGACAGGCAGCACTCATGAAGTTGCCCGTAGAGCTTCCTGAAATTGAAGATCAAAAGCAGATTGCATCTATTCTTGCGGCTCCCGATAATCTTATCGAGAATAATCGGCGGCGGATTGAGATTTTGGAAGAGATGGCTCGGTTGTTGTATCAGAAGTGGTTTGTGCATTTCCGATTTCCCGGCCATGAAGACGTTGAGTTTGTTAACTCAGATCTAGGTCCGATCCCCGAAGGTTGGGAGGTGATGACCCTCGGTAAAGTCTCAGATAACTTCGATCGCTTCCGTAAACCGCTGTCAAAAGTGCAGTGAAGCAATATGCAGGGAGAGTATCCCTACTATGGCGCGGCGAAGATCATTGATCGCGTCAATGATTGGCTGTTTGATGGAGAGTATTTGTTATTCGCTGAAGATGGCACAGTTGTTACAGGCGAAGGGTGTCCAGTGCTCCAGCTTGTCAATGACAAGTTCTGGGTCAACAACCATACGCACATCCTTAAGGGGAGTCTACTTCCAACCAGATTCTTATGGCTTGCGGTGGCGAACTATCCGATCTCGGGCTACATCACAGGTGCTGCCCAACCGAAAATCACGCAGACGAATTTGAATCGCATTCCGCTATCCTGTCCGAGTAAAGGACTTGTTGAAGAATTCATGACCATTGTCAATCCCATGGTCCATTTGCTCCAGAACCTAGTTCAGCAGAACGCGTTGTTGTCTGAGATTCGTGACCTCTTGTTGCCTCGTCTGATCTCTGGCGAGCTGGATGTGTCGGATCTCGACCTGGACCTTGACTTGGTGGCGTAACCCATGGTGGGCGGGCTGACAGAGGACGAACTGGTCGAGCAGCCTTCGCTTCGTTTGCTTGCCGATCTCGGTTGGGAGGTCGTATCCGGGTTTGATGAGATGCTCGGCCCCCTTGGAACTCTCGGACGTGACCACCAGTCCGAGGTGGTCTTGGTCCATCGTCTTCGAGATGCACTCCGTTCGATCAACCCGGGTGTGCCCGACCATGCCATCGACACGGCCATCGACCGGATCACAGAGAACCGCTCAGCGATGGATCGGGTGAGGGCCAACCTTGAGGTCTATCGCCTCCTGCGCGACGGCACGAAGGTTGGTGTGGAAGTCAATGGACGAACGGAGACGATCACGGTTCGCTACATCCACTGGGACCACGCCGACTCGAATGACTGGCTGGCGGTGTCGCAGTTATGGGTCACCGGCGAGATGTACAAGCGGCGGGCTGATGTCGTGCTGTTCGTCAACGGTATCCCGCTGGTGCTCATCGAGCTGAAGGTGTCGCACAGGAACGTCCGCCATGCCTTCGACGACAACCTGCGGGACTACCGGGAGACGATCGGCCATGTCTTCTGGCCCAACGCCTTCGTGATCGTCTCCAATGGCTCCGAGACCAAGGTTGGTTCCACCTACGCCTCGTGGGACCACTTTGGTGAGTGGAAGAAGATCAACTCCGAGGGCGAGGTCGGCGTTGTCAGCCTCGAGACGGCACTTCGGGGAACCTGCGACCGTTACCGACTGCTCGATCTTGTCGAGAACTTCATTGTTTACACCGAAAAGCCAGGCGGTTTGGTGAAGGCGGTGGCAAGGAACCATCAGTACCTGGGTGTCAACAGTGCCATCGAGGCGCTGCATGTCGCCCGAGCCGAGAAGAGTTCGCAGCTCGGGGTGTTCTGGCACACCCAGGGGAGCGGCAAGTCGCTGTCGAATCTGTGGTTCACGCAAAAGGTGTTGCGCAAGGTGCCGGGCAACTGGACCTTCGTGGAGGTCACTGATCGCAAGCACCTCGACGATCAGCTCTACGAGGAGTTCGTCGACTCGGACATTCTCACGTCTGGGGTGAGCGTTCAAGCCGGCAGCTCGGAGCATCTTCGGGAGTTGCTCGGCCAGGACCACCGCTACGTCTTCACATTGATCCAGAAGTTCCGTCCGTCGGAAGTCGGTGCGGCCATGCCGGTGCTGTCGGAGCGTGACGACATCGTTGTCATCACCGATGAGGCTCACCGCAGCCAGTACGACCAGCTTGCCTGGAACATGCGCCAGGCTCTGCCCAATGCCTCGTTCCTTGCCTTCACCGGTACGCCGCTCATCGCCAGCGATGTGGAACTCACCCGGCAGGTTTTCGGTGAATACGTAACGACCTACAACTTCAGGGATTCGATGGAGGACGCCGCCACCGTTCCTCTCTACTACGAGAACCGCATCCCCGAGTTGCAGCTCATCAACGAGGACTTCGACGCTGAGCTTGAGGCGTTGCTCGACGAAGCCACACTCGATCCCGAACAGGAGAGGTCGGTTGCTCGCCAGTTCTCCCGCCAGTACCACCTCATCACTCGAGCCGAGCGGTTGGCCGAGATTGCAGACGACTTGGTCGAGCACTTCGTCGGTCGAGGGTTTAGGGGCAAGGCCATGTACGTGGCCATCGACAAGGCGACTGCGGTGCGCATGCACAACTTGGTGGCCGAGCGGTGGAGCGTCCATCTCGCCGAGCTGGAGGCTTGCTTGGCGGTGACAGCGGAGCTTGAGAAGCCGCCGCTGGAGGAGGCCATCGAGTTCATGCGAACGACCGACATGGCCGTTGTGGTGTCTCAGGCCCAGAACGAAGTTGCCGATATGGCTGAGTTGGGTCTCGACATGGTGCCGCACCGTCGGCGAATGAACGATGAGGACCTCGACTCCAAGTTCAAGGATCCCGAAGACCCGTTCCGGCTGGTGTTCGTGTGTGCCATGTGGTTGACGGGGTTTGACGCTCCGTCGTGTTCGACCATCTATCTCGACAAGCCCATGCGCAACCACACGCTCATGCAGACAATTGTCCGGGCGAACCGAGTGTTCCCAAATAAGGACTGCGGCTTGATCGTTGATTACGTCGGTGTGTTCCGGAACCTGGAGGACGCCCTGGCCATCTACGGCGCTTCGCGTGGGGGAGGTGGCGACAGTCCGATCCGGCCAAAAGACGAGTTGGCCCTCGAACTCGCCGAGGCCATGGACGAGTTGGTCGGATTCCTCGAATCGCAGAACGTTGATCTGGGTGACCTCGAAGCGGCCAAGGGCTTCGAGTTCATCTCTCTGCAGGATTTCGCGGTTGAGGCGCTGCTGGTTGACGACGCCACCCGTCGCCGGTACGTGAGCCTGGCCAGACGGGTCCGTTCGGCGTTCAAATCGCTGTTGCCCGACCCGACTGCCCAGCAGGCGACGCACCGGGTGGCGGTGATCCGCTCGATTGCCAAGAAGCTGGAGTCGACCTCCGAGGCTCCCGACATCGGCGATGTCATGGACTCGGTGAACGAACTGCTCGATCGCTCGGTTGGTGCCGAGGAGTACGTCATCCGCTCGGCCGGCGACACCAGCCCGCTCATTGACCTCAACCAGCTCGACTTTGAGCAGCTCGCTTTGCGGTTCGCCGGCAAGAGGCGCACACTCGCTCGCCAGTTCCAGCACGACCTCGCAGAGCGTATCGACGACGCCGTTCGCAGGAACCCCACCCGCCTTGACCTGGCCGAGCGGTTCCGGCGGCTCATCGACGAGTACAACGCCGGCACTCACAATCTCGAGGAGCTCCTCCGCCGGCTCAAGGAGATCAACCAGGAACTCACCGAGGACGAGCAGCGCATCGTGCGGGAGGACCTCACCGAGGAGGAGCTGGCAGTGTACGACTTGCTGACCAAGCCCCAGCTTGAGTTGACCAAGGCCGAGCAGGCCCAGGTCAAGGTGGCCGCGAAGCACTTGCTTGAGCATGTCACCGACAAGCTTGTGCTCGATTGGCGCAAGCGACAGCAGACGAGGGCAGCCGTGCAGGTGACCATCACGAAGGTGCTCGACGACGAGCTGCCTGAGGTGTACGGGCCTGAGCTGTTCGACGACAAGGCCGCCAGCATCTAAGAGCACATCTACTCCAGCTACTTTGACAACGGGGATTCTGTGTACACGGGGGCGACGGTGGGGGAGCCGGCTCCGGCACCGGTTGCAACCCTGCCCACGACTGCGGCTTCGGTTGGGGATGATTTGCTGAAGCTGGTTCGCGACGACCCGGAGCTGTTCGCCCGCCTCATGGGGGAGGTGTACGGGCTCTATGAAACCTGGATGACCCCGACCGAGGAGTTGCTCCGCAGGGAGACCAAGCACGTCGAGTTCAAGCAGACCGCTCGTTGGGATGTGAATCTGGGAAGAAAGAACAAGCTGATGGAGGAGATCATCGCCAAGACGGTCGCCGGATTCCTCAACGCCCAGGGCGGGACATTGCTCATCGGTGTCGACGACGACGGCAACCCTATCGGCCTGGACCGTGACTACGCCTGCGTCACCCCGCCCACCGCCGATGGCTTCGTCAACTGGCTCGACACCATGCTCCAGAACGCCCTCGGCCACGGCGGCGCTCACAGAGTCCGGGTTCGCATCGAGGAGATCAAAGGGAGCGAGGTTTGCCGCCTTGACGTCCCTGTGTCGAGCAAACCGATCTGGACGAAGTTCAAGGGCAGGGGCGCCGTCCTCTTCGAACGCCGCAACAACTCGACCCGCGAAGTGCCATCCGAGGAGGTCGCGCCCTTCCTCACCGACCGGTTTGAGAAGCAATAGTCGCTCCCTCTTGATATCTAGGTCTAGCTATGGATCTAACTGTCAGCTTGGAGAATTGCACTGTGGTAAAGTTTGACCTTTGTCTATGTGAACTTGGCTTGCGTTAGAACTACTACTTTGCACTTGACACAGCTAAAGTACCGCCCAAAGAAGAATCCCAAACCAGAGTGCCCTTAGGTGACTTTCCTAACCTCAACAATACCAGTCCCTCACTTATGTCTTGACATATGACAATTACCGAGTTGCCTGCTGTAAATCCCTGACCATTTGAGTCTACGACGGGGAGACGGTGTAAGGCTTCTGCGCTAAGCTGAAATACAGGGCCATGACCGTTCCTTAGGTCGCATACTGTGAGACAAAAGTGAACACAGTTTAGGAAATGATGTAGAATCCCAAAATCTCTAACAGCCTCGTCATAGATGGGGCTTATATCGGATGGTGCCCAAGCACTCTCACTCACGGGTTCGCAGCACGGCATCCGCCAGCTCCTCGGGGGTGCAGTCAAAACGAAACACCTCATCAGGATCGTAAAGGTGCTCCAGCTCCGGCGGTATGGGATCTTCTTCTGGTGTCATAGCCGTCTCCTTCATCGCATATGACCCAGTTTCGCATTCTGCCTACGCAGTCCTGTCAGCGTGTAGATATTGCTTTTCAGCTTATTGCAAGGCCCGCACAACAGTATGCGGTTTGTGATGTGGTTCATGCCGCCTTCGGATCGGGGAATGTTGTGGTCCAACTCCAGATAGCGGGGATCGTCGAACTCGCGGTCGCACCCCTGACACTTCTGGCCCTCCTGAGCAATGAGGTGGTTGTACATCTCAGCACGACTCCATTTAGGGCCTTCTGGCTCCTTCACACGTTCCTTGACGCGTAGGAACGGCGAGCCAACCTCGCCACCGTCGGTTCTAGCAGGAGGCTCAGTGGAGTATGTAACCTTTCCCAGTATCCCAGTTATGTCCTTCAACCGATCTACTACCACATTATGAGCACCATCCCAAATGTCCGCTCCAACCCACGACCTTTCCAGCTTCTCGGCAGCCACACAGGTCGTAGCACAACCAGCAAATGGGTCGAACACCACGCCACCCTTCAGTGTCCCCGTCTCGATGATTTGATAGTATAGGTTCAACGGCTTTTAGTGGGCCAGAGATATGGCTCTTTGGCCTTCTGTTTGGATCCCTTCTTCCGAATAGGGGTGAACTCGGTCCACCAGTCAGGTCCAGTCGTCCCCCTGTTCTCGTCAAGCCACACTTCGTTCAAATCATTCGGCACCGACTTGAGTCCTGCGAACACACCGGGATTAGTGTCCTTCAAGCGTTGATAGGTGATCTGTCCACTGGCATCAAAGTACGGCCCATACCGCTTCCTGGTTGACTGTGAGAGCGGTGCCATCGCCACTTCGCCTACGACACACGATTTGTTATCTTTCGCATACCACAGGATCAGGTCGTGGGTTCTCTTGTAGTAGTCGGTGTTCCTCCGTCCTGCCGGATCGGTGTAGCACCACACGATCTCGTTGCGGAAGTTTTTGTGCCCGAACACCGCATCCAGCGTGATCTTGAGATAGTGGCTGGCTGTGGGGTCGCAGTGCAGGAACAAATTGCCGGTGGACTTCAACAGCCGGTGCATCTCAATGATACGGACAGCCATAAAACATATGTATGCTCCCATACTGTCCGAGTGTGCATAGCGGGCAGATTCGATGGCCTCAAGCAAATCCGGGTGGTCGTCTGCGATTTGGTCTATCCAGTCGCTGTGGACATCATGCTCCCACGACCACCGATCTTGGAACTTTCCGCCAACCTCCAAACTATCGGGGGTGGCGTGGAAATCACGTCCCTTGTTGAACGGCGGATCGGTGGCGATCAGATCGAGCGTTTCGCTGTTCATACCGCGCATGACCGCCAGGTTGTCGTTGTGGAAAAGCGTGCGGTTCTCCCAATTCGGTTCGGCCATTATACTGCCAACTCCTCCATGCACCTTCTGGCCCACACCCCGTTCTCGATCAACTGCTCGTAGGTGAGCCTCTTGTGTTCCATACAGCGCACCATCCCGCCCATCTGGTCGACTGTGTCTTTCGGACGCTCGTTGTGGCGGTGCTCGAATTCTGCCACGTAGCGGTGCAGATGCTCTTCCGACATCTTGTGGTATGTCCCGTGGTATCCCCTCTTGAGCATGGCCCAGAAACTTTCCATCCCGTTGGTGTGGGCCATCTCGTCAACATACTGGCCCGTGGAGTGGCTCACCGAGCGATGGCCGTAGCCCATGCGCGACAAGGGCAGGTAGCCCCTAGCCTCGTCCGTGAACACTGACGACCCCTTGTAGCGTGGTCGGCCACCATACCCGTCAATGTTCCTGCAGTGATGTCGGGCACCACGCGTGCAGCCACCCGCCCAGTCTCACGGTCCCTCACACCTGCCACAATAGCCTTCCCGACCGGACCGCCGGCGGCTGTCATCCTCTTATCGGCGTGCTTGTTGCGCTCCAAGCCGCCCACGTAGGTCTCGTCGGCCTCTAGCGTCGAGCTCATCAACGGATCCCCGCCCGCCATTGCCTCGCGTAGCCTGTGCAAGAGGAACCACGCGGCCTTCTGGCCGATACCCAGATCTCGGTGCAACTTCATAGACGACACCCCCTTCAGGCTGGTGGACACGATGTAGATCGCCAGCGCCCACGTCTGGTAGCCCAGGTTGGAGCACTCCATCACCGTCCCAGTCCGCACGCTGAACCGCCCGCGGCAGTCGCGGCACCGGAACGGCATCGTCCTATGCTTCGCACCTGATAGCACGTCCACGCTCCCACACTTGGGGCAGACCACCTTGTCAGGCCAGCGGCGCTTCACAAGCCACTTGTGGGCCTTCTCACCGGTCGGGAGCATCCTAACGCCTGCACCAAGGTCATCCCGTCACGGTCTGCTCGGCCCGGCGCTTTCTTCTTCACTCTGTCCATTCCGACACACTACGGACAGCGAGTGACAGTTTATCTGTTTCGCCTAGTCAGACACAGTTTTCAATGTCATCTTGGGCACCATCCGATATAAGCCCCTCATAGATCAATTTGTTATCTATTGAAAGAAGTCTGTGTGCGATTACATCCCGACGGGCAATTATGCTTCGCCAGGTTGCTGGGCTAGCAGGATCAATATTGAAGTCTGGAAAGAGACCTTCTAGTGAGGAGCCCACCTTCTTAAGCCTGCTGTCAACTTCCTTTAGTGCCATTCCAGTATCCTCCACATACTTGCGAAGTGCAGTCATGTAGTGGGGGTCACGATCGTCACCCATTTTATCGATTAGTTCAATCGCGTGGCCAGAATTTCGCGCTGCGCAAAGGAGGAACTCATAGCAAGCTACGCATAGCTTCGAAACTAGAGAGTTCTCCTCAATGAAAAACATCATTTCGGCCGAATCCAAAGATTGCTGATCATCTACCAGTTCTGCACCGTGCTTGACCAGCTTTCTTGCAAATTCATCAATGGTTACGATTGTTATTGTCTCTGTCATACTTTGCTTGATCCCTCCGATGTGGTTGTAGGATTGTTGATGCGATAGCCGTTTTCGATATCTCCTTACATATCGCTCTAATGATACCGCTCAGCTCGTCGAGCATCACCTGATTTAACTATGGTCAGGTGGACATCTAGGTAGCTGACTTCTACGTGACAGGATACGCATGTTATTGAGTGGCATTTATGGTAGTTCATCAAGTCATCATATAAGATATGAACTGGCAGAGTCTGTGAAATTCCGAGGAGGCGCAAGCGCTTGAGAAATCGGACTCTTCAACAGTTCTAGATGGTGACCCGAACTCTCCATTCGGCACATCTTCGTGCCATGCCCATGCCGGGTTTCGGGCTTGAGTACCTGGCTCGGCGGTTGGACATCCCGCGCTGTCGCGCCTGATCTTCTATTCCGGTGGGGCCACCCGCCGTTCGTGTCTAGATGTTCCGTCGTCGGGGTCGCTTGGGTGGCTCTGGCGCAGCGGCGGCCTTGGACAGGTCCTGCTCGTAGGTCGCCTCATCCCGGATAACTCCACGGCGTGTTGGAAGATTGCCACGGCCGCCCCAGATAGCTCTTGCCCTGATGTAGAAGGGGTCCTTTGGCGGCCTCGCACGGGGGTCCTTATCACTTGGATCTTCCGTCCCCATTTCCTCACGACCTCCTTCGGCTCTTGTCGTTTCTGCATTCTACAGGTCAGTAGTCGAGGCCGAGCCGTTGGGCCTCCGCGGTGAGTTCGTGGGCCATGGGTTGTCGCTGTGCTTCGTCGATGAGCTTGTAGGTGAGGAGGTCGGCGAGTAGGACCCGGCGGCGATTGCCGACTCGGCGGTAGGGGATTTTGCGGTCCTCGAGCAGCTTGACCAGGTAGGGGCGCGACACATTGAGGAGGTCCGCAGCTTGTTGGGTGGTGAGTTCGGGGCGGATCGGCTCGACGCTGACGGGGTTGCCCTTGGCCATCCGGGTAAGGATGTCCAAGAGGAGTTGGAGCGCCTTATGCGGGTGTCTCAAAGATCTCTGCGGGGCTGATGCCCGACCAGCCGGTCGAGTGGGATTCACGAAACCCCATATGTGGTAGGAGGCGTCATTGCCTGGGTGGCGGAGCGGATAGGGTGACCGCAAGGAGGCAGCGTGGCGAAAAACGGAGCGAAGGGCAAGGGGCGTGTCGGTGCAGTTACCGGGCGGTCTCAGGTGCAGAACCCGAAGACCGGCCTCTGGACGAAGCGAGACACGTCCTCGGGTCGATTCGTGGCGACGAAGAAGACTGGAGGGTCATTCAAGGGCGTGCGACGAGAGACGTAGCGGCACAGGGGGGGTTGCTCAAGGGCGGGTGCGGTGTTCAACGACGTACCTGCTGGTTGTTAAGGTGTTCGATGTCCGGCTGCGGGGAGGCGGAGATGGCTGGGATCGTCACGAATCTGTGGTTCGACACCGAGGGTCTTGAGGCGGCTGAGTTCTACGTGTCGGTGTTCCCGAACTCGAAGGTTACCGGCGTGTTGCACTACGGCGAGGGTGGGATGCGCGAGGCCGGCACGGTGATGACGGTGGACTTCTAGTTGGACGGGCAGCCGTTCACTGCGATCAACGGGGGGCCTCAGTTCCGGTTCAACGAAGCGGTGTCATTCCTGATTCCGTGCGCCGACCAGGCCGAGGTCGACCACTATTGGGAGGCGCTCACCGACGGAGGTGAGGAAGGCCAGTGCGGGTGGCTCAAGGACCGCTTCGGGGTCTCGTGGCAGGTCACCCCGACAGAGCTCAGCGAGTTGCTGGGCGACCCCGACCCGGAGCGGGCCAGCCGAGCCACGAAGTCCATGCTGGGGATGACCAAGATTGACCTCGACGCCATTCGAGCCGCCGTCGACGGGGCAGACGACTGAGCGAGCCATCCTCTCGCAGTCTCTGGGGCAGGGGTTCAGGGGGTGGGCGAGGCTTTTGGCGCTGTTGTCGTGGGTCGTAGGGTTGTCGGATGCTTACTGGGGGAACGTTCTGGGGGATGGTGGAGCGGCGGGCCGAGCTGACGCCCGACGCGGCGATGGTGATCGACGACCGGGATCGGGTCCTTACCTTCGCCGGCTACAAGGAGTCGGCCGAGCGGGCTGCCGCCGGACTGATGGAGCTGGGCGCGGGGCCGGGGGTGGGGGTGTCGTGGCAGCTTCCCACCTGGACATCCACGCTGGTGTTGCAGGCCGCCCTGGCCCGACTCGGTGCGGTGCAGAACCCGATCATCCCTGTGTACCGGGAGCGGGAGGTGGGGTTCTGCCTCCGCCAGACCGGGGCACGACTCTTCCTGGTGCCGTCGGTGTGGCGAGGGTTCGACTACCAGGCCATGGCCACAGGGATCGCTGCCGATATCGGGGGGCTCGACGTGGTGGTGTGCGACGGCGAACTCCCGTCCGGCGACGTGGCCCGTCTCGACGAGGTGACCCCGCCCGACGACGCCGAGGAGATCCGCTGGCTCTACTACACCTCGGGCACCACCTCTAACCCCAAGGGGGCTCGCCACTGCGACTCGTCGGCCATGGCGTCGGGCATCGCCATGGCGGAGCGCCAGCAGTTCCGCTCCGACGACCGATTCGGGCTGGCCTTCCCGTTCGCTCACATTGGAGGCGTGTCCAACCTGGCCGCTTCGCTCAGCTCGGGCTGCACCCTGGTGGTGGCCGAGACCTTCGACCCGGCCGACACCACCGCGTTGTTCGCTCGCCACGGGGTCACCCTGGTGGGCGGCGGTCCGGCCTTCTTCATGGCGTTTCTGGCCGAGCAGCGCAAGCAGCCCGGAACATCGATCCTCCCCGAGCTGCGGTTCTTCACCGGCGGCGGTGCCCCCATGCCGGCGTCCCAGCACTACGAGGTGCGGGACGAGATCGGCGGGCGAGGGTGCTGTCACGCCTGGGGGATGACCGAAGCGCCGATCATCGCTCAGAACTCCCCCGACTACTCCGATGAGAAGCTGGCCGAGACCGAGGGCCAACCCCTCGCCGGGGCCGAGATCAAGGTGGTGGGGTTCGACGGCGTTCCCGCCGAAACCGGGGTGGAGGGGGAGCTGTGGATCCGGGGGCCGATGGTGTGTCGGGGCTACCTCGACGATTCGCTCAACGCCGAAGCGTTCGACGACGGCTGGTTCCATACCGGCGACGTCGGTTTCCTTGACGCCGACGGGCACGTAACCCTCACCGGGCGGGTGAAGGACATCATCATCCGCAAGGGGGAGAACATCTCGGCCACCGAGATCGAAGACCTCCTGTATGCCCATCCCAAAGTGGCCGACGCCGGGGTGATTGGCCTGCCCGACGAGGAGCGGGGCGAGCGGGTGTGCGCGGTGGTGGAGCTGGCCGCCGACGCCGGCGGGCTCACCCTGGCCGAGGTGTCCGACTACTTCCGGGCGTCGGGGATCATGGCCCAGAAGATTCCCGAGCAGTTGGAGATCATGGACGCCCTACCCCGCAACGCCACCGGCAAGGTGCTGAAGCACGAACTCAGGGCAAGGTTCACCGCCTAGCAGGCCTTGCCGGATTCATCGGCTGCAACTCGCCCGCCAGGCTCAAGCACTAAAGCGCCTGGCCCACCGCGTGGATGGCCACACCGGCCAGAGCCCCGATGATGGTTCCGTTGAATCGGATGAACTGGAGGTCGCGCCCGAAGCGGTGCTCGATGCGAGCGCTGGCGTCGTCGGCGTCCCACATGGCCACGGTGGTGCCGATGATGTGCGCCACCTCCACCCGTGCGTGGCGGGCCAGTGAGCTGACCGCGGCCACCAGCCACTCGTCCACCCGCTCCTGAAGGTGGGCGTCGGTTTCCAGCGCTTCCCACGCTCGGGTCAGCGCTGCTTCCACCCGGGGCGGCACCGACGGATGGGTCTGAAGGCGTTGGGCGTAGCTCCTGAGCCCGGTGTCGATGCGACGGCGTAGCTCGTGGTCGGGGTCGTCGGCGATTTCGGCCAGCAGGTTCCGGGCTCCTTGGTAGAGCCGGTTGGAGATGAAGTTGTCCACCATCTTGGGGGTGTATCGGGGCACCTCTCTGGTGATGGTCTCCCTCAGCGAGTCGTAGTTGTCCACCAGGAAGCGGTCGGCTTGCTGCACCACCACATCGATGATCGGCTGGTGGTGCCCGTCGTCCATCATCGACTCCAGCCACCGCCCCAACGCCGGTATCGACTCCAAATCGGGGTTCTCCTCGGAAGCCAGCCACCGCCCCAGCGCCTCGGCCGGAGCCCGATCGGAAACCCACTTGGCCAGGCTCTCGGTATCGAAGAAGTTGTCCTGCACGAACTCGCTCAGGCTGGCACCGATGATGTCCTTGCGCTTGGCGATGAGCGCGGTGTGGGGGATGGGTATCCCAAGCGGGTGGCGGAAGACGGCGGTGACAGCGAACCAGTCGGCCAGACCGCCGATCATGGCAGCCTCGGCAGCGGCCTCCACGTAACCGGCCCAGCCCTTGCCCTCGGTCATCACCCGCATCACCACGAACAGGGCCGCGGCCACCAGCAGCAGCCCGGTGGCCTGCTGCTTGGCCAGGCGAAGCGAGGCCTTGGGACCTTTGGGGCCGTTGATGGAGCCGGTCAGGAAACCGTTTTCGGCATCCATGAGCTTCTGATCTGTTCGGCCCACCCGTAACGGAGTGGCTCGATGAGACGGAACGGCCCGTCCAACCCGACCTCGGTGGACTCGGGGCGGGTCGGAGCAGCAGCCCTCAAGGCGCTCACCACCACGTTGGGATCGCCCTCGATCATGTGGAGGTCGATGGCGGTGTCGGGGGTGAACCGGGAGACGAACGACACCACGGCGTGGACCCCGTCGACGGCCACCGCGGCTGGGGCGTAGGTGTCACGGTGCCACGCCTGGTCGTCGAGGCCCCGGCGCAGCACCACGTGGAGGTCGGTGTGGGAGACGTGGGGAATGTCGCTGGGGTCGGCCTTGAGTGCCGGATCGGCCACCGCCCAGTCCAGGGCCAGTGCATCGCCGAGCCTCACCGCTTTCTTCTCGTCGGGGAACATCCGGTCGGCGTCCACCAGCACCTCCCGGTAGTCGGTCATGGCCGCCATCACCCCGTCAACGTCGCCACACAGCCAGTAAACGGTGAGAAACGCACTGCGCCCGTCGGCGAAAGCGGCATCGCAGCCTTCGGGACGCAGAGCCTGGTGACTGGGCGGGGCCACGTAGCGCCGGCCGTGCATCACGTCGGGCAGGGCAATGTTGGGAGGCAGGTGCTCGAGGTCGTACCAGCGATTCCAGACCTCGATGGCGTCGGCATCGCAGTCCAGACCGGCGAAAATGATCCCGGTGGTCTTCATGGCGCGGGCCTCCTTGCTGAAGCGCTGGTGAAGCGCTGCGGTTGGTGGGGTTCCGCATTTCCCGAACCCCTTGACCAAATCCCAGACGGACCACTATGCCATGTCCATGGCGAAAATGGTCAGTACCGGCGGCTCGTTTCTCATGGGCACCGACGAGGTGTGGTTCGAGGGCGACGGCGAGGGACCGGTGCGGGAGGTGATGCTTAGGCCGTTCCAAATCGCCGCCACAGCGATGACCAACGCCGAGTTCGCCGCTTTCGTGTCGGCCACCGGGTACGTGACAACCGCCGAGCGGGAGGGATGGTCGTTCGTGTTCGCCGGCCTTTTGCCCGACGATTTCCCGCCCACCCGGGGGGTGGTGGGGGCCGAGTGGTGGCGGCAAGTGGAGGGAGCGTGCTGGTCGCGGCCCGAGGGACCCCGGTCGTCGGTGGAGGAACGGGGCGACCATCCGGCGATTCACGTGTCGTGGTTCGACGCTACAGCGTGCGCCGACTGGTACGGGGCCCGGCTGCCCACCGAGGCCGAGTGGGAGTGCGGGGCCCGAGGAGGGCTGGTGCAGGCCCGCTTCCCGTGGGGCGACGAGTTGCGCCCCGACGGTCAACCCCGGCTGAATATCTGGGAAGGCGAGTTCCCCACCCACAACACCGCCGAGGACGGATACGTGGGCACCGCCCCGGTTGACGAGTACCCGGCCAACGGGCTGGGATTGCACAACTGCTCGGGGAACGTGTGGGAATGGTGCGCCGACTGGTTCGACAACCGGTTCCCGCCCGAGCGCTCGCTGATCGACCCCACCGGACCAGACCGGGGCCGATCCCGGGCCATCAGGGGAGGGTCGTACCTGTGCCACGACTCCTACTGCAACCGCTACCGGGTGGCCGCCCGCCACGCCAACGAACCCAACTCCACCACCGGGCACATGGGGTTCCGCCTGGCCGCCGACGCCGGGGTCGAGGTGCGGGCTGGGGCTGGCTCCAAAGTGCGGTGAGCGCAAGCCGGTCGGTAACGTCACGGCCATGAAGTTGGACTTGCTGTACGAGGTGGATGCGCCCAAGCCGTGGGGAAAGCCCCACCCCTGGGGTCAGCGGGAGCGGGAGCAGAAGGCTTACCGGGACGCCATCGAGCAGATCAAGCTGGCCGACAACTTCGGGTTCAACACCATCTGGGCGGTGGAGCACCACTTCCGGGAGGGTCGCTCGCACTGCCCGGCGTCCGAGGTGTTGCTCGGTGCGCTGTCGATGGTGACCGAGAACATCAAGATGGGCTTCGGCGTGACCCTCACCCCGTTCGGGTTCATCCCACCCCAGCGCATCGCCGAGAAGGTGGCCACGGTGGACATCCTGTCCAACGGTCGGGCCGTGTGGGGCACGGGCCGGTCCACCCCGATGGAGCAGATCGCTTTCGGGGTTGATCGGGAGAAGTCCAGGGACGATTGGAAAGAGGCCATCGAGATCGTCTGTGGCATGTGGCGGGAGGAGTACTTCGAGTACGAGTCGCCCCGGTTCAAGTTCCCCCGCCGGATGGTCACCCCCAAACCGATGCAATATCCCCATCCCCCGGCGTGGATGGCGTGCGCCTCGGAGAGTTCGGCAGCGGTGGCCGGCAAAGCGGGAATGGGGATGCTCTCGTTTTCCATCATGCAGCCGCTGGAGAAAATGGGCGAGCACATCCGCAACTACCGGGCCGCGGCCCAGAACCCCGAGCCAATCACCGACGTGACCACCAACGCCACCGCGGCCTACACCCTGGTCCACTGCGCCGACACCAAGCAGCAGGTGGTGGACAACGGCATCTGGAAGTCGGTGGAGTGGTGGTACTCGAACCTGGCCCAGTTCACCCTGGATTGGGAACTGCCCGAGCTGTCACAGGAAGAGCAGGACGCCACCTTCCCCCTGCTCAAGCCGCTCATGGAGGACGGGATCGACGACCTCATCGACCAGTTCGACAGCGCCGACATGATCGTGGTGGGCGATGTGGACACCTGCTACGAGAAGATGAAGCACTACGCCGACCTGGGGGTTGACCAGCTCATCTGCTACGTGCAGTTCGGGTACCACTCCCACGAATCGATCATGCGCACCATTGAGCTTCTCGGCAAGGAGATCATCCCCGAGCTCGAGAACTACACCCCTTCACCGGCTGATTCCTGACGCCGAAACCGGACCGGTCGGTTAGCTGCCGGCCTGTTCCACCAACTCCCGGCGCAGCACCTTGCCGACCTCGTTGCGGGGCAGCGCGTCCAGCTCACGGAAAGAGACCGGCACCTTGTAGGGGGCCAGGTGTTGGCGGCAAAGCTGCTCCAGGTCGCCATCGCCGGGCAGTTCGTCATCGGCAGCGGGCACCACGAAGGCCACGGGAACCTCGCCCAGCCGCTCGTCTGGTATCCCCACCACTGCTGCGTCGGCCACCGCTTCCGACAGCAGCAGCACCTCCTCCACCTCGGCGGGGAACACCTTCAGCCCGCCCCGGTTGATCATGTCCGACTCCCGGCCCTCGATCCACAGAAAACCCTCGTCGTCGAGGCGGGCGATGTCGCCGGTACGGAAGAAGCCCTCGGGGTCGAGGCGGTCGCCGAGCGGTCCGTTTGGGTCGAGAGCAGCAGTGTCGGCAGTGCGGACCCACAGCTCGCCGTTTTCGCCGAGTCTCAGCTCAACCCCCTGGTACGGGCGCCCCACCGCGCCCAGCTTCTCTGGGTGCTGCCGGAAGTCCCGGGCGGTCCAACCCACTATCTCCCCACCCACCTCGGTCTGGCCGTAACCGTTCAGCACCATGACCCCGAACCGCTCGTGGAAGCGGCGGGCCTGCAGCGGAGAGAGCGGGGCGGTGATCGAACGGACGATCCGCAACGGGTCGAGGCTGGAAATGCCGGGCTCGTCGTTGAGCATGGTGATGGCCGCCGGGGGCAGCACGGTGGAGGCGATTCCGTACTGGCCCACAATCCGGGCGTACTCCATCGCATCGAAGGTGGGCATCAGAATCGGCGGGCTGCCGGTGCGCACAGCGAAGATCACGTTGTAGATGCCGGCCCACAGCGAGGTGGACACCGGGATGACGTTGGCCATGGTGGGTCGTTCGGTGGGGACCCGGCCCTTGCGCATGGTGGAGATGATGGTGTCCATGAGCTTCAACACCCCCTCCGATCGAAGCTCGACGGGCTTCGGGCGTCCGGTGGTGCCCGAGGTGAACGACACCATGGCGACACCCGGATCGTGGGTGGCCAGCTCGGCGGTTCGGGGTCGGGGCTGGGCAACCGACCAGCGCAGATCGCCGTCGGCGGCCACCAGGGCGGTGGGGGCCTGCACCCGGTTGAGCTGGTCGGTGGAGCCGATCACCGCCGCGGGTTTCACCTCGTCGAGGATTCGGTTGATCTCGGTGTCCGAGAGCCTGGGGTTCACCGGCACGTGTACCGCTCCGGCCGCCCAGGTACCGAAGAACACCGCCACCACGTCGCCGCTGGGGGGCAGCAGGCAGGCCACAGGAGCGTGGGGGGCCACACCGGCGTCGGTCAGGGTCGAGGCCAGCCGCCGGACCCCGTCCACCAGATCGAAGTAGCCGACCACCTCGTCGCCTTCGGGTCGGGCGACGATCACTCCCGGGGTGTCCGGCCCGGCGGGAAGCTCGGGATCCAACAGGAGAGGGGCGAAGCTCATCGCCACTGGACGATAACCGGCCTCGGAGGTGTACCCGTGACCGGATTGAAGGCCCAGGGCCGCAACCGGGTTGGTTGATCGGGCCTGGTTTACGCTCTTGGGATGGAGCACGTGGGACTGAGCCGGGCTGAGCTGATCAGCCGGTCGGGGCTGGCCGCCGAGCAGGTGGACCTGGCCATCGACGCCGGGCTGCTGATTCCTGACTCCTCCGGACGGTTCAAGGAGGACGCCGTCGCCATGCTGCAAGCGGTGGCCGCCCTCATTGCTGCGGGGGTGAGCGTGCCCGACCTGGCCCGTCTGGCCGTCCGCCACGCCCGAAACATCGAAACCGTGGCCGACGAGGCGGTGGACCTCTTCCTGGCTGCCATGGGGTCTCCCGGCGAGGGCGATGGCGGCGTGAACCTGGAGGAGCTGGCTCCGCTGGTGGACGCCCTGCTGCCCCAAGTGGTGGCCCTGGTGGGGGAACACTTTCGCCGGACGCTGCTGAGCCGGGCATCGGCCCGGCTGAAGAAGGGGGCAATGTGACGCCGCTCGAGCAGTTCGCCTCGTGGCCGGGGAGCGACCGGATTTTCTGGCGGGCCCCCGGCCAGGCAGCGGTGGCCGGCCTGGGAGTGGACCGGGCGGTCGAGGTGGACGGTCCATGGCGGTTCGACGCTGCAGCGGCCGCGGCCGCCGAGTTGCTGGACGAGGGGGAGATCGCCTTCGGGGGTTTCGGGTTCTTCGACCAGCCGGGGTCGGGAGTGTGGGCCGGATACCCCAGCGGACGGCTGGTCAAACCGGAGATGATCGTTAGGGGATCGGTGGCAAGCTCGGGTCGTTCCGGGGTTGGAGGCTCGGCTGGAGGAGGAGCGGACAAAGCGGTGCGAGTGGAGGACGGGTCTCGAGCCTCGTTCCGGGATGTGGTGAAGCGGGCCTCCGGTGCCATCGACGACGGCGAGTTGGCCAAGGTGGTGTTGGCCCGAGAAGTGGAAGCGGTGGGCCGGGTTGATCCGGCGGTGGTGCTGGCCCGGCTGGCCGAACGGTTCGACTCCTGCACGGTGTTCAGCTTCGGTCAGGAGCAGTCGTGCTTTGTGGGGGCCACGCCCGAGGTTCTGGTGGAGCTGGACGGCGACGTGGTCACCACCTGCGCGCTGGCCGGCACCGCTCCCCGGGGGGCGACGCCGGCCGAGGACGCCGCCAACGCCGAAAGGTTGGCGTCCAGCCCCAAGGAGCAGGCCGAGCACCGCTACGTGGTGGACTACATGCGGACTCGACTGGCCCTGGCCGGGGTGGAGTTGGATCCCACCAGCGGGCCCGAGATTCGCACCCTGCCCGGTATCCACCACCTCAACACAACGGTCACGGGTCGGATCGCCCCCCATCCCGGCTTGGCTCTGAGGCTGGTGGGCGCTCTGCATCCCTCCCCGGCGGTTGGGGGCACCCCGAGCCGGTTCGCCCAGCAGTGGATTGCCGAGAACGAGGGATTCGACCGGGGGTGGTATGCCGGACCGGTGGGCTGGATCGACCACCGGGGTTGCGGTTCGTTCCATGTGGCACTGCGTTCGGCGCTGGTGGGGCCCGACTGGCTCCGGCTGTTCGCCGGCGGGGGCATCGTTGCCGGCTCCGACCCCGAGAAGGAGCTTGCCGAAACCGACATCAAGCTGGCCGCGGTGCTGGACATGGTGACATGACCGGCCCGATAGGGGGCGTGCCGGACCTCTCCACCGTTGAGGGATGGAAGTGACCGATTCGGCCTATCGGGCCACCGGTCGGTTCTGGGCCGAGCTGGCTGCCTGCGGGGTTCGCGACGTGGTGGTATCGCCCGGGTCGCGCTCAACCCCCCTGGCGGTGTCGGCCCGCAACCAACCCGAGCTTCGGGTGACGGTGCAGCTCGACGAGCGGGTCGGCGGGTTCTGCGCCCTGGGCATGGCCAAGGCCTCGGGACGGCCGGTGGCGCTGGTGTGTACATCGGGCACGGCGGCCGCCAACTACCTCCCGGCGGTAGTCGAGGCCCACCACGGGGGGGTGTCGCTCATCGTGTGTACCGCCGACCGACCGCCCGAGCTGCGCGACACCGGAGCGGGACAGACCATCGATCAGACCAAGCTGTACGGGAGCAGCGTGCGGTGGTTCGCCGAGACCCCGTGCGACTTCGATCAACCTGAGTACCTCGCCCGACTGGCGGTGCGAGCGGCCACCACGGCGGGAGCAGGCCCCGATCCTGGCCCGGTTCATCTGAACTGGCCGTTCCGCAAGCCGCTCGAACCCCAGGGCCCGGTTCCCCGGTTCGACGCTGCCGTCGGCAAGCCGATTACGCCGGTTCGTACCTTGGTGGAGGCCGATGTGGATGCTGTGGTCAGCCACGCAGGTCGCCGGGGGTTGATCGTTGCCGGTGCGCTGAACGTGGACGACGCCGGTGCGGAAGCCATGGTCGGATTCGCTGAGGCGGCCGGTTGGCCGGTGGTCGCCGATGCCGGTTCTCAGCTCCGGGGCCGGGGGCCGCTGGTCTTGAACGGGGCCGAGGGGGTACTGGGCCACCCGGAGTTGGTTCCCGAGGTGCTGATGCGCATCGGCGGGCCGCCCAGCAACCGGGCGGTCATCGACTTCGTCGCCTCGTGCGGAGCCGCTCACCGGTTGCTGGTGGACCCCCGCCGCCGTTGGGAAGACCCATCGTTTGGATGGACGGAGGCGCTGGCCTCCGACCCGGTTGCCCTGCTGGAAGCTGCGGCCGGGAGGATGGCCCCATCCGACGACGCCTGGGTAACGGCCTGGACCGGGGCCGGCGCCGATTCCTGGAACCGAGTGGAAGCGGCCCTGAGCGACGAAGGTCTGCTGGAGCCCCTGCTCGCTACCACCCTGCTGCGAGTGCTGCCCGCTGATGTGCCCCTGTATGCGTCGAGCAGCATGCCGGTGCGGGACGTGACCTCGTTCTGGCCACCCGAGGCGCCACCCCGCCGGGTGCTCGTGAACCGGGGGGCGAACGGCATCGACGGGGTGGTGTCGTCGGCATTGGGCGCAGCCCTGGCCCTGGGGGAGCCGGTGGCCGCCCTGGTGGGCGACGTAGCCCTGATCCACGACATCGGCGGGTTGCTGGCCGCGTCCCGGACCGATGCCGACCTCACCGTGGTGGTGCCCAACAACGACGGCGGTGGCATCTTCTCGCTGCTGCCTGTGGCCGACGGCGGTGCCGACGTTCATTTCGACGAGCTGTTCCACACCCCCCACGGCACCCGGTTCGACCAGGTGGTTGAGGGGATGGGCGTGGCCTACCACCGGGTGGAGAGTGCCGACGCCTTGGCTGACATGGTGAGCCGTATCTCCGGGGTGACGGTGGTAGAGGCTCCCATCGATCATGCAGCGGCTCTGAGCCAACGTCGGCGGCTCTGAACCGATGGCTGTCGGCGGCTCTGAGTCAGCGTCGGCGGCTCTGAATCGATGACTGTCGGCGGCCTCAGGCCACCTGTGGGCCGATGAGCCCGTTGACCGTTGTGGTCTTGCACGGCTTCACCGGGTCGGCGGCGGCCATGGTCCCGCTCACAAGCCGGCTGCCCGGTTCGGTGCGGGCCTTGGACCTCCCCGGCCACGGCCCGGGGCCGATTGCGGACGACCCAGCCGACTACACCATGGCCGCAGCGGTGGCCGGGGTGGATGCCGCTACCGAAGACCTCGACCGGTTCGCCCTGGTTGGCTACTCAATGGGGGCACGGGTGGCCCTCCACATGGCGCTGGCCTTGCCGGGTCGGGTGGCGACGCTGGCCCTCATCGGTGCTCGACCCGGCATTGACGACCCCGCCGAGCGTACGGACCGCATCTCTGCCGACGAGGCTCTGGCCGCCAGGATCGAGTCGGAGGGTATCGAGTGGTTCGCCGACTACTGGGCCGATCTCCCCCTGTTCTCGTCCCAGCGGCGACTCCCGGTCGAGCAGCAGGCCGAGATTCGGGCCCAGCGGCTGGGTTGCGATCCCGGAGGCTTGGCCCGCAGCCTGCGGGGTATGGGCGCGGGAGCAGTCGAACCGGTCGGGGCCCGGCTGGGGGAGCTGACCATGCCCGTCGCGCTGATTGTGGGCGCAGACGACCCCAAGTTCGTGGCCATCGCTCACACCATGGCGGAGGCCATCGCCCACTCCGTGGTCAACGTGATCCCCGACGCCGGCCACGCCACACACCTCGAAGCCCCCGATGCCACCGCCGAGACGGTTATCCGATGCGTGTCGAGCTGAGCGAAGTATCCCTGGAGCTACGCCGCCGGGTGATGACCGGACGGGGACCCATCATCCAAAGGGATGGGCTGGTGGTGCGAATCACCGACGGCGGCGTCACAGGCTGGGGTGAGGCCATGCCCCTGCCAGGGTGGCCCGGTGCTGACCTGCCCGCCACCAAGCGAGCGCTGGAAGCCTGGGCCGCCGACCCCGACCCCGACCCCGTGAACCTTCCTCAAGAACGTTTTGCCCGTGCAGCGGTAGAGCTGGCCCTCCTCGATGCGGAGGCCCGCCGGCGTGGGCTAACCCCGGCTGAGGTGCTGGCCGGTGGCAGCTCGGTGGCCGGCTCGGTGGAGGTGAACCGGTTGGTGGCCGACGTCGACGAGGCCAGAGCTGAAGTGGTCGGCGGCTATGGCACGGTGAAGCTCAAGGTGGGCGGCTCCAGTACCGGACCATCAAGTGCGGAGGAATGCGTTGCCGGGGTGGGCGCAGTTCGAGAAGCGATCGGTCCTGGGGTTCGACTCCGGTTGGATGCCAACGGGGCGTGGGCGACGGAGCAAGCGGTGGAGATGCTGGACCGGCTGGAGCAGTTCGACATCGAGTACGTCGAAGAGCCGGTTGCGGGCATGGATGCCTTGGCCGAGGTGGCCGAGCGGTCACCGGTGCCGGTGGCGGTGGACGACAGCCTGGGATCGGTGGGCACCCTCGTACCCGAGGCCATCGCCGTGGTTGTCGTGAAGCCGATGGCCTTGGGCGGCCCCCGCACCGCTCACGCCGCGGCCTGCCGTTGGATCAACGAGGGCCGCAAGGTGGTGGTGACCAACTACCTCGACTCCGCCATAGGTCAGCACGCCGCGCTGAGCGTGGCCGCCGCCCTGCCCGGCCCCCCTCAGGTCTGCGGTGCCATCACCCCGGATCTGTTCACACGTGATCTGGCCGACCTGCCCCCAGTGGCCCGGGGCCGCTGCGAGGTTCCGGCCACCTACCCCGAACCAACTTTCCCCGGTTTGAGCTGAGCTGTACCCGGGCTGCCGGGGAGGTTTTCGGTGCTAGGGCGGGAACACCACGGTGTCGGTGTTGGTGTCGATGATGATGCGCCCGTCGAGTGGCTGGTCGAGCGTAATGGTGGCCGTCTGCTGGAGGCCGGCGCGCCGACACTCCTCGGTCGACACCAGGGCGTAGATGATGATCTCCACCTGTGTGATGCCGTAGTCAACCTCGGCGTCGCTGAACGTCTCACACTCGGTGCCCCAGTAACCAACGGTGAGGGTGCGGTCGTCGTCGGCCACCTCCACGCTGTTGATGATGCGGACCTCCCGGGGCGGTCCCTGGGGAAGTTCCCTGGTCTTGGTGGTGCAAGCGGTGGCCAGCAGTGCCGCGGCAATGAGCCAAGCGACCGGACGCAGGCTCATGGCCGGTCGGCTCCAACGGTTGCATATCCCACGGTGAAGATCATGCCATCGAAATGCACGGTAGCGAGGGTGGAGGCATAGCGTCGGGGCGTGGGGCTTCGCCGGTCGCAGTTGGTTGTGGTGTGGCTGATCGGGGCGTCGGTCATCCTCCCCAATGCTTCCATCGCCCCGGCCATCCCCGACATTGCCGACGCGTTCGGCATCTCCGATCAGGTTTCGGTGTTCATCTTGATGACCGCTCACGCTCCGGGCCTGTTCATGGCTTCCATCATTGGCGTGGCGGCCGACCGCTACGGGCGGCGGCGGATAATCGTGCCTTGCCTACTGGTGTTTGGCCTGGCCGGGCTGGCCATCATGGCGTCCACCAACCTGACCATGCTGCTCACCTTCCGGTTCATCCAGGGGTTGGGCTCGTCGGGGTTCCTGAGCCTGGCCCTGGTCATCATCGGGGACCACTACCAGGGGGTTGAGCGAACCCGGATCATCGGCCAGAACGCCCTCGCCATGAACCTGAGCGTGGCCGCGCTGCCCGCTGCCGGGGGCCTGCTCACCGAGCTGTTCGGCTGGAGGGGGCCGTTCGCCATGCACGCGGCCACCATCGTTTTGGCCCTATTCGCCGCCACGCTGCTGCCCGCCGGCCATCGTCGCCCCACCGAACCACTGCGCCATCAGCTCCGGGCCGCCCGCCCCCACCTGTGGCAGCCCGAAGTGGGGATGCTGCTCTTGGTGGCCCCCTTCACTTTCCTGGTGTTTTTCGCCATCGGCATCACCACCATGCCGATCCACCTGGAAAACGTGTTCGACGCCACAGCCGGGGTGAGGGGGCTGATCCAATCGCTGCCCGCTGTCTCGGCGGGGCTGGTGGCGCTCAGCATGGGTCGCCTGGCCCAGCGTCATTCCACCTCGGCCATCGTGCGGGCCGGCTATGTGGGGTTCGTGATCTGCCTGACCGGCATGGCCCTGTCGCCCTCGCTGGCCGTGATCATCGCTCCGGTGCTGCTGCTGGGGGCCGCCGACCAGATGGTGGTGGTACCGCTCCAGAGTCGGGCGGCATCGTTGGCCCCCGAGGAGCACCGGGCGGTGATGGTCGCCGCCTGGGGCACCGCTATCCGTATCGGCCAGGTGGGGGGCCCGCCTGCGGTGGCCGGTTTGTTGGCCGTGGGCGACACCCGTCTGGTGCTGTGGGCCGGAGCAGCCCTGTCGGTTGCGCTGCTGGTGCTGGTTTCTGTGGTAAGCCGGTTTCTCGACCGAGATCCCCGGTTCGTCACGGCTCCCGACGGTAAGCCTCCCGACAGTTCCTGATCCCGATGGCGGTGGCGAAGCGGTTGGACTATCGACCCACTGCCGGGCGGAACGCCTCCACAACCTCGGCCAGGTAGTGGTGAGCGGCCGAGGGGTCGTCGGGGATCGGAAGGTTTGCCCGGAAATCGGTGACCCCGGCGGCTGCCAGTGGGGGTACGCGGTCCATGGTTGCGGCTAGGTCCACGCCGTCGTCGGTGCGCACCACCGGCAGGGTGCCAACCACCCCGATGCCGGACGGGTCGCGGTCGAACCCGGCCACCATTTCGCGCATACGATCGATGTTGGCAGCGAAGTCGCCCCCCATGGCATCGCCCCAGGGGATCCACCCGGCGCCGAATCGGGCCACCCGTCGCATGGCCCTGGGGTTGAGGGTACCGCTCACCCAGATTGGCACTCCGCCGGGCTGCACCGGCTGGGGCTGCATGTAGATGCGGGAGAAGGTGAGCCGGTCGTCGTCGAAGTCGGACGGGCAGGAGGTCCACAGGGACTGGCACACCTCCAGGGTGTGGTCGAGCAGGCGGCCCCGGTCGGCGAAGTCGAGCCCGGCCGCCTCGTACTCCTCGGCCTGCCACCCCACGCCGACACCAAGGTCCACCCGACCCTCGGTGAGCACGTCGAGGGTGGCCAGCGACTTGGCCAGGATCACCGGTCGGCGCAGCGCGGCCAAAAGGATGTTGTTGGCCAGACGGAGGTTGGTGGTGACCGCCCCGACCATGGTCAACACGGTGGTGGGTTCGAGCCAGTGCCCGTCGGGACCGGTGGGCTGGCGTCCGCCGGCCATGCCCCCCAGTTCGGGCCGGCCGTAGGCCTCCAGGTTCTCGCCGAACACCACGTGGTCGCTCACCACAACCTTGTCCACTCCGGCGTCGTCGGCGGCTTGGGCCAGGTCCATCATCGACTTCCATCCCCCTGGTCCCGGGTCGGAAGCGGCGAACGAGCGGAGGTGGATCGAAAGAAGCGCAGTCATGGCCCTTGCTTAGCCGATCCGAGGCTCCCATGGCTCAGAGACCGGGCAGTTGGTGGCGAATACCGGCCGGCGAGAGGGTCGCGGTAGCGGGGTCTTGGCACTGGCCGCAACGACGAATGCCGTTGTGTTGGCCTCCGGCGGGCAAACTCATGGAGGTGAAGCCGACTCTGGAGGAGTTCACCGCCGAGGCACGGGCCTTTCTCGACGGCAACGCCGAGCGAACCGTCGGCGACCGGTTCATTTGGGGGGTCGGCTCCGACGAGATAACCGTGTACGCCGAGAAGACCGCCGCCGAGGAAGAGGCTGCCGTGGCGGCGGCGAAAGCGTGGCGGGCCAAGATGTGGGAAGCCGGGTTCGCCTGGATCACCGGGCCGCCCGCTTACGGGGGACGAGGGCTCGGCCCGGAGTATGAGCGGGCCTATCTCGACCTGGAGGCTGCCTACGAGGTGCCGTCGCAGACCATGTTCGGCACGGCGTTGGGGGTGGTTGCCCCCACGATTCTGGCCCATGGAACCGAGTGGCTGAAGGAGGCGTACCTGGCTCGCCTGTTCCGGGGGGAGATCCTGGCGTGTCAGCTTCTGAGCGAGCCGGGAGCGGGGTCGGATCTGGCCTCGCTCAGTACTCGGGCCACCGCTGACGGCGACCAGTGGGTGATCAGCGGCCAGAAGGTGTGGAGCTCTCGGGCCCACTTTTCCGACATCGGTTTGCTGCTGGCCCGCACCGACCCCCACGCTCCCAAGCGCCAGGGCATAACCGCGTTCATCTATCCGCTCGACGCTCCGGGCACCGAGGTGCGCCCGTTGCGGCAGATGACCGGTGGTTGGGAGTTCAACGAGGTGTTCTTCAACGACGCCCGCGTTGACGACCGGCATCGGGTGGGTGAGGTAAACACCGGATGGACGGTGTTCCGCACCACGCTGCAATCGGAGAGGGCGTCGATCGGTTCAAGAGGAGCGGGTTACGGCGGTAGCGGTCTGGCGGGGCTGGCCGCTCCCGAAAAGGTGATCCGGCTGGCCCGACACTTCGAGCTGAACCACGACCCGGTGGTGCGCCAAGACCTGGCCCGACTCCACACCGGCTACAAGCTGGTGGAATGGAATGCCGCTCGCCGCCCACCCCTGGCCCCGGCCGCGGCCAAGTACGCCACAGCCAAGCACATGAACTGGGCGGCTTCGATGATCGCCCGCTTGCTCGGCCCCCGCATCTGCGCCGACACCGGCGAATGGGGAACCTACGCCTGGAAGCAGCTACTGGCCGGGGTGTGCGCCATGCGGATCGGCGGAGGCACCGACGAGGTGATGAAAAACGCCGTGGGTGAGAGCGTCCTCGGCTTGCCCAGGGAACCCCGCAGCTCGCCGGAAGAGTCTCGCTAGCCGTCTTGAGCCTCGGTTTCTGTTGACTCGGCAACCTCGGTGGCCTCAAGGGCCAAACGGTCGATCTTCGACATGGGGGTCATTGGGAGAGCATTGGTCAGGCGTAGATGCTCGGGGAGCTTGTAATCGGCGATGTGTTGGCGCCCGAACGAACGCAGCTCCTCTAGGGTTGGCGGGTCGGCGGGATCAACCGGAACCACCACGGCCACACCCACCGCGCCCATCACCTCGTCGGGCCGGGGCACCACGCACACACCGGCCACCTTCGGATGCCAGGCCAGCACGTTCTCGGACTCCACCGGGAACACCACGTAGCCGCCACGGTGGAAGCCCGCTCCCCGGCGTCCCACCAACCGGAGGCAGCCGGTGTCGTCGATCCAGCCCTGGTCGCCGGTGTGAAGCCACCCGCCCCGCAGCGCCTCGGCGGTAGCCGCCGGGTCGCGCCAATACCCGCTCATCACGGTTGGGGATCGCAGGCATACTTCTCCCACCGTGCCCGGCTCGACGGTTTGGTCTCCGTCGGGGTCTCGCACCTCCAGCTCGATGCCGGGACGGGGGCGGCCTACCGTGTAGAGCATCTCCTCCAGGGGGGCGTCGATCCAGGTGAATGTGCCCACGCCGCCGGCCTCTGTGCAGGCGTACCGCTGGGTCCAGTCGGCCCCGAACCGCCGGCGGGCCTCTTCGATCACGTTGGGGGGTGACGGTGCCCCGCCGGTCACTACCAGCTCGACCGCCGAGAAGTCGTAGCTGTCAAAGTCGGGGTGGCGCAGCATAAGGGCGATCTGGGGGGCCACCCCGCCGATGGCCGGCATCCGGTAGCGGGACACGGCCTCCAGCACCGCGGTGGCGCTCCATCGGTCGATCACGTGCAGGGTGGTGCCCACCGCGAACTGGGCCGGCACCTTGCCCATGACCCCGATGTGGGCCATCTGGGTGTTGGAGGTGATGGGGCCGCCCTCCCCCCAACCGTTCCCGGTGTCCACCCTGGCGATGTCGGCCAGGATCCGGTTGGTGAACGTCGCACCCTTGGGTACCCCGGTGGTGCCCGAGGTGAACACCACCGCCACCGGCCGGTCGCCGTCGGGAGGTAAGGGGTCTGGGGTCTCGCCCCGTGCCCGCAGGTCGGCGCACACCGATCCGGGCCCGCCGGCCAGCACCACCTCGATGGTGTCGAAATCTCCGGCCACGCCCTCGGCCATTGCCACGGTAGCGATGGCCCGGTCGGCCCCGGCCACGTCGTTTACCAGCACGGCCCGCTCGGGAGCAGGCAGGCGGCTGCTCACCCCGGCGGTGATCACCCCCAACTTGGCAAGCGCCCCATACAGCACGATGTAGTCCACCGACGACGGCACCAACAGGGCCACCACCTCCCCGGCTCGCACCCCCCGCCTTGCCAGGCCGGCGGCTACCTCGTCGGTAAGCCGGTCGAGTTGGGCGAAATCGAGCGACCACCCCTCCTCGGCCACCAGGGCAGGCCGGTCGGCGAATCGCTTCCCCGATGCCGTGATGACCTCCGCCCACATGTCCCGAGTGTGTCACCTTTGGTCGGCCCCTCGATGATGCCGGCACGGGTGCGGGGGGAATAGGTTGGCGGGCCAAGCAGGGCGTCAATCATCAGGGACCACCGGTGACCCCAATGAGCACGGCCGGCGGCCCAAACCCGGAATCAGGCAGCAAGGAGCATTGCCATGGGTGAGTTTGTGCGGATCGAGCAGGGTGAAGCGGAGGGGGTGGCCACCCTTCGCCTGGATCGCCCCAAGGTAAACGCCCTGAACGGTCAAGTGGTGGCAGAAATCCACGAGGCAGCCGGCGAGCTGGCCGGGATGAGCAACATCCGGGCCGTGGTCATCTGGGGCGGTCCCAAGGTGTTCGCCGCCGGTGCCGACATCAACGAGTTCTCCGGGTTGGATCCCGACGGAGCCCGGATGCTGAGTCAGAACATCAACGACGCCCTGCGAGCGCTGGAGCAGCTCCCCCAGATCACCATCTGTGCCGTCAACGGCTACGCCCTCGGAGGGGGGTGCGAGCTGGCCATGGCCACCGAGTTCCGTCTCGTGGGCGAGAGTGCGGTGCTCGGTCAGCCCGAGATCCTGCTGGGCCTCATCCCCGGCGGCGGCGGCACCCAGAGGCTGAGCCGCTTGGTGGGCATAACCAGGGCCAAGGAGTTGATCTACTCGGGGCGCAACGTGAAGGCCGACGAGGCGGTGGCCATCGGGCTGGCGTCAGCGGTTCATCCCGACGACAAGGTTTACGACGAGGCTGTGGCGCTGGCCGCCCGCTACGTCGCCGGGCCCGCCGCCATCACCCTGGCCAAACAGGCCATCCTCGACGGTTACGGCCTGCCCCTGGACGAAGCCCTGGCCTTGGAGGTGGACGCCTTCGCCACCACATTTGTCACCGACGATGCCCGCATCGGGGTGGCCAGCTTCCTCGAGAACGGTCCCGGCAAGGCGACGTTCACCGGGAAATAGACCCGGCTGCCCCGCTTGCCGGCGGCTGTTTGGTGTCAGCGGCGTGAAGCGGGAACAGCCAGCGCCTTCTCCTCGGGGGGAGTGGGGCCGAACTTCCGCCACAGCCAGCTGGCCACCGCGCCCACCACGATCATCACCGCTCCGATCACCGCCATCCCTGTGAGGCGGCCACTGAGGTCGTCGAGTAGCGCCTCGTGAATGGCCTGGGCAGCCCGGACGGTGTCGGTCTTGTCGATCAGCACGGCCAGCAGGGCCCGGGTGCCGTAGATCCCCACGGCGAGGATGGCGGCCATGGCCACGATGCCGGTACCGGTTGCCCACAGCACCCGGGTTCGAGAAGGTGAAATCAACAGGGCGGCGATCCCGCACAAGACGATCAAGGTGATGGTGGAAGACCGCCGGTCCTGGAGTTGGCCCAGGAACTCCCAGAACCGGTCGCCCGATTCGACCCGCTCGAGCACGGTCACCACCCCGGCGTTGGCGGGAAGGGTTTGGGTGTTCAGAGAAGCCAGCTCGTCGATGTCGCTGAGAGCGGCCAGCGTCTGGTTGAAGATGGGCCCCAGATCCACGGTCACGCTGAGCGCCGGAGGATTCGCCACCGTGGTGCCGCCGACCACCTCCAACACGTCTCCATGAGCCTGCTGGAGGGCCCGTTGCAGCACCCGGTCGTTGGCGTCATCTGTGAGAAGCCGGCTAACCACCGCCGGGACTTCGTCCTGGATGCGCTGTCGGGTGCCTGCCGACCCGGCCGGGGCAGTTGGGATGTCGGCCATTTCCACGGTGGTGGATATGAACGACGCCGCCACCACGTTGTGGACGTAATCGTTGTCGAATATCTCGTCGAGTTCCTCAACGAAGCGGCTCTCGTTGAACACCACCAGATCGGCGTAGGTCGTGAGCGCCGAGAACCCCGATCCGATCACCACGATGAGCAGGAGCAGCACCGACACCGCCTCCCGCACCGTGCGGGAGGTGACGCTGCGCCACGACCGAACCAGCTTCTGGAAGTAATCCTCCACGGTTAACAGTGTGCCCGGTTCAGGCCGGTTTGCTTATCGGAACCACGAGGCAGCCGGCGGGCAGCAGGGAGGTTGGTGTCGGCCCGGTTTAGCCGAACAGCGGATCAACCGAGGAGATGTGGTACTTCTTGCCGTCCATGCCCGCCACGTTTAGCTCGCTGATGGCGCCCCCGAATGCGGCGATGTGGGGGGTGCCGAAGTGGGCGTTGAGGGCGTCCTCGTTCTCCCAGACCTCGAAGAAGCGGATGTTGCCCGGTGCTTCCACCGAGAAGCAGTAGTCGATGTTGCCTTCCTCGGTGCGGGTTGCGGCTGCCAGCTCGGTGGCGGCGGCCATGAACGCCTCGGTGTTCTCAGCGGGTACCGAAGCTGTGCCGGCTACGACGATCATGGGGTCTCCTTATTGAGAGGTTCAAAGACCACAGCGTAGCTATCGGCGGACCGGATGGTAAGGCAGGCCGCACCGGCCGGCGGGCAACAGAGAGGTTGGTGTCAGCCCGGGCTAGCCGAACAGCGGATCAACCGAGGAGACGTGGTACTTCTTGCCGTCCATGCCGGTCATGCCCAGCTCGCTGACCGCAGCCTGGAAGGTGCCGAAGTGGGGAGCGGCGAACTGGGCGTTCATGTCCTCCTCGTTCTCCCACACCTCGAAGAAGCGGAAGGCTCCGGCCCCCAGCATCGAGATGCAGTAGTCGATGTTGCCGTTCAGCGTGCGCGACGCGGCGGAGATCTCAGCGACGGCGGCCATGAACGCCTCGGTGTTCTCGGGGGGAACGGAACCCGATCCGGCCACGATGATCATGGGGTCTCCTGACGTGGGTAAAGGACTGGAACTGGGTGGCATCAGCGTAACCATCGTGTTTGGGCCGCCTGCTCATCGAGCCGAGACGGTGCCTGCTGGTTGGACGATGGTGCCCCTAGGCAAGGATGGGTTTCATCGCCGGTTCTTGGCCGGATCGTGCCCGACGACAAGGGGAGGCCGGTTCATCCTCACCTAGAGTGAGGGCTTGGTGCTCCCGTTCGACCCCATCAGCGAAGCCCGGCGCAACTGGGAAGTCCACGAGTGGCAGGCCGTCGATGCCATGTCGGCGGCAACCTCCATAACTCGCGCCCACCAGCTCGTGCTCGGGAGGATCAACGAGGTGCTGGCCCCGTTCGATCTGACCTTCTCCCGGTTCGAGGCCTTGGCCCTTCTCCACTTCTCCCGGCTTGGCTCGCTGCCGCTGGGCAAGATGGGAAACCGGCTGATGGTCCACCCCACCAGCGTCACCAACACCATCGACCAGCTTGAGCGAGGCGGGCTGGTGCGGCGGATTCCCGCCGTCGGCGACCGGCGCAAGGTCCTGGCCGAGATCACCGACGAGGGCCGCCGGGTTGTGTCCAAGGCCGCCGATGCGCTGGCCGACATCAGGTTCGGTCTGGCCGGTCTGTCGGCCGGCACCCTGGCGGCCCTGGATGACGCCATCCGCACGCTGCGGCGGGATGCGGGAGACTTCGACGAGTAGTCCCTATGGACATCCGCCCCCTGACCTCCGACATCGGTGCCGAGATCTTTGGGGTGGACCTGCGCAACAACCTCGACGACGCCACGGTTGGGGAGATTCGCCAGGCGCTGCTCGACCATTTGGTGGTGTTCTTCCGGGACCAAACCATTACCCCCGACCAGCACCTGGCCTTCGCCCGGCGGTTCGGCCCGATCAACGTGGCTCCGTTCGGCCCCAAGCTGGACACCCACCCGGAGATAACCGTGCTCGATCAGATCGCCCCGGTGGGAGGTCTGGCTGCCCGGTGGCACAGCGACAACACCTACATGCCCAACCCCCCGCTTGGCTCCATCCTCCGGGCCGTGGAGCTGCCCGATGTGGGCGGCGACACCTGCTTCGCCAACATGTACAAGGCCTACGAAGAGCTGTCGGCGCCGATGAGAGCGCTGGTGGACGGGCTCGACGCCGCCCACGACCTCACCTACACCCTCACCCGAGCCATCGACGAGGGGCTGGCCCGTGAGCACCTCGACACCATGCGGGCCGAGTATCCGGAGCTGATCCGCCCGGTTGTGCGGGTTCACCCCGAGACCAGTCGGCGGGCCCTGTTCGTGAACAGCAACTTCACCACCCGGCTGGTGGGGTTGAGCGAGGCTGAGAACGGGGCGCTGCTTCCGTTCCTTTTGAACCATGTGCGATCTCCCGAGTTCCAGTGCCGGTTCAGATGGGCGTCCGACTCGGTGGCGTTCTGGGACAACCGGTCGGTGCAGCACTACGCCGTGCCCGACTACACGCAGCGCCGCCTCATGCACCGGGTCACGGTCGAGGAGTGGAACCAGACGAGTTCGTAGCTGCTTCGGCGGTGGACAGAGGCCCCCGCTGGTCGAGTTGTGAGGCGAGCCAAAAGGTCAGACGGTGAACGCTCCGTCGATGTCGAGCTTTTGACCGCTGATGTAGTTGGCGGCGTCGGAAGCGAGGAAGCAGGCGGCCTCGGCTATGTCAACCGCCTTGCCGAAGCGGCCCAGCGGGATGTTGGCGCGAGCTACTTCCAGGGCTCGGTCATCGAGGTCGCCGTCGGCCATGAGTCGGGCGGCCATGCCGTCTTCCAGCATTCCCGGCCCGACGCAGTTGGACCGCACCCCGAACCGTCCCTCCTCCACGGCTACCGCTCGCATCAACGATTCCACCGCGCCCTTGGGGATCGACGACAGGGCGTCTCGCTTGGGGAAGACGGTTGTGGCCGCTGTGGTCACGTAGATGATGCTGCCGCTCGTCGCCCGTAGGTGGGCCAGGGTGGCCACCGTCAGGTTGAACGCACCAATCACGTCGGCTTCGATCTGGCTGTTGAACAGGTTGGGGTCGGTCTGTGAGAGGTACATCTGGGGGACGTGGGGTCCGGCCGCACTCACCACTGTGTGTAGCCCGCCGAGCCGGTTGGCGGCTTCGTCGGCGAATGCTCGGAGTTCGTCGGGATTTTCCAGTGCCGGGTTGTCGGTGTGAACCTCCACCCCGGCGGCTCGCACTGTGGAGGCCACCGCCTCTGCGGCCTCGGCGTTGGCCCGGTAGGTGAACGCCACCGAACTGCCCCGCCGGGCCAGCATCTCGCAGATCGCAGCGCCGATACCGCCGCTACCCCCGGTGACCAGGGCCCCGCCGGATCGACCAGAGAAATCGCTCATGGGGAGCCACCCTAGGCCCTCTGCCGGCCGGGACTCGGCTCGGAGACAGGTCGTTGCAGGCTAGTTCCAGGTGATGTCCAGAGGGAGGCGTTCATGGCGGCGGACGAACAGGCTGTTCTCCCACTTAGGTGGGTCGTCGTCAGCCAGGGTGAACCACCTGGTCTCATGCAGCAACCCCTCGAGGGAGCAGGTTGTTTCCATGCGGGCCAGGGGAGCGCCCACGCAATGGTGGATGCCCCGGCCGAAGGTGAGGTGGCTACGGGGGTAGCGGCGGTCGAGCACCACCTCGTCGGGCCGCTCGTACTCGGCCGGGTCCCGGTTGGCCGAAGCCCACAGCAACATGGCGGTTGACCCGGCCTTGAGGGTCACCCCGCCGAGCTCGCAGTCCTGCTTCACCTTGCGGTAGTGACCCCGGAATGGCGATTCCAGCCGCAGGGCTTCCTCGATGAAGGGTTCGATCAGGTCGGGGTCGGAACGGACCTGTTCCTGGAGCCCGGGGTCGCCGGCCAGCATCCGCACCGCGTTGCCGATCAGCGAAGCGGTGGACTCACCCCCGGCACCTAGCAACACGGTCAGCGTGCCGAGAGCGTGGGAAACGTCGAGATCGCCCGCGGCCACCGCTCGGGCGCACACCCCTATCAAGTCGTCGCCCTTCTCGCGGCCCGGCTGGAACAGGGTCTCGGCCAGATAGATGCCGGCCTCGGTCACCTCGGCGGTGATCTCATCCAGCTCCTCTGCGGTGAAAACTCCGGCCAGCAGAAGGCCGCCGTGCAGGGCCCACCTCATCACGTTGGGCCAGTTGTCGTCGGGAAGCCCGATCAGGTGTCCGATCACCCGGGCCGGTACGGGATGGGCCACGGTGTCGGCCCACTCCACTCGGGTACCCATAGCTCGGGCCGCGGCGATGTGCTCCCCGACGATGCCTTCCACGAACGGACGCATTTCCTGCATCCGGCGGGCCACCAGCTCGGGGAAGACGATGCTGCGGTGGATGGTGTGCTCGGGAGGGTCGGCGGTGGCCAGCGTGGTGGTTCCGTCGCCCATGTGCTCGGTGTCGTACAGCACGGGTCGGCCGTCCTCCCCGGTGGCAACCCAGGCATCGAGGTGGTTGGAGAAGTCGTCGAGCCGGCGGAGAGCGTCCACGATCAGTTCCATGGTGGAGACGAAGGTCAGATCGAGACCGGGTACGAGCCACACCGGATGATCCCGGCGAAGCCGCTCGAAGAAGGGGTAGGGGTCGGCCAGCACAGCCGGATCGATAATGGCCCTCGGATCCAGCGCCTCGGCCAACGACTGCTCAGCACTCATGGCCATAACTTACGCCAGATTCCGCCCCCGCTCCCCCAAAACCCCACCACCCGCTGGGACGCCCCCGCTGCGCCGGCTGGTCTTGCCCGCATCGCGGGCCATAAGCCACACGTCAAGGCATTCATATTTGTTATTTGTCTTATAACCCTCAGCTGGTATAACCTAAACGGTCAATAAGCCTCAGAACAGAGGGAATGGTTTACTTATGAGCATCTCGAACATGGACGACGTTCAGCAGGTCGCTCAACAGCAGAACCCCTGGCACCAGACTGGCACGGTACCACGCTCGTTGGCTCTTCCCACCCAGCGTCCGTTGGCTCGGCTCCTGTGGCGGCGGCTTCTGGACAGGGATATGCGTCGCTACCAGCTCGTCCTGGGTCCTCGGCGGGTGGGAAAAACCACAGTGCTCTATCAGACCGTTGAACGCCTCCTTGCCGATGGCGTTGAACCGCAGCGGATCTGGTGGCTCCGCATGGATCACCCGGTGCTGATGCGCCTGGACCTCGGTGCCCTGGTTCGCCTGGTGGTGGAGTCCAGCGGTGCCACTCCGGATCAGCCGGCTTTTGTGATGCTCGACGAACTCGTCTACGCCGAGTCCTGGGACCTCTGGCTGAAGACCTTCTACGACGAACAGTGGCCGGTGCAGATTGCCGCCACTTCAAGTGCCGCCGCTGCTCTCAGCCAGGGCTTGCGGGAGAGCGGTGTAGGGAGATGGGAGGAGCAGTACCTCACTCCCTGCTCCTTCACCGAGTTCCTCAATCTGAGCTTAGGTCAACAGGGTCCTGACCCTATGCCAGAGCAGCTCGGTTGGAGTGACATCGCCCAACCGACACTGGCGGAAACCATCAGGGCGCTTCCCCCGGGCCCATCCCCACACGAGAAGCTGGCCGAACACCGCCTGCGGTTCATGCTGGTGGGCGGTTTTCCCGAGCTACTGGGTGCCACTACCGCCTCACCCAGTTCTGACGACCTCAACACCGATGTCGACATCATGCTGCGTTCCCAGCAGGTTCTGCGGTCGGACGCGGTGGACCGAGCCGTGTACAAGGACATCCCCCAGGTGTTCGGGGTGGACAGTCCCATGATGCTGGAACGCCTGCTCTACGTGCTGGCCGATCAAGTGGCCGGTTTGCTGTCGCCAACCAACATCTGTGGCGACCTTGGCATCTCCGTGCCGACGTTCGAGCGGTACTTGACCTACCTGCAGCAGGCCTTCTTGGTTTTCACTCTGCCCAACTACTCGAGAGACGAGAAGACGGTCCAGCGTCGCGGTCGCAAGCTCTACTTCGTGGATGGCGCGGTACGCAACGCCGCCCTGCAGAGCGGCATTGCCCTTATCGTCGATCCCCTGGAGCAAGGGGTGCTGCTGGAAAACCTGGTGTCCGCGTCGTTGCGCACTCTGACCTCCCACAGCGGAGTACGCCTGCACCACTGGCGTCACAGCAACAGTGAGGTCGACCTCATCTACAACGACCCCCGAGAGCCAATGGCGTTCGAGGTGGCCTCGTCGCCTCGGCACTCACGCGCCGGTCTGAGGGCGTTCATCAAGCAGCACCCGAGGTTCCACGGCAGCAGCTACCTGGTGGCCCCCAACACCCCGGTGGTGCCCGCCCAATCCAACAGAGAAGGAATCGGCACGATCCCTTTGGACACCTTTTTGGTAGCCGTCGGCGCTCAAGCCGAGCAAGCCCTCACCGCCAGGCTCCGCCCCCAGGGAGGCAACTAGAGGCGGTTGGAACTGTCAGTGCCGGATGTCCTTGACGAGCAGCATCGGTGTCCAGGGGTCGAAGCGTGATGGCTCGAAGCCGAGGTGCCGGTAGAAGTTTGCCGCTTCTTCGTTCTTGGCATGTACCAGTACGAGTCGGAGCCCAGTGAGTTCACCAAACTCGAGGGCCTTGAGGAGGAAGTGTTTGAGCAAGGCACTGGCCAGCCCGCGACCCTGATGCCGGTGGTCGACAGCCAGTCGTCCCAAGAGCATTGCCGGAAGTGGGTCGGGTTGGTTGCGTGCAGCCTTGCGGGTTGCTTGAGAGCGGGCGACCGCAGCCGTGCTTGAGGCGTAGAAGGCCACCACACGACGCTGGGCACCTTCGGTCACTACCCAGGTGCGGCTTAATCTGCTGCGCTGATTGCGCACCGAATGGCGCCGCAACCAGTCGTTGAGGGCATCGTCGCCGCAGTCGAAGCTTTCGATGTTGTGGCTGTCGGCGAGAAGTTCAGGTCCCTGGTAGGGGTGACTCACTCTGCTTCCAGCACCGAAGGAGTCTCCAGGAGTTTGGCGATTTTCGGTTTGGGAGTAGCCGGCCGGTTGACGATCTCTTGGAGTTCATCCCATTCACCGGGTTCGAGCAGGAAGAGGTGGCGATCAGCAAGGTCAGCAGTAGCCGAGGCAATCGCGCAATTGACCACGTAGTCGTTCAACGACATGCCACTTGCCGCCAGCACCTGCCGAACAATCGAGTCCTGGGTTGGAGTCACCCGAAGCGTCCAACGGTGCGTCTTCGCTTCTGGTCGTTTCTCCGTCGTAGCGCTGCTGGCCTCTGCGACAGCCTTCTGCGCCTCCATGCCGCCACTGTACGTCACATTGACGTACAGACTCAACCTGAAACGGCAGCACCTGCCCTTAGCGCTCTTGGTCTTGCCGACCTCAGCAACTGATGGTCCGTCGCCCACGTAAGCACGGGAGCGACCCTAAGCGGCGGACAGGCACTCGACCCCCGAAGCACACATTCGTATGCGCTTTCCTAGCTGGTGCAGCCGCGGCCGTCGCCGTCGCGGTCGAAGCGGTAGGGGTCGTCGCCGATGACGGTGACGGGCTTCTGGTCGGCTCGTAGGTCTCCGCAGTTCAAGGCGTCACCGGGGCGGTTGGGTAGGCAGGGCCGGTACGAGGGGTGGCAGTCGTCCTCGGCGTCGCCGTCGTCCGGCTCCGAGGGTGTCGGCGCGGCAGCGGGCAGCTGTGTCGCGCCTGAGGTGGCCCCGTCGCAGCCGTTGAGGGTCCGCTCCAGGGCGGCCCTCTCGGCCGGGTCGACGGACAGGCTCCAGGTGAACTTCACCTCCACGGTGCGAATGGCCCAGAAGCAGGCCCCCGCGGCGGTGAGCTGGGAGCCGCCGCACGCCCCGCTTTCCACTCCGTCCCACTCCGCTATGTCGCGGCTGCCCTTCGACCGGTTCACGCAGTCTCGGGAGGCGATCAGGTTCTCGGCGGCGTTCCCGAACTGGTTGCGTCGGGCCACGGTCCAGGAGTGGCCACCCGATTCGTGGGCTTCCTTTGCGGCCACAATGTGGTCAACGTCGCACGACGACGGGTTGTATGCCAGCCCTGTGTACGGGTCGGTGCCCAACGTGTTGCACAGTTCGCGCCGGGAATGCTCGTAGTGGCTCCGGTCGTAGCCATCGTCGTTTTCGGCAGCCACCTGTAAATCGTCCAGAAGGGACAGCACCTCGACGTTGCCGGCGTCTTCCTCGGCGTCATTCGATGTCGGTTGGGGGGTTGGGGTGGCTTGTTGTGGGACCTGGGAGTCGTCGGTAGGTTCCGGCTCCGGCTCCGGTTCAGGCTCTGCAGTGGCGGGAGGCGAAGTTGCTGACATCGTGGGCGACGGGCTGGCGGTTTCTTCAGGCTCCGGTTCCGGTTCAGGCTCTGCAGTGGCGGGAGGCGAAGTTGCCGACATCGTGGGCGACGGGCCGGCGGTGGCGCTTGGTCGGGCAGTTGGCTGGGATGTCGGTGTATCCGAGGCTTCTGGTTGGGCTTGCGAAACGGTGGCCGTGGGGGAAGGGGTTGCTGTCGGGGCGGGCTCGATGATTGTTTCAGGGTTTTCGGTATCCGTGGCTCCGCAGGCCGCGAACACTATCGATAGAGTGAAAAGTAAGGCAAAGAACTTGTAAAACATAAAAAGTAAGAAAATCAACCGATATATCTAATAACAACGGTGCTACCATTAGGGGAATGGGGACCGCCTTGGTCAAACATAGGGCCTCACACAGTAGTCGAGAACTGAGGTTGATTTGTTGGCAATGCTGGTTTTGCTGGCAGTTTGTCCCTATGGACTGTTTCGCCTATTGGAGTGAGGACCGATGACCGGATTCTTCTACGAGCACGACGCTGATCTCGCGGCTCTCGACGGCCAGCGGGTGGCCGTTGTCGGCTACGGCAACCAGGGCAGGCCGTGGGCGCTGAACCTGCGGGATTCGGGCCTGCAGGTGTCGGTTCACGTGCGGGCCGACCAGAGCCGGGAACAGGCCATCGAGGACGGGTTTGCCGCCGCCGACATCTCCGAGGCCTCCTCTGCCGATGTGATCTGCGTGCTGGTGCCCGACGACGCCATCAGCGGTCTGGGCCTCGATCCCGGCCACGGCAGCCTCACCATCGTGGCGAGCGGCTACACCCTGGCGTTCGACCGGTTCACCCCCGACGGCGACATCGCCATGATCGCTCCCCGGATGCTGGGCCCCGAGGTCCGCCGCTGTTACGAGGAGGGCGTCGGCTTCATCACAGCGGTGGGAGTGCATCGGGACGCAACCGGCACCGCCGAGGCCCGCATGTTGGCTGTGGCCAGGGCCATTGGCGGCCTACGCCAGGGGGCGATAGCGATGACCCCCCATCAGGAAGCGGTGCTGGATCTGGCGGTGGAGCAGCTCCTGTCGCCGGTTCTGACCCACGTGAACACGGCATTCGTGCTGGTGATGCTGGAGTTGGGCATCCCGCTGGAGGCCATCACCACCGAGCTGTTCTACTCAGGCGAGGTGGAGCGAAACTTCCGGCTACTGCGGGAGGAGGGCTTTGTCGCCCAGCTCGAGCACCACTCCCCGGCCAGCCAGTACGGCCAGCTCTCCCGGCGGGGCTGTTTCGACCACCTAGACGTGGTGGCCACGATGAAGGAACTGGCTGACGAAATCACCTCGGGCCGGTTCGCGGACGAGTGGGACGCCGAGTCGGCGGCCGGGGCCCCCCGGCTTGCCGAGCTGCGCGACCAGCACGCCGGGGAACTCATGAAAGCAGTCGAAGACGATCTGCGCTCCAAGCTCGGCCCCGGCGCTGGTGCCGCATCCGGTCCGACCGGAGGGTGACCGCTCGACAACGTGAAGCCGGTGGGCCGTAGGGCAGGCTCGACGTCATGACGCCAGGAGAAGACGGGGCCCCGGGCAAGGCCAGATCACAAGGTCGGCTTGCCGACCGGTTGCAAACCTGGCCCAACTACCGATGGGCAGTTCTGGGGCTGACCATGGCAGGTATCGCCTCCACCAGCTTCCCGGTGACGGTGCTGTCGGCGTCACTGCCCGAGATCGCCGCTGATCTTGGCACCTCGGAGAGCGCGGTGAGCTGGGTGCAAACCGCTCCACTCATCGCCATGGCAGTGGGCACCCCCATAGCAGGCAAGATCGGCGACCTGTTCGGCCATCGCAGGCTGTACCTGTGGGGGTACACGCTGGCCACCGGCTTCGCGGTGATGACCGCCCTGGCGTGGAACGTGGGCTCTCTTGTGGCGATGCGAACCGGCGGACAGCTCCTCGGGGCGGCCACCCTGCCCGCTTCCATGGCGATCATCATGACGGTGTTCGCCCGCCGGGAGCGAGCGGTGGCGGTGGGCTACTGGTCGGCGGTCACCGCCATGTCACCGGCCATCGGAGTGGCATTTGGCGGTTTCCTGGTGGACGCCTTCGGCTGGCGCACCATCTTCATAGTCCAGTCCGTGCCGTCGCTCATCGCCCTTTTGGCTGCCATCCCACTTTTGCCCGACACCAAGCGCAAACCTGACGTGCGATTCGATATCGGCGGTGCGGTGAGCCTCGGGGTGGCTGTGACAGCGGTGCTCATGGCCATCAACCGGGGTCCTGCCTGGGGTTGGAGCCATCCCATCGTGGTGGCCGCGTTGATCGTCGGCCCCGTGGCGGTGGCGACCTTCGCCTCGGTGGAGCGTAGAACCTCCGACCCGCTACTGCCCCTCGACTTCCTGGGACGACGCGGGTTCCTGATCCCCAACCTGGTCACCTACCTCGCGAATATGGCTTACATGGGGACGCTGGTGGTGGCTCCCTTCATGCTGGAGCGAGCGTTCGGCATCGAGGAGGTGAGCCGGATCTCGGCGGCACTGATCGCCCGTCCGGTGGGGTTCAGCATGGGAGCTTGGTACGCCGGTCGGGTGGAGTCCCGGTGGGGCGGGAGGACGATAATGACCTCCGGGGCAATGCTCATGTCGGCGGCCATGGCGGCCACCGGGGCGGCGATCCTGGCGGGGTGGCTGGCCGCGGTGATCATGCTGCTGTTCGTTACGGGGGTGGGCCACGGGTCTATCCGGCCCACGGCGGTGGCGTCGGTGGCCAATTCGGTGGACGATGCCGACCTGGGGGTTGCCTCGGGCTCCATGCAGATGGTGGGCCACATCGGTGCAGCCACCGGCATCACCATAATGATCACCTTGTTGGGTGCCGGCGGATCACCGGAACGGTTCCTCACCATTTTCGTGCTGGCCGCCGCCATCGGGTCGGTTGCGGCCACCACGGCCCGGTGGTTGCCGGGGTCGGCGAGGGCTATTCCAGCGGGGGGAGGTCGCCGAAGTCGAGGGTGAACGGTAGCTCGTCCAACGGCTCGTCGTCCTCCTGCTGGATCTCTACCCGGACCTTCTCCGGTTCAAGAATCTCGCCCAGTGCGACCATGGCCGCCCCGATCGCAGAACCCGCCGAGCTGCTGGAAACCTTGCGGACCAGCCCCTCAGGGGGTTGGTAGTCGCGGGGATCGGCCCACTGGAACTCCATGTCCTCGGACTCTTCAGGTCCCCCTCGTCCCTCCGGCTCAGCCATCGGCCAAGTTTATCGTTCTAGGCTGTGGCGGCTTCGGGGAGGGCGCCGCTCAGGATTTCGTAGGCCACCCGTTCGGATTTGAACCGTGCTCGGCCGCCGGTGAGTGAACGAAGCTCGATGGCGTAACGCACCAGCTCGGCCTCGGGAACGATGGCGTGGATCACCTGCTCGCCCCACGGCCCGGCGTCGGTGCCCTGCACCTGGCCCCGGCGGGACGAGAGGTCGCCCATCACGTCGCCCTGATACTCGGGGGCCACGGTGATCTCCACCCGGGCCATGGGTTCGAGCACCACCGGACCGGCCTGGGCGAAGGCAGCATTGAAGGCCAGCTTGCCGGCCATGTTGAAGCTGAACTCGGAGGAGTCCACCGAATGGTGCTTGCCGTCGTAAACGGTGGCCTTCACATCCACGATGGGGAAGCCGAACTCGCTCCCGTCGGCCATGGCCTCCCGGATGCCCGCTTCCACCGCAGGGATGTACTGGCGGGGGATGGACCCGCCGGAGATGGCGTCCACGAACTCGAAACCGCTTCCCCGAGGCATCGGCTCGATGCGCACGTAGGCCACCCCGAACTGGCCGTGCCCGCCCGACTGCTTCTTGTGCTTGCCCTCTGCGTCGCCGTTGCCGGTGATGGTTTGCCGGTAGGGGACCCGCAGGTTTTCGGTGTCCACCTCGATGCCCATGCGGTCGAGGCGGGCCATGGCCAAACGGAGGTGAGCCTCGCCCAGGCCCCAAAGCAGGGTCTGGTGGGTTTCCTCGTTGCGCTCCAGAAGCAGTGACGGGTCTTCATCGGTGATCCGCCGCAGCCCGGTGCCAAGCTTGTCCTCGGCGGCCCGGGTCTTGGGCACCAGCCCGTAGGCCAGCACCGGAGCGGGCCAGGGCTCCAACTGCACCACCGCTCGCCCGGCGTTGGTGAGGGTGTCGCCGGTGTGAGTGTGCTGGAGCTTGGTGACCCCGCCGATGTCGCCGGCCGCTATGGCGTCGATGTCCTGCTGCTTGCCCCCCACCAGGCTGACCAGGCCGCGCAGCCGCTCGCTGTCGCCGTTGGTGGAGTTGGTGAGGTTGTCGTCGCGGCGGATGGTGCCCGACAGAACCCTGAAGAGCGATATCTGACCCACGTAGTCGTCGCTGATGGTCTTGAACACGCAGGCGAGCTGGTCGCCTTCGGGGTCGCAGGCCGGCTCGGTGTCGATGTCGCTCATGGTCACGGTAATCGTGCGGGAGGTCGGGGGCGGGCCGATCTCCACCAGGAAGTTGGCCAGGCGGTCCACCGCGATGGGACCGGTGGCCGACCCGCACACCACCGGGAACACCGACCCGTCGGCCACACCACGCCCGAGCACAACCTCGAGTTCGGCCGGACTTGGGACGTCGCCGTCGAGGTACTGCTCCAGCATGTCGTCGTCGGCCACCACGATGCCCTCCACGAGCTGCTCGTGGACTTCCTGCTCCTGGCTCTCCATCTCCTCGGGAATCTCGGCCTCCTCAGCCGAGCCGCTGTCGTAGATGTAGGCCTTGTCGGTGAGCAGGTCGGCAACGCCGTGGAAGCTCGGACCCTCGCCGATGGGCAGCTCCAGGGGGGCGACCCCTGCGCCGAACACATCCTGTAGCTCGGAGAGCACGTTCTCGAAGCTGGCGTGCTCCCGGTCGAGCTTGTTGACGAACACGATACGGGGCAGCCCGGCGTCGGCCGCCTGGCGCCAGATGGCGGTTGCACGGTGGTCCACCCCGCTGGAGGCGTCGATCACGAACACCAAGAGGTCGGCCACCTGAAGTGCGGCGTGAAGCTCGCCTGCATAGTCGGGAGCACCGGGTGTGTCGAGCAGGTTGATCTTGTGGCCGTGCCACTCGAAGCTGGCCAGGGCCAGCGACTGGCTGTGGGTGGCGGCTTTCTCCTCCGGGCTGAAGTCGCACACCGTGGTGCCCTCCTCCACCCGCCCGGTGCGGTCGATCTTTCCGGCTCGATACAGCAGCGCCTCGGCCAAGGTGGTCTTCCCCGACCCCTGCGACCCCACCAGTGCGACGTTGCGAATCTTCTCCGGTGCGACAACCATCAATTTCTCCCTATGGGTTCTGGGTCGGTTCGACGGTAGCCGCTGAGCCTACTTCCCTCTTGAGGGAAAGGCCCCATGCGGAAGGTGGACGATGGGCAGGGCAGCTCACCGTCGGGTGGCGGAGGCCAGCAGCTCACGCATCCGCTGGGGAGGGAGGTGCTGCTCGGTGAGGCTTATGCCCAGATGGCGGACAGCGTCGGCCACAGCGTTGGTGATGGCAGCGGGAGCGCCGATCAGCCCACCCTCGCCCACCCCCCGCCAGTCGCCGTCGTGTAGGGGTTCGACTTCGAGGTGTTCGATCTCGATGGGAGGGGTCTCGGCCGCCGACGGAACCAGATAGTCGGCCAGCGAGGCAGTGAGCAGGTTGCCGTCGCTGTCGTAGGTATGGCGTTCGAACAACACGGCGGCGATGCCCTGGGCCACCCCACCCCGGATCTGACCCTCGACGATGGCGGGGTGGATCATCTCGCCGCAGTCCTCCACCACCACGTAGCGGGGGATGGCTATCTCGCCGGTCTCGGGGTCGATTTCCACCCAGCAGCAGTGGGTGGCCGACGTCCAGCCGCCTTCCGGGGTGCGGTACTCCACAGCCACCTCGAAGCCCTGGTCCATGCCCTTGGGCAGCGACGACGGCGCGAACCAGCCCTGCTGAGCAATGGCAGCGAGCGCAACGCCGTGGCCAGGGGTGCCACGCACCGAAACGTTGCCGTCGGCGATCTCGAGGTCGGCCGGGTTGGCCTCCAGCCGCTCGGCGGCGATGGCCAGCACCTTCGCCTTGATTTCGGCGGTGGCGGCTCGGGCCGCCCCGGATCCCATCATCGAAGCCCGGCTGCCGCCGGTGCCCAGCGTTGTGAACGGGGTGGAGTCGGTGTCGCCGAACACCAACCGCACCCGGTCGAGGCCCACTCCCAGCTCGTCGGCGGCCACCTGGGCGATGGTGGTTTCGTGGCCCTGGCCGTGGGGCGCCTGGCTGCTCAAGATGGTCAGGTCGCCGGTCGGCTCCAGGCGGGCCCACGCCAGCTCGCCTCGCAGGTCGAAGCCGGACGCCTGGGCGAAGTCGGGCGGACCGGGGGCGATCTCGATGAACGTGGCGAACCCCACACCGAGCAGCTTCCCCTCGGATCGGGCTGCAGCCTGCCGGCCGGCGAACGTGTCGAGGTCCATAAGCTCGGCGGCCCGGTCGAGGGTCTGGCGAGCGGTGATGCCCGACACGGTGGGTCCGGTGATCATGCGGGTGGGCTGGTCACCGTCGATGAGGTTGCGGCGGCGGATCTCCACCCGATTGATGCCCAGCTCAGCGGCGATCTCGTCCAGCATCCGTTCCCGCACCCAGGTCTCCGCTGCCCAGGGGCCCCGGTAGGCGATGTAGCTGCACTTGTTCGTGGCCACCACCCGGCCACGGAACTCATATGCCTCCAACCGGTAGGCGTTGGGAATCAGCAACTTCACCAGGTTGCAGAACAGCGGCGACGGGATCGGCGGCATGGGGTAGGCACCCTGATCCATGGTCATGTCGGCCCGGATGCCCACCAGGGTGCCGTCGTTTCGCACCGCCACCTCCACCGTGAGGTCTTCCTCCCGGGCGTGGCCGGCTGCCTGGAGGTTCTCGGTGCGGTCCTCGGTCCACTGGATGGTGGCGCCGAGCAGCTTGGCAGCGGCGGCCACCGAGATTTCCTCCCGCCCCACTTGACCCTTCGACCCGAACGCCCCGCCGATGTCGCCGGTGCGAACCCGGATGTTGCCGAAGGCGATGTTGAGGAGGTGGGCCAGGTTGAGCTTGATGGCGTGAGGGCGCTTGGTGGCCATGTCGAGTTCCAACCGGCCGTCGGAGGGGGTGAACGAAGCCACCATCACCCGCCCTTCCAGCGGGGCGTGGCCGAAGCGGTGCTGGGTGAAGGTGCGGGTGAACACCCGGTCGGCGCCGGCGAAGGCGTTTTCGATGTCGGTTCCCCACGACTGGGACGTTTCGTACACCACGTTGGTGCCGAGTTCCTCGAATAGCAGCGGGGCATTGGGCTCGCCAGCCTGGTGCAAGTCGGTTACCGCGGGCAGTGCGCTGTAGTCCACCTCCACGGCGGCGGCTCCGTCGGCGGCTCGCTGCCGGGAGCGGGCCACCACGATGGCGACGGGTTCGCCTACGACCCGGACCTTGTCCGAGGCCAGCGTAGTGAAGGGGCTGCCCCGAAGCTCGGGTGGCCCGGCGACGGTTATGGGGTTGACCACGCCGGTGAAATCGTCGTTGGTGAACACCGCTACCACCCCGGGGGTTGCTCGGGCCTGCGTGGTGTCGATGCCGAGGAGGCGGGCGTGGGCCGTGGGGCTGCGAACGAAGGCGGCGTGGAGGAGGTCGGGGTGGCGGATGTTGCCGGTGAAACGCCCCTCGCCTCGCAGCAGGCGGGGCCCATCGACCCGGTCGACGCTCTGGCCTGTGAGACGGGCTGCCATGGCCCGACAGTCTCGCGGATTGGTTCGATTCGGGGGAAGCGACCGGTCGGGAGATTTCGGCGACGGCTCTTGGGGTCAAGCGGGGCTTGGAGTCTCTACACTTTGACCCATGGGACTTTTTGGGCGAGACAAGACGATGATGGTGGACCCCGCTGATGCGCTGGCGGGCCGGGCGGTGGAGATGCCGGTGCCGGATGTTCACTTTGTGAACGGCAACCCGCTGAAGCCGCCGTTTCCCGATCGGATGGAGCAGATCATGGTGGGGATGGGGTGCTTTTGGGGCGCCGAGCGTGTGTTCTGGCAGTCGCCGGGGGTGTTCACCACAGCGGTGGGGTACGCGGTGGGTTTCACTCCCAACCCCTCCTACCAGGAGGTTTGCACCGGCATGACCGGCCACAACGAGGTGGTGCTGGCCGTGTTCGATCCCGACGTCACCAGCTACGAGCAGATGCTGGTGCTGTTCTGGGAGAACCACAATCCCACCCAGGGCATGCGCCAGGGCAACGATGTGGGCACTCAGTACCGGTCGGGCATCTACTACTTTGACGATGAGCAGAAGGTGGCCGCCGAAGCCTCACGGGAGCGGTTCAGCGCTCGGCTGAGCGAAGCCGGGTTCGGGGAAATCACAACCGAGATCATCGCCGCCCCGACCTTCTACTACGCCGAGGACTACCACCAGCAGTATCTGGCCAAGGTTCCGGGCGGCTACTGCGGCCTCGGCGGCACCGGCGTTTCGTGTCCGGTGGGAGTGGCGACCGACTAGAGCGAGCCCGTTCGGCCCTGGCTTCAGTCCGGGGTGAAAACGTTGAATCCGGTGGTTGGGTCGTGGCCGATGTGGCCGGTCCGCCCCACCGCTTCGGTGGCCAGCAGGTCGTTGAGCAGGTCGGGGCTCTCGGGGGTGATGGCCAGGAAGCGGTTGCCCAGCCCCCCGTTGCCATCGATCCGTCCGCACATGTACCCCACCTCGGGTTGCCCACTGCGGTCGTGCATCACGGTGTAGGCCTCAATGCGGCCCCGACCCTGGGCTTCCGGGTCAACGGTCAGCGGAGCGGTGTCCATCGCCGCCGACTGGGGAGGACCCTCTGGTCGGTCCCAGCCGCCATGTTTGGGGCGAGCCGACAGCACAGTGGCGGCGTGCTTGGTGAGGATGTAGCCGTTGCCGGTGACCAGGCCGATGGCTCCGTCGTCTTCTCGCAACCGCTCGACCATGGCGGCCAGCGAGTTCAAGGTGTAGGCCGAACCCGGGCCGCCTCCGTAGGGCAGGCCGCCGGTGACGGTGAACGGCCGGGGGTCGAGTTCGTCGAGGCCCAGCATGGCGCAGGCCATCCGCACCGCAATGGGAAAGCAGGAGTAGAAGTCGAACAGGGCGATGTCGTCGGCGTTCACCCCGGCTTGGCCCAGCGCCCCAACGGTGGAGTCCTTCATCGACGGGCACTCGGCGAAATCGGGCCGGGTGGTGATGTGCCAGGCCTCCTCTGCGCCGTGGTGCCCGCCCCACCAGTACACCCAGCGATCCTCGGGGATCCCCAGCTCACGGGCTTTTCCGACCGAGGTCATGACGTAGGCCCCGGCCTGGTCGGTGTTGATCACCGAGTTCAGGTACTTGGTGTAGGGGAACCCGATCATGCGGTTCTCGGCGGTCGCCGTGTACAGCTCTTCGGGTGTTCGCTCGGTGGGAAACCAGGCGTAGGGGTTGGCGGCGGCCACGGTGGTGAACTCGGCCATCATCCAGCCCAGGCGCTTGGCGTGGTCGGCGAGGGTCATCTGCTGGGATGCTCGCAGGGCGTTCTCGAACAGGGGATAGGCCTGGATGGGCTGGGTTAGTCCGTGGAGCTGTTCGATGTCGGACATCATGGAGTGAGCGGGTTGGCCGAAGCGGTCGTCGGCGCCGGCGGGGTCGCCGCCGGTGGGCCAGTTCAGATCGACCCCTGCTGCTTTGGCCCGTTCTGCGGTTTTCCAGAGGTTGCCGCCGGTCATAACAGCCACCTCCACCCGCCCGGCCAGTATCTCCTCGGCCAGGTGGTTTGCGACCCGCACCCCGATCTCGCCGCCACCCCCGGTGTTTTGAATCCGGGCCCGGGTGTCGATGCCCAGCCGCTCGGCGGTTAGCCGGGCTCCGTGGGCCGGCAGCCAGAAGGCCATCGGGATCTGGAGGTAGGCGTCAACGTGGTCGAACAATCGGGTGCCAACCCCGCTGTCGACGGCGGCTCGGTTGGCAACGTCGGCCAGCACGGTCACCGGATCGGGGGCCGTGGCCGGATCGGTTTCCCGCCCGACGTACTGGGCCACGCCCACCATCACCGGGGCTCGGTCGTTGTTCGTGCCGTTGCCGTTCATCGGTAGTCACTATGGCACGTTGCCCGTGTGGGTTTGTTGCAGGGGATCGCAGGTCCGATCGCAGAGGCGAAGCCTCGGCCGGGGTTGGGAAGTCTTGTCGCCGGGGCGAAGCCGGGCAGCGATGCGGCGTAGGCTCAGGGCGTGAAGTTCGGCGTCTTCTATGAGCATCAGTTGCCGAGGCCCTGGCAGCCCGGCGACGAGCAGCGGCTTCTCCACGAGGCCCTCGAGCAGGTGGAGCTGGCCGACCGGCTCGGCTACCACTACGCCTGGGAGGTGGAGCACCACTTCCTGGAGGAATACTCGCACTCGTCGGCGCCCGAGGTGTTTCTGGCCGCCGCCAGCCAGCGCACCGAGCGCATCAGGCTGGGCCACGGCATCGTGCAGATGCCCCCCAAGTACAACCACCCGGCCCGGGTGGCCGAGCGCATCGCCACCCTGGATCTGATTTCCAACGGCCGGGTGGATTTCGGCACCGGCGAGTCGTCGGCCGCAGTGGAGCTGGGCGGGTTCGGCATCGACCACCCCGACAAGCGCCCGGCATGGGCCGAAGCCACCGAGCAGTGCTGCAACATGATGGTGATGGACCCCTACCCGGGGTACGAGGGTGAGTACTTCTCGATGCCGTGCCGCAACGTGGTGCCCAAGCCGGCCCAGAAGCCCCACCCGCCGTTGTGGGTGGCGTGTTCCAACCGGGACACCATCAAGCTGGCCGCCCGCATGGGGATGGGAGCGTTGACGTTCGCCTTCGTTGATCCCGACGAGGCTGCCATGTGGGTGGACGACTACTACCGCATCCTGTCCGAGGAGTGCGTGCCCATCGGCCATACCGTCAACGCCAACATCGCCATGGTTGTGGGGTTGTCGATGCACGCCGACGCCGAGGAGGCCGAGCGGCGGGGCCTCGACGGGTTCCGGTTCTTCGGCCACGGCCTGCTGCACTACTACGTGGTGGGGCGGCACCAGCCGGGGCGGACCAACCTGTGGGACGACTTCCAGAGCACCAAGGACTCGTTCGAGGGTCTGGGGGAGACCCTGGGCATCGGCACCCCGGCCCAGGTAGAGAAGCAGCTTCAAGGCTTTGCCGAGGCTGGTGTGGATCAGGTGATGTTCATTCAGCAGTCAGGGCGCAACCGCCACGATCACATCTGCCACTCGCTCGAGATGTTCGCCAACGAGGTGATGCCCGCCCTGTCGGAAGGGGAGGACGAGCGGGAAGCAGCCAAGGCGGCTCGCCTCGCTCCCCACATCGAGGCAGCGCTGGCTCGCCGCACCCCCATGGCTCCCATCCCCGACGACGAGATCCCGATTGTGGAGTCGCTGGGGGCTTCCTGACCTCTACTGCTGCCCTCCGCTTGCAGGGGTAGTGGTCTGGGTCAGATAAGAGGCGAAGACCCACCCGGTGAGGTTGTTGGATCGGACCTGCACCCAAATGCCACTGGTGGGCGACTCCACCACCTGCCCGGTGAGGGTCACGGAGGTGCCTAGGGCGGCGCTGCCCAATCGCTGGTGCTCGGTGCCGGGGCCTGCTCGGATGTTCAACGCTGCCGGCACATCGAACACCGTCCACTCGGAGGCGGGCGGGTAGCGCTCGTCAACCTCGAAGTCGATCACTACCGTCGGCTCGGGTAAGGGCTCCTCGGTGGTGGTTGGGGTGGCCTCGGCGGTTGATTCGGGAGCAGGCTCGGGGGATTCGATGGTTACCCAGTCGAGGCCCCAGGTGGACACCAGGCCGACCAAGGCCAATCCCCCCAGGGCCAGGCCCGCGGCCACCAGGCATAAAACGATTGCCCGCACGCCCATCTAGCGGGCCTTCCAGTTCGGAGGACGACCCTCGGCTCGGGCCGTGAAGCCCTCGGTGGCGTCTTCGGTGGACCCGGCCACGATCCGCATGGTCTCGCCGAAGCGCACCGCTTCCACCCACGACATGGTGGCGGTGCGTGCAGCCACCTCCTTGGTGGCTCGAACCGCCAGCGGAGCCGCCTCTGCGATCCGCCCGGCCAGGGCCCGGGCCTCGGCCATCAGGTCGTCGTGGGGCACCACCCGCCACACCAGACCCATCTCCAGGGCCCGCTCGGCGTCAACCCGCTCCCCGGTCAGCAGAATCTCCATGGCATCGGACCAACCCACCCGCCGGGGCAGCCGGATTGCCCCCACGATGGTGGGCACACCCAGGCGCACCTCGGGGAACCCGAACGTGGCCCGGTCGCCGGCGATGATGAAGTCGCAGGCCAGCGCTCCGGTGAGCCCGTAGCCCAGGCAGTGGCCGTTCACCGCGGCAATAGTGGGCTTGTACAGCTCCAAACCCGACTCGAAGGAGTTGATGGTGGGCTTCTCCCAGAAGGTGCCCTCGAACACCCCCACCGACCCGGCGCCGTCGCGCATATCGGCCCCGGCGCAGAACGCCCGTCCCGCACCGGTGATGATGGCCACCCAGGCGTCGTCGTCGCCTCGAAACCGGTTCCATGCTGCGTTCAGCTCTTGGCGGAGTTCCCCGTTGATGGCGTTGAGGGCCTCGGGGCGGTTGAGGGTGATGGTGGCGATCGGGTCGGTTCTTTCGTAGAGCACGGTGTCGGGCACGGTCCCATTCCTCCTGGGGTCTTGCTCGTTGGCGGGTGGTCGATCACCAGGATGGATCGGCCGGCTCCACTTCCTCAATGCGCAGGGGCCGGCCTTGTTCCTGGGGTACAACCGCAACTCGGGCTTGGGTTGGCATGGCGCCAGCCTAACGAGAGCAGGTTGATCGGGAGCCGGTGTCAACCGATGGAGCGGTCAAGCCTGCCCCTTTACCCAGGGGTTCACCACTGAGATGCCACAGTGCTCGAAGTCTTTGGTGTTGCGGGTTGCCAATGCAGCGTCGCGTGACCGGGAAATGGCGGCAATTTGGCAGTCGGCGAAGGTGATGGGTCGGCCGATGGAACGTCTGGATGATGCGATCACGGCATAGTTTTGGGCAGCGTCGCTGTCAAACGGCAAGACCCTGCCGGCAAAGTCCTCGACAATCATGGCATCGATATTGGAGATGAGCAGTTCGCGTCGCACGCTCGGTGGCATCACAGCAGCGCCGGCGCGCAGCTCTGCTTCGGTCACCGCCGTCAGGAAAAGGTCGCTGGACCTCTGTTCCGAAAACCAGCCAAGAACATCCGCTGAGGGCGTCGGCTTCATTAGCTCGGAGATGACGTTGGTATCGATGACGATCATTTCGTCCGGCTCAGTCGAAGTCTGGTAGCGGCCTCATGGGACTTCGTTCGGGAATTTCCAGATTGATCTCTCCAAACTTGGCAAAACGTGCGTGGATGGCTTGGCCCAGGTCCTCTGGTGGTGGCTCGCACCCCACAGTCAGGCGAAGAATTTCGCGGGCCTCGGCTTCCATGGAGCGGCCGTTCTCGGCGGCCCGCAGGCGCAAACGACGCTTCACGTCGTCGTCAAGATTCCGGATCATCAGACTAGCCATATTCAAGTCCTTATCACATATTTTTAATATATGCTATGGTAATGTGCCTCGATCATGTGCTTCACGAAATGGACCCGGTTGCACACGTGCCACTGCTAGCATTGATAGCAATGCTAGCAGTGGGTTGGCGGTTGGTCAGGGGTACTGGATCGAGAGTTGGCGGAGGGTGCGGGGGCCGGAGTTGTGGGGCATCTCACGGCGGTGGACGGTACCGACGGTGTCGAAGATCACCACATCGCCAACCTGCCAGCGGTGGGTGTAGGTGTGTTCGGGAACGATGGCGTGGTCCATGGCTGCCTGGGTTAGGGCGAACGCCTCCTCAGGGTCGTCGATGCCAACGAAGCCGCAGGAGAACGAAGAAACGTACAGGGCCACCCGGCCTGTGTCGGGGTGGGGCATCTCCACCGGGTGCTCAACCACGTGCCCGGTTCCGGGATAGGTGATTTCGGGGTTGGCACGCAGGCGGCGAGCGGCGACCGCAGACGGGTCCTCGTCGTGGTGGTTCTGACGCAGTCGGGTGTTGTTCTCGGATGTGATTGAGTACCGGCCTATCCGTCCGGCAAAGGCCGCAGAGAGGTCGTCGGGCAGGGTCTCGTAAGCGGTGTACATGTTGCAGAACGAGGTGTCGGCGCCCCCATCTGTGGGCACCCGGTGAGCGTTGAGCAGCGATTCTCGGGCGACGGTGTCGAGGAAGGCGTAGTCGGTGTGCCACGGCAGTGGCCCGCTCCCGGCGGTGCCCTTCTCGTGACCCTGCTCGTTCAGCTCGTTGGACACCGCCAGCACCTCGGGCTCCTCGGTGGGGATGTTGTAGAGCTGGTCGGCCGGGAATGGCTCGCCCAGTTGACGGGCCAGCGTTGCCAGCTCGGCGGCGTCGCACTCCCGCTGGCCTCGCAAAACCACCACCTGGCGGTCGGTCAGGGCCTTGCGTAACGTTGCAACGTCGTTGTCGCTCAGCGGTGTTCCCGGTTCCCAGCCCGTGGCCAACGAACCCAGAGGGGCATCCAGCGGCTCAGTGCGAATCATGTCTCTTACCTATCACGTCGGCCGGCTCGACAATCTGGATCAGCTCCCGAAGGGTGATCACCTGCTGGACGTTAGCGCCGTGACTGCCCGGAAACCCATGCCGCATTGGGGTTGGGGTTTGGCCTGGGGGCTAGTGGGGTGGCTGGGCAGGGTTCATAATGGGGTGGGATGTGTGGCCGTTACAGCCTGACTGCGAGCTTGAGCGAGTTGGTGCAGCGGTTCGAGTTCGACGACGGCCTTGAGGATTACAGGCCCCGGTTCAACGTAGCTCCCACCCAGCAGGTGCTTGCCGTGGTTGGGGGCGACTCCCGCCGGGCAGGGTTCATGCGCTGGGGGATGGTCCCCCAATGGGCCAAAAGCGACCCGGCCGGTCGGCCAATCATCAACGCTCGAGCCGAGACGGTGGCCGAGAAGCCCACGTTCCGGGAATCGCTGAGGAAGCGGCGGTGCCTGATCCCAGCCGATGGCTTCTACGAGTGGCAAAAGCAGGGCACCGTCAAGCGGCCCATGAGGGTTGCCCTTCGTTCCGGAGACCCTTTCGCCTTTGCTGGAATCTGGTCGAAGAGCGGCGATCCCGAAGGTAACCGGGTTTCGTCGTGCGCCATCATCACCACAGCGGCCAACAACCTGCTCCGCCCAATCCACCATCGAATGCCGGTGATCCTGCCCGCAGAGGTGGAGGACATATGGCTCGATCCCGCTCTTTCCGACAGCGATGCCCTCACCGAACTCCTCGAGCCCTACCCCGATGCATTCATGGAGGCCTACGAGGTGTCCAAGCTGGTCAACTCGGCGTCCAACGACACCCCAGAAGTCACCTCTCCCGTCCAGTTGCGCCCGCAATCGTCAGCCGAGGCCGAGTCCTAGTCGAACAGCCTCGATCGTGTGGGCTCCAGCGAAGGGGCGCATCTGGACACGGCGGCAATCTGCACAGCTGCATCAAGAAGTTACGATGAGCAAATGCGGACCACGATTGACTTGCCGGATGACATACACGCCCTGGCCAGCGAATTGTCCCATCAGTATCAGAAGACGATGAGCGAGGTGATTACCGAGTTCATCCGCCGGGGCATCAGCTCTCAAAGTGTGGCCGGTTCGGATGAGGTACCGGAGACCAACAGCTTCGGCTGGCCGATACTCTCTGCCGGCCGCGTGATCACCCCAGAAGATGTCCGATCATGTGTTCTGGGCTGACGAGATCGGCTACGACCTGGCAATGCTTTCCGGGGTCATCGGCCACCGACAGGTGACCGACGCGTACCTAGTCGCTCTTGCTGCACGCAACGGTGGGATGCTTGCCACCTTCGACAAGCCCCTGGCAATTCTTCACCCTAAGGCCGCAGAGCTGATCGCAACCTGATTGAGGCTTGTTGTGGGGGGTTGAGTTGGTAGGCCCTGTGGGGGTCCGGGGCGACGATGCGTTTACCCCGTGGCCCTGGACTGTTTGTTGGCAAAGTTGGCGGAGCGGGGTTAGTTGTTGAGGGTGAAGGTGAACTCGTCGCTGGCGGTGCCGCCTTCGGAGTCGGTGGCGGTGATCTTGACTGTGAGGGTTTGCGATGCGGCGTGGCCGCCCTCGAGGTTTAGCACCGACCCGTTCCAGGAGCCGCTCAGCTTGTTGCGGGCGATCTCGTTGAGCAGCCCGGTCTTGGTTTGACCTGTGCGCTGGTTGGTGGTGGTCACCTCGACGACGAACGTCAGGCCGTCGCCGCTGAAGTGATCGGCCATGTCCAGCTCGTGAGTCTGATCGTCTGACAACGTCAGGTCGTCGAACTCCTCAATCAGCGTCGCCGGATTGTGATCAGGATCATCCGGGGGAGGATCAGCGGGCGGCGGATCGGCGGGTGGCGGATCGGCAGGCGGTGGGTCAGCCGGTGGTGGGTCAGCCGGTGGCGGGTCGTCTGCTGGTGGGTTGGGGTCGCCCGGTGGGGTGAGGTCGGGGGCGGGGACTTCGTCGACGAGCGAAAGCGTGAAGGAATCGCTGACCGAGGTGCCGTCAGTTCCCGTGGCCGTGATGGTGATGGTTAGGTCCTGGGATGCGGCGTGGCCGCCGCTGAGCATCAGCACCGACACTGCGTCGTTCCATGCGCCGCGGACTTTGTTGCGGGCGATCTCGTTGAGCAAGCCGGTCTTGGTCTGACCTGTGCGCTGGTTCGTGGTTGTGACCTCCACCGTGTAGAGGAGGTCATCGCCGCTGAAGTAGTCGGCCATGTCAAGAGCGACCGTGGAGCCGTTGGCGATGGCGGCATCGTTGAACAACCCGATCAGCGTCGGCGGATCAACCAACGGCGGATCAGCCGGCGGCGCCGCAGGCTGATCCGCGGGTGGGTCCGCGGGCGGAGTCGGGTCAGCCTGCGCGCCAGCGAACTGACCGGCCGCTTGCGCTTGCCCGACGGCCTGTGCTTGGTCGACGGCTGCGGATTCAGGGCGGCAGGTGACGACCAGTGACCAGATGCTCTCGCCGCGAGAGTTCTGGGCCCGTACCTGCACGGCGTAAGTCGTGCCGTTGGTCAAGCCGGTGATCTCCCGCGAATTCGCGGTGTCCAGCGTCGCACTGTTACCTGTGTTGTCGTTGGCGTCGGCGCTGTGCGTGACCAAGCCGCCGCTTGGCAGCGCTTTGTATTGCACGTCGTAGTCGATGATCGACGCGCCGTAGCTCTCGGGGGTTTGCCACCACACCGTGACTTTGCCGTCACCGGAAGTCACTGCCTCGATCGCCGGAATGTCGGGGACGTTGCGCGTCGTCGCAGACTCGATATTGGACCATGCTCCGGCGCTGTATTGATTCACGGCGCGCACCTGCGCCTGATAGGTCGTGCCGGCTTGCAAGCCCGAGATCCACGCGATGCTGTCCGTGCCGCGGTGGTTGTAGTCGGTCCACGACGACTGACCGGCCTTGCGGAACTGCACGTCATGGCCGGTCAGCGGCCGGAACCGCGCAGGCACGGGGAAGTCCGCGATGATCTGCCCAGCCCGTCCCTTGACCGTCAGATCGGGAGCAGGCGGCGCACCCAGCGTCGTCACCGTCACCGTGTCGGACCACGGCCCGTACCAGGTGTCGGAATAGTTTTCGACTCTCGCCTGCACCTCATACTCGGTGCCGTCGTCCAGGCCGGTGATCCACACGCTGCCTGGCACCGCTATCCCACCGAAGCGGTCGTAGATGTCCACAGGATGAGATGCCCACGATGTGTCCGGCTCCCCGGGCTTCTTGTATTGCACCTCAAAGGTGACGCAGGCCTGAGATGTGTTGCGATTGGTCCAATCCACCTCGATCTGCCCTCGGCGGTCGTGGGTGGTGTTGAAGACAAGATCGGACTGCAGCCCGGACGACTCTTCCTCCTCCTCCGAGTCCCGGACGATCAGCTTGACAAGCGCGTCCCGGGTCTTCCCGGACTTGACGTCGGACCACGCGCCAGCGACTTCAGCGGTGTTCACGGCGTGTACGCGCAGATCGTACTCTGTGCCGTTGTCGAGGCCGGTAACCGTCGTCCACCACGACGACCCGTCGGTCTTGATCGGGTCGTTCGCTACGGTCCAGTTCGTCGCTGAGCCGCCCTTGTACTGCGCCTCAAAGTGGGAGCGCGTGTCGTTGTTCGACGGCTTGTCCCAACTCATGAGGATCTTCCCGTGGTGCGTGTGTATCTCGGAGTCAACCTCCACGGTGGGTTTGCCCGCCACCGGCGGTGTTGGCGTGGTCACCGGTGTTGCCGTGGTCGCCGACTTGACATCGGGCCACGGGCCGTCGCCGGCGGAGCTCTTGGCGCGCACCCGCACCTCGTAGGTCGTGCCGGAGCTAAGACCGGTAATCGCCGTGTAGCCCCTCTGGGCGCCCGGCGCAGTGGTGATGTTTGGCCAGTCGGTCCACGACGAAACCGAACCGCCCTTGTGCTGCAACTCATAGCCGGTGATGGTCGTGCCGCCGCTCGCCGGCCGCGTCCAGGATGCCCAAATCTTCGTGAAGATCACCGCGCCGTCCTGGTTAGGCACGCCGATGGACAAGTTGGGTGCGCTCGGCGGGCCGAGCATGGTCACATCGGACCACGGTCCCAGCCAGTAATGTGGGGATGTCGGGGAATAATCTGGGTCGTTCGGGTCACTTGGTTGGTTGCGGGCCCTCGCCCGGAACTCGTACGTTGCGCTGTCGTCTAGGCCGGAGACCGTCTCAGAACGTAACTGAATTCTCTCCGCTGCGTTCGTCCACCACGCCTCTCCGGTCTTTCGGTACCGCAGGTCGTAACCCGGTGTATTGAGTGTGGGCGAGATCGGGATCGTCTTGGAACTGCCAGAAGGTCGGCTGCGTCCATCGCGCATCGACCTGGCCGGACTCGAAGAGAAAAAACGAGATGATGGGCTTGTCGTAGGGCTGGTCGGCATTGCCGGTGTAATCTGAAAGAGAAGTTTAAGCGCTCGCAGATTGTGTGCGCGAACACATATCGGCTATCTTTTCGAGGTTATGAGTATGAATGCTGTTTTGAGTAAGGCTCCTACGAGAACGGTGATGGCTGTTTTGACGGTTTTCGCTCTGTTTTTGGCAGGGTTGACGATGTCCGCGTCGTCGGCCGCGGCTCACGGCGATTCGCCGGTGACTCTTGACGACATTGAGTTGCGCGACGAGCTGGTTGCTGCTCAGGAGGCGTTGTTGAATGCTTATCGGTGTTTGTTCGATGTGGACACGCAGATAGTTCCTGGTGGGTGCGCTGGTGACGTGCCTGCTTTGCCGGCATTAGGTCCGGCACCGTTCACAGGTCAGTTGTCGCATGCTGAGTTGGATTTGCGGGATGCTTTGGTGCGAGCGCAGGAAGATTTGCTGAACGTGTACCGGTGCAAGTTCGATGTTGATACTGAAATAGTGCCCTGGGGGTGTATTGATGGAGTCCCCGCGTCGGGACCGGACGTTCCAGAACCGGGGGAACCGACTGCACCGACGGAGCCTGCAACGCCGCCTGAGCATATATCGCGGATAGCTTTTCATTTTACCAAAGTGGTCGCAGCTAGTACCAGAGCATGCGGTCTGCTGGTTGATGGCACAGTTCACTGTTGGGGAGGGTACGGTTGGCCGGGGATGTGGTCGGGGACACCTGGTGGCATTTTTACGGACATAATTAAGGCTGGTGGAGCGAGAAACTCTACCGGTCATGATTTTTGTGGGTTGCGTCCTAGCGGTGAGTTGGAATGCTGGGGGCACAACGGGAATATGCCTGGAGGAGGCGTATTCCCTAATCCCGTCAGTTGGGCTCCTGGTGAGGCGAACGACATTGATCTCAATGTTTATCATTATGACACGATCAGATTCGCGGCAGACAACGATCGGTTCCGATGTGCTATTCGCATAGATGACAGCACCATCGAATGCACAAGACACCTAGAAATAACTCCAGAGAAAGAGAGCCGTCACCCTCCTGGGACGTATGACAACACGTACATTCCCCCGGATGGAGAGTTCGTTGATATGGCTGTCAGCACGGCCGCGATTTGTGGGCTACGTACAGATGGAACAGTCATTTGTAACACTTGGTTTGACTGGGAAGGGTTTTATGCCGACCCGTTTCCAGGCGATACGTTCATTTCCTTGTTCGGTGCTGGTAGTGCTATGTGCGGCATTCGTATCGACTACACCATCAGGTGTGTCACTGACAGCGTAGGTGCGCAGGTTGGGTTGGATCAGCCGCCTAGCGGTGAATTTCAGTTTGTAGATAGTTATTCGAGTGTGGATTTTTGCGGGTTGAGAACCAACGGCGAACCTGTGTGCTGGGGACAGCAGGCAGCGCTTTTATCTCCAGCACCCGAGGGGTCTTTCGTGTCTATCGCTGTAGGTTGGGACGCAGCTTGTGCAGTTCGTACCACAGGTGAACTTATCTGCTGGGGATCACGCCAAGAACTCCTCGACCCAGTAGGCAATGCTCTGCCATCACAATCAGACACAACCTAAATCCTATTGAATCTCCTATAAGCCGTCTCCAGTGCGCCACTCAGGAGATTCACACCTAAAGTCCTGAGGCTATCGATAAGAACCGCTCACTGTGAACAGCCATCTCATAAGTAACTAGAAACTGCTTGACATCTCATGCTCTTTTTGATCTGCCAATAACCCTATCGGTTTCTATCGAGAGTGTTGCGAGGGGGTAACTGCATACTGGTAGTATTTCTAGCATGTCCGAGCACTATCTAGGCGAACACAATCCCTCCCCCCCCCCCCTCCCCCCCGATGAACGCTCTAGCCGAGGTGTTATCGCCTCATCCTGTGCGCCGGTTGCTGAGCATCATGCTGGCAGCAGCATTACTGTTTGTGGGTTTGGTGTTCGCAGTCAACCAAAAACCCGCTGAGGGACATAACACCGGGTCATTCCACTTATTCCATTGTCCACAAGATGGTCCTCCCATGTGTCCCGATCCAACACCTATTCCGACTTCGACACCAATTCCCACTCCTACCTCTACTCCTTGTTCAGGTTTGTTCCTACATCAGCACGACGGTAGTTGTCATGGCACACTGCGGACTTGTAACGGTGTGACCGACGGTTTGCACCACAACCCCTGTCCCACTCCTAGTCCGACTTCGACACCAACTCCCACTCCTAGCCCGACTACCAATCCTACACAGGATCCGGGCATCTGCTCTGACCCGACCCAACATAGGCACTGGTCCACGCAACCGCCCCCCAGGAATGAGTGCCATCCCAAGGGAGACGTTCATAACAGCTGTTCGATTCACTATGAGCACGAAAACCATGACGGCTCGGCTGGGTGTCACGGCGAATCCATCAAGCACACACCCAACACCGATCCACCACCATGGGGAAACGATCCCAATCCAGATCGATGGTGTCAACAAGACTTCTATTCCAACGGAATAGACCATAGCGCTGCACCGATTCCCCACTTTCACCCATCATCAGACGCATACGCTGACGGAAAGATATGCGGAGTGAGGGAATTCGTATGCAACGGACAGAAACAGTGGAAACACTTGAACTCGACTCCGTGCAGCAACAATCCTGATCCGACTCCTGTTCCGACTTCTAATCCAACTCCTGTTCCGACTTCGACTTCTAATCCGGTTCGGAGTGTTCCTTCGTCTCCTACTGGGCTGACGGTTTCTTGTGTGGGGACTACGGGTACTGTGTCTTGGAACACGGTTTCGGGGGCATCTTCGTATCGTGCTGTAGAGTTCGGGGCGGGGCCTGCTAGTAGAACAATTTCTCGTCCTTCTACTTCGTTTACTTACACCGGAAAAACGGGTGTTACTGATCGGTGGAGGGTGCGTGCTCAGAACTCGAATGGTAATTCGGCGTGGTCGAGTTATCGTTCGGCTACTTGTAGCGCCGCGTTATCACCTCCGTCCACCCCATCGTTCACTTCAACTACTTGTGTTAACACTGGCGGCAATCGTCCGTTGTTGAGCGTGGAGTGGGGTGCTGTAGCACAGGCTTCGTCTTATAGATTAGAGCGGGACACTGGAACGGTGTTGCATAACGGGACTGGTTTGTCGTGGTCGCGTAATAACCCTGCGTGGGGTTCGGTTCATACTGTGAAAATCCGGGCAGAGAATTCGGCCGGGAATTCGGCGTGGTCGTCGTGGGTGACGGTTACTTGTCCGTCGTCTTCGTCGCAGGTGCTTACTGTGCCGTCTGTTCCTGCGAATGTTGCGGCGTCTTGTGTGGGGACGACGGTTACTGTGTCGTGGGATTCTGTTTCGGGTGCTGCGTCGTATTTCGCTCAAGAGTTTGGTTCGGGTCCGGCGGATCGGACGGTTTCTCATCCGACTACTCAGTTCACGGACACTGGGACTGCTGGTTTTTCTTATAGTTGGAGGGTGCGCGCTCAGAATTCGTTGGGCAATTCGGCTTGGTCTGCGTATGAGACGGTGACTTGTCCTGCTCAGCAGGTAGTCCCGACAGGTGTCTCAGCTGTTTGCGCGAACAATCACCCCGCGCGTGAAGCTGTTGCTGACCGTGCCCGAGTTGAGGCCGACGATTCCGCCGATTTCACTGGTACCTGTGATCGTGCTGTCGATCACGGCGACGTTGGTCACGGTGCCGTTGTTCTCGCCGGCCATGGCCGCTGTCAGTATTTTGGAGGTGACGGAGGCGTTGGTCATGACGAGGTTCTTGACCACGCCGCCCGGGCCGACGCGGCCGAACAGGCCCTTATGCATCCCGCTGCCGGGGTTCGACCACCAGAGGTTGGCGACGGTGTGGCCGTTGCCGTCAAAGAGGCCGGTCCAGGCCGTCTCGAGGCAGCCAAGCGCTTCCCAGCCGTGGCCGCGGTAGTAGCCGGGCGGTTCGTGGTGGTCTTCCCACTCGGTCGGGAAGGTCAGGTCGTTGAGCATGATGTAGCCGGTGCAGTTGCCCGCCCCTGCGCCGCAGGGGGTGTCGCCGAAGGCGGCGCGGTACTCGGCCCGCATCTTGGCCAGGTACGCGGGGCTGTCATGCTGCCAGTACTCGGACGGGTTGGGGGTGCCGTCGCCGTTCAGGTCGCGCCTAATGGTCTACAGCTGTTGCAGGGTGCGCACGGCGATCATGTCGCTGTCGAACCCCAGTTCGAGGGTGAAGTAGACGGCGGCGTTGTTGCTCGCGTCGTCGCTGTCGACGCCGACGATGTCGACCGTGACGGTCTCGTAGTTCGCCGTGGCGCCGGTGAGCGAGAGGCTGTTGCCGGTGACGGAGCCAGTGAGCTTTGACGCGATGATCGAGTTCAGGTAGCCGGTGTCGGTGTCGCTGACGAGGACGGACCAGGCCAGTTCGGCGTCGGCGCCGAAGTAGTCGTCCAGATTGAGGGTGATGGTTTCGCCGTTGCCGACGCTCTTGCGGGCGGCCTCGACTTAGTCGCCGGGGCAGGCGGCAACGGGAGATGGGGTGACCAGGGGCCAGACATCGCAGCGGGCGGGCTGCGCGCTGGCGGAGGCCGCCCCGAACGGGCCAGCGGAGAGCATTGCCACCGTGGCGACGATGGCGAGGGCGCGAGAGAGCAGGCCCCGCGCGCGAGATGGCCGGCGGCTACCGGTGTGGCTTCGGTAACTGGTCATGCTGTAACCCTTCCGGTCGTGGTCCGACCTCGTGCCTCTTCCAAGGACTATGTCTCAGGCTAGGAAAGCGGGATTCACCCCGCTTTTCCCTCTTTTATTGTGTCCCGCACGACGAGAGAGGCCCCGGAGTCAGGGCCGGGTCCCGACCGCCTGCTCCGTACCGATGGGGTGGGCTTGCCGGCTGCTCGATATTGACGGTGTAGGTTGGCGGGATGCTTCGGAGATGGCGGAGGTCACGGCACCGGACCCCTCAGCGGGTGGCCTACTCACGCTGGGACGGGACCCAGACGGGATTCGACTTCACCAGCTCCGACCTCTTCTCTCAGATGAACGACGACCTGCTCTACCACGGCGATGTCAACGCAGCCCTGCGCCGCCTTCTCCATCAGGGATTCGAGGTGGACGGCCAGAGAGTCCAGGGCATGCGGGACATGCTCGAACAGCTTCGCCGCCGTCGCCAGGAGCGGCTGGAGCAGCACGACCTCGGCGGGGTGTACGACGACATCGCTCAGGAGCTGCGCGACGTGGTGGACATGGAGCGCGACGCCCTCGATGATCTGGCCGCCCAGGCTGCCCAGTCGGGCGACGAGCGCCGGGCGGCCATCACCGAGGAAACCGTGGCCCAGCGGCAGTTCCAGCTCGACATGCTGCCCCCCGATCTGGCCGGCCAGATCCGGGACCTGGAGGACTACCAGTTCACCTCAGCCGAGGCCCAGCAGCGGTTCGACGACCTCGTGGAGCAGCTTCGCCAACAGCTCATGCAGAACTACGTGAACCAGATGACCGACGGTATGAACAACCTCTCGCCTGAGGATCTGGCTCGGGCCAAGGACATGATGGCCGAGCTGAACAGCTTGCTGGAGAAGCGCCGGATGGCCGAGGAGGAGCTTCCCTCCGACGCCACCGACCCGGCAGAGCGCAATCAGATGCTGGACGAGCGCCTGCAACCCGACTTCGACCGCTTCATGGAGAACTTCGGCGATTTCTTCCCCGAGAACCCCCAAACGTTGAGCGAGCTGCTGGAGGTGATGGCACGGCGCATGGCGGCCATGTCAGCCATGATGGCGTCGATGACCCCGGAGCAGCGGGCCCAGCTTCAAGGTCTGGCGGAGCAGCTCCTCCAGGACATGGACCTGCGCTGGCAGGTGGATCAGCTTTCCCAGAACCTCCAGGCCATGTTCCCCGACGCCGGCTGGGACCGCTCGTACGATTTCAGCGGGGCCGACCCCCTCGACTTCGCCTCGGCGGCCGAGATGATGCAGGAGCTGGGCGACCTGGACCAGCTCGACAACCTCCTGCGGGAGGCAAACAATCCCGGCGCTCTGGCCGAGGTGGACATCGAGCGGGCTCGGGAACTTCTGGGCGACGAGGCAGCCCAGAGCCTGGAGCAGATGGCCGAGCTGGCCCGGATGCTGGAGCAGGCTGGGCTGATCGAGAACCGGGAGGGTCGCATGGAACTCACTCCCCGGGCGATCCGCCGGATCGGCCAGACCGCCCTGGCTGATCTGTTCAAGAAACTCCAGCAGGACCGCATGGGCCAGCACACCATGGAGCTGTTCGGCGGAGGCCACGAGCGGGAGTACCACACCAAGCCCTACGAGTTCGGCGACCCCTTCAACCTGGACATCGAACGGACCATCCGCAACGCCATCCAGCGCACCGGGGGCGGCACCCCGGTGGAGCTGTCGCCCGAGGACTTCGAGGTGGAGCGCACCGAGAACATCGTCCGATCGGCCACGGTGCTCATGCTCGATCTGTCGCTGTCGATGCCCATGAGGGACAACTTCCTGCCCGCCAAGAAGGTGGCTATGGCGCTCCACTCCCTCATCACGTCGCAGTATCCCCGGGACTTCCTGGGGATTGTGGGCTTCAGCGAGGTGGCCCGGGAGGTCAAGCCCGAGAAGCTGCCCGAGGTGTCATGGGACTTCGTGTACGGCACCAACATGCAGCACGGGTTCATACTGGCCCGCCAGATGCTGGCCCGTCACAGCGGGACCAAGCAGATCATCATGGTGACCGACGGCGAGCCGACCGCTCACGTGGACGAGGATGGGCGACCGTTCTTCTCCTACCCGCCGGCCCGGGTGACGGTGGACAAGACCCTGGAGCAGGTCATGCGCTGCACCCGAGAGGGCATTCGCATCAACACGTTCATGCTGGACGCCACCTCGTACCTCACCAACTTCATCGAGCAGATCTCCAAGATGAACGGCGGCCGGGCCTTCTTCACCACCCCGGAGACCCTGGGCGACTACGTGCTGGTGGACTTCGTCGAGCACAAGCGCAAGCTGCTCGGCGCCCGCCGCCGCTGACGTCGGCCCAGCCCGAACCCCGTTCCTTGCCCCGCCGCCGCTGAGACGGCGCCCGCAAAATTCCCCTTGCACTTGCCGTTGTCACATGTCACGGTTACGCTTGTGAAATTACAAGAACGTGATTTCCGAGTACGATTTCCCAGCACAGCGTGGTTCCCCGGCCACGGCCGAACAGGTCTCCGGTCCGGACCGGCGAACTGGGGTTGGCGATTCAGCGATGAGAGGAATCTAGGAGGCACAGATGAGAGTGGAAGAGACGGTTGTGAATCAGTTCGAGGGGAGCGACGACGGCCGGGGGTGGCAGCTCCTGGCCAACTGCCTAGGGGTGAACCCCGATCTGTTCTTCCCCGAGCGGGGGGCATCCACCCGAGAGGCCAAGGAGGTTTGCAAGGCGTGCGTGGTGCGGGAGGAGTGCCTGGAGTACGCCATCGTGAACAGCGAGAAGTTCGGCATCTGGGGCGGCATGAGCGAGCGTGAGCGGCGCCGGGTCCGTCGGGCTCGGGGGCTTACCCGGGTGGTCGGGGGAGCATCCCAGAATAACAGCGCCTGAGCCGGGTGGGCTCGCTTGGTGCATCCTCAAACGATTGGGGGTAGGCTCAGCCCATGAATGTCGGCCCAACCGAGCTGATCATTGTGCTGATAATCCTTCTGGTGCTGTTCGGAGGGGCGAAGCTCCCCAAGCTGGCCCGGTCTCTGGGGCAGGCCCAAAAGGAGTTCAAGCAGGGTGTCACCGAGGGTTCAAAGGCAGAGGGCTCAACCACCGACGAGCAATCCGGCGAACAGTCCACCGGCACATAGCGCTTCACTCTTATGGCCGTGACCCCGTCCCCACCAGAGATGGTGATGTCGCTGGCCACCCTGTCGGCTGACCTCTTCAACGTTTCCTTTGATGAGCTCGACTCCAGCCTGGATGCTACGGCCGCCGCCGGCTACACCGGGATCAGCGTCTTCCCCATGCATCTGGGAACTGCCGATGTCGACATCTCCTGGCTTACCGACCGGCTGGGCGGACTGGAGCTGTCCCACCCGGTGGTTGAAGCGGCGTTCGGTTGGCTGAACCCCGACAAGGACGCAGCGGCAGCCGAGGCCGCCAACCTGTGCCAGTACGCCACTGCGGTCGGGGCCCGGGAAATGGTGGCGGTAACCATGGAGGCCACGCTGCCACCAGTCGATGAGGTGGCCGCCTGCTACCGGACTTTGTGCGAGACGGCGGCTGACTCCGGCCTTGGGGTCAGCATTGAGTTCCTGCCGTGGACCGGCATTGCCGACCTGGCCACCGCTTGGGAGATCATCGAGCGGGCCGATTGCTCCAACAGCGGCATCATGGTTGATACCTGGCATTGGTACCGCCAGCCCGGTGGTCCCAACCCCGAACTGCTCCGGCAGATTCCCGCCGAGAAGTTGCGTGTGGTGCAGCTCTGTGACGCCGCTGCCGAACCCCCCGAAGGTGTCGATATCGCCACCGAGACCATGACTGCCCGGCTCCTGCCCGGAGAAGGGGCGGTGGACTTCGCCGAGGTACTCGGCATCATCACCGGCTCCGGGTCGGAGCCGATCTGGTTTCCCGAGGTGTTCAACAGCGCCCTGGCTGCGGCCGGCCCTCAGGTCATGGCCCCCCAGGTGTTTGCCGCCTGCCGGTCTGTCTTGTACTGAGCCGGTTCCGACCGGCCTGGGTCTTTGGCCCAAACAGGCGCCGCTGTCAGGCTGCGGCTTGCCTCAGCAGGCGTCGTCTCTGGCGCTCGGAGTGACCGCCCCACATGCCGTACTTGATCTCGTTGTCAAGGGCGTAGGCCAGGCAGTCGGTTTGCACCATGCATTCCCGGCAGATCTTGCGGGCCTTCTCCACTCCGACGCCATCGCTGGGGAAGAAGATGTCGGGAGACTTGTCGACGCAGTTGCCGTAAGCCATCCAGCTCTCGCTCATTGGTCCTCCGTTGAGTTTCGGGCGCTTCCTTGCGTACCCAGCAGATGAGACGCCCCGCCTCGGCGGAGAGTTCCCGAGTTTCCGAAAAAATCCTGCTTGTGGCCCCCATAGACGTCGCATTCGGGATGTCGGCCCGTTGGGGCTACAATGTCACGGCCCCACCTCCCACAGGAGCAACGCAATGACTGACACCATGGACGCCCTTCCCGAGCCACCGGTAGGGCATGTCCGCGTCGTCTATCTGGGGCCGGTGGCGCCGCACTGGGAGTTGATGTCCGATTTCGGCGACACCGGCATCGTCGAACAGTTTCAGGCTCGTGTGGAGGCCCGGCTGCTGTTGCTTCCCCCCCACGATCCCCAGTTCCGCCGGAACCGGGAGCGGATCAATCGGGATGCGGAGCGGGAGAACCTGTTGGTGGACTGGGATCTGGGCTACGACGAAGAAGAAGAGACGAGCGAAGCGGGTAGCGCAGGACGCACTTAGAAACGAAGGCTTAACCGAATGGCCTCAGAGCCGATTGACATAACCTCTCTTTCGGGACGCTTCATCAATCGTGAGCTCTCCTGGCTGGAGTTCAACAGCCGGGTGCTGGCCCAAGCCGAGGACCTTTCAATGCCCCTGTTGGAACGGGTCAAGTTCTGCGCCATCTGGTGCTCCAACCTCGATGAGTTCTTCCAGGTGCGGGTGGCCGGCCTGAAGGACCAGCTAGCGGGCCAGTTCAGCGGCACGACCCCGGACGGTCGCACCGCTGCCCAGCAGCTTCACGAGATCCGCAGCGTTGTGGACACCCAGATGGATCGCGCATCACGCTGTTCGCACCTTTTGACCACCGAGTTGACCGAAGCCGGTATCGACCTCCTCAACTGGGATGACCTGGACGACGAGGATCGCAAGTTCGTATCCGGTGAGTTCGACAACCGCATCTATCCCGTGCTCACCCCCCTGGCCGTTGATCTCGGCCATCCGTTCCCCTACATCTCCAACCTGTCTCTGAGCCTGGGCGTGCTGATGATCGACCCGGCCGACGGCCACAAGCGGTTCGCCCGCCTCAAGGTGCCTGCCACTTTCGGTCGCTTCCTGCAGCTCCCCGGCCAGGACCGGTTCGTCCCCATCGAGCAGGTGGTGGCCGCTCACCTTCCCACGTTGTTCCCGGGGATGGAGATAACCGAGACGGTGGTGTTCCGGGTTACCCGCAACGCCGATCTGGCCGTGGACGAGGGGGAAGCGCAAGATCTGCTGGCCGCGGTGGAGGTCGAACTGCGCCGCCGCCGGTTCCGCAGCGTGGTTCGCTTAGAGGTGGAACAGCTTGTCTCCTCCGAGATCCGCAACCTGCTCATCGAGGAACTCGACATCGAGCGGGCCGACGTTTACGAGGTGGACACCCTGCTGGAGCTGTCCAGCCTGCGGGATCTGTTCAACGTGGACCGACCCGACCTCAAGAACCCGTCGTGGCAGCCGATCAATCCCCTGCCTGCTTCTACTTTGCCGGCCTCGGCGTCGGGCGACCAGGAACCGGACCTGTTTGCTCGGATCAGGGAGGGCGACATCCTGGTTCATCACCCTTACGACTCATTCGCGGCCACCGTGCAGGAGTTCATCTGGCAGGCGGCCAAAGACCCCAAGGTTCTGGCCATCAAGCTCACCTTGTACCGGACCTCGGGCGACAGCCCGATCGTACGGTCGCTCATCCGGGCAGCGGAGAGCGGCAAACAGGTGGCGGTGGTGGTGGAGCTGAAGGCCCGGTTCGACGAGGAGGCCAACATCGAATGGGCCCGCCGCCTCGAACAGGCGGGCGTCCACGTGGCCTACGGACTGGTCGGGCTCAAGGTTCACGCCAAAACCTGCCTGGTGGTGCGGGAGGAGGCCGACGGGGTGCGCCGGTACTGCCACATTGGCACCGGCAACTACAACTCCCTCACCGCCAGGATGTACACCGACCTCGGCTTGTTCACCACCGACCCCGAGATCGGAGTCGATCTCACCCAGCTGTTCAACTCACTCACTGGCTACGGGCGCAACATCGAGTTTCGCCGCCTCGTGCCTGCTCCCCAGGGCCTTCGCCCCACGATCACCGAGCTGATCCAAAACGAAGCGGCTCGGGGCACCGAAGGGCGCATCATCATCAAGATAAACAGCCTGGCTGATTCCAAGATGGTCGAGGCGCTGTATCAGGCGTCTCAGGCCGGGGTGGAGATCGACTTGATCGTGCGGGCCATCTGCTGCCTGCGCCCCGGCGTCCCCGGCATGTCCGACTCCATCAGGGTGCGCTCCATCATCGGGCGGTACCTGGAGCACAGCCGGATCTACTACTTCGGCAACGGTGAGGGCATCGGCACCCCGGCCTACTACATAGGCTCGGCCGATCTCATGCCCCGCAACCTGAACCGCCGGATCGAAGCCCTGGTGGAGGTGCGCGACCCGAGCTTGCGCCGCCGTCTCGACCAGATCCTCGACGTCAACCTGGAGGACGACACGCTGGCGTGGGATTTGCTTCCCGACAGCACCTGGGAGCGGGTACAGGGCTCCGACGGGGTGGAAGCCCATAGCGTTTTCGAGCGACTGGCCACTCAAGCAGCGTCCTGAACGGGCCGAGCATCCGCGTTTTCGGCACCTGGAAGACCTATCATTGTATTTCGTGCGTTTCGGAACGGTCGCAGTCATCCTGGGCGGCGGCGGGCTCATCACCCGCCACAACGACGGCGAGTTGGAGGTGCTGATGGTTCATCGCATCAAGCATCTCGACTGGTCGCTGCCGGCCGGCAAGCTCGAGCCGGGGGAGACTCTGGCCGAGTGCGCGTTGCGCGAGGTGTACGAGGAGTCCGGGCTGGTGTGCGAGTTGGGCCGGGAGCTGGGCATGGTGGAATACACCGACCGGCGAGGCCGGGCCCGCCAGGTTCACTACTGGGAGATGGAAGCAATCGGCGGCAGCTTCACCCCCAATGATGAGGTGGACGCAATCTCCTGGGTGCCCCTGGCCGAGTCGTTGAACTACTTCGACAGCGAGCGAGACCAGAAGATGGTGAGCGCGTTCTTGTCTCTGGTGGGTGCCGGCGCCTTGGTCTGAGCGCTCTTGGTGAGCGGCTCGCTCAGATTGAGACCACCTTAACTGCCACCCAAGACGCCCCACCTTGGAGCGCCCAAAGTTTCGGTTCCTGTTCACCTTCTGTTCACACCGGCGCGGTGGAGCGTCAACTCGCCTCGTTTACCTTGAACGCTGATTCGCAACGCCGATCGGTGTGTTCGGCGGGTTTCAAGGAGGAAGTGTGAGGCAATCGAGACTGTTGGTGATCCTGATGGCGGCCTTGGCGGCGTTGGCACTCGTAGCGGCTGCTTGCGGCGGAGGCGATGATGACAGCGGTGCTTCGGCGGGGCAGGGCGACGGAGCCGACACACAGGGAGCGTCGGCCGGAGAGCCCTCCGGAGGCATTTCCGGGTCGGTGTCGATTTCGGGTTCGTCAACGGTGGAACCGATTTCGGTGCGAGTGGCCGAGCTGTTCGAGGATGTGGAGCCCGACGTTGCGGTGACGGTGGACGGGCCGGGCACCGGCGACGGCTTCAAGCTGTTCTGCTCCGGTGAGACCGACATCTCGGACGCCTCCCGACCGATCAAGGAATCCGAGGCGGCCGACTGCCGGGAGGCCGGCATCGAATGGGTCGAGCTTTGGGTGGGGATCGACGGCATAGCGCTGATGACCAATGAGAACAATCCGGTGGAGTGCGTGAGCTTTGCCGACCTCTACGGGTTGGTAGGCCCCGAGTCCACTGGTTTCGGGTCGTGGTCCGATGCCGGATCGCTGGCCGGTCTGGAGACTTCCGATCTGCCCGATGCGTCGTTGGATGTGTACGGGCCGGGCGAGGAGTCGGGCACCTTCGACAGCTTCGTCGAGATAGTGGTGGAGGACATCGCTCACGAGCGGGGCCAGGACGCCACCACCCGTCCCGACTACAGCGCCAATGCCGATGACAACGTAATCATCCAGGGCATCCAGTCGAGCGACACCACGTTGGGTTGGGTCGGGTTCGCTTTTGCCGCTCACGCCTCGGGGGTGAAGCTGTTGGACGTGGACGGTGGGGATGGTTGTGTGAGCCCCACCCCCGACGCCATCGCCTCGGGCGAGTATCCGGTGTCGCGAGCGCTTTACATCTACGTAAACAAGGCCAGAGCCGCGGCCAACCCGGCGGTGACCGCCTACGTGGACTACTACATGAGCGACGACGGTCTCGAAACAGCGGTCAGCCAGGTCGGCTACGTCAACCTCGCCGACGCCGCCAAGGCCGAAACCCGCTCCAACTGGACCAGCCGCTAGACCGGCCGGCGGGAGGAAATTTGGAGAACACCGAGCCGATGCCGACCGTCAGTAGCATGAGGCCGTGAGCGACACCCGCGTCGATCCTGCCGGGGGTTTCACCGTCGAGTCGTTGGCGGCCAACCCCCGTCAGGCGCAGAAGGAGCGGGTCATCCGCCTCCTGCTCACCGCCACCGGGTTGGTCTCGGTGCTGATCTCCGGCCTCATCGTCTGGTCGCTGCTGTCGGAGGCGTGGACCTTCATCATCGAGGTGGACTGGGGCGCAGTGTGGGACATCGGTTGGTTCCCCCGCCGGGGCATCTACGACATCAAGACGCTGATCGTGGCCAGCTTCATCGTGACCGGCATCGCCATGGCGGTAGCCACGCCCCTGGGGCTGGGCGGCGCGGTGTACTTGTCGGAGTACGCCCGACCCGGAGCACGCCGGGTGCTCAAGCCGATACTGGAGATCCTGGCCGGGATTCCCAGCGTGGTGCTCGGCTTCTTTGCTCTGCAGTGGGTTGCTCCCAACGTGGTGGCCAAAGTCTTCGGAGGACCGTCGGCCGGATCGCTACTGGCCGCCGGTATCGGGGTGGGGGTGCTGGTTGTCCCGCTGGTGGCGTCGATTTCCGAGGACGCCATGAAGGCGGTGCCCATGGTCCTGCGGGAAGCGTCCTCCGGGCTGGGAGCCCGGAAGATCACCACCACCGTTCGGGTTGTGCTGCCCGCCGCTGTTTCGGGGTTGGTTGCCGCGTTCATCGTGGCCGTGTCCCGGGCTCTGGGCGAGACGATGGTGGTGTACATGGCCGGGGGAGCGTCCCAGACCGCTCCGTACACACATGACGTTCTCGAAGGCAGCCTCACCATGACAGCGGGGATGACCTCGCTGGCCAGGGGTACCGACAACGTGGTGGGCGAGGGGCTCACCTTCCAGAGCCTCTTCTTTGTGGGCCTGGTGTTGTTCGCGGTGACGTACCTTCTGAACCTCGTGGCCGACCGGTTCGTCCAGAAAGTGCGGGAGCAGTACTGATGGGTGGGGGTGACCGGTTCGTCCAAAGAGTGCGGGAGCAGTACTGATGGCGGTGGGGCGGTTGGTAGGTGAGCGCACCAGCAAGAAGATGGTGCAGGTCATGGAGCGCCGGGCCACCGATGTTCGGGGCCGGTTGTTCCAGTTCAGCCTGCTGGTAACCCTGCTCATCTCGCTGTTCATCCTCGGCGTGCTGATCGTGGACGTGGTGGTCGATGCCTGGGGCGTCCTCACCAACCGCCCCGGAGGGTTCCTGAGCGGCACCATGCGGTCGCTCCCCGACGATCCCAAGCTCGGCGTCCACCAGGCCCTGGTGGGCACGTTCTGGATCGCGGTGTTCGTGGCCGTGTTGGCCTTCCCCATAGGCATCGGTGCCGCCATCTGGTTGGAGGAATACGCCCGCCGGAACCGCTTCACCCGGTTTGTGGAGCTGAACATCCGCAACCTGGCCGGGGTGCCCTCGGTGGTGTACGGCTTGCTCGGTCTTTTCCTGTTCGTGAACAGCCTGAGCGACCTCACCGGGGGCAAGTCCATCGCTGCCGCGGGGCTCACCCTGGCGGCGCTGGTGCTGCCCATTGTGATAATCACCGCTCAGGAGGCCATCAGGGCCGTGCCCCAGGACCTCAAGGAGGGGGCCTACGGGGTGGGGGCCACCAAGTGGACGATGGTCCGCAGCCAGGTGCTGCCCTACGCCGCTCCAGGCATTCTCACCGGGACCCTGCTTTCGATGTCCCGAGGCATCGGCGAGGCCGCCCCGCTCCTGCTCGTTGGTGCCGTCACCGGCCGGTTGGGTTCCGACCCCGGCTTCTTGGATTTCGGAGCCATCAACGACAGCAGTTTCATGGCCATGCCGATCATCATCGTCGAGTGGGTGCAAAGCGCCGGCCGGGCCCCGGGTTTTGCAGAGGCGGCCGCCGCCGCCATCGTGGTGTTGCTGGTGTTCGTTATCCTGATGAACGCGGCGGCAATTCTGTTACGCAACTACTTCGAGAACAAGAGAGGGTGAGGCGTGAAAGCAGCATCGCAAGGAACGGCCACCGAGGTGGCTGAACCTGAAACCTCACCCCGTCTCGAGCTGGAGCTGGACCGACTCCGGCAGGGGACCCAACCGGACACCAACAGCTCGGTGGTGTTCGACGTCGAAGACCTGAACGTGTACTACGGCGACTTCCGAGCCGTCCAGGAGGCCTCCTTCACCGTGTACGAGCACGAGATCACCGCCATGATCGGCCCCTCGGGTTGCGGAAAGACCACTGTGTTGCGGTGCTTCAACCGGATGAACGACCTCATTCCCAGTGCCCGGGTCGAGGGCCGGGTGGACTTCCGCGACGTGCCGATCTACGACCCCAGGGTTGACCCTGTGGAGGTTCGGCGCCGCATCGGGATGGTGTTCCAGAAGCCGAACCCGTTTCCCAAGTCGATCTACGACAACATCGCGTTCGGTCCCCGGGTAACCGGGATTACCAGCAAGAAGTCGGAACTCGACGACATCGTGGAACGGTCGCTCCGCCGAGCCGCCCTTTGGGATGAGGTGCGGGACCGGCTGAAGGACTCCGCTCACGGTCTGTCGGGCGGCCAGCAGCAGCGCCTGTGCATAGCCCGGGCGATAGCGGTGGACCCCGACGTTTTGCTTATGGACGAACCGTGCTCGGCGCTGGACCCGGTGGCCACGGCTCGCATCGAGGACCTCATGCAGGAGATCAAGAACGATTACACCATCGTGATCGTGACCCACAACATGCAGCAGGCCGCCCGCATCAGCGAGCGCACGGCGTTTTTCACCGCCCAGCTCGACTCCAACACCGATAGGCGGTGCGGGCTGCTGGTGGAGTACGACCGCACGGAGACCATCTTCTCCAACCCCTCCGACGAACGAACCGAGAACTACGTCACCGGGCGGTTCGGCTGACGGGAATGCAGGAGGAGGCAATGGGGGAGCTTCGCAAGTCGTTTCATGAGGAGCTGGATGACATCCAGGCCGGGATCGTCCGAATGGCGGCCCTGGTCTCGGAGTCGATCCCCCGGGCCACCGAGGCGCTGTTGGAGTCCAACCTGGAGTTGGCCCACCAGCTCATTGCCGACGACGACTTGCTCGACGACCTGTCGGTGCATCTGGAGGAGCGGTGCCACAATGTGCTGGCCCTCCAGAACCCCATGGCCAGGGACCTGCGGGCCATCAGCACCGCTCTCCGGCTGAACGCCGAGCTGGAGCGGTCGGGTGATCTGGCCGTGAACATCGCCAAGGCCACCCGCCGCATCTACGGCACCCGCTACGACGCCACCCTGCGGGGGCTGCTTGTGAGGATGAGCGAGGAGGCATGCCGGCTGGTGCGCCTGGCCATCGACTCCTACGTGGACGGCAACGCCGGCCTGGCCGCAGCCCTCGACGACATCGACGACCAGCTCGACAACCTCAACCGGGAGTGCGTGCAGGCGGTGTTCCAGGCCCACAACGCCGAAGACATCGACCTCCAGGCAGCCGTGCAGCTCTGCCTCATCAGCAGGTATTACGAGCGCATCGGCGACCATGCGGTGAACATCGGCGAGCGGGTGGTTTACATGGTGGAGGGGTGGCTACCCGAGCACACCGGTTCGGCCCGGTTGCAGGTTCGCCAGGGTCAGAGCCCGGACTCAGACCAGGAGTGACCGTGGGGTTTCCTGCTTTCTGGCTGTGCAATTGCCGGCTTAAGGACATGACGGGATGATCGTGGCGCTGGTTGTGGTGGCTGCCGTCGTGGGCTTGGGACTGGTCGGGGCTGTGGCCTGGCGGGAGCACCGGCACTTTGTGATCGCCGAAGAGAACCGCCGCCGCGCTGTGGAGATGCAGCGCCTCCACGACGACGAGGTGCTGGAGACAGAAGCCCGGCTGAGGCTGTCGCTCGATGCTGTTACCCAGGGCGTGGTGATCGCCGACCCGGACGGGAACATCTTGTACAGGAACCCCTTTGCCCAGCCGTTCAACGTGGCCCGTCACGGCGAGGCGCTGGTGGAAGCGGCCATCGCCGAGCTGCTGGCCGAGGCGGCCCAAGGCAATACGGTGGAGCGGGAGGTTGAGCTGTTCGGGCCACCCCGGAGGTGCCTGTTCGTGAGCGCCAGGCCGCTGCGGCTCGACGGCCGGAACCACGGATCGGTCGTTCTGATCGACGATATCACCGATCCTCAGCGGCTGGACGCCATGCGCCGGGATTTCGTGTCCAACATCAGCCACGAACTCAGAACCCCGATGGGGGCGCTCAGCCTTCTGGCCGAGACCCTGGCTGGGGAGACCGATCTCGAGGTGGCTTCCCGCCTGGCGGTGCGGGTGCAGACCGAGGCGCTGCGGTTGTCGGACATCATGGACGACTTGCTGGAGTTGAGCCAGATCGAGAGCAACAAGGCTTCGGAGCAGACCCTGGTGGCCGTTCAACATGTGGTGAGCGAGGCGGTTTCCAGGGTCAAGCCGGCCGCCGACGAGAAGCAGGTGCCTGTCAACGCCGTTATCCCCGCTTTGGACTTGATGGTTCGGGCCGACCGGCGCCAGCTCACAACCGCGGTTTTCAACCTGCTCGACAACGCGGTCAAGTACTCGGATGCCGGACATCCGGTTACCGTTACCGCCCGGATGGAAGAGGGCGGCGTTGAGCTGGAGGTGCGTGACCAGGGCTACGGCATTCCGGTGCGCCATCAGGCCCGCATCTTCGAGCGGTTCTATCAGGTTGACCGGTCCCGGGAATGGACGGGCGGCGGGGTGGGGCTGGGCCTGGCCATCGTGCGCCACGTGGCCACCAACCACCACGGCGAGGTCCGGGTGGAGTCCACCGAGGGGGAGGGCTCGTGTTTCACCCTTGTTCTTCCCGTTCCCACCGAACCCGATGCCAACGATGAGGCCCACGGTGAGCGGCTGGCTGATCCTGTGGGAGCAGAGGCTTGAGCGGGTCGGTGCGGGTTCTTGTCGTCGAGGACGAGGAATCGTTCGTGGAAGCGCTCACCGTGGGCCTGACCCGTGAGGGGTTCGACGTCCGGGTGGCCCGCGACGGCAAGGAGGCCCTGGACTACTTCAACGTCATCTCGCCCGACATCGTTCTGCTCGACGTGATGCTGCCTTTGGTGTCGGGGATCGACGTGTGCCGCCAGATACGGGCTCGCTCCCAGGTGCCCATCATCATGGTCACCGCCAAGGGGGAGGAGATAGATGCGGTGGTCGGGTTGGAGGTGGGGGCCGACGACTATGTGACCAAGCCCTACCGTTTGCGGGAGCTGGTTTCGCGGATGCGGTCTTTGTTGCGACGGTCGCGCTGGAATGCCGAGACCGATGCTTTCCGGGGAGATGTCATCGAGGTGGGCGACGTGACCGTTGACCCGGAGCGCCATGAGGTGGTTGTCAGGGGCGAGCCGGTCGAGTTGCCTCTCAAGGAGTTCGACCTCCTGGAGGTGCTCATGGCCAACGCCGGGCGGGTGCTCACCCGCGACGCGCTCATGGACCGGGTGTGGGGCAGCAGCTACGTGGGCGACACCAAGACCCTCGATGTCCATGTGAAGCGGCTCAGGTCGAAGATCGAGGACGACCCCTCCAATCCCCGGCGCATCGTGACCATTAGGGGCTTGGGCTACAAGTACGCCACCGGAATTCCCGCCGCCGGCGATGACCCTGCCGCGGTTTCCACCGGCACCGTCTCGCCATAACCTACGAGATGTGATCAACGTCTCGTTCCTGCGGCTGGTCCGGGTGCATGCCCTGGGCGCGGCCGCCGACGCGATGGTTACCGTCGCCTTGGCGGGATCGCTGTTCTTCTCCATCGACCCCAGCGCTGCCCGGTTCAGGGTGGCCCTCTACCTGATTCTCACCATGGCCCCGTTCGCGGTGGTCGGCCCGCTGATCGGCCCCGCTCTCGACCGCTTCCGGGGAGGTCGGCGGGGGATGATCGTGTTGATCAACGCCGGGCGGGCCATCGTGGCCTTCTTGATGATCTCGCAGATCGATTCCCTGCTGCTGTTTCCCATCGCCTTCGCCATGCTGGTGCTTCAGAAGAGCTATGGGGTGGCCAAGGCGTCCATGGTGCCGCTGACCGTGCAGAGCGAGGAGCAGTTCGTGGGGGGCAACGCCCGCCTGGCCCTGGTGGGCAGCGTGTGCGGTTTCATCGGGGCGGGGCCTGGGTTGCTGGCCAACGTGGTGGGCGGCCCCTCCTGGGCGGTGGGTATGGCCATGGTGGTGTACATCCTGGCAACCCTGTTCTCGTTGAGCCTGCCCGCGGTGCGGCCCGCGCCGGTTCCTGCAGGCGGCCCGGAGACCCAGGCGCTTCGAGGTTTCGGCATCCGCCGGGCGGCATCGGCCACCGGAACTCTGCGGGGAGTTGTGGGGTTCATGACGTTTCTGGCCGCTTTCGCTTTCCGGGGCGGTGCCGACGATGTTGATCTGTCCGGGGTGGGCAAGGCGTTCGGAGCGGGCATCCGCCACGCCCTTCAGGGCGACGTGGCTTCCGACGCCAGTCCTGTGTGGAAGCTGGGCCTGATCGCGGGGGTAAGCGTCTTGGGGTTCTTGGCTGGGTCGCTGCTCGCTCCCAAACTGCGGGATCGGTTGCGAGAGGAGGTGATCATAGCCGGCTCGCTGGGTGCGCTGGTGTTCGTCGGGGTGGTGTCGGCGTGGGGCGGTGGGTTCGGGTCGGCCCTGCTTCTTGCCCTCGGAGTGGGCGTCTCCGCCAGCGTCGGGAAGCTGTCGTTCGACTCCATCGTGCAACGCGACGCCGAGGGAGCCGACCATGGCCGTTCGTTCGCTGTGTTCGAGACCCGGTTTCAGATCTTCTGGGTGCTGGGTGCCATCATTCCGGTGATCATCCCCATCCCGGCTCGGATCGGGTTCATGCTCATTGCTCTGGCCGCCGCGGTGGCCATGGTGATGTTCTGGGCGAGACGGAGTTCTAGTGGTCCAGCGGCTGGTCGGGAAGATCGATCCGGGCCAGCCACAGGCCGGGGGCGTCAACCTCAGCAAGTGTAGGAAGCTCTCGGGCGGAGTTCCACAGCCGGGACAGGCCGTCGGTCCCGGCCCGCTCCACCACGCCGCGAGCGAAGGCCGTGCCACGGTCGTACTGCTCCTGGGTGAGTTCGAGCCCGAATAGCCTCTCGATGAAGCGGTCGGCTGCCTCGGTGGTCACCCGTCGCCGTCGTAAGGCCTCGCTGAGTTGGCGGTAGGAGCCGATGAGACCGTGCCCGATGCTGTCCATGGTGAAGTCCACGTAGCCGGCGATCACCGTTACCAGGGTGGTGATCTGGGGGAGCAGAACCCGTTGGGCCGGGGATTGGACGGCACCCAGGATCACCTCGGGGTCGCCCAGCATCGACTGAAGGCTGCCCAGTGAGTCTGGGTTTGTCAGGTCGAGTTCGCCGAGACGGCTTTCCAGAGCCTCGGGCCCGGCCTCGAAACCGCCGGCGTAATCGCCCAGCAGCTCGTTCAGCCGATTACGCACATGGGGCACCGATAGCACGGCGTGATGGGCCAGCTCGTTGAGGCACACCCAGAGCCGCAGATCGGAAAGGTCGAGGCTCCATTCCCCGGCCAGGGAGTCGATGTTGGCTGGGACCACCATCAGCTCCATCCCGTCCCGGGGGATGGGCAGGTCGTACTGGCCCAGGCTCCTGCCTGCCAGGTTGCCCACCATGCTCCCTGCGGTCATGCTCAACATGATCGGCCCCACCATCTTCATGATCTGGCCGAACATGGCCTGGGACGGGTCGGCGAACTCGTGGTCGGCGTCCACCCGGCCCGACACGTCGCCGATGGGCTCCAGCAGGTGCTGGTAGGCGTCGATGGTGGCGGTGGCCCACTGCGCCCTGGTCACCGGGGTGATCGACGGGCTCTGGCCGTGGCGGGTGATCGACAGGCCGGTGGCGTTGGCCACCTGAAGCTCGGCCACCCGGGCCAGCTCTGCCATGGCGATGCGGTCGGTCGGGTTGACGTTGGGTTCGGACCTGCCCTCGGTGGCTACCGCAAAGGCAAACTGGCGGGCCGTTTCCCAGGTGTTGGCGGCCTGCTGGGAGAACAGCTTGCCCAAGTCTCCGAAGATCGGCATGCCCTTGAACGGGTTGAACTCGTCAGGCGAGTCGGACTCTCCCACGCTGCGATGCTACCGGCTTGTGTCTTGTTGTGGTTGCGGGGCGGTTGGAGGCTTGTGTCTTGTTGTGGTTGCGGGGCGGTTGGAGGCTTGTGTCTTGTTGTGGTTGCGGGGCGGTTGGTGTCTTGTCGTGGTTGTGGGGAAAGTACCGGTAGCCTCGGTGGGTGGCTGATTCCTCACCGGGTCCGATTGTTGTGGCGGTAGCCGGAGCGTGCGGCTCTGTGGGCCGCCGGGTGTGCCGCCGCCTACTGGACCATGATCGGGTCGGTTCGGTGGTCGGGTTCGACCTGCGCCCCGACCCCGGCATCGACGGGCTGAAGTTCGTTGCCGGTGACGTGGCCCGGTTGGACCTGGAGGCGCTGCTGGGCGGCGTCGATGTGCTGGTCCATCTGGTGTCGGCTCTGGAACCGTGGGCAGACGAGACCGCCAAGGCCACCAGCGATTCCGAGGCAACCCGTCGGCTTCTCGAAGCCGCCGCGGCCGCCGGGATTGGGAAGCTGGTGCTGATGTCAACCGCCATGGTGTACGGGGCGTGGCCCGACAACCCGGTTCCCCTCACCGAGGTGTCGCCCCTGCGGCCGATCGCCGAGTTTGCCTTTGCCGTCAACAAGGCTGAGCTGGAGCGGTTTGTCGCTCAATGGAGCGAACACCACCCATCGGTGGACGTGGTAACCCTGCGCCCGACGGCCGGCGCGGCCGAGGACCATGTGGGGTGGGTGGCCCGGTCCCTGCGTTCCGCTGCCAACCTTGTCGGGGAGAATGAGGTTCCGGTCCAGTTCCTCCACCTTGATGACCTGGCCGCCGCGGTGGAGCTTTGTGTGGTTGACGACCTGTCCGGGGTTTACAACGTGGCTCCCGAAGGCTGGATAACCAGCAGCACCACCCTCGACCTGTTGGGTCGGAGTCCTCGCTTCCGCCTCCCCGAAAAGCTGCTGGGCCGCCTCACCGGTTGGTGGTGGAAGCACCGCCCGGCTGCGGCCGGTCCGGGTGTGCTCCGGTATGTGCAGAATCCCTGGGTGGTGGCCGGCGACCGGTTGCGGGCTGCCGGCTGGAGACCCCAATACACCAACGAGCAGGCGTTTGTCACCGGGTACAAGGCCCTTCCGTGGGGGATGCTGGACTCCCGCCGCCGCCAGCAGATAGCCCTGGGTGGCGCCATCGTGGGCGGTTTGGGCCTGGCGTGGGGGATATGGGCTCTGGTCCGCCGCCTGTTGCGTTAGTGATCTGGGCCCGCAGTTGTGAGATGGAGCGGGGTTGAGGGCTTACACTCGGTTCGTGCATCCACCAGAAGCCGCCGAAGTGTGGACTGGACTGAGCGAGGCGCCGTTGCCGCTCGACCGGGTGCTTTCTTGGGTAGGCCGTCCCGATTGCGGGGGCGTCGTGCTGTTCAGCGGGACCGCTCGTGACCACTCTGAGGGGCGACCGGGCGTGAGCGTTCTGGAGTACGAGGCGTACGAGGAGCAGGTGACCCCCCGGTTGGATTTGCTGGCCGAGGAGGCTCGTTTGAGATGGCCCGGTATCGGAAGGGTGGCCTTGTTGCATCGAGTGGGTCGGGTGGAGATCGGCGAGTCGGCGGTGGTGGCTGCGGTCTCCGCGCCGCATCGTGACGAGGCGTTTGCCGCTGCCCGATTCTGCATAGACGGGCTGAAGGCCACCGTCCCGATTTGGAAGCGCGAAACGTGGGACGGGGGCGAGAGCTGGGGGTTGGAAGCGCAGCACATCTCCCACGCTGCCGAAGTGGTGTCCGCCGGCGAGTCGGCAAGCTGATCCCGTGGCTCGAGATCTCGCCATAGATCTGGGCACCGCCAACACCCTGGTGTACGCCCGAGGTCAGGGGATCATCCTCAACGAGCCATCGGTGATAGCGCTCAACCAGAAGACCAACGAGGTGCTGGCCATGGGCCGGGAAGCGTGGGAGATGATCGGCCGCACCCCTGCGTACATCGTGGCCGTGCGCCCCCTGCGAAAGGGAGCGATCACCGACTTCGAGGTGACCCAGCGCATGATCCGCCTGCTGCTCGTGCGCTCCGGGGTCAACCGGCTGAGCCGCCCCAAGGTTGTCATCTGCGTCCCGTCGGCCATCACCCCCGTTGAGCGCCGAGCGGTGGTTGAAGCCTCTAGGCGGGCCGGGGCAGCGGAAACCCGCCTCATCGAGCAGCCTCTGGCAGCCGCCATCGGGGCATCGTTGCCGGTTCACGAGCCTGTGGGGAACATGGTGGTGGACATCGGGGGAGGAACCAGCGAAACCGCGCTGATCTCGCTGGGCGGGGTGATCGCACTCAAGGCAATCCGGGTGGGGTCGTTTGACATCGACTCCGCCATCCAGAGCTATGTGCGGCGGGAGTTCGGGATCGCCATCGGCGAGCGCACAGCCGAGGAGGTGAAGCTCACCATCGGGTCGGCCACCAGCTACGAGAACGAGCGCAGCGCCGAGGTTCGGGGCCGCAACCTCATGAACGGGCTGCCCGAGACCATCGTCTTGTCGCCGTTCCAGGTGCGGGCCGCCATCAGCGAGCAGGTGTCGGCCATCGTGGATTCGGTGGTGTCGTGCCTGGTTGAAGCCCCTCCCGAGCTGTCCCAGGATGTCATCACCCACGGCATCCATCTGGTGGGCGGGGGGTCGCTGCTGCGGGGCATGGACGATCGGCTGTCGCAGGCCGCCGAAGTGCCGGTGGGTTTGGTGAAGGCGCCGCTGGAAGCGGTGGTGTTGGGAGCGGGCCGCTGCTTGGAGTCGTTCGACGACGTCCAGGCCATGTTCATGAAGTGAGCAGGGCTCAGCCGATCCTCGGAGCGAGCCTTCTTCGTGGGGTTTTCCCCTGGGCTTACCTCGTGGGGTTTCCTCGTGGGGCACGGGATGGTCAGCCAGGCGGTTCCCAGAGTAGCTCGGCGGCGTCTCTGACCTGCCAGTCGCGATCATCGGCGGCGGCGGTTAGGGCGGCGTCCACGTCGGGGCCGTCGAACGGGGCCAGGGCCAGCACCGCACGGCGTCGGATTGGTGCCCTGTCGGTGGTGGCGGCCAGGATCGCCGCCAGCCCGTCGGGGTGGCCCAGCGCTCCCAGAGCGGCGACCGCCGATTCCCGCACCAGTGGATTCGAGTGGTCGGTGGTCAGCTCGGCCAGCCTGCCCACCAACTCGGTGGCGCCCTGCTCCCCACACGCCCAGGCCGCCACCTCGACCACCTCGTCACGGGCATCGTCCAGGAGCGGGGCGGGTGACACCCCGGGATGGCTCACGGTAAGGGCAGCGGCCCGCATCCGCACCGTGGTTGACGGGTCGCGCAGCGCTTCTGTCAGCTCGTCGTCGTTCAGGGCACCGATTCGTGCCAGGGCCCCGTAGGCCGATGCCCGCACCCGGGGGTCGCTGTCGGTTCGGGCTGTCCGGGCCTTGGTTTCGTCCCCCATGAATCCGGCAACCACCGCCTCTCGCCGGGTGATCTGTCCGGCCGGCTTCAGGTGGGTTGTCTCGCCGGTGGTGCCGGGGTTTTGGGGTTCGCCGGAGCCGTGGGGGTTGCCGGTCACACCAGGGTTTCCAGCGCCACGGTGACGGCGATGAAGAACAGGCCCACCAGCATGGTCAGCCCCGCTCCCATCAGGGCGATCACGAAGACCAGAACCACCCCGGCCCGCAAGCGCTGCCACCATCGGAACCTGGCCCCCTCCCCGTAATCGGGCCGGTAGGAGCCCAGCACGTCCCGTTCGGCCCTCGCTGCCCGCCAGTTGGCCCATCGCACCTGCCACCAGCTCGACTTGTTCTGCCGGCCGGCCCATCGCACCTGCCACCAGCTCTGGTAGGCCTCGACTTGTAGATCGTCGTCCCCGGTTTCGGGCGGGGTGGCGGTTTGGGCCTCGTTGCCAGGTTGTGGCGACTGCGTGGCAGTCTGTGGTGTGCCTTTTGGCAGGGGATCACGGAAGCGGTCCAGGGATTCGCTCACGGAAGCACGAAGGCGCGACCAGTCCACCACAGAGCATCCCAGGATAGTTCCGCTCGACGAGGATGGTGAGCAGTCGTGGCGACGGAACAACCGGGCCTGGCTGATCCCCGCGGTGGTGGTGGTATTCCTGCTGGTGGTTACCGCAGTGGTTTTCGCTTTCTGGAAGACCGATGTGGTGGCGGTTCGCCCCGGGTCGGTGGAGGAAGTGCCCTCCCGGGTCTCCATCTCCGGGGCACAGGCATACCCGCCTGAGAAGGAGATATCCCTGGTTACGGTGAGGGTGAGCCAGCGGTTGACGATCTGGCAGCGGATCGGCGCCGCGTTCGAGTCGGGGATCGACATCGAGCCCGAGACCAAGTTCACCGGAGACGGTACTCGCAGCGAGCTGCGCCGGCTCAACGAGTTGCGCATGGAGTCTTCCCAGCACACAGCGGCGGTGGTGGCGTTGGAGTACTTGGGCTATGAAGTGCCCCGCCTCCCCTCGGGGGTGATCGTTGCCGAGGCCATGACCGGCGCCCCGGCTGAAGCGGTACTGGAGAGGAGCGATGTGATTGTGGGCATCGACGGTTCTCCGGTCGCCGACTTGAGCGACCTTGCAGAGGTGCTAGCCGCTCGAAACGCCGGTCAGGTGGTGGTGCTGGATGTGGAGCGGGGTGGGCGCGATCCGGTGGTGCAGGTAGAGGTGGAACTGGTTGCCTCCCCCGACGACGCCGACCGGGCATTGATAGGTATCAGCGCTCGCGAGCGAACCGACATCGGCGAGCTGCCGGTGGGAGTCAGCATCGACAGCGGAACCATCGGAGGGCCGTCAGCGGGGCTGGCCCTCACCCTCGGGATCATCGACTTGTTGACCCCCGGCGAGCTGACCGGCGATTTGGTGGTGGCTGCCACCGGCACAATCGGGTTCGACGGGTCGGTCGGCCCGGTCGGCGAGGTGGACCAGAAGACCATTGCCGCCCAGCGAGCCGGGGTGGACCTTTTCCTGGTGCCGGAGGCCAACCTGGAAGACGCGCAGCCCCACATCGACGACCACATGCGAGTGGTGGCGGTGGGGTCACTTCAAGAGGCGATAGACGCGTTTGAGGTACCCTGACAGGGCTACGATTCAACCATGGTCGGGCTCCTTTCCACGCACAACCATTTCGAGCGGGTTGACCCCGGGGAAGTAGCCGGACAGAGCTTTGCCGTGGTCCGCAAGGGCTTCGATCAGAAGCAGGTGCAGGCCTTCCTGGTCTCGCTGGGCGATCAGATTCGGGCCGGGCAGCAGCAGATACGGGACCTTCAGGATCAGGTCGTTCAGGCCGGTCAGCCCCCCGAGCCCGAGGCCGAGTTCAGCCCCCAGGGGGTGAAGCTGCTGAGCGGTGGCGTGGAGGCGTCCCGCAAGCAGACCGAGGGCAAGGTGGGCCGGGTGGCCGACCGGGCCAGGTGGCTGTCGGAAGAGCTGGAGAAGACGGTGGCGGCGTTGCAGTCGGAGCACGAAGCCGCCGGGGTGGGTCCGGTGGCCGAGCTGCTGGAGCAAGCCTGCCAACAGGCCAAGCTGGTTGACGAGCTGGTGGAGGAGGCCCGGGAGCAGGCTCGAGCCGAGATCGGGGAGGGTCGGGCCCAGGGGCGGGAGATCGTGGAGCAGGCCAAGGCGCTGCGTTTGACGGTGCTGCGGGACATGGCTCGCCGTCGCCAGGCGGCCCGGGCTCAGGTTGAGCGACTCCGGGCGGGACGGGACAAACTGATGGCCACGTTGACCGAGGCTCGAACCTCGATCGATCAGTCGATGGAGGCGGCCAAGATGTCGTTGGCCGAGGCCAAGGTGATGGCCGATGCCGCTGCCCGCCGGGTGGAGGACGAGGACCAGCCCAGCGACTCGATCCTGCTGTCGGAGCTGGACGACTCCGAGATGCTGGGTATCGTGGCAGCTCCCGGCCCGGCCGCAGGGGATGAAGCTCAAGCCGGCCCGGTGCTCGTCTCCCCAGCCCAAAACGAGCTGGTTGAGGACACACCAAAGCCGATTGAGGCCGGTGTTGAGGCCATCGCAACGCCTCCGATTGAGCCGGTTACCGGTCCGGTCCAGATCACAGAGAGCGTGACCCTGCTTCCCCTGGCCGAATCCGATCCAGCGTCTTCCGAAGGACCAGAAGCCGCCGTGGAGTCGCCTGCCGATTCCGATTCTTTGACTTTGGCCGAGGCCGGCGAGGAGTCTGCTGCCGAGGTCGATCCGGCGCAATCGGCCGTGGATCATCCGGTGCTGTCCGATTTGGACGACCGCCACGATGTGGACGCCATCTTCGCCCGGCTCCGTTCCCAGGACGCTCAGGTTTGAGCCGAGCCGGGAACTTTCGACCTCACTGCTGAAACGCAGGAAGTCCACGGGTAGTCTGCTTTCGGTATGCAAAATCCCCGAGGTGTGTTCAGACCTCGACCGCCGTCGCGGCCCCGGTTCTCGCGCCGGTCCAAGATTGTGGCCGGGATCATTCTGGTGGTGTTGCTGGCCGCCGTGCTCTCGCTGCGGGGTATGGCCCGTCTCTGGACCGACTACCTGTGGTTCGACTCACTCGGTCAAGGGGATGTGTGGGGCGAGATTCTGATCTACAAGATCGTCCTGGTGGCCGTCTTTGTGGTGCTGTTTTTCATCCTGCTGGCCTCCAACCTGGAGATCGCCGACCGCTTGGCCCCCGCTACCCGGCCGCCCGGGCCCGAGGAGGAGCTGCTCCGCCACTATCACGACGCGATCGGCCACCGTCGTCGGTTGGTGACCATGGTGGTGGCCGCGCTGTTCGCTCTCATTGTGGGTGGGGGCACCGGAGGGGAATGGCAAAAGGCCATCTTGTTCTTCAACAGCGTGGACTTTGGGATTGACGATCCCCAGTTCAGCAAGGATGTCGGCTTCTACGTCTTCCGGCTCCCGTTCATCCAGTTCCTCATTAGCTGGATTTTCCGGGCGCTCATCATCGTCGCCGTCATCACCGCCATCGCTCACTATGTGAACGGCGGTATTCGGGTTCAGACCACCGGGCAGCGAGTCACCCCCCAGGTGAAGGTGCATCTGTCGGTGCTGCTGGCCCTGATCGCTTTGGTTCGGGCCGTGGGCTACTGGTTCGATCGCTACAGCCTCAACTTCTCCACCCGGGGGCCGGTACACGGGGCCTCCTACACCGATGTGAACGCCCAGCTTCCTGCCCTGTACCTGCTGCTGTTGATCTCGGTGCTCTCGGCGGTGTTGCTGGTAATCAATATCTGGCAGCGGGGTTGGGTGCTTCCGGTTACCGCTGTGGGGCTCTGGATGATCGTGGCCATCATCATGGGGGCGATCTACCCGGCGATTATCCAGCGGTTCCGGGCGGAGCCGGAGGAGTCGAAGAAGGAAGCGGTTTACATCGAGCGCAACATCGAGTTCACCCGCCACGCCCTGGGCCTCGACAACGTGATCACCCGCGAGTTCGCTCCCGACACCAGCATCTCCGCTGCCGAGTTGGCCGACAATCCCAGCGTGCGCAACATCAGGCTGCTCGACCCCGACATCGTGCCCAACGCCTTCCAGGTGGAGCAGTCGGAGCGCACCTTCTACACCTTCAACGGTGAGGTGGATGTGGATCGCTACGAGATTGACGGCGAGATCACCGAGGTGGTGGTGGGTGCCCGTCAGCTCAACGTGGCCGACATCCCCCAGCAGTCGTGGGAGGGTACCCACATTGCCTACACACACGGGTACGGCGTGGCGGTGGCCCCGGTTAACTCTGTCACCACACAGGGTTCTCCCGACTTCGTGGTAGGCGACGTTCCGGTGGTGGCCGGCCAGGACTTCGAATTGAGCCATCCCCAGGTGTACATCGGGGAGAACCTCACCGGTTACGCCATCGTCGGCGCTTCCATTCCCGAGGTCGACTACACCGAGGCCAACGAGACCGTTCCCTATCGCTACGAGGGCGAGGAAGGGGTGGGGATCGGGAGCTTCTTCCGCCAGGCGGCGTTTGCCCTTCGGTTCGGGGAGATAAACCCGCTCATCTCCGGTTTCGTGGGCAACGATTCCAAGATCATCTACAACCGCGATCTGAGGACCAGGGTGCAGACCCTTGCCCCGTTCCTGGAGTTCGACGCCGATCCGTATCCGGTGGTCGCCAATGGGCGGGTCATGTACATCGTCGACGCCTACACCACCAGCAACCGGTATCCCTACGGCCAGAGCCCAGACGTGAGCGACCTTTCGGCCGACAGCGGGCTGAACAAGAATTTCAACTACGTGCGCAACTCGGTGAAGGTGGTTGTCGATGCCTTCGACGGGACCACCACCTTCTACGTGCTGGACCCCGACGATCCGGTCATCCAGGCGTGGCGGAAGGCGTTCCCCAGCCTGTTCGAGGACTTTGACCGGATGCCGGCCGAGCTACAGGACAACCTGCGCTATCCCGAGGACCTGTTCCGGGTGCAGACCACCATGTGGGCTCGCTACTTCATCGACGACCCCGAGACCTTCTACGCCAACTCGGTGACGTGGGCGGTGGCTCAGGACCCCGGTACCAGGATCACGGCCCGCAGCGCTCTCGACGAAATTGTCGAGACCGCCGCTGAGGCGCAGGGGACTCCGGTGCAAACCACCACCCGCCAGCTCGAGCAGAGGATCCGGCCCTTCTACCAACTTCTCCAGCTTCCAGATGAGGACGACCTGGACTTTGTGATCTTCCGCCCGTTCGTGCCCGTGTCCGGTGCTGGTGACGACGAGGACGAACGTAAGGAGCTCACCGCGTTCATGGCGGCCAAGAGCGACATCGATGAATACGGGGAGCTGGTGGTGTACACCGTGCCCGGCACCAGCATCCCCGGACCGAGCATCGTGGACGCCAAGATCCAGGCCGACACCGAAATCGCCGATGCGTTCACCCAGCTCAACCAGCAAGGTTCGAAGGTGCTCCAGGGGAACCTGCTCATAATCCCGGTGGGGGATTCGCTGCTGTTCGTGCGCCCGGTGTATGTGCAGGCCACCGGTGACACCGAGCTGCCCCAGGTGAAACAGGTGATTGCCGGGGTCGGTAACGACGACGATTTCGTGCTTCGCATCCGGCCCACCCTGGATGAGGCCTTGGCCGCGCTGGCCGATCCCGGTGCCGTGGTGGTGGAGCCCGACGAGCCTGCGCCCGACGAGCCTGCGGCCGACGGGACATCGCCCGATCCTGCTCCCACCGCCGCTCCAGCGCCTTCCGACGAGACCCCCATCGACGCCGACACCAGAGCGGCGCTGAGCGACTTGCTGTCCCGCCTTCAGTCCACCCAGGACGCCCTCGACACCGACCGCCGCCAACTCGACGGCATCATCGAAGAGCTGGAGACACTCCTCGAATCAGCCGACCAGTAATCAGCCTTCCGGCACGACGCGGTTGGGGGCTTGCGTGTCGCAAACCCTTGCCGTTCCATCGGGCCGTGCCCATGACCACCCAGCTTTTCTCCAGCTCGGCGGGATCATGTACGCAGGCCAGAAGTCAGAGGTGCGGCGGGGATACAGGCAGGTGCGCCCCAGCAAGTTAGGCGGTAGGCTGTCCGAAGGAGCGACCGAGGAGGGGGCTGGTTCACATGCCAGACCAAGTCCGGATCAATCAAGACATCTACGACACCAAGCTCAAGGAGGAGATGGAGCGCGATCACCTCGGCAAGGTTGCGTTGATGCACGACGGGGAGGTAGTCCACATCCTTGACAGCATGGACGATGCCTACGAGGTGGGGACAAGACTATATGGTCTCGGAAACTTCTCTATCGTCAAGATTGGCCAAAAGCCAGTGCGTCTGAGCAGGCGCGCTGCTGGCTTGGTTGCATCCGCCTGAGCCTTGCCGACTATTCCCGTTCGCATTACTGACAACGAAATCCGTTTGCAAGTAAACTTGGCACTACCATCTGCCGATAGTTCCCACTTCAAAACCTATAATGCGGTAGTTGACACAGGGTCTCAAGTCACCGGAGTCACCCAGAAGGTCGTAGACGACTTGAATCCTGTCTCGATCGGCTTTGGGTGGTGTGTGGGGATTGATGGAATACCCAAGCAGGAACCCATATACCGCCTCATTGTTGGAATACCCGTTTCTTTTTCTGAGGTAGCGCTAGATGGTACCCTGCTCCCAGACGCTACTCACGTAAGCGGAGGAGCGCTAGATGTGATGCTCCTAGAAAGTTGGAAGGATGACCAATCCGATGTTCTATTGGGGTTGGATATATTGAAAGTATTTCATATAACAATGTGGGAAAGTTGGTTCATCCTTAGCAACTGACCTGGACGTCAATACCAACTTGTGCATCGTCAGAATTAAGCCCTGAGGTACCGCCCTTTTCGTGGAGGCATGCTCTATAGGGAGCGCTATGTCAAGACGACGAAGACAGTTCGACCGTGAGTTCAGTGTGGGGGCTGTGGTCGTAGGGCCCTGTCGAAGGGATGCCGGGTGGTGGTGTCGCCCGGCATCTTCGGGTGGATCCGGGCGCTCGGAGCGGTCCAGCGCCGTTGGTGACGGGCTGGTGGTCGGCCCCTGGGGAGGTTCGATCTGTCCAAAATGCTCGACCCGGGGCAGGGGTTACTAGATTGAGGGCGAAAGCCGAGTGCCGAACACGAAGGAGGCAGTGAGGTGGAAGGCCAGAAGATTCTGATCACGGGGTGTGCGGGGCAGATCGCCTTGCCGATGACCCGTCATTTTGCCCGGACCAATGAGGTTTGGGGGTTGGCTCGGTTCAGCCAGCCGGGGTCGCGGGAGATGGTGGAGGAGGCCGGGGCCACCCCCCATGCTGCCGACCTGGCCTCGGGCGACCTGAACGGGCTGCCCGACGACTTCGACTACGTCATCCACATGGCGGCGTTCATGGCCGCTACCTCCGACTACGACTTCGCTATCACCCAGAACGCCGAGGCCACCGGACTGCTCATGTCCCACTGCCGCAACGCCAAGGGCTTCCTGCACGCCTCCACCGCCGCGGCCTACAGGAACAACCCCGACCACACCCACGCCTACGCCGAGGGCGACCCGCTGGGCGACAGCGAGCAGCCCTACTCCGAGACCTACGGGGTGACCAAGCTGGCCGCCGAGGCGGTGGCCCGGACCATGTGCCGCCTCCACAACCTGCCCACTGTGATCGGCCGCATCAACGTTGCCTACGGGCGCAACGGCGGCCTGCCCTCCATCCTCCTGGCCATGATGATGAACGGGATGCCGGTTGTCCTCAAGGACTCGGCACCCAACATGTTCTCCCCGGTCCACGAGAACGACATGTGTAGTCACGCCGAGGCTTTCCTGGAAGCGGCCACCGTTCCAGCCACCATCGTCAACTGGGGTGGCGACGAGAACGTGAGCATCGAGGACATGTGCCGCCGCATGGGGGAGCAAGCCGGCGTGGAACCCGACTTCCAGTACTACCTTGTCGGCACCCACAGCCGGGCCTACGACAGCACCAAGCGCCAGTCGATCACCGGGCCGTGCGCTGTGTCGTGGCAGGACGGCATCGACGACATGGTGGCGGCCTACGACGACGAGCAGGGCAGCAAGATGATCGCCCGGCTCATGGGCGAGGCGTAGGCCCCCGTCAGCCCCCCTCAACCCCGACGACGAAGACCAGCCCGAAAACACACCAGCAGGAGGCCCAAGTGCCCAACCATCCCACCAGAGACGACATCAACTTCCTCGACGGCTACTGGTACCAGCACGAGCCTCATGACACGTGGTCGTGGCTGAGGCACAACGCTCCCGTCTATTACGACGCCAACAGCGACATCTGGGGCATCTCCCGCTACCACGACATCCTGGAGGTGGAGAAGGACCCCAAGACGTTCTCGTCGTGGCGCAGTCCCCGCCCCCACGGCAACCCGCTGCCGATGATGATCTCCATGGACGATCCCATGCACAAGCAGCGCCGCAAGCTGGTGAATCGGGGCTTCACCCCCAAGCGGGTGCGGGATCGCACCGCCGAGGTCACCGCCATCTGCGACGAGATCCTCGACAAGGTGTGCGAGCGGGGCGAATGCGACTTCGTCTGGGACATCGCCGCCCCGCTGCCCCTGATCCTGATCGGCGACATGCTCGGCTTCCCCCGGGAGAGCTACGACGATCTTCTGGAGTGGTCCGATGACATGATCCGGGCCACCACCGACACCGACCAGGCAGCGGCCGAGAAGGGGATGCTGGCAGGCATCGCTTTCCGGGAGTTTCAATTGGAGGTGATTGCCGACCGCCGGTCCCGCTCACCCCAGTCCGACCTGGTGAGCGTGCTGTGCCACGCCGAGGTGGATGGCGAGAAGCTGGACGACGAATCGCTGGTGCAGGAGACGCTGTTGATTCTCATAGGCGGGGACGAGACCACCCGCCATGTGATCAGCGGCGGGATGCTGGCCCTGCTCGAACATCCCGACCAGCGGGCGCTGTTCAACCAGCGGGCCTCCGACGGGGTGTGGATGGATCAGGCGGTGGAGGAGATGCTGAGGTGGGTTACCCCAATCAAGAACATGTCCCGCAGCGCCACCCGGGACGTGGAGATGCACGGCGAGACCATCGCCGAGGGCGACCAGATCATCGTGTTCTACCCGTCGGCCAACCGGGACGAGACGGTGTTCGACGACCCGTTCCGGTTCGACCTGGAGCGCGATCCCAACCACCATCTGGCCTTCGGCTGGGGCACCCACTTCTGCCTGGGATCGTCGCTGGCCCGCCTGGAACTCAAGATCATGTTCCAGCGGCTGGCCGAGCGGATGCCCGACATCGAACTGGCCAACGACGATCCGCTGCCGTTCCGGGCCTCCAACTTCATCGTCGGCCCCGAGGGAATGCCGGTGACGTTCACCCCTAGCGCTCCCGTCGGAGGTTGAGCCCGACGACTTAGCCGCCCTTGGGGGCTAGCCGCTCCAGGGGGCTAACCACCCCAGGCGTCGATGATGTCGGCGGTGGTGGTGACGGTGGACACGATGTTCAGCGTGTAGCGGAACACGGCGTCCACGTAATCGTCGGGGGTACCGGCCACGCCGTCACGTGGGATCACCACGGTGTAGCCGGCGTTCACCGCATCGAATGTGAGGTTCGTGATGGCCACGTTCACCGACACTCCCACGGCCACGATGGTGCGGATGCCCTCGTTGCGTAGCATCGAATCCAGCTCGGTGCCCTCGAACGGCGACAAGCCGTGGTGACGGGGCAGCACCACGTCGGCATCGGCCACCCCGATCTCGGGGACCACCTCCACCGCCGAGGTACCGACGTGCAGTTGCACCGCCATCTTGGGCATGGCATTGAACAGCCGGGCATTGCGGTTGCCACCCCACCCATCCTCCCGGTGCTGGGCGGTGCAGTGGATCACCCGCACCCCGGCGGTACGAGCTGCTTGGGCAAGCGCCGCGACGTTCGGGATCAGCCCGGTCCGGGCCGCTTCGGCCAGGGCGGGCAGGGCTGATTGGGGGCCGATCACCCCGTTCTGACACTCCTGAAGCACCAGAGCGGTGGTGTCGGGGTTGACCATCTGGCGCAGGTTTGCTTGGCCATCATCGGACATGAGCCGGCCTCCTGTGCGGTGCAGCGTCGGGGTGTCCTCCATAATGGGCACCCTATGGCTGGATCGATACTGGGCACCGAAGTTACCCGGCGCGAAGACGCCACACTGCTAACCGGGGAGGGTCGCTACACCGGCGACCTCCGCCCCGACGGGCTGCTTCACGCCTGCTTTGTGCGCTCCCCGTTTGCTCACGCTGTCATCGAGGGCATCGACGTGGCCGAGGCGGCCGGGCATCCCGGTGTGGTTGGTGTGTACACAGCGGCCACCATCGGCATCGACCGGGTGAAGGACCGGCTGCCGATCGACCCCCACTTTGGCCGGGGCCCGCTGGCTGCCGACCGGGTGCGATTCGGGGGTGAGCCGGTGGCGATGGTGGTGGCGGACACCCTGGCCGCTGCTACCGACGCCGCCGACGCTGTGATGGTCGATTACCAGCCCCTTGAGGTTTCGATGGATGCCGAGGCCGTGGTGACCGGCGGAGATGCAGTTCTGTTCCCCGAACGGGGGTCGGACGCCATCGTTCAGGTGTTCGACCCGGTTGACGGCTTGCACGACGGGGCCGACCGGTTCGTTACCGCTCGCATCGTCCACAACCGGATGGCGGTGGTCCCCATGGAGGGCGACGCGGTGTTGGTCGATCCCACTTGCGACCCGCTCACCATTTGGATTTCCACCCAGGGAGCCCACGGCACCCGCCAGGGAATCGCCGATTCGCTGGGCCTGGAGGCCGACGAGTTGCGGGTGATCGCCCCGTGGGTTGGGGGCGGCTTCGGGGCCAAGGGGGGGTGGCGGTCCGAGCACGTGGCGGTGGCCGCAGCGGCCCGAATGCTGGGGCGGCCGGTGGTGTGGAACGAAACCCGCTCGGAGAACCTCGTTTCCATGCAGGCCCGCGACCAAATCCACTACGCCCGTCTGGGGGTGACCGACGACGGTCGTATGGTGTCGCTGGAGGTGGTGGCGGTGGCCGACGCCGGTGCCTACCCCGGCCTGGGGGCCATCCTGCCCACCATCACCAGGGTGATGGCACCGGGGGTGTACGGCATCGAGAAGGTGCAGTTCGACTACGGCGTCGCCGCCACCAACCGGGCTCCGCTGGGGGCGTTCCGGGGAGCAGGGCGGCCCCAGGCCAGCCTGACCATCGAGCGGCTGGCCGATCTGGCTGCTGCCGAGCTGGGCATCGACCCGGTCGAGATCCGCATGCGCAACTTCTGGGCCCCGGAGGACTTTCCGCTCGTCACCGCTACCGGTGGGGCCTACGACTGCGGCGACTACAACAAGGCGCTGGACCGGGCTTGCGAGCTGGTGGGCTACGACGAGCTTCGGGCTGAGCAGGCCGCCCGTCGAGCCTGCGGAGACCCCCGGCGGTTGGGTCTCGGGGTGTCGAGCTACGTGGAGATCACCGCCCCGGTGGGCCAGGAGGAGTACGCCTCGGTGGAAGTCCACCCCGACGGATCGGCCACGGTGTCGGTGGGCACGGCGTCGCACGGCCAGGGCCACGAGACCGCCTTCACCATGATCGTGGCCGACCGGCTTGGCATCGACATGGACCGCATCGCTTTCGTGCAGTCCGACACCGCGCTGGTGGCCCGGGGCGACGGCACCGGCGGGTCGCGCAGCGCCCAGCTCGGGGGCAGCGCCATTCACGCTGCTTCCCTGGAGGTGCTCGATGTTGCCCGGGAGCGGGCCGCCGAGCTGCTCGAGGCCAGCGCCGACGACATCGTGGTCACCGATGACGGTCGCCTGGGGGTGGCCGGGGTTCCGGCGGCGTCGGTCGGCTGGGCCGATGTGGCAGCGGCCGCACCCGGCGAGCCGTTGCGGGCCGAGCTGGATTACACCACCGACGGCCCCACCTTCCCGTTCGGCACCCACATCAGCGTGGTGGAGGTGGATGTGGAGACCGGCATGGTCACCCTGTTGCGCCATGTGGCGGTGGACGACGCCGGCAACCTGCTCAACCCGCTGATCGTGGCCGGCCAGCAGCACGGCGGGGTGGCGTCGGGCATCGGCCAGGCGCTGTACGAGGAGGTTGTGTACGACAGCGAGGGCAACCCGCTCACCACCGGCCTGGCCGACTACGCAATGCCGTCGGCCGCCGAGTTCTGCGACTTCACCGTGGAATGCACGATCACCCCCACCCCTCTCAACCCTCTGGGGGTGAAGGGCATCGGGGAGGCGTCCACCATCGGGGCCACCCCTGCGGTTCAGAACGCGGTGGTCGATGCGCTGAGCGACCTCGGGGTGCGCCACATTGACCTGCCGTTGGCCCCGAACCGGGTGTGGCAGGCCATCCAATCGGCCGGCGACCCCGCTCCCGACATCTCCTGGCCCTCGCTATCGGGCTAGGGCTCAGAGGCCTGTTGACTGCTCTGTGTCAGCAGCCTCGTTCGCTGGCACCGCCGACACATTCTCATCAATCATAGACATGATCCTTCCCGGCCAGCAGCACCCAGCCGCGGACCCTCAGATCACGTCCGATACACAAAATTTCCGACAGATCCGCTCAGAGCTTCAGTTGTTATGGAGTTTTGGTTGGGTTATGGCGTCTTTATCCATTCAGCATGGAGAGTGCAGGCTGAGAGTTTGATTTGTTTGATCGTGATTTTGGTGTCGGAGCGGTCGAGATGAACGCGAGCGGCAGTTGGGTCGCCTTGGTAGGCACAATCGATGGTAGGCCCATCGGGAGCAAAGGCACTATTGGGTGCGTATTCGATGGAGTCGAAGATCGAAGTGGGGATTTCGAGTAGCTGGTATTTTATGGGAATGGTGTTGCGGTCGGTTCGGAATGCTCGCAGTATGATGATAGCGTCCACGGCTGATCGGTAACGGCGGAACAGGCCAACGGTGTGTTCACGCCTTGTCTTGGCTGATCTGACATCTTGAATCCAAGCGGCCTCGGTTAGTTTGGAAATATGGACAGAGTTCGCCTAGAGCTTAGGAGCCGCGGTGGACTTGAGAGACAGTTTCCGTTCGGTACCGTCTCCGGTGAGGACTGTCGTGTCGATAAACCGTTGGGTGGCCGACCCTGGCTCGGCGACTGTCCAACCGACTGCATCGCATGCACTGCGGAAAGAAACTTCAAAACCAACGAGTCCCAACGGTTCCGGGGTGGTCCCATGGTGAGCGGAGATTGTGAGGCCGAGGTACTCAATCCAGTCTGGATTCCCTGCCAGCCAAGTGTCGGTTGTGTCAGCTTGGAAGGGGAATGCCAGCGAGTCGATCATCCTTGAGATGAATCGCACACCCATCGGGGACAGAGCCTCGATACTGGCGACGAGGCTCTCTTTGTTGATGCTTGTCTAGTTGGGCTGTTTCACTCGGCGATCCGGCGTTCAATGAGGTCGACGTAAGCGGGGTTCAGCTCAACGCCGGCCCAGTTGCGGCCGAGTTGTTGGGCGGCAATGAGGGTGGTGCCCGAACCGGCGTAGGGGTCCAGCACGGTGTCGCCGGGGCGGCTGGTGATCTGGATGCACCGTCTGGCCAGTGTCATTGGCATGACCGCAGGATGGTCCTCGACGCTCACATCGCCTTTGCTGCGGGGTTCTGTATTGATATCCCACATGGTGCGGAGCCGGCGGTCGTTGGGAGCCCTCACAGCAGAGGTATCGTAGAAATAGTCCTGGTTCTTGGATAGTAGGAACACGGTCTCGTGCGATTTCGTCGGTCGATCGGACACCGATTCGGGGTGGGCATTGGGCTTGTACCAGATCACCTCGGAGCGCAGCCACCAACCGGCGTCTGGAAGAGCGAACCCCAACCGCCAGGGGACCCCGATGAGGTCTTTGGGTTTGAGGCCAGCCGGGGTGGGAGGGCGAACCGACATGGCCCGGGCCCGGTTCTTGCGATCGGGTGCGCGGTACTTGCGGTTGCCCGAGGTGTAGGAGTCGCCCACATTTGGCCACACCGTGCCATCATCGGCCAGAACCCGGCGCACCTGGTCAAACGCCATCACAATGCTCTTCACGTACTCGCCCAGAGCATCCTCACGACCAATCTGGCCCTCAGCCGCATAATCCCGGAGCGACCAATACGGCGGTGACGTGACAACCGTCTGCACGCACCCATTCGGCAGGAGTCCCAGACCGTCAATCGCGGGGCCGCACACCAGCGTCGGGCCGACCAGCTCATCCAGAGGATCTCCAGACCAGGTATCCAGCCGAACATGAGAACCCGGTAGCACATCAGCCGAGCTTCCCCCAGATTCCTGCCAAAACAACTGAGGCTGCACCGCCGGCCGGATCCGACCATCGGCACCCACGTCACGGCTGCTCAAACCCACAACACGACCCTACCCTCAGGCAACGACACATTGACGCCACCCACGCCTGACCCGCCGTCTGTGGAGGCTGGCGATGGGTTGTTGTCGGTGAGTCGGTATGCACTTTCCGATGATGGTGGAGCGGCCATAACTGCTCCGGTGAGTCACCGGGGCTGAGAGGTAGCCGAGGGGAGAGCGGCTAGGTGATCTCGGCGGGTGACCCCGCTTCCGCTGTAAGTTGGCCCTCACTATGTCAGATGCCATGAGCCCTGCGGTAAGCACCGATCCCGAGCAGATAATCGCCGACATCATCGACCCCGAACGGCGGGGGAACCTCTACCCGCACTACCACGCGTTGAGGGAGGCTGCCCCCATCCACAAGACCGGAAATCAGATCCTGCACGAGGCGTGGGTGTTCACCCGCCACGCCGACGCCGATCAGCTCCTGCGCAGTCCGAAGGCCATCAGCGACCGCCGAACCACCGAGATGTACAACGTGGGAGCAGCGGGCACCGAGTACTACGACATGATGAAGCGGATGCTGCTGTGGCTGGACCCGCCCGACCATCAGCGCATCCGCTCCATGGTGGCTCGGGTGTTCACCCCCCGGGCGGTGGAGAAGATCAAACCCGCCATCAGCGAGGTGGTTACCGGGCTGCTCGACGAGGTGGCTGGCGATGGCTGCATGGACCTGGTCGGCCAGTTCGCCTATCCGCTGCCGGTGCATGTGATCTGCGAGATGTTGGGCATCCCCCGAAGCGACATCCTGGAGATAACCCAGTGGATGTGGGACTTCGCCCGCCGGGGTGACATTGCTGTTCTCACCGACGAGATGATCGAGGCCGGGGAAGCCGCAGTACGAGGGTTTACCGAGTACTTCACCAAGCTGGCCTCCGAACGCCGGGCCAATCCGGGCGACGATCTGATGACCAAGCTGGTTACGGTGTCCGACGAGCGGGGCCAGCTCACCGACAGGGAGATCGTCCCGACCTGCGTCATCCTGCTGCAAGCCGGTCACGAGACCACCGCCGACATCATCGGCAACGCCACCAAGGCGCTACTTGAGAACCGGAGCGAGCTGGAACGCTTGCAGGCCACCCCCGATCTGATCGACGACGCCTTCGAGGAGCTGCTGCGCTACGACAGCTCGGTGCAAATCAACCACCGGGTGCTGGCAGGCGATGTGGAGGTGGACGGCCGGACCTTCCCGGAAGGCGACCTTTGCGTGGTGATGTTGGGGGCGTGCAACCGGGATCCGGCGGCCTTTCCCGAGCCCGATCGCCTGGACTTGACCCGCGACGCCCGCTCGCACAACGGGTTCGGTTTGGGGGCCTACTACTGCTTGGGGTCGTCGCTGGCCCGGGCTGAAGCCATCGCCGCTCTGGATGCCCTCGTCCGGCGGTTCCCCACCATGGAGTTGGATACCACTCGGCCAGCTCCCGTGTACCGTTCCACCCTGGTGCTCCACGGCCACGAACATCTCCACGTTTGTTGGAACTAGCGGTCTCCAAGCAGGGCTCGGGACCGGGCTGAGCGTCGGTTGCAGCCGGCGGCTACTGGCCAGGGGTCAGGATCAGGCTGAGGCGGTTGTCGATGGCCACGGTCCACCGGGGAGGGATGACCGTGGTGGAGGAGGGTTCCTCGATGATGGCCGGTCCGACGATGGTGTGGCCAGGGCGCAGGCTGGTGCGGCGGTAGACCGGGGTGGGGGTCGCTTCACCGTCGAAGTAGGCCGGGCGGTTGGCATGGGGCTCGGCCCGGTCGGTGGCGGTGTCGGTGGTGGACCAGTCGGGTTTGGTCACCGGGCCGATCACCCGAACCCTGTAGTTCACGAACTCCACCGGGTCGGCCTGTCGGATGCCGTACAGCCTCTGGTACCGGTCGCCGAAAGCGTCAGCCGCCCCGTCGAGGTCGCAGCCATCGAGGGCGACTGTCAGCTCGTGGGCCTGATGGCGGTACCGAACGTCGATCTCCCGCTCCATTCTGATGCGGTCGCGAGCAAAACCCTCGGCACTGATCTCGGCGGCCGCCACCGACTCCAGCTCGGCGTAGATGGCCTCGATCACCGACGGGTCGGCGTCGGCCGAATCGATCACCCGGGTGCGGACGTGGTCGGTGACCACATCGGAGGTCAAAAGGCCCAGAGCAGAGCCCACGCCGGGGTTGGCAGGGATGACCATGGTGGTGATGTCGAACTCCTGGGCCAGCCGGGCCACATGCACGCCGGCGGCCCCGCCGGAGGCCACCAGGGTGAAGTCGCGGGGGTCGATGCCCCGCTCCAGAGTCACCACCCGAACAGCGGCGGCCATCGTGGAGTTGACCACCTCGTGGATTCCTGCAGCGGCCTCAGTGGGGGTCAGCCCGAGCGGCCCCGCCAGCCCGGCGATGGCTGTGGTGGCCAGGTCGGGTCGGATCGTCATGCGCCCGCCCAGGAAGAAGTCGGGGTTCAGGTAGCCGAGCACCAGATCGGCATCGGTCACTGTGGGGTCGGTGCCGCCCCGGTCGTAGCAGGCCGGTCCCGGCTCCGCCCCAGCTGAATCGGGCCCCACCCGCAGGGCACCTCCGTCGTCGAGGTAGGCGATGGAGCCGCCGCCCGCACCCACCTCGGCCAGGTCGAGCACCGGGATCTTGATGGGGTATCCCGTGTTGATCTGCTTCAGCCCCGACGACGCCGTGCCCCCCACGTAGAACTCGTGAGCGATGGCGGGCCGGCCTCCCTGCACCACCCCGGCCTTGGCAGTGGTGCCGCCCATGTCGAACGAGATCAGGTTCTCGATGCCGCTCAGGCGCCCGACGTGGGCCGCGGCCATCACCCCGGCGGCGGGACCCGACTCCACGAGCTGCACCGGGCGGCGGGCGATGGTGGCGGTGGAGACGATGCCCCCCGCCGATCCCATGATCTGAAGCCGGGCCTCGATGCCCTGGGCGGCCAGTTCCCGGTCGAGCCGGTCGATGTAGCGGGTGACGGTGGGCCCCACGTAGGCCGACATAACCGTGGTGCAGGCCCGGGGCAGCTCCCGGTACTCGGGCCACACCTCGCTGGACAGGGCCACGTACAGGTCGGGGTCGAGTTCGGCGATGATGCCGGCCACCCGACGCTCATGGTCGCCGTTGGCGTAAGCGTGGAGGAAGCACACCGCCACCGCTTCTACCGGCTCCCGGGCCAACAGGTCGGCCAGAGCGGTCCGGGTCGGTTCGACGGCCAGCGGGGTGATCACCGAGCCATCGGCGGCGATGCGCTCGACCACGTCCACGATGCGCCGCCGGGGGACGATGGGTTCCTGCTTGGTGTAGAAGACGTCGTATTTTTCGGCGTCACCCTTGCGTTCGTTGCCGATTATCAGGATGTCGCCGAACCCGCCGGTGGTGACATAGGCCACCGGCCCACCCTTGCGTTCCAGGATCAGGTTGGTGGCCAGGGTGGTGGCGTGGACCGCCTGCGACACGTCGCCCGGGTCGCTACCCGAATCGGCCTGCAGCTCGGTCACCCCGGCCAGCACCCCGGCAGCGGGATCGTCGGGGGTGGTGAGCACTTTGGTGGTGCCGATGTTGCCGGTGGACCGGTCGATCAGCACCAGATCGGTGAACGTGCCGCCTATGTCGATGCCCAAAGCGACGGTCATCGGCCGCTCAGGGCTCCCGGCTCTGCCTCAGGGCTTGGGTGGCGGCCCGGTCAACTTTGCCGGTTTCGGGGTCGATCACAACGCCGTAGTCCCGGCGGGCCGCCTCGGGCGACACCCGGCGGTCGCGCACGTCGGCGGCCACCAGGTCGGGGTGGCGGGCCAGCGGGTCGCCGAACCCTCCGCCGGCCGAGGTGAGCATTGTGACCACGTCGCCGGCCCGCAGCGGGTGAGCGGTGACCTTGGCCGGCAACTGCTGCTCGTCGGGGGTGCCGTGGTTGAGCACCCAGCCCCCTCCCGCTCCGGCAGAACCGCCGTAGATGCCCGGCGGAGGGCGGCGGCATCGGTCGGTGGCCCTACCGGTGAACTGACCGTCGGTAAGGATGCGGATGTCGCGGCGCGACCCGGTGCCGCCCCGCCACTGCCCGGGCCCGCCCGAGTCGGTCCACAACTCGAAACGCTCGAAGCGCACCGGGTGCTCCTGCTCGTAGGCCTCGACGGTGTGGAACCCACCCCCGGAACCGAACACCAAAGGGCCGGTCACGTCCACCCCATCGCGGTCGGACCGGGCACCCGACCCGCCGAACTGGGGGTCCATGAACGTCCACGGGCGGCCTTCGGGGCCGGTCCCGTTCATTGTGTAAACGTGGACGTTGCACGAGGCGGCCACTGCCCGGGCCGGGTCCAGCTGGGAGAAGGCCCCCAGCATGGCCTCCACCACCGCCATCACGGTGGCCATGCGAGCGTTGAGCGCGGCCGGGGGAAGGGGGTTCACCAGGGTGCCGGGGGGCAGGCGCAGGTTGAGGGGGCGGAAAGCGCCGTCGTTCACCGGGATATCGGGGGCCAGCATGCAGCGGATGGCGTACAGCACCCCGGAGGTGGTTTGCGACACGGCGGCGTTGATAGGGCCGGGGGCTTGGGGGGAGGTTCCCTCGAAGTCAGCGGTGATGGTGGATCCAGCCACTGTGAGGGTGACGTGTACCTCGTGGTCGGCCTCTGGGTTCACCCCGTCGTCGTCAATTACGAACGAGCCGATGTAGGTGCCGTCGGCCAGCGCCTCGATACCGGCACGGGTGCGGCGCTCGGTGTAGTCGAGCAGCTCATCGGTGAGCCGGTGGAGCCGGTCGAGGCCGTGGCGACGGGCCAGGGCTGCGATGCGGTCGGCCCCCAGGTTGGTGGCGGCGATCATGGCTCGGATGTCTCCCAGCACCTTCTCGGGGGTGCGGCTGTTGGCCGCGATCACGTCGAGCATGGGTTGGTTGGGCTCCCCGGCAACGGCCAGCGGCACCGGGGGCAACACCAGGCCCTCCTGGAACATCTCGGTGGCGTTGGCCGGAAGTCCGCCGGCGGCCATGCCCCCCAAGTCGGCCACGTGCAGCAGAGCGCAGGTGAAAAAGGCAAGGGTGCCGTCGATGAACACCGGGCGGAACACCATCACGTCGTTGGAGTGGATCCCGCCCCGGTACGGGTGGTTGGAGGCGTAGATGTCGCCGTCGGCCATGGTCTCGGGCCCGAAGTCCTCGAGTAGGGACTTCAGCGAAGGGCGGAGGCTGGACAGGTGCATCAGGGGAGCGCCCATCGACTGGGCGATGAAACGGCCCCGGTGGTCGAAGACGGCAGCGGTGGAATCGCCGCCTTCCTTCACCACTGAGGAGTAGGCCGACTGCACTGTGGTCAGCCCCATTTCCTCGGCGATGGTGGCCAATGCGTTCTTCACCACCTCCAGGGCAACGGAATCGAAGGGATGTCCTTCTGGGGTGGAAGCCATGTCGGCGGGGTGCCCTTCCGGGGTGGCCGGGGTGGAAGCCATGTCGTGGTCCGGCGGGCTGCTAGGGCTCGAACGGGCCCTTGCCCATCTGGTCTCGGATGGTGATCACCGCCGGGTTGGTCATGGAACGGCGCTGCCAGTTGGCTCCGTCCACCACCATGGTGTGACCGCTGATGAACCGGGCGAAGGGGGAGGCCAAGAAGGTGGCGGCCCAGCCCAGCTCCCGCAGCTTTCCCACCCGCATGGCCGGTTGGCACGGGTCTTTCTCGTGGGTGCGGTCGAGGCTGGAGCGGATGTCGGAGGTCATGTCCTCGTGGGGGAACAGGCCCGGCACCAGACCGTTAACCTGGATGCCGTAGGGACCCCACTCCACGGCCAGGCTCTCGGTCATCGACTTGACCCCGGCCTTGGCTGCTGCGGAGTGGGCGAAACCGGGGCCGCCGGTCCAGGCGTAGGACGCCCCGATGTTCACTATGGACGCCGGTGTGCCGGCTACGAAATGACGGCGGGCAAACTCCCGGGCGCAGAAGAACGTGCCGTTGAGGGTGATGTCCACGACGGTGCGCCAGGCGTTGGGAGACATGTCCTCGGCCGGCACCGGGAAGTTGGCCGCAGCGTTGTTGATGAGCACTCCGGGGTGGCCGAACCGGTCGGCAGCGGAGTCGAAAGCCTCGGCGATCTGCTCGGGTTGGCGGATGTCGCAGCCCACAACCAGCACCTCAGCCCCCACTCCCTCAATGGCGGCCTGTCCCGCTTCGAGGTGTTCGGGTTTGCGGCTGGCGATCACCAGGTTGGCGCCCAGCCGGGCGAACTCGGTGGCGATGGCCTTGCCCAACCCGGTGCCGCCGCCGGTGATGAACACGGTCTGGCCGTCGTAGGCACCAGGGGCCAGAGCGGTGGATCCCTCCTCCGGGGGTTCGGGCAGTCCGATGATGTCGGTCATTGTGTGGTTTCTCCTTCGAGGGGCGCTGTAGTCGGTTGGTTACGGGGTGGACGATCCTTACGACCGTTTGTATTGGGGCTGGCGCTCTTCGGCCCGGGCGGCCCGGAACTCGACGAAGTCGTCCGACCGGTTGATGAGGGTCTGGTAGGCGTACTCGTCGTTCATGGACCGCCGGAGCCCCTCGTCGGCCAGGTTGCGTATAACCCGCCGGGCGAGCTGCACCACGTAGGGCGAGGCGGCGGCGATCTTGGTGGCCATCTCCATCACGCAGTCGTCGAGGGCATCGGGCTCCACGATGCGAGAAACGATGCCGTGGGTTAGGGCTTCCTCGGCGCTCAGCACCCGGCCTGTGAGCACCATGTCGCTGACCAGACCCGACCCGCAGATCTCGAACAGCCGTCCCACCCCGCCGGTATCGGGGATCACCCCGTGGGTCACCTCGGGGAGCATGAACCGGGCCCCCTCGGCGGCCACCCTCACGTCGCACAAAAGGGCCCGCTGGAACGACCCGCCAATGGACCAGCCCTTCATGGCCACGATCACCGGGGCGTCGATTTCCCAGAGCTGCTGGATGCCCCGCTGGCCCCGCTCCATAAGAGCGTGGTGGGCCATGTCCACCTGACCGCCGCCGATGGCCGAGACATCCCGGCCCGACGACCAAGACTTGCCCTCGCCCCGCCACACCACGGCCCGGATGGACTTGTCGGCCTTGATCTGGTCGAGGATCTCGAACAGGGCGAAGTCCATCTCGTCGTCAAAAGCGTTGTGCTTGGCGGGGTTGTTGTTGGTGATGACGGCGATGTGACCGTCAACGGTTAGCTGTACTCGGGGGTCGGCCATCTCCCCACCGTATCCCCCAGCGAAATCTCCGGTGAAGCGAAGGGGTCTGGCTTTTGGGCAACTGCCCGGGTGTCGGGCCTCCAGGCGAACAGTCCGGTGAAGCGAAGGGGTCTGGCTTTTGGGCAACTGCCCGGGTGTGGTGCCTCCAGGCGAACAGTCCGGTGAAGCGAGGAGAGGTACGGAGCTGGTTTGGGACACAATGGGGCCATGGCGATGAACCTGGACATGGTCGGACACCAGAGCGAGCCCTCCGAGCGGAGCTGGCTGCCCCGAGACTGCACCCTGTACGCCCTCAGCGTTGGTGCGGGGTTCGATGATCTGGCCTATGTGGGGGAGCGGGCCTCAGGCCACCCTCAGAGGGTGTATCCCAGCTTCGTCTGTTCGGGGGGACGATCCGATCGCGCAGGCCAGGGGGACGCGTCGTCGCTGCCGTTTGGTGACTTCCAAATCCACCAGTTGGTCCACGGCGAGCAGGAGCTGACCGTTCACGGCGAGATCGGCCCGTCCGGGTCGGTTGTCGGCACCTCGACGGTGGTGGGCATCTACGACAAGGGCTCCGGGGCAGTGGTCCATACCGAGAGCACCTCGGTGGACGCAGCCACAGGGCAGCCGCTTTACTCCGTGGGGTCTAAGCTGTTTGTGATGGGCGAGGGAGGTTTCGGGGGCGACCCCGGTCCCCGGACGCCGGTGTGGGAGGTGGGCGATTCGCCGCCCGATGCCTCGGTGGATTGGCAGACCCTCCCGATGCAGTCGCTGCTCTACCGCCACGGTGGGAATGACCCCAACCTCATCCACTACGACCCCTCGGTGGCCGCCGCCGCCGGGTTCGACGCCCCCATCCTCATGGGGCTCAACACCTTCGGGTTCGCCTGCAGGGCACTGGTGGAGACGGTGTGCGGCGGAGATCCAATGGTGCTGGGGTCGATGGGCGGGCGGTTCGCCGCTCCGGGCTACAACGGCGACGTTCTCACCACCCAGATATGGCACGAACCCGGCGAGCCCGGCAGCGTTTTGTTCCGGGTGGTGTCGGGCCGGGGTACCACGCTGCTGGACAAGGGAAGGGCCACGGTTCGGTGAGGTTTGAGGAGGGAAAGGCGAAGCTGACATCCAGGGGCCGGGGCTAGCCCTGGGTTTCAGCTGGGGTCGCGGGCTAGGTTTCACTGTTCAGACCAGATGTTTCGTCCCGTCGGTGGGTGCCCTTCAGATTGGGAAACAACCATGAAGACCTCCAAGACTCGTTCGTCATCAGCCGTTGTGCGGTGGTTGGTGGCTCTGGCGGTGGTGGCGCTGTTGGCCGCGGCATGTGGGAGCGGCAACGACGACGATGACGCCGGAGGGGTGGACACGGCCCCCGCTCCCGAGGCAACGGAAGCAGCCGAGCCGTCCGACTCCGCCGGTTCCGGTGACGCAGATGCCACCGAGGAGCCCGAGCCCGCTGAGGAACCCGATGCCGATGAAGGCTCGGACGCACCGGCTACCGAGGAAACCGAGGAACCGGAGGCCGCTCCCGATGCGACCCCCGAGGCCACCGAAGAGCCCATCGTGTTGACCGACTCGTTCCGGGGGGTGACCTCTGAGTCGATCCTCATCGGCTTTGTGGCCATCGACTTTGAGACGTTGAACCAGGACTTCGGCCTCGACCTGTCTTACAAGGGCTACACCCCCACGTTCCACGCCTTGGTGGACTGGTACAACGAGCAGGGCGGGGTGCTGGGGCGGCGCCTCGAGGTGGTCTCGGAAAAGTTCCTGCCGGTGGGGGCCACCACCGCGGAAGCAGCTTGTCTCAAGCTCACCGAGGACGTTCAGGTGTTTGCGGTGATCAATGGGTTTGCCGGGCCGGGAACGGAAAACGTCAACACCTGCTTTACCGTTGTCCACGAGACCATCCTGGTGGGGGGCCTGCCCAGCCCGGAACATGCTGAAGCCTCCAAGGGATTGTGGGTCAGCACGCAGATGAGCCTTGAGCGGCGCACTGCCGCGTTCGCATCGGTTCTGGAGCAAACCGGGCTGATTGGTGAAGTGAGCCCGGTTATGGTCATTGGCTCCAATCCCGAGCTACAGGGGCTGGTTGACTTTACGGCGGAAAGCCTGGAGGCTGCCGGGGCCGAGGTTCCCGTGGCCGGGGTGGTTACCTCCACCGGGGACGAGTACGCCACCCAGACCGAGGTGGATGTGTTCATCGAGCGGGCACGCAGTCAGGGAGTGGTTTCGGTGCTGTTGTTGGGCGAGGGGTCCTACCGTAACGACCAGCTTTGGCGCAACGCTCCCGAGTTCGTGTACCTGATTGGCAACGGGGATCGGATCAGTGATTGGTTGCGGGAGCCACCCACCACTCTCAGCTCGGAAACTCGGGTGCTCACCACCCGCCAAGGGCCTACCCCGGTGGACGACCCCCGCATCCTGCAGTGCATCGAGGTGGTGGAGCCTGCCATCGGAGTCGAGGTCAAGTTCCCCGAAGAGCTGGAGGAAGGCGAGGACAACTACTGGGCTGCCCTGCTCAACACCTGTCGTGATCTGTCCATGTTCATTCAGATTGCCGAGGCAGCCGGCCCCGATCTGACCAACGAGTCCTGGGTTGCGGCGCTGGACAACACCCCCGATCTGTCGATTCCCGGGACCCAGTTCGCCTCCGTCAGCTCCGACAAGGTGGACGCCACCGACGCTCTCTTCCTCGTGGAATACGACTACGCCAACAAGGAGTTCGTCGAACTCGCCGGCCCCCTCGACATCGGCGGCTAGGGCCTTGCTGCTGCCACCTGTGGGATATGCAGTAGCTATGTGGGCTGACAAGCCATAGCATGGGCACTGCCGTTTAGACAGGGGAAACGCTGATGTTGGGTGCCAACGCTGCCGTCATGGACAAGCGCGGAAGGGTAGTTGTGCCTTCCGAGGTGCGCCGCGCCGCAAGTCTTGTGGGCGGGACGCCGCTGGTCTTCCTTGCTGCTCCCAACGGCGTGGTGCTACTGACCCGCGACCAGCTATTGAATCGAGTGCAAGACGATATGGCTGGACTCGGGCTGGTAGATGAACTTCTTGCCGAACGCAGAAAGGTCTCCGCCGAGGAAGACGAGTAGAGAGCGCAGTCCTGGACGCACTGGCGCTGTTGGCCTTCCTTCAACGTGAGAACGCCGCGGACAGGCGGCTTCCCGTGGTCTGGGGACCACAGGGCTGAGGGGGCTTATCCCTACTCCGGGTCCGGGGCGGGGTAGGTGATGTAGTTGCGTCGGTTGCGGGTACCCCAGTTGACCTTGACGGTGACCGGGATGGGTTCTTGACCAGGCGCCAAGATCACCTTCGCCTCGCGCCGTTCAATGAACTCATGGTCGCCAGTAATCGTCGCCTCCGTCGATGATCATTCCGTCTGGGGAAACTATAGCTAGAAGCCAGAGCGCTGCAGGGCAGTTAGGGCCTGGGGGTTAGGGGGTGAAGCGGGCTTTGAGTTCTCGGCGTAGGACCTTGCCTGAGGGGAGGCGGGGGATGTCGTCAACCACGTGGAGCTCTCGGAGGTGCTTGTAGGTAGCCAGGGTTTGGGCGACCAGGGTTTTCAGCTCCTCGGCGGGTCCGACGGTGTCGGCAGCGGGCTTAACCGCTGCTACCACCGCTTCTCCCAACTCGGGGTCGGGCACCCCGAACACGGCGCAGTCGGCCACGGCGGGATGGTCAAGCAGAACCGCTTCCACCTCGGCGGGGGCCACCTGGAAGCCCTTGACCTTGATCATCTCCTTGGCCCGGTCTGTGATGTGCAGCCACCCGTCGGGCTCCATCCACCCCACGTCGCCGGTTCGGTACCAGCCACCGTCGAACGCCTCGGCGTTGGCCTCGTCGGGCAGGTATCCGGCCATGGTCGCCGGGCTCCGGGCCTGAATCTCCCCCACCTCTCCGTCGGCCAGCACTGCACCGGTGTCCAGGTCGGCAATGCGAACCCGAACATCGTGGACGGGCAGGCCAACCGAGTCCAGCCGCCAAAGGTCGGGGCGGTGAACCGGGTTGCCGGCGATGACCGGAACCTCGCTGGCCCCGTAAGCAGGCAGGAACCGCACCCCGGTGCGCTCGGTTACCCGCTGGGCCACGGCCTCGGTCACAGGGGTGGCTCCCCACATGATGTAGCGGAGCGACGACAGGTCGTACTCCTCCAAGCGAGGGTGCTCGGCCATGGCCAGAGCAATGGGTGCCACCGCCATTTCCAGGGTGATGCGGTCTGACTCGATGGCAGCCAGCACCGCGTCCAGATCGAATCGGGGGTGCAACCGCACCGACGAACCGGCCCACACCGAGGCCAGCGTGTTGAGCAGGCCGAGAATATGGAACGGCGGGGTAGCGATCTGAAAGCGGTCGTCGTGGGTGAGGCCCAGCACCGACCCCCACTGGACGGTGGCCGCCATCAGCCCGGCGTGGGTGTGGCGCACCGCCTTGGGCATCCCGGTGGTTCCAGAACTAAACACCAGCACAGCGTCGGTCTCGCGCCAATCTTCAATGTCGGGTCGGGGAGCAGTCGGCGGCGGGCTCGAGCGGTCGAGCAGACCCCGAACCTCGCCGTCGTCGTCGAGGTGGAGCACCCGGTCGGCCATGTGAGCGGGCAGGCGCAGGTGGGTGTCGCCGTCGGTCACCACCAGGTTCGGCTCGGTGAGGTCGAAGGCGTGGGCCACCTCCACCTCCTTCCACGCCGAGCTGACCATGACCGCGGCGGCCCCCAGTTTGAGAATCCCGAACACAGCGCCGAAGAACTCGGGGCGGTTTCCGGCCATCACCGCCACCCGTTGGCCCGAAGCCACCCCCCGGTCCGCCAGCACGGCGGCGAAATCCTCGGCCATGGCATCAAATGCCCGGTAGGTCAGTTCAAAGTCACCGAACCGTATGGCGACCGCATCGCCATGGTCACGAGCGGCACTCTCCAGCAGGCCGTGGATCCCGGCCCCGGCCGGATAGGAAAGAGGGGAGAAGATCGAAGCCACGGGAGACCGGGCGGCCCGCTCAGAGGCCGAGATCGTGATGGTCCGGCACCTCGTAGCGGCCGATGGCATCGGCCCTGCGGTGCAGCAGCTCGACGGTGTCCTCAATGTTGCGGCCGATGATGAACCGGCGGGCCTCGACGCAGTCCACAACGAAGTTGCCGTGCTCCACCAGATCGGCCACCTCGGGCTCGTAGCCCCGGATCCTGGTCATCATCTCCTTGAGTTCCTCGAAGGTCATGCTGCGTCGCCCGGTGGCCTCCCCCTTGCGAGCGAGATGGGCAGGGCGGTTGCGCTGGGCCGTAAACAGGCCGGTGTCCAGCATCCCCCCCGACGGGTAGAGCACCGAGGCCCGCAGGTCGCAGCCCTCGCGGATCAGGTTGGTGTGCAGCGCCTCGGTGAAACAGCTAACGGCAGCCTTCGACGAGGCGTACACCGAAGCGGTGGGCACCGGGGCGAACCCGCCGTCGCCCGAGGAGGTGTTGATGATCTGGCCTGGCAGGCCACCGGCGATCATGCGGGGGACGAACTCGGTTGTCCCAATGGCCACGCCGAACACATTCACGCTGAAGCACCAGCGCCAGTCGTTGGGCTCCTGCTCCCAGGGCTTACCGCCACCCCCCGAGGTGACCCCTGCGTTGTTGAACAGCAGGTTGCAGCGCCCGTGGGCCTCGTAGACATGGTCGGCCAGGGCGGCCACCGAATCCTCGTTTGAGACATCGGTGGGCCAACCCGACACCAGGCCCAGCCCGGAGAGCTCGGCCACGGTGGCCTCGGTGGTGTCGGCCTCGATGTCGGCGACGACCACCGTGGCTCCCCGCTGCAACAGTGCGGTCACGATGCCCTTGCCGATGCCGCCCGCGCCCCCGGTGACCACCGCCACCATGTCGCGCACGTCAAGTCGTTCGGATGCTGCGGTATTGCTCATGAGATTGCCTCCCTGGGGTTGCGGCTATGCCGCGGGCTCGAGCTGGTTGAGGGGGTTCATGCCGGGGCAGCCCTTGGCTCGCTCGGGTATGTCGGCGTAGTCGATGGGGGTGGCCACCTCGGCCTTGGTGGGGCAGAACTGCTCGGCCAGCGGGGCTAGCGCGTCCAGGTCGAACCCGTACACCTCGGCGGCGTTGGTGCCCAGGATTTGGGTGGTCTCGGCCTCGGTGAGGTTGGCGAAGGTGAGCCGCAGGTGCTGGCGGGTATGGGGATGCGACCCCTCGATGTGGGGGTAGTCGGAACCCCACATGATGCGGTCGGTGCCGATCGACCGGGTGAGCATCACCTCCGACGGGCGCAGGAACGAGGCCCCGATGTAGCACTGGCGGGCGAAGTACTCGCTGGGGGTGAGCGACATGTTGGCCACCGCCTGGCCGCCGAACACCGACTCCGAGCCGTACTTGGAGTGCTTCATGCGGTGGAAGAAGTGGTCCAGCTTGCCCAGGGTTTCGGGCACCCAGGCGGTGCCTGTCTCGGTGGTCACGTACTTCAGGGTGGGGTAGCGCTCGAACACCCCCGAGAACATGAGGTGCCACAAGGCCCGCTGGGTCCACCAGGTGGCCTCCATCATGAACATGGCCAGCGACGCCGGGAAGTGGTTCCCGTAGTTGGGGGAGGCGCCCCCGGCGTGGTGGTTCAGGGGCAGCCCGGCTGCGGCGCTGGCGGCCCAGATGGGTTCGTAAGCCTTGGAGTAGAGAGGGTCGAACGGCGAGTCGGGCGGGGCTCCGGGGATCAGCACCCCTCCGGTGAGGCCCTGCTCGGCGGCCCACTCGATCTCGGCCACCGAGCCCTCCACGTCGCCGAGGAACACCTGGATGATGCCGGCCCGGCGCTTCGGTGCCTGGCTCACGAAATCGGCCACCCACCGGTTGTGGGCCCGCAGCCCGGCCCAGCGGTGCTCGAAGTTGTCGCTGTAGGGCGGGGCCTCGAAAGCGGTGGCCGCCGGCGGGGCGAACGGTGGCTGGGTGTTGGGGAACAGCACCTCGGCAATGAAGCCGTCGGCCTCCTGCTCGGCCAGCCGATGCGACGACGACCAGTTGCGGTGCCCCCACACTTCGGGGTCGCCGTCCACCCCGACCTCAAGCGGCGACCGTTCCATGCCGGCGAACATGGCCTTGCGGCGCTCGTTGTGCCCCTCCATGAACTCGGCCCACTGGTCGAACTCGTCGTGGTACCGCGACTCCAGGTAGGGCCGGTAGCCCCTCAAGTCGGCGCCACAGTGGGTGTCTGCGCTTATGACGATGTGGTGTTCCATCGGGCTCCTCGCTCCTGAGGCAAACCGGTTGTCGGCAGCCATCTTATGTTTGACGGGCACCGGGCTTACCCGTTGACGTCGATGACCACCCGGCCACGGATCTCCCCGGCCAGGATTTCACGAGCTGCGTCGGGAACGTCGGCCAATCCGATGGTGGAGATCATGGCGTCGAGCTTGGCGGTGTCGAGGTCGCGGGCCAGCCGGTTCCAGGCCTCAGCCCGGCGGGGGGCCGGCTCATAGACGCAGTTGATGCCGGCCAGGGTCACGGCCCGGAGGATGAACGGGGCCACCGAACTGGGGAAGTCCATTCCCTGAGCCAAACCGCAGGCGGCGACGCACCCGTGGGGCATGGTCTGGGAGACGATGTTGGCCAGGGTGTGGCTGCCGACGGTGTCGATCCCTCCCGCGAAGCGGGCCTTGCCCAGGGGCCGGGCCGGGCCAGATAACTCGTCCCGGTGGACCAGCTCGGCGGCACCGAGGGAGCGCAGGTAGTCACCCTCGGTCTCGACCCGGCCGCTGGAGGCAACCACCTCGTAGTCCAGCTCGGCCAGAACAGCTACAGCCACGCTCCCGACCCCGCCGGCCGCCCCGGTTACCACCACCGGCCCCGAATCTGGCGTGATGCCATGCTCCTCCAGCGCCAGCACGCACAGCATGGCGGTGTAGCCCGCAGTACCGACGGCCATGGCCTGAAACGTGGTGTAGGCCTCGGGCAAGGGTGTGAGCCATCCGCCGTCCATGGCTGCTTTGGTGGCCATGCCGCCCCAGTGCGACTCGCCCACGTCCCAGCCGTTCACGATCACCTTGTCGCCCGGCGACCACGCCGGGTCCTGGCTGGCGGCAACCGTGCCGGCCAAGTCCACCCCCGGCACCATCGGCCAGGTGCGCACGATGGGGGCGCCGTTGACAACGGCCAGACCGTCCTTGTAGTTGAGAGTGGAGTAGTCAACGTCCACGATCACCGGTAGGTCGGCCAGCTCGGAATCGGCGAGTTCGGTAACGGCGTGCGACCGGTTGCCGTCGTCGTCCTGGCTGAGAAGGAGGGCTCGAAACATGGTGCCAGCCTGCCAGACCCCAAAGAGGCTTCGGAACTCCTGACCCGGAACCTGTGGCCGTTTCGGGCCTCTAGCCCAGAACGCCGGTGTCTCGAAGGTGATCGATCTCGGCCGGGGTGAGCCCGGCAATGTCACCTAGTACGGCGTAGGTGCTGGCCCCGAGGGTTTCGGCGGGAACCTGGTCGGTGTCAGCACGGGAGAACTTCACAGGGAACGCCGGACCGAGCCAGCGGGAGGGTTCGGAAGCGTGAGGATGGCTGAGAGGCACCAGCGCCTGTCGGTGCCGGAGCTGGGGATCGTCGGGCGCGGCGTAGGCGGAGGCCACCGCACCGGCAGGCACCCGGATGCGCTGAAGGCGTGTGGTCAGGTCGGCGGTGGTCTGGTCGGCCATCCACGCTCCCACCGCGGCGCAGATCTCGTCCCGGTTGGCAGCTCGGGTGGGTACATCGGGGCCGAGTTCGAGCAGATCGGGCCGTCCCATCTCGGCGGTGAGCCGTTCGAACTGGGCGTCGGTGGTGATGACCAATGCCATCCAGCCGTCCTGGGCCTGGAAGGTGTCCAGGATGCCCCGGGGGTCGCCGTTGCCGATCCGGTCGGGGAACCCCCGCTCCCGGTAGAGGTCGAGCGGTTCATCCCACAACAAGGTGACCAGGCCGTCGAGCATGGACACGTCGATGTATTGGCCTTGACCGTCGATGTCGCGCTGGCGCAGGGCGGCCACCACGGCCAGGGCGCAGAACGCTGCCGGAAGTTGGTCTCCCACAGTGGCCCCGGCCTTGACCGGCGGGCCGTCGGGAAACCCCGACTTGGCCATCAGCCCGGAGCGGGCCTGGATGATGAGATCCATGGAGGCCAGATCGGCGTCGGGGCCATCTGGGCCGAATCCGGTAATGGAAGCGAAGATCAGCCTGGGGTTCAGCTCGGCCAGGGTGTCGTAGTCGAGGCCCAGCGAGGCCATGACCCCGGGACGGAAGTTCTCCACCACCACGTCGGCGTTGGCCGCCAGCCGCCGAAACGCATCCACACCCAGCGGTTGGCCCAGGTCGAGTACCACGCTGCGCTTGCCCCGGCCCTTGCGGAGATAGCTGATGCCGATGTCGTCGGGACCCTGCGAGATGGACTGATCGCCGTCGGGCCCGATCCATGGGGGAATGCGCCAAGTCACGTCGCCGCCCGGGGGATCAACCCGGATGACCTCGGCCCCCAGCGAGGCCAGCATCCACGTACACACCGGTCCCGACACCACACGGGATAGGTCGATGACCCGAACGCCCTCCAACGGCCTCACGCTTCATAGTTTCACACTGTCGGGACGTTCACATTGCAGCCAGAAGAGCCCTACGCCGTCCGGCTGCTGGTTGCCTGAGACTCCGTTAGGGGTCCCCAAATCGCAGAGTGAACCGCCAGCCACTAGACAATGACGGTGGGCAGACACCCGTTTCACGACGTGGCGATCGTCGGAATCGCCAACTCCGATCAGGCTCGCGTGCTTGAGGGCCACGACTCGATGACCATCACAGTGCAGGCGGTGCGCCGGGTGCTGGCCGACACCGGCTTGTCCCCCTCCGACATCGACGGGGTGGCGGCCGGGCCGTTCAGCGGCCCCCTCACCTACTACATGCGCAACGGGCCGGCCTGGCGCCACTTCATGACGCCGTCGATCCCAATCATTCTCGACGCCGCCGCTGCAATCGCCACCGGCCAGTGCCACACCGTGCTGGTGGCCCACGGATCGGCCGGCATCTACACCGAGCGGGCGGCAACCGCTCCGTGGACCCGGCCGGCCAACGAGTTCGTTGTGGCCTACGGCATGTTTACCGCTGCCGAGTTCGCCCTGATCGCCCAACGCCACATGCACATGCATGGCACCACCCCTGAGCACCTTGCCACCGTGGCGGCCACCGTTCGCAACAACGGCCACGCCCACCCCGACGCGGTGTACCACGGGCGGGGGCCGTTCACCCCCGACGACATCCTGGCGTCGCGCATGGTGGCCGACCCGTTCCACCTCCTCGACTGCGCCATGACCTCGGAGGGGGCCTGCGCTCTGATCCTCACCACCAGGGAGCGGGCCGAGGACCTACCGACCAAACCGGTGTACATCCTGGGCGGGGCGGGCGACAGCTTCGGCCCCTCCTACCAGCACCCCCCGGCGTGGGACCTGGCCGGCCCCGGCGGGCGCAACAACGGCTACACCGGGCGGTGGGCGGCGCAGAAGTCCTTCGGCATGGCCGAACTCGGGCCCAACGACGTGGACTTGTGCGAGTTCTACGACCCGTTCTCCTTCGAGATCATTCGCCAGTTCGAGGCCTACGGATTCTGCAAGGAGGGCGAAGGTGGCGAGTTCATCATGGGGGGACGGATCGGCCCCGGCGGGCAGTTTCCGGTGACCACCGACGGGGGAACCATGTCGTTCAGCCACGGCGGTGCGGCGGTTCAGCAGCTCCAGCGGGTGATCCGGGGGGTGGAGCAGCTCCGGGGGACTTGCGCCACGGCCCAGGTTCCCGGCGCCGAGGTGGCTATGTGCTCCAACGGTGGGGCCGGTGCGCTGTTCACCGACGTGATGCTGCTGGGAACGGAGACCCCATGAGCGAGAACCTGCAACCCCAGCAGCCGGGGATCCCCCTGCCGGTGCCCAAGGTGTATTCCCAGCCGTATTGGGACGGGTGCCGGGTGGGTGAGCTGCGCTACCAGAAGTGCCGGGACTGCGGGGCCATCACCATGGACCCGGCGCCGGCGTGCTCGGCCTGCTTCTCAGCGAACCTCGACTGGGAGGTCAGCGCCGGTGTGGGCGAGGTGTACTCGTGGACCACGGTGTGGCGGCCTCAGACCCCGGCGTTCACCATTCCCTATGTTGCGGTGATCGTGGAGCTCGACGAGGGGTTCTGGCTGCTGGCCAACCTCATCGGCTGCCCGGTGGACGCGGTCCACGTGGGTATGCGGGTTCGAGCCACGTTCGTGGAGATGAGCGACGAGATAACCCTGCCCTACTTCGAGCCCGACGGCTCCAGGTAGATCCGGGTGGCCGCGGGGACAGCGGAGCGCAGCCGAGCCTCGATGGCGGCCACCGCGGCGGGCAACTCCTCGCCACCCAGATCATCGGCGAAGTCCACCTCGGCGGCCACAAGCAGCTCCTCGGGCCCGAGATGCTGGGTGCGGAGGTCGGTCAGTCGTTCCACCTCGGGCGACTCCTCCAGCACCGCTCGCAAGCGGTCGCGGTCCTCGGCGGTTGCGCCCTCCCCGATGAGCAGGCTCTTCATCTTGATGGCCAAGACGATGGCGATCACCCCCAAAAGCACCCCGATCACCAGGGTGCCTACCCCGTCCCAGCGGGGTTCACCGGTTATCTCGGCCAGCACCACGGCGACGAGAGCGAACACCAGACCGAACATGGCGCCCAAGTCCTCGAGCAACACCACGGGCAGCTCCGGGGTGCGGGAGCGGCGGATAAACGTGCCCCAGGAGAGCCGGCCCCGCACCCGATTCGACTCCACGATGGCGGTGCGAAACGACAGCGACTCCACCACGATGCCGAAGATCAGGATGCCGATGGCCACCCCGAGCGATTCCAGCTCGTGTGGATGGCGCAGCTTCTCGATACCCTCGTTGATGGCGAACAGCGCTCCCAGAGTGAACAGGATGATTGCCACCACGAACGACCAGAAGTACCGCTCCCTGCCGTAGCCGAACGGGTGGCGAGGGGTCGGCTCCCGCTTGGACAGTCGGCCGCCCAGCAGCAGCAAGGCCTGGTTGCTGGTGTCGGCCACCGAGTGAACCCCCTCGGCCAGCATGGAAGCCGAGCGGGTGACTGCGAACCCGACGAACTTGGCGATGGAGATGGCCAGGTTGGCGAACAGCGCGGCCAGAACGGCCTTGGTGCTTCCTCCAGCAGCCACACTCCAATGGGTAGCACATCGCCGTGACGGGAGCGAGGCTCTGCGGGTAGCCTCCAACCCGTGTTTCGCACCGAAATCCATGAACTCCACGCCACCGAACCCCGCGCCGGCGAACCCCAGACCGCTGAACCTCAGAACATCGGGTCGGCGGCCCGAATCATTCTGGACAGCCCCAAGCGGCGCAACGCCCTGAGCTTGGAGTTGATGGAGCGCCTAACCAAGGAGCTGAACGAACTGGGCGAGCAGACCGACGTGGCGGTGATCGTGGTGGCCGCCGAGGGACCGGCGTTCTCGGCGGGCCACGACCTCTCGGAGATGGTCGACCGGAATGACGAGTTCTACGGCGACCTGTTCGCGGCCTGCACAGAGCTGATGGACGCCATCCGGGCCGTGCCCCAGCCGGTTATCGCGGAGGTGTCCGGGGTGGCCACCGCAGCGGGATGCCAGCTTGTGGCGGCCTGCGACCTGGCAGTGGCGTCGTCGGAAGCCACCTTCGCCACCCCCGGCGTGCGTATCGGGCTGTTCTGTTCCACCCCGATGGTGCCCATATCCCGGGCGGTGGGCCGCAAGCGGGCCATGGAAATGCTGCTCACCGGCGAGCCGATCAACGCCGCCACAGCGGCCGAGTGGGGCCTGGTGAATCGGGTGGTACCACCTGGCAGGCTGCGCGACGAGGTGGATGAGCTGGCCGCCCGGATCGCCCGGTTCAGCGACGCCACAATCGCAGTCGGAAAGCAGGCGTTCTACCGCCAGCTCGACTGCGGAGAACCGGAGGCCTACGACCTGACCCGGCAAGTGATGGCGGCCAACGCGGCCACCGTTGACGCTCAGGAGGGCATTGAGGCCTTCCTTTCCAAGCGCTCCCCATCGTGGTCGGGTCGCAGCGGGGGCTAGGTTGCCGCTCATGGGCACCGTATTTCCCACCGTTGACGATCTACCCGCTGCCGTCGGCCAACACCTTGGCTGGAGCGACTGGATGGAGATCACCCAGGAGCGGGTGAACCAGTTTGCCGATGCCACCGGCGACCACCAGTGGATTCACATCGACCCCGAGCGGGCCGCGGCGGAGAGCCCGTACGGGGCCACCATCGCCCACGGCTATCTCACCCTGGCGCTCACCAACATGTTCCTCCCCGACCTCATCACCGTGGAGCAGATGTCGATGGGCATCAACTACGGGGTGAACAAAGTGCGGTTCCCCTCCCCGGTGCCGGTGGGATCGCGGATCAGGGTGGGGGCCGAGCTGAGCGCGGTGGATGAGATCACCGGCGGTGTGCAGGCCGTCATCACCATCACCGTGGAAGCTGAGGGCAACCCCAAGCCGGCCTGCGTGGTGGAGAGCCTCACCCGGTACCTGCGCTGAGCGCCGGACAGGCGAGCCGGTAGCATCAATCGACGATGGCCAAGCGCAAACGGTCCCGAACCACCACGCTGGATCGGGTGCCCATCTCCGATCCGCCGGTGAAGCCTGGCCTGGTCGGTCCCCGTCGCCGGGTACCCCGCCACATTCCCCGTCCTCCCTACGCTCGAACCGGGGAGCCCGGTCCCGGGGTGTCCTCTCTGGTGCGGAGCGGCTCGGAGATCGAGGCCATGCGCCGGGCCGGTCAGGTGGCCGCCGAGGTGCTGCTGTTCGCCGGGGGTCTGGTGGCCCCCGGGGTAACCACCGATCACATCGATGCCGAGGTCCACGAGGAGATCGTGCGTAGGGGGGCCTACCCCAGCCCGCTCAACTACCGGGGCTTCCCCAAGTCGGTTTGCACTTCGGTGAACGAGGTCATTTGCCACGGCATCCCCGACAGCAGAGCCCTGGCCGACGGCGACATCGTCAACATCGACATCACCGTGTACCTGAACGGGGTCCACGGCGACACGTCGGTCACCTTCGAGGTGGGGGATGTGGACGACCACTCCCGGCTGCTGGTGCGGGAAACCCGCAACGCCATGTACCTGGGCATCAGGGCGGTGCGGGACGGAGCGCCGGTGAGCGCCATCGGGCGGGCCATCGAGACCCACGCTCGGAGCCATCGGCTGGGGGTTGTGCGGGAGTTCATCGGCCACGGGGTGGGCACCGAGTTCCACTCCGGGCTCCAGATTCCCCACTACTACGACCGCCGCCACACCACGCCGCTGGGTCGGGGCATGTCCTTCACAATCGAACCCATGCTTACCCTGGGCACCCCCGACCTTTACCTGTGGGACGACCAGTGGACCGCGGTGACCACCGACCGGCGCCGCAGCGCCCAGTTCGAGCACACCCTGCTGTGTGCCGACGATGCTGCGGAGATCCTCACCCGAACCCCTGCGGGTGAGGGTGCGGCCGAGTTGTTCGCCCGGAGCTGAACCGGGCCGGGTTCAATCCCAGTACCAGGCCAAGCCTCGAACCCCGACCCCGGAGTTCACCATCATGGCCTGGCCGAAACCGCTGATGAACGTGTCAACCGGCTCCACTTCTGCGGCGACGGCGGCTTGGAGTTCGGCGGCCCGGTCGGGAGCCTCGGCGTGTAGGCATACAAGATGGAGCTGGGCCTCGTCGCCCGGTGGACGGGTCCGGCGCCAGATGTCCAGGATGCGCTGGTGAGCGGCCTCGTCGCTGAGGGCGGGACGTAGCCGACCGATGACCCCATCGTGGATGTCGAACATGGGCCGCAGCCCGATCAGGTTGCCGGCCCGCCCGGCCAGCCCCGGCACCCGGCCGCTGCGGATCAACTGATCGAGGTTGCCCAATGCTCCCACCAGCCTGACCTGCCCGGCCACGGCCTCGGCTCGGGTTGCCACCTCCTCCAAAGTGGCGCCGGACCGGGCGGATCGGGCAGCGGCCACCGCCACCAGTGCCTGGCCTCCGGCCGCGGTGCGACTGTCCACCACAGCCACCGGACCGGCCCCGCTCCGGGCGGCCAGAACTGCGGCCTGATGGGTGCTGCTCAGGGTTCCCGAAACCGTGACCACCACCGTGCCGTCGCCCTGGTCCTGGGCGGCGATGGCCTCGGCGAAGGATCCAGGCGACGGGCTGGCCGACGAATGGTTCCGGGCAGCAAGGATCGTTGCGGTATCGAGTTCCCCGTCGGCCACCGTCCGGCCATCAACCGTGATCATGAGCGGCACCAAGGCGATGCCCCAGCGGGATCGCACCTCGGGGGGCAGCGCAGCGGTGCTGTCGGTGACGATTCCGACCGCCATCTACGCTTCCTTCTCCACCACAGGGCGCACGGTGGCTGCCGAGGCCAGCACCAGAAGGCCCGACGCGGTCAACACCGATCGGGTGCCGGGCAGCCCGGCCTGGTTGAGCCCGTCACCGATGGCCCCAGCGGCCAGGGCAGCCGCTCCCAGCCCAATGCGGATCACCACGTGAAACGCCGAGAAGGCCAGCACCCGCTCCTCCTCCCGGGGGATCCGGGATTGCAGCGCGCTCATCCCCGAGGTCAGGGCCACGGTGGCCCCGGCCCCGAAGCCCACCGCTCCGAGGAATGTCAACCAGATGGTGGGGCTCTGGCTCATCAGCGCCACCAGCAGACCCATGGCCACAGCGCCCCGCCGCGTGAAGACCAACAGGTCCACGTGGGGGGACTTGTGGGTAAGGGCCAGCCCGGCCCCAGCGCCCGCCCCGAACAGCACGATGAGCAGGCCGAACTCGGTGTCGGAGGCGTCGAGTTCCTCCTGCACCAACTTGATGCCCAAAGAGAACAAGGCCCCCAGCCCTACCGCAGCGGCCGCAGTGGCGGGCAGAACCTTCTGCACCAGCGGCACCGACCAGGCGTCGCGCAGTTTGCTGGGAGCGGGTAGCGCCCCTTCGACGGCGGGTTCGCCGGTTGTCTCGTCGGCGGTGTCTCGGCCCCGCAGCCCGACGGCCCGGGCGATGAACCAGGCGGACACGCCGAAGGTGGCGGCGTCGATCCAGAAGACCAGGGCGTAGGGGTGCGAGCCCAGCCAGCCGCTGTTCAGGGGCAGGGCGGCGAACAGGGCGAAAAGGCCGGCACCTACCGGGATGTTGCCGTAGGACGAGCCCATCATGGCGGCGTTGGCCAGGGGCAGGTCGGATTCGTCCACCAGTTTGGGGATTGACGAGTCCCTGGAAGCCAGGAACACAACGCTGGGGGCTTCCAGGGCGAACGCCCACAGGTACACCCACCACAGCTCCTGCACGAAGGGGACCACGGCGATCATCCCGGCTCGCAACAGGTCCATGGTGATCATGGTCCGGCGGCGGTCCCACCGCCTCACCAGCTTGGCGGCCAGCGTGCCGCCTAGCGCGGCGGGGAGCAACCGGAAGGCGAGGATGCCGCCAACCGCGGTGGCCGAGTCGCTAAGGTGGTCCACCAGGGCCATGAGGGCGAACGTGCCCATCCAGTCGCCGAGGGCGGACGCTCCCTGCCCCACGAGAAGACGACGGAAATCGACCTGGGTGCGAAGGTTCAACGGTCTTGCGGTGCCGGTCGGTTGGTGGTGATGTCGATGGGGCGGTAGCGGCTCAACGGTCTATGGGCGTCGAGCGGCTGTTGGAGATGTTGCGGCTCAACGGCCGGCCTGGGTGGTTGGGATCCAACCGTCGTTGTCGAACACCAGGCGGTGGGCGGCGGCCTTCCAGCGGTGAGGAGTGGGCAGGGGACGGTTGCCCAATACGCGCTTGATCAATATGGGCAACACGATCAGGATGCTGGAAACCGCCGCTCGACCGTCGGCCACCAGCCACAGGAAGAAGGGCAGGGCCGGCATGGTGATGAACACCACCAGGCCTGTGTGGCGGAGGATCCTGCCCAGGGCCAACCCTCCAAGCAGGAACAGGGCGGCCGGCCAGGCGATCACCGCAAAGGCTCCCAGGGCCGGCGACAGACCTCGGCCCCCGGCGCCGTTGAGGAACAGCGACCAGTTGTGGCCGATCACCGAAGCGGCCCCTGCGAAGGCCATCAACAGCCACCGGTCTCCTGCAAGAAGAGGGCCGAGCACCCCCTTGCCCACGTCGAACAAGCCACCCACCGCCAGGGGGACGAAACCTGCCACCCGGTACAGGCCGGTGCCGGACACCGTTCCCGTGCCCACGTGACGCAGGTCGGTTTGGGCCAGCGACTGGGCGAAGAGGTACGAGAACGGGACAGCTCCTGCGGCAAACGCCACCAGCAAAACCATCGTCCCCCACATTGAGAGAGATTTTGCCCCATCGGGAGGCCTTCGTGCCACAGATTGACCAAGAAGCTCGTTTGTGACCGACACCGGGGCTTAGTTGAGAGGGCTCACACGAGGCCGATGCCGGGGTTGCTGTTGGGAGGGTTCACGAGAGGCAGGATCGAGGGCTGTGGGCCGGAGGATTCACAGGAGGCGGGAGCAAAATGTTCGGCGTGGCAAGATGGGGGCGAGATGAGTGCCAAGAAACGAACTCGCCTGCTGTTGGTTCGCCACGGGGAATCGGAGGTCACGGTCAAGCAGATCCTCGGTGGTGAGCTGAGCTGCACCGGGTTGTCGCCGCTCGGGCGTCGCCAGGCCGAAGAGCTGGGGGAGCGCTGGGCCGAAGGCCATGAGCCCGAGGTGGACGCGCTCTGGTCCAGCACGCTGCCCCGGGCGATCGAGACCGCCGAGCTGTTGTCGCTTCCCCTGGGGGGATTGACGGTGCAGACCCATCCCGACCTGGTGGAACGGCGACCGGGCGAGGCCGACGGTGTGGCCTACAAGGAGTTCAACTCCCGGTACGAGTGGACAAGCGATTACCACCCCCACGTTCCGCTGGCCCCTGGTGGGGAGAGCCTGGCCGCTTTCCACTACCGGACCGGCCAGGCCCTTTACGAGCTGGTTGAGGGGTACCCAGGCACCACCATGATGATCGTGTGCCACGGCGGGGTGATCGACATAGCGATGAGGCTCTTTCTCGGCATCGGCATGAACACGCCGTTCGTTTTGTGGACACTCAACACATCCGTCACCGAGTTCGCGGCCACCGACGACCCCGGAGTGTGGCGGTTGGTTCGGTACAACGACTCTGCTCACTTGGCCGGGTTGCCGGCCCGTACCCCGCCCACCGGTTAGCGGCTCAACCCTCCGGCTTGTGTCTCAGGCCACGGTGATGGTGCCGGGGTCGGTGGCCGTGGTCTCACCGATAACCGCAGCGGTGTGTCCGGTGGCGGCAAGCCGGGCCACCGCTTCGGCGGCCGCTTGCGGGGGGCAACAGAAAAGCAGGCCCCCGGAGGTCTGGGCGTCGGCCAGCATGGTCAACACCCGCTCGTCGTCCCGGCCCTTCACCTGGGGTCGAACGTGTTCGAGGTTCCGGGAAGTACCGCCGGGCACGAAACCCTGGTCGAGCAGGTCCCACGCTCCCCCCAGAACCGGCACGGCATCGGCCTGAATCACCGCCCCGGTGCCGCTGGCCGCCACCAGCTTCCCGAGGTGACCTAGCAGGCCGAAGCCGGTGATGTCGGTCGCCGCTGTTGCCCAGGCGGCGTGAGCGGCTGCGGCCGCTTCGTTGTTCAACCGGGTCATCTCTCCCACGGCGGCGGTGTAGGCCTCCTCCAACCATCCTCCCGGTTGGATGGCCTCGGGTTCGGAGCGCTTCACCGCAGTGGCCAGCAATCCGGTTCCCAGCGGCTTGGTTAGTACCAGGCTATGTCCGGCTCGGGCCCCGGCGTTGGTGAGCAGGGCGTCTTCGTCAACTTCGCCGGTGATGGTTTGCCCGTACATCGGCTCCGGTCCGTCCACGGTGTGGCCCCCGGCAACGGTCCAGCCCCCCTCGGCGGCGGCCGCGGCACCTCCGGCCAGCACATCCACCAGAACCTCAAGGGGAAGCTTGTCTCGAGGCCAGGCCACCAGGTTCAGCCCGAACCTCGGGATTGCTCCCATGGCGTACACATCGGAAGCGGCGTTGGTGGCGGCGATGCGTCCCCACGTATGGGGGTCGTCAACCACCGGGGCGAAGAAGTCGGCGGTGGACACCAGGGCCCGGTTACCCCCGAGACGCCACGCGGCGGCGTCGTCACCGGTCTCGGTTCCCACGATCAGGTTCTCGTGAGCCGGATCTGGCAGTGAGCGCATGACCTGCGCCAGCTCGGATGGCCCGAGCTTGCCTGCTCAACCGGCTCCGTGGCTGTAGGCGGTGAGCCTCCCGGTTTTCGGGTTCACCATCCCGACGCTACTCGTGGCAATGCCCCAACACGTTAGCTTTGCCGACGTGACCCCCCACGATCAGTCTGTTGGGCCGCCAGGCCTGTCGAAGGGGGACATCGGCCGGGCCGCCATGGTGGAGACGAGGTGAGCGACCGGCCGACCCGGCGGGCCCCACCGGGCTGGTACGCCGAGCAGGGCCGGTCCGGGTATCGATACTGGGATGGGCGGGCGTGGGCCGGCTCCCGAGCCGTGACCGGAGCCGAATACTCGGGATCCCTGCCCGTTATGGGCATTGGGCCCCGCAGCCGCCCGGCGGATCCGCAGGAGAGAGCGGGGCTGGTTTTGCTGGGCGCGGCGCTGGGCTTGCTGACCGCCGGTCTTGTACTTCCTTGGGCCGAAGCAGACACCGGGGACCTGGGGGTCCTAGACGGTGATCTCCCGTGGCTGGTTGGTGCCGGCATGGTGGCCGACTCCTGGCTCCTGATCCTGCTAGGAGCGCTGCTGCTGAGGGCGTTGCTGGTGGCCGTCGTGAGGGGGAGCGACCGGCGGGTACAGCAGATTGCGGTGGTTGTGGGCCTGGCGGTGATGGGGTTCTGTGTGGCAGAGGGGCTGACCATGGACGCCGACCTGGATGAGGTCGGGGCCCGGGCTGGGCTGGGTTTGTTTGTGGCCTACTCGGGAGGTGCGTCAGCCGCGGTCAGCGGGGTGCTGCTGGGTCGTGGCCGCTGACCATGATCGGGGTTCGTCGCTGACGGGCTAGGACTCCTCGTCCTCCTCTACGAGAGCATTCCCGTCGCCCCCGGATCCTGAGGCCGGGTGAGTGGTAGCTCCACCACCATCTCGGTGAACTTGTCGGGTTCGCTGTTCACCGTGATCGTGCCGCCGTGCTCACGGATGATGTCGTTGGAGAGGGACAAGCCCAGGCCGGTGCCCTCGTTGGTGGGCTTGGTGGTGAAGAAGGGATCGAAGATCTTGGCCGCCACATCGGGAGGAATGCCGCTTCCGTTGTCCCGCACGCTGAGAATGGCGCTCTCCTCGGTGCGGCGGGTTTTCAGCAGGATCGTCGGCATGAAATCGCCCAGCGAATTCGTCTCGATCAGCTCTTTCTGCTTCTTGTTGGTGGCGTAGCCGGCGTTGGACACGAAGTTCAGGAACACCCGTCCCAAATCCTGAGGGACTACCTCCATCTCGCCCATCTCCGGGTCGAAGTCCTCAGTGAGGTTCACCTGGAAATCGGGATCCTGGGCTCGGGCGCTATGGAAGGCCAGCAGGGAGTGCTCATGGATCAGGTCGTTGATGTTGGTGGGCTGGGTTTCGCCGCCGCCTCGGCCCATCTGCAACATGTCCTGGACGATGCGGTTGGCTCGGGAACCGTGACCCTGGATGCGCTCGAGGTTGCTGTTCAGATCCTGGGCGATCTCCTCGATCAGGGCCCTTTGCTCGTCGCTGATGCCTTCGGCTATCTCCTCGATGATCTCGGCCATCTCCTCCAGCAGTTCACTGGATACCTCGGAGAAGTTGTTGATGAAGTTGAGCGGGTTGCGGATCTCGTGGGCCACTCCGGCGGTGACCTCGCCGAGGGCGGCCAGCTTCTCCCGGGCCACGATCTGATCCTGGGCCTGGCCCAACTCCTCCAAAACGGATTGGAGTTCGTCGTTGCGCTCGCTCAGCTCCTGGGCCAGTTCCTCCACCAGGTTGAGCCGTTGGATCTCCAGGGCGTGGCGGCGGAACACCTCCAAAGCCGAGGCCATCTCGGCCACCTCGTCGCGGCCGACAACCTCCACCTCCTCCTCCAGGTCGCCTTGGGCCAGCGTTCGCATACGACCGGAAAGGCGCCCGATACGGCGCAGCAGGATCCGACCCACGAACAGCCAGCTAATGAGGGCGGCGCCGATCACACCGATGACGCTGATTATCACCAGCAGGACTCGGGCCCGGTTGATGGTCTGAGACGAGTCGTCGGTGGCCAGTTCGGCTCCGGATTGAGCCCTCTCGACCAGGGTTTGGACCTCGTCCAGGAGTTGGCTGGCGACCTCCTGGTTCTGGGTCAGCAGGTAGTTTTGCCTCTCGACGATGGCGAGACGGTCAACTGTTGCCTGGAAGGCACTGTCGTCGCCGCTGCCCAACTCCAGGAGCTTCTGGACCGATGCCTCCAGCTCGTCAACCACCTCGAGGCCGGAAACCGAGTCCAGGCTGATGTTGATGCGGTCTCTAGTCGACTCGAAGCTCTCTCTCAGGGGCTCGACGAACGCCGCATCGGAAGCGATAAAGGCGCTGCCCATCAGCTCGGTCACCTGGGCGATGTCGGCTTGCAGGGAGTTGAGGTGCCGGGACAGGAGGAGTTCCTCGCCCGAGGTTCGGGTGGCGAGGTCAACCGGGTCGGATTGGAAATCCCGATAGCCGGTGACCTGGAAGAAGAGCTGATCGTCGATGGCGGGAAGGAGGATGTTGTTGGCCACGCTGTACAGAGCAGGGATTCCCTCCTCCTCATCCGGGTCCTGAAGGCTTTCGATCTGGTTGGACAGGCTGTAGTAGCGGGGCATGTCGGCGGTGATGGTGGCGATGTTCGCCCTTAGCTGGTTGGCTGCTTGCCGTATCCCCACAATGTGGGGGTCTCCGGGGTTCTGTATGGCCAGCGGCACGAAAAAGGCCTCAAACTCCTGTTGTGTAGAAACCACCTCGCCGGCAACGGTCGGGAACTGCTCGGGTGGGGATACGGTGAGCCGAGGGGCGGCCGCAACCAGGGCGGTGCTCAACTCGGCAAGGCCGAACGCGCTCACCAACTCCGGCACGCTTTCGTTTGTTACCTCACGCTGGGTTCGGTCCACGTTGGTGAACGAGATCCAGCTCACCACGCTGGCGACGATTGTGAGCGCAAGGACGCTGAAGATTCCCGAATACAACTGGGTGGAGATCCGAAGATGAAGCGCAGGCCGTTGGGCCCCATCGCTCTCTCCCTTCGGTGTCGGCTCCGGGGGTGCGGCCGGCAGGAGGCTCTCTTCGTCGGTTCCTGCGTCGGGTGCCGGCTCCGGGGACGTAGTCGGATCGCTCACCGGTCGGACCTCCTCACGGCGGCGGCCGGTTGGTAATTGCCGTTGGTGTCGAGCACGGTCAAGAAGATGGCGTCGGAGCCCTGGTTGTCGATCAAGTGATCTTCCTCCGCCCCGAAGTCGAGCACGAACCCGTCGATGTCGATGATGCCGGCACCCAGGAGGCTCTCCAGGAAGCAGTCACGGGTCAGATCAACGCCGCACGCTTCCAGCCCCTCTATGGCCAGCCGGCCCGACACGTAGCCCTCCAGCGAGACGAACCCCGGGGTGGCTTCGGGATCATGGGCCGCCAGGGCCTCGGTGTAAGAGGCCACAATCGGGACGGATTGGTCGTGCGGGAAGGGGATGACCTGGGTTACGTACACGCCTCCGCCACCGCCGCCGAGCTCGGCGGCCAGGGCGTTGCTGCCCACAAAGGAGACCGTCATGAAGATGGGATTGAAGCCGATATGACGAGCCCAGGAGATGAGCGCGGCGACCGGCTTGTAGGCGCCCACCAGGATCACCGCCTCGGGGTCGCCTCGTAGCAGGTCGAGCAGCCCCGACTTCACCGCGGTGGTGTTGCGGGGGTAGAGCCCGATGGCAGCAGGGGGCATCCCCCGGCGGTCGAGCGCGGCGAGCGCTCCGTTGAGTCCGGCCCGCCCGAACGAGTCGTCCTGGAACATGATGGCGATGTCGGTGATGCCTTCGTCGGCGGTCAGGCGCTCGACCATCTCCTCAGTTTCCTGAGCGTAGGAAGCCCGGAGGTTGACGACGTTCTCCCAGTTGTCGTTGCGCAGGAAACCGGCACCGGTGAACGGAGCAACAAAGGGGATGCCGGCCTCGGCCGCCACCGGCGTTGCCGAGCGCGAGGTGGGAGTGCCGACCGCGCCGATGAGGGCGAACACCTTTTCGTCGTTGATCAGGGTTTGGGTGTTGGAGATGGCCGCCTCGGGCTCGTAACCATCGTCGAGCGTGGTGAGCGTCAGCATTCGACCGTGAACCCCGCCCCGCCGGTTGGCCTCCTCGAAAGCGGCTTCGATGCCCCGCCGCATGTTGATGCCCAGTTCCTGGGCCGGCCCGCTGAAGGCCGCCGATTGCCCGAACACCACCCGGTCGTTGAACACCCCCGGTACTCCAAGGTCTTCGGTGATGGTCGGGGTTGCCTCTCCGGCTGGGGTTGGAGTTGGACCGGTGGAATCGTCGGTGGAGCCCGACCCGCAACCCACCAGCACGAAAGCCAGCAGCGCGATTGCCAGGACCGGGGGAGCTACCGGAACCGGAATCAACCGCGTGAAGATTCTCACGATTCGGGAAGGACGACGAGCTTCAAATGGTTGCGGTTGTTCCCCCGGCTGTATTCCAAGTCTTGGCCCATGGTCTTCACCAGATAGAGACCCAGACCCCCAATCGGGCGCTCGGCCAGCGGTAGCGTGGTATCGGGGATCGGAGCATCGGTGAGCGGGTTGAAGGGTGAGCCGTCGTCGGCGATCCGGATGGTCAGCTCGCGGCCGGGGGACTCCAACTGGAGGATGATCTCGGTTAGCCCGCTGGTGTCGCCGTGGGTGAGGGTGTTGAGCACCAGTTCCTCAAGAATCAGATTCGCTCGCATCGTGAGCGTGATGGGCCACTCCCGGCCCTCGGCCATCTCTTCCAGTACAGCCTCGATCTGGGAGAGCACATCGCCGGGTTCGCCCTGTTCGAGAGGATGGGCGATGCGCAGCGACCGCTCCATGTCAACCGACCCTGGCGTATGACCGGGCTGATGCCGGAGGAAAATGGAGTGAGTTCATTCCTCGCCGCGCCGAAGGACCAAGCAGGTGATGTCATCGGACTGAGGAGCATGTCCGGCAAAGGCCTTTACGTGCTCGAAGACGGCATTGTTGGCCGAATCGGCACTGTCGGGAGGGTTGCCGTCGAAAATATTGGCCAAGCGCTCCAACCCGAACTGCTCGCCATTGGTGTTCATCGCCTCGGAAACTCCATCGGTGAACATCACGACGGTGTCCCCGGGTTCGAGTTCCACTCTTTCCTGGGAGAATTCGATGTTGGGCGCAACCCCCAGAGCCACTCCCTTGGTTGAGGGCAGCTCGGAGACGGTGCCGTCGGGCTTGATGAGGAACGGTGGATCATGGCCGGCCAGGGAATAGGTGAGCATGCCGCTGGACGGGTTGTAAATGGCATAAACCAGGGTCACGAACATGAAGGTGGGGTTGTTCTGCTGGAGCTGGTTGTTGACCTCGACGAGCACGTTCTTGGGGTCGTGAACTCCGATGGCGGCGCCCTTCAACGCCGTCCGGCTGGACATCATGAACATGGAAGCTGGGATGCCCTTGTCCGAGACGTCGGCCACCACCAAGCCGACGAAGTCGTCGAGCATGAAGTAGTCGTAGAAGTCGCCACCCACGTTGCGGGCAGGCACCATGCCGGCCGACAACTCGTACTCCTTGAAGATGGGCGAACCCTTGGGCAGGATGGACTGCTGGAGCTGGCTGGCGATCGTCAGTTCGTTCTGGAGGGCCACTAGCTGATCGCGCGATGACAGCGCCTGCCGCCACTCGGCCAGGTGTTCGAGAGTCCGGGTTATGGTGACCTTGAGATCGTCAAAGTTGATGGGCTTGGTGATGAAGTCGAAGGCCCCCCGGTTCATGGCGGTGCGGATGTTGTCCATGTCGCCGTAGGCGGAGATGATCACCGCTCGCAGGTTGGGATCGACCGAGGGAAGCTGCTGGAGGAGGGTCAGCCCGTCCATCCTCGGCATGTTGATGTCCGACAGGACCATGTCGATTGTGGGGTCGGAGGTGAGCATCTCCACCGCCTCCACCCCATCGCGGGCAAAGACGAACTCGTACTCGCTGGAGCGGATCTGGCGGCGCATCCGCTGCAGAATCAGAGGTTCAAGATCAGGCTCGTCGTCGACAACCAGAATCTTGTAACGGCTTGACAAGGGCTTCCCCTCAGCCCTTCTTGGCGTCTTCCACCGATGGGTAGATCTTGATGATCTGGTCGAACCCGCTGACTCGGAACACGTCGTTCACCGACTCCGACAGGGCGCAGATGCAAAATGCTTTGCTCTGCTTGTCCATGTCCTGGGCTGCCATGAGCAGCATGCGAAGCCCGGCACTGCTGATATACTCGAGCCCCTTGAGGTCCAGGATGACCCGTTGGTCGCCTGACTCGATCAGGCCTTTCAGCGAGTCGAGGAAACTCGAAGCATTAGATCCGTCAACCCGTCCGGCAGCACTCACGGTCAGTGTGTCGCCGGCGCGGTCATGGTTAAGTTCCATTATGGGCCTCTCTTGTGGGGACGAGTGGTGGGTTCAGACTTTGAACATTCTGCCATCCAGCATCCTATACAGAAAACAGGTGGCAGGGTTCGATACGGCCGGCAGTTCGGCGCGGGAGCAGGTCAGCGAGGCTGCGAGAGGATCAGGGCGCTGGTGGGGACCGCGGTGCCGGCGGTGGCCAGCACGTTCTCCACGCCGCCGATCTGGTTTAACGAGGTTCCCCGGATCTGGCGGACGCCTTCGGCGATGCCGTTGAGGCCGTGGATGTAGGCCTCACCGAGCTGACCGCCGTTGGTGTTGATGGGCAGGCGGCCATCACGCTCCAGGTTCCCGTCTCGGATGAAGTCCTTGGCCTCGCCCCGTTCGCAGAAGCCGAACTCCTCCAACTGGGGGAGCACCAGAGGGGTGAAGTGGTCGTAGATGATGGCGGTCTGGATGTCGTCGGCCGACAACCCGCTCGACCGGTAGAGCTGGTTGGCACACAGGCCCATCTCCGGGATGCCGGTAAGGCTCTCCCGGTAGTAGCTCCTCATCATGTGCTGGTCCTCGGCCACTCCCTGGGCTGCCGAGGCGATCACCGCCGGCTTCTGTTTCAGGTCCTTGGCCCGTTCGGCTGTGGTCACCAGGAGAGCCTGGGCGCCGTCGGTCTCCTGGCAGCAGTCGAGAAGGTGTAGCGGCTCCACGATCCAACGGCTGTTCTGGTGGTCTTCAAGGGTGATGGGCCGTTGGAAGAAGTGGGCGTAGGGGTTGGTGGCGGCAAAGCCCCGGTCGACCACCGACACACGGCCGAAGTCCTCGGAGGTGGCCCCGTATTCGGCCATGTAACGGGTGGCGAACATGGCCACCCACGAGGCGGGCGTGACCAGGCCGAACGGCGAGGACCACGAGAAGCTGACCTCGGAGGCCTCGGCTCCCGCCGGACGGTCCTGCACCCCGGTTCCGAAGCGGTGCCACGACCTTTCGTTGAAGGCCCGGTAGCACAGCACGTAATCGGCGGCACCGGAGTAGAGGGCCTGGCAGGCGACGGCGATGACCCCGCAGGCCGCTCCGCCGCCGTGATGCACCATCGAGAAGTGGGTCATCTCCTTGACGCCGAGGTTGCGGGCCAGTTCGATCTCCGGGTTCTGCTCGGCCGAGTAGGTGACCATCCCGTTCACCATCTCGGGAGGCAGGCCGGCGTCTTCGCATGCCGAGAGGCAGGCTTCCACCGCTTGGCTCATCGGGGTGCGGCCCGATTCCTTGGTGAAGGGGGTGGCACCGATGCCGGCGATGGCGCAGTGGTAGGCGTACTTCAGGGCCATGGCGTTCTCCTCTTGGTCCGTCAGCCTCGGGGCAGGGCCAACTCGACGGTTCCGGTTACATGGGGCCCCCGGCTGTTCAGCCCCTGGAAAGAGACCTCGACCACCGGTTGGCCGTCCACCTCCCGCTTGGCCGAGACCGACCCCGACATCGTCATGCAGTCGTAGGGATAGTTGGGGGCGCCGAGTCGGATCTTCAGGTTCTTGAACATGGCGTCGGGCCCGGCCCAGTCACTGATGTAGCGAGCGGAGAGGCCGCTGGAGGTGAGGATGTTCATGAAGATGTCCTTGGACCCCTTCTTGATGGCCAGGTCTCGGTCATGGTGAACATCTTGATAGTCGCGCGAGGCGATGGCGGTGGAGACGATCAAGGTGGGGGTGAGGGGGACGGGGCACAGGGGCAGCTCGTCGCCGACGCTCACCTGCTCGAAGGTGAGGGTTGTTTGGTTGCGGGGGGTCCGGGCGGGGCGGAACACCGGGAGGCTCACGTCGTCGTGGGTCGCCATGTGCCAGGCCTCCACGGGCATCCCCACCTTAAGCTGATTGGGTTGGCAATCGGTGATGTTGGTGATCAGGCGGGCCCCCTCCTCCAGCTCCACCAGCCCGATGTTCAGCGGGTAGTCGAACGACGGAACCCGGGGATGGTGGGCCACCACGTAGGAATACAGAACCCCCTTGCCGGAGGCAACGGTGTAACCCATATCCACCGATCCGCATGCCGGGCAGCGGACGCCGGGCGGGTGTTGGAGTTGCCCGCACTGGTTGCACCGCTGGATGCGGAGTTCGCCGGCCAAGCTGCCCTCCCAGAAGAAATCGGTGTCCTGGTTGCGGCTGGGGCGGGGGCGGGGCGGGCGCTCGGCGGCGGCGTCGCCGTCGGGGGTGCTTGCAGTGCGCCCGGTGCCGGGACGGAACTTGAGGATGCGGAAGAACATTGAGCCGACGTGGTCGCCGTGCTGGTCGAAGTACTCGGTTTCGGTGGTCACGAAGTGCCCGATTCCCAGGGCGGTCTGCTTCTCGGCGGAGACGTCCACCAGCTTGTTGGTGCCGGTGAGAAGGTCGCCCAACTTGAGATAGCGGTGGTACACGTGCTCGGAGTTGGTGGCGACCACGCCGATGTAGCCGGCTTCGTCCAGCATGGCGTACACGCCGGTTGCAGGGTCCTTGGGGTCGGTTGACCGGGGAATGTTGCCCGGCATGGTCCAGGCGTTGAGCATGGCAGGCGGGGCGACGATCTCGCCGTGCGGACCTTGACCGGCCGAGTCGGAATCGGTGTACCGGGGGTTGGCGTCAGTCATGGCGTCGCACCAGTGGCGAATCATGGGGAGGTTGACCGGGTCGCGAGCAGTGGAGGGGGTGCCGGTGTTGCCCACCTCCCGGCGCAGCTTGGTGACGAAGGCTTCCTTCTGCACGTCGGTCATCTCAGCGTTCATGTTGTATTCCGCCCGTCATCCAAGCGCTGGTGTTGCATTCTGCCGTCTCCCCCGCCTTCTTCTCCGGGTTGTGATCCGACCGAAGGTGACCCTAGCGCGGCTGGCACCGGGGGCAGAAGGTAACGGTGCGGGCATCGTAGGTGCGGTGCTGTAGCGGGGTGGAGCAACGCCTACAGGGTTGGCCGGAGCGGCCGTAGCAGGCCAAGGCGTGCTGGTTGCTGCCCTTGCCGCCCTCGGCGTTGCGGTAATCCCGCAGCGTGGTTCCGCCGTTGGCCAGGCCGGATTCGAGCACCTGAACCAGAGCGGCGTGGAGTCTCGTGGCCGCCGGTCGGCTCACCTGCCGCTTCGCGGGGTGGATCCCGGCCATCCAAAGAGCCTCGGTGCTGTAGATGTTGCCCACACCGGCCACCGGCTTCTGACTGAGGAGCTGGGTAGGGATGCGGCGGCGGCTCTGTTGGAGCGAACGGTACAGGCCGTCGGCGGTGAAGTCGGGGCTCATGGCGTCGGGACCCTGGGCGGCCAGCGTGGGGATGGAGTCGTACTCCCCGGTCGGCACGCAGCGGATGCGGCCGAACCGGCGGATGTCTCGGTACGTGAGGAACTCGTCGCCTTCGAGTTGCCACCATGCCCGGATGTAGGAGTCGCCGGGGAGGTCGGGACTGATGGCCAGGGAACCGGTCATACCGAGGTGGACGATGAGCTCCCGCCCGTCGTCGAGGGGAGCGATCAGGTACTTGCCCTGGCGGTCCAAGCCCCCGATGGTGGCACCGGTGGCGTCTTGGGCCGGGGTGAACTTGGCCGACGGATGGCTGCCGGCCTCCTTGACGCGCTGCCCGGTCAGGCGCGGCGCGAGTTGGCGGCGGATGGTCTCGACCTCAGGCAGCTCGGGCACCGGCTGATTGTCGCGCCTATCGGGGGTTACCTGCTGATTCCGACGTGCCAGGCCGGTTTCTGATTTGGCTGATTGTCGCGCCTATCGGGGGTTACCTGCTGATTCCGACGTGCCAGGCCGGTTTCTGATTTGGCTGATTGTCGCGCCTATCGGGGGTTACCTGCTGATTCCGACGTGCCAGGCCGGTTTCTGATTTGGCTGATTGTCGCGCCTATCGGGGGTTACCTGCTGAGTTGCCCTCTTGGCGTTGGCGGAGTGTAGCGCGGGCAATCTCGAGGTCGTTGGGGTTGGTGACGCCGATCCACGCCTCCTCGGTGATCACCACGCCGACCTTGAGTGAACCGTCGGCCATTTCGGTGGCGACTGCGTCGGGGAGCTGGTACTCGGCGGTGGCACTGTCACCGTGCTCGCGTAGGAATCGGTGGTAGCCGTGCTCTAGGGCTTCCATGAACTCCGGGGGGTATGCCCACAGGTTCATGGACACGATGGTGTCGGCGGGGAAGTTGTGGTCGGCTCGTGATATGTCCCGGGTTTCCTCGATGCCGATCAGGCGGCCCCGGTCCACCTGGCACACGCCGCGGGTGACGGCGCCCTCGGCGGGCAGGGTGTGGTCGAGCCTGTACCCGCAGACCCATGCCTCGTCGGGGGCCATGCCCTGGGAGATGCAGTCTGCCAGAGCGGTGTACGCGGTGGGGCCGTAGTAGTCGTCGGCATTGCACACCACGAACGGACCGGCGATCTCGCGTGCCGCGCTCAACACGGCATGAGCGGTGCCCCAAGGCTTGGGCCGGGGAGGGCCGTGGTCGTCCTGGCGCACGAAGGCCATGTCGATGCCGGTTGGCCTACCGCCTCGAGTTTCAAAGTGGTGGTGGATGTCGGCTTCTATTTCGCTTCGGACGATAAGCACCACCCGGTCGGCTCCCGCCGCGGCGGCATCGGCAATGGCGAAGTCCAGGAACGCCTCGCCGTTGGGCCCCACCGAAACGAGCTGCTTTGTTCCGCCGAATCGCGATCCCAGCCCGGCTGCCATTACCACCAGTGTGAACAGGGTCTTCCTCCCTGGGGTTTCCTCAGGCTCCGTCGGAGGCAAGCTGTTTGTCTCCGACGATGGTAAGCCTTCGATGGACCTCCTCTTGGGCCCAGGCTAGGTCTTCGCCCTCGAGGATGACTTCGGTGGCGGTCTTGCCTGATAGGGCGAACACCAGCACACCGCGAGTCACTGCTTCTCCCACCGCGTGTTCCACGGCCAGGGCGTAGGCCGCTACCTGGAGTTTGTAGCGGTCGATCTTGGCCTCCAGTGCCGAATCGTCGTGGGTGTCGTCGGTCTTGTAGTCCACCACCACCAAGTCGTTCCCATCGTCGGACCGGTAGAGCAGATCAATGTAGCCCTCCAGGACGGTGCCACCGATCGAGGTGGCTACGAACATCTCCTTCCAGTGCTTGGCCCCGGCTGCCTCCCGCACCGTGGCCGAACCCAGAATCGATTTCGCCAGGAGCTTGACGTCTCTTCGGCGAAATCTTACACCCTCGGCGTCGGCGTGGGCATTGGCTATATCTTCAAATTTCAGGTTGGTGTCGAGCGAAACCGGGTCCTGCGCCAGATCCACGGCTTGCAGGACACCGTGGACCGCACTACCCACCTTGGTTCCGTAGCGGCCCTTGCCCCACTGGGGAACGAGATCGTCGCCGCTGGTGTCGCCCTCCTTGGCCAGGCCGGGGTGGTCGGCGTCGTGGTAAACCCCGGTTCCATCGACCCCGGTTCCAGTATCGCCGGCCACCGATGATGCGCCCACCGCCGTGGGTCGCCCGGATGCAACCAGAGCTTCGGCGCGGTGCCGACGCCACTCCGAGCGGGACATCGTGGGCCGGCCACGGTCCGTTACCGGGTCCACCACCAGGGGGGTGGGCTCCCATTCGGCTTGGGGCAGTTCGGCGGCGTTGCGTACCACCATCTGGGCCATGGACAGCTTGGGAGGTTCTTCATCGGACGAGGGCTCTTTCTTGGTCTCTTGCGGCTTCTCGGCTTGACGGTGGGCCGACACCACTACGTGGTCCATGGCCCGGGTGAGGGCCACGTACAGCAGCCTCTCTTTCTCGGCTTGGGTCATCTGGTTCTCGTGCAGTTCGTGGGTCTCGAAGGTTGCGGTCTCCAGGCCCTTTCGGAGGCGTACGTCCCAGCCGCCGTCGGTGGGCCAAAGCACGGTCGGGGTGTTCGGGTTGGTTCCGGCGTCGTAGGTTCCGGCCAGGATGACAATGGGAAACTCCCGGCCTTTGGAGGCGTGGATAGTGGTGATGCGGACGGCATCGTCGTCGCTCTCGGTCAAGGTGGCACCAACCTCCATGGTTCGGGTGTTGACCTTCCGCTCGGCCCAGGCGATGAACTCCCGCAGCCCCCTCCCTCCACTTTCTTCAAACTCTCGGGCTTGGTCGATCACCAACAGCAGGTTCCGCCACACGTCGCGGGGTCGGCGGGAACCGAAACAGCCCGTTTCAAGCAGCCTGCGCTCGCTCACGACCTTCTCGATGAGCAAGCTGGGGTTCAGCCACCGCACCTGGGGGTGGAGGTCGGCCAGCCAGGCCATGGCCTCTCCCACCGGGTGATCCGCTGGCAGGGACTTGGGCACTGGGGCCAGGTAGTTCCACCGGCCCCGATGGGTCACCTTGAATGTGAACAGGTCGTCGTCGCCGCAACCGAAGGCCGGGGAGCGGAGAGCGGTTAACAGGGCCACCTGGTCGGTGGGGTCGGCAAGCGATCGGACCACGGCCATCACGTCCCGGATGGACCGGTCGGCCCAGATGAGCGACCCAGCTTCGATCCGGTAGGGGATCCTGTGGCGTTGCAGGGCGGGCTCGAGTTGAGGCAGAGCGGTACGGGTGGGAAGCAGTATGCAGATGTCGGCCAAGCGGCACGGCCGCCAGGGCTCATCCTCGGTGTTGCCCCTGCCGTTGCCCACCGACCAGCCCTGGCCGACAGCGGTGAGGATGGCCTGGGCCACCTCCTCGGCTTCAGCGGCCCGCACCTCACCGACTTTGGTGTCGTGCTCGGTGTCGAGCACAGCGACCGGCGGCCCCACCGGAGGGTGGCCCCGGACCGGATCGAGGGGTTGATAGGAGGGCTGGACGGTCTCGGCCTCGTCGGGGGGTCGGGTCATCAGCTTCTCGAACAAGGCGTTCACCCATGCCAGGATGGGCTCGGCCGACCGGAAGTTGCGGGTCAACGATTTCCGGTTGACGGTGGGGCTTGCTGCCGCCTTGGCATACACCGCAATGTCGGCCCGGCGAAACCGGTAGATGGACTGCTTGGCGTCCCCCACGTAGAAGAGGCGACCAGGCTTGTCGGCCAGCTCTGGCCATGCCCGGTTGTCGCCCGGGTCGGTGGTGATGAGCTTGGCGATGTCGATCTGGATCGGGTCGGTGTCCTGGAACTCGTCGAGCAGCAGGTGCTGGTAGCGCTCGGCCAGCGCCCTTCTTACTTGGGGCCCGTGATCGGGATCCCTCAGCAGGTTCCGGGCCAGCACCAGCAGGTCGTGATACTCCAGCACCCCCGAGCGCTTCCGATCTTCGGCAGCCTTCAGCACGAACCGACCGAGCACCAGGGTCAGCCGGGTGATTACATCGTGGGCGATTCCCGAATTGAAGCGTTCGACCTCCTCCCCGACCGCTCGTACCTGGTTCCGTACTTTTTTCAAGGTGTCCTCGCCGGGCCAGTTGTTCTTGCTACCGATCTTGCCGACTTTGAAGCTGGGCCGGGTTCCCAACAGGATCCTGGTGGTCTCGACGTCTTGGCCGGATGTGTCGCTCAGATCGCGAGCCCATTGGCCGATTTCGGCCAGCTTCGGAATCAGCTTGTCGTCAGGGTTCAGGCAGTGGTCGGCCAGGGAGCACACCTTGTTAAGCTTGGCAATCAAGCCGTCCAAACCGACCACCTCGACCGGTTCGCTTGGGGGAGTGTCAGCCCCCACTCGCTCCTGAACCAGGTCCCAGTTGGCGTCCAGATTCTGGGCCAGAGCCCGCAGGTGCCGGGTGGAAATGTCAATGGTCAGGGCGAGGCCCATGGTTTGCTGGTGGTCGGGGGTGTACAGCAGGCGGTCGCGGAACTCCTCCCAGCGATCCTCGAAGCTGTCGAGCGGGCTCACCTCGAGGCGGGGGGGCAGCCCGGCCTCGACTGCGTGCTGGGACAGGATGCGGAGTGCGAAGCCGTGGAGGGTGGTGATGGCCGCTCCATCCAACTGGTCCAGAGCGTCGGGGTGGCCGGTCAACTTCTCGCGCAGGCGGTTCTTCAGCTCGGCGGCGGCTTTTTCGGTGAAGGTGATGGCGGCGATGTTCTCCATCGCAACTCCTGAATCGAGAAGGGACTGCACCCGGCCTACCAGCGCAGTGGTCTTGCCCGTCCCCGCTCCGGCCCCCACGAACAGCGTCTTATCCAGGTCGGTGGCGATTGAATCCCGGTCGTGCTGGTCGGAGGGAGTGGTTCCGCTAGATGGGGTCGTGCCCATGGGAGTGGTCATTGTTCTGCGTCCGTTGATGTCCGGTCCTCGGGTTCGGGCTCCGGTTTGTGTGGCTCGGCCAGGAGCCGGTAGGGGAGCAGCTCGTCCTGGTTTTCCATCTTGTCCCAGCAACGGCGCGCGTCCTCGGTTCCCAGCCGGTCGGGGTTGCAGTAGTCGCAGAACTGCGAGTAGCTGCCTGAGGTCTCTTCGGCTTCTGGTCTGTCGCAGAACACCCCGGCTCCGATCCCGCCGGCGATCACCTCCATGACCTCCTTGAACCGGCTCAGCACCGCCCCGTCCAGCTCGTACCCGTGCGTCTTGAACTTCTCCTTGCCGGTGACGAACCAGTACCTGGCCTCCACTGGAGCGTCGGAATGACCGCTGTGGGCCTGAGCCGCCAGGCCGTAAACCGGGAGCTGCAGCCGGGTGCCACGGATCACCGGGTCCAAGTCCTCGCCTTTCTTGTTCAACTTGGTGTAGGAATCGGCCTTTCCCGTCTTGTAGTCGGTAACCACGAGGCCGCCGCCGGCGGTGCGGTCGACACGGTCGATCTGGCCCTTCAGCTTCACCTCGCGGCCGCTGGGCAGCATCACTGGGACGGCCTCGGTGTCGGCGTCGGTCATTCCGAAGCTCAGCTCGGCCGCGATGGGGGTGGTTCGTTGCTCGCGTCGGTGCTTGTCATCCTCGGTGAGGAAGCGGTCCAGGTCGGCCAGAATAAGGTGCCGCTCGTGGTGCCAGTACACCGGGGCGCCGGTGAGCCCCCGCTCCTCCATCTGCCGGCACTTCTCCTCACCGATTTCCCGGAGCCTGCGACGTTGCTGCTCGTTCCACGGCTGGTTCGGCTCGGGAACGCGGCCCTCTCTCAGCGCTTCCGCGATGAACTCCTCTAGGGCTTCGTGGACCAGCGACCCTTTGTCCAACGCCGAGATCTCCAGTAACTCCTCGGGCTGCTCGACGGGCTGCACCCGAAATACGTGGCGGAACAGGTAACGCATCGGGCAGTCGGCCCAGGTTTCTAAGCTGGTGGGCGACATGACCCCGGTGAAGTCGGTCACGTCATGGCCGGTCAGGTTGCCGTCGAATCGGGTGAACCGCTCCGATGCCCGTGCGGTGACCATCTCCGCTCCCCGGATTAAAAACGGGTCGTCGCCGAGCAGCTCCAGAACCTCGGGTGAGATCGGTTCGACCTCGGCAGGATCAGACGCACGATGGCCGGTAAGGGCTTGGAGGCAGAACTCCTGGTCGGTGGCCGGTGGGCCGTCGCCCCGTACCCGACCCCAGAACGAGGAGACATGCTCGAACCAGCCCGCGTTCCGGTCGGAGCCGAAGCCTTCCAGGGAAGCGCTGTCCACCGGCCGGCCCGCCAAAGCGGTGGCGGTGTCAAGCAGCCACCGCGAAGGGTGTTGTTCGGCAGACCGGCGGGTGTCGCCCCGGGCGTAAACCAGGGTGGCCTCGTCGGCCGAGGCCAGCGCGGTCAGGAAGTGGCGATGCTGTTCGTCGATCCGGCCCGAGGGGCGGGTCAGCTCGTCGCCGGCGATCTGACGCTCCCTCTCCGGCAGCAGCGGATCGTCTCGGAGGCTACGGGGGAACACACCTTCGGCCATGCCGATCAGGATCACTCGGTCCAGTTCCATCCCAAGCGAGTCGCCGATCCTGCCGGTGAACACCCCCTGGCCGACCCGCCCGATCCGACCAATTGTGGTGCCCAACAACTCGGTTGTGAGGGCGTGGCGCAGGGTGGCGGATCGGGGCCGGGGCTCAATCTCGCCCAGAGTTGCCAGACGGTCGAGAATGCTCTTGATCTTCCTGGCCGCTTCCCGTTCCGGCTCGGGCCAGTCTCGAACATCCTGCTCATCGTTCAGGTAGGTGGCGATCAGCTTGCTGATCCAGTCGCACCATTCCTTCCAGGTTGACGGTTCGGGGTCGGGGGTCAGGTCTTCTATCAACGTGACCATGAACTGGGCCAGCGAGTCGGCGTGGGCGGCGTCCCGGCGCATCGTCTCGGCCCGGTAGTCGGGATCGCTGGGCTGCATGTCGGCTTGTTCGGCGGCAAAGCGCTCCAGCCGTTCCCGTTGTTCGGCGGCAAAGCGCTCCAGCCGTTCCGTCCACTGCTGTGCCCCCCTGGTTACCCCGGCTTGGCGAGACACCCTTTCCCAGGCACTCGCCGGCATCGGTCGGCGGCCGGCAGCCATCGACTCCTCTTCATCGGAACCGGCTGGTTCCTGGTGCAGGATGGGCGCCGCCACCGATAGTAGGGCGAAGACCTCGGTCCTGCGGAAGTCGTAACGCTTCAGGTCGAGTAGGGCAAGCAGGCCCCGGCCCACCAGCGAGTCGGCCAGGGTGCGGCCGTTCGGTCCGTTGAACTCGATCTCGGCAGCGGTCAGGTGATCATGGAGGTGACGGAGGGAAGGGGTGCCTCCGCCACAGAGCAGAGCCACCCTGCTCAAGGGTATGCCATGGCGAGCGGCGTCAACCACCTCGCGTACTACCACCCGCATCTCATCGTCGGCACTGGCGGTGCTGATCACCCGCTGCCCGCAGGGTTTCGGAATCGACGGCTGGGAGCCGATCTCCGATCCCATGCGACGAACCGAGTCCCGCACCGGGCCGTCGGCGGCCTCGTCGCCCGTCAACCCGGCGATCACCACCACCGAAGTGATGGTGCCCAAGGCACTTACCATTGCCCCCTGAGACGGCGTGACCCGCTGGGGAAGGAACACCACCACCGGCTCTGGTTTGTCGTCTACGCCGGCCGCTTCGGGGCTGAACGATTGCAGGGCCTCGACGGCCAGCTCCACCTGATCGGTCTGGTCGTACCACCCCTTGTGCAGCTCGGAGCGGGCTTGGCGGCAGATGCGGACAACGTCAGCGGCTCTACCGCTTTGGGCAGCCAGCCGGTCGTGTCCTTCCTCAGGAAGCTCCCGCAGCTCCTGATAGGCCTGAACCAGGGCCTGCTCAGTTGCCGGATGGTGGGCCGAGTCACGGAAGATCCCGGGATCGGCGTTCAGCACCTTCCGCACCGTCGCGGCGATGACCTGGTTGGTTAGCAGTTTGCGGTCGTCCAACCCGGTCTGGGCCTGGCCCACCAGCTTGGCAGCCAGGTCGAACAGCATGAGGAAGCTCACCGCGGCGATACCCCGGCCCCTGGCCCCCAGAGCGCGGCGGGTAGCAAGACCGGCGACCGGGGTGGGGATGACCACGGTCACCGGAGACAGCGGATTGCCGTTCTTGAGTTTGGCGACCTGTTCAGCCAGCTTTTGTACGGCGGGCGACCCGTAAGGGGTTGCGACGACCTGGACATTCACGGTCGCTACTCTAGCTATCGTCGGTGACAGTTTCCTCGGGGCGGCTTCGGTTGGGGCCGCTTCGACTCGGGGAGCCGATCAGAGACGGGGCAGGGTGGCAGCGGCCAGCCTCCCCATGGCCGGAGCCATCAGTGCTTGCTCTCGCTGGGCTCGACGGGCTAGGTAGCAGGCCAGCTCCGAGTCGTCGATCATGTCGAAGCGTTCCCGGTCGGCTCGGTCTTGCTCGGCCAGAGCCGGGCCGATCCGGTCCACCATGTCGAGGTAGCGCACCAGACGGGCGGTGGACTTGGCCCTCGTGGTGGGGTAACCGTCGAGGGCCGGGACGATCACGGTGCGAAGGTCGTCCAGCACCGCTGCGTAGATGTCGCTGACCTCGGTATCGGTGGGCTCGGGGAGCAGGGGAGGCTCAACGGTCACCCCCATGGCCTCGCACAGCACCTCGGTGGTCACCCGGCGGTGGAGGGTGGAGAACAGCAGGCCCATCCCCGCGTCGCCTCCGGCGGCTCCGGTCACGCTCAGCCCGATCAGGTTGCGGACCTCGCAGGCGAGCTGCCAGTAACGCAGCCGATTGGGGTCCACCGTGCCGTCGTACCATCCGAACGCGGTTTCGATATCGACGAACGGGGTCAGCATCGAACGCACGGTGATCCACGCCAGGTCCTCCATCGGGTCACCGACATGGGCCAGCTCCCAGTCGCACAGCCCGGTTATGTGGTGGCCGTCGTGGAGCACGTTGCCCGGACCGAGGTCACCGTGAACCAGCACCTCACGCTCGGGTCGGTCGGGAGCGGAATCGGCGAGCAGGCGCAAGCCCAAGTCGATGAGCGGATCGGGGTCGGGGCAGTGTTCACGGTAGGCCCGGGTCCACCACCCCAAGTCGTCGCTGTTCAGATGCTCGGGCGGTTCCAAGGCGTGAAGGGCGTTGACCTGGGCCATGAACTCCCGGGCCAGACGGGGTTCGTCCATCGGCCCCGGCGCCCCCTCTACGAAATCGAGCAACAGGCATCGTCCGTCGGGGCTGACCCCCCAAGGCCGAGCCGAACGGACCGGCGTGGAGGCCAGCCAATCGTACACTTGGGCTTCCCGGGCCAGGTCGTAGCCCACTGCGGACAGGGCCGACTGGCCGGAGTCCATACGTAGGAACAGCTTCCGGCCACCTGACAGCGTCACCACCCATGCCAGGCGGGATGCTCCTCCCGGTATCCGTTCGGTGTGGGCTACATCCTGCCCGCAGCACTCCTCTACCCATCCGATCAGGGCCAGGTCGAGTTGGCTCATCGGTCAATGCTGGGGTTTCGGGGGCGCATCAGCTATCAGCGCCCGGTCAAGCCGGCCTACCGGTCAATTGGATTGATCGTGGGCTTGGGCGATTCGCTCCCGAGCAGGGGCGTCGGCCCGCAACGTGCCTTCCCGGTCGCGTCGGAGCACCTCGCCGGTTCCCTCCGGGCAGTGGGCCACGAACGGGCACCATCCGCACAGCGGTCCCACCACGGCGGGGAACTCTTGGGTGATGCAGCTCTCCATGATGGCCAGCCACGTGGTTCGCAGATCGTCGATGGTCGCTTCCAGGTTCTCGTCGGTGATCTCGACCTCCACCACCTTCTGGCCCAGGTACAAGAGCCGGGCCTTGATCGGCTTGCGGCCCTCCAACTCGGTCAACGCCGCGGCGTACAGCAGCATCTGGGTGGTGTAGTTGGATGAGAACCGCTCGGAGGGGGCCTTTCCCGACTTGTAGTCGGTAACCACCAGGCCCTCGTCGGTCTCATCGATGCGGTCGATGATGCCCCTGAACGGCACCCCGTGAATCTCAACCTGAACGTCCCGCTCGGTGGCCGCCACCGCCACGTCGTTGGGGTCTTCAAGGTCCCACAGGCCCTCAATGGCATTCCAGCCCCGGATGCGGAAGTCAAGGCTGCCTCGCTCGTCGAGCTCCAGGTTCCGGTAGTCGGGGTGTCCTTCCATGGACGGCCACAGTTCGCGGGCAAGCTTCTTGGCCCGTTCCACGGTTCGGGCCTCCACCGGTTCCTGCATCAGCCGCTCCAGAACCATGTGAGCGAAGGTTCCTGTGACCGCCTCCTCGCCCGGCGGGTCGGGCAGACGATCCACATAGCGAAACTTCCACCGCCGAGCGCACTCCTGGTACGACGACGCGCTGGAAGGTGACAGATACTTGGGCACATAGCGCTCGGGGATGTCGAGCAGCTTCTCGCTGGCTGCTTCGTCGGTATTCTCCGCTTCGTCGGCGTTCTCTGCGGACTCCTTCATGGACATCTCAAGTTACTCCTTTTCCCTGTTCTTGTCAGTAGTCATGCTCGTGGGAGGGCCGGGCTTCTGGCCGGTCAGTAGTCGAGGGCATCGCGATCCACCAGCTCGCTTCGGGATATGAGAAAGTCCTTGCGCCGACTCACGTCAGAGCCCATGAGGGTCTCGAACATCTTCTCTGCCTGTCCGGCGTCGTCGAGGGTGATCTGGCGCAGGGTGCGGGTGGCCGGGTCGAGGGCGCACTCGGCCAGCTCGTCGGTGTCCATCTCTCCCAGACCCTTGAAGCGGGACCATCGGATGTTCTCGGCCTTCCGGCTGCCCCGGGACAGCTCGTCGGTGATCTGATCCCGTTCGGCGTCGGACCAGGCCCTGTAGGTTTGGTCTCCCACTTTGGCGGTGTAGAGCGGGGGCTGGGCTGCGTACACGTTCCCGGCTTCCAGCATGGGTCGAAGGAACCGGTGGATGAGGGTGAGCAGCAGGCAGCGGATGTGGCTGCCGTCCACATCGGCGTCGCAAAGGATCACGATGCGCCCGTACCGGGCCTTGGCCATGTCGAAGTCGTCGCCCGACCCCGCGCCCAGGGCGGTGAACAGGGCTTGAGCTTCGGCGTTGTCCAGAACCTGCTTCACCGACGACTTGGCGGCGTTCACCACCTTGCCCCGCAGCGGCAGGATGGCCATGTTCTCGGCGTTGCGCCCCGCCTTGGCCGGCCCGGCCGCCGAGTCACCCTCAACCAGGATCAGCTCGGACTCCGGGCCGTGGACCCGACAATCAGCCAGCTTGTCGGGCATCCCGGTCGAGCCCAGGGAAGCTGCCCGGCGCTTGTTCTCCAGGGTTTGGCGGGCCGACACCCTGTTCACCACCGCGTCGGCGATCTTGGATTGCAAGGCAGTGACATGGCTCTTGGGACCGGTTTGGAACCAGCTCTCCAGACCGTCCTTGAGCACGTTGTAAACGATGGACTGTACCGCTGGGGTGCCCAGCTCCTGTTTGGTCTGGCCCCGGAACTGGGGCTCGGGAAGGGTCACCTTGACCGCAGCGACCAGCCCCTCCTGCACGTCCTCCCGCTGGGCCCGGTCGTTGCCCTGCTTGGCCAAACGGGCCAGCTTCTTGGAGTCCACCAGCAGGCTGTCGTTGACTGCTCGAGTCAGGGCCCTTTCAAAGCCGGCCAGGTGGGTGCCCCCGTGAGGCGTCGGGATGGTGTTGACAAAGCTGACCACGTGGGCGTCGTAGGCCTTGGTCCACCGCAGGGCAATGTCCACCTGGCACTGGCGGGTGACCACGGCCATGCTCCCGTCCACCGGGACCTTCTCCTCGAAGCTGCCCTCGCCGGGAATGGAGATGACCTCGGTCACGGTCTCCGGGCCGGAAAGGTGGTTGACCAGATCGGCCAGACCGCCATGAGAGATGAGATCCACCGGGGGATTGGTGCTGTTGCGGCGCTTGTCCTCCAGCTTGATTCGCAACCCGGGAATCAGGAAACAGGCTTGTTGGGCTCGCTCACGGATGGTCTCGAAGTACACCGCGGCGTCGGGGTCGAACATATCGATGTCGGGCCAGAAGCGGATACGGGTTCCGGTCTTGCGGGTGGTTCGGGTTTTGCGGAGCTTGCTGCCCTTCACGAAGCGGTCACCGTCGAACTGGCCCGGCTTCTGGTTCAGGAACCAGAGCTGCCAGGTGGCGCCGTCGCGGTCAACCTCGGCCCGAAGCCGGGTGGACAGGGCGTTGACCACCGAAGCTCCAACCCCGTGCAACCCGCCGGAAGCAGTGTAAACTCCGCCGCCGAACTTGCCTCCGGCGTGAAGCTCGCTCAACACCACCTCGAGGGCCGACACCTTCTTGGTGGGGTGCTTGTCAACCGGAATGCCACGGCCGTTGTCGCTCACCTCCACCGACCCGTCGGCGTGGAGGGTCACGTCGATGCGGGTGGCGTAACCGGCTCCGGCTTCGTCCACCCCGTTGTCGATCAGCTCCCACACCAGGTGCATGAGCCCGTCGCTCCCAGTCCCCCCGATGTACATGCCTGGACGCTTGCGGACCGCTTCCAGTCCTTCCAGGGTGACGATGTCGGAGGCGTCGTAGCTACCGTTGCCGTTTTCCGGCGTTGAGGCCTGGAAAAGGCCGGCTTCGCTGTTGCCTTTCGGCGGGGATGATTTCCCGGAGGTAGCGGCCTTGGTCACCATCGGGGCATCCCAACCTTCAGCACCACGGCGTGGTCGGCCTCGCCGTTGGTGAGGGGGAACGGCACCGGGGCTTTGGCCGGTTTGCCGTTGTCATCGATCTCGGCCAGCAGGTCGGCGGGAGGGGCGATGGCGGCCATGGCCAGCGATCCTTCTCCGGCGAGCTGGGTACCCACCCCGCCCCGAGCGGTGGCGGGAATGTCGATCACCGGTGTGATGGCCACCGATCCGGTGACGTCAACCGAGATGACGGCCTCCTCCCCGGTAACCCCGTCTGCGGCGATGATCCGGTCGCCGTCGCGGAGCTTCATGCCCAATACCCCGGCGGCCCCCCGACCCTGCACCCGCACCAACTCCACCGGAGTCCGCAGGGCTCGGCCCTGGGCGCTGACCAACACCATCTCGACCGTTTCCGGGGCGCAGAAAGCGGCCACCGCCCGGTCGTTCGGCTTCAGCTTGATTACCTGCTTGGCGGCCCGGCCCCGGTCGGCCTCCGACAGGTCAACCCGCTTCACGACCCCGGACGCGGTGACGATCACCAGAGGATCACCGCCAGGGACTACCAAGGTCAGCACCGTTTCGCTGCGAATCGTTCCGAACACCTCCGCCGCCGCCGCTCCCCGGCTGCGGCCCGACACCTCGGGCAGGGCCGATACCGGCGAGACGATGATCCGGCCCCCGGAGGTGACGGCCAGGATCACGTCGCTGGTGGAGGCCGTCACCGAGGTGGCGAGCACGTCATGGCGACCGAACTGCGACCGTCGGCGCCCTCCAGCGGGAGCCCGGCCTACGATTCCGGTGGTGGACAGGGTGACGGCGCACGGGCCCTCGGTTGACGGGGCCAGCTCGGAAGCTGGTGTCGCCTCGTAAACCGGGGCGTCGTGGTGGGCGATGATCTCCGTGCGCCGGTCCTGCCCGAAGCGTTCCACCATCTCATCCAGCTCTTTCAGCACCACCGTGCGTTGGCGGGCCTCCGAGCCCAGCAGCTTCTCCAGCTCCTCGATGAGGGCGACCAGCTCGTCACGCTCGTCGATGATCTTCTGCTTCTCGAGAGCGGTGAGTCGCCGTAGCTGCATGTCGAGGATGTGAGCGGCCTGGATTTCGGTGAGGTTCAGGGCATCCTCCAAGCGTTGGCGGGCCTCGGCGGCGTCGTCGGAGCTGCGGATGATGGCCACTACCTCGTCGATGTTGTCCAGGGCGATGATGAGCCCTTCCAGGATGTGGTGGCGGTCTCGGGCCCGCCCGAGGCGATACCGGGTGCGCCGCACAACCACGGCCAGGCGGTGATCGATGTAGTGGCGGCACAGATCGTAAAGGCCCACTGTGGTGGGGGTGCCGTTCACCAGCACAACGTTGTTTATGGTGAAGGTCTCCTCAAGGGGGGTGAGGCGGAACAGGTCGTGGTACACCTTCTCGGGCTCCACGTGGGGCTCGCATTCGATGAGGATGCGCAGCCCGTGATGTCGGTCGGAGAGGTTGCGGGCGTCGTGGATGCCGGGCAGCTTGCCGTCGACGATCAAGTCGTTGATGCGCTTCACCACCTTCTCGGGGCCCACCATGTATGGCAGCTCTGTGACCTCGATGCCCTGGCGGCTGCGGGTGAGCTTTACCGGGTCCATCTTGGCCTGGACCCGGAATGAGCCTCGACCGGTGGCGTAGGCCTGGTGCAGGCCCCCTTCCTCGGCGTCGATCACCGATCCCCCGGAGGGGAAGTCGGGGCCGGGCAGCACCCTCAGCAGCTCGTCGGTGGTGGGCCGGGGCCGGCGCTGGGTCATCACCTGCCGGATGGCTTGGGCTACCTCCCGCAGGTTGTGAGGGGCCATGTTGGTTGCCATGCCCACCGCGATGCCGGTGGTTCCGTTCACTAGCAGGTTGGGCAGCCGCCCGGGCAGGCACTCGGGCTCGGAGCTCTCGCCGTCGTAAGTGGCTCGATGGTCCACGGTGTCCTCGTCGATCTCGGCCAGCATCTCCATGGCCGCCTCGGCCAGGCGGCACTCGGTGTAACGGGGGGCGGCGGGAGGGTCGTCCAGAGTTCCAAAGTTGCCGTGGGGATCCACCAGCGTGATGGGCCGGGAGAAGTCCTGGGCCAGCCGGACGAGGGCGTCGTAGATGGCGGCGTCGCCGTGGGGGTGGTACTTGCCCATGGTGTCGCCCACCACCCGAGCGCTCTTGCGGTGGGGCCGGTCGGGGCGGATTCCCATGTTGAGCATGGAGTAGAGGATGCGGCGCTGCACCGGCTTGAGGCCGTCTCGGGCGTCGGGGATGGCCCGGGAGGTGATGACCGAAAGGGAGTAGGCCAGGAACGACTCCGACATCTCGTCGGCCACCGGGACTTTCACCAGCTCGCGGGCGAAGTCCACGCCGGTGTCGCTGTCTTCCGGCATGGCCTCGAACAGGGTTTCAGCTCGTTGGGGCATGGTGGTTTTGGGGTTCCGTTGGGGTGCTCAGGGCCCAAATGAGGGTCCGATTAGACGGTACCCGCTGGCTGCGACGGTTATGGGTAAATCAGCAGCTTGCCTGGGGCGGCACCGTTGGAATCTTGGGCGTTGGGTGTGCCCGATGGCGGAAGCAGGTCGGGACCTCGGGTCACCTTGCTCGGTCGTCTCGAAGCCGTTGCCGTTGTGGTTGCCGGTGCCTCTAGGTGAGGTGCTCGACGTGATGGTCGGGTTTTGGGCGGTCAGTTTCTGAGGATGGGGTTGTGTTGGGCGGGCTGGTAGTTGTTGGTGCCGGTGTCGGGGAACGGGTCGGGCGGCGGTTGTACCGTGTAGCGGCCGTCTGAGTCTTGGTGGACTTCCCAGTGGTGGTCGTGGATGTTGTGGTGGCATCGGGTACACACCATCACGAGGTTGTCGAGGTCGGTGGGCCCGCCGTTGGACTCGCCGGGCCGCAAGCAAACAAACTTGCGCAACGGCGGCGCTGAAGCCCTGAAGAACCCCGGTGCATGCAGTAATGCGGCGCGGGGCCTGTGACCAGGGGATATGTCAATTTATAAGAGTTTGCGACATTTTTAGCTAAAACAGCTATAAATACCGCAAACTGTTATACTTTCCCGAGTGGACCCGGTACGCAATCCCTACAACCCCGGCGCGGGTAACCCTCCCACCGAGCTGGCCGGCAGAGACCGCGAGCTCGACCACTTCGATGTGGCCGTGCAACGACTTGGGCTGGGACGCCACGCCAAGAGCTGGTTGCTCACCGGGTTGAGGGGGGTGGGCAAGACCGTGCTGCTGCGGGAGTTCGGGCGAATCGCTGAGGGTCACGGATGGATCCACGATCAGGTCGAGGCTACCGACGACACGTCGCTTCGGGAGGTGGTCGCTTCTGTTGGCCGTCGCACGCTATTGAGGCTGAGTACACGTGAGCGCCTCAAGGACCGAGCGCGCAAAGCGCTGGGCCTGCTGTCAGCCTTCAAGGTCCGCTACCAGATTCCCGACACCACTACAACGGTCACCGGAGAAATTGACGTGCTGGCAGGGTGGGCTGACACAGGCATCTTGTCCGACGACCTAGCGGAGGTGTTCATCGAGGTCGGCAGAATTGCCAGGCAAGACGGTACCGGCGTGCTGGTGACGATCGACGAGATGCAGTACCTGTCCCGGGACGATTTGGCAGATCTGATTATCGGGCTGCACCGAGTAAGTCAGGAGCAGCTTCCGTTCATGATCGCCGGAGCCGGCCTGCCCTCGCTGCCTGGTCTGGCCGGCGAGGCCAAGTCATATGCCGAACGGCTGTTCGACTTTGCCGAGGTTGGCTCTTTGCCTGCCGATGATGCCCGAGTGGCGCTGAGCCTCCCAGCCCAAGCAGAAGGCGTTTCCTGGACACCGGAAGCGTTGAACCGGGTCTTCGACCTCACCCAGGGATATCCCTACTTCCTGCAGGAGTTCGGGAAGCAGGCATGGAACACGGCAGAAGACTCAGAGGTGATCGACATCGACGATGTGGAAAGAGCCGGACCCGTGGTTGCAGATGAGCTGGACACCGGGTTCTTCCGCGCCCGCCTCGACCGGGCGAACAACAGCGAGCGCCGGTACTTGCGGGCGATGGCCGGCTTCGGTCCCGTTCCTTGCGTCTCAAGCGACGTAGCTGAGGCCATGGGCAAGACCACCACACAAGTCGGACCAATCCGCGACGCTCTGATCAAGCGGGGGCTCATCTACTCCCCCCGCTGGGGCGAGGTTGCATTCACCGTTCCCATGTTCGACGAGTACGTGGCCCGCACCTTCCGGTGAGCGCGCACAGACGGAGCGAAGCGGGCGGCAAAGGGCAGGTGGGTGGATGGGCCTGGGCAGCCCCTACGAAACTTTGGGGACGCGAACCCGGCTGAGGCGAACGGTTTGGGCTAGGGAGCGGAGGGCGGCCCGCACGGCTCGCATCCCCAGGATGGAGACCTGTCCGGTGGTTCGGGTGTGGTGGGGCACCGGAACCTCGGCCAGTCGGGCCCCGGATCGGGACAGCATCCCGGAGATGACCACGTTGGGAGCGAAGGTGTCGTTGGGGATGTGCTCCAGCAACGGCCCCAGCGTGCTGGACCGCATCAGGCGGTAGGGGCAGTTCACGTCTGAGAGGCGGCAGCCGAAAGCGATCCGGGTGGTGAGCTTGGCCCCGAGGCTGATAGCACGACGCCCCGGCGACTGGAGCCTGCTGTCGCGGATGCCGATAACGGCGTCATGATCGTGGCGGAGGTCCCACAGTTGGCCGAACGAGGCAGCAGGCATCTCATCGTCGGAGTCGACCTGGAACACCCACTCGGCGGTGGCTACCCCACGGCGGTAGCCCCGCAGGATGGTGGGCCCGTGGCCACTGTTGGGTTTGGCGTCTACCACCAGCCCCGAGCGGCTTTCTGCCACCGAGCGGAGCACCTGCTCGCTGTCGTCGGTGGCCCCGTCCACGATGGCCACCAGTTCGTAGCGAATCCCCAGCCCGTCAAGCACATCGAGCCAGCTCTCGACGGCCTGTCCGACAATCTCCTCCTCGTTGTACACCGGCATGACCACGCACAGATCCAAGGTCGCATTACCCGCCCCGCCCACGTGTTCGTCACTCATAATTGGCCTCTACGTTTGGTCGGCCAGGAGCTGCTCTTCATAATTGGCCTCTACGTTTGGTCGGCCAGGAGCTGCTCTTCATAGTCGGCCTCTACGTTTGGTCGGCCAGGAGCTGCTCTTCAAAGTCGGCCAGGATGGCACCGCTCAAGTCGTAGCGGATGGCCGCAGTGTTGGGCTCGGGACCGTCCCATCCGGGAAGTAGGCCCCGTTCGTGGCAGAAGAACTGGGCCTCCACGTTGGCTCCGTTCAGTTCCCGAGCCTCGGGGCTGGTGGCCAGCCACGCCACCACCGCTCCGATCACATCGGGTGGTTGGCCGTTGTCCTCGAAACCGAACTTGGCCATGTCCTGGGCGATGCGCTCGGTGGATATGTAGCCCGGCTGCACGTTGAAGGCGTTGATGCCTGCGTCGCCGTGCTCCACGGCCAGGAACCCGGCCACCCGGTGGAAAGCCCCCTTGCTGATGCCATAGCCCATGCCCCAACCTCCGGCCCCGGCCGCCTGGGTGGGGTCGGCGTAGCCGGCCGCCGAAGTGATGTTCACGATGGTGCCTAAGCCCCGCTCGATCATCTGGGGCAGGAAGGCCTTGGTGAGCACCAGCGGGGCCAGGCAGTTGGCTCGAAGATGGCGGTCGAGCAGCTCGATGGGGGTTTCCAGAAGGCGGTCCATGTGGCCCGGACCGATGTAGCGCCCGTTGTTCACCAGCACGTCCACCCGGCCCCAGCGCTCCAGCACCGTGGCAGCCGCAGCGCCCAGGGAGGTGTCGTCGAGCAGGTCGGCGGCCACGACCAGCGCCTGGCCTCCGGCCTCGTTCACCAAAGCAGCGGTGGCCGACAGGCTGCCGGGCAACGGGGACGTGTCCGACTGCTTGACGGTGGACGAATGCTCCCGCTGCTCGCCCTCCTGCACGGTTCGGGCCGAAACGGCCACATCGAACCCGGCGGTGGCCAAATGGACGGAGCAGGCTTTCCCGATCCCCCGGCTGGCCCCGGTCACGAACGCTACTGGTCGATCACCCATGGCCGTAGTCTGCCCTGTCCAGTGGCGCTGCTGCTTGTCCAGCCGCCGGATCAAGGTCTTGATCTTGATGTTTCCCGGCCATTGGGCCGGCCCGAAGTCGCCGGCCGCTTGCTCAGCTGTCGCACCGGGAGCTTGATCTCAATGTCACCTTGTCGCGCTACGGTTGTCCCATGAAGGAACTTGTCTATCACCGGCTGTTTTATCCGGCTGTGGAACGGAACGGCGACAGGGAAGCCGTGGTCGATGGAAGCTACCGGGCGAGCTTTGCGTCCCACGGCGAACGGGTCACCCGCCTCGCCAACGCCATCGGCAGCGAACTGGGAGTTGAGCGGGGTGACCGGGTGGCCATCATGTCCCTCAACAGCGCCTCCTACCTGGAGCTGTACCACGCCTGCTATTTGGGCGCCGGGGTCATCAACCCTCTGAACCTGCGATTGGCCGGGCCGGAACTCGACTACATCGTGCGGGATTCGGGCACCGAGGTGGTGTTTGTCGATGCCTTCTTCGCCGAACTGTTTGCCCAGGCCATGGCGACGGTGGGCGACAGCCCGGTTCGCACCGTGGTGCTCATCGGCTCGGGCGACGTGCCCCACGATGTGGCCTACGAGGATCTGGTGGCCGCCGGAGATACCGCTACCCCGGCGGAGCCCGAGGAAGACGATCCGGTCGTGCTCATGTACACCGGGGGTACCACCGGGTTGCCCAAGGGGGTGGTGGTGCAACAGCGGGCCGAGATGTTGAACCTCTACCACGTGGCCATCGGGTTGGGCGGCCTGGCCGACGACGAGGTGTTCCTGAGCCAGACCCCACTGTTCCACGCCGCCTCCATGGCCAGCCTTCTGGCCATTCCCGCCACCGGCTCAAAGATGGTGACCATCCCCGCTTTCGACCCTGCCGGGGTGATGAACCTCATCGAAGCCGAGGACGTAACCCAGACGGTGATGGTGCCCACCATGATCGGGATGTGCATCCAGCACCCGGAATACCGTCCCGAGCGTCTGGCCTCCCTGCGCAGCCTGGTTTACGGCGCCTCGCCGATGCCCGAGGCTGTTTTGAACCATCTGCTGGAGCACCTGCCCGACGTGGAGCTGATGCAGGGGTACGGGATGACCGAGTGCTCGTCGATCCTCACGTTCCTTTCCCCCGAAGACCATGTGGCCGGCAGCCCCAGGCTGCGGTCGGTGGGTCGGGCGGTGCTCGGGGTAAACGTGTGCATTCAGGACGAGGACGGCAACGTGTTGCCCAACGGGAAGATCGGCGAGGTGTGCGCCCGAGGTGGCAACTACATGCAGGAGTATTGGAACAAGCCCGAGGCCACCGCCGAGGTGTTCCGGGACGGGTGGTACCACACCGGCGATGCCGGATACCTCGACGAAGACGGGTACCTGTTCCTGGTGGACCGAGTGAAGGACATGATCGTCAGCGGGGGTGAGAACGTGTACTCCTCAGAGGTGGAGAGCGCCATCTCCACCCATCCCGGAGTGGCCCAGGTGGCGGTGATTGGCATTCCCGACCCGGTGTGGGGCGAGGCCGTCCATGCGGTGGTGGTGCCCGCGCCGGGTAGCGAGCTGACCGAGGAGGAGGTGTGCGAGCACGCCCGCCAGTCCATCGCCGGGTACAAGGTTCCCAAGTCGGTGGAGTTCCGAGCCGAGCCGCTGCCTCTGTCGGGGGCCATGAAGGTGCTGAAGCGGGAGCTGCGAGCCCCGTACTGGGAGGGCCGGGACAAGAACATCGGGTAATCGAGGGAGCGCAGCGGGTTCCTCTCTTGCCCGCGCCAGTTCATTGGTGACGGCAGTTAGGCTTCCCGCCATGCAGGTAGAGATTCGTCATGCTCCAAGCTTCGCGGTGGCCCGGTGCATCCTGGGCGGCGGTGAAGACGTAAAAGTCGAGGCCGGGGCCATGTCTGCCCATTCAGCCGGGATGTCGCTCGAGGCGAAGATGGAGGGCGGCCTACTCAAGGGGCTCAAGCGGAGCGTTTTGGGCGGCGAGTCCCTGTTCCTGTCCACCTTTACGGCTCCCGCCGAGGGCGGTTGGGTGGATGTGGCCGCCAAGCTGCCCGGTGATCTTCGTGTGATCGAACTGGACGGCTCGCAGTCGTGGGTAATCGAGCGGGGAAACTGGCTGGCTTCCGACTCCTCGGTTGTGGTGGACACCAAGTGGAGCGGGTTCAAGTCGATGATCGGAGGCGAAGGCGGGTTCATGGTCCACGCCGAGGGAACCGGCAAGGTGGTGGTGGCTTCCTACGGGGCCATCGACGTGATCTCGCTGGCCGCCGGCGAGACCGTGGTGGTGGACACCAGCCACATGCTGGCCTTCCCCGACACCGTTCAGTACGAGCTGCGCCGAGCCGTGGAGGGCCGCTCCATCCAGTCCATGAAGTCGGGCGAGGGCTTTGTGTTCCACTTCACCGGCCCCGGCGACATCTTGACCCAGACCCGCAACCAGCAACAGCTCATCGCCTGGATCAACACCGAGATCGGCAGTCGCGAGTAGCTCCGAGAAGCTACTCCTCATAGCCGCAGCAGTCGGCGGGTAGCGCTCAAGCGGGGGTTGGGCGCGGGTTGTAGCCGCAGCAGTCGGCGGGTAGCGCTCAAGCGGGGGTTGGGCGCGGGTTGTAGCCGCAGCAGTCGGCGGGTAGCGCTCAAGCGGGGGTTGGGCGCGGGTTGTAGCCGCAGCAGTCGGCGGGGCAGGGCGGTGGTGGTGGGGCTAGGACCAGGTCGGCGATCATGGACACAAACGCCGGGTGGGTACCGACGGTGGGAACTCGGGTGAACCGCAACCCCAGGTCGCCGGCCCGCCGACGGGCCTCGGTGTCGAGGTCGTAGATCACCTCCATGTGGTCGGCCACAAACCCGATGGGCACCACGATCACCGAGCCGGTGCCGGCACCGGCCAACCGGTCCAGCTCGGCGCCGATGTCGGGTTCCAGCCACGGAACCTGCGGTGGCCCGCTGCGGCTCTGGTAGGCCAGCGTCCAATGCCTGGCCCCCGAGCGTTCGGCCACCAGGCGGCAAGCCTGATCCAGTTGGGCCTCGTAGGGAGCGGTGGCCGCCATTGCGTGGGGCACGGAGTGCGCTGTGAACACCACATGGGCATCCGGTTCGTGCCCTAGGGCCTCGGCCAGGCTGTCGGCCATCACCGACCAGAAGCCCTCCTCATGCCAGAAGGGGCCGAGCTTGTCGATGATGGGGGCGTCCGACCCCACAGCGGCCCGGGCCCGTTCGATGTCCTCGGCGTACTGGCGACAGCCGGAGTATGAGCCGAAGGCAGAGGTCACGAACCCGGCGGCTCGGCTGATGCCGTCGTCTCGCATTTGAGCCAGGGTGTCGGCCAGCAATGGGGTCCAGTTGCGGTTGCCCCAGTACACCGGAATGTCCACCCCCCTCTCACGCAGCTCACCAGCCAGAGCGGCAACCAGATCACGGTTGCACTGGTTGATGGGGCTGATGCCATCGAACAGGTGGTAGTGCTCGGCCACCGAGGCCAGGCGTTCCTCGCTTACGCCCCGCCCTCTGGTCACGTTGCGTAGGAACGGCATCACGTCGTCGGGCCCTTCGGGGCCCCCGAACGACACCAGCAACACGGCATCCACACCTGGGTCGTCGCCGCTTCCCAGTGGGGCATCTGGGGCGGAAGTGGAGAAAGTGGGCATTTTCGGTAAGTTTGGTTGCCGGATGGGAGGTTTTGCCGCCCGAACAGGCTGTGCGGTAAACCATTTTCGAGGGTAGCTGAGCCGATCAATTGGGAGAGACCAGAGCGGGAGAGAGTTTGCGGATTCGATTGTGTTGGTTGACGACCCCACAGGGGGCCACAGGTGAGTAAGGGGCAGTCCTCGGGCCGCCCGCGGTGGCCTGGCTCCGGCCGGTGGATGCCGGCCCGGCTCCGGGTGGTTCTGGTTGCGCTTGTTGTGGCGGCGACCGCAGCCGGCGGGGTGGCTCTGGGGCAGGGCGGCACTGGCGACGGACCGGCCGGTCCGGTACCGGTTGAGTCGGTGGCTCCGGCATGGCGTGACCTGGAGCGGGCCCGGAACGACCGGGAGTTGGCCTGGGAGGTGCGCGATGTGATCCAGACCACGCTGGATCGCACGGTGGCCGACCTGGCCCTCGAGCTCGACCGGGTGGAAGCTCTGGCCAACGATGAGGCAGGCAAGGCGCTGCTCAGAGCCGAAGCCCGGCAGTTGGTGATCCAGGAGTACATGGCGGGGGGTGCCGTGGAGGATTTGGCCTTCGTTCTCGAGGTTGCAGACGCCACCGACGCCCTCTGGCGCCACACCCTGCTGTCGGAGGTCTCCGAAGTTGTCGATCAGGCGCTGAACTCGGTGGATCACGTACCCGAGGAGTTGGAACGCACCAAGGCTCGCATCGACCGTCTTCGTGACACCATCCCACACCTCAACAGCCGCTTGGAAGATGCAGTGCAGTCGGTTGAAGCGGCTGAGTGGGTGGTGTACATCGCAGAGATCAACGACCTGGCCGACCGGGAGCTGGCAGACAACGGGTGGAGGGAGCCAACCGAACGCCAGTGGTACAACCTCCGATGGTGTGAGTCGCGCAACAACTACACCATCGAGAGCTCGAACGGTTTGTTCTACGGTGCCTACCAGTTTGAGCCGCGGACATGGAGGACGGTGGGGGGAACCGGCAACCCGGCCCACGCCCCACCGGAAGAACAGGACGCCCGGGCCCGTTTGCTCTACGCCCGAAGGGGAGCCCAGCCCTGGCCTCGGGACTATTGCGGGCGCTGGTTGCCTTAGTGGGCCACCTGGCCTCGGGTAACGGTTCGACTGATTGAACCGGTGGCTGCCGTAGCCCTTTCGTTGCCCACTAAGTTCGCGACGAGATGAAGCTCTGGGCAGCGCTCCTGATCGCCGACTGCGTACTGGTCGGCGTCGGCCTCACCTACCTCACCGAGGCGAAGCTTCGCATCGAGGAGCGGGTGGCTTACGGGGCGGTGGTCGGCTTTGCCACGGTCACACTGGTGGGGTACGTCTCCGGCTGGGCCGCCGGAGGCCTCAGCGGGCAGGTGGTGGCGGTGGCTGCCCTGGTCGCAACGGCCATCTCCGCTTCGGGATGGATTACAGGAATCCACCAGATCGGCGGGGAGTGCCGCGACTTTGGTCGCCGCCTGAAACGTCCCATCACCCGCCCGGAGAACCCGGGGCCGTTGCTGATCCTAACGGCCCCGGCGTGGGCGCTCACCGTGCTCATACTGAACCGGGCCTACGTTCCCGACGGTGCGGGGGGTGTGCTGGCCGGTCACCTCTCATCGTGGACCGACTGGCAAGCCCACCTCATCTACGCCTCGTCGTTCGCCCACGCCGAGAACTTCCCGCCGGAGCTGCCCACTGCTGACGGGGCGAAGCTGCCCTACCACTTCGGCATCGACTTTTTCGCCGCCATGCTGGACCGGTTCGGATTGAGCGCGTTCGGCGGGCTGGAGGTGTCGTCGGGATACCTGGCGTTCGTGTTCGTACCGGTCATGTACCTGGTTGGGGTCCGGCTGTTCAACAGTCGAGCGGTCGGGGCTGTCGCCGTCTTGGTGTTCACCATGTTCGGGGGCCTGGGCTGGCTCCGTTTCTTCCACGACGTGGCCGACGGTGGTTGGAGCGTCATCTGGAACCTCCCAACCGACTACACCCGCCACCACGCCGGGAACATCCTCATGGAAAATCCGGTCACCGGGGTTCTCTTCCCCCAACGTCCCACCCTGGCCGGATTCTCTCTCCTCCTGATAGCGGTGATGCTCATGCGAGAGGCCCACCAGTCGGGGTCTCGGCGGACGTTTGCCTTTGTCGGTGTGATGGTGGGGGTCATGCCGCTGTTCCACGTGTACTCCTTTGCCGTGGCGTTGGGGCTGGGCCTGATCTGGGGGCTACTAGACCGCCGGTGGCAGTGGTGGCTGTTCGCGATACCCGCGTTGGTGCTGTCAGTGCCGCTGGCCCGGGCGATCCGACCCCTCAACACCGACGTGGTTGTGGAGACGTGGGTAAACGGAAGCTGGATGCAGGAGTCGAGCTACTCGATGGATGCCGACAACCTGGTCACGTTCTGGTGGCGTAACGCCGGGGTGTTCCTGCTGTTGATGTTGGTGGCCCAGCTCTGGAAGCACACGCTGCCTCGGGTCGTGCTGTGGGCGTCCATCCCGGTGTGGCTCTGGCTTATCGTGCCCAACTTCGCCCACGTCGGCCCCTCCCATGCGTGGAACAACACGCACTGGTTCGTGCCGGTCCTGTTGCTGGGGGCTTTCTTGGTGGCCGCGGTGCTGGTGAGGGTCGCCTCGTTCGGTCGGCTCGGGGTTTCAATCGCCGTGCTCTTGTTCTGTGTCATCACCTTCGCGGGCTCTCTGGACATCTGGAAGGCGGCCGATCCCGAGGTGAACGTGTGGCCCCATCCCATTACCTCGGCCGACGGGGTGGCCGCCGGTAAGTGGGCCCGGGAACAGACTTCGCCCGACAGCGTATTCCTGATCGGGTTCGACCACACCCACCCGGTACCCGCGCTAAGCGGCCGGCAGACCGTGGTGGGATTCGCGGGTTGGATCAACGACCTGGGGGTGACCGACTGGGCGGAGCGTCATCAGAGGGCCACTATGATGCTGAGCGGTTCCGAGCAGGCAGAGGAGCTGCTAAACGCCCATGGAGTGGACTTCGCCGTGATCGGGCCCATAGAGCGCCGGGTCGGGGCCAACGAGGAGTTCTGGGCCACCAGGGGAAACCTGGTTTTCTCCCAGGGCGAGTATTCGATCTACGAGGTCAACTGAGCCATGTCAGAGGCAGTAGGCGAGCAGGACACTGCGACAGGAGGCTGGAGCCTGAGGGAGTTCTGGCATCGTCGTCCCGAGACTGCTCTGGCCGTGGCGGTGGGCTTGATGGCCCTGGCTGGACTGATTTTACGGCTGGTCGAGCTGGCAGAACGCCCCCTGCACCACGACGAAAGCCTGGACGCCTGGTACTCGTGGAAGTTCCTGGAGGGCACATACGAAGGGTACGACCCGGTGTACCACGGCCCGCTGCGGTTCTACCTCACGGCGGCGTTCTACTGGGTGTTCGGAGAGTCGCACACCACGGCTCGGATCGTGGCCGTGCTGGCCGGCGTTGGCCTGATCCTGCTGCCGTGGTTCCTGCGCCGCTACCTCGGCCCCATAGTCACCCTGGTGGCCTGCGGAGTGCTGGCGTTCAGCCCCATTGCGCTCTACATGACCAGGCTGGGACGAGAGGACTCGCTGACCGCGCTTATCACGCTGGGGTTGATGGTGGCCATAGTCCAGTTCATGGACCGGCCCCGAGTGTTGTTGCCGGTGCTGGGCGGGTTCCTGCTGGCCGCCGGACTGGCGGTGAAGGAATCCACGTTCATAGTGGTGTTCATCTTCGGCTCCTTCTTCCTGGCCCTCATGGGGGAGCAGGCGGTTCGCCAAGTCCAGGAGGCCAAAGCCCGGGCACGGCCAAGCCGGAAGAACAAAGTCAAGGCGCCCGAGAGCCCCGAAAGCGGCTGCTCGTGGATGCTTCCCGCCGGGCTGGTGCCCATGGGAATCGCCTTCGCTGCCAGCAGCCTTTTCGAGTGGGAGGTGTTCCTCACCCTGGGGGTGTACGGCATCTTGATGGTGATGTTCATCCTGGCCCTGGCCAACCCCCGGTCGGTCTGGGAGCTGCCAGTGGTCCGCGTGGCCCGGAGCGTGCCCGTGTGGGGCTGGGTGCTGGCAGCGGCCACGTTCTTGTTTTTCTTCGCTCTGTGGTTCACGGTCTTCTTCGACAAGCCCGAGGGATTTCTGGACGGCTTCACCGAGGGCATCACCTACTGGCGGGGGGAGCAGGACACCAACCGGGGCAGCGAACCGTGGCACTACTACCTGTACACCATCCCGCTGTACGAGTACCTGGTGAGTGCGCTGGCCATCGTGGGCGGCGTCCATGTGTTCCGCAACCCCACCTTCATCGGCAAGTTCGTGCTGTGGACGGCGGTGGCCAGTTGGTTCTCGTACTCGTGGGCCAGCGAGCGGTTCCCGTGGCTGGCCCTTCACATGGTCGTGCCCATGGGTTTTCTGGCCGGTTACGGGGTCAAGGTGCTGTGGCAGGCCCGCCACCGACCCTGGACACGCCCGGTGGGTGTGATTCTCGCCGGGCTGCTGCTCACCACGCTGTACGCCTCCTACACAGTCAACTATGTGAACCAGAGGGACCCCCGAGAACTCCTGACCCAGGTTCACACCACCCACGATTACCTCGACACCGTCCGTCACATCGAGGATCTGAACCGGTACGCCCAGTTGGTAGGAGAGGCCCCGGTGACGGTGACAATCGACACGGCGTTGTCGGTTCCCAACCTCTGGTACTTCCGGGACTACGAGAACCTTCGCTGGGTGGACACCGCCTCGGCGGCGTCAGCCTCGGGAGATTTCGTTCTCCACAGTCCCTCCAGCGGCATCCTGGGCTCGGCCTCCAACCTGGATGGCCATCAGACCACCCGCTTGCCCCTTCGGGACTGGTGGGCCCCTCAATTCGAGTCGTACCACGACGGCTGGATGTACGGCTGGGCCAACTGGCTGGTGGACCGGGAGGTGTGGAACGGGGACACGACGTTGGGCAGCTCCGACTTCGATCTGTCGGTCAGCCCTCGGGCGCTCGAGCTTGAGGCCCGGCATATGTCCGCCGGGAACTAGCCGCTTGCAGGGTTACGACACGTAGGGGAGGGCAAGAACCACTCGCTCTCCCAGCTCACGATCCCCGTCCAGGCATACCAACCCCCGGGCCAGGGTCGATGCCGGATCGGTCCGGCCACAGCACAATGCGTTGTAGGTGTCGATGTCGGCCTGCAAGGTGACGGTGGGGTTATCGGCCGGGACCGAAGGCTTGGCCCGACCGTCGGATACCGCCACTCCCCGCGGCCCGCCGGCGTCACCGGCGATGTCGAACACCACTGTGGTTCCCTCGGGGGCACCGGCCTTCTTGCCCACCACGAAGCCCATGTTGCGAGCGTGCCAGTCGAGGCAGTGTTGCACCACCGGCCCTGCGAGGTGGCCGGGAATGCCCAGCGCCCGGCGCATGTCCTGCTCGTGGGACCAGCAGTCGAACACCCGGATGTGCATGAACGTCCGGTACGGCGCCTGGCCGATGGGGGTGAACCCCACCTCTTCCCACTTCTCGGCGGGCAGGGTTCGCAGCTCCTCCAACCGCTGGGCGCAGATGTCCTTCATTTCGGCCAGCACCTCGGATCCGGGCCGGGAACGGTGGGGAGCGATCTGACCCTCGTTGAAAGCGGCGATGCCGTCGAGTCCGCCGTCCTCGGCCGGCGGTTCGGTGTCGAGCCCGGCCAGCATCCGCTCGATCCCCACGATGTGGCTCACCTGATCCCGCACCGACCATCCGGGGCACTCTGTGGGGGTGTCCCACTGCTCCTCGCTCAGGTCGGCACCCAGGTCGGCGATGGATTCCCAGACCTGCTCCAGAAGTTGGATTACCGGGTCACTCATCGGTCCAGTCCCACCGTGAACGACCGGGTGTCGCCGTCGAGTATCCGGTTGATGCTATCGGCCACTGGACCCCGGATAACTCGCCGGGTGCCTGCAAAAGCCTCCATCGAAAGGCTCTGGGCCAACCTGGCGGCCTCGGCCACCGCGGCCCCCTCCAGCTCGTCGGCGGGTACCACCCAGTCAAGGTAGCCCACCTCGGCGGCGTCGGTGGGGGAGTAGAGCCGGGCCAGCAAAACCGAGGAATGAACATGGCGAGGGGACAATCGGTCACGGGCCAGGGTGACCACCGAAGCCGGCAGCACCATACCGATGCCGGTTTCGTTCAGCCCGATCTTGGCCGGCCCGTCGGCTCCGATTCGCACGTCGCAGCTCATCAGCCAGATGGCCCCGGCGGCCAGGGCGTGGCCGGTGCAGGCAGCCACCACCGGGATCGGGAACTGATACAGCCGCAGGAACAGGTCCATCCCGGCCCGGAACAGGTTGCGGGCCGACTCAGCACCGGCTTGCATCACCTTCAGGTCGAACCCGGCCGAGAACTTCCCCGGCCGACCGATGATCATTACCGCTCGGGCCTCCTGATCAGCCCGGTCGAGTGACGAATGGATACCGGCGATGGTCTCGTGGGACAACACGTTCACCTTGCCGTCGTCCACCCGGATCACGGCCACATCGCCGGTCAGTTCGTAGCTCACCACAGAGCTGGTTGTAGATGTCATGGCCGTCCTAGCAGTGCTGGTTGTGGGCGGTGCCAAATGCGGTGTTGAACATGGGGGCCGAGGCTATCCCACCTTGCGGGAAATCCATGATGCGAGCCGCCCGGACGCTCATCGCTTGGCTGTTTTTCACCGACAGGCGAATAGCATGACCCCGATGTCGATGGCCATCTCTGCTCGGGGCTTGCACCGCACCTACGGCGACGTGGTGGCGGTGGAATCGGTGGATCTGGAGATCGCCGCCGGTGAGATCTACGGGTTCCTGGGTCCCAACGGGGCGGGCAAGTCCACCGTGGTGCGGATGCTGTGTACATTGGCCTCGATGACCGCGGGGTCGGCCTCGGTATCCGGCCACGACGTGGCAACCGAGGGAGACCAGGTGCGGTTGAGCATCGGGGTGGCGCTCCAGGAGGCGGCGCTGGACGGAAAGCTGACCGGGAGAGAGACGCTGAAGTTGCAAGGCCGGTACTACGGGTTGAGTCGGGAGGCGATCGGGGTTCGCATCGACGAGCTAGCTCCTCTGCTGGACATGGAAGCCATCGACCGGCGGGTCTCGACCTACTCGGGGGGGATGAAGCGCCGCCTGGACCTGGCTGCCGCGCTGATGCACAACCCCGAGGTGTTGTTTCTGGACGAACCCACCACAGGGCTGGACCCGGTGAGCCGGGCCATGGTGTGGGAGCAAATCCGGCGGCTCAATCGGCAGCTCGGCATGACCATCTTCCTCACCACCCAGTATCTGGAGGAAGCCGACGTGCTCACCCACCGGGTGGGCATCTTGAACCAGGGCCGCCTCGTGGCCGAGGGAGCGCCCGACGAACTCAAGCGCCGGGTGGGGTCGGACGTGGTTGTGGCCCGGGTGACGGGCGACCCCGAGGTGGCGGCTCGAGCTCTCGAGAAGGTGGCGGGGGTCAGCCAAGTCGAGGTGTACAACGACGAGGTGAGTGCGGCCACCGGAGACGGTGCCTCGGTGGTCAGCCCGGTGGCGGTGGCCCTGTCGGCCGCCGGGGTTGAGGTGGTCGACCTGTCGATCCACCCCACCACGCTGGATGACGTATTCCTCGAGTTGACCGGAGCCCGCATCGAGGTGGAGGAATGAGCGAAGCGACGCTCTCCGGCCCGCCGGCGGCAGCGTTCAAGGCCCGACCGTCGGGCTTCTTTACCGACATGGCCTCGGTTTCCAGTCGGGCGCTGCGCCTCCTGCCCAGGGACATGGAGTCGATCGTCCCCGCCATGATGATCCCCCTGTTCTTTCTGGTGGTGACCATCGGGGCCATCCAGAACCTGGCCGGCGAACTCGTGTCGGACATCGACTACAAGGCATTTCAGCTCCCTGTGGCCATAATGACCGCGGTCACCGGGATGTCTCGGGCCACGTCACTGGTGATGGACATTTCCGAGGGCTACTTCGACCGGCTGCTGATGACCCCGGTGAACCGCTACGCCCTGTTGCTGGGGCTGATGGTGGCCGACTTCACGCTGTTCATCGTGATGGCAGCACCGGTGATCTTGCTGGGCTTCATCATCGGGGTGGGTTTCGGTGCCACCGGATTTATCGGCTTGGTGGTGTTCGTTCTCATCGGGGCGCTGTGGGGTCTGGCCTTTACCGGCTTCCCCTACGCCATTGCCCTGCGAACCGGGAACCCCGCCGCGGTGAACTCGAGCCTGCTGCTGTTCTTCCCCTTCATGTTCCTGACCACGGCCTGGGTGAGCCGAGAGGTGATGACCGACTGGCTGGCCGCGGTCACCTGGTTCAACCCCATGACCTATGCGTTGGAGGGGATGCGCTCTTTGTTCTCCGGTTGGGACGTTTGGGCGCTGGGGCGAGCGCTGCTGGCCATCGGCGCAGTGGGGTTCGTGGCACAGAGCCTGGCCTTCTGGGCGCTGCGGGGTCGCATCCGCCGAGGCTGAGTCTCGAGGCAGTGTCTCTTGTCGGATCACTCGGGTAGGCTGTGTTCGTGAGCGAAACCATTGAAGCCCAACTTTTCGAGGTAACCGAAGCCGCCATCGACAAGGTGCTCGACATACGGTCGAACGAGGATGCACCCGAATCCCTCGGATTGCGCATCGAGATCACCGGGGTGAGCGGGGCCGATTACACCTACGACCTGGCGTTCGAGGAGGTGGCCCAGTGTGCCGAGGGCCATCGCCATATCATCAACGGTGACCTGGTGGTGATGATCCCCGAGGAATCGGTGGAAGCGCTGACCGGCGCCACCCTCGACCTGCCCAACAACCCGATGCAGGGAGGGCTGGTCATCCGCAACCCCAACAAGCCCGACCTGCTGGCCGACGCCGATCTGGAGCTGACCGGCACCATCCCCGAAAAGCTCCAGCAGCTCCTGGATCAGCACATCAACCCGTCGCTGGCTTCCCACGGCGGCTTCGCCACCCTGCTGGGGGTGGAGGGGCCCACCGCCTACATCACCATGGGCGGCGGCTGCCAGGGATGCGCCATGAGCCAGGCCACCCTGCGGGAGGGAATCACGGTGATGATCACCGAGGCCATTCCCGAGATAACCGACGTGGTGGACGCCACCGACCACGAAGCAGGCGACAACCCCTACTTCGCCCGTAACTGATCTTCTCGGGTCCGTCTAGAGGCCCAGGTTGACCGCCGGGTGGGAGCAGGCGGCCGGGCCTGACAGAATGGCGACATGTTCGACTTGTTGATTCGCGGGGGAACGGTCGTCGACGGGACGGGAGCTACTCCGGTAGTTGCCGATGTGGCGGCGTCGGATGGACGAGTGGTGGCCGTCGAAGCGGGCATCGAAGCTGATGCCGCAGAGGTGATCGACGCTTCGGGTCGCTATGTGACACCCGGGTTCGTGGACATTCACACCCACTACGACGGTCAAGCCACCTGGGACCCGGTCATGGCACCTTCTGCCTGGCACGGGGTGACCACGGTGGTGATGGGCAACTGCGGGGTGGGGTTCGCCCCCGCCGACCCCGGACGTCACGATTGGCTGATCGAGCTGATGGAGGGCGTGGAGGACATCCCCGGAGCGGCCTTGCACGAGGGGATCACCTGGCGATGGGAGACTTTTCCCGAGTATCTCGACGAGTTGGAACGGCTCGGCCGCACCATCGACGTGGCGGCGCAGGTGCCCCACGGAGCGGTGCGGGCCTACGTGATGGGAGAGCGTGGAGCCACCACTGGGTCGCCCACAACGGCGGAGTTGACCGAGATGGCTCGGATCGTGGGAGAGGGGACACAGGCCGGAGCGGTGGCCTTCTCCACCAACCGGCTGCCTATGCACACCTCGCTGTCGGGCGTGCCGGTGCCGGGAACCTTTGCCGACCACGAGGAGCTGGCCGTCATCATGGCCGCACTTAACGGCCGGTCGCTGGTGGAGGTGGTGCCGGCCGGGTCGATGGGCGAGGACCCCGAGGCCCCTATCCGCGAGGTGGAACTCTACCGGCGGTTGAGTCTGGAGACAGGCCGGACCATCACCTTCACCATGATCCAGGTTCACGCCAACCCCGGCCAGTGGCGCCAACAGATGGACATCGTTGAGCGGGCCAACGCCGAGGGGGCCAAGCTGGTGCCTCAGGTCCAGGGTCGCCCGGGCGGGTTGCTGGCCGGTTGGGATCAGTTCAACCCGTTTGCCAAGCGACCCTCCTACAAGGCATTGGAGCATCTACCGCTTGACGAGCGGTTGGCCGAGCTGCGCCGTCCCGAGGTGCGAGCCGCGATCTTGGCCGAGGACACCCCCGGCGATCCGGCCATGGGCATCATGCGCCACTCGGTCAACGCCACTTTCCCGTTCGATGGCGGTCCGGTGTTCGAGCCAGATCAGTCGGAGTCGCTGGCATCCATGGCCGAACGCACCGGAACCGACGTGCTGGAGCTGCTCTACGACCTGATATGCGAGCGGGGCATGCTCCAGGTATTCTTCACCGGTTACCGCCACGGCGACCTGGAGGACTTGCGGGAGATGATGGTGCATCCCATGACCGTTGTCGGGCTGGCCGACGGCGGAGCCCACTGCCGCGTGATTTCCGACGCCAGCCTGCCCACCTACATGCTCCAGCACTGGGTGCGCGACCGGCAGCGGGGACCGAAGCTGGCCATCGAGGAGGCGGTCAAGCTCCTCACCTCGGAGCCGGCCGAGCTTTACGGCTTCGACGACCGGGGCAGGCTGGCTGCAGGCCAGAGGGCCGACATCAACGTGATCGACCTGGACTCCTTGCGGCTCCACCTCCCCGAGGTGGTCGGCGACCTACCCACCGGGGCCCGACGCCTCCTGCAGAGCGCCGACGGCTACGACTTCACCGTCTGCGCCGGTCATGTCACCTTCAGGAACGGCACCCCCACCGGGGCCCGTCCCGGGACTCTCGTCCGCGCCGTCAATCCTTGAGCGCTTGCTGGGCGGCCGCCGCGATGCCGGCGCCGTCGAGGCCGCAGGCGGCCAGAATCTCGTCGGGCTTGCCGTGGGGGATGTACTGGTTGGGCACACCCAGCACCCGGATCGAGGGCACCTGACCCTCACGACCGGAGAGAGCCAGAGCGTCGGCGATTGAGCTGCCCGCTCCGCCCTCACGCCAGCCGTCCTCAACCGTTACCACCGCCGAGTGCGACGCCGCGTTGGCCAGCATGTCCTCGTCGAGGGGCTTGATGCAGCGGACATCCCACACGGTGGCCGACACGCCCTCGGCCTTGAGCAGGTCGGCGGCTTCGACCGCGTTGGCCAGCATCTTGCCCACCCCCATCAGGCACACGTCTTTGCCCTTGCGCACCTTGCGGCCCTTGAGCCCGCTGCCCACCTCCTTGTCGGTAACCGATGGGGCTGCGGTTTTGGCCCAGCGCAACGCCACCGGTCCGGTGGTGATGTCCAAGGCGTCGTGCAGCATATGCTGGAGCTCCTGGTAGGAAGAGGGGGCCAGCACGGTCATCCCCGGAATCTTGCTGAGCAGCACCATGTCGAGCACCCCGTGGTGCGACGCCCCGTCGTCGCCGGTGATCCCGGCCCGGTCGAGGCAGAACACCACCGGCAGGTTGTGCAGTCCTACATCCAGGTTCACCTGGTCGATGGCTCGGGTGAGGAACGTGGAGTAGATGGCCACCACCGGGCGGAGCCCACCCATGGCCATGCCCGCAGCGGCGGTCACAGCGTGCTGCTCGGCGATACCCACGTCGAAGAACCGGTCGGGGTACTCCTCGGCGAACTTCAGCAGCCCGGTGGAGTCGGGCATCGCCGCGGTGATGGCCACCATCTTGGGCCGAGCCTCGGCTTCCTTGACCATCGCATCGGTGAACGCCTCGGTGTAGCTCCCCGGCTTGGCATAGGAGGTGTCGTGCATGTTCTTGATCGGGTCGTTCTCGGCCGGAGCGTAACCCCGGCCCTTCTGGGTGAACACATGCACCAGGCAGGGGCCTTCGAGGTTGGCGACCCGGTTGAACACCCGCTCCAGTCCGGCCAAGTCGTGGCCGTCGAACGGTCCGAAATAGGTGAGGCCCAGTTCATCGAAGAACGTGCGGGGCTCCCACATCTCCCGTACAGCAGCCTTTGTCGCGCCCAGAGCCCGGTCGGCCAGCTCTCCCACCCAGGGAATTTCCTTCAGAACCTTGCGAATTTGGTTGTCGGTGCGGATGTAGCGCGAATCCATCCGAACCCTGATGAGGCTCTCCGACAGCCGCCCGATGGTCGGGGCGTAGGACCGCCCGTTGTCGTTGAGCACGATGGTGGCGTTGCATCCCGAATGGCCCAGGTTGTTGAGCCCCTCGTAGGCCATGCCCCCGGTGAGGGAACCGTCGCCCACCACTGCGATCACCCGGCGCTGGTCGCCGTCGGCTATCTGCTGGGAGGTGGCAAGGCCATGGGCGTAGCTCAACACCGTGGAAGCGTGGCTGTTTTCGATCCAGTCGTGAGGGGATTCCTCCCGGCTCGGGTATCCCGACATGCCACCCGGCTGGCGCAGCGAGTTGAACTGGTCGAGACGCCCGGTGATCATCTTGTGGACGTAGGCCTGATGGCCGGTGTCCCACAGGATGATGTCGCGGGGGGAGTCGAATACCCGGTGCAGGGCCAGGGTCAGCTCAACGACGCCCAGGTTGGAACCCAGGTGTCCTCCGGTTTCCTGAACCGTCTGCACGATGAACATGCGGATTTCCTCGGCCAGGTCGACCAGCTCGTCGGCGCTCATCCGACGGAGATCGGACGGACTTGTGATTCGGTGAAGAAGTTTGGTGTCCATGTTCCTCAAGCCCTTGCTATGTCAGCGGATTTAGGCCCCGATTGGGTTGGTGCAAAAATACCACGCCACAGCGACATTTAGTATGAGTAATCGTGGGCAAAAATCGTATCGAAGCCGTATCTGCGCAGCAAACGTCACCGGCTTGACCGCCTGTGCAGCAGGAATGCTGCGGCCAAACCCATCGCCAATGCGCCTAGGCCCCCGACGGCATCGATCCAGTAGTGGTTGGCGGTCACCACGATGGCAAACAAGGTGAGCCAGGGGTAGGCGGCGATGGCGGCCCGGCCGGCCGGGTTGGACAGGTGGTTTCGCAGGGCCAGGTAGCACCACAGGCTCCAGGCGAAGTGCAGGCTGGGCATTGCGGCGTACTGGTTGGATAGCTGCTCGGCCGCCCCCGACGTGAACGACCACAGCCCCCCCAAATCGGTCACGGTGTCCACGTACCCGGTGTCGGGCAGGTCGCCGCCGTAGCGTCCGCCCGCTGACAACAGGCGGGGAGGCATCAGCGGAAACAGGGCGAACCCGATCAGGGCCGATCCCGTGGTCAAAAGACCGGTGGTGCGCCAAAACGGGTACTGCTTGGGGAAACGGGCGTACAGCCACAGGAGTGTGAAAGCGGTGACCGCGAAGTGGAACAGCCCGTAGAACAGGTTCCAGAACTGGATGAACGAGACCCAGCCGATGAACAGATCCTGGAGGTCGCGCTCGAAGTACAGCCCGATGCTGCGCTCCCAGTCGATGACCAGCTCGGCGTTGGCCTGCGCCTTGGACGGCTCCACCGCTGCCGAGCCGAACTGATTCCGAACCCAGGTGTAGATGGCGTAGAAGGCACCGATAACGGCCACCTCCAGATACCAGCGAGGCCGGGTGCGCTTCTTGTTCCCGGACAACAACTTCAACCGGGACAGCTTCATGTTGGGTGTAACCGGATCGGGAAGTGGGGATGAGCCTTGTCAGCTCGCATGGCGAGAGCGAGATGCCCGCTGCCAGCGGCGTCCGCCGAAGACCAGGGTGGGCAGCCCCACCAGGCTGCCGGCCATGGTGAGGAGGTAGAGGAGGAGACCGAAGGCGATGGCCCGCTCGTCGAGTACCCCCAGGTCGTGGAGGAAGAGCACCAACGCGCCCTCACGCAACCCGAGCCCCCCCAGGCCGATGGGCAAGACCTGGATGATGAGCACCGCGGGGATGAATGCCATCAGCTCGGTGGGTCCCAGGCCGTTGATCCCTACCACCTTGGCGGCGCACCCGGCCGCGGCCAGCACCACCGCCTGGTAGGCGAAAGCGGTGACCAGGATGCGGCCGGTGTCCCGGGGCTTGCCCCGCAGCTCGTCGATACCGGTGTGAAGGCCGTTAACGAAACGAACCCAGCCGTTGTGCTTGCTGACCCAGCGGCCGAACCAGGCGTTACCCACCAGCACCAGGATCAAGGCCAGGGCCAAAAGGGTTAGCCCCGCGGTGCTGGCAGCCACCCGGGTGGGGGCACCCAGACTCCGCAACTCCGGGTCCAACGCCAGGCCCACGAGGGTGAACACCGGGAGCACGATCCAGCCGCTGAGCCGCTCCAGCAGCACCGAGGCGAAGCTGTGGGGGCCGTCGTCGGTGTCGTTGGTGAGACGGGTGATCCGGATCACGTCGCCGCCCACGGTGGTGGGCACGAAGTTGGAGATGAACATGCCTGCCATGTAGTGCGAGAACATGCGTCGGGGCTTGATTTTGAGCCCCAGGGCATGGGCCACCTCATACCACCGGGCGGTGGCTAGCATCATGCCCCCCACGGTGAGGGTGAGCGCGCCGATCAGCCAGAAAGGGGTGGCCGAGTTGAACTCGGGCCACAGCTCGTCGGCGTCGAACGACGGGACCAGCACCACCAGAAGGGCAAGCAGGGCCACGCTGATGCCCACCCGTAGGGCGATGCCGAGCACTTGGCGCTTGGTATTTCGCTCAGCCACGCAGGCGCTCTCGATCGGAGGGGAACGACCCCGGGCGTGCGCAACCGTTGGGGGTGGCCGTCGGGGACATTGGATCAAGGCTATTGCCCCGCACGGTTCACTTGATATTACCGTGAGGAAATGTCAGAGGAACGGGTGTCGGTTACCGGTGGGCAAACATCGGGCCAAGCAAGGGAAATATCGGGTCACGGCGGGGAACAGGTGCTTGCCGCACTGGCCCCATTCGGGGTTGGTGAGCTGTTCACCTTGTCGGGCGGCCACATCTTCCCGCTCTATGACGCCGCAGTGAAGCGGGGTGACGTGGCCCTGTACGACGTGCGCCACGAGCAGACTGCGGTGTTCGCTGCCGAGGCTCTGGCCAAGGTGACCCGACGGCCCGGGGTGGCTGCCGTGACCGCCGGCCCCGGCGTCACCAACTCGGTGAGCGCGGTCACCACCGCCTGGTTCAACGGCGCCCCGCTGGTGGTGCTAGGTGGTCGGGCCCCCGAAGCCCGCTGGGGTTCGGGATCGTTGCAGGAACTGGACCACGTCCCCATCCTGGCTCCGGTCACCAAGCATTCGGTCACCGCGGGGGGTGGGGACGACCTGGCCGCGGTCACCTTCGGGGCAGCCCAGGAGGCCATGACCCCCCATCGGGGGCCGGTGTTTGTGGACTATCCGATGGATGTGCTGTTCTCCGAAGGCACCGGGACCGTGCCAGACGACCCCCGGCCGGTTGGTGCCGCCCCCGATCCCGAGGCGACGGCGAGTGTGGCGGAGATGCTGGCTGCGGCTCGCCGTCCCGCCGTGCTGGTGGGAACCGACGTTTACTGGGACGGGGCGTGGGACGGGTTGCGAGCCTGGGTCGAGTCCCAGAAGCTGCCGGTGTTCGCCAACGGTTTGGGCCGGGGATGCCTGCCTGCCGACCACGAGCTGTTCTTCAGCCGAACCCGTTGGAAGCTGCGAACTGACGCCGACCTTGTGATCGTGGCTGGTACGCCGCTCGACTTCCGGATCTCGTTCGGCCGTTTCGGTGACGCCAAGGTGGTTCACCTAACCGACAGCGCCGAGTCGGTGTCACCCCATGTCGAGGTCGCGGCCACAGTGTCGGGCGATCTGGCCAGGATCCTGGCTGCGCTCGCTGATGGTCCCGCCCCGGTTCACGGTGCCGACAGGGACCGGTGGGTGGAGGAACTGCGCGGCTTGGAGGCCGAGGCCCGGGCCGGGGAGGAGGAGCTTCTGGTTGCTGGAGCCGATCCCATCGTGCCTACCCGGGTGTACGGGGAGCTGCGCCGGGTGCTCGACCGTGACGCGGTGGTGATAGGCGACGGGGGCGACTTCGTTTCCTACGCCGGACGGTTTGTGGACTCGTACCGGCCCGGCCACTGGTTGGACCCCGGACCCTACGGCTGTTTGGGCACCGGGCTGGGTTACGCCATGGCCGCCCGGGTGGCGCACCCCGACCGCCAGGTGGTGCTGATGCTGGGTGACGGAGCGGCGGGGTTCTCTCTGATGGACGCCGATTCGTTGGTGCGCCACAACCTACCGGTGGCCATTGTGGTGGGGAACAACGGTTGTTGGGGCCTGGAGAAACATCCCATGCGCCAGATGTACGGCTACGACGTGGCCGCCGATCTCCAGGAGGGGTGCCGCTACGACCAGGTGGTTGAGGCGTTGGGCGGCGCCGGGGAGACGGTGGAGCGGCCCGACGACATCGGCCCGGCCCTGAGTCGGGCTCTCAATGCCGGTGTCCCGTATGTGGTGAACATCATCTGCGACCCCGACCACGCCTATCCACGCCGCTCCAACCTGGGATAGGGATGCTCCAATCCGGGAGAGGGACGGGGACTCCGGCCATGCCCGCTTCGTGCTCCCCCCTGTGCGAGATGGGCCGGTCGGGTCGGTAGGCTACGGCGGCAAGTAGAGGGAGAGACGCTGTGATCGACGATTCCGTAGTGGTCGCCACGCTGTCCGAGGCGCTTCAAACCGGCGGCGAGTTCGCTGAGGTCTTCGTGGAGGACCGGCAGTCGTCGTCGGCCCTGCTCGACGACGGCAAGGTGGAGGAACTGACATCGGGACGCACCCGGGGCGCGGGCATCCGAGTGGTTGTGGGGGAGTCCACTGGGTTTGCCCACACCTCCGATCTGAGCGAGGCCGGGCTGGCTGCCGCGGCCCGAGCCGCAGCCGCCGCGGCCCGAGGGGGCCACGCCGGCACCCGGGTTACGGCTCTGGACCGGGTTGACGCCCCCGCACCTCAGCAGGTGGAGGTCATGCCCGAGACGGTGGCCAAGGCCGCCAAGGTGGAGCTGTTGGGCCGAGCCGACGAGGCGGCCCGGTCAACCGGATCGGCCATCACCCAGGTTTCGGCTCGTTACGCCGACGGCTGCCGCCGGATCCTGGTGGCCAACAGCGACGGGCTGCTGGCATCCGACGATCAGGTTCGCACCCGGTTCGCGGTGTCGTGCGTGGTTGTGGGCGACACCGGTATGCAGACCGGGTTCGAGAGCGTGGGCCGTCCCGTCGGATTCGAGCTGTTCGACGAGTACGAGGTGGATGCTCTGGCCCGCACCGCAGCCAACCGGGCCGTGACCAAGCTGGCGGCCCAGCCCGCGCCCAGCGGGTCGATGCCGGTGGTGATCGGCCCCGGCGGAGGGGGCGTGCTGTTCCACGAGGCTTGCGGTCACGGCCTCGAGGCCGACCTGGTGGCAAAGCAGGCATCGGTGTTTCGAGACCGGGTTGGCGAGCAGGTGGCACCCCCGGAAGTCACCCTCATCGACGACGGATCGATGGCCCGGGAGTGGGGTGCCTACGCCATCGACGACGAGGGTCGCCCCGGTCAACGCAACGTGCTCATCGAGAACGGCGTGCTCACCGACTACATGTGGGACCTGCTGAGGGCTCGCAAGGAGGGACGGGAGAGCTCGGGAAACGGCCGTCGCCAGAGCTACCAGCACCTGCCGATGGTGCGGATGACCAACACCTACCTGGCCAACGGCACCACCGACCCCGACGACATCATCGCCGCCACCGACCGGGGGGTGTATGTGGCCCACCTCGGCGGCGGGCAAGTGAACACCGCCACCGGGGACTTCGTGTTCGGCATGACCGAGGCGTACCTGATCGTGAACGGCGAGATCGGCCCCCCGATCCGGGAGGGCAACCTGATCGGCAACGGTCCGGAGGTGCTGGCAGGGATCGAGGTTTTGGGCAACGACTTCGCCATGGGATCGCCGGGCACGTGCGGCAAGGACGGCCAGGGCGTTCCGGTGGGCGACGGCACCCCTACCCTTCGGGTGGCATCGATGACCGTGGGAGGCACCGCGGCGTGAATCTTGGCGGGCAGCAAGAAGCTGGATCGCGGAGCGGGTCGTGAATCCCGGGGAGCTGTTGGAGATCGCCGAGCGGATCGTTGGCTGGGGGCGAGACGGCGAGCAGATCGAGGCGGTGGTGGGCCACAGCCGGGAGACCGACGTTCGGGTGTACAAAGGGGAGATCGAGTCGCTGTCGGTTGCCGAATCGCAGGGAGTTGGCATCCGGGTCATAGCCGGGGGTCGTCAGGGTTTCGCCTACGCCGGCACCCTCGATTCCGACGTGCTGGGCGAGACCCTGGCCGAAGCCCGCGACAACGCCGAGTTCGGTAGCCCCGACGAGTTCTTCGGGCTGGCCGAGCCCGACGGCGTGGACCCTCCTGTGCTCGACCTCTACAACGAGGCCCTGCTGGGCTTCGGCACCGAAGCCAAGATCGACCTGGCCCTGGAGCTGGAGCGAGCGGTGCGGGCCGGCGATCCTCGCATCGTCGGGGTGGAGTCGGCCGACTACGCCGATGCGGAGAGCGCCGATGCCATCGCCACCACCACCGGCATCCGCAGCTCGGGGAGGGACACCTCGTGCTACCTCACCGCTTGCTCGCTGGCTTCCGACGGCGACGAAACCCAAACCGGGTTCGGCTTCTCGGTCGGTCGGGAGCCCGGCGGGTTGGACGTGGGGGAAGCGGCCCGCGACGCGGTGGAGCGAGCCACCCGGATGCTGGGAGCGGAGCAACCCCCCACCGAGCGGGTCACGGTGGTGCTGGACCCGTTCGTGACCGCCCAGTTCCTGGGCATCATCGGCGGCACGCTTTCGGGCGAGGCGGTGCTCAAGGGTCGTTCGCTCTTCGCAGATCGACTGGGCGACCAGGTGGCAGCCCAGAGCATCACTCTGGTTGATGACCCCACCAACCCCGAGGCGTTCACCGCTTCGGATGCAGACGGCGAGGGCTTGGCCACCCGGTGCAACCGGCTGATCGGCGGCGGCGAGCTTAAGCGGTTCTTGCACAACAGCTATACCGGCCGACGTTCGGGCACGGCGTCAACCGGCTCGGCGGTGCGGGGCTACTCCAGCACGCCCGGTGTGGGCTGCCAGGCCCTGTCGCTGGCCCCCGGCGACCGCCCGCCGTCCGAACTCATCGCCGGGATCGAGAACGGGGTGCTGGTGCAGGGGGTGTCGGGCCTGCACTCGGGTGTGAACCCGATAAGCGGTGACTTCTCCACCGGGGCCGAGGGGCTGAGGATTCGCAACGGGGAGTTGGCTGAGCCGGTCCGGGAGATAACCATCGCCTCCACTCTCCAGCGGATGCTGCTTGATGTGGTGGCGGTGGGGTCCGACCTCACCTGGTTGCCGATGAACGCCGCCGGGGTGTCGCTGGTGGTGGCCGATGTCACCATGTCCGGTGCCTAGCTAGCACCCGGCAGGGCCATGTCGATCCTGCACGCCATCTTGTTGGGCATCGCCCAGGGCCTCACCGAGTTCCTACCGGTGTCGTCCAGCGGGCACCTGCAGATCATTCCCTGGTTGGCCGGTTGGGACGACTTCGAGGGACGGGAAGACCTCAAGAAGGCGTTCGATGTCGCAGTCCACCTGGGCACGCTGGTCGGGGTTTTGGCTTGCATGGGCAGGGAGGTGTGGGCGCTGGTTCGAGACGGTATCGCCGGGTTGGCGATGCGCCGTGGGCCGATGACCGCCGAGGGGCGACTCGGGTGGCTTCTGGTTGTGGCCACCGTGCCGGCCGCGGTGGTTGGGGTGGGGCTGCGGTCGGTTATCGACGACGCTGACGACGAAATCTGGCTGATCGGCGGGCTGCTGGCTGTATTCGGGGTGCTTTTGTGGTGGGCCGACCGGCGCGGGGGGACCAGGGAGATCGGCGAGGTGACCGGGCGCGACGCGCTGTTGCTGGGCCTGGCCCAAGCCTGCTCGCTTCAGCCAGGGGTTTCGCGCTCAGGGGTCATCATGACGGCAGGCCGCCTGCTTGACCTCGACCGGGTGGCCGCGACCCGGATGGCCATGCTGATGAGCGTGCCGGTGATCGCCGGGGCCGGGCTGTACTTGTTCATCGACGTCGGCGGGTGGGGAGGCATACCCTCCGACGCTCGGGCAGCCTTTGCCTGGGGCATGGTGGCCTCGGCCCTCACGGGGTTTGTGGCGGTGAAGGGGCTTTTGGCGTTGGTTCGCACCCGGAGCTTCGGCCCGTTCGCTCTGTACCGGGTGATGGTGGGCCTGTTGGTGCTGGGGCTGGCGGTGTCTTCGGTGCGCTGATGCTGGTGGGTCGGGTCGCCGATTACTCGGTTTGCCCAGAGGGTTGCCCGAAGTTGTCGGGCAACCCGAATCCTTCTGGTAGCACGAGTTCTTGGGGCGGTGCAGGGATCTCGGGCTGCCACGGTCCCTTTCCCGGCATCGGTCCGCCGGCCATACCGGGATAATCGGGCTGCACCAGGGCCAGGGTGACCGACCCCTGGATCACCGCGGACGCCACCGGGAGCAGTTCCTGGTCGGTGACGGCGATGGTAACGGCGTTGTCGGCGGTGTCGGTGATGATGGCCGCGGCTGCCACGGTGAGTGTGGCTTGGGTTTGGGCCCCGGACTGGTCGGTGAGGGGCAGCGTCACCAGCACGTCAACAAGGTCGCCGGGGTCCAGTGCGGGCATGGCGGTGTGAGCCGGAATGGCAACCTCGGTTCGGTCGCCCACTGCGAGGCCGCCGAGCCGTGCGGTGGTCAACACGTCTCCTGGATATAGGGAGGCCGACGCCACCTCGTCGCCGTCGAGAGCGGCCACGGCGCCCGAGGGCAGGGTCAAAAGGGGGTACCGGCGAATCTCGGTGTTGCTCTCGCCCAGCGCCTGCCCGGCTTTGACGGGTTCAACAACCACCACCACCGGGGTGAGGTCGCCGAGGGAGGGGCCTCCGCCGGCCAGTCCGGCGATGGCGGTAACCGCCAGGCCGGTGATCGCTGCGGCGGCCGCAATCACCAGCCAGTAGCTTCGCCGCCCGCCGGGGAGGCGGGCCAGCAGGGAGCCCCGCCACGAGAGGGGCTGATCGGATGATCTGGAAGATGCGTTCACGGGCGCGTTCCTCCAAGGGTTTGACTTGGGGGAAGCACGCTCACCCTAGCGGCGGTTATGCCCGATGGAAAGGTGTTAGTTGGGTGGCAGTGGTGGTTCGATGCCGTTGGTGCGGTGGGAGCAGTCGGGAAGGTTGCCGGCCACTGCGCGTATGGCGTCGAAGAGCACGGCTCGCATCCGGTCCACGTTTTGGGCGAAGAACGAGAACACCTCGTCGTGGGTGACCGGCTTTATCCCCGGATCGCTTTCCAGACCGGCGTCGTAGTCGGTTACCAGAGCAGCGGTGGCGTAGCAGATGCCCAGTTCGGCGGCCAGGGCCGCTTCGGGGTACTGGGTCATCCCCACCACGTCCCAGCCGTTGTCGGCGAACCAGCGAGACTCGGCTCGGGTGGAAAAGCGTGGCCCGGAGATCACTGTCATGGTGCCCCCGTCGTGAGCGGTCATCCCCTGGCCCCGTGCAGCGTCGATCAGGGCGTGGCGTAACTGCTCGCAGTAGGGGTCGGCCAAAGAGACATGGTTGGTGACCGTGTCGAAGAAGGTGTCGGCCCGCCCTGAGGTGCGGTCAACAAGTTGGTCGCACACCACCACGTGGCCGGGGGCCAACTCGGCGCGCAGTGATCCGCTGGCGCAGGGGCCGAACAGAGTTCGCACCCCTATCTGGCGCATGGCCCACAGGTTGGCCCGGTAGTTCACGCGGTGAGCGGGGAACTCGTGGCCGGGGCCGTGTCGGGCCAGGAAGGCAACCTCGATACCGTCAATCGAGCCAATCGTCAGAGGCCCCGACGGGGGTCCGAACCGGTCGTCACCGGCAACCTCGATTGCGTCGTCCAGCAGGGTGTACAGACCGGAACCGCCGATGACGCCGATCTCGGGCACCGGCGGCTAGTCCTCCGACGAGCTTGTTGAGCTTGACGAGCCGGACGAGGCTTTGGCCGGTTCGCGAGATGAGGAGTCCGACGAGTCGCTGTCGGACTTTTCTTTGGAGCCGGCATTGTCGCCGTTGGACGAAGAGCCGGCGGTGGTGGACGACTTGGCTCCCGAGCGGCTGTCGTTGCGGTAGAAGCCGTCGCCTTTGAAGGTGATGCTGGGCACGCTGAACACCTTGGCCACCTCGCCCTGGCCCGGCTGGGTGCAGGCGGACGGGCTGGCCGGTGAGTCGGCCGGGGGGCAGCGCACGAGGGTGTCCTCGGAGAAAGATTGGACAACTTCAAAGCACGTGCCGCAGGTGCGGCAGCTGTAGTCGTAGGCCGGCATCGGGCCTTAAGGTTAGAGGTGGGCCACGCGACTTGGCTATCCGGGAAGCCCCGTTGCCGGTGTGTCCTTTGAATACGATGGACCCGTGGACTGGTGGTGGCTGCTCGTGCTGGCCGGTTATGTCCTGGGAACGTTCCCCAGCGCCCTGCTGGTGGGGCGCTATACCGGGCACGATCCCACCCGCGAAGGGTCCAACAACCCCGGAGCCAGCAACGTCTATCGGGTAGCGGGCCGGTGGCCTGCGGTGTGGGTGCTGGTGAGCGACGTGGGCAAGGGAGCGCTGGCCGCCGGGCTGGGGCTGGGGTTCGGCGACCAGTTGCTGGGTGCAGCCTGCGGCGCGGCCGCCATCGTCGGCCACATTGTCCCGCTGGGGCGCTATCGCCAGGGGGGCAAGGGGGTGGCGACCTGGGGAGGGATGCTGCTGGCCCTCACCCCGGTGGTTGGCATCATCCTCTTCGGCTTGTGGGCCGTGACGCTGGCCGTCACCAAGACCGCGGGAGCAGCCTCGTTGGCGGCCACGGTGGCTGCCCCGGTGGCAGTGGCGGTGCAGGGGTGGGCGGCGCCGGAAACCGGGGTGATGATCGGGTGCGCGGTTGTCGTCATGGCTAGGCACTATGAGAACATTCGGCGGATGTGGCGCAAGGAAGAGCCGACGATCCTGAGATGATCCTGCTGCCCGAAGCCCAGGAGAAGGTGCTGGCCGGGTGCGGCCTGCTGGATGAGACTACGGTTGCGGTGGACCACGCCCTGGGGTTGGTGACCACCGAGACGGTGGTTGCTCCTGAGCTGGTGCCGTCGTTCGACAACACAGCCATGGACGGGTTCGCGGTGAGGTCGGCCGATGTGACCGGTGCTCCGGTCACGCTGGAGGTGGTGGGCACGCTGGCGGCCGGGGCCACGCCCGATGTGGTGGTGAGCGAGGGGCAGGCGGTTCGCATAATGACCGGGGCCCCGATGCCTCCGGGTTCAGACGCAGTGGTCATGGTGGAGCTGACCGAAGCCAACGCCGACGGCACTCGGGTGACGGTGGCCGAGTCGGTCCCCGCCGGCAACCACATCCGCCGGGCAGGCGAGGACCTGACGGTGGGCCAAACGGTGTTCGAGCCCGGGGCGGTGTTGACCCCCGGCCATCTCGGGGTACTGGCCAGCCTGGGAATCTACGAGGTGGCCGTACGGCCCAAGGCCCGGGTGGGGGTTATGTCCACCGGGGATGAGCTGGTGGAGGGGCCCCAGCCGCTGGAGGTGGGCCAGATCCGCGACTCCAACCGCCACACGCTACTGGCCCTGCTGGCCGAAGCGGGGTGCGAGCCGGTCGATCTCGGTCACCTGGCTGACGACGAGGAGGAGATCGCCGCGGGCATCACAGCCGGAGTCGAACGGTGCGATGCCCTGTTGACATCGGGCGGGGTGAGCATGGGCGACTTCGACTACGTGAAGAAGGTGCTCGACGAGATCGGGGACATGGCCTGGATGCAGGTGGCGATCAAGCCGGCCAAGCCCCTGGCCTTCGGCCTGGTGGCGGGCATTCCCGTGTTCGGGTTGCCCGGTAATCCGGTGTCGTCCATGGTGTCGTTCGAGCTGTTCGCCCGGCCCGGTTTGCGCAAGATGATGGGGCATCCTCCTGGCACCTGGCACCGCCAACCGGTGGTAGGCCGGGTGGCCGAGCCGCTGCGCCGCCGACCCGACGGCAAGCAGCACTTTGCCCGGGTTCGGGTGGGCTACGACCGAGGGGAGTACCTGGTTGGCTCGGCCGGCGGCCAGGGGTCGCACCAGTTGTCGGCCATGGCCGCTGCCGATGCCCTGGCAGTGCTGCCCGACGGCGACGGCCTCGACGCAGGCGAGCAGGTTTCGCTGCTGATCCTGCGATAGGTACAGCCGCCGATCCGTATTCGAGCCGGATTGCTGTTCCAGGGTGTGTTTTGAGGCGTGGTGGGCCAGAATGGTCGGGTGAGCGTGCCGCTGATCGACGGTTTCGGCCGGGTTCACCGAGACCTGCGTATCTCGGTGACCGACCGGTGCAACTTCCGCTGCACGTACTGCATGCCCGCCGACGGGTTGGAGTGGCTACCCCGGGAGCATCTGCTCACCTTTGAGGAGATCGAGCGGATCGCGGAGCTGATGGTCAACCGGTTCGGCATCGACAGCATCCGGCTCACCGGCGGCGAACCCACTGTGAGGGCCAATCTTCCCGCCCTGGTGGAGAAACTGTCGCGGTTGAACGCCGACTTGGCCCTCACCACCAACGGGGCGACCCTGGGTCTGCTGGCCAACAAGCTGGCCGACGCCGGGTTGAAACGCATCAACATCTCGCTCGACTCCCTGCGGGTCGACCGGTTTCACGAACTCACCCGCAGGGACGATCTCGACCGTGTGCTGGACGGGATCGATGCCGCGGTGGCCGTCGGTCTGAACCCCGTGAAGATCAATGCTGTGATGATGCGGGGGATCAACGACGACGAGATCGTGGACTTCGCCCGGTTTGGTCGGGAGCGGGGGGTTGAAGTGCGGTTCATCGAGTTCATGCCTCTTGATGCCGACATGTCGTGGAGCAACGACAAGGTGGTCACCCTCGACGAGATCGTGTCCACAGTGGCCGACGAGTTCCCCCTGGCCCCCATGGAGCGCTCGCACTCGCCTGCCGCGGTGTGGCACTACGCCGACGGCCGGGGGTCGTTCGGGGTGATCGCCAGCGTGACCGATGCCTTCTGCGGGAGCTGCGACCGGGTGCGGCTCACCGCCGAGGGGATGTTCCGTAACTGCCTGTTCGCAGTGGAGGAGCACGACCTGAGGGCCCTCCTGCGCTCCGGGGCCGACGACGACGAGATCGCCTCGGCCATCTCCGGTGCGGTTGAGAACAAATGGGCGGGGCACGCCATCAACCAGGTCCACTTCATCCGTCCGGGCCGGTCGATGTCGCAGATCGGGGGTTGACCGTGACCGACGCCGGTTTCACCCATCTTGATCCTCTCGGGCGGGCTCGGATGGTGGATGTCACCCCCAAGGATCCGTCCCACCGCCGAGCCATCGCCCGGGCCCGGGTGTTCATGAGCGCCGACACCGCGTCGGCGGTGGCTCGGGGGGCCATCGCCAAGGGGGACGTGTTGGCGGTGGCTCGGGTGGCCGGCATCCAGGCCGCCAAGCGCACTCCCGAGCTCATCCCCCTGTGCCACCCGCTGCTGGTGGGAGCGGTGCTGGTGAACTTCCGGATCGAGGACACCTACATCGAGATCGAGGCCGAGGTGGAGACGGTGGACCGCACCGGGGTGGAGATGGAAGCCCTCACCGCCTGCTCGGTGGCCGCGCTCACCGTGTACGACATGTGCAAGTCCCGGGACAAGGAGATGGTGATCGGCGAGGTGGCCCTGTGGGAGAAGTCCGGGGGGCGCTCCGGGCTCTACCGGCGTTCAGGGGATGCCTCGGTCGCTCACGACGACTGATCTCGGCGGTCGGAAACCCCTGGTTGAGGCGGTGTTCGCGTTGTGGTCACAGACTTTTGCACCTGGCGAACGTTTTGTAGTAGAACCGTAACAAGTGTCAAGCCGTTGTAATGTTCAGCGTTGCGATCTCCGGCGGGGGATGGTGGTAGGCGACTCAGACGCCCTTCAGCAGGCGTTTAAGCGCGACCATCCACCGGTGGGTCTCTCGTCAAGGCGTAATATTTCTATTGCCAAGGAAGCCCGAGATTGGTGACATCAGTGTTGCTCATGATTCTTGCTGCCGCTTGGGCAGCGTTCTTGTTGCCGCCCCTGATCCGGCGAGTGCGTAACGGCCAGCTCGGGTTCTCACTCAGGCGACGCTCGTCGATGGGAGCGGGGGCACCCATCCGGTCACTGCATCCCCGCATGGCCGATCGGGGTGCCATCGCCGCACCGGTGGTGGCCCTCCGGCCCAATATGAAGGTAGACCCCGTGGTGTATTCTTTCCCCATGGCTTCAAGCGGCACTCGCGGGATCCCTCGCACTTCCATCGACGCTCGCCGCCGTCGTCGCCGCATTCTCGTCACCCTCATCGTGGCCGCTTTGGCCACCTTCGTGCTTGCCATCTACCTGGGAGGCTTCGCCTTGGTTGTCCATCTGCTGGTGGATGCCTTGCTGCTGGCCTACGCCATGTTGCTGGTTCAGCACCAGCGGACCCGCGAGGCGCTGCTCAACCCCGTCGAGGTGACGACCCCCGATGCCCAGAACTGGGGCGTCGCTTCAGGCGGTCGGCGCTGATCGTTTTCGCGGTCCATTACAGCCACTGTTGAACCCGGTCGAGGCTGATTTCTTTCGCTGCTGATTCCAATCGTTGCCGGTGCGCGCTCCCCATTAGGCTGGAGTCGCTCCCGGGGCTGTAGCTCAGTTGGCTAGAGCGCCTCGTTCGCAACGAGGAGGCCGGCGGTTCGAGTCCGCTCAGCTCCACTTATCGCTCCCCCATGCGGCCCGGCGGCGGGTTCCGGGATAGAGCGGCAGAGGGGATTGACTGTCGGGCGGCTCTGCTGTCACCGCGGGCCGGTAGCGTGTCGGGACTATGGCCGGTGACTTCGACGCCGCTCTTGAACGGTTCATCCGCCGGCACCTCGGCGACGTGGAAGAGCTTGTCATCACCGGCGAGGCCCGGGCCACAGGAGGGCAGTCGCGGGAGAACTGGCCGTTCGATGTCTCCTGGCAGCAATCGGAGCAGTCGTACCACTGCCGGCTGTTCCTGCGGCGCGATCCGACGGGCAGCGTGCTGGAGACAGACCGCCGGGTCGAGTTCGAGGTGTTACGGCGGCTGCACGATCAGCCGGTGCGGACCCCGGAGGTGGTGTGGCTGGATGCCGATGGGTCGGAGCTGGGCCGGCCGTCGTTGGTGATGACCCGCTACGACGGGCTCAACGATCACTTCATCCTGGACGGCGGCATCAGCCAGTTCGACGAGGACACCCGGGCCGGCATCGCCTCCCAGATGGTGGATCTGATGATCGAGATTCACGCATTGGACTGGCGAGAGGCCGGGTTGGACGAGGTGCTCACAGTGCCCCTGGATCCAGCGGCGGCTGCCATCGACGAGTGGGCGGCGGTGATCGAGCGAGACTCGCTGGAACCCCAGCCGGTGCTGGCGCTGGTTGAGCAGTGGCTGCGGCGCAACCGGCCCATCTGCGATGAAGTCACCGTGGTTCACGGCGACATCAAGCCGGGCAACGTGCTCTTCGACGGCGACCGGGTACATGTGCTTCTGGATTGGGAGACCGTCCATCTGGGCGACCCGACCGAGGATGTGGGCTGGGTGACCAACCCGATTCGTCGCCGGGAGCACCTCATCCCCGGTCGATGGGAGTCGGACGATCTGGTCTCGGCCTATGAGGCTCGCACCGGTCGGACCGTAGACCGCAGCGCGCTCAGGTTCTGGCAGGTGCTGGCCAACTACAAGCTGGCCGCCATCATGACCACCGGGGTGCGGAGCTTCTGCGACGGCCGCAGCGATCGGGTGTGGACCGGTGCCGGGCTCCTCGCCAAGGTGCTCCTGGCCCAGACCGAGGAGGAGTTGGGGTGAGGCCGACGTTGGGTGAGCAGATCGAAGGGGCACGCCGGGTGTTTGATTCCGAGGAGGAGTTGGGGTGAGGCCGACGTTGGGTGAGCAGATCGAAGGGGCACGCCGGGTGTTTGATTCCGAGGAGGAGTTGGGGTGAGGCCGACGTTGGGTGAGCAGATCGAAGGGGCACGCCGGGTGATGGTAGAGCTGGCTGGGCCTTTGGTGTCCGACCCGTTCGTGCGGGAGCAGATCACCTACGCCGCTTCGGCCCTTGAGAATGTTGCGGCCCGCTGGCCCCATGTGTTGGCCGACCTTGTGGCCGACATCAGGGCATTGGAGGAGGTCTTGGGCGTTCCCCCCGAGGACTTGGAGGAAGCAGCGCCCGGTGTGGCCGACCTGGCCGCGGCCGAGGAGTATCACCGGGGGCTGCGGGCTCGGCTGGTTGATGAGATCATGGCCTCACCGGAACCGCTCCCTGCTGTGCGGGCCTACCTGGCCGACTCCATCGAAAGGTTGAAGTAGCCATGCTCGGACCCCTTGACGACACCCTGTGGCACCAGATAGCCGAGCCGTTCGAGCATGTCGGCACATCCGACCCGAGGTTTTTCGACCGCTACTGGTTCGCGGTGTACGACCCGGCGGGGCAGGCGGCGGTGCAGTTCACCATGGGTTCCTACAACAACATGAACGTGATCGACGGAGGGGTGGTAATGGTGCGGGGCGGCACCCAACATAACCTGCGGGCGTCGCGAGCGCTGCGTCCCCGATTCGAGCCCGAGGTGGGGCCCATGCGGGTGGAGCCGACGGTCCCGCTGGAGGAGCTGCGGCTGAGCCTGGCCCATGGCGACCATTCCATCGCCTGCGATCTGATGTGGCGGGCCGAGCTGGCTCCGGAGGTCGAAAAGCCCCACGTTGAGCGGGAGCGGGGCCGGGTGACCCAGGACTATCAGCGGTTCAACCAGGTGGGAGTGGTGGATGGCTGGATCTCGACTGGCGGCGAACGCCTGGAGGTGGACGGCTGGTGGGGTGGCCGGGACCACTCCTGGGGCGTGCGCCCCCAGATGGGCATCCCCGAGCCTGTCACCGGCCCACCCCGCCGTCCCGGTGAGACGGGCACGCTGTTCTATTTCCTGTTCTTTTCCACCAACAGGCGGGCAGGCCACGTGCAGGTCATGGAGCGAGGCCCGCAGCGGGTGTACCTCACCGGGCTGATCAGAGATCGTGACGCCCCTGATGTCGACCGTCATGTCGTTGAAGCCGAGTTGTCCCTGGACTTCTTCGACGGCACCAGGCGGTTCTCGTCAGCGGACATGGTGGTGAGCCTCGACGACGGTCAGTCGCTGCGGCTGGGTTCGGTGCCGCTGGGCTCCGCGGTGGCAATGGCGGGGCTGGGCTACAGCGGGGGCTGGAACGACCAGCTCGGCCTCGGCGTGTACCGGGGTGAATCCACCTTGGAGCACGAGGTCTGGGATGTAAGCCACCCTGCCGATGTGGTTCCCGCTTCGGGGGAGGTGTTCACACCGATGCACCGCATCGCCCCGGTTACGGTCACCACAGACGACGAGGATGAGCACGGCACCGGCAGCCTCACCCTGATCGCCAACGGTCGGCTGCCCCAGTACAGCCTGGACTGAGAGTTTTCGGTTCCGGTTGGGAAACCAGCCCCTCTCACGCTCCAGAGGTCAGGGCGCGTCGGGGAGGTTGGTGAATCCTCGGCCGTCGGCTCGGCGGTACCACCCCTGTGCCGTCATCGTCCCGCCGTCCACCGGGATGGTCTGGCCGGTCATGAATCTGGACTGGTCGGAGGCCAGGAACAGGGCCACCTCGGCGTAGTCGTCGGGGTTGCCGAAGCGGCGCAAGGGTATCCACCTGTCTACGTGCTCAGGAGGGCGGCCCCGCAGCATCTGTTCCACAGGGGTTTGCAGGGTGTTGGCCATGTCGGGCGCGATGCAGTTGACCCGGATGTTCTGGTCGGCCATCTCCAGGGCGATGCACCGGGTGAAGGCCGATACGGCGGCGTTGGATGCCGAGTACACCGACATGCGAGCGATGGCCCGCATGGCTTCCACGGTCGACACGTTCACGATGGTGCCGCCGCCTCCGTCCACCATGGTGGGAAGGAAAGCGTGGGTACAGCGCAGCACGTGGCGGAAGGTGATGTCGATCTGGGCATCCCAGTCCGATTCTGTGGTCTTCATGAAACGGCCGGCGCCGGGCCGGTAGTCGCCCACGTTGTTGACCAGCACGTCCACCCGGCCGTTCCCGAACTCCACCGCGGCCTGGTGGAATCGGCTCACGGTGGCGGCGTCGGTGATGTCGCCCACCACCGTGAGGGCTCGCCCTCCGGCGTCGGTGATGTCGTTCACCGCAGCTTCGGCCAGGTCGGGGTCGATGTCGTTTATCACCACGGCGGCTCCGGCTTCGGCGAACAAGCGGGAGATGCCGCCTCCGATTCCCCCACCTCCCCCGGTGACGGCCGCGATCTTGTCTTGCAGTGGATGAGCACTCGGCATTGTTGGTTTCTATCGCATCCAGCGGTGTCTTGGGAGTCGGCGGCCCACGATGATGCGCCTACGATGTGTCGATGGAGCTGTCGTCGGTCCACCCTGCACTCGGGGTGGAGGTCACCGACCTCGACCTGGCCCGACCGTTGGCCGACGATGATGCCACCAAGTTGCGTGCTGCCTTCGCCCGGCACCACCTGGTGCTGGTCCGCGATCAGGGGCACATCCAGGCCGACGACCATGTGAGGTTCGCCGGGCTGTTCGGCCCGGTGCTGTGCGAACAGCCCGGCATCGATCACGCCTATGTGTCCAATGTTCACCCCGAGGGGATCATCCAAGAAGGAGCGCTGCTCTTTCACAGCGACCTGGCTTTCACCGCTTCTCCGGTGCTGGGCATTTCTTTGGCGGCCATCGAGGTCGATTCCGACGGGGGTACGGTCACCCGCTACGCCAACGCTCAGCGGGCCTTCGCCTTGCTGCCGGCCGGGTTGCGGTCTCGGATCGGTGGGTTGTCGGCCCGGCACCTGTTCGACCTCACCAACCAGGTGGGCGACCGGCGTCTGACCGACGAAGAACTCGACCCCGCCGAGCCTCGCCACGAGCATCCCGTGGTGTTTCCCAACCCCCATAATGCCGCCGATGTGCTGTATGTGAGCTACATGCAGACCTACCGGCTCGCCGACATGGACCTCCCGGACAGCGATGCGCTGTTGAGCGAGCTATTCGACGTGCTGTATGAGCCCGGCAACATCTACGAGCACCATTGGCAGCCTGGTGATGTCATCGTGTGGGACAACATCGCCCTCCAGCACGGCCGCCCCGACCCCGGCCTGTCACCCCGCACCCTGCGCCGGGTGACCCTGGCCCACCACACCGTCGCCGACCTGGTCCCCACCTACCGCCCAACCCCCTAACCGACCCCCAGCCACCAGGCTCCGAGGCCCCTGACCCAACCGGTGGGTACCTGTGGCCTATGCCGGGCGTGCTAGCCCAGACGGATTACTCCGACCACAGAGCGCTGATGGGCTGCAGAAAGATCCGGTCTTCCAGTGAACCGGAGTGGGTGCCAGTGTGCAGGAGTATTCCGGCCCGGAATGCTCCCTGTTCGGTCCGGTCGAGCCGATCTCTCATCCAGGAGAGGTGCCTGGTATGGCTGGGCGAGGGGGAGCTGCTGGCCTTGATCTCCACTCCGACCACCGCCCCATCGGGTGATTCCAGCACCAAGTCAACCTCGTGCTTGTCGTCCCGGTAGGAGAACAGGGAAGCTCGAAGGGGCGAGGAGGCGAGTTGCCGGGCGATCTCGTTGATCACGAACGTCTCCACCAGCGACCCGGTAGATGGTGCTTGAGGCGATGCCAGGGAGCGGGCATCAACGCCTAGGAGGTAGGCAGCAAGGCCGGTGTCGGTGATCACCATCTTGGGGCGACGCACTGCTCTGGGAAAGGGACTGCGGGACCACGCGGCCAGCTCCCTTAACAGGAACACTTGCTGTAGCCACTCCAGGTACGAGGTGGCGGTGGGATGGCTGATCTCCATCTTGCGGGACATGTCCGCCACGTTGAGATATTGGTCGGTTGCCGCTGAGGCCAACCTGAGTAGCCAGGGCAGGGAGGCGGCTTTGCGGATGTTGGCCAGCTCCTGAATGTCGCGCTGGGTGATCGTTTCGATGTAGGACTCGAACCATCCCGGCCGAAGATTGGGGCTCATGGCCACCACCTCGGGGTATCCACCCCTGCAGATACGACCCAGATAATCGTCGCGAGTGGTGGCGAGCGGGGTGGGTCCCAGTTGTCCGGCAAACCATCTGTTGATCTCATCCGGTCTTGTTCCGGCTAGTTCCGCTTCGGAGAGTGGGGGTAGGTGCAGGATGCGGACCCGACCGGCGAGCGATTCGCTGATGTCGGGCACGCTGAGAAAGTTGGTGGACCCGGTGAGAAGGAATCGTCCGGGCGTGGGGTACGCATCGACGAGCTGCTTGATTCCTCTTACCAGCCGGTCTCCGCCCCGCTGCACCTCATCCACCACCAGTGGGTAGCGCTGACGGGAGAGGAAGGTAATCGGATCGTCTTCGACCAGACGCCGAGTTGTGTCGTCGTCCAGGGAGATGTAGGTCCCCCCGCGACGGTCAGCGACCCGTTGGGCCAGGGTCGTCTTGCCGGCCTGTCTGGCTCCGTGGATCATGACCACCCTGAACCCGGCCAAAGCCTGCTCTACCAGAGGCTCCATGTGACGATTGACAAGCTGAATGCTCAAATCCCACCCCTAATTTGAAAACGAACTCACTTCTAGTTGCATAACCAACTCTATTCTAACTGCAAAACGAACGCATTGGTAATTGGAAAATCACCTTAGAGATAGTTTGAAAACACCTCTATGTAATTTAGGCGTGCGTGATCTCATGCCTGATGCTCGTGCCTGGGGGGCGCCAACCCTTTGCGAGAATTGCCTGGTCAACTGGGGTTTGAATTGCCTGGTCAACTGGGGTTTGCAGCCACCGCAGGCCCGCTGCAGGTGCCTCGCCGCCCATCCCGAAGCGCCTACCTGTCGTCTGAGTTCCTCGACTTAAGGGATGCTTGAGGCTCGCGCTGGTGCGGTGGTGCCAGCGTTCAGTTTCGTGTTGTTCCGGTTCGGGTCTTTGTGGGGTGTGTCGGGCGAGTCGGCAGCGGGAGGCTCTGGCTCTGGCGGGGTTCATATTAGGAGTTTGGTGGTGTGTTTGGGGGGGGGGGGGGGTGTTGTCAGGGGGGTTTGAGGTAGTAGCGGCTGGTGTCGGGGTGGGTTTCCATTGTCCAGTTGTGGTGGTGGATTTTGTCGTGGCAGGGGTGGCAGACCAGGACGAGGTTGTCGGGTTGGGTGGGTCTTCCCAAGTGCCATTCGGTGGTGTGGTGGGTGACGCACCATTCGGGTTGGGTGTGGCAGCCGATGCATCCTTGGTTTCGGGCGATGAGAGCGGCGCTTAGTTGGGGGCTGGCGTGGCGTTGACGGCCCAGGGTGAGGGGTTGGAGGTCGCTGTTGAAGATGCCTGGGAGGATTTCGGCGTTGCAGGCCAGTTTGTGGAACTCGTCTTCAGGGGTGCGGGTTCCGTCGGCGAGGCGAGGGTGGGCGAGTTTTTGGTCGATGACGTCGTAGTCGGCCACCAATACCACGCTCGCCGAGGCTGGTTGCTGGTAACCATCGTGGGTGGTGCGGGTTAACAGCTCGGCGATGGCATCAGCGCGTCGGTGGCGGGTTTCTTGGCGTTCGCGTCCGTTGTTGGCGTGCCACGCCATGTCGGTTTTCTTGTTCAACGAGCTGCGGATGCGTTGCGCGGTGACGGGGTCGAACAACGCGTACAACCTCCACATCCCGTCGTCTTGTTCAGTGAAACTAGCCATTCGAGCTTTCTTTTGCCGCTCGAGGTGTTTCGATCCGTCACCGTCGTCGGCTAACTCTGCTTGGTGATCGCGCACTGTGGTCTGGAACCGTTCCGGGGACTGCGACTCCGCTGCGCCCAGCTTTTTCTGTTCGTCCAGCGGACCGGTTTGGGCGGCTGGACGAGGATGTGAGCGTGCTCGGGGGTGATCCGACTTTCGATCAGCGCGTTCTGGGTGGCCTTGAGGCCATCGAGCTGTTCGGCGTCGCGCACCGACCGGTGGGCCAGGCGGCCGGATTGGCGCAACTTGGTCTTCAACGTCTCAGCGGCCACATAGGCCCCGCTGCGGCGCTTCTTCTCCGAGATCGACTGGGCCAACAACCCCGACAGACGATTCTCAGCGTTCCCGAAACGGCGAATACGACCATCCAACTCGGCGTCGCTCAAAGCGGTCACGTCAACAACATCGAGAACCACCGTCACCGCACCGGCATCGGCTCCGGTGCCGCACCCGGTCGCAGTCATGCCCCTGCCTGTTCTGTTTCCCCTGGTAGAAGGGCTGAAATCCATGAACACCACAATACCCACCACCAGTGACACATTCCCCCGACCAGCACCTTGGTCGAACACCAGAACGGACCGACGGGCCCGGTCGAAGAACCCGACCAGCGTGGTGGCGGTCTGGCTGTCGAGCGTCTCGACGTAGGCGATCCGGGAGTGGTCGTCTTTGGCGACGTGCAGGTAGGTGTAGTCCACGTGGGGGTGGCTTTAGATGCCCTGGCGGATCGGTTGGACCTGCCGTGGACCTTCCAACCGCCCCAGGTGGGACTTTGCCCACCTATTTCACGTCCAAATGGATCTGACCACCGAGGTGGGGACATTCGTAGCGGCAGATAGTGCGACCGCAAGGCCGGTCCAACCAACACAGCCGCATCGGAGGCCCACCCAACCACGGAGCCAACAACCTCTACGAACACTACAGCTAAACCATTTCTCATTACACGACATGATGCGGTTCGGGTACACCTGTTCCCCCTGGTCAGCAGCACCTTTAGAAGCGCCAACCCTCTGTCTGCATCATCCTGACGAAGGTGATGCAGGCGAAGTTGCGCCGTGAGCAGACGTTGGGAATCTTCTCCCGGCCGGGGACAGAACTTCGCGATCGGCGCTCTTGAGTGACCACGGTGAATCCTCGGGACTCCGCCTCGGCGATCACCCAGGGGTCTGCCCGATTTGACCGTTCCGATGACCATTTCGGATGGGACTGGGTGATCTGGTTGACGACATGTACCGCATCAGGTCCAGGCTCGACCACAAAGTTCGGGAGTGACTTCGCCCACGCTGCGCAGTCGTCATCGCCTTGTTCGAGTTCAAACAGGACCTCTCGCGGGCAGATGATCCTGCCGTCCGCGATGAGCACAGCCACAAGTTCCCAGAGTCTGGGAAACAGTTCGGGCGGATAGCTGCGCATGCGACCGTCGATGATGATGTTCGTGTCGAATACGTAGCCGACGGGCAGTTCCGTCATGTTGAGGCATGAGAGCTGTTCTGGAGCGCTTCTTCCATTTTTTCGAGATGCTGCACTTTCGTACCGATCAGTCTGGAGGCATGGGCCAGGGTTATCTCGTCTCGGCTTTGGGCATCCAGGACGGCCGTTGCGTACTTCCGACCCACGTCGCAAAGGCGTAGTCGGAAGTAAGGGATGAGTGGGTTGTCCCCGCCGTCCCTCTTGGAGACGGCCAACTCGGTTTCACGTCGGATCTCATCGAAAGCCGATTGCTCAAGCAACCCGAGCTGGAGCAGCCGGACGGCCATTGCCATCTTGGAGACCTTGAGGGTTCGGGCCAGCCGACGAACAGCGTCGACACCTTCGTTGGGGCTGACCTCGGCCAGGACATGGCTGGGCATCAGCAATTCGGCGGCGAACCGATTGCATCTCCTCTCCTCGGCTACGTCGTCTGCCAGCTCGCAAAGCCCTCCTCCGCCCCTGATGAGGTGGAAGATCTCGTGAAAGAGGGTGAAGATCCTGCCGGCAGGGGCGTCCTTGCTGTTTAGGAGGATGACCGGCCACTCCGGGAAATGCACCGAGACCCCGCGTGCCTCCTCGATCGGGAATTTGCTGGACTGGAAGACAAGCGCGCCAGCGCTCTCGACGGCGCTGGTCCACAGCGCCAGCATCTGGTACACGCCTCGCGTCCGGCGCTGATCATCAACATAGACGCCTAGGTGTGCTCGAACGGCAGCGGCAGCCTCTTGGGGGCCGAGGGAGGCGAAATTGGAGAGCTGGAACGGTTCGGCTAGCCCCTCAAGCTCCATCAGCGTGTCTCGGCGCTGAACACACTCTCGCAACTGTCGGAGCAGGGCGTAGGACGGCCTGGAGTGCTGTTCGGGAGAGCGATAGTCGGGAGGTGCTGGGAAGTCCGTGGCAGGCGTTTCGGAGAGGAAGAAGAAAGCGGGTGTCCTGTCGTAAACCTGAGCCAGCTTTCGAAGCTGAACTACGGTCGGCTCTAGATCACCGGATTCCCACTCGAGTAGCCGTTCCGGCTTCACCTGGAGTCTCTTGGCTGCCTCGTCGTGGTTCAGGCCAGAGGCGTCTCGGGCCCACGACAGGACCCTAGGGTTCACGGGAGCTCGCGTTGTGGCCATTTACGTGCGTCTTCACCTTCCCCAATACAGGTGCTGGAACTCCAATGTAGCGACCTCCGTTGACAATCGGACCGTCATGGCGTGAGGCAGTCACCCGCAAGGGTCGGGAGCGAGTCCCTTATGTGCTCGGCTACTTGCGGTGTTGGTCGGTTCGTTGTTGGTCCTGGTCGGCGAGTTCTTCGGCCAGTTCGAGGTAGCGGTCGAGCCGGTCGGGGTCGACGTTGCCGGCCACCGCGCAGCCGGGTTGGTCCTGGTGCCAGCAGTCCTCGGCGAACCTGCAGTCTTGGTCGAGGGCGTCGATCTCGGCATAAGCGGCGGCCAGCCCCTCCCACGCGTCCCAGGGTCCGACGGCCCGAATGCCCGGCGTGTCCACCAGCGATCCCCCCGTGGGCAGCACTACCAGCCGGCGGGCGATGGTGGTGTGGCGACCTTTGGCGTCGCCGGGCCGCACCTCCGCGGTGGCCTGCACACCGGATTGTGCGAGGGCGTTGACCAGAGTGGACTTTCCTACACCCGACGGCCCTAGAAGGGCCATGGTATGGCTCCCTTTCAGCAAGGCAGTCACCTCGGCCAGGCCCTCGCCCCGCAGGGCGGCGGTCACCACAACAGTTGCTCCCGGCGCCAGCTCGGCGGCCTTGGCTGCTCCCCGTTGCGGGTGGCGGAGGAGGTCGGCTTTGGTCAGGATCACCACCACAGCGGCTCCCGACTGCCAGGCCACCACGCAGAAGCGCTCCAACTGTGCCGGGTTGAGCGGGCGATCCAGCCCGTGAACCACGGCCACGAAATCGGCGTTGGCCACCAGCGGCTGGGGCGTCACCGGCTCGGCGGGGTCCCGTCGCACCACCAGAGTGCGGCGCTCCAGCACCTGCTCCACCGCGGGGCTGCCCTCGGGACCGGGGATGACGGTAACCCAGTCGCCGGTTACCGGTGCCACCTTGCCCTGGGCTCGCTGGGAGTCGGACGAGGCCCGGACCGGCCCGCTTTCGGTCATAACCTCGCACTCCCCCCGGTCAACCTGCATCACCCGACCCAGCCGGCCGGCGAGCCCTTGAGCCGCTTCCCGCCATCGCTGATCGCCGCCCACGGCCTCCAATCCGGTCATCGACACCCGCCGGGATTCAGAGCCGAAGAGAAGGGGAGCGGCTCCAGCCAACCGACCCCGCGATCGGGCCGCCAACAGGCATGCAAGTTTGGGCCAATCGGTGCGAGTTCCATGAGTAGGCTCCAAGAGGCAATGTTTGGTTGCCCTGTGGCCAGACAACGGGAAAATCACAATAGTCTTATCTCAATGCAGCCGGATGACGATGAACCGGCCTAGATGATCGGAATGCGAACATGAGCGAACCGCGGGCAGCAGCAATGGCGGGCCGATTGACCGGCATCTCACCGCTTGCCGCTATCTCAATAGGCATAGTCAGCGTGGGTGGCTCGCTGGCATTGAGCGAGATCCTTTCGGGGTTGAGCCGGAAGATCCCCTCGCTCGTGGTCTCGATCGCCGACGTGATCGTCGACAACACCCCGGGGTTCATCGCCCGCTGGTCGATTGATACGCTGGGCTCCGCCCAGAAGCCGGCGCTGGTGTGGGGAATCGTCGTGGTGTCGCTCCTGCTGGGGGGTCTGTTGGGCTGGCTCTCCCGAAAGCAGGCCTGGGTGGCTCCGGTTGGGCTCGTTGTGCTCGCCGTGGTCGGGGGGTGGGCCGCGGCCGACAATCCCCTGGCCAGCGCCGGGCTGGGTTGGATGTCGGGGTTGCTCTCGGGAGCGTTAGGTCTCGTCTTGCTGTTCTCCTTGGCTGTTCTGGCCGCCCGCCCGGCCGGCTCACCTTCCGCTGCCACCGAGCCCGCCGACGGCGAAGCCCGCACGGCTCCACCGGTGGGCCGAGGCCGGTTCGACGACCGCCGCCGTTTCGTGGGAGCCGTTGGGGTCATGGCAGGAGCGTCGCTGGCCGGTGGCCTGTTGGGACGGTGGATGCGGAGGCGGGACAACGTGGAAGGGGCCCGCGACCGGGTCGCCCAAGCCCTCGAGGGACGAGAGATCGCCACCCCGACACCTCGCTCCACCCCGTCTGGTACCCCTCTGGCCACCCCGGAGGCCACCGCGCAGGCCACGGCAGATGCGACATCAGAGGCCACCGCGCAGGCCACGGCAGATGCGACATCAGAGGCCACCGCGCAGGCCACATCCGAGGCAACCGCGGAAGCCACCGCTCAACCCACGGCGTCCGCCACGGCCCAAGCGGTGCAGCCCGCCAACTTTGACGACATCGAGGGGATCGCCCCGCTCATCACCCCAAATGAGGACTTCTATCTGATCGACACCGCTCTGTCCTACCCCCAGGTGGACCCGGCCGACTGGTCGTTGCGAGTCCACGGCCTGGTGGACCGGGAGGTGGAGCTCAGCTACGACGAGCTGCTCGATCTCGGGCTGGAGCAGCACGAGGTGACCCTCTCGTGTGTGTCCAACCGGGTGGGTGGCCGCCTGGTGGGCAACGCCGCATGGGTTGGGGTCCCCCTGGTCAAGGTGCTGGACCTGGCCGGTCTGCGTCCCGAAGCCGAACAGGTGGTCGGTCGCTCCGTGGATCGGTGGACCTCCGGCTTTCCTACTTCGGTGGCTCGTGACGGCCGGGTGGCGATGGTCGCGGTGCAGATGAACGGCGAGCCCCTGCCCATCTCCCACGGGTTCCCTGCTCGCCTGGTGGTCGCCGGCCTGTACGGGTATGTGTCTGCCACCAAGTGGCTGTCGGAGATCGAACTCACCACCTGGGACGGCTTTGACTCCTACTGGGTGCCTCGAGGGTGGGCCAAGGAAGGTCCGATCAAGACCCAGTCCCGGATCGACGTGCCCCGCAGGGACTCCACCATCGATCCGGGGCCGACCGCCATCGCCGGCATCGCCTGGGCACCCACCCGAGCCATTGAGCGGGTGGAGGTACAGGTGGACGAGGAGCCGTGGGTGGAGGCCGACCTCAACCTGGAGACCACGGTCAACTCGTGGCGGCAGTGGATGGTCGCGTGGGATGCAACCCCCGGTGACCATGAGATAAAGGTGCGGGCTACCGACGGCACCGGCACAACTCAGACCTCGGTGGTTGACGATCCGCCCCCCGACGGTGCGACCGGCTGGCACACCATCCAGGTGCGGGTCAATCAGGCCTGATAGCCACGGGGGCTCATCCCGCCTGGTTTCGACCTAGTGATGTAGGGCGGTCCGGCGGTAGGGTCGCAGCGAATGGATTTCGACCTCACCTCGGCCGAAAAAGAGTTCCGCGACGAGGTGCGGACGTGGCTGGAGGAACACCTGGTGGGGGAGTTCGCCGGGCTGAGGGGCCGGGGGGGTACGGGTCAGGAGGACATCCCCTCCGAGGTGCAGATCGCCTGGGAGCGTGAGCTGGCCGGCGGCGGATGGCTGGGCATCGACTTTCCGACACGCCTGGGGGGCCGGGAGTGCAGCCTCTCCGAGCAGGTGCTGTTCCATCAAACCTACGTGGAGGCCAGAGCGCCGGGTCGGTTGCCCAACATGGGGGTCACGCTGCTCGGCCCCACCCTGGTGGCTTACGCCACCACCGAGCAGCAGGAGCGGTTCGTGCCCCCGATCCTGTCGGGCGATGAGTTCTGGTGCCAGGGCTACTCCGAGCCCAACGCCGGTTCGGACTTGGCCAACGTAAACACCAGAGCGGTGCTCGATGGCGACCGCTGGGTGATCAACGGCCAGAAGATCTGGACGTCGCTGGCCCAGCACTCCGACTGGTGCTTCGTGATCTGCCGCACCGACCCCGAATCCGACCGCCACCCAGGGCTGTCCTACCTGCTGGTGCCCATGGACCAGCCCGGTATAGAGATTCGCCCCATCGTGCAGATCACCGGGGGAACCGAGTTCAACGAGGTGTTCTTCGACGACGCGGTGACCGACGCCGATCTGGTGGTGGGCCAACCGGGGCGGGGCTGGGAGGTGGCGATGGGCACGCTGGCCTTCGAGCGGGGGGCGTCCACGCTGGGCCAGCAAACCTCCTTCCGCCAGGAACTGGACTCGCTGTTCGACGAGGCTCGAGCCGGTGGCGTGGCCGACGATCCGGTGGTGCGGCAGGCCCTGGCCCAAGCCTACGCCACGCTGGAGATCATGCGGTTCAACAACCTGCGAATGCTGACCGTGGTCGATTCCGGTGGCGTGCCAGGGCCGGAGATGTCCATCGGCAAGCTCCTGTGGTCGAACTGGCACCGGCGATTGGGGGAGCTGATGGTGCAGGTGCGGGGGGCCGCTGCGATGGCGGTGGAGGGCGCCGACGGCGAGCAGTACACGCTCGACTCCTGGCAGCGCACCTTCCTGTACAGCCGGGCCCACACCATCTACGCCGGGTCGAACGAGATCCAGCGCAACATCATCGGAGAGCGGGTTCTCGGCATGCCCCGGGAGCCGCGATGATTGAAGCAACAGAAACGAGTTCTTGCGGTTTGCCTAAGCTGTTGGCTGCCCCGGGAGCCGCGATGATTGAAGCAACAGAAACGAGGAGCAGAAATGGCTGAGGCATTCATCATTGATGCGGTCCGCACTCCTGTGGGACGCAGGGGAGGAAGCCTGTCGCAGGTTCACCCCGCCGACCTGGGAGCCCATCCCATTGCGGGCCTGCTCGAGCGCACCGGGGTCGATCCGGGTGCGGTGGACGATGTGATGTTCGGCTGTGTGGACGCCCTCGGCCCCCAAGCCGGTGACATCGCCCGCACGTCGTGGTTGGCCGCCGGGCTGCCCGAGCACGTGCCGGGCACCACCATCGACCGTCAGTGCGGGTCGGCCCAGCAAGCTATCCACTTCGCCGCTCAGGCGGTCATGGCCGGTGTGAACGACATGGTGGTGGCGGGTGGCGTCCAGAACATGAGCTTGATCCCGATCGGCTCGGCGATGGCTGTGGCCCAGCACATCGGGGTGGACGATCCCGACCCGTTCACGGGTTCCGACGGCTGGGTGGACCGCTACGGCACCCAGGAGGTGTCGCAGTTCCGGGGCGCGGAGATGATCGCCGAACACTGGAACATCAGCCGAGAGGACATGGAGGTGTTCGCCTTGGCCAGCCACGAGCGGGCCGCGGTTGCCACCGACGAGGGCCGGTTTGACAACGAGATCCTGCCCTTCAAGGGCCTGGAGGTCGATGAGGGGATCCGTCGGGGCACCACCCTGGAGAAAATGGCAGGTCTGGGTCCGCTGGCCGAGGGCGGGCGGCTCACCGCCGCTGTGTCCAGCCAGATCTCCGATGCGGGCTGTGCCATGCTGATCTGCGGGGAGCAGGCCATCGACGATCACGGCCTGAAGCCTCGGGCCCGCTTCCACCACATGTCGGTTCGAGGGGCCGACCCCATCTTCATGCTCACCGGTCCCATTCCGGCCACCGAGCACGCTCTGGCCCGCACCGGGTTGAGCATCGACGACATCGACTTGTTCGAGTGCAACGAGGCGTTCGCCTCGGTGGTGCTGGCCTGGATGGCCGAGCACGATGTGCCCCACGAGAAGGTGAACGTCAACGGTGGTGCCATCTCCCTCGGACACCCGCTGGGGGCCACCGGGGCGCGGCTTATGGCCACCCTGCTCAACGAGTTGGAGCGGACCGGCGGTCGCTACGGCCTCCAGACCATGTGCGAGGGCGGGGGTCAGGCCAACGTAACCATCATCGAGCGTCTCTGAGGTTCGGTTCTGTTGTTGTAGCCCTGCTCCCGCTTCCGGGCTGCCCTAACGGGGTTCGATACGGTCGATGAGACCCCAAGAGAGCGCTTGGTGGCTGTCTATCTCGATGTTGGTGAGGGCCAGGTAGCAGAGGCGGTGCCGGCCGATGCGTCGGGCCAGGCTCACCGTGCCGCCTGCGCCGGGGACCAATCCCATCTGAACCTCGGGGAGGCGGAACGTGGTGTCGGGATGGGCCACCACATCGTGTGCGTAAGCAGGCAGTTCGATCCCGGCTCCGACGCACCGACCGTGGATCAGCGCCCGGGTGCGGGAGGCCAGGAGGTCGAGCCAGTAGGCGGCGCTGCGCACCGACCGCACTTGATGGGCTGTGGCCGGATCGGGGGTGGTGCCGAACTCGGCTAGGTCACCACCGGAGCAGAACGTGGGTCCGTCGCCGGTGAGCACGATCCCGTCCAGGCTGGGATCGAGCCACGCGGCCCGGAGCTGTTCGACCAAGCCGTCGCGCATCTCGGCGCTGAAGGCGTTGTGGCGTTCCGGCCGGTTGAGGGTTAGCCGCAGGGTGGAACCGGTGCGCTCGGCTCGCACCGCGGGTTCGGGATTGTCAGGCACCTCGCGGGTTGGTTGGCCGGCAAGCCAGGTCTGGTAGTGGGGACCGGACTGGAGGGTGGAGTAGGCCAAGGATTCGGCCACCAGCCCACCGGTGGTGGATTGTCCCTCGCTCAACCGCAGGAGCTGGGCCAGCGCCACAGCGGCCTCCGGTGAGGAAGCGGCGGCTGAGGCAATCAGGTCGAGTTGGTCGGCGGGTACCGTTGCCGGTTCAGGCTGCCCACCGTGGGCCAGCATGATGTCGAAGAGCCGGTAAACCTCGGCCAACCTGGTGCGGTCGGCGTTGTCGATGCCGCTCGGCACTACGGCCACCATCACCGCCGGGGTCCCGGCAATCCGCTCGGTGAGCCCGTCGGGGGGATGCCCCGTGAGGTCGACAGCGGTCAGCTCGACGGCCACCACCGGGCAGTCGGCCAGCCCTACCTCCTCTGTGAAGTAGGGGTTGGACAGCAGCGAGGCCAGCCCTGAGAGACTGGTGGCCTCCACCGGCGCAGCCATCACCGTCCCGCTTCGTGTCGACGCCGGCCCGGTTCAGCCGTTGGCTGCGAGTTCATCTCGCAACACCCGGCGGAGGAGTTTGCCGGTGTCGTTGTAGGGCAGCTCCTGGCGCTGTTCGATTCGGTCCGGGGTGCGAGACGACCGCATCCGTGCCTTCACGAACTCCTGCAACTCGGCCACATCCACCTCCCGGCCATGGGCCGGCACCACCACGGCTGCCACCGCCTCGCCCCACTGCTCGTTGGGCACTCCCACCGCGGCGGCGTCAGCCACCGACGGGTGGCTGAGCAGCACGTCCTCGATCTCGCCGGGGGAGATGTTCTCGCCGCCCCGCACGATGATGTCGTCGATGCGGCCTTCCACGAACAGGAACCCGTCGCCGTCCAGCGAGCCGCCGTCGTTTGTGGGAAACCATCCGTCGGCGGTGACCCGGGAGTTGCGGCCCAGGTACTCGCCCGACACCTGCTCGCCCCGCACCCATATCTCACCGGAGGTGCCTGTGGGTACCGGGTTGCCCTGGTCGTCACGGATGTTGACCTCGATTGTGGGGAGCGGCCGCCCGGCGGAGCCCAGCCGGGCCCGGATCCCCGGGTCGTCTGAGTGGTGGGCCTCCCGGTGTTCCTCGGGGCCGAGCACGGCCACCGTGGAACTGGTCTCGGTAAGGCCGTAGGCGTTCACGAAGTTCGTGTCGGGCAGCAGGTCGAGTGCCCGGGTGATTACCGGGGCGGGCATCTTGCCACCTCCGTACGACAGCGCTCGCAGCGAGGGGAGCCCCCCACCGTCGGCCTCCAGATGCTCGGTGATGCGGGCCAGCATGGTGGGCACGACCATGGCGTGGGTGACGCTCTCGGTGCGGACCAGATCAACCCAGGCAGCGGCGTCGAAGTTGGGGAGCTGCACGATGCGGCGCCCGGCGTACACCGAACTCAAGATGGCCGCCATCCCGGCTATGTGATAGGGGGGAACCGACACCAGGGTGGCCTCGTCCTCGCTCGCTCCCATGAACTCGACCGAGCCGATGATGTAGGACACGAGGTGCTTGTGGCGCAGCACCGCGGCCTTGGGGGCGCCCGTGGTGCCGCTGGTGTAGAGCAGCACGGCGATGTCGTCGGGGTCGAAGCCCCAGTCCTGGTCGGAGGCATCACCCTCGGCGCATCCGGCGAGGAAGTCGGGTCGGGCCATGGCCCGTACACCGTCGAGGTCGCCGATGGCGGCCAAGGCGTCGTCGTTGCACACCGTCACCGAGGGGGCAACCTCGGCAGCGAGATGCCGCAGTTCGGTTCCGGTTAGCCGGTAGTTGAGGGGGACGAACGGGACACCTGCCCACGCCGACCCGAACAGGGCAATCGGCAGTGCCTCGCTGTTGACATCAACCAGGCTGACCCGGTCGATCCCCGCTTCCCGGAAGCGGGCCGCCGCAGAACCGGCTTGTCGGAACAGCTCCTCGTAGGTGAGGCCCGAGCCGTGCGAACCGACCGCGGTACGGCCGCCGAAACCGCTCGATGCCATCTCCAGCAGCATCATCAGATTCATTGCGTCATACCGCCTGATGCTCCAACCGCGGTTGCCCCACCCGGTGGTGCGGGCTAGTCGGAAGCGGGGAGAGGTTTGGCTTCCTTAAGGTTCAGGGGGACGCCGGCCAGCGCCAGGGAACCGTCGCCGGGCTTGGTGCAGAGGACCTCGAGCGATTCGTCCTCGTTCACATAGCGCTTGCCCAGAGCGGTTCCGCCGGCAGCGTCGGGGGACACGTCGCCGTTGCGGGCGGCGTCGGCCGGGTCGGCCATGGGGGCGCCCCCGCAGGTGATGTCCACGTCGCCGTCCGGTGTCTTCACCACGATCAGTTCGGTTTCGCAGACCGAACTCTTCAGGCGGCTCCCCGGCTTCAGGTCCATACCCACCTTCTCTCCCACCTCCTACGAGATTCCCATTGATCTTTTCCCATAAGCCTCAAGCGGTACAAACTGCGGTGATGACGTTGCGGGGTTCGATCAGCGGCCGCCATCCGGCGCTGGTTTGGGCCGGTTCCGGCCTGATGGGGTTGAGCGGACCGGAGGACGGACCACCGGCGTTGGCCTCGGGAAGCTGGGTGGAGCGGCTCGACGACGTGGTGAGCGACATTTCCGGGTTCACCGGCGCCCCGCTTCGGACCGATGCCGCCGGATTTCTGGGGGAGAGGGCCGCACTGGTGGGACGGGGCCGCCGAGGTTCGATCTCGGTGGGTGGAGCGTGCCGCATGGTGGCGGCCGCCGATGGTGTGGTGGCGGTGTCGTTGGCCCGCACCAGCGACGTCGAAGCGGTTCCCGCTTGGCTGGAGATCGATGCGACGCCCGGGGCCGACATCTGGGGCGAGGTGGTTACCGGGGCTCGGGAACGGACTGTGGATGATTTGGTGGAGCGGGCCGGTTGGCTGGGTTTGGCTGTGGGAGCGGTGACCCGTCCCCTTCCCCCCAAGGAGCCATCCCGGTTCACCGATGTGGGCCCGCATGCTCCGGGGCGGGACCTGGTTCTGGATCTGAGCTCGCTGTGGGCCGGACCCTTGTGTGCGTCGCTTCTGGGTGGTTTTGGTTTCGAGGTGGTGAAAGTTGAGGGGCCTTACCGTCTCGACGGGGCCCGGTTCGGTTCGCCCGAGTTCTACGAGCTGTTGAACCACAACAAGCGGGACGAGGTCATCGACCTGGGTGTCGCCGCCGGCCGCTGCCGTTTCATGGACCTGTGCCGGCAGGCCGTCGTGGTGGTGGACGGTATGCGGCCCCGCGTTTGGGCCCACTGGGGGATCGAGCCCCAAGGCGTGGCCGAGGAGTTCGGGCTGGTGTGGGTGTCGATCACCGCTTACGGCAACGACCGGGCCGGGTTCGGTGATGACGCCGCGGCCGGCGGCGGGCTGTGGCTGGACGACTCGTTGGGAGGGCTCCCCTGGTTTGTGGCCGACGCCGCCGCTGATCCGGTGGCCGGCCTGGTGGCAGGGCGGGCCGCGGCAGAGGCGCTGGCTTCGGGTCGGGCCGGGGTGGTCGAGGTGGCCATGAGCCAGGCGGTTGCCTGGGTGCTAGCCGGCGACGACTTGAGCGTGGCCGATGCCGAGTTGCTTTGCCGTGACGGCGGCTGGGTGGTTCGAGCCGATGGCGAGGAGCAAGCGGTTCTGGCTCCCGGTCGCCGTGGTCGGCCGAGTTCCCCCTAGGGCTCCTTTGGTGCTTACACCGCGAAGCGGCTGAAGGGCGGTAGGTTGAGGCCGTGGTCAAGCGCGAGGGGCATCACCGCAACATCGCTCGGGGCAGCTACCGGGCTGCTGTGTTCGGGGTGAGCGACGGTCTGGTGTCCAACGTGGCCCTCATCTTGGGGGTGGCCGGAGCCAGTTCGGGCCAGGAGCTGGTGCGGGTGGCCGGTATCGCCGGACTCATCGCCGGGGCGGTATCCATGGCCGCGGGGGAGTACGTGTCGATGCAGGCCCAGCGAGAGTTGCTGGAGCGGGAGCTGGAGATGGAACGCCAGGAGCACGCACGTAATCCAGAGCACGAGGTGGAGGAGCTGGCCGAGATCTACGAGTCGCGGGGGGTGGCCCAGGACACGGCCCTGGAGATGGCCGCCAACATCATGGCCGACCCCGAGAAGGCCCTTGAGGTTCACGCCCGAGAGGAGATGGGCATCGACCCCAACGAGTTGGGTAACCCCCTGCTGGCCGCCGTCTCCTCGTTCCTGGCCTTCGCCATCGGGGCGGTGTTGCCGCTCCTGCCCTGGTTCTTTGGCGGCGGCAACGGTGCCATCGTGGCGTCGGTGGTGCTCGGTGTGGTGGGTGCGATCATGGTCGGAAGTGCGCTGGCGCTGGCCACCAGCCGGTCGGTGGTGAGAGGGTCGCTTCGCCAGTTGGCCATCGCCGGTGCGGCCGCCGCGGTTACGTTCGGAATCGGTTCGGCAGTAGGAGTAGGGCTGTGAGTGATTGGCCGTGGACCCTGGGCAGCCTCGAAAACCCGGTTGCTCCCATATGGACCGAAGACAACGTTCTGGACCCGTCCAGCGTGCTGCTTACCGGCAAGGTGGCCGTCGTCACCGGAGGGGCCAGGGGGATAGGCGCGGCCACCGCCGTGGCCCTGGCTCGATTCGGGGCTGACCTGGCCATCTGCGACCGGGAGGCCGACGACATGGCCGACACTGCCGCCGCGGTTCAAGGCCTGGGTCGCAGGTGCCTCACCGGGCTGTTCGACGTGCGCCACCCCGAACCCCGTGATGCCTGGCTGGCCGAGGTGGCCGAGGCCTTTGGCCAGGTCGATGTGTTGGTAAACAACGCGGGTGGCACGTTCAACGCCCCGTTTGGCGAGATCAACTTCAAGGGCGAGGCCGCGCTGATCGCCGAGAACTTCACTCAGGTCACCGGGTTCATTCGAGGATGCATTCCGCTGATGAGCGAGGGGGGATCCATCATCAACGTCACCTCGATCGAGGCGCATCGGGCCGGTCCCGGCTTCTCCATCTACTCGGCCATGAAGGCAGCCCAGGCCAGCCTGGCCCAGAGCCTGTCGCTGGAGCTGGCCCCGGCCGGTATCCGGGTCAACTGCATCGCTCCCGATGTGATCCCCACCGAGGGTGAGGCCACGCTGGGCGGGAACAGCATTGACGACGAGTCGGACCTGGCTCCCCAGCCATGGTTGGAGACCGGTTCGGTCCACGACTGCGCCGCGGCCGTGATCTACCTGGCCGGGGACATGTCCCGGTTCGTGACCGGTTCGACCATCCACGTCGATGGCGGCAACCTGGCCGCAGCCGGATGGAAGCGCCGCATGGCCTAGCCGTCCTGCCCAGCCCCATGGGGCTGTCCGGCGCTTGACAAAGCCAACCGCTAGTTTTGACTCATGGGGGATCTGCTTGTTCGGGGCGGCAAGGTGGTGGACGGCACCGGGAGCGCTCCGGTTGTCGGTGACGTGCGGGTGCGGGGAGGCCGGATCGTCGAGGTGGGTCCCGGGCTGACCCCCGATGGAGAGAAGGTCTTGGACGCCACAGGGGCGTTCGTCACCTCAGGATTCATCGACGTGCATACCCACTTCGACCCGTCGCTGTGGTGGGATCCCGGCTGCGACCCCATGCCGGTTCACGGCATCACCACCATCGTGACCGGCAATTGCTCGCTGTCTCTGGCTCCGCTGCGGGCCGAACACCGCGAAGACCTGTCCGGGGCGTTCAGCTTCATCGAGGACATGCCTGAGGAGGCGTTTCGGGTCGGTATTCCCTGGAGTTGGGAGACGTGGGCCGAGTACCGGGACGCCACCAACGCCACCGGTCTGGCGGTGAACGCCGCCGCCCTTGTGGGCCACTCCCTGCTGCGTCTCTACGTGATGGGCGATGAGGCGTGGGAGCGGCCGGCCAGCCCTGCGGAGCGTGCCGAGATCGCCAACCTGCTGGGCGACTGCCTGGCCAACGGAGGGGTTGGCCTCTCAACCTCTTTCGCCGATGTGGATGCCCGCGGCCGCCCGGTGCCCAGCCGCTTGGCCGACGACGACGAGCTGATGGCCCTGACCGAGGTGCTGGGGGCGATGAACCGCCCGGTGCTGGAGTTCGTGCCGTCGGTGCGTGACCACGCCGAGAAGATGGAGCACATCGAGCGGGTCCACCGGGTGGGTAGCCCCCACGGGGTGCGGGGGTGCTGGACTCAGATCGTCAGCGGCGGCGAGCGCACCGAGGAGTTGCTGGCCCAGGCCCGCCGTACTCAGGCCGAGGGGCCGGGAGTGTTTCCCCAGTACTCGCCCCGTCCGTTGGACATCAGCATCAACCTGGATCGAACCATCGCCTTCAGCTTCATCCCCGCGTGGCACAAGCTGGTGGCGGCTGATCGGATGGCCAAGAGGGAGATGCTGGCCGACGACTGGTGGCGAGAGAAGGCCCGCACCCATTGGGACCGGGCCAAGATGTCGTTCATCCCCACCCGGGAGAACAGCCGCCACAGGATCCGCCTCACCGAGGTGTCCGACGAGCACCGGGAATGGGAGGGCCGGGGCTTCGACGAGCTGGTGGCGGCACGGGGCGGTCACCCCTCCGATGTCCTGGCCGATTGGTATCTGGAGCACGACCTGGATGCCGGGGTCACCGTTAAGGGCATGTCCAACGACGACCCCGATGCCGCTGCCGAACTGCTGGCCGATCCGACCGTGATCGTGGGTGGCAGCGATGCCGGAGCCCACCTGACCATGTTTTGCGGGGTGGGGGACATCACCTTGCTGCTGACCCGTCATGTGAGGGACCGGGGCGATCTCGGCCTCCCCGAGGCCATACGCAGGGTGACATCGGAGTCGGCCGCGTTCTTCGGCATTGACGACCGGGGCCGCATCGCCCCGGGCTTTGCCGGCGACCTGGTGGTGTTCGACTTGGATGAGCTGACCTATCCCGCTGAGGAGATGGTGGCCGATGTGCCCGGAGGTGGCAGGCGGATGCGCCGGGCTGCGGGGGGCTACCGGGCCACCTGTGTTGAGGGGGTGGTGACCCAGTTCGACGGCGAACCCACCGGTGCTCGGCCCGGTGGCATGATCGACCCCGACAGGTTGCCGAGCCAGTAGGCGAACCGGGAGTAGCCAATGGAGATTGACGTTGACCGGGTAACCGAGCTGGCCGGCGAGGTGGCCACCCACATGGCTGGAGCCACCACCATGGCCATGGTCCACATCGGCGATGAGCTGGGTTTGTACCGGGCTATGGCCGGAGCGGGGCCGATGTCCTCCGAAGCGGTGGCCGAGGAGGTCGGTTGCAACCCCCGCCTGGTTACGGAGTGGCTACGCCAACAGGCCGCAGTGGGAATGGTGCAGATCCATGGTGAAGCCGACGATGAGGCGCTGTTCGAGCTGAGCGATGAGGCCGCGGTGGTACTGGCCTGGGAGGTGAGCCCGGCGTTCCTGGCCGGGGGAATCGGCATGTTCCGATCGATGTTTGCCGACATGGAGGAGGTTCTCGACGCCTTTCGGGGTGACGGCGGGCTGGCGTGGGGCGATCATCACCCGTGCCTGTTCACCTCCACTGCCCGGTTCTTCCGGCCCTTGTACGAGGCCTACCTGACCACCGATTGGATTCCGGCCGCCGACGGGATCGAAGACCTCCTGCAGGTCGGGGCGACCGCCGCCGATGTGGGGTGCGGCTGCGGCGACTCCGTGCAGATACTGGCCTCGGCCTATCCGAACTCCCGATTCACCGGGATCGACTTCCACGGCCCGTCCATTGACCAGGCCACTGGGCTGGCCGCCGAGGCCGGGTTGGACAATGCCTCTTTCGAGGTGGCCGACTCGAAGGGCTACGGCGGCACCTTCGACGTGATCTTCTTCCTGGACTGCCTGCACGACATGGGCGATCCGGTGGGGGTGGCCGCCCACGCTCGCAGCCGGCTCACCGAACGGGGTTCGGTGCTGCTGGTAGAGCCGTTCGCACTGGACAGCCACGTCCGCAACCTGGCCGAAAACCCCATGGCCGCAACCTCCTACGGGGCCTCGGCGGTGTTTTGAACTCCGAGTTCGCTTGCCCAGCCCGTGGGGCTGGGATTGGGTGCCCAGGCCGGCGAAGCCGCCATGAGGGAGGTGTTCGCCGCCGCGGGCTTCTCCGGTTTCGAGCGGGTGACCGAAACCAACGCCAACATCATCTACCAGGCCCGCCCGTAGCCCTCCGCCCCGACCTCCGCTCACCTTTTTGGGTCGCAGATCACAGGCAGGAGTCGGTATGCTGCTACGTCCCGCCCCGTTCGTCTAGAGGCCTAGGACGCCAGATTCTCAATCTGGTAACACGGGTTCGAATCCCGTACGGGGTGCCACTGAGGCATTGACCACTGCAACTGTCATTGGACGCCCAAGGGAGTGGGTGAGCCTCTTTACCCTGCCAAGGTAGCTTTTGCCAGTCTCTCGGCTTGCAGGAGATTGTCGTAGTCCGGGAACTTGATGGCGATCTCGAATGGCTGGTCGGGCTTGTAGCTCAGCAGGTGGAAAAGCATTCCGATCTCGCTGTTGGGAGCGACTGTCAGCTTCGACATTTGAGGTTCATCGGAGTGACGTGTTTGCACGCTGATGACGCTGATGACGCCCTCGTTGATGCAGGCCAGGGTGGCCCCACTTGGGTGGTGATTGCCCAGGTATCCGAAAACTGTGCTGACGCTGTCCTCGGCGAGCACCACTATCACGCTCTCAGGGATCCGATGACGAACTTCGGGGTGCTCAGCCACGTGCTGTCTGAACGCCCGAGCGGCATCAACGCGCTTTGCTGAAGCATTTGCCCACTGCTCAGCCATGCGCTCAGTGTAACCGCAGCTCATTCGCTTCGAGCAAGAATTCATGAGGCCCGCCACCGCCGGAGATTCTCCTCCCAGTGGTCTCTCAGGTAGTGCTCTGCCATCTTGTTGGCCTCTTCCAGATCTTCACGTGTCCTGTAGGGACGGAGCGGACGGGGTGCATCCAGCTCCCCCCGGGTCGGCGTTTAACCTGTGGATGTGCGCGTCGCCATGCCGAGCGTCGATTCGGGCAACCGTCTGCCACTCTTGTCGGTCAGAATCGAATGTTTCCTGTGTAACGACAAAGTCTGCAAGCGCCCCGTTGGATTCGTCTCGCCACTCCCTCTTCATCAGCCGCTCAGTTCCGTCAGTATTCAAGAAGGCTTCGGTCTCGAACTTCCAGGTATTCGCCCGGTAGGGGTGAAAGCCTGCTGAAGGTTGGCCAGGGCTCGAGTCCGACCGGCGTCTCCCAGTTGATGAAATGGCAAGTGCGCTATCGACTGCTCGTGATGAACTTCAAAAATGTAACTACAGCCAGGGAGTTTGACATGTGTGCAAGTGAGACATGGCCAATGCCCAGGGTGGGGGCACCGCCCTGGTTGGTCATTCAAGCTCGGTGTCGCGCAAGTGGTGCAATTCAGTCAGCAAATCGGCAGCATCAGCGCCGATTTCGGTGGTAGGTCTTTGGGCCAAGTGTCGGTGCCACTCCCATCGGGCCAACTCCCGCTTGATGGCGTTGAGCACAGCGGCGCTCATCGAGCAGTTGCGTTCACGGGCATGTTGCCTCAAGCGGTCGTGGAGGCCATCCGGCATGTTCCTGACTTGAAGATTGGCCATCCCCGAATCCTAGCCACTGAGAACTGTCGATACATTATAAATACATGAAATAACATGTATTTATAATGTATCCAAGGATGTGGGTGGCGAGTCCTGCCCCAGGCGTCGGCGGTGGTGGACGGCGAATGCCTGGCAGGCCAGGGCGGCGATGCCGTAGGCCAGGTAGCCGATCCCGATCGGGGTGACAGTGCCGCTGATGGAGCGGTCGATGAGAGCGGCCAGTCCGGCGCCGAACAGCGACATGGTGAAGCCGAGGATGGCGGCCGCAGTGCCGGCCATCTCCCCCATGGGCTCGAGCGCCAGGCTCTGTCCGAGCGGGAAGAAGGCAACGAAGCACGAGTTGGCCAGGCTGAACACGGCCAGCCACAGCACGAACGGTGGACGCCCCCCGGTCGCCAGGGCCAGGCCCAGCAAGGTTCCCGATGCGGCGATCTGCAGCCCGCCTGCCCCCAGCGCCAGAGTCTGGGCCCGGAACCGTTTGAGAGCCCGGTTGTTGAGCAGCGCCACCAGCGCCATGCCGGTGGCCATTATCGAGAAGTAGGGGACGAACCAGCCCGACTCGTCGAACACGTCATCGAAGATCAGCTCGGAGCTGGCCAGGAACGAGAAGAAGGCGCCGGTGGAGAACATGGTGGCCAGGGTGTAGCCCAGGGTGACGGGGTGTACGGCCACCGACCGGAACCCGGCCAGCGTGGTCCGCAACGTGAACGGGCGGCGATGTTCGGGGCGAAGCGTCTCCTCGAGGCGCAGCGACCACAGCGCCACAACCACGGCGGTGAGCACGCTGAACGCCATCACGTACCGCCACGAGCCCAACTCCAGCAGGCCCTTCCCCAGGGGAGGCCCGACAATCGGGGCGAGGAAGAACACCGTCATTACCAGGGTCAGCACCCGGGCCATGGCGTCACCGGCGTAGTAGTCCCGCACCATGGCCTGCGAGACTGTGCGGGGCCCGGCGGCGGCGAAACCCCACAGAAGCCTGCTGACGTACAGCATCCCCAACGACACCGACAGGGTGGCCATTAGCGAGGCGGCAGCGTAGAGGGCCAGGCTCCCGGTGAGCACCGTCTTGCGTCCGAAGGCATCGGCGGCCGGGCCGTAGAACAAGTTCCCGAACGCCATCCCCATGAAGAACAAGGTGACGGTGAGCGCCATCCCGGTGGAGTCCTCGGGCTGGTCGAATGCCTCCCGCATGGCGGAGAACGCGGGGAGCAGCGTGTCGATGGCCAGAGCGGACATGCCGCTAACCATGGCGATGAAGAACACGAACTCCCGATCGCCTAGGCGACGGCCGGTACCGGCAGCGCTCGTGGCGGTCATTCCGGGTGACATCTCATACCGGCGTAGCCTGTTATCCCCATGGGCAGAAAGTCAACGGGAACGAGGGCCGGGACATGATCCGACTGGACGGCAAGACCGCGCTGGTAACCGGAGCAGCTCGGGGGCTGGGAGCAGAGATCGTTCGGCGCATGGTACAGGCCGGGGCCGATGTCACCGCTGCCGACCGTCGAGTTGAGCTCGGTGCCGAGGTCGCCACCGAAGCAGGTGCTCGGTTCATCGAGCTGGATGTGACCGATGCCGAACGGTGGGGTGTTGCGGTGGAGTTCGCCGCCGGAGCGGGTGGCAGCCTGGACATCCTGGTCAACAACGCAGCCATCACCAGGGTGGCGTCCCTGCTGGACTGCGAACCGGCCGAGTTTCGCAAGGTGGTGGACACCAACCTTGTGGGAACGCTCCTGGGCATTCAAGCCGCAGCCCGGGTCATGGCCACCAGCGGGGGAGGGTCGATCGTGAATCTGGGCTCGCCGTCCGGATTCGAGGGCACGGTGGGTATGGTGGCCTACTCCTCGTCCAAGTGGGCGGTGCGAGGGCTAACCCGCACGGCGGCGCTGGAGCTGGCCGATTCCGGCATCAGGGTGAACTCGGTGGTACCCGGCCCGATGCGCACAGCCATGACCCGCCGCCCGGGGTGGGACGACGACGACTACGCGCGCCACTACGGGGCCACCGTGCCGCTTCGCCGTATGGCCGACTTCGGGGAGGTGGCAGACCTGGTGTTGTGGCTTGCGTCGGATCAGGCTTCCTACAGCACCGGTAGCGACTTCGTGGCCGACGGCGGTCTGGGAGCGGGCAACCCGGCGGCTCGCCCCGACTGAGCCCCCGAGGCTGGTGCCAATCGGGCCGGTGAGGAACGGTCGTCGAGGGGCCAGCCGGGCCAGCCGTTATCCCGGCAAGCCATAGCCATGTAGTGGACTCATTGCCATGTAGTGGACTCATTGCCATTTGGTGAGCTCATAGCCATGTAGTGGGCAACCGAGCGCGGTGGGCTGCCATCATTTGCAGGTGAGCACCGAGCCGAGCTGGACCATCGGGATCGAAGAGGAGTACCTCCTTGTCGAGCAGGAGAGCGGCGTGCTCGTCAAGGAGCAGCCGTCGGGTCTGATCGAGCGAGTGGCCGAGCTTCGCCATGGTCAGGTGAGCCCGGAGCTGTTCAGCTCGCAGATTGAGATCGCCACCGGAATCTGTGAGGACATGCGGCATCTGAGGGCCGACGTGGGGCTCCTGCGCCTGGCGGTGACCGAAGCCGCCGACGAGCACGGGTTGGTCCCGATTGCCGCGTCCACCCACCCCTCGGCTCTCCCCCACGAGCTGCAGATCACCGACAAGGAGCGCTACCACGCCGTGACCACCGACCTGCAGGGCGTGGCCAGACAGCTCATCATCTCCGGGCTGCATGTGCATGTGGGCATCGATGATCCCGAGCTGAGGGTTCATCTCATGGGCCAGGTCACGTACTTCCTGCCCCATCTGCTGGCGCTCTCCACCTCGTCGCCGTTCTGGCAGGGCGAGGACAGCGGACTACACAGCTACCGCACAGCGGTCTTCCGGTCCCTGCCCCGTACCGGTCTACCTCCCCGGTTCGCCTCGTGGGCCGACTACCAGAGCCAGATCGAGGCCCTGGTGCGTGCCGGGGTCATCGAGAATTCCACCAAGGTCTGGTGGGACATTCGACCCTCCGACCGCTACCCCACCCTGGAAATGCGGGTCACCGACCTGCCCACCCGCATGGAGGACACCGTCGCCATCGCTGCGGCCTACGCCTGCCTGCTGCGCATGTTGTGGCGACTGAGGGAAGCCAGCCATGGCTGGCGCGATTTCGGCAACTTCCTCATCGGGGAGAACATCTGGAGGGCGCAGCGTTACGGGGTCGAAGGCCAACTCGTCGATCTGGCCGGCGACCGGCTCGTGACGGTGGCCGACGCCGTGGCTCACATGATCGAGCTCATCCGCCCCGACGCCGAGGCGCTCGACTGCGTGACGGAGATGGAGCACCTGCTCACCATCTGCGAGCGGGGCACCTCGGCCGATCGGCAACTCGCCACCTACCGGGAGGCGCTGAACGACGGGGCGTCGAAACAGGAGGCACTCACCGCAGTGGTTCATGTGCTCATCGACGACACCCTGGCCCCGCCGCCGCTTCGAACGGAGACCGATCAGTAACAGGCCAGTAGCCATAGCCGGCCACCGGGTAGCCAGTCCCGGGCCGTAATGTGTGGGCCGGGTTCCCCGGGGGTCGCTTCCGGGGAACCGGAACAACACCAAGAGCATTCGCAAAACACAACCGAACAGGAGAGACCAATGGGCAGAGTGGAAGGAAAGGTGGCGCTGGTGACCGGTGCCAGCGGAGGGATCGGCATGGCCACCCTGCGGCGACTGGCCGAGAAAGGCGCCGCAGTGGTGGGTGTTGACGTGGTTGACGAGGCAGGCGAGAAGCTAGTGGCCGAGCTGACCGAGAGCGGGGCCCGGGCGGTGTACCAGCACTGCGACGTTGGTTCGCTTGATGACGTGACCGCTGCGGTCGAGCGAACGGTGTCGGAGTTCGGCCGCATCGACGTGCTGTTCAACAATGCGGCCACCAGCACCGGCGGCTACATCCCCGACCTCGATCCCGAGGGTTGGGACGCCAGTCTGCGGGTGATGCTCACCGCATCCATGTACGCCATGAAGGCGGCCATCCCCCACATGGCCGCACAGGGGGGCGGGTCCATCATCAGCACCTCGTCGGTGTACGGAATGGTGGCCTCGCCGGGCAACGCCCCCTACTGCGCGGCCAAAGCCGGGCTGATCAACCTGACCCGCACAGCAGCGGTGGAGTGGGGGCGCAAGAACATCCGGGTCAACGCCATCTGCCCCGGAGTGGTGGAGACGCCCATGTACGACTCGGTGTTGGGTATCGGCCTCAAGACCCACGACGAGATCTCCGAGATGCACGCCCTGGGCCGCACCATCAAGCCCACTGAAATCGCCGACCTGGTGCTGTTTTTGGCCTCCGACGAGTCCTCGGCCATCACCGGGCAGGCCATCGTCATCGACGGCGGCCTTCTGTCCGACTGCAACCTGACCGGGGTTCCTCCCGCCTGAGGGCATCTGGACCGGGGTTCCCCCCGATTGGCGGTGCCACGCCTGGTGGTCAGCCCCGGTAGTCGGGGTTGAAGCGCACGTCGCCTTCTGTCCGGTGCAGCCAGGGGAACAGATCGGTGGGTCGGCGGGCGATCACGGCGAGCTGGTTGCGCTGGCGCTTGAACACGGCGCACAGAGCGGTGAGAACCGGTCGGGCCAGCTTTCCCGCCACCCGGCGCCGCCGCCCGGTGGCCTCAGCGGTGGGCAGGCGCAGGCCGTAGCGGAACTCCACCCGAGGCTCACCGGTGGGATCGAACGACCGCAGCGTCTTGATCACCTCGGCCTCGGTCCAGCGGTACACATGGTTGGGAACGCTGGTGTTGTCCAACCCGCCGGTTCGGTATCCCTGGTCGATTACCGCGGCCAGCTCGTAGGTGTCGGCCATCCCCAATCGCACCGCCAAACGCATCAGCAGGCTGTAGCGGGCCTCGATGGCCACGATTCCGGTCCGGCACACCCGGTACATCTCACCCAGTGCCCGGTGGGGAGAGCGGCAGTGGTGCAGCCCCTCGGACACGAACACCCAGTCGAACGAGCGGTCGTCGAAGCTCAGCGCCTGGGCGTCCTGGTACGACCAAACACCATCCGGAACCGGCCCGGCGAACGCCTGGTCGAGGTTCGACACGACCACGTCGGTGAACCCCAGCGAGTCCAGCAGCTCCCAGTCGTCGGTGCCGGCGCAAACAGCCAGGATCCGGGCGCCGGTGTCGAGGCCCAGGCTCCTCAGGGTGGTGGCAGCGAAGTCTCGGTCCAGAATCCCTCCTCGATGCCGACAGTAGCCTCATGTCGGCACCTTCCCCGTGGCAAAGCACAGGTGGATTGGCAGAAGCCGTGAACCGCCTGCCGCCACGGCAGGGTTGGCCGGGGATGTGTCAGTACCGCAGGTGCGAGGCGTACAATGGAACTTCTGCGCGGACAACTTTTTACTAGGAACAGCCATGGGTCGAGGATCAGAGAGCTTCCAAAAGCGGCAGCGAGAGAAGAACAAGCGGGAGCGAGCCGCAGCCAAGCAAGCTCGCCGCCACGGGAAGATTGAGGACCCGTTCGAGGAGAGCGAGGATCCCATCGGCGGGCGCTCGGAAGCCGAGCTGTACGAGGATTTCGCCCTGCTGAGCGAGAAGTATCAGGCGGGCGGGATGGACGAGGAAACCTACGAGCAGCGTCGAGCCGAGATCTTCGAGCAGCTCGGCCTCGAGGTTCACTAGCCCTACTCACGGCCCCATTCGCCGGGCCGCCCTCGGCGCTACGCGGTTGAGCCAGCGGGAACCTCCCGGCTGGTGGCCATACCCAGCATGCACGACAATCCCGCCGACTGGAGCCCCCCGCTTCCCCCGGCCACCACGATTACGAAATAGTCGGGTGAGGGGACGATAGGCACCCGGTCGCCGTCGATGGCGACGCCCATCTCGTCGAGCACATCACGGGTGGCCTGGCGGCGATAGTGGGGGTAGAAGTCGAGCGGCACCCGGGCCTCGGCGAACAAATGCTCCTTAAGTTCTTGTTTGGTGGGCATCAGGGAGGCCACCATCTCGGCAATCACTGGACTCAGAACCAGCACGGTGTTGAACGGGTTGGGAGCGTCAGCTCCGCCGCACGGTCCGCTGAGGGCAAGCCCGTGGGTCACATGGTGTAGTACTTGGTCGGGCTCGTGGTGCATGTCGGTGATGGGCCACATCCCGTTGACGGCCAGCACGGTTACCACGTCGTCTCCGGCATCGAAACCGACCTCGGTGTGATAGGGCGGCCAGGGTGAGGCGTCCTCGTGTTCGGCCACGCAGATCGAGGTGGCCTTGCCGGGCCAACCCAGCGGCGCCTTGTCCACCTCTCCGGGGGTGGCTCCGCCTATGTTCAGCAGGGCCAGTCGCAGGGCCCGGCCCACCGTGGCGTTGGTGCGCGATCCCGGCCCGAAGCACCCGGCTCCGTAGTTGAACCCCAGGCGGTTACGGATCGGGCCGTTTACCAGCAGCATCGGTCCCACCGGATTGGTGGTGGTCTGGATGCCGTGGGCGTTCATCCCGGGGTCGCAGAAGGCGTCGATGGCGGCGACGAGCACCGGAATAACCTCGGGAACGCAACCGGCCATCACCGCGTTGACGGCGATCTTCTCCACCGTGGCAGGTGCGTTCAGCGGTGGAACCTTGCTCACCACATGGTCGCCGGCCAGCCCGGACGCGGCCACAGCGGCCGCAACCCGCTCAGGTGTGGGGGGGATAACCGGCAGCCCGTCGGTCATCCCCCGCTCATGCAGGTAGGCCTCCACCTCGTCGTGGCTGCCTTCGATTGCGACCTGTTGGGTCATGCAACCAGCGCGGCCACGATGTCGTCGAGACGGGAGGCGATGTCAGCCCGGATATCGGCTTCAGCCCATTCGTCGTACCCCGATGGCAGGATGATGATCGGCTGGTCGTCCACCCGTAGGCCGCGAGCGGTGGCCTCGGCCAGCCCCCGGAACTGCTCGGTAACCATGCCCACAGCTGGGGTGCCCAGCTTCTCCAGCGTGCTGCTGGCGTGGATACACCACGCCGTACACGAGCCTCAATTCCCCAAACCGCTGATCACGGCGTCAACCTCGGCGTGGAAAGCCTCCATCTCCTGCTGGTAGCGCTCGGGATCGGCGCCTTGCATCGGCCCGCTGGGGCGAACCACCACATCCACCGCTCCGGCCTCCTCCACCAATCTCCGCGACAGCTCGTCGGCCATGATGCCCATTGAGCGCCACATGTTGTTGTCGATGATGCCGACCACTGATCCGGCCAGGGAATCCTTCCGGATGGCCAGAGGCTGGGCCGGCTCGTCAACCTCCCCGCAGGGCAGCAGTATGACGGTGGTCTCCATGAAGCCACTTTACGCCCCGGTGCCACCCCGGCGCTTCGGCATCCACCTGTTGCCACGGTGTCGCCGGCCCGAGCGCCGTAAGGTAGGGCGATGCGCACCACCACGCTACCCCGGCCTCCGGTCATCATGGACCAGGCCCTGGAAGACCCCGATGTGCTTCTGGGAGTGCTCGAACGCCAGTCGCCCCACCCGCTGACCCTGGCCGGCGACGAGTTCGCCGAGAGCCGGGCCTCGCTACGGGCCGGGGCCCGCACCGGCAACGTACCGCCGTTCGTCGAGGTGGTGAACGGCGAGCCCCGCATCCCTCCGGTGTTCCGTACCACGTGGGGCGCGGAGGAGCAGGCGGTGGTGGGAGCGGACACCATCGTCAACAACCCCCGATTTTTTGACGCCGCCCGCCGGCTCTACAACGCCGAGATCGTGCGCCCCTACTTCACCTATGTGAACATCAACGCCCCCAGCGGGCAGTACGCCCGTCACACCGACATCCCAGCTTTTCGCGGCGTGGGCCGGGATCGCTATCCCACCTGGCTGCTCAACTGCATGCTGCACTCGGGGTGCTTCGACCGCTGGCGAGTGCGCATCGCCACCGCGGTGGTCTGGTACTACGAGGGCTCGGGGGGAGAGTTCACCTACTGGCCTCACGGGTGGGATGGGGACGCCGTGACGGTGAACCCGCCCTACAACTACGGGGTGATGGGCGACAACGACTTCATGCCCCATCGGGTGGAGCCCATCGGTGCCGAGGCCGACTACGCCAAATACGGCTTTGATACCACCATCACCCTCACCCCAAACAGGAAGTGGGTGGTGGACGAGCCGGGTCACGAAACGGTGTACCACGCCTTTGACGAGGTTCGGGTGTCGCTGTCGTGGAAGGCGTTCGTGTTCACCGACGACGAGGAGGCCGACGTGTACGACCGGCATCTGGACGACCTCGACGAGTCCACGCTCATCTCCACGCTGGCCGACGACTGCGCCCGGCGGGGAGTGGTGGTCCCCGATGGCCCCGACGCCTTGACCAGCACCGAATTCCAGGACCGGATCCGGGAGGTATACCTGGCACCCGAACTGAGGTTCTGAAGCCGGAGGTTTCCAAGCGGCATTTGCCGGGCCTGGAGTACCGTGGTGGCTACCGCTACATGAGGGGTACGTACCATGTTCAGCCTCGGATTGGTTTCAAGGTCGGCTCGGTGGCGATTGCTCGCTTTGCTCTGCACACTGGCGCTGGTCGCCTCGGCGTGTGGAGGTGGGAACGACGACGATGGGGACGATGGTGTGGCCGCCGAGGCCACGGCGGCTCCTGCGGCCCCCTCGGGGAGTGATGACAACTCACCGGCTCCCAGCGACGACGGGGGCGATGGCGGCAGCAGCAGCGATGCCGGCGACGACGGCGGCGATGGTGGTAGCGGTGATGGAGATGATGGCAGCAGCGGCAGTGACGACGACGGTTCCTCCGGATCGGCCGAGGCCACCTCTGCTCCCGAGGCCACTGCCGCTCCCGCCGCACGGGAACCCCAGTACGGCGGCACTTTGGTGTTCGGCTTGGAGGCCGAGACCACCAACGGGCTGAACCCGGTCAACGCCCAGGCCGCTGTGTCCGGTCTGATCCTGTTCCGGGCGCTGTACGAGACGCTGACCGTTGAGGGGGAAGACGGTGAGGCCCTGCCGTTGATCCTGGAGAGCATGACCCCAAACGACGACTACACCGAGTGGGTGATGACCATGCGTCCCGGCATCACCTTCCACGACGGCACACCGGCCGACGGGGCAGCGCTCAAGCGTCACTTCGAAGCATTGGGAGCGGGCACCCTCACCGGCATCGCCTGGAGTGATCTGGAGGTGGTGTCCATGGAGGTGGTGGATGACCTCAGCGTGAGGATCGAAACCGCCGGTCCCCAGGCCACCTTCCCCAACTACCTGACCTCGCACCTCGGATACCTCACCTCGCCTTCGATGCACGATTTGGGCCCGGAGGAATCAACCCGTAATCCCATCGGTACCGGTCCGTTCATGTTGGAGGAGTGGATCCCCAATGAGGTGACCCGTTTGGTTCGCAATCCCAACTACTGGCGTACCGATGCCGAGGGGCGTCAGCTCCCCTACCTCGATGCCATCGAGTTCCGCCCCATTCCCGACACCGATGGCCGTTTCGCCGCTCTACAGGCAGGTGACTTGGATGCCAGCGTTGTGAACACCGGGCTGCGGGTGGACGAGTACAACGAGCAGTTCAAGACCCACTGGCAGGCCGAGCGGTATTCCGAGCCCACTTATCTGATGTTCAACGTCTCGAGGCCCCCGTTCGACAACGTGGAGTTCCGGCGGGCGTTGGCTCAATGCACCGACCGGCAGACGTTCAACAACCTTCGTTGGGATGGTCAGCCACCGGCTGATGGCCCGTTCTCCCCCGGCACGCCGGGATACCTGGATGATCCCGGTTTTCCCGGCTATGACCCTGATGCCGGGCGGGCCACCATCGACGGTCTTGGAATCGACAGCGTCGAGATCGGAACCACCATCGACCCAGCCAACTTGCTCAACACCGAGCTGATCGCGGGCATGTGGGGTGAGTGCGGGCTAGACGTGTCCATCACCCAGGTTGACCAGGCGGAGCTGATCACCGACGCCGTGTTCGGCCTGTTCACAGCGTTCTTGTGGCGCAACCACGGTGGCTACGACATCACCGCAGAGCGGGTGTGGTGGCACAGCAAGTTCGGCTCCGGTATAGCGCTCAACTTCGGGCGCATAAACGACGCCCGGATCGACGCTGCACTCGAGGCGGCTCGCGACACCGCCGACCTCGATGAGCGACGTGAGCTGGCCGAGGAGGTGAACCGGGCCTTCGCAGACGGGGTGTACAACATCTGGTTCTATTTCTCCAACTGGCTGGTAGCCACCCAGGACAACGTGCATGGCATCGACTCCTTGACCCTGCCAGAGGGCGGTTCGCACGAGAAGGTGTTCAACGGAAGGACGTTCCTCGGGGAGACCTGGATCGAGTAACAATCGAACTGCCGCCAAGCAGCGACGGTCGGCGGCTCCTCTGCCCAAGAGGGGAGCGCGCTTGAGGAAGCTGGAGTACGGTTATGGAGTCCAATAGACGGGGGGTCCCTACTGTGTCTGATGTCGGGTTCGTAGCGAAGTCGGTTCGGTGGCGATGGCTGGCGTTGTTCTGCGCGCTGGCGCTGATGGCCTCCGCTTGTGGGGGAGGCAATGACGACGATGGGGATGATGGTGTGGCCGCTGAGGCCACAGCCGCTCCTGCGGCCCCCTCGGGGAGTGATGACGACACACCGGCTCCCAGCGGCGATGGCGGCGATGGCGGCAGCAGCAGCGATGCCGGCGCCGACGGCGGCGATGGTGGTAGCGGTGATGGAGATGATGGCAGCAGCGGCAGTGACGACGACGGTTCCTCCGGATCGGCTGAAGCCACCTCTGCTCCCGAGGCCACTGCCGCTCCCGCCGCACGGGAACCCCAGTACGGCGGCACTTTGGTGTTCGGCTTGGAGGCCGAGACCACCAACGGGCTGAACCCGGTGACTGCCCAGGCCGCTGTGTCCGGCCACCTCCTGTTCCGGGCCATATACGAGACGTTGACCATCGAGGGGGAAGACGGTGAGGCCCTGCCGTTGATCCTGGAGAGCATGACCCCCAACGACGACTACACCGAGTGGGTGATGACCATGCGTCCCGGCATCACCTTCCACGACGGCACACCGGCCGACGGGGCAGCGCTAAAGCGCCATCTGGAAGAGCTGGGCAAAGGCACCCTCACCGGTATCGTCATGAGAGACCTCGAGATCCAGTCGATCGAAGTTGTGGACGACTTGAGCGCCAAGATGACCCTGGGCCGGTCGGTCGCGACCCTGCCCAACTGGTTCACTTCACATCTCGGATACCTCACCTCGCCTTCGATGCACGATTTGGGCCCGGAGGAATCAACCCGTAATCCCATCGGTACCGGTCCGTTCATGTTGGAGGAGTGGATCCCCAATGAGGTGACCCGTTTGGTTCGCAATCCCAACTACTGGCGTACCGATGCCGAGGGGCGTCAGCTCCCCTACCTCGATGCCATCGAGTTCCGCCCCATTCCCGACACCGATGGCCGTTTCGCCGCTCTACAGGCAGGTGACTTGGATGCCAGCGTTGTGAACACCGGGCTGCGGGTGGACGAGTACAACGAGCAGTTCAAGACCCACTGGGAGGGGGAGAAGTACTCGGAGCCCACGTATCTCATGTTCAACGCTTCGAGGGCCCCGTTCGACAACGTGGAGTTCCGGCGGGCGTTGGCCCAATGCACCGACCGGCAGACGTTCAACAACCTTCGTTGGGATGGTCAGCCACCGGCTGATGGCCCGTTTGCGCCTGGCACCCCTGGGCATTTGGAAGAAACCGGGTTCCCCGGATTTGACCAAGATGCCGGGCGGGCCACCATCGACGGTCTTGGAATCGACAGCGTCGAGATCGGAACCACCATCGACCCAGCCAACTTGCTCAACACCGAGCTGATCGCGGGCATGTGGGGTGAGTGCGGGCTAGACGTGTCCATCACCCAGGTTGACCAGGCGGAGCTGATCACCAACGCCGTGTTGGGCAACTTCACAGCGTTCTTGTGGCGCAACAACCCTGCTTTCGACATAGCCACCGAACGGGTGTGGTGGCACAGCAACTTCAGTTCCGGCATTGCGACCAACTTTGGGCGCATCATGGATCCCCGAATCGACTCCGCGTTGGATGAGGCCATGACCACCGCTGATCTTGATGAGCGGCGTGCGCTGGCCGAGGATGTCAACCGGGCCTTTGCCGACGGGGTCTACAACCTCTGGTTCTATTCCTCGAACTGGTTGGTAGCCACCCAGGACCACATACATGGCGTCGACGACCTGACCTTGCCCGAGGGGGGCGATCACGTAAAGATCCTGAATGGCAAGGCATTCCTGGGCCAAACCTGGATCGAGCAGTAACAGGGGTCGTCCTATCGGGCACCGGTTCTGAGCGGGGATAGGCGCAAGCAGTGGGACGCTTCCTGCTGAAGCGCCTGGCTCAGCTCGTGGTGGTGGTGCTGGTCGTCACCCTGCTGTTCTACTGGATGCTCAACCTGCTGCCCGGCAACCCGTGCGTGGCCGCTTTCGGGGGAGCGGCCACCGCCGAGCAGGTCGCTGAGTGCGAGCGGGATCGCAACCTCGATGACCCGGTGATAGTGCAGTGGGCCAAGTGGGGCGGTGACGTGCTCACAGGGGACCTCGGCAAGTCCTACCTCACCGGGCGCACGTTCAACGAGGCCCTCAGCAACGCCCTACCCCGCACGCTGCTGCTGATGCTCTACTCCCAGGGACTGGCCCTCGGAGCGGCCATCCCGCTGGGAGTGTGGGCCGGATACCGCAACGACAAGCTTCTCGACAAGATGGCCAGTGGGAGTGCGTTCGCCATGCTCGCCGCGCCGGTGTTCGTGCTGGGGCTTGTGCTGATCACCGTGTTCGCTGTGCGCCTCGACTGGTTCAGCCTCACCGGCTACGAGCCGATATCCGCCGGGGTGGTGAACCACATGAAGGTCATGGTGTTGCCATCGGTGACGCTGGCCGCCGCGCTGTTCCCGGTGTATCTCCGGTTGCTGCGAACCGACGTGATCGGCACGCTTCAGGAGGACTTCGTGGGCACGGCCCGGGCCAAGGGGCTGCCCACCCGTCACGTGCTCCTGCGCCATGTTTTGCGCCCGTCCAGCTTCACCCTGCTGACGGTGTTCGGCATCCAGGCTGCCCAAGCTCTTAACGGGGCGGTGGTGGTGGAGTTCATGTTCGACCTCGACGGGGTTGGGTCGCTGCTGGTGAGCTGGGCCGCAGCCCGGGAGTTCCTGCTGGTGCAGACCCTTGTGGCGATGATCGCGGTCGTGTTCGTGGTGGTAAACCTGGTGGTGGACCTGCTCTACTCGGCGCTCGACCCTCGGGTGAGGCGTCAATGACCGAGGTGGCGAGCACGGCTCCGGTGTTCGAGAGCAGGCGCAGGCCGTTGTTGCGCAGTGACCGTTCCTTCGTGTTGTGGCTGTCGCTGGCATGGCTCGCCCTGGTGCTGGCCGGTGCGGTTTTGGCCCCGTGGCTTTGGTTCTTGGAGGATCCCAACCAGTTCGGGGTGGGCGATCCCAATGAGGGCATGTCGTGGTCGCACTGGTTCGGCACCGACCAGATCGGCCGGGACATGTTCGCCCGCTCGGTGTGGGGTAGCCGGCTCTCGTTGTCGATTGCCGGGGTGTCGGTGGGCATCGGACTGGTGGTTGGCTGCCTGCTCGGAGTGGCCGCCGGTTACTTCGGCGGGTGGATCGACGCCTTGGTGTCCAGCGTTGTCAACATTTTCCTGGCGCTGCCCGCTCTGGTTTTCGCCCTGTTCATCGTCACCGTGCTGGGCCAGAGCTTCTGGAACGTGACCACGGCGGTGACCATCCTGGCCGTGCCGTCCATCGCTCGCATCGCCCGGGCCCAGGCCCTGCGGTTTGCCGCTCGGGACTTCGTGACAGTGGCTCACATGATGGGAGCCCGGTGGCCCAGGGTGCTGTTCCGGGAGGTGTTCCCCAACGTGGTTCCGGCCATGGTGTCCATCGGTTTTCTGGCTGTGGGCATCGTGATAATCGCCGAGGGCAGCCTGTCGTTCATCGGCGTCAGCGTGGGCTCGCCCAGCATCACCTGGGGCAACATCCTGGCCGCGGGCCGGGGCAGCCTGCGCGACAGCCCCCACATCTCGATGACCACCGCCGGGGTGGTGTTCGTGACGTTGCTGGCGCTCAACTTTGTGGGCGATGCCCTCCTCAAGCGACTCGACGTCCGCGAGGCCCGCATCTGAGCAGCCCTTGGGGGCTTCTGTGGCGGTTTTGGATCAGATCCGGCCGACCTGAACGTCTGCTCTCTGGGCCCCGGTGCCGGCTATTGCTGTTGTTGGGGTTGTTGTCGGGTCCGGGGGGCCTGCACCACGCTGAGCAGCGACGGTTCCATCACCGTTGACGGCTGTTGGGCGAGGTCCATGCGGCGGATCTCCACCGAGGCGTCCACCCTCGGTGTGCCCAGGCCGGAGTACACCCCCCGCAGGGGCGGGACATCGTCGTAGTCCCGGCCGTGGCCGATCTTGACGTGTTGGCGGCCGACGGCGAGACGGTTGGTGGGATCGAGCGGCAGCCAGCCATGACCTGGGATGGCGGCCTCGAACCAGGCATGGGTCTGCACCCGCACCAGGTCGCCATCGTTCCGGCCGGTGCTGTCTTCGGTGGAGAACAGGTACCCGGAGACGTAGCGAGCGGGGATGGCGATGCTCCTGCACAGGGCCACGGCGAGATGGGCGTAGTCCTGGCAGACCCCCTGGCCTTGGGCGAGGATGTCGGTGATGGGTTGGCCGATTTCGGTGGAGCCGGGCTGATAGGACAGCCGGGAACCAACGAAATCCATGAGTTCCGTCACGGTGCTCACCACATCCGTCCCGCTCGCCTCGGCTGACCTTCGGGCTTCGTGGGCCATGGCCGAGTCCCAGTCGGTGTGGCGGGTGCGCTTCAGGTATTCGTCGTGTTGGTTGCGGAACTCCAGGTCTTCCAGGGCCTTCATCGGCACCTCGGCCGTCAGGGGTTCCCGGTCTTGGGTTTCCACCGAAGCCTCTGCTGTAACAGCCAGCGCGGTGTGGGAGTCGGTCACCCCGAAGTTGTCGGCCCGGGTGCCCCAATAGTCGGTGTAGGAGAGCATCCGGGCCGAGGGCTCCACCGACACCCGGTAGCTGAGCAGCCGCTGGCGCTCGTTTGTCACCGGGCAGGCCCGCAGCTCGTTTTGGGACTCCCGAACCGGTGCGTCGAACTCGAACACCGTCCGGTAGCAGATGTCCAGCCTCACGATGCGGCCTCTGGTTGGTGGCAGATGTCCAGCCTCACGATGCCGCCTCTGGTCGGTAGAAGATGTCCGGCCTCACGATGCAGCTCCGGGGCTGATGGTCTGGCTGTGCAGGTTGTAGGTCTCGGCGTTGCGGAAGAAGAGGTCGCTGGTGAGTTCGGCGATCTCCCGAACCCCCACCTCCAGCTTGCCGAGATGGCTGGGCAGGTCGGCGGCCATGTCGTCGAAGTCGGCGTATTCCAACCCCGACCGGAGTTGCCCCAGGCGGCGCAGCGAGGAGGGCCGCCCGTTGGGGGCCAGGGCGGCCAGGTGGGTTTCGCTCAGCCGCAGGCAGAACAGCACCGACCGGGGAAAGGAGTCGTTGAGGAGCAGGAAGCGGGCCACGTCGGCGGCCAGGGGGGAGGAGTGCGAGGCACGCTGATAGGCCTCAAGCGCCGAAACCGAGCGAAGGGTCAGCGCCATCTCGTCATAGGAGGAGCCATCCATCTCGGGATAGCGGGTTTGGATCAGCCGGCAGGTCATGAGGGCTCGTTCCAGGTTCTGCCCCAGCACCAGGAACCGGTAGCCCTCGCCCCGGGCCATGGACGATTCCAATACCCCGTTGAGTGTCTGGCAGCTCACCCGGATGGTGTCGAGGGTTTGGAACGGGTCTTGCTCCATGTTGACCGGGAAGTCTTCCCGGCGGAGCCAGAGGTGGAACTGGTTGATCTGCTCCCACAGCTCAGAGGGGATCTGGTCGCGCAGCGACCGGAAGTTGGCCCTGGTGCGGCCGATGCAAAACACCACCGACCCTGCCAGGGTCGGGGACGCCACAAGCCGGGTCGCCGCTGCCTGCACGTCGATGCCCAACCCCGCCCGGCTGCGCAGCATCGGCGGCGTCGGACTCAAGCGCTCGGCCATGGTCTGCACACTCTCGTCGGGACCCGTCTCGTCGAGGCGCAAGGTGCGGGCCAGGTTCTGCATTCGGGCGATGGCGTGGGCCTGTCCCTCGGCCACCGTGCTGAGCAGCGTGGCCCGCACCATGCGAGCAGTGTCCTCGGCCCGCTCGAGATAGCGGCCGGCCCAGAACATGTCCTCGGCGTGGCGGGCCAGCATCAACCCTGCCCCGGCATGGCGTAGTCGGCGTGGTCGAGCACCCAGGTGTCCTTGGATCCGCCACCCTGCGAGCTGTTGACGATGAGCGAGCCCTCCCGCATGGCCACACGGGTGAGTCCGCCGGGGATTACCTCCACCTGTTCCCCGCTCAGCACGAAGGGGCGCAGGTCGATGTGGCGGGGAGCGAATCCCTCACCGGTCCACGACGGCAGCCGCGACAGGTTCACCACCTCCTGGGCGATCCAGTTGCGGGGGTCGTCGATGATCTTGGCCCGGGCCTCGGCCAGCTCGGCGTCGGTGGCCCGGGGCCCGATCACGATGCCGTAGCCCCCCGACTCCGCCACCGGCTTTACCACCAGCTCGTCGAGGCGCTCCAGCACTTCGGCCATCTGGTCTTGTTCCCACAGCAGGTAGGTGGCCACGTTGGGGATGATCGGCTCCTCCCCCAGGTAGAAGCGGATCATCTCCGGCACGTAGGCGTACACTGCCTTGTCGTCGCCCACCCCGTTGCCCACAGAGTTGGCGATGGTCACGGTTCCCGCTCGGGCCGCGGCCATCAGACCGGGTGCTCCCAGGGTGGACTGGGGGTTGAAAACCACCGGATCAAGGAAATGGTCGTCGATGCGGCGGTAGATCACGTCCACTCGTTCCAGGCCCCGGGTGGTGCGCATGGCTACCACGTGGTCGTCCACCACGAGGTCGCGCCCCTCCACCAGTTCCACTCCCATGCTTCGAGCCAGAAAGGCGTGCTCGAAATAGGCCGAGTTGAATATGCCCGGGGTGAGCACCACCACGGTCGGGTCGTCGAGGCACGCGGGCGGGGCCACCGATCGCAGGGCACGCAGCAGGGAGCGCCCGTAGTGGTCCACCGAACGCACCGACAGGTCGGAGAAAGCGGCTGGCAATAGCTTGGTCATGGCTGCCCTGTTCTCGATCACATACGAGATGCCGCTGGGGTTGCGCAGGTTGTCCTCCAGCACCCGGTAGGTGCCGTCGGCGTCGCGCACCAAGTCGATGCCGGCCACCAGGCACCGGCCTCCCATCGGCACCGACACGCTGATCGCCTCCCGCTCGAAGCCGGTGGAGGAGGTGATCAGCCGGCGGGGGATGATCCCGTCGTTGACGATGGCCTGCTCGCCGGCGTAGATGTCGTCGAGAAACGAGTTGAGCGCGGTGACCCGCTGGATGAGCCCCTGCTCCAGCATCGACCATTCGTCGGCGTCGATCACCCGGGGGAACAGATCCATGGGCCAGGTGCGTTCGGTGCCGTCCTCGTTGCCGTAAACCGTGAAGGTGATCCCCTGGCGCCGGAACGACTCGTCGCGCTGTGCTTCCAGTTCCTGCACCTGCTTGAGCGTCAACCGGTCGAACCACTCCTGCACCGGCTGATAGTGAGGCCGGGTGCGGCCCTGCTCGTCTACGGCCTCATCGAAGAAGCCCGGGGCACCGGCGGTGGCCCCGTCACCAGTGGCCATGCCCCCAACTGTACGTGCTCACCGGAACGCACCACGAAAATAGAACTCTCTCTGCCGCAGGGGCGAAGAGTCGGGCTGGCCGGATTTGAACCGGCGACCCCCTGCTCCCAAAGCAGGTGCGCTGACCAAACTGCGCCACAGCCCGTCTGCCGGTGATTGTAGTAGGGGCTGTCCCTCCGTCTCGCCCCGGTTTCGGCTCTCTGGTGAGGGCTCGGCTGCAAGTGGTGCTACGAGGGCCTTATTTCAAATTAAGTGGTTTGTTGAAATAAGGTGCCGTGCTATTTCAATTCGGGAAACAACGTTGGAATGACGAGAGGAGGCTTAGGAAAGCGCCTGCTCCACCCGGATGAGAGCCTCGTCCTCGGATACGTTCAACGAGAAGCTGAGTTCCGACACCAGCACGTTGCGGGCCTTGTTGAACAGGCTCTTCTCACCAGCTGACAGTCCCTTATTCTGATCCCGCAGGGCCAGGTTCCTCACCACCTCGGCCACCTGGTACACGTCGCCCGACTTGAGCTTCTCCTGGTGATTCTTGAAGCGGCGGCTCCAGTTGGCAGGCTCCCGCACGTCACGCTTGCGGAGCACCTCGAACAGGTCTTCCACATCCTCGGTGGAGATGGGCCAGCGCATCCCCACCTCCTCGGCCTTGGCCACCGGCACCGACAGCACCATCTCACCGTGGGCCATGCGCAGCACCAAGTACTCCGTCTTCTCCCCGAAAGCCTCTTTCATCTCTCGCTTGACCACGGTCGCCGCTCCGTGGTGGGGGTAGACCACTTTGTCGCCTCTTTTGAACGTCATCTCACTCCGTGGCGCGTTTGGGAACCCCTTTTGGGAACCCCTTAAGGATGCCACCGCCGGGACCGGTTTCGCATCTTGCGGGGACGGTTACCCGCCAGACCTCTCGGCACCGGATGCCCTCCCCGAATCCGCCGGCGACCGGGTGACCTAGATCTCGACCACCCTCACACCGTGCTGATCTCCTGACGAAAGGGGAAGGTCGGCGTTGAAGGCGGGCCGGTGGTGGTGGAAGATGGGCGCAGATGGCTTCGCTCCGTACCGAGATCACCGAGATCACCACCGGGCTGGGGATGCTCGGCATGGGGTCGGTGGACGAAGCGCTGGCTGCCTGTCCCGAGGCAATGGTGGGGGTGGAAGCCCAGCAGTACGACAGGTTGATCGATGCACGGGCCCAGGGGCGATACGAGGCGCAATTCGAGGAGGCCTGGGCCAACGGGGTGGCCTTCGCGGCCGCCGAAAGTGGGCTTCGCGGCCGAAAGCCGATGCGGGTGGAGTGGAAGGGGGCCCACCAGGCTCCCTCCTATGAGCAGATTCCGGCTGATCTGCGGGTGGATCACGTGTACTTGGTGAGCTGCAAGTACGGGTCGAGGTTGCTGCACAACGTGTCACCCGCTCACCTTTTCGAGCGGTTGCTCGCCACGAGGCGCCGGGAGGCCGGGGACTGGTACTTGAAGGTGGCCCCCACCGAGTACCAGGCGCTCTACGAGGCCACCCGGCAGTATCTGGTCGATCAGGAGGATGGCTTCGACGATCTGCCTCCGAAGGTGACCGATCTGAGCGTCGACCAGCACAAGCGGTTGAAGAAGCCCCTGGCCCGCCGCTGGCCCGAGCCCGTGGCCGAGGCCGCTCACTGGTTCTCGGTGGAGGTGGCTCGGGCCTCCGCCGAGCAGTGGCTGTCGGCGCTGGGGTCACGCTTGGCCGACCGGGAGGAAGCGCTGTGGCGCTTACTCCGGCTCCAGGCCGCGCCGTACTTCGTGCTGGGCACCGACCGCCGTCACCGATCGGTGCGCTACCGGGTGGACACCCCTTGGGACTTCAGGCAGAGGTACGCATTCAAGTCGCTTGATGTGTGGCCCGAGGTGCGAGCGCAGCCGGTGGTCCGGTGGCGGGGCGACCTGATCTTGAGAGCCGACGATGCCCCCGTACACGTTGACGGTCATGTGGAAGTGCGCTGGAGCCATGGCCGCTTCCAGGGACTACCCGAGGCCAAGGTGTATCTCAAGACCCACTACCGGGAGACTCCGGGCTATAACGAGCTGCTCTAGCGAACCGACTCGTCCGGACAGCTCAGGCCGGGGTTGCTCAAGCTAGGGCAGTTCATGCCGGGTCGGATAACTCAGGCCAGGATCGACATGGGGTAGCCGGTTTCGTCGATCTCGTCCTGCCCCAGGTGCGATGCGGCTCCATTGGCGACTCGTCGAGCGGTCCATGCAGCGGCAGCCGAGTCCAACAGATCGTCGAGCGCCGCACCGGGGACCCGGGTCAGCACTGAAGCCTCCACGATGTGGGCGAACTCCGGCACCAACACCCCCAACCGCTCGGCCATACCCGGCTGTTGCCGCTTGGTGGTCTCCATGGGCCGGCCGGCCAGCACCGCGAAGCTGGTCTCGGGGTGAACCTCGCCGGCTCGGGGGCAAGCGGTACGGGCTAGGTCTTCGGGGGTCAGCACGGCTCGTACCTCTCTAACCTTGGCCAGCAGGTTGAAGGCCTGGGCCGACAACCCCCGCCCTGTGTGGCGGCGGCACAGTTCGTTGGCCTCGGCGTGGTCGATAGCCCCGAGGGTTGCCAGCGGCGGGGTCCAGAACAGCGAGGCTCGCCGGGGGCCCAGCAGGGCTCGGGCCTCAATGTCCGAGCGGCGCAGATCTCGGCTGGGCAGTCCTATGGGCATGTCCACACCCACGGCCAGCAGCTCTTGGCGGCGGGCTTCGTCCCACACATCGGCGAACGATGTCCACACCGAAAACGCCACCGGCGATCCCGAAGCCAAGCCGGTGGTGGCCATGACCCACCCTCCCTTGGCCGCGTCTACCCCGCCAACCAATGGTGGCTCAGCGCAGGGGTTCAAAGCGCACCTCGAACATGGTGGGCCAGCGCTTTACCAGCGGTTGTTCAGGGCAGGGGTTCAAAGCGCACCTCGAACAGGGTGGGCCAGCGCTTGCCGGTGATCAGAAAAGTAGCGGTGTCGGGCCGGTAGGCGATGCCGTTGAGGACATTGTTGCCGTCGGTACCAGTCGGGTGGGGGCTGATGATGCCGCCCATGTCGGCCTCAGCCACCACCGCGCCTGTTGCCGGATCGATCACCACGATCCGGTCTGTGAGCCACACGTTGGCCCACACATCGTCGTCCACGCACTCCAGCTCGTTGAGCCGGTTGACCGGGCTGCCGTCGACGTCGTAAACCCGAACCGACCCCAGCACCTCGAAAGTCTCGGGGTGGCGGAAGGTGAGGGTGTTCGACCCGTTGCTCATCACCAGTCGGGTGCCGTCGTGGCACAATCCCCAACCCTCACCGGCATATGTGAAGCTGCCGGTTTGCTCAAGAGTGTCCCGGTCGTACACCCCGGCGGTTTCCGACTGCCAGGTCAGCCAGACAAGTTGGTCGTTCACCAAGGCCAGGCCCTCCCCGAAATGTTGGGGCAGAGCGGAGGTCTCCCGGACAACCTCACCGGTTGGGAGGTCGACGGTCCGCAACACCGACTGGCCCCGCAGCCCGGTGCTCTCGAAAACCTGGCCGTTGGACCACAGCAGCCCTTGGGTGAATGCCTCGGGGTCGTGGGGATGGGTGGCCAGCACCTGGTAGGTCAGTGTTGTCGGCCCTGAGCGAGACGGGGCCTCAGTGGTGGCGGTGGGTTCAAGTGTGACGGTGGGGACAGGATCGGGGGTGATCGGTTCGGGCGTGACAGTAGGGGTGGGTGCCGGCTGGGTAGCAGTGGGCGTGGCGGCAATCTCCTCGGGGGTTGGGAGGTTTGCTGGTTCGGTTGCGCTCGCCGTTGGATGCTCGGTGGGTTCCGGGTTTGTCGACCGAGCGGGAGGCGCTTGCGTGGGAGACGGTTCAGTAGGGGACGGTTCGTGCGGGGTTGGCTCCAAGGGAGTCTGCTGGGCGACAACCACGGTGTTTGTCGGCGTGGCCGTTACCGATGGCGTGGCGGAAGGTGACGAGTCGGTACCACAGGCCGCAGCGATGGCCACCGCCAACATCATCAACGCTGTCCAAAAAGAGCGAGAACCCAACAGAGCCGTCATTTTGGCCCAAGTACGCCCCCCACACAGAGGAGTGCCACACTTGGCCGGTGGATTTCTCCCTGCCGGAGCAAGAGCAAGCGGTAGCCGATCTGAGCAGGCAGATCCTGGGCGACCTATCGACTCCCGAGCGGCACAAGCAGCTTGAGGCTGATGGCGTGGCCCTGGATGAGCAGGCGTGGCGGGCGCTGAGTGAGGCCGGCTTGACCTGTGTCTCGTTGCCCGAGGATTGCGGCGGAGGTGGTCTGGGGTTTCTGGCCACCTGCATGATGCTGGAGGAGGTGGGCCGGACCACCGCCCGTGTGCCCTTCCTGGCTCCGGTGGCGGCCGTGGCGGTGGCCGAGTTCAGTCCTCAACACGGCACCCTGTCCAAGTTGGTCGAGGGATCGGTGCTGGCCACACCGGCGCTGGTGGAACCAGGCCGTGACCTGAACGACCCGTTGACGGCGGCATCAGCAGACGGGAGCGGTGGCTGGACGTTGAACGGGACGAAAGAGATGGTTCCCCTCGCCGAACAGGCTGACATCCTTCTTGTTCCCGCATCGACCGGCGATGGCGTCAGCCTGTTCCTGGTGGGCACGAGCGGCCCGGGGGTCGAGGTGGTGCCGCAGGAGACCACATCTGGCTTACCCGAAGGGCAGTTGACACTCAATGGCGTACCCGCAGAACGTCTGGGCGAGGGCCCGGGCCCGGTGGAATGGCTTGTGCAGCGGTGTACGGCGGCGCTGTGCGCGGTGGCGGTGGGAGTGGTGAGCGAAGCCCTGCGGCTTACCGCGGCGTACACCGGCGAGCGGGAGCAGTTCGGCAGGCCGATTGCCACCTTTCAGGCGGTGGGCCAGCGGGTAGGTGATGCCTACATCGATACCGAGGCAATCCGGCTCACTGCCCTGCAAGCCTGTTGGCGCCTCGACCAGGGCCTGGAGGCTGCCACCGAGGTGGCCGTGGCCAAGTACTGGGCCGCCGACGGAGGGCAGCGGGTGGCCAACGCCGCCCAGCATCTCCACGGCGGGATGGGGGTGGACCGGGACTACCCGCTGTGGCGCTACTACGTGTGGGCCAAGCACTTGGAGCTGTCCTTGGGCGGGGCGACCGCTCAGCTCCTGCACATCGGGGACGCCCTGGCCGACGGAAGGGTTTGAGTTGCCCTGAGATGTCGAGGGGTTACCCTACGCTGGCATGACTGAACCCACGCGGGATGTGCGGGCCACCGACGGGGCGTCTTTCCCTCTGCCGGTGAGGGCCTTGAACGGGTTTGGCCGCGCGGTACGCCGTGTCCGTCCTCGCTTCGGGCAGTTGGACGCTGATGCCCTGGTGAACAAGGCAAAGGAGTCGGCCAAGCTCGACGACTTTGGGGGCGACGGCTGGCGGGAGGGGCTGGAAATCCTGGTGGATTCGGCCAACTCCGAGGGAAGGCTGAGCCAGTTGGGCCTCCTGGTGATGCAGTCGATCATCAATGACACGTTGCAGACACGGCTTCGGGTGGTGGACTGGTCCAATCGCCACCCTGAGGTGACCAGCGAGCAGGTCACAGCGCCAATCGTGGTTTGCGGCTTGCCTCGTACCGGCACCACCTTGCTGAGCAACCTACTGGATCTGGATCCCCAGAACCGGTCGATCCTGGGGTGGGAGGCCTCGTCGGTGGCCCCGCCGCCCACGCTGTCGAGCCGCTGGGAAGACCCCCGCCTCGCCGCTTCCGCCGAGGGCTCGAGCAAGCTGGCCAAGCTGGCCCCCAACGTCCAGGCCATGCACCCGATGGCGGCCACCCTGCCCACCGAGTGCGTGCCGATTCTGGGTGGCGAGTTCAAGTCGGTCCACTTCGAGACCCAGGGCTCGTTCGATTCCTATGGGTCGTGGTTCGAGACCTGCGACATGGTGCCGGCCTACGAGTACCACCGGCTGTGCCTACAGGTGATGCAGTCAACCATCCCCACCACCCGTTGGGCGCTGAAGACACCCGGTCACCTCTGGCACTTGGACGCTCTCTACGCGGTGTACCCCGACGCCAGGGTGGTGTGGACCCACCGAGATCCGCTAAAGGTGGTGGGGTCGTTGGCCAGCCTCAACGCCACGCTGCACCAGGTGAACAGCGACGAAGTTGACCCCTCCGCCGTGGCCCGCAACTGGCGGGACAAGTGCATTCACGCCGTTTCCGCCGGTCGCCGTGTCCGTAGGGAGCGGGGGTCGAGCGACACGGTGTTCGATCTCCAGTACGCCGAGCTGATGGACGACCCGGTCGGCTCGGTGGAGCGCATATACCGCCACTTCGGCATGGAACTCGACGATCTGGCCCGCAAGCTGATGGCGGCGTGGATGCAGGAGAACCCCCAGGACCGCTACGGGCGCCACCGCTACACCCTTGATCAATTCGACTTGTCGGTAGACGACGTGCGGGAACAGTTTGCCGATTACACCGCCCACTTCCAGGTTCCCGCCGAGGTTGCAGGCTGATCAAGGCTGACCCCGAGCTTTGGCCGGTCGCCAAGTGGGGTCGAATGTCAGAGGTAGGGGAGCACCTCGGACTCGAAGGTACGGAGGTTGTCCCAGGCAAGGTCGGGGTTTAGACCGCCCATGAGGGGGTGGAACATGACCGCGTCGAGGTCGCCCATGCCCCGGATCATCTCGATGGCCTCGGCCGGGGTGAGAAGCTGATGCATTCCCATGGCCCGGAGCACGTCGGCGTCCGAAACCGGTTCGTAGCCGGTAGCGGCCCCCGACTCGGCGGCCCACTGCCCGTAGGCGTTCATCTCGTGCAGGGCGTGGGGGGCGACCTCTGCCCACGTGGCGTCGGGATCGTGGGTGATGTGCAGGTACCCAACTCCGCCCGAGGTGGCCGGACCGGGGTCGGGCCTTCCCGACTGGATCACCTCATTGCGGTAGAAGTCCCAGAACTCGGGCATGGTGGGCAGGAATCCGTCGGCGATGCGAGCGGCTCGCCGGGCAGCCTTCTCCCCACTGCCCCCCAGCCAGATGGCCGGCCGGGGGTTCTGGTAGGGGGTGGGGGTGACCCGAACGGTACGGCCCCGGAACTCGAACGGTTCGCCGGTCCACGCTGCCTTGAGGGTCTCGACCATCTCCACCGTGAGGTGTACTCGATCCTGGGTCCGGTGCCCGAACATCTCGAACTCAGACGGCACGTATCCGCCGGCCACCACCACGCTTACTCGGCCCCGGCTGATCCGGTCGAGCACAGCCAAGTCCTCGGCGATCCGCAGCGGATCGTGCATGGGAGCGATGAGCGCGGCCAGCATGATGTGGATGGTCTCGGTGCGAGCGGCGATGGCCGAGGCCAGTGCTACCAACGAGGGCAGGTACCCGTCGTCGGAGCCGTGGTGCTCGGACAGGGTCACCGACACGAACCCGTTCTTCTCCGCCCACACCACCTGCTCGATGGCGGCGTGGTACAGGTCCTCCACTGGCACCGGGCAGATGTCGGGGCATCGGAAGTCGTAGCGGATGTTGAGCAGAGCCATGTCGGTCAGCCTCCGGAAACTCGTGGGCCGGCCGAATGGGCCGGGCCCGGACGTATTACTTGAACTCGGGGATCACGTACTTGCCCATCAACTCAATGGAGGTCATCACATCCTCGTGGGCCATGTTGTAGGGGTTGAGCAGGCAGAACAATAGGTCGCAGCCCACCGCCTCGTAACGCTTGGCCACCTCCACACACCGGTCCGGGTCGCCCACAACCGCTGCACCCGAATCCCAGATGTAGTCCATGGTCAACAGGCCCATCAGGCCCTCATCCCGGTTCTTGGCCGCGTCGCCGGTGTACTCGTAGGAGCCCAGCTCGGCCACCTCTAGGTCGGCCAGGTAGTCGGCCACCGAGGCGATGAGCCCGCCGCCGTACTTGGGGTACCACACGAACGACTCCTCGGAAGCGGCTCGGGCCTTCTCGTTGGTCTCGTTGCAGTGAACCATGGTGAAGGTGGCCGCCCGGTCGTTGCGGAACTTACCAACCGGCTGGTCGCAGTCGGCCTGACCCTTGCGATACATCTCGAGGCGCTCGGCCAGGTCCTCGGGGGGTTGGCCGACGGTGAACGAGCACAGCCCAATGCCCCGCTTGCCGATCTCGTAGTGGCCACCCACCGAGCTGGTGGCCCCCCAGATGGGAGGGTGAGGGTCTTGGCGAGGCTTGGGCAGCACCCGGCGCTTGGGCATCGACCAGTAGTCGCCCTCGAACTCGTACTCGTCGTTGGTCCAGCACCCCACGATGTGGCGCAGGGCCTCGTCCCACTGGGCCCGGGTTTCGTTGGGGTGGATGTTGAAGCCCTCCAGCTCGGCCCGGGTCGAGGAGCGTCCGGTGCCGAACTCCACCCGGCCGTTGCTGATCAGATCAAGCACGGCCACCGACTCCGCCGTGCGCACCGGGTGGTTGTAGGGCTTGGGCAGCAGCCTCACGCCGTAGCCGATTCGCATGTTCTCGGTCTTGGCGGCGATGTGGCCGTACAGCACCTCGGGATTGGAGCAGTGGGAGTACTCCTCGAGGAAGTGGTGCTCCACCGTCCAGAACGAGTGAAAGCCCATCTTGTCGCCCAGAACGGCCTGCTCGATGGTGTTCTGGTAGGCGTCGTACTCGCTGTCACGAGTCCAGGGCCGGGCCACCGGAATCTCGTAGAACATTGCGAACTCCATGCCATTCCCCTTGCTGGTGTGTCGGCGGCGTTTCCGGGGAGATGGTAAACGGTGCGACCCATTGCCCGCTCATTCGGCTCGGGTAGGGTGCGGACCATGGCACTTGATCCCACTGCACAGGCCGTAATCGACATGATGGAGCAGAGCGGCGCCACCTTCGAAGGTGTGGCCTCGTTGACCGCAGATGAGGTGCGGGCCCGGTTCGGGGCGCAGATGGAATTACCGGTTGAGGACGTGGCCCGCATCGAGGACCGGACCATCCCCGGCGCCGACGGCACCGAGATGCCCATCAGGATCTACTGGCCCCGGATTACCGACGAGCTGCTGGCCGTGGTGGTGTTCTTCCACGGCGGCGGATGGGTGATCGGCAGCATCGACAGCCACGACGGCCAAGTGCGCGAGATGGTGAACCGCACCGGCGCGGTCTACGTGTCGGTGGACTACCGGCTGGCTCCCGAGGCCAGGTTCCCGGCGGCCGCCGAGGACTGCTACGCCGCCACTCAGTGGGTGGCCGCCAACGCAGCTTCCATAGGGGCCGACACCGCCCGGTTGGGCGTGGGAGGCGACAGCGCCGGGGGCAACCTGGCCGCGGTGGTGTCGCAGATGGCCCGGGACCGGGGAGGCCCGGCAATCGCCCACCAGCTCCTCATCTACCCGTGCTGCGACATGGACCTCGACGCCTACCCGTCCCACACCGAAAACGCCAAGGGCTACTTCCTCACGAAGGAGGCCATGGAGTGGTTCGGCAGCCAGTACGTGGTCGAAGCCGACTTGGAGAACCCCTACGCCTCCCCCATCAAGGCCGCCGACTTGTCGGGGTTGCCCCCGGCTTGTGTGATCACCGCTGAGTTCGATCCCCTGAGGGACGAGGGCGAGGCCTACGGGCGTCGCCTGCAAGAGGCCGGGGTACCGTGCGAGATCCACCGGTACGACAGCATGTTCCACGGTTTTTTCGGCTTGACCATTGCCCTTCCCGTGGCAATCGAAGCCCAGGAAACGGCGGCCGCCGCCGTGAGGGCAGGCCTGTCGGCTTGAGCCCGGTGTGAACCGCTGAGCCCAGCCGCGGTCGGCTACGACGACCGCTACCGGTACCGCCTCATGGCGGCCATCGTTCCCGTCCAGTTCGGGGTGGGGATGAGCCTGACGGTGATTGCCGTGGCCGTTGGCGACATCGCTCGCGATCTCGAAACCGGCACCGACGCAGCGAGTTGGGCGGTGACAGGTGCCATCTTGGCCGCCGGGGTGTCCACGGCCCTGGGGGGCAAGCTGGGTGACATTCACGGCCATCGCCGGGTGTTCCTGGCCTCGGCCGTCATGTTGGCGGTGGTCACCCCGTTGAGCGGGTTTGCCTGGAACATCGAGAGCCTCATCGGGTTCCGGGTAGCAGCAGGGGTGGCCAACGGCGCGGCCACCGCGGCGGGCACGGCCATGGTGCTGCTGGCCTTTCCGATAGCCAGCCGCTCCCGGGCCATCGGCTGGTATCAGTCGGCCCTGTCCGGTGCCCCAGCTCTGGGGCTGATCATCGGCGGGCAGATTGTCGAGCAGTTCGGGTGGCGATGGGTGTTCGCTTTCTTCGGGGTGATCGCCGTTGTCGGCTTGGTGACCAGCGCGGTGGTGGTGCGGCCCATGGGCGGCGGCCTGAATGTGGCTATCGACTACGGAGGCGGCCTGGCGTTGTCGGCCGGGGTGGCCCTGGTTCTGGTGGGGCTCACGATGTTGGGAAACGACGGTGTGGCTGGAGCACTGAGCGCCGGCCTTATGGTCGCAGGGGTGGTGATCCTGGCAGCGTTCGTGCTCATCGAGCGTCGGGTGCCAGAGCCCATCCTCCGTCTGGACTACTTGCGAAAACGCAACTTCAGCATCCCCATCTGGGTGGTGACCCTGGCCAACTTCTCGTTCATGGGAGGCTTGGTGGTGACGCCGTTCCTGTTTACCGAGCGACTGGGTTGGGGGCTGGGGGCGGCCACCTTGTTGCTGGCGGTGCGGCCGATCACGTTCAGCATTTGCTCGTTCGCTGGCGGCTACGTCCACCCGGTGCTGGGGCCCCGTGCCACCCCGGTGGCCGGATCGTCGTTGCTGGCCCTGGGGATGGTCTTCTTTGCGTTGTCGGCCTGGCAGGCGTCGCTGGGCTGGACGGTGGTGGGGCTGTTCGCCGTGGCCATCGGCCACGGTGTGCAGCTCCCGTCGCTCACCACCACCGCTTCCGATGCCGTGGAGCCCGAGGATTTCGGTGTTGCCTCCGGCATGAGGGGAACCCTCACCCAGGTCGGGGTCACCGCCGGCATGCAGGCAATGATCATCGTTGCCGGCGACACCATCACCGGGGACACGCTGGCCAGTTCCTACTTGCTCGGGGCCGGAGCCGCTGTGGTTGCAGCCTTGCTGTCGGTTGCCATCTCTCCCCGCAATGCCTGAGCGGTTGTAAATCAGGCCAAGTAGGCCGGGCGGCGGCGATGGCGAATGGGGGAAACCGGGTCAGCGGGACTGCCGTGACGACGGGCACAGCCGGACTATGAGCACATAGTCTTTGACCCGGCATGAGCAACCGAGAGGCGTGGGAACCGTGGCTGGAGGAGCTGGCCCGCCGGCGGGCGGAGGGTGCCGCGATGGGCGGGCCGGAGCGGGTCGAAAAGTACATGCACTCCCGGGGCAAGCTGGATGCGCGACAACGCATCGACCGGCTGTTCGACCCGGGCACATTCCGGGAAATCGGTCCGCTGGTGGGCACCCTGGAGGACATTCCCGCTGACGGCTTCGTCTGCGGGTACGGCCAAGTCGAGGGCCGGACGGTGCTGGCCGGAGCCGAGGACTTTACCGTGCTGGGTGGGTCGATCGGCAGCGGCAACACCGCCAAGCGCTACCGGATCGCCGAGTTGGCCGCCCAGGAGGGGCTTCCCCTGGTGACCATCCTGGAGGGGGCCGGCCATCGCCTCACCGACACCGGGGGTAGCCGCGCCCCCGGCGACCTCCAGGCCTACGCCGACCTCAACGGACAGGTGCCCATGGTGTGTCTGGTTATGGGGGCGTCGGCGGGCCACGGCGCTCTGGCCGCCCCGCTCAGCGACTTCGTCATCATGACGTCCTACGCCTCCATGTTCACCGGCGGCCCGCCGCTGGTGAAGGCGGCCACGGGCGAGGACGTCACCAAAGAGGAGCTGGGCGGCACCGAGGTCTGCACCCGGATCGCCGGCTCCGCTCACAACGAGGCCCCCGACGACGAGTCGGCCATCTCCATGGCCCGGCTCTACCTGTCGTACTTCCCCTCCCGGTCGGGCCTGCCCTCGCCCCGCACCGAAGGGCCCGACACCGGGCCGGGAGCGGTAGAGGAGATGCTGGATGTGGTGCCCCCCAACGACCGGCGGCCCTACGACATGCACGATGTTGTCGGGCTGATCGTGGACGAGGGCAGCTTCTTCGAGGTCCAGCCGGCTTACGGCCCGGCCATAATCGTTGGTTTGTGCCGGTTCGGCGGGCGCCCCTGCGCTGTGGTGGCCAACAATCCGGCCTATCTGGCCGGGTCGGTGGACTCGGCGGCTGCCATCAAGGCCACCGACTTCCTGGAGGTGATCGGAAACTACGACCACCCCGTGGTGTTCCTGGCCGACAACCCCGGAGTGATGGCCGGCACCAAGGCCGAGAAAGAGGGCATCTTGAAGTGGGGCGGCAAGATGTACAAGGCCGAGCGCCGCCTGAAAAACGCCAAGATTGAGATCACCATGCGCAAGGCGTTCGGCTTCGGCTCGGTGGTTATGGCCCAGAACCCGTTCGACAACCAGACCCAATCGTTCTCCCTCCCCAGCGTGAACATGGCGGCCATGCCGGCCAAGTCGGGGGGAAGGTCGGCCAAGCTCGATTCGGAGACTCAGGCCCAGGTCGAGCGGGAGCAGCGGGCCGGTCCCTACCGCCTGGCCGGTCGGCTGGGCAGCGACGACGTGATCGACCCCCGGGAGATGCGCAACGCCATCCTCGGGGCCCTTACCCTGGCCGAAAATCGTTGATGGTCGGTCTGTCGAGACCGATTTGGAAAGACCCGCTAAGGAGGGTGATGTCCAGGAAACTGCTACTGAAGCTGCTGTTTGTGGTGGCGACTCCGGCACTTGTTGCCATGGGGTGCGGGGACGACGACGATGGTGTCGCTCCCGAGCCGGATCCCGCGCCGACGCAGGCCACCGTAAGCACCGACGACGAAGTGGCCGAGATCGACGACGTAACGGCGGCCTTCGTTTATGTCGGCCCGGTGGGTGACGCGGGGTGGAGCTGGTCCCACGACCAGGGCCGCCAACAGGCCTAGGAGCTGACCGGTGCGACCACGCTGTTCGTGGAGAGCGTTGCCGAGACGGCCGAGGACTTCCGAGCCGTGGTGGTGGACTTCATCGAGAACGAGGGGGGCCGACATCATTTTCGGCACCTCCTTCGGCTACATGGACCCGATGGAGGAACTGGCCTCCGAGTATCCCGACGTGGTTTTCGAGCATGCAAGCGGGTACAAGATGAACGACACCAACTTCGGCAACTACTTCGGTCGCATCTACCAGCCCTGCTACCTGTCGGGCATTGCAGCCGGGGCCATCACCGAGGCCAACCGCATCGGCTACGTTGCCGCCTTCCCGATCCCCGAGGTGATCCGGGGCATCAACGCCTTCACTTTGGGAGCGCAACGGGTCAACCCCGACGTCGAGGTACACGTGGCCTGGACCTTAACGTGGTTCGACCCTGCCATCGAGGGCGACACCGCTTCTGCCCTGCTGGAGGCCGGGGCCGACGTGATCGCCATGCACCAGGACTCCACCGCCGCGGGCATTGCCGCCCAGGAAGCCGGAGCCCGCTGGGTGGCCTACAACTCGGACATGAGTGCGTTCGCCCCCGATGCCTACATCACGGCCCCGGTGTGGACATGGGGCCCGTACTACGCCTCGATCATCGAAGTACTACGCCTCGATCATCGAACAGGTGAGAGCGGGCACCTACCAGCCGGATGCCTACTGGGGCGGCATGGCCGACGGGATTGTCGACCTGGCTCCGCCGGCTGGCGACCTTCCCAACTCAGCGGTAGCCGAGATCAACGCTGTCCAAGCCCAGATAATCGACGGATCGTGGGACGTGTTCACCGGTGAGATCCGGGATCAGGAAGGCACCGTGGTGGTTGCGGACGGCGAAACGCTGGACGACGGCTCCATGCTGTCGATGAACTACTTTGTCGAGGGCGTTGTCGGCAACCCCTCGCCGTGACCTGAACCGGGAACGATCCGGTTCTGGCCATGACAACCTCCGGGGCTGAACTCTCCGTCTGGTTGCGGGGAATCGAGAAACACTTCCCCGGAGTGAAGGCATGCGCCGGAGCCGACCTCAAGGTCCGCACCGGCACCATCCACGCCCTGCTGGGTGAGAACGGCGCGGGCAAGACCACCCTGGTCAACGTGCTGGCCGGGGTGTACCGGCCCGATGCCGGAGAGGTGGAGGTGGCCGGCCTGCCCCGCCGCTTCCATTCACCGGCCGATGCCATCACCGCTGGGGTGGGGATGGTGTACCAGGAGTTCCGGCTGGTGCCCACCTTGACGGTGGCCGAGAACATCGTGCTGGGCTCGGCTCCCCGGCTGTTGCGGGCCGTGGAGGTAGAGAACCGGGTGGCCGAGCTGTCCTCGGCCTACGGCCTGGCGGCCGACCCCGGCCGTTTCGTGTGGCAGCTCTCGATGGGTGAGCGCCAGCGGGTGGAGATACTCAAAGCCCTGTGGAGGGACGCTTCGGTGCTGGTGATGGACGAGCCCACCGCGGTACTCACCCCCGGCGAGGCGGCGGAGCTGGGGGCCACGCTGCGGGCCATGGCCGACGACGGCCGGTAGATCATCTACATAAGCCACAAGCTGGACGAGGTGGTGGCCTTTTGCGACGAGGCCACCGTGCAGCGCAACGGGCGGACCGTGGCCACCGTGGCTGATCTGAGCACTGTGGACCAGGCCGAGCTGGCCGAGCTGATGGTGGGGTCGTCGGAAGGCGGGTATATCGACCGCCCGCCGCCGGTTGAGGCCGGTCCCGATGCCCTGGTGTTGGAGGGGGTGGACGCGCTGGGCGATCGAGGCCTGTCGGCGCTTAGCGGCATCACCCTGTCGGTGCGGGCCGGGGAGGTAGTAGGGATTGCCGGGGTGTCGGGCAACGGCCAGAAGGAACTGGCAGAGGTCATCGCCGGATTGCGCCGAGTTGCCGGCGGGCGGGTGTTGCTGGACAACCGAGACATCACCCGGTTGTCGCCCGGTGCCCGCTACCGGCTCGGCTTGGCCTACGTGCCCGAGGACCGCCTCGGGGTGGGATTGGCCCCCGCGATGTCGGTGGTGGACAACTCGGTGGTTCGCTCGTATCGAACCCTGCGGCGAGGGCTCATGCTCGTAAAGGCACGGTGTATCGAGTTCTGCCGAGGATTGGTGGAGGGGTTCGGGGTGCGGGCCGGACGTCTCCACGACCCGGTGGCCGGACTGTCGGGTGGCAACCTCCAGCGGTTGCTGCTGGGCCGGGAGCTGGCCGGCGAGCCGGCGGTGCTGGTGGCCGCTCAACCCACCCGGGGTCTGGATGTGCAGGGGGTGGCAGCCATCCAAGGCCACCTGGTGGCTCAGCGGGCCAACGGGGTGGGAGTCTTGTTGATCTCCGAGGATTTGGACGAGCTGCTGGCCTTGTCCGACCGTTTGATGGTCTTGTACGAGGGCCGGGTGGTCGCCGAACTCGATCCGGCCGCCACCACCAGGGGTGAGGTGGGTTCGGTCATGGCCGGTCGGGCCGGCCCATGATCCGGCCGTCGCTGGTCCGGCGAAGCCGGGTGGTGCCCCCCACCCAGGTTCTGGCCTTCCTGGTGGGAATCGGGGCGTCGTTGTTGCTGGGGGCAATCCTTCTGGGGGTGTCAGGCCACAGCCCGGTCGAGGTGTACGAGCGGATGTTCGACTCCGCGTTCATGGGTACAGACTCGCTGTCTCGAACCGTGGAACGGGCTACCCCGCTGGCGCTGACCGGCTTGGCGGTGGCGGTGGCCGGATCGATGGGCCTGTGGAACATCGGGGCCGAAGGCCAGATGATGGCGGGCGCCACCGTAGCCACCGGTGTGGCCATGGTTGCCGACGGTTTGTCCGGCCCGGTTCTGATCGCGCTGATGATGGCCTCGGGCGTAGCCGGCGGGATGCTGCTGATGGTTGGTCCCGCGCTGGCCCGGTCCCACCTGCGGGTGAGCGAGATCATCACCACCCTCATGCTGGTTTACGTGGCGATCCGGGTGGTGGAGTGGCTGGAGACCGGCCCGTGGAAAGACCCCAACTCTTTAGGGTTCGCGGTCATCGAGCCGGTGCCGGAGCAAGCCTCGCTGCCCGGACTCTTCGGCCGGGCCAACGTCGGTTCGTTGGTCGCGCTGGGCTGCTCGCTGTGTTCTGGCTGGCGGTCTCCCGTACCGCATGGGGGTATGAACTGCGACTGGCCGGGTCGTCGCCCGACACCGCCCGGTACGCCGGCATCTCCTTGCGCGGCAAGGTTCTGGCTACCCTGCTGCTGTCGGGAGGCATCGCCGGTTTGGCGGGCACGGTACAGCTAGTCGGGTCGGCGACCCGGCTGGAGTCGGGTCTGTCCAACGGCTACGGATTTGCCGGCATCATCGTGGCCGCCTTGGCGTTGATGCGCCCTTCGGGGGTGGCTGCGGTGGCCTTCGCTTTTGGGGCGGTGCAGGTGGGAGGCCAGAGCATCCAGACTCTGGGAGTTAGCTCGGCTATTTCCGACATCCTGCAGGCCATGATCCTGTTCGGGGCGCTGGTGGCCGCAGTGTTCTTCAACTACCGCATCCGCTGGACCGGACCGGCCAGCCCGGCGCCGCCAAGAGCCGAGGGCGAGATGACCGTCACCGCAGGGGCCGCAGGTGCCGGGGTGGAGATGACCGTCACCGCAAGAGCCGCGGGTACCGGGAGCGAGCGTTCTGTCGAGGCGGCCGGTGATGTCTGAGGTCGCCCTGGTCGGGCTGTTCGTTGCCGCCGTGCAGTTCGCGACGCTGGTATTCCTGGCCGCTCTTGGCGAGCTGATCGCCGAGCGGGCCGGAGTGCTCAACCTCGGGGTCGAGGGGATGATGACCATGGGCGCAGTGAGCGGGTTCATGGTCGGTCTGGAGACAGGCAGCCCCTGGGCTGCGTTCTTCGCGGCCGCCGCCATGGGAGCGCTGGTAGGTGGGGTTCATGCGCTGGTCAGCGTGGTGCTGGGGGCCGATCAGGTGGTGTCGGGCCTGGCCATCACCATCGGCGGGCTGGGCCTGGCTGCCTACATGGGACGCAACGTGGTGGGGGAGCGACCGGAGACCGTGTTCACCGATTTGAGGATCGTCGGGGCGGCCGACATCCGATGGTTCGGCGACATCTTCTTCAACCAGCCTCCCGTGGTGTACCTGGCCGTGCTCTTGGGGTTGGCGGCGTGGTTGGAGCTAACTCGCACCCGGCTGGGCCTGGCTCTGCGTGCGGTGGGCGAATCGGCCCCCACCACCGATGCTGTCGGCCATTCGGTCGTGGCCCTGCGAGCGGGAGCAGTAATGGTTGGTGGGGCGTTCGCCGGTGCCGCCGGGTCATTCCTGTCGCTGTACATGGCTCCGGGTTGGACCGAGGGCATGGTGGCAGGCCGGGGCTGGATCGCGGTGGCCCTGATGATCTTCGGGGCGTGGCGACCGGGGCGGCTGGCTGTGGGTGCGTTGCTGTTCGGATTTACCCTGGCGCTGCAGCCCCGGTTGCAGACGTTCGACATCGAGTTCCTCGGCGTGGAGGTCAACCAGATCTCGCCCGCGCTGCTCGGCATCCTCCCCTTCGTTCTCACCGTGGCGGTGCTGGCGGTGGTTAGCTGGAGTTCCCGGGGCCGACCCTCTCCCGCTCCAGCCGCCCTGGGCCTGGCCTACCGCCGGGAAGAGCGTTAGCGGCCCGACCGCAAGAGCGGAACAAGCGAGAAGTAGGGTTCCTCGATGGCTTCGGGCTCCGTCATGGCTTCGGCCCGCCAGTTCATCCCCTTCTTTGTGGTCACCGGTGCGTTGTCGATGGGCTACGGGTCGGTGTTCACTCTGCTGGCCGAGTTCCGGGACAAGTTCGGGTTCAGCGAGACCGAGGTTGGGGTGATCGCCGGCGTCGGTTTCTTCGCCGGTTTCATCGCGCAGGTGGGGTTCTCCCGCTACGCCGACCGAGGCCATGCCGGGCTGCTGGTTCATGTCGGTGTGATCGTGGCCATCGTGTCCATGCTGGCCATGTCGGTGGGCGATCAGGCCTGGCATTTCGTGATGGCTCGATTCTTCCTCGGGGCCGGTACCGGAGCGGTGGGCCCAGCCATACGACGGGTTCTCATCACCCGTGATCCCGACAATATGGGGAGCAACCTGGGGGCGATGGGGGCGTTCGACATAAGTGGCTTCGTGCTCGGACCGGTGGTGGCCGCGGTGTTCGCCGAGTTCATCAACCTGAGGGCCCCGTTCCTGTTCATGGCAGCTCTCTATACGGGGATTTACCTGTGGGCTCTGCGGTTGGACCTGTCGGCCGACGACAAAGACCGGGTTCAGGTTCCAATGCGCCGGTTGCTGGCGATACGCCCGGTGCTTGCCGGCGTGCTGGCCGGTGTGGCCTTCTACACCACCATTGGGGTGTTCGAGGCTTCCTGGGCGCTGCTGCTAGACGACCTGGGGGCGGGCACGCTGGTAATCGCCGCTTCGATAAGCCTGTTTGCCCTGCCGATGATTCCCCTGGCTCCGTTCGGTGGCAAGTATGCCCAGAGGCAGGGCCCGATCCGGGTGATGGCGGTCACCGTCCTGGGAGCGATGGGCTGCATGCTGGTCTACGGCTACGTGGAGATGGTGTGGGTGCTCATCGGGGTGTCAGCCGCTCACGCCATGTTCGATGCCTTCACCATGCCCGCCGGACAGCTCGCCGTGGCCATGTCGGCACCCACCGAACAAGCCGCAGCCGCCCAGGGTCTCTACGGGGCGGTGGGGCTGGTGGTCTCCGGGTTTGCGGCGGTGGCCGCCGGTTCGGTGTACGACGCGTGGGGCGCCGAGGCGCTGTTCACCGGCTCGTCGGCAATCATGCTCGTTGCCCTATCGGGGGCGGTGGTGCTGGGGGGAGACCTCATGGGCCCGGCCCGCCGCTCATCAGACCAACCCACCCCAACCGGCTCATAACCTTCCTGGGGGCGATGCCGCCACTCGGATAGCCCGCGGTCACTCTGGGTGGTTACCGAGGAGGTCGGCGGCAACCGGTTCGTACATCTCGTCGGTCACGTGAACGTGCTGGGTGGCGGCGTGGGCATCTCGGAAGCATTTGTTCAGGGGATGGTCCCGGTAGAGGGCGGTGCCCCCACCGTGTCGGAAGGCCATTGATGCTACCTCGACTGCTGTGTCAGCGGCGTGGGTGGCCGCGGCACGGGCCCGCCGGATCAGCGCATCATGCACTTGATGGCCGCCTGCCCCGGCAATCCAGATGTCGTCGAGAACCTCAAGGACCAAGGCCCGGGCAGCCCGCAGGCGGGTGTCGGCCCGTCCGAGATCGCGCCGGAATGCAGGCCGCTGATCCAGGGCCGCGGTACTGTAGAGGCGGAGTTTGCCGGTTGCGGCCAGAGCGATCTCGTCCAGGGCCCGGCGAGCGATGCCCAGGCTCACCCCGCAGTGGTCGGGGGTGATCAGCGCGTACATTGGCAGCCGATGCAGAGTCCCCCCTCGGGGCGGCGCCCCGGTCAGGTCGAACAACCGGCTGAGGGGCACGAAGACCTCCTCCACGCTGTAGTCGTGGCTTTGGGTGTCCTCCAGCCCGCTTACGTGCCAGGTGTCGTGGACGGTCACCTGCTCCACGGGAATCACCGCCCACCGCGGCCCAGATTCACCTACACAGCCGGCCACTACCCATTGAGCTTCGACGATCCCCGACGCGAACCCCCACCGGCCGCTCACCACCACACCGTCTCCGGAGGCTGGAACCGCTCTTCCCGAGATCACGAACGTGCCCGCGAATCGGGGCCAAAGGGATTCAACGGGTGCGCCGGCCGCAACCTCGGCCAGGCCATCCTCAGGTAGCCGGGCCGCGGCTATGGCGGCCGATGTGGTGCAGAAGGTCTCGTTCCAACCCGCAGAACCGTCGGTGCGGGCGGCGGCCTCTGTGGCAAGGAACAATGACCGCAGATCGGCTTCGAGGCCGCCGAGATCCACTGGCAGCTTCAGCTCGAGCAGGCTCGCGTCACCGATGTTCATCGATTCCGATCCCAAGCATCATGGCGGGGAGAGGTCCACGGGGAGGCCGGATTGCCAGACCATGCCGGTGAGGGGGTCCACGCCGGACTCGGTGGTGGTGAGAGTACACACGTTGGGATCGGCCCACCCGTGGGGGATGGACACCGCTCCCGTGCCCACCGCTTCGCTGGTTAGCACGGTGCCCACCAGTTCACCGTGTGCGCTGCGGACCTGCACCGGTTGGCCGTCGACGAACCCATGGTCGGGATGGATGAGCACCTGGGGCTCCACCCCGCCCAGGTCTCGGAGCTGACCGTTCATGGTTTTCATCTGGCGGCGGGGAAGCAGCACCAAGGGCGCAGGATCATCGAGGTCTGCAAGCTGGGCCACTAGGGGTTCGGGAGCCAGCCGCCACCGGCCATCGGGCAGTACCCGCTCCCGGACCCAGCCGTGAACGGGAGCGGCATCGTCAACGATTCCCCGGCGAGCGGCCAGAACGGTGGCGGTGTCACTGCGGCTCCGCTCGGCAATCAGGGCCAGCAGCGCTTCGTCGGTTGCAGTGTCGGGTTCGATCCCCCGTGGCAGCACCCCCACCCCCAGCCGTCGCCCCAACTCGGCGAAGACCCGCCACATGAGCCTGCGGTCGGCCCCTGGAGGGACAACCGCCGGGGTGTACTGGGTGGCGACCCGGGGTTGGTAGGCGTCAAGCATCCAGGGGAGGTCCGCCCTTTCGAGTTGTCCGGCCACCGGCAAAAGGTGGGTGGCCAGTGCGGTGGTGTCGGTTTCCACCACGTCGGCCACCGCCAGCACCTCGAGGGAAGCGAGCGCCCGTTGGGTGCGGTCCCGGTCGGGAAAGGCGATCAGCGGGTTGCCTCCCACCACCACCAGAGCCCGCACGTTGCCGGCCTCGATCTCGTCCACCAGGGCGGCGCACGGGTATTCCCCGAACCGGCGGGGCAGCTCCGGGCGGCTGGCCGGTCCGGGTTCGGGATGGCCGTTGGACGGTTGCCAACTCCGTGTGTCGAACCGCAACAGGTATCCGGGGTTGAACCACATCCCCCCGGGTTGGTCGTACGAGCCGGTAACCACGGCCAGCGCCCACAACAGCCACTCGGTCACGTTGGCGTGGCGACCCATCGACACCCCGGTGCCCGACAGCACCGACAGCCGGCCGGCGGTTCGCACCGCTTCCAGCAGGGCGAGCAGGTCGTCGGCTTCCAGCCCGGTGCCTGCTACGGCGCGATCCAAGGTGAAGGGGGTTACCGCTGCGGCCAGGTCGTCAACCCCATCGGCATGGTGTCGCAGGTAGTCCCGGTCGGCCCCGTCCTCCAGCAGCTCGTGTACCAGCCAGCCCAGGATCAGGTGGTCGGTGCTGGGCCGGGGAGCGAGATGATGATCGGCCAGCCTGGCGGTTTCGGTGCGCAGGGGGTCGATTACCCACACCGGGCCTCGCTCCTGCTGTTCCCGAATCCTTCGCACCGGGTCGGCCAGCCCGTTGCCGTGACCGTGGGAAACCACGGGGTTGGTGCCCACCAGAAGGAGCATCCTGGCCGCTTGTTGATCCCACATGGGTGTCAACCCCGACCAGCCACCCATGAGCTCGGCCACCAGCGGACGCATGGGAGTGTCGATGGTTGTTGCCGTGTACTTCTGGCGGGAGCCGATGGCGGTCAGGAACCGCTCGGCGGCCCGGCGGCCGTTGGCGTCGTAAGCAGAGCCGCTCGCCAGGTACATGGCCACTCCGTCGGGTCCCCGGGCTTCGATGATGGCCGCCAGGCGGCGGCTGAGGTCGTCCAGGCACGGGTCCCAACCGGTCGGTTGCCCATCGACACTCGGATGATCCAGCCGGCGGGGATGATGGTGCCATTCGGGCAGCGACCGTCCCTTCGGGCAGGTGTAGCCCTGGGAGATCGGGTGGGCGTGGTCGCCCCGGACCTTGAGTATCCGGTCGCCGTCAACGGTGACGGTAATGCCGCACATCGCGGTGCAGATACGGCAGAAGGAGTGGACTTCCTCAGCCATGTACCGGCATCCAACCATGTACCGGCATCCAACCATGTACCGGCATCCAGCCATGGACCGAAGTGCGGTGAGGCTCTCGGCCTCGGGTCATGTCCGGCCTCCAGTCAGGCCAGGCCCCGAGCCCGGTCGATGCTCCAGAGAGCCGAGGGGTCGGGGATGTCCTTGTGGGCGATCTCCGCCATGATGCCCTCCCGCCGGGCCAAAGCCACCATGCCCTCCAGCCTGCCGGTGTACTCGAGCGGTTGTTGGAGCATCCACACGATGCCCTCGGCCGCCACCGAAGGGTCGGCCCAGGAAGCGTGGTCGGCTCCGGGTGTGTTCATCACGTACCCCTCGGTGGCCACCGAAGTGTCGATCCGAAAGCAGTTCACAGCGATCCGGTCCGGGGCCAGGATGGCGGCGCTGGACACGGTCAGGTGCTCCAGAGCGGCCTTTGTCATGCCGTAGGACATCATCTCGGGATAGAAGGCCAGCCCGGTCATGGACGACACGTTCACGATCCGCCCGCTGCGAGCTGCCAGATAGGGGCGGCACAGCCGGGTGGCCAGCAGGGGAGCGGTGGTGTTGATGGCGAGGGTCAGCTCGTACCGCTTGAGCTCCTGGTCGAGGTCTCCTGCGAAGGTCACCGCCGCGTTGTTGACCAGAGCATCAATACCCCCGAAGTGGGACGCCACGGTCTCGATCATGGTCTCGATCTGGTCGGGTTTGGACAAGTCGCAGGGCACGGCCAAGGCATCGCCGCCGGCGGCTCGCACCTCCCGGGCCGTCTCGTCCACGGTTCCAGGCAGCTTGAATCGGGCCGCATCGGTGGCTCGGGCTACGCAAGCCACCGCAGCTCCCAGCTCTCCCAAGGCGATTGCAGTAGCCCGACCCACGCCCCGGCTCGCTCCGGTGACGATCACCACCCGGCCCCGAAGCGACTGCGGTGAATTCACAGGGACTCGTTGAGGTTGCTCAAGACCACGCCGTCATCCTATGGCCGGGGGGTGACAGGTAGCTCAGGTCACGGTGCCCTGGCCCCGCAGGTGGTCGATCTGCTCGGGGCTTCGGCCCATCTCGGCCAGGATCTCGTCGGTGTGTTCGCCCAAGTCGGGGGCCAGGCCTCGAGGCGACCACGGGGTCCCGTGGAAGTCCACCGGGGTGGCCAGCATGGTGGTGCCGGTGGCTCCGTCGGGAACCTCGACCAGCGCTCCCGACGGGCCGGTCTGGGGATCGGCCAGCAGGTCGTCGAGGGTGTTCACAGGGGCCCAGAACATGTCGGGCTCGGTGGCGAAGATCTCGGCCCACTCCTCGAGGGGGCGGGCGGAGAACGCCTCGTCCAGTGCAGCGATCAGCTCGGTGGCGTTCATGGCCCGGTCGCGGGCTGTAGCGAACCGTTCGTCCTCAATCCACTCGGGGTGACCCACCGCTCGGGCCAGCGGGGGCCAGTGACGGTCACCCTCCAACCCCACTACCCAGAATCGCCGCCCGTCTCCGGCGGTGTAGTTGTTGATGGCCGGGTTGCCCATGGCCTCCCGGGTGCCGACCGCCATAGACAGCCCCCACATCAGCAGCACGTTGATGTCGAAGCCGATGGTGTACATCCCCTCCCGGAACAGCGAGGTGGACACCATCTGCCCCTCGCCGGTGCGTTCCCGGTGGAACAGAGCGGCGCTGATGGCCGCCGCTCCGGCCAGGCCCACGTTGTGGTCGCCCATCCCGCCTCGTTGGAACGGCAGGGCCCCACCGGGCGGGGTGAGCTGGGCGGCGATCCCCGACCGGGCCCAGAAGGCTGCGATGTCGTAAGCGGGACGGTCGGCGTCGGGTCCCTCGATGCCGTAGCCGGTGATGGCGCAGTAGATCAGCCTTGGGTTGCGGGCCGCCAGGGTCTCGTATTCCAAGCCCAGCCGATCCAGCGCGCTCAACCGCAGGTTGGTGAGGAAAACGTCGGCCCCGGCGATGATTTCCGCGGCCAGAGTTTGGCCGTCGGGTTGCGAAAGGTCGATCACCACCGAGCGTTTCGACCGGTTGTCCAGCTCGAACACCGGGTTGGTGGGCATATCCCCGCCAAGCATTCGCTGGAACGTCCGGGCCGGGTCGCCGGAGGGGGGCTCGATCTTGACCACGTCGGCCCCCCAGTCGCTCAGTATCCCGCCCGCCGCGGGCCCGGCCACCCACACGCCCAGCTCGACAACCCTTACCCCATCCATCGGACCTGTCATGGCCCCAGCATAGGAACGGTCGGAGGTCAGCGGGCGGCTTGCCTCACGATGTCGAGGGCCTCCAGGTCCAGCACATGGCGAGCGTGGCGGCGAAGCATCATCGTCAGGATCTCGTCGCCCCGTTCGGTCTGCTCGGCGGTCATCAGAGCCAGGGTGCTGAGCACCACGCCCCACAGGCTTCCGATTCGGTAGTCGCGCCAGCAGGTCTCGTCGTCGTAATCCACCCCGGCGGCCCGGAGCCGGTCCCCGTACTCCCCGACCAACTCCCGCTCCACCTGCACTCGCTCTTCGGGATCGAACCCACCGCCGAGGGCGAAGGCGATGTCTGTGGGCCCCAGGCCGGCGCCGGCCATCTGCCAGTCCACCACCACCAGCGGCGGGGCCCCGGGACCGTCTGCAAACAGAAAGTTGTCGGGGCGGTAGTCGTTGTGTATGAGCGTGTGGGGCGTGTCCGACAAGAACGCGCTGGTCTCCACCAGGGGCGCGAGGTCGCGGACCAGCGCCACGGAGTCGGTATCCAGCCGATCGCCGACTCTTTCCAATGTCGCTTCGTGGTAGGTGTCGTAGAAGACCTGGGTCAAGGCGACCGCTTCTTCGAGGGTGTAGCCGAACACCGCCTCCAGGTTGGGGTTGCCCCAGTGGGGCGCATGGAACCCGACCGCTTCGGCCACCGCCAGGCCGGCTTGATCGGCGGTGAGCCCTTCGAGCTGATCACCCGGCACCGACCGGTTCAGGTCCTCCATCAACAGGACGAACTTTTGAGCCGACTCGTCGAAGCGGGCAGCCCAAATGTGCGGCGTCCGAGTCGTCACCGTCGAGTGCATCTCCGAGTAGAAGACCCACTCCCTCCGGTACACGCCGGTGGCGAATCCGGTGGCACACGCCGTCGGGTCCTCGGCGGGGAACTTTCCAACAACCGAGGTGGGCCGCCCGGCGGCGGTGTCCCAACTCAATGAGTACCGGGCGTTGCGGCCCATCTGACCGGTGCCGATGAACCCCTCGAAGTCAACCCGATCCACCACCGCGCCCTGGGCCACTCCGGCGTGGTCGAACGCCTCGGTCATCCACTCGGCGTCGATTTCGAGCGGTTCTCTGCACTCCCCGGACATCAGCTTCCCCCTTGGGCCGGCCGTCTCAGCGCCCCATCTTCGCGTAGAACCAACCACGAAGCCGACGGTTCCCAATCGGGTTGCGGCCGGGGCGGGTTCTAAGCTGGCCGCCATCAACGTTTTGTTCATCTGCACCGGAAACATCTGCCGGTCTCCGATGGCCGAGGCGCTTTTCGGCCACATGGCCCCCGGGGTGGAGGTTGCTTCGGCGGGCACCATCGACTGGGGTGGGCAGCCCGCCCACGAGCACGCCATTTCGACCATGGCTGAGCGGGGTATCGACTTGTCGTCTCACCGCAGCCGTCGCCTCTCCGACTACCTGCTCGATGAAGCCGATTTGGTGGTGGCCATGACCCGCAACCACGGCTGGGCGGTGGCTGCTCGCCTCGAGGCCAAGGCCGCCGTCACCTTCATGCCCGCCGAGCTGTCGCGGCTGGCCGACGAGGTCGGTGACCGAAACGGTGCCGACGCCACCGAGTGGGTGGCTCGTTTGGCAGCGGGCCGGAACTCCCAGGCGGCAAGCCGGTTCATGGGGAGGGCCGGCGACGAAATCCCCGATCCCATGGGCGAGCCGCTCACCTACTTTCGGGATATCGCTGATCGCCTGGCCCGAGAGCTGGCCCCTGCGGCAGCCCGACTGCAGTCGTAGGCCGTCCTACATCTTGCGGTTATTCATGTGAATGCCTAATGTCGGGGTTTCCTGGCCGGGTAGAAGGCTGGCCGGTATCGACAAACCCGAAGGGGGATTGCTCATGAAATCTCGCTGGTCGCGGCTTCTTGCCGTCTTGCTGGCGCTGGCGGTGTTCGCCATTGCCTGTGGCAACGATGATGATGATGACGGTGTCACCGCTAGCGGTGATCCCACTGCGGCCCCCGCAGAGGAGGGCCCCGCTGAGGAGGCTCCCGCCGAGGAGGCTCCCGCCGAGGAGGCTCCCGCCGAGGAGGCCCCTGCAGAGGAGGCCCCGGCTGAGGAGGAGCCGGCTGAGGAGGAGCCGGTGACCATTGATGAGTCGGTGGAGGTCGAGACCGAGCTGGTTCCCACCGGCAACACCGGTTACCTGAACGGTGCCATCCTCACCACCGAATGCACCGACGGCAGGCCCACCGGTGGCACCCTGACCATGGGGATGTTCGGTGAGATCACCGGTTGGGATCCCACTTTGATTCAGGGTGGCGCGTCGTTGGGTGGCACCCAGATGACGGCCATTTACGACGCCCTGTTCTATCTGGACCTCACCACCGGGCAGGTGATTCCCGGCCTCGCCGAGAGCATCACCACCGACGACAACCAGGTGTTCACGCTGACGCTGCGTGAGGGCATCAACTTCACAGACGGCACCCCGCTGGATGCCGATGCCTTCATTTGGAACGTGGAGCACCACCAGAACCCCGACATTGGATCGCAGTCCCGGGCTCAGGCCGACCTCATCGCATCGGTGGAGAAGGTTGACGACCGGACCCTGACGCTCACGGCCACCAGCTTGAACGCCACGTTCCCGCACATCTTCGCCAACCGTATGGCGTGGATGATGTCGCCCACCACATACCAGAGCGCCCAGGACTCCACTACCGGCCTGAACACCGATCTCAACTTGAACCCCGAAGGCGCCGGTGCCGGCCCGTTCATCCTGGAGTCGTGGACCCAGGACGACGAGGCCGTTCTGGTCCGCAACCCGGACTACTTCCGGGAGGGCTGCCCGTACCTCGACAGCGTGGTGTTCAAGCCGATCATCGACCCGGTGCAGCGGTACAACTCTTTCAAGGCAGGTGACCTTGATATCGCGTTCGACCGCAACCCGATCAACTTCAACGACGCCCGGGACAACGGTGTCAACACCACCTCCCGCACCGACAACCACGGCGGTTACGTGATGCTGAACGGCAACAAGGAGCCGTTCAACGTCCGAGCCTGCCGGGTGGCGGCCGCTCACGCCATCGACTACGACACCGTCAACGAGATCGTCTGGGATGGTCTGAGGTCCATACCCCGATCGGTCATGAAGGACGGGTCTCCTTGGCTTGATCCCGAAGCGGTGCTGCCGGGCTACGACCCCGATGCCGCCGCCGCGGCCTTGCAGGAGTGCGAGGCCGAGCTGGGCGGAACGATGGAATTCGAGACCTACTGCACCACCTCGCCCGAGAACGTGCTGCTGTTCGAGACCCTGATTGCCATGTGGGACGCGGTGGGTATCAGCGCTTCCGCCAACTGCGTGGAGGTCGGCGAAATGGTGACTGCAGTGTTCTCCGGGGAGGCCGTGGCCAACCCGTGGGCCATCCCGGTGGCCGACCCCGACTACATGTACGACGTGTACTTCGGAGACTCCACCGTGGACGGCGAGTGCGGTCCGAACGTGTCCTCCCGCAACTGGTCCAAGTCGTGCTTCCCCGATTTCGACGAGGGGCTCACTCAGGGTCGCCAGGGCCTCAACTTCGAGGAGCGCTACGCCGGCTACAGCCTGTTCCAGCGTAAGTTCGCCGAGCAGGTCCCGGTCATCATCCTGGACAAGCCCGAGACGGGCTACTACTGGAACGACGACGTGTCCGGCGTGTTCCAGTCGGAAACCGGTCTGGCGCTGCTCGGCTTCACCGCCAAGGGGTAGGGCAACTCCACACTTGATCCATCTATGAACGAGGGGGTGGGTGCATTTTGTACCCACCCCCTCGCTCTATGGGGCAACATCTATAGGGCGCATTCGTTGCACCAAGCCGAACAGCAGGGGGAGGTGGCAGCCAGTTGAAGACCGTTGGGCGCAGCATCATCAGGCTGATCCCCGTGCTCATCATCGTCAGCTTCTTCACCTCTTCGTATGTGGAGTTGTTGCGAGGTGACCCCGCCGTTCGCCTGCTGGGCCAGGAGCGGGCCCAGGAGCCGGCCGCTCGGGAGTTGGTGAACCGCGAGCTCCGCCTCGACGACAACGTGATTGTCCGCTACGGCAAGTGGCTCGGCGATGTGGTCACCGGCGACCTCGGGGAGTCGGTGAAAACCCCGGGCCTAACCGTTGTCAGCGAACTCCAGAGCCGGCTGCCGGTGACCTTGGAGCTGACCCTGGTGGCCCAGGTTCTGGCCTTGCTGATTGCTATACCGCTGGGGGTGTATGCCGCCTATCGGGCGGGAAGCAGGGCCGACCGAACCTTGAACTCGGCGTCCTTCGCCGCGATCTCGGTGCCCCAGTTCCTGGTGGGCATCCTGCTCGTGCTCATCCTGTTCAATCAGCTCGACTGGCTGCCGCCCACCGGGTGGACCCGACTCACCGAGTGGGACTGGTGGGACCATACCCAGCGCCTCATCATGCCGGTGATCGCGTTGGCCCTGACCGAGATTGCGGTATTCCAGAGGTTGTTGCGAGCCGACATGATGGCTACCCTGCAAAACGACTTCGTGCTGACCGCCCGGGCCAAGGGCATGTCACCCACCCACGTCTTGTTCCGTCACGCTTTGCGGCCGTCGTCGTTCTCGCTCATCACCCTGGCCGGGGTGAGCACCGGACGGCTCATCGGTGGGACGGTCATCATCGAGGTTCTGTTCTCCATTCCGGGGATTGGCCGCAAGATGGTTGACTCCATCACCGGCAACGACCTGGTCATGTTGCAGGGAATGGTCATCGTGGTGGTGGTGGCCTATGTGCTGTTGAACCTGCTGGTGGAGATCACCTACGCCCTGCTCGACCCGAGGATCAGACGTGGCTGATATTTCTTCCATCGCCACCGCTACCGAGCCCGAGACGGCCCTGATCGCCGATCCCGAAAGGGTTCGCCGGACTCGCAACACCAGGGAAGGGGTCGTCCGCTCCGTGGTGGGGGTAGCGCTGCTGCTGGTGCAGCTCAACGTGATCTACGACGGCACCCCTTGGCTGCAGGTGGTCGTCACCCTGGTTGGGTTCTACTCCCTCATAACCGGGCTGGGGATGATCTTGAAGGGGACGTTCGGCTCACAGGTTGACCCGGCCACCTGGCTGTCGGTGGTGTGGCTGGCAGTGCTGCTGGTGTTTGTGTTCCTACAGCTCGGGGGTTTGTTCGACAACCTGAAGGCTGACTTCGGCAACCGGGAGCAGCCGCCGTTGTTCAGCACCCATGAACCCCTGGGCACCGACCGGGTCGGGATCAGCGTTATGAATCAGGCCATTCAGGGAGCCCGGGTGTCGTTGATCGTCGGGCTGGGCTCGGTGGCCATCGGTTTGGTGGTCGGGTCGGTGGTTGGACTGATTGCTGGGTTCTTCCGGGGAGCTACCGAGGGCTTTTTCAACATCCTCACCGATTCGATACTGGCGTTTCCGGCGCTGATCCTTCTGTTCACCATCGTGGCCATTTTCGGCGGCAGCGTGCTCATCGTCACCCTGGCGCTCTCCCTGCTCAGCATCCCCACCATGGGGCGGCTGTCCCGGGCCAACACCTTGACTTTTGCCGCCCGGGAGTTCGTCACCGCTGCCAAAGCCATGGGGGCGTCGAATCGCCGCATCCTGTTCCGGGAAATCCTGCCCAATGTGGCCCTGCCGTTGGCCTCCTACTCGTTCATCATCGTGGCAGTGGTGATCGTGGCCGAAGCCTCATTGAGCTTCCTGGGGGTGGGGATCGACCCCATCAGCACCCCGACGTGGGGGAATATGATCAGCGAGGGTCGAGACCAGAGCGTGTTGCAGGACGCTCCCCACATCGTGTTCGTGCCCGGCGTGCTCATGTTCGTCACCGTTTTGTCGCTGAACCGCATCGGGGAATCGCTCCGAGCCCTGTGGGATCCCCGCGAAGCCAAGCTGTAACGCGGGGTTAGCTCAAAAGCTCCACGCAGCAGAGCCGCCGTTTCGTCGCCGGTGTCGGTTGCTTAGCCGGGCCAAGTTTCGTACAGTGTCGGGACCTACAACATGAGGGGGAGAATGCTCATGCGTTCACAGCTATGGAAATTGTTGGCGCTACTACTGGTCTTCGGTCTGGTGGCCGCGGCGTGCGGCAACGACGATGACGACGGAGCTGCAACCGATACCGGTGGTTCCGCCGCCACGGCGGCGCCCGATCAAGGCGGGGGTTCCGACGATTCCGGCGGCGACGATGACATGGCCGATGGTGGCGATGACATGTCCGACGGCGACGATGACATGGCCGGCGGCGACGATGACATGGCCGACGACGGCGACGATGCCAGCGGGGACGATGACATGGCCGACGACGGTGATGACATGGCCGATGGTGGCGATGACATGTCCGGCGACGACGACGGCGACATGATGGCCGGCTGTGAGGCCACCGTGCCGGGCACCAAGGTCAACTATGCGGTGTTCTCGCCCAACGCCAACATGGACCCAACAGCCAGCAGTGGTTCGCTGGTGGGTGGCACCCAGTTGGTGAACGTGTGGGACATCCTGATGACCTTCGATCCCGATGCCGGCGAGTACAACCCCCACGTCGCCGAGTCGTTGACTGCGAACGACGACTTCACCGAGTGGACGCTGAAGATTCCGTCGGGCATCACTTACGGCAACGGTGACACCCTCATCGCCCAGGACGTGGTCGACTCCATGCTGCGGTTCATGGAGGGCCGGGGCAATGGTGTGAGCAACACCATCGAGGGTTCTCTGCGGCTGGTCGACTTCGAGGCCACAACGGTGCCCGACGATAACACCGTGGTGTTCACGTTGCTCCAGCCGTGGGCCACGTTCCCGCTGGTTCTGGCCGATGAGGCCGGGATGATCGTGAACCCGAGGGTTATTGCCCAGCTTCTGGAGGAAGAAGCCGGCAACGCCACCGAGGAAGCCAGTGCGGAGAGGCTGGTTCGCAACCGTATGGCGGTTACCCCCGATCTGGTCAATGCCGCCAGCTTCGGACCCTACGAGGTGGTCGAGGTTGAGCCTTCTGTGAGGACCCTGATGCGGGCCCGGGACAACTGGTGGGGCGGCCCGGTGTGCATCGAGGAGATCGAGTTCACCTTCCCGGGTAGCTCCACGGCCAACTGGGAGGCGTTCCAGGCCGGCGACTTCAACGCTGCCTTCCTGCGCGATCCAAGAGTGTTTGCCGATGCCCGCGAAGCCGGCGCCACTCTGAACACCCAGTTACAGAACAGCGGTGGCGTGTTCCTCATCAACAACGGTGTGAGAGATGCCGACCGGATCGGTCAGGACTTCCGCATCCGCCAGGCCATCCATCACGCCACCGACCGTCAGGTAATCAACGAGCGGGCCTTTGAGGGCAAGGGTGTTGTGACCAACTCCATAGCCGCCGAGGGCACCCTGCTGTGGTCGCCTGAGATACAGGAATGTGCCGACAACTCTCCGGCCTACGACCCCGATGCAGCGGCGGCGCTGGTTGAGGAAGTCAAGGCCGAAACCGGCTGGGACGGCTCGCTGTTCTTCGTCTACACCGACCAGGATCCCGCACCGAACATCGGCCAAGCCCTTGAGGGCATGCTGGAGCGGGTCGGCTTCGACGTGACCGCGGAATACGGCGGCATCACCACCGTGCTCATTCCCAGGGTCATCATCCAGGCCGACTACGAGGTCGCCGGCTGGGGGATCAACATGGACGGCGCCACCTGGATCTCGGCTCTGAACCAGAACCTCCACTCGGAGAGCAGATCCAACCGCACCGGCTTCGGCCATCCCGACATGGACGCCGCCCTCGAGGCTCTGTATCTGGCCAACACCATTGATGAGAAGCGTGCCGCTCTGGTCGATGTTCAGTGTGCATGGTCGGAGCACCTTCCGATCATGGTCTGGTCGGTGAACGAGGAAGGCTTGGCGCTCGACCCGAACATCAAGGGCGTTCAGCGCACCCAGGCCACCTTGTACCTATTCGGTAACGCCTACTTCGAGAACTAACCCAACCGCCCTCTAGACCAAAGAGGCCTTAGGAGAGGAAGAGCACCGTGCTGCGGGTGATCGGCTTGAAGCTGATCCGGCTCGTGCCGGTGCTTTTCCTCGTTTCTCTGGCCACCTTCTTTCTGGTCGACCTGATTCCCGGCGACCCCGCCGCCGCGGTGTTGGGTACCGACGCCACCATCGAGGACATGGAGGCGATCCGCAAGTCTCTGGGGCTGGACAAGCCCATCACCGAACGGTATGTCGACTGGCTGGGGAGTGCGGTAACCGGCGACTTGGGCCAGGCACTGAAGCCACCCAACCAGCAGGTGTCCGACCTGCTGCAATCACGGGCCGGGCCCACGCTGCGCCTCTCGGCCATGGCGCTGGGCATGTCCATAACCATCTCGATCTTCCTGGGCGTATGGTCGGCCCAGGCGGCGGGCAACAGGGCCGACCGGCTGGTGAGCGGCACCATGTTCGGCTTCATCTCGATCCCACCGTTCCTGGCCGGCCTGCTGTTCATCTTTTTCTTTGTGTTCCGCGAGTCCGTTCCCAAGTGGTTGTGGATTGTGGGGGTCGGGCTGGTGGTGTTGCGCCTGGTTCATTTGGCCATAACCCGTTGGTGGGAGGAACGGTCCGATATTTCCGGTTGGGCCGGTTACGCCGCAGCCGCGCTGGTGGTGACCGGGATAATGCTTTGGGTATTCGTCCAGTGGCCCGACTTCCCCCGAACCGCGTCCCATCGTTACGACGACAACTGGCGAGAACAGGTGCGCTCGTTGTTCCTGCCCGCTCTGACCCTGGCCATCACCGAAATTGCGGTGTTCACCCGGCTGTTGCGCGCCGACATGATGGCCACCCTCCAGGAGCAGTTTGTGCTGTCGTCTCGGGCCAAGGGGATGCCCACCTGGAGGATCCTGTTCCGTGACGCCCTGCGGCCGTCTTCGTTCTCGCTCATCACCCTGGCCGGGATCACTCTGGGCCGGCTGATCGGGGGCACTGTCATCATCGAGACCATCTTCGGGCTGGATGGTTTGGGCAAGCTGATCGTGGCTCAGGGGGTGCTTCCCAAGGACTACACCATCGTGCAGGGCGGCGTGTTGGTGCTGGCCGTGGTTTACGTGCTGCTGAACGCCGCTATCGACATCTCCTACCAGTATCTGGACCCCAGGATCAGGCGGGGCCGTGTCTGACGTGGCGGCGAACCCGGCAGCGACGGCCGATACCGAGCCGGAGATTCGGGCACGCAGCGCCGAGCCTCGCCCCTTCTGGCTGGCGCCGTTGCTGCCCATCGGCATTGCCGCCATCTTCATCGGCACAATGGTGCTCAACGACGTAACAGCCGAGATCAGGGTATTGCTGGTGCTGGCCGGAATCGTTGGCGGCTACTACGGCCTGGACGCGCTGTGCCAGAAGCGTTGGGGTGCCGGTTTCGACACCTCGGCGTGGATTTCGGGGGTCTGGCTGATAATGATCGGCCTGTCGGCCATCACCGTGGCCTGGTTGCCGCTGCCCGAGTCGAAGCTGGTGAAGAACTCCTTTGGCGAAGGGTTGCGGCTCCGTCCTGATCTGTTTTCCCGGCACCCACTGGGCACCAACTCGCAGGAGCTCGACCTGTTGGGCGGGGTTATGTGGGGGGCCCGTACCTCTCTCATCATCAGCCTGGGCGCGGTGACCATCGGCTTGGTGATCGGAGGGATCATCGGTATCGCCGCCGGCTACTTCCGGGGAAAGTTCGACAGCGGGGTGGGCATCCTGGCCGACTCCATGTTGGCCTTCCCGCCCTTGATCCTGCTGGTGGCGATGGCCACGGTGTTCGAGCAGAACCAGTGGACCATGGCGCTGGAGCTTTCGCTGTTGGGCATTCCCACCTACATACGATTGGCCAGGGCCAACACGCTGACCTTCGCCCAGCGGGAGTTCGTGCTGGCCGCCAAAGCCATGGGTTCGGACAACCAGCGGGTCATCTTCCGTGAACTCATGCCCAACGTGGCCCTGCCGCTGGCGTCGTACGCCTTCCTGGTGACAGCGGTGCTGATCGTGGCCGAGGCCTCGCTCAGCTTCCTCGGGGTGGGCATCCAACCCCCCGAGCCCACGTGGGGCAACATGATCGAGGCGGGCCAGGAGAGCTACCAGGATCATCCCCATCTGGTGTTCGTACCGGGCATCGTGATGTTCATGACCGTGTTCGCCCTCAACCGGGTGGGCGACAAGGCCCGCGAACGCTGGGACCCCAGGGAAGCTCAGCTCTGAAGGGCGGCCAGGCGGGAGCGGAAGCGCTCGATGTTCGCCAGCTTGATCTCCTCGTAACCCCGGACCAGGTCGGCGGCCTCGGCGATGGCCACCGCACGGTGCAGGTCGTTGGGGGTAGCGGCTTGGGCTGTGGTCTGGTGTAGTGCGGCCAGATATTCCTCGGGCAGCTTGCGTTCCTGGCGGCGGACCTCGGCGCGGCCGAACGGGTCGAGCCGGGTGCCTCTGAAGCGCTTACCCCCAGCCAGCAGGCGCATCACCGGCCTGGATCGCCGGGTCGAAAAGGCGATCTTCTTCTTGCGGCCCAGGGCTCGCAGGGTCGGGGGATGGAGCATCCAGGTCACCCGGTCGCCGGGTTGGGCCACGGCATCCACCGGGGCGTGCCCCTCGGCGTCGAGCAGCAGGCGGGCCACCTCGTACTCGTCCTTGTAGGCCATTAGCTTGAACAACCCAGCCGCCACCGCGGTGGTGAGCGTGGTGGAACCGGGGTTGATCCGGGCCTCGACGGCGGCGAACTCGGCCACCTCGTCCATGTAGCAGGCGGCCAGAGCCCGGTTTTGGAACCGCACCAGCTCGGCGGCAAACAGCTCCAGCGCGGCGGCCAGCGCTGGGTCGCCACCGGCCACCTCGTCCACCCGCCTGCTCAGATCGGCCCCCAGAGTCGCCCGGTCGTTGCCGCCGGAGCCTTTGCCGGGCTGCCCGTCGCCCGAGTCGGGTACTCCCCGGCGGGCCGCTTCGGCTTCCACCATGGCCGGGTCGGCGATCCACCACCGGCCCCAGCGGAAGGCGGCGATGTTCATCTCCACCCCCACCCGGTTCAGCTCGATGGCGGTCTCCACCGCTTCCGGCGACACCGGCAACAGCCCCGTTTGCACCGCCATGCCCACCACCAGGTTGTTGGCACCCAGGGCATCGCCAACCAGCGCCTGGGCCAGGTCGGAGGCCCGGGCCCAGTGCTGGGCGTCGGGCCGGGTCTCGGCTCGCACCCGCTCCAGCATCTCGGCCGCGGTGGGCATGTCGATCTCGGGGTGAGCGGTCTTGGATCCGGGCGGCACCACGTCGCGTGACCCCACCACCGCAGTGCGGGCGGCATCGGCAGCATCGAGCCCGGTGGCCGACGCCGCCACGAGCAGATCGAAAGCCAGGATCAGGTCGGCCTGGCGGTCGCCCAGCCGGTTACTGCCCACCCTTCCGCTTCGAGTGATGCGCAGATCGCTGACCACCGGCCCGGCCTTTTGCGACAGCCCAATCTGGTCGAGCCCGTGTACGTCGGACCCGTCGAGCATGGCGGCAGTGCCGATGAGCTGGCCGGTTGTCACCACCCCGGTTCCTCCGATGCCGGTGATGTGGATGTTCACGTCGGCCTGGGTGATGGCCGGGGGTGCCGGAATGGGCGACGGCGGTGCGGCAACCCCGCCTGTCGGCGGCGACGAGCGGCGCCGGTTGCGCTTGGGCCGGGTGATGGTCACGAAAGCGGGGCAGTCGCCCTCCAGGCAGGACAGGTCGATGTTGCAACTGTCCTGGTCGATGGTGGTTTTGCGGCCGAACGGGGTGTCGAATGGCTGCACCGACAGGCAGTTGGACACCTCGGCGCAATGGCCGCACCCCTCGCATACCCGGTGGTTGATGGCCACCCTGGTCCGGGGTTGGCTGATCCGGCCCCGTTTGCGGTCCCGTCGCAGCTCCGCCGCGCACCGCTGGTCGTAGATGAGCACGGTCACTCCCGGGACCCGGGCCAACTCGGCTTGCACCTCGGCCAGCTCGGTCCGGTTCTTCACCGACACCTCGCTGGGCAGCCCCAGGCGGCGGGTACGGGAGGGATCGTCGGACACGACGATGATGCGGGCCACCCCCTGGGCCAGCAGCGACCCGCACACCCGGTCGAGAGGGATGCCGCCGGTCGGGTCCTGGCCCCCGGTCATGGCCACCGCTCCGTTCCAAAGCAGCTTGTAGGTGATGTTCACCCCGGCGGCAATGGCCGCGGTCATCGCCAACTGGCCGGAGTGGAAGAACGTGCCGTCGCCCATGTTCTGGATCAGGTGCGGGGTGTCCACGAACGGTGCCATGCCGATCCACTGGGTGCCCTCGCTGCCCATACAGGTGAGCCCGGCGACATCCCCGTAACGGGGCTCGCCTCCCAGCAGGATCATGGTGTGGCAGCCGATGCCCGCTCCCACCGCGGTGCCGGGGTCGGTAACGGTGCTGCGGTTGTGGGGGCAGCCAGAGCAGAAGTACGGGGTGCGGTTCACCGACAGGGGGATGCGCTCTCGTAGCGGGGGTGCGGGGGCCAGGCGGTCGCCCAGCCGGGCAAGCCGGCTGCGCAGCGGCCCGACGAGGTCGTCGGCGTGGAGGGCGCCGTGGCTCTTGACAAGGCGGCGTTCCTGTTCGTCGAACTCGCCCACGATCCTTGGCCGGTGGGAGGTGTTGTATAGGGCGTCCTTGACCCGTGATTCCACGTTTGGGGTTTTCTCCTCGATGACGAATATCTCCTCGAGGCCGGCGGCGAAATCCCGGATGGTGGAGTGGTTGAACGGGATGGGCATGCCCATGCGGAGAATGCGTATCCCGGCGTCGGAGATCTCCTGCTCGGATACCAGACCGATCACCTTCAGGGCCTCCCTCGTTTCCCAGTAGGTGATGCCAGAGGCGATGATGCCCAGCCAGGCGTTGCCACTGGGGACGACCACCCGATTCAGGTGGTTGAGTTCGGCGTATCGCAGCGCCAGGCTGGTGCGGACCTCAACGATCTCCCGCTCGAAGTCCAGCGTGTAAGGGGTAAGGAGGCGTGGGTCGGGTTCGGGCAGGTAGGGAGCGCCTTGGTGCTGGGGCAGCGTGGGGGGTTCCCGGTGGGAGTTGAGCACCACGTTGGCCGACCCGTCGGCCACGTTGGCCACGATCTTCATTCCCACCCACAGGCCGGTTGCACGGCTCATGGCGATGGCGTGGTGGCCGAGTTCCAGCACGTCGGCCGGATCGCCGGGGTAGAGCACCGGGATGTCGAGGTCGGCCAGAACGCCAGCCGAGGTCGAGGGCAGGGTGGAGGATTTGGCTCCGGGATCGTCGCCGGCCAGCAAGACCACGCCGCCGTTGCGATGGGCCCCGGCGAACACGCCGTGGCGGATTGCGTCGGAGGCCCGGTCCACGCCGGGGGCCTTGCCGTACCAGATTCCGAGAACGCCGTCGTAGCGGGCGTCGGGCCGTGATCCGGCTAGCTGGCTTCCCATCACCGCGGTGGCGGCGTACTCCTCGTTGACCGAGGGGCGCAGCACGATGGCGCTCTCCTTCGACTCCCGGACCGCTCGCTCCAGGGCGGAATCGAGACCTCCCAGAGGCGAACCGGGGTAGCCGGCGGCGAAAACCGCGGTGTTGAGCCCAGCGGCCCGGTCGGTTCTGAGCTGTTCCAGCGGCAGGCGGGCCATGGCCTGAATGCCGGTTAGGAAGACCGTCCCCGAGTCATTGGTGTAACGGTCGGAGAGCTGGTAGCTACGATTCGACTCGATGGCCGTCATGCGGTTCTCAGTCTACGGGGTTGTTTGTCAAGTGCCTCCCGGAAGCATCAGACCGACGGATCAGGAAGGGCAGGTGCCGGGCGGGTGCCGATGGCTTTTGGGTTGGAACGTCAGTCCGACGGATCAGGAATGGCGAACGCCGGGCGGGTGCCGATGATTCGGTCGGCTTCGAGGCGGGCCAGCTCATCGGCGTCAAGACCGAGCAGCCCGCCCAACACTTCGGCGTTATGCTCGCCCAGGGTGGGCGCGGGGCGGGTGAACCACCGGTCGGGTTGGCGGCCGAAGCGAACCGGCAGAGCCGGGAAACGGTGGGTGCCGGCCAGCGGATGTTCCACCGGCTCGTAGAACCGGCGGGCGTTGACCTGGGGATTGCGATCGCCTCCCCGGCTGATCTCCAACTCCGCAGCCGGCACGCCGTGAGCAATGAGCCGGTCCACCACATCGGCGGCCGGTTGGGAGCGGCACCATCGGCTCAGCCGTTCGTCGAGGGCGTGGCGGGAGGCGAAACGGTCGGCGAGGGCCGCCGATGCCGTTACCCGATCGAGTTCCAGCTCCGGTGCAGCGGCCAGCAATCCCTTCCAGTGCCTGTCGGTTTCAACCGACAGGGCGACCTGCCCGCCGTCCGAGCATTGGTGTACACCTTGGGGGCAGGCGTAGGGGTGGTGGTTGGCCTCCCGCTCCATGAGGTGGCCGGTAGCGGAGTACTCCACCACTTGCTCGGCGGCGGCGTTCAAGGCGGTTTCCACCATGGTGGCCTCCACGAAGCTGCCTTTCCCGGTGCGTTCTCTGGCGTGGAGGCCGCAGATCACTGCGTAGGCAGCGTGCAGGCCGGCCAGCGGATCCGACGGGCCACGGGCGAGCTGGGGAGCCTTGTCGGGGTAGCCGCTCAGCCAGCTCATCCCGCTTACCTGCTCCATGGTCTGGGCGAAGCCCACCCGGTCTCGCCACGGCCCGTCGAGCCCAAAAGCCGGCATCCGCACCATCACGAGCCGGGGGTTCAGACCGTGAACCGTGTCCCAGTCCAGCGCGAACTGGTCCATCACCCGGGGAGAGAAGTTTTCCACCAGGGCATCGGAAATCTCGATGATTCGGTGCAGTAGTTCCATTCCCTCGGGCCGGGTCAGATCGAGGGTGACCGACCGCTTTCCCACGTTGGCGTGGTGGAAAGTGGGGCCATGTTCCCACCACTGGTCGTTGTCCGGGGTGAGAGCAGAGCCGAACCGCATTCCGTCGGGACGCTGCACCGATTCGATGTGGATGACATCGGCCCCCAGCAGCGAGAGCATCAGAGTGGCGTAGGGGCCGGCCCAGAAGGCGGTCATGTCCACCACCCGCACGCCGTCCAGGGGTAGGGCATCAGCCGATGCCTCGGGATCGGTGCCCTCCGGCGGGTCGGAAGTGCTCGGGGTCGCGTTGGAGTTAAGTTCTGCGAGCACCTCCTCGGTGTGCTCGGAGAGGCGGGGAGCAGGGCGGAAGGGAACAGACGGGTGAGTGGCGTTGCGATACGGGACCCGAGGCTGGATGAAGTCGCCGCCGGGGTGGGGCACATACACCCCCCGTTGGGCGAACTGCTCGAGGTTTGCCAGGTTGGCCCCATTGCCGATGGGCGCCACCGGAATACGCAACAGGATGGCCTCGGCCACCACCTGTTCTGTGGTGCGGGCCGATGTCCACTCCTGGACGGCTCCGGCGATGGACTCCCCGGCGGCGATGCGCCCGCCCATGGTGGCCAGGTTGGGGTCGTCTGCCCACTCGGGGTGGCCGACCAGAACGGTGAAGTCGTACCATTGCTGGCCGGTGAACACGCAGAACCCCACGTAACCGTCGCGGGTGGGTTCTATCGACGGCACCTCCAACAGGGCTTTGGTGTCGTAGTCGCCGGTGAACGAACCCCACAAGGTCTGAACGTTGGTGCAGGTGGGGGTGATGGTCTCCAAGAGGGAGAGGTCGAGGTGGTCCCCGAGGCCGGTGCGTCGGGCCCGTCGCAGCCCGGCGGAGGCCGCCACCGCGGCGGTGACCCCGCCCATCCACTCCCCGATGCGACCCCCGGCATTGAATGGCTTCCGGCCGGGCTGACCCCGGGTGGCGGTCGATCCGGCGATGGCCATGAGGGTGTACTCGTTGGCCGGTCGGCGGCTCCACGGCCCGCCCCTGCCGAAGTTGGATACCGACACCAGGGTGGCGTCGCGGCGGCACTCGGACAGAGCGTCCCATCCCAGGCCCAGGGCTTCTAGGTCACCGGGCTCGGACCGCTTGACCACCAGCTCAGCGGTGGCGTAAAGCGCCAGGAGCCGGTCTCGCCCCTCTGTGGTGCGGTAGTTGATAACAGCGCTGCGCTTGGTGGTGTTCAGGAACCGGAACAGCGGCCCGTAATTGCCCACCGGGGAGAAAGAAGCAGAATACCGTCGCAGCGGGTCGCCTTCGGGTAGTTCCACCTTCACCACGTCGGCCCCGGCGTCGGCCAGCAACTTGGTGGCGTACCCGCCGGCAATCCCCCACCCCAAGTCGATCACTCGAACCCCATCCAACGCGGGCCGCCCCGTCATGCCCTGCGACCCTACCGGACACAGTTTTCGCTTCGTGTTGTGGGGAGCAACACCAGCACGCTGCATCCCTGTTCCAGTTCTCCCAGACTGTCTGCCGGCGACAAGCACGATCTCGGCTGAGGCTTCTTGAATCAGGGTGGGGGTGGGCTGGGCGCTACTTTTGGGGCGATGTCCGAAGACTTGAAGGGCGAAGGCGGCAGGAGCGAGGTGGATCAACCTCGGATCGAGGCGGCGGTGCGGGAGATCCTGGCTGCGATTGGTGAGGACCCCGAGCGGGATGGCCTGTTGGACACGCCGGGTCGGGTGGCCCGGATGTACGCCAAGATCTGCGAGGGCTTGCACGATGATCCGACCCGGCATCTGACCCGACAGTTCGAGGCCGACCACGACGAGATGATCTTGGTGCGGGACATCCCCCTGTACTCGCTGTGCGAGCACCACCTGATCCCGTTCCTGGGTAAGGCCCACGTGGGCTACATCCCCAACAAGGATGGCTGCATCACCGGGCTGTCCAAGCTGGCCCGGGTGGTGGAGGGGTACGCCCGGATGCCCCAGGTGCAGGAGCGGCTCACCACCCAGGTCGCCGACGCCATCGAGTCGGTCCTGAACCCGCGGGGGGTGTTGGTGGTGGTGGAGGCCGAACACCTGTGCATGTCGATGCGGGGCATCCGCAAGCCGGGAGCCAACACGGTGACCTCGGCGGTGCGAGGGCTATTCCGTACCGACATAGCCACAAGAGCCGAGGCAATGCGCTTTATAGACCGCTGAGGGCGACTCTGCCTAGGGACGCCCAGAATTACAGGGGTACTCTGGCGAGGTGGGGTCGCCTGCACCTGCACCAGTAGTTTCCGGCTCGATGGTCGAAGTCCCAAAGATCACGGGTCCGATGGTCATGGGCATAGTCAACGTGACCCCCGACTCGTTTTCCGATGGCGACCAGTTCATGAACCCCGATGCCGCGGTGGCCCGGGGGCTCAAGCTGTTCGAGGAAGGCGCCTTGGTGGTGGATGTGGGGGGCGAGTCCACCCGGCCCGGTGCCGATCCGGTTCCGGTAGAAGAGGAGCTGGCCAGGGTGGTGGACGTTGTGGCCGGCCTGGCCCCCTACGGTCCGGTGTCCATCGACACCACAAAACCGGAGGTGGCCCGCGCCGCGGTCGCCGCCGGAGCCGGCATCGTCAACGATGTGTCGGCTTCCCTGCACGAGGTGGCCGCCGAGCTTCAGGCGACCTGGATCGCCGTCCACCGCCGGGGAACCCCGGCCACTATGCAGGTGGCCCCCCATTACGAGGACGTGGTGACCGAGGTGTGTGACTTCCTGGTGGCCGCTGCCGAGCGTGGAGCCCAAGCCGGGGTACCCGAGGTGTGGGTCGATCCCGGCATCGGGTTCGGCAAGACGACAAGCCACAACCTGGAGTTACTGGCCAACATCTCGCAGTTGGCCGCCACCGGACTGCCGGTGGTTGTGGGTGCCAGCCGCAAGCGCTTCATCGGCGAACTCCACGCCCGGAGCGACAGCCGAGTCAACGGTGTCGGCGGCAACGTAGCCCAAGGCGGCAATCCCGATCCGGAGACGCCCACCGGCGACCGCCTCGAGGGCTCTCTGGCCACTGCAACGTGGGCTTTGGCCCAAGGTGCATCGGTGGTTCGGGCCCACGACGTGGCCGCCACGCTGCAGGCCATGAAGGTGGTGGCGGCGTGAAGGGTAAGTGGGCCGCCGGCATCTGCCCCCGGCACTTCTACTGGATAATGAAGGACCGCTTGGCCATCTGCGAGCGCCCTGGAGGCCGGGGAGAAAGCCACAGGCGGGTCCGGCGCACCGAGGAGATCAACTGGATTCGCCAGCAGGGATTCAGCCGGGTGGTGTCGCTGATCCCGTCAACCCACAACCTGCACAACTACAGCGCGCAGAACATCGCCTGGAGCCACTGGCCGATCGCCGACAACGAGGACTACTCCAACCGGCTGGGACCGCTTTTCGTGGAGTTGCAGACCCTGTTGGCCAAGGGGGAGAAGCTGCTCGTACACCGTCGCAACTTGGGAGACATTGTGTGCGGGTTCATGGCGGGCTATCTGCTGTGGACGGGGATGGTCTCATCCGAGTCTCAGGCAGTGGTGGTGATGGAGAAGATGACCGAACGGCCCATCGGCTCCCGAGGGCGGCGCATAGTAAACGCCGCAGCAGCTCTTCCCAAGCCCGGCCCGCTCCCGAGCACGGACGACGAACCCGGCCCCTACGCAGGCGCACCGCAGCAGGGCCGGGGACGGTTGTCCGCGGTGGAACCGCTCGACGAGCAGGCCGACGATGGCTGAGGACCGCCTTTGCCTGAGAGGACTTCGGGTGATGGCCCTTTGCGGTGCTTTGCCCGAGGAGCGGACTCGGCCCCAGCCGTTCGAGTTCGACATCGACCTCGGCACCGATATGGCCGGGGCGGGCCGCTCCGACGATCTGGACGACACCGTCGACTACGGAGCGGTGTGCTCGGCGGTCGCCACCGCGGCGGAAAGCGAGCAGTTCACCCTGATGGAAGCCCTGGCCCAACGGGTGGCCGAGGTGTGCCTCGAAGCTGACCGCCGGGTGGAGTGGGTAACTGTCGAGGTTCGCAAGCTCCGGCCTCCTGTACCCCAGCATCTGTCGTCCAGCGGGGTGGGAATCACCCGCTACCGCCGGTGACCAGGGCTTTTCTGGGGTTGGGGTCCAACATGGGGGACCGGCTCGGCCATCTCAGGGAAGCGGTGGACGCCATCGGAGACCTTGTGGCGGTATCCGGGGTGTACGAGACCGATCCGGTGGGTGGCCCCGATCAGGGGCAGTACCTGAACGCGGTGGTGGAGTTGGACACCTGTTGCTCGGCTCGTGACCTCTTGGCACTGTGCTGGCGCTTGGAGGCGTCAGCGGAACGGGTCCGGGAGGTGCGCTGGGGACCTCGCACCCTTGACGTGGATGTGCTGTGGGTTGAGGGGGAGACGTTGGCCGACCCCGACCTGATCGTCCCCCACCCCCGAATGTCGCAACGGGCGTTCGTGATGATCCCGCTGGGGGAGCTGGCCCCCGATCTGACCGACGGATGGGTCGATCCCAGCACCGGCGGGTGCAGGCGGTTGGGCGACTGGGCCGATCTGGTGGCCGGCGGAGGGGGTCAATGAGCACGGTTACGGGCATTCGGGTGGTCACTGAGGTGGCCGAGTTCCAGGCCGCCGCCGACGAGTGCCGCCTGCGGGGTGGCACTGTCGGGCTGGTGCCCACCATGGGCTACCTCCATGAGGGCCATCAGTCGCTCATCACGCGGGCCGAGGCTGAAAACGACCTCGTGGTGGTGAGCGTGTTCGTGAACCCGCTCCAGTTCGCCGAGGGCGAGGACTACGGCACCTATCCCCGGGACCTCGACCGAGACAGCGAGATGAGCGCCGCCGCCGGGGCCGGTTTGGTGTTCGCTCCCTCGGTAGAGGAGATGTACCCGGACGAGCCGATCACCTCGGTTTCGGTCCGGGGGATCAACACCGTGCTGGAGGGGCGATTCCGACCCACCCATTTCGACGGGGTAGCCACCGTGGTGGCCAAGCTGTTCTCGATGCTGGGGCCCGGTCGGGCCTACTTCGGAGAGAAGGACTACCAGCAGCTCGTCGTCATCCGGCGTATGACCACTGACCTTTCCCTGCCGGTGGAAGCGGTGGGCTGTCCCACGTTCCGGGAGCCCGACGGCCTCGCCATGTCCAGCCGCAACGTGTACCTGACCCCCGACCAGCGTCAAGCGGCCACCGTGTTGTGGCGGTCGCTGCACGCCGGGCGGGAGGCTTTGGAGCGCGGCAGCCGTGATCCCGACGAGGTTGAGGCAGCCATGGCCGCCGTGCTGGCCACCGAGCCCGAGGCTTCTCCCGACTACACCGCGGTGGTTGAAGCCTCCACCCTCGACCGTCCGGAGGTTCTGGCCGGAGAGCTGCGCCTGCTGGTGGCGGCCCGGTTGGGCAGGGCTCGCCTGATCGACAACATCGGGGTGGACTGTGACCGGCTTTGATCCTCCCGCTGGGGACATCCGGGCCGCAGTCGAGCGGGCGTTGGCCGAAGATGTGGGGCCACAGGGCGACCTCACGTCGTCGCTCTTGCCTCCCGGCACGGTTTCGGCCGAACTGGTGGCTCGACAAGCCGGCAGGTTGGCCGGGATAGCGTGCGCCGCCGAGGTATTCGCTCAGGTGGACCCCTCAGTGGTGGTGGACTGGTCGGCGGCCGACGGCGATCCGGTGAGTCCGGGTCAAACGTTGGCCACCGTCACCGGCCCGCGCGCCTCGGTGCTCACCGCCGAACGCACCGCGCTGAACTTCTTGAGCCACCTGTCGGGCGTCGCCACCGAGGTTTCCCGATACGTGAGCGCGGCAGAGGCAGCCGGCCCCGGCCACGCTCACATCTGGGACACCCGCAAGACCACGCCCGGTTTGCGGGTGCTCGAGAAGGCAGCGGTGCGAGCTGGGGGAGGCCACAATCACCGGATGGGCCTCTCCGATTGGGTCATGTTCAAGGACAACCATCTGGCAGGTATGTCCATCACCGACGCTGTGGCCGCGGCCCGGCGATGCTGGCCCGACCGCACCGTGCATGTGGAGTGCGACCGCATCGAGCAGGTGGACGAAGCGCTGGCCGCCGGGGCCGACGCCTTGCTGCTCGACAACATGACTCCCGAGCAGGTGCGGGGGTGCGTGGCCCGAGCCGCGGGGCACGACTGCCTGCTGGAGGTGAGCGGTGGTGTCACACTGGACACGGTGGCCGAGTACGCAGCAACCGGGGTGGGTTTCATCTCGGTGGGCCGTATCACCAATTCGGCCCCTGCTCTCGACATCGGCCTGGACATGGACGGTTGACATGAACCCCGCCATCGGAATCAACACTGCCCTCGAACGGGTAGGAGACCACAATGGGGAGCAAGAACTCCCATGATCCTGGCTCTCGACATCGGCAACACCCAGACCGTGGTTGGCCTCTACGAGGCCGATCGTCTCGATGACTGCCGGGCTGCCGACGGTTTGGTGGAGCACTGGCGCCTTTCCACCGTCCACGAGCGCACCTCCGACGAGGTGGCGGTGTTGTTCCGCAGCCTGCTGGACAGCGTCAGCGTGGACATGGAGAACGATCTGACCGGGGTGGCGGTGTGCTCGGGGGTGCCTCGCATCCGGGAGAGCGTGCGGATGATGGTGCGGCGGTACCTGGACTTCGAGCCGGTGGTGATCGAGCCGGGGACCCGCAGCGGGATCCCCATCCTCTACGACAACCCCCGCGAGGTGGGGGCCGACCGGATCGCCAATGCTGTGGCCGCCCATCACCTCTACGGCGGTCCCGCTGTGATCGTGGACTTCGGCACCACGAACAACTTCGACGTGATCTCCGAGGTCGGGGAGTTCCTGGGCGGTGCGATCGGGCCGGGTATCGAGGTCAGCTTGGACGCCATGGTGGGCCGTGCGGCCGCCCTGGGGCCGGTGGCTCTCACCGAGCCCCGCAGCGTGATCGGAAAGACCACGATGGAGTCGATCCAATCGGGTGTCATATACGGGTTCGTGGCCCAGATCGACGGGATGGTGGCCCGTTTCTCGGCGGTGTTGGACGGTGATGTGGTGGTGATCGCCACAGGCGGGCTGGCTCATCTTATCGCGCCGCTGTCGGAGAGCATCCAGTACGTCGAGCCACATCTGACCCTGCACGGGCTGTGGCTGGTCCACAGGCGAAACCAGTGAGCCCTCCGTACCGGTTCGAGGCCACCACAAGCGCGGCCCGGTGTCACGAGCAGTTCGGGCATATCGAGTCGGGTACCGAGACCGGGGAGCAGGTTTCGGTGGCCGGGAGGGTGATGCTGCGTCGGGTGCAGGGCAAGCTGGCCTTCGCCACCCTTCAGGATGCCGGCGGGCGCATCCAGCTTTTCGCTCCCGCCAAGGTGACCCCCGATTACGAGGAGTTCTGCGCCCTGTCGCTGGGCGACTGGGTAGGGGTGAGCGGCGAGGTGATGAAGACCAGGGCCGGGGAGCTGTCGGTGAAGGTGGAGCGGTGGGAGTTGCTGGCCGAGGCCCGGCGGGGGTTTCCCGATAAGTGGCACGGACTGTCCGACCCCGACACCCGGTTCCGCCAGCGCTACGTGGACCTGTGGGTGACCGAGGAGGCCCGCCACACCTTCCTGTTGCGGTCGCAGATGATGTCGCTCACCCGCCGATGGTTGGAAGACAGGGGGTTCCTGGAGGTGGAGACCCCGGTGTTCCACCCGGTGCCCGGTGGGGCGCTGGCCCGACCGTTCACGACCCACCACAACGCCCTCGACATGGACCTCTACCTGAGGATCGCGCCCGAGCTGTACCTGAAGCGTCTGGTGGTGGGGGGATTGGAGAAGGTGTACGAGATCGCACGGGTGTTCCGCAACGAGGGCATCTCCACCCGTCACAACCCCGAGTTCACCATGCTGGAGTTGTACTGGGCCTACGCCGACTACCGCGACGTGATGGAGTTGACCGAGCAGCTTGTGGCCCACCTGGCCCTGGAGCTGAAGGGTTCCACCAAGATCACCTATGGCGGTCGGGAGTTGGACCTCACCCCGCCCTGGCGCCGGGCTTCGCTGCTGGACCTTTTGGCCGAGCACAGTGGGCTGCAGGTGAGCCTGGATACTCCGCTGGAGGAACTTCGGGCCCACTGCCGTAGCCGGGAAATCCCCGTCGAGGATCGTTGGGGGCCGGGCAAGCTCATCCTGGAGCTGTACGAGAAGACCACCGAGGCGGAGCTGTGGGGGCCTGTGTTCGTGTGCGACTACCCCAAGGAGGTGTCGCCGCTGGCCCGCGACCATCGCGACGAGCCGGGCTGGGTCGAGCGGTTCGAGGCCATCGTGGCCGGGCGGGAGCTGGCCAACGCATTCAGCGAGCTGATCGACCCCGACGAGCAGCGGGCCAGGTTCGAGGGCCAGGCCGCCGACCGGGAAGCGGGCGACGCGGAGGCGATGGCGGTGGACCGGGACTACCTGCGAGCGCTGGAGTTCGGGCTTCCCCCCACCGGCGGGCTCGGGGTGGGGATGGACCGACTGGCCATGCTGCTGGCCGATGTTACCGGCATCCGCGACGTGATTCTGTTTCCCACGCTGCGCCCCGAACCCCCGGAGTGATCGGAACCCCGCCTACAACAGGCCGGGGCCGGGTAAGCGAGGATCAGCCGTCGCCTAGGGGGATGCGAACCCGGTCGAAGAGATAGTCGGCAGCTGTGTGCAGGGCGTTGGTGGCCGGGGTGGGTGGCAGCCCCTCAAGGCAGGCCGACGCATTGTTGGAGTGGTGTCGGGCTACTTCGAGCGCTTCCTCCACGCCCCCGCTGTCCTGAACAAGTTGCAACGCCGAGCGGATGTTGGCATCGGAAACCGGACCGCCAAGAAGTTCCCTGAGCTGCGGACCGCACGGGGTGGACAGCGCCCGGATCACCGGCAGCGTGTAGATCCCCTCGTGCAGGTCATTGCCCGACGGTTTCCCCAGATGCTCGTCGGTGGCCACGATGTCCAGGATGTCGTCCACCACCTGAAAGGCCAGGCCGTAGCTGCGGCCGAACTCGGTGAGGGCGTCCACCGTGGCCCGGTCCAGCCCGGCCACCAGGGCACCGATCCGGCACGAGGTGGCCAGCAGCGAAGCAGTCTTGCCTTCGATGGAGTCGGTGTAGGAGGCCTCGGTCCGGTCGGGGTTGCCGGTGTCCTGCAGCTCTCTCACCTGGCCCTCGCACAGCCGGCAGATGGTGGCGGCCAGCAGCTCGGCAATCTCGGGGCCCAGCGAGGCACCGAGCTGCGACGCACGGGCCAGCAGGAAGTCGCCCCCCAGGATCGCCCGCAGGTTCCCCCACTTGGCGTTCACGCTGTCCACGTTGCGGCGAACCTGAGCTTGATCCATCACGTCGTCGTGGTAGAGCGAGCCGAGGTGGAGGAGCTCCGCCGACACACCGCCGGTGAGTACGTCCTCGCCAGCCGGAACCGGTTGGTGTTGGGTGGTGGCGGCCGCCGCGATGGCGAACCCGGGTCGAACCCGCTTGCCTCCCGCCCGGATGAGATGGCTGACCACCTCGATTAGGAACGGATCCTTGGTTTCAACCGACGCCTGGAGCCGCAACTCAAGCCGTTCGAGGTCGTGCCTCAGGGTGGGAATCAGGTCGAGGGGGCTGTCGGCCACCCGTCAAGCGTAGTGTTTCGAGTTGCCATTTCCTCATCCATGTGTGGTGCGTCGCCAGGATGTGTACCGGCTTCGGGAACTAAATGAGGGGGTGGGAAGGTTACACTTCGGGTCAAGCCCCAATCGGGAGACTGCCTTGTTCGAGAGATTTACAGACCGGGCCCGCAGGGTCGTCGTACTGGCGCAGGAGGAAGCTCGCCTGCTCCACCACAACTACATCGGTACCGAGCACATTCTGCTCGGGCTGATTCACGAGGGTGAGGGGGTGGCGGCCAAGTCCCTGGAGTCGCTGGGCATCTCCCTGGAAGCGGTTAGGAACCAGGTGGAGGAGATCATCGGCCAGGGGGGATCGTCACCGTCGGGCCACATCCCGTTCACTCCTCGGGCCAAGAAGGTGCTGGAACTCTCCTTGAGGGAGGCCCTGCAGTTGGGTCACAACTACATCGGCACCGAGCACATCCTTTTGGGTTTGATCAGAGAGGGTGAGGGGGTGGCGGCCCAGGTACTGGTGAAGCTGGGCGCCGACCTTTCGAGGGTTCGCCAGCAGGTCATCCAACTCCTCTCCGGCTATTCCGGGCCTCAGGGGTCGGGGTCGCAGGAGAAGGCCACAACCTCACCGGGGGGCAGCGGCGAGAGCGGGGCCTCAGGGTCGTTGGTGCTCGATCAGTTCGGGCGCAACCTCACCAAGCTGGCCAAGGACAGCGGTTTGGATCCGGTGATCGGACGCCAGCGGGAGACCGAGCGGGTCATGCAGGTGCTGTCCCGGCGCACCAAGAACAACCCCGTGCTGGTGGGCGAGCCCGGCGTGGGCAAGACGGCCATCGTGGAGGGACTGGCCCAGAAGATCGCCGGTGACGACGTTCCCGAGACCATCCGCAACAAGCAGCTCTACACCTTGGACCTGGGCGCGCTGGTTGCCGGGTCCCGTTACCGGGGCGATTTCGAGGAGCGCCTGAAGAAGGTCCTCAAGGAGATCAAGTCCCGAGGCGACATCATCCTGTTCATCGACGAGCTGCACACCCTGGTGGGCGCTGGGGCGGCCGAGGGGGCCATCGACGCCGCTTCCATCCTCAAGCCCATGCTGGCTCGGGGCGAGCTCCAAACCATCGGGGCCACCACCCTGGACGAGTACCGCAAGCATCTCGAGAAGGACTCGGCGTTGGAGCGCCGGTTCCAGCCGGTCAAGGTGGAAGAGCCCACCATCACCCACACCATCGAGATACTCAAGGGCCTTAGAGACCGCTACGAGGCCCATCACCGGGTCACCATTACCGACCAGGCGCTGGTGGCGTCTGCCAACCTTGCCGATCGCTACATCTCCGACCGCCATCTGCCCGACAAGGCCATCGACCTGATCGACGAAGCCGGGTCGCGGTTGCGCATCAAGAGGATGGAAACCCCGAACGACTTCCGGGATTTCGAGAACCAGCTCGCCCAGGTGGTGGCTCAGAAGAAGAGCGCCGTCGAGGAGCAGAACTTCGAGGAGGCCGGCAAGCTCCGGGACAAGGAGAAGGAGCTGCTCGCGGGCAAGGAGAAGATCGAGGAGGAGATCCGGGCCAAGGGCGTGGACCTCTTCGATGAGGTGGACGAGGAAGCAGTGGCCGAGGTGCTGTCCATCTGGACCGGCATCCCGGTTTACAAGCTCACCGAGGAGGAGACGGCCAAGCTTCTGCGCATGGAGGACGAGCTGCACAAGCGGGTGGTGGGTCAGGAGGACTCCATCAAGGCGGTCTCGCAGGCCATCCGCCGCACCCGAGCCGGCCTCAAGGATCCGAAGCGGCCCAGCGGGTCGTTCATCTTCCTGGGCCCGTCGGGGGTGGGCAAGACCGAGCTGGCCAAGACGCTAGCCGAGTTCCTGTTCGGCGACGAGCAGGCCCTCATCGCCCTCGACATGTCGGAGTACATGGAGAAGCACACGGTCAGCCGGCTGGTGGGGTCCCCGCCGGGGTACGTCGGCTACGAGGAGGGGGGTCAGCTCACCGAGGCGGTGCGCCGCAAGCCCTTCTCAGTAGTTCTGTTCGATGAGATCGAAAAGGCCCACCCCGATGTGTTCAACACCCTCTTGCAAATCTTGGAAGAGGGTCGCCTGACCGACAGCCAGGGACGGTCGGTGGACTTCCGCAACACCGTGCTCATCATGACCTCCAACCTGGGTACCCAGAACCTGCGCAAGGCCAACTTGGGCTTCGCCAAGGCAGACGAGGCCATCACCTACGAGCGCATGAAGGAGAAGGTCACCGAAGCCCTGAAGGACCACTTCCGCCCCGAGTTCCTGAACCGCATCGACGAGGTCATCGTGTTCCACGAGCTGACCCGCGAGGAGGTGACCCGGATCGTGGACCTGATGATCAAGCGGCTACAGAACCAGCTTGAAGCCCAGGGAATCGGGTTGGAGCTCACCGAGGCCGCCAAGGTGCTGCTGGCCTTGCGGGGCTACGACCCCACCCTGGGGGCGCGCCCGCTGCGCCGGGCCATCCAACGGCTGGTGGAGGACCCTCTGTCGGAGCGCTTGCTGTGGAAGGAGTTCCGGGCAGGGGAGACGATCTTGGTGGATGCCGAGGACGACCCCGACGAGCCCGGTTCGGAGAGGATCAACTTCCGGGCGGTTGAGGGCTTCGAACCACCACCGCCGCCGGTGGAAGAACTGGCGGGCGCGTAACCGACATGCCCACAGGGGTTCGCAGGGGGGTAGCGAAGCAGAGAACCCGCGTAACCCCAAGGGTTCGCAGGGGGGTAGCGAAGCGGGTGGGCGGCGTTTCCTCGGTGGCTCGCCGGGTGGCGCTTGTGGTTGTGCTGGTATTGGGTCTGACCGCCTGCCAGGTGGACATCGGGGTGGACATCGGGTTCAACGAGGACGGCTCGGGCGTGGTCACGGTGGATGTGGCGTTGGATCAGGCTGCTCTGGAGCTGGCCCCCGAGATCACCTCCCAGCTTCTCACCAGCGACATTGAGGACCTTTCCTCGGGCTGGTCGCTCAACGACCCCCGGATCGACGATCAGGGCCGTACCAGCTTTTCGGCGTTCAAGTCGTTTGGGTCGTTCCACCAGCTCCAGGCGGTGCTGGACGAGATCTTCGGGCCCCAGGGAGTGTTCCGGGACTTCACGTTCGAGCGGAACACCTCGTTCGCGCAAACCGACTATCTGGTTACCGGAGTGGTCGATCTGTCCGGAGGCCTCGACCTGTTCACCGACCCCTTGCTCACCGAGCGCCTCGGGGGAGAGCCCTTTGGCCAACCGATCCCCAATAGGCAGGCCGCCCTTGATGCGGTGTCGATGCGGTTGGCGCTGACCTTGCCGGTGGGCACCGAGCAGGTGGAGATCCTCGACCTGGGGCAGGGCGCGGTGAGCTTCGAGTTGACCGCCCAGGAGGAGAGCGGCACCGCGGTCATTCTCAGGTGGGTGGCGTGGGCCGCCTTCGCCCTGCTGGGCCTGTCGGTGCTGATCGCGGTGGCCGGCTACCTGCTGGAGCGGCGGGCTCGGGGCCGGGTCAACGATCCCACCGTGATGCAGGAGTCACCGGCCCGTCCGGCCGACCCCGAAGCAGTGCAACCTCCCCGGCGCCGGCTGCGATTGGTGGTGCTGAACCCGCTGGGGGTGCTGTTCGAGCCGACCGACGAGCCCTCCGAACTGCTGGCCTCCTTCGCCGCCGAACGCGGTTCCGAGGTGGAGGCAGAGACGGTCGAACAGCTTCATCATCAAGCGGTGTTGGGTCGCATCACCCCCGCCGAGCTGTGGTCCGGCCTCGGATTGGACGAAGACCCCGAAGAACTCACTGATCAGTACCTGAGCCGCTACACGGTGCGCTCGGGGGCCAGGGACTTCATGGCCGAGATGGAACGCCGGAAGCTCCCGGTGGCGTGCTTGACCAACGACATCGGGGCTTGGTCCACCGCGTTGCAGGATCGGCTGAATATCACCGGGGTGGATACGTGGATAGTGAGCAGCGAGATGGGGGTCTGTATGCCCGCACCGGGAATCTACGAGGCTCTCCGCCGCACCGTATCAATCCCATACGAGAACGCCCTCCTCGTGGATGTGAGGGCTGAGCATTTGGATGCGGCCCAGTCGCTGGGAATGTCTACCGCCCTGCTGGTCCACACTCGGCCGACGGCGGGTGAATCCACCGGTCATGCGGTGGTCACCAGCTTCTCCGACTTCTTCCGCCGCCGGCCACGTTCATGAGCTTGCGGCGCGGGTGAGCTTGCGACCTGGGTGACCTTGCGACCTGGGTGACCTTGCGGCGCGTGTGAGCTTGCTTGTCCGCCAGGTGATTTTGCCAGCTGGTCAGGCCAGGAGCCTGGCGGCCTGAACCGCGAAGTAGGTGAGGATGATGTCGGCCCCGGCCCGGCGAATGCCGGTGAGCGTCTCGGCGACTATGGCCTGCTCGTCGAGCCAGCCCGAGGAAGCGGCAGCCTTGACCATGAGGTACTCGCCGCTCACTTGGTAAGCGGCCACCGGCACGATCGAGGCATCGGCAAACCGCCGGACCACATCCAGGTACGGCCCCGCCGGCTTGACCATAACCATGTCGGCCCCCTCGGAGATGTCCAGTTCCATCTCCCGAAGGGCCTCACGGCTGTTGGCCGGGTCCATCTGGTAGGTCTTCTTGTCGCCGGACCGGGGAGCCGAGTCCAGCGCACCCCGGAACGGCCCGAAGAACGACGAGGCGTACTTGGCGGTGTAGGCGCAGATGCCCACCTCGGTATGGCCGTGGTGGTCGAGCATCTCCCGGATCGCCCCCACCCGGCCGTCCATCATGTCGCTGGGAGCCACGATGTCTGCCCCGGCGTCGGCATGGGTCAGCGCCTGGCGGCACAGCACCTCCACCGACTCGTCGTTGATGATGGTGCCTTCGGGAGCGACGATCCCGTCGTGGCCGTCGCTGTTGTATGGGTCGAGGGCCACGTCGGTGAACACCGCTGTGTCGGGATGGGTGGCCTTGATGGCCCGAATGGTTTGGGGGATTAGACCGTCGGGGTTCCATGCCTCGTCGCCGGTCGAGGTCTTCAGCTCGTCGGGGGTGGCCTCGAACAGCACCACGGCCTTCACCCCCAGCGCCGCGGCCCGACCAACCTCGCCCACCAGGCCGTCAACGCTCCAGCGGTTCACCGCCGGCATCGAGTCGATGGGCTCGTCGCCTCCCCTATGCACGAACAGGGGCAGCACCAGGTGGGCCGGGGTCAGCTCGGTCTCGCGGACCATGGATCGGATCGAGGGAGTGCGGCGGTTGCGCCGGGGTCGCTGAATCAGCTCCAGATGGGGGTGAGCCATGCCCCCATGCTCCCATCTCCGATCTCGCCGCGCACTGCCGATGGGGAAACAGAGGTTGCCGAACGCTGGAGAGATAAGCCGCCGTCGCCGGTGACCGCTGCGGATGGGGTAAACAGAGAGAATGCGAATCAAGCTGTCCACCGGGACATCGGCCGAGCTGGTCGCGGTGGCCGACCCCACCAGGGGGATGGTGCTCATCCCCGACATCATGGGGTTGCGCCCCCTGTTCGACGATCACGTCGCCCGCATCGCCGCCGAGCAGGGCTGGACGGTGTGCGCTCCCCAGCTCTTTGCCGGTAGGGAGGGGCTTGCCGTGGAGGAGCGGATGGCCGCTGCTTGCGAGCTGGTGGACGCCGAGGTGCTGGCCGACATCTCGGCAGCGGCCGACGCCACCGGATGCGAGACGGTGGTGGTGGCCGGGTTCTGCATGGGCGGCATGTACACCATCAAGGCCGCGGCCACCGGTCGGTTCCACCGTGCCGCAGCCTTCTACGGGATGATCCGGCTGCCCGACCATTGGAAGGGCCCCGGCCAGGGTGAGCCCCTGGAGCTTCTGAGAGCGGGCAATCCGTGCCCGCTCCTCGCGGTTATCGGCACCGCCGACCCGTTCACCCCGCCCGATGACGTCGCTGCTCTGGAAGCGGCCGGGGCGGAAATCGCCCCTTATGTGGACGCCGAGCACGGGTTCGTCCACGATCCGGCTCGTCCCGCTCACCGTCCCGAGGACGCCGCCGACGCGTGGGCCCGGGTATTCGACTTCCTGGGTCGGTAGCGGTGGCAGCGGGTCGGCCCTCGGTGTGGACCGTGGTAGTGGCAGCCGGTTCCGGAACCCGCTTCGGGGGGGCCAAGCAGTACCTGGAGCTGGCCGGCATCAGGGTGGTGGACCGCAGCGTGGCGGTCGCTGCTCGGGCAGGCGACGGTGTGGTGGTGGTGGTGCCCTCCGCCGATGTGAGCGCCGAAGCAGGCCGGTTGCCTGGTGCCTCGGTGGTGGCGGGGGGATCGAGCCGGGCCGCCTCGGTACGCAACGGCCTCGCTGCCGTTCCCGATGAGGCTGAGGTGATCTGCGTGCATGACGCCGCTCGCCCGCTCGTAACCCTCGAGATCTTCGAGCGAGTGGTGGAAGCGGTGCGCTCCGGTGCCGCCGGTGCAGTGCCGGTGGTGCAGGTGACCGATACCATCCGAAGCGTGGACGGGGGGGTGGTGGATCGCAGCTCTCTAAGAGCCGTGCAAACCCCGCAGGCGTTCCGAGCCGAGCTGCTGCGAGCCGCTCACGCCGGGGCCGGCGATGCCACCGACGACGCCGGCCTTGTGGAAGCGGCCGGCTATCCCGTGGTGATGGTGGACGGACACACGCGCAACATAAAGATCACCCACCCCGATGATGTCGCGGCGGCTGAGGCTTGGCTGGCTTCATGACCGGGTCTGTTGGGTGGGCCGATGATTGGAGTACGCACATGATGGGGATGAGTCGATGATTCGGGTGGGACACGGGTTCGACTCCCACCGCTTCGGAACTGATCACGGTCGCCCGTTCATCCTGGGCGGGGTGAGGTTCGAAGGGGTGCCGGGTTTGGTCGGCCACAGCGACGGGGACGCAGTGGCTCATGCTGTTGTCGACGCGTTGCTGGGTGCGGCTCAGATGGGCGACATCGGCACGCTGTTTCCCGACACCGACGACGCCTGGGCCGGGGCCGACAGCATTGGTCTGCTGGCCGATGTGGTGGCCCGCCTGGCCGGTGAGGGGTGGCAGGTGCTGAACGCAGACAGCACGGTGGTAACAGAGGCCCCTCGCATTGCCCCCCGCCGGGCCGAGATGGAAGCCCGGTTGAGCGAGGTGGTGGGCGCTCCGGTCACGGTGAAGGGCAAGCGAGCCGAACAGATGGGTGCCCTGGGCCGGGGCGAGGGCTTGGCGTGCTGGGCGGTGGCGCTGATCGAGCGTCGATGAGCGGGCGAGGGTCCAAGCAGGGCCGGTCCGGCAATCGCAGTGGCGGTCGAGGCGGCAACCGGGGTGATCGTCGTTCCCCTGGGGATCGTGCTTCCGGAAGAGGGCATCCCGGCCAACGGTCCGACCACGACCGGCACGGAGGCGACCAGCGCGGCCGGCGGTCGCGCTCCGGGTTGGGCGGTGAACGGGTGGAGGGCCGCCAGGCGGTTCGAGAACTGTTGCTAGCCGGGACCCGGCCGACCCGTGAGATCGTGGTGGTCGCGGGCCAGAACCTCTCTGGCACGCTGGCTCAGATCATGGAGTTGGCCGAGGAGCTGCGGGTTCCGGTCAAGGAGGTGGCCCGAGGCAAGTTCGAGTCCATGGCCGCCACCGAGGCTCCCCAGGGGGTGATGGCCCGGGCCGCGCCCCTGCCCGAGCACGACCTGGACGAGCTGGCCCGTCCTTCCGGTGGCCGCCCTCCGTTCCTGCTGGTGCTGGACGGGATTACCGATCCGGGCAATGTCGGGGCCGCGCTTCGCACCGCGGAGTGCGCCGGGGTCACCGGTGCGGTGCTCGGGCGGCACCGCTCGGCTCACATCACCCCCGCCGCGGCCAAAGCGGCCGCCGGAGCGGTGGAACACGTCCCGTTGGCGCTGGTGCCGGGCATTCCCAATGCGCTGGCCCGGCTGCGTGAGCTTGGCGTATGGACGGTGGGGCTGGATGTGGCCGCGCCGTCCACGGTGTACGAGCTGAGAGTGGCCGCCGATGCGGTGGCTCTCGTGGTGGGCAGCGAGGGCAAGGGATTGTCACGGCTGGCCCGCCAACGCTGCGACATGGTCGCTGCCATCCCCCTGTTCGGAACCTTGAGCTCGCTCAACGCCGCCGCTGCGGTCGCAGTCGGCTGCTTCGAGGTCGCCCGCCACCGTCACCCCTAACCCCGGGAGTGGTGTCGGCTCCCCTTATGGGGCCGTGAATGCTGCTGATTGAGGGTGGCGCGCCGGGAGCCCGAGACAGGAATCGAACCTGCGACCGGCTGTTTACAAGACAGCTGCTCTACCGACTGAGCTACTCGGGCGTTTGTGCTGAGAGCTTAGGGGTGGGGACCTTGGGGGAACACCTGAATTGCCCATCGGACCCTGGCTCGACGGGCAAGCAGCCCCATGGCGGGCACCACCTCGGAAAAAGGCGACGGCTCGGCAGGGGCAGTTTGGCGAGGGTCCTTGTATTGACCTTGGTGGTGAATAACGCTTGTTGGGATGGCTCTGACGAAGAGAGAACGGGCGATCTTGGACTTTGAGCGCACCTGGTGGCAGGGCACCGGATCCAAGGAGGCTGCGATCCGCGGCCATTTTGGGTTGTCCACCACCCGGTACTATCAGCTCCTTAACGAACTATTGGAGGAAACGGCAGCGATGGAGTACGACCCGCTGGTCGTGAGGCGTTTGCTGCGGCTGCGCGACCGCCGCAGACGGTCGAAGTTCGGCCACGCCTCTGCTGGCTGGCAACCGTCGCGCTAACCACCCGGAACCAGAGGCAATATGGAGTCGAACCGAGTTCCCAACAATCAGATGGCCATCCGGGGGGTTGTGCTGGTTCTGGCCTTGATCGCAGCCGGGGCGTTCGTGCTGGCCCGGGGCCTTGACGACGATTCCGACACAACCGTGGTAGAAAGCACGCCTACCCCAACCGTTCCCGCCGACCCGACCGTTGAGCCGTCCGAACCGTCCGGCGGCGACAACGGCACTGCTCCCGAAGCGGATGAGCCGTCCGAACCGTCCGGCGGCGACAACGGCACTGCTCCCGAACCGACCGATGCCCCGGACCCCACCCAAGAGCCCACCCCGGAACCTGAGGAGCTGATCTGTAGGAGCCCTGACACGGTCGGCGTGCTGGTGGCCAACGGCACCAACATTGGCGGTAGGGCAGGCCAAATCTCGACTTTGTTGAACACCCGCAACTACGTGACGCTTCCGCCGGTGAACGCCGATGCGCAGACAGCCTCGGCCATCTACTACCGGGCTGGTTTCGGTGACGACGCCGGGTGCATCGCCAACATATTGGCGGTCTCCGTTCCCACTTATCCGATGTCGGATCCTCCGCCCGGGGGAGTGACGCTGGGCAACGCCTCCGTTTTGGTTCTGATCGGACCGGACAGCCTGGCCCAACCGGGCTGACCGCCGGTGGCGGGGGCCACATGCATGTCGTCGCTGCCCCCGACAAGTTCCGGGGCACCGCTACCGCCTCTCAAATAGCCGGTGCCGTAGCCCTCGCTGCCGAACAAGCCGGGGCCACCGTCGACACTGCGCCCATGGCCGACGGGGGCGAGGGCACCCTTGAGGTGATGGGAGGTGCCAACCGAACCACCACCGTGACCGGCCCCCTCGGTGACCCGGTGGAAGCGCCCTGGTGCCTGCATCGACATACCGCGGTGATCGAGATGGCACGAGCCTCGGGCCTGGCCCTGGTCGGTGGCGCGGAGGGTAACGACCCGCTGGGAGCCACCACATACGGCACCGGGGAGTTGATCGAGGCCGCGCTGGAACGGGGAGCCCGGCGGGTGGTGGTGGGCGTTGGAGGCTCAGCCACCACAGACGGCGGGCTGGGCGCGCTGCGGGCGCTTTATCCGACCCAGAGGCTCAAGGGAGTGGACCTGGCCGTGGCTTGCGATGTGACAACCCGCTTCGTGGAAGCCGCCACGGTATTCGGGCCTCAGAAGGGTGCAAGCCCATCGCAGGTGGAACTCTTGCGCCGGCGGCTGGAGAGGCTCAGGCAGTCCTATGCCGAGACCTACGGGGTTGAGGTGAACGACCTCGAGGGATCGGGGGCGGCCGGCGGGCTGGCCGGCGGGTTGGCCTGCGTGGGTGCCGAGCTGTGCAACGGTTTCGAGCTTCTGGCCGACGAGGTGGATCTGTACGGTCGCATCGAACGGGCCGATCTGGTGGTGACCGGCGAGGGGGCCCTGGATGCCACCTCGTTGCAGGGCAAGGTGGTGGGCGGGGTGGGCGAGATGGCTGCCGCCGCCGGTGTACCGATGCTCGCTGTGGTGGGCCGGGTGGACGGCGAAGAGGCCCTGCCCCACGGTGAGGTGGTCAGCCTCAGTGCCCGGTTTGGTGCCGAGATGGCCATGGCCGACACCGCCGGTTTGGTCGGCCAAGTGGTGCGGGACTACCTGGATTCCTGCGGCTAGCCGAGGGTTCCGCCAACCCCCGCCTCAGCCGGGCCGGCCCCTGTAGCCCGGAACCTCGATCAGGGGAGGACGCTCCTGCATGGTGATCTCGCTGTCGGCGAAGCCGGGGCGGCGCAGGGTGATGGCGGTGTTGACCAGGGTGCGGTCGGCCCGGTGCAACGCCACCTGCATGACCTCGGTGGCTTGGGCCGACAGTTCGTGCAGCGGCCGGTTGCGATGCACCCGAGTACCCAGGTCGACCTGGGCTATGGCGTCGTAGCCCGCCAACCGGCACACATCAATGAGAAGGCCCATCTCCACCCCGTACCCCTGGACGAACGGGACACGCTCCAGCACGTCCCGCCGCCCGGCGTACTCCCCGGCCAGCGGCTGGACGATGTCGGCCAGCTCGGGGAACAAGAGGGCGATGATCGGTCGGGCGACCAGTTCGGTGGTCCGCCCGCCGCCTCGCTGATCGGCCCCCACCGGCCGGTGATAGAAGCCCTTGCAGAAGCCGATGGAATCGTCAATCAGCAGCGGGCCCAGCAAACCGGTAACGAAGTGGGTGCCGAAGTTGGCCACGTCGCTGTCGCACCAGGCCACGACATCGCCGGAGGAGGCAAAAAGCGACTTCCACAGCGTCTCCCCCTTGCCGGGCTGGTTGCCTAGGTGGGTGAGCACGTCGGAGCAAGCCACCACGGTGGCTCCGGCTGCTTCGGCTACCTCGGGGGTGCGGTCGGTGGAGTGGTCGTCCATCACGACCAGTTCGTCCACCAGGCCTACGTCGTCCATCAGCTCGGCTCGTATGGCCTCCACGATGATGCCCACAGTGGCCTCCTCGTTGCGGGCCGGCAGGCAGACCGAAACGGTGGTCGCACCCTTGTGAAGAACGAGATCGTCGGGGTGGAACTCCCCGGACACGAACCGCCGCCGCTTCGTCATCGCAGATTCCTGCCCGTCATCGGTTCACGGTTCCGGCCCACAAGTCGTAGTTTCACCATCATCCGAATAGCATGATGGCCCATGAGCGTGACCGTTCGGATACCGACCACACTTCGTCCCCTGGCCGGAGGTGCCAGCGAGGTCTCAGTCGAGGGGACAACCGTCCACGACGTGATCGTCTCGCTGGACGCCGCCCACCCCGGATTCAGGGATCGCCTCATCGACGAGTCCGGCGGCCTGCACCGGTACGTCAACGTGTTTGTGGACGACGACGATGTGCGATTTGCCGACGGACTGGCCACGTCGGTCCCCGACGGCCAAACGGTGGCCATCGTCCCTGCCGTCGCCGGAGGCTGAGTTCTCCCCGGGTAGTACCCGGCTTGGTTTGGCCGGTTCCCGGACTCCTCGCTAACCTTTAGCAGTCTCATACCGAGAGTGCTAAAAGCCGAAAGTGCTACAAGGGAGTATCGAGGATGCCCAAGATCATCACCTTTGATGAGAAGGCGCGGCGCGCGTTGGAAGCCGGCATGAACCAGCTTGCCGATGCGGTGCGGGTCACGCTTGGCCCCAAGGGCCGCAACGTCGTGTTGGAGAAGAAGTGGGGTGCCCCCACCATCACCAACGACGGCGTGTCGATCGCCAAGGAGATCGAGCTGGAGGACCCCTACGAGAAGATCGGGGCCGAGCTGGTGAAGGAGGTGGCCAAGAAAACCGACGACGTCGCCGGCGATGGCACCACCACCGCCACCGTGCTGGCGTGGTCGATGGTGCGTGAGGGACTGCGCAACGTGGCCGCCGGAGCCAACCCTATGTCCATCAAGAAGGGCATCGAAGCTGGGGTCGAGGCTGCCGTTGCTGCCATCCAATCCCAGTCGGTGGACGTGTCCTCCGACAAGGCCCAGATCTCCAACGTGGCCGCCATCTCGGCCGCCGACCCGGAGATCGGCGAGCTGATCTCCGAGGCCATCGACAAGGTGGGCAAGGACGGCGTGGTCACCGTGGAGGAATCGCAGACCTTCGGCCTGGAGCTGGACTTCACCGAGGGGATGCGCTTCGACAAGGGCTACATCTCCCCCTATTTCGTGACCGACACCGAGCGGATGGAAGCGGTGCTCGACGAGCCCTACATCCTGTTCGTGGGGTCGAAGATCACTGCGGTGCGTGACATCGTGCCGGTGCTCGAGAAGGTCATGCAGGCGGGCAAGCCGCTGCTGATTATCGCCGAGGACGTGGAGGGCGAGGCTCTGGCCACGTTGGTGGTGAACAAGATCCGGGGCACCTTCAACTCCACCTCGGTGAAGGCGCCGGGCTTCGGTGACCGCCGCAAGGCCATGCTCCAGGACATGGCCATCTTGACAGCCGGCCAGGTGATCAGCGAGGAAGTGGGCCTCAAGCTGGAGAACACCACGCTGGACTTGCTGGGCCGGGCCCGCAAGGTGGTCATCACCAAGGACGAGACCACCATCGTTGAGGGCGCGGGCGACCGCAGCGACGTGGAGGGCCGCATCGCCCAAATCAAGGGCGAGATCGACAACACCGACTCCGACTACGACCGTGAGAAGCTGCAGGAGCGCCTGGCCAAGCTGTCGGGTGGCGTGGCTGTGCTCAAGGTGGGCGCGGCTACCGAAGTGGAACTCAAGGAGAAGAAGCACCGCATCGAGGACGCGGTGAGCACCACCAAGGCCGCCATCGAGGAAGGCGTTGTGGCCGGCGGAGGCGTCACCCTGCTGAGGGCCCAAAGCGCAGTCAACGGTGCCGCTTCGGGGTTGTCGGCTGACGACGAGGCCACCGGGGCTCGCATCGTGGCCAAGGCCCTCGAGGGTCCGCTCACCCAGATCGCGGTGAACGCCGGCCTCGAAGGTGGCGTGGTGGTCGAGCGGGTTCGCAACCTGGAGGGCAACTCCGGGTTGAACGCCGCCACCGGCGACTACGAAGACCTAATGGCCGCCGGCATTATCGATGCGGCAAAGGTCACCCGCTCGGCGCTTCAGAACGCCGGCTCCATCGCAGGCCTTTTCCTGACCACCGAAGCTGTGGTGGCCGACAAGCCCGAGGAGGGCGGGGGCATGCCTGGCGGTATGCCCGACATGGACTTCTAAAGGGACTTCTGGTTATCCCGCTGCTCTGCCGGCTGTAACGTCGGGGGATGCCCGAGCTTCATCCCGCGTGCGTTCCCTTGGCCTTTCTGCTGGGGCAGTGGCGGGGTTCGGGAACAGGCGTCTATCCCACCATCGAGGACTTCTCGTACCTCGAGGAGGTTACGTTCGCCCACGTGGGCAAGCCGTTTCTGGCCTACGGGCAAAAGACCAGGGACGCGGCCACCGGCGCTCCCCTGCATGCCGAGGCCGGCTACCTGCGACCCCAGGCCGACGGGCGGGTAGAGATGCTGCTGGTGCAGCCTTCGGGCGTTGCCGAACTGCTTGAGGGCACGGTGGACGGCAGCGGCGTCCGGCTGGTGTCCACCGAAGTGAAGGGTACGGCGTCGGCCAAGCCGGTATCGGCCACCGAGCGGTGGTTCCGGGTGGACGGCGAGACGCTGCACGCCTCGGTGTCGATGGCCGCCGTGGGGCTCGACCTCCAGCACCACGTGGCCTCCGAGCTGCGGCGGGATTCGTGATTCGACACCGATCCAAGTTGTGGCGGATCCCATGACGCGGAGCCGATCCAAGTTGTGGCGGATCCCATGACGCGGAGCCGATCCGAGCAGGTGCTGGTTTGTCACTGGGATGGCAGCGAGGAGCGCCGCCGCCCCGACCACCTGGTGGTGGAGGAGCCGCTCACCATCCGGCTCGACGACGTAACCGTTTCCACCACCATGCGCACCCCGGGTCACGACTTCGAGCTGGCCGCCGGATTCTGCCTCACCGAGGGCCTTTTGGGTCGGGCCTCCGTCACCGCCATCCGCTACTGCGCCACCGAGCCGGCCGTCGACACCGAGTACAACGTGGTGACGGTGGAGACCGACGGTGCCCCGCCGGCCACTCCACGTCTCGGGCTCACCACCTCGGCGTGCGGGCTGTGCGGGGCCGAGAGCATCGAAGCGCTGCAAGAGCGGCTGGAGCCACTGCCCCGGCCCGAGCCGCCCATCCCGGTTGAGGTGTTGGCCGCGGTGCCGGACCGGGTCCGCGCCTCTCAGGATCTGTTTGGCACCACCGGAGGGGTCCACGCCGCCGCGGCGTTCACCGCCGAAGGTGAGCCCACCCTGGTTCGAGAGGACATCGGCCGGCACAACGCGGTGGACAAGGTTGTCGGCCGCCTGCTGCTGGACGGTGGCCTTCCCGCTGCCAGTCTGGGATTGTTCGTGAGCGGTCGGGCGTCGTTCGAGATGGTGCAGAAGGCATGGGCGGCCGGTTTTGCCACCGTGGTGGCCGTGAGCGCCCCTTCAGCGCTGGCGGTGGACACGGCTCGGGCCGCAGGATTGTGCCTGGCCGGGTTCGTGCGCGGCGGCCGGCTCAACTTCTACACCCCGGTCCGGTAGCGCCGGACCCCCAGCAAGTACCCATCATCAATCAACAAGGAGCCACACAGTGCGGCCTTTGCCCAAGCTCACCCCGGAAAACGAGTTTTTCTGGACATCCGGTGCCGACGGGGTGTTGCGGTTCCAGCACTGCCCGGCCTGCGACCGCTACTTCCATCCCCCTTGCCCCGCTTGCAACCGGTGCGGGGCGCCGCCAGAGATCCGAGAGGTTTCCGGCCGGGCAACGGTGGTGGCGGTAACCGTCAACCACCAGCCCTGGCTCCCCGACATGGAAATCCCCTACGCCATCGGGCTGGTGGCCATAGACGAAGACCCTCTGGTGCGGCTCACCACATTGATCGTGGACGCCGAACCCGATGAGGTGACCATCGGCATGGCGGTGTCGGTTCGCTTCGAGCAGCACGAGGATGTGTGGCTGCCGGTGTTCGCCCCCACAGATGGGCCGGCCGGGGTGCAGGCCGGGGCAGACGGCGGGTATCCCGAGCCGGCCCAAGCCCCAGTTCGTCCTATGCCCACCTTCAAGAAATACGAGTCCCGGGTTGCGCTGACCGGGATCGGCATGTCGGAGGTGGGGCGCCGTCTGGGCCGTGACCCCATGAGCCTGGCGGTGGACGCCTGCCGGGAAGCGGTGGCCGACGCCGGGCTGGAGATGAGCGACATCGACGGTCTGTCCACCTACCCCGGTGGCGGGGGCAAGGAGGGCGGGCATTCCGAGGGGGGCATCTACCCGGTTGCCGAATCGCTCGGCATCGCCCCTACCTGGTTCTGCGGCACCATGGAAACCCCTGGCCAGGGAGGTGCGGTGGTGAACGCCATGCTGGCGGTGGCCGCCGGCCTTTGCCGTCACGTTCTGTGCTTCCGGACCGTATGGGAGACCACGTCAATCGCCCGAGGTCAACGGGCCAACTCCGGGGTCCCCAGCGTGCCCCGGGTTTCCGGGGAGATGGAGTGGCGGCTGCCCTACGGGGCCATGTCGGCCGGCAACTGGATCGCCCTCATGGCCAGTCACTACTTCCATCGCTACGGTGCCACCCGCGAGCAGATCGGCTGGATCCCGGTGACTGCACGGGCCGGTGCGGCCCACAACCCCACCGCCATCTACCAGGCCCCGCTCAGCATCGACGACTATCTCAGCGCCCGCATGATTACCACCCCGTTCGGCCTGTTCGACTGCGATGTCCCTTGCGACGGGGCGGTGGCCCTGGTGGTGTCGGCTGCCGACACCGCTTACAACCACCCCCACCGACCGGTGCTGGTGGAAGCGGTGGGCACCCAGATAACCGAACGGATCTCGTGGGACCAGGGGACGCTGCTACACGAACCCCTGGTGGACGGCCCCTCGGCCCACCTGTGGAGCCGCACCGACCTGACCCCTGCCGATGTGGATGTGGCCCTGCTCTACGACGGCTTCACCTTCAACGCAGTGTCTTGGCTGGAGGGCCTGGGGTTCTGCGGTCGGGGTGAGGGGGCGGCGTTCGTGGAGGGGGGAACCCGCATCGCACGGGACGGGGAGCTACCCCTCAACCCTCACGGGGGCCAGCTATCGGCGGGACGGTTGCACGGCTACGGCTTCCTCCACGAAGCGGTGATGCAGCTTCGAGGCCACAGCGGCGGGCGGCAGGTGGATGGGGCCGAGGTGGCGGTGGCCAGCACCGGCGGCGGCCACCCCGGCAGCACTTTTCTCTTCGTTAGAGGCTGAGCTGCTTCGTTGGGCTTCGGCAGACGCCTCATGAGCTTCGACGGGTTTCATTTCGTCAGGGGTTGAGTTACTTCGTTGAAAGAAGCTTTGGTCTGGTAGAAGTTGGCCTATGGCTGCATACATCATCGTGAACTACCAGGTGGACAACCCCGAGCTGTACGGCGAGTACATGCAGGGCGCGGCGGGCGCTCTGGGCGTGGGGGAATCCGCCGAACTTGTCGCCTTTGACACCGAGACCGAGGTGATCGAAGGCGACACCGCCGGCCACCAAACGGTGGTCATCAAGTTCGAGTCCAAGGAGAAGGCCCGCGAGGTGTGGGAATCCGATGCCTACCGGGCTGTGGTGGGCAAGCGCCTAGACGCCACCAGCCGCCACTTCGCTGTGCTGGTCAACGGTTTCGGCGACTAGATCGCTTTGGAGACCGGATGATCTCGATGTCCGGAAAACACCTGCCCGGCGCTTCCCTTGTGGGGCTCGCCGTTGCCCTCGCCCTGGTGGCATCAGCCTGCGGCGGTGGCTCGGGCGACAGCGGCGACACCGCTGCCACGTCCGCTCCCACCTCGGGCCAACCGGCCGACAACGTGGAGCTGGTAGTGGGCGTGGTGCTCCCGGAGACCGGCGCGCTGGCCTACCTGTATCCGGCTATGGGCGCGGGCGTGGATCTGGCCCTCGAGGACATCCAGGCTGCTAGGGGCAACGTGAAGGTGCTCACCGGCGACACCGCCACCGACCCCGACGTGGCGCCGGAGACGGTGAGCAGGCTGCTGGGCGAGGGGGCTCACGTGATCCTGGGCGCGGCGGCCTCGGGAGTATCGCAATCGTTCATCCAGATCCTGTCCGACGCCCAGGTGCCCCAGTGCGGGCCGTCCAACACGTCGGCGTCGTTCTCCACCCAGGCCAACGCCGACTTCTACTTCCGCACCTCGCCCAGTGTTGTGGCCGAGGCCCCCATCCTGGCCAACCTGATGGCTTCGGCAGGTGCCACCCATGTGGGCGTCATCGTGCGGGCTGACGACTACGGGGCCTCGCTGGCCGAACAGGTGGAGAAGCGGCTAGCCGACCTAGGCATAGCCGTTGACACCCTCACCTACGCCCCCGACGCCGCCAACCACCACGACGTGGTAACAGCGGCTCTGGCCACGGGGTCGGACACATTCCTTCTCATCTCGTTCGTCGAGGGAGTGCAGATAATCCGCGGCCTTCTGGAGGAAGGCGTCCCCACAACGGCCATGTTCGGCGGGGCGGGGCTGTTCAGCCCGTCGCTTCCCGAGCTGGTGGACCCGGCTGCTCCCCAAAGCCTCGACGGCTTCCGGGTCATCAGCCCCTTCGGCAGCGAGGACTTCAACCAGCGCCTTAAGGCCGAACACGGACGCTCGGAGGTGGCATTCGGGGCCAACGCCTACGACTGCCTGGTGGTGCTGGCCTTGGCCGCCGAGGCCGCCGGTTCGGTGGATGGCCCCGACATTCTTGCCGTGGTGCAGGAGGTCACAGGCAACGGGGTCCAGTGTTCCAACTACCTGGAGTGCTCCACCCTGATGGCCGCCGGGGAGAACATCGACTACGACGGGGTCTCGGGGCCCATCGACCTCGACGAGGTGGGCGACATCACGGTCGGGACGTACGCCGTCATGGATGTGGTCGGCGGCGAGACGGTGTTGATCGACAACCGGCAGGTGAAGATCGACACCGGCCAATGACGGTGCTGACCTCGTTCGGTTTGGATCGGCTTGTGGGCGGCCAATCCCGGCTGTCGAGCCGATGAGCGGGGAGACCACTGCACCGGTTGAGCCCTCGACCGGGATCGGCGTTGTTCACCTGTTCGCCAAGGTCGGCCCCGGCACCGACGCCGGGGCGGTGGAAACCGCTGTGGCCGACGCACTTGCTCACGACCTCCAGGTGGTGACCGTGGCCGTGCTCGGGCACAAGGCGGACCTCGCGGTGATGGGCCTGCACCCCGACCTGTGGAAGCTGCGCCAACTTCAAACCCGGCTGAACCAGGCCGGATTGGAAATCGTGGATTCCTACGTGTCGCTCACCGAGCTGTCGGAATACGCCGCCGGCCTTCCCGAAGAGACCAGGCAGGCCCGGCTGTACCCCCGATTGCCCCCGGAAGGAAAGCCGGCGTGGTGCTTCTACCCCATGTCCAAGCGGCGCAACCCCGACCAGAACTGGTACGAGCTGCCGTTCGAGCGTCGCCGGGAGCTGATGTACGAGCACGGGGCTACCGGCCGCAAGTTCGCCGGCCGGGTGCTTCAACTGATCACCGGCTCAACTGGGATCGACGACTACGAATGGGGGGTCACCCTGTTCTGCCAACACCCAGACGACCTCAAAGAGGTTGTGTACACCATGCGCTACGACGAAGCCTCGGCCCGTTACGCCGAGTTCGGGCCGTTCTACACCGGGATGGTGGCTCCGGTGGACACGGTGCTCCAACAGGTAGGCCTGCCGGCCTAGCCCCCGCCCCAAATTTGGGGGCCTTACACCCCGGCCAGGGTACCGAGGTAGAGGGTGACCACCTTCGGGTCTTCGAGGAGTTCGGTGCCGGTGTAGGCGTTGGACCCGTGATCGAGCACGTAGCCCCGGTCGCAGATCTGGAGGCAGCGGCGCGCGTTCTGCTCCACGATGATCAGCGAGATACCGTGATCGGTGATCTGGGTGATCCGCTCGAACACTTGATCCTGGTAGGCCGGGGACAGCCCGGCCGAGGGCTCGTCCAGCAACACCACCTGAGGGTCCATCATCAACGCCCGCCCGATGGCCACCATCTGGCGCTGGCCGCCCGACAGCCCGTCGGCACGCTGATCGCCACGTTCGGCCAGCAGCGGGAACAGCTCGGCCACCACCTCGAAGCGCTCCTTGAACCGGTGGGGAGCCTGGAACACCCCCATCTCCAGGTTCTCCCTGATGGACAGCCGGGGGAACACGTTGTCGATCTGGGGCACGTAGCCGATACCCAGTTCCACCAGCTTGTGGGGGCTCAGCCCGGTGATGTCCCGGTCGCCCAGCCGGATGGTGCCCGACCGGATGTCCACTAGGCCGAATATCGCCTTCAACATGGTGGACTTGCCCGCACCGTTGGGGCCGATGATTCCCACGATCTCGCCCCGGTGCAGCTCCAGGGAGCACCCGGTCAAGATGTCGATCCCCGGCAGGTAACCGGCCACGAGGTTGTCCGCGGTCATCAACGGATCAGGCACCGGATCGGTATCCGATGGTTGGTTTGGCCAGGTCTCGTCCGGGGTCATCGGGCTGCCTCCGCTCGCTGCCGGCCCAGGTAGGCGTCGATCACATCATCGTCGTGGATCACCTTCCACGGGGGTCCCTCCGCGATTATCCGGCCCTGGGTCAGTACCACCACCCAGTCGCTGATGCCGGTGACCACATCCATGGCGTGCTCGATGAACACCACGCTCAATCCCTCGAAGGCCAAAAGGGTGATGTGGTTCATCAACGACTGAGCCAGGGCGGGGTTCACCCCGGCCATGGGCTCGTCAAGCATGATGAGTACCGGGTCGGCCATTAGGGCCCGGGCCACCTCCAGCAGCTTGCGCTGGCCTCCCGACAGGGTTCCGGCCGGCTCGTCGCGCATGTGGGCAAGGTTGAACCGCTCCAGGAGCTGCTCGGCCTTGGTGGTATTTGCCCGTTCCTGGTCCCGCCACCATGAGCGGAAGGGGGCGGCCCACAGGCGCTCGCCCACCTGGTCGGGCACGCCCAACAACACGTTGTCGATCACCGTCAGCTTGGCCAGCGACTTGGTGAGCTGGAAGGTGCGGATCATGCCCTTGCGAGCCAGCCGATCGGGGGATGACGATGTGATGGCCTCGTTGTTGAAGCTCCAGGTGCCGGAGTCGGCCTGCTCGAAACCGGTCAGGAGGTTGAACAGCGTGGTCTTGCCGGCTCCGTTGGGCCCGATCAGGGACGTGACCACCCCCCGTTCCACCTCCAGGTGATCCACGTCCACCGCTTGAAGGCCGCCGAAGCTTTTGGTCAGGTTGTCCACCACCAGGATGGGGTTCGGTTTGGGCGCACCGATCACGGGCGGCACGGTCAGGATCGGCTCAATTTCCGTGTTGGTGGCCGGCGAGCTCGCCGGTGCGGCCTCGGGGGCAGTGCCTTGGGCCGTCATGTCCTTGGGGGTCACGTCTTCGGAAGCCATGTCAACGGGCCTCCAACTGCATCTCGGTTCGGTTGCCGGTGATCCCCTGTGGTCTGAACAGCATGAGTAGCACCAGGGCCAAGCCGACCGTCGTCACGCTGATGATCCCCTCGGCGCCGTCGAGGAAGTCGGCCACCGGGTTGGGAAGCCACGACTCGGCGGCAAGCTGGCGCAGGAACGACTCGATCCACTCCCGCAGGAACCAGAACAGCACCGCCCCCAGCACCGGCCCCAGGTAGGTGGCCGCCCCACCCAAGAGCAGGGCGGTGTAGGCGAAGAAGGTCACCTGGGGCCGAAATCCGTTTGGGTCGGCCCCCGAGGTTTTGATGGCGTCGATTACCCCACCCATGGCGCCTATGAGCCCGCCGATCATAAGGGCCTGCATCTTGTAGGAGAACACGTTCTTGCCCAGGCTGCGGGCCGCGTCCTCGTCCTCCCGGATCGACTTCAGCACCCGGCCCCACGGGCTGCGAATGATAAGGAACACCACCAGGCTGATTAGTGCCACCAGCACCCAGCCCACGGTGATGACCCACATCTGCTGGCCGGTGAACTCGAAGGTGCCGACGCCGTAGCGGTCCTGGGGGCCGTCGGCGTAGGGGTTGAGGTCGAAGAAGGCACCGGCGTCGAAGCTCACGCTGAGCGGCCCGCCGGTGAGGCCGATTGCGTCGGTCGAGCCGACGAGTATGCGGATGATCTCGGCCACTGCGATGGTCACGATGGCGAACAGCACGGCGTGGAGCCGCATGGTGGGGATGCCCAGCACTAGCGCCAGTGCCAGGGCCAGGCCCAGGCCGACGAAGACCCCGGCCCACAGCGACCAGCCGAAAGTGGCAACCGACACGCTGGTGCCGTAGGCCCCGAGCAGCAGGAACCCCACCTGGCCGAAGTTCAACAGGCCGGTGAAACCGAAGTGGACGTTGAGACCGATGGCGGCCAGGGCCAGGATCACCGCCTCGGGTCCGAAAGCGGCTCGGGCCGCGTTGCCAAAGATGATGTCGAACTCCATCTACCCCGCCCGTCTCATGGGGTTTCCCCGGCTCTGCGCACAGACCACACCTAACCCACCCTCGCCTTGGTTCCGAACAGGCCCTGGGGCCTCAGCAACAGCACCAGGATTAGGGCAGCCAACGGCACCACGAACTTGAGTTCGGGCGAGATCCACAAGGTGCTGACCTCGGTGGACATGCCGATGATGAGGGATCCGGTAAGGGCGCCGAAAGCAGTGCCCAGGCCGCCCAGCTCCACCCCTGCGAAGATCAGCAGCAGGAGCTGGAACCCCAGGAACGGATCTATGTCGGAGTCGAGGCCTTGGAACACGCCCCCAAGCCCGGCCAGCGCCGCTCCCATCACCCACACGATCAACACCACCCGGTTGACGTTGATGCCCGACACGGCGGCCAGGTCGGCGTTGTCGGCCACCGCCCGGGTGGCCTTGCCGAACCGGGTCCGCAACAGCATCAGGCTTACCGCTATGAGCACCACGCTGATGATCGCCACGGTGCCGAGTTCCCGGGGGGTGATGGCCCAGGGTCCGAAGTGCCAGCGATCCTGCACCTGGAAGTCGCTGTAGGGGCGGGGTTCGGCCCCGAAGAAGAGATGGATGAGCTGGCGGCCCAGCAGCGACAAGCCGATGGTGATGACCACGAGCTGGAAGATGCCCAGCCGCCGGCTCCTCAGCGGTCGGAACAGGCCCGATTCCAGGCCGGCCCCCAACATCCCGCACACCACCACGCTCAACCCGGCCGCCACGATCAGGTTCAAGCCTCCCCAAGAGCTGTTGAAGTACCAGGCGATCACCGCTCCGAAGGTGACCAGCTCGCCGTGGGCGAAGTTGATGAGGCCGGTGGTGCCGTAGATGAGCGAGAGCCCGATGGCGCTCATGGCGATGATGAGGCCGAACTTGAGGCCGTTGAACACGGTCTCGGCGGCTCTTTCGCCGAACGGTGTCCCCTTGGGGGCCTCACCCACCGCGAACACCACCGCTTGGGCGATGTCGGCTCCCACGGTGGTGGTCACCGTGGACTGCTGCCCCTCCCGCAGGGCCATTTCGTCGGGCAGGGTGCTGGGGTTGATGGTCACCTCGTACTGGCCGGGAGCGGGCACTGCCACCCGCCAACGGCCTTCTTCGCTGGTGACTGCCCGTCCCACTTCCGAGCCGTCGGGTCCGACCACCACGATCTCCACACCCTCGAAGAACTGGTTGAAGCCGAACCGGATGGTGCCTTCCACCGCGGGCAGACGGTCCTCAACCTGTTCCTGAGCGGTGGCGGGATTGGCCCATGTCGCCGCCAGGCCGAGAGCCAGGCTGAGCATCAGGCCAAGTGCCAGGCCGGCCCGCAAAACGCCCCGCCGCATCTCCTCACCCTATCCCTGCAGAGTTCCCTGCCATGACCATCGCACTAGGCCCTGACTCTCCCGCCAACGGCCGCAGTCCCATGGCCCTGTTTGGGGTGCCGGTGGTGGGGCGACCACAATGGGAGCGTGGGCGACTGGGATCGGCTTAGGGGTGATCTGGCTGAGCTGAACCGGGTGGTGGTGGCGTTCAGCGGTGGGGCCGACTCCTCGTTTCTGGCCTGGACCGCCCACGACGTGCTGGGTGAGCGGGCCCATGCTGTTACTGCGGTGTCGCCGTCGTTGGCCGGTGCCGAGCGCAGGGACTGCGCTCGCCTGGCCGAGGAGTGGGGGCTGCGGTGGAGTGAGGTCCACACGGAGGAGATGGAACAGGCCGCCTACGTGGCCAACAGCGGCGACCGCTGCTACTGGTGCAAGGACGCGTTGATGGAAGCAGTAGGGCCGCTGGCTCAGGCGACATCATCAACTGTGCTTCTGGGGGTGAACACCGACGACCTGGGCGACCATCGCCCCGGTCAGCAGGCAGCGTCCGAGCGGGGTGCGGTGTTCCCCCTGGTGGACGCGGGGTTCTCCAAGGCCGATGTGCGGGACTGGTCGAAGCGGCTGGGGTTGCGGACATGGGACAAACCGGCCGCTCCCTGCTTGGCCTCGAGGATCCCGTACGGGACGAAGGTGACGCTTGGGGTGCTGGCCTCGGTGGAGGAAGCCGAAGCAGGTTTGCGAGCGCTGGGCTACGACGAGGTGCGGGTGCGTCACTACGGGGAGCTGGCCCGCATCGAGGTTCCCGACCACCGGTTGGGAGACGTGGTGGACCAGCGTGCCGCCGTGGTGGAAGCGGTGCGCCAGGCCGGGTACCGCTACGTGATGCTCGACCTGGAGGGCCTTCGCTCCGGCAACCTGAACGACATGCTGAGCCCCGAATAGCTGGTGGTGGGAATGGCTCATGCCCACCTTCCCCTTCTCTCGCCATGACGCCTGAGGAGAGGGAGGCCGAGCAGCAGCTTGTTGAATCGGCTCGGGCGCTGGCCGAGGGCATTCGGGAGGCGCTGCCCCGGTGGGTGGAGACGGCGGTGCTGAGCCGGTTGGCTGGCGCGAGCCCTGAAGTCCGCAATGAGGCCGAAGCCGCTGCCACCGCCGCGGGCGAAGCCGCCGCCGCTGACATAGGCCAGGAAGTGGCCCGGCTGCTGTCCGCCGACATAGACGAGCAGCCCGAGAACCCGATGGCCGTGCTGCGCCGGGCGGTGCGCTATCCCACCGAGGTGCTCAGGGCCGCGGGGGCAGCCCCGGTGGATCGGGACGACTTCGCCGTCGAACGCTTCCCCGACGACATCTACGACCTCACCCCTGCGTCTTTCGCCGATATCAGCCCCGACCTGCAAACCCCGGGGCTCGTCTGGGGAGCGGCCAAGGCCTTCCTGCACCTCAGGCGCCACGGAGGGCCGGCAAACCCCTGATCTCCCACGAGAAATCTGGCCCCAAAGCGTTCAGTCCCTCGGGAAATTTGCCATACTGGCGCTGCCGACCGGCTGAAGCCGGCCAGCTGAATCGAACCGAGTTGAACTCGTGGACAGGCCGCTGTGACCAAGTTGCTTGCAACCGGATTGTGGGGAAGTGATGGACGCTGACACTGCGTGGGTACTGGTATGTGCCGCACTCGTGATGTTCATGGTGCCAGGTTTGGCCCTGTTCTACGGGGGCATGGTGGGAGCCAAGAACGTGCTCAACATGCTCAACATGAACCTCTACTGCCTGGGCATCGTCCCCCTGCTGTGGGCGGTGTTCGGCTACGGGTTCGCTTCCGGCGACTGGAGCTTCCCCCTGTTCGGGGACTTCGATGCCATCATCCTCAACGGGGTGGACGGGATGGTCGCCAAGCGGGAGTTCGTGTTCGGCATGACCTTCGCCGTCATCACCCCTGCGCTGATCTCCGGCGCTGTGGCCGGGCGCATGAAGTTCTCGGCGTGGGTCATCTTCGTGCCCGTGTGGTCGTTTCTGGTGTACTCGCCGGTGGTCTACTGGATCTACGGCGGCGAGGGTTGGATCGCCGAGCTTCCGGCCCACGACTTCGCAGGTGGCACCGCCATCCACATCAACGCCGGCGCCGCAGCCCTGGCCGTGGTGATGGTGCTGGGCCCCAGGCAGCGGTGGCCCCGCGACGTTGACTTCCCCCACAATCTGCCTTTGGTGCTGCTGGGAGCGGGGATCCTGTGGTTCGGCTGGTTCGGCTTCAACGCCGGGTCGGCCCTGGCGGCCAACACCCAGGCCACCCACGCCTTTTTGACCACCTTCCTGGCCGCGGCGGCCGCCATGTGCTCGTGGATGCTGATCGAGACGATCAAGGACGGCAAGCCCACCGCTCTCGGTATTGCGTCGGGGGTCGTGGCCGGCCTGGTGGCCATCACCCCGGCGGCCGGTTTCGTGGGAGCGATGTCGTCCATCCTCATCGGCGCGTTGGCTGGCGTGGTGTGCTTTTTGGCCATCGGCCTCAAGCACATGTTCAAGTACGACGACAGCCTCGACGTTGTGGGTATCCACATGTTCGGCGGCATCGTCGGCGGGGTGCTCATCGGGTTCCTGGCCGATTCCGGGGCCTTCGAGGGCGGCGACTTCATCAACGGCATCTTCTTCGGTGGGGGCGAGCTGCTGTTCAACCAGGTGGTATCGATCGTGGCCGTCATGGCCTACAGCTTTGTGGCCACCTACATCATCTCCTGGGTGCTCAACGCCACCATGGGATTGCGGGCCTCGGCCGAGGACGAGGGCGTCGGCCTCGACCAGTCGTTCCACGCAGAGACCGCCTACAACAGCTAAGTCCGGGCCGGTTCGGGCCGATTCCAAGATGCCGACCAAGCCGGGGCCGGTTCGGGTCGATTCCGCGATACCGATTTTGAGGGTCGGCGTCAGCCACTAGCCTCACCGGGTAGTGACGGTCGGCGAGGTAAGAGCAGGCAAGCTTCATCGCGACGAGTTGTTGGCCGACCGCGACATGGCGGGCACCGTGCTGTGCCGAGCCCTGGCCCGCCGGGTGGACGAGTGGCTCCTCGGCATCTTCTCGACCGAGGTTAACGACAGCGACGGCATCGCCCTGGTCGGGGTGGGGGGCTACGGTCGGTCCGAGCTTTGTCCCTACAGCGACATCGACCTGCTGCTGTTGCACCGCGACCGCCCCGACATCAGCGAGATCGCCCCCCGGCTGTGGTATCCGATCTGGGACGAGGGGCTTAAGCTCGGCCATTCCGTCCGCACCCCCCGAGAGACCCGGGACCTGGCCAAGACCGACCTGGACACGGCCACTTCTCTGCTCGACGCCCGCCATATCGCCGGTGACGCCGACCTGACCGCAGACCTGACAGCCGACAACGTGAATCAGTGGCGCCGCAACGCCAAGCGATGGTTGCCCATGCTGGCCGAGCGGGTGGCCGAACGTCACCAACGCAGCGGCGAGGTGGCGTTCAAGCTGGAACCCGACCTCAAGCAGGGCCGGGGAGGGCTGCGGGACATCCACGCACTGGGGTGGGCGGAAGCAGCCGCGTTCACCCTTGATGACGACGACCACCACAGTCGGCGTGACCACTACGAGGTGATCCTGGCAGCCCGGGTGGAGTTGCACCGAACCACCGGCCGGGCCGGGGATCAGCTCTTGCTCCAGGAGCAGGACGGGGTGGCCGAAGCGCTGGGATATGACGACGCCGACGAGCTGATGGCCGCCATCGCCGGTGCCGCCCGCTCGATTGCCTGGACCAGCGACGAGATGTGGAGCCGGTTGCGGGACTCGGAGTTCCCCGGTGAGCGCCGCCGACTGCGCCGCCGCCGTTCCAACCGGGACGAGAGCGTGCCGGCTTCGGTTTCGGGAGTGCAGGCCATAGAGGGCAGGTTGGCGCCGGCCGAGGGAGCCGACACCACAGACCCGTGCGTGGCGCTGCGGCTGGCCCGGGCCGCAGCGGTCACCGGGCAACGCATGGACCGGAACAGCCTGGAAGCGCTTCGGGAGCATATGGACCCCATGCCCGAGCCGTGGCCCGACGAGGCCAGAAGGCTGTTCGTGGAGTTGCTGTTGACCGGTGCGGCTGCCATCCCGGTGATCGAAACCCTGGACCAGATGGACCTGTTCATCTGCATCCTGCCTGAGTGGACCCCTAACCGGAACCGCCCCCAGCGCAACGCCTACCACCAGTTCACGGTGGACCGGCACCTGTGTGAGGCCGCCGCACTGGCCGCCGATCTGGTGGATCGGGTCGACCGCCCCGACCTGCTGGTAGTGGGGGCCCTGCTCCACGACATCGGCAAGGGCTACCCCGGAGACCACACCGAGGTGGGCATGGTGCTGGTGGCCGACATCGCCCGGAGAATGGGGTACCCACCAGTGGACGTGGACGTGCTGGTGGCGATGGTGGAACATCATCTGCTGCTGCCCGACGTGGCCACCCGGCGTGATCTGGAAGACCCCGACACCATCGACGAGGTGGTTCGCAAGGTCCGCACCGTGGAGACGCTGCGCCTGCTGGGGGCGTTGACCGAGGCAGACTCCATCGCCACCGGCCCCTCGGCTTGGAGCCAGTGGAAAGCCAGCCTGGTGCGGGAGCTGGTGGCCCGCTGCGCTCACGTTATGGAGGGTGGCGACTTCGACGAGCTCACCTCCAAGTTCCCCACCCCCGAACAGCGCGGCCTGATGGAAGCAGGGGAGAGGTTGGTTCTGGGCGAGGGCGACACCTTGCTGGTGATCGCCCCCGATCAGCACGGAATGTTCTCCCGAGTGGCGGGGGCGCTGTCGCTGAGCGGGCTCCGGGTGCTCCTGGCTGCGGCCCACACCGAGTACGGGATGGCGCTGGAACGGTTCCAGGTGGAGAGCAGGCTGGGGTTGGAGATCGACTGGCCCCAGGTAACTTCCTACGTGGAGCGGGCACTGGCCGGACGCCTGGCCATCGAATCCCGCCTGGCCGAGCGGATCCGCACCTACGAGGCCGCTCCCGATTTCACCCCCCGCCCGGTCGTAACACCCAAGGTGTCCATCGACAACGATTCGTCGTCCACCGCCACCATCATCGAGCTGGCTGCCCAGGCCCGCATGGGGCTGTTGAGCCGGGTGACAGGGGCGTTGTCGCAGCTCGACCTCAACATTCTCAGCGCCAAGGTGCAGAACCTGGGAGGCGATGTTGTACACGCCTACTACGTGCGCGACGGGGAGGGCGAAAAGGTGACCGACCCCGATCACCAGAATGAGATCAACCTGGCCATCCAGCACGCCATCGACTCCAGCTCCACCCGCCAATGACAGCCCCCACTAGGCCGGGATCCGGCTCGGGTGTCCCGATGACCGGGGACAGGGAGTCGGTGCCGGGGCCCGGTGACCTGCGGCGGTGGTCGGAGGCCCTGGCCGGGATCGCCCGCACCGGGCTTGCGTTCACCCGAAACCAATACGAGCAGGAGCGGTTCGAGGAGGTGCTGCACGTGGCTGCGGACATAGCCGCCACGCTCAGCACGGGATGGTCGGAGGAGGACTTGTACGCCGAGTGGATGAAGTCGGTGGGCGACGGGATCCCGGGCTACGTCACCCCCAAGGTTGCGGTGGGCGCGGTGGTGGGCAACGGCGACGACGAGATCCTGCTGGTGCAGCGGGCCGACTCCGGGGTGTGGCTGTACCCCACCGGATGGGCCGACGTGGGTTACTCCCCGTCCGAAGTGGTAGTGAAGGAGGTGTACGAGGAGACCGGCATCATGTGCGAGGTGCTGCGGCCCATCGCCATCCACGACGGTCTTCGCCGGGGATTCACTTCGGTCCCCATGTACTCAATGGTTTTTCTGTGCCGGGCCGTGGGCGGCGAGCTGAACGCTCACCCGTTGGAGTGCAGCGAGGTCGGCTTCTTCGGTCCCGACAACCTGCCCTCCGGCATGTTGGGAAGCGACTGGTGGCTGTCCCACGCTTTCGCTGCCATCAGGGGTGAGCCGGTGGAGTTCATCTTCGACCACCCCCGCACCCCACCCTGGCGAGACGACCCCGCCGAGTGACCTTCAGCTTGGCTGGTCTCGCAGGAACTGTTCGATCTGGTCGACCAACTTGCCGGGGTCGGTGGAGCGCATCTCCTCCATCTCACCCGTTTGGGTGGTCTCCTGGTCGAAGGCCTGCTCGAGCTGTGTGATGTAGTCGAGGGTCTCGTCGGCTTGGGCGGCCAGCTCCGACACCTGCTGTTCGTAGCTCTCGGCCATCTCTTCCAACTCCGCCGTGTTGGGGGAAATGCCCACAAGGGTCCCCAGCCTGCGGATCAGAGCCAGGGATGCCTTGGGCGAGGGGATGGCCGAGGCGTAGTCCGGCACTGCGGCCCACAGCGAGGCGGTGCGCAGTCCGGCGGTGGCGCAGGCGTTGTGGAGCACCCCCACTATGCCGGTGGGCCCCTCGTAGCTCGAGGGAGTGAGGCCCAACCGGGAGGCCATTGCCGGGTCGTCGCTGCTGCCGTACACCGGGGTGGGCCGGGTATGAGGTACTTCGGCCAGCAGGGCACCCAGGGTCACCACTAGGGGGCTGTCGAGCTGCCGGGCCATGGTTACGATCTGTTGGGAGAACGTGCGCCACTTCAACTGGGGCTCGTTGCCCATCAGCAGCGCTACCTCAGTCTCGGTGCCGTCGGGGGTTTCGGCGGGGTTGACCGTGGCCGAGATGAGGTTGTTGCTGGGCCAATCCAGCGAACGGTTGCCGTCCTCGTCGAGCACAAGACGGGGCCGGGTCTCGGCGAAGTCGTAGAACGGCTCGGGGTCGAGGGTGGCCAACTCGGTGGTGTTCCAGCGGTCGGCCATCCAGGCCAGGGCCCCGGACGCAGCGTCGCCGGCGTCGTTCCAGCCGGTGAAGGCCGCCACGAGGGTCGGTCGATGGCGGAGGGATTCGCCCACCCAGGTGATCAGCTCCACCAGACCTGCCCCTCACCTATTTCGGCAAGGCCAACCGGGTACCCCAATACCGAACACAATCGCACCGGCTCAAACTATCGCCTCGTTCCCGGCGACTTCTCCTCGCGCCGGTAGTCTCGGCCCATGGCGGTTGAGATCACCGAGGCCACCCACGTAGCCCCCGAGCTGTTGGCGGCGTTCGAGCGGCTGACCCCCCAGCTGTCGTCGTCCAACCCACCGCCGCCGGCAGACGCCATAGATGCCATCGCGGCCTCCGATGCCACCCGGTTGCTGGTGGCCCGTGTGGATGGCGTCATCATGGGCAGCCTCACCCTGGTGCTGGTACGAATTCCCACCGGGTTGCGGGCCATGATTGAGGACGTGGTGGTGGATGAGCAGAGCCGAGGACAAGGGGTGGGCCGGGCGCTCAGCGAGGCGGCGCTGGAGTTGGCCCGAGAGGCCGGGGCGGTGACCGTGGACCTGACCTCCCGACCGTCTCGGGAGGCAGCCAACCGCCTCTACCAGAAGCTCGGCTTCGTGATCCGCGACACCAACGTCTATCGCTACAAGTTCTGAGCCGGCCGCTTGGGAATCAGCCGCCGCTCAGCTTCCGTTGCTGGAGATGCCCACCGGAACCTCGTTGGGGAAGTGGCAGGCCACGTAGTGATCGGGGGCGATCTCCTTGAGCACGGGCTCCTCCTCCGAGCACCGGTCCTGAACCTTCTCGCACCGGGTGCGGAACCGGCACCCCGACGGGGGGTTGATCGGTGACGGCAGCTCGCCCTCGATCTGGCGGTCGGAAACCGGGTGATCGGGGTCTGGCTCGGGAATGGAGGCCAGCAACACGTCGGTGTAGGGGTGTGCGGGATGGACGTAGAGGGTGTCGGGGGCGGCCACCTCGCACACCTTGCCCAGGTACATCACCACCACCCGGTCGGAGATGTTCTTCACCACGGCCAAGTCGTGGGCGATAAACACCAGCGTTAGCCCGTACCGGGCCTTCATGTCCTCGAGCAGGTTGAGGATCTGCGCCTGCACCGACACGTCCAGAGCCGAAACCGGCTCGTCGCAGATAATCACCTTGGGGTCGAGCACCAGCGCCCGAGCGATGCAGATGCGCTGGCACTGGCCGCCGGAGAACTGATGGGGTCGGCGGTCGCCCACCACTTCGGGGTCGAGCCCCACCGCATCGAGCACCTCGTCAACCCGGCTCGTGGCCAGCTTGCCGGTGTCGTTGTGCCAGATGGACAGGCCCTCGGCCACGATGTCCTTCACCTTGCGCCGGGGGTTGAGCGACGAGATCGGGTCCTGGAAGATCATCTGCATCCGGGTGCGGGTGCGGCGCAGGTCCTCCTTGGACAGCTCGGTCATCTCCACTCCGTCGAAGCGCACCGAGCCCGCCGTGGGCGGCGGCAACTGCATCATCGCCCTCCCGGTGGTGGACTTGCCGCACCCCGACTCGCCCACCACCCCCAGGGTCTCGCCCTCGAGGATGTCGAAGCTGACGCCCGAAACGGCGTGGACCACCGCACTGCGCCCCGCGGGGAACTCCATCACCAGGTCCTCAACGGTTACCAGGGCTTGGTCGCCCCTCAGGTGGGCCTTACCGGTTCCTGCCATCTGACGTGTCCTCCTCGGCTATGAGATTGCGGCGGCGTGCAGATCGAGGCCGGCCGCAGTGACCCCGGCCTCCTGGTTGGTGGCCAGCGCCTGCTGGTTCTCCGCAGTTCCCACCGGGAAGAAGCAGGCTTGCTTGTGGCCGGGTTGACCGGCGTCATACAGCTCTGGCTCGTCGGTCACGCACTGGGGCTGGGCGTAGCGGCAGCGGGGTGCGAACCGGCAACCCACCAGCTTCTGCACCATGTCCGGCGGCCGTCCGCTGATGGCGTCCAGCCGGGTGTGGCTGGAGTGCTCCACCCGGGGGATCGACTTGAACAGCGCCTCGGTGTACGGGTGGCTCATATGGTGGAAAAGGGTGGAGGTGTCGGCGGTCTCGACCATCTTCCCGGCGTACATCACCCCGATGCGCCGGGCCCGTCCGGCCACCACGCCCAGATCGTGGGTGATGAGGATCATGGCCATGCCCAACTCGTCCTGGAGCGACCCCAAGAGGTCGAGGATCTGTTTCTGCACCGTCACGTCGAGAGCGGTGGTGGGTTCGTCGGCGATCAGCAGCTTGGGGTTGCAGGCCAAGGCGATGGCGATGGTGACCCGCTGGCGCATCCCCCCCGACAACTGGTGTGGGTACTCCTTGAGCCGCTTGCGGGGTTCGGGGATGCCCACCTGCACCATCAACTCCAGGGCCCGCTCCATGGCCTCCTGCTTTGAGGCCTGCAGGTGGTAGCGGATGGACTCGGTGATCTGGATCCCCACCTTCTTCACCGGGTTGAGAGAGGTCATCGGGTCCTGGAAGATCATCGCCATCTGGGTGCCCCAGAAGTGCTTGGCCTCGCTCCGGCTCAGGTTGCGGGTGTCCTTGCCATCGAAGATCACCTTGGAGCCGTCGGGGACGATGGCGTTGCTGGTAAGGATGTTCATGATCGAGCGGACCAGAACCGACTTGCCAGAACCCGACTCACCCACGATGCCGATGGTCTCGCCTTTGTCCAGCGAGAAGCTCACCCCGTCCACCGCCTTGAGGATTCCCCGCGGCGTGTCGAAGTAGGTGCGGAGGTCCTCGACCTCCAGCAGCGGACGCTCAGCTTCCACGGTATTCCCCCCGTCGTTTATGGGCTGTCCTCAATGTGGCTGACATGGTAAGCGAATCGCGACCCTATTGGGAATCCCGTGGTGGACGCTCGCTCGGGGGACGGCGATTGCCCCGGCGGCCGGGAAGGCCAACCATGCCTCCGAAGAGCCCGTACAACCCGTATTTGCGCCGGATCTGGGCCCGTACCGACATCGGTTCGCCGAACTCGTCGAGCACCACCTCGGATGCGTCCTCGGGGTCTTCCTTGTCGCGGTCGTAGGCGATGACCGTGGTCCCGGCCAGCCAGTCCGACACCGTGCGCCGCCGCCGGTCGGCGGGTGCCACCACATAAGTGGCGGCGTTCACCACCAGCCCGCCGAACAGCACCGGGGGCACCAGCCACCCCACCCCGCCCACCAGCCAGCGGGCGGCACAATGTCTCAGCCCCAGGTGGCTGCCGTCACGGGTTCGCACCGCTCGGAGGTTCATCAGGTCCATGGCCGGGGTCTGGCCTTCATTCCAACGCAAGAAGACCATGGTGTAGACGAAGTGGAAGAACACGTAGCCGAGCAAGGCGGCCGATGCCCGACCCCAGGGGTCCGGCTGCCACCGGTTGGAAACGCTGTCCATGAACCATAGGAGCTGGATGATGGTGAGCATCCACTGGATGAAGAACACGGTGACGGCGTCCATGAGCCGGGCCAGCACCCGCCGCCACACAGCGGCCACCGGGAAGGGCCGCCCATCGGGACCGGCCACCACGTAACGCCCCTCGACCATGCCCTCGACGCCCTCGACGTCGGTGGCCGGCGCGGCGATGTCTGCAAGCTTCCCGAACTCCTCCGGCGCCGACCGTGTTCTCACAGCAGTTCTTCCACCAACTCGGAGGGTCGGGCGATGACCGCCCGGTCACCCCGAACAACCACGGGGCGCTGCATCAGCTTGGGGTGTTCCACCAGAAGGTCGGTCACCTGCTCGGCGCTTTGGTAGTCGCCAATGTCGAGGCCGAGCTTCTTGAAGTTGTTGTCCTGGCGGACCAGCTCGGACGGCTCGCCGGGCAGCATCTCCAGGAACCGGGCCAGGTCGGTTCCAGAGAGCGGGTTGTCTAGGTAGCGGACCACGTCGAACTCGACGCCGCGCGACTCGAGGATTTCGAGCGCGCCTCGGGACTTGCCTCAACCAGGGTTGTGATAAACGGTGATCTCAGCCATGCCCCGACGTTACCCCAGCGCCGGGCTGTGTTCCCTCCGAAACGGTGCCCACGGCAAGAACCATCTAGCATGGAGCGATGCACGACGTCGTGATCAAGGGTGGATTGATTGTGGACGGCACCGGGGCCGAGCCGTTCACAGGAGACGTGGCCATAGATGGGGATCGAATCGCCGGTGTGTATCCCGGCGGCGAAGCCGGTCTGAAGGCCAGAGAGGTCATCGACGCCACCAGGCTGCTGGTGACCCCCGGTTTCGTGGACTGCCACACCCACTACGACGGCCAGGTGACGTGGGACCCGATTCTGGAGCCGTCGGCCCACCACGGGGTAACCACGGTGATGATGGGCAACTGCGGTGTGGGTTTCGCTCCGGTGCGGCCCGGCACCGAGGAGTGGCTCATCCAGCTCATGGAAGGGGTGGAGGACATTCCCGGCGCCGCCCTTTCGGAGGGCATCACCTGGGAGTGGGAGACCTTCCCTGAGTACCTCGATGCCCTGGAGCGCAAGCCCCTGTCGCTCGACATCGGCTGCCAGGTGCCCCACGGCGCGGTGCGGGCCTACGTAATGGGCGAGCGGGGGGCCCGCAACGAACCCGCCACCCCCGAGGACATCACAGAGATGCGAAACATCGTGGCCGACGCTCTGCGAGCAGGGGCCTTCGGCTTCTCCACGTCGCGCACCATCGCCCACACCGCCATCGACGGCGAGCCGGTGCCCGGCACCTACGCCGCCGAGGACGAGCTGTTCGGCATCGGTGAGGCTCTGGCCGAGGTGGGCCACGGTCTGTACGAGCTGGCCCCCGCCGGTGTGATCGGTGAAGACCTGGCCGCTCCGGCCAAGGAGGTGGACTGGATGCGGCGGCTGTCGGCGGCCACCGGTCGCCCTGTCACCTTCGCTCTGGTGCAGGTGGACGCCGCCCCCGAGCTGTGGCGGGAGATCATGGACCTATCGGCCGAGGCCGCCGCCGAGGGAGCCCAGCTCCACCCCCAGATAGCCCCCCGCTGCAACGGAATCCTGATCGGTCTTCAGACCAACCACGCCTTCAGCAGCCGTCCCAGCTTTGCCGAGGTAGGCGATCTGCCGCTCGACGAGCTGGTAGCCGAGCTGCGCCGACCCGAGCGCAAGGCGGCCATCCTGTCGGAGCAGAGTTCGTTCACCAACCAGTTCGCCGAGTACATGGGCACCCAGCTCCACCGGATCTACGTGCTGGGCGATCCCCCGGACTACGAGCCCGGCCCCGAGCGTTCGGTGGCGGCCCTGGCCCAATCCCAGGGCCGGGAGACCGAGGACCTGCTCTACGACCTGCTGCTGGACGACGATGGTCGGGCGCTGCTGCTGTTCCCGTTCCTCAACTACAGCGACGGCAACGCCGACGCGGTGCGGGAGATGTTCCTGCACCCCTCGGGAGTGTCGGGCCTGTCCGACGGCGGGGCCCACTGCGGCACGATCTGCGACGCCTCCATGCCCACCTGGTTGCTCACCTTCTGGGCCCGGGATCGCGAGCGGGGCGATCGTCTCCCCTTGGAGTACGTGGTCCGCAAGCAGTCGCACGACACGGCCCGGCTGTTCGGTCTCACAGACCGGGGCACGGTGGAGCCGGGCATGAAGGCCGACATCAACGTCATCGACCATGAGCGGCTCACCCTGCACCCGCCCAAGCTGGTGGCCGATCTCCCGGCCGGGGGACGGCGCTTCGACCAGAGGGCCACCGGGTACGTGGCCACGCTGGTGAGCGGGCAGGTGACCCGTCGCAACGGAACCGACACCGGGGCTCGCCCCGGCAAGCTTCTCCGGGCAGGAGCCGGCGGCTAGCCACCGTTCGGCAGTACCCGGAAACAGAAATAGCGCAACCCGCAGAAAGGCAGGGGCAAAGCCATGTTGGATCTGGTCATTACCAACGGCACGGTGGTTGACGGAACCGGCGCCGACCGGTTCGAGGGCCATATCGGGGTGAGGGACGGCAAGGTTGCGGTGGTGGACCGCAGCGGCGGGCCCGCACCCGAGGGGGCCGAGGTTATCGAAGGGGCAGGGCTGTTGGTGACCCCCGGTTTCGTGGATTGCCACACCCACTACGACGGCCAGGTGACCTGGGACGACATGCTTCAGCCGTCGTCCAACCACGGCGTCACCACCGTGGTCATGGGCAACTGCGGGGTGGGGTTCGCCCCGGTGCGGCCCGGTACCGAGGAGTGGCTCATCCAGCTCATGGAGGGGGTGGAGGACATCCCCGGAGCGGCTTTGTCGGAGGGAATCTCGTGGGGGTGGGAGAGTTTCCCCGAGTACCTCGACGTGGTGGAGCAGCGCCGCCTGTCTATCGACGTGGCCGCTCAGGTGGCTCACGGCGCGGTGCGGGGCTACGTGATGGGCGAGCGGGGGGCCCGCAACGAGCCTGCCACCCCCGCCGACATCGAGGCCATGTACGCCATCGTGCGCGAGGCCATCGAGGCCGGAGCGCTAGGGGTGTCCACCTCCCGCACGCTGGGCCACAGAGCAATAGACGGCGAGCCGGTGCCGGGCACGTTCGCCGCCGAGGACGAGCTGTTCGGTTTGGGCCGGGCATTGGCAGACGCCGGTTCCGGGGTGTTCGAGCTGGCCCCGGCGGGAGCGGCCGGGCTCGACCTGGTGGCCCCGCCCAAGGAGATGGACTGGATGCGCCGCCTGTCGGCCCGCTTTGACGTGCCGGTTTCGTTCGCCCTGTTGCAGGTGGACGCCGCTCCCGACCTGTGGCGGGAGATGATGGACGAATCGCTGCGAGCGGTTGACGAAGGTGCCCGGGTGTATCCCCAGGTGGCTGGGCGTCCCTTCGGGATGCTGGTCGGGTTGCAGACCAACCATGCCTTCGCCAAGCGGCCCACGTTCGCGTCGCGGGCTCATCTCCCGTTCGACGAGATGGTGGCAGAGCTGCGTCGCCCCGAGGTGCGGGCCGCCATCCTGGCCGAGGACGACCTGCCCCCCGATCCCTCGGTGCTGTTCGACCAGATGCCCCGGTTGGTGGCGTCGATGGTCCACAAGCTGTACGTGATCGGCGACCCACCCGACTACGAGCCGACCCGCGACTACACCGTGGCAGAGCTGGCTGCCGCCCGGGGTATGGAACCGCTGGAGATGCTGTACGACCTCTGTCTGGAAAACGACGGCCACGCCCTTTTGATGCTGCCCCTGTTCAACTACCACGACGAGAACCACGACGTGATCCGGGAGCAGTTGCTGCATCCGGCGGGCGTGTCGGGCCTGTCCGACGGCGGGGCCCACTGCGGGATGATCTGCGACGCCTCCATTCCCACCTTCATGCTCACCCACTGGACCAGGGACCGGTCTCGGGGCGAGCAGCTCCCCTTGGAATGGGTGGTCCGCAAGCAAACCCACGACACAGCCACCCTGTACGGGTTGGGCGACCGGGGCACGCTGGAGGTGGGCAAGCGGGCCGACATCAACGTGATCGACCACCGGGCGCTCACCCTGCGGTCGCCCCGGGTGGTTCACGATCTGCCCGCCGGAGGCCGCCGCCTGGACCAGATAGCCGAGGGCTACGCCGCCACCGTGGTGGCCGGTGAGGTGACCCGCCGCAAAGGAACCGACACCGGGGCCCGCCCCGGCCGGTTGGTGCGGGGCACCCGGTAGCCCCGGAGTACGGGGAGCCTACGGGCGTCAACCCCGGTGGCATCGGCGGATAAGCCTCTGGCGCATGCCGATCCCGGTAGGGCATAATCGGAGGTTTACGAAATCGTACCGTGTTGTCGGCGGCGTGCCATTTGGTGCCGGTCGTTGGCGGCACGGTAGCCCTTAGTTGGGGAGGTACACCATGTCCCGAATCGTCAGGGCCGCAGTGGTGCAAACCGCCTGGACCGGTGACCAGGAGTCGATGATCGAGCTCCACGAGAAGTACGTGGCCGAGGCCGCTGCAGCTGGCACCCAGGTGATGTGCTTCCAGGAGCTCTTCTACGGCCCCTACTTCTGCCAGGTGCAGGAGGCCGAGTATTACAGCTACGCCGAGGCCATCCCCGACGGCCCCACCACCAAGAGGTTCCAGGAGGTGGCCGCCAAGCACCAGATGGTGTTGGTGCTGCCGATGTACGAGGAGGAACAGCCCGGCATCCTCTACAACACAGCGGCGGTGATCGACGCCGACGGGACCTACCTGGGCAAGTACCGCAAAACCCACATTCCCCAGGTGCAGGGATTCTGGGAGAAGTTCTACTTCCGTCCCGGCAACCTCGGGTACCCGGTGTTCGACACCGCAGTGGGCAAGGTGGGTGTGTACATCTGCTACGACCGCCACTTCCCCGAGGGTTGGCGGGCCCTCGGCCTGAACGGAGCGCAGGTGGTTTTCAACCCCTCGGCTACCAGCAGGGGCCTCTCGGCCTACCTGTGGAAGCTGGAGCAGACCGCCTCGGCAGCGGCCAACATGTACTTCGTCGGAGCCATCAACCGGGTGGGCGTAGAGCCTCTGGGCAGCAACGACTTCTACGGCACGTCGTACTTCGCCACCCCGCGAGGCCAGTTTGTCGACGACCCGGCGTCGGATCGCAACGAGGAGCTGGTAATCCGGGACCTGGACTACGGCCTCATCGAGGAGACCCGCAACCAGTGGGCCTTCTACCGCGACCGCCGTCCCGACATGTACGGGCCTCTCACTCAAGCGTGAGCAGGCGGCAATGACGGCGGTCAACACCACCAACGCCGATCTTCACGATCGTTACCGGGCCATTCTCCCCTCGTTTCTCCACCCCCTCTACGCCGAGCCCATAAGCATCGACCAGGGCCAGGGGGGCTACGTGTGGGACGTGGAGGGCAACCGGTACCTTGACTTCTTCGGCGGCGTTCTCACCACCATGGTGGGTCACAACAACCCGGCGATAACCGAGGCGGTGCAGGCGCAAGCGGCCAAGGTGTTGCACACCTCGACGCTCTACCTCAGTGAGCCGATGATCGAGCTGGCCGAGGAGATCGCCGCGGTGAGCGGCATCCCCGACGCTCGGGTGTTCTTCACCACTTCTGGGTCTGAGGCCAACGACACCGCCATCCTTTTGGCCACCAGCTACCGCAAGTCCAACGAAGTGCTGGCCATGCGCAACAGCTACCACGGCCGCTCGTTCACCGCCCAGGCCATCACATCGCACTCGTCGTGGTCGTCGACGGCTATTTCCGGGCTGTCGGTTAACTTCGTTCACGGCCCGTACAGGCTGCGCAGCCCGTTCCGGGACCTAGGAGACGAGGAGTTCGTCGACGCCTGCACCGACGACCTCCAGCAGGTCATCGACATGATGACGGCGGGTGACGCGGCCTGCCTCATCGCCGAGCCCATCCAGGGGGTCGGCGGGTTCGCCACCCCGCCCGACGGGTTCTTCGGGTCGTTGCACAAGGTGCTGGCCAACCACGGGATCCTGTTCGTGAGCGACGAGGTCCAAACAGGCTGGGGACGCACCGGCGAGCACTTCTGGGGCTACCAGGCCCACGGCATCGTTCCCGACATGCTCACCTTCGCCAAAGGAGTGGGCAACGGGATCACGCTGGCCGGCATCGTGGCCCGGGCCGAGATCATGGACACCATCACCGCGTTGAGCTTCTCCACGTTCGGCGGCAACCCGCTGTCTACCGCGGCCGGGTTGGCCACCCTCAGGTACGTACAGGAGAACGATCTCCAGGGCAATGCCTTGCGCATGGGCCGGCGGTTGGCAGCCGCCCTGCAACCGGTAGTGGACCGAACACCGTGGATCGCCGAGCTGCGGGGCCGGGGCCTCATGCAGGCCATCGAGATCGTGGCACCGGGCTCCATCGAACCCGACCCCGCCCGGGCCACCGAGCTGCTCGAGGGTTGCAAGCGGCGGGGCCTGCTGGTGGGGAAGGGGGGTCTCTACGGCAATGCCCTGCGCATTACCCCGATGCTCGACGTGACCGAGGCTGAGATCGACGAAGGAGTCTCCGCTGTCCTCGACACCATCGCTGAAATCGACCAGGAGGTCTAACGCCGTGACAATCCTCATCAAGAACGGAACCCTGGTGTCGTCCACCGGAGCCGACCCGGCCGATGTGCTGATCGACGGAGAGGTGATCGCCGCTGTCCTGCAACCCGGTTCGGACTTGGCCCAATCGGCGGAGAACGGGGCCGACCGGGTGATCGACGCCGGCGGCAAGCTGGTTGTCCCTGGCGGGGTTGACGTCCACACCCACATGGAGCTGCCGTTTGGCGGCACGGTGGCGTCCGATGATTTCGAGTCGGGCACCCGGGCCGCGGCCTGGGGAGGCACCACCACCATCGTGGACTTCGCCACCCAGAGCTACGGGCTCGACGTGCGGGAGTGCTTCGAGGCCCGCCTCGAGCTGGCCGAGGGCCAGTGCGCCATCGACTACGGCTTTCACATGATTATCGGGGACGTGACCGACGCGGCCCTGAAGGAGATGGACCTGCTGGTGAACGAGGGGGTCACCAGCTTCAAGCTGTTCATGGCCTACCCCGGTGTCTTCTACAGCGATGACGGCCAGATCCTGCGGGCCATGCAGCAGTGCGCCGGCAACGGTGGGTTGTTGATGATGCACGCCGAGAACGGGATCGCCATCGACGTGCTGGCCGAGCAGGCCTTCGAGCGGGGCGACACCGACCCGGTCAACCACGGTTACGTGCGGCGGGCCGAGTTCGAGTCGGAGGCCACCCACCGGGCCATCCAGTTGGCCAAGGTGGGGGCCGCGCCCCTCTACATCGTTCATCTCTCGGCCAAGCAGGCGTTGGAGCAGGTGGCCGCCGCTCGCAACGACGGGGCCAACGTGTTCGCGGAGACCTGCCCCCAGTACCTGTACTTCAGCCTTGAGGAGCACCTCGACCAGGGTTGGGACGGGGCGGCCTACGTGTGTTCCACCCCCATCCGTCCCCGCCACGAGCACCATCAGGACGAACTGTGGAAGGGGCTGCGCACCAACGACCTATCGGTGGTGTCCACCGACCACTGCCCGTTCTGCATGAAGGAGCAGAAGGAGCTGGGTGTCGGCGACTTCCGGGCCATTCCCAACGGCATCGGCGGGGTCGAGCACCGGATGGACATGATCTATCAGGGGGTGGTCACCGGGGAGATCACCCTGCCCCGGTGGGTGGAGCTGTGCTCAACCACGCCCGCTCGCATGATGGGCCTCTACCCCCGCAAAGGTGTGATCCAGCCCGGTGCCGACGCCGACGTGGTGATCTACGACCCCACCGCCACGTGGACCATCAGCGTGGACAACCACCACATGAACCTCGACCATTCGGCCTACGAGGGGATCGAGGTTACGGGCCACGTGGATACCGTGTTGTCGAGGGGCCGGGTCATCGTTGACGATCACCAATACCTGGGGGCCAAGGGCGACGGTCGGTTCCTGCGCCGGGGCCTCAGCTCCTACTTGATCTAGTCGTAGAGAATCGACCAACCGGAACGGAGATCGCATGCGTGACATCCACCATCTCATCGGCGGGCGGACAGTCGTGGGGGAGTCGGGCCGCACCTCGCCGGTGTACAACCCGGCCACCGGACAGCAGACCGGCGTGCTGTCGCTGGCTTCCGCAGACGAGGTCGACTCGGCGGTGGCTTCGGCGCAGGCCGCTTACCAGGAGTGGGGTCAGACCTCGGTGGCCCGGCGCACCAAGCTCATGTACGCCTTCCGCAACCTGGTGGTGGACAACGCCGAGCAGATCGCCAAGCTCCTCACCGCCGAGCACGGCAAGGTGTTCAGCGACGCCATGGGGGAGGTGTCCCGGGGTATCGAGAACATCGAGTACGCCTGCGACCTGGCACAGCACCTCAAGGGGAGCTACAACGAGATGGCCTCCACCGGCGTCGACGTTTACACCGTGCGCCGGCCCCTGGGTGTGGTGGCTGGGATAACCCCGTTCAACTTCCCGGCCATGGTCCCATTGTGGATGGCCCCCAACGCCATCGCCTGCGGGAACACGTTCGTGCTCAAGCCGTCGGAGCGTGATCCGTCGGCCCCCATGTTCGTGGCCGAGCTGTTCCAGCAAGCGGGGTTCCCGCCCGGCGTGTTGAACCTGGTGAACGGCGACAAGGTGGCCGTGGATCGGCTGCTGGAGCACCCCGATGTGAAAGCGGTGAGCTTCGTTGGGTCCACGCCCATCGCCCGCTACGTGTACACCACGGGGACTTCGCACGGGAAGCGGGTGCAGGCGCTGGGCGGGGCCAAGAACCACATGGTCGTGCTTCCCGATGCCGATGTCGAGCTGGCCGCCGACTCGGCCGTGTCTGCCGCCTACGGCTCTGCCGGCGAGCGGTGCATGGCCATCTCTGTGGTGGCCGCTGTGGGCGATGTGGCCGATTCCCTGGTGGAAGCGGTCAAGATTCGCATGGAGAAGCTGGTGATCGGAGAGGGCACCGACCCGGCCTCCGACATGGGGCCGTTGATCACAGGCCAGCACCGGGACAAGGTGGCCGGTTACATCGGCTCCGCTGCCGAGCAGGGAGCCACCGTCGTGGTGGACGGTCGTGATCTCCAGTTCGACGGCGACGGCTTCTTCCTCGGAGTGTCGTTGCTCGACAACGTCACCCCCGACATGGACGCCTACCGTGACGAGATCTTCGGCCCGGTGCTGTGCGTCGTTCGATGCGACTCCTACGCCGAGGCGGTGCAGCTCATCGCCGACAACCCGTGGGGCAACGGTGCGGCCATCTTCACCCGGGACGGGGGCGCGGCCCGCCAGTTCCAAGAGGACGCCGACGCTGGCATGGTGGGGATCAACGTCCCGGTCCCGGTTCCGGTGGGCTACCACTCGTTCGGGGGGTGGAAGGAGTCGCTGTTCGGCGACACCACCATGTACGGCCCCGAGGGAATCCGCTTCTACACCCGGCCCAAGGTGTTGACCTCCCGCTGGCCCGATCCGGCTTCCAGCTCGGTGGACCTGGGCTTCCCCACCAACCAGTGAGATTGGGTTGTGATGGCGGAGTTCGGTTCGGCGCAACAGCCGTGCTCCACGGTGGAGAAGGACTAGAAGAGGAGTAGTCATGGATTTCGGCGTTGTCCTGCAAACCGATCCTCCGGCCCGGCGGGTTGTGGAGCTGGCCCAGCGGGCCGAGGCGCTCGGGTTCACATACGGCTGGACGTTCGACAGCCATGTGCTGTGGCAGGAACCCTTCGTGATCTACAGCCAGATGCTGTCGGCCACCGATCACATGATCGTGGGGCCCATGGTCACCAACCCCGGAACCCGCGACTGGACGGTTATCGCTTCGATGTTCGCCACCCTGAACGAGATGTTCGGCGACCGGACGGTCTGCGGCATCGGCCGGGGCGACTCCGCCATGCGGGTTATCGGCCGAACTCCCTGCACCCTGGCCACCTTGCAGGAGTCGATGCGGGTGATAAAGGACCTGGCCGAGGGGCGGGAGACCACCTACAACAACACCCGGCAACACTTCCCGTGGGCAGGGGAGTCGGAACTCAAGATGTTGATGGCGGCCTACGGACCGAAGGCGCTAAACCTGTGCGGAAGCGAGACCGACGGTTTCATCCTCCAGCTCGCCGATCCGTCCATTGCTGAATGGACCATCGGCGCTGTCCGCCAGGCGGCTTCCGACGCCGGCCGCGACCCGGCCGACCTGTACATATGCGTGGCGGCCCCGGCCTATGTGGGCGATAACATCGAGCATCAGCGGGAGCAGTGCCGGTGGTTCGGTGGCATGGTGGGCAATCACGTCGCCGATCTGGTGGCCCGGTACGGGGGCCAGGGAGCGGGCGTTCCCCAGGCGCTCACCGACTACATCGCAGGCCGGGAGGGCTACGACTACAGCGGCCACGGTAAAGCGGGCCACAGCCACACCGATTTCGTCCCCGACGAGATCATCGATCGCTTCTGCATCCTCGGAGACGCCGATTCGCACGTGGCCCGGTTGCGCGAGCTCGAATCCCTCGGGGTGGATCAATTCGCCATCTACCTGATGCACGACCAGCAGGACGAGACCCTCGATGCCTACAGCTCGCAGGTGATTCCCCAGATGGGCTCTTTGAACCGGTGACCGAAGGCGGTTCCACGGTGGACGACATGGAGGTGATCAAAAGCGCTTCACCCCCGGTCGATCCGATGGTTCGCGACCAGCTCATCCGCCAGGAAGCCGCCCGGGAGGATCGCCGCACCGCCATCTTGCGCGCTGTCCGCCAGACGGTGACATTCGCCGTGTTCCTCGCCCTTCTGGCCGGGGCGTACACCGGTTACAAGGCGGTGGGCCAGGCCATCGACGACCGCCAGCACGACTGGCCGGTAGTGGGGTCGGTTTTGCCTCGCACCGACGACCTGAACCTGCCCCCGGTAACCGACATCCTCGGACAGTTCGGCGAGACACCCGGCGGCGAGGACCGGAAATACGTGCTCATCCTGTTCGAGGAGGCCATCTTCACCTTGAGGGAGGCGTTCGTCGGGTTTGGTGTGGGGCTGGTGATCGGGTTGGCCATAGCCTTGGCTTTGGCCCAGTGGCGGCGGTTGGAACAGGGGCTGCTCCCCTACGTGATCGCCAGCCAGACAATCCCGCTCATCGCTATCGCCCCGATCATCGTGATCTGGGGACGCAAGAACTTCGAATTCCTCCCCTGGGAGTGGCAGGACTGGATGTCGGTTTCGGTAATCGCCACCTATCTGACGTTCTTCCCGGTTGCCGTCAACGGGCTTCGAGGGCTGCAATCGCCCCACCCGGAGAATACCGAGCTGATGGAGTCCTACGCCGCGAGCTGGTTCCAGACACTCTGGCGTCTGCGCCTGCCGGCGTCGCTTCCCTTCCTGTTTGCAGCGTTCAAGATTGCCGCCACGGCCAGCATCGTGGGTGCCATTGTGGGTGAGATCTCCGCCGGGGTGGAAGGCGGGCTCGGGCGGCGGATCCTGCGGGAGGCGTTCAACTACACCACCGGCCCGGACCGCCTGTTCGCCAGCGTGCTCGGCGCAGCGGTGTTGGGGATCTTCGTGTTCCTGGTTGTGACCGGGGCGGAGCGAGCGGTGGTGGGAAACCAGGCCAAGGAGCAAACGACATGAGCGACGCCGGGGCCACTCACGATGCCGCATCCACGGGCGACGCCGGGGCCAATGATGCCGAACCAACCGGTGATGCCGGGGAAGCCGGCGGCCTTTTGCCCATGATCGACATCCGGGCCGTGTCCAAGGTGTTCAACCCGGGCAAGAGCAACCAGGTGGAAGCCCTCACCGACGTCGACTTGGTGGTTGAGCCGGGGGAGTTCGTCACCCTCATCGGTCCATCTGGGTGTGGCAAGAGCACCCTGCTGCGGCTGATTGCCTCCCTGGTGCCGCCGTCGAGCGGTTCTGTGGCGGTCAACGGCAAGCCGGCCGAGCAGGCCCGACTCGACCGGGACTACGGGATGGCGTTCCAGACGGCGGGGCTGTTCGACTGGCGCACCGCGGCCAAGAACATCGAGCTGCCGCTCGAGCTGATGGGATGGTCGAAAGCCGACCGCAAGGGCCGGGCTGCCGAAATGCTGGAGCTGGTGAAGCTGGGCGAGTTCGCCAACCACCACCCGTCCGAGCTGTCCGGCGGTATGCAGCAGCGGGTGGCCATCGCACGGGCACTGGCGTTCAGCCCATCGCTGCTCCTAATGGACGAACCGTTCGGAGCGCTCGACGAGATGACCCGCGAGCACATGCAGGACGAGCTGCTTCGCATCTGGAAGGAGACCGGGACCACGCTCGTCTTCGTAACCCACTCGATTCCCGAGGCGGTGTACCTCTCCACCCGGGTGGTGGTGATGTCCCCCCGTCCCGGCAGGATCGCGTCCGTCGTCGAAGTTGCCCTCGGTGAGCGAAGCGCCTCCACCCGCGACGACCCCGGTTTCTTCACCAAGGTCACCGAGGTGCGAACCGCCCTGCGGGAAGTGGAACAGTGAACGCCCTCAAGGGGTTTTCCGCACCCATTGTGGCCGGGCTGGCGCTGCTCGGGTTGTGGGAGGGCGCTCTGGGCCTGCTCAACCCCGACGGGTTCGTACTGCCCGCGCCTAGCGAGATCGTAGGAGCCCTCATCGACAACTGGGACGCGGTGTTCAAGGGGACCCGGATCACCGGGTTTGCGATTGTCACCGGGCTGATTGCCGGCATCATCCTCGGAACTCTGGCCGCACTGCTGGTAACCCGGTTCCGCACCGCAAACGAGACAATCACCCCGCTGGCCGTGGCCATCAACGCCATCCCCATCATCGCTTTGGCCCCGATATTCAACAACTGGTTCGGCCTAACCTCAGCCCGCTCCAACCAGGCCATCGTGATGGCGCTGGTGTTCTTCCCAATCTTCATCAACACGTCAAAGGGCCTTACCCAGGTTGACCGGAGCCAGATCGAACTCATGGATTCCTACGCCGCCGGCCGTTGGCGCACCACCCGGGAGGTGCGGATTCCCAACGCCATGCCGTTCTTCTTCTCGGCGCTGAAGCTCTCCACCTCGCTGGCCGTTATCGCCGCCATCGTGGCCGAGTACTTTGGCGGGCGGCAGGATGCCCTCGGCCCGATGATCACCCAGTCGGCCGGACTCACCCGATACGACTATGCATGGGCGGCGGTGTTCGCCGGCACCGCCATCGGTATCGTGCTGCACTTCGCCGCCGTCGTGCTGGAGCGGGTGGCGATGCCCTGGCACTCGCTGCTCCGTGCCCGGGGCAAGGACGGCTGATCCCAGCTTGTGCTACCGTTCATTTTTCCTTCTCCGACTTTTCGCTTCTCAAGTGGAGGTACGTGATTCCCATGACCAAACGACACCGTTCAACCCGGACCCTTTGGAGCCTGATCGCAGTGCTGCTTGCGCTGGTGTTGGTGGCCGCAGGGTGCGGCAACGACGATGACAGCAGCAGCGACGCGCCTGCCGAACTCCAGCCAGTCTCGTTGCAGCTTCAGTGGGTCCCGCAGTCGCAGTTCGCCGGCTACTTTGCGGCCCGCGACCTCGGCTTCTACGAGGATGTCGGCCTCGATGTGACCATCCTCGACGGCGGTGTGGACATCGTGCCCGCCACAGTTCTCGACTCCGGTGCTGCCGACTTCGCCATCTCCTGGGTTCCCCGCGGGCTCGTGCCCCGCGAGGAGGGTCTGAACATCACCAACATCGCCCAGGTGTTCCAGCGCAGCGGCACCCTTCAGGTGTCGTTCGTGGAATCCGGCATCAACGGGCCCACCGACCTGGCCGGCAAGAATGTGGGGAACTGGGGCTTCGGCAACGAGTTCGAGCTGTTCGCCGGGCTGGAAAGCGTGGGTCTCGATCCCCAGACAGATGTAACCCTGGTTCAGCAGGACTTCAACATGACCGCGCTCATCAATGGCGACATCGATGCCGCCCAGGCCATGATCTACAACGAGTACGCCCTGGTGCTCGAGACCATCAACCCCGAGACCGGCGAGCTGTTCCAGCCCGAGGACCTTGCGGTCATCGACTGGAACGACGTCGGCACCGCCATGTTGCAGGACGCCATCTGGGCCGACGCCGACAAGCTGGAAACCGATTCCGAGTACCGCGACATAGCGGTCCGGTTCGTGGAAGCGTCATTGCGGGGATGGATCCACTGCCGTGACAACTTCGACGAGTGCGTTGACATTGTGGTGGCCGCTTCTCCGCCGTTCGGCGGCCCGGGCCACCAGGCGTGGATGATGAACGAGATCAACGCCCTCATCTGGCCATCGCCCGGCGGGGTCGGCCTCATGGATCAGGCGTTGTACGACCAGACCATCGTGATCGCCGAGTTCCAGGGAGTTCTGCAATCGACTCCCGACGACGGTGCGTTCCGAACCGACATCGCACAGGAAGCGGTGGACAACCTCGTCGACGCGGGTTACGACGTTTACGGAAACGACTTCGCCCGCCGTGAGGTCACCATCACCGAGGGCGGCAACTAGCCAAACTCATCGCCTAACGTTGGGGCCATGCTGAGATTTGCCGAGGAAATCCTCCTTCTCCTGCTCCGGGACGACGATGGGAAGTTCGTAAACGTTCCCCAGTCGGCCATGGACCGTGCCATCGCCGGTGCCGTGCTGATGGAGCTGGCCATGGAGAACCGGATCGACACCGATCTGGAGAACCTGATCCTGGTTGATTCCACCCCGGTGGGGGACAGCCTTCTGGACTCGACGCTGGCTCAGATTGCCGAGGGGGAGCAGAACGACGCCCGCCACTGGGTTGAGCAGATCACCCGCCGGGCACCCGAGATCAGAGAGGAAGCGCTCAGCCGTCTGGTGGAGCGGGGCATCCTCGAACGCCAGGACGACCGGTTCCTGTGGGTGTTCCGCTCCCGCCGCTACCCGTTGGTTGACGGCGAGGCCGAGCGTGAGGTGAAGCTGCGGATCATGGGGGTGTTGTTCAGCGACGCCGTCCCCAGCCCCCGCGACGTGGTCATCATCTGTCTGGCCCACGCTTGCGGCATTTTCGGCGAGTTGCTGTCCAAACGGGAGCTGGAGCAGGCCACCGCTCGCATCGACCAGGTGCGGAAGCTGGATCTCATCGGCCAGGCCATGACCCAGTCGATTCAGGATTTCGAGGTGTGGCTGGCCAACGCCGCGGTACAGGGCCGAGGGTTCTTCTAGGCCCTCGGTTCATTCTCGATTGTCCAGCGTTAGTCAGTTAACCAAGGAGCCCGGTATGCAGGCATGGCAGGTGGAGCCGATCGGAGGGGTGCTAGGGGCCCGGGTAACGGGCATAGACCTGCGCCGGCCGTTGAGCGAAAGCCGGCGAGACGAGCTGTACCGCCTGCTGCTGGAGTATCTGGTGCTGGTGTTCCCCGAGCAGTCCATCGACGACTCCCACCAGATGGATTTGGTGTCGGGGTGGGGGCGTCCCTACATCCATCCAATCGGCAGGGTGGCCGGTGCGGTCGAGGCCAAGGTTGAGCGCATCGTGGACGACGAGAACCGCCCGCCCTACCAGGACAAATGGCACACCGATGTCACTTGGGACCCGGACGCTCCAATCCTGGGGACCCTGCGGGCAATCGAGATGCCGCCCCGGGGCGGCGACACCATCTTCGCCAGCATGTACGCCGCCTACGACAGCCTGTCGGAGACCCTGCGAGACCGGCTGGAGGGGGTGACCGCCTGGCACGACATGGGGCCGGGGCAGTCGTTCATCTCCAAGGCCGGGGCCGATCTGGTTGATCGCACCCGGGAGCAGTTCCCCGGCACCGAGCGCCCGGTGATCGCCGTTCATCCCGACACCGGCCGCCGTCATGTCAACGTGAACAAGAACTTCACCAGCCACCTGGTTGGGTTCGACTGGGCCGAGAGCGACGCCCTGCTCAACCTCATCTACGAGCAGGCCACCCAGCCCAACCACACCATGCGCTACGAGTGGACCGAGGGCGATGTAATCCTGTGGGACGAGCGCTGCACCCAGCACTTCGCAGTGGCCGACCACTACCCCCTGCGCCGGGAGATGGCCCGTCTCACTGTCGCCGCTCCCGCCTGAGCATTGCCGACGGCCGGATCGCCGCCGACATCGCCCATGGCGAAGCCGGCCACGAGCTCACATTGTCCAACCGAACCAGCGTCGAGCCAACAGGAGGAAGCATGGGGCCGTTGAAGGGCATTCGCGTGGTGGAGATAGCCGGGATCGGGCCGGGACCGTTCGCGGCCATGATGCTGGCCGATCTGGGGGCCGATGTGCTGCGGATCGACCGGGCCGACCGGGTGCGCAACCCTGTACCCGACACCCCATCGGCCGACCTGTTGAACCGGGGACGCCGGAGCGTGGGCGTCGACCTCAAGCACCCCGACGGCCCGGAGACGGTGCTGAAGCTGGTGGCGAACGCCGACGGGCTGATCGAAGGGTTCCGCCCCGGGGTGGCCGAACGCCTGGGCATCGGTCCCGAAGCGTGCATGGCCCGCAACCCCAAGCTGGTGTACGGGCGGATGACCGGGTGGGGCCAGGACGGCCCTTACTCGGCCATGGCGGGCCACGACATCAACTACATCGCTCTGTCCGGGGTGCTGGGGGCCATCGGCCGAGCGGGGGAGGCACCGGTGCCACCGGTAAACCTGGCCGGTGATTTCGGCGGGGGCGGGATGCTGCTGGCCCTGGGGATGCTGGCCGGGATGCTGGAGGCCCGCTCGTCGGGCCGGGGCCAGGTGGTGGACGCCTCCATGGTGGAGGGATCGGCCCTGCTCATCACCATGATGTACGGCCTCCACGGCTTGGGAGCGTGGGGCGCTCGGGGCACCAACCTGTTGGACACCGGCGCCTGGTTCTACGACGTGTACGAGTGCGCCGACGGCGAGTACGTGTCGTTCGGCTCGCTGGAGCCCCAGTTCTTCGCCGAGATGGTGGAGAAGGTGAGGATCGATGTCGATGGCATCGACCAGAACGACCGCTCCACCTGGCCGGAGATGCGGAACCGGATGGCCGAAGCGGTGAAGACAAAGACCAGGGCACAGTGGTGCGAGATCCTCGACGGCTCCGACGTGTGCTTCGCGCCGGTGCTCAGCCTGGCCGAGGCCCCGGAGCATCCCCACAACGTGGCACGGGGCACGTTCGTGGAGGTGGGAGGGGCCATACAACCCGGTCCCGCCCCTCGCTTCAGCCGCACCCCCACCAGCGTCTCCCGCCCGTCCCCGAACCCCGGCCAACACACCGGTGAGGCGCTGGCCGACTGGGGGTTCGACGAAGCAGAGTTGGCCGCCCTGCAGGAGTCTGGAGCGGTGAGATAGTGGCCACGATGGTCAACTTCCACGCTCACCCCGACGACGAGGCCATCGCCACGTCGGGCTCGATGATGAAGGCGGTCGAGAACGGCCATCGAGTGGTGCTGGTGCTGGCCACCCGGGGGGAGCAGGGGGAGCCGGCACCCGGTGCGCTGGCCCCGGGGGAGGCGCTGGGTGACCGCCGAGCCTCCGAGACCTTGGACTCGGCTCGAATCATCGGCGCCCACCGGGTGGAGTTCCTGGGTTACGAGGACTCGGGCATGGCCGGGGACCCCGCAAACGACAACCCGGCCTGCTTCTGGCAAGCCGATGTGGGCGAAGCGGCAGCACGCCTGGCCGAGGTCTTGATCGAGGAGTCAGCCGATGTGCTCACCTTGTACGACGACCACGGCGGCTACGGCCATCCCGACCACATCCAGGTCCACCGGGTCGGGGTGGAAGCGGCCAGAAAGGCCGGGGTGGACCAGGTGTTCTACTCCACCATGAACCGCACTCGGATCCTGCGGCAGATGGAGGAGGTTGAGGCGTTTGGCGAAGCGATGGAGTCCGACCGTGCCGAGAACCTCGACCAGCAGGATTTCGGCACCGAGCAAGCGGAGATAACCCATGCGGTGGACGTGAGCGCCTATCTGGATCGCAAGAAGGCCGCCATGTTGGCCCACGCCAGCCAGATCACCGCCGACTCCTTTTTCGGGACGATGAACGACGAGCAGTTCGCAGACGCCTTCGGCACCGAGTGGTACCTCGCTCCCGGACAGACCCGAAACGGCGACTTCGCCACCGACCTGTTCGGCTGAGCCCATTGCCGCAATGGCCTTGAGCAGCTTCCACGAGTGGTTTTCCTGGGTCGTGGTGCTGGCCAATGCCGCCGCCGGGGGGTGGGCGCTGGGAGCCCACTTCCGCCAAGCGATGCGGGGGTGGCCGCTGTGGGTGTTCGTGGTGGCTGCCCAGGCCACCATATTCGCCCAGGTGATCGTGGGGGTCGTATTGGAGAACCGCACCGGCGCCGATCCAGGGGACATGCATCGCCTCTACGGTTTCGCGGCCATCGCCGCTGTGGCCATCTTGTACGGCTACCGGTTGCAACTCGCTCACCGGCGCGAGCTGCTCTACGCGGGCGGCAGCTTGTTCCTGGCCGGACTCGCCATCCGGGCCATGATCCTCAGCTAGTTGAACAGTGAGAGATTCGCCGCAGCTAGAGGTTGACCACGGGGCAGGTGAGGGTCCGGGTGATGCCGTCCACCATCTGGATCTGGCTGACGACAAGGCGACCCAGTTGGTCCATCGAGTCTGCCTCGGCCTTGGCGATCACGTCGTACGGGCCGGTCATGATCTCGGAGATCACCACGCCTTCGATGTCTCGTATGGATTCGGCCACCTGACGGGCCTTGTCCATCTCTGTCTGGATCAGAACGTAAGAGCTAACACCCACTGACTCACCTCCGGTCTGTTTCCTGCATCGTAACCAAAGAGGCGGCCGTTATCGCCGGTTCGCTGAGATATTCCCGTCACCCACCGGCGAAGATGGGTGGGTATGAACCGCGCTCCCGACAATCCGTTCCTGGCCCGCTCCTCCTACGCCATCGCCCACGGCCGTTGCGATCAGCAGGACAACGTGGCCGGGCCAGGTCCGGAAGGCCCCACCGAGTCGCTCGACGAGGCAGCCGACATCCAGTACGCGTGGCTGGGACCGTGCCACTTCGGTCACCTGATCTCAGGGCCGTACCCCGACGGTCGCCGGGTGGTGTGGAGCAACGGGCGCCAGAACATCGTCAAGCTCGACTACGAGACCCTCGAGGTGTTGGCCGACCACGAGATCGAGGGGGGCGGGGGCCGTACACCGGTGGTCGAACTCGAGGAGAACCTGGCCGAGCTCGATGCCAAGGAGGGCTGGGAGCTGATCGAGCACGCCATCGGGTTGTCGATGAAGTTCATGACCGGTCTCGACGGGATATACGCCCTGCTTGACTGCGACCACACCCTGTTCCTGGGCCGCAAGGACCATGCGGTGGCCTACGTGGAGACCGACCCGTCCGACCCGGCGTCACCCATCGTCGAGCGGGACCGGTGGTACAAGCCCGACTCCATCGAGGGTTATTTCGTGGGGATGAACATGACCTTCGACGGCAAGGTGGTGATGTCAACCGACCACGGGTGGGTGGTGGTGCTCGAGCGCGACTTCAGCGCTTACCACGCGTTGCAAATCGCCGGGGGTGCAGAGCTGGCTGCCGACTACTGCGCCCAGCGCCAAGCCGAGCGGGGCAACACCGGGTACGGCTGGGTGCGGACCAGCCTGTGTGTGGATTCCGACAACGGCATCTACATCTCGTCCAACGACCAACACCACAAGCTGCGCTGGACAGGCACCGAACTCACCGACGACCCGGCCTATGGGTGCTGGACCGTGCCCTACCGCAACGGGGGCGGCGCGGGGTCGGGTACCACCCCGTCACTCATGGGTTTCGGCCCCGACGAGGACAAGTTCGTGGTGATCGGCGACGGCGACGAGGTGGTGAACATCACCCTTTTGTGGCGCGACGAGATTCCCGACGACTGGGAACAGCTCCCCAACGCCCCCGACCGCCGCATCGCGGGCATCGGCCCGGCTCACATGGGCGACCCCGATCGGGACGGCATCAAAACCGAGCAGTCGATCACGGTGTCGGGTTACGGGGCCATGACGGTGAACAACGAACCGTCGTCGATTCCCGACGGTTTCCCGGCCCCGGCCTCCCGGATGCTGTGCTTCATGCTCGGCCACAAGCCGGAGTACCAGCCCTACGGCCTGCACAAGTACGAGTGGGATCCAGAGGCCAGAGAGCTGAGGGAAGCGTGGGTGAACCTCGAAATCTCGTCGCCCAACTCGGTGCCGTTCGTGGCCGAGGAGAGCGGCTTGGTGTACACATGCGGGGTTCGCAACGGGAAGTGGACCATCGAGGCGGCCGACTGGGTCACAGGCCAAACCAGGTTCCACTACGTGCTCGGGGGCTCCAAGTTCAACACGCTGGGCGCGGGGGTCACCGTGGACGACGACGGTCGATTGCTGTTCGGCTCGATGTACGGCAAGACCCGCGTCCTGCGCGGGCCGGGGTAAGCGTCGTGCCGAGCGCGTCCATGGCGCTCGCCGGCGGCGGTTCTGAGTAGGTTGCCGGTGATGGCGACGGTGTTGGTAACAGGGGGCGCAGGCTATATCGGCAGCCATACCTGCGTGGCCCTGCTCGATGCCGGTCACGAGGTGGCGGTGGTGGACAGCTTGGCCAACTCGTCGTCTGCGTCGATTGACGCGGTGGCCGAGATTGCGGGCCGCCGTCCTCGCTTTGACGCTGTCGACTGCCGGGACGAGTCGGCTTTGGAGGACGTGATGGCCGAGGTCCGCCCCGACGCGGTTCTTCACTTCGCCGGTCTCAAGTCGGTGCCGGAGTCGGTGGCCGACCCGCTGCGCTACTACCGACACAACCTGGAGTCCGCAGCGGTGTTGCTGGCGGTGATGGAGCGCTGCGGGGTGCGGCGGGTTGTGTTTTCCTCGTCGGCGACGGTTTACGGGGAACCGGAGAGGCTTCCGCTGCGCGAGTCGGACTCGACTGGGCCGACCAACCCCTACGGGTGGACCAAGCTCATCATCGAGCAGATGATCTCCGATGTGGTAGCGGCCGATGGTCGATGGTCGGCGGCGCTGCTGCGCTATTTCAACCCGGTGGGTGCCCACCCCAGCGGCCTGATCGGTGAGGATCCCCTCGGTGTTCCCGGAAACCTGATGCCGTACCTGCTTCAGGTGGCGGTGGGCCGTCGCCCGGCGCTGCCGTTGTACGGGACCGACTACCCCACCCCCGACGGCACTGCGCTGCGTGACTATATCCACGTGATGGACTTGACCGACGGGCACCTGGCTGCCCTTGACCATCTGGACTCATTCGCTGGGCAGGCTCGCATCTACAACCTGGGGGCCGGGCGGGGTATCTCGGTGCGAGAGATGATCGACGCCATGCGGGATGCCACCAGCCACCCCATCCCCTACGAGGAACACGACCGCCGCCCCGGCGACGTCCCCGAATCGTGGGCCGACCCCACCAAAGCCCTCCGGGAGTTGGGTTGGTCGGCCTCCCGCACCCTTGAGGACATGTGCCGCGACGCCTGGGCCTGGCAGTCCTCCCACCCCCACGGCTTCCGCGGCGCCCAATAGCGGCCCCAGCACAGGCATTCGTCGCTTGCAACGAAGCCTGGCTTCCTGAGCTTGGTTAGGAATCTAGTTCTGGCAAGAGATTCAGATACTCACAATGTCTTGGGGTTACCACGGTGAAATGACGATAGTCAATAGTGCCCAGGTCGGTAATTCCTAACGATTCGCATGTAGCAACAACTGATGCATCCACATAGCCCAGTCCAAGGTCAAGATACTCCGTACATAGTTCCCCTACTCGTTGTACCTCGGCATCTTTCTGGTGGTGGATTGTGAAATTACCCTCTTGAACATCCTCAAGAAATGTTGTCCAGGCAGCGGGAGGAAGCTGCTTCCTGCACCAGTATTCCAATTCAACAAGCACGGGTGCAGGGACTATGAGTCTATGTGCAGTGTGCGCAATCAACCTGGCGCAAGCATCGTGATGCATATCTCTTGCGTCATAGTTTGCGAGCAAAGGCCCGGTATCCAAAACCAGGCTGTTCAAGTTCCCTCAACAGGTGAATCTTCGTCTTCCACAGACTTGATGGACAGATCTCCTGGACCAAATACTATGCCACTCCGCGGGCCCTGTATTCGAGGACCTATTGTTGTGCTCCCTGAGGTGATGTTCGACCATGGGTTGTCAGTTGCGGAGGCAACACTGTAAGGCACCGAAATGGCCGGGCCGCATGTTGCTTGAAATGGGACTTCGATCGGAGAACTCTCCAGAAATTGATACATTTCATCTAGTGATGACTTGGCTTCGTCTCTAGTTTCCATTGCCATTCATTTCAGGGTCTAGTTGTTGCCTTTCAGGGTTTAGTTGTTGGCTGTAGTAGTGCTTGCGCGATACCCACTTGAAACCTTCATGCTTTGTTATGGTAGCGACTTCTATTGGACCTCCAACTGTAGGTGCACTGGGAGCATACTGGCTAAACTTGATCGTAGTGTCGACAAAAAATGCAACGAGATCTATAGCATCTTGTATTGGCATTGGGGGTTGAAACAGAGGAATCACTAGCTGCTTCGTCAATACGTCTTCCAATGCCGGAATATCATCCTGTGGAACTCCCAAATTCTTGGCAAGGAATATTGGCAGTTCAAGTCCATATCCAAGTAACAAGCGTTGTATTGCTTCACCTTGACCACCCCAAGTCAAACCGGCAGCAGTTGATTCTCTGAGCTTGCGAGGTATAGGGCACTCACTATCGACAAAGTCTATCTTGTACTCCGATGCCAGAGAATCACCGCTTGAATATCCAGCGACGATGAACCCAAGTTGTTGGCCTTCCAACCGTTGATGTTCAATCACCGGCTTCCAATGCTCTTCAAATACATGTTTGCAAAGCTCTTTTGCGATGTTTTCGACATCACAGTTTCGGCTGTCTGCTTCGCCTCTGCTCTCAGTGAGTTCTTTCCTAAAGTCCTTGACGATCGTCTCGATAGACGCTACACCGATAGCACCCATCCCCCAAGTAACTGCTCCGACAGGAAGACCCTTGCAGAGGTTGAAAATCTTGTTTGTGTGGTTGTAGATGTTGGTAACGGCTTTAGTACCATCCACACCCTGAGTGGTCACGGTTGACGCGCTGTCCGCGGCAAGGACTACCCCATCGTTGACCTTCAACGAAATTGCAATAGTCATCCAACGCCCTCCTGCTGTCGTGCAGATAGCTCTCTAACCTTAGCAACGCAGGTCTTCGAATCACTACTCTACCCCGTTCACTGGGGCGATCGGGCACCCCTTTCCAAGATTGGAGTCTGAGAAGCAAAGACTGATTGGCAAACCCCAACGAGGACCGCCCCCATCATGGCGTGCGGCGGTGGCGTTTCTGTATGGGTTGCCGGGGGTGGTGACGGTGCTGCTGACTGGGGGGGAGCGGCCTTCGTCGGCAGCTGTGCTTGCCAGGCCCTGCTGGACGCCTGCCACGAGGTGGCGGTGGCCTGGTGCCCGGGCGACGTTCCCGAATCCTGGGCCGACCCCGGCAAAGCCCTCCGTGAGCTGCGCTGGTCGGCCTCCCGCACCCTTGAGGACATGTGCCGCGACGCCTGGGCCTGGCAGTCCTCCCACCCCCACGGCTTCCGCAGGACTCAGTAAGCGCCAGATCATCCCCGTTCGTGTCGTGAGAACGAAATCCGCTTCGCGGAAGATCCACCCCATAAAAGCGCCATCCTCTGCCCTTCTGCACCGAACATGGCGCTTTTTGACCGCGAAAAGCGCCATCCCGACGCCCCCAAGGCCAAACATGGTAGCTTTAGTCGGCGAAATGCGGCACTTGGTGTTACACTTCTGGGGTGCCGACAGCTTTCCCTCGTCATGCGATAACTGAGACCGACGACATCGCCGCGGTTTTGGACGCGGCAGCGGAGAGGTGGGGCGATGTCCGCCGGGCCAAGCTGATTCGCCTGGTGATGTTGGATTGGGCTGCGGGTGGAAGGTCGGCACAGGCGCGTTCGTTGGCTCGTGACGAGTTGGTTGGGAGCTTGCCAGGCTCCTCCGGCCTGTATGACCGGTCCGAGGATTGGCCTTCGTGATTGTGGCTGATGCCAGTTGGGTGGTGGCGCTGAGCGACCAAAGTGACGCTCACCACTTGGAGGCGGTAGCGATCAAGGACAGCATGGCCGGTGAGCGAGTGCTGTTGCATCCCCTGACGCTGGCGGAGTGTCTGGTGGCGCCGGCAAAAATAGGGGACGTGGAAGGTGCCAATGTGAGGCTCCGTGCTGCTTTCGAGGTGCCCGATGTGGATGCAGACGCTCCCCGCCGTTGGGCGATTCTGAGTGCCGAAACAGGCCTACGCTTGCCTGATGCCATCGTGATCGATACTGCGCTTAGGCATAAGGCGCGGGCAATCGCCACCTTCGACAGGAAACTGGCGGCTGAGGCATCTCGACGGCAGATCCAAGTCGACAACTGGATCTGAGTTAATCCACGGCGCCTACCGGCTACTGTTCCGTGCAGACGGCTGGTCATCCGCCAGGGATTCCGGGGCACCGAGTAGGGGTTAGAGAACCGCCCGGATGTTCAGTGAGGCGTAGTCCTGGGTTTCGTAGTTCTGGTGGAACAGGTCGCGCAGGTTAGCGGCGGCTTGGTCGTAGGCCTCGGGATCGGTCCAGGTGTTGCGGGGGTTGAGTCCCTCGTCGGGCACACCGGGGCAGGAGACCGGGATGCGTAGGCCCAGGATGGGGAGCGTGACGGTGTCCACGTCGTCGAGTTGGCCGTTGAGAGCGGCATCGAGCAGGGCCCGGGTGTGGGCGATGGGCATGCGCTCGCCAACTCCGTAGGGGCCACCCGACCAGCCGGTGTTCATTAGGATGCACCGGGCCTGGTGGGCGTCCATCCGGTGGGCCAGTAGCTCGGCGTACACCGACGGCTTGTGCGACATGAACGGCGCTCCGAAGCAGGCGCTGAACGTGGCCTGGGGCTCGAGCACCCCCACCTCGGTTCCGGCCAGCTTCGAGGTGAAGCCCATCACGAAGTGGTACATCACCTCGTCGGGGTCGAGGATCGACACCGGCGGCAGCACCCCGAAGGCGTCGGCGGTCAACAACACGATGGTGCGGGGGTGGGGTCCCTTGGCGCCGGGAGCCACGTTGGGGTTGCACGAGAGCGGGTAGGCCAGGCGGGTGTTCTCGGTTATGGAGTCGTCGGTGAGGTCGAGCTCCTGGGGGTCGGTGGCGGCGAGCGCCTTGTTGGGCAGAGCGGGAACGTTCTCGATCAGCGTCCCCGGCATCGACATGGCCGAGGCGATGATCGGCTCGGCCTCCTTGTCGAGGTTGATGAGCTTGGCGTAGCAGCCGTCCTCGAAGTTGGACACCCCCGATTCGGTCCACACGTGCTCGTCGTCGCCGATCAGCTCACGGTCGGGATCGGCCGACAACGTTGTCTTGCCGGTGCCGGAAAGCCCGAACAGGATGGCGCTGTTGCCGTCTTGGCCCATGTTGGCCGAGCAGTGCATGGTGAGCTGCTTGGCGTTGGGCAGCACGAAGTTCATCACCGTGAACATCGTCTTCTTCACCACGCCGCAGTAGTCGGCCCGGCCCAGCACCAACCCCAACCGGTTGCGAAAGTCCATGATGACGGCCCTGTCGCTACGGGTGCCGTCACGGTCGGGATCGCACCGGAACGAGGGCACGTTGATCATGGTCCAGCCGTCTACATCTCGGTCGGCGACGTCTCGCACCCCCTTGGGGAACATGATGTTGGCGAAGTAGGCATGGGTGGCGTACTCGCTGATCAGCCGGTAGGGGATGGCGAACTCCGGATCCCAGCCGCAGAACACATCGGCGGTGTAGAGCAAGGCCCGACGCTCGTTGAGGTGGGCCAGCACCCGGTCTAGGAGGCCGGGCAACAGGTCGGCGTCCAGCGGGTTGAAGTCGGCCTTCCACCACACCTCATCAACGACCTCAGGCCACGAAACAGCGAACGTGTCCTGCACCGGCCTCCCGGTACACGACGGGTCGGAGTAGAAGATCAGCGGGCCGTCGGTGCCCAGCGATGTGGCAAACGCCTTCTGGTCGTCGTCGCCGCCGTCGAAGGAGACACGGCCACGGTCACCGCTCACCGCCGCGGCGAACAGCTCGTTCTGGGTCAAGCCGGCCCGGACATCAACTGCGTCCAAACCGAAACGGTCCCGAATCTGGTCGGCCACCGAGGGTTTCATGCTTCCTCGGCATCCCCCGTTGGGGTGAGGAACGCAGGGGTGCCCATGTCCACCTCGGAGCCCAGGCGGAGGCGGGTGGCCTGCTCCTCGGACAGGTCGAACAGCACCCTTTGGCCCTGGCGCAGCATCCGGAACACCGATCCCTCCAGGGCGTCGGGGGCCAGATCGAACTCGGCGAGGTCGGTGTCGCGCACCACCACGCCAATTCCGGTTGTGGGATCGTAAGCCTTGATCACACCCTGCACGGGGACTCTTTCTGCGGGAGATCGGGGTTATGGCAGGTTAACGGCTTCGCATCACGGTTCGCGAGTCGAAAACGGTGCGGCGACCGGGGCACAAGGCCGCTGCAGCCAACGCAGAGGGTCGCCCCCGCCGGTACCGTGAAAGGGAGCTGGGTGTGGCGTGACCCGGTCTGGCCGAGCCGGTCGGGGTTGGCTGGGTAGCATCGAGGGACATGACGACCAACCGCTTGGGCGCCGATGGGTTGCGGGCCGTCATGGAGGGTTACCGCGACGCCCTTGGCACACACCGGGACGTGATCAACCAGCTCAACGTGTATCCGGTTCCCGACGGCGATACCGGCACCAACATGGCATTGACCTTGGAGTCGGTGGTGGCCGAGGTGGCCGAAGCGGGGGAGGCGATGGCCGATGTGTGCCAGGCCATCAGCCACGGCTCACTCATGGGGGCCCGGGGCAATTCCGGGGTGATCCTGTCGCAGATCCTGCGGGGCCTGGCCGACTCGGTGGCCGACGCCGGGCACATCGACCCCACCGTTTTGGCCGACGCCCTGGCAACGGCCTCGGCCGCGGCCGACCAGGCGGTGTCGACCCCGGTTGAGGGAACCATCCTCACCGTGGTGCGAGACGTGGCCGTCGCCGCTTCCCAAGCAGTGGAGGCCGGGGAGGAGGGCCTGGTGGCGACGGTGGACGAGTGCAGGCGAGCCGGACGGGCATCGCTGGATCGCACCCCCGAGCTGTTGCCCCAACTTGCCCTGGCCAACGTGGTGGACGCAGGAGGCGCTGGGTTCCTACTGCTTTTGGATGCGCTTGCCACCGCAGCGGACGGCCGCCCCTTGCCCGACCCGCCGCCGGTGGATCCCACCGCCGGGGTGGGCGCCGCAGTTGCCGGGGCCGACGACCCCCACGGCCCTTCAAGCGACGCCGGCGAAACCCGCTACGAGGTCATGTTCTTCCTCGAAGCCGACGACGACAGGATCGGCGATTTCCGCAGTTCGTGGGACGCTCTGGGCGACTCCATCGTGATCGTCGGCGGCGATGGGCTGTGGAACTGCCACATACACAGCAACGACATCGGGGCCAGCATCGAGGCCGGCATTGCGGTGGGCCGCCCGTTCGAGATCAGGGTTACCGACCTGTTCGAGCAGGTGGAGCACGTGGAGTCGCTCACCGCTGGCGAAACCGGTGGCACCATCACAACGGTGGCCGGGGAGCCGGTTCGCACCGCTGTGGTGGCGGTGTCGGTGGGCGCGGGGGTGCGCCGCCTGTTCGAGTCGCTGGGGGTACGAGCGGTGATCGCCGGGGGCCAAACCATGAACCCCTCCACCGAGCACTTCGTGGAAGCGGTTGAGCAGCTCGACGCCACCGAGATCGTGCTCTTGCCCAACAACAAGAACATCGTGCCCGTGGCCGAGCGGGTGGACGATTGCATCCCTGCCGAGGTGCGGGTGGTGCCCACCCGGGGCATAGCCGAGGGCCTGGCCGCGCTGATGGCCTACGACCCGATGGCAGGAGCCGACCAAAACCGGCAGGCCATGGCTGAGGCGGCTTCGCAGGTGGTCACCGGGGAGGTCACCCGGGCGGTGCGGGATGTGGAGAGCGAGCTGGGGCCCATCGCCGCCGGTCAGTGGCTGGGGCTCGACCGGGACGGGCTGCGGGTGATCGCCCCCAGCGCTAACGAGGCGGCCACGGGGCTGCTGGCCGAGCTGATCGACGCCGACCATGAGCTGGTCACCGTGATCACAGGTACCGACGCCACCGCGGAGGATGTCGGAGCCATGGTCGACTGGCTGGGCACCCACCACCCCGACGTCGAGCTGGAAACTCACGAGGGCGGCCAGCCCCTCTACCCGTTCTACATCGGCGTGGAGTGATCGGTGGCCCACACCGACACCGTCCGGTCCCTCCTCCCGGTCCGAATCGGAGTGGAATGACCCTGGCGTCCGTGGCCGGTACCGATCAGCGGGCGGCCCCGCAGGCCCCGCTCACCATGTCCGAATTTGACGAGATGAGCGTGGAGAAGTTGAACGGCGTCGGGCCCTCCAAGGCCAAGGCGCTGGCTGCGGTGGGTGTGAAGTCGGTGCTCGACCTGCTCACCTACTACCCCCGCCGCTACGTGGACCGCACCAAGCAGGCGTCCATCAGCGATCTGGAGGACGGCATCGAGGCCATGGTGATGGCCACGGTAACCAACGTGTTCTCCAAGAAGGTGCGGGGGGGCCGGTCGATGGTCACCATCACCATCAGCGATTCCACCGGCCGGCTCCGGCTGGTGTTCTTCAACCAGCCGTGGCGGGAGCGCCAGCTCTCCCAGGGCCAGGAGGTGGTGGTGTTCGGCAAGCTCGATCACTACCGGGGCCAGCGCCAGATGACCAACCCCATCGTGGATCTGGTGGGCGACGAGACAGGTCGGATCGTGCCGGTGTACGCCCAGTCGGAGCGGGCCGGCATTCAAACCCGTGAGATCAGGCGGTGGGTGGACGAGGCCCTGAGGCGTTCGGAACGCCGGGGCATCGGCGATCCCGTGCCCGAACCCCTGCGGCGGCGCCACGGACTGATCGGGCGCCACCAGGCCATCGACGCCATCCACCGGCCCGAGGCCATGGACACCCAATACACCGCCCGTAACCGGTTGGTTTTCGACGAGCTGCTGCGCCTTCAGCTCAAGCTCGTCATGCGCAAGCGGGCGGTGGAGCAGGCCGCTGCCGGAATCCGACACGACACCAGCGGGGTGCTGGTGGATCGGTTCACGGCCCGGCTGGGGTTCCCCCTCACCGGCGCCCAGCGCCACGTGATTGACCAGTTGATCGAGGACATGGCACGCCCGGTGCCCATGCACCGCCTCCTGCAGGGCGATGTGGGAGCGGGTAAGACGGTGGTGGCGGTGGCAGCGTTGCTGACCGCGGTGCAGGGGGGCCATCAGGGAGCGCTCATGGCCCCGACCGAGGTGCTGGCCACACAGCACTACCTGGGGGTTCGGTCGCTGCTGGAGGATTTCGTGGTGCCGGCCTCCGACGCCTCGTTGCTGGCCGACCGGCCTTTGCGGGTGGAGCTGCTGTCCAACCAGACCGGGGGTGCCGAGCGCACCCGGATCCAGGCCGCGCTGGCCTCCGGCGAGGTGGACATCGCCATCGGCACCCACGCTCTCATCCAGGAGGGGGTGGATTTCGCCTCCCTGGGTGTGGTGGTGGTGGACGAGCAGCATCGCTTCGGGGTGGAGCAGCGGGACACCTTGCGAACCAAAGGGCCGGAGGAAACGTCGCCCGACGTGCTGGTGATGACCGCCACCCCCATCCCCCGCACAGCGGCCATGACCGTGTACGGCGACCTCGACGTGTCCACGCTCGATGAGATGCCTCCGGGACGGGTGCCGATCAGCACCAGATGGGCGCGCACGCCGAGGGAGGAGGCCGAGGTGTGGGAGCAGGTCCGCGACGAGGTGGACCTGGGTCGCCAGGCGTTCGTGGTGTGCCCGCTCATCGAGGAGTCCGACAGCATCGACGCCCGGTCGGTGGTGGAGACGTTTGAGCAGCTCCAGGCCAACGAGCTGGCTGGGCTGCGGGTGGGACTTCTCCACGGCCGGCTCTCACCTGCCGAGAAGGAATCGGTGATGGAGCTGTTCCGGGTGGGCGGCCTCGACGTGCTGGTGGCCACCACCGTGATCGAGGTGGGGGTCGACGTGCCCAACGCCACCATCATGGTGGTGGTGGACGCCGACCGGTTCGGTATCGCCCAGCTCCATCAACTCCGGGGCCGGGTGGGGCGGGGCAGCCAGGAGTCGTTCTGCTGTCTGCTGGCCCCCGACGCGGTGGGGATCGCGGCGGAGCGGTTGCGAGCGCTGGTGGCCACCACCGACGGTTTCAAGCTGGCCGAGGCCGACCTTGAGCTGCGGGGCGAGGGGACCATCCTCGGGGAGCGCCAGAAGGGCCGCAGCGACCTCAAGCTGGCCTCTCTTCGCCGGGACCGGGAGTGGGTGGAGGGAGCCCGCGCCGCCGCGGTGGAGCTGCTCGACGGCGACCCAGGGCTGAGCCGGCACCCCGACCTGCTTTCCGAGGTGGAGCTCTTGCTGGAAGACGATGATGCCGCCTACCTGATGAAGAGCTGACAACCTGAAGGTCAACAACCTGTAGGAGATAGCGGTGCTGGACGTTGTGCGCATGGGCCTTGAGAGGCGGGATCAAATCATCGGGATCTGGGCCGACGCCTTCGCTCGTGATCCCCTGATGAGCTGGGTGTTCCCCGACGAGGCCGAACGGGTGAGTTCGCTGAAACGCTGGTGGGGGTTCACCCTCGACCGTCTGCCCCCCGGTTCCGAGCTGCACGGCACCCGCATCGACGGATGCGTCGCCTACTGGCAGCCCCCCAGACTCGATTCCGACTCGCCCCACGACGGCGGTACCAACGGCAGCGATACCAGCAGCAGCGACCCGGACGGCGAAGATCTCGGTAGCGGCGAGTCGGAGGGCCAAGCCGCGTTCGTCTCCATGATGTTCGAGCTTGTGGGCGATCTGGCTCCGTCCCGGATGGAGGCACTGGGTCGGATTCACCAGGCCCGCCTGCCCGAGCCGCACTGGTATCTGGCCGTGCTGGGCACGTCCTCCGATCAGCAGAGCCGGGGCCTGGGCGGCCGTGTTCTGGCCCCCATGCTGGAACGCTGCGACCGCACCGGCACCACGGCCTACCTGGAGTCGAGCAACCCGCAAAACGTGAGCTTCTACCTCCGCCACGGTTTCGAGTCGCTCGGCGAGTTCGTGGTGGGCGACGGGGTGATCGTCACCCCCATGTCCCGACAGCCCCGCCCCCCCGAGAGTTGAGGGCGATGTCGCTACGGGTCATCGCCGGGGAGGCCCGGGGCCGTCGGCTGACCACTCCCGAGGGCACCGACGTGCGCCCCACAACCGCAAGGGTTCGCGAAGCGGTGTTCAACTCGCTTCACAGTTCGGGGCTCATCGAGGGTGCGGCGGTGCTCGACCTGTTCGCCGGATCGGGTGCGCTGGGCCTGGAGGCCGTGTCACGAGGGGCGACGTCGGCCACGTTCGTGGAGTCTGCCCGCCCCGCGCTGGTGGCCCTGGAGCACAACATCGCCGCCACAGGGCTGGGCGACCGATGCCGGGTCGTTCCCGGCGAGGTAATGGGAGTGTTGCCCCGCCTCGGGCAGCACTACGACGTGGCCCTGTGCGACCCCCCCTACCGGTTCGACGCCTGGCCAGAGCTGCTGGAGCGGCTCCCCGCCGATGTGGTGGTGACCGAGTCTCACGACGTCGTCGCCCCCGGCACCGGCTGGGATGTCATCAAATCGCAGCGCTACGCGGGTACCGTTGTGGTGATAGCCCGCCGCCAAGGCCACCACAACCTCGAGGAGTCCGATTCGTGACCCGTGTTCTGTTTCCCGGATCGTTCGATCCAATCCACAACGGGCACATGGAGATCGTGGAGACCGCGTCGCGCCTGTTCGAGGAGGTGGTCGTGGCCGCGGTACACAACCCGCAAAAGGACCCTCTTTTCGAGCTGGAGGAACGTCAAACCATCCTGGAGGAGTGCTTCGCCCACCTGCCCAACGTGCGGACAACCATGTTCGCCCGGCTGGTGGTGGATCTGGCCAGGGACGAAGGGGTGGACTTCATCGTGAAGGGCCTGAGGGCGGTGTCGGATTTCGAGAACGAGCTTCAGATGGCCCAAATGAACCAGGCCATCTCGGGGGTACACACCCTGTTCATCCCCTCGGCCAGCAAGCACTCGTTTTTGGCGTCCCGGCTGATCCGCGAGCTGGCCCGGTTCGGCCAGGAGATCGATTCCATGGTCCCGCCCCCGGTGGCCAAACGACTGATCGAGAGGTATTGAGATGACGAGCATCGATCCCCAGCCCACCGGGTCGCATCAGATGACGACTCGCTTCGGTGATCCCGAGTTCGATCTGCTGCTGCGAAAGGCCATCGAGCTGGTGGCCACCGCTCGCCCCATGCCCCTGTCGGCATCCTCGATGATCAACAAGGACGAGGTGCTCGAGCTGCTTCAGGCGTGCCTCGACCGGCTGCCCGAGGAGATGCGGGCCGCTCGCTGGCTATTGAAGGAGCGTGAGGACTACCTGAAGAAGGCCCGCCGGGAGGGTGACGAGATCCTGGCCGCAGCCCGTTCGCAGGCCGAGGCGATGGTGCAGCGCACCGAGGTGGTGAAAGCGGCCGAACAGCGGGCCAGGCGGATGGTGGAGGAGGCCGAGTCCACCGCTCGACGCCTGCGCCACGAAACCGAGGATTACTGCGACACCAAGTTGGGCAGCTTCGAGAACGCGCTGGAGCGGATTCTCAACACGGTGCGCGAGGCCCGGGAGCGGCTGCAGGGCGATCCCCTGGCCGATCTGGTGCGGAACTACGGCCCCGAGCCGCCTCCCGAACCCGACGACGGCTTCTTCGACCAGGACGTCGACTGACAGGGCCCGCCGGTAGCAGGCCCACGCCGAGGAGGTGTCGTGCCCCAGAGTTCGATGGTGGTTCCGGTAGCGGAGCTGCTGAGACGTCCGGGCTCGCACCGGACGCTGTCGCTGCGGGCCGACTTGGGCGGGCTGTCCACCTCAACCGCTGAGATCAGCAGCCCGGTCGAACTTCAGGTGCGGCTGGAATCGGTTCACGGCGGCCTGGAGGCCACCGGTTCGCTGCAGGCCCGGTGGCAGGGGTCGTGCCGCCGCTGCCTGGAGCCCATCAACGAAGCGGTGCGTCAGGATGTGCGGGAGATGTTTGGGTCGAACCCGACCGATGATCAGACCTACCCCATTGTTGACGGCGAGGTGGACCTCACTGCGATGGTGCGGGACTCCCTGGTGCTGTCGCTGCCCATCGCCCCGCTGTGCTCGGAGGAATGCGTCGGCCCTGCCCCCGACGCCTACCCCATGACCCAGCCCGAGGCCGATCACGGCGAGCGTCCCAAGGATCCCCGCTGGGCTGCTTTGGACGCGCTCCGCACCGGCCAGTAAATTCATGGGCTGCGTCGGCGGAGACTGACTGATGCCGTCGCCCTGCTCCCCACTCCGATCCATAGGACGCTCCGATGGCTGTACCCAAGAAGAAGACATCCAAGGCCAAGGGCCGAAGCCGCCGGGCGTCGGCCTGGCGAGTGTCGGCACCGGCCCAAAGCACATGCCCCCGGTGTGGAGTGGTCAAGCGACCCCACCGGGTGTGCAAGGCCTGCGGCTGGTATGCCGGCCGCGAGGCAGTCGAGGTGGGCTGAGCCGCAGGCTGGGCCCAATGGCACCCCGGCCGTCTGGAGGTTGACGTTGGCATCGCTTCCCGTAGCCGATGACGCCAAGGGGGTGACGTGGCATCGCTTCCCGTAGCCGATGACGCCAAGGGGGTGACGTGGCATCGCTTCCCGTAGCCGTCGATGCCATGGGGGGTGACGACGCTCCGGCTTCGGTTATCGACGGTGCCCGTCTCGCTACCGAACGGGATATTCCCATCCTTTTGGTCGGCGACCCCGAACGGCTCACCGACGCCGACGAGTTCGAGGTGGTCCCCGCTTCGCAAGTGATCGCCATGGGGGCCGAGGGTGCCGCCGGCGTGCGAAAGATGAAGGACTCCTCGATAGTGAGAGCGGCTGAGGCGGTGCGCGACGGGCACGCTTCGGCCCTGGTCAGCGCCGGCAACACCGGGGCGGCCATGGCGGCGTCGCTGCTGCGAATGGGCCGGATCCGGGGGGTGGCCCGCCCTGCCATCGCCACGCCGATCCTGGTGCCCGGGCGGGGGTGGCCCAACGTGTTGCTGGATTCGGGTGCCAACACCGAGTGCAACGCCGAGTGGCTGTTGCAGTTCGCCCAGATGGGGGCCATCTACTGCCGGGACCGGTGGGGGGTGGAGAAGCCCCGGGTGGGGTTGCTGTCGAACGGGGAGGAAGCGGGCAAGGGTTCCCACCTGGTAAAGGAGGCGTTCGAGCTGTTGAGCGACGAAGCATGGCAGTCCCAGACAGGATCTGTGTTCGCCGGCAACGTGGAGGGGCGTGACCTGCTGGAGGACATGGCCGACGTGATCGTGACCGACGGTTTCACCGGCAACGTAGCCCTCAAGACCGCTGAGGGGGTGGCCAAGCAGTTGATCGGCGCCCTTTTCCAGGCGTTCGATTCCTCCGACGAGGCCCGCCAGGGTGCCGGGATGCTGGCCCCCGCGCTGGGCCCGCTGTACAGCGAGTTCAACCCCGACTCCGTCGGCGGGGCCATCCTTTTGGGGGTTAGCGGGGTCAGCATCATCAGCCACGGTGCGTCCTCCCCCGCCGCCCTGGCCAACGCCATCCAAGTCGCCCACGACCTCGCCCAGCGCGACACCGTCGGCTCCCTCCGCCGAGTGCTGTCCTCCACCTAACCCCAGGCAGCGACGCCCTTACTCCCAGGACTCTCCGAGGTCGACCAGCCAGAGATCGTCAATCGAGACCATCTGCCGTCATGGTGGCTTCGGCCTCGGCGAGGTAGGACTCCCACGCCTCGGGGTCTCGCCGAAGTTCGGCCAGCTCTGCTGTCACCTGTTGAGCGAAGCGCTCGCGCCCCAGCGGTTCGACGGCATCGCGGGCCGTGTCGTTGGTCGATGCTCCAGATTCCCGGCTGGGCGCTACCAGACGGGCATGTGTGTCGAGGTCTTGGCGGAACCGGTCGTAGTCGATGGGTGCGGCTGTTCGGAAGAGGTCAATAACGGCCTGAGTTGGCACGAAGCGGTGAGGGCGTAGGGGGGATTGCTCGTCCGTCGGATCATTGCTGTGAGTCACGATTGTCTCCCCTGGGTGACTGTGGACGATGCGGCCGGGGCGGCAGCAAAACTCTTGCCGGAAGTTCTCGGAAGGGTAGCGTGCAGCCCACTGGTTCATGGGCGGCGTTGGGAATCCGGGGCCGGCCCGCAACTCCTACCGGGGAGTGATCCTTGACGAACGTCGGTTGGGTTCCCGCTGCCGGGCCGCACGGTGGTGATGGCCCGAGGCTGGCGCGGGCTTTGGGTGTGGATGTTGGGGAGATCCTTGATCTGTCGCAGAACCTGAACCCTTTTGCCCCCGATGCCCGTCTGCATATGGCCCGGCACCAGGATGCGATCCGCCAGTACCCGGACACGTTCGCCGCAACCTCGGCGCTGGCCGAGGCATTGGGGGTGGAGCGGGAGCGGGTGCTTTTGACCAACGGTGGCAGCGAGGCCATTGCGCTGGTCGCGGCCGAGATCGGTGGGCGGCCGGTGCGGGAACCCGACTTCGGTCTGCACCCGCGGGAGGCAGACGGCCCCCTGTGGCGTAGCGATCCTCACAATCCGTCGGGCGTTTTGGCCGGTTCGGACGAACATGCCGATGTGTGGGACGAGGCCTTCTATCCGCTGGCCACGGCTCGCTGGTCGGCCGGTCGCCCCGGTGTGGTGGTTGGATCGCTGACGAAAGTGTTTGCGTGTCCTGGCCTGCGGCTCGGGTATGTGCTGGCCGACGATGTGGAGCGTTTTCGGCGGCAACAGACCCAGTGGTCGGTGGGTTCTGTGGGCCTGGCGCTGCTCCCGGACCTGCTTGAGCAGGCAGAACTGGGGGTGTGGCGAGACCGGATCGCATCGGCACGCTCCGACCTCTCTGCCCTGCTGCAGGCCCGTGGCTTCACCGTCGTTGCCGCCGACGCGCCGTGGGTGCTGGTGAAGGCGCCGGGCCTTCGTGAGGAGCTGGCCGCTCGGAGGATCCTGGTGCGCGACTGCGGCAGTTTCAACATGACGGGCTGGGTGCGAGTGGCAGTGCCCGACGATGATGGATTGGAGCGCCTGGAAGCAGCATTGGCTTCGTTGGAACCGCCCGGGGAAGGCTCCGGCTGGTGATCGAGCCCACGCTGCACCCCGCCAACGCCAATCACCGTGGGGTGCTGGCCTGGGTTCTGCCTAGCGGCACCATGGCGCTGTCGTCGGCACCGGTGGGAGGGGGGTTGACCCACCCCCAATGGGTGCTGAACACCGGTGTTGCGAAGGATTACGCACGGACCGACCTCGACGCTCACGCTCGCTCCGTGGCGTTCGATCTGGGCCTCGACGGGCCAGGCACGGCGATGTTCACCGCTGCCGACGTGGGCCGGGTTCGCCGGGCCGAGAATGAGGGCGTGCTCGTCCACGCAACGGTGGGCATCTCCAAGCCGACCTGGGCCGCCGACCCTCACGGTGGCTGGAACGACTGGGCAGCGGGCACCATCAACGTGGTGGTGCAGGTACCGGTTGGACTGGCGCTGTCAGCCGCTGTCAACGCCGTGGCAACCATCACCGAGGCCAAAACCCAGGCGCTCATCGAAGCGGGCGTTCCAGGCACCGGCACCGCCAGCGACGCTGTGACCGTCCTTTGGCCCGATACCGGTGCATCGTCGGTGGAGTTTGCCGGTCCCCGTTCACAGTGGGGAGCGAGAATCGCTCTCGCCACCCATCACGCTGTGACAGCAGGAATCGAGGCGGCACAGGTATGAGCGTGGTCGGGCGCCGCTGTGGCGCTATCGCACTGGGCCTGCTGGCCGACCGGATCTTGGGCGAGGTTCCGGCTGAGGCTCACCCGGTCGCAGCATTCGGAACGGCTATGGAACGAATAGAGGAGAAGCTGTGGCGTGACCAGAGTGGCCCCGGCGTGGCCTACGCCGCAGCAGGCGTGCTCATCGCAGCGGCAGCCGGACGGTTGGCACGATCTACCGCCGTTGCCGTAGCGGTATGCGCTGCCGGCCGTGAGCTACGCCGAGCCGCTCTGCGAGTCAACCAACGCCTCGACGACAACGACCTCACCGGTGCCAAACAGGAACTCCCATGGCTCGTCGGGCGCGACACCAGCGATCTCGACGAATCGGGGGTGGCCGCTGCGGTCATCGAATCCGTCGCCGAGAACAGCGTCGACGCAGTCGTCGCTCCCGTGTGTTGGGCGCTCATGGCGGGAGCACCCGGCGTGGCGGCGTACCGAGCCATCAACACCATGGACGCCATGGTCGGGCACCGCACCGATCGCCACCACCGCTTCGGCTGGGCGGCCGCCCGCCTCGACGACGCCGCCAACTGGCTGCCGGCCCGACTGTTCGCCGGTCTCGTCGCACTGGCCGAACCCCGACGTGCCCGGCGCATTGCCGCCCTGGTGCGCCGAGACGCCCCCGCTCATCCGTCCCCCAATGCCGGGGTGGCCGAGACCGCCTTTGCCGCAGCCCTAGGCGTCCGGTTGGGCGGCCCGCTGCGCTACGGCACGATGGTCGACCCTCGTCCTTACCTGGGAGACGGCCCCCGCCCCAACCCCGACGACATCACCCGAGCGACCAACCTGGCCGACCGCATCGAACTCCTCCTCGCCGGTGCCCTCGGTGCTGTCTGGCTTATCGACCGGCTCCGCGAGTGCCACCGGTCCTGCATCGTCGACACTGCGCTGCAGAAGTACCCAGGGGTGGACTTGGTGAAGGTTTAGAAGGGGCTGCCCACCTATGCCCGATGGTGAACCGCTATACGTAATGGTGCTCGTCAAGGCAGCGCCGGTGCTGACTTCGGAACTCCGAGAAACAATGTGCGTTGCTACAGGTCAACACGTCGTGTGGACTCTCTTGATAACCTTAGCTAAGCTAAGATCATGACAACTCTGGTAGTGAACACTCATGAGGCGAAGTCGCGGCTGTCGGAGCTGATCCGTGAAGCCGAGGAGGGAGCCGAGGTGATCGTGGCCCGCAACGGACATCCTGTTGCCAAGATCATTCCTTGGCGTCCGGTCCGCCCGGTGAGGGTGCCGGGAGCGTGGGCCGGTCAGGTCAGTTATAGCGATGACATTGTCGGCTCCGATGCCGAGATCGTGGCCATGTTCGAAGAGTCGGCTGAAGCAGACTTGCCATGAGGATCTTGGTGGACAGTCATGTTGCCCTGTGGTGGCTCGAGGGAAGCGGCTCGCTTGGACCACAGAGTCGCCAATTGGTCGAACTTGCCGATGAGGCGTACTTTTCGGTGGTCACTCCTTGGGAGCTTGGGATCAAGCTGGCACTTGGCAAGCTGGATATGCCCGATGGTCTCGTAGCCGCACTCCAGCTTGGAGGGTTCATCCCGCTCGCGATCACAGCGGACCACGCCGAGCACGCGCCAACACTTCCGATCCACCACCGAGACCCCTTCGACCGGATGCTCATAGCGCAAGCTCAGCTTGAGGCACTGGCCTTGGTGACCGCCGACCAGGCCCTGGGTGCGTATGACGTAGAACTCGTTGATGCCCGGCGCTGATCGAATGTGTCTACCGGCGCGGAATCCAAATATCGGCTCCCGGTAGTTTGAACTATCTTGCGTTGGTCGTGGGAATCTCGGAGGTCAGTCGGTGACGGTGGGGAGATCGGCCTCGTACCAGGCGAGGATGCCGCCGTCGAGGTGGGCCACATCGTTGAAGCCGAGGTCTTGCATCAGCATCGCTGCCTGGCCGGAGCGGCTCCCCGATCGGCAATACAGCAGGTAAGGGACATCAGGGTCGAGTTGGGCGATTTGCTCGCCGAAGTCGTCCCGGTAGAAGTCGATCATGACGGCACCCTCCAGGCGACCCTCGTCGAACTCCTCGGCGGTGCGAACATCGAGCACGACCAAATCGTCGGGAGGGTCGGCGTGGATGGCGGCTCCGTCCAGAGCGGATACGCCTCGAATGCCGGGGGCGGGGTCGTTCGCCGTTGAGTCACTGTTGGCGTCAGGCGAATCCGATGATCCACCGCACGCCGCGCTGAGCATTGCCATCAAGAGCGTCGCGGCGACGAACCGGAGGTACACGGCGACGATCCTATCCTCAGAATCTCATCTGCTGGACTTGGGCCGACATGCCGCCGTCGAGCACCCACAGTTGGCCGGTGGCGTAGCGGGCCTCGTCAGAAGCGAGCCAGAAAACGAGGTTGGCCATGTCGGTTGGCGTGCCGATGGTGCGCAGGGGGTGGATTAGTTCGGCTTCGGCCCGGGCAGCGGAGGGGTCGATGTTGTCGGGGAGGAACTGCTGGAGCATGGGGGTGTCGATGTAGCCGGGGCATATGGCATTGACCCGAATGCCCTCGGGTCCGTGGTCCACGGCCATCGCCTTGGTCATCATGTGTACAGCGCCCTTGGTGGCGCAGTAGGCGGCCAGCTTGGGGTCGGCGATGTAGCCGTCGTAGGAGCCGAAGTTGATGATCGAGGCGCACGGCGACTCCCGCAGCATCGGCAGGGCGTGCCTCGAGGTGAGAAAGGTTCCAGTGACGTTGACGGCGAAGATCCGGTCCCACTCGGCTGTCGATGTCTCCTCGACGGTCTTTTCGATTTCTATCCCTGCGGCGTTGACCACGATGTCGAGGCGCCCTCGCTCGTGTTCGATCTTGGCGATGCCTGCTATCACCGCTTCCTCATCGGTTACATCGAAGGCCAGGAACTCGCCGGCCGGTGTTCCGTTGCCGGCCTCGGGACCGGGGCCGATGGAACCCCATTCGGTGAGGTCGGCGGCATATACATGGGCGCCCTCGCGCTCGAGGCGATCACACACCGCCCGTCCCGCTCCGCCCCGTCCCCCTGTAACCAGTGCGACCCGGCCGTCGAGCGGTGTGGTCACCGCTGCGCCTTTCTGTATTGCTCCAGAACCAGCCCGTGGAAGTGGTGAAGGGCGTGCTCGGACAGCCCCGAACCCGAGGGGTCGGTAACGATGCGGCCCTGGGTGAACGCCGGGGTTTCCATACCCCGTTGCACGCTCTCGACCAGGTTGATGTCCTCAACTTGGAGAACCTCGTCGAGGTAGCGGATCGATTCCAGTTCGGCCTCGTTGGCCTCGGCGGATTCAATGAAAAAGTCGTACGTCTCTCGCGTGAGGCCTGGCCCCACCGGGATGATCTTGAGGACAATCATGTTGCCCCGTCCCGGATACCGCATAATGCAGGTGTTGGGCCAAAGCCACCACACGGCGTGATCGGTCACCGTGGCGGCGCTCACGTCGTAAGCGGTGTTGGCGCTCTTGCCGGCCTCGGCCATGTGGCTGGAATAGATGCCGTGGGTGCTAACCGTGTAGGTGTCCATATCGACGAGCGACACGAAGTCCTCGTGGGCCACGTGGCAGTGGTAGCACTCGAGGAAATTGTCGACGACGTTCTTCCAGTTGCTGCGTATCTCGTAGGAGAGTCGGTGAGCGAAGGTGAGGCGCTCCACGTCGGGGGCCCAGTGGGCAATCTCGGCGCCGAGCTCGCCGGATTGGTCGGCCAGCGGTGCGGCCTGAGGGTCGAGGTTCACGTACACGAACCCGGCGAACTCCTCGATCTGCACCGGTTCGAGGCAGATGGCATCCATGTCGAAGTCGTCGATGTGCTGGGTGTGGCGAGCGGCCCGCAACCGACCGGTGAGGTCGTAGCTCCAGGCGTGGTACGGGCACACCAGGTTCGCAATGGTCCCTTCGCCTTCGACGAGGTGATGGGCCCGGTGCTGGCACACGTTGTAGAAGACCCGGAGGATGCCTTCACAGTCACGCACGGCGAGGATCGACATGCCGGCGATGTTTTCGGTGACGAACGACCCTGGGGCCCTCAGCTTTTCGGCGTGGCAGACCCACTGCCAGGTTCGCCCCACGATCTCTCGCTCGTCAATGTCGAACCATCGCTGCTGGGTGTAGGCGTCGGAGTGCAACGAAAGAGAGGTGGCGGGGTCTTCCGACCAGCCGGTAGCGATATCAATTGGTTCGCCGGGGGTGGTCATGGTGTCTATTGGGTGGCCTGCGGGTTGGATGTCGGAGGTGGTCATGGTGTCTCCGGGGTGGGCAGCCGGCTCGACAGAGCGGTTTCCACTGCGTCTTGATGGTTGCGAACGTAGTGATTGGCCACGTCGTTGGCCGGGAGGTGATCCCACGAAACCAGTCCTTTGGTGGCCGCAGTGGCGCGGTGTATGGCGTGGCGGGCCTGCTGGCTGGCGACAACCCGGTCGGTGATGTCGTCGAAGTCCCAGCGACGAGCGACCTCGGCGGCGAAGTCCCTGGCGGTGCCGGCGTGGGCCGGGTCGTCGGCCAGGTTGGTGCGCTCGAGGGGGTCGGTGTCGATGTCGTACAGCAGCGGGGGGTCGGTGTCGCAGTGGATGTACTTGAGGTTGTTGCGCCGGATCATCAAGATCGGCCTGCTGGTCATCTCGGCGGTGTACTCGCCGATCGCCTCGGAGGTGTTGTCGGTGTCACCGGTTGCCAGCGGCCAAAGGCTCCGGCCCTCGAGGTCGTGGCGGGAAACGTCCAGCTCCGACCAGTCGTTCCCGTCGGTGGCGATGTCGAGCAGGGTGGGCAGGATGTCGAGGTGCGAGCCCGCATTGGGCACCTTGCCGTGCGCCACGCCGGGCCCGGCCATCACCAGCGGCACCCGGGCCGAGCGCTCGTGGAACGACATCTTGTACCAGAGCCCTCGGTCACCGAGCATGTCGCCGTGGTCGGCGGTGAAGATGACCACGGTGCTGTCGGCCAGGCCGGTTTCGGTGAGCGTGGCGGTGAGCGTCCCGAGCCAATCGTCTACGTAGCTGGTGTTGGCGTAGTAGCCGTGGCGGGCGTTGCGGACCTGCTCGTCGGTGCAGCCGACGGTGTCGGCCTCGATCCCGGCCCGGATGCGCTTGCTGTGGGCGTCGAGCGAGCCGGGGTCGACGGGGTCGGGGAGGTCGATGTTGTCGTGGTTGTAGAGGTTCCACCACTCCGGGCGGGCCACGTAGGGGTCGTGTGGGTGAATGAACGAGGCCACCAGGCAGAACGGGCGGTCGTCGCCGTGGCGGTGGTGGTCTCGGGCTAGGTCGAGCAGTTTTCGGCGGGCGGTGTAGCCGACTTCTTCGTCGTAGTCGATCTGATGGGTGGTGATCGCCGGCCCGGCCTCCGAGAGCGGGTCCATGTTGTGGTACCACTTGGCGATTCGCTCCGTGGGGCGGCACCAGTTGGGCGTCCAGGCGAAGTCGGCGGGGTAGATGTCGGTGGTGAGGCGTTCCTCGAAGCCGTGAAGCTGGTCGGGGCCGACGAAGTGCATCTTGCCGGTGAGGATCGTCCGGTAACCGGCCGTTTGCAGATGATGAGCGAAGGTGGGGATGCTCGACGGGAACTCTGCAGCGTTGTCCCACGCCCCGATCTCCGACACCGGACGCCCCGACAGCATGGAGTATCGGGCGGGTGCGCACAGCGGTGAGTGGCAGTAGAAGGCGTCGAACCGAACCCCCCGCTCGGCCAGGGCGTCCAGATGCGGCGTGCGTACCACCCAGTGGCCGTAGGTGGACGTGAAGTGAGGTGCGAGCTGATCCGCCATGACCACCAAAATGTTCGGCGCCACCATCACCGAACCCTACTGCTACGAGATGCGTAGCCGTTGCTGTATGTACTCCTGAACGGTCCGGCCGCTGGCTTCGGCGTCATGCACGAGAGCCGTGTACTCCCCAACCTGAGCGTCGCCCGACCAGATGAGTACGACACGTCTTTGTTGGACAGTTGCGATGTGTTCGTACTGGCCCTCGGGAATCGCCCAGTAGCAGGTTTCGCACACGTCAACCTGGCGATTCCTGTAGTTCGGACAGTTCTCACACGACCAGGACTTGGCTCTGTTGCACGCACCATCCAGCAGCATGTATCGATCTACCGAGCGCTCAGAGTCCGGTTCATCACCACCGACTTCCACCGGAACGCGATGGTCAACTTGGAGGTACCGCACCTCAAACTTGTGACCGCAGGCACAGCATTTCTCTCCCAGATGTTTAATCAGCTCCAGCTTGAAGCGTCGAGAGATTGGCGTTCGGCCCTTCAAGCCGGCGACGAGGTTCTCGGGATCTCCGAATGTGTACGACGCAATCGTCCGCCCGTCGCCGCGGGGAATGCGCTTCGTTTCCAACGGAATCCCCTGCTCTCGGACATCGCGTGCTGCCCTGGGCGGGTGTTTGTACCCGAGTTCCCGAAGCTCCTCAGTGTTGATTGAGCCGTGCTCAAGGATGTACTCGATTACAGTGCGAAGCCGCTTCGCCTTCACTGCCCTTAGTGCTCTCAGGAAGTCCTCGGGGTAGTCACTCTCAGCCACCAGCGAACAGCACAGGTGTGGCAGTTGGCTCGGGCCGACCCGTGAGGTGGGCTGGCGGGCCACCGAGCCGCTCCAAAAGGGCTGGCGACAGATACAGGCTCTCAATGGTGCGGCTGCTGCGACCCAGGAAGGTCGCCTGTGTCGAACGTCCGGCGTCCAGCTCGAAGTGCAGGAGGCCCAGGTACTTGGGCAGTGGCTTGCCGTAGCTGCGATCACCGGTCCGGCCGTCGTAGCTAATGACGCAAGAGATGCATCGATCATTCAGCGATGCCAGGGTGTCCACGAAGTCGTCGTACCCCAGGACTTCGCGGTAGCGGCGGTCAGGCTGCGCGCTCACGCCCTGATAGGGCGGGTCCATGTATACGACATCTTCCGACGAGACTTTGTCAAGCACCTCTGCGTAGTCCAGGAACGACGACTGCGAGCGACCGCTGAGTAGGCGAGATGCCCTATGTACGTGCTGGGCCATTCTTGTCGGCTTGGAGCCTCGTCGTCTGTTGTCGGGGCTTTGGTTGAACTCGCCGACGGAGTTGTACCGGACCGAAGCCTTCACGCAGCGGGTGAGCAGGTAGAGGAGGAGCTCTGGCTCCTGTGTGACGTTAAATTCGTCACGAACCTGGTCGTAGAACTGCCGCTCGTGCCCGAGCTGAGCGTTCCACAACTCGGTGTACCGACGGACGACGTCATCTGGGCGATCGGCGATTGCCATCCACAGCCGTGCCAAGGGCTCGTTGTTGTCGTTCAGCCATACCGTGTCGGCTGCACCGGTAGCGAGCGCGTACAGCGAGACCGCCGCCGACCCGCAGAACGGCTCCACCAGTCGATCCGTGGAACGCGGCAGGCACCGCACGATCTGTGGCGCCAGACGCCGTTTGCTCCCTTGGTACGGGATCGGAAAGGGTACGGAACTTCCAGTCATCTCAATCCATCAAATACCATGCGGGCCCGGCACCGGACAGTTGGATTGAGTATACGGACCAGGTGTGACAGCTACGCGGACCGACCCCCAGGTGCTCAGGGGCGGTGGTGATCACCTCGTCTAGTCCAAGGTAGATCAGGTCAGGTTTCTGCCAGCCTGCTTGGCAGCCGCTCATGGCGCTGGAGGCTCCGCTTCAGCCTCTCATGCTTGAAGGACACCTTTAGTCAGAAAAGAGCGGGATCTTCCCGGCCGCTCTCAACCAGAGGGAGCGCACCGTCATCAAGACAGAGGCTGCACGGCCGAGCTTCGTGGCCTGGTACCGCAACCCAAGCCGCCTTACCCGGCAGTCCTTCGCATCGCCTATGAGAAGGATGATGGGGTTGGACCTCGTTGCAGCCTGACTTCCTCATCGTCTCGCGTCGGGACGACGGAAGCCTGGGAGTCTCGATCGTTGACTCCCATGGCGACCACATGGCTGACGCCAAGAACAAGCTGAACGCGCTCGCCCAGTACGCGGAGCGTTTCGGTGACCAGTTCATCGGGATTGAGTCTGTCACGGAGATCTCCGATGGGTCGCTCCGGTCGCTCGGTCTCAAGGACGAAGGGGTAAGGGAGGCGCTGGCAGAGTTTGCCGGGGCAGAGGTGAAGGCCCTCTACGAGGGGGATTACTCAAATTCATTCGGGTAGGTATCGTTCCTTGGCCTGTTTGTGGATATCTTCCCGCACGACCCAGCCCGCCGAACTCAACCCGCCAAGAGGCGAGAACTCGAAATCCCGGCTTCACCACTTAGAGCCTGTATAGTTGCCTTTAGGTGACTTGGCCATAGGAGCCCTCAGATCATGACTGGAGTCATCACAGAGCGGGGAGACCCGGGTTCGAGTCCCGACTATTCGCACGAATAGTAGCTCAATAGGAAGAGCCTCCACTTATACTTCAGTCCCATACGAGGCTGCCAACTCCTCTCGACTAAGCCCTAGTGAGGGGTAGAAATGCCGAGCGTGACCCTGGATGCGCCTGAGTCTCGTGTTTCGATCCTTTGCTCGGGGCGACGTGGCTTCGAAGTCCTCCTTGATGATCTTGATCCACCGTTCTCGTGTGACGGTAGACGTAAGCGACTCGTTTAGGCACCTAGCTAAGTTCTTGGTTATTGCTAGGACGGCGGTGATTTCACAGGCGCCTAGAGCGAGCTGTTCCTTTGGGTTAGAGAGTGGAAGCTGCTGGTCTGACAGATTTTTCCAGCTCTCGCGTGCGGGTCGCGAAAGGGCACGGTAGGCAGGACGGAGATTGCTCCCTTGGGTAGCGTTGTGATGGAGGATCCGGTTCCTTATCTGGCGGGATAACTCGAATAATTCCACGAGTTCACTAGGGAGTTCACCTGCTTTCTCCTGAATCCGTTTGTGCAAGAGATGCATTTGGACCGTGGTGGGGTCTAATGGAGTGTCTTCGAATAGTTCGATGCAGTCGAGCACGAACGTCTTATAGACGGTAAGCGCGAACGGTATGGCTAGGTAGGCGAAGTACCTTTCGGCGTGGTCGATGAGTCGCTGAGCTTTGGCTGCAGTACGGTCGAGGCGGCGGATGTCCTTTACTGTTGGGAAGATCTCAGACAGGAAGCGGTCCGAATCGCCATGGCGCAACAGAGCGTGTGATCCGAGACGTCCTCCGATGAGTAATGCCATCATTGCATCGTTGGTCTCAACCCGGGCTGCCTCGAAGCGACGATAGGCGGGGAAAAGCAGGATGCTTGATTTGTTGGTAGATCGCTTGGTCATGAGCCTCCAAGCCGGTTTTCTGGCCACTGACGGCATGGGGTTCGTCAGTCTTTGTGTATGGACTCTATCTGGGGATCGGATGGGTTGATGGAACGGCGTACGGAATCGTTGGCACTGATCTCTTGATGTTTGGCATCAAGCTGAAGTTTGAGCCAGAGCTCGAAATCGCCCATCACGTTGATCTTGATGATTGCTCACGGGGAAGTACGCATCTGCGAAGTCAGACAAATTCGGAGGTAGGGCGAGTCCGTATCTCCGAGTCATGCATGGATTCTTCGGATCGCGGTGGTGGCTGCGCGGGAGGATTGAACGTCCCCGGGGGGGTCACAGGTTGCGAGGTGCTCATGTCGGGTTGGCGGAGGGATAGGCAGGCTCCGATAGCACGGCCGGGCAGTGGTCAGGGGTGGGCGGCGGTCGGGTGGGGGATCGGTCCCGTGTCGGGTCAAGAGGTCACGGGGTGCTTGTGGGCGGCCTGGGGATAATGTCACAGCCCCCTTGTAGGGTGTCGGGATGCGCCCTGGGTCTGTGACCTGGGGTTTCGCGAGAGGCGGTGGCAGGGTGCCGGCGACGGGGAAACTGTCACCACCATGTGGATAATGGGAAACGAGGCAGACACCAACGGAAGGCAGCAGACCATCAGGAGAAACTATCACCGTGGTGTGGATAATGGATTTCTAGATGGATTCAAGCCCCAGATGCGGGGCGGAAGATGACCAAGGAGGTGAACATGGCAGAGAGCCAAGACGGTTGCGGGGCGACGGTGTGCGTCACGTTGACAGGTCTGAGATGGGCGACGCTGAGCTGCGTGCGTTGTTGGAGGTGGCCCGTCGGGCGGAGTCGAAGTTGGCGGCCATCACGGCTGGAATCCTGGTTGACCTCAAGAATCTCATTGGTGCAGAGGAGGCTCAGCGAGCGGTTCGTAACGTGTCGCAGTCTTCTTCACGCCAGGCCCGCCAGGATGTGGAGGTGGCCCAGAAGCTGGCCGAGTTTCCCGAAACTTATGAGGCGTTGGCCGACGGGGTGATCGCTGCGAGCCATGCTCGGCTGATCGCGCGAGCCGCAGGAGAAGGGCCCATCGACGAGTCGGTGTTGCAACAAGAAGCCCAGCGTGAGGATTACACCCGGTTCAAAAAGACGGTGCGCCGCCACCAGCAGGACATGTCTACCGACGACGGACAAGAAATCTTGGACAATCAGAAGGAGCGGCGCACCGCAAGAGCGTTCGAGAGCAAAGAAACCGGCATGTTCGTTTTGTCGGGCGAGTTTGACCCTCTAACCGGGGCTCGTATCGCCACGGTGCTGTCGGCCAAAGAACGCGAGCTGTGGTACCAAGAGGACCCCAAGAAGCGGCGCACGTCGAAGCAGCGCATGGCCGACGCCCTAGCCGAATTGATCCTGGAGCCAGAGAAAGGGCAAGGCGTCGGGGACTGCTTTGTTGGTGGTGGCCGACTACGACATTGTGAACCGCCGCCTCACAAACGCCCGGCTGAGCGACGGCAAGCCCCTTCCGGTTGGTGAACTCAAGAAGCTGGCCTGTGAGGCGGACATCCTGCCCGCCATCTACAAGATCAAGGGCCAAAAGCTCTGGTTGGGTCGCAGGACACGAATCGCCACCCCAGGCCAAAAGGCCGCACTGACGCTACGAGACCAGGGCTGTGTGGGTTGCGATGCCGCACCTCACTGGTGCCAGGCACACCACATCGACTGGTGGTCAAACGGCGGACCCACCGACCTCGACAACCTCGTGATGGTGTGTACCCGCTGCCACCACAACATCCACGACCACAACTGGGAAGTCCACCAAGACCCCGACGGCCGCTACACCGTGCATCCCCCACCAGATCCGTTTCCCGACACCGGCACCACCAACTACCAGCCGGCCCAACACAACCCCATACTCAGAAACTGAGCAATCGGAACATGGCCCCCAGGCTGAGCACCCGACCCGGACTTGCCGGCAACCCCAGCGAACACCGGACACCAAAGTGCCGAACCCCAGGGCCAACACCTGACCAAGTGGCGCTGGCAACCACGACAGCAACGAACCACCTGGGCAACCGGCCATCAACCAGGACGATGGCCCGAAACGCTCGTCGAACCCCAAACCCAGCAAACGCACATTGACAACAGAATAGAAAGCCAAACCAGGCATCTCAGGTGAGACCATCGCGGTCCACCAGGTCGCCCGGTGCCGGACACCACGCCGCGGGTGCACTGCGGGGCCCGTGGGGCAAATCACTGGGATGTTGGCCTGAGGAAGTGGGAACCGCGGCAAGGTGGCGTATAATTCACCCGCGCCGCTTTGCTGTACAGCCCCGGAGACACCGTGCCTTCCGAAACCCATGTCGAACAGAGCCCGTTGGATCGCGACGGGATCTTGTCCCTGGTCAGGGAGTGCTTGGCCGACATCCTGGAGATTGCTCCCGACCGGATATCCGAGGGACAGGCCTTTGCCGACGACCTCGACGCCGATTCGCTGGCCCTCATCGAATTGGTGGAAACCCTCGAGGAGGAGTTGAGCGAGAGGACGGTGGGCTTCAGCATCGACGACGAGGACTTGGAGGATCTCAAGACGGTGCGCGACGCCGTCGACTATGTCCACGGCCGGCTGAGCCGAAGCTCCTGACTTCCGAAGTTGAGCTCGCGGCCCTGGCCGACCGCCTCGGCTACACGTTCACCCGGCCCGGCCTGCTCGTGGAGGCGTTGACCCACCGGTCGTGGACGGCCGACCACGCTGGAGCGGCGTCCAACGAACGCCTGGAGTTTCTGGGCGACGCCGTGCTGGCCCTGGTGGTGACCGACCACATCTACTCCGCTTACCCGGAGAAGGCCGAAGGGAAGCTGGCCCCGTTGCGGGCCGAGGTGGTTAGGGCCGAGGCGCTGGCCGATCTGGCCGGCGAGCTTCGCCTGGGAGAAGCCCTGCGCCTGGGGCGGGGCGAGGCAGCCTCGGGGGGCCGCAAGAAGTGCTCCATCCTCTGCGACGCCATGGAAGCGGTGATCGGTGCCATCTACCTCGACGCTCCGTGGGAGACGGTGGTCGAGCTGGTCCGGGGGTGGATGGCCGATCCCATCGCCGCCGCCGCCGAGGCCCCCGGTGTGCGGGACTACAAGACCCGCTTGCAGGAGCACTGCGCCCAGCGTGGCCAGGACGCCCCCGAGTACCGCCTTAGCGAGAAGGGGCCAGACCACGCCAAGCAGTTCTTCGCCGTGGTTCACATCAACGGCGAGGAGATGGGCCGGGGCGAGGGTAGGTCGAAGAAGCAGGCCGAGCAGTCGGCCGCCGCTTCGGCCTGGCAGGCGATGGAGTTCGAGTTGTTGCCCACCCCAGCGGGAGCAGCCCGATGACGGCCAAAGGAGAGATTCAGTGATCGCCCTGCCGGAAGTGGAGACCATCCGCCGCGATCTGGACCGGGAGTTGCCCGGCCTGCGCATCAAATCGGTGGAGGTACACGACACCCGGCCCATCAAGCGCTCGGGCGGAGCCAAGAAGTTCGCCAACCGGCTGGAAACGACCAAGATCACAGGGGTGCGCCGTCGGGGGCTGCATCTGATCCTCAGCCTCGACAGCGAGGACGTGATAGTGGCTCATCTGGGCAGCGGGGGGCAGTTGCGCCGCCACGCCAACCGGGACAAGACCGAGCCCAACACTGTCCTGACCATTGCCTTCACCAAGAGCGGTCAGCTTCGGCTGGTGGACGCTCCCGGCGACGCCGAGCTGTTCCTGGCCAACGCCGAGAAGCTGGTGGAGGAGGTCCCCGAACTCGACAGGCTGGGCATCGACCCCCTGGACCAGCCGGTTCCGTGGCGGATGTTCGGCGAGGTGCTCCTCTCCCAGGACGCCAAGCTGAAAGCGGTGCTCACCGATCAGCAGGTGGTGGTGGGGCTGGGCGAGATGTACTCCGACGAGATCCTGTTCGCGGCCGGGTTGCGGTACGACCGCATGACCACCTCGTTGGGCCCTCAGGAGGTGCGGCGGCTGCATAGGGCCATGGTGGAGACCCTGCACGATGCGGCCAAGCACCGGGGGGCCACGGTGGAGGGAGGGCATTACGCCGATGCGCACGGCGAGCCCGGCGGCTACCAGGAGTACCTAAACGTGTTCAAGATGTCGGGAAGGGCCGGTCGACCCTGTCCTCGCTGCCACCGCCCCATTCAGAAGTACCGCTTCCGCCGACGCTGGACTTACTACTGCGAGCAATGCCAGATCTGACCCCATAAGGCAATCCGGATGACGTGGTCCGGATGACCTCGGCCGGTGTCGGGTTGACCGGGAGGTTCCACTAATCGCGGCGGTTGGCTGAGTAGGGTCGCAACAGTGTTTCTGAAGGCGTTGACCCTCAAGGGGTTCAAATCCTTTGCCGAACCCAACACCCTGGTTTTCGAACCCGGCGTGACGGTGATCGTGGGCCCGAACGGCAGTGGCAAATCCAACGTTGTTGATGCTGTGGCCTGGGCACTCGGGGCTCAGGCCCCCACGTCGGTGCGGTCGACCAAGATGGACGATGTCATCTTCGCCGGCACCGCTTCCCGCCCCGGTTTGGGCCGGGCCGAGGTGTCGCTCAGTATCGACAACACCGCCCGGCTCCTGCCCATCGAGTTCGAGGAGGTAACCATCACCCGGACGCTGTTCCGCAGCGGTGACAGCACCTATTCCATCAACGGGGTGCCCTGCCGCCTGCTCGACATCCAGGAACTGCTCAGCGACACCGGGGTTGGCCGCCAGCAACATGTGATCGTGGCCCAGCGCCAGATCGAAGGGGTGCTGAGCGCCCGGCCTGAGGATCGCCGAGCGGTGATCGAGGAGGCCGCCGGGGTGCTGAAGTTCCGCCGCCGCAAGGAGAAGTCCGAACGGCGATTGGCATCCGCCGAGGCCAACCTCACCCGGCTGTCGGATGTGATTCGAGAGATCCGCCGCCAACTCAAGCCGTTGGAGCGCCAGGCCAACGCCGCTCGCCGTCACGGGGGGCTGGTGGCCGAGCTGAGCGGTCTTCGCCTGTACGTGGCCGGCCAGGAAATCGGTCAACTCAGGGGCCGCAAGCGCAATCTGGATCAAGACCAAGCCAACAACCGCCGGCAGATCCAGCAGCTCACCGTCCAGGCGGAGGCCATGGACCGCGACATCGGCGTGGCCGAAACCCATTTGGCGAGTATCGAAGGGCCGGGGGTCAGCGATGTGCTGATGCGGTTCGAGGGCCTCAACGAGCGCCTGCGGGGGCTGGAAGCGTTGCTATCGGAGCGCAAGCTGCGGTTGCAGCAGGAACGCAGCGCCGGGGTGGACGAGAGCGTGGTTGCCACGCTGGAGGCCGAATCCGATCGGCTGGGCCGAGAGCTGAGCGAAGTGGGGGCAGCGGTGGAAGCCCTGGCCGCCCACGAGGCCGAGGTTGTCGAAGCCGAACAGCACCTCGAGCAGCTCCGACTGTCGTTCGAGGACGCGTGGGGAGACGACGGCCTGCCCGAGGCCGGGTCGGACGCCCCCCGGCTGAGAGGCGAGTTGAGAGCCCTGGAGTCGTCGGCCCAGCGGGGCCAGGCCGAATGGGACCAATTGGGCCGGGAGCTGGAGGGGCTGGAAACACGCCGGCTGGCTCTGGTTCAGGAGGTGGCCCAGTGCTGGGCCGAAGTGGGCGAGGGCGAGACCGCGGTGCAGAACAGGGGCCGGGAAGTGGCCGCCGCCGAGCAGTCGGTGGAGAAGGCCCGGGCCCTAGGCGGACAGGCCAAGGCTGCGTTGGCCGACGCGGCCGGCAACCGCCAAGCCTGGCAGGCCCGCCACGAGGTGCTGTCGTCGGTGTTGCAGGACGCCCGCGACCGTTCCGGGGCCGAGCGGCTGGCCGGGGTCGAGGGCGTGGTGGGCACCCTGCTCGATGTGGTGGACGTTGACCGGGGTTGGGAAGCCGCTTTCGAGACAGCGGTGGGCGAATCGGTGGCAGCGGTTGTGGCCACCGGCACAGAGGCCGCCATGCGGGCCATCGCCACCCTGGAAGCCGAGAACGCCGGAGGGGCGGTTCTGGCCCTGGGCCGGTCGCACCCGTCCCCGCCTGCGCCCGTGTTCGGCGAGCCCCTTCGCCCCCGGGTCCATTCGGCGGTGGAGGGGGTGGACGATCTGCTCGACGTGTTGATCAGCGGCGTCGGGGTGGCCGAGAGCAGCGAGCAGGCCGCCGTGGCAGCCGCAGGCGACCCGACGGCAGTGGTGGTCACCCGTAGCGGGGATCGGTTCAGCTCGGCGGGATGGCGGGTAGGCACCCGGCGTTTCGGAGCCACCAAGGGGCTGCTGGAGGAAGCCGAGAAACAGCGGGCCCAGGCCGACGCCGCTGTACAGGCCGCCGAGCAGGAGCTGTCCTCGGCCGAGGAGCGGGTACGCCACGCCGAGCAGGCTCTGGGCCGGGTAAAGAAGCAGGAGCAGGCCGACACCGAAGCGCTGGTTAGAGCTCGGGGCCGGTGCGAATCGGTTGAGCGCGACCTTCGCGACGTGGAAGTGCAGATCGCCGCCCTCGTACCCCGCCGTGACGAGCTGCAACAGAGGGTGGCCGAGGACCGGGCCCGGTCCGATGAGCTGGGCCGGGAGCTGCCCCAGCATGAGGCCCGGGAAGCCGAGAAGCGCGAGCGGGCCGAGGGCATGGCCCGCGACCGCGACGAGCTGTCCCGGCAGTCGCAGGCGGTGAGCAGCCGCCGGGCCGACTACCAGGTGCGGACCGCGGGCCTTGAGGAACGCCGTCGCCTGCTCTCCACCCAGCGGGGCGAGATCGAGCAGCGGTTGAAGCAGATGGCCGAGGCCCGCGCAGTGGCCGCTTCCCGGCGCGAATCCGTCGACACCCGGCTGGCCATCGTCGCCGAGCTGACCGATCTGGTGGCGCAACGGTCCCGAAACGTGAGCGAGAGGCTTGAGGAGCTACGCCGTCGTCGAGCACGGGAGTCCGAAGCAGTCGCCGCTGCCCGTCGCCGCCTGGAGGATCTGCGCAACAGGCGGGCCGAGGCTGAGGACAGCTTGAGGAAGAACCAGGAGAGCGACCGCAGCATCGAGATCGAGGCAACCGAGGTGGGCCTACGGCTGGAAGCGGCGGTGGACAGGTGCCGCCGGGAGCTGGACGCCGAGCCCGGAGAGGCGCTGGCCGCCGAGTGTCCGCCGCTCGAGCCCGGCGTGGCACCCGCTGACCGCATCAGGATGCTGGAGCAGGAGCTGCGCATCATGGGTCCGGTGAACCCGCTGGCCCTCGAGGAGTACGAGGCGCTGTCGGAACGCTACGAGTTCACCCAGGGTCAGATCGACGACATCCGCCAGAGCCGCCGGGAGCTCCGCAAGGTGATCCGCAAGATCGACGAGGAAATCGTGAGCGTCTTCTCGGCGGCTTACGCCGACGTGGCCGACAACTTCTCGCTGCTGTTCGGGACCCTGTTCCCCGGAGGCGAGGGGAAGCTGCGGCTCACCCAGCCCGACGCCCTGTTGGACACCGGCGTGGAAGTCGAGGCCCGCCCGTCGGGCAAGAACATCCGGCGGCTGAGCCTGCTGTCGGGAGGGGAGCGGTCGCTCACAGCGTTGGCTTTTCTGTTTGCGGTATTCCGTAGCCGGCCATCGCCCTTCTACATCATGGACGAGGTGGAGGCCGCGCTTGACGACATCAACCTCCACCGCTTCCTCCAACTCATCGACGAGTTCCGGGCCGACGCCCAGTTGCTGATCGTCAGCCACCAGAAGCGCACCATGGAAGCAGCCGACTGTCTCTACGGGGTGTCCATGAAATCGGGGGGCAGCTCGAAGGTGCTCTCCGAAAAAGTGGTGGTAGCCTGAGGGCGCAAGGAAATCCTCCAACTGAGTTCAGGACTCTGCGTACACCATGAACAACGGTTCCCGAGATCCTCGGCCGGAATGGGATCCTCTGGGATGGGAGTTTGAGGACTCGCTTGAGGAATCCCCCCACCTGCCGATTCCCCGTGCCGGGGAAGTGGTTGTCGGGGTCACGGTTGACGAAGGCCCCCCGCACCGGCCCCGCACCCCCATGATGACGATGCTGGTGGTGTCGATCGTGTTGGCCATGGTGGGGCTGGTAGGTATCGGCATAGGGGTGGGTAGCCTGGTGTTCAACCAGGATCCCCCTCCCACCGAGGTTGTGTTGGTGACCGGTCCGACGGTCGTCAGTGCTCCGGCAACCCAACCGCTTCCCACCCAGACTTCTGCTCCCGCTCCCCAGCTCGCACCGGACATGCCGTCACCGGGCACGCCCGGCTCGGAGGTACCTGCGGTTCCGGCTGACCCAGTGGTGGAAGTCGCACGGTCGGTGATCCCGTCGGTGGTGCTCATCGAGGTGACCGAGTACGGCGATGGGGTGGACGTTCCCGACCTGGGCCTGGAGTTGCCCGAGAACCTGGATCCCGACCAGACAGTATTGGCCCAGGGGTCGGGGATCATCTACGACGCGTCCGGGCTGATCCTCACCAACGCTCACGTGGTCGAGGGGGCACAGGCCCTAAGGGTGCAGTTTCCCGACGGCACCCGAGCGGAGGGCAAGGTGGTAGGTACCGCTTCGGCCATCGACGTGGCCCTGGTGCGGGCCGACACCGACATGTCTCTTACCCCGGCGGTGTTCGCAGAGCTGGCCACCGTGGAAGTGGGACAGTTGGCCGTGGCCATTGGAAGCCCGTTCGGCTTGCAGCAGTCGGTTACCTCGGGGATCGTCAGCGCGGTGGGGCGGCCGATAAGGGAAGGCCAGGGTGCCGGGGCCTTCGTGGAGATGATCCAGACCGACGCCCCGATCAACCCCGGCAACTCGGGTGGCGCGCTGGCCAACCGATTCGGCCAGGTAATCGGCATGAACACGCTTATCCGCACCGACGGCTCGTTCGGCAACATCGGCTTGGGGTTCGCCATCCCCTCCGACATCGCCCTGAACATTGCCCAACGCATCCTCAACGGCGAGAGCACCGAGCTGGGCTACATGGGCATCTGGGGAACCGAACCCGCCATAGGACTCCCCGGCGCGCTGGTGGAGCGGGTTGAGGAGGGTTCCCCCGCTGACGAGGCCGGGTTGATGGTGGGGGACTTGATCGTCCACATCGACGGGGAAGCGGTGTCAACCATGGCGGAGTTGGCGGCCAAGGTTCAGTTCCGGGTGCCGGGCACCGAGGTAGTGGTGGAGGTGGTGCGCGACGATGTTCGCCTCCAGCTCACGATGGTTGTGGGCTCCCGGCCCAGCGGAGGCTAGGGCGAGGTGAAACGGCCGTTTCGCCGTCGGCGCAAACACGAGCTCGACGAGCCCGAACCGGTCGCGGACCTTGACGAGGTTGAGGAGCCTGAGCTGGCTGAGGCCGACCAGTCTGACGAGGCCGAACAGGAATTAGAGCCCGAACCGGTCGCGGACCTCGACGAGCTTGAAGAGCCCGAGCTTGACGAGGCTGAGCCTGACGAGGCCGAACAGGAGTTAGAGCCCGAGCCGGATGAGCAAGTTAAGGGCAAGTTCCGTAGCCGCATGTCCACAGCCCGGGGCAACCTGTCGGGTTTCCTGTCGTCGGTGGTGTCCCGCAAGGTGGACGACTCCACCTGGGACGAGCTGGAGGAGGCCCTGATACTGGCCGACGCCGGGGTGGGCACTACCACCGCCCTGATCGACCGCCTCAAGGAGCAAGCCAAGCAGGAGAAGGTGACCGACCCCGAGGTGCTGCTGACCATGCTCAAGGCTCAGGTGGCCGAAGACCTGGGGGGAAGGGACCTGTCCATGAAGGCAGGCGGTGCTCCCTCGGTGTGGCTGTTCGTTGGGGTGAACGGGGTGGGCAAGACCACCACCATCGGCAAGCTGGCCGCACGGGAAACCCACAACGGCGCATCGGTGGTGCTGGCCGCCGGCGACACGTTCAGAGCCGCCGCCGCCGAGCAGTTGGGGCAGTGGGCCGACCGGGCCGGAGCCGAACTGATTCGGGGCGCCGACGGGGCAGACCCCAGCTCGGTGATTTTCGACGCCATCGAGCACGCTGCTGCCACCGACGCGTCGCTTGTCATGGCAGACACCGCCGGTCGCCTGCACACCCGCACCAATCTCATGGAGGAGTTGGCCAAGATCCACCGAGTGGCCGGCAAGGGGCCGGGCACGGTCACCGAGGTGCTGCTGGTGATCGACTCCAGCACCGGCCAAAACGGCCTGGCCCAGGCTCGCCGGTTCACGGAGTCGGCCGAACTTACCGGGGTGGTGCTAACCAAACTCGACGGGTCGGCCCGGGGCGGCATCGTCATGGCGGTGCAGAACGAACTGGACATCCCGGTGAAGCTGGTTGGACTGGGCGAGGGTATCGACGACTTGGTGGAGTTCGACGCCGCCGAGTTCGCCGACGCGCTGTTCTCCTGAAGCCACCTGCCGGCTCCACTCCCGGTCCCCCCCCGAGACCAACACCCGAACTTGGCCTGGCAGGTGACCAAATCACGAACCGGGCGCGTAGGGTGGGCCGCCCATGTTCGACTCGCTGAGCAACCGGTTCGAGGGCATCTTCAAGCGCCTGCGGGGGCTGGGGACGCTCCGGGAGAGCGATGTAGACGAGGTGTTGCGGGAGATCCGCCTGGCTCTGCTCGAAGCCGACGTCAACCTCCACGTGGTCCGCGGCTTCCAGGAGAGGGTCCGCCAACAGTGCGTTGGCGCCGAGGTCCACACCGCGCTGAACCCGGTGCAGCAGGTGATCAAGTTCGTCCACGACGAGTTGGTCGTCACTTTGGGCGGCGAGGCGCTGGAGATCGTCCACCCGGCGAAGCCCCCCACAGTGGTGCTGCTTGCCGGCCTCCAGGGCTCGGGCAAGACCACCAACGCAGCCAAGCTGGCGTCGTGGTTCAAGCAGCAGGGGCGCAACCCGATACTGGTGGGCGCCGACCTGCAACGGCCCGCCGCGGTGGAACAGCTCCGCACCCTGGGGGCATCCATCGAGGTACCGGTTTTCAGCGAACCATCCGACCCGGTAGCGGTGGCCCGCAAGGGGCTGGATGAAGCAGTCGCCACCAACAGGGACGTATTGATCTGCGACACCGCCGGGCGCCTGGCCATCGACAGCGAGATGATGGACCAGGTCGGTCGGATCTCCGACGCCATCGAACCCCACTACACCTTCCTGGTCGTGGACGCCATGACCGGGCAGGACGCGGTGACGGTGGCCGAGTCGTTCCACGCCGTGCTGGAGCTGGACGGGGTGATCCTCACCAAGGTGGACGGCGATGCCCGAGGCGGCGCAGCGCTGTCGGTGAAGGAGGTGGTGGGTCGGCCCATCGCTTTCTGCTCAACCGGCGAGCGGGTCGACGAGTTCGAGCTGTTCCACCCCGACAGGGTTGCCAGCCGGATCCTTGGGATGGGAGACGTGCTCACCCTCATCGAGAAAGCCGAGCAGGTTTACGAGGAGGAGGAAGCGGAGGCGGCCGCGGCCAAACTGCTGGAGGGCGAGTTCACCCTCGAGGATTTCCTCGACCAGATGCGCCAGCTCAAGAAGATGGGCCCGTTGCAGAACCTGGTGGGGATGCTTCCCGGAATGCCGCCCGAGCTTCGCAACGCCGAGATCGAGGACGACCGGATCGCCCAAATCGAAGCCATCATCTGCTCGATGACCCCGCAGGAGCGGGCCACCCCCCGGATCGTGGACGGGTCTCGCCGCCAGAGGATCGCCACCGGGTCGGGCACCCGCCCCTCGGAGGTTTCCCAGCTTCTTGGCCAGTTCAACGAGGTCCAGCGGATGATGAAGCGGATGGGGGGCAAGGGGCCGGGATCGTCCCGCAAGAAGCCCAAGAAGGGGCGCAAGGGGAGTCGGGTCACCCCTCGGGGCTCCCAGCAAAGAAGACCCGGAAAGCCAAAACTCACTCTGCCCGGTTTGGGCGATGACTTCGATCTCTCATCCCTGAGATAGCCAATCTCTGATCCCTGAGATAGCCAATCTCTCATCCCTGAGATAGCCCGTGGAGTCAAAGTCCGGGTAGGATTGGCCCGTTCCGGCGGTCGGCGCCGGTTCGTGTTGGTACGGGCAACCTGCGGTACGGACACTGGTGAGGGGCCAAAGGGCTCGAAACGATGGAAGGGCTGACTGGCTTGTGGCAGTAAGACTCCGGCTTATGCGCATGGGCAAGAAGAAGCAGCCCACCTACCGCGTGGTGGCCGCCGATTCCCGAAAGGCCCGCAACGGGCGGTTCATCGAGATCGTGGGCACCTACAACCCCCGCCGCGAGCCGTCACTGATCGAGATCGACAACGAGCGTGCGCTGCACTGGCTTCGTAACGGCGCCCAGCCCAGCGAGCGGGTGCAGAAGCTGCTGGTGATTTCCGGGGCGTGGGCCGAGTTCAAGGGCGAGGATGCTCCGGCGGACGAGATTCGCCCGGCCATCGTTACAACCGCTGCATCGGCCCAAGAACCCGAGCAGTCTGAGCAGTCTCAAGCCGCCGAGGATCAGGCCGAGGAAACCGAGCAACCCGACCAGGTTGAGCAGTCTGAAGCCGCCGAGGATCAGGCCGGTGAGTCCGAGGAGGCCGGAGACACCGAAGCGGCTGAGCAGTCCGAGGATCAGGCCGAGGAAACCGAGCAACCCGACCAGGTTGAGCAGTCTGAAGCCGCCGAGGATCAGGCCGGTGAGTCCGAGGAGGCCGGAGACACCGAAGCGGCTGAGCAGGCCGAGGATCAGGCCGAGGAAACCGAAGAGAAAGCCGAAGGCGGGGAATCGTGAGCGACACCGACTTCGAGGCCGAAAACGACGGCTTCGACGAAGACTATGACGATGACGACTTCGATGGTGATGGCGACATCAACACCATCGAGGTTGCCACCGCTCGCAACGTTTTGGAGTACCTGGTCAAGTCGGTGGTGGAGACCCCCGATGAAGTCGAGGTTGAGGTGATCGAGCGGCAGGGCACTGTCACCCTCGAAGTGACGGTGGCCGAGGGCGACATGGGCCGGGTCATCGGCCGGCGAGGCCGGGTGGCCAACTCGATTCGCACCGTCGTGCGGGCTGCGGCCAGCAAGGACGGCAGCGCCGTCGACGTCGAGTTCGTCGACTAGCCACCGGGGTAGTTGCTGGGGCGCCGGGCGTGCCCGTGCTGCTCGAGATCGGTCGCATCGACCGACCCCACGGGATACGTGGGGAGGTGGTGCTCACTGTATGGACCAACCGTAGGGAGCGCCTTGAACCTGGAGCAGTGCTGGTATCCGATACCGGCCCGCTCACCGTGGACAAGGCCCGGCCCTTCCAGAAGCGCTGGATCGTGCAGTTCGCCGAAATCGGCGACCGGGACGCGGCCGAAGCGGTGAGGGGCCAGGTGCTGCGAGTCGAGCCCATCTCCGATCCCGACGAGCTTTGGGTCCACGAGCTGATCGGCATGGAGGTGAGGGAAGTTGATGGCACCGGGCGAGGGCGGGTCGAAACCGTGCAGGAGAACCCGGCCAGCGACCTTCTGGTGCTGGAATCCGGAGCTCTGGTGCCGCTCACCTTCCTCGTGGAGCGGGCCACTGGGCAATTGATCGTGGACGTGCCCGACGGTCTTTTCGACCCGGAGTGATGGTCGTTCAGCCATGAGAATCGACGTCTTCACCATCTTCCCGTCGATGTTCGAGGCATTTCTGGGTTTCGGGGTGATTGGGAGGGGGGCCGAGCAGGGCCGGTTGGACATTCGGGTACACGACCTCAGGACCGGCGCCGGCGACCCCCACCGGTCGGTGGACGACGCCCCTTTCGGAGGCGGTGCCGGCATGGTGATGATGCCCGAGCCGCTGTTCAACGCCGTGGAACAGGCCGGCCCGCCCCGGCCGCTGTATCTGCTCGGCCCGTCTGGCCGGCAGTTCGATCAGCAAAAGGCACGGGAACTGGCCGGACAGGAAGGATTCTCGTTGCTGTGCGGGCGTTATGAAGGGGTGGACCAGCGGGTGCGGGACCACCTAGTGGACGGCGAACTGTCGTTGGGCGATTTTGTGTTGGCCGGCGGCGAGGTCGGGGCGATGGCCATCATCGAGGCAGTGGGGCGGTTGGTTCCCGGCGTGTTGGGCAACGAGGATTCGGCCGCCGACGAGTCGTTCAGCCACGGTCTGCTGGAGTATCCCCACTACACCCGGCCCGCCGAGTTTCGGGGATGGGCGGTGCCCGAGGTGTTGAGATCGGGCGATCACGGCCGGGTTGACCGGTGGCGGCAGGCCCAGGCCCTGCGCCGAACGCTGGATATGCGTCCCGACCTCATCGAAGCCCGGGGCGGCCTCACCGACAGAGAGAAGGCTCTGCTCGACGAGTTCGGACTTTCCTGAATCATGCGGTTATCATGTCCAACCGCGCCCCGTGCCTGATTCGGGCGCTCGTGTACTCAAAAGAGGCGTGCCATGAACCCCACCGACATCGTTGACCGCGACTCAAGGCGTACCGACATTCCCGACTTCGGCCCCGGCGACATGGTCAAGGTACATGTCCGGGTTGTTGAGGGGAACCGGGAGCGGATCCAGGTGTTCGAGGGGGCGGTGATCCGTCGCCAGGGCAGCGGCATCCGTGAGACCTTCACCGTGAGAAAGGTGAGCTTCGGTGTGGGGGTGGAGCGCACCTTCCCGGTGCATTCGCCCATCATTGCCAAGATCGACGTGGGGGCCCGAGGCGACGTGCGCCGGGCCAAGCTCTACTACCTGCGAGACCGGGTAGGCCGAGCGGCCCGGATCAAGGAAAAGCGCTTCTAGCTTCTTGGCCCACCACGAGCCGGACTGCTGCGCCGGCTGGGATCCCCACAGGCCGGCCGTCTGAAACTGTCACCGCTGTTCTTAAGGTGGTGGGATGGCAAACAGGCAGGCTTTGGGTCGTTGGGGTGAAGACCGGGTGGCGCGCTGGTACAAGCGGCAGGGTTTCCGAGTTCTGGACCGCAACTGGCGATGTCGTCGCGGGGAGCTGGATGTGATCGCCCGGCGAGGATCGGTGGTCGTGGTGTGCGAGGTGAAGACCCGGTCGTCGCTGGCGTTCGGCACACCGGCCGAGGCGGTCGGGGTCGAAAAGCAGCAGCGGATCCGCAAGCTGGCCGCTCAGTGGCTTTCCGAGCAGGACCGCCTGCGGGGGGTTCAGCTTAGATTCGATGTGGCCGAGGTGGTGGGCCGCGACCTCCGGGTGATCGAATCTGCCTTCTAGGAACCTCAGCCGAGGACGGCCCAGAGGATCAGAGCGATACACACCACCAGGCCCCCGGCCACAAACCAGTAGTCGAATCGGGAGCGTCTGTGTTTGCGTGTGGGGTCAAAGCCCATACCCCAGTATCGTCCCCACGGTGGCAGCCAGGAAAGCACTGGTCGCAGCCCGGTCCGGGGTGCTGACCGCCTGCCTGCTCGCCGTGACGTTGATGGGGCCGGTCGGATGCGGTTCGGGGACCTCTCCCGAGGTGGAAGCAGGGCCGGGCAATGCCCCCGACCCAGTGTTGGTGCAGGGTCGAGCGGTGTACGTCGACCGGTGCGTGTCGTGTCACGGGGCCGACGGAAGCGGCACCCGCATCGGGCCTCGCCTGAACCAGGGCTGGCTGGTGCAGGAGTATCCCAACCTCGAAGACGCCGCCACGGTGGTGGCAGAGGGCAGGGACAGGATGCCGGCGTTCGAAGGCGCGCTGTCTGCACATGAGATCGACGCCGTGCTGCGCTACATCGTCGAGGTGCTGTAGGGGTTCCGGAGGGACAAATTCGACGCCGTGCTGCGCTACATCGTCGAGGTGCTGTAGGGGTTCCGGAGTGATTTGAGGGTGCAGCGGGGAGGAGTTGTCACCGGTCGTCGGTAGGGTAACCGGCATCGCTTTTGTGACCAGCGCAACAGGTCACCCTCCAGACACGAGGAACCATCCTCGAGAAAGCCCGAATAGTGCTCGCCACCATTCCCGCTTCTGTCCTCGCCGGCATCTCCGGTCATCCCGTTTCAGTGGAAGTCCAGGTCTCCGCCGGTTTGCCCACCTTCACCGTGATCGGATTGCCCGACGCCGCCTGTCGGGAAGCCCGCGACCGGGTTCGAGCCGCCCTGCTGTCCAGCGGCGTCGATTGGCCCCCCGGCCGAATCACCGTGAACCTGGCCCCCTCCGGCATCCGAAAGGAAGGCTCGGGACTCGACCTGGCCATCGCGGTGGGAATCCTCGTAGCCGACGACCAGCTCAAGGCAGAAGCGGTGGACCAGATTTCCTTCCTGGCCGAGCTTGGGCTCGACGGCCGGCTCCGACCGGTGCTGGGCGCGCTTCCCCAGGTTCGCTGCCTGACCACTTCCGAGGTGGTGATCGCCCCCGAGAGCGCTGCGGAGGCCGGGTTGGCCCGGCGGACCGGTGGTTCGAGCCCCCGAGACGCTTGTCGAGCTGATCGCCGCTCTGCGGGGCGACGAGCCATGGCCCGAACTGCCCCCTCCGGATTCGATTCACACACCCGACGGCGTGGCCGATCTGGCCGACGTGAAGGGCCAGCACATGGCCCGGCTGGGACTGGAGGTGGCCGCAGCCGGAGGTCATCACCTGTTGATGATCGGCCCGCCCGGAGCGGGCAAGACCATGCTGGCCCGGCGGCTTCCCGGGTTGCTGCCTCCGTTGGACGAGGCCACCGCTATCGAGGCCACCATGGTTCACTCTGCCGCCGGGCTCGACCTCCCGCCCGCAGGGTTGATTCGCCGGGCGCCGTGGCAGGCACCTCACCACTCCGCGTCGATGGTGTCCATGGTGGGTGGCGGGAGCCAGGCCCTGAGGCCCGGCGCCATCAGCTGCGCCCATGGCGGGGTGCTGTTCCTGGACGAGATGGGGGAGTTCGGGCCCCAGGTTTTGGATTCACTGCGCCAACCGTTGGAGGAAGGGATCATCCGGGTGAACCGGGCCACGGCAATGGCCTCGTTCCCGGCCCGGTTCCTGCTGGTGGGGGCCATGAACCCCTGCCCGTGTGGGGAACTCGGCCAGCCCGGCCTGTGCCGGTGTACGCCTCTGGCTCGATTGCGCTATGCCCGCCGGTTGAGCGGGCCGCTTCTCGACCGGTTTGACCTGAGGATTCACGTAGGCCGACCCGATGTTGGCGAACTGTTCGATCCGTCGCCGGGGGAGTCATCCGCCGAGGTCAGGGACAGGGTGGACCGGGCTCGCACCTCGGCCCGGGAGCGTGGGGTGGCCGCCAACAGCGAGCTGAAGGACGACACCCTGCAAGAGCTGGCTCCGCTGAGTTCCGACGCCAAGAACCTGCTGCGACACGCCATCGGGGAAGGAAGGCTCACCGCCCGAGGGTTCCAGCGGGTTCGGCGTGTTGCGCTCACCCTGGCCGACCTGGCAGGCAACGATCTGCCGCTGAGCGGAGGAGTGGTCGCCCAGGCGCTATTCCTCAGGACCGAGCCGGTGACCGTGGCCCACGATCCTTGGAGTTCAGCCGGTGGACAGTGATCGAACCTTCCCCGGCGAAGAGGAGCTACCCGCCGAAGCGTGGTTGGCAGCGCTGGCCTCGCTGCCCGCGGTGGGCCCGGTTCGGCTGCGCGCGCTGCTTGCCCTGGGCCGCCCCGCAGAGGCATGGGCGGCCTTGCAAAGACCTCCATCGCCGGAGCTGGTCCAAGCGGCGGGCCGCAGAGACCTGGTCCAGCAGTGGCAACAGACCGCGGCGAAAATGGATGTGGCCGGGCTGTGGCGTCGGCATCGCCAACACGGTGTGGGGATACCCGGCGCTGGGCACCGCCGGGTATCCCCCCGCTCTGTCCGATGACCTCGACCCTCCGGTGGTGGTCTTCCACCAAGGCGACCCAGAAGTTGTCCGAGGCCCCCGGGTCGCCATCGTCGGCACCCGACGGTGTACCCGCTACGGAAGCGATGTGGCGTTCGAGCTGGGTCGTGATCTGGCCCACGCCGGGGTGGGCGTGGTTTCCGGGTTGGCGCTGGGTATCGACGCCGCCGCCCACGCAGGAACTCTCGATGCCTAGGGTGCTCCGCCCATTGCGGTGTGGGCAGCGGCATGGACAAGGTGTACCCCGAGCGAAACCGGAGCCTGTGGCGGGCGATGGCCGACCGGGGGGTGTTGCTGGGGGAAGCCCCGCTGGGGGCACCTCCCGAACGGTGGAGGTTTCCGGCCCGCAACCGCATCATTGCCGCGCTGGCCGACGTGGTTGTGGTGGTGGAGTCCCACAGGGCGGGAGGCGCCATGCACACCGTTGCGGAGGGGGCGGCCCGAGACCGGGCTGTTCTGGCCGTTCCCCGTCCGGTTCGCAGCTCCGCGTCGGACGGCTGCCTCGATTTGCTGGCCGACGGTTGCGCGCCGTGCCGCGATGTCGACGATGTGCTCTTGGCATTGGGCATGTCCGGCGCCGAATCGGCCCCTCTGGATGCCCGGGCCGGCCCAGGCGATGTCGGCCAACAGGTACTGGATGCGCTGGGTTGGCAACCGGCCGACGCCGAGCAGATCAGGAGTCGCACCGGGTTGAGCATGGCCCAGGTCGCGGTGGCAACCGAGGAGTTGCGGGCCGCGGGGTGGGTGGCTGTGTCGGGTCGCTGGATCGAGAGGGTGGGGGTGTCCTCATGATGGTGGCCAAGGGGTAGCGGGGGCGGTCGGTAGGCTTTTTGGTAATGGGTTGGGATCTGGACGCCTTTGCCGCCTCGGCGGCGTCGGTCAACGAGGACACGGTTGCGATGTACTGCCGTGAGGTGGTGGCGTTCTCCGAGTGGCTGGCTGACACCCGAGTCGGGAGTTCCCAGGATGCCGGGAAGTCCACTGGTCCCGGCGATGTTGACCTCCGGACCATCCGCAGGTATCTGGCCCATCTGAGTACCCAGGACTATGCCCGCAAGACAGTGGCCCGGAAGATCTCGTCGCTGCGCCGCTACTTCGCATGGGCCCAGCGCACCGGCCGGGTTACCACCGATCCCACCATAGGAATCGTGGTGCCGGTTCGGGAGCGCCGACTGCCCCGGGTGTTGCGTTCGGAGGAGCTGGACACCCTGTTGGACAGTCCCCGGCCTGCGGTGGCCGATGACAGCGTGGCTCGGCGCCGGCGCGATGTTGCCGTGCTCGAGCTCCTGTACGGCAGCGGTCTCCGGGTGAGTGAGGTGTGCGCCATCCGGTCGGGCGACATCGACTGGGGACGACGCCGTCTCACCGTGAATGGCAAGGGGGCCAAGCAGCGGGTCGTGCCGTTGAGCGAACCGGCCGCGGCCGCGCTCAAGGAGTGGCAAATCGGTGGCAGGGAGGAAATGGCCGATCCCCAAACCGCAGGGGACGCGATGTTCGTGAACCTGAGGGGGCGTCCGCTCACCACCCAGGATGTGCGCCGGCTGGTGGATCGTGCCGCCGGCACGCAGACCAACCCCCACACTCTGCGCCACACTTTCGCCACCCACCTTCTTGACGGCGGGGCCGACCTGAGGCACGTGCAGGAGTTGTTGGGCCACTCCGATCTGGGGTCAACCCAGATCTACACCCATGTGAGCCGCGAGAGGCTCCGCCAGGTTGTCCAAGACAGCCACCCCCGAGCCTGAACGACGCTGTGTTCACAGAACCGGCTCGCCTGGCCGAGCCCACCCGGACACCCTCGAGATTGAACAGCTCTGGTAGCTACCGGGCGCACTGGTGCTGGGACTAAAGGCCGCAGGGATGGCCGTGGCCGCGGCGGCGGCGTGGGTGGCGGTCCAGCCTGCTCTGCTGTTTGACGGGGGAGAAGCAGGAGACTCGCTGGTTCAGGAGGCCCATGAGCACGAGGCCGGATCAGCTTGGCTGGTTGCAAGTGTTCTTCCTGGGGCCACCGAAGGCGACGAGCAATACCCCGAGCGGTACGAACCTCCGGTGGACGCCGAGGTGGTGGACCCGTTCCGGCCTCCGGCCCACGTGGGGGCCCCTGGCAATCGGGGCTTGGAGTACGACCCCGAACCGGGCCAGGCCGTTTGGGCTTCGGCACCGGGCCAGGTGGTGTTCGCCGGGACGGTGGTACACAACCGCTTCGTGACCGTGCTGCACGCCGACGGGCTGCGTACCACCTACGGCTACCTGGGTTGGATAGCCGTGTCCGAGGGAGATTGGGTCACAACAGGACAGCTCGTCGGCACTACCTCCGACAGGTTCTTCTTCAGCGTGCGGCTGGGGGAGACCTACCTCGATCCCGCGTTGGTGCTGGCCGCGGGGCGGCCACGTCTGGTTCCCTAGCCGACAGCCTATGGCCGGTCAGAAGATGGCCCGCTGCTTCTTTGTGCGAGCGCAGGTTGCACTATGGTTTGTCCGGCTCGGGAGCAGTTTCCGGGCCGCAACAAGAGATCGCCCGGGGCATCCCACGGTCGCCATTTGGTGCTGACCCCGGGTTTCGCTGAACCGCTGGGAGAGGAGAACCACCATGGCACCAGTCGTGACCATGCGTCAGCTACTCGATGCCGGAGTCCACTTCGGGCATCAGACCCGCCGATGGAACCCGAAGATGCAGAGGTTCATCTTCGGTGAGCGCAACGGCATCTACATCATCGACCTGACCCAGACGCTCATCCACATCGAGGCGGCCTATACCTACGTGCGTGATCTGGTGGCCAAGGGTGGGCAGGTTCTGTTCGTGGGCACCAAGAAGCAGGCCCAGGACAGCGTCCAGAGCTACGCCGAGCGGGTGGGGATGCCATACGTGAACGAGCGGTGGCTTGGTGGCCTGCTCACCAACTTCGAGACGATCTCGAAGCGCATGGGCAAGATGAAGGAGTTTCAGCGGATGCGCAGCTCGGGTGAGCTGGACGTGATGCCCAAGAAGGAGGCCCTCCTCATCACCAGGGAGCTGGCCAAGCTGGAGCGCAACCTCAACGGCATCCGGGACCTGACCAAGCCGCCCGATGCGGTGTTCGTGCTGGACACCAAGAAGGAGCACATAGCGGTGGCCGAGGCCAACAAGTTGAGGCTGCCGGTGATCGCGGTGGTGGACACCAACTGCGACCCCGATGTCATCCAGTTCGTGATCCCGGGAAACGACGACGCCATCCGCTCGGGAGAGCTGATGTGCCGGATCATAAGCGACGCCGTGATCGAAGGCCGCTACATCGCCCGAGGTAAAGCCACCGCCCAGCCCCCTGCTGAGGCTCCGGCGGCCGTGGTTGAGCAAGCACCGGCACCGGCACCCGAAACAGCTCAGCCTGAGGCTCCGGCGGCCGTGGTTGAGCAAGCACCGGCACCGGCACCCGAAACAGCTCAGCCTGAGGCTCCGGCGGCCGTGGTTGAGCAAGCACCGGCACCGGCACCCGAAGCGGCACCGGCTGAGGCTCCGGTCGCAGAAGCACCGGCACCGGCACCCGAAGCATCGGAGCCGACCGATTCCCAGGAGCAAGCATGAGCGAGTTCACCGCCAAGGATGTCAAGGCCCTGCGCGACGCCACCGGCGCCGGGATGATGGACTGCAAGCGGGCCCTCACCGAGAACGACGGCGACATGGAAGCGGCCACCCAGTGGCTGCGTGAGAAGGGAATGGCCAAGGCGGCTGCCCGGGCCGAGCGGGCCAGCGACCAGGGCACGGTTGCCCTCGCCGTGGATGGCAACACCGCGGCCATCGTGGAACTCCGCTGCGAGACCGACTTCTCGGCCAAGGCCGATGACTTCACCTCGCTGGCCGATCGCCTGGTCCAGCAGGTGCTGACCGAAGGCGAGCAGGCGGTAGACGCCCACCAGGGGGCCATCGAAGACCTCGCCCTGGCCAAGAAGGAGAACGTCCGATTGGGGAAGGTGGTCAGGATTCAGGCCGCCGACGGCAGCGTCCTCGACACCTACCTTCACACCCAGGACGGCCGTGGTACCAGCGCGGTAGTGGTGGAGGCCAGCGGGGTTACCCAGGAACTGGCCCATGAGGTGGCCCTGCACATCGCCTTCGCCAAGCCCGCCGCACTGCACCGCGACGAGATCAACCCCGATGAGGTGGAGCGTGAGCGGGTGGCGCTCACCGAGATGACCAAGGCCGAGGGTAAGCCCGAGCAGGCGTGGGACAAGATCGTCACCGGCCGGCTCCGGGCCTGGTATGCCGAAAGGGTGCTGCTGGAGCAGGGCATGTTCGGCGAGAAGGAGACCGTGCAGTCTCGGCTGGGGGAGGGTGAGATCATCCGGTTCGAGTTGGCGGCCATCGGCAGTTAGCGGCCGGCCCATGGGACAGCTCCGAATTCGAGCCGACAACCGGCGGGAGTCGGAATCGGGCTGATGGGAAGCAACGGCGACACCAAGCGGCCGGGCCGGTGGGACCGGATCGTCCTCAAGCTCTCCGGGGAGGCCTTTGCCGGGGAGGGCGGCTACGGAATCGACGGGGAGATCGCCACCGAGATCGCCACCGAAATCGTCAACGTGCGAGCCGAGTTCGACGTTGACGTGGCCGTTGTGGTGGGAGGGGGGAACATCTGGCGGGGTATGACAGGAGCGGGTTCGGGCATGGACCGGGCCCAGGCCGACTACATGGGGATGCTGGCCACGGTCATTAACGCACTCGGCCTACAGGACACCCTGGAGCGCCTCGGACAACCAACCCGGGTGCAAACCGCCATCGGCATGGCCCAGGTGGCCGAGCCGTACATCCGTCGCCGGGCGATCCGCCACCTGGAGAAGGGGCGGGTGGTGATCTTCGCGGCCGGAACGGGGAACCCGTTCTTCACCACCGACACCGCGGCGGCCCTGCGAGCGGTTGAAATCGAGGCCGGAGTCTTGCTGAAGGGCACCCATAGCGGCACCGACGGCATCTACACCGCCGATCCCCGGCTCGATCCCAAAGCCGAGAAGCTGGACGAGGTCCGGTATCTGGACGTTTTGTCCAAGGGCTTGAGGGCCATGGACAGCACCGCCATCTCCCTATGCATGGAGAACGAGCTGCCCATCGTTATGTTCGACCTGATGAAGCCGGGAAACGTCCGTGCCATACTTGACGGCCTGCCGGTCGGTACTCTGGTGTCATGAGCGGCCACGGGCAACTTGCAGAAGAAGCCACGGGGAACTCGCCTGAGCGGCCACGGGGAACTCGCCGGGTATGACCACCGGCGACGAGCTGACCGACCTGGTGATCGCCGATGCCGAGGGCCGAATGGACTCCGCGGTCCAGCACACCCGCAAGCAATTCGCCACCGTCCGAACCGGTCGGGCCTCCCCGGCGCTGTTCGAGAGATTCCTTGTTGACTACTACGGATCCGAGGTTCCCCTTCAGCAGCTCGCCAGCTTCAGCGTCCCCGAGGCCCAGCTCCTGGTGATCTCACCCTTCGACAAGAGTTCCATCAGCTCAATCGAGCGGGCCATCATGCAAGCCGACCTCGGGCTGAATCCCAGCAACGACGGCAATGTGGTTCGCCTCGTGTTCCCGCCGCTGACCGAGGAGCGCCGCCGTGAGCTGGTGAGGGTGGTGAAGCAGATGGCCGAAGAGGGGCGAGTGGCCATCCGCGGCATGCGTCGCAGCAGCCGCCACGACATCGACCAGCTCAGCAAGGACGGTGATGTCTCCGAGGACATCGCCATCCGGGCTGGCAAGCAACTCGACCAAGTCACCCACGACCACGAGCAGCTCATCAACGACGCCCTGGGCGCCAAAGAGCAAGAGCTGCTGGAAATCTGAACCGAACGAGTGTCTGGAGAGACAGTGGACGACGACAAGCCCTTCCAAAGGCCTCCAAACCAGTCCGACGGGGATCCCGATGACGAGCAGGCCGGATTCCTCGACGACTTGACCTCGCTGTTCGATGAGGACGACGACTCCAACCTGCCACAATGGGCCGAGGCCGACGAGGAGAGCACCAGCGTTGAGCAGGAGAGCACCGAAGCGGGTTGGGAAAGCCTCTCCAACGCCGGCACCGAAGCGGGTTGGGAAAGCCTCTCCGATGTCTCTCCCCAGTGGCGTGACGATGACGATCTTTCCCTGGACGACGACACGGTGTTCGAGGAATCGACCGAGGTCGATCACCTGGCGGAGAGCGCCAGCGTCTTCGAGGATCCCGACCCCACCGAGGCGGTGGAGCTTCCCACGGTGGACCGGGTTGATGAAGTCCTCTCCCTGGACGTAGACGAGTACGCCACCGTTCCGGGGATTCCCGAGCCGGCGGAGGAGCCCTCGGCAGTTCCCCGTTCGCCGCTGGGCCGACCCCGTCGATCGGGGCAGAGCGGGGACACGCTGACCGCCATCGTGGTGGGGTTGCTCCTGGGCGGCATCGTGCTTGGAGCCGTGGCTCTCGGCGAGGAGGTCACCCTCGTAGTGCTGGCCGTGGCCCTGCTGCTCGCCGCCACAGAGTGGTTCACCAGCCTGCGACGGGCCGGATACCAGCCCCCTTCGCTGGTTGGCATGGTCGGGGTGGTGGCCATGCCGCTGTCCGCCTACTGGCGTGGGGCCGACGGCATGATCCTGGTTCTGGTGTTCGCCCTCTTCGCCGCCGGGATCTGGTACCTCGGCGGGGTCAGCCACGACCGCCCGCTGGCCAACCTCGGCCTGACCATGCTGGGAATCACCTACATCGGGGTAGCCGGAGGCTTCGGCGGCCTGCTGCTCGACATGCCCGACGGAGCCGAGCTGGTGCTGAGCGCGGTGATCCTGACCGTGGCCCACGACATCGGCGCATACGCGGTGGGCCGAGCCGCGGGGCGCACCCCGCTTTCAGCGGCCAGCCCCAACAAGACGGTGGAAGGGCTTATCGGCGGCACCATTGCCACCATCGCGGTGGCGTTGGTGGTGATCTCCATCCTCGAGTTCGGCCCCTTCGGAAGCGGGGCCGGGCCGAGGTCGGACGGAGTGGTCTTGGGTATCGTGGTGGCGGTGGTGGCGCCACTGGCCGATCTCATGGAATCCTCGATCAAGCGAGACCTCGGGGTGAAGGACATGGGTTCGATCCTGCCCGCTCACGGGGGAATGCTCGACCGCATCGACGCCCTCTTGTTCGTGCTCCCGGCCACGTATTACACCGCCCTGATCCTTGACGTAATCTGAGCCGTACCACGTCCATGACCTCCCTATCCCTGCTCGGCTCGACCGGTTCAATCGGTGTCCAAACTCTGGATGTGGTGCGGGCCGAACCGGGAGAGTGGGACGTAGTGGCCCTGGGAGCGGGCCGCTCCACCGAGCAGCTTGTCGCCCAGGCCCGGGAGTTCCGCCCCCGCATGGTGGTGGTGGGCGACGCCGACGCCGTACCCGAGGTGCAAGCCGGGCTGCCCGGAGTGGAGGTGGCCACCGGTCCGGGAGCGCTGGCCGAGGCGGCTGCCATGGGTGAGGTGGTGGTCAACGGGGTGGTCGGCTTCGCCGGATTACCGGTGACCCTTGCCGCCTTGGAATCGGGCAGGCGTCTGGCCCTGGCCAACAAGGAGTCGCTCATCGCCGCCGGCCCCGTGGTGCAGAGGGCCAGGCAAACCCCGGGGGCCGAGCTGTTGCCTGTGGACAGCGAGCACTGCGCCGTCCACCAGTGCCTGCGGGCCAACGACGTGTTCTCCGCCGGGGCCGGGATGGGCCGTGTCCACCGCATCGTGCTCACCGCCAGCGGGGGACCGTTCCGGGGCCGGACAAGAGGCGAGCTGGCCGACGTGACGGTGGAGAACGCCCTGGCCCATCCCACCTGGAGCATGGGGCCCAAGATCACGGTGGACTCCTCCACCCTCATGAACAAGGGCCTGGAGGTGATCGAGGCCCACGAGCTGTTCGGCTTGGGCTACGACCGCATCGAGGTGGTCATCCACCCCCAGTCGGTGGTGCATTCCATGGTCGAGTACACCGACGGGGCCACCATCGCACAGCTCTCGATGCCCGACATGCGGCTGTGCATCGGCTACGCCCTGGCCTATCCCGACCGGATCGCCACCCCGTTCGGCCGCATCGACTGGAAGGAGCTGCGCCGGTTGGACTTCGAGCCCCCCGACACCGAGGCGTTCCCGTGCCTCGAGCTGGCGTTCATCGCCGGACGCATGGGCGAGACCGCCCCGGCGCTGCTGAACGCCGCCAACGAGGTGGCTGTGCAGGCGTTTCTGGACGAGCGGATCCGGTGGGTATCCATCCCCGAGGTGTTGGAATCGGTTCTGAACGACCACGACGGAACCGTGGCCGACTCCCTGGAAGCGGTCATGGAGGTGGACGACCGGGCCCGGTCGGCAGCAGAGCAGGTCGTGGCCCGGCAGGGCTGAGCGATGCCGTTCCACCAGTTCAGATTGGACAAGCCCCCTCCGACCACCGACCCCCGGGCGGGTTCGGGCGGGAATGAACACCGGGCGGGTTTGGGCGGGAATAAACACAGCGTGGGTCCGGGCCGGGACGGAATCCGAGAGGGGTGGCGGGGCCTGGCCCTGATGGCGGGACTGCTCACCTTGGTGGGGGTGTTCTGGGGGCTGCCCCTGCTGATAATGCTGCTTGCCATCGTGGGGATGATCATCCTGCACGAGCTGGGCCATTTCGTGGCCGCCCGGACAGCAGGGATGAAGGTGACCGAGTTCTTCCTGGGCTTCGGGCCCCGGCTGTGGTCGTTCCGCCGGGGGGAAACGGTTTACGGCCTCAAGGCCATCCCCGCCGGGGCTTACGTGCGGATCATCGGCATGAGCAACATGGAGGAGGTCGCCCCCTCCGAGGAGCATCGCACCTACCGGAGCAAGCCCTACTGGCGGCGCATGTCGGTGGCCGTGGCCGGCTCGACCGTTCACTTCCTTTTGGCTCTGGCGCTGATCTTCACGTTCCTGGTGATCGGGGGGAGAACCGAGAGCGTCCCCTCCCCCGACTGGACTGTGACAAGGGTGGCAGCGGGCACCCCGGCAGCTTGGGCAGGCTTGGAGCCCGGAGACCGGATCGTTGCCGTGGACGGGGCCCCGGTGGACACCCTTGACGACATGGTAGCCGCCCTCCCGGAGCCGGGTTCGACGGTCAGCCTGGAAGTGTTGCGTCAGGGTGATGTGCTGGTTCGCGACCTAACCCTGGGCGCCCATCCCGATGACGCCGCCCGGGGGTTTGTGGGCATCGCCTCCCATACCGCCCGGGAGTCGCGGTCGGTGGAGATGGGGGTGTTGGAAGCGGTGCCCGAGACGCTGGACGAGTTCGGTTTCCTGGTTAAGGAATCCGTGCTCGGCATCGGTCGGGTCTTCTCGCCCAGCGGGTTGAACAAGATCTACCGTGACGTCACCGATCAGCCGACCGAGGTCCAGACCGCTCCCGCGTCGTCGGCTGCTACGACGTTGCCGGCGTCCGAAGACCAGGACCGCGTGGTTTCGATCTTCGGGGCGCTGAGGATTGGGGCCGACCTAACCGAGAGCGGGTACGAGTACCTGCTTCTGTTCCTGGCGCTGCTGAACGTGTTCGTGGGGGTATTCAACATGATCCCGCTGCTGCCCTTCGACGGCGGCCACGTGGTGATCGCAACCTACGAGCGTCTCCGCTCCCACCGGGGCCGGCGATACACCGCCGATGTATCGAAGATGGTGCCGCTAGCCTACGCAGTAGTGATCATCGTGATCTTCGTGGGCATGGGAGCGCTCTATCTCGATGTCGTCGATCCGATAGACATTCAAAGGTAGCAAGAGCAGAGGCTGGGAAAGGCAGGCAGAAGTGGAAGTACAGGCGGCATTCGAGCGCCGGCCAACCCGCCAGATCCAGGTTGGAGGGGTTCCGGTCGGTGGGGGCGCGCCCATCACCGTTCAGTCCATGACAACCACCCGCACCGCCGACGTGGACGGCACCCTCCAGCAGATCTACGCCCTGGCCTCGGCAGGGGCCGACATCGTGCGGTGTACCTGCAACGAGATCGAGGCGGCCGAGGGGCTGGCCCAGATCGTGCCCCGCTCTCCGGTACCGATCATTGCCGACATCCACCACCAGTACCGCATGGCCCTGGCCGCGCTCGACGCCGGGGTCCACTGCCTGAGGCTGAACCCCGGCAACATCCGCAAGCCCGAGCACATCAGAACGGTGGCCTCGGAGTGCCGGGACCGGGGGGTGCCGATCCGCATAGGGGTGAACGGGGGCTCGCTGCATCCCGATTTGTACCGCAAGTACGGCGACCAGGTGACCCCCGAGGCCATGGTGGAATCGGCGGAAATGGAGCTGGACTACTTCCGGGAGGTGGACTTCGATCAGGTCAAAATCTCGGTCAAGGCATCCAGCGTGCCTCTGATGATCGAGGCGTACCGACAGCTCTCCGAGGTCACCGACCACCCCCTGCATCTGGGGGTGACCGAAGCCGGGCCGCCTCCGGTGGGGCTCATCAAATCCACGGCGGGCATCGGGACGCTGCTGGCCGAGGGCATCGGCGACACCATCCGCTACAGCCTCACCGCCGACCCGGTACAGGAGGCCAAGGCTGGCCGGCAGCTCCTGGAGTCGATGGGGTTGCGGGAGCGCAAGAACGTGGACCTGATCGCCTGCCCAAGCTGCGGCAGAGCCGAGATCGATGTGTACGCCGTGGCCGAACAGGCCATGGAGGCGTTCGGCGACCGGGAGATCCCCCTACAGGTGGCGGTCATGGGTTGCGTGGTGAACGGACCGGGGGAGGCCCGCGACGCCGACATCGGCATCGCCGCGGGCAACAAGCGGGGCCATCTGTTCGTGAAGGGCCGCAACGTGGCGGTGGTGGCCGAGGAGGACATGGTGACCTCGCTGGTGGACTGGGCCGAGCTGATCCACGAGCAGGGAGCCGAGGCGGCGCTGGCCCGGGCAGACACAGTGGCCGCCGCTCGGGAGGCCGAGCGAGACCGGAGTCGCCTGCTGGCCGATCAGGGTGACGATGCCAACCGGTCGAGCGAGAAGATCGAAATGATTCGCAGGAGAGCCTGATCTTGGCCAAGAAGGGAGTGCTGACACCGCAGCACGAGGATTTCCCCCGCTGGTACCAGGAGGTTCTCAACAAGGCGGAGTTGGCAGACAACGGGCCGGTGCGGGGCACCATGGTGATCCGTCCCTACGGGTACGCCATCTGGGAGCGGATGCAGGCCGAGGTGGATCAGCGCATCAAGGCGGCAGGGGCCGACAACGCCTACTTCCCGCTGTTCATCCCCGAGAGCTACCTGAACCGGGAATCCGACCACGTTGAGGGGTTCAGCCCCGAACTGGCCGTGGTCACCCAGGGTGGGGGCCGGGAGCTGGCCGAGCCGGTGGTGGTGCGCCCCACCAGCGAGACAATCATCAACGCCTACTTCTCCAAATGGATCCAGAGCCACCGCGACCTGCCGCTGCTGCTCAACCAGTGGGCCAACGTTGTCCGTTGGGAGATGCGGCCCCGAATCTTCCTGCGTACCACGGAGTTCCTGTGGCAGGAGGGCCACACCGCTCACGCCACCCGGCAGGAGGCCCGTGACTACGCGGCCCGGATCCTCCACGACGTTTACCTCGATTTCATGGTGTCGGTTCTGGCCATCCCGGTGCTCATCGGCTACAAGACCGAGGCCGAGCGGTTCCCCGGAGCCATCAACTCGATGTGCCTGGAGGGGATGATGCGAGACGGGAAGGCCCTTCAGATGGGGACCTCCCACGAGCTGGGCCAGAGCTTCGCCACCATGTTCGACACCACCTACCTGGACTCTGAGGGCAACCAGTCGTACGTGTGGCAGACCTCGTGGGGGGTGTCGTCTCGCATGGTGGGCGGGTTGATAATGGCCCACGGCGACGACAGCGGCCTGATGGTGCCCCCCCGTCTGGCCTCGGTCCAAGCGGTGATCGTGGCGGTGCGCGACGCCGACGGGGTGGTGGAAGCGTGCCACCGCCTCGCCGAAGAGCTGGCGACCGCCGGGGTGAGGGTGAAGGTGGACGACCACACCGGGGCCGGGTTCGGCCGACGGGCCACCGATTGGGAGCTGAAGGGCGTTCCGATCCGGGTGGAGGTTGGCCCCCGTGACCTGGAGCAAAACCAGGTCACGCTGGTTTCCCGGCTGGGGGGCGACAAGGAGACGGTGGGTTTCGAGGCGGCGGCGGGCCGGATCGGGTCGCTGCTCGACGAGCTTCAGGGCCGCATCCTGGCCGACGCGACGCAGTGGCGGGACGACCGCATCGCGGACGCCGCCTCCGTCGAGGAGGTGCTGGAGGCATCGGCCAACGGCTTCGCCCGCATCCCGTGGGCCAAGCTCGGGACGCAGGGGGAGGCGGATTTGGCCGAGGAAGCGGTAACTGTGCGCTGCCTGCAACGCCCCGACGGGTCGCTTCCGCTCAACGGCGAGGAGCCCGACCTTGTGGCGATGTGCGGCCGCAGCTACTGATTTTATTGCCCCAAAGAGCGTCGCAGTGTAGCGACTTTGGCGCGCCCAGGGGGTAGGATTGCCGACGTAATGTCGATCTCTTCAGTCGGGCCGATGGGCCGGGTGAGGCGTGGGCTGCAGCCCACGCCTTCTGACTTTGGGGGCGGCGATAATCGAGCCGGCGCCGGATTGGGAAAGGGGATGGCCAGGTGACAATAGCCGACAAAGTACGCCACCTGCTCGTGCCCCTGTTCCAGGGACGAGGTTTGGAGGTCTACGACGTGGCCTTCGGGGGTGGGATACTCCGCATCATCGTGGACAAGCCCGGTGGTGTCGGCCTGGACGAGGTGGCCGACGCCTCCAAGGTGGTCTCCCGCCTGCTGGACGACCACGACATCGTGCCCGGCCGCTACACCCTGGAGATCACCAGTCCAGGCTTGGAGCGGCCGCTGCGGAGCCCCGAGCACTACGCCCGAGCGGTGGGAGAGGTCATCAGCGTCAAGCTCAACCCCGATGTGGAGGGAGAACGCCGGGTCCAAGGAGTGCTGCTCGACAGCGACGACTCCGGGATCACCGTTGACGCCGGCGATGTCCCTCGCCGGATGGAGTACGCCAACATCGCCAAGGCGAAAACGGTTTTCGAGTGGGGCTCGGAGCGGAACAAGAGAGTGACGGAGAGGAGTGGTCGATGAACCCCGACATGATTGAAGCCCTCCAGGCCCTGGCAGCCGACAAGGGAATCTCGGTGGAGGCCCTGCTGGCCGCGCTGGCCGACGCTCTCGAGACGGCCTACAAGCGGATGCCCGGCAGCGAGGAGTACGCCTGGGTCACCATCGACCCGGAGACCGCCGACATCCAGGTGTTCGCTCAGAAGCTCGACGAGGATGGCGAGCCCATGGGGGAACCGTTCGACGTTACCCCCGACGGTTTCGGCAGGATCGCGGCCCAGACGGCCAAGCAGGTAATGATGCAGCGGATCCGCGAGGTGGAGCGGGAGCTGAAATACGAGGAGTACGCGGGTCGGGAGGGCGACATCGTCACCGGCATCATCCAGCAGAACGACTCCCGATACACCCTCTTGGACCTGGGTCGGGTCGAAGCGCTTCTTCCCCAGGCCGAACAGGTGCCATTCGAGCGTCCCGACGCCAACAGCCGGCTCAAGGCCTACATCGTGGAGGTGCGCAAGACGGCGAAGGGCCCACAAATCGTGGTCAGCCGCACCCACCCCGGCCTCATCAAGCGGCTGTTCGAGCTGGAGGTGCCCGAGATCGCCGACGGTGTGGTGGAGATCAAGGCGTGCGCCCGGGAACCGGGACATCGCACCAAGATCGCGGTGCTGTCCAACGATCAGAACGTGGACCCGGTGGGGGCGTGCGTGGGAGCCCGAGGGGCTCGGGTGCGCATGGTGGTCAACGAGTTGCGGGGGGAGAAGATCGACATCGTTCCCTTCGCCGAGGACCCTTCCGATTTCGTGGCCAAGGCGCTGTCTCCGGCCAAGATCAAGGAGGTCAGCATCGACGAGGAGACGGGGGTGGCCGAGGTCATCGTTCCCGACTACCAGCTCTCGCTGGCCATTGGCAAGGAAGGTCAGAACGCTCGCCTGTCCGCTCGCCTCACCGGTTGGCGCATTGACATCAAGAGCGAGACCCAACTGGCCCAGGAAGCCGCCTACGCCGACATGGAGTGGGCAGAGGGTGAATGGGTGGTGGACGAGACCACCGGTGAGCAGGTGTGGCGTCCCGCCGAGGGGGGACCGGCTCTGTCGGCCGAGGAATGGGCCGCTGAGGGTAGTGAGGAAGCCTCGTCATTCGGTGTTGAGGAGGTGGGAGAAGCACCGCAGGGCACTTCGCCACCGCCATAACACCCCGACGCTCGGATTGACTTCGAAATCCGAGGGCAGGGCGTGAGAGTATGGAGCATCGCACCAGCCAGGGCTAGGGCGTAGCCGTTTTAGGCTGGACGTGAGACAATGGAGTTCCGACCTGAAAAGGTCGGCCGCGCGCCGCGGACAGACCAGGAAAGGGCCTTTTGCCGGCAAAAATTCGGGTTTACGAGCTTGCCCGCGAGCTCGGCCTCAACAACCAGGAAACACTCGATCTCTGTATTGATCTCAGGATCGGAGTCAAAAGCCATTCATCCAGCATTGAGCAGGTTCAAGCCGATCGCGTCCGTCGCCGCGCCCATCGAGACGGCCTTGTCCGGCCCCAAGAGCCCGAGCCGGAACCAGAGCCGGAAGTTGTCGAGCCCGAACCCGAGCCGGAGCCTGAACCGGTTGCCGCTGAACCGGAGCCGGTTGTGGCTGAACCCGAGCCGGAGCCTGAACCGGCGGCCGCCGAGGCCGAGCCCGCACCGGAGCCCGAGCCGGTAGCCGCCGAGGCCGAGCCCGCACCGGAGCCTGAACCGGTTGCCGCTGAACCGGAGCCGGTAGCCGCCGAGGCCGAGCCCGCACCGGAACCTGAACCTGCTGCTGTAGAGGCAGAACCCGAGCCCGACGCCCCTGTGGGCGAGCAGGAGCCTCCACCGCCCGAACCCCCGGCAAAGCCGGCCCGGGTGGTCACCTCCAGCGGAGGATTGCCGCCCCGCTCCCGTCCCGACTCGCCGCCCCCTGAGTCTTCCCCATCCGCTGCCCCGTCTGCCCCCCCGCCATCGCCGCCCCGCCCCGCCCCGAAGCCGACCCCCGATGTACCGGTGGTCCAGCCCGCAGCCTCCGCTCGCCCCACCCCGCCGCTGTCCCAATCGGGCAAGCCCATCCCCCCGCCCCCGGGCCGCCCCACCTCTGCGTCGGGCAAGCCCATCCCACCACCTCCGGGTCGGGGGGGAAGGGCCCCGGCGCCCGGCGCTCGAAGAGGCCCCCGCGCTCCCGTCCGCCCGGGAGGCGCACCCCAGCGGTCCGGCGGCTCCCCGAGCCGTTCCCCTGCCCCGGTACGGGCCTCGCGCGGCCCGGCCGGCGCTCTTGGCGGACCCCCCAGTGGTGCCCCGGCCGGCCCCGGTGGGCGAGGTCGAGGCGGTCCGCAGCGTCCCCAGCAGAGACGGCGCAAGAGTCGGCGTCGGCGGCGGGTGGCCGAAGACCTCCAGCCGATGGACGTACCCGCTTACACGTCCTCGGAAGCGGCGGCACCGGTCGGTGAAGTGGTAATCGAGCGGGCTTCCACCCCACTGGAAGTCGGTCCCATGCTGAACCAGACCGCGTCCGATGTGGTCCGATTCCTCATGCAGCAGGGCGAGATGGTCACCGCCACCCAGTCGCTGACCGACGAGATGATCGAGCTGTTCGCAGTGGAGGTCGGAGCTCAAATCCGGCTGGTGAACCCCGGCGAGGAGCAGGAGAACGAACTGCTCAAGCTCCTCGAAGCCAACACCGACGAGGCTGATGAGGAAGCCGACTACCCCGTGCGACCCCCGGTTATCACAGTCATGGGCCATGTGGATCACGGCAAGACCAAGCTGCTGGATCAGATTCGCAACGCCAACGTGGCCGACGGCGAGGCCGGGGGCATCACCCAGCACATCGGTGCCTACCAGGTGGAAAAGGACACCCGGACGCTGACCTTCATCGATACGCCGGGCCACGCCGCGTTCACCTCGATGCGTGCACGGGGCGCTGACGCCACCGACATCGTGGTGCTGGTGGTGGCAGCCGACGACGGCGTGATGCCCCAGACCCTGGAGGCCATCAACCACGCTCGGGCCGCCGACGTGCCCATCGTGGTGGCGGTCAACAAGATCGACCGCAACAACGCCGACCCCAACCGGACGATGCAGCAGCTCTCCGAGCACGACCTGATCCCGGAGCAATGGGGCGGCGACACCATCACGGTCGAGGTTTCCGCTCTTCAGAACCTGGGTATCGACGATCTGCTGGAGCAGCTTGCCGTGGTGGCCGAGGTGGAGGACCTGCGTGCCAATCCGGAGGGTCGGGCCCAGGGCGTGGTGCTGGAGTCCAACCTGGACATCGGGCGGGGCCCGGTGGCCACGCTGCTGGTGCAGAACGGCACGCTGCGGCGGGGAGACCCGGTGGTGGCTGGGGCGTCCTGGGGTCGGGTGCGGGCCTTGCTCGACGACCGCGGCAACCAGATCGAAGAAGCGCTTCCGTCGAAACCGGTACAGGTGCTGGGCCTGTCCGACGTGGCCAACGCCGGTGACGCATTTGTGGTGGCACCCAACGAGAAGGTGGCGGTCAAGGTGGCCGAGACCAGGGAACACTCCCAGCGCTTGGCCAGCCTGGGACGAGACGCTGCGTCCACGGCCGGTGGTGCCCGCCTCGAAGACATCTTCAGCCAGATCCAGGCCGGCGAAACGGCCACGCTGAACCTCATCGTGAAGGCCGATGTAAACGGGTCGCTGGAAGCGGTGGCCGACAGCCTCCAACGGCTGGGACGCGACGAGGTGAAGCTGGCGTTCGTCCATCGGGGCGTGGGGGGAGTCACGGCCAACGACATCCAGTTGGCGGCTGCTTCCAACGCCACGATCATCGGCTTCAACGTCCGGCCCGACCGCAAGGCCCGGGAGTTGGCCGACCTGGAGAAGGTGGAGATCCGCACCTACGAGATCATCTACAAGCTGATCGAAGACGTGGAGAAAGCCATGGTGGGCATGCTGGCCCCCGAGTTCGAGGAGGTCGTCACCGGCGACGCCGAGGTGAGGGAGATCTTCCGGATCCCCCGTGTGGGTGCGGTGGCCGGCTGCTACGTGCTGAACGGGACCATCACTCGAGGATCGAAGGTCCGGTTCCTGCGGGAAGGTGCCGTCATCTGGAGGGGCACGGTTTCGTCGCTGAAGCGGTTCAAGGACGACGTGCGGGAGGTGCAGTCCGGGTTCGAATGCGGGATCGGGCTGTCGGACTTCCAGGACCTGAAGTCCGGCGACATCATCGAGACGTTCGAGGAGCGGGAAGTCGCTCGGGTGTAACGGGGCGAGGAGATTCCCATGGCCCGGCGCCGGGCATCACGCCCCTCCCACTACTCCCGGTCGGCTCGGCTCGGAGAGCTGCTGCGAGAGATCTTGGCCTCGGAACTGGCCCATCTCGACGACGACCGGCTGAACCTGGCCAGCGTCACCGGGGTGGACACCGGGGCCGAGCTGAGCCGGGCCACCGTGTACATCAGCGTGCTGGACGACGAGGCGGCTGACGCGGCGTTGGAGGCATTGGAGGAGCATCACCTCCAGCTCAAGAATGCGGTGGCCCGCTCGGCGGCGGTTCGCAAGGTTCCCGAGTTGACGTTCGCCCTCGATCCGTCCATTGACGCCGGCAGGCGGGTGGATCGGATTCTGAGAGACCTGAGCGAGGGGGAGAGCCTCGGCCCCGGTGGCCACGAGCAGCGCGGTGCCACCGGAGACGAGGCCGGAGGGTGAGCAAGGCCCCCGAGGGTGCCGCCGACGGGCTTGCCGTCGTCGACAAGGAAGCGGGGTGGACCTCCCACGACGTGGTGGCCAAGGCCCGGGGCGTGCTGGGTACCCGCCGGGTTGGGCACGCCGGGACGCTGGATCCCGATGCAACCGGGGTGTTGCTCTTAGGGGTGGGACGGGCCACCAAACTGCTGCGGTTCATCACCCCGCTGGTGAAGCAGTACGAGGGCGAGCTGGTGTTGGGGGTGGAAACCTCCACGCTGGACGCCGCCGGAGAGGTGACCGCCATACACGGCATGGGCGGTGTCACCCCCAAGCAGGTGGCCGAGGCCGCTTCCGGTTTCGTGGGCGACATCATGCAGGTCCCGCCGATGGTGTCGGCGGTGCGGGTTGAGGGCCGTCGCCTCTACGAGCTTGCCCGGCAGGGGGTGGAGGTGGAGCGGGAGGCCCGTCCGGTAACCGTCCACGATCTGAAGGTGGCCCCGGTGGACGCCGGCGCGGGGATATACCGGATGGAGGTGAGCTGCTCGTCGGGCACCTACATCCGCTCGCTGGCCGCCGACATCGGCACTGCACTGGGAGGGGGAGCTCATCTGAGGGCCCTGCGTCGTACCGCCATCGGCTCGTTCACCGTGGCCGAGGCTCGACCGGTTGCCTCCGTGGAGCTGCTGCCGATGGCCGAGGTGCTGCGGGACTACGCCGCGGTCACGGTCGATGACGACCTCGGCCGGCGGGTCGGCAACGGACAGGTGTTGACCGCCGGAGAGCTGGCTGCCCCCGGTGACGGGCCGTGGCCGGTGCTCGATACGCAAGGCCGGCTCCTGGCCGTGTACGAGCCCCACACATCGGACCGGGCCAAACCGGCGGTGGTAATCCCCTGGTAATCACCGCCCGCAAACCAAAGCCAGTAGCTGCAGTAGGGGGAGTTGTCCGGTTTCGGGTCGCGACCGCTACCGTGCAGCGTGGTGCGGGTCATCGAAGATTTCGGTCGTCTGAACGACAACGAGGAGACCGCGGCCAGTATCGGGGTGTACGACGGCGTCCATGTGGGCCACCAGGCCGTGCTCCATGATCTGCTGGCCGAAGCGGGGAAGCTGGGCCTGGCCACCGCGGTGGTCACCTTCGACCGCCACCCCGCCCTGGTGTTGCGGCCGGAGAACGCCCCCAAGCTGCTGAACAGCCTCGACCAGAAGCTGGAGCTGCTGGAGGCCGCCGGCATCGACTACGTGTACCTGGTGAAGTTCTCTCCCGAGCGGGCCCACACCCTGCCGGAGGACTTCGTGCGGCAGGTGTTCGTGGACCGGCTGCGGGTGCGCTGCGTGGTGGTGGGCGAGGACTTTCACTTCGGCAGGGCCCGCCTGGGCAACATCGACAAGCTGCGGGAGTACGGCCAGACCATGGGCTTCACGGTCAGGGCCATGGAGCTCCTGCATCACGATGACCGGTGGCCCGAGCCGGTTTCGTCCACTGCGGTACGGCGGGCGCTGGCCGGCGGGGACGTGCGCACCGCGGCAGCCATGCTGGGGCGGTACCACGAGATCAGAGGCAAGGTGGTGGTGGGCGACCGGCGGGGGATGACCATCGGGTTCCCCACCGCCAACATCCCTGTGTCGATGGCCATGGCGTGGCCCGCCGACGCGGTTTATGCAGGCTGGTACACCCGCCCCGATGGGTCCCGGCACATGGCTGCCATCAACATCGGCCGGCGTCCCACCTTCTACGAGCACGCCCAGCAGTCGCTGCTGGAGGCTCACCTCCTGGATTTCGAAGGCGACCTCTACGGCGAGGAGGCCAAGGTGGAGTTTGTGGAACTGCTGAGGAGCGAGCACCGTTTCGACGGCATCGACTCCCTGGTGAAGCAGCTCCACATCGACGTGGCCGACTCCCGGGAGATCCTGTCCGCCGAACCAACCACGTAGCAGGAGTTGGCCCTGGACATGGATCTTGCCCTTTTCTCCGAGATCCCCGTCCCACGGCCGTGGAAGCACAACAGCGAGCAACTTCGCTACCAGGAGTTGATCGCCCAGGCGGTGCTCGCCGACCAACTCGGATACCACAGCTTCTGGACGGTGGAGCACCACTTCCTGGAGGAGATGTCCCACAGCTCGAACCCCGAGGTGCTCTATGGGGCGGTGGCTGCGCTCACCGAGAATCTGAGGCTGGGGTACGGGGTTCGGCTGACCCCACACCCGTACAACCATCCGGTCCGCAGCGCCGAGTCTGCGGCCACGTTGGACGTGATCAGCGGGGGTCGGGTGGAGTTCGGCACCGGCCGATCCACCACCCGAGCCGAGCTGGAGGGGTTCGGGATCGACCCTCGGCAGACCCGGGCCATGTGGGCCGAGGCGGTGGACCACATAGCGGGATGCTGGATGAACGACGAGTACGAGTTCAACGGGCAGTACTGGTCGATGCCCCGTCGTCGAGTGTTGCCCAAGCCGGTGCAGAATCCCCATCCACCCCTATGGGCGGCAACCGGGAGCCGGGAGACTCACGAGCTGGTGGGGGAGATGGGCATGGGGTTGCTGTCGTTCAGTGCCGGGGTGTCGCTCGAGGAGCTGGCCCTGCGGATCGACCTGTACCGCCGTGCCGTTGCGGCGTGTCGTAACCCGGTTGGGGGGTACGTAAACGACCGGGTAGCCACCTTCGCCATGTTCCACTGCGCTCCCACCACAGCGGAGGCCTACGAGAACGCCCGGGAGTCGTTCTGGTGGTATCCCACCGTGGCGTTCAAGCTGGTGGCCAGCGTGGCCGAAATGCTCCAGGAGGAAGGGGAAGAGCTGGGCGACTGGAATTACCTGCGGTACCTGCCGGGGATGACCCAGGAGGCCGATTGGGACACCACGTTCAGCGTCGAGGACCTTGTGGCCCAGGGCGTGGCCGTTGCCGGAGATCCCGACCAGTGCGTAGAGCTGTGCCGGGGTTTCGCCGACCTCGGCGTCGACCTGCTCCTGTGCATGATGAACCCCTACAACATCGCCCACGAAAAGGTGATGGAGAGCATCCGGCTGACCGCCGAGCACGTCATTCCCGCTCTCGGGAAATAGGGCCGGCAATAGGGCCATGGAGTTGGCCCGTCGGCAAGGACCGCCCCGGCCAACGGCCCCGCTGCGGGGTTACCCCCTCCGAGTCAGTCCCTCTCCGAGCTAGTGACCTCTGAGCTAGTGGCGGCCCTCCAACAGAGCCTCCACCTCGGCCCGGGTGGGCAGCGACGGCTGGGCACCGGCCGTTCCCACTGCCAGAGCACCCGAGGCGTTGGCGAAGCGGATGGCCTCGACCAGGGGTCGCTCCTCGGCCAGGGCCACACCCAGGGCGCCGCAGAAGGCATCGCCGGCCCCGGTGGGGTCCACGACCTCGGCGGGGAAGGGGGGCACCACCACCTCACCGAGCCGGGCTCCCCGACTGCCCAGGGTGACGACCGTTTCGCATTGGCCGGTTTCGGTGCCGATGGCCGACACCTGCCCCTGCTCGGCCCGGTTCATCACCAACACGTCGGTGAGGGGCACTACGGCCTCCACCATGAGCGGGTCCACCGGAGCGGGGTTGAACACCACCGTGGTGTTGGCCGATCGGGCGATCTGGGCCGCTCGCCGGGTGCCCGCCGCCCCCACCTCGCCCTGCAACAGCAACACGTCGGCATCGGCTATCGCCTCCGAGGCACCGTCGGCATCCGCGATCCCGGTGATGGCGTTGGCCCCGGCCACGATGATGATGGACACGTCAGCGGGGGTGATGAGCGGCAGCGCAGTCCCGGTTGGTTCCTCCACGGTTCGGACGTTGCCAGCGTCTACCCCGCCTGCCTCGAGTGTTTCCCGCAACCAGCGACCTCTTTCGTCGTCGCCCACGCATCCCACCATCGCGGATTGGGCCCCGAGCCGGGCCGCTGCGGCGGCCTGGTTGGCCCCCTTGCCCCCCGAGAAAGCCTCCATCCGTTGGGCCCGCATCGTCTCATCGGGGTCGGGCAGCCGATCCAGCCAGATGGAGAGGTCGTAGTTGAGGCTCCCGAAAGAGATAACCTTCACCGGTTCAGTATCCCCCATACGCCTACGGTCGGTGTCATGAGTTGTCATGAGTTGGGGCTGGCAGTGCGAACTCCGGGTAGGTGTTCTGCGTCTCGGGGTGGTAGCTTGAACAGGTCCCCGGGCAAGAGCACGGCAAAGAGAAGTGCAAAACGCCCGTTTTCTGATCGACGGACACACTGAGTAGGGATGACCGAGAAGCTACCGTCCAAATCCGCGACGATTGAGAAGCACCGCCTGCACGAAACAGACACGGGTTCGCCCGAGGTCCAGATCGCGCTGCTCACGGGGAGGATCAACCACCTCACCGAGCATTTGAAGGTACACGCCAAGGATCACCACAGCAGGCGGGGCCTGCTCATGATGGTGGGCCGGCGGCGGCGGCTGCTCGACTACGTCAAGGACAACGACGTGGAGCGGTATCGGGGCATCATCGCCGAACTCGGAATTCGCCGCTGAGAAGCGGGCGCCGTTCCGGCGACCCAACGAAAAACAAACAGCGGGCTTAGAGAGACCAGTTGTCAGTTGAAGGGGCCGAGCCAAGCTGGGCCTCTCCAACTGGGAACTGGCTCCGTTCCGGCCCGCTCGGACCTCGCATGGTCCGGAGAGGAGCAGACATGGCGGAAGCCATCACCGTCTCGGCCGCGGTAAGCGGTGCCGAGAGCAAAACCCTGTCGTTCGAGACAGGTCGTCTGGCCGGTCAGGCCGACGGAGCCGTGGTCGCCAGGATGGGCGACACCACAATCCTGGTCACGGCAACAGCCGCTCGCAGGGTTCGCGAGGGGGTTGACTTCTTCCCCCTGACCGTGGACATCGAGGAGCGGATGTACGCCGCCGGGAAGATCCCAGGTTCGTTCTTCCGGCGGGAGGGGCGAGCCCCCGAGTCGGCCATCCTGACGTGCCGCTTGATCGACCGGCCCCTGCGCCCGTCGTTTCCCGACGGGTTCCGCAACGAGATTCACATCGTCGGCACCGTTCTGGGCGCCGACCAGGAGAACCCCTACGACGTGATCGCCATCAACGGGGCGTCGGCGGCGTTGAGCATTTCCGGCATCCCGTTCGCCGGCCCGGTGGGTGCGGTGCGGGTTGCCCACAGCGCCGACGGGGAGTGGATTCCCCATCCCACCTACGCCGAGGGGGCCGATTCCACGTTCGAGATGGTGGTGGCCGGACGGGTGCTCGACGACGGTGACGTGGCCATCATGATGGTGGAGGCCAACGGCACCGAAGCGAGCTGGTCCCACTACGAAAACGGCACCCGCAAGGTGGACGAGGCTGTCCTGGTCGAGGGCCTGGAGCAGTCGAAGGAGTGGATCAAGGAAGCGGTGGGCCTGCAACGCCGGCTCATCGCCACCGCTGGGGTGAAGCCCCCGATGGAGTACGAGACCCAGGTGGACTACACCCCCGAGGTTGAAGCGGCGGTGGCCGAGGTCGGGGCGACCAAGCTGGCTGCGGCCCTGTCCATCGCCGACAAGGCCGAGCGGCAGGCCGCGGAGGATCAGGCCAAGGAACAGATCGCCGAAGAGCTGGCCGCCCGCTTCGAGGAGGTGGAAGGGGCCGACAAGCAGATCTCCTCTGCCGTCCGCTCACTGTCCAAGAGCATCGTCCGCACCCGGATCGCCGACGACGGCGTTCGCATCGACGGCCGGGGGTCGGCGGACCTCCGTCCGCTGGGCTCCGATGTGGGGGTGGTCGACACCGCTCACGGCTCCGGCTTGTTCGAGCGGGGCGAGACCCAGGTGCTGAACATCACCACGCTGGGCACCGCCCGGATGGATCAGATGATCGACGGGATCGACCCCATCGACAAGAAGCGCTACATCCATCACTACAACTTCCCGCCCTACTCCACCGGCGAGACCGGTTTCATGCGGGGCCCGAAGCGTAGGGAGATCGGCCACGGTGCGTTGGCCGAGAAGGCCCTGTTGCCGGTGATCCCCGACATGGACGAGTTCTCCTACACGTTGCGGCTGGTGTCGGAGGTTCTCTCCTCCAACGGCTCCACCTCGATGGCTTCGGTGTGCTCGTCCACGCTGTCGCTCATGGACGCCGGTGTGCCCATCAAGGCTCCCGTGGCGGGCATCGCCATGGGGCTGGTGCTCCACGACGGTCGCTACATCACGCTGACCGACATCCTGGGGGCCGAGGACGCCTTCGGGGATATGGACTTCAAGGTCGCGGGAACGGCCGACTTCGTCACCGCCTTGCAGCTCGATACCAAGATCGACGGTTTGCCGGCTTCCGTGCTGGCCGAGGCTCTGGATCAGGCCCGCGACGCCCGGCTCAAGATCCTGGAGGTGATGGCGGGAGCCATTGACGCTCCCCGCGACGACGTGCGCCCCAACGCCCCCAAGATCATCAAGTTCGACATCCCGTTGGACAAGATCGGTGAGGTGATCGGGCCCAAGGGCAAGGTCATCAACTCGATTCAGGCCGAGACCGGGGCCGAGGTGAACGTGGACGATGGGCAGGACTGCGGGGTGGTCACCATCTCCTCGACCAACCGGGATGTTGTGTACGAGGCGGAGCGTCAGATTCGCCTGATCCTCGACCCGCCCACCGCCGACGTGGGTGAGGTGTACAGCGGGAAGGTGGTGAACATCACCACGTTTGGAGCGTTCGTGAACATCCTCCCCGGCCGGGACGGCCTGGTCCACATCTCCAAGCTGGGCCGGGGCCGCCGTATTGACAGGGTGGAGGACGTGGTCTCGCTGGGGGATGACCTCGAGGTTGTGGTGGAGGACATCGACCCTAACGGCAAGATCAGCCTCAAGCTGACCGGCGACGATTCCGAAGGCGAGTCGGGGTCCGGTTCCTCGGGCTCGGATCGTCGTGATCGTCGTGATCGTCGTGATGGTCGTGGTGGCCGCGACGACCGGGGTGGTCGGGATCGCCGGGACCGCCGCGACGACCGGGGTGGTCGCGATGATCGTCGGGATGATCGTGGTGGTCGGGATCGTCGTGATCGTCGTGATGATCGTGGTGGCCGCGACGACCGTCGCTTCGACGACCGTGGCGGGAGAGACCGCGACGACCGGGAAGGCCCGTCCCAGGCAGCCTCGTTCGAGGCCGACTTCGAGGCCCAGTTGCGTGACGAGTTTGGCGATCTCGGGCCCAGCGGCGGCTCGCCCCGCCGAGGTGGGGGCCGGGGCCGCGAGCGGGACCGCTCCCGTCGCTGATCTGCAGCCGGTGTCCCCGGTTGGCCCACTACGACCGGCCCAATAGTGAAGCGGTGTCACCTCGACTCTGGCAGGTAGCGTCTCGTTCATGTTGCAAGTAGGGGTGCTTGGAGCGGGAGGCCGGATGGGGGCCACGGTCTGCGAGGCGGTGGCCGGCGACCCCGAACTGGAGTTGGTGGCGGCTGTCGATCCCCACCGGGCGGGCCACTCGGTGGCCGGCACGGTTGTCACCGGCCACAGGCAGGCGATTGCCGATGCCGGAGCCGAGGTGGTGGTGGACTTCACCATCGCCGAGGCCGCTCGCGAGAACCTGATCTGGCTGGCCGAGCAGCAGATCCACGCCGTGGTGGGCACCACCGGCTTCACCGATCACGACGTTGAGCGGTTCGAGGATGCGTTCGCCCGGGCGGGCCGGGCCTGTGCCATCGCTCCCAACTTCGCCATCAGCGCGGTGTTGATGATGCGGTTCGCCGAGTTGGCCGCGCCCCATTTCGACACCGCCGAGGTGATCGAGTTGCACCACGACGCCAAGATCGACGCCCCCTCGGGAACGGCCCGGTTAACCGTGGAGAAAATGGCCGCCGCATCGGATCGGTGGGCTCCCGACCCCACCGAACACGAGGTGCTGGATGGCGTCCGGGGAGCGGAAGGCCCGGGGGGCATCAGGGTCCACGCCGTGCGGATGAGGGGGATGGTGGCCCATCACGAGGTGATCCTCGGGGCCGAGGGGCAGACGCTGACCATCCGCCAGGATTCGACTGATCGCTCCTCGTTCATGCCCGGTGTGCTGGCCGCGGTGAAAGCGATACCTGACCGTACCGGCGTCATCATCGGCCTCGACGCCCTGCTGGACCTCTAACCGGCCGGCGACCTTTCGATTCAGAAGTGTCAATCCGGCGCCTGCTGTTGCACGTCGCGGTGCTGGTGGCCGTGGTGGCCATGGTCACAGCCGGATTCTGGCAACTCCATCGGCTGTCGGAAAGACGAGACCGCAACGACACCATCACCAGCCGAAGCGAGCAGCCCGCCGTCGATGTGCAGAGTCTGGTTGGGGTGGGCGATCCCTACGCTGTCGGCGAGGAGGCGGAGTTCCGCCCTGTGGAGGCGGTGGGCGTTTACCAGCCCGAGCACCAGGTGCTCATCCGCAATCGTACTCATGAGCGGTCGGCCGGGTACTGGGTGCTCACCCCGCTGGAGCTGCCCTCCGGGGTGGTGGTGGCGGTCAACCGGGGTTGGATCCCGCACGCTGTCGGGTCGGGATCGTCCCCGGCTGATTTCACCCCGCCGACCGGAGAGGTAGAGGTAACCGGCTTCCTACGGGCCACGGTGACTGCGGCGGGGCTCCAGCAGGCCGACCCTGCCGGGGGAGTGCTGACCGAGATGGCCCGCCCCGACCTGGCCCGCCTGTCCCAACAGCTCGACGCCGACCTGCTTCCGGCCTACGTGCAGCTCCAGGCCCAGGCGCCCTCTGGGGGTGATCTGCCCATCCCGGTCCCGCTCCCCGACCTCGGAGACGGCTCCCACCTGGCCTACGCCGTGCAGTGGTTTATATTCGCCGCGATCTTGGCGACCGGCTACCCGTTGATCCTGCGCCGCCTGGGCCGCCCCTGATCGGGCCGGATGCTATTGACAGCAGGTGGTTTCATTGCATTACAATGCAGTCCACCGAAGGGGAGGTGAGTCTCAATCGTGGCGGCTGAAGCAATCATGCAAATCGTGCCCGTCCTGGTAGCCATGCTCAGCATCGTCTGGCATCAGCAGCACAGCACGAACCGGCTGGACGACAAGATCAACGCGCTGGACGACAGGATGGAGGCCAAGTTCAACAGGGTGGACGACACGTTGAAGATGCATGGTGAGCGGTTGGCTCGGATCGAGGCCAAACTCGAAATCGAACCCCCTGCCGAAGCCGCCTAACCGCTCTCCCCGGGGATCCGTAGGGGGAGGGGTGGGTCAATGCTGTCCTTGTTCCAGGTTGTGCTCTGGTGTGGTGTTGGCAAGGCTAAGTTAATGGCAACATTGGTGGTGAACACCCATGAGGCGAAGTCGCGTTTGTCGGAGCTGATTCGTCAGGCTGAGAGCGGGGTTGAGGTGATCGTGCCCCGTAGTGGTGATCCGGTTGCGAAGATCATTCCGTGGCCTCCGGTTGATCGTCCGGTGAGGGTGCCGGGGGTACGGGCTGGGTTGGTTGGCTGCGATGACGATGATCTTGTTGGCTCCGACCCCGAGATTGTGGCCATGTTCGAAGAGCATCCTGGAAATGCTGGAAAGCTGTTGACAGCAGGTGGTTTCATTGTATTACAATGCAGTCCACCGAAGGGGAGGTGAGTCTCAATCGTGGCGGCTGAAGCAATCATGCAATTCGTGCCCTTCCTGGTAGCCATGCTCGGCATCGTCTGGCATCAGCAGCACAGCACGAACCGGCTGGAGGCCAAGATCAACCGGCTGGACGACAAGGTGGAGGCCAAGTTCAACAGGGTGGACGACACGTTGAGGACGCATGGTGAGCGGTTGGCTCGGATCGAGGCCAAACTCGAAATCGAACCCCCTGCCGAAGCCGCCTAACCGCTCTCCCCGGGGATCCGTAGGGGGACCAGATATCTCGGGGCGGGAGTCTGATTCGGTGTATTGGTGAACTGTGACCGAGCTGAGTAAGCCACTACCGGTACGAGGAGTTGTTGAAGTCCTACACCATAACCGTCACCAACTAGGTATAGAACGTCCATACCAACAGGCACGCCCGGGCTGACAGTCGAACCCCAAGATGATCCTGCCCGGCAACCCCGCTAACGGGTTTCGGGCTGGAGGGGAGCAGAAGTAGTCTGACCCGGTGCCCGGATCATCCGATCCCCTGTTGCGTGTCCTCCTTGCTTTGAGGACCAAGGGCATGGCCGACACCGAAGGCGTGGCCCAGGATGCCGGTCTGCTCGAAGATCAGGCCGCCGCAGTTCTGGACGAACTGGCCGAGCAGGGGCAGGTGCGCTACCTGGACGGGAAAAGGGCTCATGGCTGGATGTTGCTTGGACCGGGCCGGGCCGAGGGCGAACGCCTGGTGGCCGCCGAGATCGAGGAAGCCGGTGTGCGGCCCCGGATTCACGAAGAGTATGAGTCGTTTCTGGTGTTGGACCCCGAGCTAAAGGCCGTTTGCACCGACTTCCAGATGCGCGACTCCCAGACCCTCAACGACCACTCCGACCCCGAATACGACGGTGCGGTGATCGCCCGCCTGGCCGAAATCGATCGGGGGGTTCAGCCCGTGATTGCCCGGCTCGCTGATGCGCTGGACCGGTTCGGTCATTACGGGGGCCGGCTCGGAGCTGCGCTCAACCGGGTGATGGACGGTGACATCGACTGGTTCACCAAGCCGTCGGTGGACTCCTACCACGAAGTGTGGTTCGAGCTGCACGAGGATCTGCTGGTGACCCTGGGGCTTGACCGGGAAACCGAGATGGCGGCCCGAGTCGCCGGCGGGTAAGAACGGGTAAGGAGGACCGATGGCTCGATTCGGAAGGGTGCTGACCGCCATGGTCACCCCGTTTGGCGACGACGGCTCGCTGGATCTGGACGCCGCCGCCCGGCTGGCCCAGTGGCTGGCCGGCAACGGCAGCGATGGCCTGGTGGTGGCCGGGACCACCGGCGAGGCGCCGACCCTCACCCACGGCGAGCAGATAGAGCTGATCGCCACGGTGGTGGCCGCGGTTGACATCCCGGTGGTGGCAGGAGCGGGCAGCAACGACACCGCTGCCGCCGTCGAACTCACCGAGCGGGCTTCCGCAGCTGGGGCCGATGCAATCTTGTCGGTGGCCCCCTACTACAACCGCCCCTCCCAAGCCGGCATGGCCCGGCATTTCAGCACCGTGGCCTCGGCCACCGACCTGCCGGTGATCATCTACGACATCCCCGTCCGTACCGGGCGCAAGGTGGACACCGCCACGCTCCTGGAGCTGGCCCACGGGGTACGCAACATCGTGGGAATCAAGGACGCCGCCGGCGACCCGGCCGAGACCGCCGAGCTAATCGCACAAGCACCCGAGGGTTTCGAGGTGTACAGCGGCGACGACAGCCTCACCCTGCCCCTGCTGGCGGTGGGTGCGGTGGGGGTTATCGGCGTGGCCACCCACTGGAGCGGAGCGGAGCACTCCGAGATGATTGCGGCTTTCGAGGCCGGCAATGTGGCCGCCGCTCGCCGGATCAACGCCGCTTTGATGCCGTCGTACCGCTACGAGACCGGTCTGGCTGCCCCCAACCCCATCCCCGCCAAGGCAATGATGCGTCTCATAGGGTTACCGGTTGGCCGGTGCCGTCCCCCTCTGGACGTGGAGCCCGACGGGCTGACCGAGGCCGCCGCCGAGGTACTGGCCGGCACTCGCCTGGGAGGTGGGGGGTCCTGACTCCAGCCCCAACCGAGTCGGCCCGGACCACCTCTGGGGTCACCCTTGGGGTCGGAACCGGTGGCTGAGCCGGTCCGAATCACCTTTCTCGGTGGCCTGGGCGACATCGGGAGGAACTGCGCGGCCATCGAGTGCGGCGACGAGGTGCTCCTGTTGGACTGCGGGGTGCTGTTCGCCGACGAAACCATGCCTGGGGCCGATTTCGTGCTGCCCGACCTGGAGTACCTGCGCGACCGGGCCGACCGCATCGTTGGGTGCATCTGCACCCACGGCCACGAGGACCACATCGGGGCTCTGCCCCACGCCCTCGAATGGTTGTCGTTCCCGGTGTACGCCTCACCGTTCACCCTGGGCCTGATCCGCCATCGCCTGGAGGAGAGGGGGGTGCTCCACCGCACAACCCTCGTTCCCATCGGCGATCACCACCGGGTTTCCATCGGTTCGTTCGACTGCGAGTTCATCCCCGTCACCCACTCTGTTCCCTCGGGGTTGATCTCGGCCATCCGCACCCCCCAGGGGGTGGTGCTTCACTCCAGCGACTTCAAGCTCGACCTGAACCCGGTTGACGGCCGTCGCACCGACCTAGCCCGCATCGGGGCCATCGCTCACGAGGAAGGGGTCCGGCTGCTGCTGTGCGATTCCACCAACTCCGAGGTGCCGGGCAGCTCCCGCTCCGAGACCGAGGTGGGAGGGGTGTTGAAGGGGTTGTTCTCCGCTCACCCCGATCGCCGCCTGGTGGTGGCCGCCTTTGCCAGCCACATCCACCGGGTTCAGCAGGTAGTGGACGCCGCGGTTGGGTCGGGGCGCAAGGTGGCCACCCTGGGGCTGTCCATGAAGCGCAACTTCGCACTGGCCCGGGAGCTGGGCCTGCTCAGGGTGCCCGATCACGCCGTCATCGACGTGGCCGACGCCGGGAACTACCCACCCGAGCGGGTGTGCGTGGTGTCCACCGGATCACAAGGGGAGACCCGGTCGGCGCTGGCCATGGCCGCCACCGGCGACAGCCGCTGGATCGACATCGGGGCCGACGACACCGTGGTGCTGAGCTCGAGCCCCATTCCGGGCAACGAGGCCCGGGTGGCTCGCATGATCAACAACCTGGTGCGCCGGGGAGCCGAGGTGGTCCACAGCGGCCAGATGGAGGTTCACACCTCCGGCCACGGCAAGCAGGACGAGCTGCGCACTCTGCACACCGTGGCCGCTCCCGAGTTCTTCGTGCCGGTCCATGGGGAGGTGCGGCATCTGGCCGCTCACTCCAAGCTGGCCCGGGAGATGGGGATGACCGGTGACCGGGTGGTGCCGGCCCACGACGGCGATCAGGTGGAGCTGGGCGACCAGGGCCTGGTGCATCAGGGCAAGGTGACTTCCGGGGCCTACTGGTATGCCAACGGCAAGCTGGTGGAGAGCGACGAGGCGCTGTTCGGCGACCGCTCCATCCTGGGAAACCAGGGGGTGGTGACGGTGGTGGTGACGGTTGATATGGACGAGGGCGAACTGGCCGCTCATCCCCGTTTCGAGAGTCGAGGGTGGGTGAGCTCCGAGAACGACCGGGAGCTGGAGATAGAGGGGGCCGACGCTGTGGCCGACGCTGTGGAGGACTACCTGGACCACCCGACATCAGACCGCCTGGAGAAGGTGGTACGGCGGGCGGCAGGGCAGTTCGTGAATCAGCAGACCGGGCGACGACCGATGATCGTCCCCATCGTGGTCGAAATCTGAGGCTGATTCCGATGATCGTCCCCATCGTGGTCGAAATCTGAAGGCGTTTCCCAAACCTCTGAAACCGTTGGTTGACGGTGTGGCCAATGGTGAAGCCGCATTCTGAAACCGTTGGTTGAGGGAGTGGCCAATGGTACGGTTGTTGTTGTTGTGGCTACTCGAACCGCTCGAAAACCCCCGTCAAAGCCCAGCACAAAGCCCAAATCCAAGACTGCACCCGACAGCAAGCTGAAGCAGGCGTCGGCTGCGGTCTGGGCCAGGCACCGGGCCGACATCCTCGCGGTGGGGTTCATCCTCGCCGGGCTGGTCGCGGCCTGCGCCCTGTGGGCCGACGTGGCCGGTCCGTTCGGCACCGGGCTACGGGTGGTCCTCGGCGCGTTGATCGGCACTGCCCGAGCCGCGGTTCCGATCATGCTGGTGGCCATCGGGATCGCGCTGCTCCGCGGCCCCCAGCCCGAGGAAGCCAACGAGGGCGACAGCCCGCGCCGTTCCGGTGCCGGCCCCGACTCTGTCGTATCCCGGGCCGAGCTGGTGCTGGCGGTGCGCCTGGGAATCGGCACCGCACTGACGCTGCTGTCGGTTACCGGCCTGTTGCACATAGCCCTGGGCCGGCCGGGTATCTCCACCCTCGATCCCCTGATGGGGGCCGGGGGCGCATTGGGCCTGGTGTTCGGCGGCACGTTGGTGGCCATCGTCGGAGTGTGGGGCGCAAGCCTGGTGGTGGGTTCGTTCGGCCTGTTGGGCATGGTGGTGCTCACCCGGGTATCGCTACGAGCGTGGGCTCGCCGGGTGGACCGGGACAAGCTCAAGGCCGGCTTGACCCAGTTCCTCCACATGCTTACCGGCACCGACCCGCTCCCCGATACCACCCAGGATCAGGAACAGACACCCGAGTCCGACCCGAGCCGGAACCGGTGGCTGTGGTGCCCCCCGCCGAGCCCGAACCCGAGCCGGAACCGGTGGCTGTGGTGCCCCCCGCCGAGCCCGAACCCGAACCGGAGTGGAGTGCCCCGGCGGTAGTCGGCCACGAGCCCCCCAAGTCGTCTGTGTGGAAGCTCCCCCCGCTCAGCCTGCTCGGCGGCAGCGACCCCCAGCAGGCCGACCAGGAGATAGCAGCCCGGATGGGTGCCACCCTGGAGCAGTCCCTGGCCGCTCACGATGTGGGGGCCAAGCTCGTGGGGATGGTGGTGGGCCCCACCGTCACCCGCTACGAGCTGGAGCTGGCCCCCGGGGTGAAGGTCAGCCGGGTTACCAACCTGAGCAAGGACATCGCCTACGCCATGGCGTCCCCCGATGTCCGCATCCTGGCCCCGATTCCCGGTCGTCAGGCCATTGGGGTTGAGGTGCCCAATCGTGACCGGCAGGTGGTCACCCTGGGCGGGATCCTGGCCTCTGCCGAAGCCCGCCAGGCCACCCACCCCCTGGAGGTGGCCATCGGTCGGGACATCAACTCCAAGCCGGTGATGATGGACCTGTCCCGGATGCCCCACATCCTCATCGCCGGGGCCACCGGGGCGGGCAAGTCGTCGTGCATCAACAGCATGATTACCTCGGTGCTCATGCGCTCCACCCCCGACCAGGTTCGCATGATCCTGATCGACCCAAAGATGGTGGAGATGGCCCAGTACAGCCACGTGCCCCACCTGCTCACCCAGCCGGTGACCGACCCGAAGAAGGCTGCCAACGCCCTGGCCTGGGCGTGTCGGGAGATGGACCGGCGCTACGAGGTGCTGGCCTCGGTGGGTTTCCGTGATATCGATGGCTACAACGCGGCCTGCGACCAGGGTGCCTTCGACGACGACGAGGCGATGGCCGACGGCGAGTCGGAGGGCCACGAGAGGATGCCGCTCATCCTGGTGGTGGTGGACGAGCTGTCCGATCTGATGATGGTCGCTCCCCGTGACGTGGAGGACTCCATCTGCCGGATCGCCCAGAAGGCCCGGGCCGTGGGGATTCACCTGGCGGTTGCCACCCAGCGGCCGTCCATCAACGTGATCACCGGGGTCATCAAGGCCAACATCCCGGCCCGGCTGGCCTTTGCCGTGTCGAGCCAAACCGACAGCCGGGTGATCCTCGACCAGCAGGGTGCCGAACGGCTGGTGGGCCAGGGGGACATGCTGATGCTGAGCGCCACCTCAACCACGGCCCAGCGCATCCAGGGAGCGTGGGTAACCGAGGCCGAGGTGCGAAGCGTGGTGGCAGCGTGGCGGAGGCAGGCGGCCACCGTCGGGCACGCCACCCCGAGCACGACCCTGGCTTCCGACCAGACCGGCGGCGACACCGACCCACTGGTGGATGTGGGGCCGAGTTCTGCTGGTGATCGGGGCGGTGACGAGGACGACGAGCTCTTGGCCGAGGCCATGAAGTTGGTGGTGGAAAGCCAGCTCGGGTCCACATCCATGTTGCAACGCAAGCTCCGGGTGGGGTTTGCCCGAGCCGGCAGGCTTATGGATCTGTTGGAGCAGCGGGGGGTGGTGGGGCCATCTGAGGGGTCCAAGGCCCGTGAGGTGCTGATGACCCCCGACGAGCTTTCCTGATCCGACCCTTCCGAATCCTGCGACTCAACCCGTAGCCGTCTGATCCGTTGGATCGGTAGGCCGTCGGTAGGCTCTGGTTGTGGCGTTGGCGATTGTGCTCTTGGTGGTGGGGCTTGTCGTGCTCGCCGCCGGAGCCGATCAGTTGGTGGTGGGGGCTTCCCGGCTGGCCACCGTCCGGGGCATCTCGCCCATAGTCATCGGAGCGCTGATCATCGGTTTCGGCACCAGCGCCCCCGAGATGCTCATATCCGGGTTGGCCGCGGCCAGGGGCGACGCCGACCTCGGGGTGGGCAACGTGGTCGGCTCCAATGTGGCCAACCTGAGCCTGGTGCTCGGCGTGGCCGCTCTGGTGGCCGCCGTGGTCTCCAAGGGCCGCGGCATCCGGGTGGCTGGCAGCACCCTGTGGCGGGAGGGCCTGGTGTCGGTGGTGGCCGCCGGGCTGTTCTGGCTGCTTGTCCAGGACGGTTTCCAGCGGTGGGAGGGGGTAGTGCTGCTGGTGGCGTTCGTGGCGGCCATGGTGATCATCCTGTGGCGGCCTGAGCACGACAGCGGTGCCCTGGAACTGCCCGGTGGCGACAAACCAATCTCGCAGCCCACCGAGCTGGTCCGCACCGTGGTGGGGCTGGCCGCCACGGTTGCCGGCGCTCAGCTCGCCGTGGAGGGAGCGGTGGACATCGCCGACGAAGCCGGACTGGGCACCGGGTTCGTGGGGCTGTCGCTCGTGGCGTTCGGCACGTCGCTGCCCGAGCTGATCACCGGCATTCAAGCCGCCCGCCGGGGAGAGGCCGACCTGCTGGTGGGCAACGTGTTGGGGTCGAACACCTTCAACAGCCTGGTGGTGGGAGCGCTGGTGGCGCTGCTCGGTCCCGGCCCGCTGGCCGACGAGAACCTCTCAGGGCTGGCGGTGTGGGTCATGGCCGGCATCTCGGTTGGGGCGTGGCTGCTCATGTTCGAGGGTAGGGGCCTGGAGCGGTGGTGGGAGGGAGCGGTGCTGGTGGTGGTGTATTTGGCCTCGCTGCCGTTCCTGATCTCCGATGAGCCCGAGGTAACCGGGCAGGCCGACTCTCCTGCCGTTGAGGTGACCGTCGCCGGGGAGCCAAGCCCGCTGCCAGTTGACCGGGGGGCCTCAACTTGGCTGGGGGGATAGTGCGGCAGTTCTGGGTTGAGACGCTGGGGTGCCCCAAGAACCAGGTGGACTCCGACAAGATCACGGGGTTGCTGACCGGCGACGGGATGGTCGCCGCGGGAGGCCCCGAGGACGCCGACCTGGTGGTGGTGAACACCTGCGCCTTCATCGAGGAGGCCCGCCAGGAGTCGGTTGAGACGGTTCTGGCCCTGCGGTCGGCGGCCGCCCAGGCCGAGCTGGTGGTCACCGGGTGCATGGCCGAGCGCTACGGAACCGAGCTGGCAGAGGCCCTGCCCGAAGTGGACCGGGTTGCGGGCTTCGGCGTGCCGGTGAGCATCGGAACCAAGCCCTCGCAGGCCCCCGCCGCCACGCCGGTGCTCCCCGAGTTCGACCTGTTGAACCTGCCCCGTCCCCCGGCGGAGGCCCCGTGGGCCTATGTGAAGATCGCCGAGGGTTGCGACCGCCGATGTGGGTACTGCGCCATCCCCGGATTCCGGGGGCCGCAGCGCTCCCGGTCGATTGACTCCATCGTGGCCGAGGTGGAAGCACTCGAGGCCCGCGAGATCGTGCTGGTGGCCCAGGATCTGGCTTCCTACGGCCGAGATCAGGGCCAGGGAGAGCGAAACATCATCCCCCTGGTGGAGTCGCTGAGCCGCCGAGTGGACTGGGTGCGGCTGCTGTATTTGTACCCTTCCGATCTCACCGATCCGTTGATCGACACCATTTGTGCCACCGGCGTGCCGTACTTCGACCTGTCTCTGCAGCACGTCTCCCGACCACTGCTGGCCCGGATGCGGCGTTGGGGAGACGGCGACCGGTTCGCGGCCCGTATCGCCGACATCCGCCGGCGGCAGCCGGATGCGGTGTTTCGGTCGAACTTCATCGTCGGATACCCCGGCGAGACCGAGCACGACCACGACATGCTGCTGGATTTCGTGGGGGAGATGGGCCTCGATTGGTGCGGCTTCTTCACCTACTCGCCGGAGGAGAACACCTACGCCGTCGGGCTCGACGGACAGGTCCCGCCCGGGCTGGCCGCCGAACGGTGCCGGGAGCTTTCGGCCATCCAGGACGAGATCACCGCGGCCAAACGTGACCAACTCATCGGTCGCGAGGTCGAAGTTCTGGTGGACGCTCCCGGCATCGCTCGCAGCTTTCGTGAGGCCCCCGAGATCGACGGCGTTATCTCGGTGCCCGAGCACTTGGCTGTGGGCCGGTTCCACCCGGTTCACGTCGTCGATGCCGCCGGTCCCGATCTTGTTGCCGAGGCGGTGCCTGCGTGAGCCAGGTGGGCGCTTATTCCTGGGCCGACCTGCGGTTGACGGCCAACCTCATCACGCTGGGTCGCATCGCGGCGTCACCGGTGCTCTTCGTGCTGATCCTGGCAGCGTCGGAGAGCAAGGGGACATCCTGGGCCGTGCTGGTGGTGGGCTGGGTGTTGGGGGCCAGCGACTACTACGACGGCTGGGTCGCCCGTTCCTCGGGCAGCATCAGCCGCTGGGGAGCGTTCCTCGACCCGCTGGCCGACAAGATCATGATCCTCGGGGCCTGTTGGTGTTTCGTGGCGGTGGACCGGCTGTTCTGGGTGCCGGTGCTGATCATCACCCTTAGGGAGCTGCTGGTGAGCGCGGCCCGCACCCGGTGGGCTCGAGAGGGCTTGTCGCTGCCCGCTCGCCGGTCGGCCAAGTACAAGACGCTGTTGCAGGGCATCGCCCTCACCGTGGCTGCGCTGCCCCCCCTGGAGGATCACGGCTGGGCTCCGTCGCTGGCCATCTGGCTGGCCGTGGCTCTCACCCTTTACACCGGTTGGCGCTACCTGGCAGATGGCAGAGCCGGCGCCGTGGCCTAGTCGAGTTCCCGGCGGCCCCAGGGCCTGAGGCGCGACGTTCGGCTTTGTGTACAAGGCCATCGGGATTGGTCTTAGGGGTGGGCAGTGACCTCGGGCTTGGCTACGGGAGAATGGCCGACCACTAGGCTGGCCCGGTGTTGTTCGACGACGAGAGGTTCGATGTCGAGGCGGCGGCCGCCGGGGCGTGGGCTCCCAGCCGGTACGGGGCCGAGGACGTGCTGGGAACCTACAACGAGGTAACCGAGCAGAAACGGGCCGACGCTCTGTCGATGCTCGACCTGACCCGGCCTGTCGGCACCTACTCATTGGGCGACGGTATCTGGGCGGGATACCCGGCCTTCGGCACACGGGAGTTCGCCCAGACGCTGGTGGTCTCGGGGTACGACCCCGGAGAGGGATTCGAGGGGGGGATCGTCAGCGGCACCGAGGGGTTGGGGCCGTCCAAGCTGGGCTATTCCGAGGAGAGGGTGTCGTACACCTTCAACATGAGCACCAAGATCAACGGGCTCACCCACGCCGCGGTGGACGGCACCTTCTACAACGGCCACCAGGGAACCGACTTGGCCCGCACAGAGGGGGTGACGGCCATGGATGTGGTTTCGTGGGGATCGCCCCTGCTCACCAGGGGTTTGATGATCGACGTGGCCGCTCAGGTGGCCGCCACCACCGGCGATGTGGAGGCAACCGAGGCTGGGTTGCCCCGGCTCATGGACCAGCACCGCATCACGGTGGAGCAGATTGAGGGAGCTTGCGAGCGCCAGGGGTTGCCCGCTCCCGAACCGGGTGACGCCCTGTGCCTTCGCACCGGGTGGATCAGCCTCACCCGGGAAAACCCGGAGCGGTTCCTGGGTGGCTCGCCCGGCCCCTGGATCGCCGAGAACAAGTGGCTGGCCTCCCACCGGCCCGCCCTGGTGTCCACCGACAGCTGGATGTGGGGGGTGCTCGACGCCGAGGCCACCGGGGGGTGGATGACGGTCGGCCACCAGCTCATGCTGGTAAAGGAGGGCATCCGCATCGCGGAGTCGCTGAGCTGCGAGGAGATCGCCGCCGCCGGGGTGGACCGGTTCGTGTTCTGCCACTCCCCGTTCCGGGCGGTGGGGTCCACCTCGTGCTCGTCGCCGCCCATGGCCATCGCCAACACACCGGAGGTGAACTCATGACCATGTTCGACGGATCCCCGTTGGCCGGGAAGGTGGCTCTTGTCACCGGAGCCAGCCGGGGCATCGGCAAGGGGTGCGCGGTGGAGCTGGCCGCAGCCGGAGCGGTGGTGTACGTCACAGGGCGAACCACTGCGTCGGGTCAGCACCCGCTGCCCGGCACGGTGGGGGGCACCGAGGCCGAGATCGCCGCCGCCGGGGGCAAGGCGGTGGCGGTGGCGTGCGACCACCGAGACGACGATGCGGTACGGGCGGTGTTCGACCGGATCGCTTCCGACCACGGGCGTCTCGACATCGTGGTGAACAATGCCTTCGCCATCCCCGACGAGCTGACCTCGGGGCTGCCGTTTTGGGAGGTGCCCATCTCCAACTGGGACGACATGATGGACGTGGGCACCCGCTCGGCTTACGTGGCCTCGGTGCTGGCCGCACCGGTGATGATCGGCCAGGGTGACGGCCTGATCGCCAACATCAGCTCGTCGGGAGCGGCCGAGTATGCCTGGCATGTGGCCTACGGGGTGGGCAAGTGCGCCCTCGACCGGATGACCAGCGACTGCGCCAGGGAGCTGGAGAGCGCGGGGGTGTCGATAGTGTCGGTGTGGCCGGGCTTCGTGCGCACCGAACGGATCGACATGGCCGTGGAGTCGGGGATGGAGTTGCCCCCCAGCCTGGACCTGTCGGCAGCGGAGTCGCCCCGGTTCACCGGCCGGGCGGTGACCGCCCTGGCCATCGACCCAAACCGGTCCGGCTACACCGGCCAGGCGGTGGCGGCCCGGACTCTGGCCGACGCTTACGGGTTCACCGACATCGACGGCCGCCTGCCCACCGGTCCCCTCCACGACCGCTCATGAGTTCTCCGGGGAGCGCCATGACGGTGGAGCCGTTCACCATTGGAAACGACTACACATGAGTTCTTCGGGGGGTGCGATGTTGGTGGAGCCGTTCACCATTGAGGTTGGCGATGAGGTTCTCGACGACTTGCATCGCCGTCTCGACGCCACCCGGTGGTTCGACCCCCTGCCCGGAGCGGGATGGAACGAGGGGACCGATCTGGATTACCTCCGGGAGCTGTGCCGGTACTGGCGCAACGAGTACGACTGGCGAGCGGCGGAGGGTCGGCTCAACCGGTTCCCCCAGTACACCACCGTCATCGACAACCAGCAGATCCACTTCATCCACGCTCGCAGCCCCAACCGTGACGCCCTGGCTCTGGTGATCCACCACGGCTGGCCCGGTTCCATCACCGAGTTCGCCAAGGTGATCGAGCCGCTGCGGGAACACTTCCATGTGGTGTGCCCGTCGTTGCCCGGCTACGGGTTCTCCGGCCCCACCGCCGAGCCGGGCTGGAACCCTCGGCGCATGGCAGCAGCAGCGCTGGAGCTTATGAGCGGTCTGGGTTACGAGCGGTTTTGCGCCCAGGGTGGCGACTGGGGAGCGATGGTCACCACCCAGATGGCCCTTCTGGCTCCCGAGCGGTTGGCCGGCATCCACCTGAACCTGATGATCGCCCCACAGCCCCCGCCGGGCACCGTGCCCGACCTGACGGGCGAGCAGAAGGCCAGTCGATCCGAGAGCGGGGCCCGAAACCGGGTCGAGCGGGGCTACAGGGAGCAGCAGGCCACCCGGCCACAGACGTTGTCGGTGGGGTTGAACGATTCCCCGGCCGGGCTGGCGGCGTGGATCGTGGAGAAGTTCCTGGTGTGGAGCGACATTGGCCCCGACAACGACATCGAGAGCAGCTTCACCAGAGACGAGCTGCTCACCAACGTGATGGTGTACTGGGTGACCGGCACCATCTCCTCGGCCAACCGCCTGTACTACGAGACCAGGGTGGCAGGCCGGGGAGCGTCGGCCCCCGACCGACGGGTGGAGGTTCCCACCGCTTACGCCCGCTTCCCCGGCGACGAGGGCAACCCCATCCGGCCCTGGGCGGAGTACTGGTACAACATCGTCCGCTGGACCGAGATGCCCCGCGGCGGCCACTTCGCCTCCCTCGAAGAACCCGAGCTGTTCTTGGCCGACGTCACCGACTTCTTCACCACCACCATCTGACCCCCCGAACGCTTCCGGGCCCTGTGGAGTCCGCCAAAACCCCGTTGACGGGGGTTGGATTGGGCTGCTGTTTGGGGCGGTGAGCGGGGGTGTGGTGAACTTGCCGCCGTGCCCCAGTTGCATGATGTGGATTACACCCTCGAGTACCCCTACACCCGCACCACCGGGCCGGTTATCGGCCCGTTCCTGACCGGACTGCGCGACGGGCGCATCCTCGGCCAGCGGTGCGGCGACCGGGTGCTGTGCCCGCCCATGGAGTTCGATCCCGACTCCTTCGAGACGCTGGCCCCCGATCTGGTTGAGGTGGGCCCGGCCGGGGAGGTGGTGAACTGGACGTGGGTGGCCGAGCCGTCGGCCAAACACCCCTTCGAGGGTCCGTTCGGCTTCGCTTTCGTCAAGCTGGACGGGGCCGACACCGCCCTGGTTCACGCCGTGGATACCGGAGGCGACCCCGAAGCCATGAGCATCGGTATGAGGGTGCGAGCCCAGTTCCGAGACGAGCGCCACGGTTCCATCGCCGACGTGTACTTCGTGCCCGAAGCCGACGCCGCCGGCCAGTCGGTCGATCCCGGCGACGAGCCGGTGGTCATCACCGAGCACCTCATCGGCCTGCGCATTTCCGAGCCGCTCTATCCCCACCGTGCCCGGTTCGCCCAAGGGCTGCTCGACGGCAAGATCATCGGCCAGCGCAGCCCGGTCACCGGCAAGGTGTACGTGCCGGGCCGGGGCTACGACAACATGTCCCGGGTGCTGATGACCGAGGAAGACGAGGTGGTGGTGTCCGACGTGGGCACGGTGGTGGCGTTCACCGAGCTGAACCCGGTGCAGTACTACGGCCAGACCGAGACCGAGCCTTACGTGCGGTGTTCCATATTGTTCGACGGGGCCGACCAGCCGGTGGTGGGCATTGACATTCGTGACCGGTCGGTGGACGAGATGCGCATCGGGATGAGGATGCGGTGCGTGTGGCGTGACCCAGAGGATCGGTCGGTGCAGGACGTGGACAACCGCTACGGGAACATCCCCGAGACGGTGTACGACCGGTTCGAGCCCACTGGCGAGCCGGATATCCCCGCCGACGATCTCAAGGAGTACTCATGGTGAGCCTGGCCGAGGACGTGGCCATCGTCGCGTTCGAGCAGACCAAGTCCCACGCCCGGTTCAACGACAGCGAGCCGGCCATGATCATGCCGTGCGTGAACTCGGTGATCGAGCAGGTGGGCATGGACCGCCACGACATCGACTTCACCATCGCCGGGAGCTGTGACTACCTCTCGGGGCTGCCGTTCGCCTTCGTTATGAACATCGACGCGGTGGGGGCTTGGCCGCCGGTGTACGAGAGCCATGTGGAGATGGACGGGGCGTGGGCCCTGTTCGAGGGGTTTGCCCGGTTGCAGTCGGGCGACATCGACACCGTGCTGGTGTCGGGTTCGGGCAAGTGCTCGCCGGGCTCCTACCGGGAGGGCTTCTCCCTCCAGACCGACCCCTACGTTCACGCTCCCCTGGGGTTGGACCCCCAAACCCAGGCCGGGTTCCAGGCCCAGGCCCTCGTCGCCGCCGGCAAGGCCACCGAGCGGGACTTCGCCGAGGTGGTGGCCCGCAGCCACGCCAACGCCAAGACTAACCCTTACTCCCAGATCAGCGGCGACCCGTCGCCCGACGAGCTGCTGAGCTTGCCCTATGTTCAGCAGCCGCTGCGCCGCCACGACTGCCCGCCCACCAGCGACGGGGCCGCGGCCATGGTCATCGCCCGGGCCGATCGGGCCCGTGAGCTGTGCGACAACCCGGTGTGGATCAGGGCTATCGACCACCGCATCGAGTCGCACCATCCCACATTGCGGGACCTGACCGATTCGCCGTCGGTCCGCACCGCTGCCGCCCGAGTGGGCCTGCACGACGGGCCGGTGGACATCGCCGAGCTGACCGTTACCTACAGCCCCGAGGAGATCATCCTGCGTGAGGCGCTGGGCCTGAACGGCGACACCGTGGTGAACCCGTCGGGCGGGCCGCTCACCGGCAGCCCGTTCATGGCCGTTGGCCTCATGCGGGTGATCGAGCTGGCCCGGGCAATCCGCAACGGCGACGCCGGTCGGGGGGTGGCCCACGCCTCGAGCGGCCCGGCGCTGCAACAGAACCTCCTCTGCGTTCTGGAAGGAGACAAGTGATGGTCTCGACCAATCCGAACGACGCCGGCCGGGGGAGGAGTAGCTGATGGCTCCTCGACCTTGCGCCGTTTTGGGCATCGGCCAGACGAAGTACAAGCGTCGCCGTGACGACCTGACCCTCGACGGGCTGGTGCGAGAGGCGGTGCTGCGGGCATTGGAGGACGCCGGGGCCACGTTCGCCGACATCGACGCCATCGTGATCGGCAAGGCCCCCGACGCCCTCGAAGGGGTAATGATGCCGCTGTTGAGCCTGGCCGATGCGCTGGGCGCTGTGGGCAAGCCCATTCACAGGGTCCACACCGCCGGTTCGGTGGGGGCGTCCACCGCCATCTCGGCGGTGAACCTGGTGGAATCCGGCCTGTACGACACGGTGTTGACCATTGGCTACGAGAAGCAGTCGGAGGGCAACGCCACGTGGGCGCTGTCGGGGGGCAAGAGCGGGGGTCAGGGAGCCGGCGGCACGTTCGCCCCATGGATCCGCAACTACATCGCCCGGTCGAATGCTCCCGAGCACATCGGGTGGATGGTGGCTGTGAAGGACCGGCTCAACGCCCTGAAGAACGAGTACGCCCACCTCCACCTGCCTGACATCTCGGTGGAGAAGGTGCGGGAGTCGCCCATGTTGTGGGACCCGCTGCACTTCCTGGAGTCGTGTCCCTCGTCGGATGGGGCTGCGGCCATGGTGCTGGGCAACGACGACGTGGCCAAGAAGTCGGGTCGCCCGCCTGCGTGGGTGATTTCGCACGCCAAGCGCACCGAGTTCGGCCAGTTCCCCGGTCGGGACACGGTTCGGCCTCAGGCCGGGGTGGAGTGCTCCGACGCCTTGTATCGCAAGGCGGGCATCACCAACCCTCGGGAGCAGATCGACTGTGCCGAGCTGTACGTGCCGTTCTCGTGGTATGAGCCCATGTGGTTGGAGGGGCACAGCATCGCCGAGGAGGGCGAGGGGTGGAAGATGACCGACGCCGGTGACACCGAGCTGGGGGGTTCGTTCCCGGTGAACATGTCGGGCGGTGTGTTGTCGTCCAACCCCATCGGGGCGTCTGGCATGATCCGCTGCCTGGAAGCGGCCAACCAGGTGCGGGGCACCGCCGGCGAGTACCAGGTGGAGGGGGCCAGGATTTCCATCGGCCACGCTTACGGCGGGGCGGCCCAGTACTTCGCCATGTGGATGGTTTCCTCCGAACTCAACCCGGAGCTTTAGGTCGTGGCCGGGGTAGCCGAGGGCCGGGTGGTGGTTATCACCGGAGCGGCTCGGGGCTTGGGGCGGGCCCACGCCCTTGAGTTTGCCTCCGAGGGGGCTCGGGTGCTGGTGAACGACCTGGGGGTGGAGCGCGACGGCTCCGGGGGAGCGTCGGAGCCCGCTCAGGAGGTGGTGGCCGAGATCAGGGCCATGGGTGGCGAGGCCGAGGCCAACGCCGCCGACGTGGCCGACTGGGATCAGGCCGAGGCCATGATCGCCCAGGCCATCGACACCTGGGGCCGCCTGGACACCCTGGTGTGCAACGCCGGCTTCCTGCGCGACCGGATGCTGGCCAACATGAGCGAGCAGGAGTGGGACGCCATCATGCGGGTGCATCTCAAGGGGCACTTCGCTCCCGCTCGCCATGCGGTGGCCCACTGGCGAAACCGGTCGAAAGCCGGCGAGGTTGTGAACGGCCGGCTCATCAACACCAGTTCCGGGGCCGGGCTCATGGGCTCCATCGGCCAGGGCAACTACGCCTCTGCAAAGGCCGGGGTGGCTGCGCTCACCGTGCAGCAGGCCGCCGAGTGGGGCCGCTACGGGGTGGCGGTCAACGCCATCGCTCCCGACGCCCGCACCCGCATGACGGCGGGGATCATGTACGAGGCCGACGCTCCCGAGGGCTGGGACGACAAAGACCCGGCCAACGCCTCGCCCCTGGTGGTGTGGCTGGGGTCGGATGCCTGCGACGTGACCGGCCGGGTGTTCGAGATTGCCGGTGGGGTGCTGAACGTGTGCGACGGGTGGCAGCACGGCCACGTGGTGGACGTGGGCCGCAAGTACGCCGCATCCGAGATCGGCGAGGCGGTCCAAGCCTCGATCGACGGTTCGCCCGAGCCCGCCCCGGTGTACGGCGCGAGCTGACTTTCCCCTCTTTGGTCGGCTCTGGCCCCTAGCCGGGGATGTCGCGGAACGACACCCCTTTATCCACCCTGATGTCGGGGGGCAGGCCCAGTACCTTCTCGCCGATGGTGTTGCGCTGGATGTTGTCGGTGCCGCCCCCGATGCGCGACGCCCATTGGCCCAAGAACTCGTTCTGCCAGCGTCCGGCGTCTGGGGCGCTTTCGTGGCTGAGCATCCCCGAGGCACCGTTCATGGCCATCACCAGGTCTCCCATCATCCCGTAGTGCAGCGATATGGCCAGCTTCATGGTTGAACTCTCCGGTCCGGGCTGCTCGCCCCGGCTGGCAGCAGTGCGCACCCGGTAGCCCTGGTACTTGAGCACCTCCATACGGGTGTAGGCCTTGGCCAGCTCCTGGCGCAGCACCGGGTCAAGGTCGGCTCCGGTGGCCTGGGCCAGCTTCAGTAGCTCGTCGAATCCCGTCCGGGCTCCGCCGCCGCCGATCAGGGCCCGCTCGTTGGCCAGCGTGGTCATGATCGGCCCCCACCCGGCGTTTACCTCACCGAGGATGTTCTCGTGGGGGATGCGCACATCCGACAGGAACACCTCGTTGAAGTGGGCCGCTCCGGTGATCTGCACCAGGGGGCGCACCTCGATGCCGGGGGTACTCATGTCCACCAGGAAGTAGGTGATGCCCCGGTGCTTGGGCTGTTCGGGGTCGGTGCGGGTGAGCAGGATGCCCCATTCGCTGTGCTGGGCCCCCGATGTCCAAACTTTCTGGCCGTTGATGATCCATTCGTCGCCGTCTCGCACAGCGGTGGTTCGCAGTCCGCCGAGGTCGGAGCCGGCCGCCGGTTCGGAGAACAACTGGCACCACACCTCCTCGCCCCTGAGCATGGCGGGCAGGTATCGCTCCTTCTGGGCGTCGGTGCCGTGAGCGATGAGGGTCGGGCCGGCCATGCCGATGCCCACAGCGAACACTCCGGTGGCCGACACCCGCTTGGCCTCCTCCTCCTTGAAGATGCCGTCGTGGATGCCGCTGAGGCCCCGCCCCCCGTACTGGGTGGGCCAGGTGATCGACCCCCACCCGCCGTCGTACTTGGTGCGCTGCCACGCCTTGCACCGGTTCAGGTAGGCCCTCTCCACATCGGGGTCGGTGATCGTTATGGAGGTCTGGTCGCGGGGGCCTCCGCCGTCAACCGGAGCGTTGGCCTCCAGCCATTCCACGCATTCGGCCCGAAAGGCCGCCTCTTGGGGGGTCTCGTCGAAATCCATGCGGCTCCGATGGTAGCGAGGGGGCCTTGGGGTCGCCCCACCGGACAGCCCGGTTCGGATCCGTGTTCAGGTCCGCTCGCTCCTGCATTCGGGCCTTGGGCACAGGGTTTGGAGCATGCCGTGGCGGGGATCGCCATTGCCTGCGTTCGGGTCGGAGCGGTTGGGAGTGGTTCAATTAAGGCCGTGAAATTCTCCATGATCTTTGAGGCCCAGATGGCCGACCCATCCCGCGAGGTCGAGCAGCAGGTCATCCGCGACTGCGTGGAACAGGCGGTGCTGGCCGAGGAGGTGGGTTTCGACCGGGTGTGGGCGGTGGAGCATCACTGCCTGAAGTGGTACGCCCACATGAGCGCCCCGGAGATTTTTTTGACGTGGGTGGCGGCCAGAACGTCCCGGATCCGGATCGGCCACGGGGTGGTGTGCATGCCGTTCGGCTACAACCATCCGCTGCGGGCCGCCGAGCGCATCGCCATGCTGGACGTGCTGTCGGGCGGGCGGCTTGATGTCGGGGCAGGCCGGGGGGCCACGCTCCAGGAGATGTCGGCTTTCGGGGTCAAGCCCGAGGACACCTACGCCCAGGTGGAGGAGTCGCTGCGGATCATCTCGTCGTGCTGGCGGGAGGATGAGTTCTCATGGGACGGGCTGCTGGACATTTCGCCCCATCCGATCCTGCCCCGACCGGTGCAAGACCCTCATCCACCGCTGTATCTGGCCTGCACCAAGGTGGACACCGTGAAGCTGGCGGCCGAGTGGGGAGTTGGGGCGCTGGTGCTGGGGTTTGCCGGCGCCGACGAGATCAGGGGAATGAAGGAGGTGTACGACGAGACCATCGCCACCCGCACCGGCGAGCATTTCGTGAGCGACCACCCCAACGACTGGTTCTCGGCGTTGTGCCCCACCACGATCCTCGACGACCGTGACGAGGCGTTTCGCATCGGGGCCCGGGGTCAGCGGTTCTTCGCCGAGGCCATCATGCACTGGAACCTGGGCACCCCTCCGCCCAGAGCGGGGACGGCGGACGAGGACACCGCCGCGGCCATCGACGAAGCGGTTGGCAACGTCCACGCCAAGATCAGCGAAATGAACATCCCGCTGAGCGCCAACGCCACCAGCACGTTCAACATCGAACACGCCTACGGCAACGCCGACGACGCCATCCGCTACGTGAGCGAACTCGAAGCGGTGGGCTGCGACGAGATCATGTGCATGATCCAGATGGGCACCATCCCCCAGGACGTCATGCTGGAAACCATCCGCCAGTTCGGCACCCACGTCATCCCCCACTTCCGAGCCAAACAACCCACCCCCACCGGGTCCTAGCTCCGGCGACTAACGACGAGACCGGCACCCGCCGGTGTGTTCGGTGGGGAGGATGCAATAGGCCCGTGACCTGGGCATCCATTCCCCGCATCGTGCTCTGTTCAGCGACGGCATCGACGTTCGGGCCACAGGCTCGGTATCCGAGTTCGTCTCCTTACCGTACTTACCGATCATCCGCAGGAGCCGGGCCTCTTCTTCCGATGGCGGCGGAGCTTCCTGAAGCAAGATCTCGACGCCGAGTTCGTTGAGCACCCGGAGCACGGTTTCCACGCTCGTGCCCCGCCGCCCGTTCTCGAAGGACGACAGAGAGGCCGTGGAGGTGCCGATGCGTGCAGCGAGGTCTCGTTGGGTGACGCCCCGGTTCATCCTGATTTCCTGGCAGGCCCGACCCAACTGGAGGGTGCTGTGGATGCCCCCTGCCAATACCCTGTCCGCGTGTTCCTCGTCTGATTCTTGGATAGCGAATATTTTGCTATCGGCATTTATGCCGAATACAAAATATTTTTCAAATGTGCCTCACAAGTTCACGACAGCCCTCGGGTTGGTTCTCTGGTGCCCTCAGATCGAGACTCACTCACAGGCTTACCTTCCTCACATAGCCCCACTACCAGGTATTTTGCAGCCTCTCCTCTTCCTCCCCGAGAAACTGTCACCGCGGAATGAATAATGGGGGAAAGTAACTTCTGAGAGAAGAGGAGACAGCATGTCTGAACTCACCTACGAGATGTTGAGGGAAGCGGTGGCAGGAGGCGCAGTAGCCCTTCGGTCCCGCACCGAGCTGGAGCCCGCGGACGGACCGGGAGGGAAAGTCTTCCCACCTACCTACGCGGTTTCCAGTGGTCACAAGTACGCCACTGAGACTCGGCAGGTGGGCGACCGAGAGGTATCCACTGTGTTGTTGGACTCGGTGGCCTCGCAGGCCAATCGAGCCGAACAGGCGCTGAGGGAGGGGTGGGAAGACGGCGAGCTTGCCTTCCCCGTGCCATTTGTGGATTTCACGACGGATGATGGCGAATTTGATGACATCGGCCGTCTGACTGTTCTGGATGCTCCCCACCGCTTGGCTGACGCCGTCTTTCGCGACAGCCTGCTAGATGGAACGCTGTTCCGGCTCTCCGAGGTGGGTCGTGCCATCACCGATGCCCAGCCTCGAAACGCCACGGCGTTGTTCCAGTACGCTCCAACGGCGCTGTTGTTTGGCCAGTGGGACTCCACTGGTCCCAAGGGAGGGTTGGGGTCCAAGTTTCAGAGGGCATATGTATCTGAGATTGTTGGACACGACGTCAAGATTGGGTGCAAGGTAAGCAGTCGACTCGACTCGCTTGATATCCGTAAGGAGTCGGCAACCGCGTACGAGCATTCGGATCCCGATCAAAAGTGGACGCTCGACCCTGATGAAGCTGTGACCGAGAAGGGTAAACCGAAGACCTCTGGCAGCACCGGTCGCCCATCAGAGATCAACCACGGCAATATTGCTCCTAGCATTGATGCTGATGCCGGTGGTGTCACCATCTCTCACGCGGTGCAGACCACAGTTATCTCGCTCGCAGCGCTGCGACGTTTGCGGTTCGCGGGTCATCCGAAGTCTGCTGAAGTAGCGGCCCGTACCGCAGTAGCCGCTCTTGGGGCGGCGTCTATTGCTCATTTGCACCATGCCGACTACGACCTACGCTCCCGGTGTCTGCTCATTCCCAAGCACTCACCTCGTGTTGAGCTGGTAGGCCGGGATGGCTCGGAGGCAGAAGCCGTGGCTCTGAGCCGGGAGGGAGCAGCACAGGTGCTGTCCCAGGCGGCTGCCGCGGCAACTGCCGAAGGATTGGGCTGGGAGACAGGTGAGATCCGGTTGGAGCCGGCTGGGAAGCTGCTGGAGCTACTCCGCCGTAGCCGTGAGATGGCTGTCAGCGAGACTCCCGGGGAGTGACGGATGCTAGCCATTGAGGTGAACTTCCTCACGGGGAGGTTCGTCGCTACCGCTCACAACAACAGAGAGGCCAGCGAATGGCCTCCGCACCCAGCACGCCTCTACTCGGCGCTCGTTGCCTCATGGGCAGAGGATGGCCAGGACAACGACGAGCGGGAGGTATTGGAGTGGTTGGGAGAGCTGCCTCCTCCGAAGCTCACCTACTCTGCCGCAACCCCTCGTAGCGTCAAGACGCACTTCGTGCCCGTCAACGACGCTCGCATAGTGGGGGCATCGGTTCAATCTGGTCGCAGCGCGAAGCTTGACGAGCTTGAGGTGCAGTTCAACGCCGAGCTTGATTCCTCAGGGGGCGACCTGACAAAAAAGGCTGAGAAGATCATGGACAAGATGACCAAGGCACGCGATGTCCAGAGCCAGGTCACCGTGCCAGGAAACACAAATCCAAGCTCAGCAGTTGAACTCCTACCCGAAAGAAGAGTGAAGCAGGCCCGGTTCTTCCCATCTGTCACGCTGGAGGAACCTCGGGTGGTCTACACCTGGAGTGCCGACCTAGACGACACCAGACTGGGTGTGCTGGATGGGTTGTTGGAACGGGTGACCCGGTTGGGGCACTCTTCTTCACTGGTTTCTTGCCGGCTTGAGGGGAAGCCGCCGCCGGCTACTCACGTACTGGGGGCTGGTGGCTTGGTATTGCGCTGCACCGGGCGAAACCAGCTCGCCATCCTGGAGAGGCAATACGAGAGACACGAGGCGGTCAAGCCCAGGTCGTTGCCATTCTCTGCGGCGCGGTACCGGGAAGCAGTTGCTGACCCTGAAGTCGAGAGGGCTCTTCACCCTGACACAGCCGGGGAGTGGATAGTCTTCGAGTTCTTGCCGGGCTCTCGCAGAGCCCCGGTGACTCGCACTGTGGACGTAGCCACTACTTTGCGCAAGGCGGTGTTTGCCCATGCGACTGAGCCCATTCCCGAAGGACTCAGCGGGCACCGCTCTGACGGCACTCCGACAGATCAACCCCATGTTGCGTTCCTGGCTCTGCCCTACACCGGTTCCGAGTTCGCAGATGGACGGATCATGGGAGCAGCAATGTGTCTTCCGAAGTCTCTGGATGAAGCGTCGCTAGAAGCATCGCTGCGGGCAGTCGGTATGTGGGAAAAGCAGCAAAGCCCGCTTCGGCTCACGTTCGGTTACGACGGGGTAATGGAGATGGTGCGCAACCCGGGCCCCTGGGAGCTTGTGACCTTGCGCCCTTCTTATTGGGCCAAGCCTTCACACCATTGGGCATCGGCCACACCGGTGGCGTTGCCGACAAACCCCGGGCCCCTGGGCAGGGGAAGTCCCGCAGCTCGGGCCAAGGCATGGGCTCGAGCCGAGGAGGCGGTGGTGGCGTCCTGCCACCATGTGGGCTTGCCTGAACCGGTTCATGTGGCAGTCTCATTGGACCCGTTCATCCAGGCTGCCAGACGTGCTCACGACTTTCCGGCGTTTCGCCAGCGCGGCCGGAACGGCGAAAGCGTGGCCCGACGTCTGGTTCACGTTTCAGTGAAGTTTGCAGAGCCGGTGCGAGGGCCACTCATGCTGGGTGCGGGACGCTTCTTGGGCTTGGGGCTCATGCGACCAATGCGCGAAGCCGTGCCTTCCGATCGGCTGCCTTCAAGTCCCACTGATTCTGAGGTCTTGGTAGAAGGGAGGCAGGACGATGAATGAGCATTCTGCCGACCTCTTGGGGGTAGACGACTTCGCCCGGTACTTCCGGGACATTCACCATCACGACCCGTTCCCCTGGCAGCAGCGGCTCACTGCCGAGGTGCTTGAGCAGGGACGGTGGCCTGACGTTATCGACCTACCTACTGGCACCGGCAAGACCGCAGTCCTTGACACAGCGGTGTTCACTCTCGCCTCTAGGCCTGATCTGTTTCCCCGGCGGGTTGTGTTCGTCATAGATCGTCGCATCGTTGTGGACCAAGTGGTCGAGAGGGCTGCAAACATTCAGAAGGCCTTGGAGATTGGGTCAACCCCGGTGCTTGATCGAGTGCGCTCCAGGCTGAGGCGCATCAGCCATGGCTCCCTGCTAGGGGTCACCGCTCTTCGGGGAGGCATCCCAATCGACGGGGAGTGGGCGCGACAGCCCGATGAGCCTTGGGTTGTGGTGTCAACAGTTGATCAGTTCGGGTCGCGGCTGCTTTTCCGGGGTTATGGGGTCAGTCCGAAGATGCGCCCTATTCACGCTGGGCTGGCTGGCAACGACTGCCTGGTGATCCTTGACGAGGTTCACCTCAGCAAGCCTTTTGCGCAGACTCTTCGTGAGATGGCTCAATATCGGCCACCAGTGACTGGCGTGCCCCGGAGATACCAACTGGTCGAGATGTCAGCTACACCTACCAACTCGGAGGGGCACAAGTTCAAGCTGGAAGACTCCGACTTGGAGGCATCCGAAGAGCTGCGCACTCGAGCTCGCGCGTCCAAGTCGGCGGTCGTTAGGGAAGCCGCAGGAACGAAGCAACCCCATGAGGCTGTTCCTGCTGAGGTGAAGAAGATATTGAAGTCCGAGCTTGATCCACGGGCTCGGAGCGTGGGAGTGATCGTCAACCGAGTGCGCACGGCTCGTGAGACGTATCAGGCCCTACTTGATGCCGGTTACTCGGCTCACCTGATCACCGGCAGAATGCGCCCGCTCGACCGAGAGCGTTCCTTGGGTCAGATATCTGACCTGGTTGATCCGGATGCCTTGATGCGACCCGAGGGTCTGACCGTGGTGGTATCAACGCAAGCGATTGAGGTGGGTGCTGACTTTAGCTTCGATGCGTTGATCACCGAGGTTGCTCCCATCGACAGCTTGCGGCAGAGATTCGGCCGGCTCGATCGGCGGGGAACGCTGGCAAAGCAGACTGGAACGCCGGCCAAGGGTTGGATCGTCGGGGTCAAGTCGGCACTCAATTCCAGGAGGCCGGACCCCGTCTACGGCTACTCTCATCTACGCACCTGGGAAGAATTGTTGAAGATAGGCGGATTTGGCCCCGCGGATTTCACCCCGCTTCAGGATGACCCCCTCCAGTTTCCCGAGGAGTGCTACGCGCCCAGCGATCAGGCTCCACTGCTGCTCAGGTCGTACATGGACGCTTGGGCGCAGACCAACCCCGAGCCCATCGTGCAGCCGGGCATTGACTGGTTCCTCCACGGGATGGAGAGCGAGCAGGTGGCCGATGTCACCGTTGTCTGGCGACATGATCGATCCCTCGAAGCCTTGCGTGAGGTTCCGATACGTCCAGCTGAGTACCTTCAAGTCCCGGCTACAGCGGCAAGGGCGTGGCTAAAGGGAGGTGAAGAGGCACCGGTGGCCGATGTGGCCGGCAGTTCCGATGATGACAGGGTGGACCGGGATGTGGTCGGTCAAGGGAGCGACTGGGTTAGGTGGCAAGGGCATGATGAGAACCCCGAGCGCATCTCCACAGCAGAGATCGGGCCAGGAGATGTTCTTGTCGTTGATCCAAACAGGGGAGGCCTCTCCGGGGGTTCCTGGGATCCGTCCTCAAGGGAACCAGTGGAAGACCTGGGAGATGAAGCCCAGGTGGCCTACGACCAGGTCGCCTACGACCAACGCGCTACTTTGCGGCTTGACCCCAGAGTCCTTGGTAGTTTCCTTATCGGGTCTGCGGTCTTGGAATCCATGCCGCAGCCGAAGGATGAATCCGGGGCTGAGGTGCCGCTTCGTGAGCGTGTCAGGCGGTGGTTGGAAGAAGCTCTCCGCTTGCCGGACCTACCTTCTTGGTTCAGCGAGGTGATCGCAGAATTGGTCGATGATCCGAGGATCAAACTGGTCGGCTCTGATAGCGACAATCGTGAATCGGAGTACTACATCCTGGCTTCCAAGCGGGTCGATGCCTCCACTATCGATGGAACCGACGAGACAGCTTCTTTCACCGGCGCAAGGGTGCCCTTGCGAGAACATCTGCAGGGGGTTGGCGAGCGGGCAGCTGCCTACGCACAGCGGCTGGGTATGAGCGAGGGAGTGCAGAACGACCTGAGGTTGGCTGCCAGGCTCCACGACATCGGCAAGGTTGACCCACGATTTCAACTTCAGATGGTGGGGGGTGATCAGGTAGAGCGGGCCATGCTTGACGAGCCATTGGCCAAGTCCATCCCTGGGGCATCGCCAACCCGCGATCGCTGGCCTCCGATACGTCACGAAATCATGAGCGTTGCTCTGATCCAGTCAAACTCTGAAGTGCTGGAAGAGGCTCACGACCCTGATCTGGTCATGCATCTTGTGGAGACCCACCATGGACATGTGCGCCCCTTGCCCCCCATAGTGATAGATACCGATCCTCACGATCTCGAGTATGAACACGATGGGCATCACCTGAAGGCCAGCACCGACTTGGTGGACACCTCACTGGCACTGGACATGGCTGACCGATTCTGGAACTTGAACGCACGGTATGGCTATCACGGCCTAGCGTGGCTGGAAGCAATCCTTCGGTTGGCAGACCATCAGCAGAGCGCTGAGGAGGCAAGAAGATGAAGGGTACGCACCTGACAGGACTGGAAGGCACCAATCCTCTGGGGTTCTTTGCCGCCCTGGGAGTTCAAGTGGCGTTTGAGGGCGAAGAGGAAGTACCGAAGCTGTGGTGGAGCGATGACGTAGTGCCCCACGCCATTATCGACAAAAGGTTTTCTGTCGAGCGGGTAGTTGACCAAGTCACTCATGTGATTCCACAGCTGGGTATATCTCCTGCGGTACGCCCTGTCCTATACGACCAGGAATATGATGATGTGAAATTTCCCAGAGATGAGCTAAGGGCATACCTGGCACAGTCTCGTAATACCCTCGGTGATTCTCTAGCTTTTGCAATTGTTGCTGAGGGAAGTTATGACAAAAGCAACAAGGCTAAGCCTACAGACTTGTATTTTGCCGCGGGTCAACAGAGATTTCTCAAGTCGATCCGAGAAATACTAAGCGCGGTAGATGGAACCATGATTATGAATGATCTAAGTGGAGAATGGGGATATGCTAGTGAAGTAACATCGCTCGGGTGGGACATTGTCGACGATAGAATCTATTCCCTCAGATCTACTAACCCGACCCAAGACAAGAAACTGGCAAATCCAGGAGCTGAATCTCTTGCTATTCTCGGGTTGAGTCAATTCGCAGCTTTTGGCTCCTCCGACAGGACATTGACATTAGGTTGTTCAGGCAAATGGAAAAATAGTGCATTCACATGGCCAATTTGGGCTAAACCTTCGGGAATCGGCTCTACCCACTACCTGTTGAGACATTCTACTCATCATGATCCCAGATCAGTTGAACGGTCGAAGTGGTTTCAGTCTTGGTCTGTAATGTTTGTATGCCAGTCTGATATAAGGCGTAGCGACCAGGGGGGATATGGCACGTTCGGACCCCCTAGGATCATTTGGCACAGTGAGTAATGTTCCTGAGCTTGTCCCAGCTCGAATGGTCAATGAGTTTGAGTATTGTCCGCGACTGTTCTATCTGGAGTGGGTGCAATCACGATTCGAAGACAATCCCGACACTGTAGAGGGTAGATATGTTCATCGTAACGTAGATGATGGAGGTGGTCGTATCGGTGCCCCTGATGAGGGGCATCCAGTGCGCAAAGCAAAGTCCGTAATGGTTAGTTCTGACCGCTTGGGCATTATCGCAAAGGCAGACATCATCGAAGGCAAAGGAAATGAGGTTACTCCTGTAGAAATAAAGCGCGGGAGATCCCCAAAGCATGGTCCAGCATGGTCACCTGAACTAGTACAGATTTGTGCAATCGGACTTATACTTCAAGACAACGGATACGATTGTTCAGAAGGTCAAATATATTTTGCCGAATCGAAAGAACGCGTATCTGTTCCGTTTGATGAGAAACTGGTGGGGCAAACGCTTGACCTGCTCAAGAAACTCCGATTAGTTGCCAATGAACCTGACCCTCCTCCACCACTTGTAGATAGTGTCAAGTGTCCCCGGTGTTCATTAGTGGGGATATGCCTGCCGGATGAGACGAACTTCTTGGCTAGCCGTTCTGAGGTTCCACCAAGAAGGCTGACTCCCAGAGACTCTGAAGCTCGCCCGTTGTACGTGACTGAACAGGGAACTAGGATTGGCATAAGTAAAGGTCGAGTGACTATATCTCAACAAAAGGATATTCTGAAAGAGGTAAGGCTGATCGACGTTTCTCAGGCCGCAATATATGGAAATGTACAGATCAGCTCTCAGGCCATAAGGGCCATGTTCGAGCGACAGATTCCTGTCTGCTGGTTTTCGTATGGTGGATGGTTTCAAGGTATAGCCCATGGACTTCCTTCAAAATATGTTGATCTTCGACGACGACAGGTTGCCATAGCAGCTCAAGCTGGGCTGCCCATAGCTCAGAAAATGGTTGAGGGCAAGATTAGGAACTCACGAACATTCTTGCGGCGAAACTCACGGAACGATGTCAAAGATATATTAGCCCAGCTAAAGACTGCTGTAGACCAAATATCTGAAACAGAAAGAATCGAGTCGTTGCTTGGCATAGAAGGAACAGCTGCTCGCCTCTACTTCTCTGGCTTCTCATCCATGCTGAAAGATAGCGGATTAGGTGTGTTCGACTTCAACGGAAGAAATAGGAGGCCACCTAGAGATCCAATAAACTGCTTGCTCTCGTTCGGATATTCTCTGCTAACTAAAGATCTGACAGCAGTCGCAATTGCCGTAGGCTTCGATCCGTACCTTGGCGTCTTTCACAAGCCACGGTTCGGACGTCCAGCACTAGCTTTGGATCTTGCGGAAGAGTTTCGCTCTCTCATTGTTGACTCCGTTGTGATAAATGTCATCAACAATGGTGAGATCAAGAAAAACGGTTTTGTCATTAGAGCACAAGGTGTTGCATTGACTCAGCAGGGAAGGCGATCGTTCATATCTGCGTACGAAAGACGACTAGATCAAGAAGTGACTCACCCAATTTATGGGTACAGGATCACTTACCGACGAGTTCTGGAAGTACAAGCTCGAATGCTGGGGGCACATCTACTTGGTGAAATCCCAGAGTACGTGCCGTTCATGACGAGGTGAGACATGTCGCAAGATCGCAGACGATATTTGGTAGCCTATGATATTAGGGACCCCAAGAGACTCCGCAAGATCCATAAGACCTTGGTAGGGTACGGGTGGTCAATGCAGTACAGTGTATTCATATGCGATCTAGACCGTATTGAGTTGATGTCAATGAAAACCGATCTCGGTGATATAATCCACCATTCAGAAGACTCTGTTGCCATGATCGATCTTGGCGATCCGATCCAACGAGGTAAGGAGTGCTTTGAATTCATGGGTGTAGCTGTTTCTCTCCCAACGAGTGGCCCAGTGATTCTGTGATGCGAGCGCTGAGGTGGCACCAGGAACCCTGGGGAGCGCTCGAAACCGCATGAGTGCAAGGGTTATGCTGTTCTTTGACAACAGAAGATGCAGGGCCAAACGCTTCGTACTTGCGACCGCTCGCAAATGTTTACAGACCTGCTGGTCAGAGTAGGCAAAAATCGAGAGCGGTTCGGGGGGTCGTAGTACCCCCCCTTCATTGAAGCTGTGGCAACCCGATGGAGGTTGCTAGGTTTAGGCCTGTTCGGGGGGTCGTAGTACCCCCCCTTCATTGAAGCGAGAAGTATCGTCGGCTGCGGTCGGAGCGGCAGGCGGGTTCGGGGGGTCGTAGTACCCCCCCTTCATTGAAGCAACAGGGCGTTGGAAGCGCTTGTTGGCGATGATGATGTTCGGGGGGTCGTAGTACCCCCCCTTCATTGAAGCGGCTATCTGGAAGGTCGTGGGTGGCGGCGCCTCCCGGTTCGGGGGGTCGTAGTACCCCCCCTTCATTGAAGCAGGACTAAGGAGCCGGTAATCAAGGTGGCGCCGGCGAGTTCGGGGGGTCGTAGTACCCCCCCTTCATTGAAGCCCCTGGGGTGAACTCCTCGCTTGGTGCCAGTACTACGGTTCGGGGGGTCGTAGTACCCCCCCTTCATTGAAGCTAGTCCAGCCCGACCGGTGGGCCGACGCCATCCGGGTTCGGGGGGTCGTAGTACCCCCCCTTCATTGAAGCTCACTACACCGCGATTGCTGACCACATCGAACGCTGAGTTCGGGGGGTCGTAGTACCCCCCCTTCATTGAAGCTGCCGCTTACTACCCGAACTCGGGGCGACATAGATTGTTCGGGGGGTCGTAGTACCCCCCCTTCATTGAAGCTAGTCCAGCCCGACCGGTGGGCCGACGCCATCCGGGTTCGGGGGGTCGTAGTACCCCCCCTTCATTGAAGCTCACTACACCGCGATTGCTGACCACATCGAACGCTGAGTTCGGGGGGTCGTAGTACCCCCCCTTCATTGAAGCTAGCGTGTGGTGAGCCGGATGGGCTTGAGAGCGCTGGTTCGGGGGGTCGTAGTACCCCCCCTTCATTGAAGCTGTCGGTTGAAGTGTTGTTATGGGTTGTGCTCGGGTGGTTCGGGGGGTCGTAGTACCCCCCCTTCATTGAAGCCAAGCCAACCAGTAAGAAGCACCAGTCAGCCAGGCCAGTTCGGGGGGTCGTAGTACCCCCCCTTCATTGAAGCTCCGGTACTATCGCCGGCGGCGGCGTTGTCGATGTGGTTCGGGGGGTCGTAGTACCCCCCCTTCATTGAAGCGTGACCAGCAGCTGCGGGTCAATCTCCAGCTGGGGTGTTCGGGGGGTCGTAGTACCCCCCCTTCATTGAAGCACATCGCGTTGATGCGCTGCCCCGCAGCAAGGACAAGTTCGGGGGGTCGTAGTACCCCCCCTTCATTGAAGCGCCCATGCCGCCGGCATGGCCGGCTACGTCCGAGCCGGTTCGGGGGGTCGTAGTACCCCCCCTTCATTGAAGCGGATGTTGACATAGTGATTATCAGCAGTCACCGTGCTGTTCGGGGGGTCGTAGTACCCCCCCTTCATTGAAGCGATGTGTGGTCGGGCTGGTCTCGGTGGTATGAGATCGTTCGGGGGGTCGTAGTACCCCCCCTTCATTGAAGCTGGCTCAACACTACACTGGTCATGCCGGCGGCGGCGGTTCGGGGGGTCGTAGTACCCCCCCTTCATTGAAGCAACCCGGCGATGTTCGGGGCAGTGCCGTTCCCGGCGGTTCGGGGGGTCGTAGTACCCCCCCTTCATTGAAGCAAGACACTCCGAGCAGTGCTTCCCCGGCCGGTCAGGTTCGGGGGGTCGTAGTACCCCCCCTTCATTGAAGCGGCCGTTGGTGGCCCGTGTCGCCGGTGATGACCAGCGTTCGGGGGGTCGTAGTACCCCCCCTTCATTGAAGCTCGCATACTTCCCGTCTACCCACTCGGCGGCCAGGTGTTCGGGGGGTCGTAGTACCCCCCCTTCATTGAAGCTTTATCGCGCTGCTAAGAGCAGTGTCAAGCGAGGTGGTTCGGGGGGTCGTAGTACCCCCCCTTCATTGAAGCACGGCACCCGCTATGTTCGTCGGGTGGGTGAAAGCGAGTTCGGGGGGTCGTAGTACCCCCCCTTCATTGAAGCGAGATCGCCGACTTCCCGCCATAATACGACAGTCCTGTTCGGGGGGTCGTAGTACCCCCCCTTCATTGAAGCGATCGCATCTCGGGCGAGATCCGACGTGTGGTGGAGGTTCGGGGGGTCGTAGTACCCCCCCTTCATTGAAGCCAAGTTTCGAATTGAGGGTGCGCTACCGTTGTATCAGTTCGGGGGGTCGTAGTACCCCCCCTTCATTGAAGCCCATTCCTCTAAAGTAATACCCGCCGCTTCAATGTTGGTTCGGGGGGTCGTAGTACCCCCCCTTCATTGAAGCTCGCGGGGACGGGGACGATCACTCGGGGGGCTGGCAGTTCGGGGGGTCGTAGTACCCCCCCTTCATTGAAGCTGCCGCTTACTACCCGAACTCGGGGCGACATAGATTGTTCGGGGGGTCGTAGTACCCCCCCTTCATTGAAGCCGGGCCACTGGGAGCACAACAACTACGTGGCAGATCTAGTTCGGGGGGTCGTAGTACCCCCCCTCCTTCCTGGTCACCGCATACTCCAGCCTTCCAGGGCCTTCAAGGCCAGATGGTCGTCGACAATCTGCAATAGAGGGGGTCAGCAGCTATCTGGGTTCTATATCTTTAGCAGAGCAATAGCTGAATGCTGGATCGTCGTTGAAGAGCCGATCGCATAGCTCGTCGTACTCTTCGCCAACCTTTCTGAACACTTCGCGTGTGGCCTCATCGATCCGACGGGTAGGACCCGATGCCACGAGTTCGTCGGGCTCGTCCGGGACGAGCATGGCGGTCCCTTGCGCCTCTTCAGAGTTGAGTTCTGGAGTGTCCATGGTCGAAATGGCTATCTCCATGTCCGAGGTGTGGAACGAGATGTCATGTTTCGGTCCCCACCCTTCCGTAGAGAAGTCCATTTGACCGGTCCGTCATTTGTGCTCGGTAGGGGGAGTTAGCCGGAGCGGTCGGGGCCGGCGCGCTGGATTTGGAAGCGCACCAGGCAGCGTTGGTCGGTGATCATGGCCTGGCGGTACTCGTCCCAGTCGGGGTGCTCGCCCCGCAGCATCCGGTAGTAATCCACCAGCGGATCCAGGGCCTCCGGTCCGGAGACGATCTCGGCTTGGCACTCGATCTGCACCCAGTCGCCCAGCCACTTGCGGGGGAACACACACAGCCAGCTTCGGGGGTCACGGCGCATGTTCCTGGTCTTGTAGGCGGTCTCCCGGGTGCTCATGACCACCACGTCGTCCACCACAGCCAGGGTGACCGGCGACATCTGGGGCGTCCCATCCCTTCGCATGGTGGCCAGCACCGCCTGGTTGTTTTCTCGGATGTAATTCAAGGCCTTTGCCGGGTCCATGGGGGCAGCGTAACGGCAAGGAGGCAAGATTCGGGAAAGGGCCCGGTTTCTCGACAATGCCCTGGGGTTCTGCAAGTAGCATTGCGCCATGGCGCTGGCGCTCGACCGCTATCCCGACATCACCTACGACGCCAGCCCTCCGACGGTGGACAACCCCGAGGAGCTACGCCTGCTCCGCAAGTGGGAGGCGGCAATCGGCTACCGCATCTTTGCGGCCATGAAATGGGGCCAGATCGGCGACGGGCACATCACCGCTCGTGATCCGGTGCTCACCGACCACTTCTGGGTTCTGGGATACGGCATTCGCTTCGCCGACGCCACCATCGACAACCTCACCCTGGTGGGTCCCAACGGTGAAGGTGTGGAAGGCCCCACCGCCAACGGGGTGAACTTCGCCGCCTACTACATCCACTGGCCGGTACTGAACGCCCGCCCCGACCTGGCGTCGGCTGCTCACACCCACACCCCCTACGGCACCTCGTGGTCGGCCAACGCCGCGCCGTTTCGCGCCATCAGCCAGGAGTCGTGCGCCTTTGTGTTCGACCAGGCCGTCTATACCGGCGAGAACCTTGAGGTGATCGACACTGCGGGCGGCGAGGCCATCGCCCGGGCCATGGGCAACAGCCGGGTGTGCATCCTCCGCAACCATGGCCTGCTCACCGGGGGACGCTCACCGGGCGAGGCCGTCGGCTGGTTTGTTGCCGCCGAGCGGGTGGCCGAGGTGCATGTCAAGGCCCCCGACGCCCAGCCCATCAGCGACGAGGCGGCCAAGGAGGTTGATGCGTCGCTCCGTTCGTCCGACATGGGCTGGCGCATGTTCCAGTGGCTGGCCCGAGACATCGTGCCCGACCCCTCGGTAGTCCTGGCCTGAGCCCCCGGCCGCCACATCCCAATCAGCGGCGGCACCAACTGCGAGAATTCCGACAGGTGAGTCCGGGAGCGGCCGTGCTGCAACGAAAGCGGTCGAGGCACGGTCATGTGCCAGGGCTATTGAAATAGTAGGAAACATCCTGGTATATAGGGAGATCAAGCAAGGTAGGCCGCTGAAGATGGACTGGTATGGGTGGATCGCCGATGGGTGTGGGCAGAGTTGCGAACTGGATCAGCCGCAACAGCGGCTGGCGCGTGGTAGCCCGGATCAAGAAGGTGGGACGGGTCGGGTGGGCCAAGACCACCATTTTCACTGCTGCTCCTGCGGCCGCAGCTCTTGCTGTCATCAGATATCAGCAGGGGTCGGCCCAAGCGGCCGGCGTGGCCAGCGGCATCTCAGCGCTGGTCGCGATCACCGCGGCGATTTACGTTCTCCACCCTCGGCTGAACTACTGGCTGCTCCCCAGCAGGGTTCGCAAGAGGCACAACGAATACGTCGCGTGGCTGACCTTGGCTATCGGTAATGTCAGGTTTGATCTGACTGACGGTCGGGGTAGAGCGGGGAGTCGAACCGATGCGCTAGGCATCCTTTACGTCGCTTCAAGGAGCATCCCCGGTGCTCCGTCCAGTCCTCTTGATATCCATCTCTCTCCGCCCGAAGAGTTGGCGAATCTGATCGCTGGATATAGGGAGGTGGCCGAAGGAATCGTCGGGAGCAGGGATAGGCCATTGGAGGATCCCAGGCTGGTTTATCAATTGAACCTGAACAGGGCCCTTAGTGGTCTATTGGGCGGGGTGGCGTTTGAGCTTGGTGGCCACGGCTATGTCACCGATTTGTGGGAACAGAATCTGGAGGAGTGGGTGATTTGCGCCCAGAGACATTACCGTGCGCTGAGGCGGCCGCTCGGTCCTTCGGCGAGCGAAGACCAGCTTCTGAACCTCTTGGATCGTATGCACACTCATGGATTCGATGAGAATTCGTTCCGTCCCCTGCAAGAGGGTGATCTGGTGCGGACCAGAGTGAGTGAGGCGGAGTGGACCGACACGCTGAAGCTTACGGCAGATCCCGTTGTGGTCGGTTACAGGGACACCGGGCTGCCGGTTTGGAGGCTTGAGGTGGTTGACGTTGCAGGGGCCGAAGCTACGTTCATCAACGACCGGCAGTGGTTCGAGCCCGCTCCTTCAGGATAGCGTCACTCTTGTTGGGAAAGCGTCACTCTTGTTGGGAAGATGCTGAGGACTCGCCGTTGGCCACGGTTTTCGGGTCAGAGCGACGAAGTAGCTCTTTGGGGATGGTGCCCCTGGGAGGACCCGGTTTCACGGGATACACACTGCCGAACGCATCCCCGAACCACTCGTCTGACAGCAAAGACTCATAAAGGCGCGATCTGACTCCAAACGAATCGGGTTCATGGGGTCCAAGTTCGATTACGGGTTTGTAGGACTTGGTGTCCACATCGGCGGGGTCCATGTCCTCACTCTCTCGCGTGAGGCCACCAGACGCAACAATTTTCCCGAACTCGCAGCTCCAGTGGTCGATCTCTGCCGACCGGAGCCTTCCCTGGTCTGAGGCCGGGTGGGGTGGTTTAGGGGTCGTCGGGGTGCTGGGTGGAAAGGGTGGTGAAGGCTGCCTCCACTGCCAGCATGGCGGCCTGTTGGTCGACGCCCAGACGGGCGGCGGCGTCTGCAAAGGTGTGGGCGGCGTCGGCGAGCTGGCGTTCGACTACCGAGAACGCCACCGGGGGTTCGTCCACCACGAAGGTCCCAGCTCGCCCCCGACCCTCCACGATGCCTGCCCATTCCAGTTCCCGGTAGGCCCGGGCCACCGTGCCGGGAGCCAGCCCCAGCTCCGCAGCCAACGCCCGGATCGGCGGCAGCCGCTCTCGGGGCTCCAGCCTCCCCGACGACACCATCAAACGAAGCTGGGCCCGGAGCTGTTCGTAGGGGGGAACCCGGGCCTCCTCATCGATCCAGATGCGCACCCCGACATTGTATCAATGTATTGATGCATAAAGCACAAAGTGGCCACAAAAGACCTATATTTTCGAGGTCGTTGTTGATTTTGTATTGACCTGATAGCCTCAGCGGAAACCAGGAAGGGACAGCACCATGAAGCTCATCACCGCAGTGGTCAAACCGCATCAGGTTGAAGCCATCAAAGAAGCGCTGGCCGAGGTCGGTGTGCAGGGTATGACCGTGAGCGAAGCCCAGGGGTTTGGCCGCCAGGGTGGTCACACCGAAACCTACCGGGGAACCGAGTACAAGGTTTCGTTCACTCCCAAGTCCCGGGTCGAGGTGGTGGTGGATGACTCCTCCCTCGCAGCGGCCACCGAGGCCATCGCCTCTGCGGCACGAACGGGCAAGATCGGCGACGGCAAGATCTGGACCTCCTCGGTGGAGGGCCTGACCCGCATTCGCACCGGGGAACAGGGCGCCGACGCCCTATAGCCGACGCCCTCTGGCGGGCCGGCCACATACATCCAACCCGCCGGAGCGGTGCAGCCCCGCAGGCATTGATAGCGTCGCTGCCCGGTGCATCTCGATTACACAGACGAGCAGCGAGCCCTACGAGACGAGCTTCGGGCCTACTTCACAACCCTGATGACCGACGAGGTCCTCCAGGCCCTCCACGGTGCCCACGAGACCAGCCCGGTGCGCCGGGAGATTTTCCGCCGACTCGGCCGGGACGGGATGCTCGGCCTCGGCTGGCCCAAGGCCTACGGGGGCCAAGGAAGGTCAGCCATCGACCAGTTCATCTTCTTCGACGAGGCCCAGCGGTCCGGCTGCCCGATGCCGTTCGTAACCCTCAACACCGTCGGCCCCACCCTCATGGCCCACGGTTCCGATGAGCACAAGGCTACCTACCTGCCCGGCATTCTGACCGGCGACATCCTGTTCGCCATCGGCTACAGCGAGGCCGGAGCAGGCACCGACCTGGCATCGCTAACCACCCGAGCGGTGCGAGACGGCGACCAGTGGGTGATCAACGGCCAGAAGATGTGGACATCGGGCGCCAATGAGGTGGACTACATCTGGCTGGCGTGCCGCACCAACCCCGACGCCCCCAAACACAAGGGCATCTCCATCATCATCATCCCAACCGACACCCCCGGCTTCTCGTGTACGCCCATCGTGACCGTGGGAAACGCCACCACCACCGCCACCTACTACGACGAGGTTCGGGTGCCGGTCACCAACCTGGTCGGGACCGAGAACGAGGGGTGGAAGCTCATCACCAGCCAACTGAACCACGAGCGTGTGGGGTTGGCCGCAGTGGGAGCGCTGTCGTTCCAGCTATACGAGGAGGTGGTGGCCTGGGCCGCCGACACCCCCGCCGCGGCGGGAAGCGACAAGAGGGTGCTGGATCGGGAATGGGTGCAGATGGACCTGGCCCGGTGCCACGCCAAGCTGGAGGCAATGAAATTGCTCAACTGGCGGATGGCCGCAGAGGTGGCAGCCGACTCGCTGGCACCGCATCGGGCGTCCGCAGTGAAGGTGTACGGCACAGAGGCCGTGAACGACGTGTATCACCTGCTGCTCGGGGTGCTGGGCGCCGGTGCCCACCTGAGGGAGGGGAGCCCCGGCGCACTTCTGGCCGGACGGGTGGAGGGAGCGGCCCGCACCGCCCAGATAAACACGTTCGGCGGCGGGGTCAACGAGGTTCAGCGCGAGATAGTGGCCTGGACCGGGCTCAAGATGGCCCGAGGAGGCCGGCGGTGAGCTGTCGAACCCACGAGGTGCCGGAGCGGGCAGGCACCGCAACGTCAGGGATCGGTCGGCGATGAACTTCGATTTGAACGAGGCGCAGGTAGCGGTTGCGGCGCTAGCCGCCCAGGTGTTCTCCGGCTCCTCGGATGCCGACCGGGTCGCAGAGGTGGAGCGCACCGAAGAGCGGTTCGACCGGGAGCTTTGGGCTGCTCTGGCCGGTTCCGACCTGCTCGGGGTGGCGATAGACGAGGAACACGGCGGTCTCGGCCTCGGCATGGTCGAAACTGCTCTTGTGTTGCGGGAGCAGGGCCGTCGGGTGGCACCGGTGCCGCTGTGGCCCACGCTGGTGCTGGGGGCGATGCCGATTGCCGAGTTCGGCTCGGAGGCGTTGCGGGATCGCCTGCTCGACCCGGTGGCCTCGGGCCGGGCCGTGCTCACAGGGGCGTTTGCGGAATGGGGGGCTGACGACCCGCTGGCATCGTCGGTGACCGCCGTCCGGGGTGACCAAGGCGATTGGGTGTTGGACGGGGTCAAGCCGGCTGTGCCCGCCGCGGGGGTGGCCGACGCCGTGGTAGTGCCGGCCAGGATCGTCGACGGCAGCGGTGACATCTGCGACGGCAGCGACGGTAGGATTGGCAGCGACGGTGGGATTGACGGGGGCGACTTGGCGGTGTTCGTGGTTAACCTCGACGCCGACGGGGTGGAGGTGGAGCTGAGCGAGACCACCAACCGGGAACTCCACGGCGAGCTCACCCTGCGGTCGGTGGTGGTGAGCGGCGACAACAAGCTGGGCGATGCCGATGGCCGCCGCGCTGATGGTCGGTCAATCGTGGAGTGGACGCTGGCGAGAGCCCAGGTGGCGGTGGCCGCGGTGGCATTGGGGTGCTGCGAGGAAGCCACCGCGATGGCCGCGGCCTACACCTCGCAGCGGGAGCAGTTCGGCCGACCGCTGTCCACCAACCAGGGAGTGGCCCTGCGAGCCGCCGACTGCTACATCGACACCGACTGCATGGAGGTCACCCTCCTCCAGGCGGCGTGGCTCATCGACCAGGGCCGTCCCACACCCGAGATCGCCGATGCAGCCGCGGTGGCCAAATGGTGGTCGGCCGACGCCGGCCAGCGAGTTGTACACGTCACCCAGCACCTGCACGGGGGAATGGGAGCCGACGTCGACTACCCCGTCCATCGCTACTTCCTGTGGGTCAAGCAGTTGGAGAACACCTTTGGCGGGGGTAGCCGCCAACTCGCCGCCATCGGCAGGGCGCTGGCCAGCCGGCCGCGACCGACCCGGTAGAACTACCAGCCCTTCCAGTTCGGGTCACGCCGCTCCTTGAAGGCGTTTACCCCCTCCTCGGCGTCCTCCCCGGCCATCAGCACCTCTTGGGCCCAGGACTCCATCTCGAACATGGTTTGACGGCTGGTCTCGAAGCTGCGGTTCATCAGCATCTTGCTCATGGTCAGGCTCTTGGTGGGCTGCGCTGCCAGTCTCTCGGCCCACTGCCGGGCGGTGACCATCAGCTCGTCGGGGGGAACCACCCGGTTCACCAGACCCATGGCCGCAGCATCGGCGGCGCTCACATCGTCGCCGAAAAACATCAGTTCCTTGGCCTTCTGCGGGCCGATCAGTCGGGGCAGCAGGTACACACCGCCGGCGTCGGGCACCAGCCCCCTGCGCACGAACACCTCGATGAACCGCACACCCTCGGCGGCGATCACCAGGTCGCAGGCCACCGCCATGTGAACCCCCATGCCGGCCGCGGTTCCGTTCACCGCGGCGATCACCGGCTTCTCGCAGTCGAGGATGGCGGCCACCAGCTTCTGGGCTCCGGTCTTGATCCCCCTGGCCACCTCCAGGATGGCCCGGTCGGGGGCTCCGGGCGGGCGAACCTGCTCGGGCCTGGACGCCCGCAGGTCGGCGCCGGTGCAGAAACCCTTGCCGGTGGCGGTGAAGATCACGGCCCGCACCGACAGGTCCTCGCCGGCTCGGGCGAACTCTTCGGCCAGGAAATTCCGCTGGTCGGGGGTGATGGCGTTGTGAGCGTCGGGCCGGTTCAACGTGAGGGTAAGCACCCCGCCGCTTTGCTCGATCAGGATGTCGCCGCCGACCGCTTCGGTAACCGTGCCGCTCTCGTCTTTGCTGCCCATCGGCTGGCTCCTCGTCTAGCGTGGCCTCTCGTGTCCAGGAAATCATCGCCGTGCTTCCTGGAGGCAAACGCTAGGTGACCGCAGCGACGCCGCCCCAACCGGCCCACGGGCCTCTCCGACCGGTCCTGCGACGGGGACCGGCGGTCGGGGTGGCCGTCCTGGTTACGTCGGCCTCGTTGACCGGGATCGGCCTGTCGATAATGACGGTGGGCTACCCGGCGTTGGGGGAGGCTTTTCCCGGGGCTTCCGATCCAACGCTGTCGTGGATCACCAATGTCTTCACCATCGTCGGGGCCGCCACGCTGGTACCCGGAGGCGTGCTGGCCGACCGCCTCGGCCGGCGACGGGTGCTGCTGGCCGGAACGTTCGTTTTCCTGGTCGGGTCGGTGATGGGAGGGCTGGCCCCCTCGGTGGGCGTGCTGATCGGGGCGCGAGCGGTCATGGCGGTGGGGGCTTCGGCCATCAACCCCGCCGCGGTGGCCCTGCTGGTGGCCTCGCTGCCCTCCAACCGCCTCCCGTTGGCCATCGGTATCTGGGCCGTGGCCGGGGGCACGTCGTCGGCAGCGGGTCCGCCGGTGGGCGGGTTTGCCATCGAGTGGCTGGGCTGGGAGTGGATGTTCTGGCTCAACGTCCCGTTTTGTCTCATCGTCATGGCGGTGGCGCCGATGGTGTTCGGAGAGTCCCGCAGCGACCACGCCCGTGCGCTGCCCGACCCCGTTGGCGGAGTGATGGTGGCCGCAGCCACAGCGCTCGTCACCCTGGGCATCGTCCAGAGCAGCCCGTGGGGATGGTCGGACGAGCGAGTGGTTGGCAGCATCGTCGGGGGGCTGGCGGTGTTCGGCCTGTTCGTGAGGCGTTCGCTGCACCACCCCAACCCGCTGGTGGAGCTGCGGCTCTTCCTCCTTCCCAACGTGCGCCGGAGCAACCTCTCCATGCTGATCTTCGCCTCGTCGTGGTTCGGGATGTTCTTCGGCTTCACCGTTATCATCATCCGATCCTGGGGGTGGACCCCCCTTGAGGGCGGGCTGGCTGTGGCCCCGTTGGCGCTGTTCGCCGGGGTGGTTGGTGTGCTCATCGGACGGGTTGCTCACCGGACCGGCCACCGGGTGTTCATCATCCCCGGCACCGCCGTTTACATCGGCACCACCGTGATGTTGTGGCTGGTGCTGGGCGACGAGCCCCACGCCGTGGCGTTCGTGGTGGGCATGACCGTGCTAGGGGTGGCCACCGGCATGGTGTTCCCGTCGTTCATGGCAGCCGCGGTGAGCGACGTTCCCCCCGAGCAGCATTCCCTGGCCACCGGCATCAACCTCACCGCTCAGCGAGTAGCCACCACCATCGGCGTGGCTCTCGGGCTCACGTTCGTGACCTCGGCTGCCTCGGCCAGCGACGCCCTCGACCTTTTGATGGGGATGGTCATCGTCACCGCGCTGTTGTCGCTGCCGTCCAGCCTCCGGATCGACACCCGCCCCCGCTAACCACCAAGCTGGAGCCATGTACCTCGCAGTGGCCGACTCCATCACCCTCGAAGACACCGACAACTTTGTGGAGTTCCACGTGGTGGCCGAAGGCGACGCCGCCGCAGTGGTTGAGGCATTCGGAAACCGGGCCGCCCTGTCGGAGCGGGACAATCATCTGTGGATCGACATCGCCCTGGTGCGGGAGCTGGCCGGAAGCGCGGCCACCGCAGAGTGGGAATCGCAGTTCGAGGCGATGCTGGCCTACGCCGCCTCCAAGGGGTGGATCGACGAGGCGGCCGATCGGGTCGAAGCCCACATACAGCCCGAATAGTCCGAAGCGACCGCTCAGCCCTTCAGAGCGTCGAAAAGCTCTGCCACCAGGGTCATGGGAGCCCCGTGCAGGGAGAGGTGTACACGGTCGGCCAGGCCGGCGAACCGGCGGCGAATCTCACCGGCGGCCTCGGTTGGGGTGCCCTGGATGCTGAGGGTGTGGACCATTTCGTCGTCCCAAACATCGCCGATGGCATCCCAGCGGCCCTGCTTGGTTAGCCGGTTCAGCTCGTCCTGCAGCCCACCCCAGCCGTGGGCGTCCAGCACCACCCGGTAGGCCGGGGTAGAGCCGTAGAAGCCCAGGTTCGACCGGCACCGCTGCTCCACCTTGGCGGCCTCGCGCTCGTCGGCATCCTCGCCGTAGAGCCCGACGATCACCCCGACGCCGCAGGTGAAACGGTCCCGTTGGCGCCCTGCGGCGGCCAAGCCGGCGTCCACCTCGGGCATGGTCCTGGTGCGGAGGAAGTGTTCGGTGCAGAACGGGTGCAACAACAGGCCGTCGGCGGTCTCGGCCACCATCCGGGTCATCTTCGGCCCCAGCGCTCCCGCCCAGATGGGGGGTGCTCCCCACTCCAGAGGCTCGGGCTCGAAGATCGGGGTGCTGAGCGTGAACGTGTAGTAGTCGCCCCGGAAGTCGAGCCGCTCGCCATCCTGCCAGCAGGCGAAGATGGCTTTGGTGGCCGCTATTAGCTCCCGCATCTGGGCCACCGGCCGGTCCCACACGGCGCTGTAGCGCTTGGTGATGTGGGGCTTTATCTGCGATCCCAGACCCAGGGCGAACCTCCCGCCCGACAGCCGGTGCAGGTCGAAGGCCTGGTAGGCCAGGTGCATCGGGCTGCGGGGCAGGGCGATGGCCACGTTGGTGTAGATGTCGAGGCCGGTGTGGTTGGCCGCATCCACCAGCGGGAAGAAGATGTCCCGCTTGCCCTCAAAGGTGAACACCCCGTCGGCTCCCATTGCCTCGTAGGCCCGAGCCTGGTCCCCAACTCCGTCCAGCTCGGCCGACAACGCCATGTCGATCTTCATCGGGTGTCACTCCTCGCCGCCATGTCGATCTTCATCGGGTGTCGCTCCTCGCCGGGTTCGCTGCTTGTTGGCCCTTTCTCATTGCTCAGGAGACTTCCAGCCGGGGGAACATGGGCCAGGTGATCTCGTCGGCACCCTCCTGTTCGGGTAGTCCCCCGGCGAAGATGGGCCAAACCATCTCCGCTGTGTGGGGGTGGGGCACCGACCAGTCGAACTCGTCGTCGATGCCCACCATGTTGGTGAACGGCCACATCAGGCCCCGGAAGTACACGTGGGTTCCGTTGCGAACCTTCTCCTCGAACGTCCAGGTGTTCATCAGCCGGTAGGCGTCGGCCTGGGCCTTTTTGACCGCGGCCAGGATGTCGGGCAACTCCTCGGGGCCGACCGGCACCAGCTCGCCGCCCGGTAGGGGCTCGAACACCGACATTGCCTCCAACCAGGCCAGGTTGTCGGCCGGCACCGAAAACGTGGACGACAGGTCGTTCACACGGTTGTGAACCCCCGGGCGGAACACCAACCCCACCACCAGGTTCTGGTGGGGGACACCGGCGCTGACATGGCTCCAGGGGATCCAGCTATGGGCCAAGGACGAGAACTCCCGCACGATCATGTGGCGGCCGTTGGGCAGCGGGTAGGGGCCGGTGTCGCCGGTGCCCAGCCGGGTGTCCAGATACAGCAGGAACAGGTACTGCTGGAGCCCGGCCACGAACCGCCGGGCCGTCCGGTTCTCGGTGTCGCTCTCCACCGGCCATGCCGCCTGGTACAGGGTGTCGATCACGTCCGGGTCGCAGGTTCGCAGCGTGTCGGCCGCGTCCCAGCACGACCGGAACCCGTCTCCCCGCCACGGCTCCACCCAGCGGATCCAGTAGTCGATGAGGAACCGCACCCGGTCCTCCACATCGTCCACCTGGGTGGTGAGCCCCATTGCCGACAGTTCCTGCAGCGCTCGCCACCCCCCGAACGGGATGCAGGCCAGGGCGAAGGGGTGGGCGTTGGTGGTCTGGGTGCCCGGTCCCCGCATCCTTGCGCCCAGCTCGGAGGCCTCGATCACCTCGTCGCAGCGGGCCAGGATGTCGGGCCACCGCAGCCAGGCCTCCATCCCCGAATAGCCGGTGTATTCCCGCACCGGGATCAGCCCCGAGGTGAGGCCGGTGCGCCGCCGGGAGTTCTCGATCACCAGCATGTCCCAGAACTCGACCTGCCGGTTCAGCTCCTCGACATCGAGGGGAATGGTTTGAGGCATGGTTGACGAGGCTATCTCCCGTCGTGGTTCCCGAATGTGTCGTAATGCCCAGGTGTGCCGTGACCGAGCAGCGCGGCCTACGATCACTCCATGCTTGCTGCGATTATGCGTGATGTCGGCGACCTCACCCTTGAAGTGTGCGACGACGTAGAGATGATGGACGTGGGGCCCGACGACGTGGTCGTGAAGATCACCCACACTGGGGTGTGCCACTCCGACGTGTCGGCCATGAACGGAACCATCCCCCAGGCTCCCCCCGCTGTGCTGGGTCACGAAGGAGCGGGGATCATCGAGGAGGTCGGTGCCAACGTGGACGACCTCGCTTCCGGCGACCACGTGATCGTTATGTGGTCGCCCCCGTGTGGCAACTGCGCCTACTGCACCGGACGCAACCAGCCCAACCTGTGCCCCAACATCGCCTTCGCTCAGATGGCCCGCATGAAGTTCCGCCAGGGAGACACCGAACTCGGCGGCATGGCGGGAGCGGGCACGTTCGTCGAGAAGACGGTGATGCCCCGCCAGGGCGTGGTGAAGATCGACCCCGACATCCCGCTGGACGTGGCCTCGCTCATCGGCTGCGGGGTGATGACCGGCGCGGGAGCCGCTCTCAACACCGCCAAGGTGTCTCCCGGCTCGTCGGTGGTGGTGTTCGGCGCCGGGGGCGTGGGCGTGTCTGCCATCCAGGGGGCCAAGATTGCCGGGGCGGCCGAGATCGTGGCCGTGGACAAGAACCCGGCCAAGCTGGACGAGGCCATAGCCTTCGGAGCCACCCACGCCGTGCTGCCCGACGACCTGGAAGGGGCCAGGAACGAGGTCACCGGCGGCGAGGGGTTCGACTACGCCCTGGAGTGCGTGGGCATTCCCGCCCTCATGCGATCCGCATACGACATGACCCGCCGGGGCGGAACCTGCTGCATCGTGGGGGTGGGCCGCATGGAGGAGACGGTGTCGTTGAACGCCTTCGAGCTGTTCTACAACGAGAAGACCCTGGTGGGTTCGTACTACGGCGGCACCGACTCGCGCACCGACTTCCACCGGCTGCTACGGCTCTGGAAGTACGGCAAGCTCGACCTCGAACGCATGATTACCCGGCGCATCACCATCGACGAGATCAACCTCGCTCTGGAAGCGGTGCGAAACGGCGAGGTGGTGCGCCAGGTGATCGAGTTCTGATGCAGGGACCGGCGGCCGACTCGAGGGTCGGATTGTGATGGGTGCCGTGGTGGGCCGGGGCAGCCCGGTGTTCTCCGGCGTCACCGGCTCGGGGCGGCTGGTTCGCTTCAACACCCCCGACGACGTGATCGCGGTGCTCGACGCCGGCGAGGACGTGGCGTCGGAGACGGTGGCGCTGGTGAAGGACGCCGGAGCCACGTTCCTGGCACCCATTGAGGCCGACCTGGCCGGGATTTTGTGCCGGTCGGGCGACATCGAGAGCCACCTGGCCATCATCAGCCGGGACTTCCAAATCCCCTGCCTGATGGGGGTGGAGTTCGACGGCGACGAGCCGGCCGACGGCACCGTGGTGGTGATCGACACCGATTCGGGCACCATCGCCACCGACGATGATGTGATTGACAGCGGCTCTACAGCGCAGGGTTCGGACGGCCCCGATCCAGCCGGCGGGGAGCGGTGAGCTGATGGCCGAGCGATTGCGGGCCGACCTGGTGCTGGAGTACCCGTTTACCCGGACCACCGGGCCGGTGATCGGCGCGTTTCTTACCGGGTTGCGGGAAGCGATAGTGCTGGGCATTCGCCGAGCCGACGGGACGGTGCTGTGCCCGCCCACCGAGTACGACCCCGAGACCTCCCAGCCCCTCACCGAGATGGTGGAGGTGGGACCGGCCGGCACGGTGGTGAGCTGGACGTGGGTTGACCCGCCCAGGGCCCAGTCCCCTTGGGACGAGTCTCACGGGCTGGGCATGATCCTTCTGGACGGGGCCGACACCCCCATGGTTCACGGCCTGCTGGTGGACGACCCCAGCCAACTCTCCACCGGAATGCGGGTGGTGGCCCGGTGGCGGCCGGAACGAGAGGGCCACATCGCCGACCTCGAGGGGTTCGTGCCCGTGGAGCCCGCGGGGGAGGGCCGATGAGCTTCGATCCCAGCGTCCCTCCCAAGGCTCTGTCCGGCGAGGTGCAGCTGCCCGAGGCGCTGGCAGGGGTGGAGCCTGTGCGGTCGGTGCGCACCCCCATCCGCTTGGAGTACGACTTCATCCCCGGTGATGCCTCGTCCGGGTACCTGAACGCCTTCGCCGACCGCAAGATCCTCGGCCAGAGGTCGCCGGTTGACGGGGCGGTGTTCGTGCCCCCCCGTGGAGTGGACCCCCGCCACGGAGCAGCCACCCCCGACTACGTAGAGCTTCCCGACACCGGGCACGTGGGCGGTTTCTGCGTGACCCGCCTGCCCATCCCCGGCCGCGACGACCTGGAGATTCCCTACGTGAGCGCCTGGATCCACCTCAACGGGGCCGACATCGGCTTCCTCGGCCTGGTGGCCGGCATCGACACGTCCGAGGTTCGCATGGGAATGCGAGTGCGAGCGGTGTGGAAGCCCGACGAGCAGCTCGGCCGCACCGCCGAGAACATCTTGTGCTGGGAGCCCACCGGAGAGCCCGACATTCCGGTGGGCGAAGCGGGCACCGGAGCGTGGCACGCCAAGCAGGCCGCCGCCGGGCAGGGCGACTCCACCGGGGAGCAGGGCTGATGCGCGACGTCGCCATCGTCTCGGTGGCCCAGAACCAGCAGAAAGCGCTCACGCACACCACCGAGGTGGAGCTGATGGTGCCCCTCATCAACCAGGCCCGAAACACAGTGGGCCTGACGCAGGACGACATCGGGTTTACCTGCTCGGGGAGCAGCGACTTTCTGGCCGGCCAGGCGTTCTCGTTCGTCCACACCCTCGACGCGGTGGGCCCGGTGCCCCCGATCTCCGAGAGCCACGTGGAGATGGACGGCGCCTTCGCCCTGTACGAAGCGTGGGTGAAGCTCCAGATCGGCGAGGTGGACACCGCCCTGGTGTACAGCTACGGCAAGTCGTCGCCCGGATCGCTACGCGACGTGCTGTCCACACAACTCGACCCCTACTACCTGGGCCCGTTGTGGCCCGACGCCTTCTCGCTGGCTGCCCTTCAGGCTCGGATCATGCTGGAGTCGGGCACGGTCAGCGAGCAACGACTGGCCGAGCTCGCCGCCCGCAGCCTCAACAATGCGGTGAACAACCCGCTGGCGGTGCGGTCGTCGGCCACCGCCACCGTCGAGAGCGTGCTGGCCGAGCCTCCGGTGGCAAACCCGCTGCGGCCCAGCGACTGCGCTGCCTCGGCCGACGGGGGCGCGGCCGTGGTGCTGGCCGCCGGCGACCGGGCCCGAGAGATGTGCGAACGCCCGGCGTGGATCATCGGCATCGACCACCGCATCGACCCCCACCAACCCGGGGTGCGCGACCTGAACCGAGCGCCCAGCGCCCAGCAGGCGGCGCGGCAAGCGGGAGCGGACCAAGACCGCCTCGATGCCGCCGAGGTCGCCGCCCCGTTCACCACCCAGGAACACATCCTGGAGGCCGAGCTGGGGTTGGGGTCCGAGACCCAGGTCAACCCCAGCGGGGGAGCCCTGGCCGGTCACACCATGATGGCCGCCGGGCTCATGCGCATCGCCGAGGCGGCCCGCCGGATCCACGAAGGCGAGGCCGACCGGGTGTTGGGCCATGGCGCGGCGGGCCTGTTCCTCCAGCAGAACCTGGTCTGTGTGATGGAGGGGGAGTGATGGCCGAGCTGACTGCGGTGCTGGGGGTGGGTCAGACCAAGTACCAGACCACCCGGGGCGACGTGTCCATACCCGGTTTGGTGCGGGAGGCCGCCTACCGGGCGCTGGAGGACGCCGAGGTGGGCTGGGAAGACATCGACGCCGTGGTGGTGGGCAAGGCCCCCGACTTCTTCGAAGGGGTCATGCAGCCCGAGCTGTTCCTGGCCGAAGCGCTGGGCGCGGTGGGCAAGCCTCTGCTGCGAGTCCACACCGCCGGATCGGTGGGGGGATCCACCGCGCTGGTGGCCACCTCGCTGGTGCAGGCCGGCATCCACCGCCGGGTGCTGACCCTGGGGTTCGAGAAGCAGTCGGAGTCCAACGCAACCTGGGCCCTGTCGCTGCCCCAGCCGTTCTCGGTCTCGATCAACGCCGGTGCCGGCGGCTATTTCTCGCCCATCATCCGCCAGTACATGGCCCGCAGCGACGCCCCCGAGCTGATCGGTTGCATGGTGGCCTTCAAAGACCGCCAACACGCCCTGCGCAATCCCTACGCTCACCTTCAACAGCCCGACCTCACCTTCGACCAGGTGGTGGAGTCGCCCATGCTGTGGGAGCCGGTGCGGTTCTCCGAAACCTGCCCGTCATCGGACGGGGCCTGCGCCCTGGTGCTGGGTGACGAGGCCGCTGGCGACGCCTCCACCAAGCCGGTGGCCTGGGTTCACGGGGCGGCCATGCGCAGCGAGGCCAACAACTTCCCCGGACGAGACGAGGTGAACCCCCAGGCCAGCCGGGACTGCGCCGACGACGTGTTCGCCCAGGCCGGCATCACCGACCGGCGGGCCGAGATCGACGCGGTGGAGATCTACGTGCCCTTCTCGTGGTACGAGCCCATGTGGCTGGAGAGCCTGGGATTCTGCGAGATCGGCGACGGCTGGAAGCTGGTTGAGTCGGGCGCCACCCACCTTGACGGCGGCGATCTGCCGGTGAACTGCTCCGGAGGGGTGCTGTCGTCCAACCCGATCGGTGCATCGGGCATGATCCGTTTCGCCGAGGCGGCGCTGCAGGTGAGAGGCATGGCCGGCGACCACCAGGTGGACGGGGCCCGCAAAGCATTCGGGCACGCCTACGGTGGGGGCGCTCAGTATTACGCTATGTGGATTGTGGGTGCGGACAAGCCTGGGTCATGACAGGCGATTCGAGAGCTGGCACCAACGGGTTCCGGCCGGCATGGGTCGCGGTGGGGCTGGCCCTTCTTCTCCTGCTCCCTGTGGGTTGCGGGTCGGAGGACAATGGAGACATCGAGGCGTTCTGCTCGCTGGCGGTGAACGGCGTGGGCATGCGCCCGGCCAACGACGACCACGACTTGGCCCAACTGGACGCTCTTGAAGAGGCCGCTCCCCCCGAGATCCGTGAGGCGGCCACCACCGTGGCCAACGCTTCCCGGGAGATCGACGAGATAACCGACCTTCGCGATCTGTTCCGCCGGGCCTTCGACCTAGAGGAGGCGGTGGCGTCGGCTCGCCAGGAGATCCGGGTGTACACCCAGCACCGCTGCTTGTAGGGGCCGTCCGGCTTCCCGCCGGGCAAACATTTCACCTAATGCGGCTTGTTGGGTGGCATGATGCTGACGGAGCCGGGGCTGGTTGGGTAGGGTCATGGGGTCCGTTGGGAGATGGGAGGAGCCAATGGGATACCGGGTGGTCGTGGATTACGACCTGTGCGAGAGCAACGCCATCTGCATGCAGGTCGCCCCTGACGTGTTCGAGGTACGCGACGACGACTTCTTGTACCTGCTGGACGAGACACCGGGCGATGAGGCCCGCGAGCGGGTGAACGAGGCCGTCCAACGCTGCCCCAAGCAAGCCATCGCCATCGCCGAGGAGTAGCCGCCTGCTGCGCTCAATAGCCATCGTCGGGGCGTCGCTGGCGGGGACCAGGGCCGCGGAGACGCTGCGGCGAGACGGGTTCGACGGCAGCATCACCATCATCGGGGACGAGCCACACCCCCCCTACGACCGGCCTCCCCTGTCCAAACAGCTTCTCGCCGGGGAGTGGGAACCCGACCGCATCTCGCTGTCCGACCCGGACGACATCGAAGGGTTGGACGCCGACTGGCGACTGGGCCGCCGGGCCGTTGCCCTTGACGTCGCCAGCCGAACCGTAACCCTCGACGACGGCGCGGCGGTAACAGCCGACGGCATGCTCATCGCCACCGGGGCCCGGTGCCGGGAGCTGCCCACCGGCGGCCTCGACGGCATCCACACCCTGCGCAGCCTCGACGATTCCCTGGCCATCCGGGCCGACCTGGAGGCCTCCCCCCAGCGGGTGGTGGTGGTGGGCGCGGGGTTCATCGGTGCCGAGGTGGCCGCCACCGCCCGGCAGCGGGGCCTGGAGGTGACCGTCATCGAGGCCCTCCCTGTGCCGCTGGGCCGCATCCTGGGCACCGAGATGGGCTCGGTGTGCGCCGAGGTCCACCGGGATCACGGGGTCGATCTGCGCCTCGGTGTCGGCGTGGACGGCTTTGCCGGGTCGGGCCGGGTGGAGCGGGTAAACCTGAGCGACGGCACGTCGGTGGACGCCGACGTGGTGGTGGTGGGCATCGGGGTGATCCCCAACACCGAGTGGCTGGAGGGTTCTGGCCTTGAGGTGGACAACGGCGTGGTGTGCGACGAGACCTGCCTGGCCGCTCCCGGCATTGCTGCCGCCGGTGACGTGGCCCGCTGGCCCAACCGCCTGTTCGGCGAGACCATGCGGGTGGAGCACTGGGACAACGCCATTGAGCAGGGCCGGCACGCGGTGCGCCGCCTGGCCGAGGACGACGACGAGGCCCGCCCCTTCACCCCGGTACCGTGGTTCTGGAGCGACCAGTACGACCGGAAAATCCAGTTGGCCGGGCGGGTCCGGCCGGACGACGAGGTTCGCATCATCACCGGTTCAACCGAGGAGCGGCGTTTCGCTGCCCTCTACGGTCGGGCCGGGCGCCTGGTCGGGGTGCTCGGCTTCAACCGCCCTCGCCACGTGATGCAGTACCGCAATCTCATTGCCGAGGGCACCGGTTTCGAGGAGGCGCTGGCGGTAGCCGAGCAGAGCCGGTAAGAGTGGTGGGCATGGGTATTCCCGGCGAGTTCACCATTAGCGAGGTGGTGGCCCTCACAGGGGTGCCGGCCGCATCCATCCACCACTACCGGCGAAAAGGGCTGTTGCCCGCGCCCCGCCGGGTTTCCGCCAACCGCTTCCTCTACAGCCAGCACCACATCGACGCGGTGGAGCTGATCCGCGACCTGCGAGAGCGCCACCGCCTGCCCCTGCGCCACATCGCCCAGATCATGAACGCCGAGAACCCGGCCCGGGCCGACGTGGCCAACCTCCCCGACAGCGGCGCCCTGCTGCGCAACGTTGCCATCCAGGAGTTCGCCCTCAGGGGATACACCGAGGTGAGCGTGGCCGAGATCTGCGCTCAGGCCGGCGTGGCCAAGGGCACCTTCTACCGTAATTTCCAGTCGAAGCAGGACCTGTTCCTGCAAGCGGTGGAAGCGGTGGTGGACAGCACAGCGGAGAACTTTGCCGCCGCCGTCGAGGGCAAGGTGGGGTTGAGCCGAGAGGAGCTCACCAGGAGCCTGGCCGAGAGCCTGCTCCCCGGCCTGCCCATAATGCTGGAGGTGGCCAAGCGCTCGGTGCAGGGACAGGTGGAACACGCCGCCGCGGCCCAGCGGGTTTTTTGGCGGCTGGCCGAACGCCTAGGTGAGGCCCTGTCCGACGATCCCCGTGGCCACCGGCTCGCCGGTACCCTGATAATGGATGCCATCGCCCACATCTTTGCCGAGGGCTTGATGGGGCATTTCGCCGACCGCCCAAGCTTCGAGACCTGACCCCGGCAAGGGTTCTGCCGGGTAACCCTTGACAGCGCCCGGTTCAGAGCGAACAATCAGATGACCTCATGGTCACTTTGTTGTTCGCAACGGTTGACAATGGGCTAACTTGGGGTCGGAACTATTGTCCGATCCACCCGTTCAACAGAGGTGGGATTCGGACCGTCGAAATCCGGAGGGCAGTGAGATGACCACGGTAGAGGCAGAAGCAGGCTTTGACATTGGTTCGATCATGGCCCAGAAGGAAAGCGAGAACTTTCCGGTCGTGATGAGGGTGGTACCGGCGCGCCCCCGGTCCCACCTGCTGGCCGTGTACGGGTTCGCCCGCTTGGTGGATGACATCGGGGACGAATACGAAGGCGACCGCCTGGCTGCGCTGGATTGGGTGCAGGAGGAGCTTCACCGGGCCCGAACCGGCGATGCCACCCATCCGGTCATGGCCCAGCTAACCCCGCTGCTCTCCGAGCTGGAAGTGGACGACGAGCCGTTCGTCGCCCTCATCGAAGCCAACCGGCTCGACCAGCGCAAGAGCCGCTACGAGACCCAGTCCGAGCTGGCCGAGTATTGCTCCCTGTCGGCCAACCCGGTGGGTCGTCTGGTGCTGGAGGTGTTCGGCGCGGCCAACGAAGAGCGCATAGCCCAAAGCGACGCAGTGTGTACCGGCTTGCAGATCGTGGAGCATCTCCAGGACATCGGCGATGACTACAGCGAGAAGGATCGCGTGTACTTCCCGGCCGAGGAGCTGACCCGGTTCGGGGTCAGCGAGGATGAGCTGGCCGACCCCACCGCATCGGAATCGCTCCGCCGGTTGGTGGCTCACCACTGCGACAGCGCTCGGGCGTTGCTGATGCAGGGCGCGCCGTTGGTGGCCTCACTATCGGGATGGGCCCGGCTTACTGTGGCCGGATACGTGGGCGGCGGTCTGGCCGCTCTGGATTCCATCGCCCGAGCCGATTACGACGTGTTGAAGAAGTTGCGGACCCCCTCGAAGATTCGCACAGCGACCCATGTGATTCGGTTGGTCGCCCTCCAGCGAATGCCACTGTCGAGGGTGAGAACCTTGGCCGTCCAGCTCGCCGGCAAGATGATCGGCCTGATCCGGATCCCTTGGACGAAGGGTCGTGAGCTCTTGGCGCAGTACGGGGGCAAGCTGCTGGGCGCTCTTCAGGCACCGATGCAGAAGGCTCGTGAGATTGCCGATCGTGTGAAGGGCGTGGTGACCGGGTTTTTGAAGGCGCCGGGGGCCAAGGCTCGTGAGGCTGCTGACCGTGTGAAGGGCGTGGTGACCGGGTTCTTGAAGGCGCCGGGGGCCAAGGCTCGTGAGGCTGCCGATCGTGTGAAGGGCGTGGTGACCGGGCTTTTGAAGGCGCCGGGGGCCAAGGTCCGCGAGATGGTGGCCCGGATCCTCAGCAAGCTGATTGCGTTCCGGAAGGTCCCCCTGTCGAGAATTTTCCGGTCTTGGCGCGAAAACGCCTCTCGCCGGGAGCAGGAGTGAGGGCGGCAGAAGCCTTCCAGCGCTGCGAGGAGATAACCAAGGTCGAGGCCCGCAACTTCTCGTACGGCATCCGGCTTTTGCCCAAGCCGAAGCGCCAAGCCATGTCGGCGCTGTACGCCATGGCCCGGCGGATCGACGACGTGGGCGACGGGCCGTTGCCCGCCGACGAGAAGCTGGCCAGGCTCGTCGAGCTGCGTGCCGACATCGACACCCTCGCCGGCGGGGGGCTCAGCGACCCCGACGATCCGGTGCTGGTGGGGTTGCGCCACGCTGCCGACCAATTCCCCATTCCGGTGGCAGCTCTGAACGAGATCGTCGAAGGGTGCGAGCAGGACGCGGTGGGCAAGGTGTACACCACCATCGAGGAGACCGAGGATTACTGCCGGATGGTGGCCGGGTCGGTGGGCCGGCTCTCGCAGGGGGTGTTCGGCACCCACGGTGACCCCGACCGGGCCAACGAGCTGGCCGACCGGCTGGGAGTGGGCCTTCAGCTCACCAACATCCTGCGCGACATCGTGGAGGACCGGGGCATGGGCCGCATCTACCTGCCCACCGAGGACATCGAACGGTTCGGGTGCGCCCCCGACCTGACAGGGCCGGTCGAGGCGGTTGGCGAGCTGGTGGCGTTCGAGGCGGAGCGGGCCGAGCAGCACTACAGCAAGGGCCTCAAGCTGCTCGACATGCTCGACCGCCGCAGCCGGGCCTGCACCGGGGCCATGGCCGGGATCTACCATCGGCTGCTGGACCGCATCACCGCCGCGCCCACCGAGGTGATGAACGGACGCCTGTCGCTATCCACCCGGGAGAAAGCATGGGTGGCCGTTCGCAGCTTGGCCGGAGCCGCAGTATGAGCGACGCCGCTCCCCGGTCGTCGAGCCACCTTCGGGCCGAGCCACACGTTGCGGTGGTCGGAGGGGGGTTGGCCGGGCTAGCCGCAGCGGTGGCGGTGGCCGACGGCGGTGCTCGGGTGACCTTGTATGAGCGGGGCCCACGCCTGGGCGGCGCAACCTGGTCGTTCCAGCGCAACGGTCGCTGGTACGACAATGGTCAGCACGTGTTCATGCGGTGCTGCACCGAGTACCGGGCCTTTCTCGACCGGGTGGGGGTGGCCGACCAGGTGACCCAGCAGCGCAAGCTGATGGTGCATGTGCTGGGGCCCGGACGCCGCCCGGCGGCCATCTTCCGCACGGGTGCTCCGCCCCCGCTGCATCTGGCCAAGTCGCTGCGCAGCTACCGACCGCTGGGCATGGCCGACCGGTTGCGAGCGGTGCGGACCGCACTGGCCCTGCGCCGCCTCGACCCCGACGATCCCGAGGTTGACGAGACCAGCTTCGGGGAGTGGCTCCGGGACCGGGGGGAGTCGGACCGGTCGATTGCCGCGCTATGGGACTTGATCTGTCTGCCCACCGTGAACTTGCGGGCCGACGAGGCTTCCTTGAGCCTGGCGGTGAAAGTGTTCCGCACCGGGCTCCTCGACGGCACCGAATCCGCCGACCTGGGGTGGACCCGGGTGCCGCTGGCCGTCCTCCACGGCGATGCCGCGGCCCGGGTTGTCACCGACCAGGGCGGGCAGGTCAACCTCCACACCCACGTGGAGTCGGTGGGCGACGGCCCTGCAGTGGTGGTGAGCGGGGAGCGGATCGACGCCGACGCGGTGATCCTGGCTGTACCCCACAACGCGGTGGACGACCTCGTGCCCCCCGGCACCGTGGCCGAGCAGGACAAGCTGGCCGACCTCGGGGCTTCTCCCATCGTGAACGTGCAGTTCGCCTTCGACCGCCGGATCATGGACGTGCCCTTCGCCGCCGCCCTCGACTCCCCGGTGCAGTTCGTGTTCGACCGCACCGAGGCGGCCACCTGGGCCGAGGACAAGTCGTCCGAGCCTCCAGGCGCCGGCGATGGCGGCGAGCAGGTGGTTGCGGTGTCGCAGTCGGCTGCGTTCGACGAGATCGGCGACCGGCCGGCGGAGATGATCGAGCGCTACCGGTTGGCGCTGATCGACCTGTTCCCCCGGGCCGCCGAAGCCGAGGTGCTCGACGCCGTGGTTACCCGAGAGCACCGGGCCACCTTCGCCGGGTATCCCGGCACCCGGAAGCTGCGCTGCGGCCCTACCACCTCCGTCGAGGGGCTGTTTGTGGCCGGGGCGTGGACCGACACCGGCTGGCCCGCCACCATGGAAGGCGCGGTGCGGTCCGGCAATCTTGCCGCCCGCCTGGCGCTTGCCCACTGCCGGCGGGCCGAGCAGGAAAGCGTGGCGGTTTGAGTTCGGCCCCCCAGGTTCCGGGCATTCTGGTGCGGGCCAGGGAGCTGGTCGATCCGGCCATCGCCACCGCGTTGAGCGGGCTGTGCGAGGAGCTGTACGTGCCGGCCGAATACCACTTCCAGGGCCGGGGCAAGGGCGTGCGTCCAGCACTAGCCCTCCTGTCGGCCGAGGTGGTGGGCGCGCCGGCCGAGACCGGGCTGCCGGGAGCGGTGGCCATCGAGCTGATCCACGACTACTCGCTGATCCACGACGACATCATCGACGGAGACACCGAGCGCAGGCACCGGGAAACGGTGTGGGCCAAGTTCGGCACCGGCGTCGGCATCGTGGTGGGTGACGCCCTACAGGTCCTGGCCTTCGAGGCCCTGCTGAGCGACCCCACCCCACCCCGGGTCAGAGCAGCCAGGGAGCTGGCCGGAGCGGTGTCGGCCATGATCGCCGGCCAGAGCAAGGACATGTCCCTCCACAAGCAGGCGGGCATCACGCTGGAGCATTGCCTGGACATGGAACGGGGCAAGACCGGGGCCCTTCTGGCCTACGCATCCTCGGTGGGAGCGGTGCTGGCCGGGGCCGACGACACGGTTATCGACGAGCTGGCCGGTTTCGGAATGAACCTGGGGGTGGCGTTCCAGGCGGTGGACGACCTGCTTGGCATTTGGGGCGACCCAGAGCGCACCGGCAAGCCCGCCGGGTCGGACCTGCGGGAGCGCAAGAAGTCGATCCCGGTGGTCGTCGCCCTCAACAGCGGGCAGGCCGGGGCCGACGAGCTGGCCGGGCTTTACGCCCAGTCAAGCTTGGATGCCGCCGATGTGGAAACGGCCCGGGCGCTGGTGGAAGCCGGCGGGGGTCGAGACGAGACCGAGGCGCTGGCCCGGAACCATTACGACCAGGCGGTGTCGGCTCTGGACGCCCTTGCGGGGCGGGGAGAGGTGGCACAGGGAGCGGTCGAAGAACTGCGGCTTCTGGCCCATTTCATCGTAGGTAGGGACTTTTGATGTTTGTCATGAGGAGGGACTGCTGATGGGAGTAGAGCAATGCCTGGACCGGGCCACCAACCGGCTCCTGAGCTTTCAGGACATAGAGGGATGGTGGAAGGCCGAGCTGGAGACCAACGTGTCCATCGAGGCCGAGGACCTGTTCCTGCGGGAGTTTCTCGGGGTGGCCGACCCGGAGATCACCCGGCAGACGGCCAACTGGATCCGCCACAGCCAGCGGGCCGACGGCACCTGGTCTACCTACTACGAGGGTCCAGCCGATCTTTCGGTGACCGTCGAGGCCTACTGGGCCCTGCGCTACGCCGGTGATCCGCCCGAAGCGGCTCACATGGCCAAGGCCGCCGCCTACATACGCAGCGAGGGTGGTTTGGAGCGCAGCCGGGTGTTCACCCGGTTGTGGATGGCGCTGTTCGGGTTGTGGGATTGGGAGGACCTGCCCGCTCTGCCCCCCGAGCTGATCCTCTTGCCCAAGCGGGTGCCGCTGAACATCTACGACTTCGCCTGCTGGGCCCGACAGACGGTAGTGCCGCTGACCATCGTGGCCTCCCACCGTCCGGTGCGCCCGATGGACCTGAGCCTGGACGAGATCCGCACTGGGACCACGCCCGCCGAGAAGGTACCTGCGCCCAGGGGAACATGGGCCCGGCGATTCCAGCTCATGGACAAGGTGGTGCGGGGCTACAACCGCAACCCGCTCAACATGGTACGGAAGCGGGCCTTGCGACGGGCCGAACAGTGGGTCATCAGCCGCCAGGAAGCCGACGGTTGCTGGGGCGGCATCCAGCCTCCCTGGGTGTACTCGCTGCTGGCGCTGCACCTTCAGGGCTATTCCCTGAACCACCCGATCATGGCCCGGGGCTTGGCCGGGTTCGACACCTGGACGATCGTCGAGGACGACATGCGCCGGATGGAGTGCTGCCAGTCGCCGGTGTGGGACACCTGCCTGGCGCTGATAGCGCTGGCCGACGCCGGCGTGGACGCCACCCATCCCCAGATGGTGGCCGGGGGAAGCTGGCTGCTGGACCAGGAGGTTCGGGTGGCCGGTGACTGGGCCAAGCGGCGCCCCGGTCTTCCTCCCGGCGGGTGGGCATTCGAGTTCGAGAACGACAACTACCCCGACCTCGACGACACCGCCGAGGTCTCACTCGCCCTGCGCCGTATCAGCCATCCAAACCCCGACCGGGTCGAAGCCGCCCTGGACCGGGCCGTGGTGTGGACCAATGGGATGCAGTGCTCCGACGGCGGCTGGGCGGCGTTCGATGCGGACAACTGCTCCAGGCTGGCCGCCGAGCTTCCGTTCAGCGATTTCGGCAAAGTGATCGACCCGCCGTCGGCTGACGTGACCGCTCACGTGGTGGAGATGCTGTGTGAGCTGGACTCCGACCAGGCCGGGTTGCCGGTGGACAGGGAGGCGGTGGACCGGGGCGTGGAGTGGCTTACCGCCGAGCAGGAGGACGACGGATCCTGGGCCGGACGGTGGGGGGCCAACCATCTCTACGGCACCGGAGCGGTGGTCCCGGCCCTCATCAGCGCCGGAGTGTCCACCGACGACAATCGGGTGGCGCGGGCCTGCGAGTGGCTGAAGTCGGTGCAGAACGACGACGGCGGCTGGGGTGAGGATCTGCGCTCCTACGAGGACATGGAATGGCGAGGCCGGGGGGTGTCCACCCCATCGCAGACGGCGTGGGCGCTGCTGGCGCTCATCGCCGGAGGCCACGCTTCCTGTTTCGAGGTGGAACAAGGGGTGCAGTGGCTCGTGGAGAACCAGCGGGGCGACGGTAGCTGGGATGAGCGTTGGTACACCGGCACCGGTTTCGCCGGGTACTTCTACATCCGCTACCACCTGTATCGCCTGGTGTTCCCGGTGATGGCGCTGGGTCGTTATGTCGAGGCCACCAGGGACCAGCGGTGACCGGTGTGGTCGTCGGACTTGACGGTAGGCCCGTGAGGGTGGTGAGCCGGTTGCCGGTCGTCGAGGTCGGCCGATGAGCCTGGTCGTGTGGTGCCCGATGGCCCTGGAGGCCCGTGCCGCCCGTCGGGGGATTGCCCGGGGCATCGGTGAAGCGGGGGTGATCTGCACCGGGATTGGGCCCAGGCGAAGCCGGCGGGTGGAGCCGGTTTCCGGGGCGGTAATGGTTGTCGGCGTGGGCGGAGCGGTGGTCGACGGTATCGAACCCGGCGACGTGGTGGTGGCCACCGAGGCGTCCGCTGACGATGTCTCCCCGATAGTTCTGCCTGCCGCGACCACGTTGGCCGAGGAGCTGCGGGACGCGGGGTTCACCGTCCACACCGGCCCGGTGGCCAGCGTGCCGTTCGTGGCCACCGGCCGGCGACGGCGGGAACTGTCCACCAGCGGTGCGGTTGCGGTGGACATGGAGACGGCCTGGCTGCTCGAGAACCACCGGGGCCCGGCGGCGGCGGTGCGGGTTATGTCGGACTCCGTGGATCACGAAGTGTGGTCGCCCTCCCAACCGGTGAGGATGTACCGAGCGCTGAGGACTATTCGCCAACTCATGCCGGTGTTGCAGAAATGGACCAAGGAGGTCGTCTGACATGCCCATACCCGTTCGCCAAGCAATGAAGGTGGGCACGTATGTGTTCAAGAACAAGCTACGCTGCCGGGAGAAGTTCCCGCTGATCGTGGAGCTCGAGCCCCTGTTCGCCTGCAATCTGGAGTGTCCGGGGTGCGGGAAGATCCAGTACCCCACCGAGGTGCTGCGCAAGCGGGTCAGCGTGGAGGAAGCGGTGGCGGCCATGGAGGAGTGCGGTGCTCCCATGGTGTCGATCGCCGGGGGCGAGCCGCTGCTTCATCCCCAGATCGGGGAGATGGTCGCCGAGCTCATCAAACGCAAGCGGTTCGTGTACCTGTGTACCAACGCTGTGCTGCTGCGCCGCAAGATGGACCTGTTCAAGCCCTCCCCCTACTTCTCGTTCGTGGTTCATGTTGATGGGCTGCAGGAGCGCCACGACCTGGCTGTGGCCCGAGACGGCGTGTTCGACGAGGTGGTGGAGGCCGTCAAGGAGGCCCAGGACAAGGGGTTCCGGGTCACCACCAACAGCACCTTCTTCAGCACCGACACCCCCGAAAACGTGCGCAACGTGCTCGATTTCCTCAACGACGACCTGGGTGTCGATTCCATGATGATCTCGCCGGGCTATGCCTACGAGAAGGCCCCCGACCAGGAGAACTTCCTGCCCGTGGATCAGACCCGGCGCCTGTTCCACGACGCCTTCTCCGAGGGGAAGCGCAAGAAGTGGCGGCTGAACCACACCCCCCTGTTCCTGGACTTCTTGGAGGGCAAGGTCGAGTACGAATGCACCGCCTGGGGTATTCCCAGCTACTCGGTGTTCGGATGGCAACGGCCCTGCTACCTGATGTCAGACGGCTATACCGAGACCTACCGGGAGCTGATCGAGACCACCGACTGGGACAGCTACGGACGGGGCCGCGACCCCCGGTGCGAGAACTGCATGGCCCACTGCGGGTACGAGCCCACCGCGGTGTTCGCCACCATGAAGTCGCTGCGGGAGTCGATCCGGGCCGCGGTGGGCACCAACTAGGGCGAGCCGACCGGCACCGGCTCACAGCCGGGATTGGTTGTTCAGCCGAGGTCAGCTCTTCAGCCGAGAGCGGCTGCAACGCGGGCTCGCAGGTCCACGTTGATGTCAAGGCGCTCGAGGTGCTGTGCCACGATGAGCGAGCCCTGGGGTACGGGATGATTGTCGAGGAACGACCGGATCGAACTGGCCAAATCGGGGGTTGACAGCGCCCCGATGCCACCCAGCATTCTGGGGATGGCCTGGGAGGGCAGCTTCTGGTTGATGTCGTCCCAGTGCTCGGTGGTGAAGGCCCAGGCTTGTGGGCCGTGGTTGCGGTTCTCCAGGCAGCCCCGGATAACGAACCCCCCGTCCTGGGTGCGGACCGTGCCGTCGAGGGTGGCGGCCAGGGTTAGGTCCATGAGGTCGGGATCGTCGAAGCCGGTGAGGGCCATCAGGTAGCGCAGTTCCAGTTGCGGGGTGGGAGCGTGCCGGAAGCGGTCCAGGATGTTCTCGTAGTCGGCCCGTTCACCGGTGGCGGCCACCACCGCCACCGCGGCGGCGGCCAGCGCGGGATCGGTCCCGTCAGCGGCCATCAGTTCCCGACATCGGGCCACTGCGTCGCGGTCGTCGCCGCACAGGGCCAGGGTGCGGACCAGGATGCCCCTCAGCTCCCGGGCCCGTTCGTCCTCACCGGGAGATGGTGCCCATCCCAGCTGTTGCAGCGCCGGAGCGGCCAGGCCCCGGACTCGGACGTTGAGGCCGGCCCTGGCCTCGTCGGGAACCAGGTGGTCGAGGGTGGCGAGCGTTCCGGCCAGCTTCCTCCACACGGCCAGGTCGTCCTCGCCGGCCGCCATCTGCTCGGCAAACCTCAGGTAGGAAGCGACGTCGTTGCGGCCGCCCACGGTGAGGGCCCACTGGTCGTCCACCAGCACGTACCGCTGGAGGGGGTCCAGGTCGGGGCCGTCCTCGCCCAGCAGCCGACTGAGCAGATCGCCTTGGTAGGCCACCCGGTAGAAGCCATCAGCGGTGGGGTTCACCATCACCCAGTCGGAGCCGGTGCTGCTCAGCTTCACCGGATCGTCCAGCAAGAGCTGCTCGGTCTGCGCCCTGGTCTTGGAGTTGGTGCCCGTCGATACCACCACAGGCACCTGCCAGCGGGTCTTGTCGGGCTGCCCGTCGTAGCGGAACCGCTCCTGGGTCAGGGTGATTGTTTCGGGATCGTCGCCGGTAGCGACGGTCACCACCGGGTGGCCGCCCTGGAAGATCCACGAGTCCATGACCTCACGGGCCGGCTCGCCGGTGGACTCGGCCAGCGCATCCCACAGGTCGTGGGTTTCGGTATTGGCGTGGGAGTGGCGCCGGAGATAGTGGCGAACCCCGTCCCTGAAGGCGTCGGCTCCCAGGTGTTGCTCCAGCATCCGCACCGTCGCCGCGCCCTTCTCGTAGGTGAGCAGATCGTACATCCCCTCGGCGTCGTCGGAGGACGCCACCGGGTACTCGATGGCCCGGGTGGAGGCCAGTGCATCGACATCGAAAGCAGCGGCCCGGGAAAGCCCGAACGAGAGCCACCGCTTCCAGTCGGGGCGGTAGGCGTCCACCGCCAGCAGCTCGCAGAACGTGGCGAAGGCCTCCTTCAGCCAGATGCCGTTCCACCACTTCATGGTGACCAGGTTCCCGAACCACATGTGGGCCAGCTCGTGGGCGATGACATCGGCCGCGGTCTGCCGCTCCTGCTGGGTGGAGGTGTCGGGGTCGAGCAGGAGCAGGACTTCCCGGAAGGTGACGCATCCCATGTTTTCCATGGCCCCGAAGGCGAAGTCGGGGATGGCCACCAGATCGAGCTTGTCGCCGGGATAGTCGATGGCGAAGTAGTCCTCGAAGAACTCGATGGCGAATGCCGCAGCGTCGAGGGCGAACTCAGTGAGGTTGCCCTTGCCGACGGGATGGACAATCCGCAGCGGCGTGCCGTTTACTTCCACCGGTTCGGTGGCCTCCAGCGGGCCGACCACGAAGGCCAGCAGGTAGGTGGACATGACCATAGTGGGAGCGAAAGAGATCTTCCGGCGCCCTCCGTCGATGACCTTTGAGCCGGTCTCCGCGCCGGACGACACCGCCATGAGGCCGTCGGGCACCACCAGGGACACCTCGAAGACCGCTTTCAGGTGGGGCTCGTCCCAGCACGGGAATGCTCGCCGGGCGTTGGTGGACTCGAACTGGGTGGTGGCAATCACCCGCTCGTTGCCGCCGGTGTCGGTAAACGTGGAGCGATAGAACCCCCGAAGCTGGTCGTTCAGCGTGCCGGTGAAGCTCAGGTTCAGCGTGGCCTGTCCCGGCCCGAACGGTTCGTCCAACCGCAGCACGGCCCGCTCATGCTCGGGGTCGTAGTCGATGCCGGCCACCGCCTCGCCGTTGAGGTCGCCTCCGGTTATGTCCAACTCGGCCGCATTGAGGACGATCTCGGCCACCGACTCCACCACGTCAATGTCGATGCCCACCGTTCCCTCGAACGTGAACCCCTCCAGATCGGGCTCCAGCCGCAACACATACCGCCGAGGCACCACCCCCCGAGGCAACCGGTAACGATCAAGTGAGGTCTGCACGGAGGTCATGGGCGGGGGCGTTCCTTGAGTCAGATCAGCCGTCTAGTTCGACAAGCTGAATGTCGGTTCGGGCGAAGTCGTCTCCCACACAAGGCAGGGTTCCGGCAGGCCGTGCTCACCGAAGCCAACGATTTCTTCCGGACGACGGTCATCGAGCACCGGCAGGTCTTGGCACCGCCCCACGATGTCGCCCAGTCCCGGACGGCGACGACGTCGGCGCTCCAGTTCAAGCCGGTCTTCGAGCGAGACGATCACCGCGTCGGTCAGTGACATCCCAGCCAACTCAGCCAGGTCGCGGGCCAGTCGGTCGGCCTTCTCGTTCTTGATGTTCAGCACCATCTCCTCAGTACCTTCCTAGACGCCAGAGCCTCAACAGCATAAGGGTCGAAAGGCATTTGCAACTGATCTCAGCTTCAGGCTTTGGGTGGCCGGCCGGCTCAAAGAGACGGGACCGGGCTGTGTCGGTAGCCTCGGGCGGCGCCGACTGAGAGGAGACCGGGTGAGCGCTCTGGACGTAGTGGGCATCGGCAACGCCATGGTCGATGTGATCAGCACCGAGGAACACGACTTCATCGAAGCCTACGGGTTGGTCAAAGGGGCAATGACGCTGATTGACGCCGATCGGGCCAGGGAGCTGTACTCCGTGATGGCCCCGGCCATCGAGGCCTCCGGAGGCTCGGCGGCCAACACCATGGCGGGGTTGGCGTTGTTCGGCGGGCAGGCCGCTTACATCGGCAAGGTGCGTGACGATCAGCTCGGCGAGGTGTTCGCCCACGACATCCGGGCGTTGGGGGTTCGTTTCGAGGTTGCTCCGGCCTCCGAGGGGTTGCCCACGGCTCGGTGCCTCATCATCGTCACCCCCGACGCGGTCCGCACCATGAACACCTACCTCGGGGCCAGCACCGAACTGCATCCCGACGACATTGATGCCGACATGGTGGGTGCCGCCCAGGTGCTCTACTGCGAGGGCTACATCTGGGACGTGGACATCACCAAGGAGGCCATCCGAAAGGCCATAGCGGTGTGCTCGGTGGCGGGGGGCGTGGTGTCGTTCACCCTGTCGGACAGTTTCTGTGTGGAGCGCCACCATCAGGAGTGGCTCGAGCTGGTGGACGGCCCGATCGACCTGCTGTTCGGTAACGAGAACGAGATCTGCACGCTGTACGAGACCGACGGTGACTTCGAGGCAGCGGTGGCCGCAGTGCAGGGACGGTGTGCTGTGGCTGCGCTGACCCGGGGCCCAAAGGGATCGGTGCTGGTCACCCCCACCGAGGTGATTGAGATTCCGCCTGCACCGGCCACCAATGTGGTGGACACCACCGGGGCCGGGGACCAGTACGCCTCGGGGTTCCTCTACGGCTGGACCCGGGGGATGGACTTGGCCGAGTGCGGTCGCCTCGCCTCTGCCGCCGCCACCGAAACCATCACCCAGTTCGGGGCCCGCCCCTCAAGCTCCCTCGCCCATCTGCTCTAGCAGGGACTCAGGCGGAGGCGCGGTGGCATTGTCACCGTCGGCTCCTATCCTCGGGGCATGAACGATTTCGAGAAGGCTGAGCAGGCCGGGCGGGAACTGGTTGAGCGGCTGGGCGGAGATTTTGACGCTGCCGTGGTGCTGGGGTCGGGGTGGTCCGAAGTAGCCGCCGGACTGGGCACGGTGAACGCCGAGGTGGCCGCCGAGTCGGTGACCGGCTTCCACCCTCCTTCGGTACCCGGCCACGGCGGAGCCATCAGCTCGGTGGCAGTGGGCAGCCGGAAGGTGCTGGTGCTGGCAGGCAGGGTCCATCTCTACGAGGGCCACCCTCCTGGCGAGGTGGTTCACGGAGTGCGGTCGGGGGTGGCGGCCGGGTGTGGGGTGGTGGTGCTGACCAACGCCGCCGGGTCGTTGAACCCGAGCTTCGGGGTGGGCGAGCCGGTGCTCATCAGCGATCACCTAAACCTCACCGGGCAGTCGCCGCTTTCGGGTCCGTCCCCGCCGGAGGGTTACGCCTCCCGGTTCACCGATCTCACCGACCTGTATTCGGCCCGCATTCGGGACTCGGCCCGCAGCGTCGATCCGTCAATCGGCGAGGGGGTTTACGCCGGGCTGGTCGGGCCGCATTTCGAGACCCCGGCGGAGATCTCCATGCTGGCCGGCATGGGCGCCGATCTGGTTGGCATGTCAACCGTGCTGGAGGCCATCGCCGTGCATCACATGGGGGCCGAGGTGGCGGGGGTGTCGCTGGTGACCAACGCCGCGGCCGGCATGGGCGGGGCGCTCGATCATCAGGAGGTGCTGGACGCGGGCCATGCCGCCCAAGGCCGGGTGATAGCGGTGTTGAGGACGGTGATCGATTCGCTATGAGCAGTCCGATGCCCACTCCCGAGGAGCTGGTTGCCGCCGACCCCGAACAGAACTCCGCTGTATCCAACGTCGGTTTACCGACTCCCGAGGAGTGGCTGGCCGCCGACCCCGATCCGGTCACCCGGGCCGAATTGGAACGCCTCACCGCCATCGGAGATCAGGCCGAGATCGACGCCCGATTCGGGGACCGGCTCCGGTTCGGCACCGCTGGGATACGAGGACCAATGGGGTGCGGCCCCAACCGCATGAATCGGGTGGTGGTGCGTCAGATGGCAGCGGCCCTGGCCGCTCACCTCGGGCCGGGAGCCAGGGTGGTCATCGGCTTTGACGCCCGCCACAACGCCGATGTGTTCGCCGGTGACGTAGCCGCGGTGCTTGCCGCAGCCGGCTGCCACCCCATGCGGCTCCCCCGACAGTCACCCACCCCGGTGCTGGCGTTTGCCGTCTCCCATCTCGAGGCCGACGCCGGAGTGATGGTCACCGCCAGCCACAATCCGCCCGGCGACAACGGTGTAAAGGTGTACCTGGGTGACGGCGCCCAGATCATCCCGCCCCACGACCGGGCCATTGAAGCGGCCATGGCATCTCAGCCGCTGCCCCCTCGCGACCTGCCCCCGGTAAGGCCGGAGAAGGTGGACGTGAGCGTCGAGTACATGAAGACCATCCTGTCCAACGTGACCCTTCTCGGTCCGTACCAAGCCCTGGCCTACACCCCGCTCCAGGGTGTCGGCCTCGGCTACCTGGGTTTGGCCCTCGAGTACATCGACAATGGCCGGCCCTACGTGGTGGAGGACGAAGCTGAGCCCGACCCGCTGTTCGCCAACGTGGTCTCGCCCAACCCCGAGAACCCCGACACGCTGGCAAAGGTGATCCGCCGGGCCGACCAGATCGACTCCCCCCTGGCGTTGGCCACCGATCCCGACGCCGACCGGTTCGCTGCGGTGGTGTGGGCCTACGACAACGAGTGGCGCATCCTGAGCGGTGACGAGATCGGCGCTTTGCTGTGCGATTGGATGTTGCAAACCACCCCGGGAGGCGACGAACGGGTGGTGGCCAGCAGCATCGTTTCGAGCCGGCTGGTAGGGCGGATCGCGGCGGCTCGAGGGGCTACCCACGTTGAGACGCTCACAGGGTTCAAATGGATCGCCCGTGCGGCCGACAACCTCGAACCCCGGCCCGACGGTCTGCCGTGGAGGATGGTGTTCGGTTACGAGGAGGCCCTGGGGTTCGCCTGCAACGAGGCGATCAGGGACAAGGACGGCATCAGCGCTGCCTTGCAGTTTGTGGCCCTGTGCAGAGCTCTGGTGGCCGAGGACGGGCTGATGCCCATCGAGCGGCTGGCCGACTTGATGGAAGAGTTCGGCCATCACCGGACCCACCAGATCAGCGTGAGGTTGGACGGGCGCCGCGGATCGGAGGCCATGGACATTGTCCGGGGCGAGCTACCCGACCGGTTCGGCGGCATCGAGGTGGCACAGGTCACCGACTACCGCAACGGTGAAGCCGGGCTGTATCCCGCCGATGTGCTCAGGTTTGACCTTGCCGATGGCAGCCGGGTGTCGCTGCGACCCAGCGGCACCGAACCGATCATCAAGGGCTACATCGAGGTTGTCGGCGACCTCTGTGCTCCCGACCCGCTGGTCGAGCTGAGCGAGGCGGTGGGAGGGCTGATATCAACCCTGTGAAGCCGGCACCCTAGGAGGCCAGCGCCGCGATCTCCTCTCGCTGGGCCGGGGTCATGGCCCAGCTTGCCGCGGTCACGTTGGACGCCACCTGGGACGGTTTGGTGGCTCCACAGATAACCGACGCCACCGCCGGGTTGGAAACCAACCAACCGATGGCCAGCTCCAGGATGCTGTGGCCGTGGTCGGCGGCGTAAGCGGTCAGCCGATCCACAGCGGCCAGCTTCTCCTCGCTGAGGAACATGTCACGCATATCGCCCTTCCAGAACGACAGTCGTGACCCCTCCGGCGGGGTCATCCCCGAGTACTTGCCGGTGAGCAGCCCCGACTCCAGGGGGAAGTAGGGCACGACGGACATGCCGGCGCGTTGGCAGGCGTCGACCACCCCCTCGTTTTCCACAGAGCGGGTGAGCACGGAGTAGTAGTTCTGAACGCTGACGTAGTTGCCCACTTCGGTGGTGGCAGCGGCTTCGGATGCCTCGACGATCTGGCCGGCGGTGAAGTTGGAACAACCGATCTCCAGCACCTTGCCCTCGTCAACCAACTCCTGGAGCGCTCCCAGCGTCTCGGCCTGGGGTGTTTCGGAGTCGGGCATGTGGAGTTGGTAGTGGTCGATGCGGTCGGTGCCCAACCGGGCCAGGCTGGCCTCCGCGCTCTGGCGAACCCAGGCCGGGTCACCGCCCTGCTGACCCTCGGGGAGGGTGCCGGGGTGGCCGAACTTGGTCCCGATCACCACCTCATCACGCCTGCTGCCCAAAGCAGCGCCGAGGAACTCCTCGGATTTGCCCTGCCCGTACAGGTCGGCGGTGTCGAAGTAGGTGACCCCTGCATCGAGGGCCGCGTCCACGACCGTCTGTGTGGCCTCGGCGTCGATGGTCATGCCGAAGTTGTTGCACCCCAGCCCCACCACAGATGCCGACAGATTTCCTATGTTCCGCTGCTCCATGGGGTTGACCCTATAAGCCCGGCTGGGGGCGATACCCCTCAAGCCCCCTCAAAGTGGGTGGCGGTGGGCGGCCTGTTCGTAGATGTCGGGGGCCAGCTCGCCTTGGAGGTGCCCGGAGCGGACGACGGCCACCTCGTCCACGGCTACGGTGGCGGCCCGTATGCAGCAGGCGATTCCCACCGTGGGGTAGTCGCCGGTGGCGATCACCACATGGCCGCAGCGGTCTGCCACCAGCGGGGAATCCGCGAAATCCCGCTCGAAGAGAGCAGGAGGGCGGGGCCGGTCAACCCACAGCAGGCCGATCTCCACAGCGTCCAGCCGGTAGGCCGAAGGCGAACCGACCGAAGCCAGGTGGGCCCGGATGGCGTCGGTCTCGCTGCGGGGCCCTTCGATGGCGGTCAGGCGCCCAGCGTCGAAGGTCAAGGTCACCGGCGACCGGGCGTACCACCCCATCGGCAGCCAGATATCGCCGGGGGACATCACCACCGTTCCCTTGGCCGTTCCCGTTTCCGGGGCCGTGCCGATCATCCCCCGAGGCCATTGGGCCACCGAACCCGGAGCAGAGGCCAGCCCGTCGTGCTTCCACCGCCTGGCCCCCCTAAGGCCGATACGAAGGTTGGAGCCGTCCATATCGCTCAGGTGCAGCTCAACACCGGATTCCAGCAGGTCCATTCCCCGCCTCGCCCTGCGGCCCAGCCCGGCATGGGGCACAACGCCGCGCAGAAGGCCGATACCCGGGCCCACCACGGTGAGCACTCGGGCGTGGGCCCCCACCATCGCTTCCAGCTCATCTGGTTCTTCCTCGAGAAGGTTGACGACGATGCCGGTCGATCCGGCCTCGCTCAGAACGTCCCCCAACTGGTCCAGAGGCGAATCCCCTGCCTCGATGACGCTGGGCACGGCACCCACCCGAGTCAGAGCGGCAACCGCGGCATCCACCAGAACGGGTTCGGTGTAATCGTCGGCCAGCACCACTCCGGTGCTACCCGGAGCGATCCTACAGAGCTCCAACTGGCGGCTCAATGCTTCGACCGCTTGCCGGTCCACTCCCTCGGCGCTCATCTCCTCCGGTGTTTACAGCCATTAGGCGGCGCGTTGCAACCAGCGGGTATCCATCTTTTCCGGAGTTCACGGGAGTATTTTCTGAGTATGTCGGGAAATTTCTGCGCGCGGGTCTCATGCGCATCCCCTGCCTCGGCGGTTCTTCTGATAAACGCCCGGGAGTTGTCCGCTCACATTGTCGATGTCCCCGAGGACGGTGACGTCACCGGCGTGCTGCTGTGTCAGGCCCACGCGGATGCCGTGGTTGTGCCGGTGGGATGGACGCTCACCGATTTGCGGTCCCCCCCCACAGAAGCCGAACCCGAGCCCGAAGCGATTGACGAGTCCGAATCCGTGCCGAGCTTCGAGCCCGAGCTGGTGCTCATCGACGACCGCTCGAACGGCTCACAAGACGCAGACGAAGCCTCCGAGGTGGACATGCAGGAAGTGGTGGGGGAGGTCCCCCCACTGCTGAGCCGGGCGTTTCGGGCCGCTGGGCTCGACTGAAACCCCGTCCCCGAGGCCCCTTCTTCAAGCTCCGGAACAAAGTCCCGGGGGCATTCTCGGAACCGGGAGGCCGATCCGTAGCGCCGGTCGCGCCGATGGTCGTAGGCTTCGGGCATGACCATCGTCGATATTCACGAGAAGCCCAGCGATCTGCTGCTTCCCGATCCCGAGCCCCAGCGGGTGCGCTACACCCTTATTTCGGTTGACGACCATCTGGTGGAGCCCCCCTGGCTGTTCGAAGGTCGGGTGCCGGCCCGGTTCGCCGACAGGGCGCCCAAGGTGGTCGAGCGTGACGACGGCGGCCAGCACTGGGAGTTCGACGGCCAGATCTATCCCCAGCTCGGCCTGAACGCCTTGGTCGGGCGGGCCGACCGCAACGACTTCACCATGGAACCGGCCCGATTCTCAGACATGCGCAGAGGATCCTGGGACATCAAGGCCCGCATCCACGACATGGACCTGGGTGGCATCTGGGCGTCGATCTGCTTCCCCAGCCAGATCACCGGGTTCTGCGGCCGGGTTTACTCCGACTGCTCCGACCCCGAACTGGGCCTGGCCGTGACCCGGGCGTTCAACGACTGGGTTTACGAGGAGTGGTGGGGGAGCTTCCCCGAGCGCATCATCCCTATGGGCATCACCTGGCTCAAGGACGCCCAGCTGGCGGCGGCCGAGATACGCCGCAACGCCGAGAGGGGGTTCGTGGCCGTCACCCTGCCGGAGATCCCCCACAACATCGGCCTCCCGTCGATCCACAGCGAGTGGTGGGACCCGGTGTGGGAGGCCTGCGAGGAGACCGACACCGTCATCTGCCTGCACGTGGCCTCATCGGGCCACGTAATGCCCAAGGATCCGGGAGGCCCGGCGCTGGGGGTGGGGGCCACCATGTTCCAGATGCACGCCTACGCCGCTGCTGCCGACTGGGTGTGGTCGGGCATCCCGGTTCGCCATCCTAACATCAAGATCGCAATGTCGGAGGGGGGCTGCGGATGGCTGCCCATCATGTACGACCGGCTCAAGCACCAGATCGAAATCTCCGGCCACGGCCGCGACATGTGGCCCGGCGGTGCCGATGTCGGTCCCCACGAGGTGCTGCTGCGGAACTTCTACTACTGCACCATCAACGATCCATCGTCGATCGACGCGGTGATTGCCCTCAACCTGGATCACACCATGGTTGAAACCGACTACCCCCATGCCGATTCCACCTGGCCCGATTGCCAGGACACCCTGGAGGCCAAGCTGAGCCATCTCAGCGACGACGTGATCCGCAAGCTCACCCACGAGAACGCGGCCCGACTGTTCCGCCACCCCTTGCCCGCATCCTGCCTGCCCTAGCGGTACCAGGCGAGTCCCGGACCAAAACCGTCGAGAATCATCCGAGGAGCGGGGGTACCCGGTGAGCCGGTTCGGGCATCCGGTCATCGACGCCGACGGCCATGTGCTGGAGATTGCCGCCGCGCAGCAGCCTCATCTGGAGCGGGTGCTGGGTGCCGATCTGTACCGGCGATACCAGTCCGAGGGCCTGCCCATGCGCAACGCCCAAAAGGCCCGCAGCCTCGACGAGCGGTGCAGAACCCGTTCCCCGCAGGGGGCGTGGTGGGGTACCCACACCGCCAACGTGCGAGATCGGGCCACCGCCATGCTGCCCGCCCTGCTCCATGAACGGCTTCCCGAAATCGGCATCGACTACACGGTGCTGTACCCCACCAACACCCTGACCAGTTGCGCGGTGGACGACGCCGAGTTTCGTACCAAGCTCTGCCGGGCGTTCAACGAGTTCTATGCCGACGTGTACAACCCCTACGCCGATCGGATGGCCATGGCCGGGATCATCCCGGCCCACACACCCGACGAGGCCATCGCCGAGTTGGACCATTGCGCGGCCCTGGGGTTGAAGGTAGTGGTGTTTGCCGAAGGAGTGATGCGTCGCATCGACGAGCCCGATCACCAGACATGCTCGGGCTGGTTGTGGCCGGGCCAGCACCACTGGTTCGACTGCTACGGCCTGGACTCGGCATACGACTACGACCCGGTGTGGCGCCGCTGCGTCGAACTCGGTTACGCCGCCACCTTCCATGGGGGTTTGGCCTTCCGCCCCGGCGTCCACACGTTCGTGTCCAGCTACACCGCCAACCACATCGGCCAGTTCCAGGCCCTCATGTACGAGCTGTGTAAGTCCTTGTTCTTGGGCGGGGTAACCCGGCGAATCCCCGAACTGCCGTTCGTGTTCCTGGAGTGCGGCGTTTCATGGGGTACACAGCTCTTGTGCGACGTGATCGAACACTGGGAGAAGCGGAGCTGGGATGCCATCCGCCGCAACTTCGACCCGGAGTTGCTCGATCTCGACGAGCTGGGGGCGTACTTCGAGCGATACGGCGACGACTTCCGGGCCACCCTGGGCGGCGACCTGGCGTCGTACGCCCACGGTATGCCCATTCACGGGGGGACTCCCGACGAGCCCGACGAGTGGATCAGTCTCGCAGTGGCGTCGGCGGATGAGATCGCCGAGTCGTTCGCCACCTCGCTGTACTTCGGGTGCGAGGCAGACGATCGGGGGGTGCATGCGGCTTTCGGACCGGCCAACCCCTGCGGTGTGCGGCTCAATGCGGTGTTCTCGTCCGACATCGGCCACTGGGATGTCACCGACATCGGTTCGATAACCGACGAGGCCTACGGGCTGGTGGAGGAGGGGCTGATCACCGAGGCCGACTTCCGGGATTTCGTGTTCGAGAACCCGTTTCGGATGTATACGGCTATCAATCCCGATTTCTTTGCCGGTACCGTGTTGGCCCGATATGGCGTTTGAGCTACCCCCCCTTCCCTACAGTCCCAAAGCGTTGGAACCCTACGTAAGCGCCAACACGATGAGCTTCCACTACGACCGCCATCACGCCGGTTACGTAGCCAACCTCAACCGGCTGGTGGCCGATACCAAGTGGGAGGGGGCCAACCTGAGCGACGTGGCCGCGGGAGCGGACGGCCCGATCTTCAACAACGCGGCCCAGATCTGGAACCACACCTTCTACTGGAACTCCATGAGTCCCGATGGCGGTGGCGCTCCCTCCGGGGCGCTGGGAGCGGCAGTGACCGAGTCGTTCGGTTCGGTTGACGGGTTCCGCCGCCAGTTCGCCGACGCCGCGGTGGGGCTCTTCGGCTCGGGGTGGACATGGCTGGTGGCCGGTGCCGACGGGCTGAGCATCGAGCAGACATCCAACGCCGACCTGCCGTTGCGCCACAGTATGAAGGCTCTGCTGGTGGTGGACGTGTGGGAGCACGCCTACTACCTCGACTACCAGAACGCTCGGGCGGCCTACGTGGAAGCGTTCCTGGACCATCTCATCAACTGGGAGTTCGCCGCCCAGAACCTCGCCGCCGGCTGACAAGCCGCCCCCATCGGGCAGGCCACTAACATCTGGGCCCATGGCGATTGCTGAGGCACCCCCCACTGTCGATTTGCTCGACGGGCACATGTATGCCCACGACCCCTGGTCGGTTTACTCCTGGCTACGGGAGAACGACCCGGTGTACTGGGACGCCACAAACGAGATATGGGGGGTGTCCTGCCACGCCGACGTTCTGGCCGTGGAGAAGAACACCGACCTGTACAGCTCGGCAGCAGGCAGCCGCCCCAAGATCGACATGGCCGACTCCATGATCAACATGGACGACCCCGACCACCAGCGCCAGCGCATGCTGGTGGCCCGGGAGTTCACCCCTCGGGCCGTGCGCCAACTCGAGGACAAGATCAGGGCGGTGGTCACCGAGTTGATCGACCGGATCGCTCCCCGAGGGTGGTGCGACGTGGTGTACGACCTGGCAGCCCCGCTGCCGGCGTACATGATCGGTGAGAAGCTGGGCTATCCCCCCGAGCTTTGGCCCAGGGTCATGCACTGGTCGGAGGCCACCATGCAGGGCGGCGGCGGCCCGGCGTTTCACACCGTGCAGGGCGAGCGGGCCATCGAGGAGTGGGGAATGATCACCTACGAGCTGGTGCAAAAGCGCAAGGCCGACCCCCAAGACGACCTGATCTCCATGTGGGCCCACAAGGAGTTGGACGGCCGCCCGCTGAGTGACGAGGACATCATGCACGAGGTTCTCCTTGTGCTGGACGGCGGGGCCGAGACCACCCGCACCGTCATCGGAACCACCTGCCTGGCGCTCATGGAGAACCCCGACCAGCGGCAGGTTCTCATCGACGAGCCCGAGGTCATCGGCGAGACCGCGGTTGAGGAGTTCATCCGCTACGTGTCGCCCATCCTGAACATGCGCCGCACCGTAACCACCGCCCACGAGCTGCACGGCAAGACCCTCAACGAGGGCGATCAGGTGCTGTTGATGTACTCCTCGGCCAACCGCGACCCGGCCGCGTTCGACAACCCCGATGAGCTGAACGTGCGCCGGGACGCCCGCCACCACCTCTCCTTCGGTTTCGGCACCCACTTCTGCCTGGGAGCGTCGCTGGCCCGGCTGGAGCTGAAGGTGATGTTCGAGGAGCTGATGCGCAGGGTGCCCGACATGAGGCTGGAGCCCTTCTACGAGCCTCGGTTCCGGCCAGGGGCGTTCACCCGGGGTTTGGAGGGGCTGAACGTCGAGTTCACCCCGAGCGAACCGGAGGGCGACGCAGCGCTGGGTATGTTCCCGATAACGGTGCTGTGATGGCCCGAGCAGGGGCCGCCACCACAGCAGCCGGAGAGACGGGCATCGACATCCCACCCATCATCTCGGTCGACGACCATGTCATCGAACCGCCCCACGTGTGGGAGTCCCGGCTGCCGTCCCGCTACGCCGACATCGGCCCACGGGTGGTAACGGCACCGGCTGAGATCACCTACACCGGCGGCGTTTTGTCGTGGACCGAGGGTGAGGGACGGCCCACCGCATGGTGGTACTACGAAGACCTCCACTATCCGATGGTTCGCACCCACTCGGCGGTGGCCTTCCCCCGGGAAGAGCTGCAAATGGTGGGCATCACCTTCGACGAGATGCAGCCCGGCGCCTGGCAGGTGGAGCCCCGACTGGCCGACATGGACATCGGCCACGTGGACGCCTCGCTGTGCTTCCCCTCGTTTCCCCGGTTCTGCGGTCAGGCGTTCGCCGAGGCCTCCGACATGGAGCTGGCCCTCTTGTGCGTGCGGGCCTACAACGACTGGATGGTGGAGGAGTGGTGCGGGCCGTCCGGGGGGCGGCTCATCCCGCTATGTCTCATCCCGCTGTGGGACGTGCAGTTGGCGGCCGCCGAGGTCCGTCGCAACGCCGAGCGGGGAGTGCGAGCGGTGTGCTTCTCCGAGATCCCGCCCAACCTGGGCTTGCCGTCGATCCACTCCGGCTACTGGGACCCGTTCTTCGCCGCTTGCGAGGAGACGGGCACCGTGGTGTGCATGCACATCGGATCGTCGTCGAAGATGGTTTCCACCTCGCCGGATGCTCCCGGTGCGGTGGGCTCGGCGCTTGTCCACTCCAACGCCACCTATTCGCTGGTGGACTTTTTGATGTCGGGGGTGTTCGTGCGCTTCCCCGGCCTCAAGGTGGCCTACTCGGAGGGGCAGATGGGCTGGCTGCCCTACATCCTCGACCGGGTGGACGTGGTGTGGAAGGAGAACGCTGCGTGGGGCGGGGTGGCCGACAAGGTGCCCGAGCCGCCCTCCACCTACTTCCGAGACCACGTGTTCGTGTGCTTCTTCGACGACAAGGTGGGGTTGGCAAACATCGACGCCATCGGGCTCGACACCATCACCACCGAAACCGACTACCCCCATTCCGACTCCACCTGGCCCCACTCCAAGGAGCTGTTGGGCACCCAAATGGCCCACCTGTCCCAGGCCGAGGTTGATGCCATCTGCCGAGACAACGCCATCAGGATGCTGGGCCTCGACCTGCCTACCGCTGCCGAGTTGAGAGCCTGAGCTTGGCAGGCAGCGGAGCCGACTTCGAGGAGCGCGCCGCCGGGTTCGGCACCCGGATTGCCGACGCCGGGCTACGAGGCTTGGTGCTGAGGTTCGGCGACGAAACCCGCATTATCGGGGTGGTGGACCGGATGCCCCCGGCGGCCACGCTGGAGGCATCGGTGGAGGAGTTGAGCGCGGCCTTGGCTGGGCGGTACACCTCCGCCGAGTTGCGAGCCATGCGCTGGATTGGCGATCCCGAGCCCTATATCGCCCTACTCGGTTCTGATCACTAGGCCAACGGCTTCCGCAGCTAGTCGTGGCGGACGTTGACTCCGTTGGCCTTCAGGGTGTCGATGTGGGTTTGCATGGTGGCGTCAGGGGTGATGCCGCGCATTTCGACCAGCTCCAGGTTGGTCAGGTTCAGCAGGGTGGAGACGTGGACGACGATACCCCTGACCCATCCGAGGACTGCGACGACGACTTAGCCTGCGGGCGCTCATCTCGATCTGAACGGTGCTCCGCAGGCGGGCCAGGGCTGCCATCCCCGTTCCCCGTAGAGGGCGTAGGCCATGCGGTCCTGGTCGACAGGGGTCGCGTCACGGGGGTCCACCCCGACCAGATGGGCGTAGTGGCGGCCGGCGACCCCATCCCAGGTGGATTGAAGGAACTGGTAGGCGCCGAGGTAGGGCCCGGCCGGATTGTAGGCCTGGTAGTTGCCGCCCGACTCGCACTGGCGGAGCTGCTCCCACTGCTCTTCGGTGGTGCCCTCCGGCAGCTCGGCAGGCGGCTCCGTCGGCGGTTCAGGGGTGGGTTCGGGGGTTGGTTGGGGGGTTGGTTGGGGGGTTGGTTCGGGGGTTGATGTGGGTTCGGGGGTTGATGTGGGTTCGGGGGTTGGTTGGGGGGTGGGTTCGGGGGTTGGTTCGGGGGTTGATGTGGGTTCGGCAGTGGGTTCAGGGGTGGGTTCGGGGGTTGGTTGGGGGGTTGGTTGGGGGGTTGGTTCGGGGGTTGATGTGGGTTCGGGGGTTGGTTGGGGGGTGGGTTCGGGGGTTGGTGTGTTTGTTGGCGCAGGTGTCGGCTTGGGGGTGGCGATCGGGGTGTTTGTCGGCGCAGGTGTCGGCTCGGGCGAAGATACGGTCAGGACGGATACGGCGGAATTTCCACAAGCCGTGGCGAGCAACACGCACACCCCGACCACAGCCAACATCGCACGACCCTTACTCATGGCCGGGAACTACAGCTAGGCGGCTTGGCGGGGGTCGGTGTGACCGAGGATGTTGACGTGGCGGAGTTCCCGCACCTCGTCGGGGGGGAAGGCTTCCCGCTGGTGCATGGTCTGGGTGTTGAGCCAGAACACGGAGTCCCCGACGTTCCAGTGATGCTCGTAGATGTAGCGATCCTGGGTGCAGTGGGCAAACAGGTCGGCCAGCAATTCGCGGCCCCCGTCGGGGTCGAAACCCTCCACATCGGCGGCGAAATCGGGGCCGGTGTTGGGCCACACGCTGCGGAGGCCGTTGCGGGGGTTGGTTTGCACCAGCGAAATACAGGTGTGGTCGGCCAGCAGAGCCTGGCCGTCGGTGGCCTTGAAGTACCCGCCGAAGTCCAGCCCGTCACGCAGCCGGTAGGTCACGCCGATGTGGTCGATCCGGGCTTTCACGGCGTCGTCGAGGTCTTGGTAGGCGGCCACAAGGTTGAGCCATCGGGTGGCTCCCCCCACCGACGGCACCGCCACCGCATCCAGGTACAGGAACTCGATGAGCGGCGGGGTGAAGCTGAGATCGGAGTGGTAGGTGACCACATCGCTGCCACCGGTGCCGACCACCCCGTCGGCATCCACGTTGGACACCCGGTTGATGCCGGGGAAGCCGGGCAGCCGGGATTTGTCGGCCAGCGTGGGCCGCAACGGACCGAACGACTCGCAGAAGCCGGTCACCTGGGCGGGGGTGGGTGGCTCGGGATTGCGGAACAGCAACAGCAGGTGCTCGTCCACCGCGGCCAGAAGCCGGTCGGCGGTATCCCGGTTGGCCGGAGCGGCGAAGTCGAACCCGGTCACTGCGGCACCCAGAGGGGCGTCGAGGGGGGTGATGCCCAGGTTCATCGGGGGCTTCCGATCAGCTTGGCCCGCTCGGCTTGGGGGTAGCCATCCACCCATGTGGAAGGGTCGTCCCAGCGGCCCAGAGGGGGCGGGTGTTCGTCGGGGTCGAGCTTGTCGTAGGGGCCGAGGCTGAAGAACAGGTACTCGCAGCCGTCGGGCCCCGACCGTTCCGGGCCGTAGGCAAACCCGCCCCTCACCCAGCGCAGGTCGCCCTCCCGGTAGGGCTCCTCGCCCTCCACGATGAACTCGCCTTTGGTCACCAGATACACGGTGTCGGACAGGTGCCAGTGGGCCGCCGCGTTGCGGCCCGACCACGACTTGACGTGCATGACCCGGTTGCCCGACGCCGGATCCACCAGCCAGCGCACGAACGGGCCCGGCTCACGATTCGGCTCGTTCGGATCGGTGAAGTCCTCCCATTCGATGTCGGCGATGCGGATGGGCCGCCGCTCGCCGATGGGGTTATCGCTCACGGTTCCACGTTAGTGCTCGGTGGCGGCCGTCCCTGAGGCGACCGGCGCTGGGTTCGTCGGCTCGGCGGCGGCGTCGATGAGTTGCAAGATGCGGCTGGGGGGCAAGTATTGCTCGGTGATCTCGGCGTTCCAGGGGGACACAGCGTCCTCGATGGCGTTGCACACCGCTGCCGGAGCGCCGATGGCCCCGCCCTCGCCCACTCCCCGCCACGGCACGTCACCCTGCGACGGCCCCTCGATGTGCTCGATGTCGATGCGGGGAATCTCGGCAGCGGTAGGCAACAGGTAGTCCATGAACGTGGACGTCACGCACAGCCCGGCGGTGTCGTAAACGATGTGCTCGAACAACACGCTGCCGATGCCCTGGGCCACCCCGCCCCTGATCTGGCCCTCGACCACGGCTGGGTTGATCATCTCGCCGCAGTCCTCCACCACCAGGTAGCGGGGCACGGTCACCAGCCCGGTGCCGGGGTCGATCTCCACCCAGCACACGTGGGTGGACTGGGTCCAGCCCCCGGCCGGGGTCTCGTAGTCGAACTCGGCGTCGAACCCGCCGTCGAGGGCTTCGTCGAGGGTGAACGGGGCCATGTAGGAGAGGCGGGCCACCTCGGCCACGGTCTTGTTCCGGTCGGGGGAGCCCCGCACAGCGATCACCCCGTCGACGATCTCCAGATCGTCGGGATTGGCCTCCAACAAGGCGGCCACCACCGCCAGCAGCTTGTGTCGCACGATGCGAGCCGCGCCCTGAGCGGCACCGGCACCAAGCGTGGCGGCCCGACTGCCCCCGGTGCCCACCATGTTGAACGGCACCCGATCGGTGTCACCGCACACCACCGTTACCTGGTCGAAGCCGACCCCCAGCTCGTCGGCCACCACCTGGGCCAGGGTGGTCTCGTGGCTTTGGCCGTGGGGCTGCTGGCTGGTGAACGCCGTAACCGTACCGTCGGGTTCCAGCTTCACCCGAGCCCGCTGGAGGGAGCGCTGTTCGTAGGTGAATCCCAGGGCCTGGCCGTAGTCGGTGGGGCCGGGGCCGGGCTCCAGGTAGGTACACAAGCCGATGCCCAGGTGCCGGCCCTGGGATAGGGCCTCGGCTTGGGCGGCCCGGAAGCCGTGGTAGTCGGCCAGCTCCACCGCCCGGTTGAGGGTGTGGTTGATGGTCATGAAGTCGAGGGTGGGGCCGGTGAGCATGGTGCCGGGAAACATGTCGTCGCCCATGTAGTTGCGGCGGCGCACCTCCAGCGGGTCGAGTCCGAGCCGGCGGGCAACGATGTCCATGAGCCGCTCACGCACCCAGCACTCGATCTCCCACGGTCCCCGGTATGCCACGTAGGAGGCCTTGTGAGTGGCCACCACCGATCCCCGGAACCGGTAGTGGCGCAGCCTCAGAGTTCCGGGCAGCAGCACCTTCACGATGTTGGCGAACAGCGAGAGGGGGAGGTTCAGGAACGGGTAGGCCCCGTGGTCCATCACGAGCTCGGCCCGCAGGCCGGTTACCACGCCGTTGTCGTCTATGGCGGCCTCAACCTGCACCTGCTCCTGTCGGGCGTGGCCCCCGGCCACAAGGTTCTCGGCCCGGTCCTCCACCCAGCGCACCGGTTGTCCCAGGATGCGGGCAGCGGCGCACACCGCCACGTCCTCTCGGGTGGGGTTGGACTTGAGCCCGAACGAACCGCCGATGCTGTTGCACACCACCCGTACCCCGGAGGCCGCCAGACCCAGGATCACGGCCAGATGAAGGCGCAGGGCGTGGGGGTTCTGGTGGGAGGATTCGTAGGTGAGCGTGCCGGTGGATGGATCGTAGGTGGCGACTCCGGCTCGGCCCTCCAGGGGAGCGCAGGTGTGGCGGTGCTGGGTGAACGTCTCGGCTATCACGTGAGCGGCGGTGGCGAAGGCGTGGTCGGGGTTGCCCCAGGTTTGCTCGTCTGACCACAACACGTTGCCGGGTGCCTCGTCCCAAACGGTAGGGGCGTTGCTTTCGGTGGCGGCGTCGGTGGTCAACACAGGGGCCAGGGGGTCGATGTGGACCACGACGGCGTCGGCGCCGTCCTCGGCGGCTGCCCGGCTGGTGCCGATCACCACCGCCACCGGGTCGCCGGCAAAACGCACCAGTCCCTCGGCCAGGGGGAGGTGAGCGGGCACGATCAGCGAAGGGGAAGCGGAGGAGGTCATTGGGGAGCAGTGCGGGGCCAGGTCGGCGGCGGTGAGCACAGCCACCACGCCGCCTGTGGCCAGGGCATCGGCGGTGTCAACCGACACCAACCGGCCGTGGGCTACCGGGCTGCGCACGAACACCGCTTCGAGCAGGCCGGGCACGCTGATGTCGTCCACGTAGCGCCCTGCGCCTGCCAGCAGGCGAGGGTCTTCCCGCCGGGGCACGCTGGAACCGGTGAGCCGCATGGCCGCCGAGCGTACCCGAGCCTTGGTCTTCCGCTTTGCTCGACCCCGGCCAGTGACCCCGGTGCCTCTCCGGCGGTCTCGTAGGCTCGGTTCGTGGAAGTAGCTCTGGACGGCCCGGTGCTGGCCATCGACATCGGCGGCACCAAGGTGGCAACCGGGGTGGTTGATCCTGTCGGGCGGGTGCGGTGCCGGCACCGGGGTCCGGCGGCTGCTCCTGACAAGGAAGCCCTGCTGGCCACGGTGGTGGCCCTGGCCCGAGCCGCTCTCGAGGAGCACGGCGATGAGGTGGCGGCGTGCGGGGTGGGTTGCGGGGGGCCGTCCCGGGATGGCAACCGGCTGGTCTCGCCCATCAACATCCCTGTGTGGCGGGACTTCCCCCTGGGTGAGCGCCTGTCGCAGGAGCTGGGGCTGGCGGTGGCAGTGGAGAACGACGCCAAGGCCCTGGCCCTGGCCGAGGGATGGACGGGGGCCGCAGTGGGGGTGGACGACTACCTGGCCATCGTGGTGTCAACCGGGGTGGGGGGCGGCATCGTATTGGACGGGCGGCTGTTGGACGGCGCCGATGGCAACGCCGGACACGTCGGCCACGTGTTTGTGACCGAGGGGGGTCGGGTTGATCCGGCCGGGGCGGTCGGACTGCTGGAGGGGCAGGCCTCGGGCACGGCCATCGCCGATCTGCTGGGCGGCCGGCTCCCGGCAGAGGCACCCCCGGAGATGCGCCACCGGGTGGGCACGCTGGTGGGCCGGGGAGTCGGGTCGGTGGCCAACTTATTGGACCTGCGCCTTGTGGTGGCCGGCGGGTCGGTGGCGCTGGGCTACGGCGACGACTTCTTTGGTTCGGCCCAGGCCGAGATCGACCGGATCTGCCGCCTGGATCACTCTCGGGGTACACGGATCGTGCCCAGCCCCCTGGGTTCCGATGGTGGCCTCATTGGTGCCGCCGCGGTGGCCGCTCGGGCCGGGCTTTAGCGGTGCTCCGATCCCTAAAGCCGGCCGCGGGCCCGGCCCCTGCCTGGCCCCAGTCTGGCCTCGAAAGTTGAGTCAGTCGCGGAATGTCTGGATGCGAGCGTGGCGGGCCATGGCCGATCCGGCGGGGCCGAGGAGCATCTGGGCTCGCAGGTTGCGCTTGTGGAACAGCCCGACTAGGGCTTCGTCGTGAACGTGGGTGTCGGCGTTGGCCAGAACGAACTGCTCCAACTCGGCCTCGCCCTCCAGCCACGACTTGGGGCGGTGGCCGAGAAGCTGGTGGAGGTCGTCGAGGTCGGCCTCGGAGACGGCGTCGCCGATCTCGTCGATGCGAGCGGCGTGGCGGGCCATCCGGAACATGGTGCGCAGCCGGTATCGCAGGTATTCGTCGTCAACATGCACGGTACGCAGGTTCCTCACCAGGTGGTTGAGCACCACCTCGGCCCGGGACTCCCTGGGTTCGGGCATCTCCACCTCTGGTAGCTCCACGTCGAGGATCTCGGCCAAGGCCTCGGTGGCGAACAGGTTGGTCTCGCAGCACCACTGGAGGTTGGTCATCAGGTCGGAATCCGGGGCCGGTTCCCGCAGCGCCGCTCCCAGCGGTAGCTGGTTGGTGAGGGTGAACATGAAGTGGTGGCGCTGGATGGCGTCGAGGTCCACCGGCTCGCCGCTCAGCTCGCTGTAGCGGTCGTACAGGGCGGCGAAGTTGCCGTAGCCGATTACGGTGTCGCGCATCCGCCACGCCGCCAGGTCCATCATCGGATCGCCTATGTGGCCGATCTCCACGTCCAGCACGGCCAGCACCCGGCCGTCTTGGTGGTGGAACTGGCCCGAGTCCCAAACGATCACCGACTCCCGACCCCGAGAGAACGGCGGGTTGCGCCGGAGCCACCCCAGGCAGAACTCGATGAACGGGTCGGGGTACTTCTTCACCCTCCGGAACACAGCCTCGTAGCGCCCCAGGCCCAGCAAACCCGAATCTTCGGGTCGCTCCGCTCGCATGATTCCGCCCTCGACGAAAGGACCGATGTCAAGGGCGTGCATCCGGGCCAGAACGTGTAGGTAGTCGTCCACCACTGCGGCCCGCTCGGCGTCTGTGGACTGCTCGAAGTGGTTCTCGCCGGGAACCCGGTCCATGACGTAGGCCATCGGGTCGTCGATCCACCCGTACACACGGGCTGCCGGGATGCCGTGATCGTGCAGCAGGGCCTGGAGCCGCATCTCGTGGTCCAGCGGGAAGATGAGCGGCATGTCGGTGCGGTCACCCCGCACGCACAGCTCGAGCCGCTCGCCGTCGCGCTCCAGGTCGGCGAACCACACCGGACGCCATCGGGCTTGGCGGGCGATGTCGGTTACCGTCCCCCCGAGGTTTGCTTCCAGCCAGGTCACCACCTGCTCGGTGGCGGCGTCGGGGGCGGTGTCGTTGGTGCTCATGGTTTCGCTACTCCTTGGGTTCGGCGGTGGTAGAGGTGGGAGAGGGTGTGCGGGCGGTGCATCGGCTCGGTGCTCATCGGCCTGTGAACTCGGGTGGCTCGTTGGCGAGAAAGGCGTCGAGGGCGATCGCGAAGTCGTCGGTCATCATGGTGAGGCCCTCCGTGGACGCCGCTCGATCCATTACAGCGATAGCCACCTGGCGCAGGCCGGCGTTGATCGAGGCCTTGGTGAACTTGATGGCCAGCCGGGCCCCGTCGCGCATCCGCTCGGCCATGGCCTGCACCGTGTCGTCGAGGTCATCGCCGGCCACGCATTCGGTGATGAGGCCGATCTCGGCCGCTTCGGGCGCCTTGATGAGGTCGCCGGTGAGCAGGTAGCGCCGGGCCCGGGCGTAGCCCACGAGCTGGGGCCACAGGAGCGCGCCGCCGTCACCGGCCACCAGCCCCACCGACACGTGGGGATCGCCGAACACCGACCGCTCCGATGCATACACGAAGTCGCAGTGCAGCGCCAGGGAGCAGCCCAACCCCACGGCGGGGCCGTTCACCTTGGCCAGGATGGGCTTTTCCAGGGCGAGCGCGGATTCGGTTATACGCCTATCTGCTCGGATCACCCGCTCCACTTCGGACACGTTCCCGGCCAAGCTGCGCAGCCAGCCGATGTCGCCGCCGGCGCAGAACGCCCCGCCCGCCCCGGTGAGGATGGCCACGTCGGTTTCGGGGTCGCAGTCGAGGTCGGTGAACACCCGGGACAGGTCGTCGTGCAGCACCGGGTTGATGGCGTTGCGAGCCTCGGGCCGGTTGATGACCACGGTGGTGATGCGGTCGACGGTGGACACTTCCAGTGCGCCGTAGTCATCTGGGTTCATGGTGTCCTCTCGTGGTTGTGGGGGGCTACCGCTCGTCGGCCTGGGCCAGGTGAGCTTCCATCATGGCCGCCGCGTCGTGCAGCCCGAAGCGCTCGATCATCTGCTCTTGGAGGATAAACTTGCGGACCTTGCCCGAGGCGGTCAGCGGTAGAACGTCCACCTCGGCAATGTAGCGGGGCACCTTCCAGCGTGACACCCGCTCGGCCACCCACGCCCTGATCTCCTCGGGCGACGCGGCGGGGCCGGTGCCGCTTCGCAGGCGCACGCAGGCACACGCCTCCTCGCCGTAGGTGGCGTCGGGCACCCCGACCACGGCGGCCTCCACCACGTCGGGGTGCTCGGAAACGATGTTCTCAATCTCCACCGGCGACAGGTTCTCGCCCCCCCGCACGATCATCTCCTTCACCCGGCCGACGATCCTCACGTAACCGTCGGCGTCCATGGTGGCGAGGTCGCCGGTGTGGAGCCACCCCTCGTCGTCGGTGGGGCCGTGAGCGGGGTCAAACTTGCGGTAGCCGATGGTCTGGCCCGGCCCCTTGAAGCACAGCTCGCCCCTCTGCCCATGGGGCACCGGTTGGCCGGCGGTGTCGGCCACCTTGAGCGACACCCCGTCCATGGCCCGGCCCACGGTGAGGGCCTTGCGCTCGAGTGAGTCGGTGGGGTGAGCGGTGGTGGTGGACCCGCAGGTCTCGGTCTGCCCGTAGATGTTCAGCACCGGGCAACCGAAGGCGTCCTCCAGGCGGCGGGCGGTCTCGATGGGCAGGGGAGCCCCGCCCACCCCCATGGTCCTAAGCGCCGACAGGTCGCGGTGGACGAAGCTCGGGTCTTCCATCATGGCGACGGCCATGGTGGGCACGCCGATGAAGTGAGTACACCGCTCGGTTTCCAGAATGTCCAGAGCGGTGGCCGCCTTGAAGACGAACAGCGGCAGCGTGGTGGAGCCCACAGTGGTGGGCCCCAGGCTGATGGTTCCCGACCCACCGATATGGAAGAGGGGAAAGCCGTGGCAGACGGCGTCGCCGGGGCCGATGTTCCAACGCCGATGGCTGCGGGCCGCGGCGGTGGCCAAGCCGGCGTGGGTGAGCTGCGCTGCCTTGGGCTCGCCGGTGGTGCCCGAGGTGTACTGGATCATGGCCAGAGACCCGATGTCGCTGTCTCGGGGCAGGCCCGATCCAGCCCGGGCGTCGGCGTCGCCCTTCTCCAGAACCCGGGGGAGTCCCTCGGTGAACGAGTAGGTGGCCCGGAGCTGGGGGCAGTGGGGCCTAACCGATTCCACCATCGGGGCCAGGGCGTTGCCGCCGGCGGTGTCGGCATGGAACAGCCCGGCCACGTCGGACACCTCCAACGCGTAGCGCAGCTCCCGCTCCTTGTACAGGGGGTTTAGGGTCACCAGCACGATCCCGGCCTTGAACAAAGCCCATTCCAGCAGCAGCCATTCGGGGTGGTTGGGTCCCCACACCGCCACGCACTCGCCGGGGGAGAACCCCTCGGCCAAAAGACCGGAGGCCAACTGGGTGCTCAGCCGGTCGAGTTCGGCGAATGTCCAGCGGGTGTCTTCCACCTTCGGCTGGCAGGCGAAAACCACGTATGGATGGTGGGGCCAGCGGGCTGCGGCGTCGCTCAGCAGCTGGCCCAGAGGGTGCGGATAGGGCTCGGCCAGGGCAGGGTCGGCGGTCCACACGGAAACCTCTGGATGAGACCCGGATTTTTCGGCTTCAAGGTGCATCGGCTCGCCAATAGTGCCAGACTTCGTTACGAGCCAACGTTCCAGGGAGGAGATGCGCATGGCAACCTGCCAACCGGCAATTTTCAACGATATGGGCAAGTACCAGTGGTACGTCCACCTCAGTCGCGGTGACGGCGCGGATTTGGGGGCGATCAAGTCGGCTATCTCCGACTGCCGCAGCAACTGCGACGGTCAGGGGATCAACCTGGTCATCGGTCTCGGCCCCACATTGCTCGCCGATCTGACCGACGATGTGCCCGGCGACTTCCAGCCCTATCACACGGTGGAGTCGATCGACGGCAGCGGCCGCGAGGCCAAGGGGACCCAGGAGGAGCTGCTCCTGTGGATGACCCACGACGAGAAGGACCTCGTGTGGAAGGCCCAGTGGGATGCCCGCCAGGCCCTCATCGCCGCCGGCATGAGCGTGGCCCGGGAGACCCCAACCTTCATCTACGGCGAGAGCCTGGACATGACCGGGTTCATCGACGGCACCGGTAATCCGGAGGACGAGGATCAGCCCGCCGTAGCCATCATCCCCGACGGTGAGCCCGGTGCCGGGGGCAGCTTCATCATCGCCCAGCGCTGGGTCCACGACCTGGTGGCGTGGGAGCAGCTGGACATCCCCACTCAGGAGGTGAACTTCGGTCGCACCAAGGCCGACTCCACCCGTCTGGACGAGCAGGCCCCGCACTCCCACCTCTCCCACGTGGAGTTGAGGGAGGGCGAGACCGCCGATGACTCCAAGCCCAAGCGGGATGAGATCGCCCGCCGGTCCACCCCGTATGCCTTCCACGACGGAACGGTGGGGCTGTACTTCATGGCCTTCTGCAAGACCCAGGCTCCGTTCCGGGAGCGCATGGACGCCATGTACGGCCGCAACGGCCAGGTGCGCGACATGCTCACCGACTTCTCCAACCCGGCTTCGGGCAGCTACTACTTCGCCCCGTCGGTGGAGTGCCTGGACTCAAGCCTGGCCTAATCGGCTCGGGCCCAATCATCTTCGGAGGTCGGCGGTCTTTTGGGGCCGCCGACCTTTTCGTTAATGCCTCATCTAGTGCCTTTCCATCGATTGTCTCCCCATCGATTTCCTCCCCGCCGACTTCCTCCCCGGTGGCGGCACGGTCTTGAGGGTTTGCCATGCTGGTAGTGGATGCCATGAACGTGATCGGCTGCCGGCCCGATGGGTGGTGGGCCGACCGGGACGGCGCTCTCCGACGGCTGGTTGACGACCTCCGGACCGCCAAGGTGGAAGCCCTGGTGGTGGCCGACGGCGCTCCGGTGAGGGGGCTGCCCGCCGGGCAACACGGATCGGTGCAGCTTGCCTATGCCGCTCGCCGGGGCCCCAACGCCGCCGACGACGAGATCGCAAGCCGGGTGGCCGCCCTCGACGACCCGTCGTCAGCCACCGTGATTACCTCCGACCGAGACCTGATCCGCCGGGTATCCACCCACGGTGCAGTGGTGGTGGGTGCCAAGGCATTCCGCACCCGCCTCGACCAACGCCTCGCCCCCTGATTCCCCGGGTTGGCCTTCCATTCAGTTGTCAGGGTGCGTTTGCCGACCCCGAGTCCTAAGGTCGGTGCCATCCGGGGTGGTTGGGGTGTGAGGTTCCCTCCTTTTCGCGGAGGCATGCTCCAAAAGTGGGTCCTACCAGGGTCACACCTCGGTTATTCTTTGGGCGTGAAGCTGAGTGTGAGCCTGCCGGATGACGATGTCAACTTCCCCGACTCCTACGGGGATCGCCACGGGTTCACGTCCCGTTCCGCCGCGCTCAAGCACGCCATCGGGCTGCTGCGGGCGTCGGAACTTGGTGCCGAGTACGAGGATGCCTGGACAGACTGGTCCAACAGCGAAGACAGCAAACTCTGGGACTCCACTTCAGGCGACTTCGGCGACCACGAGACTGTGGCATCGACATCCGCGAAACCTTACTGGCAATCTTTACGCTTCTCATGAGGGGAGTAGATGGAGGACCAGTGGGTATAATGGAAAGGCTATGGACTGGACCGACGAATTCCCCGCTTGCTGCCCGCCGCCTGATGCGCAGACACCGCACGGCGTCGTTATTCGACTTGTTGAGGCTGATCCGCCGCGTGCTAGCGACTTTGTCGCGCTAGCCAAGGTTCGACCGAACGCACAAATGGGTAACAACGAACTCTACTGTCAAGCACAAGGTCTGTCGGTCTTTCGGGACGCTGAGGATGCAGCCAAGATGCAGCGGCAAGTTCCAGCCCTCAAGAAACATCTGCTTGCAGAGGCGGACATCGGAGGTGAACCTGGTCTCATCAAACCGACTCCGTCACGCAACGACCCGAAGTCTAGTCACCACACCTGGTGGGTGCCATCGTCGTATTCGCCAGCGATGCACTTCTACGTGAGAAAGGAAGAGTAGTGCGCCTCCCGGAAGATACCTACCTCGGTCACCTCCAGATTACTGATGTCTACGCGTACTACGACGGACCTCGGCTATTTGCAGCTACTAATTCGGCCAATAGGATGTTTCTCGCGCTTTCTGTGGAAGAGACGAAAGATATGTCCAGATGGCTGTTTAGTCCCTTGTCGAAACGCCGGCTCCAGAGTCTGGTGAATGGTGATCTTGAACTTAGGTCTGCATTTGTCCTCGCTGAAGACAGTTATGTCTATGACGTCAGTGTTGGACCACACGAGGATCATGTGGTTGCGATTAAAGCCACCGACATATCACCAGAAGATCTGCCTAACCCCGGAGAGTTCTTGCTTGGTGACTCAACACTTGCACTGCTAGAAGGTACACAAGTAGCCCATGTTCACGCTGCACAACGGCACAGAGAAACACTTAGACTCGCACTCCGTCCACACCACATTAGCGGGACCGAAGCGCCTAGCTGGCTAGTTGGACAAGTGTTGGTTAGTGTGCAAGAGCTGGTTTCCGCCATAGGACAAGCTATCGCTGGTGTTGCTACGACACGAGGTCGAATAAACCCGGATATTCTGAAAGCAACTGAACTGAGAGCCGTCGGTTCATTCGCTGGTTCATTCGGTGTGGAGCTTGTAGCTGCGGAGTCTCCCGACCCTTTTGGTGGCTCACTAATGGCAGACTCTCTTGCTGCGTTGGATTCTTTGCTAGATGCAGGTGCCAATGAATCCAGACTCGCAGATTCTCTTGATAAACTGCGAGTTCGGGCTGCCTCAAAGTATGTGAGTTTTATCTCTCTCCTTGTAGATAGCGAAACGGACATGACATTTGACTGGGGTTCGACTGCGAATGGTCGCGGCTCATTCAGAAAACTAAACGCCGAATTTCTATTTACGGTATCTCACGCGCTTTCGTTGTCAGATATATCTACGAAGACAACTTACATGGTCACGGGCACACTGATTGGACTCAACACACGAACCGGATGGTTTGAAATAGAGGATCAAGTCAACGGGGATCGGATTATAGGTAGGGCAGATAAAGATCGCTTCAATTTTGATCAAGAGTTCACCATTACCGGCAACTACTGTGCGACGGTCGAGGAAACAGTCGATGTGTCTGGAGTTACGGGAAAAGAAACGATAACTCGATTACTTGTTGAGCTTGTAAGTGTCAATGGGGCCGCTCCCGCTGTTCCCAGTCAAGCCTCGTAACAGCAACACACAACCTCTTATCCACGACTCGCCTCGCCCCTGACCGGGTAAACTATTACATTGATCGCTATGTGTGCCTTGGTTTCCGTTTGTGGCTCAGCAGTTGGTCCAGTCCTTCACGAATGTTGATGGAGTAGCCCCTTAGTTTGATGCGAATCGGCCCGCCATTTGTCTCGGATGACCTTACGTTTGCAGCATGGCATGGCCTCTCATCTTGAGCGTCTGGATTCAATTCCTTGACAAACGTATTGTCGTCATAATCGTAATAGCCATAGCAGCGAACGTTTAGGTGGCTCGGCTGATGTGCAAAGAACGGCGCGAGGTGTGTCAGGTCAAAGGATAGGTTCGATCTGGTGCCCACGAGCAGCGGCACTTTGTCCCGATAAACACGCCAAATCCGTAGCTGCCTGTTCATGCGACATTGACAATGACCATTCTGAACTGCCAAGTAGTGGCCATCCGATTGAAACAAAAGCCCTTCTGTTTCATATTCCATGGAAAAGCAACATTCGGATTTCGTGCTTCTTTTCAATTTGAAAGGTGATTGGAAAAAGAACTTCACCTTAAGAATGCCGTCACGCTACAACCATCTGCATGCCTCTAGCCTTGCACCCACTTGCAACCTAATGCAAGCATCTGCTGGGTATGAGGTCCCTCTTCCACCTGTGAAAGGATTGTCGAGGGGGGGGTGTGGAGAGCCCACGAGCAGGGGGAGGGGGGGAGCGGCTAGGGTGGCGCTCGCAACGAGCTCGTGGGGAAGGGAGGAGACTTATGTTTCCGTCACGGTTCGATTACGTCGTGGCCCAGACCGTGGATGAGGCGGTGCAGGCCAAGGTTGACGCGGGGGAGGGGGGCCGGTTCATCGCCGGCGGCCAGAGCCTGATCCCCATGATGAAGATGCGGGTGGCTTTCCCGGACACGCTCATCGACATCAACCGCATCGCCGGTCTGGACGCCATTGGGAGGGTCAACGGCCATCTCCAGGTGGGAGCGCTGGCTCGTCACGCCGACGTGATGGCGTCGGACGCCACCTTTGGAGCAATTGCCGCCGCCGCCCCGTGGATTGCCGACCCGCTGGTTCGCAATCGGGGCACCATCTGCGGCTCGGTAGCCCACTGCGACCCGGAGGGCGACTGGAACACCGTGCTGCTGGCCACCGGAGCCGATGTGGTGATCCAGGGGTCGGGCAGCCGGCGGCAGATTCCCATTGCCGATTTCATCCAGGGGGCGTTCACCTCGGCGCTGGCCGAGGACGAGCTGGTGGTGGGCCTTCACATCCCCGTCCCAGCGGGCCGTTCCGGAGGTTCCTACCTCAAGCTGGAGCGCAAGATCGGCGACTACGCCACGGTGGGGGTGGCCTCCCACCTGGAACTGGACGAGGCCGGCACCATCACCGCTGCGGGTCTGGCGCTCACATCGGTCAACCCGGTCAACACCGCCGTGGCCGAAGCTGCCGCACTGCTGGAAGGCAACCAACCCAGCGACGAGCTGTTCACAGAAGCGGCCGAGCTGGCTGTGGCCACCGCCGAACCCCGCGACGACGTTCGGGGCACCGCCGCCTGGAAGCGCCAGGTGGTCCGCACCTACACCAAGCGGGGGCTGGCCGCCGCCGCCCAACAGGCCGAGGGGAGCTGACCATGGAAATCTCCGTCACCATCAACGGCACCGACCATGCCGGCGAAGTGGAGCCCCGCACCCTGCTGGTGGACCACATCCGCCGCAACGTGGGGCTTACCGGCACCCACGTGGGCTGTGACACCACAAGCTGCGGAGCCTGCACGGTACTGCTCGACGGTCGCCCGGTGAAGTCGTGCACCGTGCTGGCCGTGCAGGCCGACGGCGCCGAGGTCACCACCGTGGAGGGCCTCAAGACCGCCGAGGGCCTGCACCCCATCCAGTCGGCATTCACCGACGACCACGGCCTCCAATGCGGATTCTGCACCCCGGGCATGATGCTGGTGGGCGCTTCGCTTATCGCCGAGAACCCCGACCCGTCGGACGACGAGGTGCGCTGGGCCATCTCCGGGAATCTGTGCCGCTGCACCGGCTATATGAACATCGTCAAAGCCATCCGGACGGCTGCTGCCCGAGTGGCCGAATCGTCGAACGGAAGCTGAGGAGTCACCATGACCACACCCACCACCCCTGCCGAGATCGGCGGAATCGGCCACAGCGTCCAGCGCAAGGAGGACGCCCGGCTCATCGAGGGCCAGGGGAACTTCCTCGACGACATCGAGCTGCCCAACATGTTGCACATGGCGGTGCTGCGCTCCACCACCGCTCACGCTCGCATCAACGGCATCGACACATCGGCGGCCGCTGCCATCGACGGTGTGGTCGCCGTGGTCACCGGCGATCTCATGGATCAGCACGGGCTGGCCTGGATGCCCACACTGTCGGGCGACACGCAGGCGGTTCTGGCAACCGACAAGGTGCGCTACCAGGGCCAGGAGGTGGCCGCGGTAATCGCCACCGACCCCTACATCGCCACCGACGCCCTCGAGTTCATCGAGGTGGACTACGAGGAGCTTCCCCCCATCACCACCCCCCAGCAGTCGCTGGAGGAAGGGGCGGCGCTCATCCGGGACGAGAAGGAAGGCCAGACCGACAACCTGGTGTACACCTGGGAGACCGGCGACAAGGCAATGACCGACGACGCCTTCGCCAAGGCCGATCGGGTGGTTGCACTGGAAACCCACTACCCCCGCTCGCACCCGGCACCGCTGGAGACGTGCGGGGTGGTTGCAGACGTCAACTCGGTTACCGGCCAAGCCACCATCTACATGACCTCCCAGGCCCCCCACGCGCACCGGACGCTGTTCGCCATGGTGGCCGGCCTGCCCGAGCAGAACATCCGCATCGTCAGCCCCGACATCGGCGGCGGCTTCGGCAACAAGGTGCCCATCTATCCCGGTTACGTGGTGGCCACAGCCGCTTCACTGCTCATCGGCCAACCGGTGAAGTGGGTGGAGAGCCGCACCGAGAACCTCATCTCCACCGGCTTCGCTCGTGACTACTACATGAAGGGCGAGCTGGCCCTCACCGACGAGGGCCGCATTCTGGGTCTGCGGGTGGACATGGTTTCCGACCAGGGGGCGTTCTACTCCGACGCCCAGCCCACCCAGTTCAGAGCCGGCCTGTTCCACGTGGTCACCGGCAGCTACGACTTTCCCGCCGCTCACATCAACTGCAAGGGGGCATTCACCAACAAGGCCCCGGGTGGGGTGGCCTACCGGTGCTCGTTCCGCATCACCGAGGCTTCCTACCTGATCGAGCGCCTGGTGCAGACCGCGGCCTACGAGATGGACATCGACCCGGCCGAGATGCGGTTGAAGAACTTCATCCAGCCCGAGCAGTTCCCCTACGAGACGGCCACCGGCTTCGTGTACGACTCGGGCGACTACCCCACCGCGCTGGAAACCGCTCTGGATGAGGTTGGCTACGACGACCTGCGCCGGGAACAGGCCGAGGCCCGGGCCGAGGGTCGCCTCATCGGCATCGGCATCGCCCACTTCACCGAAGCTGTGGGAGCGGGGCCGTCGCGCACCTACGACATCGCCGGCCTCAAGATGATCGACTCCGCCGAGCTGCGGGTACACCCCACCGGCAAGGCCATCTTGAAGCTGGGAGTGAAAACCCAGGGTCAGGGCCACGAAACCACGTTCGCCCAGATCGTGGCCGAGGTGCTGGGCATTCCTGCCAACGACATCAAGGTGGAGCACGGCGACACCGACCACACCCCCTACGGGCTGGGCACCTATGCGTCTCGTTCCACTCCGGTGGGGGGTGCGGCCACCGCGGTGGTGTCCCGCAAGCTGGCCGACAAGGCGAAGAAGATAGCCGCTCACCTGCTGGAAGCCGCTGACGAGGACATCGAGCTGGCCTCCGGGGTGTTCTCGGTGGCGGGCAGCCCCGACCGGTCGGTAACCATCCAGGACGTAGCCCTGGCGGCGTACACCAACCTCCCCGAGGGAATGGAGTACGGCCTCGAGGACGTGACCTACTACGACCCGCCCAACCTCACCTACCCCTACGGCAGCTACATCGTGGTGGTTGAGGTGGACCCCGACACCGGGGTTTGGAAGGTGCAGCGCATGGTGGCGCTGGACGACTGCGGGGTGAGGATCAACCCGATGATCGTGGAGGGGCAGATCTGCGGCGGCCTCACCGAGGGGTTCGCCATGTCGGCCATGCAGTGGATCACCTTCGACGACAACGGCAACTGCATCGGCTCGAACTTCATGGACTACCTGGTGCCCACCGCTTGGGAGACACCCCGCTTCGAGCTGCTCGCCACCGAGGTGCCCTCACCCCACCATCCCATTGGGGCCAAGGGGGTGGGGGAGTCGGCCACCGTCGGTTCGCCCGCTGCATTCGTGAACGCGGTGATCGACGCCGTGGCCCATCTCGGGGTCCGCAATATCGACATGCCGGTCCTCCCCGACCGGGTGTGGGCGGCCATTGACGAAGCAAGCTGATCCGGTGCGGCTGTCGGAGCGTGGGCGGCCATTGACGAAGCAAGCTGATCCGGTGCGGCTGTCGGAGCGTGGGCGGCCATTGACGAAGCAAGCTGATCGGCCACTGGTGCCATGAACGTTGCCGTGATGGCCCGGGCGGTGGAGCTGCGCCGCCGGCGCCGGCCGTTCGTGCTGGCGTCGGTGATCTGGAGGCGGGCGCCGTCGTCGGGACAGCAGGGGTCGCAGGCGGTGATCCTGCCCGACGGCGCTGTGCGCGGCTGGCTGGGGGGCGCCTGCGCCGAGCCCACCGTGATCGTCGAGGCGCTGGCATGCCTGGAATCGGGCGAGCCTCGGCTGCTGTGCCTGGGACCCTCGGAGGGTCGAGACCGCCATCGCGACGCCGATGTGGGCCAAGCCGATGACACCGGCGACGGGTTGCGTTCTATTGCTATGGCGTGTGATTCGGAGGGAGCCATGGAGGTGTACCTGGAGCCGAGCCTGCCAGCTCCCCAGGTGGTGGTGATCGGCCGCACCCCGGCGGTGGATGCCATCGCCGGGGTGGCCGAAGCCATCGGCTGGGATGCGGCAATAATCGACGACGGCGGCAGTCCCGACGACCATGAACGGCCCGATCTGGTCCGCACCGAACTGGACCTGAGCGGCCTGGTTGTCGACCGGGCTACCGCGGTGGTGGTGGCCACCCAGGGGCACTACGACGACCTTGCCCTGTCGGCGGCCCTGAGCACCGACGCCGGCTACATCGGGCTGGTGGCCTCGGAGAAACGGGCCGATGCGGTGCGCGATTTCCTGCGCAGCCAGGGATTCGGCGACGACGATCTGGCCCGCATCAGCGCGCCGGCCGGGATGGACCTGGGCCGCATACCCAACCGCGAGATCGCCGCAGCGGTGATTGCCGACCTCGTGGCCCGCCGGGCTCAGGGCAATCTGGCGGTGGGGGCCGGATCAGCACCGGGAGAGCGCCCGGTGGAAGCAGTCGATCCGGTGTGCGGTATGGCCGTGTTGGTGGCCGAAGCCCGCCACCACGCCAGCCACGACGGCATCGACTACTACTTCTGCGCTACCGGGTGCCGCCGACGCTTTGAGGCCAACCCCGAGGCTTTCGTTTCCTGATTGCCGCGGTAGCAGGTCCGGGGCGGTCCGAACAGGCCCAGGGTTAGGCGGCGGGGTGGAGCACCACGTCGAGGTTGACCGGTGAGCGCAGCACGATGCCGGTGTCGGGGGGTATGTCGCCGGCGAACTCGAACCGGTCGAACCGCTCGATCAGATACTCCAGCGTCCGCTCCATCTCCAGCTTGGCCAACAGGGAGCCGGTGCAGGTGTGAGGGCCCCCACCGAACGCCCGGATCGGACCGATAGGGGTGTAGTTGGGGCGTTCGGCACCCTCGAAACGGCCCACGTCGAACTCATCGGGGTTGTCGAACCGGGAGGTGTCGTGGTTGGCGCTGGACACAAAGGACATCACCTTGCCTCCCTGGGGGATGGTGGTGCCGTGCAGCTCCATGTCGTTCCGGGCCATGCGGATGGTCACGTGGACAGGGGGGCGGTACCTAAGGATCTCGGTCACCGCCGAGCCGACCAGCTCCGGGTTGTCCTTGAGCCGCTGCCACTGCTCGGGTTGCAGGATTAGGTGCTTCACCAGGTTGGCCAGAGCCCGGTCGGTGGTCTCGATGCCGGCCGACAGCAAGAACGCGGTGAAGCTGCGGACCTCGTCGTCGGACAGCTGCTCGCCCTCGTACTCGATGGAGCACAGGTCGGACAGCAGCTCGTCGCCCGGGCAGGTGCGACGCTCCTCGATGGACGGGGTCACGAAGTCGTAGAGCTTGTCGCGGGCCTGCTCACCCCGAGCGTGGACCGCCGGGTCGCGGGTGACGTTGGACGTGCCAGCCGCCACGATGTCGTTGTACCAGTTGCGGAAGTTGCTGGCCTCGCCCATGTCCATCAGCTCGGCGATGGCTCCCAGCGGCACCGGCTCGGTGAGCCCCACACGCAGGTCGGCGGCCTCGGGGGCCACCGGAAGCTGCTCGCCGTACTCCTGCACCAGCCCCGAGACGATCTCCTCGATGGTGGAGCCCAGATGCCGGGGGCTGCGCAGGCGCTTTGCCAAGATGGCGTCCTTGCGCCGGTGCTCGTCGCCCGACATTTGCAGGATGGCCCGCCCGAAGATGCTGGAGGTGCCGGGCTGGTTCATCAGCGGGCCGAACTTCTCACCGTCCTCCAGCATGGTGGTGATGTCGTCCCACCGGGTGAGCACCCAGGCCTGGAGCGGCTCCACCCACAACGCGGGGGCCTCCTCCCGCATCCTGTGAAAGATGGGGAAGGGGTCGGCCCCCACGTTGTCGGCCAGATAGGCCGCAAAGTCGTCGGAAACGGACGTTTGGGTGGACACGAAAGCCGGGTCCGGCTGGTGCCGTTAGCCGATCTCGATCCCGTACTCGCCGTCGAAGTTGTCGGCGTAGAACGAGAACGGGTTGGCCGGCACCATGCCGCCGGAAGCAGCGTCGAGTGAGAACGCCGCACCGCACTGGCTGTGGTGGGGGTGGCTGCTCCAGTCGATCGGGCAGGTGATGCCCATGGTGTCGTAGGAGCCCTTGAGGGCCTCGGTGAGGCTCTCACGGCTCAGCTCGCCGGTCTCGGCCGCTCGCATCACTGCCTGCTCGAACACGTAGGCGTTGAGGAAGCCGTGAGCGAAGTTCAAGTTCAGGTGCTCGCCGCTGTAGCCGGCAAGCGAAGCGCATTCCTCCATCATGGCCGAGGCCTCGATGTCGTTGTTGGCAGTGAGGAACGAGTGCATCCCGAAGGTCTGATCACTGACCGACGGCGGGCCCTCGGTCCAGATCGAGTTGGCCGCGATGCCGTGGATGCCGATGATGGGAATGTCGGTGATGCCCACGTCGGCCATACCCTGCATCACCACCAGACCGGCACCGGGGGAGCCGTGGAGGGTGACGTAGTTCACGCCCTGCTCGTCGATGCCGGCTTGCAGCTCAACCATCTGAGCGGTGACCTCTGTGGCTCCCGGTGCCACGTAGAGGGTGTTGACGTAGGTGCCGCCCTGGCGCTCGACCGACTGCTCTACGTAGGCAGCGAACTCGGTTCCCGACGGAACCTCAAGGCTGATGCCCATGACCACGGCGTTCTCCATACCGCCGACATCTGCGGCGATCTGACCGGCGGCCAGGTCGGCCTGGTCGCCGTAATGGGCCAAGTTGTTGAAGTACTGGTCGCCCTCGAGCTGGATGTCGATGGTCTGGGGTGGGCCGATCACCGGCAGGTTCAGGGTCTCGATATCGGGCTGGAGCTGGGTGCTGATGTGCGAACCGCCCAAGCCGACCAGGGCCAGAACCTTGTCGTCCTCGGAGAGCTTGGTGAAGTTGATGGCCGCAGTCTCGGCGCTGAACTGGTCGTCCTCGGGCAGGTACTCGATGGTGCGGCCCAGCACGCCGCCACGCTGGTTGGCGCACTCGAAGTAGGCCTCGCTGCCGTGGCTGTTGAACTGCTGCGAAGAAGCGGTTGGTCCTGTCAGGTCGCCCATCCATCCGACCTTGATGGAGTCGGAAGTCACCCCGTTGTCCGGGTTGTCGAGCACCGAAGCCTCGGCGGGAGCCTCTTCGGCTGGTGCCTCGGTCGGTGCTTCGGTCGCAGCCGGTGCTTCGGTGGCGGCCTGCGTCGGTGCGGGTGCCGGTGCGCTGTCGTCGTCGTCGTTACCGCATGCAGCGGCAATCAACGTGAAAGCGAATAGTGCAACGACCAGCTTGAGCCAGCGTCGAGTCATGAGTTCCCCTCTCTCATAGGTACTGATCGGTTCGAGCAGGAAGGTCCTGCGGGCAAACCGTCGCTCACCATAACCGGACTCCGGCATCGGAGCCTTACCGGAGATCGGATAGATATTCGCGGGGGAGGGGGCTTGGCGGAGGCCGGTTCAGCTCTCGGCCAGCTCTGTGCCGAGGTAGGCGGCGATCACCCGCTCGTCCCGCTGCATCTCGGCCGGCGTACCCTCGGCGATCTTTTGGCCGAAGTCCAGCACCATCACGTGGTCGGCGATCGACATCACCACCCCCATGTCGTGCTCAATGAGGAACACCGTCATGTCGAGCTCCTCCTGGGCGGCGTAGATATAGCGGATCATGTCCTGCTTCTCGTCCACGCTCATCCCGGCCATGGGCTCGTCAAGCATCAACAGCTCGGGCTCCATAGCCAGCACCCGCCCGAATTCGATCCGCTTCTGCACGCCGTAGGGCAGGTCGCCCACCGGCTCCCGGCGGAACGCGCTCAAATCCAGCAAATCCACCACCCGCTCGATGGACTGGCGGGCGGCCAGCTCCCGCTTGACCGCTCCCCGGGTGAACAGCCCGCCCTGCATGACGCCGGTGTGCTCGTGGATGTAGCGGCCGAGCAGCAGGTTGGTGAGCACGTTCTCGCCCATGAACAGCCCCAGGTTCTGAAAAGTACGGGCCACCCCCAGGCGGGCAATCTGGAAGGGGCGGTAGGCCAGCAGGTCTTCGGCGGGCTTGCCCTTGGGGAGGAACTGCACCGCGGAACCGGCGAGCGGTTTGTACACCCCGGAGATGGTGTTGACCAGGGTGGTCTTGCCTGCGCCGTTTGGGCCGATGAGGGCGAACAGCGAGCCCCGCTCCACCAGGCCGCTGATCGAGTCACACGCCCGCACCCCGCCGAACTGCACGGTGACATTGTCGAAGGTGAGGATCGGGTCGCTCATGACTCTGATACCGGGGGCTTTTGGCCGTGGACGGCGGGTCGGGTACGACCGGGGCGCTCGATGGCAGCGTAGGAGGTGTTGGCCTCACCGCCGCCTCCCAGGTAGAGCTCCTGCACCAGCGGGTTGCCCCGAAGCTCCGCCGCGGTGCCCTGCATGAGAACCTTGCCCAACTCCAGAACGTAGGCGTCGGTGGCGTGTTGCAGCGCCAGGCTGGCGTTCTGCTCGATGACCAGAAGCGATGTGCCCCGGGTTTCGTTGATCTCGGTGAGCAGCTCGAACAGACGGTGAACGATCTTGGGGGCCAGGCCCAGCGACAGCTCGTCGCAGATCAACAGCGCCGGCTGCGACATCAGCGCCCGGCCCACGGCCACCATCTGCTGCTCACCGCCCGACAGCAGCCCGGCTGTCTGGCTCAACAGGGGGCGAAGCTGCGGGAACAACTCCAGGTTCTGCTCCAGGGACTGGTCGATCCCGTCCACGTCTGCCCGGCTGGCTGCTCCGCACAGGAGGTTCTCCTTCACCGTGAGGTTGGGGAACAGCTTGCGCCCCTCGGGCACCTGGGCCACTCCGGCCTTCACGATGTCGGGGCTCTTGCGGCCCAAAATCGACTTCCCCGACAGCTTGATGCTGCCCCGCCGCACCCGGCCCTTGTGGAGGTAAAGCAGGCTGGTGATCGACCGCACCAGGGTGGTCTTGCCTGCACCGTTGGCTCCCAGCACCGTCACGAACCCGCCAGAGGGCACGGTGATGTCCACGTTGTCGAGAGCGGTCACGCCCCCATAGGACACGGTGAGGCCCTCGATCCGAAGTTCCCGACCCTGCGATTGCCCGCTGTCGGTCTGCCGGCGGCTCACGACCCGCTCTTCGAAAGAGACCGGCCCAGCCAACCCTTGAAGTCCTTCCACATGCCCGCCAGCCCGTCGGGCTTGAACATCAAGATGATGACAACCAGAAAACCCTTGATGGCCAGATCAATCTCGCTTGGGTAGTCGCTGAGGAAGTCGATGTCCTTGATGAACCAGAGTTCCTCCCGGGCCCACTTGAACCACTCGGGCAGGAACCAGAAGAAAGCCGAGCCGAAGATGGCCCCCTGGATGCTGGAGAAGCCCCCGACCACGATGATGATGGCGTAGTTGAGCACGGTCTGAACGTTGAAGCTGTCCTCCCCCCGGGAGCCGATGTAGAACGAGGCCAGCACGCCCGACATCGACACCACCGCCGAGGACACCGCGAAGGCCATCAGCTTGGAGCGGGCCACGTTGATTCCCAGCAGCGACGCCGACACGTCCCGGTCACGCACTGCGGCGAAGGCCCGACCCTCACGGGTCCTCACCACGTTCACCATGAACAGCAGCGACAAGACGGTGATGGGCATGATGACCCAGTACCACCGGAATTGCCCGGTGATGATGAACTCGCCGTTGTCGTCGGGGTCGATGTTGGGTAGCCAGTGCAGCCACGAGGCGATGCGGGGGGCGTGCTCACCCTTGAACCGGATGCCGACGAAGCCGAAGTACTCCTGGAGGTACTCCCGCCACACAAGCATCATCACGAAATGGAACCCGAAGGTGGCCAGCAGCAGGTAAAGGTGCTTGAGCCGCAGGGCGGGCAGGCCGGAAACCGCTCCCACCACCGCTCCGGCCACCGCTGCGGCCGGCAGGGCCAGCCAGAAGTTCCCGCCGCTCCACTGCACTCCGACGATGGCGCCGACGATGCTGCCTAGGGCCAGGAACGCCACGTGGGCCAGGCTGATCTGGCCGGAGTACCCCACCAGCAGGTTGAAAGCGGCAGCTCCCATGGCGAAGATCAGCACCAGGTTGACCACCGCGAACCAGGTGGCCCAGGGGAAGTCCATGGGTGGGGTGAAGTCCGAGGCCAGCACGAAGGGAAGGACGAGAAGCCCGAAGGTGGTGACCGCAGCCCACGACCGGTCGCTGGGGGTGCGCCACAGCCTCATGTCCTCCCGGTAGGTGAGCTCGCCCCGAGGGGTCCACCGCCAGGCCAGACGGGCCACCACAGCTAAGATGACCACCGTGATCACCGCTTTCCACCAGAAGTTCAAGTCCTCGGTGGTGGCCCCAAGAATGAACGGGATCGCCGCGGCGATGATGAACGGCAGGAGCCGCTTGAGCGTTGACGGACGGTAGGTCTCGGTGCTCTGGGCGGGCGCGGGGTTCTCGGTGGCGGTCATGGTCTTGTCGAACCTCGAGGTTCCGTGGACCGTCGGTGCCGAACCGGGATGCTCAACCGCTTATAAGTCATACGCGCTCAAGGTCCTTGCGACCCCACAACCCGGTCGGGCGGACCAGCAACACCAAGAACATCACCGAAAACGCCACCGGCTCTCGCCACTTGGTTCCCAGATGCCCGTTGGCGAACTGCTCGATTACCCCAACCACCAGGCCGCCGACGATGGAGCCGCCCAGCGACGTGAGCCCGCCTACCACTGCGGCGGGGAAGGCCCGCAGCCCGATGGCCTCGATGCTCCGGTCGATGGCCCCGGTGACGTGGCCGAACAAGAGGCCCCCCAGCCCGGCCATCACCATGGCAGCAGCCCAGGTCATGGCGTACACCTTGTCGGGATCGATTCCCATGGCAGCGGCCGCTTCGATGTCGTCGGCCACCGCTCGCATGTGCAGTCCCAGCCGGGTGTACTTGAAGAAGACGAAGAAAGCCAGCACGCACAGCGCCACCACACCGAAGATGATGATGTCCACGTAGCGCACTGTGGCGCCGACCACCTCGAAGCTGCCCTGGGGCAAAACGGTGAGGCGGGCCCGCTCCGTCGGGCCGTAGAAGATCAACAAGAGCGCGCGGATGATGGTGGCGATGCCGAGGGTGATGAGGACAATGGCAAAGAACCCCTGTCCCACCATTCGTCGCATGATCCCGTAGTGGACCAGAAGGCCGAACACCAGCATCACCAGCAACAGCACGAACAGGCCGAGAAAGAAGTTGAGGCCCTCGGACACCAGGAACGTCAACGCGAAGTAGGCCCCCAGCATCAGGAACTCCCCGTGGGCCAGGTTCAATACGTCGGTGCTCTTGTAAACGAGGACGAAGCCGAGAGCCACCACTGCGTAGATCGCACCAAGAGCCAGACCGCCGATCAATAGCTGCAAGTTGACGCTTGGGTCGGCGGTGAAGTTGCCGAAGGCTAGAAGCATGTCCCCCCTCGGGCGACCGGGCTTTGCCGGTAGCCGAAGGGTGACGGTAGTTTTCGCCGGCGGGAGTCGGCAAACCCTGGTCGGTTGGTCCGGGGCCCGAAAAGTTCGACAAGAGAACGTGTACGAAATCGTTACGGAAGGGAAGGGATCGTCATGGCTGCTGTGCCCGAAGGATTGTTGGAGCGTGTTGAGAGGCTGGAGGCAATAGAGGGAATCCGAGACCTGATTGCCCGCTACGGCATGGTGGTTGACGACCGCGATGTCGAGGCGCTGGCCGACATGTTCACCTCGGACGCTCGCTTCGGCCTGGCCGACGGCATGGTGGCCAACCAGGGTCGCGAGGCGGTGATCGACTTCTACACCCAGCGAATGGCGGCCATGGGGCCCACCTACCACTACCCCCACAGCCACGTCATCAACCTGGACCCCGAGCGCCCGGGCCACGCCACCGGAACGGTTAACGCTCACGCCGAGCTGGCCGTTGACGGGCGCACGATGGTGACCGCGCTGCGCTACTCCGACGAGTATCGGGTGGAGAACGGTCGGTGGTGTTTTGTGGAGCGGAAGGTGGCCATGCTCTATTTCATGGACATGGCCGAGCTGGCCGACGGCGGTCTGACCAAGCCGGACCGCAAGTACTATTTCGGGACCGTAGGACCTTCGGAGCTGCCCGAGAGCCTCGACACCTGGAAGAAGTTCTTCGCCGAGCTGGGCTGAGTGGCGGGGTAGATCAGGCCGCCGACATACCGCCATCGATGACGATGGTGGTGCCGGTGGTCCACGACGACTCGTCGGAGGCCAGATGCAGGGCGAGCTGGGCGATCTCGTCGGTGGTGCCCAGCCGGCCGATGGGGTGGCGCACCCTGGCGGCGTCGATCAACTCGTCAACCGTGGCGTCGGCAGGGGCGTTGGCCGTGGCCGAGAACCCGCCCCGCTTCTCGTAGGTGGCCCGCACCAGGGGAGTGGGCACGGTGCCGGGGCAGATGGCATTGACCCGGATGTTGTCGGGGCCGTAGTCCACGGCCATCTGGCGGGCCAGACCTATAACCCCGGCTTTGGCTGCTGCGTAGGAGGCGATGCCCGGCACCCCGATCACGCCCCCGACGCTTGCCTGAAGCACCAACGACCCGCCACCGGCTTCGATCAGATGGGGGATGGCGTACTTGATCGACAGCCACACCCCGGTGAGGTTCACCCCGATCACTCGATTCCACTCTTCGATGTCGAGGTCGCCGGCCCGGCCCGACCCGGCCACCCCGGCGTTGGCGTACACCGCGTCGATCCCTCCGAACGCCGCCGCCGTCTGGGCGGCCATGGCCTCGCAGTGGTCGGGCTGGGTCACGTCCACCCCCAGGCTGATCGCCTGGTCTCCGATGTCGGCCGCTGTAGCGGCAGCCGCGTCTGCGTTGATGTCGGCGCACATCACCCGGGCCCCCTCAGCGGCGAAGAGTTGGGCTGCTGATTTGCCGATGCCCGAACCCGCCCCGGTCACGATGGTTCTTTTGCCTGCCAGTCTTCCGGTCACGGTGGGCGACCCTACTAGCACCGGCGTCCGGTACTAGCGTCACGGGATGGCCCAAGAGCTGGCGTTGGCCGAGTCGGACGTTCAGGAGGAGTTCTTCGCCCGTGGGTGGACCGACGGGCTTCCGGTGGTTCCTCCCACCCCGGAGCGGGTTGAGGCCATGCTTGCCCATGCCGGCGTCGAGGCCGGCGACTTGGTGGGGAACGTGCCGGAGAGGTCCCGGTCGGTGACAGCGGAGAAGGCAGCGGTGAACGCGGTGATGGCCGGCTGCCGTCCCGAGTACTTCCCGGTGGTGCTGGCCGGCCTTTCGGCCATGTTCGATCCCCGTTTCGGATGCCATACCGTGGTTACCAGCACCGGAGGTGCGGCGCTGTGTGCGGTGGTCAGCGGCCCGCTGGTATCGGAGCTGGGGTTCAACTCGTCACGCAACGCTCTGGGGCCCGGCCATCGGGCCAACGCCACCGTGGGTCGGGCGTTGCGGTTGGTGGCCATGAACGTGCTGGGGGCCCGGTCGGACACCCTGGACGGGTCGTCGCTTGGCCATCCAGGCAAGTACACGATGGTGGTGGCCGAGGATTCCCCGCCCGAGGGGTGGCCGCCGCTGCGGGTGGAGCTGGGCTACCAAGAGGCCGACACCACCGTGACCATGTTCCCCTCGGAGAGCCCGCACCAGGTGGCCAACCATCTCAACGGCGACCCCGAGGGGATCCTGTTGACCTTCGCCGCCGCCATGACCAACCCGGCCACCTATTCGGTGGGCAAGAGCCATCAGGTGTTGCTGGTGATCGGCCCCGAGCATCGCCAGGCCCTGGCCGAGGCGGGTTGGACCAAGCAGGCGGTGCGGGAGTTCCTGGCCGAACACAGCAGGGTTACCCCGGAGCATCTGGCCGCCGGGGGAGTGTTGCTGGAGTTCACCGCCCAGAACGACATGACCCCCGATGCCGACGGCAGGATCGCCACGGTGCGAGGCCCCGACGACATATTCCTGGTCACCGCGGGGAGCGCGGGGGCGGGGTGGTCGGCCTACATCCCCAACTGGGCGCCGGTGGTTCACTCGGAGGCGGTCACCAGGAAGGTGGCCGGGACCGGCGGTGGGCTACCCTTGGTTTGAGAGAGGAGGGCCCGTGTCGTCTGTCACTGTTCTGTCGCCGGTTTACGAGGAAGCCTCAGTCGATGAGGTGAAGATGGCCCCCCGGACGGTGCTGGGTGAGCCGGTGGTGATCGGGGTGATCGAGAACGCCAAGGCCAACGCCAAGGAGCTGCTCACCTACGTGGCCGAGGGCCTGAGGGATCGCCTTCCCGTGGCCGATGTCGTGGTCCACTCCAAGTCGGCCGCCGGCAAGCCCATCGACGCCGACGACGCCGAGATGCTGGCCGCTCGCTCCCACCTCATCATCTCTGGGTTGGGTGATTGAGGGGCCTGTACGGCGTGCAGTCTGCACGACGCCGTTCACATGGAGGCCCGGGGCATCCCCGCCATGCTGCTGGTGACCGAGCCGTTCCGGGCCGTGGTCGAGGCCTTCGCTCCCACCGTGGGCATGGCCGAGTACCCCACCGTCACCGTCCCCCACCCCGTGTCCACACTCGACGACGAGGCGCTGCGCAAGCTGGCTTCCTCCGTTGTCGATGAGGCGGTTACCCGCCTGACCGTTTCCTAGAAGCCTTTTGTCTGTCCGCCCTGGCGGCACCCGGCATCAGCGGGGCCGGAGTTACTTCCAGGGGTCACGGAGGAAGGCCTCGAACTGGGTGGCGAGGTCGTCGCCGGTGGGCAGAAGGTCGTCGGCTTCGTCGATCTGCTGCTCGAGCTGGGACACGTAGTTCCTGAGATCGTCGTCGCCGGCCACTGCGGAATCCACCCGTTCACGCCAGGCGACGGCCGGTTCGTCCAGCTTCTCGTGGTCGGTGATGATGCCGGTAATGAGCTCGAACCGCTTGAGCAGCGACCGGGTGGCTTCGGGGTTGGGCGGCCCCGGCACGTAGTGGGGCACCGACACCCGCATGGAGATCACCGGGATGCGGGCTTGGTCCAGGGCGTCGTGGAGGGCTCCCACCAGGCCGGTTGGACCTTCGTAGCTCGGGCGGCCCAGGCCGAACATTCGGGCCAGCTCGGCGTTGGTGGAGCTGCCCACCACCCCCAGGGGTCTGGTGTGGGGGGCGATCCCGACCATGGCCCCGAGGGTGACCACCAGCCCGGCCCGGGTCTCGGTGGCCACCTCCACCAGGTACTCGGCAAAGCTGCGCCACCGGAGGTGGGGTTCCACGCCGTCCACAACCACCAGGGGATGCTTGGCCCCGAAACGCTCCACCGCCGAGACCTCGGTGACCGGCCAGTCGATGACCCGGTTGCCGCTGTCATCCAAGCGGACTTCGGGGCGGCGGTCCTGGAAGTTGAAGAACTCCTCCGAGTCGATGCGTGCCAGCGGCTCGACGCTGTGGGCGCTTTCCTTCAGCAATCGCACTGCGGTGGTGGCCGCGTCGGCGGCGTCGAACAAACCCTCCAGAGCCACCAACATGACCGGTTCGTGTTGGACGGGCTGATCCACGAACCACTCCAGCTCCCGCGCCATAAGCCCAGACTCACACCTACACCGCACTGGGGCAAACCGGTTACCAGCGAGTCGCGTGCGAGGGGTTGTGAGCAGTGGTGGGGCAGGCGGTGTTGCGGTCGGCAAGACTGGTTTGATGGACGGGCTTGGGGTGTTCGACATGGCCGGGCGTGTGGCCTGCATCACCGGGGCTGCCAGTGGCATCGGCGAGGCCGCCGCCGAGACGCTGGCCGCGGCCGGTGCCGCCGTGGTGCTGGGTGATATCGACGGTGAGGGGGCCCGCCGAACCCGGGACCGGATCGTCGCTCAGGGGGGCCGGGCGGTGGCCCAGCCCACCGACACCACCCAGTCCCACCTGGTGAGCGCTCTGGTGGCGAGAGCGGTGGACGAGTTCGGTCGGCTGGATGTGATGGTCAACGTGGCCGGGGTGGGCAGCTACGGCGACGTGGTGGATGTGACCGAGGCGGAGCTGGATCGGGTGCTGGCCATCAACTTCAAGGGAGTTTTCTTCGGGTGCCAGGCGGCGATGCGGGTCATGGCCCCCCAGGGCTCGGGGTCGATCATCAACGTGTCGGCCACCGCCATAAACACCCCGGTGGGGGGCCTGTCGGTGTACGCCGCCACCAAGGCCGCGGTGGCCATGCTCACCCAGTCGCTGGCCGTGGAGGCGGGGCCCCATGGGGTGCGGGTCAACACCATCGCCCCCGGGTTCACCCTCACCAACTTCGTGGGCGGCCACCTGCGCGACGCCGAGGGTCGGGTCGATCCGGCGGAGATGGATTCCTACCTCAAGCTGATGCGGGATCGCTCCCCGCTCGGCGAGGTGTGTGAGGCCTCCGACCAGGCCAACCTGATCTGGTTCCTGGCGTCCGACGCCGCACGCCTCGTGACCGGTCAGATCATGCGGGCCAATGCAGGCCAGAGCATCGGTTGGTAGCCGGTGGAGCAGTCGAGCCCCGTGAGGACGATTGGCCTGCGGGCGAACGGGGTTGAACACCGCGCCGAGGCCGAGATGCGTACCACGCTGGCCGATTTCCTGCGCCGCCAGTGCGGGTTGACCGGCACCCATCTGGCTTGCGAGCACGGGGTGTGTGGGTCTTGCACCCTTCTGGTGGACGGCGTGGCCGTGAGGTCGTGCCTCTTGCTGGCGGTGCAGGCCGACGGGTGCGAGGTAACCACCATCGAGGGGCTGGTGGATGTCTCCGATCCGGCCAACCCGAAGCTGGGGCCGGTGCAACAGGCCTTCGCCGATGCCATGAGCTTCCAGTGCGGCTTTTGCACCCCCGGCATCGTGATGTCCACCGTGGCCTGGCTGGCCGAGCGACCCGCCGATTCCGGCGAGCCCACCGACCGTGAGATAAGGGAGTTCCTGGCCGGCACGCTGTGCCGCTGCACCGGCTACACCAGCATTGTCGATGGCGTCCGCCTGGCCCACCGTCGCACCACCAACGGCACCTAGCCCCCTGCCGCTTGATTGGAGCTGAGGGGGCGGGTCAGTCGGGTGGGCCGTAGCCGCCTCCTCCGGGAGTGGCGATTTCAAACCGGTCGCCGGGCTGCACTTCGGTGCGGAACACGCCGGGCTGCTCCTCGACGGTGCCGTCGGCCCGCAGGATGCGGTTGAGGCCGGCGGTGCCCGAGGAGCCGCCGGCGATGCCGTAGGGGGGGACCGTTCGGCGGGAGGAGAGCACGTTGAGGCTCATTGGCTCGTCGAAGCGGGTGCGGCGCACCACCCCGTCGCCCCCTCGGTGGTGGCCTTCCCCGCCGCTGCCCCTGCGAATCGAGAAGTCCTCCACCATCACCGGGTAGCGCTGCTCGAGGATTTCGGGGTCGGTGAGCGCGGAGTTGGTCATGCCGGTGTGGACGGCATCGCAGCCGGGGCGGCGAGCGGTGGCCCCGGCCCCGCCGCACACCGTCTCGTAGTACTGGTGGCGCTGGTTGCCCCACACCACGTTGTTCATCGTCCCCTGCGACGCGGCCACCGAGCCCAAGGCCCCGAAAAGGGCGTCCACGATGAGCTGAGAGGTCTCCACGTTTCCGGCGAACACCGCGGCCGGCTCCAACGGGCTGATCAGGCTGGGCGACGGCACGATCATCCTCACCGGATCCAGGCACCCGCTGTTGAGCGGTATGTCGTCGTCCACCATGCAACGCAACACGAACAGCACCGCGGCTCGGCACACCGGTTCGGGGGCGTTGAAGTTCCCTGGGTGCTGTTCGCTGGTGCCGGTGAAGTCGACGGTCAGGATCCGCCGGTCGCGGTCGATCCGCAACGCCACCGACACCAAGGAGCCGTCGTCGCACCGGGCGGTGAACGAGGCGTCGTCCAGCCTGTTGATGAGGCGGCGGACGGAATCGGCGGCGTTGACCCTGATGTGGGCCATGTAAGCGTGGACCGTGGCCAGGCTGTAGTGGTCGATGACCCCGCTCAGGGTGGTCGCCCCCTTCTGGCAGGCGGCGAGCTGGGCCTTGATGTCGGCCATGTTGAGATCGGGGTTTCGTGCCGGCCACCGGGCTCCGGTTAACAGGGCCCGGATCTCGTCCTCCCGGAGCCGCCCGCCCCGGGCCAGCACCTCGGCGTTTAGCAGCACCCCCTCCTCGGCGATGTCCGACGAGTCGGCGGGGGCCGAACCGGGGGTGGTGCCCCCGATGTCGGCGTGGTGTCCCCGAGCGGCGGTGAAAAACAGCACCTCGTCGCCGGCGGCATCGAACACCGGCATCACCACGGTCACGTCGGGGAGGTGGGTGCCGCCGTCGTAGGGAGCGTTGGTGACGAAGGCGTCGCCCGGCGCCATGTCCCGGTGGCGGGCGATCACCGCTTTCACCGTCATGTCCATCGACCCGAGATGCACAGGCATGTGGGGCGCGTTGGCGATCAGCTCCCCGTCGGGGTCGAACACCGCGCACGAGAAGTCGAGCCGCTCCTTGATGTTCACCGAAGCAGCGGTGTTCTCCAGCACCACCCCCATCTGCTCGGCCACGTTGGAGAACAGGCTGTTGAAGATCTCCAGCATCACCGGGTCGGCTTGGGTGCCCACCTCGGTGTCGGGGCGGGGCGTGGTGCGGCGCAGCTCCAGCTCACCGGCCGGCATCACCCGAGCGGTCCAGCCCGGCTCCACCACCGTGGTGGAGTGGGGGTCCACGATCACCGCGGGGCCGTCCAGGGTGGTGCCCGGCCCCAGCTCGGACCTGTTGTGGAACCCGGTGTCGAGGGTCTGGCCCCCGAAGCCGGCGGGATGTCGGGCCGCAGGGCGAGGGCCGGAGGACGCCACCGGGGCAGGCTCGACTGGTTGCTCGGCTGGTGCGGAGGGGAGGTCGCGGCGTCCGATGGCTTCCACCTGGATTGATTCCAGCACTATCGGTGTGTCGGGGGAGACGAACCCGAAGCGTTCCCTGTGAAGGTCGGCGAAGGCGGCCTCTACCTGTTCCCTGTCGTCGGCGGTCACCTCCAGGGCGGTGTCGGATCCCTCGTAGCGAAGGAAGAAGCTCGCCTCGATGTGGATGTGGAGGTTGGCCTGCTCGGTGGCCACCTGGGCGTAGGCGGCGGCGGCCAGCTCGCCGATGTCGGTGCCGATGTCGGCCAATAGCTCCTCGGTGAGCGGCCGGCCCACCGCTTGCTCGGCCACCGAGCGCACATCGGCCAGCCCGATGCCCAGCGCCGAGAGCACCCCGGCGTACCGGTCAACCAACACGGTGGACATGCCCAGCTCGTCGGCCACCCGGCAGGCGTGCTGGCCCCCGGCCCCCCCGAAGCAGGCCAGCGTGTAGGCGCTCACGTCGTGGCCCCTCTGCACCGAGATGGTTTTGATGGCGCCGGCCATGTTCTGAACCGCCACGTCAAGGAAACCCTCGGCGGTTCGGTTCGGCGTCCAGAGCTGCCCGGTGGCCTCGGTGATGGCCGCGGCCAGATCGTCGAACCCTGCTCGGGCGGAGGCGACGTCGAGGGGCTGGTCGCCGTTCGGCCCGAACACCGCGGGGAAGTGGTCGGGGTGCAACCGTCCGAGCGCCACGTTGGCATCGGTCACGGTGAGGGGTCCGCCGTTGCCGTAGCAGGCCGGGCCGGGGTCGGCTCCCGCGGAATCAGGCCCCACCCGAAAGCGGCTCCCGTCGAACGACAGGATCGACCCGCCGCCCGCGGCCACGGTGTGGATGAGGATCATCGGCGCTCTTACCCTGACCCCGGCCACAACGGAGTTGGTGGTGCGCTCGAAGCGGCCATCGTAGTGGGACACGTCGGTGGAGGTGCCGCCCATGTCGAACCCGATCAGGCGACGGTGCCCGGCGGCCTCGCCAGTGTGGGCCATGCCCACCACCCCTCCGGCCGGGCCGGACAGCAGCGCATCCTTGCCCCGGAAGTGGTCGGGGTGGGCCAGCCCGCCGTTGGACTGCATGAACAGGAGCGACGAGCCGATCTGCTCGCCCACGTTGCGGATGTGACGGCGCAGCACCGGGGTTAGGTAGGCGTCGGCCACCGTGGTGTCACCCCGGGGGACGAGGCGGATGAGCGGGTTCACCTGGTGGCCGGTCGAGACGTGCTCGAACCCGACCTCGGCGGCGATCTCCGCCAACCGGGCCTCGTGGTCGGGGTAGCGGTAGCCGTGGAGCAACACGATGGCCGCCGACCGCATTCCTTCCCGATGGGCGGCGGCGAGCTTCCGGCGGGCGTGGTCCTCGTCGAGGGGGCGCTCCACCGTTCCGTCGGCCCTGACCCGCTCGTTTACGGTGATGACCTGCCGGTACACCATGTCGGGCAGCACGATGTCGAGGGCGAACAGGTCGGGCCGGGTCTGGTAGCCGATGCGTAGGGCGTCGGCGAACCCCTCGGTAGTGACCAGCACGGTCGGTTCGCCCTGGCGCTCGAGGAGGGCGTTGGTGGCCACCGTGGTGCCCATCTTCACCTCGGCCACCCGATGTGGCGGGATCGGATCGTCGGGCCCAAGCCCCAGAAGGGAGCGGATGGCCGCCACCGCGGCGTCGGCGTACCGGGGGCTCTCCGACAGCAGCTTGGCCGTGACCATCTCCCCGTCGGGGCGCTGGGCCAACACGTCGGTGAACGTTCCGCCCCGGTCGATCCAGAAGCGCCAACCTTCGGATCCGGTCATTGGCGCTCTAATCCGTGAGTTCGGCCGCCACTTGGTCGGCCACGGCCATGGCGTCGGCTATGGCCTCGTCCTGGTTGATGTAGCGGTAGGTGGCCAGCCGTCCGGCGAACCTCACCGGGATCTCGAACCGGGCGGTGATCTGCTCGGCCAGCTCGGCGTTGCGCCGCTCGTTGGCCTCGTCCACGGTATGTACCGGGTAGTGGCGGCGGGGGGCGCCGGGCATTTCCTCGCTCACCACCGTGCCTCCGATCTGCTGGCCGGTGGCGTGCTTGGTCTCCACCGTGCGGGTGTGGGGCACCCGGTTCGACGGCTGGTTGGTCACGTAGGCCGGGGTCAGCACGTCGCCTGGTCCGTCCACCGGAAAATGGCGGGACCGCATCTCAATGCCTCGCCACTCCAGCTCGCCGGGGCAGCGGGCGAAGTCGTCCAGTGCGGCGGTGACGATCACCATGTCGTAGTCCCGGGCCAGGCGGTCGGCGTCGTCGATGGTGATCTCGGAATCCAGGGTGACGGCCACGGTGGACAGCACCGACTCGATCACCTCGTTGATGCCGTTGGGCGGGAAGTACTGCCAGCGGTCTCGGAACAGCCCCCGGTGACCGTCGTCACGCAGCTCCACTCGCTTGGGGGCGAACCGGGCCGACAACTCGGTGGCCGGGCGGCCCCACTGCTTGGCGGTGTAGTCCCGGATGAACAGGTCGTAGAGGGTGCGGCCCATCATCGACACCACGAAGTCCTCGAAGTTGTTGCCGGTGGGTTGAGGGGGAAGGGCGGCCAGCTCCCGCTCTACGGTCGGCCACACAGGTAGCTCTCGGAGCTCGGACACCTGCGGGGGCCACGACAGCAGGTGGCTTTCGTGGTCTTCGTCGTCGGGCGACAGGTACACCTTGGTGAGCACCTTGTGGTCGTAGGGGCGGGTGAGGCCGTGAGCGTTCACAAATCGGTTCACCTCGGGGATGGAGGTGTGGAAGATGTGAGCCCCGTTGGGTTCGTACACCACCCCGTTCATGGTCTCCGCCCGGGAGTGGCCGCCCACCACGCCAGTTTTCTCCAGCACCTCCACGGCGAAGCCCGCATCGGTGAGCAAGCGGCCGGCCACCACTCCCGTCCAACCGGCCCCGACCACGGCGATGCGCTGCTTCACGGGGTGGCCCCAGCGACAATCGGTTCCATTGCGCAAGGGGGCATCGAGGGTGGCGTCATCGGGGCTCCAGTCACGGGCTCGGGTTACGGTGGGGCCAAGGCCAACTAGACCAGACGCTGACGATAGCGCAGCGCGCTTCGGAATCGGCAGAGCAGGGGTCTGCCATGTTGGGTTGCCTGATTCGGGACGGGATGGTGGTGGACGGCGCGGGCCCGGGGCTGGAGCGCTCACCGGCACCCTTCCCGGCCAGGTGATCCGCTCGGGCCGCGAAACCGACACCGTGACCGCCGCCGGCCCCTGAGTTTGTTGGGCCTGCCCAAGCCGGGGCCGCCGGTCGGCAGCCCCCGACTCTGGCTGTCTCGCGGCCGCCGGGATGGGAGTAGAAAGAGTAGGTGAACACTGGTCCTGATCGGCGGGTACCGGTGTCGGTACAGGCGCTGGGCTATCGGGACTACCGGCTGTATTGGACCACCAGCGTGGTTTCCAACACCGGATCGATGATGTACCTGGCTGCCATTGGGTGGTTGGTTGAGGACATCACCGACGACCCCTGGAAGGTGACGGTGGCGGCCACCGCCGGGCTGATTCCCCTATTCCTGATGAGCCCCTTCGGGGGATCGCTAGCCGACCGCTACAGCCGTACCCGTCTCTTTCTTGCCACGGTGATCGGCCAGATGGTAGTGGCGGTGGCTTTGGCCTGGGTTGTCCAGATTGACCTCGAGACGTTCTGGGTACTGGTTGCCTTCTCCATCGGCGGGGGAGCGACTGCGTCGGTCGGCGCGCCGGTGCAGCAGGCCATCGTGGTGGAGTTGGTACCGGGCGGTGTCATGCGCAACGCCATCTTCTTGAACTCCACCCAGTGGAATGTCTCTCGGGCAGTGGGTCCAATGCTGGGCGGGTGGCTGATCCAGTTTTGGGGTCCGGCTGCGGCCTTCTGGTTCAACGCCGCCAGCTTCGTGGTGCTCATTTTGGGATTGAGCCGGTTGCCGCCTCGCCCACCTCCGGCCTCACCGTCGGGTCAAGGCTTCCTGTCCGACTTCCTTTCGGGATTCCACTACGCCCGTAGCATTGAGGGCATCCGGGTGGTGATGTTGGCCAGTTTCATGCTGGCCGCGGCGATTTCCCCCACCCAGTGGTTGGCTCCGGTGATCGCCGACGACGCCTTCGGGGTGGATGCGGCCGGGTTCGGTATTCTGCTGGGCGCGTTCGGGGTGGGTTCGCTGGTCGGTGCCGCGTTGCTGCTGCAATTCGACAGAGGCACTCCTTACAGCCGCCTAACCACCATTGGGATCGGCGCGGTGGCGCTGTTCACGATGGTGCTGGCGGCGGCACCCACGTTCGTTCTGGGTGTGCTTGCCATGGGGGCGGTGGGTCTGGCCTTCATGGTGACCATGCCCACCCTCACCAGCGCGCTGCAGAGTCTGTGCGACGACAGCTTTCGAGGGCGGGTGATGAGCCTCTGGATGATGCTGTTCGGCCTGGCCGCGCCGCTGAGCATTTTGGTGCAAGGCCGCCTGGCCGGCGTCATGGGCATCCGCTGGGTGCTGGCCATTACCGCCATGGTGGAGGCCGTTTATTTGGCCGCTCAGCTTGCCCGCCGCCGCTTCCGGCACATGAACGCCACCGGTTGACGGCCGGCTGATGGACAGCCTGCGGGTAGCTACCGGCGGATCGCGCCGTCCAGGATTCTGGCTAGCCAGGCGTCGGTCCGTTGATTGGCAGCGGCGGCCATCTTGGTGGGGAAGGCGGTGAACCCATGGGGAGAGGCCGGGAAGATGGCCAGCTCGGCCGGGTTGCCGTCGGCCCGCCACCTGGCGGCCATGAACAGCGAGTCGTCGTACAGGTAATCGAGGGTGCCCACGGTGAACAGGGCCGGGCACAGGCCGTTCAAGTCGGCGTACAGCGGGGAGATGTCGGGGTTCTGGCGGCCCAGGGTGTCGTAGTCGCCCACGTACAGGTCCCGGAACCCGGTGTTGCCCAGCTTCACCTGTGAGGGCGTTCCGCTCAGGTCGTACACCCCGAACACCAGGTTGGCCCCGATGAACTCTCCGGCGGCGTCGTGGCGGTCGCGCAGCCTTACCAGGGTGGTGGCGGCCAGGTTGGCCCCCGCCGACCCCCCGCCGATCAGCATCGGCACCGATCCGAACTCCCGGCGGCCCGCATCCAGCGCCCACAGTGCGGCCGCCTCGCAATCGTCGGGCCCGGCAGGCCAGGGATGCTCGGGAGCCAGACGGTACTGGGCGCTGACCACCGCGATCTGGTGGCTGGTGGCCATCTGCCGGTTGCGCACGTCGACCATCCTGGGGTGGCCCATGAAGAACCCACCACCGTGGATGTCGAGATACACCGCCCGGGCCGGGCCGTCGGGCGCGAATACCCGCATCTCCAACTTGTCACCGGCCCCGCCGGGGTAGGAGCGGATGTCGAGTTCGGAGTCGGGAACAGTGGGGAAAAAGCCTGCGCCGAACGACTCGAAATCGCGGGCTCGTGCCAGTCCTTCGGGTGTGGACAGGTCGAAGTTGAGCGAGTCGAACGAGAAATTGGACAGAAGTTCCAGGGCCTCAGGTGCGAACTCGTCCAGGGTTGGGTCGTAAAGCTGGCCTAAATCCATTGTCTGGTTCTAACATCCTCCCGACTCCCGAGGACAATATCCCCTTTCCGGGACCCGGTTCTCGGGAACGACAAGCCTGAAGAACAAAGGGGAAACCGTGTCGAAATCTGGCTCGATCCTGGGCAATTCCGTAGTCCGCCGCGAAGATCCGGGGCTGTTGACCGGCGAGGAGCGTTACTACGACGACATCGCTCCCGAAGGAACCACCTTCATCACCTTTGTGCGATCGCCCATCGCCCACGCCGTCGTCGAATCGGTGGACACCTCCGAGGCCGAGGCCATGGACGGCGTGCTCGCCTTGTACACCGGGGAGAACGTCGGCCTGCCCGCCACCGCCGGGTTCCCCATGCTGCCGGTGTTCGAGCGCCCCCAGATCGTGGGCGACCGGGTGCGGTTCGTGGGCGACATCGTGGCCGCCGTGGTGACCGAAACCCGAGAGCAGGGCGTTGACGCTGCCGAGGCGGTGTTGGTGGACTACGACCCATTGCCGGCCAACGCCGACCCTAACAAGGCCCTCGACGATGGCGCCGAGGTGATCTGGCCCCAAAACGAAGGCGGCAACCTGGCGTTCCACACCGAGCTGGGCGACGACGACGGCCTGGCCGAAGCGGCCCATGTGGCTGAGGTGACCATGGAGAGCCAGCGGCTGGCCGCGGTCCCCATGGAGCCCAACGGGGTGCTGGTGGAGCCCGGAATCCCCGACGGGGGCATGACGGTGACCCTGCCCAGTCAGGCCCCCATCGGCCTGCGCGACGGGTTTGCCGGCCTGCTGGGATTGGATTCGGCCAACGTTCGGATTCTCGCTCCTGCCGTGGGGGGCGGTTTCGGGGCCAAGAGCGGCATCTATCCCGAGTACTTGGTGTCGGCCAAGGCTGCGCTGGAGCTGGGCCGTCCGGTGAAGTGGACCGAGTCGCGCTCGGAGGACATGGTGTCGCTGATGCACGGTCGGGGCCACACCCTCACCGCCAGGATGGGGTTCGACGCCGACAACCGCATCACCGGACTGCAGCTACACGTGCTGGCCGACTCCGGGGCCTACCCGGCCATCGGCAGCTTCTTGACCGTGCTCACCCAGACCATGTCGCAAGGCGTCTACAAGATTCCCAAGATCAAGTTCTCCGGCGACTCGGTTGTGACCAACACCACGCAGATCGGCGCCTACCGAGGAGCGGGCCGCCCCGAGGCCACCCAAATCCTGGAGCGTGTGCTGGACGTGGCCGCCGACGAGCTGGGCGTTGACCCCGCGGAGATCAGGCGGCTCAACTTCATCGGCCCCGACGAGTTCCCCTTCGCAACCCTCACCGGCGCCCAGTACGACTCCGGCGAGTACGAGAAGGCCCTGAACGCGGCTCTCGCGGCGTCGGGTTACGCCGATCTGCGGGCCGAACAGGCCTCCCGGCGGGAAGCGGGCGATTCCAAGCTGCTGGGGATCGGGGTGTCAGCCTACGTGGAGATCACCGCGCCGTTGGGCCTGCACACCGAGTACGGCCGGGTCGACGTGCTGAGCGACGGCAACGTGGAGGTGCGGGTGGGCACCAGCGCTCACGGCCAGGGCCACGAGACGGCGTTCTCGATGATCGTCCACGAGCTGCTGGGCGTGCCCATGGAGAGCGTGAAGCTGATCCAGTCGGACACCGACGAGATCCCCCGCGGCGCGGGAACCATGGGGTCGCGGTCGTTGCAAACCGCGGGCAGCGCGGTGTTCCGGGCTAGCGAGGAGGTGCTGGCCCAGGCCAAGGAGCTGGCCGCCCAGCAACTGGAGGCCAGCGCCGACGACATCGTGGTGGGCGACGGCGGATTGCACGTTGCCGGGGTGCCGGCCCAGTCGGCGTCGTGGGCCGATCTGGCCTCGGCCGCCGAAGGCGGGATGATCACCCACGAACTCGACTTCGACCAGGGTGGCTCCAGCTTCCCGTTCGGGGCTCACGTGGCCGTGGTGGAGGTGGACACCGAGACCGGCGGGGTGGAGCTTTTGCGCCACGTAGCGGTGGACGACTGCGGCACGGTGCTGAACCCGCTTCTTGTGGCCGGCCAGCAGCACGGGGGAGTGGCCCAGGGTGCTGCCCAGGCGCTGTTCGAGTGGGTGCAGTACGACGACGAGGCCAACCCCCGCACGTCCAGCCTCATGGACTATCTGATGCCCAGCGCAGCCGAGCTGCCGTCGTTCGAGGTGAGCAACACCGAGACGGCCAGCCCGTTGAACCCGCTGGGGGCCAAGGGCATCGGCGAGTCGGGCACCATCGGGTCAACCCCCGCCATCCACAACGCGGTGGTTGATGCGGTGTCGTACCTGGGCGTAGCCCACATCGACATGCCCACCACCCCGGAGAGGGTGTGGCGGGCGCTGGCCGAGGTCTAAGAGGTCACCGGGTTCGGTCGGTTCAGCTGGTTCGAGTCCTGCATGGCCTGGTCCTGCATGGCCCGGTGCCGGGCAACTAACCGTCCAGATCGAGACCCAGCAGCTTGATGGCATTGCCCCGGGCGATCTTGTAAACCGCCTCGGGGTCGAGGTGGCCGAACAGCCTGGTGGCCACCTCCCTTGTGTTGGGCCATGTGCCGTCGGTGTGGGGGTAGTCGGTCTCGAAGGTGATGTTGTCCACCCCAACCCGGTCGAGTAGGTCGATGCCCACGCTGTCCTTGAAGAAGCAGCCGTATATCTGGCGGTGGTAGTAGAACGAAGGCGGCTCGGGGATGTTGCTCTTGGCACCGCTCCACCCGGCGTGGGTCTCCCACACGTCGTCGGCCCGCTCCAGGGCGTAGGGAATCCACCCGATCTGGGCCTCGGCATACATGAGCTTGAGGTCGGGGTAGCGGTGTAGCACCCCGGAAAAGATGAAGTCGATCATCGAAGCTGCGCTGTTGCAGAAGATGAGCGAGGCGGTCACCGCGTCGGGGGCGTCGTCAGCGGTGGACACGGTGCGGGTGCCCGATCCGATGTGCATGCACACCACGGTGCCGGTCTCGGCGCAGGCTGCCAGGAACGGGTCCCAGTAGCCGGAGTGGATGCTGGGCAGGCCCAGCCAGGTGGGAAGCTCGCTGAAGGCCACCGCTCGCACCCCCCGGGCAGCGTTGCGGCAGACCTCGGCGGCGGCCAGCTCGGCATCCCACAGCGGCACCAGGCAGAGCGGGATCAGCCTCCCTCCGGAGTCGCCGCACCATTCCTCCACCATCCAGTCGTTGTAGGCCTGAACGCACAGCAGCGACAGCTCCTTGTCGCGGCGCTCGGCGAATAGCTGCCCGCAGAAACGAGGGTAGTTGGGGAAGCACAGCGAGGCGTCGGTGTGGTTCATCTCCATATCGGCTATGCGGGCCTGGGGCTGCCAGCAGCCGGGGCGCATCTCCTCGTAGGTGATGCCGTCGGTGGTGACCTCGTCGTAGGGGTAGCCGGCGGCCGCAATGAGCCGCTTTACCGAGTAGGTGTGGTCTTCGTACAGCCACCAGGCCACGTTGCGGCCTTCGGTTCCCGGCCGTTCGATGTAGGTGCCGCCTTGGAGTTGCACCTCACCCTGGGGCAGGTACTCGATTCGGGGCCCGATGTCGCGGTACCGGGCCGGCAGCCGGCTCGACCAGAGTTCGGGGGGCTCCACCACGTGGTCGTCCACGCTGATGATGCGGGGCATCTCGTTGAGTGCCGCCGCATCGGGAGCGGTCAATGTCACGCCGGTGCTCCGGAGGGGTTGGGAGCGCCCACCGCGGCGAGGACCCGGGCGGTGAACTCGGGGACCAGGATGTCGAGGTGCTTCTTGTTGAACGCCTGGCGGTGGACAACATCGGCACCCTTGTAGGCCAGCAGGTCGGCGAGCTGGTCGATGCAGTTGCCCGGATACCACTTGTAGGTGGCAAACGCTGCCACCGGCTTGTGGTGGAGCGACGGCAGTGTCATCAATTTGGCCGTGCCCCCGGGGCGATGACCGAACAGCACCAGGCCGTCCACCCAGGTGCCCACGGCCAGCAGGTCGGCCTCTGCGATCTCGGTGAGCTTCAAGCCGCCAACCGGGCGCACCGCCACCTCGGCTCCGGCCCCTTGCAGCTCCCCGCCGATCATCTCGGCTGCTCGCTGGGTGTTGCCGGTGCGGCTCTCGAAGATAACCACTGCCTTCATCGCCGAACTTCTAGCACCTGCGCCGGCCAAGTGCCACGACCCCGAGTGGTTGGGCCGGGATTGATGGCCTCTGGTGCGGCAAAGTGCCACGATTGGGGGATGGGCAAGTACGGGTACTACGTGATCGACGCGGACGGCCACGGGGGTGAGCCTCCCAAGTGGCGCCACGGGGTGAGCCCGCAGTGGCGGTCGCACATGGTGGAGTACGTGGCCAGGATGAAGGCCATCTACGGCGACCTGCCGGGGGCCGGGTCGCCCCAGCACACCGACGGCGACAAGCACTACGGCGAGTACGCCGCCGGTGAGCTAGATTTCGAGTCGCCCCTCCAGCGTGAGGGCATGGCCTTGCCCGGCCCTCGCATCACCGACATGGACCTTGAGGGTATCGATGTCACGGTTATGTTCCCGCCCGGTTCGGGGGAGGAGTGGGCGTTGGGCGATCCCGGTTTTGCCGCCGAGTTGTGCCGGCTCCTGAACGATGCCCGGGCCGGTTATGCGGCCCACGACCCAGCCCGGTTGAAGCTGGTGGCCAAGCTGCCGATGATCGACCCTCAGCGGGCCGCTGCCGAGCTGGAACGGTGCCTCACCCAGTACCCGGATGTGTTCGTGGGCATGGTGACGGCCCAGCACATCCTGGACCGCAACCTGCACCACCCGGATCACGATGTGGTGTGGGAGGTGGTTGATCGTCACGGGGCTGCGGTGTGCGTACACGGCGGGGGCCAGGCTCCCGACCAAGTACCGATCGTGGTGGACCGCTACGACACCCGGCTGGAGAAGCACGCCTTCACCCACCCGTTCGGGGCCATGCTGGCCATGATGAACTTCACGGTGGGCGGGATCCTTCACAAGTTCCCCAACCTGCGGGTGGGGATCATGGAAGCGGGCTGCGGCTGGCTGCCGTTCTGGCTGGAGCGCCTCGACGAGGAATACGAGCTGATGCCCGACCAAGCCCCCATCCTGGACCGCAAACCTTCGGAGTATTTCCTGTCGGGGCGGTGCTTCGTGGGGGTGGAGTCAACCGAAACCGCCCTGCCCTACGTGATGGACCAGATCGGTGACGACGTACTCTGCTATTCCTCGGACTACTGCCACTGGGACTGCGACTTCCCCCACTCGGTGAAGCTCCTTGTTGAGCGCGACGACCTCACCGACAACCAGAAACAGGCCCTCCTCACCGACAACCCCTCCCGTCTCTTCGGAATCTCGCCACCCCTCAGTTGACTTGGCTCCTGAACGTGAGCGACGTGCCCTCGGGGTAGTTGGCGTGCATCGATGTCAGCGCGTCGATAGTGCTGCTAGCCACTGTGTATCCCAAGCCGTGATACACTTCGTCGGTGGCTCATGCTGTTTCGGTTCGGCTTGATGATGAGGCTGCCGGTGCTCTGAATCGGCTCACTTCGACCGGATTGTCCCAGTCGGAGGCGATACGCACCGCCCTCGTCAAAGCGGCCAGTCGCCTCAACGACCCGGATGCCTTGGCCGTTGAGGCCAGAGCACTTGAGGCCGATGAGGTGGACCGGGCCGAAATGCTGGCCGTCGCCGAGTTGATGGAGAGTCTGCGTGCAGAGGGGTGACGTTTTCCGGCTTCGCCTCCCCCGAGGCATCGACCACGAGCAACAAGGCGGGAGATTCGGCGTGGTCGTGCAGTCGGATGCCCTCTTGCCTCGTTCTGTCGTTCTGGTGGCGCCAACCTCAACGAGCGCTCGCCCTGCGTCGTTTCGCCCCGAGGTCCATGTGGGCGGATCGGCCACCAAGGTGCTGGTTGAGCAGGTCGGTGCGGTGGACGCGGGCCGATTGGGCGAAATTGTCGGCCGGCTCACCCCAGAGGAGCAGTGGGGTGTGGACGCTGCTTTGGCGGTGGTGCTGGGTTTGCGCTGATCGGTGCCGGTTGCGGTAACCCCCAGTGCGGCTAGTCGTGGCGGACGTTGACTCCGTTGGCCTTCAGGGTGTCGATGTCGGTGGCGGTAAGGACACCGGTCTGTGAGCGGTCGCCATCGCCCCAATGTGCGGGATGTTGCTAGTGGGAACCGCGTAATCTTGCTAGTGAATAGCGCGGGAAATTGCTAGTTAGACCCGCGGAATCTTGCTAACGTGGGGAGATGGGCACTGGGTCAGGGTATATGCCCCGCATTGTCGACCCCCTGCTGAGGCAGGTGCTAGACGACTTTCCCGCAGCGATGCTGACGGGGCCGCGAGCGGTGGGGAAGTCGACCACCGCCCGCCGTCATGCAGCCACGGTGGTGCAGTTGGATCGTCCTCAAGAGGCAGCGGTCTTTCAGGCCGACCCCGACGCGGCGCTGCGAGGCATGTCCGAGCCGATCCTGCTCGACGAGTGGCAGGCCGTACCCAGCGTGCTCGGCGCGGTCAAGCGGTCGGTGGACCAAGATCGCCGGCCAGGCCGGTTCCTCATCACCGGGTCGGTACATGCCGATCTGCAAGGCCAGACTTGGCCGGGGACCGGTCGGGTGATCCGTATCCCCATGTACCCGCTCACCGTGGCCGAGCAGCTTGGCCGGGCCACCAAGCCCTTCCTCGATCGCTTGGCCGACGGCGAAGACCTGCAAGTTCCGGCCGACCCCCCCGACGTTCGCGGCTATGTGGATCACGCTCTACGGGGAGGATTCCCCGATGTGGTTCTCGGCCATTCGCCCGATGGAGGCACGCGGTGGGTGGAGAGCTACCTGGAGCAGCTATTCACCCGTGACCCCATAACCATAGGACCGGGTCGTGACCCCGCTCGGTTGCGCAAGTACTTCGAGGCATATGCGGTGAACGCAGCCGGGCTTGCTTCCGACAAAGCCATCTACGATGCCGCAGGGGTGAGCGCGGACACTGGTCGCGCCTACCTTCAACTGCTGTCCAATCTGTCCGTCGTGGACGAGCTGCCGGCGTGGAGCACCAACCGTCTCAAGCGGCTTGTCCGAACCTCGAAACGGAGCCTGGTGGATTCGTCGCTGCTGGGAGCGGTCTTGTGGGCCGAACGTGATTCGGTGATCCGCGACGGCGACCTGTTGGGTCGGTTGCTCGACACTTTTGTGACCGCCCAGCTCCGGGCCGAGGCTGCCGTAACCGAGTCTCGGCCCCGGCTCTATCACCTCCGCCAGGAGCAAGGCCGTCACGAGGTGGACATCGTGGCCGAGCTGGGAGCGAGGCAGATCGTGGCCATGGAGGTTAAGGCGACCAGCGCCCCCGGTTCCGGCGACGCCCGCCACCTGTCCTGGCTACGGGATCAGCTCGGGGATCGATTCACCGCCGGTGTCGTGTTTCACACCGGGCCCCGGCCCTTCCACTTGGCCGACCGCATCATCGCCGCCCCGATCTGCACCCTGTGGGCGTAGCGCATTCTGCGGGAACGCTGAAGTCAGTCGGTGCGGGGGCCGAACCAGTCGGGCAGGTCGAGCGGTGGGTGGGGGAGTTCGGTGATGCCTCGCTCGGCCAGAATGGCGGCGTACTCCTCCTTGTCGGCAGGCGCTGGGCGGGAGTCGCCGAAGTAGATCTCCAAAATCTCCGCTCCCTCGTCGCCCACCACGATGGGACCGAAGGTGGCGGTGTGGGGCAGCATCACCAGCGTCCCGGCCCGGCAAACCTCCTTGTCGAACATCACCTCACCGTCGATCACGAACACGTAGTGGTCGCTGTTGTGGCCGTGGCGTTCCAGCACCAGACCTGGGTCGTAGCGGGTGTGATAGACGGCCCGCTCGGGGGTCAGCTCCATCATGCGCAGCCACACCGAGACCCGGCGACCGTCGGCGTGGCGCTGCGACTTGACCTCGGCGAAGTCCATGTCCTCGGCATGGATGAACGACACCTGGGGCCGGCTTGGTTCATCCATCGGAGGGCTCCTCTTCGTCGGTTTGGGGGGAGAGTTCCTCGGGCGGGGTGAGGGCCAGGCTGACCGGGGTGTCCAGCTCGAACGGGTCGGCCAACCCCAGCTCGTCACCGATGTCCCGAAGGGCTGGCAGCACCTCGGTGCCCATCAACTCGATGCATCGCAGCGAGTCGGAGTGGCTGATGCCGCCGTCGTTGCCCCACAACATGAGGATGGAGGGGCGGCAGGTCTCCAGCACCACCCTCAGCTCGGCGATCACCTCGTCTGGGGTGCCGGCCACCAACTCCCGGGTGGCCAGCTGGTCCTCGAACGGGGCGGCCCGTGACCCACGAACCTCGGTGTTGGCCAACCGGGCGTAGTCCAAACGGCGGGTCGGCGAGCCGTATCCCGACGGGCTCACCCAGTAGGGGTGGCCGATGCCGGTGAACTCCCCCTGCATCCAGAGGAACTCACGGGCGTTCTCCCGGGCTTTGTCGCCGTCGTCCTGCACATGCACCCGCAGCAGGTAGCCCCGGTTCTCCGGACCCGGTTCGTACCCGGCTCGGCGGGCAGCCTGGTCGTAGATGTCCCAGAGCTGACCGGTGAGGTGCAGAGGGGTGTTGAGCGAGATGTACGGGTAGCGGTGAGCTGCGGCCCACTGGATCGTCTCGGCGCTGAACACGCCGGGCACCCAGATGCGGGGGTGAGGCTTCTGAAGCACCCGGGCCCAGGGGTTGACCACCCGGTACTGGAAGTGCTCACCCTCCCATGAGAACGGCCCGTCGTCGGTCATGGTTTTCACCAGCAGGTCGTGGGCCTCGTTGAACCGCTGCCGGTTGTAGGCCGGGTTGGCGTTGAGGCACACCGATTCCTGCCCCGCGCCCCGCACGATGCCCGAGATCAGCCGGCCCTTGGAGATCATGTCGATCATGGCGATCTCCTCGGCGAACATCAGCGGGCTGTCGTAGGTGGGCAGCGGGTTGCCAAGCTGCACGATCTTGGCCCGCTCGGTGATGGCGGCCAGGATGCTGGACATGACGGTGATGCGGGCCTGCATGCAGAAAGGAGCGTTGTGGTGCTCGTTCACCATGATCCCGTCGAAACCGACCTGCTCGGCCAGCTTGTACTCCTCGATCCGCTCGTTGAAGAGCCGGCTGCCCTCCACCGGGTCGTAGTACTTGTTGGAGAACAGCACCGAGGTGAAGCCCTCCTTCAGCCCCTCGTCGGCCGGGTAGGCGCTCATCGGCTGCTCGGTGAAGTACGAAAGGAACATCAGCTCTCTCCTCCGGTTATGGCAGCGACCAGCGCTTCGGGGGCTTCGAGGTCGACGGCGTGGCCGCAGCCGGGGACGATCTTGAGGCGGGCTCGGGGCAGGGCCTCGACATAAGCGTGGGCGCACTCCAGCGGTACCACGCCGTCGTTCTCCCCCCACACCACAAGGGCATCCACGTTGACACCTCCCAGCAGGGGGCGGAGGCGGCGGTTGTACATGTAGGGCTTCCACGCCACCCTGGTGGTCATCTCCCGGTTCAGGTCCCAGGCGATCAACGTGTCATCGGCGATCCCCTCCTGCGGGGCGCCGTTATCCGCCTCGCCTTGGCCAGGGGTGTCGCCCGGCTCGGCACCGTTGGTCTCGAAGATGGACTCGTAGATGTCGGATCGGGAGAACGCCGCCCGCACGTACTCGGAGTGCGACACCAGGAACTGGTCGAAGATGCGGCCTTGCTCGGGCAGCAGACCGGCCGCTCCCACCAGCACCAGTCGCCGGAGAATCTCGGGGGCCATGGTGGCCAGCTCAGCCGCAACCCACCCGCCGAAGCCGCACCCCACCAGTTCCACCGGGCCGAGCCCAAGGGCCCGCAACCACTGGCCCACCAGCAGGCCCAGATCTCGGGGATGGCGGGCCCAGTCGGGCCGCTCCGACCCCTCCGGGCCGCCGTAGCCGGGAAGGTCGAGGGCGTGGACGGCGTAGCGGGCGGCAAGGGCCTCGTGGACGGGCATCCATCCGGGGTTGCCGAACGAGTGGTGCAGCATCACCAGCGGGTCGCCCGATCCACCGGTCAACTCCCGCATCTCGAGTCCAGCAACCTTCGTCATCACAACTTGCACCGCCACGACGCTATACCCCTGACGCCCTCAGCTCCCTCGCGAGCCGAGGATGGTCGCAGACTTGGTTGACTCCAGAGGGCAGCATTCACGTGCATGATTATCCACACACAAATGTTAGAATCAGCGCATGAGAACCACGATTGAGTTCGACGCGGACAACGCCAAGGCTTTGGCTCAGGTGCGCCGAGAAAGTGGGATGGGGGTGTCGGAGGCGGTCAATCACCTGGTCCGTCGAGGGTTGCTTGAAGCAGAGGAGCAGGTGCCATTCGTGCAGCAGACGCATTCGATGGGGCTGCGAATTGATGTGAGCAACGTGGCCGATGCCATTGACCTTCTCGAAGGCCCCGAGGCCCGGTGAACTCAAGTGCTGGTTGATGCCAACATCCTGCTCTATGCAGTGGACGACCAGAGCCCGTTCCACCCGATTTTGCCCGCTTCACCGAGTTGGAGTGGTTGAACCCAGTGGCAAATCCGCAGACCTGAGGACCTGGAGAACCGGTCGGGGATGGTGGAGTCGTCAGCCGCCGGGGTTGGCGGGAAGGTGGTCGAACCGGCCGGTGGGGCGGGTGCGGGCGTACTCCTCCACGATGGGTCGTAGCTGGTCGGGACTGGCGCCGTGGAGAATAACGCCGTCGCAGCCCAGGTCGAACTGACCCCTGATCCGCTCCACGCACTGGGCGGGGGTTCCGGTAGCTGCCGGGGCAAGCCACTCTTCGGGGATGAGCCCGGCTATGTGTTCGAGCTGCTCGGTGGTCGCGGCCTGATCGATGGCCCCCCCGATGCCGGCCACTACTGGATCGGCCTGGAACCGCTCGATCACCGCCGGATCCCAGTTGTTGGTGCGAACCATTAGATCGGGGTAACCCTGGAGGTAGGTGGCCATGCGCCCTACCGTCTTCTTCAGCCGGATGTCCTCGGGAAGGTGGTCGCCGATGGTGGCGAAACACGACCACACCTTCACCGCATCGGGGTCCCGACCGGATTCGACCGCCGACTGCCTGACCGCGGCCGCAACCCGGGCGGTGGTCTCGTCGGTGAAGAAGGTGTGAAGCACCACGGCGTCGAAGCATCGCCCGCCGAGGGCCAGCGAGTTGGGACCGAAAGCGGTTAGCGCCATCGGGATGTGCTCGCTGCCCGCTCCCCGCAGCGTCAACACCGGGAACGACCCCGCTGGCCCGTCGTGGTTGAAGATGGTCTCACCGGCCCACAATCGACGCATGAGGCCGACGAAGTCCTCCATCTGGGCGGTGGTTATGGGCTGGAGGCCGAAGGCCATCGACATGAGGTCCACCCCCCGGCCGATGCCGAGACAGAAGCGTCCCCCGGTCAGCTTGTGCATGGTCATGGCGTAGGCCCCGGTCACCACCGGGTGACGGGTGTGGTGGTTGGTGGCAGCGGTGGCGATGCCCATGTTGGCGGCAGCCACGCCCACCGCTCCCGATACGGTGGCGGCCTCCTTGATGTTGAGGCGTTCGCTGATGAACACGTTGCCGATGCCCAGCTCTTCGGCCTGGCGCACCTCGTCGATCAGCTCACGGGGCGTCTCGGGCGCTCCGGCCAGGGTGTAGAAGCCGATCTCGTTCATCTGGGTCATCGGAGCCTCCCTCGGTATTGGCGTTCAATTGCAGGTTAGACGTGGTGGGGGACAATCTGTCACCGGCGCTCTCTACAATGCGGACCCGTGAACACAGCTTTGCTAATCGTGCTGATTGTTGCGGTTCTGGCCGCGGTGGTGGCCATCGTTCTGCTGGCCCCGGTTTTCGCCGGTCGGCGGGCCGGCCGGTCGGGAGGCTCGTCCGCTCCGGACGCCTACGAACAGTTGAAGATCACCGCTGCCCAGTTGGAGGTTCAGCTTTCCGAACGCGATCGGCAGCTTGACGAGGCCCGGGCCGAGCGGGACGCAGCCCGAGACGAACTGGGCCAGGTTCGAGACGATCGGGACACTGCTCGCCGCCAACTGGCCACCGCCCAGGCCGACCACGAGGCTCGATCCGAGGAACTGGCCAAGGCCCGGGAGCAGATCGAGACCCACTTCAAGGGCATCGCCGCCGACGTGGTGAAGACCAACAGCGAGAGTTTCCTGGAGCAGGCCAAGGAGCAGTTCGAGAACCAGCGCAAGCTCACCGACACCGATCTGGAGAAGCGCCAGAAGGCCATCGACGAGCTGGTCAAGCCGGTGAAGGAGAACCTGGACAAGTTCGAGAAGCAGGTGGTCGAGATGGAGAAGGACCGCCGGGGGGCCTACGAGGGATTGCGCACCCAGGTGAGCCTGTTGCAGGAGACCGCCACCGGGCTGAGCGAAGCCCTGAGGTCACCGCAAATCAGGGGTCAGTGGGGGGAGCAGCAGCTCCGCAACATCCTGGAGCTCTCCGGGATGAGCGATCGCATCGACTTTGTCGAGCAGGCCACCGTGGCCCTGCCCGGAGATGACAAGAAGGGACGGCCCGATGCGGTGGTCCACATCCCCGGCGGCCTCGAGGTGGTGATCGACGCCAAGACCCCGCTGAGCTCTTATCTCGATGCCCACCACGCCGAGGATGAGAAGCTCCAAGCGGAACTTCTGAGCAGCCACGCCAGAGACGTCATGGACCACGCCGAGACGCTGGGCAAACGCGACTACGCGGCCGCGGTTGAAGGTTCCCCCAACTTTGTGGTCATGTTCTTGCCCGCCGATCCCATCCTCGACGCGGCGATGGACGTGAAGCCCACGCTGTGGGAGGAAGCGTGGCAGAAACACCGGGTGCTCATCGCCACCCCGGGCCTGTTGCTGGCGTTCCTGCGTACGGTGGCGGTGGCGTGGCAGCAGCAGAACCTCCAGGAGAACGCACAGAAGATCGCCGACGGAGCGGCCGACCTGTACGCCAGCCTCCGAACCTATGTCGGCAATGTCGCCGGGGTGGGCCGGGGGTTGACTCAGGCGGTAAACGCCTACAACTCCAGCATCGGATCGCTGGAGGGGCGTGTGCTTCCCAGGGCCCGGAAGTTCGAGGACTGGGGGGTTGCCTCCGGTTCCAAGCCGATCGAATCGGCCACCTCGGTGGAGGCGAGCATTCGGGCGGTGGTGGCTCCCGAGTTGGCCGACTCCGAATCGGGCACGGCACCCCCGGCGCTACCGGCACCACCTGATGCCAACGGTGCCGGTACGAGCGATGCCGGTGCTGATGTCCCGAGGACCACCGAAGGCGATGCCGGTGCTGATGCCTCGAGGACCACCGAAGGGCTGGCCTAGATGGAGCAGTCGGTGTACGACGCGGTCGGCGGCCAGGAGTTCTTCGATCAGCTGGTGGACCGCTTCTACGACGGGGTGGCTTCCGATCCGGTGTTGCGCCCGCTGTATCCCGAGGACTTGGGCCCGGCCCGGTTTCGACTGGCCGGGTTCCTGGCCCAGTACTGGGGTGGGCCGACCCACTACAGCAACGAGCGGGGCCACCCTCGGCTGCGGATGCGCCACGCCCCGTTCGAGATCACCGTCGTCGAGCGGGATGCCTGGATGGACCACATGCGAGCCGCTCTGACCGCTGCCGACCTGCCCGACGACATCGCCTCGGCCATGGGTGACTACTTCGAGTCGGCCGCCACCCACCTCATCAACCGACAGCCTCCCGAACCGCCGTCGGGATCCCGGCGGCTGCCGGTCAACTAACCGAGGCCATCCGTCCGGCGGTCACCGGGGACGGCTCGCTCACCGCTTCCACATCGATGCCGTACAGCTCTGCCACGTTGGTGAGGGTCAGCTTGCGCCGATCGGCCTCGCTCACCCCGGCGTCGTCGAACTCCTGGGTGGTCATCTCCTGCGACCGGGGCCATGTCGCCGCCCCGTGGGGATAGTCGCTCGACCACATGAAGTGGTCGCATCCGGTGAACCGCAGGTTGTTCAGCCCGATGGCGTCCTCGATGTAGGTGAGGTACACGTTGCGCCGGAAGTACTCCGACGGGAGCATATCCAGCCGGTCGTCGATCGCTCCCCACGCTCCCTGGTAGGTGAGGTCGAGCCTCTGCTCCAGCCGGGCGGCGTACTCGATGCCCCCCTCGGCGGCCACAATCCGCAGGTCGGGGTGGCGCTCGAACACCCCGGCGGCGATCATCTCAGCCACGGTGCGGGCTAGCTCGTCACGCGATGTGATTCCGAAGTAGTACGTGTCCTCCACGGTTACCCCGTATTTGCTGATGCCCCGGGATCGATGGCCGGCCAGGATGTGGATTGAGATGGGTATCGACCGCTCGGCGGCAGCGGCCCACAGCGGGTCGTAGCGGTCGGAGAAGAAGCTGTACTCCCGGGTGTCGGGAGGGGAACTCCACATGATGGCGCCCCGCAGGCCCATGTCTCCGCTCCGGTTCAACTCGCTCAATCCCACCTCGATGTCCCAGGTGGGGATCATGGCGATTCCGATAAGCCGGTCTGGGTCCGTGGCGCAGAACTCGGCCAGCCAGTCGTTGTACACCTGGATGCAGGCGAGCTGAAGCTCGACATCGTCGTATTGCAAAAGGGAGAGCCCGGCGGTGGGGTAGAGCACGTCGGCAATGGTGTTGTCAGCCCACATGTCCACCAGCCGGGTGGTGGGATCGTGGCCTCCCGTCACCCCCACCCAGGCGTCGGGGTCGCCGGCCAGCACGGCATCCACCTCCTGCATGGAGATACCGGCGTTGCGGGAGAGGGTCAGGTTGACCCCGCGGCCCATCTCGGGGGCTTCGAAGTACCAGTAGTGATTGCCCGGGTCCTGTACGGCCCGGGGGGCCCGATCCTTTAGGCGCTGGGGGAGCCGCTCCAGCCACAGGTCACCGGGTTCAACCACATGGGAGTCCGAGGAGATCAACACGACAACAACCGTACTGCCCCATGAGGGCCGGCGCTTTTCCCGTTCACAGCCCTCTTTGAGAGCGAAAGCAAGGGCGCCTTACGAGGGGGGAAGATGGGCGGTGGCCCCCCGGCCCAGAACCCGCAGGAATACCCCGGAGCGTGGCTTTGGGGCGAAGAAGCTCGACTTGGGAGGCATGAGGCCGCCCTCGTCCGCCACCGCCATCAAATCGCGCACCGTGGGGGGATGCAGCACGAACCCCACCCTGTTTTCGGCGTCGCACCGGCGGGCCAGCTCGTCCAGACCGGCAGAGGCCGGCAGGTAATCCACCGCTTTGGGGTTGCCGGACTCCTCCGCGTCCAGCACCGGGCCGATGATGGTTTGGCGTAGCCGCTCGACGTCCAGCTTGCCCAACGATCTGCTGTCCCTCACCTCGGGCAGCTCCAGCCGGTGCCACGAACCCCCCAGGTACATGCCGGCCATACCCTTTTGCCGGGGGCGGGCCCCCGAACTGCCGGACACCGGGGTGACTTCGGCGGCGTCGGCCAGAGCGGCAAGGCAGTCCTGCGTGCTCCGGGAGTGTTGGTCGACGGCCAGCCGGTGGAACGCCTGCACCTGAAGCTGTTGGTCGGGGAACACCACGGCCAGGGTCCGGGCCAACTCCGGGTTGTCCGGTTCTGCGGCCAGGGCCCGCACCGCGGCGGCCGAGCGGTGGTGGCCGTCGGCGACGTACAGCGTCTGGCCGGCCAACGCCTCCACCAATGAGGAGGAGTGGGCCTCGGGCACGGTCCAGATCTCGTGGCGTACCAGGGTGGATCCGAACTCCAGATCGGCAGGCGTGGTGGAGGTGATCTCGAAGAGCTTCTTCTCCAGTTGGGAGGAGGACCGGATGGTCATGGTCACCGGGCTGGAGGTGGCACCGACCCCCATAAGGTGAGCAGCTAGCAGGTCGGCCCGGTCGTCCTTGACCCTCTCGTGGATGCGGATGCGACCGTCATTAAAGCCCTGCACCGGGACCGTGCCCACCACCCCGGTCTGGGTATCCTGCTTGCGGGTCATGCGATACAGGTAAAGGGCCGGCCGGCCGGTGGGAACGAAAACCCTGGCCATGAGGAGGCGGGAGAGAGACCCGGCGCCCAACGCCACCAGTTCGCCCATGGAGAGGTTGGCATTACCGGCTATGTCCTCACGGCTGCGGGTCACGTTCATGTAGCTGTACGGATTGCCCGACACCAAGGCTCGGCGCTGTTCGGGCGTTAGGTTGTCGTACGCCCGGCTGATCACTCGCCCCGCCCAGTCGGGATGCACCATCCACCCGGCGAAGGGGGCGACCACCGTCTCACGCGGAGACGCAATGCTGTTGGCCCGGAGGGTATCGGTCATTGCCCACATCCCGTGGTCGCATCGAGCAGCGAAACGCCGATGACGTGGTCGATGCTCCCCAGCGCGCTCAGAAGATGGTCGTCAACCCGGCCTGAAACCTCGATGACCGCCACCGCAGCCTCCGAGCCGGAGAAGATCCAGTTTTGCATGTTGGCCACGTTAAGGTGCCGTTGGCTCAGGGCCTGAAGAACGCAGGCCAGCACGCCCACTCGGTCGTGGTGGCGGACGCTCAGCGTGGCGGTTCGCTTCGGGGCCTTTTCCAGGTTCACGCAGTCCACCACGTTGCCCAAGCGGTAGGTCTCTATTGCATCCGCTGTGGCCTCGGCCACCGCCGTCTGAGCCTGCTGGGTGGAGGCGCCAATGTGATGGGTGGCGGTCACCTTCGGGTGGCGGGCCAACGGGGAACAGATGCGCCCGACGCCTGCCGATGGTTCGTCGGAGAACACGTCGAGGCCGGCCCGCAGGCCGGTGGAGTCCAGCGCGGCCAGCAGTGCCGCCTCGTCCACCACCTCGCCCCGGCTGGTGTTGATGAGGATGGCGTCGGGCTTCATGGCAGCAAGGAATTCGGCGTCCACCATGGAGTCGGTGGCCTCGCAGCCGGGGACATGGAGGGACACGATGTCGCTCGCCGCCAGCAGCTCAGCCCGGCTGGATACCTCGCTCACCCCGATGTCGGCCATCCGATGCAGCACCGAGTAGGACCGACCCTCCCGCCGCTCGGTAATCACCTGAATGCCGCAGGCCTCTGCCCGCTGAGCCACCTCGAGGCCGATCGATCCCATTCCGATGATGCCCAGGGTGGACCCGTATAACCCCCGAGCCCGGCTGTAGGACTTCTTGTTCCAGTCACCGGCCCGGAGGTCGGCGGTAGCAGGGGCGATGTGACGGTCGATGGCGAACATGAGCCCGAGGGCCAGCTCGGCCACTGCGATGGCGTTGCGGCCGGGCACGTTGCAAACGAACACTCCCAACTCGGCGGCCCGGTTGACGTCGATCGTGTTGGTTCCCGCCCCGGCCCTAACCACCAACCCGAGCTGGTTGCCGGCCTCCAGGGTTGCGGCGGTGACCTTGGTGCTCCGCACAACCAGAACGTCGTACCCGGCAATGTGGTCGGGCAGGGTCTCGGAGGTGAGGGACGGTTCCACCACGCAGGTGTCTCCCCCTGCGCTCAGCCGTTCGATGGCACTGCCATCCAGGCTGTCGGCAAAGAGGATTCGCATATCTGGGTCTCCATGGTGGGCAGCTCGATGTCCCGAGAGAGATTCGTTCCGGGCTCATCCTCCGCGCCGCACCGTGGTGCCGTCCGTTTGATGTACCGCATAGCGGAACTGTTCCATTCACGTTACCGCCATCCCCGCCGTCACGCCAGACGGATTGGAGGGCAGCGAGAAGCGTTGCGGTCGAGCGGCCATCCGGCGGACCACTGAGCGCCGGGGATTGGTTCGCGGCGCTGCGGTTGAGCGTCCGGAGAGTCAGTCGCCTTGCCATTCCCCTACGCTGGGTCGCCATGAAGTTCGGAGTCGGTTTCGCAAACATCCTCCACTGGACCACCGCACCGGGAGCGGTTGAGTTCGGCCAGGCCGCCGAGGCGGCCGGGTTCGACTCGATATGGACGGTGGAGCACGTGGTTTACCCCGACGACTACGTGTCGCAATACCCGTACGACCCGTCGGGCAAGATGGCGATGACCGCCGACGCTCCATTGCCCGACCCGCTCATATGGCTCACCTGGGTGGCGTCGGCCACACAAAATCTGCGCCTGGGCACCGGCATCTTGATCCTGCCCCAGCGGAACCCGGTGGTGCTGGCCAAGGCGCTGGGAACGCTCGACAGCATGTCGGGAGGTCGGGTCACCCTCGGGATCGGCGTGGGCTGGCTCAAGGAGGAGTTCGAGGCACTGGGCATCCCCTGGGAGCGCCGAGGTCAACGGACTGACGACTACATCGGTGCCATGCGAGCGCTGTGGGACGGCAACAGCGTTTCCTACTCCAGCGATCACGCCTCGTTCTCGGGGGTAAGCGTGAACCCCAAGCCGGCCAACGGGAGGGTTCCCATCGTGATCGGCGGCCACTCAAGGGCCGCGGCTCGCCGGGCCGGACGGCTGGGCGACGGGTTCTGGCCTGGACCGAGGGAGGACGTGTCCATTGCCGACCTCATCGACGAGATGCGCCAGGAAGCGGCAGCCGCCAACCGGAATCCCGAGGACATCGAGATCACGGTGGGCCTGCCCGACACGCCGATGGACGACCCAGCGGGGCTGGTCCAGGAGGGAGCCGAGCTGGGGGTCCACCGGCTTATCGTCCCCTCGTTCCTGTTCTTCAACGACACCGCCGAGACGATGAAGGCCTTCGGCGCCCAGCTCCACGCCGCCGCCCAGTGAGCCACCCTCAGTCATGATCCGATGATTCGGACAGAGCAACTGCACGAGGCGGCCACCGACAGAACCGGGCTGGACGACTTCGGAAGCGACGACTACCGGGAAGGCTTGGCCGTGCTGGTGGAGTCGCTGGAGGCCGAAGCGAACATGACCGATGTGGGCCGCTTCGCCATTTCCGAGATCATCACCCAGGCCCTCGTCGGACGGCTCAGCGCCGAAGCCGGCCTGAAGGCCCGTCCCGACGCCGCCGACGCCGCCATCGAGAAGCCACTGGTGATAATCGGCCTACCCCGCACCGGCACCACCGCCCTGCACCAGCTCATGGCGGCCGGCCCTCACTTCCAGGGGCTGGAGCTGTGGCTGGCCGAGACGCCACAGGTCCGTCCGCCCCGCCACCTGTGGGAGCAGATCGACGCCTACACCGCTTGCAAGGCCAAAACCGACGCCATCGCCGAGATGTCCCCGGAGATGGCCGCCATCCACCTCCAGTCGGCCGAGTTGGTGGACGAGTGCTGGAACCTGTTCCGCCAGTCGTTCGCCAGCGTGACCTTTGAGTGCATCTTTCGCATTCCCACCTACTCGGCGTGGTGGGCGGGCTGCGACATGGGTCGGGCCTACGCCCAGCACCGGCGCAGCATCGGCCTCATCGGGGCCGACGAACCCGACACCGGTTGGGTGCTGAAGGACCCGAGCCACCTGTTCGCTCCCGAGGCGCTGTTCGAGACCTACCCCGACGCCAACGTGGTGATGACCCATCGGGACCCTCTGAAGGCGGTGGCCTCGGTGTGCAGCCTCACCTCGGCGAATCGCCGGGGATTCGAGGAGCATCCCGACGACTTCGCTCTCGGCGCCGAGCAGACCGAGCTGTGGGCCCGGGGCATCGAGAGGATGCTGGTCGCCCGGGCCGGGCGCGACAGCCAGTTCTACGACCTGCACTTCGCCGATTTCCAAGCCGACCCCCTGGGCTGTGTAGCCGTCATCTGCGACCGGTTCGGCTACCGGTTCGACGACACCACCGAGCAGGCAGTGGCCCAATGGTCGGCCGACCACCCCAGGGGCGAGCACGGCATCCACGATTACAGCCCCGAACAGTTCGGGTTGCAGGCCGAGGTGATTTACGAGCGTTACGCCGGCTACATCGAGACCTGCGGGGTGGCGCTGGAGAACTAGCGGTGTCAGCCCTTCGCGGGTTTGACGACCATGGTTCGATGACACCGGAACGCGGAAAGGACAGGAGATGAGCGAGATCGATCTGGCCCGAAGCTGGGACGAGTTCTGCGACGCCCTTCGAGACGCCGGCCGGAAGGTGCTGGATGCCTCCCCCGACGACGACTTAGACCGGGCCGAGGGGCTGCGCTACGTGACGCGCCTGGCCCGCAACTTCCTTCAAGCCAACCTGGAGGAGGCCGACCCGGCCCGGGCCATCCTCAACCAGTCCGGGGTCAAGATTGGCCTGGACAACCCCGACTACGCCTATGGCGGCGCCCGGCTGTCGCCCCGTTTCAGCTACCGGCTGCGGGGTCGCCTGAACGACGCCCACTCCATCCGCATGGGAGCGTTCAGCGGCGGGTTGGGCACCCCTGAGGGCCTCATCCGGGACAGCTACCTCACCACCGAAGACCTCGTGATCGACCCCGATGGGAACTTCGAGGTGGTAATCAGCACCGAGCCTCAACAGAGCGCGTGGCTCGCCATGAAGGAGGGCACCAACTCGCTGACCATCCGCCAGACCCTGCTCGACCGTCCCCGCCAGACTCCCGCCGAGCTGACCCTGGAGCGGACCGACTCGGGCGACCCGCCCCATCCGGTAGTCCCCGAGCGGCTGGCCGGCGCGCTGGGCCGAGCGGGTTTCGTTGTGGCCGCGGTGGTGGATCAGTTCCTGGGCTGGACGGCCAGTTTCGCTTCCCATCCCCACCAGATCAGGCCGATCGATCCCCAGCTCCTGGCGTTCGCTCAGGGCGATCCCGACACGTCGTACAACTACGGCTACTTCGACCTAGGCCCCGACCAGGCCTGGATCATCGAGTTCGAGCCCCCGGAGTGCGAGTACTGGAACATCCAGATCGGCAACCACTGGCTGGAGTCTCTGGACTTCGAGCACTACCCGACCAGCCTCAACCACCACACCGCCGCCGTCGAAGCAGACGGCACGGTGCGGGTTGTGGTGGCCCGGCGCAATCCCAACCATCCCAACTGGCTGGACACCGCGGGCCACGCCCGAGGCGGCCTCGCCCTGCGCTGGGTGGACGCCGCCCACGAGCCCGAGGTCCGCTGCCGGGTGGTAGACCTCTAGCCGCCGGCGTCCCGGCGGCCGACCGCGTGGCTCAGATTTCCTTGCCGGGGCGGCCGGGTCCCTCGGTGGGGTTGCCGCCCATGTCGGCGTTCAGCTCGGCTTGGGCCATCAGGTCGGCCACGATGGGGCCGAGGACAGCAGGGTCCTGTGAGTCGAGCTCGGCCGACGGCCCCCGCACCCAACCCTCGGCGATGGCCACCGAACGGCTACCCGCCAGCCACACCCGACCGGTGACGTTGGATGCCTCAGGGCTGCACAGCCACACGGCCAGGGGGGCGATCCACCGAGGTGACAGGGTCTCCAGGGCCTCATCGGAGATCTGGTCGCCGCCCATGAGCGGGGCGGTGAGCCGGGTGTAGGCGCTGGGGGCGATGCAGTTCACCGTGACCCCGTAGCGGACCAGCTCCATGGCCGAGATCACCGTGAAAGCGGCGATGCCCGCCTTGGCGGCGCCGTAGTTGGTCTGGCCTACGTTGCCGAAGATGCCCGACGGGGAGGATGTGTTGATGATCCGGGCGTCGAAGCTGCGTCCGGCCTTGGTCTGCTCCCTCCACCAGGTAGCGGCGTGGTGAGCGGGGGCGTACGTGCCCTTGAGGTGAACCTTCACCACCGCGTCCCAGTCTTCCTCGCTCATCGAGAACACCATGCGGTCCCGCAGGATGCCGGCGTTGTTGATGAGGATGTCCAGCGTTCCAAATGTGTCGATGGCTTGGTGGATCATCTCCCGGGCGGCGTCGAAGTCGCTCACGTCGGCGCCGTTGACCACCGCCTCGCCCCCCATGGCCCTGATCTGTTCCACCACCTCGTTGGCTGGCCCGGAATCGTCACCCCGGCCGTCGGCTTCGGCGCCCAGGTCGTTCACCACCACCTTGGCACCCTGCTCTGCCAGCATCAGGGCGTATTCCCGCCCGATGCCCCGACCAGCGCCGGTGACAACTGCCACCCGTCCTTCACAAATCTTGCTCATGGCGGTGAACTATAGAAGGGCGTCGGCCAGGGCTCGCCATTGGGCCACCGGGAGTTGGCCTCGGGGAGCGAGCACCTGCACGGCCACATGATCGGCCCCGGCGTCGTTGTGGGCCCGGACCCGGGCGGCGATGGCTTCCTCGTCCCCCCAGGCCACGATGGCGTCCACCAAACGGTCGGAAATCTCTGTGGTGTCTGCCTCGGTGAAACCCAGCCGGTGCAGGTTGTTCACGTAGTTGGGAAGCCCCAGATACAAGGCCATGTTCTCCCGAGCCAGTTCCCGGGCCGCCTCGGGATCGGTTTCCAGGCACACCTTCTGTTCGGGAGCCAAAAGGGCGTCGGGCCCCATGATCTCCCGGGCCAGAGCGGTGTGCTCGGGTGGCACGAAGTAGGGGTGGGCACCGGCGGTGCGCTCGGCGGCCAAGGCCAGCATCTTGGGCCCCAGTGCTGCCAGAACCACAGGCGGTTCCTCCGACGGTTCGGCCGCCATGAACATGGCCCCCTCCATCTCGTTCAGGTACTCCACCATGAAGGAGTAGGGCTTGGAGTAGTCCAGCTTGCGGATACCCTCGATGAACGGGCCGTGGCTCACCCCGATGCCGAGCAGGAACCGGTTGTCGAACGCCTCCGCCACTGTCTTTTGGGCTGCAGCGGTGGTCATGGGGTGGCGGGCGTGTATCTGCACTATCCCGGTGGCCACCTTCAGCGTGGTGGAGGCCTCCAGCATGACCGAGGCCGACACGAACGGATCACGTCCAACCGCCTCGGGAATCCACACCGTGGGCCAGCCCATCTCCTCAATCTCGGCCACCACCTCCCGCACCCGGCTCGAGGGTTGCTGGTCGAGCACGCCTTGCCACAATCCGATTCTTCCGATGTCCATGGGCGGCGATGGTAGTGGCGAGCGGTAAATCGGTCGCATCCAGCCATCCCTCAGGGTTGGCCCGGCTGAGTCGGGGCCATCTGAAACGGGTGGGCAGGCGGGCCGCGCCAACCGGACGGCTACGATTCGGGCCGTGCCGAGCTACGAGAACCTGCTGTACGAGGAGTCCGACGGGGTGGCGGTGGTCACGTTGAACCGTCCCGAGCGGCTCAACGCCATGGACAACACCTCGTGTGAGGAGTTGCGAGCCCTCTGGGCCCACCTCCGCTACAACGACGACGTGCGGTGCGTGATCCTCACCGCTACCGGGGAGCGGGCGTTCAGTTCCGGGGTGGACATCACCGGGTCATGGAAACAGCCCAACTCGCCGTTCATGGTGGACGACCCGATTTCGGCGGTCGGCCCCAAATCGAACGACTACTGGCGCCCGGTAATCGCCGCGGTGAACGGCCTGGCCGCCGGGGGTGCCTTCTACCTGCTGGGGGAGGTGGAGTTCATCATCGCCGCCGACCACGCCACCTTCTTCGACCCCCACGTGAGCCACGGCATGGCCGCGGTGAACGAACCCATGTTCATGCTCCAGCGGATGCCGCTGGGGGAGATTATGCGGATGTCGCTGCTCGGGCGTCACGAGCGCATGTCGGCCCAGCGGGCCTTCCAGATCGGGCTGGTGCAGGAGGTGGTGCCGCACGGCGAGCTGATGGAAGCGGCCCGATGGTGTGCCGAGGCCATCGCATCCGCTCCCGAACCTGTGGCAATCGAGGCCACCATGAGGGGGCTGTGGACCGCCCAGGCCACCACGCTGGCCAACGCCATGAACAGCGGGGTCGCCTACCTGAGCCTGGCCGGGGCCGAGGAGACCATCACCGAGAAGGCCCGAGGAATCAAGGAACAAACCCGCATCGAACCCCGCATCCGGTGAGCACCCGCGATCACACAAGCCCCGGCCTACTGGCCGGTTTACGGGTGGTGGACCACACCGACATGAGGGGTGCCCTGTGCGCCCGGATACTGGGTGACCTGGGGGCCGAGGTGGTCCGGGTGCCGCCAAGCCCCGACCCCGACGACCTGGCCCACGCGTATCGCAACGCCAACAAGGCTCCGGGCGACCCCACCGAGTGGGATTCGCTGGTCGCGGCGGCTGACATGCTCATCGACAACACCGGCCTGCCCCTTGACGACCTGACCGGCGACCACCCTCGGTTGGTGGTGGTGGCGCTAACCGACATGGGTCTCACCGGTCCCCGAGCCGGGTGGAAGCTGGAGCCGCTGGTGGCCTTCGCCTCGTCGGGGGGCCAGTACCTGTCGGGTTTCCGGGACCGGTCGCCGTGCTGGCACCCCGGTTACATCGCCCACGACTGCGCCTCGGTACAAGGCGCCCTCGGCGGGTTGGCCGCTGTGATGGACCGGCGCCACCACGGGCGAGGCCAGGTGGTGGAGCTGAGCGTGCAGGAAGCAGCCCTCGGCGGGCTGAACCCGTGGTCGGTGCTGATACCCGACTACGTGCCGCACTTTCCCGAGCTGCCCGCCGCGGGTCGCCGCAACGCCGACGGTAACTACTGGATATTCCCCGCTCGCGACGGTTGGGTGCGCACCGTGATCGGCACCCCCGCCCAGTGGAAAGGCTTCGTGGAGGTGCTGGGCCACCCCGAAACCCTGTCCGGCCCGGAGTGGGCCGACGGGGTATTTCGGGCAACCAACCGGGATGTGATCCACATGGTGGCCGACGAGATCCTGTCGCAGCGGGACCGGGCCGACTTGTTCGAGCACGGCCTCGAAGCCGGCACCACCATCGGTGCCATCCAGTCGCCCGGGGAGTTCGCCGTCCATCCCCAGGTGGTTGGTCGGGGGTTCTTCCGCCACGATGTCGAGGGATCGGAGGGGCTGCCGGTTCCCAACGCCCCGTGGTTGCTCTCGGCCACACCGGCCGGAGTGCGCCGTCCGGCCCCGGCCCCGGCCGAATCGCCAATCCGTTTCGGGGCCCGTCCCGATCAAGACCCGTGGGCACCTGGGCCAACCCCTGATTCCGGCGGCGGTTCCGTGGATGGCAGCCTGCTGCTGTCGGGGGTGCGGGTGGTGGAGTTCGGTGTCGCCGCGGTGGTGCCCGAAGCCACCTGGATGCTGTACGAGCTGGGGGCCGATGTCATCAAGATCGAGTCCACCGTCCACCCCGATTCGCTGCGGTTCGCGGGCCGTGGCGACCTCAACAAGGCGTTCCCGTTCAACGCCGAGAGCCGAGGGCGGCGGTCGGTGGCCATCAACGTGGCCACGCAGCGGGGCCGGGAGCTGGCCCTCGAGCTGTTCATGGCCGCCGATGTGGTGGCCGAGAACCTGCGGGGCGGGTCGCTCGACAAGCTCGGCCTGGGGTGGGACGACATGGCGAAGGTTCGCCCCGATCTGGTGTACGTGTGCTCCCAGGGTTATGGCCGGGGCGGGCCGATGGGCAGGATGCCGGCCTACGGGCCGCTCAACGCCGGTTTTGCCGGGGCCCACTGGCTGTGGAACCACGCCGACGTGCCCTACCCGTGTGCCACCTCGCTGAATCATCCCGATCACATCGCCGGCAAGCTGCTGGCCGTGGCGGTGCTGGCCGCCATAGATCACAAGCGGCGAACAGGGCAGGGCCAGCTCATCGACATGGCCCAAACCGAAGCCGCTGCCTACCTCATCGGTGAGGTGTACATGGCCTCGGTGGCCGAGGGTGCCGACCCCCAACCCCAGGGAAACCGGTCGGCAACCTTCGCTCCCCACGACGTGTATCGGGCGAGTGGCGACGACGACTGGGTGGCGGTGGTGTGCTCCGACGACGAGTCGTGGGACCGGTGCTGCGAGGTGATGGGGATACAGAACCGCTGGCCGACCACCGCCGACCGGCTGGCCGATGTCGAGGCAGTCGACGCAGCGGTGGCGGCGTGGGTGGCAGAAGGTGGGGCTGCCGACCGGGCCGAGCGACTCCAGGCTGCCGGAGTGTCTGCCATGGCGGTGATGGGGCCCTTCGACCACCTGGGCGACGAACATCTGAGGGTTCGGGGTGCCTTCGATGTGCTGGAGCATCCGGTGGTGGGCCGGGAGACCCACGTGGCCAACCCCATTCGTTTCGGTCTCACCCCCACCTGCACCGCAGGCCCGTCGCCTCTGCTGGGGGCCGATACCGTTGAGGTGCTGGGGGAGGTGCTGGGAATGACCCCCGACGAGGTGGAGGCCCTGGCCGAGGAAGGGATTTGTCGCTGACATGAGAGTTCTGGTGATGGGCGGGAGCCAGTTCAACGGCTACGCCCTGGTAAACGAGCTGGTCCGATGCGGTCACGAGGTGACGGTGGTGAACCGTGGTCGCACCTCGGCGGTGTTCCCCCGGTCGGTGCGCCGCCTGGTGGCCGACCGCACCGATCACGACCAGGTGCGGTCGGTGCTCGGCGGCGAAACCTTCGACGTGGTTCAGGACATGTGCGCCTACCACCCCGCCGACGTGGAGCTGATGATCGAGGCATTCGAGGGTCGGGTGGGCCACTACATCTTCGCTTCGTCCACCGTTATCTACGCCCCGACCGACATCCTGCCCATCACCGAGGACCATCCGGTGGACCGTGGCCCGCACCAGAACGAGTACGGGATGCACAAGCTGCTGTGCGAGGACATCCTCCTCGACGCCTGCCGCACCCGGGGGTTTCCGGCCACCATCGTGCCGTTCTCAATGGTGTTCGGACCTCGCAACATCCTGGCCGACCGGGAGCAGCGGATGATCGTCCGGCTTCTGCGGGGCCGCCCGGTGCTGGTGCCCGGCGACGGCACCACCCTGGGCCAGGTGGGTCATGTGGACGACCAGGCTCGGGCCCTGCGGATGATGATGCTGCAGCCCCAAACGCTCGGGAAGCGCTACAACCTCACCGGCGGTTCGTACCACTCCGACATGGGGTACGTGGACACCTTCGCCGACGTTCTGGGGGTTGAGGCCAACAAGGTACTCATCCCCGCTCCGGTGATGGACGACCTGTGGGACGGTGCCCTTGCTTTCGAGCAGGGGCGGGGCTCGCCGGTGAAGATCGACATCCGCAGCTCCGACACCGCTCGGGCCGACGCCGGGCAAACCCGGCGCAAGTTCATGTTGGCTCAGCTCGTCCAGCGCCTGGCCCCCAACCTGCACCGCTGGAACCGCAGCGTGGTGTTCTCGGTTGACCGGTTGCGGGGCGACATCGGCTGGGAACCGGAGTACACCCTGGCCGCCATGGTCGATCACGTGTACCGGTGGATGGTGGCCGAGGGACTCGATCAGAGCCTCGATCTCGACTTCACGCTCGAGGACCAGATCCTGGCCTACCTGCCACACTGAGTGGTTCGAGGGCGACTACTGGGATAGGTAAGCGGGAAGCGGGTTGTAGTCGGGGTCGAAGTAGGGGCGGTCGCCGTCCACGGTGCAACGTCGGATCTCCCTCACCTCGGGGTAGTGGTCGGACACTCCCCGGTGGACGGTTGACCGCTCGTCCCAGATGGCCAGGTCACCCTCGGTCCACGACCACCGGCAGGCGAAGCGAGGCTGGTCGATGTGGCTCATCAGGTAATCGAGCAGGGCCTCGCTCTCGGCCGGGGTAAACCCCACCACGTGCTGCTGAAAGTTGGAGGCAAGGTAAAGCGCCCGCCGTCCGGTCTCGGGATGGGTCCGCACCATCGGGTGATTCACGCCGGGGTAGGCCTCCCGCAACAGGGGCACCAGGTCCCACCTTCCCGACTTCTCGGCCATCGCAGTACACAACTCTGGGTAGTTGGAGTGGTGAATTTCCAGCCCCTCGACCATGGCCTTCATCGGGTCGGAAAGAGCGTCGTAGGCCGACGTGATGCTGGCCCACATGGTGTCGCCACCGTAGGGGGGCACGGTCAGGGCCTGGAGCAGGGCGATCTTTGGGGGCATCTCGATCCACGTAACGTCGGTGTGCCAGTTGTCGGTGGTGGGCGGGCTGTCGGCGTCGTCGCGGATGAGCGAGGTGGACGGTTCGGTGATGCCCATAACCGCCTGCATGGGGTAGATGCTGGGTCGGCCCCAGCGACGGGCCAGTTCCATTTGGGCATCGGCGCTCATCGGCACGTTGCGGAAGAAGATCACCTCATGGCGCAGCAGGGCCCGGTGGATCTCGGCGAACTGCTGATCGGTGAGGTCGTCGCGGGGGTCAACCCCGGAGATCACCGCGCCCAACGACCCGCCGATCCGGGACACCTCGATGGTCTCGTAGTCGTGGCCGGCGCTCATGGCGGGGGAAAGGGTGGCGGTCATGGGGCTATTGTCTCACCCGTTCATCATCCATGCCATGAGGAGGCACCGTGATGCGCATTGTGTTGGACGGGCTCAACTTCTCCGAAGGCCCCCGGTGGCGGGACGGCTCGCTGTGGTTCTCCGATATGCACGCCCACCGGGTGATCCGCACCGACCTCGACGGCAACGCCGAAACGGTGGCGGTGGTGGATTGGGACGACCCATCGGGGCTGGGCTGGCTGCCCGACCGCCGGTTGCTGGTGGTGGCTATGTCCACCCAGAAGCTGCTTCGCCAGGAGGCCGACGGGTCGATTGTGGAGCACGCCGACCTGTCGTCGCTTGCCGTTGGCGATATCAACGACATGATCGTCCGCTCCGACGGCACCGCTTACATCGGCGACATGGGGGCCCGCATCCACGAGGGAGGTGAGCGGCGCACCGGCAAGACCATAACGGTGGCCCCCGACGGTTCGGTGAGCGTGGGGGCCGACGGTATGGAAGCACCCAACGGCCACATCCTGACCGCAGACGAGAAGACCTTGATCGTGGCCGAGAGCGCGGCGTTTCGGCTCACCGCTTTCGATGTGGCCCCCGACGGCACGCTGTCCAACCGGCGGGTTTACGCCGAGCTGGTGCCGGAGTCCGATTCGGTGGCGGTAGCTCCGCCCGACGGCATCTGCCTCGACGCCGAGGGAGCGGTGTGGGTGGCCGATCCGCTGGGCTTGCGGGTGTTTAGGGTGCTGTCCGGCGGTGAGGTGACCGATTCCTACGACATGGCCCCCAAGGTGCCGGTGGCTTGCGTGCTGGGGGGCGAGGATCGCCGCACCCTGCTCATCTGCGCAGCCGACGACTGGAAGCGGGACGTGGTGACGGCGGCGGCCACCGGGGCCATCTACGCCACCGAGGTGGCGGTGTCCGGCGCGGGTAAACCCTGATGGGCCGATGACGTAGCAATGTCGCTCGGAACCTCTTGGCCCAGGAGAATCGGCAGCTTGCCATGATCGACGAGCTTTTTCTCAAGATCATCTCCGACCCCGGGGTGATCGCCAACCCCTATGGCTTGCTGGCCGAACTCCGGGAAGCCTCTCCCATCCACAAGCTGGAGGGGTCCAACTACTGGGTTCTCACCCGCTACGACGACTGCCGGGCCATCCTGAGGGACAACCGTTTGGGCAACCCGGAGCCCGGCGACGAGGTGCCGTCTGTCTCGGCCCGTAGGCGACGAGGGGAGGACGACAACCGCTCGCTGCTGTTCTTGAACCCTCCCGACCACACCAGGATCAGGTCGCTGGTTAGCAGGGCGTTCACCCCTAAGCGGGTCGAGGGGGTGAGGGCCTCGGTGGAGGAGATGGCTGCCGAGCTGCTCGACGGCCTCGCCGCCGACGTTGGGGGAGACATCGTGGAGAAGCTGGCGTTCCCGCTCCCGGCCAACGTCATCAGCGAGCTGGTGGGGGTTCCCCGTGCCGACCGCGACTGGTTGAGGCCTCTGGTGTCGGACCTGGCCGCCACGCTCGAGCCCAACACCAGCGAGGAGGTGCTTGAGCGGGCCGATGCCTCGGGCCGGAAAGTGGCAGAGTATTTCGACGATCTCATCAACCGGCGGCGCACCGAACCGGGCGACGACCTTCTGTCCGGGCTGATCGCGGCCAGTGACGGCAACGACCGCCTCACCCAGGCCGAGATCGGCAGCACCGTGTCGCTCATCTACGCCGCCGGTTTCGAGACCACCTCAAACCTGATCGGCAACATCGTTTACACGCTCATCCGCCATCCCGAGGAGCTGACCCGGCTGAGAGCCGACCGTTCCCTGGTGCCGGGAACGGTGGACGAGGTGCTGCGGTTCGAGCCCCCGGTGCAGGTTGACGCTCGCTACTCGTTCACCGACGTGGAGCTGGGGGGACGGGTCATCGAAAAGGGCAGCATGGTGCTGTTGCTTCTGGGTGCGGCCAACCGCGACCCCGATGTGATCGACCAGCCCGACCGCTTCGACATCGGCCGCTCCGAGGTGCCGCTGCTGTCGTTCGGCTCCGGCATCCACTACTGCCTCGGTGCCTCGCTGGCCCGCCTGGAGGGCCAGGTGGTGCTGAGCGGCCTGCTGGATCGCTTCGCCACCTGGACACTCCAAGAAGACGACCCCCCCTGGAAGGACCGACTCACCCTACGAGGCCTGAGCCGCCTCCCCATCACCCTCACGCCATAACGGCCCGAAGCCTCTCGAATGGTCTGATCTAAACGAGATGCATTAAGGGAGGCTGAACAGGGGCCAACTTACGAAAGGTCTACAACCTAGGTGGGGCCATTATCTTACTCGCGCGTTTTCTGAGGTCGGCGCAAGAGAGCAGCAATTGCCGCAAATGCCAGGTCAACAATGAAAACCGTCGTGCCGGGACCTCTACTTCCGATATATATAAGATATGAAGCTGCCCCCATGCCGGCTAGAACAATAGTGGTTCCCGCAAATAGGACCTTGTTGGCAAATCTCTCTCTAGACTCAAGGTGCTGCGATTCGAGGCCATTGATATGTGTTGACCTTTCTTCTGTAATCCTCAATATGCGGTCAGCAGCTCCAGGCAAGATATTCTCATAGCGCTCAAGGGCATCAGGAGACGGAAGAGGCCCACTATAGGTCGTCTCTATAATTTGTTCTGAGTGCTTCAGAACGGCAGTTGCCGGCGGATCGGTATCAGGATTGTCGTCGCCAGGTTGTTTTTCTATAGCTTCAGTGGCACGCAAATCTGGAGTGCTGTTACCAGGCTGGGTCTGAGGCTCGTCCTCCATGAGCCGCTACTTGTCTTGTGTCGATGCGAACTCGTTGATGGCCCAGTTGAGATCGTCACCCACTGACCGCCACACATCGGCTATGCCATCGGTGACGGGCTTCCAGAAGTCCTCGTGTGACGGGCGCTTGGGCCTCAACCCAACGAAATCGTCGAAGCAGGTCGCTACCTGCTGTCGCGCATCGCTGATGAGATCAAGCGCGTCAACGATTCTGGTGCTCATGCGGGACCTCCAACCAATGCCTGCTCAAGTCTGCCAGGGGAAGAGGTGGCTTTCAATTTTCGCTTTCCACCCTCAAGCGAATCCCGGTCGCAGCTCACCTCCCACACCTCGCCGAACCGGGGAAGGGCCCACCCGTGGTACTGCTCCAGACGGTGGACTCCACCTGCGGCCCGTAGCTCCCGGTAGATCGGAAGCGGATCGGTGGCCACCTCCTGAGAGAACGGGTCGTAGTTACTGGTCATCCGTGATAAAGACTGCCCCATGGGACTATCAGACCGCACGCCCCCCACCGCCGAGGAGTACGCCGCCTACCGGGAACGGTTCTGCAACTGGGGCCGCTGGGGTGAGGAAGACGAGTTGGGCACCCTCAACCACATCACTCCCGAGGCTCGCCGGGCGGCGGCCGCTCTGGTGCGGACCGGGGAGTCGGTGTCAATGAGCAGGCCGATCGACACCCACGCCGGCCCGGCCAACCCCTATCCCGCGCACCACTTCGTCGGGGCCGGTGATTCCGGGGCGATGGCCGACTACTTCGGCATGTTCATCCACGGGTTCGTGCAGACCCACATCGACGCCCTGTGCCACCTGCCGGTGGACGGCGGGGGCCGGTTCTGGAACGGCAAGGAGTTCGCCAAGCCGCCCATGCCCGCCGACCACTCCGGCACGATCGACTTCTGGCGCGACGGCATCGTCACCCGAGGGGTCCTCTACGACGTTCCCCGGTTCCGGGGCGTCGACTACGTGGCGCCGGGCGAACCGGTCCATGGCTGGGAGCTGGCCGACGTAGCCGCGGCCCAGGGCATCGAACCCCGACCCGGCGACGCGGTGTGCATCCGCAGCGGCATGGACGTGTACTTCGAGAAGACAGGCACCAGCCAGGCCATGGGGTCGAACGCCGGGGTCCACGCCTCGGCCATCGAGTTCCTCTACGAGACCGACGCATCCTGTCTGACCTGGGATTTCCAGGACGCTCCCCAGGCCGATCAGGGCATCCCCAACCCGATGCCCATCTCCATCGCCCTGCACGTCCACCACATCCTCTTGCCCTACATGGGAATGCCCATCATCGACAACGCCGACTTCGAGGCGCTGGCCGTTCGCTGCGCCGAGCAAAACCGGTGGGATTTCCAGTACGTGTGCGCTCCGCTGGTGCTACGCTACGGCACCGGCTCGCCGGTCAACCCCCTGGCAATTTCGTAATCCCGAAGCACCGCCAGATCTCGTCAAACCGCCAGAATCCTCATCCCGCCGCCAGGGCTTCCTTGTTCTTCGCAATCTTGAAGCATTGGAGAGTGTAAATGGGCAGGTGTCAGGGCTGATGCGGTGCCGGGGCAGCCGGGTGGTTGGTCATGGCTGAGCTGGGCGACCGGGCCCAGGTGGTGATCGTCGGGGGCGGGATCGTCGGCTGCTCCATCGCCTACCACCTCACCCGCCGGGGCATCAACGATGTGCTGCTCATCGAGCAGGGCCAACTCACAAGCGGCACCACCTGGCACGCCGCCGGTCTGGTGAGTCAGCTCAAGTCGAGCCACAGCCTCACCCGCCTGGCCACCTACTCGGCCCGCCTGTTCGAGGACCTCGAGGCCGACACCGGCCAGGCCACCGGCTACCGCACGCCGGGGTCCATCTCGGTGGCTGCCGACCCGGAGCGGTGGGAGGAGATGCTTCGGGGCATGTCGATGGCCCGAACCGTGGGGGTGGACATCAGGCCCATCGAGCTTGACGAGGCCGCCGAACTCTGCCCGCTGCTCAACACCGACGACCTGGTGGGTGCGTTGTTCATCCCCCGCGATGGGGTCACATCACCTGTGGACACCACCATGGCCCTGGCCAAGGGAGCCCGAGCCCGAGGAGCCCGCATTGTGCAAGGCGTCGGGGTGACCGGGGTGGTGACCGAGGCCGGTCGGGTGGTGGGCGTGGACACCGAAGCGGGCCGCGTCGAGGCAGAAACCGTGGTGTTGGCCGCCGGCATCTGGACCCGGCAGTTGGCCGCCACCGCCGGGGTACATGTTCCGGTGCAGGCCTGCGAGCACTTCTACATCGTGACCGAGCCCATCGAGGCGGTGCGGCCCGACATGCCCACTGTGCGCGACCCGGCCAACTACACCTACTTCAAGGAGGAGACCGGCAAGATCATGGCCGGATTCTTCGAGCCCCGGGGCAAGGTCTGGAACCTCAACGGCATCCCACGTGACTTCCAGTTCAAGACCCTGCCCGAGGATTGGGACCACGTAGGCCCCATCTTCGAGCGGGCCATTCACCGCATGCCCGAGCTGGGTGAGGCCGGTCTGCAGCTCTTCTTCAACGGCCCCGAGGCCTTCACCCCCGACGGGGTTTACTACCTGGGCGAATCGCCCGAGGTGGACGGGTGCTTCGTCGCAGCGGGGTTCAACTCAGTAGGCATCCAGTCGGCGGGTGGGGTGGGCTGGGTGCTGGCCGACTGGATCATCGACGGCCACCCGCCCATGGATCTCTCGGCGGTGGACATCCGGCGCTCGTTCCCCTTCCAGTGCGAGCCCGCTTACCTCGACGCTCGCATCCCCGAGAGCCTCGGGCTCCTCTACGCCATGCACTGGCCGTTTCGCCAGTACGAGACGGCCCGGGGCATCCGCTGCTCGCCATTGCACGAGCGCATGGAGCAGGCCGGTGCGGTGTTTGGCGAGGCCGGGGGGTGGGAGCGGCCCAACTGGTTCGCGGCGCCGGGCCAAGCCCGGGAGTACCACTACAGCTGGGGTCCGCAGAACTGGTTCGAGGCCGGCGGGGCCGAGTGCGACGCGGTTCGCAACGCGGTGGGCCTGTTCGACCAGACCTCGTTCGCCAAGTTCACCGTGGACGGTCCCGACGCCATGGCCCTGCTCAACTGGGTGAGCGCCAACGAGGTGGACGTGCCGGTGGGCCGGTCGGTTTACACCCAGTGGCTCAACGACTGCGGCGGCATTGATGCCGATCTCACCGTAACCCGCCGGGGCGAGAACTCCTACTGGGTGGTGACAGCGGCCGCCTCTGCGGTGCGCGACTGGGCCTGGCTGCGCCGGGCCGCACGGGGCCGCGACGTTGAGATTGACGACGTAACCGACCGTTACGCAGTGCTCGGGTTGATGGGGCCCAATTCCCGGGCCGTGCTCAACGGGCTCTGCGACGCCGACCTCGGCAACGACGGGTTCCCGTTCGCCACCGCCCAAGAGTTGAGCGTCGCCGGTGCCGATGTGCTGGCCCTGCGCATGACCTACGTGGGCGAGCTGGGCTGGGAGCTGTATGTGCCGGCCGAACAAGCTGCCCAACTGTACGACGCGCTGGTGGACGCCGGCACGCCGCTTGGGCTGCTACCCGCGGGCTACCACGCCATGAACACCCTGCGCATGGAAGCGGGCTACTGCCACTGGGGTCACGACATCACCGACGAGGACACCCCCCTGGAGGCCGGGCTCGGGTTCGCGGTGGCGTGGGACAAAGCCGGCGGGTTCCGGGGTCGCGAAGCGCTCGTGCCCCAACGGGAACAGCCCCGCACCAAGCGCCTGGTGAAGTTCCGCCTGGAGGACCCGGAGCTGTTGCTGTACCACGACGAGCCCATCATCAGAAACGGCCAGATGGTGGGCCGAACCAGCAGCGGCATGTGGAGCTACACCGAGAAGCGGGCGCTGGCCATGGGCTACCTCGAGCACGCAGACGGTGTCACCAAAGACTGGCTGGAGGCCGGCCGGTTCGAGATCGAGGTGGCCGGCGAGCCGATTGCCGCCACCGCTTCCCTCCGTTCGTTTTATGATCCCCGCAAGGAGCGGGTCCGGCTCTAGAAGGGTGCTGCCAACCATGCGGGATGAAGCCCAGGTAGTGATCGTCGGTGGCGGGGCGATGGGAGCGGGCCTATTCTACCACCTTGCCCACGAGGGGTGGACCGACACCGTTCTGGTGGAGAAGGGCGAGCTGTCGTCGGGCTCCACCTGGCACGCCGCCGGGCTCATCCCCCACTTCATCGGCAGCCTGAACATGGCCAAGTGCCACGCGGTGGCCCCCGATCTTTACACCCGCATCGAGGCCGAGACCGGGCTGAGCAGCGGGTGGCACGGCACCGGGGCCATCCGCCTTGCCCTCGACCGCCACCAGGCCGACTGGTTCCACTACGTGAGCGGGGTGCTCGACCTGGTGGGGGTGGAGAACCACCTCATCGAGCCGGCCGAGATCCTCAATCACTGGCCGTTTATGGACGTGTCCGATGTGTTCTTGGGGTTCTGGACCCCCAACGACGGCTGGACCGACCCTTCCAGCATCACCGCAGCCATGGTCAAGGGGGCCCGCCAGTTGGGCTGCGAGCTGTACCGCCACACGCTGGTCACCGCCATGAACCAGCTTCCCGACCATCGCTGGGAGGTGCTGTGCGAGGTCGGCGGCGAGTCGCACCGCATCGTGGCCGACCACGTGGTGAACGCCGCAGGGTGCTACGCCCCCCAGCTCGGTGCCATGGTGGGCCTCGACGTGCCCATCGTGTCGGTGATCCACCAGTACCTCATCACCGAGCCGATGGAGGAGATGAAGGCCCTCGGTGACTTCGACCCCCCGGTGGTGCGCGACCCCCGGGCGTCGGCCTACTACCGACGGGAGATCGACTCGCTGCTCGTCGGCCCCTACGAGCGGGCCAACGCCCAAACCTACGGGCTCGAAGGCATCGACTGGGACAAGCACTTCTACCTCACCCCGCCCGACCTTGACCGGCTCATGCCCTGGCTCATCGAGGCCGGCAACCGGATCCCGGCGTTCGCCGACACCGGGATCAAGACGGTGGTGAGCGGGCCCATCGCCCACACCCCCGATTCCGGCTACCTGATGGGCCCGGCGCCGGGCCTACGGAACTACTGGCTGTGCGCAGGGGCCTCCATCGGCATTACCCAGGGGCCGGGAGCGGGCAAGTACCTGGCCCAGTGGATGGTGCACGGTCAGACCGAGATCAACGTGGCCGAGATGGACCCCCGCCGGTTTGGCGACCACTGCGGCCCCACCGGTCGCTACGCCATCGAGAAGGCCATCGACGAGTTCCACGAGATGTACGCCACCCGCCTCCCCGGCGAGCAGCGCTTTGCGGGTCGGCCCCAGAAGACCGACCCCATCTACGACCGACTCGACGCCCGCAACGCCCAGTGGATGGAGATCTTCGGGTGGGAGCGTCCCCAGTACTACGGGGAGCCCGAGGATCACACGTTCAGGAGGTCGAACGCCTTCGACATCGTGGGGGTCGAGTGCCGGGCCACCAGGGAGCGGGCCGGTATTGCCGATCTCACCGCTTTCTCCAAGTTCGAGGTGACCGGGGCCGACGCCGGGGCGCTGCTCGACCGGCTCACCGCCAACCGGATGCCGGCCGCCGACGGGGGGATGCGGCTCACCCATTTCCTCACCGAGCTGGGCGGCATCGAGGCCGAGATGACCATCACCCGCCTGGGACCCGAACGGTTCTACCTGAACTCGGGGGTCACAATGCAGTTCCACGACCGGGACTGGCTGGCCCACCATGTGGCCGACGGCGAGGACGTAACCGTCACCGACCGCACCGACGACATGGGCATCCTGGCCGTGGCTGGCCCCCAGGCCCGAAACATCCTGGCCCCCCTCACCGACACCGACCTGGAGAACACGTCGTTCCGGTGGCTCACCGGCCGCCAAATCGAGGTGGCCGGGGTGCCGTGCCTGGCGCTGCGAGTGTCGTATGTGGGCGAGCTGGGGTGGGAGCTGCATCACCCCATGGAGCACACCGCCGAGCTGTACGACGCTCTGGTGGAGTCGGGCGAGCCCCACGGCATGGTTCACTACGGCAGCTACGCCATGAACACCATGCGCATTGAGAAGGCCTACAAGGCGATGGGGTTCGAGCTGACCACCGAGATCACCCCGGTGGAGGCCGATCTGGGCCGGTTTGTGGACTGGTCGGGACAGTTCCAGGGTAAGGAGGCCTCCGAAGCCCGCCGAGCCATGGGCGACGACATCGAGATGATCCTGGTGTACTGCCGGGTGGACACCGCCGACAACGACTGCCGGGGCAACGAGCCGGTGTACGACGGCGACGAACTCATCGGGCTCACCACCTCTGGGACGTGGGGTCACACCGTGGGGTACGGCCTGGCGTTCGCCTATGTGGCGCCGCAGTACCGGGCGCCGGGCACCCGGTTCGAGGTCCAGTTGCTGGGGGACCGCCTGCCCGCGGTGGTGTTGGACGATGCGGCCTACGACCCGGCCAACGAGAAGCCCCGGGCGTGATGTGATCTCCGGTTTTGTCGTCGTTCGCGAGAAATCGAGGACCTGATATGGCGCGACGTTCGGGAGGACGGGCCGCACGAGTGGCCCTGCGTGAGGCCCCGCCCACCGCGGAGGCTCGGCCGGTGTGGCCGGGGATGCCCGGCGGTGCGTATCGGCCCCTGTCCGATGGGCAGTGCGACGACATATTCGAGGCCGCTTTGGGGCTGCTGGCCGACCTGGGCATGGGCCAGGCCATTCCGGAGATCATCGAGGCGGTTACCGCCAACGGGGGGCGGATGGACGAGCACGACCGGTTGCGGATTCCCCCCGATCTGGTGAGGCGGGTGATCGACGGGGCCTGCAAGGAGTTCACCCTCCACGGCTTCGACCCCGACAGGGGGGTGGAAATTGGGGGCAACCGTGTGCATTTCTGCACCAGCGGGGCTGCGGTGCTCATGTTCGATCACGACACACGGAGTTTCCGGCCCAGCGCGGTGGCCGACCTCTACAGCGCGGCCCGGGTGGCCGACACGCTCGACAACATTCACGTTTTCGTTCGCACGGTGGTAACCCGAGACATGGAGACCGCCCGGGAGGTGGACATCAACACCGCTTACGCCTGCATGGCGGGCACCAGCAAGCCCATCGGCACTTCGATGTTCCACCCCGATCACGTGGGTGAGGTGGTGGACCTGTTCGACATGGCCCTGGGTGGTGAGGGGGAGTTTGCTCGGCGACCCTTCTGCATCGCCAACAACACGTTCGTGGTGCCGCCGTTGCGGTATGCCGAGGAGTCGGCCATGAGCCTCATGGAGCAGGCCCGTCGGGGGATGCCCATAAACCTGCTGTCGGCCGGCCAGGCCGGGGCCACATCGCCGGCAGCTCTGGCCGGATCGCTGGTTCAGGCGCTGGCCGAGTGTCTGGCCGGACTTGTGGCAGTGAACCTCGTAGTGCCCGGCCACCCCTGCGTGATGGGCATGTGGCCGTTCGTCTCCGACCTGCGCACAGGGGCCATGAGCGGCGGCAGTGGGGAGGAAGCGGTGATCAACGCCTCCGCTGCCCAGGTGGTGAACTACCTGGGATTGCCCTCGGGAGTGGCAGCGGGAATGGCCGATTCAAAGCTGCCCGACAACCAGGCCGGCCACGAGAAGGCCAACGCCATAACCCTGGCCGCCAACGCCGGGGCCAACATGATCAACGAGTCAGCGGGGATGCTGGCCAGCATCATGGCCTGCTCGCTGGAAGCGATGGTGATCGACAACGACATGCTGGGGTCCATCAACCGCACCGTTCGGGGTGTCGAGGTCACCCCAGAAACCCTGTCGACCCAGGTGATCGCCGACGTGGTACGGGGCGAAGGCCACTTCCTGGGCCACTCCCAAACCCTGTCGCTAATGCAGACCGAGTACGTGTACCCCCTGGTCGGTGACCGGTTGAGCCCCGACGACTGGACCGACGCCGGTGCCCGCCCGATGGTCGACGTGGCCCACGACTACGTAACCGAAGTACTTGATGACCCCAAGCCCGCCCACCTCAACCCCGAGGCCGACGCCCAAATCCGCGCCACCTTCCCCATCCACCTCGACCCCATCCGCTGACCCCCACTTCTCATGAGCACCAGCGAAATAGCATTCAATATGAAACTGGCCGAGGCTCTACTTCCCTGAGGCGCTGCCCAACTCGGTCATCAAGGTTCTTGATGTTCAGGTCCACCAGACGACCAGAACCGGTGATTCTGCCCAGATGGTCAAGAGTGGCGCTGTGGGTCACCCCCTCCAGTCGTAGGGTGCTCAATCCTCGAGTGGGTGGTAGGGCGGCGGGTTCAGCAGGCACGTTGGGTGACTGTCTGCGACAATGGGCCGGTGATCCCCGAGCGGTACTCCGGGTACGAGACCAAGTTGCGAGCCGGGGCGGTGGACTTCACTCCGGTGCCAGGTGATACGGCCGCCAACCTGGAGAATATGTCCCGCTGGGTTGTCGCTGCCGCCGACGCGGGGGTGGGCTTGCTGGTGTTCCCCGAGGAGGCCTTGACCGGGGCCATCCATTGCGACGACTGCGAGGCGCTGGGTGGGCCGTGCCCGCTGCACCGGGAGCTGGCCGAGACCGTGCCGGGGCCGTCAACGGTGGCCCTGGCCCGATTGGCGGCCGAGCACGACATGTACGTGGTGGCGGGCATGATCGAGCAGGATCCCGATGACTCGGATGCTCTCTACAACGCCGCCGCGGTGATCGGACCCGAGGGGATCATCGGCACGTACCGGAAGCTGCACCTGGGGTCGCTGCCGTTCGTCACCGAAGGGGTCACCTTTCGCCCCGGCGACCGGCTGGACGTTTTCGAGACCCGTTACGGCCCAATCGGGGTACAGATCTGCTACGACTTCTGGCTAAACCCGGAAGGAAGCCGCTTGCTGGCACTCCAGGGGGCTCGGATCATCGTCAATCCCACGGCCGCGTTCGCAGGCGGGCCTGCCAAGGAGGAGTCCATGCGCCGGGTGGCCGCCACCCGAGGGCAGGAGAACTTCATGTTCACCATCTCTGCCAACCAGGTCGGCGGAGTTGACGCCACCGCCGGCCAAGAGGACAGCTTCGACGGGGCGTTACCGGCCAACTACGCCGGTCACAGCCTGATCTGCGGCCCGCACTTCCCCGACTTCAGCCACATCTACGCCGAGGGCACCGATTCCGAGGGGCTGGTGACCGCCGACCTGGACTTCGAGGTCCTGCATCGCTGGGACGACGTGTGCCCGTGGCGGACATGGCGGGCCACCCACCAGTCGGGCACCTCCGAGCTGTTTGCCGTAGAGTTTGCCAAGCTCATCCATGGCCCACCGGCCAGGCCAACAGCCACCGGAGATTTGGAGGCACCAGCATGACCACAACACCCAAAATTCTGCGGTTCGACGACATCGACTGGGTGGACGAGACCGTCAACCCCTCCGCTCCGGCCGAGTTGGTCGCCGAGGCCCAGCGCCGGGGAGCGGGGCGCAAGCGGTTGGCCGTGGGTGAGGGTGGCTTCTGGTGCGAGTACACCACCATGCCGGAGGGCTACCACGTGCCGCCCCACAGCCATGATCAGAACGAGCTGCTGATCGTCCTTTCCGGGGGCTGCAAGGTCTGGCCCGACGGTGCCGACGGACCGTCGGTGGACCTGGGGCCTAAGGACTCGGTCATCCTGGCCGCCAACCACGAGTACTCCTTTACCTGTGGCCCCGACGGTATGGACTTCTACGTGCTCCGCCCCGGTGCCTCAACCGCCGCATTCGACTCCGCCTGATCCTGCCCGCCGCCGGCCACCTTCTGAGCCGGTGCCGACACATCCATCACCACGACCGAGATCTTGCCGGCCTCTGCTGGGGTCAGTGTTTCTTGTAGCTGCTCCTGGAGTTTCTCCGGTGTCGCAGGTCGGCTCCCTTTTGGGCTCGCCTGGGCCTCGTCCGGGCCGAACCACAGCACCAGGTAGATGCCGTGTCCTGAGGTTGCCGGGTCGGTCGTGTACTTGGCGATTAGCTGATCGCGAATCCTGTTCCACAGCTCGATGTGCTTGTTCTTTTTCTTCTTGATCTCGATGGGGATGTTGAATCCGCCGTAACTGACGCGGATGTCCGCTCGGGTATCGAAGGCATATCGGCCCTCCGGGGCCGCGTCCACTCCGCCGGGCAAGCGTTCTTGCAGCAATCCCAGCAGCGCGTCGCGGCAGGATTCCTCGTGCTTGGGCTCTTCAGGACGGCGACTTGGTTCTTCGTTCCAGAATTGTCGCCACAGGTTGCTGTTCCCGCCCCGAATCTTGTGGCCTAGGTCGGCAAGTTTGTTGACGAGCATGGCGGCCAAGTCGGACGCGTTGGCGGGAGCACCGTTGTTCAGGGTGTCTTGAGCCGCCTTGATGCTTGGGGGTCGATAGGAGACCTCGCGTTGGCGAATGAGCTGACGCTCGGCGGCGTAGGCGAGTCTGTCTTGCCAGTACCCCAGATGCGGGTTGGCGATCAGGTCATCAAGCACTTGGCGAGCGCTGTCTGTGGCCATACGCGCGAGCAGGTCGATCAATTCGGAGATTCGGTAAGACATGCCATCACTTGGAACAACGCCATCACCAGGAACTAGCGGGCGACGCCCGCGCCCCAGAAGTTCGATGAAGTCCCCTAGAGTAGCTGGGTCGGAGAACTCGGCGAGCGTTCGGAGGGAACGGGTATTGCCAGTTGAGATGTTACGGATGAAGTCGGCAAGGTGCTGCACTCGCTTTTGGCTGGCATCCAGATAGTCCTTGAATTGTGGCCGGTGAAGGGTGGGGGAAAGTAAAGCGCCGACGGCCTGCCACCTGACCATTTGGGCAACTAACATGCTTTTGTTGGACAACTTCTTGGAGATGAGAGTGTTCAGAGCGGTCTTGTCCGGATGGGTCGACGCCTTGGCCAACAGGTAGTCCAGCACTCCAAGCTGGTCCTTGGGCCCACGAGCAGGAAATGCCTTGAGCAGTCGGATTCTCACCTCGTGAACCTGTTCGGCACAGCCAGTGAGTCGCTCCAAGTCGCTTAGTTCGGTCCAGGGTTGGCCGCCGGCTCTGATGTCCGCCGCAGCACTCTGGAACAGGACACCTAGGGCCAAGTCGGTGTCTTCGCTTATCCATCGGTGGGCCCATCCTGGTTTATTGGACTCCGGCACCTGGTGGTGCATATCGGGAGGTGGCACGCAGTAGCGGATGGCCAATGCCTTGCGCTTCTGATCCGTGCTGAGTTGGTCCTGTTCATCCTCACCGAGCATTTCCAGGCTGGCCAGCACCGGATAGGCAAGCCAAGAGTGTTTCGACTCCTGCCGCAATGAGATCGTCTCCTCGACCACTGGAATATCGTCGCGGGCTAACGACCAGCGCAATGTGCCCAGGACAGCTTCAACCAGGTCGGGATGATCGCCGATCAAGTGAGCGATCCTTTCCTGCGGTGAAGCAAGTTGTTCCGTGCCAGACAGCATCCCGAAGTACGCGGTAGCCAAGAAGTGTAGGTTTTGGGGAGACAGTCGGTTTTCGTGACAGTCATCTAGGTTAAGCCGAAGATGGTCTTTCCATTCTTTCTGACGCTGGCGTTCTCCTTCCCTGAACTTGGCCATTAGTTCATCATTCTTGCGTTTCCACGTACTCGTGGAATCGCTCTTGGAGTCTTGCTCCCGCAATTCTACGAATACTTGGAGAAGGCGAGGATGGGTCTTGGCTATCACCTCGATGCCATCGATGGTCACCCCTTCGGACATACTTGGCACTCCTCGGGAGTGGTAGGCCTGCCTAAAGAGCTGCTCAGCTACATTCGGCTCGGTATCAGCCAGTTCCACCGCTCGATCCAGACACCACCGACCGAAATCAGGAGGCATCTTGCTTCTGAACAGCGCGCCGCATCGCCAATGTTCATAAGTCGTGAACCGTTCTGCAGGCCAAGGGTTTCTCAGCCAGGCCAGAAAAATCTCGTTCTGGATGTGGGGATGATTCTCCAGCCATGCCCTGATGGTGTTTTCAGATTTATCGTCCGGACGCGGGAAGTCCCTGACACCGAAAGCAGTGCTGAGCCAGTTGTAAAGCCGAAGGGTCTCGATGGTGTCGTCAAAGTTTTCCAGGGCCTTAGCCAGAATCCGGACGGGGATGGCACGAAATCCGTGTGATGCCAACTCCGGGAGTAGTTGATCCCGGCTGACGTGCAGGGCGTCGAGCAACTCGGCCATCTGAACGCCCGTGGAGCGATCGAGAAGGCCGAGATGCCAGAAGTGGGCAAATCGCCCGAAGAAATTCTGCGGGTGAGGACCGGTTGCATATGACCACACCTGAGAAGGGGTGACGAACTTTGGATACAGGTTGGCCAGCAGTGTCCCGCGTAGCTGGGCGTTCGGATCGCGGGCCGCATCCTCGTGAAGTTCGTCCAGCAGTTTCAGGAGAGTGCGGCCCCGGAGTGCGCTGTCGGGGGCGAGGTGGAGGTAGGCCTCCAGGGCGTCCTCTCGTACTTGGTAGGGCCTCGAGGGGTCGAGCAGGAATGCTTCAATGTCAGGCACCATGCCCAACACCGGTCCCATCTCTGATAGGTCGGCTTGCGCCATTGACCTGAGAACGAACTGGGCCATCCGGTTGCTGCCGGTGTCGGCCCCTCGGTCGCGTAGCACTTCCCTGATGGTGGGGATCATGTCGTTAGAGGTCAGAGCACGGGCTGCCCATGCCACCGAAGGTTCGTCGCTGCTGTCACCCCATGGAGATGGCTGAAGGTCGGGCAAGGATTCGCCCTGGGCAACCATGGCCAGATGATCGATCAGGAGCCTCTTTTCGGCAGACGAGAAGCCACTGATGTCGCCGTACAAGCTCACGCCTACGGGATCAGCCGCGATGAACTGTGAGCAGGCTTGGGGGTAGTGGGCCGCTAGCCAGCCCGACAGACCACGGAGCGCGGTCACCACCCGTTCATCGCGAGGGCTGGTCATGAGGGCCAGCACCCGGTTGACCGGCAGGCCGTTGTCGATGAGCTCGGCCAGAAAGCGACCCCCCAGAAACTCGGCCACCTGCCGGTGAACAGGTGTGAACCGGGATTGGGCATCGCTGGTGAACAGCCGAGATGCCAATGCCAACTTCATTGCGTCGCGAGCAATGCCTTCCGGCAACTTGGTTATCTCACGCAACGAGGCGAAGGGATGAGCGCTGTCATCGGGGGCCGTCGAGTAGCCCTCGGAGTCAGCAATCAGCATTAGCGCACACAGGTAGCCGGCTGCATCCAAGATGATTTCCGGCGGCTGGCCAGTGTCTTGGGTCGCGATCAGATGTTCTTCGTTGCGCTCTTGGTACATCTGACGACATGCCATCTCGAACGTGTCCATCAAGCTCTCAGGCGACCCTTCGCCATGCGCTACTGCGCTGGCGACCAACTTGAGCGTCATGGGGTTGCCCAGCAGGGGGCCTAGGCCTCGGTTCCGCGCTTCTCGGTAAAGCCCGGGTTCGTGGTCTGACAAGAGACCTTCGATGCCTATGGCATCAAGAGGGTCGAGCCGTAGCACGGTCAGGGCTGCATTGGGCGAGACTGATCCGAGGTGCTTGGCATCGTTGGAACCAAGCCAGTCGGCAGCACGGCAGGAGAGCCGGAAGTTCGGTCGCCCCAACTTGTCGAGCCGGCGGCGGACCTGGTCTAACGGGACTCGCAGATCCGATGACCCGGTCCGTACCTCGTCTAGCCCGTCGATGAACAGGGTTTTGCCCCGCCATTCCGGGTGGTCTGCCGGGTCGAAAGCGATGAAATCCCGAGCACTCACCAGAGCGGCCGAATCGCCCAGCGCCTCGCACTCCCTTTCGAACTCGGTGGTCTTGCCCATTCCCGGGTCACCGAGCAACACATAGGCCGACTCCGACCGGAACCTGCTGAGCGGCTTGGACTCGCGTTTTCCTGACGGGGGGCTGCCGTCGGTTGGCACCTCGGTGCAGGTCCGCGGGACCAAGGTGCTCATCTGTCCTCGAACCAGTGGTCGGCAGGTTGGGACAGGAACTCGTCGCGCTGCACCCCAGCCTCTCCAACGATGATGACCTGTTGAGGCTGGAAACGCTCCTCGAACGCCGACAACCCCGGAGGCTTCTGCCTCACCCGTCCGGTTTTCACCTCAATCCCCACAAGTCTCTGACCCCGTTTGAGGACGAAGTCCACCTCGTCATCGCCGTCTCTCCAATAGCGGACGGTAATGTTACTGGAGGCGGTGTTGATGAGATGCGCGCCGACAGCGCTTTCCACCATTCGACCCCAAAATCCCCGATCGGCCTGGGCTTCGTCAAACGAGTAGTCAGAGACAGCCGCCATGAGTGCGGTGTTGAGGGCGTTCAGTTTGGGAATGGAAGCCTTGGCCGAGAGTGGGCGCTTCGTGTGGTTGGGTAATTCGGCCAGCAATCCTGCCTGGAAGAGCAGGTGCATGTACCGGCTCAAGGTGGTGTTGTTGATACCGGGGTCCTGGAGGTGCCCGAGCAACTTGTTGTAAGAGAGGATCTGTCCGGAGAAAAGCGTCCCAGCCTCGAAAAGGCGCTTCAGCAAGGCCGGCTTGTCCACCCGTGTCATGCCCAGCACATCGCGCTCGATGTTGGGCTCTATAAGCACATCGCGGACGTAGTCCCTCCACCGGCTTGGATCATCGACTAGGTGGACGGCTCCCGGGTACCCGCCGAAGTAGATGAACTGATCCACGCTGAAGTCGAAGGCCGCTGCCATTTCCGGGTAGGACCAGTGAGTGAACCGGACCAGCTCGAACCGCCCGGCCAGGCTCTCGTTCAGGCCATCCTGCATGAGCAGGGGCGCAGACCCGAGGATGATCACATGCAGCGGGCAGCCGGCGGCCCGGTCGGCATCCCAAAGGCCCTTCACGATGCTCGACCAGTCGTCGATCATCTGGATCTCGTCTAGGGCCAGCACATATCCGTCCCGCGATTGCCATGCCCGGGAGCGGCATTCCTCCCACACGCTCACCAGCCACTGGGCATCCCAGCGACCCCTAACCGACAGGGGGACCTGCTCGGGGGAAGGCGTTTGGGGCGAGGGAAGCGCCTCGCGTGCCTCGGGTGGTTTGGACGAGTCCGCGGTTTCGTATCGGGACCCTTGAGGGATGGACGCTAGAGCCTGGCGAACGGCGGTTGTCTTGCCAGATTGGCGGGGCCCGAAGACGGCGACGAGGGTCCGCGGCGGTTCGGCCAGCCTCTGAATGATGGTCTCGACCTGCGCTCTCCGGAACTCGGCCATGAAGGGTAGTCTACCCGGTCGTCAAAAAATTACTTTTCTAAGTACTTTTGCTTAGGATAATAGTTACCCTGCGTAAGCCTGGAGAAATGGTCCCCAAACTACGAGCATAGGGCGGAGAACAGGCTGGGGGGCATAAGGTGGGGGGATGGGAAATCGGTTGGAAGGCAAGGTTGCGATCGTCACCGGGGCCGGTGGGGGGATAGGGCGGGAGCACGCCCACCTGCTGGCTTCGGAGGGGGCGAGGGTGCTGGTCAACGAATTGGGCATTCGCAAGACCCCCGAGGGGGTGGCGGCCAATGCCGAGCGGGTGGTCGCCGAGATCGTCGATGCCGGGGGAGAGGCGGTGGCCAGTGACATCTCGGCCACCTGGGACGGAGCGGCCGAGATCGTCGAGCAGGCCGTTGACGCCTTCGGACGGCTGGACATCCTCATCAACAACGCCACCGCCGGGCGCAACAACGACATCTGGCGTTTCACCGAGGAGGAGTGGGACCTCACCGTGAACGTCAACCTCAAGGGCTACTTCGCCATGATGAAGCACGCCGTACCCCACCTCGTGCAGCAGGAAACCAGCGTCATCATCAACACCAGCTCGGGATCGGGCTTCGGCCACCCGTCGCACTGCGCTTACGCCTCGGCCAAGGAGGGGTTGATCGGCATGACCCGCACTGCGGCCCGAGAGCTGGGCCGCTTCGGTGTCCGGTGCAACGCCATCCGACCGAGGGCCGACGGCGCCTCGACCGCCGAGTACGCCATCCGCACCGCCCGGTGGACCGAAGTCATGGCCATCACCATGGCTCCCCGGGGCGACGCCCTTCCCACCCCCACCGGAGAGGACACGTTCGCCCCCCGCAAGATCGCCCCGCTGGTCGTATGGCTGTGTACCGACGCCGCTCGCCACGTGACCGGGCGCACGTTCCACATCTACGGCGACATCGTGAGCCGCCTGAGCGAGCCCCAGCGGGAGCTGACCGTTTACCAGGACGACGGCCTCACCCTCGACGCTCTCGACGGGTTTTCCGGTCGCCACCTAACCGAAGACCTGGCCAACCACTACCTCCTCGACGACCGGCCCGACCTACAGGTGTTCGAGCCCTGATCGCCGGTTCGCCCGGCCGCCTGCAAATGGTCCGCCTGCAAATGGTCCGCCTGCGAACAGGCAATCGAGGGATCGCCCGGCGTCTTCCCATGGTCCGCCTGCGAACAGACAATCGAATGGGCAATCGAGGGATCGCCTGGTCGCTTTCCGGTACACATGCAGGGGTGGAATAGGCTTCACCGTGATGCAGAACCAGGCTGCAAAGGCATCGACCCAAGTGCGGGGGAGCACAACGGAGCGCAAAACGGTGACGGTCCGATGATCACCGGCATGAACCATGCTGTTCTCTACGTGCGCGACGCCCGCCGTCAGCAGCGGTTCTACGCCGACGTGCTGGGGTTCGAGACCGTGATCGACGAGCCGGGGCAGTTCGTGTTCATGCGGGCCCCGGCGTCGCAAAACCACCACGACATCGCCTTCTTCACCATTGGCGACGGGGCCGAGCCGTCTGCTGCGGGCCGCCGGACGGTGGGCATGTACCACATCGCCTGGGAGGTTCCGACCCTCGACGAGCTTGCCTCGATCCGCCAACGACTGGTGGAGGCCGCCGCCCTCTACGGCGAGAGCGACCACGGGGCCAACAAGAGCCTGTATGCCAAGGACCCCGACGGCCTGGAGTTCGAGGTCATGTGGCTGGTGCCCGCCGAACACTGGGGCGAGGAGGAGAACAAGGCCATAATCCGCCCGCTCGACCTGGCCCACGAACAACGCCGTTTTGCCACCCTGGCCACCGAGGAATAAACCAAAGAGCAACCCAACGAGACTGCAACGATGAACTTCTCCAACCAGTACTGCTACTTCTACGACGACGACCAGTTCGCCCCTACCGACCGGGACGGCTTCCGCCGTCGGGTAATCAACGGCGACGGGCTCCAGCTCTGCTTCTGGCGCATCGACGGGGGAGCCACCGGGTCGTTCCTGCACCGCCACGAACACCACGAGCAGCTCGGCATCGTGGTGCGGGGCAAGCTCGACTTTCGCATCAACGACAACCCCGAAAGCCAAGAGCGGGTTGTGCTGAGCGAGGGCGAGGTTTACATCGCCCCCAAAGGGGTGTGGCACGGCGATTCGGTGTTCATCGGCGACGACGAGTACGGGGAGTGCTGGATCCTGGACGTGTTCACCCCGCCCCGCGAAGACCTCCTGGCCGGGTAGCCGTGTCCGACTGGCGGCTGGCCGTCGACATCGGAGGCACCTTCACCGACGCGGTGCTGCTCGACGCAGCGACCGGCGAGGTGACCGTGAACAAGGCCCTCACCACCCCGGCGGCTCCCCTCGAAGGGGTGCAGGCTGCGGTAGGTCGACTCCTCAGCCGAGCAGGGGTGGCACCGGGCCAGATCACCGCTCCCATCGTCCACGCCACCACCCTCATAACCAACGCCCTGATCGAGAACAAGACCGGCCGGGCCGCCCTGGTCACCACCACTGGATTCGGCGACACTCTGTTGATACGCGACGAGCATCGCTACGACATGTACGACCTCCAGATCGAGTTCCCCGACCCGCCAATCGGCCGAAACCTCACCTTCGAGATCGACGAGCGCACCGCGGCCACCGGCCAAGTGCTGGTGGAGCCGTCGGACGTCGCCGTCGCCAACCTGGCTGCCGAACTGGCCGAGGCCAAGGTGGAATCGGTGGCGGTCTGCCTCCTCAACTCCTACGTCAACCCGGCCAACGAGCACCACCTGGCCGACAGCCTGCGCCGGGAGTTGGGGGTGCCGGTGTGCGCCTCGGCTGACATCTCCCCGCAGATCCGGGAGTATCCCCGCATGATCACCGCAGCGTGTAACGCCGCCACAATGCCGATCATCGGGCCGTACCTGGACGAGCTCCAGAAGTGGCTGTCGGCCGAGGGGTTCGGCGGGTCGGTGCTGATGATGCTGTCCAACGGCGGGGTGGTCTCGGCCGACGACGCCGCAGCCGGCCCCATCCGCCTGGTGGAGTCCGGCCCGGCAGCCGGTGCCCTGGCCGCCCGGTGGTACGCCCGCCGCATGAACGACCACCGCCTGCTGGCCTTCGACATGGGCGGAACCACGGCCAAGGCCACCCTGGTTGAGGACGGCGAACCGGTGCTCACAACCACCTTCGAGGTGGCCCGCAGGTACCGCTTCAAGAAGGGCTCCGGCTTCCCGGTCTCGGTGCCGTCTGTGGACCTGGTGGAGATCGGCGCCGGGGGTGGGAGCGTGGCCCATCTCGACCAGTTCGGCCTGCTCAAGGTGGGTCCCGAGTCATCGGGCGCCGACCCCGGACCGGCCTGCTACGGCCAGGGTGGAGAGCAGGCAGCGGTGACCGACGCCGACGTGGTGCTCGGGCTGCTGGACCCCGACGCCTTCCTGGGCGGCGACATGCCTCTGGACGCCGGCCGTGCCGAAGCCGCCATCGAACCCCTGGCCGGAGGGCTCGGCCTGTCGGTGATCGACACCGCGGCAGGGATGTACGAGGTGGTCAGCCAGAACATGGCCGCCGCCGCCCGGATGCACGCGGTGGAGCGGGGTGTTGACCTGCGGGGGGTCACCGTGCTGGCCTTCGGTGGGGCCGGCCCACCCCACGCCTGCCGGGTGGCCGAGCTGCTGGAATCCGACCGGGTGGTGTTCCCGGTGAACGCCAGCGTGCTGTCGGCGTTCGGCACGTTGGTGTCACCGGTGCGGATCGACCTGGCCCGGTCGATGCCGGTGGAGCTGGCCGAGCTCAACCCCGCCGAGCGAGACGGCCTGTTGGACGAGCTGCGGGAGGAAGGCCGCCGGGTGCTGCTCGGCGCCGGCGTGCCCAAGTCGCAGATCGGCTTCCGCTACGGCATCGACGCCCGCTACGCCGGGCAGGGCAACGAGATCACCATCTGGGTGGGCGACGGCAACGCCTGGCCCGCTTCCGACCGTGAGGTGATCGAGGCGTTCGAGGCCGAGTACCGCCGCATCTACGGCATGACCATCGACGACGTGGCCATCGAGGTGGTCACATGGCGGCTTTCGGCCCGGGCCGACCCGGCAGAGGTGGCCGCGGTCGACTTCCACGGGCCCAACGAAGGCCACGAGCCCGGCGCCGAGGCCGGAGAGCCAACCGCTTCCTCGACTCGCACCGCGGTGTTCGGACGGGAACAGGCCGCCGTGGACGTACCGGTTTATCGCCGCGACAGCCTGGCCGCCGGAGCCACCTTTTCCGGCCCGGCCCTGGTGGAGGAACGGGAGACCACCTCGATTATCCGCCCCGGCTGGCAGGTGACGGTGGCCCCCGACTCATCGTTGATCGCCACCCGTCGGGACAAGTGAACCCAGCCACAAAAGAGGACACCCAGAAAATGACCACCGCCCAACCCGCAACCACCAGCCCCCAAACCTCCTCGGCCTACGACCCCATCGAGCTGGAGATCCTGTGGCAGTCGCTCATCTCGGTGGTGAACGAGCAGGCCCGGGCCTTGCAGCGGGCGGCGTTCAGCCCCATCGTGCGCGAGGCCGGCGACCTGGCCAATGCGGTGTTCGACCAGCGAGGCCGCATGGTGGCCCAGGCGGTGACCGGCACCCCCGGACACATCAACTCCCTGGCCATCGGGGCGGCCAACATGCTGGAGGAGTTCCCCCCCGAGAGCCTCGAGCCCGGCGACGTGCTGGTCACCAACGACCCCTACCTCACCGCCGGCCAGCTCCTCGACGTGACCGTGCTGGTACCGGTGTGGCGAACCCCCGCCTCGGGTGGCAACCCGGTGCCCATCGCCTACTTCGGCTCCACCATCCATCACACCGACGTGGGCGGCTACGGCATCGGCGCCGGGGCGAGGGACTGCTTCGAGGAGGGCCTGTGGATTCCCATCTGCAAGCTCATGAACAAAGGCGAGCGCAACGAGGATGTGTGGCGGTTCATCCTGTCCAACGTCCGCCAGCCAGACCACATGGCCGGCGACCTGCACGCCCAGATGGCATCGGGAGAGGTGGGGGCCCAGCGCCTGGCCACCCTGTGCGACGCCTACAGCCTCGACAACATCGAAACCCTGGCCGACGAGATCATCGACCGGTCGGAAGCGGCCACCCGGGCCAGCATCGCCGAGCTGCCAGCAGGGGAGTACAAGGCCGAAGCGGTGCTCGACCTGGCCGACGGCAGCCGCATCGACATCGTGTGCGCCATGCGGGTGGACCCCGACGCCGGGGAAATAACGGTGGACTACGACGGCTCCTCCGAGGCCAGCCCCTGGGGGATCAACGTGGTCCGCAACTACACCCACGCCTACACAACGTTCACGGTGCGCTCGGTGCTGAACCCCGAGATTCCCAACAACCACGGCAGCCTGGCCCCCATCAAGATGACCGCTCCCGAGGGGTCCATCGTGAACGCCGTGTTGCCCCAGCCGGGCACCGCTCGCCACGTGGTGGGCATGTTCCTGCCCAACGCCCTGCTCAAGGCCCTGGCCCAGATGAAGCCGGACGACTCCATGGCCGAGGGAGCGGGCGCTGTGTGGACCATGCAGGTAAGCGGCAACCACGACGACGGCTCCCCGTTCATCACCGCCATGTTCACTTACGCCGGCGGGGTGGGGGCTCGGTCCTCCAAACCGGGCCTCGACGCCTGCTCATATCCCACCGGGGTGAGCGCCGTGCCCATCGAGGTGGTGGAGGCCTCGGCACCGGTGCGGTTCACCCGAAAGGCGCTGCGGCCCGGGTCCGAAGGCCAGGGAGCGCAGCCCGGCGGCAAGGGCCAGACCATCGAGTTCAGCGTGGACACCTCCCGCCCCTGGCTGCTCAACGCGGTAACCAGCCGCCTCTCCGACCCGCCCCAGGGCATCTTCGGCGGGAGTCCGGGACAGGCGGGATCGTTTCTGGTCAACGGCGAACCGGTCACCACCCAGAGCCGTATCACCCTCGACCCCGGCGACGTGGTGCGCCTCGACCTGCCCGGCGGTGGCGGGTTCGGAACCCCCGATGATCCTGATCACCCCGGCGACTGACCGGAACACCGGCCCCCAGTGGTGACGGAGCGCGCCATGAGCCCTCCCACCGACCGGCCTGCGGTACCAGGCTCACCGCAGGAAGGGTTCGCCGCTGTCTGGGCCGGCACCGTTGACCGCCACCCCGAAGCGGTGTTTCTGGTGTTCGAGCGGCCCGACGGCACCACCGCCACCTGGACCTACGAGCAGTTCGACTCGGCGGTCACCGGCGTCGCCGCGGGCCTGATCGAGCGTGGGATTACCCCCGGCAGCTCGGTACACATGGCCCTCACCAACACCCCGGCATTCGTGGCCCTGTGGCTCGCCGCCAACCGACTGGGAGCGTGGATCGTGCCGTCCGACCCCATGGGCCGGGCCCCCGAGCTGGCCGACCACATGGAACGCACCCGACCCCAAGCCGGGTTCTGCGCCGCCGACCGGTCCGACACCTACCGCCAGGCCGCCGGGTGCCTCCCGGGGCTGCACATAACCGAAGTGGACGAAGCCGGCGGCAGCCTCGACTCCCTGATCGGCACCGCCGAAGTCGACTGGCCCCCCATCCACAAGCGAGACCGGGCAGCGGTGATGTTCACCTCGGGCACCACCGGACGGCCCAAGGGGGTGGAGATAACCCAGGCCAACTACGCCTTCTGCGGCCAGGTCATGGCCGACCGGGCCGGGCTGTCGAGCGACGACCGCCAGTTCGTGGTGCTGCCCCTGTTCCACGCCAACGCCCAGTACTACTCGTTCTCGACGGCCATCTGGGCAGGGGCGTCGGTGGCGCTGATGCCCTCGTTCTCGGCCAGCGGATTCCTCCCCCAGGCCGCTCGCCACCGGGCCACCTGCGCCAGCCTGTTCGCCGCTCCGATGCGGATGATCCTGGCCCGAGGCACCCCCACCGACGGGGTGTCACTGCGCCACTGCTGGTACGCCCAGAACATCACCGACCACCAGCACGACACCCTGGCCCGCTGGTTCGGGTGCCGCCCCCGCCAACTCTACGGAATGACCGAAACCATCCCCGCCGTGCTCACCGAACCGAACGCCAACCCCGTGCCCTCCTCCATGGGTCGGGTCACCCCCGGTTGCCAGGTGTCGGTTCGTGACGGCGAGGTGCTGGTGGGCGGCGAGCCGGGGCTGACCCTGTTCGCCGGCTACCTCGACGACCCCGACACCACCGCAGCCTCGTTCACCGCCGACGGCTGGTTCCGCACCGGCGACCGGGCCCGGGTGGACGCCGACGGGCGCCACTACTTCGAGGGCCGCTGCTCCGACATCTTGAAGGTGGCCGGCGAGAACGTCTCCATCGTGGAGGTGGAGACGGTGCTGGCCGATCACCCCGCTGTATTGGAGGCCGCCGTGGTGGGCACACCCGACCCGGTGCGCGACGAGGTCCCGGTGGCCTTCGTGGTGCCCACCGACCCCGCCGCCCCGCCAACCGGCGAAGAACTGGCATCGTGGTGCCGGGAGCGCCTGGCCAAGGCCAAGCAACCCCGGTCCATCCGCATGGTGGACGAGCTGCCCCGCACCAGCGTCGGTAAAATCCGCAAGTTCCTGCTACAAGATGACGCACAAGTCCCGATGGAGACCGATAACCCATGACCATGTTCACCGGCGATCTGCTGGCATCGTTCGACGATTCGGTCACCGACGTGGCCACTGCGGTGACCCTTCCCCCCGAGCTGTACACCTCCGAGGAGTTCCTCGCTTTCGAGCGCCGCTCGCTGTTCGAGCAGGAGTGGTGCTGTGTGGGGGTGGCCGGTCGCATCCCCGAACCTGGGGACTGGTTCACCACCACGGTCAGCACCGAGCCGATCATCGTCGCCCGCCAAAAAGACGGCAGCATCCGGGCGTTTTCGTCCATCTGTCGCCACCGGGGCATGCAGGTGGTGGAGGGGGAGGGCAGCGGCCGGACGTTCCGATGCCCCTATCACCACTGGAGCTACGGCCTCGACGGGCGCTTGCTGGGGGCACCGGCCATGGAACGCACCGACGAGTTCGACAAGGCCGACTGGGGCCTGCCCAACCTGGCCGTCGAGCTGTGGCACGGGTTCATCTTCGTGAACTTCGATGCCGAGGCTCCGCCGCTGGCCCCCACCCTCAGCCGCTACGAGTCGTACGTCACCAACTACGAGCTGGACAACTGCGTGTGTCCCGGCACGTTCACGCTCCCCAACCTGCCGTGGAACTGGAAGGTCATGTTCGAGAACTTCAACGACGGGTACCACGCCAACCGGCTCCACCAGGTGATTCAGGACTTCTGCCCATCCGAAATGGCCCGATTCCCGGTTCCGTGGTCGGACGATTCCAACGTGATCTTCCGCGAGAACGGCTACACCCACATCGACGGCGGGTTCAACGCCACCCGCAAGGCCCTCCTCCCGGTGTTCCCGAAGCTCACCGAACAGGAACGGTGGCGCTCAACGTTCGCTCTTATCCCACCCACGCTGTGCTTCGGCACCGCCCCCGATATGGCGTTTTTCTTCATCGTGCGCCCCACATCTGCCGAAACCATCGACATGGAGATCGGCTACCTGCTGCATCCCAGCGCCTTGGAACACCCAATGTTCGACCACCTCTTTCAGGCCAGCGACGACGGGGTTCAGGTGTTCGTGGGCCAGGATCAAGACGCCACCACCAAGGTTCAGCGGGGCTTGCGGTCCCGCTTCGCGGTGCGTGGCCGGTACTCGTGGCAAGAGGAGACCCACGTACAGTTCAACCGTTGGCTTGTGAAGCGCTACCGTAACCACTGGCCCGCAGGCACGGAGTTGTCCGAAGGGGCATGATTTAGCGAAGACTCAGGTCAGTTCGTAAACCAAAGGGAAGACCCGAGGAGGGGAACCATGAAGAGACGACCAATTCGATGGTTGTGGGTGATGGCGGCGCTGCTTTCGGCGCTGGCGTTGATCGCGGCGGGATGCGGTAACGACGACGACGGCGGCCAAACCGCCTCGACGCCGGCGCCCACCGAGGAGCAGTCCGCATCGGAGCCGGCCCCGGAGGAGCCCGAAGATGAACCGGCCGAAGAGCCGGCCCCGGAGGAGCCCGAAGATGAACCGGCCGAAGAGCCGGCCCCGGAGGAGCCCGAAGATGAACCGGCCGAAGAGCCGGCCCCGGAGGAGCCCGAAGAGGAGCCGGAGCCCGAGCCCACCGAGGAGCCCATGGACATGGAGATGCAGGCTCTGCTCGACACCTTCGACGCCAACGGCGACGGCACCCTCACCATCGGTGTGGCGGCAGCCGGACCTCGCGACGACCAGGGCTACTACCAAGCGCTGGTTGATTTCGCCGAGGAGTTCTCGGCCGAGAACGGGTTCGCTCCCCCCATTGTTACCGACAACATCGGCGCCGCCGAGGCAGCCCAGGCCATGTCCGATCTGGCCGCCCAAGGGGTTGACGTGATCCTGGTCGGGGCCAGCGAGATCGCCGAGCCCCTGGCTGACCTCACCGATCAGTACCCGGACATCTTCTGGTACTGCAACTGCGGTGCCGGGTACCCGGAAACCCCCGGACTGGCCCAGGCCACCGACTGGGGCGCTCCCATCCACTACACCGCCGGGGTTGCCATGGGCGCCACGCTGGCCGACCATGGCGGCGACACCGCCGTGTTCCTGGGGTGCTGCGACCTCGGCTTCGAGGTGGAGGCCTACAACGCCACCGTGGCCGGCCTCCAGTCGGTGAACGAGTCGTACACCATGGAATACGTCTCCACCGGCGGCTTCCCGTACGACTTCGACAACTCGGCCAACGCCACCGCTGCCCTAACCAACGCCATCGCCGAGGGGGCCACCCTGGCCTACGCCTACCTGGGCGGGGCGCTCAACCCGGTAGGCCAGTTGGCCACCGACGAGGGCATCGCCGTGTTCGCCGCAGGCCCCGGCGACATCTGCTCTCGCGACGACGGCATCGAATGGACGGGAAGCATCGTCTTCGACGGCGGGCGCTACGCCCGGATCGTGCTGCCCCTCATCCTCGACGGGGTACTCACCGAGGGCGGCACCTACCAGTTCCCCACCGAACAGGGCCTCAACGGCGGCGAGCTTTGCAACCCATCGGCAGAGGGATCCGCACTGCTGGCCGACGCCTTCGAAGCCGTCGCCACCGATGGTGAACTGCTCGGCATGCTCGGTGGAATCTCCGCTGCTGCCTACGGCGGCGGGTGACCGACGCAACCACCGCAATCAAGGGAGCCGGGGGGTTCGACCCCTCGGCTCTCGCGGTTGAACTCACAGGCATCACCAAGCGTTTCGGGGAGATAGTCGCCTGCGACCGGGTTGACCTGAGCCTGTACCGGGGACGCATCCACGGCATCCTGGGCGAGAACGGGGCGGGCAAGTCCACCCTCATGAAGGTGCTGATCGGGCTGGTGCTACCCGACGCCGGGTCCATCAGCATCGACGGACGGCACTGCTCCATCCACGACCCCCAGGCGGCCGCCGCTTTGGGCATCGCCATGGTCCACCAGCACTTCAGCCTGGTGGACGAGCTCTCCGTGTGGGAGAACGTGGCGTTGGGCGAGGGCGGTCGCCTGAGAGCCGCCGGGGTGCGCGACCGGGTGGTGGCAATCAACGGGCAGTACGGCCTCGACATCGACCCCGACGCCCGGGTGGGCGATCTCACAGCCGGGCTGCGCCAGCGGGTGGAGATCATCAAGTGCCTCCGCCGTGATCCCCACATCCTGGTGTTCGACGAACCCACCTCGGTGCTCACCCCCGAGGAGTCCGAGCAGTTGTTCGGCACGCTCAGGGAGGTGGTGGCCGCCGAGGGGCGGGCAGTGGTTCTGGTGAGCCACAAGCTCGACGAGGTTCTCTACGCCACCGACGAGATCACCATCATGCGCCAGGGCCAGGTGGTGGATCGGGTGACCACTGCCGAGGCCGACGCCCCCAGCCTGGCTCGGGCCATGGTGGGCCGGGACGTGTCGCTGCGCTCGGAGCGGGCTGCCTTCGGCCTCACGGCCATCGAAGAGGGCGCCGGCCCCGAAACTAACGCCGACGCGCACGCCGCTGCCCATCCCGATGCCGACGCCGGCTCCAGCGCCGAGACGGGAGACGATCCTGAGGCCGGCACCGCCGCGCTGGTGATCGAGGGGGCCACCGTCCGGGGCCGCGGCGGGGTAACGCTGCTGGACGGCGTCGATCTGGAGGTGCGAGCCGGCGAGATCGTCGGGGTGGCCGGGGTGGAGGGCAACGGCCAGCGAACCCTGGGAGACCTTTTGTCCAGCCTCGTTTCGCTGAGCGCAGGCCGTGTGGCGGTCAACGGCGCCCAAGTCCCCACCGGTTCGCCCGGTGCCATGGCCAGAGCAGGGGTGGCGGTCATCCCCGAGGATCGCCACGACTCCGGTGTGGTGCTGGACATGACCGTGGCCGAGAACCTCCTCATGGTCAACCCCCACCGGGTGGCCCGCCACGGGGTTATGGACCGCCGCCGCGTGCAAGAAACGGCCCGGACGCTGATCGACGAGTTCGACATCGGATGCACCGGGCCCGACGCCCCGCTGTGGTCGCTGTCGGGAGGCAACCAGCAGAGGGTGGTGCTGGCCCGGGAGCTGGTGGGCGATCCCGGCGTGCTGGTGGCCGCCCAACCCACCCGGGGCCTGGACGTGGGGGCCATCGAGTACATGACCGACCGGCTGCGCCAGGCCGCCGCCGATGGCGTGGCCGTGCTGCTCATCTCCAGTGAGCTGGAGGAGATCCTCGACCTGGCCGACCGCATAGTGGTGATGTCCCGGGGCCGGATCGCCGGCGAGGTGCCCCGAGCCGACGCCGACCTGGAGACCCTCGGCCTACTCATGGGCGGCTCGGAGGCTGCGAGCCCGCCGAACACCGGAGAAGCCACCGCATGACCAGGGGGGCGCGGGCCGCGGAGTGGGTGGCCATGTACGCGGTGAGCGTGGCGGTGGCGCTGGCCCTGGCCAGCATCATCATGGAGGCCACCGGCGGCGACTGGTGGCCGGTGGTGGAGGCCATGGTGGACGGTAGCATCAGAGCCCCAGGCCGCTGGGGGGAGACCCTTGGCGTGGCCGCCCCACTGCTGTTGGTGGCCCTGGGCACGGTGATCTCGGCCAAGGCCGGGCTAATCAACATCGGCCAGGAGGGCCAGTTGCTGATAGGGGCGGCGTTCGCGGTGTACTTCGGCTACCGGATCGGCGGCCCAGGACCGCTGAACGTGGTGGTGGTGATGCTGTTCGGCGCTCTGGGCGGGGCGGTGTGGGCGTCGGTGGCCGGGGTGCTGCGGTTCTGGCGGGGGGTGCCCGAGGTGCTGAGCACGCTGCTTTTGGTAACCGTGTCCACCCAGGCGGTGGGCTATGGCCTGAAGTGGAAATGGCTGCTGCTGGCCCCCGAGGCCAACCGGGGCAACCGCAACCAGGTGAGCGAGCAGTTGGCCGACGACAACCGCATCCCCCGCCCCGACATTTTCGGCAACGAGTTCCCCATCACCGTGTACGTGGCCGTGGCGCTGGCGGTGGTGGTGGCGTTCGTGCTGGCTCGCACCGTGTGGGGTTTCAGGCTGCGAATGCTGGGCCACAACGCCCGAGCGGCCCAGCGGTCCGGGGTGTCGTCCACCACCTACGGGGCCATGGCCCTGGCCATCGGCGGGGCGTTTGCCGGCCTGGCCGGGGCGGCCATGTTCGCCGGAGGAGGGTTCTCGTTCGGCAACTACCGGCTGGTGCCAGGCTTCTCCGACAACATCGGCTGGACCGGCCTGCTTGTAGCGCTGGTGGCCAGGGAACGGGCCATCGCAGCGGTGGCCGCCGCTTTCGTGTTCGCCGGGCTGCGTACCGGAGCGGGGTTCGTGAACAGCACCGGGGTGGAGAGCCGAATCACCGACGTGGTGCAGGGGCTTTTGGTGCTGGCCCTGTTGGTGCCCCCAGCGGTGGTGTTCCTGAGAGACTGGCGACGGGCCCGAGCCGCCGCCACCGAGAGAGTGTGATCGAGAGGGAGCGATGACGTGCTGATCGACTTCTTCTCCGCAGTGGGCGACATCTTGTCCAGCGAGTCCACGTTCATCAACGGAGCCCTGTTCGCCGCTCTATTGGCGTTCGCCGCCACCGGCGAGTGGGTGGCCGAACGGTCGGGCACCCTCAACATCTCGGTTGAGGCGATGCTCTTGAGCGGTGCCTTCGCCGGCGCCCTCGGCTACCACTTCTCCGAGTCGGTGGCGGTAGCCATGGTGCTGGGCGCGGTGGGCGGGCTGCTCATCGCCGTGGTGCAGGCCGAGATGAGTCACCGGCTGACCGCCGATCAGTTCGTGGTGGGCCTCACCCTCAACATCTTGGTGTTCGGCCTGGCCGGTTTTCTCGACCGCGAGATCGACCCCCAGGTGAGCCGAGCCTCGGTGGTGGAGATCCCCGTGCTGGTAGACATCCCTCTGTTCGGCGAGGCCCTGTTCGGTGAGCCGTGGCCGTTCTACCTCCTCTACGGGCTGGTCCCGCTGTCCTGGTGGCTGGTGTATCGCACCCGCTGGGGTCTGGAGCTGCGGGCCGCGGGGGAGAACCCCCAGTCGGCCGACGTGAGCGGCATCGACGTGAACCGCCGCCGCCGCCAGTCGATCTACTACGCAGGGATCACCTCCGGCCTGGGCGGGGCCTACTTCCTGTTCGCCCGGCTGGCCGCGTTCGACGACTCGATCATCGGCGGGCGGGGGTTCATCGCCATCGCCGCGGTGATCTTCGGCGGCTGGACCTTGTGGGGCACCATGGCCGGCTGCATCCTGTTCGCCGGCGCCCTCTCGTTCCGGCTGTCGGTGCAGGGGCTGGGCTACGAACTCAACACCGAGCTGCTGCAAGCGCTGCCGTTCCTGGTGACCATCGCGGCCATGGCCGTGTTCGCCCGCCGGGTGCGGCCCCCCTCCGCTTTGGCCCGACCGTTCATCCGGGGACTGAAATAACCGACTGGGAGGCAGGCGATGAAGGCGATGCGATACCACGAAACCGGCGGCCCGGAAGTGCTCGTTTACGAGGAGGTTGCCGACCCCGAACCCGGCCCGGTGGATGTGGTGGTGGACGTGGTCGCCACCGCTCTCAACCGCCTCGACGTGGTGCAGCGCAACGGCTGGTTCGCCATGCCCGGTTTCACCCTGCCCCACATTGCGGGGATGGACGTGGCTGGGGTGGTGTCTGAGGTCGGGGCCACCGTCGAAGGGGTCGCGGTGGGCGACCGGGTGGTGGTCGACCCGTCGCTGGCCGGGGTGGACGACCGCTCCAAGTTGGGGGAACGGGGCGACCTGTACGGGGAGCTGGGCATCATCGGGGCCACCGTCGATGGGGGCTACGCCGAGCGCTGCCTGGTGCCCGCATCCCACGTGTACCCGGTGCCCACCGCCATGTCGCTGGACACCGCCGCCACCTTCCCCACTTGCTGGCTCACCGCCGCCCATGCCCTGTTCAAGGTGGGAGGGCTCGAAGCGGGCGAGACGGTGATGATTCACGCCGCCGGGTCGGGGGTGTCGGTGGCCGGCATCCAGCTCGCCGTTGACGCCGGGGCCACGGTGCTGGCCACCGCGGGCACCGACGAGAAGTGCGAACATGCCCTGGCCCTGGGAGCGGCCCACGCGCTCAACAACCGAACCGGCGACGTGGCCGCCTGGGCCAGGGAACTCACCGCCGGCGCCGGCGTACAGATGGTGTTCGACCATGTGGGGACGGCCTTGTTCGGCCCGTCGCTGTTCGCACTGGGCATCGGCGGCAGGCTGGTGACCTGCGGCAACTCCTCGGGCGACGAGGCGGTCATTCCGTCGCTCGGCTACGTGTTCCACTCCGGCATCAAGATCCTGGGATCCGACCCGTACCGTCCCGAGGAGTTTGCCCCGGTGTGGGACACCTTCTGCCGGGGCGACTTCAACGTGGCGATCGACTCGGTGTTCGAGCTGTCTGACGCAGCCGAGGCCCAGGCCAAGATGCTGGCCAACGACTTCTTCGGCAAGATCATGCTGAAGCCCTGATGCCCGCCTGCTCGGCTGTCTGCCTGCCCTGATGCCCTGATGCCCGCATTCTCGACACATCCATGGTTGATTCCCCCTATCCCGAGCTGAAGAAGTCCCACGTCCCCGAGCGGGTGGGAAGGCCGTGGACCGACCACAAGCCCCCGCCGTCGGCGCCGGTGTGGGCCGTCATCAACGGGTTCGGCTCGTTCCACATCCTGGTTGCCGCTCTGGAGCTGGGGGTGTTCGACGCCCTGGCCAAACTCGGCGCCACCCCCGGCACCACACCGCAGATCACCGCCCCGGAGCTGGCCCCAAACCTGGGGGCGTCCGCTCCCCACCTCGAGGCGCTGCTCGACTCGCTGGCCGTGCTCGGTCTGCTGGAACGCGTCGGTGGGCGATACGCCCTGAACGACACCGCGGCCCGCTACCTCACCACCGACGGAGCGGCGTCGATGGTTTCCCTGGTGCCGGTGGCCCCCGGCCCTCTGGACAACTGGTCCCGCCTGGCCGACACCACCCGGTCAGGCCGCCCCGCCGAGCCCATCGACGACGACCCGGCCGAGTTCTACCGCCCGCTGGTGGAGGGAACCTTCACCACCATGTTGCGGGCCGCCACCCGAGCCGACCTCCTGCTGCGCTACAGCGCCATGAACCAACCCAGGGTGCTCGACCTCGGCGCGGGAGGCGCGCCGTGGGCCATCGCCGTGCTCACCGCCTGTCCCGGCGCCACCGCGGTGGTGAACGATCTGCACGGGGTGATCGACGTGGCCCGGCGCACCACCGCCGAACACAACGTGGCCGACCGGTGCGAGTTCCGTCCCGGCGACTTCCACACCATCCACATCGAGCCCGAGGGCTACGACATCGTGGTGCTGAGCCATGTGTGCCGCACCGAAGGGCCCGACGGCTCCCGGCGCCTAATCGCCCGGGCCCAAGAAGCGCTGCGCCCCGAGGGCAGGCTGCTGCTGGCCGACTATTTCGTGGCCCCCGAGCCTCAGTGGAGCCCCCACAGCGTGCTCATGGGCACCACCATGATGGCGAGCACCGTCAACGGCTTCCCCATCACCGCAGAACAAACCGGAGGCTGGCTGCGGGAGGCCGGGTTCGAGGGGCTGCGCTTCATCGAGCCCATCGGCTTCCAGTACCTCTACACCGCCACCAAACCCCGCCTCCCAAGGCCGGACCGGCCCGTACCGGGCACCAAAGGAGCACCATGACCGAACGCATCGACACGCTGATAAAGGGCTGGTACGTGGTCACCATGAACCAAACCCGCGACATCATCCGCCAAGGAGCGGTGGCCATCAGGGGCAACGAGATTGTCGAGGTTGGCAAGGCGTCCGACTTGGAGGCCCGCTACCAAGCGGCCGAGACGGTGGGCGGCGACCGGTTCGTGGTTACCCCGGGCCTGGTAAACACCCACATCCACATAACCGGCGAGCCCCTCACCAGGGGCTACGTGCCCGACGACACCCCGTTCGAGGAGAACGTCTTCCAATGGCTGTGCCCGCTGTACTCGGTTTACAACGCCGAGGAGGAGCGCCTGTCCGCCCAGCTCGCCGCCGTGGAGATGCTCAAGTCGGGTACCACCTGTTTCTTGGAGGCCGGCACCATCCGCTTCGTGGACGAGGTGGTGGACGGCCTCGACGAGGCGGGCATCCGGGGCCGGATCGGACGATGGGTGTGGGACCTCCCCCCCGAGCCCAGCGTGTATCGCCAGACCACCGACGAGGCGATCGACAACCTGCGCGACACCGTCAACCGGTTCCGGGGCGCGGCCGGGGGCAGGCTGGGAGCGTGGTCGATGTTGGTGGGCCACACCACAGCTTCCGATCCCCTGTGGCAGGCGGCTCGGGCCACAGCCGACGAGTTCGGTGTGGGCCTCAACTTCCACATGTCGCCCGCCCGGCTCGACCCCGACGGCTTCATCGCCGCGTTCGGACAACGGCCCATCGTCCACCTCGACGAACTGGGGGTGCTCTCCGACGACACCGCCATCACCCACTGCGTGCATGTAGACGACCGGGAGATCGGGTTGCTGGCCGGAGCGGGATCGTCGGTGGTCCACTGCCCCACCACCGCTCTGAAGGTGAGCTACGGGGTTACCCAGGTGGGGCGGATGCCCGAGATGGTTACCGCCGGGGTGAACGTGAGCCTCGGTACCGACGGTAACAACGCCTCCAACTATTCCGACCTGATGCGTGCCACCTACCTTGTGGCCGGGCTGTTCAAGGACGCCCGCACCGATCCTCAGATGTTCCCGGCCGAGAAGGCCTACGAGATGGCCACCTTGGGCGGAGCCAGCACCATGCAGCTCGACGACCGGATCGGTTCGCTGGAAGCGGGCAAGCTGGCCGACGTGGTGTTGCACGACACCGACCGCCCGGAGTGGCGCCCGCTGTTGAACGTGATGAACCAGTTGGTGTGGTCGGCCGACGGCCGGGGGGTTCACACCGTGTTCGTGGACGGCGCCAAGGTGGTGGACGCCGGCCGCATGACCACCATCGACGAGGACACCTTCTACGAACGCTGCCAGTGGGCCGGTGAAGCGGTGGTGGCCCGCTCCGGTCTCCCCGACAAGGCCAAGTTCCCCGTCTGGTAACCCCCTGCGGACGCCTGACCGACGCCCCGGCTCGGCTTGGTCTGGCGAGATCCGACTTTTGCCTCAGTTTGGGGATTTCCTGATAGTTTCGGGAAGTATCCATAGGGCTTCTTTGGCGGAGGTTGTTGTGATGAACGTCAGTTGGGATTCGTTCGGCGTTTCGGGTTCGGTGGGCCGCGCTGGTAGCGGTCGCGCCTTTGTCCGGGGGGGCGATGACCGTCTCCTTCTCGGGTTGGAGGGTTTTGCTGGCGGCTTTGGCAGCGTTGTGCGCGTTCGCTTTGGTGCTGGTGCCAAGTGGCGGTGTGGCTTCGGGGCAGGTGGAGTCGGAGGTTCGGGCGGGTGTCGAGGTCCGACCTGATGGCACCGACGCGGGAGGCAGCGACCCTATTGGGCGGGTTCCTGAGGTCGGCGGTCCTGTAGACGGCGCTCCGAGTGGTGGTGATGAGGACGGCGCCTCCATCCAGGGCGCCATCGAGAACCCCCTGCACCCGCCGACGCTGGTCAAGGTCGAGGCCGGACACGGCCACCGGGGCCGCGGCTTCAAGTTTTTCATTGAAGACTGGCCCGACAGCGCCACCTATATTCGCTTCAACCTCGTACGGGGCGCGGAACAGGGCCACGGGCGCAAGTCGTACAATATCTACCCGGCCCCCAGGTCCGAGGTGATCTTCGAACCGGCGACTTTAGTCAGTTCCGGGGCACCCGCGTTGTCGCCACCCTCTACAGCTGCCACACCCCCCATAAACCGGGCGACGAGAGTACCAGCGGCCACGGCACTGACGTGGTCGTCATCGCGCCAACGCCCCTTGCGCCCACCAATCCCAAAGTCGATACCTACACCGGTGACAGCGCTACCATCGCCTGGACCGAGTCGGCCCGGCCCGACGTCAACCACATCTCCTACCAAGTGGGCTACAGCACCGACCCGTGGGCCGAGGCGCCCGAAGTCATTCAGCCGGGTTACACGCGGGACAGCCTCTCCACCAACTCCGCCAACAACTCCGCCACTATCACCGGCCTGACGCCGGGCCAGTCCTACCGCTTCTTCGTACGCGCAGTCGTGCTGGACGTTACCGGTTCTCACATCGTCGGCAACTCCACCAGCTCCTGGGCCTCGATCCACGGCGACCTGTACCCCCTGCTGGACGCCACGATGACCGTGGGCTGCTCATCCGGCGTTTGCGGTTATTGGGATGAGGTCGGCACGACCGGCGCCATCACTGATACCACTTTCACCTTCCGGGGAATCGATTACACCTTCAGGCGGTTCACCACCGACGGCAACCAGATTATTTTCAAGGCCGAGACCGCCGCCGACGCCGATCTGCCCGTGGCCGACCTGAACACGCTGGTGATCGCCATCAAGGGCAAGGAGTACGGGACCGGCTGGGCGAGCGCGTACGACGGCTCGCGGGGTACGGACGGGCTGACGCTGACCGCCGAAGAAGAGGTGCAGTTCCAAATCTTCGCACGCCGGCCGGGCACGATCCTCTTCGACTCGTATTTCACCGTCGAGGAAAAGCATGAATATGCCTCTGATGGCACGGTAGCGTACCGGCGCTGGGGGTACGGTGAAAACCCCCAAGGCCCTCCACGATTTCGGCTCCATCGTCGACTACACCTTCGACTATAAAGGGACTCAGTTCACCGTCGCTGGGATCCATCAATTGGGCTTCGCGATGAACTGGGTGATCACCCCCATTCCTCTCTACGGGAGCCACCCGCTGCTAACCGCCAACTGGAACGGGATGTCCATCATCATTGGCGATCAGCACTTCAAGGGCGGTTGGGCTGAAAGTACCGGCTGCCGACGGTTCGGGTCCTGTCTCCAGCGAACCAATACCTACCTAGAGAACCAGGACGGCAATGAGCTGGCGGTGCGCGTCATCGGGCCGGAACCGCGGCCTCCGATACCCCTCAGCGTCACGCGCCCCGGTGGCGGCGGGTATCGGCTGGATTGGGGCGGGTTCGGCAGCGGCGACCTTGTCGAGTGGCAGTACCGCTACAAGACCGAGGGCACAGGTGCATGGGGCGCCTGGACCGACGTGCCCGGCAGCACCGGCACCACGCGCCACTACGATCTCACGAGCCTCGACTACGCCTACAGCTTCCAGGTGCGGGGCGTCAACTCCGACGGCATCGGGAGCAATACCAGCGAAGCCTCCGGCGCCGCCGATGCCGAGCGCAACTTCATCCCCGAATCAGGCGGCGGACTCTGGGCCTCCGACCGCACCGGCGGCTCTATTGATAATGACGAGTTCGTCTACAACGGCACGACCTACCGGGTGAACTACCTCGGCTGGAGAGCAGATTGGCACGCTGCTGACCGTTACGGCACCAACCTTTGCATCGGGTTTGAGCCGGATTTGCCGCCGGGGATGCGGTACGACTGGCAGTCGAATCGTCATGTCGCGAATGAGTCGGGGCTGCGGTTGCACGCGTCGGGGAATCATGTCGAGCACGTGTACCTGTTGAAGGACGGCACGTTCGGCGGCCCCGACTCAAAAACATGTGGGAACTATGACTATCACTCGCAGACGGTGGTGGTGAGGGGCTCCCAGCGGCTCAACCCCTTCAGCGCCTACGTGAGCCTCATGCTCTCCGGACCGGCCCAGGCCGAGACCGACTGGTCGGGAATGATGACCGTGGGCCTGGACGGTGGGACTTACGGGTATTTCGACCGCACGAACTTGAGCATTGGCAGCATGACTAATGACGATTTCACTTGGTACGGCCGCACCTACACGGTGAAAGCCGCCGGCTATGTCGGCAACGGACCCAACACGGTCGAGTTGGACCTCGACCAGCCTCTGCCCACGTCCCTCGCACGCGGCCTCACGCTGCACGTTTACGATTCGCAGTATCCAAACCGCGAGTACCCGCTGACGCACAAGAGCGGCAGCGACGCCACCTACCACGTCGACCCGAAGGTGGGCACCACCCCCTTCATCGACGGCCGGACCTACACGATCAAGCTGTCTCACGGCGGCCCGCCGCCCAAGCCGGAGAACGTGCGCGGCGAGGTCCACCCCAACTCGAACTGGGGTGCCCTGGTCACCTGGGACATGCCCGACCACAGCGGCGTCGGCAAGTGGCAGTACCGCATCCGCCGCCACGACGGCAACTGGATCGCCAAAAACCCCAGCCTGACCGACCCGCACAACCCGGGCGAGTTATGGCGCGACGTCTACCACGATTACAGCTACGAGCGGGACTGCCAGGAGGAAGACAAGGCGAACTGCCCCAACCCGCCGCCGTTGCCGACGCTGGCGGAAGCCGACGAGCACTGGCTGGAGAAGTATGAACTGCAGAGCCACCACTCCTGGGTCTTCCAGGTGCGCGCCGTGGGCCCCGGAGGCGTCGGCCCGGCCTCCGAAGAGGTGACCGTCCACCCGGGCTACCACAGCATCTGGAAGACGACGATGACCGCCGGACAGCGCACCAACTTCAACGGCTTTACCGGCGGGCAGGGCAGTATCGACGACAACCGCGTCAACATCCCCCCGCATTTCCAAAGCACCGTCAGAGGGCTGGAGCGCGACCTGCGCTCCACGACCAACCGAACGCTGCTTATTGTGAGGCCGGGACTGCCCTCCACCGTCGCGGGCCAGGACTACCTGCTGCTGATTGACGGCGTCGCCCACAAAGTCACGCACACTACGAACCGGGGCGACGGCGACGTCTGGTACACGGTCGAGAACAGACCCGGCTTCGTCAGCGGCCAGAAGTACGCCGTACAACTGCTGGCGCCGATAGGCAGCGACCCCTCTGCCCCCGACAACTTCAAGGTCATCGAGGCGACCCACGACTCGATCCTCGTCGGCTGGGACGCGCGAACCGACGCCACCTCCTACCGCATCGAGCTCCGCAAATTCGGCACCCGGGGTTGGGGCGCGCCGCAGAACACGATCGTCGACGGCAACGCCACCTCGGAGCGGATTGACGTCGAGCCGGGCATCTACAACGTGCGTATGTTCGTGCGCAACTACGCGGGCGAGAGCGCCAACGGCGGACAGCGCATGGTCATGACGACGAACGACGCCAAGGTCGGCGCCCGCCTCTACGCCATCTTCAGCACCACCATCACGCCCGGAGCGAACGGCAGCGAAGTCGGCTACCGCCGCACCTCGGGCCAGAGCTTCGGCTCCAGTTCCTACACCACCCTGACGTCCGGCACCTCGCTCAAGCGGCTGTCGCGGGACGACGACAACGTCTATCTCCAGTTCACTCCGGCAGTGCCGCTGAGCCAGGTGAACGGCTGACGCGTGACCATCGCCGGCACGACCTACGCCGGCGGCTGGACGGACGCTGGCGGCGGCTTCTATCGCCAGGACCACAAGGGGCTCGACCTGCGCGAGAGCGTCCCCGTCCTGGCTGACATCTGGCCCGGTGGCACCGAAAAGGCCACCGTCCGCGTCTACTTCAACGAGACGGGCGTCTGGTATCAGCAGAAGAGCAACAACAACATCTATCAGGTGTTCAGACCGCCCGACAGCTCGGTGAACCACCGGATCCAGCTCTGCGCCGGCGACAACTGCGCCTCCGATGAACAGTGGGTGACGGTGGCCACCGAAGGCGACGATTTTCAGTTCGCCAACTTCAACGGCCATGCCATCCACTATCTCACCGGGCTGGATTTGCACAAGGACTGGTGGGTGCGCATCGGCTATGACGCCAAGGTCTACAACTACGACTCCGACTGCACCGCTTACGCACTGGGCGGCGGTCCGCGCAGAAGCGACCCCAATAAAGGTTGGACGCCGCCCTGCGGCGCCGACAGCGGCCAGGGCGCCGGCTGGACCTACTCCAGGCCCGCCCGCGTCCTCAGGTCCCCCATCGCGCATCCGGAAAACGAGGTCATCTTCGAGGCCAGCCTGCAGGCGGGAAAGGCCTCGGGCCAGGATTACATCGGCTTCAACGATGGGCACGCCGGCGACCTGGTTTGCATCAATGACAAAGACCGGTGGGGCCGGAACGACACCTACTGCCACGACAACTTCTGGGTCGGCAACGGCCGCGACAGTACCCACTCGATCGACAGGATCTATGACAGCAAGGGCACGCCCAACGTTGCCGCTATGAGGTTCGTCGAGGAAATCAACGGCACGGACTACCGACGGCGGTTGCCCTTGGGCATAGAAGACACCGCCCGGCTCAAGGTCAACGGCAAGGTCCACGAGTTCGAAGGCACCTGGAATACTGAACACAGGCGATACGGATTCAAGCAGGACTTCGACTTCGCCAACGGCACCACCTACCCGTTCAGCATCTACATCCCGGTCTCGGAAATCACCACCCCGGCCGACCGGCTGCTGGACGCCACCATCACGGCAGAGAGCCTGATCGCGGGTGATCCCGAAAGGGGCTACAACGCCGACTCCAGCCCCACCGTCGGCTCGATCACGAACGACGACTTCATCTACAACGGCAAGCGCTACGAGCTGACCCGGCTGAACGTCAACACAGGGACGGACGAAATCAACCTCGACTTCGATCCCGACCTGACGGCGACGGAAGCCAACGACCTCAAGATCGCCATCGGCGACCAAGTCTTTCGGAGTGGCTGGACCACCCAAAGCGGCCGCCTCAAGCGCGCCAGCGGCGACCTGACCTTCGACGCCGGCGACTCGGTGCGCATCATCATCGAGGACGCCACGGGCCACCTGTCGCCCGGTGACGTGCCAGACGCGCCGCTCACCTTGGATACGACGGTGGCCGATGGCGCAGTCGGACTGTCCTGGACCGCCAGGAACGACTCCAATGTCACCAACTGGCAGTGGCGCGCCCGCCCCGACGGCGGCACGTGGTCCAACTGGGGCTTCAACAAGGGCAAGGCCACGCGCACCCATTCCGTTAACACCCTGCACGCCAACCGGGTCTACACCTTCGAGGTACGCGCCCTGTCCCGCTCCGGCAGCAGCGAACCTTCGCCACAAGCCCGCGCGTTCGTTTCCAAATACATCACACAGATGACGGCCGAGGTAACGGATGATGACTATCACGGTTTCATCGCCTCCGGCTTCCCGCACCGGGATCATGCCGCCGGCAGCTTGAACCAACGCGGGTTCTACCCTCAAAACATCCGCTACACCATCAACGAGCTGAGCTACAAGGACGACACGCTCTACCTTGGCATCTCACCGTTGCCGTCGGCGACCGTGCTGGGTGCGCTCGAACTCACCATTGATGGCGTGGAATACACCGGCAGCGGATGGACATGCACCACCGGCTCGGACTGGTGTACGCGCGACAAAGGCACTGAGCTGACCTTGACCAAAGACGAAGTGGTCGAAGTGGAAATCACCGGCCTCCTCCCGACAGCTCCCGCGCGGACGACGACGCGGGTGGTCCACGAGACGACCATCACCGCGAAGGAGGCAGTTGGTGGCACCCATTTCGGTTACTGGGCGAACAACATGCCTAGCGGGTCCATTGGCGATGACACCTTCACCTACAGTGGCGCCGAGTACATGATTAACCAGGTGTATATCGACACAACCAATGTCACCTTCAAGGCGGAGCCGATCATCGTTTGGCAAGACACAATTCAGAACGACCTCATCATCACCATAAAGGGCAAGACGTATGACGGTGGCTGGGCCAACGGCCGCCAGGCTAAAGATGGGTTGAGCATCGTCGCAGACGAGACCTTCACCATCAAGATAGAGGAGAGGGTCGATACGGTATTCGGGTTCGCCGTAACCTCCGGCGATACGTCGGCGACTCTGTCATGGGAAGGGCCATCGGATCCGACGACCAATCTTTGGCAGTATCGCTACAAGGTGGGCAGCGGCTCCTGGCGCGACTGGACCGACATTCCCGGCGGCGGCTTGGTCCGCGAGCACCGGGTTAAGGGTCTGACCAACGACATTGCCCACACCTTCCAGTTGCGCCACTTCTCGGCTTCCGGCGGGGGCGAGTCGGGCGAGGAAACGGTAACGCCGGAGTGGCAGTACCAGCCGCTCCATCGGCATGAGTTTCTCACCCCGGATAGCGGCGATGGCCACCGGGGCTATCTGAAAGGCTCCCACAGCAGCAGTGAGGATGGCACCCCTGAGTTCTACATCGACGGCACCTACTACATCGTCACCGAAATTCGGGAGAACGGCACGGATGTCTTCTTCGACACCGAGCCGCAAATGGACCTGGATGTCCTCAACGAACTGTCGATAGTGGTTACAGACAGCGGCGACACCACTCGAAAGACCTACTACCGCGGTTGGACCGAGGAGAGCGGCAAGTTCAAGCAGCCGCGCCAACACCAATTCAACAACGACAAGGAATTCGTCACCATCACCCACGCCCCCAAGGGCCTCACCGCCACGCCCGTAGACACCGGCATGGTTTTGAACTGGACGGGCCCCGACGGCGGCGCGGTCATCACCAAGTGGCAGTACCGCACCGAGGCCGGCAGCACCTGGGGTTCTTGGACCGATGTGCCCGGCGATGGCACGGCGCTGCGCGTCAGGATTACCGGCCTCGACAACGGCACGTCCTACGGCTTCCAGATCCGCTTCGTGTACACGGACGAAGACGGCGATTCCCAAAACGGCGTGTCTTCGAAGGAGGTCACCGCCACCGCCAACTAGTACCTGCTGGACACGACGATGACCGTGGGCGGAGCGAACAACTTCTTGGGTTTCGACAACGAAAACGGTGAAGGTTCGATGTCCGACCGCACGTTCACCTACAAGGGAACGGAGTACACCATTGACCTGCTCAACATAAGCACGACCCACGACTTCGTCTTCCTCCTCAGCAGTCCCGCCATCTCGGCAGCGGATATGAACGAGTTGCAGTTGACCTTCTCGACCAAGGCCTATCTCGCCAGTTGGGTGAAGCCGTCGGGCGACACCTTGTGGCAAGCCGGCGATGGCCTCACTCTGACCCTCAACGCGAGTGTCCCGGTCAAGATCGAGGTGGGCGATAAGGGCGGCAACCCCGGCGACAGCGTCCAGGGCCTCACCGCCACGCCGGTAAACGCCGGCATGGTTTTGAACTGGACGGGCCCCGACGGCGGCGGGATCATCACCAAGTGGCAGCACCGCACCAAGACCGGCAGCACTTGGGGGTCCTGGACCGACGTGGACGGCGGCGGCGCCGCGCGGCGCGTCAAGGTTACCGGCCTCAACAACGGCACGCAGTACGGCTTCCAGGTGCGCTTCGCTATAGGCAGCACCACCAGCACGGCGTCGTCGGAAGTGACTGCCACGCCCACCAATTACCTGCTGGACACGACCATGACCGTGGGCGAAGCCCTCGGTTACGTGGGCTATGACAGCGAAGCGACTCAGGGTTCGATGGCTGACAGGACGTTCACGTACAAGGGCGTTAACTACACCATCAACCGGCTGGATTGGTATGCCGCCTATAACGAAATCTACATGAAGATCAGTCCCGAGATCTCGTTGGCCGACCTCAACGAACTGAAGTTGACCTGGAAGGACGAGACCTACGCCGGCGGCTGGTCTGTGAACTCTGTGACTGGTACCGGCCCGCTCTTTGCTCACAACGCAGGGGACATCAGCATTTCCAACGGCGACACCGGCGTCGTGGTGCGCATCGAGGTGGGCACTGCCGGCGGGGCAGCCTTCGGCCTGCAGGCCGAGCCCGGCGACCAGCAGGTGCGTCTTGGCTGGCAGATGCCCGATGATGGCCAGGGCCCCATCGGCCAGGGCTCGGGCGGCCCGGGCAGCGGCGTCCCCGGCGCCCCGCCTGTGGGGGTCATTGCGCCCATCATCACCTACGAGGTGGCCTGGACCCCCGAAGGGTCCGAGTGGAGCGAGGGCGGCGTCGAGACGGTCGACACCATGGAGGCGACCGTCACCGGCCTCGAAAACGGCCAGTCTTACGCCTTCCGTGTGCGGGCCCTCGAGGCCGGCGAGGCGGGCGCCTGGTCCGAAACCATCCACGCCACCCCCGCCGACGCCTCCGGCGCGCCCACCGCCGTTGAGGTGGAGGCGGGCGACGGCGCTCTCTCGGTCAGTTGGACCGCTCCCACCGAGGACGGTGGTGCAAAGATCACCGGTTACGAACTCGACGCCGTGGTCAAGGGCGAGGCGTGGAACGAGGATCCCCTCCTCACCGACCTCACCGAAACCGAGGCCGAGGTTACCGACCTCACCAACGACACCGAGTACGCCGTCCGTGTCCGCGCCGTCAATGAGGCCGGCGAGGGTGAATGGTCGGAGACGGCCTAGGGGACCCCCGAGGCCCCCAGCGACGGCCCCGCCCTCACTACCCCCTTCGAGGACGCCGACATTGCCGAGGACACGACCGTCGAGTTGGACATGGCCGATCACTTCAGCGGTGACGATCTCACCTTTGCGGTGGAGGTGACGACGACGAATCAGCGCACCGGCCAAACCAAGAAGGGTCCGCTCAACGAGATTGCCCGCAACAAGGTGACCGGCGAATGGGACGACGATGAGGTGATTCTGACCCTCGAAGGCGGCCACGCCCCCTCCCAAACCCTCACCGTCAAGATCACCGCCACCGACGCCAACGGCAACACCGCCGAAGACGAGTTCACCATCACCCTCGAAAACCCCTGACCCCTCTCCCGCCATCCAACTTCGCGCTTGCGTCCCTGTCAATACATGTGAGCAATTTTCGCTATTTGCTGTTGATTTTGGCTCAGAGCGCCGTTAGGGTGTGCGAGCCCCGAAGCTGCGTAGTTCGATAGCCTTTCGTCCGGGAGGGGAGTCAACTGATGTCCACGGTCATCATCACGATCATGAGCGGCTTGGCCGCCGGCTTGCTGTCCATGTTCGGGCTGTGCATCCGCATGATGGTCTCTAGGTTCAACCAGTTAGACGCCCGCTTCGCGAGTCTGGAAGCCAGGTTTGGACGTCTGGAAGACAAGGTTGACCGCATGGACGAGAAGTTCACCCGCCAGATCCAAGCGCTGGACGAGAAGGTCACCAGTGAGCTGAGGGCGCATGGTGAGCGGTTGGCTCGGATCGAGGCGAAGCTGGAGATCGACCCTCCCGCCGAAGCCGCCTGACCGACCCGTCGGTCCGGTTATGGTGCCAGGTCGCGCTTGACCACCTTGCCGGCGGCATTGCGGGGGAGGGGTTCGGTGCGGATCTCCCACAGGGTCGGGACCTTGTAGGGGGCCAGCACCTCGAGGCACCACCGGGCCAGGTCGTCGGTATCAACCGGCTCGCCGCCGGCAGGCACGACCACCGCCTTCACCTCCTGGCCCATCTCGGGGTGCTCCACCCCGAACACCGCTGATTCGGCCACGCCGGGGTGGGCGTCGAGCCGATACTCGATCTCGATGGGGTAGACGTTCTCGGCGTTGCGCAGGATCATGTCCCGGGCCCGGGAGTTGATGTACAGGTAGCCGTCGTCGTCGAAACTCCCGATGTCGCCGGTGTTCAGCCACCCGTTCGCATCAATGGTTCTGGCCGTGGCCTCGGGATCGTTCCAGTACTCGAGCATCGTGTAGGCACTGCGAGACCAGATCTCCCCCTCGGTACCGGTGGGTACCGGCCAGCCGTGGGAGTCGCGGATCTCCACCTCGGTGCCCACGGCCACCCGCCCGCACGACGTTGGCCGCTCCCGATACTCGGTCCCGCCGATGTGAGCGACCACCGCAACCGATTCCGAAGATCCGTAGCCCATGCCCACAGCTGCGGCCGCGTTGGGGAATGCCCGGCGCAACAGGTCCTGGGCCGCTGGGCTGGCCGGGGCCCCGCCGAAGCCCACGTTGACCACGCTGGAGGTGTCGAACTCCCCGAACCTGGGGTGATTCACCAACCGAGGGCCGATGCTGCCCAGAGCGGCGAAAGAAGTGATCCGCTCCTGCTCGATGAGGCCGAGCACCGCTTCGGGGTCGAAACGGCCTCGCCGGTAAACGATCTTGCCCCCGGTGACCATGCTCATAAGGGTGGTCCCGTACAGCCCCGACACGTGAAACAGGGGCGAGGTTCCCAGCGTGGCCGGTTGAGGGGGAGGACTGGCCGGCTCCGGGCTCTCTGCGGCGGGCGGAGCGACCCGGGCCTCGGCCATCACCCGGATGGCTCCGTTGCACATGGTGGACTGAACGAAGCCGATCAGCCCCCGGTGGGAGGCCACAGCGCCCTTGGGGCGTCCGGTGGTGCCGCTGGTGAACAGGATCACCGCAGGGTCGTCCTCTGCAGGCGGAGCGCCGAGATCATCCAGCGTGGCCCCGGCTCCGGCAGCTGCAAAATCGTCCCAGTCGTCCTCGATCACCACGCACGGCATGGCGGCGTCACCGGTGCCGGAGCGTTCCAGCCGGGGCCTGTCGGCGATCATCAGGGCCGGGCGGGTGAGCGAGGTGGCGTAGTCCACCTCGTCGGCGGTCCACCAGCCGTTGTAGGCCGACACGATGGCACCGATACAGGTGGAGGCGAAGAACGAGATCACCCACTCGGGGCAGTTGGCGGCGAAGATACCCACCCGGTCGCCGGGGCCGATGCCGCGCTGCCGCAACGCGGTGGCGACCGCGGCCACTTCGTCGACGAACTGGTCGAAGGTGAGCCGCCGATCGTCGAGCACCAGGAACTCTCGGTCGCCGAACTGGGCGGTGTTGGCCACCATCTCCCGCAACGAGCGCATCCGGTTGGCAAACACCTCGGCGGGTTGCCCGAGAACCTCCTCGGTGGCCAGCTCGAAGAACCCGCCCGGCCCGGTCAGCTCACCGATCACGTCGTCGCGCACGCTCACAGCCCTGAACCCTAACCACCTCTTTGGCCCAGGTTGGCTTCGACCGGTTCGCACCTAGGTTGAGGCGGAGTGTTCCTATTGGCTTCCTGCCCCTAGGTTGGCTTCGACCGGTTCGCACCGTGGTTGAGGCTCTATCGTTTGGAGATGACCGAAGTTGTGATCGTCGAAGCCGTCCGCTCCCCGGTGGGCAAGCGAAACGGCAGCCTGTCATCGGTTCATCCCACGGCGCTGCTCAGCCAGGTGCAAGCGGCCGCCGTCGAGCGTTCGGGCATCGATCCCGGGGCCATCGGCCAGGTGGTTGGCGGCTGTGTCGGGCAGGCCGGAGCGCAGTCCATGAACGTGACCCGCACCGGCTGGCTCACCGCCGGCCTTCCCGAGGAGACGGCGTGCAGCACGGTGGACTCCCAGTGCGGCTCGTCGCAGCACGCCGTGAACTTGGCCTATTCCCTGGTGAAATCGGGGATCGAGGACGTGGCCATGGCCTGCGGGGTGGAGAGCATGAGCGTCGTACCCATGGGGTCGAACGTCTCCGTCGAGGGGACGGGCCGACCGATGGCCCGCGACTACTTCGCCAACTACGAGTGGACATCACAGTTCGAGGGAGCGGAGCGGATCGCGGACAAGTGGGGGATCACCCGCCAGGATTGCGACCGGCTCGGGCTCTCATCCCAGCAGCGAGCGGCCCGGGCGGTGGCAGAGGGCCGTTTCGAGACCCAGATCGTGCCTATCGAGGCCCCGGTTCTGGACGAGGACGGCAAGAAAACCGACGAGACGGCGACGGTGAGCGTGGACGAGGGCCTGCGGGAGACCACCATGGAAGCGCTGGCCGGCCTCAAGCCGGTTGCCCGGCCCGACGGGGTTCACACCGCCGGGTCGTCGTCGCAGATCTCCGACGGAGCGGGGGCGGTGATCATGATGACCGCCGACCGGGCCGAGCACCTCGGGCTCAAGCCCCGGGCTCGGATATTAGAAACCTGTCTGGTGGGCTGCGATCCGGTGCTGATGCTGGAGGGGCCCATTCCGGCCACCCGGCGGCTCCTGGAGCGGACCGGGCTGGCAATCGACGATATCGACGTGGTGGAGATCAACGAGGCGTTCGCCTCGGTGGTGCTGAGCTGGCACGCCGAGCTGGAGCCCGACATGGAGCGGGTGAACCCCAACGGTGGTGCCATTGCGCTGGGCCACCCGCTGGGCGGCACCGGGTCGATCCTGGTGACCAAGGCGCTGCACGAGCTGGAGCGCATCGATGGGAACCGGGCCATCATCACCATGTGCTGCGGAGGCGGGCTGGGCACAGGCACCCTCATCGAACGGATCTGACAGCCACCCGGCTGGCCTGACAGAAACGATCCGAGGGCAACGATCCGATGGCCACCGACACCGAGCTGGCCGACGAGCTGGTCGGCGCCGTCCGCACATGGGTAGAGCGGGAGGTCATCCCCGAAGCCCCGGAGTTGGAGCACGCCGACGAGTTCCCCGGAGCTATGTTCGCCCAGATGTGCGAGTTCGGACTGTTCGGCGCCACCATCAGCCCTGCTTACGGAGGCTTGGGGCTCGACGCCACCACCTACGCCCGGATCATCGAGGAGCTGTCCCGGGGGTGGATGTCGCTGGCCGGCATCCTCAACACCCACAAGATCGCCGCCACCATGATCGGCCGTTTCGGCACCGACGAGCAGCGGGAGCGTTTCCTGCCCCGCATGTGCGACGGGTCGCTGCGATCGGCCTTCTCCCTGTCGGAACCCGACGCGGGCAGCGACACCCGCAACATCCGGTGCCGGGCCGTTCCCGACGGCGACGAGTGGATCATCAACGGCACCAAGATGTGGGTGACCAACGGGATGCGGGCCCAGATGGTGATGCTCATGGCCCGAACCCCCGACGACCGGATCACCTGCTTCATCGTGGAGAAGGAACCTGGACCGGGCAGCGGCGGGCTCACCGTGTCTCGCACCATCCCCAAGCTGGGCTACAAAGGGGTGGAGACGGTGGAGATGTCTTACACCGACTACCGGGTTCCCGACGCCAACGTACTGGGCGGGCCCGACGGTGTGGGGCACGGCCTCCGCTACGCCCTGTCGGCCCTGGAGCTGGGGCGCATCAACATCGCGGCCCGGGCGGTGGGGGTGGCCCAGGCAGCCTTCGAAGCCGCCATGAAGTATGCCCAGGAGCGGGAAACCTTCGGTCGGCCCATCTACGACCACCAGGCGATCGGGTTCAAGCTGGCCGAGATGGCCACCAAGCTCCACGCCGCCCGGCTGATGACCTACGACGCCGCCCGCCGCTACGACTCCGGGGAGCGCATCGACCTGGAAGCGGGCATGGCCAAGCTGTTCGCCTCGGAAGCCGCCTTCGAGATCGCCTCCGACGCCCTGCGCATACACGGGGGCAACGGCTACACGCAGGAGTACCCGGTGGAGCGGTACTTCCGGGACACGCCCCTTATGATCATCGGGGAGGGCACCAGCGAGATCCAGAAGATGGTGATCGCCCGCCATCTCCGCGACCGGTATTCCTAAGGGAGGGCTTTCATGGTTGAGATTTCCGAGGACCAGCTTCGTAAGCGGGCCCGCGACCTCCTGGCCGATGTCGACCCCGCCGAGGCGTCGCAGTTCGAGTTCCGGGGGGCCCAGTTCGACCGAGGCCTGGCCCGGGTGGATTTCCCCGAGGGGAAGGGCGGCCTCGGGTTGTCCCCCAAGGCCCAGACCGTGGTGGACGAGGAGCTGCGCAAGGGCGGTCGCTCCTGGCACGACCTGAACGTGAACCCCATCGGGATCGGCATGGGCGCCCCCACCGTGCTGGCCCACGGCACCGACGAGATGCATCACCGCCTGCTGCGGCCCATGTTCACCGGCGAGGAGATCTGGTGCCAGCTATTCAGCGAGCCCGGCGCCGGTTCCGATGTTGCCGGGTTGGCCTCCCGGGCGGTTGCCGACGGCGACGAGTGGGTGGTGAACGGCCAGAAGGTGTGGACCACCCTGGCTCACCGGTCGCGCTGGGGGATGCTGGTGGCCCGCACCGACCCCGATGCCCCCAAGCATCGGGGGCTCACCTACTTCGTATTGGACATGACGCTTCCGGGGGTGGACGTTCGCCCGCTGTTTCAGATCACCGGCGAGGCCGAGTTCAACGAGGTGTTCATGAACGAAGTCCGCATTCCCGACTCCATGCGGCTGGGGGAGCGGGGCCGGGGGTGGAACGTGGCCATCACCACGCTGATGAACGAGCGGGTCGCCCTCGGCGGGGGCGTGCCGCCTCGAGGCAGCGGCCTCATCGGGGTGCTGATGGCGGCCTGGGAACGGTTCTGCAGCGAATCGGGCACCGGCGAAGCAGCCGATGCGGCCCGCCATAAGGTGCTGCGGGACCGGGTGGTGGGGCTCTGGGGTGAATCCGAAGTGCTGCGGCTCACCAACTGGCGGGCTCGGACGCTGGCCTCGGCCGGCACCCCGGGCCCGGAGGGATCGGTGGGCAAGACGGTGTCGGCCGAGCTTAACCAGCGCATCTACGAGTGCCTGCTGGACGTGGGCGGATCGGAGTCGATGTTGTTCGCCGAGGGCTACCGCATGGAGCGGCCCGATGACTTGGCCTCCTCCTACGGATCACCTTCGGCGGTGCGGGGCTTTCTGCGGTCGCGGGCCAACACCATCGAAGGGGGGACCTCCGAGGTGATGCGCAACATCCTGGGCGAGCGGGTTCTGGGCCTGCCCAAGGAGCCGGGAGTGGACAAGAACACCCCGTGGAGCGAGATCCCCCGCAACTGAGGGGGAGCACGGGGACGAAGTGTCGCGGGGCAGCGGAGTGGTCGAACCGTCGCAGATGCGTAGCGCCATGGAGCGGTACGCCGTCGCCGTGACCTCCGGCGAGGTGGAGGCCATCTTGTCGTGCTACGCCCCAGACGGGTCGTGCCAGGTGCCGGTGGGGGGTCCGGTACACGAGGGAATCGACGCGGTGCGGGCGTTCTACGAGGGCAACGAGCTCGCCCAAGCGCTGTCGTTGACCGGGCCGGTGCGGGTGGCGGGCCGGGAGGCGGCCGCACCGATGGTGGCTCGGGTTCGTTTCGACGGGGTGGACTACGAACTCGATGTGGTGGACGTGGCCGTGTTCAACGACGACGGCCTGTTCACCTCGTTGCGGGCGTTCTACTCGCTCGACGATCTGCGTGCCGTCTGATCCGCCGGTGGGGCCGATCCCCCCGGAGCCGGCATCACCTGAAGAACTCGAATCGGTCCCCAGTTGGGGCCGGTGGCGCAAGAGGCTGGCGTGGCTGATCACCGCCGGGCTGTTGTTGGGCTGGGTGCTGACCTGGGCACCGGATTCACCGCTCCGCCCCGTGCTGGCCGAGCGCGACAACATCTCCGGCGCCGCGGTGCATGTGGGCGGGGTGGCGTGCGGGCAGATCCAGGAGGGGAGCGGCTTCATGGCCGAGCCCGGCCTGGTGCTGACCAACGCCCACGTGGTGGCCGGGGTCGAGCAGATCGACGTGAGCACCCCCGATGGCTCCACCGTGCCGGGGCGACTGGTGGGCTTCGACCCGGGCCGAGACATCGCCGCCATTGAGGTGTCGGGATCGGCGGCGTCTCCGGTGTCGCTGGCTTCTGTGGTTGCCGTGGCTTCCGACGTAGGCGACGTGGCCATCTTTGACGCCGACCACGGATTGGAGTTCGAGCCCTTCGTGGTGAACCGGAGGATCTGGGCCTCTGGCAACGACATCTACGCCGACCCTGCCGAAAACCGTCTGGTGTTGGAGATCCGCTCGCTTTTGGCCGCGGGCGACTCTGGGGCGGCGCTGGTGGACGTTGACGGTGAGGTTCTGGGCATGGTGTTCGCCGTCGCCAGAGGCCAACAAGACAGAGGCTATGCCCTCGACAGGGTGGAGATCGCTGAGTTCCTGGCCGAGATCGACCGCGAACCGGTGCCCACCCCGCCCTGTCGCTAGCGGTCCGTCTAGTCTGTTCGGGTGCCTATGGATCTCGACAGCCTGCTCGCCCCATCGCACACCGCGGTGGTCACCATGGAGTGCCAGCGGGGGGTGATCGGCGACATGGCCTCCATGGGGGACCTGCGCGACGTGATGCTCGACCGAGGAGCCATCGACGCCGGGGGACGGCTGTGCGCCCGGGCCCGGTCGGCAGGCGTGCCGGTTGTCCACTGCCTGGCCCACTTCCGAGCCGATCGGGCCGGAAGCGTGGCCAACTGCCGGATGCTTGCCGCCTCGGCCAAGCTGAGCGCCGAGAACGGTGGGCTGCTTATCGGTTCGGAGTCGGCCGAGGTGATCCCCGAGTTCAACCCCCAACCCTCCGACATCGAGATCGGCCGGTGGCACGGAATGTCGCCGTTCATGGGCACGTCGCTCGACCAGACGCTGCGCAACCTGGGGGTTACCACCGTGGTAGCTACCGGGGTGTCGCTCAACGTGGGGGTGATGGGCCTGGTGATCAACGCTGTGGACCTGGGTTATCAGGTGGTGCTGGCCGGTGATGCGGTGGCGGGAATCCCCGCCGACTACGGCGACGCCGTCATGCACAACACCATGGCGTTTCTCACCACGATGCTCACGGTGGACGACATCGTGGCTCGATGGGAGTAAGAGGAGGCCTCGCCCCGTCCGAATCGGACCGGGCCTCGCACAATCCGGCCCGGAACAAGGCGGTGGTCGAACGGTTGGTGCGCGACATCGTCAACGGCGGCCGGGTGGAACTGCTCGATGAGGTACTGGCGGAGGATTTCGTGGCCCACGGTGTGGGACCGGGCCCGTCGGGTGCCGAGGGGATGCGCCGGTTGATCGCCACTTGGCGGGAGGCGTTTCCCGACTGGCACGACGAGATCACCGAGATCGTGGCCGAGGGCGACTTGGTGGTGATCAAGATCTCCGCTTCGGGAACCCACACCGGCCCGCTGATGGGCATCGAACCCACAGGGGAGGCGGTTCGGTGGGGCATGATCGAGATGGTCCGCCTCTCAGGTGGCAGGATCACCGAGCAATGGGGCTACTCCGACTTTTCCGAGGTGATCCGGCACCTGCGTAAGGTGGCGGAGTCCCGATCCGAACAAGACAACAAACTGGAGGTTTGACCGTGGCTGATACTTCACCCGTACCCGACTACGCCGGACTCATGCGGCTTGACGGCAAGGGGTACATCGTGCTGGGAGCGGGCCAAGGCATGGGGCGCCAGTCTTCCCATGCACTGGCTCAGATGGGGGCCAAGGTCTTCTGTGTTGATCTGGAGAGCGACCGGGCCGAACAGGTGGCCGATGAGGTGAGCGGCATCCCGTGGGTGGCCGACATCACCAAGCGCGACGAAGTGCAGGGCCTGGTTGACGAAGCGGGACGAGCCATGGGGTCGGTGGACGGGGTCGTGGACATCGTGGGGATCGCGGGCTGGGCCAGTGTGCTGGAGATGGACGACGCAGAGTGGGACTGGCAGTTCGACATGGTGCTACGCCACGCCTACCTCATCTCACAGATCGCCGGACAGGCCATGAAGGACACCGGCGGCGGCACGATGGTGTTCATCGCCTCGGTGAGCGGTCTCACCGCGGCACCCAATCACGCCCACTACGGCGCGGCCAAGGCCGGGCTGATGGCGTGGATGCAGTCGGTGGCCATCGAGCTGGCTCCCTACGGCATTCGGGCCAACTGCGTGGCGCCGGGCACGATCCTGACTCCCCGCATGGAGGCCCTGTTCGACGAGGAACGGTCGGCGGCCAACGCAGCGGCCGTGCCGCTGGGCCACATGGGAGCGCCCTCGGATATCGCCGGTGCGGTGCTGTACCTGTCGGCTCCCATCTCCCGCTTTGTATCGGGCCGAACCCTCGTGGTTGACGGCGGGGTGGACGCAGACTTCCCCTACAACCCGATGTAGCTACAATGGAGCCCATGGTCGAGGAGGCCAGAGAGCCGGAGAATCGGATCGTCGTTGGCGTGGAGGGTTCGGGCGGGGCCCGGGCTGCTCTACGCTGGGCCATCAAGGAAGCACGCCACCGAAATGCCTGCATCGACGTGGTGACCGCTTACTCCACCACCTACGTGCCGGCCTCGCCCGACTTCAACTACGTGCCGCTCGACCCCATCGACCTCGAGGCCGAGGTCAAGCGCATGCAGGACAGCATCATCGACGAGGTGCTGGAGATGGTGGACGCTGAGGGGATCGTCATCAACCGCCGGATGGTTCGGGGCCGGGCGGCCGACACCCTCATTGCCGAGTCGGAACACGCCGCCATGTTGGTGGTGGGATCACGGGGGCGGGGAGGTTTCCGGGGTCTGTTGCTGGGATCGGTCAGCCAGCAGATCGCCCAGCACGGGAGCTGTCCGGTGGTGATCGTGCGCCCCGACCTGCCGACCTAGTAGCCCAGCCGGCTGCCGGTGTTTCAGCTGGGGCCTACAGCTCCACGACGGTCTTGCCCCAGGTGCGACGTAGGTAGATATCGCTGAGAGCTGTCCTGGTGTCCTCGAATGAGTAGGGCGGGTACACCGGCGGGTCGATGCGTCCTTTCCGGTAGAGGGTGAAGATCTCCTCCCTATCCTGTTCGGCCGCGGCGGGGTCGCGGGCCACCGATGCCCCCCAGTGGACACCCACCACCGAGTAGTTCTTGAGCAGGATGTGGTTGGTGGGGGCATCCGCTATGCGACCGCCGGTGAAGCCGATCACCAGGAGGCGGCCGTCCCAGGCCATGCACCTCCGGGACCGGTCGAACACATCGCCGCCCACCGGGTCGAAGCACACGTCCACCCCCCGGCCCTCGGTGTGCTCTCGCACGGTGTCGACGAAATCGGGGTTGGCCTCGTAGTCGATGGCCAGTTCCACCCCGAGGTCGGCCAGCCGGGCCGCTTTCTTAGCACCTCCGGCGGTGCCGATGACCCGAGCCCCCACCGCCAGGCCGAGCTGAACAGCGGCGGTCCCCACTCCGCCCATGGCGGCGTTCACCATGAGCGTTTCGCCCTCGGCTAGCCGTGCCCGGTGCTTGAGCGCGTACCACGAGGTGCCGTAGTTCACCAGCATGGCGGCTGCCGCTCCGGCGGGAATGTCGGAACCGATCTTGACGGAAGCGCCCGCACTGATGGTCGCCCTCTCGGCCAGCACGGCGCCGCCCAGCCCGACCACCCGGTCGCCCACCGCCAGGCCGTTTACCCCGTCGCCCAACTCTCGCACCCGGCCCACCACCTCCGAACCGGGGGACCACGGCAGCTTGGTGGTGGCCTGGTACAAGCCCCGGGCCATGAGGCAGTCCACGAAGGTCAGCCCCACCGCCTCGGTATCGACCGCTACCTGACCGGGTCCGGGAACCGGCTCGTCAACCTCCTCCACGCCGAGCAGTTCCACCGGGTCGCCCAGCTCGTGTTGTCGCCAGATTCGCATCAGCTCGCCTTCCCGTCGGGGCCGGCCGCTGCGGGGCGGTCGACCACCGACTTGATGCTGTCCAACACTCGTTGCTTGAACTCCTGAACCGACGCCACGTTGCCGGCCAGCGCCTGGTACTCCGACATGGTGCGGATGGCGTTGCGGGTGCCCATCGCTTCCATTCCCCGATGCACGCTGCGCTTGTTGATCTGTTGGAGGTCGGACGGGACTCGGGCCACCCGTTGGGCCATCTCCAAGACCCGCTGTTCCAGCTCGGCTTCGGGGTAGGCGCGGTTGGCGAAGCCCATGGCTGCGGCCTCGACGCCGGAGTAGGAGTCGCCGGTGAGCATCATCTCCATGGCGTTACGGAACCCCACCAGCCAGGGGTGGTAGTTGAAGTCGGGCGGGCTCAGAACGCGCACCACCGGGTGCCCGATATCGGCGTTTTCGGCCACGTACACCAGGTCGCAAGCGGCGGCCAGCTCGGATGCCCCCGCCAAGGCGTAGCCGTGGATCTGGGCGATGACCGGCTTGGCCAGCTCCCAAATGGCCAGCCAGCTGTCGGTGACGTGGCGGGACCACTGCCCGTCTCCCCCCGCGGTGTAGTGGGGGGGATCGTCCATGAGCGAATCGGAAAGGTCGTACCCCGAGGAGAAGCATGGTCCGGCACCCCGGATGATGGTTACCCGCACATCGGCATCGACATCGGCGGCTTGGAGGGCGGCCAGCAGCTCCTTGCGCATGGGGGTGCTGATGGCGTTGCGCTTCTCGGGCCGGTTCAGGGTGATGCGCCTCACGAGTGGGGCGGGATCGTCAACCAGGATCAGATTCTCGGGCATGGGGTGACCCTATAACGACCGGTGCCCCGGACCCGAAGGCCCGGGGCACCGAGTATTTCGATCAGGAGAAGGAGTTACTGGGTGCGAAGCCTGCGGCTGAGGCCGAGCACCATGGCACCGGCGAGCACGATGCCGAGGGAAACGACAACTAGCAGCGAGGTGTTCAAGCCGGTCTCAGCCAGCTCACCGTCGCCCATGTCGTCATCCATGTCCATGTCGTCATCCATGTCCATGTCGTCATCCATGTCCATGTCGTCATCCATGTCCATGTCGTCATCCATGTCCATGTCGTCATCCATGTCCATGTCGTCATCCATGTCCATGTCGTCATCCATGTCCATGTCGTCATCCATGTCCATGTCGTCATCCATGTCCATGTCGTCATCCATGTCCATGTCGTCATCCATGTCCATGTCGTCATCCATGTCCATGTCGTCATCCATGTCCATGTCGTCATCCATGTCCATGTCGTCGCCCATGCCGATGTGGACGGAAGCTGTGGCAGTCTGATCAGTGCCGGGCCGCAGCTCAGTCATGACGAAGACAACGCCCTCTTCGGGGACCTCAACATCAGCAATGGTGGCCGTGAACGTGCCGTCTCCACCTGAGGTGGCGGCACTTCCCAGACCGCACAGCGCCATGAACGAATCCGAGCTGATGTCATCCGGGTTGCCGGTGCTGCACACCGTGGCGTTCACTGACGCGGCAGTGAAACCAGACCCGGTCAGGTTGAACGTGTAGGTGCCCGGGGCCTCAACGTAGGCCGGGTCAACCGTCAGCGTGGGACCGTCCTGAGCGGATGCAGCGCTGGCACCAACCCAGGCAAACAACGCCACCGCCATAGCGAAAAACACCAATTTCGTCTTGGTCATGACTAACTCCTTGGGTCGCTCCGATGGGAGACCAACCACTAGTTCCTATAGGTCCGGCCACTATAGCCCCGCATCTCGCGCCTGTCATCAATCGCCGAACCAATTTCGCGATTGGCGTTTGCCCTTAACGACCGGTGCCCCGGACCCTTAGGCCCGGGGCACCGAGTGTTCCGATCAGGAAGTGGGGTTAGACGGTGCGAAGCCTGCGGCTGAGGCCAAACACCATCACACCGGCGAGGGCGATGCCCGCACCGATGATGACCAACAGCGAGGTGTTCACGCCGGTCTCGGCCAACTCTTCCATGTCTTCCATGGCACCGATGTTCACGGCGACGTTACCTGCTTCGCCGCCTTCACGTAGCTCGAAGAGCAGGAAGGTGACGCCATCCTCGGTGACATCAACCCCTTCAGCGGTGATGTTGTAGGTGCCGTCTGCATCTGCAGAAACCGGGTTGCCGAAACCACCGCAACGAGCCATCAGGGTCCCTACGGCGTCAGATTCAATCTCAGAGTTCAGGACATCCTGGTCGCCGGTGTTGCAGATCGCGAAGTTCAAACTCGCAACGGTGAAACCGGTGCCGGTCAACTCGAAGTCGTGGGTGCCGGGGGCTTCCACGGCGGAGGGGTTCGCCACCAGTTGCGCCTCTTGGGCTGAAGCGGAGCCGGCGAACAGGAAGCCCACTAGCGCCACTGCCATCGCGATGACAAGCAATTTGGTCTTGGTCATTGTTATTTCTCCTTGGACCATGCCATTGGACCACGCCCCACTGGACAACCTCCCCGTGGGACAACCCCAATGGCCTGTCTCCAGTGGGCAGCATCCGATGGCCTGCCGGCCCGAACTCGAATAGTTCGGGAAGAGTGTAGCCCCCCTGGCGGCGCTTGTCACCTATTCGGTGTCGAGATTCTGATGTTTGGCTCCGGCCCCAAGGCGGTGGGCAGGGGTCACTAAGGTGCTCGGCGTGGAGTCGATAGGCAATTTCCGCTCTCTCGGGGGCCAGACCACCGTGGACCATCGGCAGGTGCGTTCGGGCCTGGTGTATCGGTCGGGCCATCTGGCCGATGCCTCCGACGGCGACCTCGAGGCCATGGCCGCGCTGGGCATTCGCACCGTTTTCGAGTTCCGCAACGAGGAGGACATCGCCGCCGAGGGCCCCAACCGACTGCCTGCCGGGGTTGAGCTGGTCTCGCTGCCCATGGTGGACCCGGCATCCGGGCCGGGGTTGCGGGAGCAGATGGCCTCGTCGTCCACAGAGGAGCTGGAGGAGCGGTTCGGGAACGGACGAGCCTTCGAGTGGATGAAGAGGGCGTCGGGCCGTTCGGTTAGTGATCCCAACCGGGCCGCTCAGTTCGGCGAGTTCGTGCAGGGTCTGCTGGCACCGGACGCGGCGCCGGCCCTGTTCAACTGCAGCGCCGGCAAGGACCGCACCGGCTGGGCCGCCAGCATCCTGCTGATGGCCGTTGGCGTACCCGAGGATCAAGTGCTGGATCACTATGTGGAGACCAACCGGCACATAAATCCCTCCCGGCTGGGTGATCTGCTGATGCCCCTCACCACCGTTCACGAGGACTACTTCGCCGAGCAGATAAGGGTGCTGGAGGAGACCTGGGGCACCTTCGACCGATACTGGACCGACGGCTTGGGCTTGGATGACGGTCACCTCGAGAGCCTGCAAGAGCTGCTGCTGGAGGATTAGCGGCTCCCCGTTGGATCGCCCAAGTAAAGCGGCCGGGTATCGAAGCCCGCCCGGTGCCGCTACTCCGTGAGCGCCTTGAGTTCGCCGATGGAGTGGACGGGGGCCAGGGTGTCCTGGAGGTAGTCGGGGCCCTCCAGGGTGTCCACGAACCACCCGGTGGGGCACATGGTGAGAATCTCGACCAGGCTGAATCCGGCACCCGCCATCTGGGACTGGTACGCCCTGGTGACGTAGCGCTTGGAGCGGGCCACATTGCCGGCATTGTTGACCGCTCCCCTGGCCACGTAGCCCGCCCCGTCGAGATTGGCGACCAGATCGGACAGCAGGATCGGGTGTCCGTGCTGGTGGGGGTCGCGCCCGTCGATGGAGGTCTTGGTTCGTTGACCCAGCGCGGTGGTGGTGGTCATCTGACCCCCGGTCTCCCCGAAGACCCCGTTGTTGAGCAGCAGGCAGGTGATGTTCTCCCCCCGGGCGGCGGCGTGCAGCACCTCCTGGAGGCCCTCGTTGACCATGTCGCCGTCGCCCTGGATGGTGACCACGAACCCATCGGGCAGCATCCGCTTGATGCCGGTGGCCACCGAAGGGGCCCGGCCGTGAAGGGCTTGTACCACCTCCACGTCGAGGTTGTGCGCGAAAGCGGTGTAGCAGCCGATGCCAAACACCGCGATGGTGTTGGTTGTCAACCCCAGCTCGGCCACAGCCTCGACCGCGGCTCGCATTGCGATGGGTTCTCCACAGCCGGGGCACAGGTGGTGGTTGGCCTGGGTGATGAGCGACGGGGTGAAGTCGTCCACCAACGTGGCCGGCTCGCCGGGCGGCGAGTCGGTGGTAAGGAAGACGGGATTGTTGCTCATGGTCGGTTCCCCTGACGGCTCGTTTCTCCGTGGGGCATGGCTCCCAGGATACGTTGGGAGATGTCGGGCACGTTGATGTCCGGTCCGATGCCGAAGCCGGAGTGGTCCCAGCTCGGCCCGCCGATGAACTCCACCGGCACCGACCCCTCGATGGCCAGGCGCACGTCATCGGCCATCTGCCCCATGTTCTGCTCGTACACTGCCACCTTGGCCGTTCCGGATACCGCTTCTCGCAGCGCTTCGGAGGGGAACGGCCACAAAGTGATGGGGCGTACGAAGCCCACGGCGTGGCCGGCGTCGCGCAGTTGCTGGCAGGCGTAGCGCACGAACTTGGCCACCGATCCGTAAGCCGCCACCACCAGTTCGGCGTCGTCGCAATGACCTACGTCGATGAGCGGTTCCACTTCTCGTGCCATCTCGGCAGTGTGGGCAGCGCAGGTGGCGTAGTGAGCACCCAGGTCGAACCCCTCCTCACCCTCGGTGCCGCCACCCAGCGGGGAGATGATCTTGGCTGCTCCCGAGCCTCCCGACGATCCGTTCAGGGCCCAGTCGGGGATGCCCGGCGCCGGGGCGTCGGTCGAAGGCACCGACACCGCCTGGTAGGTATGGGCCAGGTAGTAGTCGCCCAGCACCACCACAGGGTTGCGCCACTGCCGGGCCAGCTCGAACGCCAGCGTGGTGAGCTCCACCGCCTCGGGCACGTCCATCGGGGCCAGCACGATGTGGCGGTAGTCGCCGTGGCCACCGCCCCGGGTGGTTTGGAAGTAGTCGCCCTGGCCTCGGGCCATGTTGAACACCACCAGCGGCAGCCGGGCGTTGGTGATCTCCGACAGCGACTCCTGCATCAGCGACAGCCCCTGACCGGCGGACCCGGTGGCGGCCAGGTGCCCGGTGGTGGCCGCCCCCCACGCCATGCCAACCGCTTCCAGCTCGCTCTCTGCGTTCATGCACACCCCGCTCACCTCGGGCAGCAGGCCGGCCATGTGCTCCAGGAGCTCGGTGAAGGGGGTCATGGGGTAGCCGGCGAAGAACCGGCACCCGGCAGCCACCGCCGCCCGGGCAATGGCCTCGGAGCCCTCCATCAGCGCTCGGTCGTTCATCCCCCGTAACTCACCCTCGGGGCCCTCCATCAGCGCTCGCTCGTTCATCTGCTGTCGTTCACCCTCTGGCGGTCTCGTTGTGGCCTGGCAGCTCGAGTGGGGTGTGGTACTTGTACACCTGGAACACGAAATCCGGGCAGATCTGAGCGCAAGCCTGGCATCCGGTACACCCCGCCAGCAGCCGGGGGTAGCGGTATCCCCTGGTGTTGACCTCGCGGTCGGTCATCTCCAGCACCCGAGGTGGGCAGGCGTCAATGCACAGGTCGCAGCCCTTGCACGCCTCCACATCGATTACCACCGTGCCCCGAACGGTAACGGTGCCCCCTGAGGTTGCCCGGCTCCCGGAGGAATCCGGGTTTGGGGGCATGGACGGGCTCACGCCGCCATCTCCCAGCCGGTGGCCAGCGCCGTCTCGTTGGCCTCGATCAGGCGGCTTCGATAGGGCGGAACCGAACGGCGCATCCCCTCCATCAAACCATCCAGTCCCACCAGCCCCGATTCCCTCCCGTACACCCCGGCCATAATCATGGCGGCCAGCAGCGGGTTGCCCAGGCCGGTGGCCGCGTCGGTGGCGGGAACTTCCACCACCCGGTAACGGTGGCGGTCGAGTTCGTCCTCGAACACCGAGGTGTTCACCAACACCAGGCCGCCGTCACGGATGCGGGTGCGCAACGGGGCCCAGAATTGATGATGCATCAGGATCGCCGACCAGGTGGACGACAGCACAGGTGGAGCCTCGATGGGGTGGTCGCTGATCACCACGGTGCTGTCGGTGTTGCCACCTCGCATCATGCCGCCGTAGCTGCCGAACACCAGCACCTCCTTACCCTCGGCCGTCGCAGCTTGGGCGATGACCTGGGCGGCGAGCTGCACCCCCTGACCCCCGATGCCGGTAAGCATGAGTTCCCGCTCGCCGGGGGTGGGCACCTGCGGTGCGGGAGGGTTCATCGCCTATTCCGGGTCTCTCACCTTCAGGAGCTGCTTGCCCTGGTTGGCCCCCGAGAACAGCCGCAGGAATGTGGCCGGGATGTTGTCGAACCCCTCCTGCACATCGGCCCTGAAGGCGATCTCCCCGTCGGCCACCCATCGGGCCAGGTCCGCTGAGGCTTCCGGCACCAGGTCCATGTGGTCGAACATCACGAAGCCCTGCAGGGTGAGCCGTTTCTCGATGAGCTGGAACATGTTGGACGGCCCCGGACGGCGAAGTCCCTGGTTGTAGGTGGAGATGGCTCCGCAGCAGGCGATCCGCCCTCCCTGGGCCATGTGGCCCAGCACGGTCTCCAGCAAATCGCCGCCCACGTTGTCGAAGTACACGTTGATACCGTCGGGACAGGTCTCGGCCAGGCGGGCGGCCACGTCCTCGTTCTTGTAGTCGATTGCCGCGTCGAGCTTGGCCTCCTCAAGAAGCCAGCGGCACTTGTCGGTGCCCCCGGCGATTCCCACCGAACGGCATCCCTTGATGCGGGCGATTTGGGCCGCCACCGACCCGGTGGCCCCGGCCGCTCCCGACACCAGCACCGTGTCGCCGGGCTGGGGCCGGCCGATGTCGAGCAAGCCGATGTGAGCGGTGAGGCCGGTGCCTCCCAGCGGACCGAGCATCACTTCGATGGGGGTGCCGGGCGGCACCACCCGGGCCCCGGCCTCCACCACCTCGTAGTCCTGCCAGCTCATCATCCCGCTCACCAGATCGCCCGGTTTCAGGGCCGGGGTGTTGGAGGCAACCACCTGGGACACCCCCGGACCGATCATCGGTTGACCCAGCGGTGCGGGCGGCATGTAGGTGATGAAGTCCTCCATCCAGGTGCGCATGGCCGGCTCGAAGCTGAGGTAGCAGAGCCTCACGAGGGCCTGGTTGTCGCCCGGCTCGGGAATGGGGGATTCCCGGTACTCGAAGTTGTCAACCCCGGCCGGGCCGTCGGGCCGCACGGCGTAGATCCACTGACGGTTCATCCCGCCAAGGTACCCCGGCGGGGGCAGGGTCTTCTCAGCGAGCGTGGCGGACCCGCATCATCATCGAGGCGATCAGACGGTCGCCCTTGCCCAGATCCCTGATCTCGGCCACCACCCAGCCCGATGACGGGTCGCCCACCCAGCGACAAGTGCTGTACACCGGGCCGATCTTTCCTCCCAACAGGTAGCGGACATCCATGTCGGCCACCGCGTATGGAACCCCGAAGTGGTGGCGGGCCAGGGTTTCGGCTCCCACCTCGCCGACAAGCGTCACCATGGCCCCTTGCATGATGCCGGCTTCGTTCAACAGCAGGGGGGTGAGCTCGACCTCGACATGGCCGGTTGCCGCATCCTCCACGCTGATTCCGGCCACCTCGGCCAGCGGCCGGTCGATGTCGGGTAGGCCCAGGCGGTCGGGTCGAGGAGGGTCATGAAGGTGTTTGACCGGATCGCCAGGTCTTTGGGGGAAGCGGCCGAAACCGATCTGGCCGTAGCCGACTTCGGTGCCGTCGCTGGTGGTGATGCTACATTCGCACGTCAGCGTGGTGGCACCGGTCCGCAGGACGGCGGCATTCACGTCCAGCTGGTCGGGCAGGGGAGCGGACGTAGTACGAAGCTGGAAGTCGGTGGTGAAGTGCCAGCACTCGGGGGCTTCCTTCTCCCCGATCATTCCGCACACCACATCGGCCATGAGCATGAGCACCGAGGGCCTCACCTGGCCGCCGTGACACTGCTCGGGGAACACCCTGAGCTTGCCGTAGCCGGGTTGGGAGTTGGGGTCGCAGTAGATTCCGAGCTGGGCCAGCAGCGTGAACCCAGCCGGTTCGGAAGCGGGGTCGGTCATGGGCCCCTAGTTCTAGACGGTCACGCCTTCCAGCACGGTGTTGTGGAAGAAGTCGGGGCGGGCCTCGGTGAAGAACCGGTGGGCGTTGGTGAAGGTGAAGGCCCGGAACTGGTCCTGGGTGAGCCAGCCGTTATCCACCTGCTCCCACACCTCGGGAAGCACCTCGGCCATGACCGGCACGTCCCAGTGGCCCACGTCGGAGGAGAAGATGGCATTGAGGGTTGCCCCCTCGGGTAGGGCGCCGTCGAATGCGAGGCGAACCAGGGGGTCGTCGGCCTCGCAGCCGAACCAGTAGGAGCGATCGATCTGGGAGATGATCTCCTTTGAGCTGGTGATGCCGGCCGCCTCGAAGTCGTGGAATATGTCCTTGGTGGCGGTGAACTTCTGCATGGTCTCGCCGAAGCCGGGGGGCAGGTTGATGGGATCGCCTGCGGCGGCCAGCAGGTCCTCGAACTGCTCGGGCTGGAACCGGTCAGGGTCATAGGCCTTCAGCCCTTCGGGACCGCGCTTTTCCCAGTGGCTGATGAGGTCGCAGAGCATCTGGGCTCCCCAGGTGACCCCGCCCTCGAGGAAGCCTAGGCGCAGGTCGGGGAAGCGGTGGGTGACCCCGCCGAAGAACAATGACTTGGCGGTGGCCTCACCGGCGGCGCCGAAGTTGCCCATGTGGTTGTAGGAAAAGTTGCTGATCGACCGGCGGCCGTGCCACCCCATCGACCCGGAGTGGACGCTTGCCGGGGTTTGAAGTTCCACCAGTCGCTGCCAGAGGGGGTCGTAGTCGTAGGCCGAATCGAGGCCCAGGGAGTCGACCCATGTGGCCATGTCGCCGCCGGCGGGCAGGGGGCGGGACACGAACCCGCCGATCATCACTGCCTTGAACCCCAGCTCGGTCACCGCAAAGTCGAGCTGCTCGATGGCCTCTTCGGGGGTGTGAGTGGGGATGGCGGCCACCGGGGCCAGGCGGTCCTCCAGGCCCTGGTAACTGTCGGCCAGGTAGCGGTTGAGGGCCCGGCACAGCTTGTTGCGGACATCGTCGTCGCCGTAAGCAGGGAAGTTGAGCCCGATGCTGGGGTAGCACACCGCGAAGTCCATTCCCAGCTCCTCGATGCGGTCGTGGAACAGCGCCGGCGACACAGCGGTGGCGAAATCTCGGGTATTGGCAAGAGGCAGCGCCCACCACGGCCCCCGGAAGGAGCGCCGGGCCAACCGCTCGTCGGGGGGCAGCGACGCCCAGTTCGGCTCGCCGGAGAACGAGCACTTGCCCATCTGGGGGTAGAGCCCTCCGTCGAGTCCCTCGTCCAGGCAGTACTGATTCAGGGCCGGGTAGTGCTCGAACACGTGCCCGTCGGCGTCGATGATCGGGTGGCCCAAATCGGCCCGGATGTCGGTGGCGGATCGATGGCTGCTCATGGCGTCCACGCTACCCACTAGCGTTGGTCCTGTCTCTGCGACGCCCGGAGAATTAGCCCAACCGGAAGGTTCCGAAATGAGCACCGTCACCCCCGTTCGCCCGTGCATCTCGGCTGACTCCCACGTCACCGAGCCCGACAACACCTACATCGACTACATCGACCCCAAGTTCCGCGACCGCGCCCCTCGGGTGGCGTGGTCCGACGACATGGGCGTGTTCATGTCCATAGACAACGGGCGCAACCGGATGCCCTTCGGCATGATCGCTGCTGCCGGCAAGAGCTGGGACGAGATCAGCATCAACAGCGGGACTCGCTGGGAGGAGCTTCACCCCGGTGGGTACGACCCGGTGGCCCGCCTCGAGGAGCAGGACCGGGACGGGGTGGTGGCCGAGGTGATCTACCCGTCGGTGGGCATGACCCTGTGCAACCACCCCGAGGCCGACTACAAGAAGGCTTGCTTCGATGCTTACAACCGCTGGATCGCCGAGTTCAACTCCCACGCTCCCGAGCGGCTCATCGGGCTGGGCCAGACAGCGGTCCGGTCGGTGGCGGAGGCCGTGTCCGACCTGGAGGCCATTCGCGACCTCGGGCTCAAGGGGGTCATGCTGCCCGGTTTTCCGGCGTCGGGGATTGACTACGACCACCCTGACTTCGACCCCTTCTGGGAGGCCGCCGTGGCTTTGGGGATCCCGCTGTCGTTCCACATCCTGACTTCGGGCAACGATCATCCAATGGCTGCCCAGTTCAGGGGTCCGAAGATCAACTCGTTCTTGGGGATCATCCGTGGGAACCAGGACATCATCGGCACGCTGATCTTCGGCGGGGTGTTCGAGCGCCACCCCGATCTCAAGGTTGTGTGCGTGGAGGCCGACGCCGGGTGGGCACCTCACTGGATGTACCGGGCCGATCACGCCTACAACCGGCACCGCAACTGGCTGACCGGGGCCGAGCTGTCGAAGGCTCCCAGCCAGTACTTCCGGGAGAACGTGTACCTCACGTTCCAGGACGACTGGGTGGCGTTCAAGCTTCTGGACCTGATGAACACCGACCGGGTGATGTGGGCCAACGACCACCCCCACTCCGACGCCACCTGGCCGTGGTCTCAGGAAATGCTCACCGAGCAGACCACCCACATGACCGAGCACCAGAAAGACCGGGTGCTGCGGGACAACTGCGCCGAGCTCTACGGGCTCACCGTCTGATCCACAGCCCGCTGCCGTCCGGCGGGCCGGGAGGGGTCAACCGCCCCGTATGGCCCACAGCGAGGAGCGGGAAACTACGTTGGCCCCATGAGCATGGACATCGGACGGGTGGGAGTCTGGACTCGCACCGACAGCTTTTCCACCAGTGAGGCCATCGAGTTCGCCCAACGGATCGAGCATCTGGGCTACGGCGCCCTGTGGATCCCCGATGCCTTCGGCCGTGACCCGTTCGCCCACGCTTCCCTGCTGCTCAACCACACCTCCAAGCTGGTGTTGGCCACCGGCGTGGTGAACATCCACCTGCGAGAGGCCCAGGCCACGGCGAGCGCCCAGCGTGAACTGCACGACCAGTCGGGGGGTCGGTTCCTGCTCGGCCTCGGCGTTTCTCACCAGGCCCCGGTGGAACGGCTGCAGGGCAAGCCCTACCCAAAGCCGATCCCGTCAATGCGGGAGTATCTGGACAAGATGGACAACGCCATGTGGTGGGGCCCCGAGCTGGACGGGGAGCCACCCATGGTGCTGGCCGCACTTGGACCGCAGATGTTGAAGCTGGCCGCCGAGCGCACGATGGGCTCACATCCCTTCTTCGCTCCTCCCGAGAACACCCGACGTTCCCGGGAGATCATGGGGCCCGACGCTTGGATCTGCCCCGAGCAGAAGGTGATGCTCGAAACCGATCCCGGTCGGGCCCGCGAACGGGCTCGGGCTGCCATGGCTGGACCGCTCAACATGCCGAACTACCGGAACAACCTTATGCGCTGTGGCTTCGAGGAGGCTGCGCTCGACAACGGAGGCAGCGACGACGTGGTAGATGCGGTGGTGGCCTGGGGGGACGAAGGCGCTTTGGTCGACCGGGTGCGCCAACACCACGAAGCCGGGGCCACCCACGTGTGCATCCAGCCGCTCGACCCGGTGGACAAGGCCCGGCCCCGCCTCGGAACACTCGAAACGCTCGCCCCGTTGTTGGGCCTTCCCGGCTGATCGGAAAGTGAGCAGCAATGTCCAATGAGTTTCAGGGCCGAGTCGCCCTCATCACGGGTGCCGGCGACGAGATCGGCTTGGGATTCGCCCACGCTCAGTACCTGGCCGAACGTGGAGCCAGGATCGTGCTCAACGACTTCGGCAGCGGCACCCTGGGCCTGCCCGAGCAGGGTGTCAACCCCGACATCGCCGAACAGGCCGCTCAACGGATACGAGATTCCGGTGGGGAGGCCATCTCCAACCACGGTGATGTGGGCGATCCCACCACCGCTACCGAGATGGTGGCCAGCGCCCTCGAGGCGTGGGGGCGTATCGACATCCTCATCAACAACGCCGGGTTTGCCAGCGCTTCGTTTTTCCCCGAAGTCGACGCCGACGACATGCACCGCCATGTGGGGGTTACCCTCCTCGGCTGCCTGAACACAGCCAAGGCGGTGTGGCCCCACCTGGTAGAGCAGAACTACGGGCGAATCGTCAACACCGGCTCTCCTGCCTGCTTTGGAAACCCCACTGCTTCCTACGCGGCCACCAAGTCGGGCCTTTTCGGCTTGACCCGCACTCAGGCCATCTTCGGACGAGCCCACAACATCGGGGTGAACCTGCTGCTGCCGATGGCGATCTCCCGCCTGACCGAGGGGCTTCCCGAGTCGCCGTTCAAGACACACCTACGCACCTATTTCGGTGCCGGAAAGGTGACCCCGGTCGTGGCCCACCTGGTGAGCGAAACGTGCGAAGTAACCGGTGAGGCGTTCACCGCCGGTGGGGGCCAGTTCGCCCGTATCGTCTATGCCGCTTCCCCGGCCCAGGAGATCGACTCGACCATGGAGTCGGTCGCCGAGGGAATGGCCCGGGCCATGTCGGCCACCCAGTGGACGCCCCACGGCTCCACCAGCGAGAGCCTGGTCCATCTGGGTATGCCCGCCGGGCTGGAGGCCATGTAGGTCGCGCACCCGGGAGAAAGCTCTCTCGATCGTTACTCCTCCCGCCCCTGAATCGCTACCATCGTCAGCCGTGCGGCTCGTATCCGAGGAACAGGTCGAAGCCTTCTGGCGTGACGGGGTGGTGGTTGTTCGAGGGGTGCTTTCCCATGAGGTCTTGGCCGATATGGCCGTACCGGTGCAGCGGGTGCTGGGCCGGGAGTCCACCAGCAACATGACCGAGTTGGGCGCCGCGGTGGTGCCCGCTAGCGGGGGGACGCTGCTGAACGACCCAACAGCGGCCCGAGCGGGCGCTCCCAGGGGCCAGTTCCGCAGCGGAACCGACCACTGGTGGGACGATCCCGCTTTCGAGAGCTTCGCCACTGAATCGGCCCTGCCCCAGCTCGCAGCCGAGCTGCTTCGGAGCCGGGATCTGTGGTTCTACGAGGACAGCGTTCTGGTGAAGGAACCCCATACCGAGGAACCCACCGCCATCCACCAGGACATGGCCTACTTCCAACTCGAAGGCGACAAGGTATGCACCACCTGGTGCCCGCTCGACCCCATCAACAAGGAGACCGGTGCCACCGTCTATGTGCGAGGGTCGCACCGCTGGCAGCGGGACTTCCGGCCCAACTGGTTCGTGAGCCAGTTGTCCATGCCTGACACCGATGGCGAGGAGGTGCCGCACTACGAGCGGGACGACCATGAGCACCTCGTCAGCTTCGACATGGAGCCCGGAGATGTGGCCGTTCACCATGCCATGACCCTCCACGGTGCCCACGCCAACATCACCGACCAGTGGCGCCGGGCGATCTCCGTGCGCTACTGCGGCGACGACACCGTTTATCGCTTCAAGCGGGGAACCCCGCGTAAACCCCACCACGACGAAGTCGCCGAAGGCAGCCCCGTCGACCACCCCCGCTGCCCCCAGGTCTGGCCCCACCGCTGATCCCTAGCCCGTACACACCGCCCAGAGCAGCCAAAAGTGCATGGGAGCCCAACCTGATTAGCCTTCCCTCCCGATGAACAGCATCATCATGGGAGACTCTGAACCGTACGATGAGGTGGACGTCAGCGACTGGGACAGGGCAGAGGTCGAGGAACTGGGTACCAAGCCCAAACGGTGGCTGAGCAGGCCCGATACCGGCGACCGGTGGTTGATGAAGTACGCCACTACCAGCCGTCCCGCCGGTCAGCAGGAGTACCGCAAGGGCGACGATTGGGCTGAACGGATTGCCTATGGGATTGCCGAGCTTCTGGGTATTCCTGCCGCACCGGTTGAACTCGCGTTCGAGACCTCAGACAGCAACAAGCGCTTCGGAACGATCTGCCAGTCTGTCCTCCGGGAGGAAGAAAGCCTTGTCAACGGCGACGAACTGATGGGGGAGCGAGGCATAAGGGTCTCGCGAAAAAACCGCGGGCTGTATACCGTTGAAGCAGTCTTCAAATCCCTCGAGGGCATCCGGCCCCCGCGAGCCATGGCCAAGGATCTGTCCACATGGGAGGTATTCGTCGGGTACCTGGCGTTGGACGCTCTGATTGGGAACACCGACCGGCATGAGGAGAATTGGAGCGCGATCAAGTCCACCCAACCTGACCCTCAACTCCGCTTGTCCCCGACTTTTGACCATGCCTCCAGCCTGGGGTTTCAACTCAGTGACCAAGACAAGGAAGGGCGCCTGGCATCCAGGGATCGGAACCGGACGCCCGAGGGTTACGCCGATCGAGCGAAGACAACGTTTGCCGGCAGGCCGCACCCATTCGAGGCGTTGGGTCAAGCCCTGGCGCTTGCCCACTCAACTGCCCTGGGCCACTGGCTCGGGTCGGTAAGGCACGTTGATGATCTGATCGCCCCAATCTGGGCGGTCCCTGAGGAGCGGATGTCGGTATCGGCAAGGACGTTTGCCGAGCGGATGATGAGGCACAATTGGTCGCGGCTGGCCTCCCTTGCCCAGCTATCCTGAAATACGAATATGTCATCCCTATCGGTAAGGTGGGACTCCATGACCGAATACCGCCTGTACGTAACCTGGCGCCATCCGGAAGGCCTGATCAGCCCGGTGGGCCTCTTGACCCGACGTGCGTCGGCCACCGGAGAGGCATATTCGTTCTCCTACCTGAAAATTGCGGAGAACCTGGACGGATTCTCCCCGCTGCCGGGTCTACCGGACTTGCATCGGATCTACGAGGAAGACGAACTCTTCCCGGTGTTTCGCAAGCGGCAGATGCCTCGCCAGCGCTCGGACTACCCAGAATATGTTGAGGCACTGGGCCTCACCACAGAGTCGGATCCTTTCGAGGTCATGGCCCGCAACGAAGGCCGCAAAATGACCGACCGCATTGAGGTGTTCGCCCCACCAAGCCGTGCTGACGACGGCCGGCTCACCACATTGTTCTTCGTTCGCGGGATTCGCCATCTTGACGGAGCCGGCAACGCAGTCAGCGAACTCAAGCCTGGAGACAAGCTGCTCATGAAAGATGATCCAAGCAACCAAGTGAACAGCCGAGCCATCCTCATCAACACCCGCAACCAGGCAAGGGTGGGGTGGGTCCCCGACTACCTCGTGGACACGATCCACGAACTCCGCGACTTCACCGGCAGCGACTCCATCCAGATCACTGCTGAGCACGTCAACCATCCCACGGTTGCACCGTACATGCGGCTCATCTGTCGGTTGAATGCGCCCTGGCCAGACGGCTACGAGCCGCTGTCAGGCCCAGAATTTCAGCCCATCGTCTCCTGAGTTATTCCTGCTTTGGGCAGGCTGCTGCATCTGGGCGCCCGAAGTTCGGGGAGAAGGGTGGGGTCAGCCTGGTTCGGGGCCGAGGATGGAGACGAAGGACACCATCTCGCCGGGGTAGCCGCCGAGGTTGTGGACCAGCCCCATGTTCCGGGAGGGGGACAGGGCGATCTGGCGGTTGTCGCCCGCCGCGCCCCGAAGCTGCAACCAGCACTCGTAGTGCATCCGCAGGCCCGATGCCCCCACCGGATGCCCGAACGCCTTGAGGCCGCCGTCGGGGTTGATCGGCATGTCGCCGTCACGCTCGAACGTCCCGGCCAGCACCTCCTTCCAGGCCGTCCCCCGCTCGCTGAACCCCAGGTCTTCCATCAACACCAGCTCGGTGGGGGTGAAACAGTCGTGAACCTCGGCCATGGCCAGCACCGAACGTGGATCGTCGATACCGGCCTGGCGATAGGCGTCGGCTCCCGCCATCTCGCACTCGGGAAACGTGGTGTAGTCGTAGTCGGGATCTATGAGCCCGCCCCCGGTGCCCGAAACGAACGAGAGTGCCTTGATGTAAAGGGGGTTCGCGCAGTATCGGTGGGCGTCGGCCGCTCGCACCACCACTGCGGCCGCGGCTCCGTCGGCCACCCCGGCGCAATCGAAAACCGACAACCTCCCAGCCACTGCGGCCATCTCGCATATCTTCTCCGCGGGCATCTCCCGGCGAAACTGGGCCAGCGGGTTGAGGGCCCCGTTGCGGTGGTTCTTCTCGGCAATTCGGGCAATCACCATCCGCAGCTCGTCCTCGTCCACCCCGTAACGGGCGGAGTACGCAGGCAGGACCAGGCTGTACATGGCAGCGGCGGTCAGGTTGCGTTTGGTGCCGTCGTGGGGAGCTGGTGCCGCGTTCAACCCCTGGTAGCCGGAGTCCTTGACCTTCTCCACCCCGATGGCCATGGCCACGTCGTATGCCCCGCTGGCTACGGCATAGGCCGCCTGGCGCAGCGCTTCCGACCCGGTAGCGCAATAGTTCTCCACCCGGGTAACCGGCTTCCCCTCCAACTTCAGAGGCTGGCTCAGCGTCAAACCGCTCATCCCGCTGGCCGACGTGCCCAGCCAGAACGCATCCACCTCGTCCTTGGTCACCCCAGCGGAGGTGAACGCCCCCTGGGCCGCGTCGATGAGCAGGTCGTCAACCCCCTTGTCCCAGTGCTCCAGGAACGGGGTGCAGCCCATCCCGACAATGGCCACCTGGTCCTTGATGCCGTGACTAGCCATCCGAACGCCTCCTCACTGGCCGGGCTTTCCAGAAGTAGTTGATTATTCCCTCGGCCTCGTACAACCGCCGGAAGGTCATCTCCACCCGCCGGCCGATGCGAACCGACTCGGGATCGACGTCGGTCAGCTCCGCCGGCAACCGCCCTCCCCCGTCGAAGTCCACCACGGCGAACACCACCGGGGGGCTCACCGAGTACACCAGTCGGTCGACTGTGAAAGTGACGACGGTGGCCTCGGTATCGGCCATCGGAGCCGGCGACATGGCGTCCAACCCGTCCTCGGCCCGGATCGACACACGGGACGGGGGCAGATGCACCATCCCGCTCTCGGTTCCCCGGCTGCCCACGAACCCGTACTTCCAGTCCTGGGCCCGGGCCGCTGCCGACGACGAAGGGCGGGAAGGCTCGGGCCGGTTGGGAGGCTGCACTTGGACCATGTTTCGCCACTGAAGGAAGGTGGCGTAATCCACCTCGCCCCCGGTGGCCACCTGATCGGCCACGGGACGGGCTGCCCGGTAGCGAGCCAACGCCTCGGTGGTCCGCAGGATCAGCACTTCCACCCCGTCGGCCAACACCACAACGGCAATGGTCTGGCCCGGCTCGGCCCTCTCCAACTCGGCGGTGAGGAGCAGGCCGGGATGGGCCGTTCCGGTGTTGCCCACCACAGAGGAAAGATCGTCGGCCACCCGGCCAACCCCCAGCCGGCCCGCCACCCGGTGGACGGCCCGAGAATGAACCCCGGTAACCACGGCCACGTCTATGTCCTCGGGGCGTTGTCCCGCTGCCTCCAGCGCTTCGCTCCAGGCCCGGTCGGCCAGCGGCCCGTAGCGGGTCTCCCCGAAGCGCTCCTCCCACTGGCGAGAGCTGGGATCGCCCGGCGACCGCCACCGGTCGACAAACTCCTCTGTGGCCGACGCCGTACCCAGCAGCTCGGCGATCACCGTCCCCCCGGACTCGTCACCCACCACAAACGCCGCTGCCCCGTCGCCTCCCTGGGCCTCGTCGGCGCTTGTGGGCAATCCGCCTCGCACGTCCGAGGCCACCACCAAAGTCGGACCTCCGGCTTCCAGCGCTGTGCGCAGCGCCCCGATGCCCGAGCGCACCGCGCCGCCGAAATCCAGCGCCGCTGTTGACGGGCTCAACCGCAGCGCGGCATGAATGGCAGTGGCGTTGGTCTTCTCCAGATAGGCAGGGTCGGCGGTTGCGAACCACAGCGCCCGTAGTGCCGGGCCGCCATCGTCCCCGTCACCTATACCGGAACTCGAACGCAGAGCCAGCCGAGCCGCTTCCACCCCCATTGTTGTGGTGTCCTCGTCGTAGGAGGCCACAGCTCTCACGCCCCGGCCCCCGCCCCGGCCCATCACCGCAGCGATCGCCGACCGGTCCAGCCTCCGGTACGGCACGTAGCCCCCGAAGCTGATGATTCCCCGCATACGCCCGCAGTGTACGCCTGCTTCCCCACCCCACACTCAGCCCAGGCCGCTGGGCGGCTGAGGTGTGGGGCCGGCCCAGAGTAGTGAGCGGGTCGGAAGCGGGGCCGTAGTCTGAGGGCACAACGCCGGGGAGGACACCATGAGCTTTGAGCCCAGCACCGAGGTGCGTCGCATTCGTGACGCCATCAACCACCCGATCATCGATTCCGACGGTCATCTCATCGAGTTTCTGCCCGCGGTCCACGACCTGCTGGCCTCGGTGGGCGGGCCGAAGCTGGTGGACAAGTTCAAGGTGGTGGAATACGGCGCCCGCAAGTCCATCGACCTGACCCTGGAACAACGCCGGGCCGCCGGCCTGATGCGCTCGGCCTGGTGGGGGCTGCCGTCCCGCAACACCCTCGATCGGGCGACCGCTCTGTTCCCCAGGCTGCTCTACGACCGGCTCGACGAGATCGGTATCGACTTCGCCGTCCTCTACCCCACCTATGGGCTGGCCTGCATGGGCCTCGAGGACCAGGAGCTACGCCTCGGAGCGGTTCGGGCGTTCAACCTGTACTACCACCAGGCCTTCGAGCCCTACCGGGACCGCCTCATGCCGGTGGCCATCATCCCCATGTTCACCCCGGACGAGGCCATAGCCGAGCTCGACTTCGCAGTGGGAGAGCTGGGGATGCGACCGGCCATGCTCACCGGTCTGGTGGCCCGTCCGGTGGATCCTGCCATCAGCCATCGCCACGCTCGCCGAATCGACACGCTGGCCATGGACTCGGCCCACGACTACGACCCGGTGTGGCAACGGTGTACCGAGCTGGGTGTGTCGCCCACTTTCCACTCCACCGGGATGGGGTGGGGCAGCCGCACCTCGGAAACCAACTACGTGTACAACCACCTCGGCAACTTCGCCGCCGCAGGGGAGGCTCTTTGTCGGGCGGTGTTCATGGGAGGTGTAGCCCACCGATTCCCCGAGCTGCGGTGGGCTTTCCTGGAAGGCGGCGTGGCCTGGGGGGTGAATCTTCTGAGCGACGTGATCGGCCATTGGGAGAAGCGCAACCGTGACGCCATCGGCCTCTACGACCCGTCGGCCATCGACATGGACGAGCTGGGTCGGCTGTTCGACGCCTACGCCCCCTCTTCCTCCCACGAGCACCGGCCACGGTTGGGCGAGGCCCTTCACATGCTGAGCGAACCCGATGAGGACCCGGCGACCATCGACGAGTTCGCCCTCAGCGGGGTGGCCGGCGTTGACGACATCCTGGCTATCTGGGACCGATTCCACTTCGGTTGCGAAGCCGACGACCCCATGACCGTCATCGGCTTCGACCGCACGGTGACCCCGGAAAGTCGGGTCGTGAAGGGGGTGTTCGCCTCCGACATCGGCCACTGGGATGTGCCCGACGTGCGAGATGTCCTAACCGAGGCCTACGAGCTGGTGGACGACGGCATTCTGAGCGAAGCCGACTTCCGGGCCTTCACCTTCGACCATCCGTTTTCGCTCTGGGCTGCCGGCAATCCCGATTTCTTCGCCGACACCGTGGTCGCCGACGCCCTTCCATGAGCCCCTGGGCCGTGCGGGTTGAGGACTTCGACCTGGTTTCGGGCAGGACAAAGTTCGGCGGCGACCTCAAAACCCCCGGTGCTCTGTGGCTGGGCTTCGTTCGCTCCCAGGTGGCTAACGCCGAAATCATAGCCATTGACGCCACCGAAGCCCAGGTTCTCGACGGGGTGATCGGTGTGTACACCGCTGCCGACCTCAACCTGAACACCCAGCCCAGCTTGGACGGCGTGACCTCGATGGAGGCCGCCCGCCCGCCGCTGGCCAACGGCAAGGTGGCGTTCGTCGGGGAAGCGGTAGCAGCTGTGGTGGCCGTGGACGAAGCGACCGCGGCAGACGGCGCCGACCTGGTAGTAGTGGACTACAAGCCTCTGCCTCCCGTGCCCAATATAGCCGGAGCTACCGCGGCAGGCGGCCCTCTCATCCACCCCAGCCACGGGTCCAACATGGTGCTCTCCGTGGGCTCGGGCGACGTTGCCGCGGTTCAATCCGCGCTGGCCAACTCAGAGGCCACCGTGACCGTCACCCAGCACTACCCGCGGGTGGCCTGCGCCCCCCTCGAAGGGGCGGCCGGAATGGTCGTACCCGAAGGCGACCGGGCAACCATTCACATCAACACCCAGATGCCCGACCTCAGCCACGACGAGCTCGCCGCAACGCTGGGCATGGCGGACGACCGGATCAGCCTGGTGGTCCCGCCCATCGGCGGTGGGTTCGGAGGCAAGAGCACCGGCGAGAACCACTTGTTCGCGGTCGCCACCCGACTGGCCCTCAGGCTGAACCGTCCCCTGCGCCTGGCCCAGACCCGCTCCGAGAACCTGCTGTCGATGCAGGCCCGAGATCAGGACCAGAAGATAACCCTGGGGGCCAACCGAGACGGCACGATCACCGCTTTGCACGCCGAGGTGACGGCCAACGTGGGAGGCTACGCCGGGCTTGGGGCGTTCGAGCCGCTGCAAACCCAGCGGCTCATCCCCGGCCCCTACCGGATCAACCCGGTAGCGGTTACCGCCGGAGCGGTGATGACCACCACCGTTCCCACCGGTCCTTACAGGGGGCCGGGCCGAGCGGAGGCCATCGGGTTGGAGGAACGGGCGATGGACACCCTGGCCCGATCTCTCGACATTGACCAAGCCGAACTTCGCCGTCGGAACCTGCTGCGGCCCGAGGACTTTCCCCACCGCACCGCCAGCGGGATGGACATGGACGAGGCCGACCACCTCGGTGCCCTCGAACGGGCGCTGTCGGAGGTCGGCTACCGGCGCCTGCGGGAGGAGCAAACCGCTCGCCGGGCCTCGGACCACCACCTCCAACTCGGTATCGGCATCTGCTGCTGGGCCGACTTCACCGGTCGCCACCAACCCTGCCAACCGACATCGGCCTGGGTCGACGACCAGGGCCGCATCGTGATCGACGCCGGGATCGCTCCCATGGGCCAGGGGATGCAGACCATTGTCAACAAGCTGGCAGTAGAGGCGTTGGGGCTCAACCCCGCCCTCGATCTCGTTACCGCAGCAGCACCCGACACCGGACGGTTCCGGCCCGCTCTGGGTAGCTTCGGTTCCCGCTCGGCGTCGCTGGCGGGCAGCTCCACTGTTGAGGTTGCCACCCGGTTGGGGGAGATGCTGCGGGAGCGAGCGGGTGAGCGGCTCGAAGCCGCCGTCGCCGACATCGAGCTTCGCTCCGACGGCACGCTCGGCGTGCGGGGTTCTCCATCAACCGGAATCCCGCTGGCCGATATGGCCGGGGTTGAGGCCACGGCAGCCTTCGACCAGGGTCAGGCCACTTTCCCGGGCGGGACCCACGTCGCGGTGGTGGAGGTGGACACCGAGACCGGCGCTGTGGAGATGGTCAGGCACGTGGCGGTTACCGACTGCGGCCGGGTGCTCGACGAGGTGCTGGCCTCTGGCCAGGTTCAAGGGGCCGCAGTGCAGGGCATCGCCGTTGCCTTATTCGAGGAGGTGGGCTACGACACCGACGCCAACCCGCTCACCACCAGCCTGGCCGACTACCTCATCCCCGGCCCTTGCGACGTACCACAAGTGGAAACGGTGTTCATCGAAACCCCCACCGACCGCAATCCCCTGGGGGCCAAGGGAGTGGGCGAGGGCGGCACCATCGCCGCGCCTGCAGCGGTCCAGAATGCGGTGATCGATGCCTTGTCCCACCTGGGTGTCACCCACATCGACATGCCCTGCACCCCGGAGCGAGTCTGGCGGGCCATCCGGGGCGGCTGAGGGTTGTTCCGAGCGCGATCCGGTCAGGCGACGATCTGTTGGTCGCGGAGGCGGCCGATCTCGGTGGCTGTAAGGCCCAACACCTCGACCAATACCTCGTCGGTGTGTTGGCCCAAGCGGGGAGCAGGGCTGGGTTCGGCTGCGTTCTCGGCCGCAAAGCGCAGCGGCGGGCCGGGGGTGAGATACGCCCCGGTCTCGGGGTGCTCGACCTCGGCGAACATCGGGTTGGCTGTTGAGCAGCGAGGGTCGTTGGCCACCAATTCCAGCATCGACTGGTAGCGGCCCCAGCACACCCCGTGGGCATCTAGACCGGCTGACGCCTCAGGCCGGGTGCGTGTACGACACCATCGTGCCACCAGCGGGTTAAGCCGATCCCGGGCCCGGTAGCGGTCGCCGTCCACCCGAGTGAAGTCCAGCCCGGTCTCCACCTCCAGAGCGGCAACCTCCTCTGCAATGCCACAAGCCGCAACCACCGCCTGCCACTGGCGGCCGCTGACCGCCACGATCTGGATGCGTTCGCCATCGGCCAGCTCGAAATCCCTCCCGAACGCACCGAATATGTCGTTGCCGATCCGGGGTCGTTGTGTGCCCAGAAGCTGAGCCTCGGCCACATGGCCCAGCATGGACACCGCGGCCAATGCCACGTCCGACAGGGCCAGGTTCACGAGCCGTCCCTGCCCGCTGCGGAGCCGGTGTCGTTCGGCGGCCAGTACGCCCACAGCGGTGGTCTGGCCGCAGATGATGTCCCAGGCCGGTAGGACGTGGTTGACGGTGCCGTCGCCACCGGTAATCCACGGATAGCCCACCGAGCAGTTCACGGTGTAGTCCACCGCAGTGGAGCCGTCGTGGTTCCCGGTAATGGCCACCATGATGAGGTCGTCGCGGTGGCGGCGGAGGTTGTCGTACGAGAGCCACCCTATGGCGGGAAAGTTGGTGGTGAAGATGCCGGCGTCGGGGCCGGGGGCGGTGGCCAGCGCGGTGATCAGGTCCCGTCCCTTGTCGGAGCGAATGTCCACCTGGATCGACCGCTTGCCCTTGTTCAACCCCTGCCAATACAGGGAGTGACCGTCGTCGGTGAGCGGCCAGCGGTGGTAGTCGATACCACCCCCGATGGCGTCGAAGCGGATCACGTCGGCCCCGAGCTGGGCCAGGGTCATACCCCCCGACGGGCAGGCCACGAAGGCCGACCCCTCCACCACCCGCATTCCGTCCAGCACGCGGTTCATGTTTTCAGCCCGGGTGGTTCTTGCATCCGGGGTAGCCGATGCCACCGGGCAAGACCATGTGGTCCGGGTGGCTCATGCCGGAAGGGACGGCAGCACCTCCGCGCCGAATCGGGCGATCTGGTCCAGGTACTCGGGAATGTCGCGGGACCGGAACCGCAGGTGCAGCACCGAGGTGCCCAGCTCGTGGGTGTAGCGCAGCGACTCGGCAATCTGGTCGGCCGATCCGGTGAGGTGGGGCCATCCCGGCGGAATGAGACCGTCGGGAGGATCGCCCAGGTAGATGCCCTCCGGCATCCACCCCAAGTCGATGGTGCTCATGTCGCGGCCCACCGACTCGGCGTGGGCCCGCAAGTAGTCGAGATACTCGGGCATGGCGGCCCTCTGGGTGCCCTGGGGGATCCAGCCGTCGCCCCGCTCCACCACCCGGCGCAGGGCGGGGCGGCCGCTCCCGCCGATCCAGATGGGGATGGAGCTGCGCACCGCAGCCGGGGCAACACCCACATCCTTGAAATCGGAGAACTCCCCGCTGAACTGGCAGTATCCGCCCCCGGCCTCAACAGCCACCCGGACCGCGTCGATGGCCTCGTTGGTCATCCGTCCCCGGCTGGCGAAGTCCACCTCCAGAGCCTCGAACTCGGCCTCCACGTGGCCGGCGCCCACCCCCATCAGTATCCGCCCCCCGGTGAGGTGGTCGAGGGTGGTGAACGATTTAGCCGAGATCAGCGGGTGGCGGTAGGGGAGGATGTACACCACCGAGAGCAGCCGTATGGTGCTGGTGGCCGCTCCCAGGAAGCCGAGCGTGGCAATAGGGTCGTACCAGGTGGTTGACATGTGTGCGGCGTAGTCGTTGTCGGGGATGGCGACGTGGTCGCACACTCCCACAAACCCCAGCCCGGCAGCCTCGGCGGCCTGGGCGATGGCCACGAGGTCTTCCACGGTGGCATCGGGTTCCCAGGTTTCCCGGATGGTCTGGGTCAGGGTCTGGATCGGGAGCTGGATGCCGCAGAGAACCTCGCCTTCGGAGGTGATGCGGGCCATGGGATGGTTGGGAGCCGTGAGGTCAGCCATGAGGTTATTTTGGCGGGTGAAGCCCGAGGCTGTCGAAGAGGAACGCTCTCTGGAGCAGGAGCAGGTTCTCGGCCACGTGCTCCTGGGGGGTCATGTGGGTGATGCCGGGCAGGGGAAGAACCTGGTGGGGGCGGCCGGCCTCGAACAGGGCCGCAGAGAGCTGGAGGGTATGAGCGGCGAACACGTTGTCGTCGGCCAGCCCGCAGATCAACAGGAGCGGTCGGGTCAGGTCCCCGGCCCGTTCGAGCAGGCTGGTGCGGGAGTAGGCCTCGGGGTGGTTGTCGGGATGGCCTAGGTACCGCTCGGTGTAGTGGGTGTCGTAGAGCCTCCAGTCGGTGACGGGCGCTCCGGCGATGGCGGCGTGGAACCGGTCGGGCCGGGCCAGTACGGCCAGCGCAGCCAGGTAGCCCCCGAACGACCAGCCTCGAACTGCCACCCGGTCGAGATCGAGGCGGGGATGGTGTTCGGCCAGCGAATCCAGGGCATCCACTTGGTCGTCAAGCACCGGGTGGGCCAGATCGCCGAACACGGCTCGCTCCCAATCCGGCCCCCGAGCCGGTGTGCCCCGGCCGTCGGTTACGACCACAGCGAACCCCTGATCGGCGAACCACTGCGACACCAGGTACGTGGACCGGGCCTTCAGCACCCTCAGGGCATGGGGGCCGCCATAGGGGTCGAGCAGCACTGGCAGTGGGGCGCCGTCAATCCCGGCGTCGTTTGACGGGTACAGCACTGCGGTTCGCAGCTCCCGGCTTCCGGTTGCGGCCAACACCGGTGCCGGCGTCAGGGAGGGCCGGTCGGCCAGTGAAGTGATGGCGATTCGTGTACCGGGGGCGATCACCTCGAAAGTGGCTTCCGGGTCGGCCCAGGCCGCTCGGGCAATCACCGTTGTGCCGGCTCCCGCGGCTGCGCTGTGTACGCCAGGCTGGTTAGTGAGCCTCTCGATCCGGCCATCGGCCGTCACCCGCCAGATGTGAGCCTCGGTGGGGTCGTCGGTGGCCACGAGCACTACCTGGTTCTCGTCGGCGGTGATCACCCAGCGGACCTGGAGGTGGTCGGGGGTCACGGCATGACCGTCGATCAGCATGCGCCGGGCCGAGCCCTGGTCTTCGACCGTTACCAGGCGGTCTCCCATCCATGCCGGCGCACCCTCCACCAGCTCCACCCAGTGAGAATCGGTTTGCCGGGCCAGCTCGGTGGTGTGTCCGGTTTCGGGGTCGACCTTCAGGATCTGCGCCGTTCGCTGGTCGCGGCTCTGCACCGTGATGACCGGCCTCGACCGGGGGTTCCATCCCGCCCGGGCCAGGTACTCGTAGGCGTCCCTATCCCAACCGACATCGATTTGGCTGCCGTCCAAGCCGAGGATGGCCAGGGTGACCTCGGCGTTGGTCGTGCCGGCCGCGGGGTAGGCCTTGGGAACCGGGGCCGTGGCCGGGTCTTCCGGAGAGGAGATGTGCCAGGTGGGGACCGGTGCGGTGTCGACTCGGGCAGCAAGAAGCCGCAGGCTGTCGGGTGACCACCAGAACCCCCGGCTGCGACCCATCTCCTCTGCGGCGATGAACTCGGCCGACCCCCAGCTCACCGTTTCGCTGAGATCCTGGATGATGAGCCGGTCGCGACCATCCGGGGCGGTGTCCACCACTCGCAGTCCGGTGCCACAGACATAGGCCACCAGCCGCCCATCGGGGGAGAGGCGGGGATCGAAGGCGCCGGGCTGCACCGGCAGGGAACGGACGGAATAGGAGCCCTCGCCATTGCCGACCTCAACCAGGAACACCTGCCCGCCGAGAGTGAAGACGATTCGGTTCAAATTTCGGTCACCGGAATAGGCCACGATTCCACCGCCGCTCTCTCTGGCTCGCTCCCGGCGGGCTTTCTCCGCTGCCGGGAGGCTCTCCTCACCGGGGTCGGTCAGCAGCCGGACCGGATCGGCGATCATCCGCTCCAAGCCGGTGGCGACGTCCAGCATCCACAGCCGGTTGATCGGGTCATCGCCGGCGGTGCTGCGCAGGAAGGCCACATGACCACCGTCGTCGGACACCGAGAAACTGCGGGGAGCCCCGAGGTTGAAGCCCCGGGTTTGGGCGTGACGGCGGGGAAACGAATCAGCCATGGGAGACTCGGTCTTGGATTACGAATCGGACATGGCAGGTCGCTCGGTAGTACATCACTTGGCCATGGATAGTCCGGTTACAGGGCACTGTAGGTATCCAGGTCGGCCGCCGCGGTTGCCGTGCGGGACAGAAGGGTTAGGGAAGTTGACTGGGGCATCATCACCCCGACGGCGGTGGTCACCAGCATGGCCTCCACGGCATAGGCGACATGGCGACGATAGGCCAGCCACGCCTCGTCGGGAGCGGGAGCCTCGGGCCCAAGCCGTTGCCGGTAGTGCGACAGCAGCTCGCCTTCGGTGTTGCGGCGGGTCTTGGGGTCGAGCGAGGTGGTCAGGAAGTAGGCCACATCCCGGGCCCAGGGTCCGGCACGGCAGAGCTGCCAGTCGATGAGTCCCGGGCGGCCGTCGGCGGAGATGAACTGGTTTCCCGGATGGCAGTCGTTGTGGATCAGCGACGCCGGTCCACCCGACATGGTGGCGTGAGCGCACCGCCGGTTGCGGGCGTAGCGGGCGATGGGCCTGTGCAGGGCCTCGGGCACGGCCTGCCCTGCCCGGCGCAACCCTAGGCGGCAAAGCGAGGGGCTGAGCAGTGCCCCGAGCATGAGTTCACGTCGGGGATTGCGGGACAGCCACCGGTGCGAGTCGGTTCGCCCCCACCACTGCCGGTGCATGGCGGCCAGCGAGGTCAAGAACGCCGCGGCGTCGTCAGCGCTGAGCGTGCCGGTGGATGACCGCATAGTGGCACCGGAGGCGACCAGGTCCTCAAGCACCACGATGAAGCCGCCTCGGAGGTTGCGGGCAACGAAACACCGGGGGGTGGCGACCGGCACCCGGTTTTGCAGCTCGGCGTAGAACCCGACCTCGGCGTGGCTCAGCCGGGGAACGGCCACGAACGCCCGGGCCACCGGCGAGCGGGACGGGCGCTTGACGAAAACCGCCAACTCCTCGCCGTCTTCCAACACCAGCCGTGCCCTTGTCCTTCGGGTGGTGCCCGACTGGTCGTCCAGGACTTCGACCCCGGCCACCTGCCGGTCGAGCAGTCGAGCGAGGGGCCTTCTCGGATCGCTATCCGGCCACAGGCGAATCCCCGGCATCGGACGATTCTCCGGCTTCGGGTTGTTCTTCAGCCTCAGGTCGTTCTCCAGATCGTGCCGTCGGGGGTGTCCTCCAGGACGATCCCCTGAGCGGTGAGCTGATCGCGGATGCGGTCGGCGGTGGCGAAGTCTCGGGCCTGGCGGGCCTCGTCTCGCTCGGCCAGCAGCTTCTCGACGGTGGCGGCGAGCTCGCCGTCACCGCCTTGGCTGTCCCCGGCGGTCTCAAGGCCCAACGCCGAGGTCAGGTCGCTCACAGTGGCGTGAGCGGGGGCCGCTCGGCTGGTTTCACCGGCGTCCAGCGCGGCGTTTGCCTCCCGGACCGTGTCGAACACCACCGCCAGAGCTGCCGGGGTGCCGAAGTCGTCGTCCATGGCCTTGATGAAACGGGCCACGGCGTCGGAGTCGGGGGTTGCGGATCGATCCAGGCCGGCGGCATCGGCCCGCCTGTGCCAGGCCCGTAGCCGGTCCAACGCCCCTGACGCCCCAGCCAGGGCGTCATCACTCAGCTCCATGACCGTCCGGTAATGGGTCTGGAGCATCAGCAACCGCAACACCTGAGGGTCGCAGGAGTCGAGCAGTTCGGAGAGGGTGGTGAAGTTGCCCAGCGACTTGGCCATCTTCTCGCCGTTCACGTTGAGCATGGCTCCGTGGATCCAATGACGAGCAAACCCCAGCTCGGCACCCTCGGCCTCGGCCACCTCGTTCTGGTGGTGGGGAAAGGCCAGGTCGTCGCCCCCGCCGTGGATGTCGAAGGTTTCGCCCAGCAGGTCCACGGCCATGGCCACACACTCAATGTGCCATCCCGGTCGCCCCGGTCCCCACGGGGACTCCCACACCGGTTCCCCCGGCTTGGCCGCTTTCCACAGGGCGAAGTCCAAGGGATCGGCCTTGTCGTCGTCCACTTCGACCCGAGCCCCGGCACCCTCCCGCAACTCCTCGGGTGACCGTCCGATCAGATCGCCGTACCGGTCGTGGGCGGCCACCGAGAAGTACACCCCCTTGCCCTCGATGGAGTAAGCCGCGCCCCGGTCCACCAGCTCCTTGATAAAGCCGAGCATCTGATCCACGTAAGCGGTGGCATGGGGCTGGTGATCGGGCCGGAGGATGCCGAACCGGTCCATCTCCTCGGTGTATGCCTGCTCGTAGCGGGCGGCCAGCTCGGGCTCGGTGGTGCCGGTTTCCGATGCCCGGGCAATGATCTTGTCGTCGATGTCGGTGATGTTGGACACGAACACCACCTCGAAGCCCCTCCACTGCAGGTAGCGGCGGATCATGTCGAATGTGTACGCGGTGCGAGCGTGGCCGACATGGGGAACGTCGTACACGGTAGGGCCGCACACGTACATGGACACCCGGCCCGCGACCAGCGGCTCGAACTGCACCAGCTCTCGTCTGCGGGTGTCGTAGAACGAGACCACGCCTTAAGGTTAGTTGCGCGCCTGTCCTGGGCTGCCACCCGATTGCCGGGCAGCGGACAGGGCTACAGTCGGTAAGTGATGCAGCAGACGGCCGTGGACCCGGCGGTGATGCGCCGGGCCTGGTTGGTGCTGGTGGTGGTCAGCCTGGCCAGCTTCCAGACGGCAATGGCGCTGTCCATCATCTTCGTGGTCTATGCCGACCTCAAGGACTCGTTCCCCGATGCCGGTGAGGCCGAGCTGTCGTGGGTGATCAACTCCTTCACCATTGTCGGTTCCGCCACCCTGGTGCTGTGCGGGGTGTTGGGGGAGCGGTGGGGTCGGCGGAGGACCCTTCTGGCAGGTGTCGTGGTTTTCACGATGGCCTCGACGATGGCCGCGTTGGCCCCCAACACCGGCGTGCTCATCGGGGCACGGGCCTTGCAGGCGATCGGCGCGTCGCTGAGTTTGCCGATGGGGGCGGCAATCGTTATCGATGCCTTCCCTGTGGCTCGCCGAGGAACCGGGGTGGGGAGCTGGTCGGCCATCGGCGCCGTGGCTGCGGCCATGGGCCCATCGGTGGGGGCCCTGCTCGTACACGTGGGCGATTGGCGGTGGGCGTTCTGGTTGAACGTGCCGTTCGGGGTTATCGCCCTGGTGTTTGTCGGCTTGGTCATCGAGGAGCAGCGGAGCCCGCAGTCCCCGGAGCTTCCCGACCGGCTTGGATCGCTTATGCTCCTAGCAGGTGTCGGCGGGGTGGTGTTCGCCCTGGTGCAGAGCCGGGAATGGTCATGGGTCAGCCCGTGGGTCTTGGTGTCGCTGGTGGGAGGTCCGGTCGTGCTCGGCATGCTGGCGTGGCGGTCGCGACGTCACCCCAATCCGGTGATCGACCCCGGCCTGTTCCGCTTTTCCAGTTTCCGGTTCGGCAACTACGGGATGCTCGTGTTCTCGGCCACCTTCTTCGGCCATCAACTGGTGGGGGTCGAGTACCTGACCGGCGTGTGGAACCTGTCCATCTTCCAGGCCGGGATGCTCTTGACCCCGGTGTTCGTGTTCACCGGCCTGTTGTCGGCGTTGTCGGGCCGGTGGGCTGACCGCTGGGGACCGGCCCGGTTCGTGATTTCGGGGAGCCTGATGTGGACCGCGGGCATGGTGTGGCAGTGGGCCACGCTGGGAGGCCAACAGGATCTCTGGTCCTGGGTGCCGAGCGTGACCCTGGCCGGGTTGGGGTCGGGCCTGGTGTGGGGGTCGATGTTCGCTGTGATGGTGGCCGACCTGCCCAGCGACTTCCTCTCGTCCGGTTCCAGCGTGGCCCAGACCATGATGAGGGTGGGAAACGCCTTCGGGGTGGCCATCGCGGTGACCATCATCGGCTCAACCCTGGCCGTGGCGCAGGTCGGCAACCTCGGAGCCGGATACATGATGCTGACCGTTGGCGGGGTGATCACCGCCGGGTTGGGCCTGCGCTGTTCGGCGTTGCAGAAAACAATCCCGCCCGGTGACGTAAAGTCAACAGGATGAGCGCTGCTGTCAAGGGGCTGGTTGCCTATTCGCATGTGAACATCCCGGTAACCGATGTGGAGGCCGCCGACGCCTTTTACACCGAGAAGCTGGGCCTTGAGAAGATCCCCCGTCCCGACTTTGGTGGGTTCCAGGGATCGTGGCTGAGGATGGGCCCCTCGCAGCTCCACTTGAGCAAGGTGGATGAGATGCCCGACATGTCCAGTTCCATGTCCCACTTCGCCCTGTTCATCCCTTCCGAGGAGTTCGACGACACCATGGCCGAGTTGGCGGAGCGGGGAGTGGAGTTCGCCGGCGGGCCGTCCCAACGTGAGGACTTCGGGGTACCGGTGCGCTCGGCCTTCTGCCGTGACCCCGACGGGAACCTCATCGAGTTCACCGACGTCGCCCTGTTCGACTGACGTGGAACCACCGGTGGCCCACAGGCCAACGGCTTCCCCTGTCCGGCCCGAGCTGGTAGTTGCCGCTTGATCTGATGCCCTCGATTCTCGGCCATCCGGTTCTGCGGAGGGAAGACCCTCGTTTTCTCACCGGCCAGGGTGCGTTCGTCGCCAACCTGGTTCCCCCCGATGCCGCTCATGTGGCTTATGTGACCGCCACCGAGCCCCATGCCAGGCTGGTATCGGTGGACACCCAAGCCGCCGCTGCCGCTCCTGGCGTGGTCGGTGTGTTCACCGCCGCCGACGTGGACGCCGATGTACTGGCCTACCCGCCGCCGTTTCCGGGCATGAACGAGCAGATGGCTCGCACCATGCTGGCCCGGGAAGTGGTTCGTTACGTAGGGGAGCCGGTGGCTGCGGTGGTGGCCGACGATGCCGGCCAGGCCGCCGACGCTGTCGAGTTGGTGGCCGTGGAGTATGAGCCGCTTCCCTCGCTGGCCGACATGGAGGCCTCGCTGCGGGGGGAGGTGACGCTGTTCGAGGAGGTTGACGACCAAACGGTGTTCAGCTGTGCAGCGGGGGAGCGGCCCGACTTCAGCCGGTGTGAGGTGGTGGTGCGTGCCCGATTCCGCAACCAGCGCATGTCGGCGGCCCCCATCGAACCCCGAACCGGCTTCTCGTACTGGGAAGGCGAGCGGTTGATCCACCACACCGCCACGCAGGGCAGCCACAACGTGAAGGATGCGCTGGTGAGCATCTTCGGGTTGGATCCCGACCAGGTGCTCGTAATCACCCCCGACGTGGGAGGCAGCTTCGGGGCCAAGTTCCGCTGCTACCCCGAGGAAGCCCTTCTGGCCTGGCTGGCCCGGCAACTGGGACGCCCGTGCGCATGGACGGAAACCCGAACCCAGTCGATGACCGGTCTGGGAGGCGGTAGGGGCCAGATCCAGGATGTGATCGTGGGCGGCAGCCGGGACGGGCGGATTACCGCTTACCAGTTGGACGTGATCCAGGACAGCGGGGCCTACCCTCTGATCGCCGGGTTCCTGCCCCGCATGACCATGGCCATGTTCACCGGCGTGTACGACATCGCCCAGGCCGGGTTCGACGGCGTCTCTGTTCCCACCTCAACAACCCCCAACGGGGCCTACAGGGGAGCCGGCAGGCCCGAGGCCGCATCGGCCATCGAGCGGGCGGTTGATGTGTTCGCCGCCGAGATCGACATGGACCCCGCCGAAGTTCGCCGCCGCAACTTCATCAGCCCCGACTCCTTCCCTCACGCCGCCATCTCCGGGGTGAGCTACGACTCGGGCGACTACCGAAAGGTGCTCGAGCTGGCGCTGGACCGAGCCGGGTACGACCGCTTGAGGGCACAGCAGGCCGAACTGCGAGCCTGCGGTGCGCCGGTGCTTTTGGGCATTGGCCTATCGAGCTATGTGGAGGTGACCGCCACCACTGGGGCCGGTGATTTCGCCTCGGTGGAGCTGTGCCCCGACGGCACGGTCAACGCTGTGACCAGCTCAACTCCCCACGGTCAGGGCCACGAGACGGTGTGGCCGATGATCGTGGCCGATTGCCTGGGGATCGATCTCGACCGGGTGCAAGCGACCGGCGGCAACACCGACCTCACCCCTCGGGGGCAGGTCACGGGCGGGTCCCGGTCGGCGCAGATCGTGGGGTCGATGCTGGTCGATGCCTCCCAGCGGCTGGTGGAACGCGCATTGCCCACTGCGGCCGACCTGCTGGAAGCGGCGGTGAGCGACGTGGTTCACAGCCAGGAGGTGGAGGGCTTCCACGTAGCAGGCACCCCAGCGGTGACGGTGGGTTGGTCGGAAGTTGCCGCTGCTCTGGAGGGCCCGCTGACAGTGGAGTCGGAATTCGAGTCCGGGGGCCAGACCTTCCCGTTCGGCGCCCATGTGGCCGTGGTAGAGGTGGATGTCGAAACCGGCGGGGTGGAGCTGGTGCGGCTGGTGGCGGTGGACGACGCCGGCACCGTGCTGAACCCGCTGATCTTCGAGGGGCAGATTCACGGGGGGATCGCCGGGGGTGTGGCCCAGGCCCTGCTGGAGGAGCTGCGGTACGACGACAACGCCATTCCACTCACCACCAACTTCGCCGACTACCTGGTGATCTCCGCCACCGAGCTGCCCAGCTTCGAGCTGGTTCGCTCCGAGACTCCCACCGACCGCAACTTGCTCGGAGCCAAGGGCATAGGCGAGTCGGGAACCGTTGGGGCCACCGCCGCGGTGCAGAACGCGGTAGTCGACGCCCTGGCCCACCTTGGAGTACGCCACCTGGACATGCCTCTGTCACCCCAGCGGATATGGGAAGCGATACGAAGCCATGGTTGACCGTCGCCTCGAGGAGCGGGTTCAAGCCGTCTGGGGCACTCGCCGTGCCCGGATGATCTACCGGATGCTGGGTCGCATCATCCGGGTGATCGGCCGCGTCTACTTGCGCACCGAGGTGGTGGGGGCCGACCGCCTGAAGGGTGAAGGAGCGTTCATCATCGCACCGGTCCACCGGTCCAACCTCGATGCTCCCCTGGTGAACTCCCTGTGCCCCCGGATCGTGCGCTCGCTGGCAAAAAAGGAGATGTTCAAGGGGGCCGTGGGCACCTGGATCAGCGCCACTTTGGGGTGCTTCCCGGTTCATCGGGGGGTGGGGGACCGCCGATCCCTTCAGGCGGCCCTCGACCTGCTGGCCCGTGGCGAGCCGTTGCTGGTGTTCCCCGAGGGCACCCGCCAGTCCGGAAATCAGGTGGGGGCAATCTTCGGCGGCACCGCGTTCCTGGCCCTTCGAGCCGGGGTGCTGATCTTTCCGGTGGGCGTGGCCGGAACCGAACAGGCCATGCCGCCCAAGGCCCGGTTCCCCCGCCGGGTGCCGGTGGCCATCGTGGTTGCCGAGCCGCTGTCGCCCCCCTGTATCCAACAGAGGAGACAGACCAGCGACGACCGGAGTCTGCTCACAGACCGGCTTTCCGAAGCCATGCAGTCGGCAATGGATGAAGCCCTGGAGCTGGCATCTGCAAGGATTTGATGTGATGAGCGCAGCACCGGCGAGCCCCGTTGATGTGATCCATGGTGCCGAGACGACGCCGGCACATGGGTACCCCACAGCGACTGTCACCATCACCGGGGACCACACCGCCCGTCGAGTGAGCCCGCAGGGGGTTTCGTTGTGGCTTGTGACCGCAGAGCTGGCCGCCGGTGCGGAGATGCGGTGGGGTAACGAGCACGGAGACGAGGCCGTTTACGTGCGATCGGGCAGCTTGGCGATCGATGGGCGTACCTGCCCCGCCGACGGCGCAGTGATCGTGGAGGCCGGGGTGACGGCCTGCGCAACCGCGGCGTCGGACACGAGCATCGTTCATGTGGGGCCGACCGATCCGGTTCCCCCATCATCGGGGCTGAGAGGTCCGGCCGACACCGCCGGTCGGGGTGTGAGGGTGGTCGGCCCCGGCGGGCTGTGGGCCACGGTGAACGACACTCAGCGCACCCGCTTCTTTTCCGATGCCTCGGCCCATACCAACAGGGTCTGGCTGCTGTCCACCGACCGTCCTCAACGGTTCGAGTCGTCGGCCCACAGCCACTCCCAGGACGAGCTGATCCATGTGCTGCGGGGGGAGATCCGGGTGGGTCGCCGGGTGATCGGGGTTGGTGACACCCTCTGGGTGGCCGCCGACCGCCACTACAAGCTCTACAGCGGTGACGAGGGGGTTCACTTCATCAACTACCGCCGGGACGCCTCGGTTATGACCTCACCCAACTACGACGGCCCACTGCTGGAAGCAGGTGGGAGCACCGACATGACCTGGGTCAACGACATCTGCTCTTGAACGGGGCAGAAGCCGTGCGTCGATGATCGAGAGCGAGAGCGTGTCGCGGGCTTGGCCCCGGGCCACTGCTCTTGGAGTGGCGACGGTATTCCTCGTTGCCGTTGCGGGCTGCGGGGTGGGTGGGACGAAGACCACCCAGGTATTCAGCCCCGCGACTCCCCAGACCGGAAGCCCGGAATCCGTGGCCCCCGAGCCGACCCCAACCACAGGCGAGGCGACCACTCCCGCTACGTCTCCCACTGGGTCTGCTCCTGGCTCGCCCTCGCCGTCACCGGATGCTCCTGATGCCCCGTCGTCCACAGCCGTGGCAACCCTCGATCCGGCCGCGGAAGCGTTCGTGGCCACGCTGCCAGAGGATTTCGAGCCCCGGCTGGCCGAGGAGCTGGAAGCACTGGCGGAGATCGCCAGGGAATGGAACCCCAGCGCGGAGATCTCGATGGCCATCGTCCTGCCCGATGAGTCGATCTACGGAATCAACGCACACGTCTCCCAGATCTCTGCCAGCGCGGTCAAGCCGTTGTGGACGGCTGCCGCGATCCACGCTGCCGGGCTGGAAGCGGTGCGGCCCCTGGCCGGCCAAGTCCTGGCCTTGTCCGACAATCTTGCCGGTGGGGAGATGATCGACCTGGCCGGAGGGGTGGATTCGGTGAACGCTTGGACCTGGGAGGTTGCCGGCCTGCTCGATACCCGCCTGGAGGCCTGGAGGTTCAACGGTCCTGATCGAACCGCAGCCGACTTCCGGCCCGAGGCGCCGGCGGGAAACCGCACCACCGCAGTCGATCTGGCCCACTTCTTCGCCCGCTTGCATCGGGGCGAGCTGCTGGGTCCCGATGAGACCTCCGCCCTCGAGGGTTGGCTCCGGGATACCTCCCGCTCGCTGGCCTTTCCCCGAGACGTGGATGGGGCACTGCCGGACCGCCTCCCCTCGACAGTGGCCACCTCGGCGGTACACAAGTCGGGCTGGCTCCTGCCCGGCTGTTGTCCGAGGGACTACCGGCAGGTTGTCGATGCTGGGTTGGTGGAGCTGCCCGATGGGGGTTGGTTTGCGGTGGCGATCCTCACCGCTCACGGCGAGCACTTCGACCTGTCGCTGCAATGGGTGGCTTTGGCCTCGTGCCGGATTTATGCCCAGATTTCCGGCGACGCCGGGATAATCTGCGAGCGAGATCAGGACGGCATCCACAACCCCGAACTCTGGCCCAAGACCTGATCCGATGCCGCCTGGCATCCGTACCGGCGGTTAGTCCGTGACAACATGAGACCATGAGCGATTCAGAGACCCTGCACGACTTCCAGGGCAAGGTAGCGGTGATCACCGGGGCGGGCAGTGGCATCGGGGCCGCTCTGGCTTCGGGGTTATCCCAGCAGGGGGCCAAGGTCGTGGCCGCAGACATCGACGAAGCCGGTGCCGCGGCCACCGTCGCCGGATTGGAAGGCGACTCCGTGGCCGTGGCCGTGGTGGTGGATGTGGCCGACCGGGTGTCGGTCGAGGCTCTGGCCGACGCGGCATGGGATGCCTTCGGGCAGGTGGACCTGCTGTTCAACAACGCCGGAGTGTTCCAGGCTGGGCTGATGTGGGAGCGCAGCACATCCGACTGGGACTGGGTGCTGGGGGTGAACGTGTACGGCATCATCAACGGGGTGGCAGCGTTCGTGCCCCGCATGATCGCCCAAGACACCGTGGGCCACATCGTGAACACCGCTTCGGTTGCCGCCTTTGTGGCGGGGCAGTTCTCGAGCCCCTATGTGGTGTCCAAGTGCGCGGCGTTCTCGCTCACCGAGTGTCTGGCCCTGGACCTGGCCGCCGTGGGATCCAAGGTCAGAGCCTCGGTGCTCACCCCGAGTTCAATCGACACCGCCATCGCCCACACCGCTCGGGTAAGAAGCGAGCGGTACGGCACCGACCTGAGCGAGGACAACGCCTTCGTGGTGGAATCACTTGCCCAGATGACCGAGACCGGCATCCCACCCACCGAAGTGGTTGGGCCGGTGATGGACGGCATCCGGGCCGGTGACTTCCTCATCCCCACCAAGCCCAGCTTCGCCAACCAGATTCAAGTCCGCTACGACGCTCTGCTGGAGCGAAGAGTCCCTCCGACCGCGGAAGTAGACTGACCCGGTTTTCCGCCATTACCGGCGTAACATCGTCGCATGGCTGACGCGGTTACCCACGAGTGGTTGGACCAGACCTGGGAACAGGTCAAAAACTGGGGACGGTGGGGAGAAGACGACGAGCGAGGGGCGCTCAACCTCATCACCCCCGAACGTCGGTCCGCAGCCGGGGCGCTCATCGACAGCGGGCAGACGGTGAGTTGTGCTTTCGACCTGTCGGCCGACTCGAGTCCAGGCAATCCCAACCCGGTTCTGCATCACATGCTGATGGCCGGCGACTCCGCCGACCACGACCCGATGCCCGGTTTCCAGCAGACATCGGATTGGCTGGGAATCGCCTGCCACGGCATCGCGGTGTCCCACCTCGATGCCCTGTGCCATGTGTTCGTTAGAGGTCAGATGTACAACGGGTTTCCCGGCTCTGCGGTGAAGACCACCGTGGGCGGGGAGCACAACTCGGTAATGGCCGGCGCCGGAGGCATCTGCGGGAGAGGGGTGCTGCTCGACATCCCCCGGCAAAGAGGCGTGGACTGGATCGACCCGACCGAGCCGATCATGCCCGCCGAGCTGGACCGGGCCGAAGCTGACGCCGGCATGGAGGTCGGACCCGGCGACATCTGCATAATCGCCACCGGACGGGCTCGCCGCCGTCACGCCGAAGGTCCCCAGCCCATGTCGGATGGAATCGCCGGATTGCACGCCACTGCCATCCCCTGGATCAGGGAACGGGACGTGGCTGTGCTGGGCAGCGACGGGGTGTCGGACAACTTCGGCCCCGGCGTGCCGATGCTCGACGGTTGGTCCTTGCCACTTCACCAGCACTGCCTGGCCGGAATGGGGGTACACCTGTTGGACAACCTGGACTTGGTCGAGCTGGCCGGCGCCTGTGCCGACCACAACCGGTGGGAGTTCTTCCTGACCGTTTCCCCGCTTCGACTCCCCGGAGGAACCGGGTGCGCGGTGAACCCCATCGCGGTGTTCTGAGCCGCAGTGGCTATCAATAGGGTGCCCATCGGTAAGGAGGCTGGGCCGAACGGGCCAAAAGTCGGCCTCGGTGGCCGCGCCCCGAGGACGTTGGCGTGGATTTTGCTCGTCGCGGTGGTCTTGTCCGGGTGTGCCTCGGAGGGCTCGGAGGGTTCGGAACCTTCCGGCACCTCCACCCCCGCCCCGACTGCTTCCCCTTCCCCCACCCTGCCCGCTACCGCCAAGCCGTCTCCCACAGGTTCGGTGGAGCCGTCCGTCGAGGCGACGGCATCGCCCGAGCCCACCCCGACCGTGGTCGAACGGTGGGGTTTGGAGTGGGAAGACCTCGAGTCCATGGCCTTTGAACTCGACGGTGAGGCGATCCGGTTGGACGGAGGCAAGGCCGTCGTGGCCCGCAACGGCGATTCCCAGGATGGTGAGCCTTCGGAGACCTATGACCTTCAGAACCGGGTGAGCCAGGGGGATCTGGACGGCGACGGCCACGACGACCTGGTCGCACACCTCATAGTGGACTCGGCTCGGTGGGAGTCGACCCACCTGCTGGTTCCGTTGATAGACGACGGGCAGGGCGGGAGAACCCTGCAGCCATTCCGGCTGGGCGACAGGGTGATTGTCGAAGAGATCGAGGTACGAGACGGCTCGGTTGAAGTGTCGCTTCTCGACCGCGATCCCGAGGACCCGTCCGACATAATCACCCAGCGCCGGGTGCTGGACATAGATTTCTCGACCCCTGAACCCACGGCGTCGGTGACCAACTCCGAGCCGCTGCTCGATCTCCCGCTCCCAGGCCCCGAATCGCCCGAGGTGGACGTCCGGTTCGACCCCGGAACGGTTGGTGCCATCGTGGCAGGGACCCTTGAGTTTCGCGGGAGGCAGACCTATTCGGTACACATGTCCGAGGGTCAGACGTTCACCGCCACCCTCGACGCCCCGGTTGGGATCTGGCTCGACATGAGGCTCGACGACCATGTGGTCGCCCCGGCATCGGAGCGGTCCCAGTTGGTACACGCCGACCTACCGGCCACCGGCTCGTGGAAGGTGACCGTGGTTTCCGCTCACACCAACGAAGACGACTACCGGCTGTCGCTGGAGGCGTTGCCATCCGACCCTGCCGATCCCGACCCGACCCCCACACCTACCCCGACCGGCACCGCGGAGCCCACGCCGGAGCCCACCCCTACCGACGACTCCCCGGTCATGTACCTCACGTTCGATGACGGCCCCCACCCGGTGTACACACCGAAAGTGCTCGATGTGCTGGCCCGCCACGACATCCGGGCCACGTTCTTCGTGGTGGGCACGCTGGCCGTGAAGTACCCCGAAATCATCGAGCGCATCTTCGAGGAGGGTCACCAAGTTGGGAACCACACGTGGAATCACGAAAACCTGGCGGGCCTGCCTCGTGAGGCGTTCGACGAGACGGTGAGCCGGACCCAGGAGCTACTCGGCCCTCGGGCGGCGTCGTGCCTGCGTCCCCCGTATGCCTCTATGGATGCGTTCACCCACGACTGGGCCCACGAACATGGCCTGGACATTGCTTTGTGGAACGTCGACCCCGAGGATTGGCGCCGCCCGTCGCCCCTGACCATCGCCCAGCACATCGTGGACCACGCCCGGGACGGGGCCATCATCCTGCTTCACGACGGCGACGGCGACCGCTCCCGCACGGTTCTCGGCCTCGACGTTGCCCTTTCCGAGCTGTCCACCCACGGGTACCGCTACGAATTGCTGTGCTGATGAGGCCCCTGCTCGGGGGCCTGCACACCCCAACCCATTCGCACTCGCACCACTAGGGTGAGGCCCATGGGAAAGAGAGCGGCAGCGATTGTGGGTCTCACCGAGTGGGCCCCAAAACGGGTGTGGGACAGACCCATGTTCACGGTAGAAGCTTGCGCCGAGCTGGCAGCCGAGGTGCTGGCCGATGCCGAGGTGGACAAGAACGAGGTGGACGGGCTGGTGATCAACAGCCTGCGGGAGTCCCCCATGTTCGCCCCCTCGGCGCTGGCCGAGTACCTGGGGGTGCGCAGCAACTTCAACGAGGTGGTGGATTTGGGCGGTGCCACCCCGGCGGGGATGGTGTGGCGGGCCGCGGCTGCCATCGAGGTTGGCATTTGCGAGACGGTGCTGGTGTTTGCCCCGTCGGTTCCCGCTCCGCCCCAGCCTGGCCAAAACGGAAGTCCGCTCAAGATGCGGATGGGGGCATACATGGGCGGCGATGTCTGGGGCTCGCCCCAGGGCCAGTTCGAGATCCCTGCCGGGCTGGTGGCCGCTACCCCTAGCTTTGCCATGGCTGCCAGCCGCTACATGTCCGCCTACGGGGTAGCGGAGGAGACGTTGGCCAAGGTGGCGGTTGACTCCCGTTACAACGCCCAGGCCAATCCCGACGCGGTGTTTCACGGCAAGCCCATCACCATCGACGACGTGATGAACTCCCGCTACGTGGCCGACCCGCTGAAGCTGCTGGAGATCGTCATGCCGTGCTACGGCGGGTCGGCGGTGCTGGTCACCACGGCGGAGCGAGCGGCCCGAGCTCCCCATAGACCGGTGTACGTGAGCGGTTACGGGGAGCACCTCACCCACAAGAGCATCACCTACGCTCCCGACGTCATCGACACCCCCATCCGGCTGGCCGCCGACCGGGCGTTCGCCATGGCCGGGGTGTCCCGTGACGCGGTGGACATGGCCTCCATGTACGACTGCTACACCATCACCGTGCTTTTGACCATTGAAGACGCCGGGTTCTGCCCCAAGGGCGAGGGCGGAAGGTTCATCGACGAACACAGCCTGCGCTACGACGGGGACTGGCCCCTTAACACCCACGGTGGACAGCTAGGCATGGGCCAGGCCGGGTTGGGAGGCGGCATGAGCCATATCACCGAGGCGGTCCGGCAGGTGCAGGGCCGGGCCGGCGACCGCCAGCTCCCCAAGTGCGACATCGCCTACGCCAACGGCACGGGGGGGATGCTGGCCGAGCAGGTGGCTCTCATCCTGGAGGGGGCCTGATGGTTCATTTCTCGGCTGACGGGCGCCCCCTGCCCACTCCCACCCCGCTTACCGCTCCCTACTTCGACGGCCTGCGGGAGCGGCGGCTGGTGCTGCCCCGCTGCCCCCGTGACGGGTGGTTCTTCTACCCCAGGGGCCGGTGCCCCCACTGCCTGGGCGACGACTGGACCTGGGAGGAAGGCGGCGGGCGGGGCACGGTGTACTCCTTCACAGTTGACCGGGCGGGCCACGACCCCGCACTGGCCGGCCGGATCCCGTTCGCCATCGCCCTGGTGGACCTCGACGAGGGCCCCCGACTGGTGGGCAACATGGTGGACTGCGACGTGGCCGACATCACGGTGGGCATGACAGTGGAAGCCGCCTACGAGGACGTGGACGGCGTCACCCTCCTTGTGTTCAAGCCACTGACCTGAGGTCTACAGCAGAAGGTCCCCTAAAGGCTGTAGGCGCTCCTCATTTGAGCGTGCCAATATCAAAATATGGACGAAGTCACTGCCTTCCAGAGTCCCCAGGAGACTCGAGTCTCTGTCAACCGCCTCCTGGCCTACGAGGAGATCCGCCAGCTAGCTGCCCGGTACGCGGTGGCTGTGGACCGGCGTGACCTTGACGCCTTGGTCATGCTGTTCGTCGATGACGTGCGGATCGGCCGGGACCGTCGGGGTAGGGATGCTCTGCGAGACGACTTCGCTCGCTCGCTGGGGGCGGTCGGACTGTCGATCCTCAACATTGGCACCCACCAGATCGATCTGATCGACGCCGATCACGCCACCGGCTTCGTCTACTGCAAGGGAGAGATTGCCGACGGCGACCGGTGGATACACCAGGCCATCCGTTACGACGACACTTACGAGCGCCGTGATGGCCACTGGTACTTCGCTCGCCGCCGCCACAAGCTGTTCTACGGCGCCGAGGTGGGGGTGAACCCCCTTGGCCTGCCTCCGGCAGAATGGCCAAAGAACCATGAGGGCCTCGGCACCCTCCCGTTCGAGGATCACACCTGGCAGGCCTTCAACCGGCAGGGCGAGAGCTCGTAGCCCCATCTGTATACTGATGGCGGTGAGCAAAGAGATGGTGCCGGACATTCAAGCGTTACTGCTGCGCTCATGACCCTCACCCGTTTACGTATCCGCAACTTCAAGCGCTTTGGTGAAGATGAAGTTGACATTGAGCTGAGTAGCCCAGTGGTGTTCATCGGGCCAAACAACTCAGGCAAGACTTCGGCCTTGCAAGCCCTGACACTCTGGAACGCCGGGGTGAAGCGTTGGATGGAGAAGCGTTCCGGAAAACCAACCCCTACAAAACGTCCTGGAGTAACAGTCAGCCGTCAGGACCTTGTATCAGCTCCAACGCCGGAGGCCAACCTTCTTTGGCATGACCGCCATGTCCGGAATGTGAGGCGCGAGGACGGTCGCCAAAAGACCAGCAATGTTCTGATTGAGGTCACCGTAGACGGGGTAGACGATGCCGGTAGGGAGTGGTCCTGTGGCATGGAGTTCTATTATGCAAACTCTGAGTCCTTCTACTGCAGGCCGCGGGAATTGGAAACAGGCAATGGGGAAGGCATCCCAGAAGGTGCAGAAAACACTACTGTGGCTCTGTTGCCACCCATGTCTGGTCTCGCCGGAACCGAAACTCGTATACCTCATGGAGCGATTTCAGTACGTATAGGTGAAGGACGTACGGCTGAAGTTCTCCGAAACCTATGTTATCAAGTCCACACTGATAGTCCAGAAGCATGGGAAAAGCTCAGGGATCACATCGTCAAGTTATTTGGTGTCGAATTGGAGGAACCAAAATATCTTCCTCAACGAGGCGAGATTACGATGGGCTATACCGAAAGGAATGTTAGGCTAGACCTATCTTCAGCCGGGCGAGGCCTTCAGCAGACTGTTCTATTGCTGGCGTACATGTTCGCAAACCCAGGCACTGTTATAATGCTGGATGAGCCGGATGCTCACTTGGAAATTCTCAGGCAAAGACAGATTTACAACCTCATCAAGGAGTCTGCAGATCAGGTTGGCAGTCAGATTATTGTTGCCAGCCATTCCGAGGTATTGCTAAATGAAGCAGCGGGCAGCGATTTGCTGGTTGCATTCATAGGCCCCAACCCCCATCGTATAGATCGGAGGGAAAGCCAGGTTCGCAAGGCTCTAGCCGATATCGGGTTCGAGCACTATTATCAGGCTGAACAGACCGGATGGGTACTCTATTTGGAAGGATCTACGGATCTAAGGGTGCTTCGTGCGTTGGCTCGCAAGCTGGACCATCAGGGCGCCATAAGGGCGTTGGATCGCCCTTATGTGCATTACGTGGGTAATGTACCTAAACAGGTTAGTGTTCACTATTTTGGCCTTAAAGAGTCTTTGCCAGGATTGCGAGCGGTAGCGCTATTTGACAAATTGGAGCAGGATCATGTGGACTTGGGTCCAGTTGATAGCCTTATGTGGAAGCGACGCGAAATAGAAAACTATATATTTTCTGAGAATAGTCTCATGGCATGGGCTGAACGTCGCGGTGAATTGACTGCGTTAGGACCCTTGTTTGAAGAACAGAATGTGATTGACTACAGAAGTGCAATGAGTCAGTCAATTCAGGAGGTTACTGGAGCTTTGGATCGACTTGGTCGAGGTTCTCCGTGGGATGCCAACACCAAGGTGAGTGATGAATTTCTTATCCCGTTATTCGAGGGATTTTTTGAAGTCCTGTCTCAGCCCAATTCAATGCCCAAGGGGAACTTCTACCAACTAGTCGAGTTCATCTCCCTCGACGAGATAGATCCCGAGGTGAGGGACAAATTGGACCACATTGCCACTGCTGCAGAAGGCGCGACCCTGGATTAGCTACCAGGTCTGTCTGGCTCGGAGTTCGTCCTTCAATACCTTTCCCGAGGCGTTCATCGGGAGGGCATCGGTGATGGTGATACGGCGGGGAACCTTGTAGTTGGCCATCCGGTCACGACTCCAACCGATGATTTCGTCGGGGTCGGGCGTGGTGCCAGGGGACGCCACCACCCAGGCCACAGCAACCTCGCCCATGCGACGATCCGGGATGGCGACCACGGCGGCCTGGCCGATGTCCGGGTGCTTGAGCAGTGCGTTCTCCACCTCGGCGGGGTAAACGTTGAAACCGCCGACCATGATCATGTCCTTCAGCCTGCCCACGATTCTCACGTAACCGTGCTCGTCCATGGTGGCGAGGTCCCCGGTGTGGAGGAAGCCGTTGGTATCGATGGCGTTGGCCGTGGCCTCGGGATCGTCGAGGTAGCCCTGCATCACGCTGTAGCCGCGCACCAGCAGCTCCCCGGTTTCGCCCCGGGGCAGCTCGGCACCGTCACTACCGGCGATGACCACCTCGAGGTCGCGAGCAGCCCGGCCGGCAGTGGTGGCGATGGTCTCGGCGTCGTCGTCGGGGCGGGAGATCGTGCAGGTTCCGGCCTCGGTGAGCCCGTACCCGGTGAGCACCGTCGAGAACGGCAGGCGGTCCAGCATCTCCTCGATGAGCGGCACCGGGATGTCGGCGCCGCCGGTCACCGCCACCCGAAGCGAGCTGATGTCGTGTTCGTCGAGGCCGGGATGGTCGAGCATCGTCCGGTAGATGGTCGGGGCGCCTGGGAAAACCGTGATGCGCTCATGCTCGATGGAGGAGAGAACATCTTCCATGTTCAACACCGGCACCGGGTAGATCGTCGCCCCCCGCATCAGGCTCGCCAGCCAGCCTGCCTTGTACCCGAACATGTGGAAGAAGGGGTTGACGATGAGGTAGCGATCACCCGGTTCGAGCCCGACGGCGTCGCACCAGTCGTTGAACTGCCGCACGGTTTGGGCGTGCGACATAACCACCCCCTTGGGAAGCCCTGTCGTCCCCGAGGTGAAGAGCACGTCGCTGGGGTCGTCGGGTGCAACCGATTGGAGCCGCTCGATGGCGGTGGACCGGTCAACCGACTCCCCGGCGGCCATGAAGTCGTCCCACCTCTCGGCGCGTACACAACTGCCGGGCCGTTCAACGGGCTCGCCCGACCCCGGCAGCAACACGATGCGGTCGAGCGCAGAGAGATCGGTGTCGCCGCCGGCGTGCTCGCCGTCGAGCATGGCGACGGTATCGGTGCCAAGGAACCCGATCGACGTGAACAGGACAGTGGCCTTCGACCGGGCCAGGAGATAGGCGGCCTCGGATCCCTTCCACCGGGTGTTCACCGGCACCAGGGCAGCGCCGGCGCACTGCGCGCCCAGCGCGGCCAGCACCCAGTGGAGGCCGTTCGGTGCCCACACCGCCACCCGATCCCCCGGTTGCACGCCGGCAGCGATCACGGCCCGGGTAGAGGCGACAACCAGCTCTCCAAGCTCGCGGTAGGAGACCCTTTGGCCGTCGGCAACCACCGCTTCGGCGTCGGGGCGGGCCGTGATAGTGCTGAAGACCGCGGCCGGGATCGTGTCCGGCGATGAGAATTGAAAAAGACGAACCACTAGGCGAAGACGCCGACCCCTTCGGCCTCGTTGCGAGCCTTCCACTCGGCCCGGGTCATCCTCGTGGTATCGACATCGGCTGCCCGGGCCCGCAGCGCGCCGACGGTGGCATCCTCTCTGCGGGTATGGGCGAACGGGTCCCAATCGAAGAACCGGCAGGCGTTCTCGAAGGTGATCTTGTCGATCTCCTCGGGGGTGCAGCCCGCCGCTTGCAGTTCCCTCCAGGCGAACTCGGGCGATTCCGGCCACGTCGTGTCGGTGTGCGGGTAGTCGCACTCCCAGGCCACGTTGTCGAGCATCCGGTGGCGGAGTTCGAGCCCGGCAGGGTCGGTGATGTAGCAGCACAGGAAATGTTCCTTGAACACCTCCGACGGCAGCTTGCCCCCGAACTCCTCGTTGCCGTGTAGCCAGGTCTGGTTGGTCCAGTGGCGGTCGATGCGGTCCAGATAGAAGGGCACCCAGCCGATTCCGCCTTCGGAAAGTGCCACCCGCAGGGTCGGGAACTTCTGGAACACGCCGCCGAAAAGGAGGTCCTGGGCGGTTATCGCCGCGATCTGGGTGGACAGCACCATCAGGTGGTCGATTGGCGCTTCGGCCGGGCGACGGATGACCTCGAAGCCGGCCCCTATGTGCAGCGAAAGGACCATGTTCTCGTCGCAGATGGCCTGGAACATCGGGTCCCAGTGGCCCGACATGAAGCTGGGCAGCCCGTACACATGGGGGGTCTCGAGGAAGCTGATCGACCTACACCCCTTTCGGCCGATTCGCCTGACCTCGTCGGCGGCCAGTTCGGGGTCCCAGTTGGGCACCATTCCCAGGGGGATGAACCGGTCGGGATAGGCGGCGCACCACTCGTCGATAACCCAGTCGTTGTAGGCCCGCATCACAATCATCGCGAGGGTTTTGTCCTCGCCCTCGTTGAATGTGCGGGCATTGAACCCGGCCATGGTCGGGAAGTTCAGCGAAGCCAGCATGCCGTTGGCATCCATGTCCCTCACCCGCTCGTGGACATCGAAGCACCCGGGGCGCAGCTCGGCGTAGCTTCCGGCGTAGGAACCCCATTCCTCTGGGGGCCAGCCCACCGTCGCTGCCAGGCCGAACCTGGTGGATGTGGCCGTCCCCTCGTAGTGCCACTCGTCGATGCCTTCCTCGTTGCGCACCACCCTGGGCATCTTGTCCTTATGCAGGGCCGGGACGTGGTTCTCGAACAGGTCGGGAGGTTCGACCATGTGGTCGTCGATGCTGACCAGGATCATGTGGTCCATCTGCATGAAGATTGGCTCCTGTGGTGGTTCGAGCATTCGAGGCGGTCCGACCGGCCCGGCTCAACCCTAGTGGCAGTCCGTTGGGCTCATGGCCCGAACAGGGGCGCTGAAAGGACTATGGGCCCTGAGGGATCAACGGCACTGGGGGATTAGGGGCGCTGAAAGGACTATGGGCACTGGGGGATCATGGGCCCAGGGGGACTAGGGGCACTGGGTAGGCCGGGTCTCTGTCCAGTCGATGTGCAGCTCCCGAACCGCCAGGCGCCAGCCCTCGTCGAGACGGACGAACTGGTCCTGGTACCGGATGTACATGACGAAGTCGGTGGCGGCTGACCCGTCTTCGGGAACCGTCAGGTGATGGGCCACGCAGTAGGTCTCTCCGGTGGCGGTGTCCCCGTCGGTCTCGAACTGCTGCTGACCCAGGAAGTGAAATGTGGAGTGGTAGCTCATCCTGGAAATGGCGCGGGCGATCTCGTCTCGACCGGTCCTTTCTCCCAGCATCTTCCCCCCGGCGGCCATGTCGATACGGCGCAGCATGCCGTCGGGAGCGAAGCAGGCCGCCACACCCTCGGGGTCCTTGCGGTCGACACAGCGGGCGTAGGTTGCGGCCAAGTCGGCCAGAGCAGCACTATCGGACATAGCCCCACCTTGCCACGCCGCAGGCTGTTCCCGCCATGAGTTCAGGCAGCCTGCCCGTGGCTTCTGCTCCCGGGAACGGAAATAACTAAGCTGGCCCGATGGCTGTTATCGATGCGATTGATTTGGACGTACGCCGGGTAGCCGGAGCGCTGGGTGCTGAGGTCAGGGGGCTTTCGCTGGCCAACGTGACCGAAGGCGAGTTCACGCTCATTCAGGAGCTGCTGGACGAGCATCTCGTGCTGTTCTTCCCCGACCAGCACCTCACTCCCGACGAGCATCGGGCATTCGCGGTGCGGTTCGGCGAGCCGGAGATCCACCCCTACATCCCGAAGTTGGACGATGATCACCCCGAGATCGTGGTGTTGAGAGGTGAGTCGGGCTACGTGGCCGATATCTGGCACACCGACTGCACTTTCGAGCCCCACCCTCCCATTTGCTCGGTGCTGAACGCCATGGTGATGCCCCCGGCCGGCGGCGACACCATGTGGTCCAACATGTATTTGGCCTACGAGACTCTGGCAGAGCCCATGAAGGAGATGATTAACGGGCTGACCGCCATTCACTCCGCGGCCAACTACGGCCAGCCCGACCACAAGGCCGAGCATCCGGTGGTGCGTCGCCACCCGAACACAGGCCGTCCCTCGCTGTTCGTGAACAAGCAGTTCACCCGCCGCATCCCCCAGCTCAGCCGGGACGAGTCGGAATCGCTGCTCGACATGCTCACCGCTCACGCCAGCAAGACCGATTTCACCTGCCGCTACAGCTGGTCGGAGGGCACCATCGGGATCTGGGACAATAGGGCCACCCAGCACTACGCGGTCAACGATTTCGACGGGGCCCGGGCCATCAGCCGGGTCACGATTTTGGGCGACACGCCGGAGCCGGCGTTCGACACCTCCCGGTGGGATTCCTACCAATACAAGCGAGTGTCGGCTGCCGCTAACGGCCTCGACCGCCCATAGCCCGCTGTCGGGCCCAAAAGCCACCCCGGCGGGGCAGCTGGTGGAGTTGCTCGTGGGCTTCGTGACCCCGGCCCATACTTGGCCCGACAACAGGCCCGCACCCGAAGGAGCACTACCCCGGTGATAGGAAACCCGAGAACGTATTGGGAGGCAATCGAAGCCCGAGCCGCGGCCACCCCTGACGCAGCGCTCACAATCGAGCCCGACGGCACGGTGATGACCTTCGCCGGATTCCGGGATGCCGCCGAACGGGCCGCCGCCGGGCTGGCCGACCTGGGGGTGGGCCCGGATACCCAGGTCTCGTGGCAACTACCCAACGGTCGGGCCGCCCTGGTGCTGTCGGCAGCGCTGGCCCGGCTGGGTGCGGTTCAGAACCCGATCATTCCCATCTACAGGGAGCGTGAGGTCGGTTTCGTGGTCCGACAGACCGGGGCTCGGCTGCTGGTGGTTCCCTCGGTGTGGCGAGGTTTCGACTACCGGACCATGGCCGATTCGGTGGCGGCCACCACCGACCATTGCGAGGTGCTGGTGTGCGACGGCGAGCTTCCCGAGGGCGACCCCTCGACGCTGGCCCCGTTTGAGGCCACAGAGGAGGACGACGGGAGGTTGCCGGTCCGGTGGATCTACTACACATCGGGCACCACCGCCGACCCCAAGGGGGCCATGCACGGCGACGACTCGATCATCGCCGCCGCCCGCCATGTGTGGGAGAGCCTGGAGCTGAGCGCCGATGATGTCTGGCCCCTGGCCTTCCCCTACACCCACATCGGCGGCATCAGCCTGCTCATCGCTTCCCTGGTGTGCTCCACCCCCCTGTTGATGGTGGAGAGCTTCAACCCCGAGACCGATATCCGTTTCTTCCGGGAGCATGGGTTGACCCTGGCCGGGTCGGGCACGTCGTTCTTCATCGCCTACCTGGCCGAGCAGCGCAAGACCCCCGAAGAGCCGATCTTTCCTCACCTGAGGGCCGCCATCGGTGGGGGAGCCCCCAAACCGTCGGGGATGCACAAGCAGGTCAAGGACGAGCTTGGCGGGGTGGGCATCATCTCCAGCTACGGCCTCACCGAGTGCCCCATCGTCACCTACTGCTTCCTTGACGACCCCGACGACAAGCTCGACCGCACCGAGGGTCGGCTGCTGGACGACACATCGGGGAAGCTGATCGACGGGGAGCTCCTGCTCAAGGGGCCCACCCTGTGCCGGGGCTACTTGGACGAGTCGCTCAACGAGGCCGCATTCGACGACGACGGGTACTTCTTCACCGGCGATCTGGCCGAGATGGACGACGAGGGGTTCGTGACCATCGTCGGGCGGAAGAAGGACGTGATCATCCGCAAGGGCGAGAACATCTCGGCCCGGGAGGTGGAGGACGTGCTGTTCTCCCATCCCAAGGTGGCCGATGTGGCTGTCATCGGGCTTCCCGATGCGGTGTCGGGGGAGCGATGCTGTGCGGTGGTCGCCCCCAAGCCGGGGGAGGTGCTCGGCTTCGCCGAGATGGTGGAGCACTGCAAGCAGGCTGGGCTGATGAACCAGAAGATCCCCGAACAACTCGAGATCGTCGAAGAACTGCCCCGCAATCCTGCGGGCAAGGTGCTCAAGCAGCAATTGCGGGAGCAGTACGGGGGGTAACCGGAATGTCAACCGAACGGCCACAACAGCCAAACATCTTGTTGATCGTGTCCGACGAGGAGCGGCGCAACCCGTGGTTGGACGGGGTGGTGGAGATGCCCGCTCACGACCGGCTGCGCCAAGACGGTCTGGACTTCACCCACTACTACACCCACGCTTCCCCGTGCTCGCCTTCGCGGGCCAGCCTTTACACCGGCAGCTACCTGGCAGAGCACGGCGTGGTGGACAACGTCAGCTTCCCCGCTCACACCGCGTTGAACCCGGCCTTTCCCACCGTGGGGAAGCTGCTGCGGGATGCGGGCTACGAGTCGTCCTATCTGGGCAAGTTCCACCTCACCCACGAACCCATTCCCGACATGGACTCGTTCGGCTACAGCGCCTGGCAGGGCGACGACCGTCACTACATCGGCGGCCCGTGGACCGGGCGGCACTTCGACCCGGTGATCGCCGATCAGGCGGTTGACTGGCTGCGCACCCACGGCACCGACCCAGCCACTGGCCCGTGGTTCCTCACTGTGGCTTTGGTGAACCCCCACGACGTGATGTGGTTCCCGCTGGATCAGCCGTCGTACCTGGAGGCCAACCCCGAATCGGTGGAAATTTTCCGGTTCCTACACGAGCAGATGCTGGGGGGCAGAGTGGAGCTCGACCCCTTGGAGGAGGGCTATCCCCGGCGGTTCACCCGGCTTCCCGACAACTTCGATGACGACCTTCACACCAAGCCCGAGGTGCAACGGGCCTGGCGTCATGTCCGCAACCGGGAGCACTTGGTGGGCAACATGGCCCTCGACGACGTGGATTCCTGGCTTCGCCAGCTCGACTACTACGCCTGGCTCCACGAGCTGCTCGACCACAACATCGCCGCGGTGCTCGGCGCTCTCGACGAGATCGGCGCCTACGACGACACCGTGATCATCTACACCTCCGATCACGGCGACGCCTGCGGTTCGCACGGGCTGAGGGCCAAGCTGCCGTGCGTGTACGAGGAGGTTATGGGGGTGCCGCTCATCGTCAAGGCTCCGGGGCTCACTCCGTCGGGGGCCACCACCGGGGCGCTGGCCACCCATGTGGACCTGGCCGCCACCATCGCGGCGATGGGCGGGGTGGACATCGGCGGTGTCCCCAGCCTGTCGGGCCGCGACCTCACCCCGGCGCTGGCCGACCCGACCGTCTCGGTGCGGGATTACGTGCTGTTCAGCCAGGACAGCGCCCAGTCGGAGCTGCTCCGTCACAGCCGCTATGCGGTTAGGGGTTTCTTCGACGGAGAGACCAAGTACGCCCGCTACTACGGGGTGGGGGGTGGCATTGACCGCACCGGGAATCCCGCTCCCGAGTCCAAGCTGTTCGACGTGGACGCCGGCTTCGACGACCACGATCACGAGTGGTACAGCCTGGCCGACGACCCCCACGAGCTGGTTAACCTGGCCGGCGACCGTTCCAGGCGGTCGGAGCTTCGAGACCTGTTCGGCCGTCTGCTTGAGTACGAGGCAGCCGAGCTGGGTCCGGGGCTGTAACCCGGTGACGTCACGAACCGAGTTCCGCACTTGCCCGTTGTGCGAGGCGATCTGCGGTCTGGAGATCACCGCCACCGACACCGAGGTGATTCGGGTGCGGGGGGATCGGGCCGATGTGTTCTCCAAGGGTTTCATCTGCCCCAAGGGTTCGGCGGTGGCCGCCCTGCACACCGACCCCGACCGGCTCCGGGCTCCGGTGGTCCGGGATCGGGCTACCGGGCAGTGGCGGGAGGTGTCGTGGCCGGAGGCGTTCGCCGCCGTGGAGGAGCGGATGATGCCGGTGCTGACCCGCCACGGTCGGGAGGCCCTGGCCACCTATGTGGGCAACCCCAACGCTCACAACATCTCGCTGCTGTACTACGGGCGGCAGCTTGGTCGGTCGCTGGCCACCCGCAACGCCTACTCGGCCGGCACGGTGGATCAGATCACCAAGCAGGTTTCCACCGCGTTGATGTTCGGGACCACCCTGTCCATCCCCATACCTGACCTCGACCGCACCGACTACCTGATCCTGTTGGGGGCAAACCCGGCTGCTTCCAATGGGTCGCTGCTCACCGCTCCCGACGTTCTGGGGCGGCTCGATGCCATCGCCCAGCGGGGAGGCAAGGTGGTGGTGATCGACCCCAGGAGGACCCGCACCGCTGAACGGGCCGGGGAACACCACTTCATCCGCCCCGCTACCGACGCCCACCTGCTCATGGCGATGGTTCACGTGCTGTTCGCCGAGGGGCTGGTGGACCTCGGCCCGCTGGAGCCCCACACCAACGGGGTGGACGAGGTGCGCCGCATCGTGTCCGACTGGCCTCCCGAGCGGGTGGCCTATGTGTGCGGCATCTCCGCCGGCGACATCCGGCGGCTGGCTCGGGAGCTGGCCGTCGCCCCCACCGCCGCGGTGTACGCCCGCATCGGCACGTGTACCCAGGAGTTCGGCACCCTGGCCGGTTGGCTGGTGGACGTGCTCAACGTGCTCACCGGGAACCTGGATCGCCCGGGCGGGGCGCTGTTCCCCCGTGCGTTCTGCGGCCAGCCCAACTCCCGGGGAAATCCCGACATGCCCCGGACCATCGAGTGGGGCCGCTGGCACACCCGGGTGCGGGGTGCTCCCGAGGTGATGGGGCAGCTTCCCGCCGCCTGCCTGGCCGAGGAGATCGACACCCCCGGAGACGGACGCATCCGGGCCCTGGTCACCATCGCCGGCAACCCGGCCCTGGCCATCCCCGACAGCGAGCGGCTACAGGCCGCGTTGCCCACGCTCGACTGCATGATCTCGGTGGACAACTACATAAACGAGACCACCCAGCACTCCGACGTGATCCTCCCCGGCGAGTCCCACCTGTGCCAGCCCCACTTTTCGGCCACCCTCTACCAATTGGCAGTGCGGCATGTGGCCAAGTGGTCCGATCCGGTGTTCCCACCCGAACCCGACCGGCCCCGGGAGTGGGAGGTCATGTTGATCCTGTCGTCGATCTTCGCCGGGCGGGGGGCCGAGGTGGACACCGTTGCAGTCGACGATGCAATCATCTCGGCCCGGATCGCCAAGGAGGTGGCAGACGAGTGGTCCCCGGTGTGGGGGCGTGATCCCGACGAGTTGTTCGAGGCCCTGGCCCCGGCGGTTGGTCCCGAGCGGGTGGTGGACTGGCAGATCCGCACCGGTCCCTACGGCGACGGGTTCGGTGCCAACCCCGAGGGGTGGACGCTGGCCCGTTTGAAGCAGCATCCCCACGGGGTGGACCTGGGGCCGTTGGAGTCGAGGGTTCCCGAGGTCCTGAGAACCCTGTCGGGCAAGATCGAGCTGGCTCCCGACTACGTGGTGGCCGATGTCGCCCGGCTGGCCGCCTCGCTGGATCGGGACCGCTCCGGGATGGTGCTGGTGGGGCGCCGCAACCTGCGGACCAACAACTCCTGGATGCACAACGTGGCCAACCTCATTGCCGGCCGGGAGCAGTGCAGCCTGCTTGTCCACCCGTCCGATGCGGCACGGCTCGGAGTGGTGGACGGGGGGCAGGTGCGGGTGCGTTCAACGGGGGGAGAGGTTGAGGTGGTAGCCGAGGTGAGCGATGAGATGATGCCTGGAACGGTGAGCATGCCCCACGGTTGGGGTCACGACCAGCCCGGTACCCGCTTGTCGGTGGCCGCCACCCGCCCAGGGGTCAACAGCAACATCCTGGCCGACCCCGCGGCCATAGAACCGCTGTCCGGCAACGCCATGGTCAACGGGATACCCGTAGAAGTCGGGCCCGCGTGATCGAGCCATGGCTTCTCCGGTTAGCAATCCGCACCCGGGAATCCTGCTAGCTCTGGCCAGCACGGCCGTATCCCTGGCCGCTTTTCCCCTGTGCTGGGCCATGAACGGCCAGTCCAGCGGTTTGTCCCGCAGTTTCTTCGTAGCGCTGACCTTGATTGCCATGTTGCTGGCTGTTTCGGGTATCCGGACCATGTTCGTGGCGCGATGGAACAACGGGACCCATCCTTCGTTCCTTGTGGGGGCGGCGGCCATCTCTCTCGGGTTGACCGCGGTACCGCTTGGCTGCGTGGGAGAACCCGGTATGGGACCTCCCCACACCGGGTTCTTCATCGCCATCACCGTCCTGGCCATGCTGTTTGCTTCTTCGTGCGTGGCCACCGCGGTGGGCCGCATGGCTCCCGAGCGGCTGAAGCCGTCCATGTTCTCGTTTCCGCCACCGGTATGGAACTCAACATGCAGGCGTTTCCCCGGGAGCTGCCTCCTCAAGTACTGCTTGACATCGCCAAGACTTATGAGGCGGTGTGGGAGTCCATCAACGCTGCTTTCGAGGCCGAGATCTGTTCCAGCACCTTCATTCACGCCCAGGCCGGACGGCTCCGTGAGCTGGCCGACCGGGTAGGTACCGAGCCGACCGACTGGGCCATCCGAGCCGAGGCCGATGTGTTCGACCGCAAGGCCCGCCGAGCGTCCCGGTCGGTGGACTCGTTCGCCGCCCAGTACATCCGCAAGCAGTGCCACCTCCGCTTCGCAGCGGCCACCATCGCCAGCCGCCATCACCCCGACGCCAGCTAATTTTCAAGGCCGCGCCCGTTCCCGAAGCGGCACTTGCTGAGACATTTGGCACCGCGCCCGATGCCGCTATCCCGAGCCGAGACGAGTGGTCTCGCGCCGACCTGCTGGGCGACGTTGCCCTAAGACCGGCTGCGTGTTTCGGGGATGCCTGGGTTGGGGAACTCACTGGGCGCAGCGTTGATGCGGGGCAGGTCGCCTTTCTTTCTGCGTGTTTCGGGGATGCCTGGGTTGGGGAACCTGATCTTGCGCCCACCTGGTCCGAAAAATCCAGTGAATCTGTCGCCGGATATTTCAAGTTCAGCCTGTTGCGATGAGGATTTCCGCTTCGCCTTGCCGAATTTCTCTCTTAGCCAAGTAAAGCTAGACATTGCTTAAATCTCCCAAGATAATGGTAATTCCAAGTAGCTCCAACAGTAACAGTTGGATAATGTTGGTGAGTGTGCATTGTTTTCTGTATACAATCTCTTCATTTGAGTTATGATTGTCGCTTATGGAGTTTGCAAGTTCTCGATAGATGTCGGATATGCTTGGTTCAGGATCTAGCTCAATGAAATTATTGATTATAACTCTTGAGTCCAAATTCTGATGCAAACCTGCGGGCAACCATATAGAAACTGCTAAGCCTGATTATAGTCGCGATTGAGGCTCCAGCAACAATTGCTCCAGTTTTTCCAAGAGCATGGAGGTCAAAAGAACTTGTTGTTGACGTGAGCATAGCAATGGCAATACCACCTGTCAATAGAGCAGTGGATGCTACCACTCCAGCTCTATTCCGGATCTCGCTGAGCCTGTCAGCCTGATTCTGGATGGCGCTCAGGCCCGCTTCGTAGGCGATTTTGTACATTTATGGGTCTGTGACTGTCATGAGATCACGGTACAACGGGGTGTGACATATACTGCCTGCAGTGGGCAGGTGCGGGAGGCTGGAGGCCCCGAGTGGAGCTCTATCGGGGGAGGGCTCGGTCGGCGGGGTCGATGGCGTGGAGGTCGGGTAGGACGGGGGTGGCCAGTGCTGCGAATCGGGTGCGGTTGGAGGGGCTGCTGATCAGGATTGCTGCTGGGGGAGGGCTCGGGGCAGCGTCCGGGTTGTCTGGCCGGCTGCTACGGCGTGGAGATCGGGGATGGTCCGTGTAGCGAGAATTGTGAACACCGCCATGTTGGATGGGCTGGTCATGAGTATCGCTGTCTGGGGAGGCCGCGTGCGGGCTGATTGGTTCCGACCGCGCAGAGGTCGTGGACGATTGATGTGGCCAGCGTTCCAAAGATCGCGCGGTTGTTTGTTGCCGTGACGAGAATTGCTGGGGGGGGGGGGGGGTCAGCGCGTCACTTGACGAGGCAATGCTCGGGTCTGCTGAGACCCCTTGATTGATGCTAGGTCGGGGAGCGTGTCCGTGGTCAGTGCCTGGAAAGTCATGTTCGATGTGCCGGTGATCAGGATTGCTGCCTGGGGATTGCTCGTGCTCCCCCCTGGTTTGGGCCGAGGAAGTTGAGATCGAATAAGCAGTTTGTGCCCAAGAGGCTGAAGATGTCTCGATTGTTCTGAGTTGGGAAGGTGATTCCTCTCTCTCTCTCTCTCTCTCTCTCTCTCTCGGATGCCCGCGGGAACATGGCTGAGATGGTTTTGACGCTTGAAAGGATGCGGTCGTCTTCGTAGAGCCACAGTTTGGTGAACGGTCGGTAGAGAACCTCGCGAATGCGTGATTCGTCAAACTCAATCTCATGGCGTCGTTTGAGAGAATGTCTGAGCGTGTCGGTCCACTTGATAGAGTCCAGTTGGTTGTTGATTGTGGCTGACTCTACTGAGTCTCCATCCTGAACGTAGAGCAGGGCGTCGTCGTAGGCCTCAATCAGCTTCTTGACTTTGCTTGTGAGTTCACTGCGGGAAAACGAATATACATAGGTATCACAGTTGGTCTTGACGCCCGAGGCATGGTTTTCAACTATAGCACTAACGGTCTTGTGGTCTGGGCAAACAGCCAGGAGTTTCTCAAAGCTATCGTCGGTTAGGTTTACCCAGTCATGTCGCTTGTTTATGGGGAGAGTCGTGAGTTTGCTACTGGTGACGTCGCCGAGTTGGGCCAGCCAGGCGAGCTTCTGTTCCAAAGTGGAGTATTCGGGGACTTCGGAGTAATGGAGGGTGGCTGGTCGGTTGGTGTTCTTACTGGGGTTATGTGCCAGAACTGTGATTTGCACTCCGTTGCGCGAACCCCCTCCGAAAAGTTTGTCTCCCTCTCTTTGGAACTCTTCACCGCTCTTGTAGGCGTCGCCTCGTAGGTTGACGACGTAGATGCTGGTGAACTCATCTCGAAGGGCGGCTCGCATGCCTGCCAAAGATGTGCCGGTGCTGAGTGAGTTGGGGTGAATGAAGGCGAGCACTCCAAACTGGAGTTCGCCAGCTCTCCGTCTATGGTCGGCCAGCCGGTCTGAAGCCCAGCGGATGGCTTCCACATACAAATTGCCACCAGAGCTTCCTCCAGGGGCCTTACCTATTATTTCCTTGTGGCGTTGTGAGTAAGTCGAACGCACTCGTTCAGCGATTTCATACTCCACGTTTGGGTTGTCGTCGCCGGAGGACTTTTGTCCGGCGGACCATGGCGGGTTGCCAACGATCACCTGGATAGGCAGGTCGTTCTGCTGTTGGGCTCGTTTTGAGTTTTGGGAGAGGTGGGGATGGTCCAACCCGAGCTGGCGGTGTCGTTGCTCGTCACCCATCAGGAACGTGTCGGTGAGCACGGCTCCGGGAAACGGCTGGTACCCGCCGCTCTCGAAAGCGCCCCGCTCCTCGGCGGTTTCCTCGATCTTGAGGGCGGCAATGTAGTAGGCGAGAAGCACCAGCTCGTTGGCGTGCATTTCGTGGAGGTACTTGCGGGCCACATCCTGGTCGCGGATGAGCGGCTTACCATCTGAGCCCTCGATGGTCAGGAGCCGAGCCAGGAATGTGCCGGTACCGCTGAACGGATCGAGTATGTTGACCCGCTCGTGGGTGAGGCCCACTCCGAACTCCTGGCGGCACACGGCGTCGGCAGAGCGCAACACGAAGTCCACCAGTTCGACCGGGGTGTACACGAGGCCGAGACGCGAGACGGCATCAGGTATGGCTGTCTTGAAGAACCCGTCGTAGATCTCACGCAGGATGTCCAGCCGGCCGACCGAATCCACCGCACCCTCGAACGCTGCGGCCATGCGCTGGTAGGCATTGGCCAGAGGTTGCAGTTCGGCGGAGAACGGGTGCCCGTCGGCAATGCCATCGTGGTCGGGCAGCAGCTCCAGCAGCCGGGTGATGCCGACCGAGATGGGGTTGTGGTGGACAAACTGGCTACCGGCGAACATGGAGTCGAACACCGGAATGGTCACCACGTGTTGCGCCAGCATCTGCTTGGCCTCGGGGTAGGTGATGGCGGGAGAGACGGTGTCTCGCAGACGGGCGAGGAAGCTGTGGAACTCCCGGGCGAATCCTTGTAGGTGTTCATCACCGGTGTGTTCTTGCGGCTCTTCCAGCCCTTCCTCGGCAGGGGGAATCATGGCATCAAGGCGGCGCTGGATCTGACCGGCCACTTTGGCAGCGTTCTGTCCCCAGGTGGCGTACTGCTGCTTGTCACCCACGGCGTCTACCAGCATCGAGGCGAACCCCTCGTTGAGAGTGTCGTGAAGCTGCAGTTGAAGTTGCTCGGCGGTAACGGGGTCGGCGTAATCGTCGTCGGGGCTGGAAGCGACCCTGATCTCGACCGGGGCATTTTGTTGGGCCGCGGCGGGGTTGGACACCCAGTAGTCGATCCGCTCGTCGTGGGAGCGCAGGGCCCGGATCACTCTCCACACGTCCTTGAAGTTCCCGCTTCCCAGCATGTCCTTGGCTGCTTCGCGAGGATCATCCGTTTGCTCGGTGTTCACCACCACTGGGATCACGATGTAGCCGCACTCCTTGCCCTCGGTTTTTCGCATCACCCGCCCAACGGCCTGGGTAACGTCCACCGCCGAGTTGCGGGGCTGCACGAACACCACCGCATCCAGAGCGGGCACGTCCACCCCTTCGGTGAGCACTCGGGCGTTGCTGATAACTCTGCAATGCACCTCGTTGTCGTCACGGGTGCCAGCGTTTTCGGAGTGGGAGCGCAACTCCGCAAGCATGCGCTTGCGGTCCACCGCTGGTGTGGTGCCGTCCATGTGGTCCACATCCAGATGCAGGTAGTCGTCGTAGCGGCCTGCGTTGGCGATGACCGTTTCGGTTATGGGACGCCAGTGAGTCTGCACGTTCTTGGAGTCCTTGACGGTGTTGCAAAAGGCGATGGCCGATTGAACGGGGGCTCCCTGAGTTGGGTCCATCTGCCCCGGTAGCCGGCCGGGAGCAGAGTTGATCGAGTGGGGTGTGGCCAGGGCATCCCAGCATCCAGCCAGGCGCAGAGCGGTCTCCATCTTGATGGTTACGTCCTTGAGCACCCCCTTTTTGTCTGCCACCTGCACGGTAAGGGCGTTGTTGTCATTCAACGCTTCGGCGTAAGCGGATTCGTTCACCGCTATCACGATCACCTTGTACTCAGACAGGCATTCCAGTTCGATGGCCTCGGAAAACGTCATCTTGTACAGCTCGGGGCCGTACTTTGATTCGTCGTCCATGGAGTAGGCGAACCCGTCGAAGTCGTCGGAAGCCACCTTGCTCTTCTGCTTTTCGGTGAACACCCGGGGAGTGGCCGTCATAAAGAGCTTCTTGCGGCAGGCCAGCAGTTCGGGGTGATGGACGGTCAAAAACGGCGACACCCCTTCCACGCCTCTTTTGGATTCGGCCTCCTGGATGCCGGTGGTGCGGTGGGCCTCGTCGCAAATCACCAGGTCAAACTGGTAGTGGTCGCCCGCTTTGCATACAGCTTCGGCGATGGTCGGGGTGGACTGGTAAGTGGAGAACACCACCCTCATGCGATGAGCATCCACGGGTTTGCTCAACCGGTCGGCGATCCCTGCCGTTTCAGTGGTGACCGGGATGGCCAGCTCGCTCAAGTCGCCGTAGTGCTGGTCGTCGGCCCGGCCCGCGCCAACATCCGAACACACGCCGATGAACTCCAGGTCGAGCTCTTTCTGGTCTGACCACATGGTCATGGTCTGGCCCATCAGTGCGATGGACGGCACCAGGTAAAGCACGGTCTTGCCTGCGCCGGCCACCCGCTCGGCGGCCCGCAGAGCCACCAACGACTTGCCGGTGCCACACGGCAGGATCAACTTCCCCCGGTCACCCTCGCCGAGGCCATCGGCTATGGCGTCGACCGCATCTTGCTGGTAGGGGCGCAGCTCGTGCTTCTCCGGCCGGGACTCCAGCCACCGCCGGCGGGCGTCGGCCTGATAGTTGGCCACCAGGTCACGCCAGTCGTCGCGCCAACCGTCAATTTCGATGGTTGACAGTTCCTGGCAGGATGGCCTGGCCCGGCTCAACTTCTCCTTGCCCGTGCGGGCAATCGGTCGCTGGGTAACCAGAAGCCTCGACGTGAACGGGACGGCCTCCGAGGTCGCGAGGAACGAGTCGATCTCTTTGGTTGCGACTTCGCTGGAGCCGAACTTGCACTGGATGGCGCAATAGCCTCCCCCGAACTCGGCGGTTTGCCGGGCGACCAGGTCGATACCAATGTCATGAGAATCGAAATGGAAGTCCTCGCGCATGGGCCACTCCGACCACCGCCACACGTCCTCAAAACGATTACCCCAGATGCCGTGATGGCCACGCAGAGCGTCCCGAACCAAGCATTCGAACGCCCGCCAGTTGTCCCGGGAATCATCGACTAGCTCCTCGGCCTCGTTCAACAGCTTTTCAAGGCCAGCCATCTCACTACTCCTTGCCAGGGTGTTGTTGCACGGTTCGGGGGCCGGGATCGTCGTCCAACGCCAGGGGCAGGGCGGCGATGATCTCAGCCGACCGGATGCCCACATAGGCGAGCCGGCGCAGGTGGCGGATCAACTCGAAAGGATCATCGGCCCACACCCACCAACCGTTCGGATCGTCGGTGATTCCCGAGGCCTTGTCGTGCTTGTGTTTCAGGCTGTCCACCGCCCACTCCAACGGTGAGCGCTCCGACACCGTGTACTCATGGGCCGATGGAGGGATGCCCACCAGCTTGCAGCGGTCGTTGATGTGCAGCACCGACTTGTCGGTGACTTGGCACCCCTCGGGATCTTCGGGATTGGGCTTCTTGCCCCAACGCATCACCTTCTGGATGCGATAGACCTCCGGGTCGTGCCCAGGAGCCTCGGGGTGTTTTCCGGCGGGAGCCCCTAGTTCAGAAGGGGTCCCCCCCCCCCCCCCCCCGTGAGCCGGACAAGGTGAGCTGGTCGTTCAACTCGACGGTCAGATCTGCCTCGGGGCAGGTCTCGTAGCCCACGTGCAGCTCCATCAGTTCCCGGCCCGCCAACCGGAAAGCCTCGAAATCAGCCGCCAGCGGGATGCGTGGAAGGTTGCGCTGAAGGTCGTGTTTGTAGCGCTCCCGCCAGTCTGGGGCGTGCATCACCCCGTACATGTACTCCCAGATATCGTCCTTGGTGATCGACTCCGAGCGGTAGTGGTCCCGAAATTGGTTCAGGCACCAGTCGGTGATGTTGTCGCCGTCGTCCTCCGACGCCGGGTCGGCCTCGAACAGCGGAGTGTCAGCGGTCATATGAGTTTGTTGTTTCGCCTAGTCCCGTTTCCAACCGCCGGTGGTGATGCTCTTCCAGATGGCCAGGTCTCGCTCATCGGCGGGGCGGCCGACCCTGGTTACCACGTCAACGTCGGGCGACTCGGCTCGCAGAGCGGCGGCGGTGCATTTCTCGGGCGGGCGGTGAGCGAAGGGGTCGAACTGGTAATGGCGCATGGCGTTCTTGTGGGTGATCTTGGCCACCACGTCCTCGGGGAGGCCGTCGAACAGCTTGGCAACGTATTCCGGCGACTGCGGCCAGGTGCCGTCGGAGTGGGGGTAGTCGGACTCCCAGCTCAGGTTGTCGATGTTGAACTCGTCGAGCAGCTTTACGCCGATGCGGTCGTTGATGAAGCAGCACAGGATGTGGTTACGAAAGATACCGGTGGGGCTGCTGTCGGCGCCGAAGGTGTGCTGGGTCCAGCCCGAGTGGCGGTCTTGCACATGCTCGGCCCGCCACAGGAAGTACGGGATCCACCCGATGTCGCCCTCGGTGAGGGAGAACTTCAGGTCGGGGAAGCGGTCCCAGAACTCGGCCCACAGCAGCTCCACCAGCGTGGAAATCGTGGTGGCCGAGGTGATGGTCATCTGCACGCTGGCCGGGGCGTCGGGCGACGCCCCCACGCCTCGAGACGACGACCCGAGATGGCAACACAGCACTGTGCCCACGTCGCAGCACGCCGCGAACAGGGGATCCCATGCCCCGGAGTGAATCGACGGCATCCCCAACGCTGCCGGGTTCTCCGAGAACGTCACCGCGTGGCAGCCCATGTCGGCCAGGCGCCGCACCTCGGCCGCCGCCCGATCCGTATCGAACAACGGCAGGATGCCGCACGGAATGAACCGGTCGGGGTAAGCGCCGGCCCACTCGTAGACGTGCCAGTCGTTGTAGGCCTTGATCATCACCTCGTTGATGTCGGGGTCGGGCCCCTCGTTGAGCACCTGGCCGGAGAACCCGGTCCAGTTGGGGAAGTTCAGCCCGGCCAGATGGCCCCCGGCGTTCATGTCGCGCACCCGCTCGTGAACGTCGTAGCAACCGGGGCGCATCTCGTCGTAGCGGCTGGCGTCGAGGTTGTAGAACTCCCGGGGCTTACCGGCCACCGCGTTGAGCCCCAGGTTCCGCCCCGGCAGCTTGCCGTAGTACCACTGCTCGCGCCCGCTGTCCTCCACGACAACCCTGGGGACGTGCTCCTTGTACTTCTGCGGCACATGGTTCTCGAACATGTCGGCAGGCTCGGCGATGTGGTCGTCGACGCTGATCAGGATGAGGTCGTCGGGGTTCACGATGCTCCTTGATGGATTGGTGCTGGAGAGTTTAGGCTCTGGCTCGAACTCAGGGCTCAACGGTAATGGAGACAGCCTGGCGTTCGCTTGCTCGGCTGAGGGCGTCAACCGCGGCTGCCGCCTGGTCGAGCGGGAAATGGTGGGTATGCAGGCGCTCAACCGGGATTGATCCCGACTCGATGAGCCGCACCGCCTGGCGGTAGCTGTGGTAGTCAACAGTGCGCACCCCGATGATGGTCTGGTAGCGCATGGCCACGTCGTCGGACGGGAAGCCGGGAACCCCGTTGCCCCGACCCTTCAGACCGGCTAGCACGATGGTGCCCCCAGGACGGGCCATGTACACAGCGTCGATCACCGGTCCGGTGGCGTGGGGGGTGGTGTCCACCACGATGTCGACACCCCGCCCGCCGGTTGCGGCCAGGACCCGCTCGACCGGGTTGTCGTGTTCCACGTCGATGACGATCTCGGCCCCGAAATCGCGAGCTAGGGCCAGCTTGTGGGCATCCTGCGACCCCAGGCCGGTTACGAACACACGTTGCGCTCCCGCGGCTCGGGCAGCGATCACGCAGGCCAAACCTCGCTGTCCCGGTCCGAGCACGGCAACGGTATCGCCGTAGCGCAGGCGAGGGGCCGACACCGCCCAGGCGAATCCCGCGCCCAGCGGGTTGTACAGCGCGGCGATGCGGGGCGGCACCGAGCTGTCGATCTTGTGGGGGACAGACCCGGGGGCCAGGTACATCATCTCGGCATAGCCGCCCCATAGGGCCGGAGCCTGGCTGGTGGGGGTGAAGCCGTGGTTACCCGGTGCTACCAGACACATCTGCTGGTCGAGACACGCCCGGCAGCGGCCGCACCCGTAATCGGCTTGGGCCACCACCCGGTCGCCGGGCTTCAAACCCCAGCGGGCCGCGTATCGCTCGCCAACCTCCTCGACAATTCCAACCGGCTCGTGGCCGGGGATCACCGGGTAGGCCAGCGGCACCCCGCCCGAGTAGGTCTCGACATCGGTACCGCAGATGCCGCAGGCCTCGATGCGCAGCAGGGCTTCGTCGTCGCCCACCGGAGGTCGGGCGAACTCCTGCATCTCGAGCTGCTCTGGCCCGACCTGCACCGCTGCCCTTACTGCGCTGCCCACCCTGGTGATTCTACGTTGCAAGCCCGACCGGCCTGGGGTGACCGCTTGTGAGCCAATCGGTGCGCTCTTCGGCTCGGTGACCTTACGATGCGGGCATGGCTGTTTTGGACCTGAGCATCGACGAGCTGTTGACCACCACCCGAGCGGTGCGAAAGCGCCTGGACCTGGAGCGTCCGGTGGAGCGAGCGGTGGTGGAGGAGTGCCTGGAGTTGGCCTTGCAGGCTCCGACAGGGTCGAACCACCAGAAGTGGCGGTGGCTGGTGGTGGACGACCGGGCCACCATCGAAGCTGCGGCCGACATTTTCAAGGTGGCGATGGCCCAGTACTCCGAAGACATTGACGCGGGCCGGGAGCACTACGACCGTCACGGGGACCGGATGGTGCAGATCGGCGAATCGGTGGCCCACCTGCGTGAGAACCTGCACCGGGTACCGGCCCTGCTTGTGCCTGTGATGATTGACAGGTTCGGGGTGCTGCGCTCCGGCCTGGGCCAGACCTTCCATCACGCCAGCCAATGGGGGTCGATAGCCCCGGCGGTGTGGAGCTTCATGCTGGCCCTGCGGAGCCGGGGACTGGGCAGCGTCTGGACCACCATCCACCTGCTGCGGGAGCAGGAGATGGCCGATTTGCTGGGAATCCCCTACGACACCCACATCCAGGCCGGGATGTTCCCGGTGGCCTACACCATCGGCACCGACTTCCGGCCTGCTTCTCGCCACCCGGTGTCGGAAGTGCTCGCCTACAACCGCTGGAACCCCGCCTGGCCGTAGCCGGGGGGAGCGACTGAGCAATCGGGGTGGGACAGAGCAAGGGACATAGCTGTGGACAAGGGTCTGGACAGCGGAAGGGACAAAAACGGTCTTGAAATCTGACTTCGTGAGGCTAGGCTGGGGTTTGTGGCACGGCAATATGAAGACACCCACCCCTGGATAAACTTCTCAGCCGACCTGACCAAGCTGCTCAACCCGCAGGATTGGATGCGTCTCGGCGGTGCTGAGGTGGCTTGCGAGCACATTGCTTTCACCCCGCTGATGTCGGAGACATCTGAAGAGATGCTGGTTATGTACCTGGTGAAGGGGGTAAGGGCCACTACCGCCATCGAGGGCAACACCCTCAGCGAGTCCCAGGTACGGGCCGCGGTTGAGGGCACCCTGCAGCTGCCGCCCAGCCAGGAGTACCTCAAGCAGGAGGTGAATAACGTGATCGGCGCCTGCAACTTGCTGGCCGGCCAAGTTGAGGCCGGGGGGCTCGAATCCCTTAGCCCTGAACTCATCTGCCGGTACAACGCTCAGGTGCTTGAGGGCTTGCGGCTGGAGGAAGGGGTGGTGGCAGGTCGGGTGCGGGAGCACTCGGTGAGTGTTGGGAACTACCCGGGAGCACCTGCAGAAGACTGCGACTACCTGCTAGGGGAGCTGTGCGATTGGCTGGAAGGTCCCGACTTTGAGGTTGGCGATGGTGGCCCGTTCCGTTTTGTCCGAGTCGTGCTCAAGGCGATGCTCGCCCACCTGTACATCGCCTGGATTCACCCGTTCGGAGATGGCAATGGCCGCACCGCCCGTCTCCTGGAGTTGCACTGCCTACTGGACGGCGGCTTGCCGTCCCCGGCCGCCCACCTGCTGGCCAATCACTTCAACACCACACGGACCGAGTACTACCGTGTGCTCGACAGCTCAACCCGTCGAACACCCCCGGGTCCAGCGGAGTTTCTGAGTTACGCCATTGCCGGGTTTTTCGACGGGCTGCAAGAGCAGCTCCACTGGATTCAGGAACAGCAACTCCGGTTGGCGTGGGAGCACCTGGTGCGAGAGCGACTTGAGAGGCGTGATACCCCTGCGGGCCGCCGGCAGATTCAGTTGCTGCTGGCACTTAATCCGTCTAGGAGCACTCCTCGGGCTGAGGTTACCGACATCTCCCCCGAGGTGATCAGGGCCTATGCCGACAAGACGGCCAAGACGCTCAGCCGTGACCTGAACGCACTGGAGAAGCTCGGCCTGATTGTGCGGGACAATGAAGGCATCCGACCGAGCACGGCCCAACTGCATGCCCTGATCCCCTAGAGGCTCAATAACGTGAACCCGGCCAGTTGTCGGCTTTCCGGTGGTTGATTTGGGGATCCAGCCGGGATTAGCGCCAGGTGATGTTGGCGGGGAGGGCTCCGTAGGCCAGGTTGGCGGGTAGCGGCGGGTACTCGTAGCCGTCCACCGGCGTGAGTGCGGCCACCCGGTCGAGCAGGGTCTTGATGGCGGTTACCCCTTCCAGGCGGGCCAAGCTCGCACCGGGGCAGACATGGGCGCCGGCCCCGAAGGCCACATGGTTGAGAGGGTCGGGCCGGTCGAGCCGGAAGTCCTCGGGATGGTCGTACTGGGCTTCGTCCCGGTTGGCCGACGCAAGGCCCACCTCCACCCAGTCGCCCTGCTGCATGTCCACCCCACCCAGGGTGGCGTCGGCCAGGCACCGCCGGGCCACCCGCGGAGCGGGCGAGTCGTGGCGCAGTGATTCCTCCACGAACACCGGGATAAGTTCCCGGTCGGCCTCCAGTGCGGCCCATGTGTCGGGTTCCATGATGAGCCGGTGCATTGAGTGGGCCAATAGCCCTCGGGTGGTGTGGACCCCGCCCAACACCATGGTTTGAAGCTGGTGGGCGATGACCGTGTCGCTCAACTGCTCCCCTTCCACCTCGGCACCAAGGAACACCTTGAACGTGTGTGAGCTGGGCTCGGGAGCGGCGCGCTCTCGGGCCACCAGGTCCGTCAGGTAGCCGGTTATGGGCGGGCCGTCGGGAGCATATTGGGGGCAGGCGGCCCGGAACATGACCGACCCGTCCGACGACCACACCTTCAGCTTCTCGGCGTCTCCTTCCGGTAGCCCGATGATGTGGGCGATCACCTCGCAGGGGATGGGCACGGCGTAGTCGGCGTGCAGGTCGGAGGGGTCCCGGCCTTCCAGCCCGTTCAGCAGCCCCTCACAGGTCTCCCGCACGAACGGCTGGATCCTGGCCGTGCGGTGGGGGCCCAGCGCAGAGTTGTAAAGGCGGCGGATCTGCCCGTGTACCGGCTCGTCGATCTCGGGCAGGAAAAGCTGTTCTGCGGGGACCTCCTCCACCCCGGCAAGGCCGGTGCCCGGTGTCATGTCGGAGCCGAACATCTCCACCGCGTAAAGAAGCTCGTCGGCTTCGTGGCGGCGGGTCAGGTAGTAGCCCAGCGGGGTCTTGGCCACCGGTGTCCGCCGGCGCAGCTCGGCCATCTCCTCGAAGGGCAGACCTTTCTCCAGGTACTCGGGGTTGTGGGGGTTGAAAGCGGGCAATGTGTCGGTCATCACTTCGTCCTCTGCTGTTTCTCGCTATTGCCGTTACTGGTTCCTGCCGGTTCTTGCCAGGGAATGTGCTTGGGGGGCTACTCGTCGAAGTGTTCCCGCCACGGCCCGGCCAAGTGCCCGCCGTCGATCACGAACTGGGCCCCTGTGATGTAGCCGGCCTCGTCACTGGCCAGGAACAGGGCCAGCGAAGCGATCTCGTCGGGTTCGCCCATGCGTTTGATGGGCTGCATATCCATAAGACGTTGAAGACGGGCCAGGGTCTCGGGCGGGGCTTCCTGCACCATCGGGCTGTTGATCACTCCGGGGTGGATGGAGTTGACCCGCACCCCCAACGGCCCCAGTTCGATGGCCGCCGAGCGGGTCATTCCGGTGACGGCGAACTTGCTGCCGGAGTAGCTGGTCATCCCCAGCACGCCGACGATGCCGTCGATCGAGGAGATGTTCACGATGGCGCCGTTGCCGGTGGCCACCAGAGCCGCCTTGGCCGCTCGCATACCCAGGTACACCCCGTGGAGGTTGATGTCGATCATCTCGTGGTGGGTCTTCAGGTCGAGGCCCTCCAGCGTGCCGAACGCACCAATCCCAGCGTTGTTGATCAGGATGTCCAGCTTCCCGAACCGCTCCACCGTGGCGGCAACCGCCCCGTCCCAGTCATCCTCCCGGGTTACATCGAGTTGCCGGTAGAACGCGTTGGGCCCCAGTTCGGCGGCCAACTGCTCGCCTGCTACGTCCCGGAGGTCGGTGATGGCCACCTTGGCCCCCTCGGCCACGAACCGGCGGGCCTCGGCCTCGCCCTGGCCCCGGGCGCTGCCGGTGATGAGCGCCACCTTGCCTTCCAGCCTTCCACTCATGGGCATTGCCTCCTTATGACGAGGTTGCGGTTCATCGGCTGCAGGCTGGGCTGCAATCTCATCCCGACGCCAGGGGCAGCGCTTCGTAGGCGCTTTCGTCGATGGCCGCCGTCTGGTCCTTGAACGTGGTCATGTTGTGGGGCCACTGGGTGACGACCCGCCCGCTGGGGCTGCGGTAGTAGCCGTTGCAGCTCGCGTTCCACGGCTCGATACCGGCGATGCCCTCCTGGACCCACTGGTTGTAGTCGGCCATGGGGCCGGCCTTCACGTCCACCCAGGCCAGCCGCTCGGTGGCGATGCGGTGAATGTGGGCCAGCGCGTAATCAACCTGGTACTCGATCATGGTGATGATCGAACCGTTGTTCGTGTTGGGCCCGTACAGCATGAACAGGTTGGGGAACCCGGTGGTGGTGATGCCCATGTAAGCGGTGGCACCGTCGTTCCAGGCGTCCTCGATGCGCACCCCGTCTCGACCTGTCACCTCGATGGCCGACAGGTATTTGGTGGTGGAGAACCCGGTGGCCAGCACCATGGTGTCCATTACCCGTTCGGTGCCGTCGACGGTGAGAACCCCCTTGGGAGTGATCCGCTTGATGGCGTCGGTAACCAGTTCCACGTTGGGGCGGTTGAAGGTGGAGTAGTACTCGTTGTGAAACAGGGGCCGCTTGCAACCCCACATGTGGGTGGGGGTTAGCTTGGCTCGCAGGTCGGGGTCGGTCACGCCTTCGAGCGCCCGCCGCCCGATGGCCTCCATCTCGGCCCGCCGGTTGGGATCCTTGAACGCCATGCCCGTGTCCACCTGCTCGAAGAGTTCGTCGCGGCGGGCCACCACCAGGGCGGGATCGGCCTGGCGAGCGGCAAGCTGCTCGGGGGTGTAAGGGTCGTCCTCTTTGGGGAGCACCCAGTTGGCGGTGCGTTGGAACACATGGAGTTGGCCCACTTCCAAGGCGATCTCGGGGACGAGCTGCACCGCGCTGGCCGCAGAACCGATCACCCCGACGGTCTCGCCGGCCAGGTCGTGGTCCCAGTCCCACCGGGCGGAGTGGATGGTCTTGCCCTCAAACGAACCAAGCCCCTCGATGTCGGGCAGGGGCACGTCGTTGAACATCCCCAGCGCGCTGATCACCACGTCGGCTTGCTCCTCGGCTCCCGACTCGGTGGTGAGAATCCACATGGCGGTGTTGTCGTCCCAACGGGCCGATTTCACCGCGTCGTTGAACCGGCAGTAGGCAAGCACGCCGTACTTGGTGGCGCAGTGTTCCATGTAACGCAGGATCTCGGGCTGGCGGGCGTAGGGCCGGGTCCACTCGGTGTTCACCTCGAACGAGAACGAGTAGAGCTCCGACTGGATGTCGCAGGCGCACCCCGGATAGCGGTTGTGATACCAGGTGCCGCCCACCCCGCCGCTCTTCTCCAGCACGATGAAGTTCTCGAAGCCCGACTGGCGCAGACGAATGGCAGCGCAGATTCCCCCCGGCCCCGCTCCGATGATGGCAATCCGCAGGTCTCGCACCTTGTTGCCGCTGCCTGCCTCTGCGTGCTGAGTGTTCATGTCTGCCCTTCTGTTCGGAGTCTGCTGGGAAAAACCTAACCTTGCGGCCACGGTTTCGGGAAAGCGGGGGATGGAGGGAGGTGGGAGGTCGGGCAGCCGGTTCAGGGGATCTCGAATTGCAACGCGGAACGGTCGGTGATGGCCGGTCGGATGACATCGGCGATGATCCGCTGGTGCTCGGGGTGGTCTCGGTAGGCCTCGTAAGCGGCTTGATCGGCGAAATCCCCCACTACGGCGAAGTCGAAGTTGCCCTCGGCCAGCCCCAGGTCGTGGCCGATGGCATAACTGTCAACCACCCCGGTGGCTTCGGGCATGGCGGCGATGGCGTCGTGGACCGCTTGTCGCCCGGCGGCGTCCACATCGTCTCGGAATCGGAACAGCACAACGTGTCGGATCATCCTCGGCTCCTTTGATTCATTGCAGACCGGCGAACATCCCGCCGTCCACCGGCAGAGCTGCCCCGGTGATGAACCGGGCGTGCTCCGAGCACAGGAAGGCAGCCACCCGTCCAAAATCGGCGGCGTCGCCCACCGAGCTGGTGGGGGCTGATGACTCCAGGTCGCCCATCCGGTTGCCGAAGAGCTGGCGGACCCGGTCGGTGTCGTGATAGCCGGGCTGGATGGAGTTGACCGTCACCCCGTCGCCCGCCACCTGGTTTGCCATGGTCTTGAGGTAGCCGGTTACCCCGGCCCGGGCGGTGTTGGACAGGATCAGCATGTCGAGCGGCTGGCGTACCGACACCGAGGTGATGGCCAGCACCCGGCCCCAGCCCCGCTCCTGCATGGCCGGGACCGCCGCTTTGGTCATGGCCACCACCGAGACCAGGTTCAGCTCCAGCGCTGCCGGGTAGAGATCGGTGTCGGTGTCGGCCCAATTCCCAGCCGGCGGCCCACCGGCGTTGGTGACCAGGATGTCGATTCCCCCCAGCGCCTCGGTTGCCGCTTCCACCAGGTCGGTGGCACCGGCGGCATCCGACACGTCGCCCACGATGGGGATGGCACCGGGTACGCCGGCGGCAGCAGCGTTGAGGCGGTCGGCGTCGCGCCCGTTCATCACCACCCGGCACCCCTCTTCGGCTAGTGAGGTGGCGGTGGCCAGCCCGAGTCCAGCCGAGGAGGCGGCCACCAGCGCCCGTCGTCGGCTTATGCCTAGATCCACGGGGCGAGGTTAGTGGACCGGTGTGACAGTGCCGTCGGCCACGTCGTACACGAAACCCTCGAGCTGGGTGGTATCCAGTAGGGGAGAGGCTCGGAGCTGTTCGAGGGCGGCTCGAACCCGCTGGTGGGGATCAACCACAGGTACAACGTCCCACGCAGGGGAAACCCCGGTGCTGGCTTCCACCAGGGCCCGGTAGTCCTCGGCCGACTTCGCCGACGCCTTGCAATCGGTGTGGTGCATCACCACGATCCTGCTGGTTCCGGCGAGCTGCTGCGACAGGCAGATTGATCGTACGACATCATCGGTCACATAGCCGCCGGCGTTGCGGGTGACGTGGGCCTGGCCCGGTTCGATTCCGAGGATGGCGTGGGGGTCGAGGCGATGGTCCATGCAGGTCAAGACGGCGGTGGCAAACGCCGGGTCGGTGGTCGGCGGGCTCATTTCATCCTTCCCGGTCGCTTCGCTCGGTCGGCTCTGCGTTCTTTCCCGGTCACTCGGGCAGGCCGTGGCCGATGGGCTTGGTCACGCCGGCATTGTACAAGCGGGTGATCTCCGAAGGGGCGAAGCCCAGTTCGCTCAGGATGTCCGAGGTGGCCCATCCGAGGGGCCGGGCCGTGGCCGGTGGGGTGGGCGAGGAAGAGAACTGCATGGTCGGACCGGCCCGCCAGTAGGTGCCGAGGTCGTCCTGAGTGGCCTCGACGGACACGCCGCACTCTCGCATGTGGTCCTCGTGCAGCATGTTGTGGAGGAAGTCACCCCTGTCGGCCCGGGCGGCGGGCACCCCGGCGGGGAGCAGCCGGGCCTCCCATGCCTCGGCCGAGTCGCTACCGAAGGCGGCGGCCAGCCGAGACGCGGCATCGGAATCAGGTGTTCGGGGGAGGTCTTCCCCCAGCACCGAGGCCAGTGTTTGGAGTTCGTGGTCCTGGTGGATGTCCAGCACCAGCCACCCCTCGCTCGTCTCGTAGAGGCGCTGGTAGGGGCCGAACCCGTACTGGTCGGGGTCCACCGTCGGCGCGGGCGGCCCGGGATGCTGGGTCCCCCACTCGGACACGGCGTAAGCGGTGGCGGTGAGCATGGTGGTTTCCAGCCTCTGGCCCCGGCCTGTCCGGCGGCAGCCCAATACCCCTGCCATGATGGCCGCCGCGGTGCCCAGCGCCGCGGTGGGGTCGCCGTAGGTGCGGTTGCGGGGCGGGTTCCCGTCACCCGACTCCACCACCCCGGCCCCGGCGATGGCATTGGGGGACGAGTGGAATCCGGCCTTGTGGGCCCAGGGGCCGTTGCTCCCGAAACACGAGGCATAAACGTAGAGCAGCCGGGGGTTGAGGGCCAGCACGGTTTCGGCGTCGATGCCGAGGCGTTCGGGAGTTCCCGGCCGGAAGTTGTGGAGGAACACGTCGGCCATTCCGACCAGGCGGCGCAGGATGTCCAAGCCTTCGGGGGTTTTGAGGTCCAGGACGATGGACTCCTTGCCCACCAGGGATTTCGCGTAGTCGGTGGTCCAGTTGCGCCGGCCGGGGTCGCCTGTGGGCGGCTCCACCTTGATGACTCGGGCCCCCGCTTCGGCCAGGAGCGTGGCCGCGAACGGGCAGGCGTAGAAGTAGCCCACGTCCAGGATGGTCACGTCGCTCAGGGGAAGCTGGCCGCCGGTCTCGGAATCCTCAGCCGCCGCCGGCCTGCCGCCGTAGCGGGGCAGGGGAGACATGTTGGGGGTGGCCCGCCACTGCGAGAGCACCTCGTCGGTGTGCTCGCCGAGCCGGGGCGCTCCCGGCCCGATCACCGACGGGGTGTCGGAGTACAGCCCGAGCGGGCCGATCTGTGTCGTCGGGCCCATTTCGGGGTCGTGTACCACCTGGCGGCGCGCATTTTCCATGCACTGGGCGCTGTTGAGGAACTCCTGGGGAGCAAGGAACGGGTCGCCTCCGATGTCCTGGTCGGAGAAGACCTCCATCCACTCATCGGCGGTTCGCTCGGCCATCGCGCCCTCAATGGTTTCGACAACCTCGGCCAGCCGCTCCTCGCTGGGCCACAGGTCGGGGGCGTTGGCCAGTTCGGGATCGTCGAGCAGGGTGTCAAGGCCCAGCTCGGTCAGCCACTGTCGGTAGTGATGGGCCTGGCGGCTGCACATCTGGATGAAACGGCCGTCGCTGGTGGGGGCGGTCATGAACGGCACCCGCATGATGCCGTACACCTTGCCCGGTTCCGAAGGGATCTGGGTGCGGTTGCCGTGCCCGCTGGTCATGTCGTACACGCTCAGTGCGTGCAACAGGCTGGTGTCCACCAGCAGGCCTTGGCCGCTGCGGTGGCGGGCCCAGATGCCGGCCATCAAGCCTGTAGCCGCCAGCATCCCCGCGCCGTAGGAGGCGATGGGAACCGGGGTGAACACAGGGCCGGGGCGCACGCCGGGGTAGGAGGTCATGCGCCCGCTCTTGGCCGCCACAATCTGCTCGTAGCCGGGGAGCCCTCGCCACGGCCCAGTCTCTCCGAAGCCGGTGATCGAGGCGTAAACCAACCTGTCGTTCAGCTCGTGCAGGGTGTGGTAGTCGACGCCGAGCCGCTCGGCCACCCGGGGGCGGAAGGCTTCGATCACCCCGTCGGCCACTTCGGCCAGTTCCCGGAACCGGTCCTGTTCGTCAGGTTTCAGCAGGTCCAAAACGATGCTCTTCTTGGCCCGGTGCCACACGGCAAAGCCGGGCCGTCCCCGGTCCCATCCGGCACCGGGCGGCTCCACCTTCACCACCTCGGCGCCGTTCTCGGCCAGGACCATGCCCGCGAACCCCACCGCCGGCCCCGAGCCGAGTTCGAGAATCCGCAGGCCCTCCAGAGCAGGGCCCGCCGTGCCAGTGGTCACCGTTTGATTCTGGTGCCTCAAGGCTCCGGCGATCCATCGGGAACGGTCCGGCAGCGTAAGTAGCGGTGCCAGTGTTCGGAGCGGGTCCGAGCTGCGTTAGCGTCGGGCCATGCCCCCGAGAGCCATCGACAAGCGGTTCGACAAGTATCTCCACGCCAACTCCGACCGGCTCTTCTTCGGTCCTCGCAACCCCCGCTACTGAGCCGGAAGAAGGAAGAAGAGGGGAGCCGTGGAAATGGGGGAGTGGCCCGACAGCGGGGCTTCCTATGTCGAACGTGCTGTGGCCATCGGCGCCTCGGCCGCACGAGCCGCCACCGAGATCGAGGGCCACCAGCGCCTCCCGGAACCGCTGGTCGGCGAGCTGGTTGCGTCGGGCCTGCTTCAGCTCTATCTGCGCCGGTCGGTGGGTGGTCCGGGCCAGGATGTTTTGACGGCGTATCACTGCGTGGAGTCCGTTGCCCGGGGCGACGGCTCCACCGCGTGGTGTGTGATGGTCTCCACCACTACCGGCTACCTCACCGGTTGGCTCGACGCCGGGGTCCTGTCCGGCATGGCAGGTTCACCGACCGATTTCAGGGTGGCAGGATCGGCTCGACCGCAGGGCACCGCGGTGGCTGTTCCGGGTGGCTACCGGATTACCGGGCAGTGGGATTTCTGCAGCGGGATCGAGCACGCCAACTGGGCCATGCTGTCGTGCGCGGTGGACGGCGAGCCGGTGCCCCGGGCCATGTTCGTGCCCAAAGGCGAGGTGGAGGTGCTGAGGACGTGGTCGGCTATGGGGATGGCCGGCACCGGCAGCCACGATGTGGTGGCCCGTGATGTGTTCGTACCCGTCGAACACTCCACCACCGGGCAGGGGGCCCCGGGCGAGGATATGCGTCTGTACCACCCGAGCCTGTTGCGCATGGCCACTCATGCCCCGGTGGCAGCAGTGGTGATGGGGGTGGCCCAGGGTGCTATCGACGGGGTGGTGGCGATGGCGGCCGAGGCTGCCTCGAGCGGTTCGGTGGTGTTGCTGCGAGACCGGGCTGAGGTTCAGCACGCCTTGGGCCGTGCGTCGGGAGCGGTAGGAGCGGCCCGCTCCCGAGTGGTGGAGGCCACCGCCCGGGCCTGGGGCAACCCCGACGACTCCACGGCGGTAGCAGAGGCTCGCCTGTCCTACGTACACGCCGGAAGGGCTTCGCTCGAAGCGGTGCAGCGCCTGTTCCACGCGGTGGGAACGCCGGCAGCCATGCGGGTCAACCCCATCGAGCGCCGGTTGCGCGATCTCTACGTGGCGGTGCAGTTCCCCGCGTTCGACCGAAAGGTGGTGTTGGGCGGGGGCCAAGCCCTGCTGGGCCTCGAGCCCGAGGGCCGGGGATGGTGAGCGGGCTTCACCCGTCTGTGGGGCTCTGCTCCTGGGTGCCGAGGTAGCTGGCGACTACCAGAGGGTCGTTGCGAACCTCGCCCGGGGTTCCCTCGGCGATGACCTTGCCTGCTTCGAGGCAGTACACACGGTCGCTGATGCTCATGATGAGCGGCATGTCGTGCTCGATGATGAGCATGGCGGCCCCCAGCTCCCGGCGGATGGAGGTGATGAGCGGGCCGAACGCCTCGGTCTCACGTTGGGCCACCCCGGCGGTGGGCTCGTCGAGGCACAGCACCCGGGCGTTGAGGGCCAAGAGCCCGGTTATTTCAACGATGCGCCTGGTGCCGGTTGAGAGGTCGCTGATGTAGGAGTCGGCGTAGCGGCCCAGCCCCAGGAAGTCGATTAGCTCGTCGGCTTCGGCCCGCTGGCGCCGCTCGATGGCGAAGGTGTGGGGAAGGTACAGGGCGGTGCTCACCAGCGGGGTGCGACCCCGGGCCTCCAGGGCCACCTGCACGGTCTCGCGAACCGTCAGCTCCGGGAACAGCGAGGCGGCCTGGAATGTGCGGCCCAAACCTGCCCGGGCCCTGCGTGGCGAGGAGTAGCGGGTGATGTCCTCACCGAGCAGCTCCACCCGGCCGGTACTCGAAACGTAGCCCCCCACCGCGTTCATGAAGGTGGACTTGCCTGCGCCGTTGGTCCCGATGAGGCCCACAACCTCCTCGGGGCGCACCACCACGGTGGCTTCCGACACCGCCATCACCCCGCCGAACCGCACGCTTATGTCGTGGCCGGCCAGCATGGGATCCACGGCGGGCCGCCCGTCGACGGCGCGGGTCGATGCGACCGGCGCGGTTTGGACGGTCTTGGTGCCGGTGTCGGGACCGAGCCGTCGCTCAGCCAGGGCGATGAGAGCGTTGCGAGCGCTGTAGCCGATCTGCACCAGACCGCCCGGGAAGTACATCAGCACCACAAGCAGGCCAATGCTGGACGAGAACAGCGCTACCGCGTTGGAGTTGTCGAACAGGTTGGGCAGCCCGTAGATCCACACCGCTCCCAGAACGGTGCCCATCACCGAGCCGAGGCCCCCAATCACCACCATCCCGATGAGCTGCAACGAATCGCCCACCAGGAAGAACCGCTCGCTGATCGGAACGTTCTGCACCAGCCCTGCCAGCAGGGCCCCGCCCAACCCGGCTATGCCGCCGGCCAGGGCGAACGCCGACAGCTTCGAACGTACCGGCCCCACCGTGTAGCCCGACGCAGAGTCGATGTTGTCGCGAACCGCGATGGTGGTGCGCCCGATGCCGGAGCGCCGCAGACGGCCGGCGATGGCCACCACGATGAGCAGGCCCACCAGACAGACGTAGTAGTAGCTCTTCTGGGATTCGAGGTTGAGGCCGAACAGCTCGCCCCGGCGGAACGGCACCGAACCGGAGTTGCCCCCCGAGAAGAACGGCCGCCGGAAGAGGTACTGCTCGGCGGCCAGGGCGAACACGAACGTGGTCACGGCCAGGTTGAGCCCCCTAACCCTGAGCGAGCCCAGCCCGATCACCGCCGCGAACGCCGCGGCGAGCAGCGCCGCCAGTGGGATGGCCACCATGAAAGGGACCCCGCCGGCCTGGAATCGGATGTCGAAGAAGTCCCACGACAGGGTGTCTCCGGGCAGGAACCCGGTGCCCACGGTGAAGTCCATGGAGAGGCCGCGATTCAGACCGGCGGCCAGCAGCGCCCCGATTCCGGCGAAGGTCATTTGTGCCAGCGAGAGCTGCCCGGCCCAGCCGGTGATGATGGTGACCGACGCCCCGCATATGGCGAAACACAAGACGGTGGCGTACAGGAGCTGGCGCGACGGCAGGTTCGAGACTCCGGGTAGGTGGACCAGTACGGCACCGATCACCAGCAGCCCGGCCACACCGATGCGGGGAAGGTGCCTTATCCACCACACTTGCTTCAGACGCTCTGGCACCGCCCTGACCTTGGGCGCGAAGGAAAACACCCCGGTCTCGCCCTGGGTGCGGCTCTGGAAGAAGACGGCCACCAGCACGGCCAGGAACGTAAGGAAGTCGATCAACCCCGGATCGCTTATGAAGTTGAACCTCAACAGCGCCTCGGACACCCCGATGAGCACGCCTCCGGCCACGGCCCTGGGGAAGGAGACCATGGTGGCCAAAACGGCGGCCACCATCGCCTTGCCCAGGGTCAGCGGACCCAGGTTGGCCACCCCGGTGATGCTCCCGCTCACCCCCGACAGCAGGATCATCGACACCGAGGCCAGCACCCCGGCAATCGTCCACACGAACGTGGATACCGTCTTGGGGTTGATCCCCGACAGTCGGGAGAGGTCGGGATTGTTGGCCGACGCGGCCACCGATTTCCCGAAAGTGGTGCGGTTGAGCAGCCAGCCCAGTAACAGCGCCAGCACCGGAACCACGATGATGATGGAGAGCTGTGGGCCCCGCAGGCGTATCCCTGTGCCCAGGGCGTCGTCCCAGATGGTACCGATCATCACCGGGTAGCGGTTGCCGGCGACGTCGATGTCGGGCAACTGTGAGGTGATGAGCTGGGCAAGCTGGGCGATGCCCACCGTGGCCACCAGCACGATCACACGGGGGGAGGTGAACAGGCGGCGGATCACGGTCAGCTCCACCGCGGCGGCGAACAGCGTGCCCAACACCAGCGAAACCGCCAGAGCCAGCCAGAACCCCCAGTTGTAGTTCACCATCAGCAGCGCCATGGTGGAGGTGGCAATGAGCCCCATGTTGCCCACCGCGAAGTTGATGACCCGGGTGGACCTGTAGATGAGCACGATCCCCATGGCCACCAGCCCGATCACCAGGCCGTTGACTACCCCGTCGAAGACGAGCTGGCGGGTGATCCACACCCCCAGAGTGGAGGCGCCGGCAAGCCCCATTAGCCGCCCTCGGTACCCAAGAACACGGCCCGGGCGAGATCGTCACGCTCGGCCAGTTCCTGGGCCGGACCCTCGAAGCGCACCTGCCCCTTCTCCAGGAACACCGCCCGGTCGGCGATAGAAAGGGCCACGTTCAGAGACTGCTCCACGATAATCATGGTTTGACCCTGGGCCTTGAGGTCTTCGACCGTCTCCAGCAACGACTGGATCACCACCGGGGCCAGCCCCAGCGACAGCTCGTCAATCACCAGCACTTCGGGTTCGTGCAACATCACCCGGGCCAGAGCCAGCATCTGCTGCTGGCCGCCGGAGAGGTTCCCGGCCTGCTCCCGGGGCCGTTTGGCCAGCTCGGGGAAGAGCTCGAGCGCTCGCTCGATGCGCCGGTCCCGGTCTTCGGGGTCCTTGCGGTACTCGTAGGCCCCCATGAGCAGGTTGTCCCGAATCGAAAGGTCGCTCCACACCCCCGCACCTCCGGGCAACATGTGGATACCCATCGCGGCCCTCTGCTCGGGGGTGGCGAAAGTGATGGTCTGGCCGTTTAGGCGCACAACACCTCGTTCGGGGGTGAGCAGGCCGGTGATTACCTTGAGGATGGTGGACTTGCCCGCTCCGTTGGTACCCAGAAGGGCCAGCGTCTCGTGCCGGCGCACCTCGAAGCCGAGGTCGAACAGCACCTGCACCTGCCCGTAGCTGAAGTCGATGTCGTTGACCTGGATTGCCGGCAGGTCCTCGGGGTCGGTCTCGACCTGGCGGCGCTGTTCGGCCTGCTCCTCTTGGAGTTCACCCACGATCATCGACAGGTCACGGCGCAGGCGGCCCGCTCCCCGCAACACGAAGTAGGCCCCGATGGGCATGGCCGTTGCGGTGATGATGGTGATGGCGGTTTGCTCGCCCAGCTCGTTCTGGAAGAAGCCGGCGATGATGCTGCCCCCCACGCCGCCCACCATGACCATGAAGAACGTCAAGAAGGCCGTGCCCATACCCCGCAGCCGATAGGGGAACACCGCCTGGATGGCGGGCTGCACCATGGCGAAGGCCCCCCCGAGCAGGGTGGAGTTGATCGCGGACAAGGTCATGAACAGGCCGAGGTTGGGCATGGCGTACTGGATCGGCACCAGCACGCCGATGGGAAGCAGCAGTATCCCGATCATCCGCAGCGCCCGGTCGGGGTCCTTTCTGTAGGTGGCGTCGAACCGGCGGCCCACTACCGGCAACAGCAACAGCAGCCCCATCCCGGCCGGAGCCACCGCCAGGCCCCTCTCCAAGGAGTCGAGGCCGAACTCCTCCTCCAGGAAGAACGACTGGATCGATCCGGCCGGGAACAGGGCGAAGCCCATGGCGGCGAAGGCGATGGTCATGTTGCGGATGGTGTCGATTCTCCAGATGCGGGCGAAGGCCGCCTCCACCGAGATGGGCATCTTGGTTTCCTGCTTCAAGCCGGTGCCCAGAACGTCCTTTTGTTCCCACTGGCCCCGGGGCGGTTCCCGCAGGAAGAAGGCGAATATGGCCAGGGCCGCGGTGGGAAGGCCGAGCAGATAGAACGCCCAGCGCCAACCGTCGTCACCCCCAACCCACACCGCTATACCCCCGGCCAAAATTGGGCTGAGGGCGGAGAACACCCGGCCCACTCCGGCGTTGGTGGCGAACATGCGGCCCCGGGTCTGAAGGGGGTAGGTGTCGGCCAGCAGGCTGGGATGAACGGTGATGGTGTTGGCCTTGGACATCCCGGAGAAGAACCGCATGAAGAAGAACATGAGGGCGTTGACTGCCGCGCCCGACAGGGCGGAGAATGCCGCGAAGGCCCCGCTGGCCACTCCCACGATTGGACCGCGGCGCATGCGGTCGGCCAGCCACCCCATCGGGCCGGCACCGAGCACGAAGAACATGAGCGACGCCGTGCTGATGGCTGTGATGGTCCCGTCGCTCACCCCGAAGCTCTCGCCGATGTCAGGTCCGAGAATGGCTACGGCGCTGTTCTCCAGCTCGTCGAGGCTATTCAGCGCAAGCAGGACGAAAAAGGTCCTGTACCCCCCTTTCAGCAGGCCTTCCTTGAGGGTGGTCTCCTCGCCCCCGACCCCGGGCAGGAGGTCGTCGGGGAACAACACCTCGGCCCGTTGGGCGTCTCGCCGGGCGGCCTCGCCTTCGAGCACCGTGGTGGCCAGCGCATCGATGGCTTGACTCTGGGATTGTTCCTGGTCCAACTGTCCCCCCGTATGCCACCCTCCGGCACGCCAAGGGTTTCGGCCTTTGCTGCTCTAGCAGAGTAGCGTCCTGGCCCACTAGCGTTGGCTGTCGGCGCAAAAGGGGCAATAGACCAGGGGGGTCGATGAGCAAACCAACCAATGTCGCGGTCGTTCTGATGGACTCCCTGAATCGCCACATGCTGGGGTGCTACGGCGGCACCGAGTTCGAGACCCCGAACCTGGACCGGTTCGCCGCCCAGCAGGCCACCCGTTTCACCCGGCACGTGACCGGTTCGCTGCCGTGCATGCCCGCCCGCCACGACATCTTGTGCGGTGCGCTCGACTTCTTGTGGAAGCCGTGGGGCTCGGTGGAGCTGTGGGAGGAGACAATCACCCGCGTGTTGCGCCGCAAGGGGGTGACCACCGCGCTGGTGACCGATCATCCCCATCTGTTCGAGACCGGCGGTGAAAACTACCACACCGACTTCCATTGTTGGGACTACCTGCGGGGTCACGAGGGTGATCCGTGGCGCACTTACCACGACCCCTCCTGGGTCGGCACACCGGCCATGCCAGCCCGTGCAGGGGGGTGGTGGTTCTCCAAGGCCATGGGGTTTGACCTGCACGATCGGGAGTACGACCGGTCTCGCACGTTCTTCCGGGGTGAGGACGACTACCCCGGTCCCAAGACCATGGGGGCGGCCTCCCGGTTTCTGGCCGAGGCCATTCCCCACCATGATCGGTGGTTCCTGTTCGTGGACGAGTTCGATCCCCACGAGCCCTTCGACACCCCGGCGCCATGGGCGGGCCGGTATCACGACGAGCCGTGGGACGAGGAGTGGGTGATCTGGCCGCCCTACGCCGACGGTGCTATCTCGTCGGGAAGTTGGCCGGAGCGGGAGGGTCGCCACGTTCGGGCCAACTACGGGGCCAAGCTGTCGATGATCGACCACTGGTTCGGCCGGATCCTGGACCGGTTCGACGAGCAGGGCCTGTGGGACGACACAGTGTTGATTGTGTGTACCGACCACGGCCACTACCTGGGCGAGGAGCGGGAGGGCCGGGACATCTGGGGCAAGCCCGGGGTGCCGCAATACGAACCGCTGGGGCACACGCCGCTGCTGGTGTCGTGGCCGGGTCAGCCCGGAGGCCAGGTGTGCGACGCCCTCACCACCAACGTGGACATCTTCGCCACGGTTGCCGACATCTTCGACGCCGAGGTGGTTCAGCGCACCCACGGACGGTCGATGGCTCCCCTGCTCACCGGGGAGGCCGACGCCATCAGGGACTGGGCCCTCGGGGGTGTGTTCGGCGGGTGGGTGCAGGTAACCGACGGCACCCGCAAGTACGCCCGGGGCGCTTCGGGGGAGAACTTCCCGCTGTCGATGTGGTCGAACCGGTGGTCCACCATGCCGTTCGGCAACATGGGCATCGAAGGCCTGCCCGCTCCCGATCATCGGGCGTGGCTCGACCGGATGCCCGGATCCGAGGTGCCGGTGATCCGCCAGCCCTACCAGCCCGGCGACATGCTCCCGCTGTGGGCCGCGGTGAACGCCTGCAACGACCGGCACTTCCTGTTCGACCTCGACATCGACCCCGATGAGCAGGAGAACCGCACCGGCGGCTCCGACGGCCAGGAGATGCTCGACCTGCTTCACACCGCGCTTGGAGAGGTGGATGCACCCGACGATCAGTTCGCCCGACTGGGCCTCACATGACCGGCCTGTCCGGCCTAAGGCTCGGGCCGAGAAGGCTCAACTTTGGGAGCAAGTAGGAACGCAACAGCAACACAGCCCGGCAGGAGGGTGACAACAGTGCGACAGACGGCAGCGGAACGAAAGAGTCCCAGAGCGATGCGGAGTTGGTGGTGGCTGCTGGTGGCCCTTGCCCTTGTGGTGGCCGCGTGCGGCAACGATGACGACGGCGGTCTGGCGAGCACCGCAAGCGCGCCGACCGAAGCACCGGCGGAGGCGACCGAGGCTCCAGCCGATGAGCCTGCTGATGAGCCGGCCGCCGAGGAAGATTCCCCTTCGGAGGCTCCGGCGGAGGCGACCGAGGCTCCTGCTGATGAGCCGGCCGCCGAGGAGGACGAGGCTCCGGCCGAGACCCCCACGGCCACTCCCGAGCCAGTGGTGCTCACTGCCAGCTACCAGGGGGTAACCGAAACCGAAATCGCTATCGGCGTGGCGGCCATCGACCCGGCTCAAATCAAGGAGCTGTTCGGCATTGACCTGGGTGTGTTCTCGGTGGAGAACCTGTATCAGGCGATGGCCGACGACCTGAACCAGAGAGGCGGGATTCACGGCCGCAGCGTCGTTACCCACGTCAGCGCATTCCTGCCCATCGGGGCCACCGACAGCGAACGGGTATGCACAGAGCTGCTCGGGGATCGCAAGGTGTTCGTGGTCATCGGTCAGTTCCTCGAGGACAACGCGCTGTGCATAACCGAGTTGAACGGCCATCCATACGTGGGTCACTTCGGCGAGAACGCCGAGCGCCAGGCCCGGTCCAACGGCCTTTTGTTCGCAACCGAGATGGAGCAGACCCGCCAGCGGGTGGGGGGAACCACCGAGATGATCAGGGCGGGCGACTTCGACGGTTACAACGTGGGCATCTACTACGAGGCCGACCCGGACAAGGCTTACGTGGATGCTGTTCGCCCGCTGCTGGAGGAAGCCGGCATCAACGTGGTGGGGGACTACTCACCCGGCTCGCCCACCACAGACACGGTGGCCAACGAGACCGCCACCGACACGGTGTTGCAGCGCATGAAGGCCGACGGGGTGGACCTCATCCTCAACGTGTCCAACGTGTTCGGCATCATCGCCTCAGTGCAGCGCATCGGCTGGGAGGTCCCCATCGCCATCACCAACGGGCAGGCCGCCGACCGCCTGTCGGCTCCCGACGACATGGGGTTGGAGGACGAGACGCTGGCCCGTACGTTCGCGGTGACAACGGACAAGCCGGTTCGGGAGACGGCCCTGGCCGACCCCGGAGTGCAGGCTTGCATCGACGCCTACGACGAGCGGTTCGGCGACGAGCCGTTGGACCTCGATGACACAGATGTGGTGAACGGCATCACCAACCACTGCCGGGCCTTCGCCCTCACCGTGAAGATCCTGGAAGCGGCCGGGGGTGACATCACCCCGGAATCGTTCCGGGACGCTGCCGAGGGCCTGGGCACGTTTGATCTTCCCGCCATGACCAACGCCTCTCTGTCGCCCGACAAGCACTCTGCCGGTTCGCTGGTCCGACGCTACGAGTACTTCCCGGCCGAGCGGACCTGGTTGCCGGTGGGCAACCCGATCCCGACCGATTCTGTGAACTGACCGGCGGAGCTGTCCAATGATCGTGCATTCCAGCCCCCTGCCCGAGGTGGCGCTCAGCTCGCAGCCGGTGACCGGATTCGTGCTCCAGCGAGCCGCCGAGCTTGCCGACCATCCGGCGGTCATCGACGGCCCCGGGGAGTGGTCGCTCACTTTCGGCCAGATCGAGGAGGCGGTTTACTCGCTGGCCGGAGGGCTGGCGGCCCGAGGATTCCGGCGGGGTGATGTCGGCGCGCTGATGGCCCCCAACTCCCCGTGGTACCCGGTGGTCTTCCATGCCGTGGCGGTTGCCGGCGGCGCGGTTACCACCGTCAATCCCGCTTATGGCCCCGAGGAGGTGGCCTACCAGCTCACCGATTCGGGAGCGAAGCTGATCTTCACGGTCGATGCGTTCGCAGCCCAGGCCCGCGAGGCAATGGACCTGGCAGGTCGGGACGGCGATGTGGTGGTGATCGACGAGGAAAGCCCTCAGGTCGGGGTTGCCATGGGGTCGTTCATGGGTGATCCCATCGGCCAGGTTGAGGTTGATCCCCACGACGACGTGGTGGTGTTGCCCTATTCGTCGGGGACCACCGGGTTGCCCAAGGGGGTGATGCTCACCCACGCCAACCTGGTGAACAACATCGAGCAATGCACTACTGCCATCGTGTCCCAGCCCAGCGACGTGGTGCTGGCGGTGCTGCCCTTCTTCCACATCTATGGCATGCAGGTGCTGATGAACGACCAGCTCCACCATGGGGCCCGGTTGATCACCATGTCCCGGTTCGACCTGGCTCAGGCGCTGGCCCTCATCGAACGCCACCGGGTCACCAGGTTCTTCGCCGTTCCCCCCATCGTGCTGGCCCTGGCCAAGCACCCGGCGGTGGCCGATTTCGATCTCTCTTCTTTGCGCCAGGTGCTGTCTGGGGCCGCCCCGCTGGGTGCGGAGTTGGCCGCCGAGGCGTCGGTCCGCATCGGTTGCGAGGTGGTGCAGGGCTACGGGATGACCGAGCTCAGCCCCATTACCCACGCCACCCCGCCGGGGAACTTCAAGCCGGGGTCGGTGGGGTTGACCGTGTCCAACACCGAGGCCCGCATCGTTGATCCCGAGTCGGGGGACGACCAGCCCGCCGGAGCTGAAGGGGAGCTGTGGATCAGAGGGCCCCAGGTGATGAAGGGGTATCTCAACAATCCCGAGGCCACCGCCCAGACAATCGACGGCGACGGCTGGCTCCACACAGGTGACATCGCCAGGGTCGACGACGACGGCCACGTGTACATTGTCGACCGGCTGAAGGAGCTCATCAAGGTCAAGGGGTTCCAGGTGGCTCCCGCCGAGCTGGAGGCCTTGTTGGTGGACCATCCCCAGGTCGCCGACGCCGCGGTTATCGGGATTGCCGACGAGGAGAGCGGCGAGGTGCCGGTGGCGTTCGTGGTGCCGGTGCCCGATGCCACAATCGACGAGGGGGCGGTAATGGCCTTTGTGGCCGATCAGGTGGCCACGTACAAGCGGCTCGGTGAGGTGCGGTTCATCGACGCCATCCCCAAGTCGGCTTCGGGCAAGATTTTCCGCAGGCAACTTCGAGATGGCTGAGGGGGCTGAGGGCAGAGTCAAGCCCACGGTTCGGATGTCGCCCGATGAGTGCTGGGAGATGCTCGAGACGTCGGTGAACGGCATCCTCACCACGCTGCGGTCGAATGGGCAGCCTGTCGCCCTTCCGGTTTGGTACGTGGTGCTGGACGAGAAGATTTACCTGGTGACCAGAGGCAAGAAGGTGGTACGGGTTGCCAACGACCAGCGGTGCTCGTTTCTGGTGGAGTCGGGCGAGAGGTGGGCCGAGCTGCGGGCCGTGCATGTGGAGTGCGTCGGTAAGGTGATCGACCCATCAGATGAGCTGGCCCGGCGCGTGGGTGCCGCTCTCGACGAGAAGTACTCTCCCTACCGGACGGCACGGGATGAGATGCCAGCCACGACCAGGGATTACTACCAGAAGAACCTCAACTCCATGGTGGAGCTGACTCCGGTGGGGCGGATGCTCAACTGGGACAACTCCAAGCTGTTCTCCGGTCGGTAGTGGACAGGCGGCGGGTTGGCTCGACAGCCGGTCAGCGCCACTTGAAGTTGGGTTCCCGCTTCTCCAGGAACGCCTTGCGTGCCTCCTTGGAGTCGAGGAAGCGCATCAGGCGAGAGGTGTAGTCCTGCTCGGTGCGGTAGGCGTCCCGAAGCGGAAGATCTTCGGTGCGGTTCATGGACTCCTTGGCCAGCCGAAGGGCTATCGGGCTCTTGGCGGCAAGAAGATGGGCCAGTTCGAGGGCGGTTTCCATGAGGTCTTCCTGGGCGGTTACGGTGCGCACCGCTCCGATGCGATGCATCTCCGATGCCGGTACCTGTTCTCCGGTGAAGAACATCTCCCTGGCCTTGTGGCGGCCCATCATCGTCATTAGGTGAGCGCTGGCGCCCAGCAGGCCCACGTTGATTTCAGGGGTCCCGAACCGGGCGGTTTCCGAGGCCACCAGCATGTCGCAGCAAGCTGCGAAGGCCAAGCCTGCCCCCAACGCCACCCCGTTGATGGCTCCGATAACCGGCACGTCGCAGTCGATGATGGACCACATGGCTTCGCGGGCCACGAGACCGGCGTCAGTAACCTCTTGGGGGGGTAGTTCTTCCTTTGGTCCTCTCCCCGGGTTGTTGAGGTCCACGCCGGCGCAAAAGGCCTTTTCCCCGGCTCCGGTGAAGATGGCCACCCGCACATCCCGGTCGTTGCCCAGGGTGGAAAAAGCCTCCCTGATCTCCCTGGTGGCCTGTTGGTTGACGGCGTTTACCGGCGGGCGGTTCAGGGTGACGGTGGCGATGTGACCTTCCTTTTCCACTTTCACGTTCAGCACTGGTTGGCTCCTCGGATGATCTCGTTCCAGGTCCGTCTCCACAGTATCGGGCGGAGGGTAAGGCGCTCCGCTCTGGCGATGCTTGAGGTGCGATGCATGGGCCAAACGCCGTTCGGGATGGTCAGGTGCCCCCACCTGGTGCCGAACGGAGGCGGGCCCTGGATTCTCTCTTGTGCCGGGCGAGTTGGAGGCGCTCCTCGCGGCGGTTGTAGAAGTCGTCGAGCGGGTAGCAGCCCGAGATCAGTCCGTTGCGGGGAGCGGTGGTGCAATCGGAGAACGTGCGGCAGATGAGGCGGCGGTCGAGTTCCCGCCCCGCCAGTACGTCGGTGGGCATCTGCGGGTAGGACAGGATCATGCGGCCCAGCCCCACGGCATCGGCAGTGCCTCTGGCTACGAGGGCTTGGGCCGCGTGGGGCAGCCATTCCTGGAGGTAGGAAAGCCCCGCGCCCACGATCTTCATGTTGGGGTGACGCTTGGCTATCTCACCGGTGGCGCTGATCAGCCGGGCCACGCCGGTCAGTGGGTCCTCGGGGGGCTGGTAGCCGTCGGAGGGGGGGAAGTAAGCGGGGCGTTGGATGTGGGGCACGTAGTACGGGCTGCCCGCGGTGGCGCACACCAGGCCGACACCGAGTTCCCCCAGCATGTCGAGCACCTGGTGGGTTTCGGTGATGTCGATGCCCAGCCCCGACCCGTCGCCGCCGAAGGCCAGCCGGTAGGGGCCGGTGGTTTCGGGAACCCCGACGCCGTTGTCCCCGGCGGTGTGGGGAGCGAAGTCGAACAGCGAGAGCCTGATGGCCACCCCCAGGCCGGGGGCCTCGCCTCGGATGGCTTCGATGATCGAGCGCAGGAAGCGGGTGCGTCCCTGAAGGTCGCCGCCGTAGGGGCCGGGCCGGTCGAAAGCGGTGAGGAGTTCGTGGCCGAGGTAGCCGTGGCACGCCTTGATGTCCACGAAGTCGAATCCGGCTTGGCCGGCCAGCACCGCCCTGTGTGCGAACTGATCGGCCAGCTCGGCCAGCTCGCCGTCGGTGAGCACCTCGGCTTGGCCCGATCCGACTCGGGCGTCGAGCAGCGGATGCTGGTAGGCCGTGCGAGGAGCCGGGCCGTCGGTGTTGGGCCGGGCGTAGCGCCCCGAATGGGTGAGCTGAAGCACGGTTACCTGCGATGGGTCCAGCCGGGCTCGGAGCGCGGCAAAGTCGCCCACCGTGGTCTCGTCCAACACGAGCTGGCGGGGGTTGGCCCGCCCGTCCGGTCGCACCGCGGTGGCCTCCCCCCACACCAGGCCGGCCCCGCTGCGAGCGAACCGGTCCCACCGGCGGCGGACCAGATCCGATGGCCGCCCGTCGGTCTCGCCGTCCCACCCTTCCATGGGCAGCACCGCCCACCGGTTGGGCGAGGTTTTCCCGCCGGCCGAACCGTCGGTGATGGTCATCGGCCGACTCAGCGGGCCGGTGGGGTCCACCTCATCGTCGAGGGGGATTTCAACTCCCAGAGCGGCGAGGTGGTCGCGCAGCTTGGCCACGGTGGTCAGGTTCTTCACCTGTGTCCAGCGGGGCATCACGTTGCCCAGAGCGTCTTGGTGACCAGGAGACGGCGGAGCATCACGCGACCTTGAGCCGCCGGGCGATGTCAAGCAGCACCTCACGGTCGCTGTCCGGGCGGGTGGGCGCGCCTCGGGGAACGGCCGAGCTTCTCGTCCAGCCCCTCATTTGGAGGAACATCGCCGCGCTGTGGCGGTAGGCCGGCACCGGAGGCCGGAAGGTGAACTGGCCCAGGTACTGCAACAGGTCGTTGATTTGGTGGAACCCCGGGTCGCCCCCGGCCCACAGGCGGTCCCGCTCGGCGAACTTGTCGGGGGCGAATGTGGAAAGCCCCAGCAGGTAGTCGGATCCGTACATCACCATGTCGATGGCCAGGTCGTTGCCGGTCAGCACCAGGAAGTCGGGGCGCACCTCGTCTCGCAGGGCCAGCCGCTCCCACTCCAACTCGCGGTCCAGCGATGAGTGTTTCGCCCCGATGCACTGGGGAATCTCTACAAGCCCCCTGTAGGTGTCGAGCCCCACAATGCGTCCATAGGGCACGAACATGGTGTCCAGTTCGAAGCCGATGAACCGGTCGATGCCGGCAGCGAGCCGGCCGTGGGCGTCGAGCCAGGCAACGTCGCCGTGGTCGTTCAACCCGTGGGATGGGAAGATTACCGGCACCCCGCCCCGTGCGGCGATCTCATCGACGGCTTGCCGGTAAGCGTCGAGGTTGAACGCCGCCCCCGGCTCGTCTGCCACGAACGCCCCGGCTACGAAGTCACCCCCGGTGATGGCCGCGGCCCGGTCCAGCACCTCGGTTCGAGTGGGTCTGTCGAGCAGTTGGACGTAGCCGGTGTCCATGTTCACCGCCGGTGTGAGCCCGGCCCGCTTTGTGCGGTCGATGTGGGCTTCCAACCCATTCCAGTCAACCGTGTGGGGGTCGAGGTGGGGGAGCAGGATGGCCGACATCCCCGTGATCTTCCTCCCTGGCCTGATCTCCATCATCCCTTGAGCCTCCAAGCCATCCACCGATGCACCTTCGGGAGCGTCGGCACTGCGGTCGAGCGGGGCATCGATCCACAATACGAGGTGGTTGGCCGGCGGGTTCGCTCATTGACTTCGCTCTTTGACATTGACGGGGCTCTGGTACTGTCACTGCGATGCACGTCTCCGATCCGCCTATCCTGCTCACCGATGTGATTGGCGATGTCGGTGCCGCCGTCGACCTGCTGGCCCAGGAGGCGCCGTACACCCCGCTGGGCGGCTGGTATAACCCCGGTGCAGATCCTCACGCTCGTACTCGGCCGTTGTGGTTCCAGAACGACTGGGTACACGACACCTACGCTGCCCCAGGTTCTGAGTTGTTCCTGCACAACGAGGCCTACATTGATGCGGCCAAGGCGTACTACGGCGCCGAGGTCGTGGAGCCCCACAGCGTTTATGTGAACCAGATGATGGCCATCACGATGGCCGGTCCGGCTCATACCGACAATCCCCGCTTTGCCGGCTGTGACCGAGCCAACACCCCGATGTGGCTGCTGCGCACCATGCTGTGGTCCGGTCTGTTTGATGATGTTTCCATCCCCCAGGCCACCGCCATCTGGTGGCTCAACGACGTGGACGGCGGGGGGTTCCGTTACTGGCCATACGGTCCCGACAACCCGCCGGCCGAGCATGTGGGCAAGATGGCCAACACCGCTTTGCTGGGCGACAACCACGGCATGTTTCATCAGGTCAACGCGGTGGGACCGTTCGACGACGGGACACCGTTGATTACCCCGAGTGCCGAGCTGGCCCCGTCGGACAGTGCCGATGGGGAGTGGGTCGTGACCGACCACGGCGAGGAGGTTTACCGCTCGCTGCTTGGCGATATTCGTGTGAGCGTGCTGTGGAAGGCCGACGTTTACAAGGACATCGAGCACCGCGACCGGCTGGCCGCCGGCCCACTCGGGCTTGACGACGTGGCGGCCCGGTTCAACGCTGATCTGGTCGACCGGGGGATCGACCTAGCCTTCGACCCCGACCGCGTCAACGACCCCGACCACGCCTCAGAAATCAGCAGCCACTACCCCGAGGCCCGCCCCATCGAAGCACTTCCCTCGGTGTTCGACTACTGAGACTCCCCTCAAGCGAGTCTTGTACAGCAGCCCCGTTGTGCCCAGGTGACGGCCACATCTACTCCACGGTCGGCGCCGCTGCCGCGTTACTGCAGCGCAGCCACGTCGCCTACGAGCGGCTTCGTCTCACCAGGTGCTCATTGGACTCGCCCGCTGTATAACTGGGCCATGAAGGGGCAGCTCATCGAAAGCATCGAAGGAGTCCATCGCACGGTGCGAAGCGGTGAGCGAGACGGGAGTCCGACCCGTACCGTGATCGCCGAGCGCTCCTACGACGCTTCGATCATCGACGTCTGGGACGCCCTCACCAGTCGCGAGCGAATCCCCCGCTGGTTCCTCCCCATCGAGGGTGACCTCCACGTCGGAGGCCGCTACCAACTCGAGGGCAACGCCGGAGGCGAGGTGACAACGTGCGAACCGCCCAACCACCTGGCGGTGACATGGGAATTCGACGGACAACTCAGCTGGGTCACCGTTACGCTCGTCGAAGAACCGGCCGGAACCACCCGCCTACGCCTCGAGCACACTGCCCCGCTCGATGAACACTGGGAGCAGTTCGGGCCAAGTGCCGCCGGCATCGGCTGGGACCTCACGATCCAAGGACTGGGCCTGCACCTGCTGACCGGTGAAACCGTGCAGCTCGACGAACAGGCGCTCGCCACCCCAGAAGGTCTCGAAGCCATGACCCGTCGTGGCCTGGCGTGGTGCCGTGCCGATATCTCATCAGGCACCCCAGAGGTGGTGGCCCGGCGTACAGCCGACAACAGCATCGCCGCCTACACAGGCCAGCCTTCCAACCCATCCCCGACCTAGTTTTGGTATCCGTAGAGGTTGTGTACGCGTGAGGCGGGTGTGTCGTTGATGGCGGTGGAGGTGGCAGTTGTGGATCCATTTCGCCACCATCGCCCGAGAAATCCCCACCTGAGCGGCCACATGAGCTTGAGCCATCCCAGCTTCGACCCGCTGGACCATCGACAAACGCCCCATAGGGGCCAAATGTGCATCAGCGTGCGACATCAAGTCTCCCTTGCCTCGTGGACAAAATCGTCTGCGGGCCGTCGAACATGTAGGCGGCGGCTGGAGCTAGCAAATGATATCGACTCTGCGCGCTTCGCTGTACTCGTACCCGCACCGCTTCATTCGGTCACCTTCTGGCTATCCGCTATAACGTCTGCGAGGTCATGGACCATGTCCCTCATCTCTTGCCCTCCTGTGCGTTCACCAGCAGCGGCCATGGTCAGATGAGACGGGTTGATCTTGCCCCAGCTGTAAGGATCTTTCTTCAACTGATTTGCTACTAGGTCCAGTGCGTTGTTCCAATCCCAAAAGCACTCTGACTCCTCGCAGGGAGGGACGTTCCAGTCACAATAATGAGAATGTCCAAAGTTGTATTCAATGTCAAAGCCCTCAGTGACAGCGAAACCTATGACGGCTTCTAGCATTGTCATCTAGTTCTGGGATAGGTCCAATCGCTTTTCGTTACTACGAGAACGGAACAGAACATAGCCGTCAAACCCACGTGGCGGTCGCCCCACAACGGCTACCTCATCTACGAACCAATTGTTACGAGTCCAACCTAGCCGTCTCCCTGCTGTAAAGCCCGAGAGTCCGGTACCTGGACCACCGACATAAAGTGCTACTTCCGCCATATCAGGTGGCGCACTTGTCCACCCAAATTCAGGTAGCTAACTTGGTTCTTTGCTGCGCCAATATATGTTCCTCCTGGCATGCTCAACAGGCCATGCAGGATCCCTAGCTAGACGCGCCAAGGCCGCTCGAGTGGCATTCGAAGCGCCGCAGGGTGCCTTTCGTACATCGAGTACTGAGTTGGGTGGGACGCTGTCAACCCAGTCGCGTACCTGCTCAGCCACTGATGTGCCTTTTGCTTTATTGACCATTATGTACTTCCTTTTGCCGTCCTCATCAATACTCTTGTATTGACATGATCGCGTAGTTCGAGCGACCTCCATTGCCTCGCCGCAGATGGGTGCAGGAGAGTTTTTCCCAGCAGCGAGAGCCCCGAGTAGGCCCCAAGGTCGCGACCTCCTCCTCGGTGTTGATCTCAGCAGCCCTTGTAGTTGAGCACCGCTGTGAGCCTGTGATCCACCGAGACTAGGTCCTGCTGAGATCGCATCACCTGCAAAATCGGTCGGTACGCTCCCGGTGCTTCGTCCACGAGGTTCTCGGCCTTGTCCGACTGCCATGTCCTTCCGCTCATCAACTCGGTGAGACGCTCCGGAGGGATCTCCCTTTTCGCCTGTTTCCGGCTCATCAGCCTGCCGGCCCCGTGAGAAGCGGAGCAGTACGAATCTGCGCAGCCTCGGCCTGAGACGATGTACGTGTCGTCGCCCATGCTGCCGGGAATCACGCCTCGGTCGCCTTGCTGAGCGCGGATCGCTCCTTTGCGTGTGATCCACATGGTCTTGCCGTGATGGGTTTCCTTCTCGGCGTAGTTGTGGTGGCAGTCGATCCGATCAACCGGCTTGAAGTCCAAATCGGTGGAGTTCCGCAATGCTGCCAGCACTGCGTTGGTCATCAAACGCCTGTTGGCTCGGGCATACTCCTGAGCCCACAGCATGTCGGCCACATAAGCGTCGAACCCTGGGTCGCCTTCGAGGAAGTAGGCCAGGTCAGCGTCTTCGAGCTCCCGACCGGCGGCCTTGCACACTGCCTTGGCCTCTCGAATGTGCATCGACGCCAAAGCGTTACCTATGCCACGCGAACCGGAATGCAGCACCACCCACACTCCGTCGTCTTCGTCAAGGCTCACTTCGACGAAGTGGTTGCCGCCTCCGAGAGTGCCCAACTGGGAGCTGATCTTTGATCGGAACTTCGGAGCGACCGACGCCTTGTCGGGCAGGTCATGTGTTTGCAGCCATGACAGAGCATCGTTCGTCGCAGTGGGATGCGACGAGAAGCCTGAAGGCACCGCCGCGGCGATGGCGTCTAGAGCAGGCACAAGGTTGTCCGGCAACTGAGACGCAGTGTGCTCGGTCCGCACCGCTGTCATACCGCATCCCAAGTCCACGCCAACCGCTGCCGGCAGGATCGCTGCCTGTGTGGGAATCACCGAACCGATGGTCGCGCCTTTCCCGAGGTGCGCGTCTGGCATCAGGGCCACCTCGCCGGACACTGCAGGGCTGCGAGCGGTTCGGCACGCCTGCTCAACAGTCCCTGAATCAGCGTCGGAAGCCCAAGAGAGCACGGAGCGTCCACGCCCAGCTTCGAGTCGCCTCGCCTGGCTGGCAGCGCCAACCGTGCTCAGATCGTTGCTGCAGTCTGATCCTGGTGGTCCTTTCTCCATTCCTCCATTATCCATCGGGCCTGTGACAGTTTCTGTTTGGATTTCCTTGACTTCAACCTCCGTGCCTGTGCGCTTTCTCACTGTGGAACAGGTTCGCCCTGTGGTGCAGGTCGTCCGGCTGCCAAGCCATTCCATTGCAGGGTGGATGGTCCCGCTGTTTCCGCAACCTGGGCCAGGCCCTATCGCGCCCGGGCGTCAACGACTTGAACCAGCCCATCCCAGTCCACCATGTCGGCATCACTGGTAACCAACGGGCTTCCAGTGAGCAGGGAAGTGGCCATGATGAACCGGTCGGCCGGGTCTCCGTTGCCCCACTCGCTGCGAAGACGCACTGCGTGGGCCGCAATGTTGGCGTCTATTGGGATGATGGCGATCCGGGCCTCTCGAGCCCACACCTGAAACATGTCCAGGTTTGCCCGCAGGTTGCCCTTGTCGGCCAGTTCGCCTATCTCCCAGATGGTTGCTGCGCTGATTGCGGCCTCTCCCCGTTTCTGGGCGTCCAAAACAAAGTCAACAGCGCTGGGAGACAGCTCGTCGGTGTTCATCTCCGTCCCGATACGCAGAACAACATTGGTGTCCAGAACGATCATGCCGAGGTGCTGCTATCGGGGGCTGCCCTCTCATTCTGGTGCTTGTTGTAGTTTGCAGACCGCTCCCAACTGGCGACCATGTGATCTTCCCAATCGGGATCTATGGCTATCAGGTTGTCAATGTCAAAGTCGTCGGGGACAGCAACCGAGTCCTTGAGGGTGCCCAGCATGGACAGCGGCGCTGCGGGGGGGAGGATTCTGGCCACTGGCTTGCCGTTCTTGGTAAGGCTGATCTCATTGTGGGAACGGCCCAGGCCCTCAATGAGCTGCGAGATGTTCGCCCGGAACTCGCTGACCGGTACGCACAGCATCTCAATGACAAATGGCGGCCTGATGATCTCGCTGCTGGGCTTCTGCTGCTTCATGCCGATTTACTGTACAAAACGTACAAAATACGTCAAGAGAGATTGGCTGCTCGCAGTGCCCGGGGTGGGACTTGAACCCACACGCCCCCTCGGAGGCCGGGGGGTTTAAGCCCCCTGCGTCTACCAATTCCGCCACCCGGGCCCACCCTCAGGGTACCGGGGCAATCACGGTCTGTGGATAGCATCGTGCAATCTATGAAGCTTGCGTTCAAGACACTGCCGCAGAACATCGAGTGGGCCGACATGCTGGCAATCTGGGAAGAGCTGGATGCCGATCCTCGCTACGAGTCGGCGTGGCTGTTCGACCACTTCTATCCCATCTATGGCGATGCGGGGGGTCCGTGCCTGGAGGCTTGGGTCGCGTTGAGCGCCCTGGCTCAGGCCACCCACCGCATACGAATTGGGACCATGGTCAACGCTGCCCCGTATCGCAACCCCGGTTTGTTCGCAGCCATGACCTCGACCCTGGACATCGTATCGGGGGGTCGGCTGGAACTTGGGCTGGGAGCCGGCTGGAACCAGGTGGAAGCCGAGGCATACGGAATCGAGCTCGGAACCAATACCGAACGGTTCGACCGCTTCGAGGAGTACCTGGAGTGCGTGGTGTCGCTGCTGAGCGAGCCAGTCACCAACTTTCAAGGCCGGCACTTCACGCTCACCGACGCCCGAAACAACCCCAAAGGCCCTCAGCAACCCACCCCACCCATCGTCATTGGAGGAGCCGGCCCCCGTCGTACCATGCCGATCGTGGCCAAGTGGGCAGACCATTGGAACTTTCCCGGTGGTGAAGTGGAGAAATTTACGGAGATCAAGTCCAGGCTGGAGGAATGCTGCGACGAGGTAGGCCGTGACCCTGCTGAGATTGTCACCTCAGCGCACTTGATCTACCGGGACGGCGATCCGACCGGCGACCTCTTGCCTCAAGCCGAGGCTTACAAACAGGCTGGTCTTGACCTGGCTATTCTCTATCCCTTCTCGCCGATAGAGCCTGCGTCGGTCCACGACATGGCCGATGCCTTGGAGCCCTTGATCGACAACGACTAGGTACCCAAGACCCGCCGAACTCGTTACTGCGGAGTTGAACCTAAACGTTGGGGCTTATATGCCTGTGTCCCCATAATACGCAGCTTCTCCTAGCCAAAGGCTAATTTAGGGGAAACTGTGCCTCATGTCCGTAATCTGTGCGATATGGATGAGGAAAAAATCGCTTCCGATTTTTTCCATGCGAAGGCTAGCTAGTGTTTTTATGACGGTTAGACAGCCTTCGAGAGATTTCTTTGCCACCAGGGGCGTACGGATGATCGAGACATGTAGCATCTTTCAATCTACGCTTACAAAAATTGTCTCCACGAGTTTCGCCATGGCACAGTACAGGCTTTGAATCTTTCTTTGAACGTCTTTGTTTATGCTTGCGAAGAGATGGATAAGCATCTGCCGATGCTGCTGCTAAATCAGTGACCAATAACGTGGCGTCAGCCATCTGAGTTTGTGAAAACCCCGTTTTGTCTGGAAGAGTGGAAATAATATCTTTCAAATAGTTTGGCTTTTGAAGGTGGCTTTTTCAGTTATCTATTGAAACTGTCAAAAGTCCATCGCCGTGGGTTTAGCTCTGCAAATGCTTCGACAATACGGTCTTTTGGTTCGCCAAGTTTATTGTGGATATACCAAAGGTCGTACAAGTCTCGACCTCTCCTCCTTCCTTCTATGGCAAGTAACTTTGTAGCAGCGATCGCTGCTACTGGCGGTACACGTAATAGTGTCGTTCCTTTTAGATACTCAGAATCCAGTTAAAAGTTTACCTTTTCGGCCATTTCGCTCAAAGCGGGTTGCGAATGGCTTGTCTCAACTTTTGCAGCCTTTTTTACAGCCTTAATGTCTGGGCTAGTTCCTACTTGGTAGAGCAATCTGTAGCCGATATATTTTGATATCCTATGTTTCCATGTGAATTGTAAACCAGTTTTCTCACAATGCTCTTTGAGAACTTCTCTCAATCGTTTCGCTAGCAATATTTGCGATGCTAAAGAAGGAGTAATACAGTCCACATCTTCTGAAAAGCGTCCGGGTGATTTGGAGTGGAGAAAGTGGATGGCAGTACCACCACTAACTGTTACCAATCCCTCTAGACGAGGATCATTGCCAAGACAAATCATCACCTCGCTCATAAGGAGATCATGCTCAGCATGATACTCACTGACCCATTGGCGTTGAAATGACCTGTTTCGGATCAACTCTTCGTTGAGCATATGTTTGATACTACTTCTTTCACCAGTCGTACTCTGGTTTTTGACTAACCGAGACCTTCCACCGTCGATTCAATTTCAGTTTTTCACAGAAAGGGTCATCGCCGTAATCCACTATCTCAGGTTTACGCGGTAATGTCTTGTGAAGTGGCCTCAAAGAATACCAAGGGTAGAAAGTACGCCATTTGGTGTAGGACAGCAAGTAGCCACACCTTTGGCGCACATCTAAGGGAAATAACATTGCAGTTTCAGCTAGCTCTTTAGGATTCATTCGATGTTGATTTCGCTCTTCACGATTAAATCCTTCTAAAGCCACAAAGGCATGGGCAATATTTGCCAGATTAAAGATGCCGCCCGCTAAATCTGATCTTTCGACACAATCCAGTATCGTGGCTACTTTGCTAGAAACCTTAGCTCTCATCTGGTGGCGAAGATTGAAAGACATCCCAACTATTTTGATCTCGCATGGGATATCAAAGATGTTGTCCTTCACAGCAGTCAAGTAGCGATCTCCAGGTCGTACCGTAGAATCACTAGAAAAAGCAGATGATGCATAGGAAGGTACAAATTCTAATTCAGGAAGTTCACGTTCCACAGCGACCATTAGACGACCACTGCGATAATGTGTTGCCCCATGAAGTTCTCCTGCTGACATCCATCCAATGTAGTAAGCACAATCTAAATGGCGCATCAAGGCATCTACAACTGGCATATAGAGAAAAAGATGTGGAGCATAAGTTGGAGCCCAACTTGTAGATGTCACTTGAACTATGTCTCCCGCTTCTATTACTGATGACAACAAGTCCGGCAGGTGTTCTTCCTGTGTTCCAACAAGAGCAGACAGTTCATCGGAAGCAATGAATTGGCAATCGTGCTCCCACAACCAATCTCTCAATTCATCTGGTTTCACCAGTTTGCGCCCGCGGCGAGCTATAGGTGGTGTCGGGTTGTATTCCGGCGGCAACTGAGGTGTAGAGACCGGTATTCTCAAGTTCGGATGTCTTATAGCTTTCATCTGTTCGCCTTCCTTGGTTTGTCAGCGATGTCCCTGTCGCCGCAGTGCGGGCACGCCACCCCGTTGGGCCAGCGCGCCTTCTCGAACCACCGCTCAGCTGCCCGGTCTGATGGGAACAACCTCAGCAGCTCAACCAGCGACAGGCCAGCCCGCTCAAACCGGCCAGGGGCCTTATGCGTTCTCTTCTCATTCTCATCCATACCGCACATATTACGGACGGGAGTGACAGTTTCCCCTAAACTAGGCTCTGACCTGGGGAAATGGCATATTGTGGGGACACAGGTATATAAGCCCCTAAACGTTGGACCGCGATGATTGGCCAACAGCCCATATGACTAAACCTCAATATCATGATGGGGAGGAATCGGGGTCGGGTCAGGCTGGGCGGAAGACGGCTGAGCCGGTAGTGATGGTGCGGTCTTGGCGGCCCTCGTCGAACAGGGTGAGGTTCACGTTGATGCGCCCGCTGCGCCCGGTGATCGCCTCGCCCTCGCACCGGAACGGGCCGACGAGGCCGGGCTTCACGAACATTACAAACCAGTTCTCCACCTGGATGCGGTCGGTGCCGGCCTGTTTGGCGGCCAGTTCGTGAGCGGTGATGTCGAACACGATGTGAATGGGGCCGATGTGCAGTGCAGCGTGGGGAGCGGAGAACTCCTTGGACAGCTCCGGGAGCCGGTACCAGCCGTCGGGGCCTTTCACGGCCCCGAACACCTCGTGCAGCCGGGGCATGTCGGGGGAGTCCTCCACCGGGATAGGCGGGTTGTCCACCGCCTCGTAGCCGTCGGGAACGTTACCCAGGCTCACGCCCATTCCCGCTGAGATGGCGATCACCCGATTCTGATCGGCGGCATCGACCACCCTGGAGCGGGTGAACCCCATCTGGCGTCCGAAGTTGATCACCTCGCGGATCACCTCGATCCGCTCCACCCCCCGGGCGTCGTCCAGAACCTGGGTTGAGGCCACCACCGGTGCAGGCACCACTTCGTCGTCGTTCCAGCTCGGCTCGGGGCAGCCGATGGCCAGCGGTGCGGCCATGATCCCCCCGTGAGCGTTGCGCATGTCGTGACGCAGGGGCATCGACTCCAGCTCGCCTTCGGCAAACCCCGTGTCCAGCGACGGGGTGGTCTTGTTCAGGTACCGGTACGACATCAGCCCGGTCCAGAGCTCCTCAAACGCCTCCCAATGCTCGTCGGAGCCAACTTCTCGAATGTCCTGAACCATGATTTTCCTGGCCTTTCCTCAGCTCATATCCAGCTCGACGGAAACCACCTCGATGGTGCCATCAGAGGCAAGTTTCACCGTTATCGCTATGTAGGCGACTGTAATGCCGTGCTTCACAACGACACGTTCGCTGGTCCCCGGTAGCTCAAGTGTTTCGCGCTCGTAGTCCTCTGCGAGGGCATCGAGCATTGGGCTGAGGTCGTAAACGATGAAGTCGGTCCTGGAGGGAACCCCAGAAGATGTGCGCTCACCAGGTAGGAGCTGATCCAAGCGGTCGAAAAAACCCGGGAGGACTACGAACCTGCGCCGGCTCATCCGTGTTGTTGGCGCTGCTCTTCCCGGCGTTGGGCGTTCTCAATTATGCGGTCACGGAAACCCTGTGGCAGATCGTTGAGGTCTTTGACCGTTCGCTCACGGAATACCGCTGCACGACCATCCGGGGTCATGGCCTCCAGTTCCTCGATGGGGATGAAGTGGGGCTGCTTCGCCATGGCCTTCACTGTACAGGGCACCGGTGGCAAATGTCCGCCGACAAGACAGACGGAAAGCTACTTGCCCCAGAAGGCCGGGGAGGTGGCGTCGGCGGGGACCTCGGGCAGGGGTTCGGCGATCTCGGCCACCGTCGGGCCATGCTCGGCGGCGAGGGGAGCGAGGGCGTCGAGGTCGAAGCCGTAAACCTCGGCGGCGTTGCCGGCCAGGATGCGGCGCATCGACTCCTCCCTCCGGTTGTGGAGGGCATAACGGATGCCCTCCCTGCTGTAGGGGTAGGTGCCTTCGACGTGAGGGTAGTCGGAGCCCCACATCACCTTGTGATCGCCCACCCTGTCGAGCTGGCTCATCTCGTTGGGGCCGGGGAAGCTGATCCCGATCCAGATGTTGCGCTCGAAGTAGAAGCTGGGCTTCTCGGGCAGCACAGCGTCAGCGGAAAAGCCCAGCTCGCCGGTGCGGCCGGTCTTGGACATCTGGGCGTGTAGCCCGTCGAGGCGGCGAAGGATGTCGGGTACCCAACCGAAGCCCTGCTCGGTGAACACCGCCTTGAGGCCGGGGAATCGCTCGAAGACCCCGCCCATGATGAGGTGCCACATCGACCGGTTGGAGAAGAACGGGGTCTCGATCACGAACATCGGCCCGGCAGCGGGGGAATCGCCGAAGTCAGGCATCCCGGTGCCCCCGGAGTGGAGGGTGAGCACCACGTCGTGCTCCTCGCACGCCGCCCACACCGGGTCGTAGCGGGGGTGGAACAGCGGCAGCAGGTCGGAGTTGGGGGCGATGCTGGGGATCAGCGCCCCTCCCCGGAGGTCGTGTTCGGCGATCCAGGCCACGTCGGCCACCGCTTCGTCGATGTCGTTCAGGAAGATCTGACCGATGCCGGCCCGGCGTTCGGGGTATTCGGCGCAGAAGTCGGCTAGCCAGCGGTTGTGGGCCCGAATGCCGGCCAGGCGGCGGGGGAAGTCCCTTTCGGACGGCTGGGGAGCGATGAGCGTGCCGGTGGGGAAGAACGGGGGCACGGTGTTGGGGAAGGTGATCTCGGCCACCACCCCGTCGGTGTGCTGCTCGGAGATGCGGCGGTCGTTGTCCCAGTTGCGGGATCGGCCGTCGTCCTGGAGGTCGCGGAACGGGTTGCGGTACTTCCCCCGCCAGGCGTCGAACTCGTCGTGCCAGCTCGACTCCAGGTATTCCCTGTAGGTGGCGTGGTTGGCCCCGGCGTGGCAGTCGGAGGAGATGATGGTGTAGCGGTCGGCGGTGGCGGTGCTCATACGGTGCCGATGCTACCCAGCGAGCCCCGCCCCCTCATCTTCCCACCACCTCAGTGTTTGTGGCCGGCGACGGTTTGTCCGGAAAGGCATCCTGATATTGATTGGGCTCTATATTGGGTCTAATCTATACTGGCGATGTCATGTGGAGCGTCAACGGCACTGACGAATTCGCCGACTGGTACGGCCAACTGGCCGAATCCGAGCAAGATGAGGTGATCGCCGTGGTGGAGATGTTGCAGCAGCACGGCCCGGAGCTGTCTCGGCCCTATGCCGACAGGGTCAAGGGTTCCAAGTATCACAATATGAAGGAGCTTCGCCCCCGAGGTGTGGCCAAGCATATCCGGGTGCTGTTCCTGTTTGACCCCCGGCGAGAGGCCATCCTGCTCGTCGGTGGCAACAAGAGTGGCCAGTGGGAGGCTTGGTATGACAAGACAGTCCCAGAAGCCGAGAGACTGTACGAAGAGTACCTGACTGAACTGGTATCAGAGGGTCTTATCCATGACACAGAGTGAAAAAACAGCAGGTAACAAGCCTGAGCAGTATTTGACAAAAGTCAAAATAGCGAGTTTATGGAGAAGAGACCAAGGGAGAAACCACCACCATGAAGCACCGCAAGTTTGCCGACATCGTTGGCGAGATCAGCCCCGAGAGGCGGGCTCGTATTGATGCGATCAAGGCTGAGGCTCGTGCCGACGCCGTCGCCTTCAACCTGGCTGAGCTTCGCAAGCATCGCCACCTGACACAGGTTGAGATCGCTGAGCGGCTCGAGCGAGCGCAGGCATCGGTTTCCGCTATGGAGTCAGCCGGGGACAACTTGTTGTCCACTTGGCGCAGCGTTGTCGAAGCCATGGGTGGGAGGTTGGAACTCGTTGCTGTCTTCGACGACGAGCGCATCGCCCTTCCCAACATCGGCTCGATCTGACCCAACACCAACCTCCTTGGGTTCAACCAGCATTGGAATCGGGCAGGAAGCCAAGAACTACTAACTCAAGCCCAGTTACACCAGGGGGAGTGGTCATGCAGGCACGAGTTGGGTGCGGACTTGGCGTTTGAGGAACTTGCCGGAGGCGTTGCGGGGGAGGGGGTCGTCGAGGAACCAGATGTGAGCCGGGGTCTTGTGGGGGGCCAGCCGCCCGTTGAGGTGGGCCAGCAGGGCGTCGGCGTCCAGGTCCCTGCCGGGGCGCAGCACCACGGCCGCGCCCGGCACCTCGCCCAATCGCTCGTCGGGCACCGCGAACACGACGGTCTCCGCCACAGCGTCGTGCTCGTAGATGGCGTTCTCCACCTCGGCGCAAGAGATGTTCTCGCCACCCCGGATCACCAGGTCCTTGGCCCGGTCCACTATGGCGATGAACCCATCCTGGTCGATGACCACGATGTCGCCGGTGCGGAGCCAGCCCTCGTTGTCTATGGCCTCGGCGGTGGCCTCCGGCTTGTTGAGGTAGCCCCGGATGACAATGGGCGACCGCACCAGCAGCTCACCCGGTTGGCCTGCGGCGAGTTCGTTTCCGGCGTCGTCGATCACCTTGGCCTCGACGGTGGGCAGCGGCTGGCCCACCGTGGTGGGTTTGTCCAGGTAAATCGAACCAATGTTCATGGTCACCACACCGCTGGTCTCTGTCAGCCCGTAGCCGGTACCGGGCGCGCCGCTGGGAATCCTCTCGGCGATCTTGCCCACCAGGTCGGGGTGCAGCGGTGAGCCGCCACCTCCAAGCGACCGAAGGCTGGAGGTGTCGTAACGGTCGAACTCGGGATGCAGCACGATCTCCCGGGACATCGACGGCACCGCGGCGATGGTGTTGGGCCGTTCGGCGTCGATGAGGCGCAGGGCCTCGGTGGGGTCCCACCGGTACATGAGCACCAGCTTCCCCCCCACAAAAGTGGTGGGGTGCAGGTAGCAGTTACACCCGGTCACGTGGAACAGGGGCACACACACCAACCCGGCCGGTTGGTCCTGCCTATCCCGGGGCCCGCTCTCGGCGTTGCCGACCATGCCCAGCACAGCCGAGTAGTAAGTCATGTTCATCACGTTGTGAACCGCCCCCCGGTGGGTCATCACCGCCCCCTTGGGGAACCCGGTGGTACCAGACGTGTAGAACACGCACAGGTCGTCGTCGGGTTTGATCACCACTTCGGGCGGCGCCGGTGGCTCGGGATCGGCGACCGTTTCCGCCCACCGGGTCACGCCGTCGGGCAGGGCCTCGTCGCAACGGGTCACAACCACGGCGATGTCGGGCTTCGATTCGAGCGACGCCAGGCGTTGCCACCGCTCGTCGTCCACGATCAACACCGACGGCGTGCTGTCGTCCAAGCCGTAGGCCATCTCCGCTGGTGTCCACCAGGCGTTCATACCCACCACCACCGCACCCATCGACACGGTTGCCCAGTAGGCGATAACCCATTCGGGGTAGTTGCGCATCGAGACGGCCACCCGATGCCCCTGGCCCACGCCGTTTTGGGCCATCCATGCGGCCAGCGCCCGGACTTGGCGGTGTACCTCGGCGTAGGAGAGCCGCTCACGGTCGAAGACCAGGTAGTCGGCCGGGCCAAAGCCCTCGGTGGCGGCGAACATATCCCTCAGGGAGGCCGGGGCGGCGTCGAACACCCGCTGTGGCACGCCGCGCACCTCACTCGTTGACCAGGCGAAGGGCGCTCCCGGCGCGGTGAGCTTCGCCGCAGCCTCGTTCCACGCCGCGAGGGTCATTTCAGCCGACCTCTCCTGCTGCGGCCGCGGCTACCGGCGTCACAGCTCCCGGCGTCACAGCTCCCAGCTTGCAATGGCGACCTGAGCCAACACCTCCATGAGGTCGTCGATGTCGGGATCGGGGGGAAGCACGTTGGACGACGCCGCCAGGGACAGGTCCAGCTCCGGGAAGTACAACACCTTGCTGCGGAATCCGGGGACCCCGCCTCCGTGGCTGAGAACGTCGTGGTCGGCCACGACATCGATCCCCACCCCCAGGCCGTAACCGGGGTTGACCCCAGGTGTGGTCAGCTCGGCAAGGGACTCATCGCTCAGAATCCCGCCGGCGAACAACCCCCGGTAGAGCTGTGCGACATCGCCGATGCGAGCCTCCATCCCCCCGCCGGTCCAACCCGCCGACTGCAGGAACTCCTGGGGATAGCTCATGGTGGCGATGTAGTCGTTGCCCTTGAAGTTGTGACGGGCACCATCGGGAACCGAGGTGAGCGAACTGAACGCTGTGGCCAGGAGCCCCGCGTTGTAGTTGCCCACCACCGCTTCGGGCGGAAACTCGCCGGGGGGGAGATAGGTGTGCATCAGCCCAAGGGGTTCCAGGAAGCGAGACCGGATCTCGTCGTGAGCGGCGTTGCCGGTGACGGCTTCGATGACCATCCCGGCGATCACGAAGCCCGCCGTACTGTAGTTGTACTGGGTGGTGAACTCGGCCACCGGCCTGTAGATGGTGGAGAACCGAACGATCTCCTCTGGGGAAATGGGTACGTTGAGCCGGGCCGAGCCCAGAACGAAGAACCCCGGATCGAAGGCGTACTCCACGAACCCGGCGGTGTGTCCCAACAGATGCCTCAGGGTGATGTCGGGGCCGTACTCGTAGTCGCCGTACCAGTCGTCGCCCAGATACGAGGTGACCGGTGCGTCCAGATCTAGGACCCCCTCGTCAACCAGCGACAGCACCGTGGCCGCTGTAACCGACTTGGTGATCGAGCCGATGCGGAAATAGTCGTCGGGGGTGACGGGATCGCCGGTGTCGAGGTCCCGCACACCCCAGCCGAACGTCCACGGGTCTTCGTCTCCCAGGGCCACGGCCAGAACCACGCCGGGAACTGCCGCATCGTCCATCCAGCCCGCCACCGCTTCCTCGATGGCAACGATGTCCAACCCTGAGGGGTGCGAACCGGGTTCCGGTTCCGCGGTGGGCTCTGGGGTGGGTTCGGGTTCAGAAGTCGGTTCCGGCTCCGCAGTGGGCTCTGGGGTGGGTTCGGGTTCAGAAGTCGGTTCCGGCTCTTCGGTGGGTTCGGGGGTGGACTCGGGGGACGGTTCCGCCGACGGTGGGGCCTCGGTGGGAGGGGGAGCGGTTTGTACCGATTCCGCCGTTGGACTGGTGGCCGGCGCCGATTCGTTGCCGCCGGTGTTGTCGCTGCCGCAGGCGGCGGCCAAAAGTGCCAGTGCCAGCAGGAGAGCCCGGAGAAGTCGGGACGTGGGGGATTTGTCCATCGCCCCAGAGTACGGTGTGACATGGCCAAGATGCGCTTCAACCACATGGAGTTGACCCTCCCCCTCGGAACGCTCACAGACGACTTCCGGGCCCAGGTGCGGGAGTTCTACGGCGACGTGTTCGGGTGGACGGCTACCGACACCCGGATCCTCAAGCAGACCGCGCTGTTGTTGTCCACCGATCCCGCTACCAGCCAGTTCATCCTGCTGGCCGAGCACAAGGAGCCGATGACCCCGCCGCCGTTCGACCACCTCGGCCTGCTGTTCGACACCCGGGACGAGGTGGACGAAGCGCTGGCCCGATGCCAGGCCTGGCAGGAGAAGGACCCTCGGGTGGAGATCAAGTGCTACGACGACCTGGTGATGCCCACCGTGACGGTTCACGCCTTCTATGTCCGCCACCTGCTGCCCATCCATCTCGATGTGCAGTGCATGGAACGCCCGGAGGGGGTGTCACAGCCCTCGGGCCGATGGGTTTGGGTTGAGGGTTAGCTTCGGGGAAGTGACAGGAAGTGGCGGGTTTGGGTTGAGGGTTAGCTTCGGGGAAGCGACAGGAGCCGCTCGGCGATGATGTTGCGCTGGATCTGGGACGTGCCCCCGAATGTGCCCGCCGCTCGGCTCCACAGGTAGCGCTCAACCGGGGGGCCGTCGTCGGCCAGCGTCTGGCTGCCCGACACGTCCAGGTACAGCGAGTGGATGAGCTGGTCCACCTGGGTCAAAAGCAGCTTGTCCACCGAGCCCTCGCTGGGGCGGTACCTGCCGTCGTCACGCACTGTCAGGGTTCGGGCCACTACCTGCTGAAGGGCGGCCAACCAGGTTCCGGCCCGGGCGATCTCCACCGCTCTGCCCATTCCGGCCCCCTCTGCCTCGAGCCGGCCGAGCGTGCGGGACAGGCGGCTGATCCAGCCGATGTCGGCCGGTCCTCGCTCCACCTCCAGCAGGCTCATGGCGATCTCCCAGCCTTGACCTCGCCGGCCCAGCAGGGCGTCGGCGCTCACCTCCACGTTGTCGAAGGTGACCTCGGCGAACTCCCCAGCTCCCCACGAGGTGACGATGGGTTCGATGCCGATCCCCGTCGAGTCCATCGGCACCAGGAGCACCGACAGCCCCCGGTGCCTGGGTTGATTGGGCTCGGTGCGGCACAACAGCAGGCACCAAGAGGCCCAGGCCGCCTCGCTGGTCCATATCTTGCGCCCGTTCACCACCCAGCGGTCGTCCATCCACTGTGCATTGGTGGAGACCGCGGCCAGATCCGACCCGGCGTCGGGTTCGCTGAACCCCTGGCACCACCGATGTTCGGCCGACAGCATCGGGGCCAACAGGTCGGCCCGCTGCTCGGGAGTGCCGAAACGGTTGATGGCCATCGTTAGGTGGGTGACCGGAGGCACCGGGGGGCAATCGGCCCGGCCGATCTCGTCGTTGACGATGGCCTCGAAGGCCGCCGGCAGGCCTCGGCCCCCTCCGTCAGCGGGGTACGACACCCCGATCCAACGACCCTGGCCCAGTTCCCTTTGCCAGGCCAGGGTTGCGGCCAGAGCCGCCTCGGGATCGGGGGCCGAGGCCACCGCCTCGGCGTCGTGGCGACGCTCGGCCAGCCAGGCCCGCAGCTCCGAACGGAAGGCGGCCTCGGCCGGGGAGTCGCGCAGATCATAGGTGTCGGGTACCGCTTCCCCGCCTGTCGGCTCCAAGGGGCCAGAGCTGGCCAATGCGCTGTACTGGATAGTCTCGTTACCCAGCAGCGCCCGGTCGGCCAGCACCCGCCGGAGGCGCACCGAGGCCAGATGTTCCCAGGTGTGGCCGATGCCACCCAGCATCTGGCAGGCGGTCTCCGCGGCGGCCTTGCCGGCCTCGGCGGCCATGGCCTTGGCCTGTCGGGCCATGGTCATCGCGTAGTCCGGCGTCCGGTGGTCGAGGCTCCACGCTGCAGCTCTCATAAGGCACTCGGCGGCCACCAAACCCATGTGGGCGTCGGCGGCCAGATGCTTGACCGCCTGGAACGATCCCACCGCCACGCCGAACTGCCGTCGTTCCCGGCAGTAGTCCACAGCGTCGCTCAGCGCCGCCCTACCCACCCCCACCAGGTCGGCAGCGGACAACACCAAAAGGAGCGCCACGATCCGCTCGGTATCGACGGGCCGCGGCTCACCCAACGGCGTTCCGGGAATGGCGGCCACCCGACTGCGGTCCCCGAACCGACCCGGTCGGGGAGACAGGTCGGCCATCGCCAACCCGACCTGATCTGTCTCATCGCCACCCGGAGTCCAGACCACGGCGTGATCGGCCCCGGCGGCATCTGGGGCGATCTCGGCACCCAGGCTGATCCAGTCGCCGGAAACCGCCACCACGGGACACAGCTCGCCGTGCAGCACTCCCTGAACTTCGTCTTGCATGTTGGCAAGGTGCAGGGCTTCGAGAGCCGCCGCCGCGCTCATCAGCGGAGCCGCCCCCAGCCCCTCTCCCAGCGCTTGCACTACCAGTGCCAGCTCCAGCGCACCCCCGCCCTCGCCGCCTGCCTCGGCGGGCAGGTGGATGCCCAAAAGACCGGTCTCCACAAGGGCCGCCCAGCCGCCCACGGTATCCGGGGTGGGAAGTTCGGCGGTTGAGGCCGCTCCCAGGTCCCGGCCCAAAGCCTGTGCCATCTCGAAGAGCCTGGCTTGCTCCTCGCTCAGTTCGGCATGCATGGTCGAGTTGTACCACGGTCGGGTCAGGCGGTTCCCGGTCGAGCCACGTGCTGTTCGAGCACTCGGCGTTGGTCAAGGGCACCCTCGTGGCATGGGGAGGTGGTTTGTTGTGTCAGCGTTGGGTGCTCACGCAGGGCGTGCGAGCGATACCGTGGCAGCAAGAGCAGGAACCGAAAGCAAGCAAGCGAGAGGGGCGACTGTGGCTGACGAGAGAATTTCCGAGCTGATCGGGGTGGAAGCCCCCGAGACCGCGCTGGAGGTGGCTGACCGCATCTGGATGGCGGTGGGAACGGCCAACGCCTACAAGGTGGCCACCCCTGAGGGCAGCGTGATGATTGACGCCGGCCTGGCCGGGGACGCCCGCCGGTTCCACTGTCAGCTCTCGGCCGCTCCGGGCAACCCGGTGCGCTACATCGTGCTCACCCATGCTCACGAGGATCACATCGGCGGCCACCGCCTCTGGACCCGGGAAGGGACCAAGGTGGTGGCCCACCGCTTGTGCCTCCAGCGCGACGAGCAGTATCGCCAACTCACTCAGTTCCGGGTACGCCGAGCCCACATCCTGTGGGCGGGAACCATGAACCTCCGCACCGATTCGGGCCGGGTGGAGCCCACCCCGCCCATCGAGGCCGACGTGGTGGTCGACCGGTCCCACACACTTGAGGTGGGTGACCTCACCTTCGAGGTCATGCACACCCCGGGGGCCGAGGGCCCCGACGGGTTGACTGTGTGGGTGCCCGAGCTGCGTGCCGCTTTCGTGGGCGACCTGTGGGGTCCGATCATCGACGCCTTCCCCAACCTATTCACCATGCGGGGCGAGCCTTATCGGGATGCCCAGCAGTACCTGGAGTCGCTGCGCGAGGTCCGCGACCTGGAGCCGGAGATCGCCCTGGCCGGCCATTTCGAGCCGGTAATCGGCAAGGAAGAGGTCCGCGGCGTGCTCACCCGGATGCACGACGGGTTGGCCTGGGTGTGGGACCGGGTGATCGACGGCATGAACGAGGGCAAGGACCCGCAAACCCTGATGAGGGAGATAACCCTTCCCGACGACTCCCCCCTGCACGAGACGTACGGCAGGGTGGACTGGGGCGTGCGGGCCATCTGGGAGGGGCTGGCCGGGTGGTTCACCTACCGGTCGGCTTCTGAGCTGTACTCCACCGGCCCGGAGGCGGTGTATCCCGACGTAGTGGAGCTGGCCGGCGCCGACACCCTTGTGGCGCGGTCGGAGGAGAAACTAGCCGCAGGCGACAAGCTGGAGGCCCTGCACCTGGCCGACATCGTTTTGGCTGCCGACAGCTCCCACACCGGGGCGCTTACCGCAAAGCTGGCCGCTCTCACCTCCCTGTCTACCGAGTTCGGCTTGCGCAACTTCCAGGAAGCGGGCTGGTACCGGGCCGAGATCGCCCAGGTGGAGCGGGAGCTTGAATCAGCCTAAGCGTGACCCGGGGGTAATTCCCCCTGCAGCCCCCACCCTCCGGGGCTGTCACCGGCTTGTACCCGCCAAACGTATTGCGCGACTTCCGTGCCGTTGGTGGGGTCTGTGCTAATCCGCCATGACCACCAAAATGTTTGGCGCCACCATCACCGAACCCTACTCAAGCTCTGCCCCAGCCTCGGGCGCAGCACACGGCCCGCTTTCTGATCATCCACTTTCTAGGGGACTAATGCGATTGGTACCTTCCAAGATGTCCAACTCCAGCACCCCTGGGAACGGCAGTAGGGCTCTTGTGTCCAGTTATTCTGCTCATCATGATACGACTCAGCGACCTCACATGTCTCGATATTTTTATGGGAGGTTGACAACCTCCCTGTCACTTCTGATGTGCATGTGTCGCACCACAGGTTTGAGGACACTAAGTGCATGGATGCTGATGAGTACCACCAACGCCAAAGTCAATGCAACAAATGCCGTCGGATGCCACATGGCAGATATCTGTCCGATTGCCATGCTTGCCAGGTATGCCCAACGCATAACCATAGGAATACTAGGGGCTAACAGCACCAGAAAAAACCACAGCATCGACCATTGGAATTGGATCCCAGCCCACTCAGGTTCAAGATAGGCTGAATTGAGAGATGGGATTATAGGATAGAAGATAACTATTATCCAGAGCGCAGCAGCCACTAGCATCAAGAACGACGACAGACTGCCGGAGTCATGCTGTGATGACTCCGGAGGCGCAGCTTCTTCATGTTGCAGTTTAGTCGTCCTCGCAAACCTTTATCATCACCCACAATACAATTGTCCTAGTAGCATGCTGATGTCCTAGTAGCATGCTGAGCATAGGTCACAAAGGGTGCCGTGACATGGTTGCCTCACCGCCGAGGCCCCGGAGCCCTACCCCAACGCCGAGTAACGGTCAGATCGCCACCGGGCTTCGGTCGGTCCGCAACGCTACCCACCGAGGCTCCCTTGGCGTCTCGGGCTCGCCCTCGATCCGGCCGATGGTATCCGCCTCCGCCGGGTATCAACCGTCAACGCCAGGCCGCAACAGGCCACCCTCTTGCGCGGGGCGACAACCTCCCACCCTTCAGGAGCACCCACCCGCCGATACATGACCGATTCGGCGGTGTTCGACACCACCCGCCACCAGACCGCCGATCCCGCCTGGGCAAGAGGCCAAGGCCTGCTTGCGGACGGTCGGGGGAAAGTGTCGCACCCTGCTTGTAGGGTGCCCATATTGGTTCTGGGTCTGTGACCTGGGGTTTCGCGAGAGGCGGTGGCAGGGTGCCGGCGACGGGGAAACTGTCACCACCATGTGGATAATAGGAAACGAGACAGACACCAACGGAAGGCAACGGACCGTCAGGGGAAACTGTCACCGTGGTGTGGATAATGGACTACGAGATGGATTCAAGGGCCCCGGTGTGGGGCAGAGGATGACAAAGGAGGTGAAATGAGCCACAGAAAGGTACGACCGATGCCACCTGCTCCTGCGGAGGCTGCCGAGGGCGGTTGTGGGGCGACGGTGTGTGTGACCGATGTTGACAGGTCCGAGATGGGCGACGCTGAGCTGCTTGCGCTGTTGCAGGTGGCCCGTCGGGCGGAGTCGAAGTTGGCGGCCATCACGGCTGGAATTCTGGTTGACCTCAAGAATCTCATTGGTGCAGAGGAGGCTCAGCGAGCGGTTCGTGACGTGTTGCAGTCCTCCGCTCGTCAGGCCCGCCAGGACGTGGAGGTCGCCGAGAAGCTGGCTGAGCTTCCCGAAACCTATGAGGCGTTGGCTGACGGGGTGATCCCCGCGAGCCATGCTCGGCTGATCGCCCGAGCCGCGTCAGAAGGGCCCGTTGACGAGTCGGCATTGGTGGTAGCGGCTCAAAGTGAGGACTACACCCGGTTCAACAAGACGGTGCGCCGCCACCAGCAAGACATGTCCACCGACGACGGCCAAGAAATCTTGGACAAACAGAAAGAACGGCGCACCGCAAGAGCGTTCGAGAGCAAAGAAACCGGCATGTTCGTTTTGTCGGGCGAGTTCGACCCGTTGACCGGGGCTCGTATCGCCACGGTGCTGTCGGCCAAAGAACGCGAGCTGTGGTACCAAGAGGACCCCAAGAAGCGGCGCACGTCGAAGCAGCGCATGGCCGACGCCCTAGCCGAATTGATCCTGGAGCCAGAGAAAGGGCAAGGCGTCGGGGACTGCTTTGTTGGTGGTGGCCGACTACGACATTGTGAACCGCCGCCTCACAAACGCCCGGCTGAGCGACGGCAAGCCCCTTCCGGTTGGTGAACTCAAGAAGCTGGCCTGTGAGGCGGACATCCTGCCCGCCATCTACAAGATCAAGGGCCAAAAGCTCTGGTTGGGTCGCAGGACACGAATCGCCACCCCAGGCCAAAAGGCCGCACTGACGCTACGAGACCAGGGCTGTGTGGGTTGCGATGCCGCACCTCACTGGTGCCAGGCACACCACATCGACTGGTGGTCAAACGGCGGACCCACCGACCTCGACAACCTCGTGATGGTGTGTACCCGCTGCCACCACAACATCCACGACCACAGCTGGGAAGTCCACCAAGACCCCGACGGCCGCTACACCGTGCATCCCCCACCAGATCCGTTTCCCGACACCGGCACCACCAACTACCAGCCGGCCCAACACAACCCCATACTCAGAAACTGAACGCTCAGAACATGGCCCCCAGGCTGAGCACCCGACCCGGACTCGCCGGCAACCCCAGCGAACACCGGACATCGAAGTGCCGGACTCCAGGTTCAGCACCTGACCCGGTCTCGCCGGCAACCCCAGCGAACACCGGACATGAAGGTGCCGGACTCGAGGGTCAACACCTGACCAAGTGGCGCTGGCAACCACGACAGCAACGAACCACCTGGGCAACCGGCCATCAACCAGGACGATGGCCCGAAACGCTCGTCGAACCCCAAACCCAGCAAACGCACATTGACAACAGAATAGAAAGCCAAACCAGGCATCTCAGGCGAGACCACCTCGGTCCACCAGGTCGCCCGGTGCCGGACACCACGCCGCAGGCGCGGCAGGGATCGCGGATCCTCGCTGGGTGTCACACCAACCGCCCCGCCCCGTAGTCTGTCCCCGTGGATTTCGGCGACACTCCGGCAGAGGCGGCTTTTCGAGCCGAGGCTCGGGACTGGCTTGCGGCCAACGCTCCCCCGAAGGGCTCGCCCGAGGCGTTCGACGACCTCGACGGTCTCAGCCCTACCGAGGGTCGGGAGCGCGAGCTGGTGGATCGGGCTCGCCGCTGGCAGTCTCGGCTGGCTGACGACGGCTGGGCCTGCCTGGACTGGCCGCCCGAGTACGGGGGGCGGGGCTCCTCCACCATCGAGACAATCATCTTCGAGGAGGAGCAGAGCCGCTATGGGGTGTCGATGTCGGCGTTCATGGCCGCGCTCTCGATGGCCGCTCCCACCCTCATGGCGTGGGGCACCGACGAGCAGAAGCAGCGGTTCCTGAACCCGATTCGGCGGGGCGAGTTGGTCTTCGCCCAGTTGTTCAGTGAGCCCAACGCCGGCTCCGACCTGGCCGGTCTGCAAACCCGGGCGGTCCGCGACGGCGACGAGTTCGTCGTCAACGGCCAGAAGGTGTGGAACTCCTACGCTCATCTGGCCGACTGGGGCATCCTGCTGGCCCGAACCGACTCCGACGTTCCCAAGCACCAGGGGCTCAGCTACTTCCTGGTGGAGATGGACAGCGAGGGTCTGCAACCCCGACCCTTGCGCCAGATGACGGGCAACGCCGAGTTCAACGAGACCTTCTTCGACGATGTGCGGATACCCGCCCAGAACCTGATCGGCGGGGTCAACAACGGTTGGGCGGTGGCCCAGACCACCTTGCACAGCGAGCGGGCTGCAGTTGGTGCCTTGTCGTCGGCGATGGACATAGGCGAGCTGGTGGAGCTGGCTCGCCGCCAGGGGCGAGACGACGACCCGGAGGTTCGCCAGGCCCTGTCCGAGGCATGGATCCGCTCGGAGGTACTCCGGTATCTGGGCATGCGGGTGTACACCGCACTGAGCAAGGGAACGGAGATCGGCCCCGAGGCTTCGATCATGAAGATCCTGACCGGGGACCACGCCCGGATAACCAGCGATACTGCGCTGAGGCTTCTGGGACCGGCCGGGACGCTGAGCGACGAGAGCTGGGTGTCGAGCCTGCTAGGCCACTTCGGGATGAAGATCGGCGGGGGCACCCCCGAGATCCAGCGCAACGTGATCGGGGAGCGCATCCTCGGCTTGCCTCGTGAGCCACGGGTGGACAAGGGCATTCCCTTCCGCGACCTCATCGGGTGATGCCCGCACCGGCTGAGCAGCTCGGCCTTGTTCGCCTCGGGTGACCCAGTGAGAGGGGTGATCGGCACAATGGCCACCAGGAGTCTTGGGATTCTGGCCGTGCTGGTGTTGGCCTGTTCCGGTTGCACCCTGTTCCGGGAAGGCACGGTGGTGGGCCCCGCCCCGATCTCCGGTGAGGAGGAGACGCCGGCTGCGGAGGGGGCCCCGGTTCCCACCGCCACTCCCGTTGGGTCGCCGCTGCCCGACAATGCGGTGATCGTCGGAGCGTTGATGGCCACCACCGGTTTCCTGGCCGAATACGACGTACCGGCCCTGGCAGCAGCCCGCATCCGGATTGACGCCCTCAACGAGGCCGGAGGTCTGCTGGGCCGGCCGGTGGTGCTTCGTCACATCGACAGCCACACCGAGATGTCCAACATGCACAGGGGGGCCGAGGAGCTGCTCATCGACGGGCTCGACCTGCTGCTCATGACCTGCGACGCCGCTTTTGGGGTGCCTGCCCTCGAGGTGGTCGAGGAAGCCGGGACGCTGGTGATCAGCCCGTGTGGGGCCGACGACCGCTGGGTCACCGGCGAGTTGGGTGACCGGGTGTTTTCCATGGCCACACCGGTGAGCACCGAAGCCGCCCACCTGGTCACCCTGGTGGAGGAGAGGGGATTGGGCACGGTAACCGTGGTGGTCGATCAGACCAGCACCGAGACGGTGGCGGTTTGCGATGAGTTCGAGACGGTGTTCGAGGCCGCCGGGGGCCGGATTTCAGGTTTCCATCGCTACCAGCCCACCGATCCCAGCCTCCTCGATCCCATTCTGTCTGGGATTGCCCGCACCGATCCCGAAGCGATCGTGTTCTGCGGCACCAGGAAGGTTGCCCCCGAGATCCTGGCGCCCATCCGGGCTTCGGGGATGAACCAGCCGATCTTCGCCAACTCCACCATGGATGGGGATTTCTGGATTCACATGGTTCCCGGAATCGGCGACTTCACCGTGTTGTCGTACGCATCGGTTTACCAGGACGATCCCAGCCCGGCGGTACGTCAGTTGCTCGACGACTTCCAGGCAGCCACTGGGTACAGGGCCAACGATGGTCGGGCCATCACCGGAGTCGACGCTGTGGACGCTTACGTGAGAGCTGTGGAGCGGGCAGGCACACTCAACCCCAGGGTGGTGGCCGCCGAGCTGGAGCAGTTTGACGCCGAGCCCCTGGCAGCCGGTCTCACCAGCTTCGGTCCCCGGGCCCACGCCGCGGTAGGGCGGCCGATGCGGGTAATCACCATCCACGGCTACCACGCTCGATACGACCGCATCATCAGCCCCATGCCGCCGGTAGGGCAGGACAGCTCGGCGGCTCAGTAGCCCAAATCGACATCCACGGCGCCGAGCAGGTCCTCTCCGGCGCCATACCTGCGGACGTTTTCGGTCACCCGGCGGGCCAGGAGCACCAGCCCCATCTCGGGGGTGTTGCCCACGTGAGGAGTGATGAGGCAGTTGTCCATCTGCCACAGGGGATGGTCGTCGGGCAGCGGCTCGGGATCGGTCACGTCGAGGGCCGCTCCGCCGATGGTTCCCTCCGTCAGCGCCTCGACCAGATCGTCGGTGACCACATGGCCGCCCCGGCCCACGTTGATGAGCCAGGTGTGCGGTTGCATCGCCCCCAGAGCGGCTGCGTCGATGATCCCGGCGGTCTCCGGGGTCAGCGCCAGTGCCACTACCACCACATCTGCATCGCCCAGCGCGTCGAAGAGGCCGTCAGGCCCCACCACCCGGTGTACTCCGGGCATCGGGGCCGGATGGCGGCGCATCACCGTCACCCGGCAATCCCAAGGGGCCAGCAGCTCGACCAGCTTGTCGGTAATGCCCCCGCCGCCGAGAACGGTCACCCGCCCTCCCAGCAGGTTCCGGCCCCTCGGCGGTAGCCAACGGTCGGCCCGGGAATACGTCGCCATCCCACGCAGGCCGGCCAGCGCCAGCATCAGCACGTGCTCGGCCACCGGCTCGGCGTACACCCCCTTGCCGCAGGTCCAGAGGTGCTCGCGGTCGAGAGCCCCGGTCAGGTTCTCGATGCCGGCATAGGGGAGCTGCACCCAGACGATGCCCGGTCCGGTAGCCAGCACTCCTGGCAGGAGATCGGGAGCGGCAGGCTCGGCCCACACCAGGGCTTCGGCCTCTGGAGGGGTCACCACCCGACCCCCGCCGGCCACAACCGCGTCGACCAGCGCCGGCCGCCGCCAGCAGTCCGGTTCCACCGCAACCCGGGTCGGCCCGGCACTGGCTCTGGTGATGTTTGGGCCATCCATAGCTTCGGGTAGCTTATGGGCGTGGAGGTCGCAGATTCGGTCCTCGACCTCATCGGAAACACCCCGCTGGTTCGTATGCGGCGAGTATTCACCGGGGTGTCGTGTGAGGTGCTGGCCAAACTGGAGTTGTTCAACCCGGGCGGGAGCGTTAAGGACCGTCCCGCGGTGGCCATGATCGACGCTGCCGAGCGGGAGGGCCTGCTGAAGCCGGGCGGTACAATCATCGAACCGACCTCGGGCAACACCGGCGTCGGCCTGGCCCTGGTGGCCGCTCAGCGGGGTTATCGCTGCATATTCGTGGTAACCGACAAGGTGAGCGAGGAGAAAGTCCAGCTCCTGCGGGCCTACGGCTCCGAGGTGGTGGTGTGCCCGGTGGCGGTGGCCCCCGAGGACCCCAACTCCTACTACTCCACCGCCGAACGTCTGGCCGCCGAAACGCCGGGATCGTACCGACCCAACCAGTACTTCAACCCGGTGAACCCGCTTAGCCACGAGCAGACCACCGGCCCCGAGCTGTGGGAACAGACCGAGGGGCGCATCACCCACTTCTTGGCCGGGGCCGGCACGGGTGGCACCCTCACCGGGGTGGGCCGCTACCTCAAGCAGAAGAATCCGGCGGTGCAGATCATCGCCGCCGACCCCGAGGGGTCGGTGTTCAGCGGCGGTTCGGGGCGGCCCTACCTTGTTGAGGGCATCGGGGAGGACTTCTGGCCCGAGACGTTCGACCCCTCGGTGGTGGACCGGGTGGTGCCGGTGTCCGACAAGGATTCGTTCGACATGGCCCGGGCGGTGTCGCAGCGAGAGGGGCTGCTCATCGGCGGTTCCGGCGGCACCGCGGTGTGGGCCGCTAGGGAAGTGGCGCAGGGCTGCGGTCCCGACGACGTGGTGGTGGTGCTCCTTCCCGACGTGGGCCGGGGGTACCTGAGCAAGGTGTTCAACGACGACTGGATGGCATCCCACGGGTTCCTGATCGGCGACCGGCCCTGCGTCAAGGACGTGCTGGACGCCAAGGGAGGGGCACTGCCCCCTCTGGTGTACGTGTTTCCCGAGGACCCGGTGAGCCTGGCTGTGACCCGGATGCGCGAGAACGGTGTCAGCCAGCTACCGGTGGCCAAGGGGAACATGCCGCTGGCTGCAGCCGAGGTGGTGGGGTCGGTACAAGAACTCCAGCTCATGGCCTTGGCCTTCGACCGTGATCTGCTGAGCCAACCGGTGGAGAACGTGATGAACCGGCCCCTCGAGCAGATCGGCATCGGGGAGCCGGTGGCGCTGGCGGTGGCCAAGCTGGAGCGATCGCCCGCCCTGCTGGTGCTCGACGGCGGTCGGCCCCATGCCGTGGTTTCCAGCACCGATGTGCTCAGCTTCCTCTCCGAGGGGACGTCGGGCTCGGTGTCGCCCAGATGAGCATCGACGACAGGAGCCGGTGGGGGTTCGACACCCGGGCCATCCATGTCGGCCAGGAACCTGACGAGGCCACCGGGGCCATCGTCGTGCCCATCCATCTGGCCACCACCTTCGTACAGGACGGGCCGGGTCAACACCGGGGGTTCGAGTACTCCCGTACCTCCAACCCCACCCGGGTCGCTCTGGAGCGGTGTGTGGCCGGGTTGGAGGGTGCCCGCCACGGTCTGGCCTTCGCCAGCGGGATGGCCGCCGAGAACGCCATCATCGGCCTGATGCATCCCGGCGACCATGTGATTCTGGGGTCGGACGCCTACGGAGGCACGTTCCGGCTCATAGCCCGGGTGTACGGCGAGAGGGGTATCGAGTGGTCGGCGGTGGACATGAGCGACCCCAACGCCCTGGCCGCCGCCATTCGTCCCGAAACCCGCCAGGTATGGCTGGAGACACCCACCAACCCACTGCTCGCCGTGGTTGACATCGCCGCCGTGGCCGAGGCTGCTCATGGCGTTAGGGCCCTGGTGGTGGTGGACAACACCTTCGCCACTCCCTACCTGCAGAACCCGATGGCTCTCGGGGCCGATGTGGTGGTGCATTCCAGCACCAAATACCTGGGCGGGCACTCCGATGTGGTGGGGGGCTTCGTGGCGGTTGACGACGATGACCTGGCCGAGCGGCTGGCCTTCGTGCAGAACGCGGCCGGGGCGGTGCCCAGCCCGTTCGACTGCTACCTGCTACTGCGGGGGATCAAGACCCTCGGCGTGCGCATGGACCGCCACTGCGACAACGCCCGGGCAGTGGCCGAGTACCTGGCCGGCCACCGGGCAGTGGCCAGGACCCTCTACCCGGGACTGCCCGACCACCCCGGTCACGAGGTAGCAGCGGCCCAGATGCGCGACGCCGGCGGAATGGTGTCGTTTGTTCTGGCCGGAGGAGAGGAGGCAGCCCGGACCGTGGTGGGGGCCACCCAGGTGTTTCGGCTGGCCGAGTCGCTGGGCGCTGTGGAATCGCTGATCGAGCAGCCCGCCACCATGACCCATCTCTCGGTGGTGGATTCCCCCCTGGCCGTGGATCCCGGCTTGGTGCGTCTGTCGGTGGGTATCGAATCGGTTGATGACCTTCTGGCCGACCTGGAACGGGCCCTGGGTTAGCTAGGCGTTCGGCTGTTTCCGCTTCGGGTCAGTCCTGTTTCGGGCTAGTCCTGCATCGCCAGAAGGTCGGTGGCCAAAGCTTCGATCTCGTCATTCCAGTCCGGCGGGTCGTCCAGGGGCATCACCACGAACTTGGACGCCTCCGCTTCGATGAACGCCTCGATCCGGGGGCGCAGCTCCTCGAGGCTGGTGGCCACCAGGTCGGTCGGGTTCTTGTCGGGCTGGCGAAGGTTGATGAGTTGCAGGAAACGGTCGGGTAGCGGGCTGTTGGTGTAGGACAGCAACACCCCGTAGTGCTCGGGGTCGATCTCCCGGCCTGCCTCATCGGCGTGCTGCTTGATGGCGGCGATCCCGGCCCGCACGTCGTCGGGGGTGACGAACGACGGCAGCCATCCGTCGCTCAACCTGCCTACCCGACGTAGCTCGGAGGGGGCGATCCCTCCCATCCACACGTCGAGGGGCTGCTGCACCGGCTTGATGTCCACCTGGGCGGCGTCAAGGTGGAAGCGGGGTCCGTGGTGCTCCACCACGTCCTCGGTCCACAGGCGCCGCATCAGGGGCAAGGCTTCGTTGAACCAGGCCGCCCGGTCCATGCGGGCCACCCCGAATGCCTGATGCTCGGCGGTGTCTGCCACCCCGAGCCCGAAGGCGGGAAGCAGCCGCCCGTCGGAGATGCGGTCGAGGCTTGCCATGGCCTTGGCCAACAGGACCGGGTTGCGGCCGGGAACAACCATCACGCTGGGCCCGAACTTGAGGCGGGTGGTTCGGGCGGCGGCGAAGGTCATGGCTACCACCGGGTCCATCGACGGTCCTCCGGCTCGTTCCGCCACCCACAGCGAATCGAACCCCAGCCGTTCCAGCCCGTCCACCACGTCGCCGAACGCCTCTCGGTTGCCCAGGGCAGTCCCCCCGCCGATGCCCACCCCAATCCTGATTCTCACGGTCGGGACTCCCCCCGGCGAACGGCGCGGCGGCCGGCCGGGCCGGTGCTCGCGAAACCGCCGGTGCCTACGATGGGTCGGCTCCCAGCCGGTCGAGGTCGAATCCGTAGAGGGCAGCGCAGTTGTCCCGCACGATCATCCGGTACTCGTCGTCGGGCACGTCGGCCAGGGTCTCGGCTACCACCTCCCGGGACCGGGGGAAGGTGGACTCGGTGTGGGGATAATCGGAGCCCCACATGAGCGTGTGGGTGCCGAAGGTGTCCCGCACTCGCACTCCCACGGCGTCCTCCTGGAAGCTGACGAAGCAGTTGGAGGTGAAGAAATGGCTGGGTCGGGCGTCGGGATCGGCAAACCGGTGCCAGTTCCCCCGCAGTGGCCGGTCGGTGTAGCAGTAGTCCATTTGGAACAACCAGAACGGGATCCAGCCCACCTCGTGCTCGACCGAGCCCACCCGCAGCTTGGGATGGCGCTCGAACACCCCGGCGAAGATCATCTCGCCCAGCGACTTCCTCACGAAGTGGTCCTGCAGGTAGAACGCCGCCTCCGACACCGACCGCACGTCCGACTTGGTCTGCCCGCTTGCGCTGGTCAGCGCCCGCCCGGTGGCCACGTGCATGGAAAGCGGCATGTCCAGGTCCACCGCTGCCGACCACAGCGGTTCGTAGCGGGGATGGTCGTACCCCTGATCGGCGGGGGGCATCACGCTAACCATGGCCCCGGCGATGCCCATGTTCCGGCAGCGGGTCATCTCGGCGATGGCCTCGTCCACATCGTCCACGTTGATGAGTGCGATGCCCTTCAGCCGCTCGTTGTCGTGAGCGCAGAACTCGGCGATGAAGTCGTTGTAGGTCGCCATGGTCAACGAGCACAGCTCGGAGTCGGGAATGCTGTAGGCCAACAGCGCCTCGCTGGGGTAGATGACCGAGGCCACCACCCCGTCGGTCTCGTTCTCGGTGATGAACGCCGCTGGGTCGTAGGCCCCCCGCCGGACCTCGTCGAACGACGCCTCGATGCGAAGCTCGGTGGCGTCCTTTTCGAACCGGTCGCCGGTCTGGATGCCGAGGAACGACATGGAGCGTTGGCCGTCTATGTACCACCAGTCGCCGCCGGATTCACGGCGCACCTGCGGGACACGTTCGGCCATCGGCCCCGTCACCCGCTCTGTCCACAGGTCGGGGGGTTCGATGATGTGAGAGTCGGACGAGATCATCATGGTGGGGGTCATGGCGCTCCTCGTGTCGTTGACGGTGCCGCCTCTTGTGGCCAAATCCGGCTCATCGCAGCAGCTCCGCGGCCCGCTCACCGACGGCGATGCAGGTCAGGTTGGTGTTGGCCCGGGGGATAACCGGAAGGATAGAGGCATCGAACACCGACAGGCGATCCACCCCATGGAGCCGGCCCCGGTCGTCCACCACGTCGCCGGCATCGGGTTCGGGTCCCATCCGGCAGGTGCCCGAAGCGTGGTACCACGGGAAGCTGAACTGGCGGGCGTACTCGGCCAGAGCGAGGTCGTCGTCGCCGGTGAAAGCGCCTTCTTCGATCACCGCTATGCGCTCGAAGCGGGCCTTTAGGGCTTCGTGGGTGGCGAGCCGGTGACAGAGTCTGAGACCGTCGGCGAGTTGGGCGGTGTCTTCGGGGTCGGCAAGCAGGTTCAGGTCGATTACCGGTGGTTGTCGGGGGTCGGGCGACAGCATCCTGAGGCGGCCCCGCGAACGGGGGGTTTGGATTCCGGCGCAGATGCCCCAGATCAGGTCCGTTCCGCACGCCTCGGCCAAGCTCGGGTTGTCGCTCAGGTCCCAGTGGTTCATCATGCCGATCTGCATGTCGTTCACCACCGGGCTTCCCGGCGAGCTGTAACGGATCAGGAGCTGATGCTGCACCATGTCGGTGGTAATCGCTTCGGCGGGGGGCACCACGAACACGAACGCTCCCACGTGTTCCATGAGGTTGGCCCCCACGCCGGGCAGGTCCACGGTGGTGCGGATGCCAACCGCTTCCAGTTCTCGAACCGGGCCGATGCCCGAGCGCATGAGCAGCGCCGGGGAGTTGAGCGCCCCGGCGCACACAACTATGTGGCGTCCCCGGGCCTGTTCCAGGCTTCCCGGCGAGCCGTCGGGGGACGAGTAGGCCACCCCCGTGGCCCGGTCCCTGTCAATGACGATGTGGTGAGCGTGGGCGCCGCCGACCACGCTCAGGTTGGATCGCCCGTCGGCGGGGCGTAGGTATCCCATGGCGGTGGACACCCGCACGCCGTCCACCACGTTCTGGGGTGACGGCCCGATGCCTTCGGACACCCCGTCGTTGTGGTCGTCCACCCACGCCATCCCGATGTCGTTGGCCGCGGCCAGCAACTGCTGCTGTGGTTCAACCAGCTCGTCCCGGGAGGATCGCCGGATGGGGATGGGGCCACCCGTGCCGTGGCGCTCTCCTCCCATGGGGTCGTCCTCCAGACGGCGAAAGCACGGGGCCATTGCGTCCCACGACCAGTTGGGGCTGGCCCAGGCGTCGTAGTCGCTGGGCATCCCCCGCAGCGCTGTGCCCCCGTTCACCGCGGACCCCCCTCCCAGGGTCCGACCCTGCGGGTAGGGGGCCGAGGCATCGCCGACGGTGCGGGCCTGGAAACCCCAATCCCGTCCGGTGTGGGAGAAGTCCACCGATCCCAGGCGGTCGGCCTCGGGATCGGGCTCGGTCGATCCGGCTTCCAGCAGCAACACCGACTTGGCCGGGTTCTCCGACAGTCGGGCGGCCAGCACCGCCCCGGTGGAACCACCACCGACGATCACAAAATCATGAATCACAGGCAAACGCCTTCGGCAGCAAATCTGTCAGGCTGGAGAATATGGGCTCACAGTACTCGTTCGGGCTGGGCGTGGGGGTTGGCGATGACTGCTGACGGCCCGCACTCCGAGTTCGAGCATCGTGCCTACATGCTGGATGTGTCCAGGGACCGGGTCCCCACCAACGAGACGCTGGAATGGCTGGTTGGGGTTCTGGCCGGGCTCGGGTTCAACGAGTTGCAGCTCTACGTGGAGCACACGTTCGCCTACACCGGCCATGACCAGGTTTGGCAGGGAGCTTCGCCCCTCACCCCGAGCGATCTGCGGTGGCTCGACGGTGTGTGCGCGGCCAACGGAATGGACTTGGTGGCCAACATGAACTGCTTCGGCCACATGGAGCGGTGGCTGGCCTACGAGCAGTATCGGAACCTGGCCGAGTGTCCCGACGGCGCCCCCGGCCTTTTTGGATCGGACACCATGAGGCCCGGTTGCTTGGCACCGACCCCGGCCAACGCAGAATTCGCGGTGGCCCTGGCTCGGGACATGGCCGCTGCCGTCAGCCATCGCCGTATTCATATCGGTTGCGACGAACCGTTCGAACTCGGCGACGGCGTATCGGCCCTGGAGGTCGCCGCTAGGGGTCGGGGCGGGGTGTATATGGAGCATCTGCGCCGGATCATCGAGCCGCTCGTCGCCGACGGCCACGAGGTTATGTTCTGGGCCGACCAACTACGCCGAGACAGCGACCTGATCGGTGAAATCCCCGAGGGAGCGGTGCCGGTGGTGTGGAACTACGAGGCCCCGTCGTCGGCCGGTTGGGGGTCGCTGGCGCCTCCCGAACTGATCGAGCGTCTAGGCCTGCCCGAGGATGCCCATCTTGGTTTCGAGTCCCACGCCCGCCTGCTGTTGGAGGCCGGCGTGCCGTTCTGGGTGGCCCCGGGGACGGGGACGTGGAACACGCTCCTCGGCCGCAACCGCAACGCTGCTGCCAACATCGCCGACGCCGCCGCGGTGGGCACCTCGAACGGCGCACCGGGATTCCTGTTGGCCGACTGGGGCGACAATGGGCACTTCCAACCCTTGGTGGTGTCGTTGCCATCGGCGGTCCGGGCCGGGGCTGCCGCGAAGGGTCACCCCGTCTTCGATCCCGAGCAGGTGGCAGGCAGGGTGGACGATGTTCTGGGCTGCGAAACCGGAGTCGGTGCCCTGATCGACCGCCTGGGCCACATTGGTGAAGACCTGGCCATGGCAGCCACCAACGCCAGCCCCATCTTCGTGGCCATCTGCCCTACCGGCCTGCCCAGCTCCGGCGAGCCCGACCCCGGCGCTGTTGATGCCGGCCTGCAGACCCTGGATGAGGCCCGGCAGCGTTTCAGCGAACCGATAGGCGGGCCGCGTGGCGACATTGTGGCCGCGGAGATGTTGGCTGCCTGCCGGCTGGCCGATATCGGTTTGCGCCGCATCGCCGTTCAGCACGGCCTCGACGTCGAAGCGCCCGCCTCCGACGAACTCGAGATGGCCGCCCAAGCCCAACGCGACGCCTGGCTTCTCTCCAGCCGGCCCGGTGGCCTCGACAACTCCCTCGCCAAGCTCATTCGCTGACCACTCGGAGCGACCCCCGACCTCCCAGCCCGGCCGCAGGCTGGGTGTCCTTTCACTCGTTTGGCCTAGTGTGTGGCCATGCTGGACTTGGTCATCAAGGGTGGAACAGTGGTGGACGGCACCGGATCGCCGGGGTTTGCCGCCGATGTGGGAATAAGGGGGGGGCGAATCGTCGCCGTCGGTGAGGTGGAGGAGGCCGCGGCCACCACCTTGGATGCCGATGGGCTGGTGGTGGCGCCGGGCTTTGTCGACGCCCACACCCACTACGACGCCCAGCTCTTCTGGGATCCGCTGGCCTCGCCGTCCAACGAGCACGGGGTGACCACCGTGTTGGGAGGCAACTGCGGGTTCACGCTGGCTCCGTTGAAAGAGGAGGATGCCGACTACATCCGCAAGATGATGGTCAAGGTGGAGGGGATGCCCCTTCCGGCACTGGAGCAGGGTCTGCCCTGGAGCTGGTCGAGCTTTGCCGATTACCTTGACGCTCTCGAGGGGCGTATCGGTGTCAACGCCGGATTTCTGGTCGGCCACTCGGCGTTGCGTCGCTACGTGATGGGGGCCGACGCCACCGGCAACGCCGCTACCTCCGAGCAGGTGGCCGAGATGGTTCAGGTGCTGCGCGATGCGCTGTCGGCCGGCGGGCTGGGGTTCTCGTCGTCGCAGTCCACCACCCATTCCGACGGCAACAACGACCCGGTTCCTTCGTTCTTCGCCGACCGCAACGAGATGCTGGCGCTGTCCGAGGCGGTGTCGCATCATCCCGGAACCTGGCTGGAGTTCATCATCACCGGCTGCCAGGGTTACTTCAGCGACCAGGAGATCGACCTGATGACCCAGATGTCGGTCAGGGCCCAGCGGCCGCTCAACTGGAACGTTCTGTCCCACGCTTCAACCACCATGGATCGCACCCAGCACCAGTTGGGCGCATCCGACGCCGCTGCCGACGCAGGGGGGCGCATCGTGGCTTTGTCGATGCCGTCCATCGGCGGGCTGAAGATGAACTTCGCCACCTACTGCGCGCTGTACCTGTTGCCCAACTGGGGCGACGTGTTGTACCTGGACCACGACGAGAAGAAGGCCAAGCTGGCCGACCCCGCCGTGCGGCAATGGCTCGACGATCAGGCCCGTAGCTCCGAAGGGCCGTTCCAGTTCATCTCGAACTGGTCCAACATGGAGATCGGCGACACCTACGCCCCGGAGAACGAAGGGCTCACCGGACGCCGGGTGGGCGACATCGCCGCCGAACGGGGCACGGAACCGTTCGACACCCTGCTCGACATAGTGGTGGCCGACGACCTCAAGACGGCGTTGTGGCCCCAGTCGTCCGACGACATCGAGCTGGCCTGGCAGCAGAGGGCCGAGCTGTGGCGAGATCAGAGGGTGCTGGTCGGCGGCTCGGACGCCGGCGCTCACCTCGACCGCATGTGCGGAGCCCGGTACCCCACCGAGATGCTGGCCGGCCCGGTGCGCGACCTGGCACTGCTGTCGATGGAGGAGTGTGTGCAGCTGATGACCGACGTACCCGCTCGCCTGTTCGGGCTGAAGGGCCGAGGCCAGGTGACCGAGGGTTTCCAGGCCGATCTGGTGGTGTTCAACCCCGAAACCGTGGCCTCCGAGCCCATTGTGGAACGCGCCGACCTCCCCGGAGGCTGCGAGCGCCTCTACGCGGGCTCGGTTGGAGTGGAGCATGTATTGGTCAACGGCACCGCCACCATCACCGACGGCCGGCCCACCGGTGCCACGCCGGGCACCCTCCTGCGCTCCGGCCGGGACACCGAAACAGTCCTGCCCTAACTCCACCGGCTCCAGCAGCAACGGGAGCCCAGCGCCCCCGGCTGCGTGAGGGAGAGCGCAACCGGGGGCGGGGGTTCAGGCGGCGAAATGCTTGCCGCGTTCGCGGTAAAACTCAGCGAGGCCCGACAGCGCCGGATGACGCAGCTCCGAGGGCCGAAATCGGACAGCACTGCCGATGCGGTAAGAGGGCACGATGCCGTCGTCAATGCCTCGAAGCAGGTACTCCTGGTTGATGCCGAGCATCTGGCAGGCTGCCGCGGGGCCGATGAGGTTCTCCGCGGGGTGTTTCATGGGTTGTCTCCTTTCCGGCTTCCCCTTCGCCGCCGAACACGGTCCGCAAGGAAGCGGGCGGCATACTCGCCCGGTGAACTACCGAACAGCTGTCATTGGGGAAGATTTTTTTCCGAGAGTTCGCCGGTAGGTTTCCAGCAAATCGCAGGCCACTAACTGGAGATGAAGAAAAGCGGTATCTGCCAGGGGTGTTGGCTCCCGGCCGGCGGCAGGGTGAAGCCCGTGACGGGCAAACTCCGGTCTGGGCATAAGCCTGATCCGCTCCGGCGCCTCGTACCCTGGTTGAGCTATGCCCGCCCTCGGAGACTTCATGCCCGCCACAGGGGAACCCGACGAAGTGCTCGGCGCGATCTTCGAGTGGGCCGAGGCCACGGGCCTGGAGCTGTATCCCCACCAGGAGGAAGCGGTGTTGCGGCTCCTGGCCGGCGACAACGTGGTGCTGGCCACCCCAACCGGGTCGGGGAAGTCGCTGGTGGCGCTGGCCGGGGCCTTCGCCGCGCTGGCCCAGGGTCGGCGAGCGGTGTACACCGCGCCGATCAAGGCCCTGGTCAGCGAGAAGTTCTTCGAGCTGGTGGCCGCGTTCGGGGCCGAACGTGTGGGGATGGTCACCGGCGACGCCACCGTGAACGGTGGGGCATCTGTGATCGCCTGCACCGCGGAGATCCTGGCTCAGCGGGCCCTGCGCTCGGGCCCGGACACCGACGTCGACCTGGTGGTAATGGACGAGTTCCACTACTACGGCGACCGGGACCGGGGCTGGGCCTGGCAGGTGCCGCTGCTGGAGCTGAACCGGCACCAGTTCCTGCTCATGTCCGCCACCCTGGGCGACACCACAACTCTCCGCCGTGACCTGACCGGTCGCAACCGGCGTCCCACCGCTCTGGTGGCCTCGGCCCAGCGGCCGGTGCCGCTGGATGTGGAGTACCGGGAAACCCCGCTGCATGTGTCCATCGCCGAGCTTCTGGCCGGTGGCAAGGCGCCGGTCTACATCGTCCACTTCACTCAACGGGAGGCCACCGCCCAGGCTCAGAGCCTCACCAGCCTTGACGTGCTCGACGCCGAAGCCAAGGCCGCGGTAAAAGAGGCGTTGGGCGGCTTCCGGTTCGACACCCCGTTCGGCAAGGACCTGCGCCGGTTCGTGCTGGCAGGGGTGGGGGTACACCACGCCGGGTTGCTGCCCAAGTACCGGCTGTTGGTGGAGAAGCTGGCCCAGCAGGGGCACCTCCGGCTGATCTGCGGCACCGACACCCTCGGTGTGGGAGTGAACGTGCCGATCCGCACCGTGCTGTTCACCCGGCTCTACAAGTACGACGGGCGCCGCACACGGGTGTTGTCGGTGCGGGACTTCCAACAGATCGCGGGCCGGGCCGGCCGCAGGGGGTTCGACAAGGAAGGCAGCGTGTGGGTGCAGGCCCCCGAGCACGTGATTGAGAACCGCCGGGCCGAGGTCAAGGCCGGTTCCGACCCGGCCAGGCGCCGCAAGCTGGTAAAGAAGAAGCCGCCGGAGCACAACTATGCCCACTACGACGGCGACACGCTGACCCGGCTCTGGGAGGGGCAGCCCGAGACCCTGGAGTCGAGCTTCGCCGTGTCCCACGCCATGATGCTCAACGTGCTCGACCGGCCCGGGGACGGGTGCGCCGCCATGAAGCGCCTGCTCACGGACAACCACGAGCCCCGAGCTCGCCAACGGGACCACATCCGCCGAGCGGTGGGGGTGTTCCGGTCGCTGATCGACGCCGGAATCGTGGAAACACTCGACTCTCCCCACGACCGGGGCCGACCGGTGCGGGTGAACCTCGATCTACAGGACGAGTTCCGGCTGAACCAGCCGCTCGGCTTGTTCGCCGTCGAGGCGCTCGACGCCCTCGACATCGATGTGGACGACTACCACTTTCAGGCCCTAAGCGTGGTGGAGTCGGTTCTGGAGAACCCGACGGTGGTGCTGCTGGCCCAGCGCGACAAGGCCCGCGACGACCTGATGGCGCAGATGAAAGCCGAACAGGTACCTTACGACGAGCGCATGGCTCGTTTGAATGAGACCACCTGGCCACGACCCGAGGCCGAGTTCATCGAACCGGCCTTCGCGGTGTTCGCCCGCTACCACCCATGGGTGGGCCACGACCATCCCCAGCCCAAGTCGGTGGCCCGCGACCTCTTCGAGCACGGCGACACCTTCAACCAGTACGTCTCCCGCTACGGCATCAAGCGCTCCGAAGGTGTGCTTTTGCGCTACCTGTCCGACTGCTACAAGGCCCTGGTCCAGACAGTTCCCCCCACCGCAGTCAACGACAGCCTCGCGGAACTCACCGCCGATCTGCACGCTCTGCTGCGGGCCGTGGACTCCAGCCTCCTGGAGGAGTGGGAGCGTTTGCGCTAGCCAACTGGCTTTAGCCCAGTTGCGCCTCGATCCAGTCATTGAAGCGGGCGGCCTAACTGAGGTAGACGTGCCGCTTTAGCCCAGTTGCGCCTCGATCCAGTCGTTGAAGCGGGCGGTGTGGGCTTTGGCTATCTCCGAGGGGAAGACCATGAAGCCGTGGGGGGAGTCGGGGTACACGGCCAGTTCCACCGGGGATTCGGCCGCGGCCATGCGGATGGCGAAGAACAGCGAGTCGTCCAGTAGGTGGTCGAAGGTGCCCACCGACACCAGACAGGGGGGCAGGCCGGTGAGGTCGGCGAACAGGGGGGACACATCTGGATCACGCCGTTCGGCCTCCGACATGCCGGGGGTGAACGACTCGATCATGAACTGCATTCCCCCCGGTTCGAGCATGTCGGGGTTCCCGCCGTTGCCGAAGATCGACGGGGTGCCCCGCAGGTCGTACCAGCCGAACACCAGGTTGGCCCCCAGCACCCGGTCGATGGCCTCCAGCCGGTCCCGCACCCGCAGCAAAGTGACCGCGGCCAGATGCCCGCCGGCTGACTCGCCCCCGATGAACATCTTGTTGGTGCCCCAAAGGTCGGGGCCGTGCTCCAGCATCCAAGCTGCCGCCGCCTCGCAGTCGTCCGGCCCCGCCGGGTAGGGGTTCTCGGGAGCCAGCCGGTAGTCCACCGAGAGAACCGCCAGCCGGTGGTTTTTGGCCAGTTGCTCGTTGCCCAGATCCATCATTTGTGAGCGACCCACAATCCAGCCACCACCGTGAATGTGAAGGAACATGGCTCGGGGCTCATCGGGGACGAACAGCCGAACCGGGATGTCCCCGGCAGGCCCAGGGATGGTGGACTCGACGGCCATGGGCGACGGTTCGCGCTCCATGGCGATCATGTTCTGGCGCATGGCCTGCGCCCGCGCCGCCGGCTCCTCGGGCAGGTCGACGGCGGGCGACGGCAAATTCTCCAGCATGGCGTTGGCCTCGGCCCGGAGCCCATCAATCGTGTCGTCCCAGAGTTGCATCGCTTTCTCCTGCCTTGTTGGCGGCTCGTAGGCGGATTCTGCCACAGAGCCCGTCCGTCTCGTGCCCTCGTGTACTGCGGCACTACGTTTCGGACTTCGTGAGCGAGGAAGCCATCTTCGATCTCGACGGCGACATAGCCATCCCGACCGAGTTCGCCCAGGGCCCGTGGGACCTCGGTGCCCAGCACGGCGGTGCGGTGGCCGGACTACTGGCCCGGTCGGTCGAGCAGGCACCAACACCGGTACCCATGCGGGTGGCTCGTTTCACCCTCGACATGTTGCGCCGGGTGCCGGTGCAGCGCCTGGCCGTGTCCACCGAGGTGCTCCGCACAGGCAAGCGGATCCAAACCGTTGTTTCCCGATTGCATCACGGTGATGAGCCGGTTGCATCGGCCACAGCGCTGCTGGTGCGCACCGGTGCCGAAATCGATCTGTCTCCCTACCGCCAGCCCGACGCCCCGCTCCCGCCCCTGCCGGGATGCGGGGAACGCCCCGACCTACCGTCTCCGTCGTCGATGATGCCCTCGGGCTTCCCCCACGTGGTGGAGTTCGATCGGGTGGAGGGAGGCCACCGCTCGGGCACCCCCAGCAAGACGTGGGTCCGGCTCAAGGTGCCCTTCGTGCGGGGGGAGGCCACCACCCCGCTCGTCCGGTTGATGGCCCTGTCCGACTTCACCAGCGGCATGGCCGGGTTCCTGCCCTACGAGCAGTACGTGTCAATCAACCCCGACCTCACCATCCATGTGGTGCGCTACCCGGAAGGTGAATGGATCGGGATCGACGCCCAAACCTGGGCCGACCCCGACGGGATCGGCCAATCCCGGGCCCTGCTGTTCGACGAGACCGGCCTGTGCGCCCTCAGCTCTGCCTCGCAGTTCATCGAGTCCCGAGCCCGCTACTAATCCCACCCACTCGGGGCCTTGCGGGGTTAGTTCATGCCTGAGTCGGCGGCCCGCCACCCCACCGTCGCCATGGCCGCACCGACGATGCCGGCGTCGTTTCGCATATGGGCCGGCAAAATCTCGGTATCGATGGTCAGCAGCGGTCCCCACTCGTCGAACTTCTTGCTGATGCCCCCGCCCAGAATGAACAGGTCGGGTGAGATGATCCGCTCCAGATGCTGAAGGTACTGCTGGGCCCGGGCCACCCATTCCGTCCACTCCAGGTCGTCTCTTTGGCGAACCTTGGCCGCAGTCCACGTCTCAACGTCGTCGTCGTGCCCGGCCAGGTATAGGTGGCCGAACTCGGTGTTGGGAACCAGGTTCCCGTTCACAAACACGGAGCTGCCGATTCCGGTGCCGAATGCGGTGAAGCACACCGTCCCCATCCGGCCCACCCCTGAGCCGTGGGTCATCTCGGCTATCCCGGCAGCGTCTGCGTCGTTGATGATCGTCACCGGAAGGCCGATCCGGTCGCTCAACACATCGGCAATCTTGACCCCGGCCCACGAGTCGTCCAGATGGGCCACCCACTTGACTGTGCCGTGGGTGATGGGAGCGGGGAAGGCGCACCCCACCGGACCGTCCCAGGAGAACGACCCCACCAGCTCCTCCACCACCTCGCACACCTTTTCGGGAGTGCCCGGTTTTGGGGTGGGCAGCCGGAGGCGGTTGTCGGCCAGTGTGCCGGTGCTCAAATCCACCGGTGCGGCCTTCATGCCGCTGCCCCCTATGTCGATCCCGAATGCTGTGCCCATGGCGGTTTCGTACCTCGCCTGTCGAAAGTACCAGCGACCCTCCTCAGCAGGGGAGTCAAGCGACGGTTGCGCGAAGCTTGGGCCTTGAGTTCCAGTTCCAATCGTTGACCGAGCCGGAGAACGGTCCGGACCCGAAGGAGGCGCATGAGAACCGGCCGACCGGCGCTTCAACATCACGCCGTGAGCCTGCCTCTGATCGGCGTGTTCCTGGTGGCCATAGGAATGCTCAGCTTGCGCCACGGGGTGCTGTCCATTGATTTCGCCACGGTTTGGGACGCCATCTGGCATTACGACCGCACCGATCAGGGGCAGATCGTGGTGCGGGAGCTGCGGGTGCCCCGCACCGTCATAGGGGCCCTCGCCGGGTCGTGCTTCGCCGTGGCCGGGGCGCTCACCCAGGGGGTGACCCGTAATCCGCTGGGCGCACCGAGCATCCTGGGCATCAACGCCGGTGCCGCTTTCGCCATAGTGATCGCCATATACAGGGCCGATGTCACGTCCTCGGTCGGATACGTGTGGTTTGCGTTCGCCGGTGCGCTCGGTGCCACGGTGCTGGTGTACCTGGTGGCCTCGGTGGGCCCAGGGGGGCCTACTCCGGTGAAGCTGGCCCTGGCCGGAGCAGTGATCAGCGCGTTGTTGGGGTCGTGGACCGCGGCACTGCTACTGCTCGACGTGGAGACCCTGGATCAGGCCCGGTTCTGGTTGACCGGATCCCTGGCCGGGCGCAGCACCGACGAGGTCGAGCTTCTTTTCCCCATCATCGCGGTAGCGCTGGTGGTGGCCCTTTCCATGGGCAGGCAGGTGAACGCGCTGAGCCTGGGGGAGGAAGTGGCCGCCGGGCTGGGCCAGCGAACCACCCTGGCCCGCATCGCCGCCGGGGGTTGCGTTATCGCCCTGGCCGGATCCGCGGTGGCGTTGGCCGGACCGGTGGCGTTCATCGGACTTGCCGTGCCCCACATCGTCCGCCAGATCGTCGGGCCCGACTACCGCTGGATAATCCTCTACTCCGCCCTGCTCGGTCCCTCCATGTTGCTCGGGGCCGACGTGATCGCCAGGGTGATCGTTGCCCCTTCGGAGCTTCATGTCGGCATCGTCAGCGCCGCTCTGGGAGCGCCGTTCCTCGTCTATCTGGTGCGCACCACAAGGCTGTCGCAGCTATGACTTTGTCGGAGGCCGTCCCTACCACGAGGCAGTCGCAGCCATGACCAGGGCGGCGAGCCTTTGTGTGGTTTCCGCGGTGGTGGTGCTGGCCCTGGCCTTCGTCGGACTGGTGGTGGGCGACTTCCCAGTGCCGGTCCGCTCGGCCATCGCCACCGCCATCTGGGACCGGGGCGGCGAGTTCGACTTCGTGATCAACTCCCTGCGGTTCCCCCGGGTTGTGGTGGCCGTGCTGGCCGGGATCTGCCTGGCCACGTCCGGAGCCCTGTTTCAGGCGCTGGTCGACAACCCGCTGGTGTCCCCCGACATCATCGGCATCAACAACGGGGCCGCCACCGGAGCCGTTGTCGTCTTGGCCATCGGGCTGGACTCTGGGTACATGCCCTACGCCGCCTTCGCCGGGGCCCTGGTGGCCGGGGCTCTGGTCTTCTTGCTGGCGTGGCGGCGGGGGTTCAGCGGGGCCCGCCTTGTCCTTGTCGGCATCGGCCTCAACGCTCTGCTCGGCGCGGTGGTCGCCTACATGTTGGTGGGCTTCCCGGTGGAACGGGTTAACGCCGCGGCTTTCTGGCAGGCCGGCACCCTGTCGTCATCGTCGTGGAGCGACGCTCGAACTCTTGCCATCGGAGTGGCGGTGCTGGTACCCGCGGCGTTCTTCCTCATCCCCAGGCTGCGGATCATCCAGCTCGGTGATGAGAAGGCCGTAACCCTCGGGGTGCGCCTCGAGAAGAGCCGCATCGCGGCAATCACCGTCGGCTGCGGTCTGGCCGCTGTGGTGGTGGCCGCCGTCGGCCCCATCGGCTTCGTGGCACTGCTGGTTCCCCACATAGCCCGGGCACTGGCCGGCGCCCTGACCTGGGAAGTGTTGCTGTTGACCGCCTTGTTGGGGGCGATCATGCTGCTCTCCGCTGATCTTGTGGCCCAACGTCTGTTCGCTCCCACCGTGCTGCCCGCCGGGGTGGTCACAGCGGCAATGGGCGGCCCGTACCTGCTGTTCGTGCTGAGGAAGTTCAATCGTGCCTTCTGATCGGGCTCACGGTCCTTCCCTGAGGGCAGAACAACTGTTCGCCGACTACGGCCGGGACCCGGTGGTGCAAGACCTGTCCATCGAGATTCCCACAGGCGAGATCACCGCCATCGTGGGAGCCAACGCCTCGGGCAAGTCCACCTTGTTGCGGGCTCTGGCCCGCCTGTTGCGGCCCTCCGGTGGTGCCGTCTATCTCGATGGAGCCGACATCAACCGTCAACCCACCCGGACGGTGGCCGAGCGCCTCGGGTTGCTGCCACAGTCGCCTCGAGCCCCCGAGGGTGTACTGGTCGAAGACCTTGTGCGCCGGGGCCGGTATCCCCACCGGCGCCTCCTCCAGCAGCGATCAAAAGCCGACGAGGAGGCGGTGGAGCGGGCACTGGGACTCACCGGAATGGTCGGGATGCGTGGCCACGTCGTGGATGAGCTGTCGGGAGGTCAACGCCAGCGAGCCTGGTTGGCCATGGCCCTGGCTCAGGACACACCCCTGATGTTGCTCGACGAACCCACCACCCATCTCGACATCGCCCACCAGGTGGAAACGCTGGAGCTGCTTCACCGGCTGAACCAAACCGAGAACCGCACCGTGGTCATGGTTCTTCATGACCTCAACCAGGCATGTCGTTACGCATCCCACGTCATTGCCCTGGCCGGCGGTCGGATCGAAGCATCGGGCCCTCCAGGCGAGGTGGTGATAGCGGACATGATCGAGCGGGTCTTCGGGCTGAAGGTGAGCGTGATCTCCTGTCCGGTCACCGGAACACCGCTGTGCATTCCCTACCCCCACCCGGACCGGCCATGAACCGTGCCCACAAGTTGCTCGGTGTGTTAGGCATACCTAACATTCTTGTCCCATGAGGGCCGTGGGAACCAGGGCAAGCAGGCGATTTCCGGTGAGGGCCACCGGGATGTTTCTCGCAATGGTGTTGGTGTTGGTCGGGGTTGCTTGCGGCGACGGCGGGGGCAGCCAGGCATCCGATGAGCAGGCACAGCCATCCCGTTCACCTGACGGTCCCGTTCTGCCGGTAACCGTGGTGGATGAGTCCGGAATCGAGGTGACGGTTGAGTCCATCGACCGGATCATCCCCCTCGATGGCGACGTAGCCGAGGTCGTGTTCGCACTGGGTTTGGGCGACAATGTGGTGGCCACCGATGTGTCGGCCACCTACCCGCCCGAGGCCGATGCCCTACCGGAGATCGGCTACCAGCGGGCCTTGTCGGCCGAGACGGTGGCCTCGTTCGCCCCCACCGTTCTGCTGGCCACCAACCTGGCCGGACCTCCCGAGGCGCTCGACGACATGCGACGGCTCGGCTATCCGCTGGTGATGTTGCCCAACGACGTTTCCCCCACCGGGGCAGGGGAGAAGATCCGGGCCGTGGCGGACGCCCTTGGCGTGCCGGAGCGGGGGGAGGAACTGGCCGGTGCCCTTGACGCCGCCATTGCCGAAGCATCCGTTCCCCCCGACCGTGAGGGGCATCGTCCTCGGGTGGTCTCCCTCTACACATGGAGCACGGTGGCGCAGTTGGTTCTGGGTCAGTCCTACAACACCCATTGGCTTATTAAGGCTGCCGGTGGGGTGGATGTGTCCGAATCCATGGGCATTGACGACTCCGCCCCTATTTCTGCGGAGGCCATCCTGGCCGCCGCTCCCGATGTGTTGCTGGTATCGGAAGCAGGTCTGGAGACGGTGGGAGGTGTGGATGGGCTGCTGGACATCGGAGGACTCCGGTTGACCCCGGCGGGCCAACACCGCCAGGTCCTTGCCTACGACGGCCAGCTCCTGCTGGGCAACGGCCCCCGTTCGGCCCAGCTTCTGGCCCAACTCCGCGACGACCTGAGCGGGGTGATTGTGGCGGGGTCGGACAACGAATCGGAGGCTCCGTGACCACTCTGAGCCTCCGCATTCACTGTTGATCTAGACCAAATGATCTCAACAAGAAACAAGGGAGAGAAACCAATGAGCATCGTGCGAATAAACGCCATCACCGTCCCCGAAGGGGCCGGCGACTAACTTCAGCGCCGTTGAGGAGGAACAGGACCATGATAGTGGGGTCGCCGGAGGAAATCGGTAAGCGGAGAGCCGTGAGCCGATTGGTGGGGCTGATGCTGGCTGCAGTGCTGGTGGCGGCCGCGTGCGGTTATGACGGCGCAGACCCTGCCACGGTGACCGACCTTGCGGGCGCTTCGCAGAGTCCGACTGGGTCGGCTACCCCGACTGGGTCGGCTACCCCGACTGGGTCGGCTACCCCTTTGGCCACCGCGACGTCAACGGGCGCGGCCCTCGCCACGCCAACAGCCACCGCGACGTCAACGGGCGCGGCCCCGGCCACGCCGTCAGCCACAGCAACGGCTCAGCCCACTGCCTCTCCCACCGAGGAGCCCACCCCGGCCGAAGGGTCTGACGGGTTCACCGAAGAAGAGCGAGCCATCGCCAACATATGGGCCACGGTGTTCGACTCGGACGGGGACTTCGAGGCCAAGGCACCCCACCTGGAGAACGCCTCATCGTTGGAGGCCGACGACGCGGCCTACCAGGCTGCCGGAGAGCGGGTGGGGGTTATCGGCATGGCGCCCACCGCGGTGTCGATTGAAGGCGATACCGCCACCATCACCTACGACGTGGAGTTCGGGGGCGTGAGCGCCTACTCGGGCTTGGTCGGCATGGTCGAACGGGTGGATGGGGCATGGATCGTGAGCCGGGAGACCTACTGCGGGATTCTGGCTACTGCCCGCACGCCGTGTTCTTGAACTGACCCTTCGCCGGGCCCACAGCCGGGCCTGACAGACGCCTGCGATGATTGCCCCTTGCTCTTGGCCGTTTGCCGCCAGGGGCCGGTAGGATTTCCCATCGCGCTATGGCTGATCTGACCCTGAAAACCGAGACCCAGCGCGAGCTGGGTACCCGCCCGTCCCGCCGGCTGCGCCGTGAGGGACAGATCCCCGGTGTGGTTTACGGGTTGGGCGGGCATTCGATTCCCGTTGCGGTCGACGCTCGCGAGCTTCGGTTGGCGCTGACCACCGACGCCGGCCTCAACGCCTTGCTCACCCTGGAGGTGGACGGCGACCGCCAGCTCAGCCTGGTCAAGGAACTGCAGCACCACCCGGTGCGCAACGAGGTCATCCACGTGGACTTCATCCGGGTGGATGCCGATGTCGAGGTTGAGGTGGATGTGCGGCTCGTGCTGGAGGGAGACGCTGCTGCGGTCACCAACGAGGGTGGGGCCGTGGATCAGGTCATGTTCACCGTCCGGGTGTTGGCCAAACCGGAGTCGATTCCCAACGAGCTGTCCGTGGACATCAGCCACATGGTTATGGGGAGCACGGTTCGGGCCGGGGAGATCGAGCTTCCGGAGGAAGTCAGGCTGGCCGTCGACCCCGACGATCCGGTGGCCAGCACCTCGATGGAGATCATCGAGGAGCCCGAGGTGGACGAAGAGGGCGAGATCGAGCTGGATGCCGACGGCGAGCCGGTGCCCGCTGCCGAAGCCGACGACGAGGCCGACGGCGCCGCTTCCGAAGCCCCCGCCGACTGAGCGATCCGGCGCCTGTCGCCGTGTCTCCCAGCTGGCGACCCCGCAAGAAGCACATCGGCGTACCCGCCGACCTGGTGGTTGTGGGGTTGGGCAACCCCGGAGAGCAGTACGCCGGTTCCCGCCACAACGTGGGGGCCGAGGTGGTGGAGCTGCTGGCCGGCGAACACGGTGAGCGGCTGCGCAAGAGCCGGGAAGCAGCGCTGGTTGCAGAGGTGCGAGTGGACGGTAAGCGGATGGTGCTCGCCTTCCCCCAGACCTTCATGAACCGGTCGGGGGAAGCGGTCAGGGCGCTGGTCCGCCGCCACGGAATCACCGAACACCTCGACCGGCTGGTGGTGGTCCACGACGAGCTCGACCTGCCACCCGGCCGCATCAAGGTGAAGCACGGCGGGGGGCTGGCCGGCCACAACGGCTTGGCTTCGATCAAGGCTCATCTACGCACCGCTGACTTCGCTCGTATCCGCATCGGGGTGGGCAAGCCTCCGAGTTCCCAAGCCGGGGCGGACTACGTGCTGAAGCGACCGGGTCGGGCCGACCGTGACGTCCTCGACGATGCGGTGGAACGAGCTGCCGAAGCGGCATCGGCCCTGGTTGACCATCCCTTGGACGTTGTGATGAACAGGTTCAACTGATGGCGGCGACGGCAACGACCGTGGCAAGGCCAACCGGGCCGGGGCTGGGCGGGCTGGGGCGGCTTTTGGGCTCGGAACCCGTGATCATCGACACGCTGGGGCGGCGCGACGCCTCGATCGCGGTTGCCGAGTCGGGTCAGGCCGCGGTGCTGGCCGCTCTTGCCGAGCTGAATGGCCGGCGCCCGCTGGTGGTGGTTGTCCCCACATCGCCGGAAGCGGAACGGCTCGCTTCGGACCTGTCCACCATGCTCGACGGCGGTGTGGCGCTGTTCCCCGCGTGGGAGACCCTCCCTTTCGAGCGTGTCAGCCCCGGTGTGGAAACCATGGGCCGTCGCTGCCAGGCCATTTGGCAGCTCAGCGACCAGGCCGGGGGCCCGGCGGTGCTGGTTGCCCCTGTGCGGGCCCTGCTCCAGCGATTGGTGCCCGATTCCGACGACGCCTCTCCGGTGGTGGTCGCTCCCGGCAACCGCGTCGATCTGAGCCGCCTGACCGCCGACTTGGCGGCCCGGGGCTACCGGTGCGACGTGCAGGTGGAGCACCGAGGTGTGTTCGCGGTGCGGGGCTCCATCGTGGACGTGTTTCCCTCGACGGCGGACAGCCCGGTGCGCCTCGATCTGTGGGGTGACGAGATCGACCGCCTGACCGAATTCTCGGTGGCCGATCAGCGTTCCACCGAGCCGCTTGCCGAGGCGGTGATCTTTCCCGCCCGGGAGGTGAGGCCGGTGGCCTCCGTCCGAACTGCGGCCGAGCGGCTCATCTCCTCCCGACCCTGGGGCCGCCAGCAGTGGGAGCGGTTCGCCGAGGGCCAGTTCTTCGACGGGATGGAGTCGTGGCTGCCCTGGCTCACCGACGCCTCCGGCATCCTCACCGATCGCCTCGGCGCCGACAGCCAGCTCGTTCTGCTCGAACCCGGCCGGCTTCGGGACCGGGCTGCCGACATCGCCGCCGAGGAAGCCGACCTGGCCGGAGCGCTGGCCCAGACGTGGGGAGCGGCGGGGGAGGAGTTCCCACGCCTGCACGTCGGCTACGACCGGTTGCTGGCCAACTGCTCCTCGCCGGTGCTGAACATGACCGCCGTGCCCCCCGGACCGTCCACCCCGACGGTCGCGGTGGGGGGTTGGCCGTCGGCCATCGGCGACCCCGAGGCCCCGGTGCGTTTGGTTTCCCGGCTGTTGTCCGACGGGTATCAGGTGAGGGTGGCCGCCGACGGTGCGGGGTCGGCGAACCGGGCTGCCGAGCTGCTCCGCGAACACGGGGTCGATCTTCGGGTCGATTCCGGCGACCGGGGCACCGGCCTCAGCGGGATGACGGGGTCGGGGGGCTGCGTGGTGGTAGCCCCCCTCCACAGGGGTTTCGTGTTGCCCGATTCCCGAATCGCCGTGCTGGGCGAGGCCGACCTCACCGGGCGCCGCCGGGCCCACCGCCGGAGCCGGCCCCGCCAGGCGGCATCCCGCGACCTCGAAGGTCTGGCCGCCGGCGACTACGTGGTCCACCGTCATCACGGTGTGGCCCGCTACCAGGGCATGGTGAACCGGGCCATCGGCGGGGTGAGCCGCGACTACCTGCTGCTGGAATACCGGAGCGGCGACAAGCTGTACGTGCCCACCGACCAGGTGGACGCTGTGCGCCGCTACTCCGGGGGCGAGACCCCATCCCTGAGCAGGATGGGGGGTGCCGACTGGCAGCGCACCAAGAGCGGGGCGCGCTCGGCGGCAAGCGAGATCGCCAAGGAGCTGGTGGTGCTTTACCAGCGCCGGATGGCCACCCCCGGCAGGGCGTTCTCCCCCGACACCCCGTGGCAGACTGAGATGGAGTCGGCGTTCGGCTACCAGCTCACCCCCGATCAGCGCAAGGCCATCACCGAGGCCAAGGCCGACATGGAGCAGGCCGTACCCATGGACCGGTTGATCTGCGGTGACGTTGGCTTCGGCAAGACAGAGGTGGCGATCAGGGCGGTGTTCAAGGCCATCCAGGACGGAACCCAGGCAGCGCTGCTGGTGCCCACAACCCTGCTGGCTCAGCAGCACTACCAGACCTTCAGCGACCGGTTTGCCGGCTACCCAATACGGTTGGAGGTGCTGAGCCGGTTCCTGTCCCCCGGCCAAGCCCGCAAGGTGGTGGACGGTCTGTCCGACGGGTCGGTTGATCTGGTGATCGGCACCCACCGGCTTCTGTCCAACGACATTTCCTTTCGTGATCTTGGCCTCCTGGTGGTGGACGAGGAGCAGCGCTTCGGGGTTACCCACAAGGAGGCCATCAAGGCCATGAAGGCCGACGTGGACGTGCTAACCCTCACCGCCACCCCCATCCCCCGGACCCTTGAGATGAGCCTGACCGGGATTCGTGACCTCACGCTGCTGCACACCCCGCCCGCCGACCGCCAGCCCATCTTGACCTACGTTGGCACCTACGACGAGCGCCCGGTGGCCGAGGCCATCCGCCGGGAACTGCTGCGGGAGGGCCAGGTGTTCTTCGTCCACAACCGGGTGGCCGACATCGACCACGTGGCTGCCGACCTGCGTGAGCTGGTGCCCGAAGCGCGCATCGCCGTGGCCCACGGGCAGATGGACGAGGGGTCGCTGGAGCAGGTGGTGATCGACTTCTGGGAGCAGGCCTACGACGTGCTGGTGTGTACCACCATCATCGAGTCGGGCATCGACATGCCCACGGTGAACACCCTGGTGGTGGACCGGGCCGATCTTTTGGGGTTGGGCCAGCTTCACCAGCTCCGGGGTCGAGTAGGTCGAGCCGGCGCCCGGGCCTACGCCTACCTGTTCACCCCTGAGGGCAGGGAGCTCACCGAGGAGGCCTACGAGCGGCTCAAGACCATCGGGGAGGCCACCGAGCTGGGGTCGGGGTTCAAGATCGCCATGCGCGACCTGGAGATACGGGGTGCGGGCAACATGCTGGGCACCGGCCAGTCGGGTCACATCGCCGCGGTGGGCTACGACCTTTACTGCCAGTTGGTAACCGAGGCGGTGGCCGAGCTGAAGGGGGAGACCCCGCCCGAACCGGTGGAGATCAACATCGACCTACCGGTGGGAGCGGCTATCCCCTCCGACTACATGCCCAAGGAGGAGTTGAGGCTGGAGGCCTACCGCCGGGTGGCCACGGCCCAAACTCCCGACGAGGTGGACGACGTGGCCACCGAGTGGGTCGACCGCTACGGCCCCATTCCCGAGGTCGCCCAGACCCTGCTGGCGGTGGCCCGGCTGCGGTGCGAGTGCCTGCGGACCGGTGTGCGGGAGGTGACGGTTACCAAAGGTCCCGGCTTTGGCGGGCCCAAGTGGGTGGCCAGGCTGAGCCCGGTGCAGCTTCGGGCCAGCCGCAAGGTCCGTCTGGAACGGCTCTACCCCCAGGCCTCCCATCAGGAGACGGCCGGCCTGCTCACCCTGCCGGTGGAGTCGGCGGCGGCAGCCATCGACACCGTGATCGGGGCGCTGGGTGATCTGGTTCCCGACGATCAACCGGCCGAGGCTGCTGCATCATGAGGTTGGCAAGCCAGGGCCGGTTGGCGGCGCTGGGAATACGTGGCTGCCGCATCATGGGATCGGAAAGCGAAGGTTCGAGATGCCCAAGGTGATCGTCGCTGGTCTGGGGCCTGCGGGCCCCGAACTCATCACCGGAGAGGTGCTGAGCGCCATCGAGAGCACCAGCCGGCGGTTTGTCCGCACACGCCGCCACCCGTCGGCCGGTGCGGTGGAACCGGCGGAGTCGTTTGACGATTTGTACGACCGGGGAACGTCGCTCGACGGGGTCTATCGGGCCATTGCCGACCGTCTGGTAGCGGAGGTGGCTGCCGGCGAAGGCGATGTGCTCTACGCGGTGCCGGGTTCGCCGCTGGTGGCCGAGCGCACCGTGGAGCTGCTGCGGGCTGCGCCCGGCCTGGAGTTGGAAGTGTTGTCGGGCCTGTCGTTCGCAGACCTGGCCTGGCACCGCCTCGGGGTGGATCCGCTAGCCGCGGGCGTGCGGCTAGCGGATGGGCATTGCTTCGCGGTGGACGCGGCGGGGGAGCGTGGACCGCTGCTGGTGGCCCAGTGCGACTCGGAGCACATACTGAGCGACATCAAGTTGGCCGTGCTGTCGGCTGCCGACCGTTCGAGTGTCGAGGATTCGGGCACCGACCTCGCCGGCCGGTCGGTAGTGGTGTTGCAGCGACTGGGCCTGCCGGAAGAGCGGGTGTTCGAGGTGGCGTGGGCCGACCTCGACCGGGAAGTGGACCCAGACCACCTCACCTCGCTGTATGTGGAGGAGTTGGGCGCGCCCATCGCCCGGGAGGTGGCCAGGTTCGCTGATCTGGCGGGGGAGCTGCGCCGCCGGTGCCCCTGGGACCGGGAGCAGACCCACCAGTCGCTGCGTGGCCACCTGCTGGAGGAGACCTACGAGGTGCTGGAGGCCCTCGACGCCGTGGACCCCGAAGGCCCGACCGGGTACGAGCAGTTGGAAGAGGAGCTGGGCGACCTGCTCTACCAGATCGTCTTCCATTCGGTTCTGGCCTCCGAGGAAGGACAGTTCACCCTGGCCGATGTGGCTCAGGGCATCCACGACAAGCTCAAGGCCCGCCACCCCCATGTGTTCGGCCCGGGGGCGTCGAACCAAACCACTCCCGGCGACGGTGATCAGGCGCTGGAGACCGATCAAGGGTCAGACGGTGATCAGGCGCTCGAGACCGATCAGGTGCTGGTGAACTGGGAGGCGATCAAGCGAGAGGAAAAAGGCCGGGCCTCGGTCATGGACGGTATCCCGCCCGGGCTGCCGGCGCTGTTGTTCGCAGACAAGGTGATCCACAAGGCCCGCTCGGTGGGAGTGGAGCCCGAGGTGGATACCACCACGGTGGCCGGCCGTCTCTACGAAGCCGTCCGGGCCGCCCAATCGGCGGGTCTGGACGCCGAATCCGAGCTTCGCCAGTTCGTCAATTCGGTGGGAGACCGGATCCGAGCCCACGAACTTTCCTGACGGCAATTTCGCCCAATCACTGGTCAAACACGGTCTGATCATCTATTTTTGTAACTCCTGCCCCAATAGCAACAGGCGAGGGGGCGAAATCCTCAACGAAGGTCCGAACATTGGGCTCTATCACTCGTATTTTTGGGCGCGAGGTTCTCGATTCCAGGGGTAACCCTACGGTTGAGGTTGAGGTTTGCCTTGATTCCGGCGTGTCGGGCCGGGCCATCGTCCCCTCGGGGGCATCCACCGGACGCTACGAAGCAGTTGAGCGGCGCGACGGCGGACCACGGTATCTGGGCCGGGGGGTGGCCGGGGCGGTGTCGGCGGTGAACCAGGAGATCGCCGGGGCCCTATTGGGACGAGACGCCGCCGACCAGCGAAGCCTCGACCAGGCCATGATCGACTTGGACGGCACCGACGGGCTCAGCCGTCTGGGAGCCAACGCAGTGCTGGGTGTGTCCCTGGCTTCGGCCCACGCCGCTGCCGCTCACTCCGGCCTGTCCTTGTACCGCTTCATCGGCGGGGCCAACGCCCACGTTCTGCCCGTGCCCATGATGAACGTGCTCAACGGCGGGGCCCATGCCGCCAATAACATCGATCTCCAGGAGTTCATGGTGGTGCCGGTGGGCGCGGCTTCGTTCGGCGAGGCCTTGCGCTGGGGGGTTGAGACCTACCACTGCCTGCGTCGCCTGCTGGTAGAGCGAGGGCTGTCGGTGGGGATCGGCGACGAGGGAGGCTTCGCTCCCGATCTGGATTCCAATGAAGCGGCTGTGGCCGTGCTGGTGGACGCCATCGAAGCCGCCGGGTTGACGCCGGGCGACGACATGGCCCTGGCCCTGGACGTGGCCTCCACCGAGTTCCACCGCGACGGGGAGTACCACCTGGCGGGCGAGAACCGGTCGCTGAACTCCGCGGGGATGGCTGCTTACCTGACCGATCTGTGCGACGCCTACCCCATCGTGTCCATCGAGGACGGGATGGCCGAGGACGACTGGGACGGCTGGGAGCTGCTCACCAAGGCCCTCGGAAGCCGGGTTCAGTTGGTGGGCGACGATCTGTTCGTGACCAGCACCGAGAGGCTGGGCCGGGGGATCAGCCAGGGGGTGGCCAACTCCATCCTGGTGAAGGTGAACCAGGTTGGAACCTTGACCCAAACCCTGGAAGCGGTCGAGCTGGCCACCGCTCACGGCTACACCTCGGTCATGTCGCACCGTTCCGGTGAGACCGAGGACGCCACCATCGCCGATCTGGCCGTCGCCACCAACTGCGGCCAGATAAAGACCGGAGCACCGGCACGCAGCGACCGGGTGGCCAAGTACAACCAGCTCCTCCGGATCGAGGAGGAACTGGGCGAGGCCGCCGCCTACCCGGGAGGGGCCGCACTTAGGCAGGCCGGATGGGGGCGGCGGTGATGGCGTTCCGCCGCTCGGTGGTACAGCCGGTTGTGCTGCTGGTGGTGCTCTTCGTGGTGCTGGTGGTGTTGTTCTACGCCGTGTTCCCCACGCAGACGTTCCTGGACCAGCGGTCGTCCATCGGTGAGGCCCGCTCCGAGTTGTCGACACTGCGGGACGAGAACCAGGCCCTGCGCACCCGGCTGGAGGTACTGACCCAGCCCGAGGAGATCGAGCGGCTGGCCCGCTCGGAGTACAACCTGATCTACCCAGGCGAGGAGGCCTACGCCATCCTGCCACCCGCTCCCGCGCCGGTTGAGATCGCCGATGTCTGGCCTCTCAACGTTCTGGTGGCTTCTTTGACCAGCCGGTGATCTAGCGTCCGGTCATGGCCAGGCCCGAACGGTCGCACTACGACGTTCTGGGCGTACCTCGCGACGCGGCAACCGACACCATCCGCCGTGCCTACCTGAGGGAGGCCCGCCGCTGGCACCCCGACCGTCCGACCGGCGACCCCGACCGGATGCGAGCGGTCAACGAAGCCTGGCAGGTGCTGGGCGATGCCCGATCCCGAACCTCCTACAACCTGGAGCTGCGCCGGCGGCAGACGACATCGTCGGCCCGGAGTTCCACCGGCCCTGCGAGCAGATCTTCCCGTTCCGGCGGCTCACCTTCGCCCCCACCGGAGGGACCGTCGGGGCCGACCCCTGTAGTAGAGATGGTCGGGTTCCAGTGGCGCTGGATCAGCCTCGCCGCCGTGGTGTTGGTTGCCGGGGTCATCGCCTTGATCTTCCTGGCCACCTCGTCTCGTGACACTTCCCCCGCTGCCCCGGACTCGCTTGTGCTCGTCTCCCCGTCGCTTCCCGAACCCGGCGACTGCTTCGTCATTTACCCCCAGACCGTCATTACGGTGGACTGCGGCCAACCCCACGACGGCAAGCTGTCGGCCTGGGTTCCGCTGGGCGCGCCGTGTCCCCCCGACACCGAGCTTCACTGGGTTCGGTCGGCCCAACTTGCGGTCTGTTACCACCCTCTGGCGGGTTGACCTACGCTGGGGTACCCGAAGAGCCGGGGCAACACTGAAAGAGAGTCGGATATGCGGCACGGTTACAAGGTCTTCGACGCCGACGGACACGTGGTGGAACCCAGGAACCTGTGGGAGCGGTTCCTGGACAAGCGGTTCCAGCATCGAGTGGGGTGGAGGGAGGTGCCGGGGCGGGAAGCGTTCCGTCCTGCCACCGTGGACGGCCGCTACACCCAGAGCCGGGTCACCATCTACGGCGACTTCATGGAAGCGGTGAACTGGACCTTCGACAACATGAGGGCCAAGTACGGCCAGGCGGTGGTGGACAATGGCTTCCCCGGTGACGCCGTGGCCCAGGCCATGCCACTGGACGGGATGGACTTCATGGTGATCTACGGTCCGGGCTACGACCTGTGGTCGGAGGGCATCGACCCCGAGCTTCAGGCCGCCATGTGCAGGGCCTACAACCGGTGGGGCCAGGAGATGCGGGAGACCTCCGGCGGCCGGGTGATCGCCTCGGGGCCGGTAGTGCTCAACGACGTGCGCCGGGCGCTGGAGGAGATCCAGTACGCCTACGACCATTTGGGCACCCGGTGCTTCTTCGCCCGGCCCAACATGTTCAACCGCCGGACGCTGGGCGACCGCTACTACGACCCGATGTACGAGCTGCTCCAAGACTTGGACTGCGCGTTCGCCACCCACGACTTCATGGGTCACAACGGGGCGTCGGCGGGCTCCGACCGGTTCGAGACCTTCACCGAGTGGCACACCGTTTGCCACCCCCACGAGGCCCAGATGGCCATGCTGTCGATGATCGCCAACGGGGTGTTCGAGCGGTTCCCCCGGCTGCGGGTGGCCTACATGGAGGCCAACTGCGCCTGGCTCCCGTGGTGGCTGTGGCGCATGGAGGAGCACCTGGAGCTGTCTGGCGATTACGAGAAGCCGGGGCTCACCAAGTCGCCCCAGCAGTACTTCCAGGACAACTGCTTCATCTCGGTGGAGCCCGACGAGTACCTGGTGTACCACGTGATCGAGGAACTGGGTGACGACAAGATCGTGTGGGAGAGCGACTATCCCCATCCCGATTCCAAGTACCCGCTGGCGGTGCAGTCGTTCTTGGATCTGCCCAAGATGTCCGACGAATCGAAGCGCAAGATCCTGTGGGACAACTCCATCGACTTGTACCGGTTCCCTGAGGGTTACCTGCCCGAGGAGTTCATCGAGGCCACCACCTACGAGTACGACCCGGCTTCGTATGTACCCCACGCCGGTGCCGGGGTGGGTTGAGCGGTGGCGTCACCTCACGAAGTTCCCGGCAAGGAGCCGATCTTTCGCCACCTGGACGACCCCGATTTGAAGGTGCAGCAGGTTCGCACCCAGATGCATCCCGAGGGACAGCGCTCGGTTTGGGAGAAGTGGTTCACCTTCGGTCGTGATGGCCGGCAGTACCTGTCAATGTGGGCCCGGTGGGACCCAGGCATGATCGTGCATCGCCATGGCCATCATTCCCCTCAGGTGATGTACGTGTTGAGCGGGGAATTGATGTGCGGTGATGTTCACTGTCCCGCCGGCACTCACATCGAGCTGCCCCACGGGGCGGCGTTGGGCCCGCTCATCGCCGGTCCCGACGGGGTGGAGCTGTTCGAGGTGATGATGGGCGATCCCGCTTCCTGGGCCGCCGACCCCGAAGGGTTCGACGCCCTCCTGGCCGCCCGGGACATCACCAAACTCCCCGACCCTCCCATCGACCTACCCGACGACCTCCCCGACCGTCGACACCAGTAGCTCCTGGCTCTGTTGTTGAGCCTTGTTGAGCGCCGTTCAGGGACTTGGGATGGCAGGGGGGGTCAGTTGTACTTGTACACCCTGGCGGCGTTGTCGTGGAGCACCTTGTTGGCGTCGGCGGAGGTCATGCCCTCGGTGAGCTGGGCGATGATCTTGCGGCTGTCGGGCCAAAGGGTCACCGAGTGGGGGTAGTCGGACGACCACATGGCCATGTCCACCAGGCTCTGGTTGCCTTCACGCATCTGCATGTGGCCGTTGAAATCGTCCAGCCCGGTGACGAAAACATGGGTGCCCAGGTAGCTGCTCGGCGCTTGCGCCACCGGTGAATCCGACCAGGCCGCCTGGGTGTGGAACTCGTCGTCCATGGTCTGCGCCCAGAACGGCACCCAGCCGTAGTTGACCTCGGCGGCCACCACCTTAAGGTTGGGGTGCCGGTCGAAGATGCCGGCGAAGATCATGTAGGTGAGGGGGCGCACCGCGCTGAAGAACCGGTTGACGATGCCGGGCACCGACACGTTCTGCTCCACCAGCTCGTCCCAGTCGGAGTCGGGCGGCTTGCCCCCGAACGTGCGGTGGAACGTGACCGGCACGTCCAGCTCCGAGCACGCCTTCCACAGCGGCTCGTAGTACGGGTCGTTGTAGGGCCGAGTCGGCATCCCGGGGATGAACAGCCCCTTGGCCCCCTTCTCCACCACCCGCTCAACCTCGGCCAGGGTGATGTCCATACCGTCGTCGGTGGGCAGCATGGGCAGGCCCCGCAGCCGGTCGGGGGCCGCTCCCTGGAACTCGTCGAGCACCCAGTCGTTGTATGAGCGCATGCAGGCGATGGCCAGGCCCCGGTCGGGCTCCATGTAGGTGAAGATGGAGTTGGCCGGATACACCACCGACCCCCACACCCCGTCGGTGTCCATGTCGGCGCAGTGGGCCGTCCCGTCGTAGTTGCCGGGCAGGATCTCCTCGAACCTCATGCCCGAGAACTTGTAATCCTCCTTGGCCACCCCGGCCATGGCCTCGATCCCGAAGCTCCGCTTGGGAGGCCCGCCGTCGAACGACCACCCGTCGCCCCCATCGGGGGCCCGCATTATCCGGGGGATGCGATCCCGGTACTCGTCGGGTACCCGCTCGAACACGTGAGGCGGCTCGTTGATATGGCAGTCGGCTGAGATGATCTTCACGACAAAAAGCTAGCCGTCGGCTCGGTGATTGTGCCGGGACAGCGCTGGGCCTGCCGGCGGGAGTACCGTTCTGGCCTATGAGCACGGGGATCCGCCGCCCGCACGAACTCGACTACCAGACGATGCAGCGCCTGTTCCCGCCGCCGCCGGAGTACTTCGAGTCGGCTTATTTCGACGACCCCGACACCATCGCCCGCAAGCAGCTCTCCCGCTTGCAAAACCGGGCTCATCAAACCTGGCGGGTGCCGTTCTTCCGCCGCCGGTGGGAGGAGGCCGGTTTCTATCCCGATGATCTCCGCACCCTCGATGACCTGTGGAAGGCCCCGGCCTACACGGTCGATGACATCCGAGCCTCCATCGCCGAGCACCCCCCTCTGGGCGACTACCAGAGCATTCACACGGACGACGCCGCCGAGGAGCCCATGCGTCTGTACGTGTCCGGTGGCACCACCGGGCGGTCACGTCCCACCCTCTACACCGCGTGGGACCGCGAGGTGGGGGCCATCACCATGGCCAGGGCCCTGTATGCAGAGGGGATAAGGCCGGGTGACGTGGTGATCAACGCCTGGGCCTACTCCACCCACAACGGGGCCCATGCTTTCGACGAGGCCCTCTACCGCTGGCTCAACTGCGTGGTGATCACCACAGGCACCGGCAACGTGACCTCTACCCGCAAGCAGGTGGAGCTGGCCCACGAGTACGGGGCAGCCGCCATCTTGACCACCGGCGACTACATGCTGAAGATGGCCGAGACCGCGGTGGAGATGGGCCTCGACCCCAAAGCCGACTTCAATATCCGGGCCCTCCCCGGTGGCCACATCGGCGACGGCAAGCGGGTTGAGGAGGTGTGGGGGGTGACCCCGGTGCAGAACTACGGGTTCCACGAGGTGCAGAACGTGGCCATCGGGTGCCCTCTGCGCAACGGGCAGCTTCACATTCTTGAGGACTGCTTCGTGGTGCAGGTTGTTGATGTGGAGACCGGCGAGCCGGTGCCCGACGGCACCCAGGGAGCGTTGGTCATCACCGAGATCTACAAGACGGGCTCCCCCCAGTTCCGCTACAACATCATGGACCTGTCGTTTCTGTACCCACCGGGGCAATGCGAGTGCGGTTCGTGGTTGCGGCGCATGGGGCCGTTTGCCGGTCGGGGCGACAACATGGTGAAGCTCAGGGGGGTCAACGTGTGGCCCGAGGCCGTCGGGGACGTTGTGGGCTCGGTACCCGGCGCCGCCGAGGATTTCTTCTGCCGGGCGGTGCGCCTCGGGGACCGGGACGAGATGATCGTGATGGTGGCCAGCCCGGCGGCTCCCGAGACGTTCGGGGAGGTGGCCGGACGGGTCGAGGCCCGCATCAAGGAAGTGATGGGGGTGCGGATGACCGTAGAGGTGGTTGGCCCCGGCGAGCTCGACCACCTCACCGGGTTGGGCACCGCAGCCAAGTTGGTGCGATTCAAGGACGAGCGGCCATGAGCGGCCAGGGTCCGGCCGACGTGGAACCCATGGACGGGACGAAGGACGAGCGGCCATGAGCGGCCAGGGTCCGGCCGACGTGGAACCCATGGACGGGACGAAGGACGAGCGGCCATGAGCGGCCAGGGTCCGGCCGACGTGGAACCCATGGACGGGACGAAGGACGAGCGGCCATGAGCCTAGGTAGGCAGGCCGGCGGGGCGATCGATTACTGGTGCAACCGGTTCTTCCCCGAGCAGGCCGAAGTGTGGAACGCCACCTTGCGGGCCACCGGCATTGCGGTGAAGATTCGCACCGACGACACCGACTCGTTCTGCGACGCCGCCACCATGGTTGGTCGCATGGACGAGTTGGGTGTGGCCACGCTGATCCTGCCCGTGGCACGCCGCCCTCAACATCCCGAGGCAACCGACTTCGAGCTGGTCGCCGCCCAGCCCGAGGACCTCGAACGGCTGACCGAGGAGCATCCCGGCCGGTTCGCCGGCCAGTGGTCCATCGACCCCGGCACGGGGATGGCCGGTGTGGCCGACGCCGCGGCCATGCTGGAGCAGCCCTGGTGTGTGGGCCTCCACCTCCACACCCACAGCTTCGACCGGCGCTTCGACCACGCCGACTACTACCCCTACTACGCCCTGTGCGCCGAGCGGGACGTGCCCATGGTGATGCAGGCCGGCACCTCGGGCGGGCTGATGCCCAGCGAGTGCGGGGTTCCCGCCGGCATCGACCGGCCCGCCATCTATTTTCCCGATGTGCGCTTCGTGCTGTCCCATACCGGCTGGCCGTGGGTGGCCGAGTGCATCGCCATGGCTCTGAAGTTCCCCAACGTGTACCTAGGCACCTCGGTGTATCCGCCGAGGCACTGGTCGTCAGAGCTGGTGGACTTCATGAACCGGGCCGGGCGCAGCAAGTGCCTGTGGGGCACCGGCTTCCCGACCACCGGTCACCGCCACTCGCTCGGGCAGCTCCATGAGGTTGAGCTGGGTGACGAGGCCCGGGCCAACCTCCTGGCCGGCACCGCTCGCCGGGTGTTCACTCGCCTTCCATGATCGTTCCCGAGCCGGAAGTCAAGGCTTTGCTGGCCGAAGCAGGGGTGAGGGTGCCCAAGGGCGTTGCCGTCGCCTACGACGAGGTGGTGGCCGACCCGTCGGTGTTGGCCGATACCGCTGCCGCCGAAGGGCTGGCCGAGCCGCTGGTTCTGAAGGGATACGGCGGGGGGCTGGTCCACAAGAGCGATGTGGGAGCGGTCCGTCTTGGGCTGGCCGCTTACGAGCTGAACTTCGAGGCAGCGGAGATGGCCCGCAGGATCACCGACGCCAAGGTGGCGCTCGAAGGGTTCCTGGTTGAGGAGCAGGCCGACCCCGGTGTCGAGTTGATCGTCGGGGTAGTGGATCGGCCTCCGTTCGGCCCGGTGGTGGCGCTCGGCCTGGGAGGGGTGCTGACCGAGGTGCTGGACGAGGTTGTGTTGCGGCTGGCCCCCCTGTCCCGCACCGATGCCGAGGCCATGGTGAGCGGCTTCAGGGGTGCTGAAATGCTGGCCGGGTTCAGGGGCAGCCCCCCGGCCGACATTGACGCCGTGGTGGAGGTGTTGATGGGCATCGCCGGACCCGGTGGCGTCGTCGAAAAGCTGGGGCGGGGCCTTCTGGAGCTGGAGTGCAACCCGGTCATTGCCGGTCCGAACGGAGCCATCGCCGTGGACGCCCAGCTCTCCACCCGCTCCGAGCCGGCCGAGGTCCGCCCCTCGCCTCCGGCCACCGACTTCGGGCCACTGTTCGCCCCCCGGGGCATCGCCGTGGCCGGGGCCTCCACCAGGGGGGCCGGGTTCGGCAACACCTTCCTGGCCGCTTACCAGGAGCTGGGCTGGGGGCCGGGCACGCTCTGGGCCATCCATCCTTCCGCCGCCGAGGTGGACGGGGTGCCTGCGGTGGCCTCGGTGGCCGACATCGACGGCGACGTGGACTACGTGGTTGCGGCGGTTCCGGCACCGGCTTGCGCCGATCTGGTAACGAGTGCGGCAGGCAAGGCCGGGTTCGTCCATGTCATCAGCGGGGGGTTCCGGGAGGCCGACCCCGAGGGTTCCACTCTGGAGGAAGCGCTGGGCGCTGCCGCTCGGGAGTCGGGGGTGCGGGTGCTCGGCCCCAACTGCCTGGGGGCCTATTCACCTGCCGGCCGTCAGACGTTTCTGCGCAACGCTCCCACAGAGGTGGGGCGGGTGGCCATGATTTCCCAGAGCGGGGGGCTGGCCGGCGACATGGTCAAGGCCGGGGCGGTTAGGGGCATCCGCTACACCAAGCTCTGCACGGTGGGCAACAGCGTCGATGTCACCCCCGGCGAGCTGTTGGAATGGCTGGTGGACGACCCCGACACTGACATCATCGGCCTGTACGTGGAAGACCCCCGGGACGGCCGGCGCCTATACGACGCCCTCCTCAAGGCCAGGGGGCGCAAGCCGGTGGTGGCCCTGGTAGGGGGCCTCACCGCACAGGGCGGGGGAGCGGCGGTGTCACACACCGGGGCGCTCGTAGCCGACCGTCGGATCTGGGACGCCATCGGCGCAGCCACCGGAACCAGCGTCGTCGGAACCATGGACGAGTTGCTTTCGGCCATCGCCTACCTCCAGCGCTGGTCCGAAGCCGACATCGGCGGCGACCTGGACACCCTGGTGATCGGGGTGGGCGGGGGTGCATCGGTGCTTGGAACCGACGCCGCCGACAGGGCCGGCCTGGTCACAACCCCGGTAAGCGAGCAGGGTCAGCAAGCGGTGAGGAGCCTCGGCTACGGGGTGGGCACCAGCATCCGCAACCCCATCGAGATTGGGTTCGGCCCCGTCTCGGAGCCCGACGTGCTGGTCAAGGCCCTCGACCCCATCCTGGAGGCCCAGCCCTACCCCGACGTGGTGGTCCACTCCAACGTGCAGGCGTTCTTCTCCTACGGCGGCGAGGGTATCGAACGGCTCTTTCCCATCATCAAGACCACCGCGGCCCGGGGCTGGCTCCAAACCCGCCTTTCGATGGTGCTGCGCAACCTCGACTGCGCCCCACCCGATGTGGCGGTTCGCATTCAGCAGGCCTGCCGTGACGCCGACCTGCCCACCTTCACCCGGTTCGACGAAGCCATGGCAGCGGTGGCCGCGGCCAAGCGTTACGCCCGCTTCCGGGCCTCTGGCTAGCATCATCCTCGTGCCAGCAGACAACGAGTTTGCCGGACGGGTGGCGCTGGTCACCGGGGCCGCGGGAGCGGCCATCGGGTCCACCACCTGCCGGACCCTGGCCTCGTACGGGGCCGGCATCGTGGTTCTCGACAACCACGAGCGCCGTACTCACGAGACGGCGGAAGCCCTCAGTGAGTCGTACGACGTTCCGGTGATGGTCGCGGTGGCCGACGTGGGCGACCGGCCGGCCATGGCGGAGACGATGAACCGCGTTTATGCCGAGATGGGGTCGGTGGACATCCTGGTGAACAGCGCCGCGGTCAACGTGCAGGGCAGCATCTTCGACTACAAGCCCGAGGACTGGGACCAAATCATCGCGGTGGACCTCACCGCGTGCTGGTGGCTGATCTGGCGGACCATTGGACCCATGCGGGACCGTAGGTGGGGCCGGATTGTGAACGTCACCTCGGTGGCCGCCTACCTGGGCGGCAACGGGCGGGAGGCCCCCTACTCGGCGGCCAAGGCCGGGCTTCAGGAGGTGACCAGGGGAGCAGCGATCGAGGGCGGCCCGCACAACATTCGGGTCAACGCGGTTGCCCCTGGATTGATCCGATCCAAGTGGGTTGATGCCCAGGCCGAGTACTACCAGTCGTTCCTGGACGACACCCCGTTGCGTCGCCACGGGGAACCCGAGGACGTGGCCAACACCATCGCCTTTTTGTGCAGCGACGAGGCTGCCCACATCACCGGCCAAGTGATCAACGTCTCCGGCGGGTGGTACCTCACCCCGTGAGCCGGCGGCGGCGAGCGTTCCAGAATCCCCAGCGGTGAACGGGATCGGAGACCGGATCCGAGCTGCAACCCCGGCTCCGGGAGAGTTCGACCGCGACGCGGTGGTGCTCATTCTGCTGGCGATCAGCACCGTCATCGCCATCCGCTACGGCGGGCTATCGTCCACCACCGATTGGCTAACCACCACCCTTGACGGCGTCGCCCTCGACGGGCTGTCCAACCGGTTCGACCGGGCCTTGGAACGCTCCGAGCACGCCGCGTTCAACCGCCGGATGTACTGGGGGCTGTTCCGCTGGGTGGTGTACGTGGTGCCTGCCGTGGTGGTGGCCCGCTACGTGCTGCGGATACGCCTGCGGGATCTGGGGCTGAGGGCAGGCCCCGAACTTCGCCGCCACGCACCGTTTTATCTGGCGCTCTACCTGGTGCTGTTGCCGTTTGTGGTGGCGGCGGGGTTCAGCGGCGAGTTCCAGGACACCTACCCGTTCTACGAACCGCCCTCCGGTGTTGGTTACTGGCCCCGGTTCTATGTGTGGGAAGCGGTGTACGCCGGGCAATTCCTGGCGCTGGAGTTCTTCTTCCGAGGGGTGCTGGTTCACGGGCTGGCCCGCAGGTTCGGGGCCATGGCCGTGTTCGTGGCCCTCATCTCCTACGTGATGATCCACCTCACCAAGCCGCTGGCCGAGGCTTTGGGTTCCATCGTGGCGGGCGTCGTGCTCGGGTTCCTCAGCCTGCGAACCGGCTCGATCTACCTGGGTGCCGCCCTGCACTTCGCCGTAGCCCTCACCATCGACCTGCTGGTGCTGGCTGTGCAGTAGCCGTGGGGACCCATGCTCACCGGTCGAAAAGCGCTCAGACGGGTGGATCGACAAGGGCAGGGTCGGTTGTCGTAGCCGGAACGTAAGCTGGCGCCATGGCTGGATTGGGCTACGAGACGTTCGACTCCGACAACCACTACTACGAGACGCCCGACTGCTTCAGCCGCCATATCGAACCCCGCCACCGCGACAAGGCCATCACCGCTCGCCAAAACGCCGACGGGGAGTGGGGGGTCAAGGTGGGGGACCGGCCCTACAACTTCATGCACGTGAAGTTCGACAAGACCAACGCCCCGGGCTCCATGTACGAAATGTTCCGGGCCAAGCGGGACAACCCCGATCTGAGCTGGGGCGACTCCTACACCGCCGAGAACATGCTGGCCGCTTACCAGCAGCCCGACGCCCGCCTCGACCTGCTCGACGACCAGGGCGTGGGGTGGGCCATCTTGTTGCCCACCTTCGGGGTGTCGGTGGAAGAGTACATGGTCGATGACGTCGAGCAGACCTACGCCAACCTCACGGCGTTCAACCGGTGGCTGGAGGACGATTGGTCGTACGAGTACCGGGGCCGGCTTTTCACCCCGCCGCTGCTGTCACTGCTCGATCGGGAGCGGGCCATTGAGGAGCTGGATCGGGTGTTGGAGGCCGGCGCCCGCATCGTGCATCTGCGCCCCTGCCCGTGGGGAGGCGAGGGGAAGTCGATCGCCGACCCCTACTACGACCCGTTCTGGGCTCGCCTCAACGAGGCCGAGGTGCCGGTGGCGTTCCACATCGCCGACCTGCGCTACAGCGACCAGGCGCAGCGCATGGGCGACGATCCCTCGCCCAACGTGCGGGAGATGTCGGCCTTTCAGTGGGCGTTCCTGCACGGCGACCGCCCCATCATGGAGGTGTTTGGCGCGCTGCTCTACGGCAACATGCACGCCCGGTTCCCCAACCTCAGCTTCCTGAGCATCGAGAACGGCTCCGACTGGGTTCACTACCTGCTCACCCTCATGGACAAGAAGAAGGGCATGGCCCGCTACGGCCCCTGGCCCGCGGGTCGCCCGGCCGGGCGCATGAGCGACATCTTCAAGCAGTGCTGCTTCGTGTCCCCATACCCAGAGGACGATGTCGAGGCCCTGGTGGACCGTATCGGAGCTTCCCAGGTGCTGTTCGGCTCCGACCACCCCCACCCCGAGGGCATGGCCGACCCCAACAGCTTCATCGGCCTTATCGCCAACCGCACCGAGGCGGAACAACGCCTCATCATGCGCGACAACGCGGCTGCTCTGTTCAGGGTTTCCTGATCTTTCGACATGGCCTGAGCCTCAACGTGGCCTGATCTTTCGACATGGCCTGAGCCTTCGACCTGGCCTGGGCCTACCTCAGGGTCGGGCAGGGAACAGTCAGAAGTGGTGCGGAAATTGGGAGAAGTCGGCGGGACGCTTCTCCAAAAAGGAGTCCCGGCCCTCGGCAGCCTCGTCGGTGCCGTAGGCCAGACGGGTGGCCTCGCCGGCGAACACCTGCTGGCCCACCAAGCCGTCGTCGATGAGGTTGAAGGCGAACTTCAGCATACGCTGGGCGGTGGGGCTCTTGGCATTCACCGCCGCTGCCCACTCCAGCGCGGTCGGCTCCAGCTCGGCGTGGGGTACGACGGCGTTCACCATGCCCATCTCGTAGGCCTCGGCCGCCGAGTAGGCCCGGCCCACGAAGAACACCTCCCGGGCTCGTTTCTGGCCCACCTGGCGGGCGAGGTAGGCCGAGCCGAAGCCGCCGTCGAAGCTGGCCACGTCGGCATCGGTCTGCTTGAACCGGGCGTGTTCGGCGGAGGCAAGCGTCATGTCGGACACCACGTGCAGGCTGTGTCCGCCACCCGCGGCCCACCCAGGCACCACTGCGATCACCACCTTGGGCATGAACCGGATGAGCCTCTGCACCTCGAGGATGTGCAGGCGCCCGGTTCGGGCCTCGTCAACCGAATCGGCGGTGTCGCCGCTGGCGTACTGGTAGCCGTCGGCCCCCCTGATGCGCTGGTCGCCACCGGAGCAGAACGCCCAGCCACCGTCGGCCGGCGACGGCCCGTTGCCGGTGAGCAGCACCGTGCCCACGTCGGGGCTCATGCGAGCGTGATCCAGCGTCCGGTACAGCTCGTCCACGGTGTGGGGGCGGAAGGCGTTGCGCACCTCGGGGCGGTCGAAGGCGATCCTCACCGTGGCCTGGCCCACGGCCCGGTGGTAGGTGATGTCGGTGAGGTCGAACCCAGGTACCGGCTGCCAGAGATCGGGGTCGAACAGCTCCGAGACCATGCCCACACACTACGAGCGCGGCACCGAGAATTGGTGTTCGTAGCCCTTGTTCGGGCCGTACCGCCTGTCAGCGCAGCGAGCCCGGTACCGAGTATTGGCGGTCGTAGCCCTTGTTCGAGTCGTCCTTCCAATCCTTGAAGGCCCCCTTGCCCTTGTTGGAGGCCTTCTTGCCCATCATCACCTTGAGCTTCTTCGAAGCCTTCTTCTTCGACTCCAGCAAGGTGTAGTCCTGCATCTCTCTGTAGGCCCGGCGACGGCCCATCTCCATCAGGGTCCGGGCTGCGGTCAGGGTCTTGCCGGTTCCCAGGGGCATGGCTACCCGGCTGGCGAACAGCATCGCTGTCTTCCAGTCTCCCTGCGACAGGGCGTAGAGGGCCCGGGTGGTGTCTACGATCTCGCCCACCACCGGCAGCACCCCGGCGGCTTCCATGGCCCAGAATCCCGCATCGTCCCAGCCGAAGCCGTCCTTGCGGTGGTAGCCGCCGTGAGCCACGACCGCAGCCGCGGCCTGCCTCACCGACAGCGGCAGGCTCTCGTCGGCGGCGATGGTCTCAAAGTCGGCCTTGGACAGGAACCGGTCGGCCTTGGAGGGGTCGCCCTGGGCCGCGGTGTCTATGGCGGCCAGGTAGGGGAGCAGGGTTGTGTAGGCCATCATCTTTGACTCGAAGGCGTCGAGGTCTTCCAGGCTGATGCGGCTGTAGCCCCCGTCGGCGTGGAACCCCTCGATGGGGTCGGTGAAGTAGTCGCGGTTGTTGTTGGCCGTGTCCACCATGGTGAATAGGCTGCGGTTGGTGAGCAGGATCCGGGCTGCTTCTCCCAGTTCGTCGGTCCGGGTGGCGAACGACTCCAGGTCACGCCGGGAAACGATGTCATCACCGCCCCAGGCCTTGGGGATGTTGCGCAGCTTGTCGATGGCCCAAAGGGCCAGGTCGAGCCCTTCCGGTCCGAAAAGGATCATCTGGGCTCGCTGAGCGATGTCCTCGGAGTCGATCCGAAGCTGTTGGCTTACGCCGCCCAGGGTCAGGCTCACCGGTGGCGTCTCACCGCCCAACCAGTAGCTCACCTCGTCGGCCACAGCGGCCCACCGCTGTCGGCGCAAGTCGATTTCATCGGCGGAGTCCAGGTAGCGGGTGGCCAGGTCGAAAGCCGCTTCGGCATCCATCGCGATTGTGGACATACATGTAATATATGGAGACTATATGAAAATAGCTCATGGGTTTGGGCACAGAAACGGTGACCCGCGTGAAAGGTTCAGATTCAGGCGCTGAAGGCGAGGCGACAGAACGGGTCGCCGAGCCGGTCAGCCGTTCCGATGGAAGGGCCGCCCAGGGTTGCGCAGGAGCCTGACGGCCATGGCCGAGGCCCGCGCCGGCCATGGTGCGAACTCGCTCTGCTCGCCGACCAGCACGCCCTTGCGGGCGGCGATCCGGACTCCGATGAACACCGCGATGGCAGCGTGGGGGCCCACCAGCACGATGAAGAAGGCCCAGGGGACGGTGAGCGCCATTGCCAGCCCAGCCACCACTGGGCCGAGCACCGCTCCCACCCCGGTTACCCGCACCAGGCCGGCGCTGGCCCCGTTCAACTGGCTGACCGGCACCCAGTCGGCGGTGAGGGTGATGGCCAGCGAGTAGAGGGGGAAGGTGGTGCCGCCGAACAGGAACATAAGAGCCAGCGACATTCCCGAACCGGGCTCGATAAGCGCCATGACCCCGGCGATGCCCGCGGCCAGGGTGGCCACGGCGAAGATGACCACCCGCCGGGAAATGCGGTCGGAGATCGCCCCGATGGGCCAGGTGAACACGATGGCCCCGATGGTGGCCACCGACAGGAACAAGGCTATCCGGGAAGCGGGCAGTCCCTCACGGGCTGCGTACACCGCTCCCACCCCTAACAGGGTGCCCTGGCTGATGCCGGCGCAGAATGCGGTGAGCACTCCGGCCGGTGCCAACGAGATGAGGCGGCGCAATGGCAGCGGCTCCGGGGTGGCCAGCGGGGGTGCGCTGGTGGCCGACAGGGCGATGGGCACCAGAGCGGCCGAGATGAGCACCGAGGAGTAGATGAACAGGTCGAAGCCGTCCGGGTCGCCGCCGTTGAGCAGGAACTGACCGACCGATAGGCCGCCCATGGTCACCACCAGGTACATGCCCAGCAGCCGGCCTCGATTGGTGTTGGTGGCCATGTCGTTGAGCCACGACTCCACGGTTACGTAGATGCCGGCCATTGAGAGGCCTGAGATCATCTGAAGCACCACCCACGCCGAGGGGTTCACCCACATCGGGTGGAGGATGGAAATGGCCGACGCCACCGAGGCCAGGGCGGCGTAGACCCGGATATGGCCCACCGCGCCCAGGAAGTGTTCGGCCAGCCTCGCTCCCAACAGGAAGCCCAGGAAGTAGCTGGCCATGACCGCGCCGCTGACAGCCAGTCCGAACCCTTCGCTCTCGGCTCGCACCCCGAGCACCGCTCCCTTGAGGCCGTTGCCCACCATGATGAAGGCAACCCCGGCGAGCAGGGCACGAGCCGCTCCCAGGCCGCGCCCGACGGGCTCGGTCTCAATCCAGGGACCGCCGACAACCCCGTCGGCGTTCTCTTCCAGCCAGTCAACGGGGTGCTCGGCCACTGCCCCCAACGCTACCGGCGCACCCCCTCATTGGGGCACCGATTATCGGCCCGATTCCCGTACTTCTCCATCCCCAACCACCGGTCTAGAATCGGGCACCATCAGGACGCGCCGGCCACCCAACGTGGCAGTTCGCGCCCCCCGCCCACGTAGCTCAGCAAGGACAGAGCAGGGACCTCCTAAGTCCAAGGTCGCAGGTTCGAATCCTGCCGTGGGCGCTCGTGTGCCTATGTTGCACTCGGTCTCGGCATTGCAGCCATTAGTCGCTCCCGAATACGGGCACTTACCGTGTCCGGCCAAGGGAGGTAGCACGCTAGGGTTGGTCTGATGCAGAGTCACTCAAGGGAGGGCCCTTGTCGCTCAAGGGCCCGGTGGGGATCGTGAGGCCGTTAGCCCCGACCACGCCGGCGCGGATCGAGTACTTGAAAGTGCAGAACTTCCGTGCCTTGCGAAGCGTTGAGTTCAAGAAACTGACACCACTGACGGTGCTGCTCGGACCCAATGGCAGCGGCAAGTCCACTCTGTTCGACGTCTTTGCCTTTTTGGCAGAGTGCTTTGACTCAGGGCTTCGACGCGCCTGGGACAGACGAGGTCAGGCCCGAGAGCTCAAAACTCGCGGATCATCGGGAGCTGTGACCATCGAGATCAAGTACCGGGAGCGGCCAAAAACACCTTTGATCACTTATCATCTCTCAGTTGAGGAACATCGCGGCGCTCCAATTGTCGAGCACGAATGGTTGGGATGGACGAGGGGTACAGGCGGTAAGCCATTTCGCTTTCTCGAGTACAGGTCTGGCTCCGGTCTCGCGGTGAGCGGGGAAGAACCAGATGCACAAGCCCAAAGGGTGGAAATCCCGCTTAGGTCGCCTGATCTCCTTGCCGTGAACGCCTTGGGTCAATTTCAAGAGCATCCTCGGGTTGCTGCTCTGCGGGACTTTATCAGGGGATGGTACGTGTCCTACCTTGCTGCTGACAGTGCTCGCTCGCAACCCGAGGCTGGTCCCCACGAACGCTTGAGCAAGACAGGCGACAATCTTGCCAACGTGATTCAATACTTGGGCGAGCAGCACGAGGACAGGCTTGAGCACATATTCTTGTCGCTGCGGCAGCATGTGCCCCGTATCGACAGAGTGTCGGCTGAGACGATGGCCGACGGCCGCCTACTGCTCCAGATCAAGGACACTCCCTTCCAAGATCCCATGCTCGCACGATTCGCGTCCGACGGGACTCTGAAGTTACTGGCCTATCTGGTGCTCATGCACGACCCGACACCGCCGCCATTTATCGGCATGGAGGAGCCCGAAAACTTCCTGCACCCCAGGCTGCTCTCAGGGCTGGCTGAGGAGTGTCGCGCCGCATCCGAACGCACGCAACTGCTGGTGACCACTCACTCTCCTTTCTTCCTTGACGCACTGCGACCTGATGAGGTGAGGGTATTGTGGCGCGACGAGCATGGGCATACAAGGACACAGCGGGTTGGCGACCTTCGTGGAGTTGGCGAATTCCTCGAAGAAGGTGCCACGCTGGGTTCACTGTGGATTGAAGGACACTTTGGTGTTGGTGACCCGCTAACTGCACAGGGCGCACCTGTCCGCGCTCTCAGCTAACGTCACCAATGGCCGAGTCACACCTTGTGATACTAGTTGAAGATCAGTCGATGGAAGTGTTTCTTGGGACGCTCCTGCCACGGCTGCTTCCCAATGAAGCAACTTTTGAAATCCATGCCTTTCAAGGTAAGAGAGATCTTCTCAACAAGTTGGAGAATCGACTGCGGGGTTATCAGCGCTCGCTTCCCTCAAGCTGGCGCTTGGCCGCCTTGGTGGACCGGGACGACGAAGACTGCCACAAACTCAAGGCGCGGATGGAGCAAATGGCGTCAGCTACGGGCTTACGGACTCGCTCAACAGTCTCGGGTGTAGATTGGCAAGTGGTTAATCGTATTGCGATCGAAGAACTCGAAGCCTGGTACTTTGGTGACTGGGAGGCTGTACGAACCGCCTACCCGCGGGTTCGACCCGCGATCTCGAGAAATGCTCGTTATCGTGATCCCGACGCCATAGCTGGTGGGACATGGGAGGCATTTGAGCGGGTTCTGAAACGTTATGGGTACTTCACTACGGGGTTGAGGAAATCCGAAGCGGCCAGAGCAGTAGCCGCTCACATCGATCACACTCGGAACCGCTCGCGGAGCTTCATCCATTTCTGTGATGCTGTTATCGAAGCAGTCGCCTGACTATCCACCAAATATGGCCATCAAGCCTTGGGTGAGGTTCCCTACCTTTTGTGGAGGCATGCTCCATGAGGGGGAACCTCAACAAGACATCCACAAAATCGTTGGGTAGGGTTAGCTGGTTGCTCGGTCCTGACGCGTCATCCTCTCAGCCCCCAGGTGGGAACGGCCCAACAAGAACCCATATCGGACCTTTCTGGGGGAGATGCCCTTCCTGGGCCAATGTCGCCTTCTTCGTAGCAATTCTGGTGGCCCTGGCATTGGTGGTTACACCGGTCCTTGTCGGATGCGGTGACGACGTTGGACACCCAGACGACAACGTGGCAACCCCAACCCTAGGGCCATTCTCAATAGATCCCCCTACCTCTAAGCCAACGACAAACAGAGGGCCAACCTCCGATCCTGGTGACGAGACCAAGCCGGATGCGGCTACGGAGCCGACCACACCCGACGAGCCGACGGCGTATGTACCCTCAACAGACGGCAGCGGGCCCGGCGACACGGGCGACTCAGGCAGCGACATGGGGAGAGACTTTGTCGACCCCCCAGAGCCGCCGCCAACGAAGGCCCCCTTGGGACCGAAATCAACGATTGTGCTTGTCGTCAACCCCTGGAACGGCTCGGAAGCCAATGTGGCGGTGGCGTCTCAGTTGCTTGAAAGCGAGTTGGGCTACACCGTCGAGACCACTTACCTTGATGAGAATGCCCAGTGGGCTGCAATCAATGCTGGAGATGCTGATGCCTCACTTGAGGTATGGCCGTCGGGCCACGCTCACAATGTGGCCGACTACATCGACAGCTCTGACGGCAATGTGGACTATGCCGGGCCATTAGGCCCGATCGGCGGGATCGGTTGGTTCATACCCACTTACATGGTTGAGGAGTATCCGGAGCTGGCCACCTGGGAAGGTTTAGCCGATCCCGAACTCGCCAGGTTGTTCGCTGTAGGCGAGACCGGTGACAAGGGGCGACTCCTCAGCGGCGATGCGAGCTGGACCACCTACGATGAGCAGATCGTCGCCAACCTGAATCTGCCGCTTGACGTCGTTTATATCGGCTTTGAAGCGGAGATCCTGGATGTCCTGGAGTCGGCCTACAGCCGCCGGGAGCCAATCCTGGTCTACTTGTGGACTCCCCACTCGGCGTTCCATATCTACGATCTCACCAAGGTTGCCCTTCCTGCTCACAGCGACGAGTGTTACGCCAAATATGATGATGGCGGAATCGACTGTGCTTATCCCGAAGAAGTTCTGTTCAAGATCGTCAATGCCGACTTATCTGACAGCGCCCCCGACGCCGACGCCTTTCTGCGGGCGATGAACTACTCCACTGCCGATCAGGCATCGATTCTCTCTGCCATCGAGAACGACGGTCTGAGCGTGGAGGAAGCTGCCGACCAGTGGATCGCGAACAACGAAGCCACCAGGGGAGCATGGCTGCCTTTCTTCTAGGTGAAGTTGTTTGTGGCCGCTCCCCGACAGGGAAGGTGTCGCTGGGGTTTAGAGGTCGCCGGTTGCCAGCATGTCGGCGGGGATCTTCAGGTCGAGGGCCCCGAGGAAGCCGCCGCCGTCGTTGATGGCGTCGTGGACGTCGTAGCCCAGCAGCTCCTGGGCTCGGCGGGGGAGGGTGCGTGCAATCTCCGGTGGGGTGGCGAGGCAGTTGTTTTCCTCGGAGCGCAGCCAGCCCAGCATGTAGCTGAGGTGGAAGGCAGGGCGGTGCTGGTCTGTGGTGCTGTTGGTGCCGGCTCCGTGGATTGTGGAACCCAGGTAGATCACCCGTGAACCGGCGGGCATCTCGGCGTCGGCGAACTCGTGGGGTTCAGGGACGCGGTCCCGTTCCCAGCGGTGGCTGCCGGGCACGACCCGGGTGGCTCCGATTTCCCGGGTGAAGTCGCACAGGGCGGTCACCGAGGACAACTCCATCTCGGGCCGGGGGCTGGGCATGTGTACCCAAACGTCCTCGTCTCGGTGGGGCCATTGGGCGGTGGCCCCCGGTCCCACCACAAGCAGGTGGGCCACGTTCACCTGGTAGTCGGCGCAGCTTGGCCCCAGCACGGCGTCGGCTATGTCGAGCTTCAGCGGGTGCAGCAACACCTCGGCCACGAAGGTGGGCGACTTTGAGGACAGGCCTGTCACGTGACGAGTGTGCTCGCCGAAGAAAGCACCGACCGACGGGTTGATGTGGGTCTTGTTGGAGTCGGGGGCCTCGACATAGGGGGCAAGCTCCGCGAGGATCTTCTCGATGGTGTCGGCGTCGAAGCACTCCTCCACGATCACCGCACCGTCCGAATCCAGCACCTCCAGCACATCCTTTAGGGGTTCGTCGCTCTTGAGGTGGGTCAACTCTGCATTCTGGGCCATGGCCCACCCTACTTCGACCAGAACGGCAACGGCCGGGGCTAGGGGTGCGGGCTAGGCCTTTTGGAGGAGCCAGAGGCCGGCCACGCTGAAGATGACCATTACGATGAGCAGGGGGCGTTGGGCCCACATGGCGTCTCGGGCGTCGCCCGATTCGAGGGCCCGGTCGTGGGCCACGAGCACAGCAGCGATGTGGCCGATCACAATAGCCAGGAACTGCACCCAGGCGATGGCGTCGGGGGAAACCAGCAGGTAGTTGACCGACCAGTCGGCGGTGCCGAACCAGTTCGACCCCCGGTCGAATGGGTTGGACAGCAGCCTCAGGAACTGTTGCCCTCCGTCGATCACCAGCAGGGAGAAGTAGTGGGCCACGGTGTAGCCCAGGGCGATCGGCACCAGGGAGTGGCCGAAGCGGCGGGCCACCTCGGCGGCAGGCTCACCGGTGGAGCGTCCCACTGCTTGCGAACCCAGGTGGTATAGCAAGGCCATCAGGGAAATGACCGAGGCCATCCCGGCGGTGTTGATGGCCGTGGCGCTCCAGCCCCGGTGGTACCCCACCAGGTCGGGCCACAAGGTGCTGCCGGCCAGCGAATCGAACGTCGTGCCGCCCAACACCACCAGCACCACGGCCAGAAGGTCGTTGCGGGGAGCGATGGTGGTGAGCCCCGACATCGGCGGCCGCAGCCTCACAGCGCCGTCGTCATCCCGGAACAGCGGCGACATCTTGGCCAGGAGCGAGAACAGCACCCCGAACCCATCGGCTTGGCGCAGCCACCGCCGCCCGCACACCGCCGACCCTCCCACCATCACCACGGTGTAGGCGATCATGGCTCCGCCCACCGCCTCGTTGGTGGTGCCGTCGTGGTAGGCTAGCTCGAAGAACAGGAACACCACCAGTGCCACCACCGCGGGCCAGTAGCCGCCCCGAACCTCGCCCGTCTCGTCGAGCCGGGGCAGGCCGAGCTTGCCGGCGGCCCATTCGATGGCCGCGGCGATGGTCTCGAACGGGCTGAGCGCTCGCCACACATCGCCGAAGAGGGCCGAAATCAGCGGTATCCCCACCCACAGCGCCACGTAAACCGTCATCGGGCCGAAGCGCTGGCTCCCTGTCTCGGCACCGCTGACGCTGCTGGCCAGAGCCAGCACGAACACCGCCAAAACGGCCAGCCGAGCCGGAACCGCCACCCCGTCCAACACCCGGCCGAAGGCCAATCCCAAGCTCCGGCCCGAAGCGACGGAGGGGAGCCAGGGTCGGCGCCAGAAAAACCCCAGCCCGATGAACGCGGCCACAACAGCGACTCCGGCCCCCCAGGCAAACAGCCAGAATGGCAGGGGCAGATCGCCCCGAACCCCCACCCCGTGGGCCAACACGAAACCAGCCAGGCTCACCGCTGGATCATCGCACTTCCGGCTTGAACCGGCTCAAGCCGGGATCATCGGACTTCCAGCTCCATGACCAAGTCGCTGTTGCTGTGGGTTTCCACCTCGAACACTCCGGGGATGTTGGCATCGAAGGTAATGGAGCCGGACTGCTGAGGGCTGAACCTCACCAGCAGGTCGTAGCCGTGGATGTGCAGCTCGTCGGTGGTGTCGCCGCTTACGAACAAGGTGACCGAATCACCCGCGTTCACCCGGTGACGCTTCACGCCTCCGGCGGGCCGGCCGCCCTCCAACACCAGGTTGATGGCGGTGGCCGATCCCTCGGACATTTCGCCGTGGTCGTGGTCGTGGCTGTCATCGGTGCTGGAGCCTTCGGGCATCTCGTCGTGGTCGTGGTCGTGGCTGTCATCGGTGCTGGAGCCTTCGGGCATCTCGTCGTGGTCTTCGGCATCGGCAGAGTCGCCGGGGTCCGAGGAGGGGCCGGGGATCGTGACGACGGTGGTGGCGTCGATCTTGCGGCCGTTCACGGCCAGAGCCGAGTGGTCGTTGGCCGACAGCTCCACCCGTATCTCGTAATCACCCGGCTCGGTAAGGTCGAGGTGGGCCCAGTGCCCGTAGAGGCGCATGAGCTTCACACCGTCGACATAGACGTGCATGTGCCCTTCCCCGTCGATGGGTGCGGTGGAAACCCGCTCGGGAGCGAGGGTGAAATCGGTGGTCACAACCTCAAGGTTCACACCCGAAATGGGGTCTAGGTGCGTCCTTATCTGGATGGTCGGCACCGGTTCGTAGGTCACCTCCGTCAAGGCGTCGTGGTCGTGATTGTGGCCATCTGTGGCGGTGGTGTGCTGGTCGTCCACTACCGCAATGGACTGCTCTTCCATGGGGGCGCCGTCATCGTTGCCGCAGGCTGTGCCCGCCACAGCAACGGCCAGCAGCACGCCTAGGAGGACAGTCACGAAAGTGGACTTCATGAGGGTTCCTTTGTGGTTTGTTGCACAGAGGTTGGTCAAACAGGCAGACGATTGCTCGACATTTGCCGGTCTCGTCGGGGGTTAAGTGTACGGCGACCTGGAACCATTCCAAGTCGCTCAGATGGTCTGGGTGCCGTCCACCCCGAGGGCGATGGCCAGCACCACTGCCACCCCACCCATGAGCCGGGCCAGCACCGACAGCAGGGAAGCGGGCACGCTTCGTACCAGCATCAGTCCGGCACCGGCGGCTGCGGCCACCGCCACCCCGGCCATGGTGCGCAGAGTGCCGTCGTGAGCGGCTGTGGCCAACACCACGGCCACGAGCTGGGGGGCGAACAGCACGGTCAAAGCGATCAGGGCCACCTGTACGCCGGCGCGGGGCTCGTCGTACACGGGGCGGGCTGGAAAGATCATCCACCGCAGGCCGGCTACGGCGAAGGGAACCGAGGTGGCCAGCCGCCAGGTGCCCACCGACACCGACAGTGCGTCCAGGATCGGGTCGGCCAGCGCGGCCACCGCCCACAACAACCCCACTGCGACGGCCACGGCAATAGCTACCCTGGGTCGCCACCGGTCGGCATTGGACGGGCGCCATGCCACGGTCAACGCCCCGGCCGCCGGGTTGGCCGCAACCAGCACCATCAACATCACCGGCCCAAGCCCGCTCATGGCTGCCTCCCTTTCGTGGTGTTCGGCTCTTGTTCGAGTCCGACCATGGTGTCGGGCAGCCTCCCCTTCATGGCGCTCGGTTGTCGTCCGATCATGGCTTCCTACCTCCCAAATCGAACCCTTCAAGGGTCAGCATCAACCCGGATATGGCGTGCTGCTGGTCGTCTACCCTGGTCTGATGGTCGTAGTACCAGGCACCGTCGCTTTCCTGGACCTCGATCAGCCGAACCGTCCCGCACTCCAGCCTCTCCCGCAGCACCTCGGCTGCTCCGACCTCAACTCCGGACAGCCCGCCGAGATCGTCGCTACCATTGAGCCGGGGCTCGTGGAGCCACAGCCATTCCAGGGCGCCCAGCCCCTCCAGGATCGTCCCGTAGCCGCCCCCTCGAGGCATGGGAAGGTGGGACACCTTGGCGACCCCCTCCCGCTGGGCGTCCCAGCGGATCATCTGCCCGAATCGCCCGGCCAGGCGCTGGGCGTAAACCAGATGGTGGTCTTGCAGGCCCCACTCGGCCATCTCGGCCAGGGCGTAGGCTGCCCACTGATCCGGCCACGGCGGAGGCCACAGGTTCTCCAACTCGTCCCGCTCGGTGGCCAGGTAGTCCATGATGGCCCACACCGGCTCGTCCCACCCCTCCCTGGGGAAGGCCTCGTGCATCAGGGCCAGCCCCCAAGCCGCTTCCCCGGTGGCGAACCGGGACCTAACCTCGGGCACCGGCGCCCCGGTGGAGGGATCCCAGAAGTTGAGCATCCCGCCGTCGGAAAGCTGCTGGCCCACCAGGAACCGGCTCAAGGCCCGCATCTCTGTGTCGTAAGTGTGATCGCCGGTGAGTACCCGGCGGTGGGCAAGCGACACCAACGTCAACGCCGCCGTACCAGTCTTCACTGGTCCGTGGGGCGAAAGCGCCGGACCCATCCCCCCGTTGCCGGTGTCCACCGCTCGCTCCAGCAGGTAGTTCATGCCCCGGTCGGCGGCCTCCACGACCATGTGGTCGTCTCCCTGCTGCACGATGGCCAACTGGTAGAGCGACAGCGTGCCCCCGGCATGACGGACCAGGTTGTACCCGGGCAACGACGACTCGGTGCGGCGGTCGTAGTGGTACAGGTACCGGCCGCTGGGCTGCTGGGTGCGGACTATCCAGTCGGCGCCCGCGTCGATGGCCTGCTCGGCCGCGGCCACATCGAGCGAAGGGCACACCTCGGGAGCGGCCAGGCTCACCCGCAGGAGGCCGGCGGCCACCACCCACACCACCACCCAGCCAACCAGCCGCCGCTTGGCGGTTCCCGGCTTCACCGGTATCTCCAGAAGCGGGAGCAACGCTTGGCGGCGGCAGGCTTCACCGGTATCTCCAGAAGCGGGAGAACAGGAACGTGGCTGGAAGGCGGGTCATCACGAACCTACGAGCCTCCCGATCCTCGTAGGCTGTGCCGTCGCGATCCACCATCCGCCACGATGCCCCCGCGACAACGGTGGTGTCGAACCGAGCCAGCCAGTCGAGGCGCCCCACCCACCGGCTGGGTGTGATGAGCGTGCGGTCCTTGGTGGACGGCGTAGCCCAGATGACCAGAGCGCCGATGGCGATCACGCTGAAAACCTCCACCTCGGCGCTCACCTCGATGCCCACGTGGAACGCCACCGCCACCCAAACAGCGGCCAGCCGGGTGGGTCGGAACCACAGCCCTACGGCGATGAACAGCTCGGTGGCCACCGCCACCGGCGAGAGCACCCACTGGAACGCCCGGGCGGTGACCACGTCGAGTACCGGATCGGCCAGGGTGCCGCCCAGGGCGTCACGCACGTCGTCCTGGTAGCGGATCGTGCGGTCGTGGAGCACCCGTCCTCCCACCCAGTCGGGGTCGATCAGCTTGGAGAACCCCGAGGCAAAGTAGATCGCGGCAGCTTCGAACCTCAGCAACCACATGGGCCACACCATTCCCAGGTCGTCGGGGGGCCGGCGGCGGCGGGCGTCGAGCGACAGCACCCTGCCGTTGTCGCACAGGGCAACCCCTGCGAGCAGGATCAATAGGAAGGCCCGGTTGTGGCGGAAGTGGGTTTCCGACAGGAAGAAGTTGTAGGCCACCACACTCAGGGTCACCCAGGTTGCGGTGCGGCTCCAGCGTCCCACCGTCATCAGCACGGCGCCGGCCACGCCAATCCACAGCAGGGCCACGTACAGCCCTGCTGGCGCGTTGGGAACCCACGGCCACCACTGCTGCTGAAATCGGTCGTGGTAGGTGATGCCGTCTAGCGCGTCGGCCAAGAACGGGCGCAGATGCCAGATGACCGACGGGCCGAGCACGATGCGCGCCATGGCCGCGGCCCGCACGCTGGCCGGTTCGTCGAACACCTGCTCCAGCCACCGGTGCCACCGGGTTGGCCCTCCGGTTTCCGTGGCCTGTGCCGGGGGCGGGGCTACCGGTGTGGTCATGGGCCGGGGAACTCTCGTTCGTGGCTTCGGATCACCACGGCGTGGGGGCCCCGGGCGTTGCGGTAGTAGGTGACGGTGGCCTCCAGGTACCGGGTGTCGCGGTCGTTGGGGGTGTGGTCGGCCATCCAGTCCAGGGCGTGGTCGAGAAAGTCCACCACCGCGTCCACCCCGGAAAAGGCGTGGCGCTGATGCCAGGGTGACTGCAACGCCCGCCAGCCGACCATCTCGTTCCAGTCGTAGCCCTCCCACCGTCCATCGTGTACCGGCACCCGACGGCCGTCGTCGAGTACCCGGACCAGCTCCACCGCGTAGGTGCTCGACTCGTTGAACGGCTGAAAGGCGAAGTAGTTGTGAGGGTCGCGGTAGCCGTTGGCCACCAGGCCGAGCTGCACCACTACCACGCCTGCCGCGAACCACCGCACCGCTCGCCGCCGCCATCGGGGACGGGCCGTGTGAGGCTTTGCCACCGCAGGTGACGCGGCGTCAGCTCTTGTCGGCATACCTCCGCCGGTAGGCTTCCAGGTCGGGGGGCAGGCGGTCTCGCTTCAGCTCGGCGAAGTTGTCGTACGCCGTCAACCAGCGCACGTGCTGCCACAGCTCGATGGCCTCGGCTTGCGACTCGGGGGGATTGCTTATGACAGGGCCGAACAGGGCCGGGCCCCGGCCACCGTCCAGACGGATGGTGGGAACGCCGAAGCTGCGGGTCTCGTCGCAGAGGATGGCGTGCTCGGATTTCAGGGTCTCCCACGTGGCGTCGTCGGCCAGGGCCTCGTCCACCAGCCCGGCGTCGAAGCCGGCGTCGACCGCCGCAGCCCGGATGGTGTTGGGGTCGTCCACCGGCTCCACCAGGTCGAACACCCGGTGGCCGATGGCCTTGTAGTAGGCCCCGATGCCGTCGTTGCCTCCGACCTCGCGTGCTTTGACCGCGGTGCGCAACGAGCGCACTCCCACCCCCCGGTCGGGATCGAACTGCTCGAGGGGCTTGTCCCAGTTGACGATGGCCAACGAGAACAGGCCCCAGGTCACGCTCACCTCACCGGCGGCCTCAATCTGATCAACCCAACGGGCTGTCTGCCAGCACCATGGTCAAAGGGGGTCGAAGTAGAAGGCGATGGGCTCACTCATGGGGTCATTATTCCAGCTTGCCGCTCCGCTCGGCCCATTGCCCGGGCCTCGGCGTTACCCCAAGATGACCTCGGCGATGGCCCGCAGGTCGTCCAGGTTGCGAGCGCCCACGTTGATGCCGGTCACCGGGCTCTCCTCCCAGGCGGCCAGGCGGTCGCGAATCCGCTCCGGCGACCCCACCAGGGAGATCTCGTCGGCGAACCGATCTGGCACCGCGGCGATGGCCTCCTCCCGGCGCCCTTCGAAGAAGAGGTCTTGGATTCGGTAGGCCTCCTCCTCGAAACCCATCCGGGCCATCAACTTGGTGTGGTAGTTCTGGCCCTTGGCTCCCATCCCTCCGATGTAGAAACCAAGCGAGGCCTTGGTGGGGAACAGGGCCTGGGCCAGCTCCTCGGGCGAGTCGCCGGTGACTTTGATGGTGGTGTGGACGGTGATTTCGAAGTTCTCCGAGCGGCCGGCGATCGACTCGTCGTACACCTCGGGGCGGAACGGGGAGTAGTAGAGGGGCAGCCACCCGTCGGCGATGGCCACCGTCTGGGTCACGTTCTTGGGGCCCTCGGCACCGATGAAGATGGGGATGTCGGCCCGAGGGGGGTGGGTCATGATCTTGAGCGGCTTGCCCAACCCGGTGTCGCCTTCCCCCCGGTAGGGGTGGTTGTAGTAGTCGCCCTCGAAGCTCAGGTAGTCGTCGCGGGCGAACACCCTGCGAAGGATCTCCACGTACTCCCTGGTGCGGGCCAGGGGACGGTTGCCGGGCTGTCCGTACCACCCCTCCACCACCTGAGGACCGGACACGCCCAATCCCAAAATCAGGCGCTGCCCGGAAAGGTGGTCGAGGGTCACGGCGTGCATGGCGGTGGCGGTGGGGGTGCGGGCCGCTAGCTGCACGATGCCGGTGCCCAGGCGGATGCGCTCGGTGTGAGCGGCCAGCCACGCCAGTGGGGAGAAAGCGTCCGACCCCCACGATTCGGCGCTCCACACCGAGTCGTAACCCAGCTTTTCGGCTTCCTGGGTGATCGGCACGAAATCGTCGGGCATCCCCCGGCCCCAGTAACCCCAGACCAGTCCAAGCTTCATGGCGGGCACCCTATCGGGCTCGCCGGTGGTGGTCGTGGTCGGCTCCTCCACGATTGCCGGTGGCTTTGGCCGACAGCCGATGTCGTTTGGTGTGGTGATTGTTGTTGCTTTCGGCCCTATTGCGTTTGCCGGTGGGAGCAGTCGGGCCGGTAGCATGGTCGCCTATGTCCAGGGTCTGCCAGGTGACCGGTCGTCGCCCATCGTTCGGCAACAACGTTTCCCACTCCCACCGCAAGACGCGGCGGCGGTGGAACCCGAACGTTCACAAGCACCGCTTCTGGGTGCCGTCGGAGAAGCGTTGGATCACCCTCACGGTGTCGGCAAAGGGCCTCAAGACCATCAACAAGCACGGCATCGACAAGGTGCTGGCCCAGATGCGCCGCCGCGGAGAAAAGGTCTGACCGTGATGACATCTGCGCAGACGAACTGTGTCCGCATCGTGACCGAAACCGAGAAGGTGTAACCGCCATGGCCAGTGACAAGCGCCCCATAGTCAAGCTGAAGTCCACCGCGGGCACCGGCTACACCTACGTGACCACCAAGAACCGGATCAACGACCGGGAACGTATCGAGTTGAAGAAGTACGACCCGGTGGCCCGCAAGCACGTGGTGTTCAAGGAGGAGCGGTAACCGCGGAAGCCGAAGAGCGCCGGGAGGTCCTGACCGCCGCGCTTCTGGCCGAAGACCCTGCCCCGCCGCTGTGGCAGCTTGTTGACTCCGGGCTCGCCGAAGAGATCGTTCCCGAGCTGCCCGCTCTCCGATTGGAGCAGGACCCGATCCACCGCCACAAGGACGTACTGGCCCACACCATCGCAGTGGTGGCCAAGACCCGATCCGACCTAATCCTGCGGCTGGCCACCCTGTTCCACGACGTGGGCAAGCCCCGCACCCGCTCCTTTGAACGGGGCACCGTCACCTTCCACCACCACGAGGCGGTGGGGGCCCGCATGACCCGAAAGCGCCTGGGTGCGCTGGGTTACCCCGAGGAGGTGGTGGACGACGTGAGCGAGCTGGTCCGGCTGTCGGGCCGGTTCAAGGGTTACTCCGACGGGTGGAGCGATGCCGCCGTGCGCCGCTACGCCCGGGACGCGGGACCCTTACTCGGCTACCTGAACGAGCTGGTGAGGGCCGACTGCACCACCAGGAACCCCCGCAAGGCTACCGACCTACAGCACCATGTAGATGATCTGGAGGCTCGAATCGCCCGGTTGGCCGAAGAGGAGCGGAAGGCAGCCGAGCGGCCGCTGATAGACGGCCATGAGGTGATGGAGCGGCTTGGGGTTGGCCCCAGCCCGGAGGTGGGCGCCGCGCTGAAATTCCTGTTGGAGTTGAGGCGAGCCGAACCCGACTTGGACCTCGCCGCCACCGAGGCCCGTCTCGATCAATGGTGGGGCGAGCACCAACCCCCGTGCTGAGCCGGCACCAGGGCCGGTTGTTCGCCAGAGCCGGGAGCTAGGCCCCTAGAGCTGGTCGATGTAGGTGTCGGTGCCTACCACGGTCTTGTAGAAGGGGCCGGCCCAGCAGACGTTGGCCAGTCCGGAACCGTTGATGGCGTCCACGTAGGACCGGAACGAGTCCCACAACCCGTCGGGTTGCTTCTCGCAGAAGAAGAGCTGGAGGGAGCGGGCTTCGGTTCCGGTCCCCGACCCCAGGTTCATCGGGGCGTTGGAGCTGACCTCGTCCCGGGGCTGGGGCTTCCAGGTGGAGCCGATGGCCACCGGCGAGCCGGCCATCATCTCAGGCATTGCCGTGTCCCGCAGGAAGCCGTGGAGCTCTTCCTCGCTCACGCCGTCGGCCCTATCCATGGCCACCACTCCGATGCCGGGGTAGCCGTGGTCGAGGGCCAGCTCCAGCGGCACCGGGTCGTCGTCGCGGTACACCGACCAGTCGCAGTCGGCCAGGATGGTGTGGCGATGGGTGCGCTCGGCAAACCCCCGCTCGTTGCTGTACAGCCAGTGGACCTGTTCGCCTGCCCATTTGATGTGCTCGTCGTGGTGGCCGTCGAGAATCCAGTAAATCGCCACGTAGGAGCCGTCGTCGGCGTTGGACACCTCGCCGCTGCCGTCGGTGATCCGCAGATCCTTGAGGGCTCGAGGGGCCACCCACCGGGACCCGGCAAACAGCCACGGACCGATCAAGCAACCGGCGTAGAAGTGATCTCGCTCGTACCAGCGGTTGTACTCCCTCTCGTGGCCCGGATTCGGATCCACCAAGGTGAAGAGCATGCTGCCAACGTGGATGGGGTAGTCGTTCATCTCCGTGACGCTAGCCGCTGGAGGTTGGCCCGGCTCAGGTCGTCCGACCTCACACTGTCCGGCTCGGACGGACCTTACCCTTGCAGTCCGGTAGGGTGGCGGCGGTGAGTGGACATCGGTTCCGCGACCAGACGGCAATCGCCGGAATCTGCATCACCGAGTTGTCCAAGAACTCAGGGGTCAGCACCCTTACATTGGCGCTGCGGGCGATCATGGCCGCCATCGAGGACGCCGGGCTGCGCCGGGAGGACATCGACGGGGTGGCCTGCCACCAGGTGCAGGACTCGATCACCGCTTCCATCGTGGCCCAGTGCCTGGGAGTTGACGACCTGTCCTGGTATTGCGACCAGTTCGGGGGCGGGTCCACCTCGCACTCGGTGGTGGGCCATGCTGCCAACGCCGCCGCCCTCGGCCACGCTCGCCACATCGTGGTGTGGAGGTCGATCAACGCCCGGTCGGAGCACCGCATGGGGGGCACCGGGCGGCCCCCTCCCGCCATCGTGGAAACCCAGTACCAGCATCCCATCGGCTGGGTCACCCCTCCGCAGTGGTACGCCATGTTCGCCCGCTCCCACATGAACCGCTGGGGAACCACCTCGGAGGACCTGGGGCGGATCGCCGTTCAGCAGCGGGCCAACGCAGCTCACAACGAGCGGGCCATGATGCGGGCCCCCATGACCATGGAGGACTACATGGCCTCCCGCTGGATCGTGGAGCCGTTCCGCCTATTCGACTGCTGCCTGGAGACCGACGCCGCCGCCGCTGTGGTGGTCACCACCGCCGAGCGGGCCCGTGACCTGCGCCAACCTCCGGTGCTGATCTCGGGGATGACGTGGGGCGGAGGCCACATGATGCACAGCAACCGGGTGCAGGCCGACTGGACCACCTCGGTGGGGGCCAAGATGTCCCGGCGGCTCTACGAGATGGCCGGTGTCGGTCCCCAAGACGTGCAGTACGCCTCCCTCTACGACGCCTTCACTCACTTGGTGCTTGTGCAGGTGGAGGACTTCGGGTTCGCTCCCAAGGGCGAGGCGGCCGGGTTCATCGCCGAGGGGGGGACAGCACCGGGGGGCCGGATCCCGGTGAACACCCACGGCGGGTTCTTGTCGGAGGGCTACGTCCACGGCCTCAACAACCTGCACGAAGCGGTTCGCCAGATCCGGGGCACAGCGGGGGCCCTTCAGGTACACGACGCCGAGGTGGCCCTCTCCACCGGACAGCCCGGCTATGTGGCCGGTAACTCCTCGGCCATCATCTTGCGCCGCGACCGCTGAACGGGTTGGTGGATCAGGTGGCCGGCAATTCCTAGGCCATCATCTTGCGCCGCGACCGCTGAGGGAGTCCGCTCGGTCCAGGCGGGCGGTGTACCAGGCGGCGGCAGCGGCGGCCACCAGCAGCAGGGCGCTGAGCCCGGCCCAGTGGCTGAGCGAGTGGTAGCCCACCGCTTCTGCGGCTGCACCCGAGGCCAGGCCGGCCACCGCACCTCCGGTCGTCATCATGAAGTCGGCCCCGCCCTGCACTTCCACACGCTGGGCCACCGGGAAGGCGCCAACGAGCAGAGCGCTTCCCGCGATCAGCCCGAAGCTCCAGCCCAAACCCACCAGCAGTAGCCCGATGAACATTCCCAGGCTGTCCTCGGCGCTGGTGTGAGCGGCGGTCTCCGACCCGATGCACAGTGTCACCCCTCCCAGGGCGACCATGGTCAGGGGGCCGAGACGGTCAACCAGCCAGCCCACGATGGGGGAGAAGGCGTACATCCCGATGACGTGTACCGAGATCACCCATCCGATCACCACCAGGCGGTGATCACCGCTTTTCATGTGCAGGGGCGTCATCGTCATCACCCCCACCATGACGGCCTGGCCGGTGAGCATGGCGATCACCGCCAGCCGGGCAGCGGGGACGGTGGCGATGCGGCGCCCGATTTCCAGCGGTGACGCAGGGCGGACGGTTGTGGTGCCCACGGTACCCAGTACCTCCAGCGGGTCGGGGCGCAGCAACACATGAGTGGTGGTAAGGCCGATCACGAACAGCAACATGCCCAGCAGGTAGGGCCCGGCCAGCTCGGGCAGGCCGACAAACCTGGCCACAGCCGCCGCGGGGCCCAAAGCGATGGTCGGGCCGAGAGCAGCTCCGAACGTGGATGCCCACACAAGCATCCCGATGGCCCGGGCCCGTCGGTCCTCGGGGGCCAGATCGGCGGCGGCGAACCGGGCGGCGAGGTTGGTGGCGTTGCCCGCTCCCACACCGACGATCCCCAACACCAGTAGTGGGTAGAAGTCGGCCGCCGCGGCCAGAAACGCCAGGGTGGCACCGACGGTGCCGATCGACCATCCCGCCACCAAGCCCCGCCGCCGGCCCAGCCGAGCCATCCGGCGAGCGAGGGGAACCGTCATCACCACGCTGCCCACCTGCATCGAAGCGGCGGCCAACCCGGCCAGCGTTTCGCTGCCGGTGATCTCCTCGGCCAGAACAGCGGCGGCCGCGAACGACGACGCCATGGCCGCCGTGGTGGGCACCACCGAGGCCATGAGCGTCCGGGCCGTTTTCCGGTGGGCTGCCGCCCGGTCTATCGACGCTCCCTCCATGACGAACAGACAGTACGGGGCGAGCGGCCCGCTTGAGACACGCGGACAGTGCGGGGTTTGGCAGGGTAGGACACGCGGGCAGTACGGGGTTGTGGCAGTCTGGGGCCGCAGCGAGGAGGAACCAAATGACCGCCACCGAACGCTCGGCCGAAAGCGCCCCCAAGCCTCGGCCCTACCCCGAGCGGGATTCGGCGCCGTGGTGGGAGCGGGTGAACCAGCATCGCTTCGAGTTACAGCGTTGCCACCGCTGCGAGGCGTGGCGGTGGCCGGCCCGGGCCATGTGTGGTCGCTGCGCATCGTTCGAGTACTCATGGGCACCGCTCTCCGGTCGGGCCACGGTGGAGAGCTGGGTGGTGAACCACCATGGGTTCCTGCCCGGCTTCTCGTCGCCCTACACCGTCGTGCTGGGCCGCCTCGAGGAGCAGGACGACCTCTGCCTACCGGCAGGCTGGCAGGGAAGCGACGAACCGGTGGCCGGCCTGCCCATCGTGGTGGCCTACGAGGATCACACCGACGACGAAGGCCCATTCACCCTCCTGGCGTGGCGCCCGGCCTGAGCCGGTTCGACGAGTCATCGGGCGGGAGGTGCCAGACCTGGCAGCGACGGTTCGGGTGTCCAGCGTGACCTGAGCAGGGGTTGGTGTACTAGATTTCTGGCGGACCCGGATAACAGACAGGGAGATGCCGTGGAAGTAACGGTCACCATAAACGGGGACAGCCACACGCACGATGTGGAACCGCGCACGCTGTTGGTTCACTACATCCGTGATGTGGTTGGGCTCACCGGCACCAACATCGGGTGCGACACCTCCTCGTGCGGCGCCTGCACCATCCATGTGAACGGCGAGTCGGTGAAGTCTTGCACCATGCTCGCCGTGCAGGCCGACGGTCAGGATCTGACCACCATTGAGGGTTTGGCCGACGGCGATGTGCTGCACCCCATGCAGGAGTCGTTCCGCCAGTGCCACGCCCTCCAGTGCGGCTACTGCACGCCGGGCATGGTCATGGCCGCCGTCTCGCTGCTGGATGAGGTGCCTAACCCCACCGAGCGGGAGGTTCGCATCGGCCTCGAGGGCAACCTGTGCCGGTGTACCGGGTACCACAACATCGTCAAAGCCGTCTTGCACTGTGCGGAGGCCTCGTCATGATCCCGGCAGCATTCGACTACATCAGGGCCGACTCGGCCGACGCGGCGCTGGCAGCGCTGGCCGAACACGGCGACGAGGCCAAGCTGCTGGCCGGGGGCCACTCCCTTTTGCCCCTGATGAAGCTGCGGCTGTCCACCCCCGCTGTGCTGGTGGACATCGGCCGCCTCGACGACCTCAGCTACATCCGTAACCAGGGCGACCACCTGGCCATCGGCGCTCTGACCCGTCACCGCGACGTGGAGATCAGCGAACTCGTGGGGGCCCAGGCCGGGTTGCTGGCCGAAGCCACCAGCCACGTGGGCGATCCCCAGGTGCGGCACCGGGGCACCATCGGCGGTTCGGTGGCCCACGGCGACCCCGCGTCCGACCTGCCGTCGGTGATGCTGGCCATGCGAGCCACCCTGGTGGCCCGTGGGCCGAACGGGGAGCGGGAGATCCCGGTGGACGACTTCTACACCGGCTTTCTGGAGACCGCCCTGTCGGCCGAGGAGATGCTCACCGAGATCAGGGTTCCCAAGATGCCCAACGCCGCATGGGGATTCCAGAAGTTCAACCGCCGGGCCCAGGACTGGGCCATCGTGGGGGTGGCCGCCATCGTGGACAACGGCAACTCCGGCGTGGGGCTGGTGAACATGGACAGCACCCCGGTGCGGGCCGCCGGAGTGGAAGCCGCTCTGGCCGGGGGAGCCTCGGCAGCAGACGCCGCCGAATCCGCTGCCGACGGGACCCAGCCGCCATCCGACCTGAACGCCGGGCCCGAGTACCGCGAGCACCTCGCCCGAGTGCTCACACGCCGGGCGCTCGAAGCCGCTGGACGCTAAACCCCCTGACACGGGCCCTCAGCCGACCTCGGCGGCCGACGTTGCCGACGGGCTGAAGGGCTGCGACTACCTGGCCGACGAGGGGTTGGCCACCGCTGTCTTTCTGGCCATGGGCATGGCCCGGCCCCTGCTCTTGGAGGGGGAGCCCGGCGTGGGCAAGACCGAAACGGCCAAGGCTCTGGCGGCATGGACCGGCGCGGAGCTGATCCGCCTCCAGTGCTACGAAGGTATCGACGCCGCCCAGGCGGTGTACGAATGGGATTACTCCCGCCAGCTTCTCCATCTCCGCACGGTGGAGGCCACCGGGGGAGCCACCCAGGCCACGGTCGATGCCCTGGAGGACGAGCTCTACTCCGAGCGCTTTCTCATCAGGCGCCCCCTGCTGCAGGCCATCACCCCGGCCGATGGTCCACCCCCGGTGCTTTTGATCGACGAGGTTGACCGAGCAGATGACGAGTTCGAAGCGTTCCTGCTGGAGATACTGTCCGACTACGCCGTGACCGTGCCTGAGATCGGCCGTTTCGAGGCTTCCACCCCCCCTCGGGTGATCATCACCTCCAACCGCACCCGCGACGTACACGACGCCCTAAAGCGCCGCTGCCTTTACCACTGGGTGGAACACCCCGGATTCGAGCGGGAGGTAGCCATCATCGGACGTCGTGCCCCGGGGGTGAGCGAACCCCTGGCCCGACAGGTCGCCGCGGCGGTGTCGGCGTTCCGGGAGTTGGGCCTATACAAGCCCCCCGGCGTGGCCGAGAGCATCGATTGGAGCCTGGCCCTGGGTCGCCTCGGTGCCGCCGAGCTGACCCCGGAGATCACCAAGGCCAGCTTGGGCTCGGTGCTGAAGTATCGGGAAGACCAGCAGCGGGTGACCGACCAGGGCATCGCAGGCCTGATCGAACAGGCCGTGGCCCGGGCCGGCTGAGCATCGATCGCCCGTGCAAGCCGACGAACTGGCTGTCGGTTTCGCGAATGCGCTAAGAGGCGCGGGCATTGACGTGGCTGTGGGGTCGTCGGTCAACTACTACCAGGCGCTGGGCACGGTGGGCCTGGAACAGCTCAGCTCGGTGTACTGGGCCGGGCGGGCAACCCTGGTGACCGAGCCCGACGACATCGAGCTCTACGACAAGATCTTCGCCGCCTACTACGGCGGTGACACCCTGGTGGCCACCCCGGTGATGGAGGTTGTCCAACCCGTCACCCTTGTCGTTGATGACGACGGAGAGGACGATGGCGATGACGACGACGGGGGCGACCACGACCCCGATGAGCCGTCGCTGACGCTGCGTTGGAGCCGCCACGAGGTGCTGCGCGACAAGGACTTCGCCGACTACACCGACGAGGAGCTGAACGAGGCCCACCGGCTCATGGCCAACATGGCCCGGGTCGGCGGCACCCGCCGGTCCCGTCGTAGACGCCCCACCCACCTGACCGCTGGGCACCCCGAGCTGCGCCGAACGGTGCGGGCCGCCATCCGCTGCGGTGGGGAGCCGGTGCGCCGCTGGTACTCCGAGCCGGGTGTGCGTTTGCGCCGGGTGGTTCTGCTGTTGGACATATCCGGGTCGATGGAGTCCTACGCCCGGGCCCTAATCCGGTTCGTCCACGCCGCGGTGGTGGGGCGGCGCCGGGTTGAGGTGTTCACCATCGGGACCCGGCTCACCCGCATCACCCGGGAGCTGTCGTCCCACGACCCCGACCGGGCGTTGAGCGCGGCGGCCGACGCGGTGAGCGACTGGTCCGGGGGAACCCGGCTGGGCGATGCCATGGCCGAATTCAACGAGAAGTGGGGAATCCGGGGTATGGCTCGAGGGGCCACGGTGGTGGTGTTGAGCGACGGTTGGGATCGGGGCAGCCCCGAGATCATGGCCGAGCAGATGGCCCGATTGCACCGGGTGACCCATAGACTTGTGTGGGTGAACCCGCTGAAAGCCACCCCTGGCTATCAGCCCCTGGCTCAGGGCATGGCGGCGGCCCTACCCCACGTGGACGATTTCATCGAGGGCCACTCGCTGCGTTCGCTTGAGCGTTTGGCCGAGGTGCTGTCCGGCGAGGAAGGCTCGGCCCGCCCCGCTGCCGGTCTTGGCGAGGCAGGGTGGGATCGCCCCTCCCCGAGCCCGATAGGAGCAGCATGAAGGAGATACTGAGCGATTTGGACGCTTGGAGGAGCGAGGGTCGCCGGGTGGCCCTGGCCCGGGTGGTGAACGTCGAAGGCTCCGGGCCGAGAGACCCCGGAGCGGCCATGGCGGTGAGCGACAACGGCGACGTGATCGGATCGGTATCGGGGGGCTGCGTCGAGGGAGCGGTGGTTGCCGAGGCCCTCGACATCCTCGACGGGGGGCGGAGCCGGATGGTCAGCTTCGGCTACAGCGACGACGAGGCCTTCGCGGTGGGCCTCACCTGCGGGGGCACCATCCACCTCTTCATCGAACCGCTGGACTGGTAACAGTGGCCGACATCTACGACCGGCTCCGCAACGCCATCGTCGACGAGCGTCCGGTGGCGTTGGCTACCGTGATCGAGGGCCGCAACGTGGGGGCCAAGCTGGTGGTGGAGCCCGACGGCGACGTAACCGGCACGCTGGGCCATCCCGAGCTGGACCGCGTCGTGGTTCGGGATGCCGTGGGGGAGCTGGCCGCCGGTCGCACCGGGGTACGCCATTACGGGACCGAGGGGCAGGCCCGGGAGACCGACCTGTCAGTGTTCATCGAGTCGTTCGCCCCGCCTCCGATAATGATCGTGTTCGGGGCGGTCGATTTCACCGCTGCGCTGGCCCGGACAGGCAAGCTGCTGGGGTTCAACGTGGTGGTGGCCGATGCCCGGTCGGTGTTCGCCACCGTGAAACGGTTTCCCATGGCGGACCGTGTGATGGTGGCCTGGCCCGACGAGGTGTTCGACACCTACGGAGACCGCCTCGGTCCCCACGACGCGGTGTGCATCCTCACCCACGATCCCAAGTTCGACGTGCCCGCCGTGCAGCGAGCGGTGGCCACCGACGTGGGCTACATCGGGGTTATGGGAAGCCGCCGGACCCACGCCACCCGGCTGGAGCGCCTCCACGAGGTGGGGGTCGATCAGAAGGGCATCGACCGGCTCATGGCTCCCATCGGGCTTGACATCGGCTCCCGCACCCCCGAGGAGACCGCCATCTCGGTGTGCGCCGAGATCATCGCCAACCGCACCGGCCACGCTGCCCCATCGTTGCGGGACGGCGACGGCCCCATCCATCGCGCCCCGGCCGGCGAATGAAGCGCCTCGCCGCGTCGGTCGCGGCGGCGCAGGTGGGGCTGTGACTGCCGTAACGTGCGCTGTGGCGGAGGTGCGGCCATGACCGTTGCTGCGGTGGTGCTGGCAGCGGGAGCGGGCACCCGATTTATCGGCCAAACCCACAAGCTGCGGGCTCCGTTCCGGGACTCGACCGTGGTTCAGCACGCCGTGGGTGCCGCTGTGGAAGCGGGGTTGGATGCCGTTTACGTGGTGACCGGGGCGGTGGAGCTGCGTGACCTGCTACCCGACGGGGTGATTCTGGTGGAGAACCACTCGTGGGAGCTGGGACAGGCCACGTCGCTGCGGGCCGGGGTGTTCACCGCCGAGCACGACGGACACAATGCCGTGGTGATCGGGCTGGGCGATCAACCGCTGGTGGGCCCAGAGCCGTGGCGGGCTGTGGCCGTCGCCGAAGGCGATCTGGTGACCGCCTCCTTTCAGGGCCACCGCCGGCCTCCGGTGAAGTTGGGGGCCGCCATGTGGCCCTACCTGCCCGGCGGCGGGGATGTTGGGGCCAGAATGCTGATGCGAATGAGGCCCGAGCAGGTTTCGGAAGTACCCTGTACCGGAAATCCGGTTGATTTCGACACCATGGAGGACTTGGAAGCGTGGAGCTGAGAGGATTCCAATCGAGTCGGCCGAGGTGAATCTGGAGGAGGCAGAAGCGTGGAGCTGAACAACGAGGTCGAGGTAAGCGCCCCGATTGATGAGGTGTGGAACGCCTTCAACGACGTGGAACGGGTGGCAACCTGCCTGCCCGGTGCCCAGCTCACCGAGGTGGAGGGCGAGGAGCATCGGGGCATCGTAAAGGTCAAGGTCGGGCCGGTGAACACCCAGTACAAGGGTACGGCCACGTTCACCGAGCGTAATGCCGACACCCACACCGTGGTGCTCTTGGCCGAGGGTCGGGAGACCCGGGGTCAGGGCAACGCCAGCGCCACAATCACCGTCGCCCTGGAATCGGTGGGCGACGACCGCACCAAGGTGGGGGTGACCACCGATCTGAAGATCACCGGCAAGGTGGCCCAGATCGGCCGCAACCTCCTTCCCGACGTGAGCTCCAAGCTCATGGGCCAGTTCGCCGAGAACCTTGAGGCCATGCTGACGGGCCCCGCTCCCGAGGAGGCGGCCTCGCCATCGGGAGACGGATCCGCCGAAGGCGAAGGCGAGGGTGCGGCAGGGGCCTCCAACATCCGGGCCGTCTCAAGCCCCGAGCCCGAGGCAGTTGACCTCCTCGACGTGGCCGGTCCGCCCATGGCCAAGAAGTTTGGACCCATCGCCGGGGCTATCGCGGTTCTGTGGATTCTGAGGAAGCTCTTCAAGCGGAGAGCAAAGAAGAAGCTGGTCTGACCTTCGACGAGCAGGTCGAGGCCCTCCTGGGTCGTACCCCACGGGGTCCCTATGAGGTGGTGGTGAGAGCCGGCGACGGCACCCCAAGGGTGCTGCGCAACGGTCCGATTCTCGATGACGGCACCCCCATGCCCACCCGCTACTGGTTGGTCGGCCCCGACGACGTGAAGCGGGTGGGCCGGTTGGAAGCCGCCGGAGGAGTGCGCCGGTCGGAGGCGGCGGTGGATCCGGTCGAGCTGGCCGACGCTCACCGCCGCTACGCCGACGAGCGAGACGCCGCCATCCCCGACGGTTATACCGGCCACCACCCCTCGGCAGGGGTGGGGGGTACCCGCCGGGGGGTGAAGTGCCTTCACGCTCACTACGCCTGGTATCTGGCCGGGGGTGACGATCCGGTGGGCCGCTGGGTGGCCGAACAGCTTGAAGCGGAGCCCCTGGCATGACCCAGCCGGTGGTAGCGGCCATCGACTGCGGCACCAACTCCACCCGCTTGCTGGTAAGCCGGGGCGGGACAGAAACCCTGGAGCGGTTGATGACCATCACCAGGCTGGGAGAGGGCGTGGACCGCACCGGCAGGCTGGCCCCTGGCGCCATTGACCGAACGGTTGACTGCCTGCGCCGCTACCGGGAGGTCATGGACGGCCACAACGTGGAAGCGGTGCGGATCACCGCCACATCTGCGGCCAGGGACGCTGCCAACTGCGATCAGCTATTCGACCGGGCCGAGGCGGCGGTCGGGACCCGTCCCGAGCTGCTGAGCGGGCAGGCCGAGGGCGAGCTGTCGTTTAGGGGGGCTACTGCTGGGCTCGATCCGGCCCGGGGGCCGTTCCTGGTGGTGGACCTGGGAGGGGGTTCCACCGAGCTGTGCGTGGGCACCACGGCGTGCGAGGCCGCCATGTCGCTGGACATAGGCTGTGTGAGGCTAACCGAGAAGTACCTGCACTCCGACCCTCCACTGCCCGAGGAGCTGCACGCCTGCATATCGGTGACCGGCGCCTACCTCGACGATGTGGATCGGGAGATGCCCGCGGCCCGCAACGCTCGTACCTTCGTGGGGCTGGCCGGCACCATCTCCACCGCAGCAGCGGTGGAACAGGGGCTGCACTCCTACAGCCGGGACAGAATCCACCATTTCGAGCTGACCAAGGAGGCCGCCGAGGACGTGTTCCGCACCCTGGCCACCGAGTCTCGAGCCGACCGTGCCCACAACCCGGGTTTGGAGCCGGGCCGGGTTGACGTGATCGTGGGCGGGATGGCGGTGCTGGTGAAGATCATGCGTCACTTCGAGTTCGACTCCTGCCTGGTGTCGGAGTCCGACATCCTCGACGGGCTGGTGTTCAGCCTGCTGGACTGAACCCCGGCAGCGTGTTGGCCAGTCGGGGTAGGTTGCTCGGGATGCGGACGTGGTCACGATCTCGGGGCCGGGGCGGAAAGGCTCTCCGCGGATCCCGAGTGGAGCTGCGTCCCCTGGTGGAGGGTGACTTTGCCGAATGGCAGGCGGTGCGCCGGGCCAACCGGGATTGGCTTACCCCCTGGGAGCCCCAACCACCAAGCTCGCAGCCCGACGTGGTGGAGGATCGGGGGGCCTTCGCCGCCCGGTGCAGCGCCCGCGACAGAGAACGTCAGATGGACCTGGGCTACGGCTTCGGGGTGTTCGCCGAGGGCAAGTTGGTAGGAGAGATGAACCTGTCCGGCGTGCAGCGGGGACCGTTCCAGAGCGGCCACGTCGGGTACTGGATCGACTACCGCCACGCCGGCAGGGGGTACGCCCCCGAGGCCCTGGTGGTGGTGCTCGATTACGCCTTCGAGAACCTGAGGCTGAATCGGGTGCAGATCAACATCATCCCCCGCAACCGGGCCAGCCGCCGGGTGGTGGAGAAGCTGGGCATCCGCGACGAGGGCATCGCTCGGGGTTACCTGGAGATCAACGGTCGCCGGGAGGACCATGTGCGCTACGGCATCACCTCCGAGGAGTGGCGGGAGATGGGCCCCGAACTGGTGGCCGGGTGGATGAGCTGACCGGCTATTGGTCCTGCCTGCTGATTGCCTCCTTCAGCGCCGCCACCCGCTGCTTGAACTCGGGCTGGGTCATCGACCACGCCTGAGGCTCCAACTCCCTTTTCACCGCTGCGGCGCTGTCGGTGATCGAGCCCATGTCGATGATGGTCTGCTTCATGGCCATGGTGAGCTGCCTCGGGGCCCGGGCCGTCCGGTGAGCCATGCGGCGAGCCTCGTCGAGAAGCATGTCGTCGTCCACGCACCTCCAGGCCAGCCCGATCTCGGCGGCCCGCTCCCCGTCGAGCCTCTCGCCGAACAGCACCATGGCCATGGCTGTCTGGCGGTCGCAGATGCTGCGCAACCGCCAGGCGTGGCCCCCGCCGGGGTGGATGGCGATCTGGAGGAACCGGCTCTCGAACATCGCCCGGCGGCCGGCCAGGATCACGTCGCAGGCCAGTGCGAAGTTCATCCCCGCTCCCACCGCGGCGCCGTTCACCGCGGCCACCGTGGGCAGGGGGGTGTGGGCCACCCTCAGGAACCCGGCGTAGATGGCGCCGAGGCTCTCCGGCTGGGTGGCACCCAACAGCTCATCGAGGTTGGCGCCGGCGGAGAATGCCGGGGGAGCACCGGTGAGCACAACCGCTCCCACCGACTCGTCGGCTTCCAGGCGGTCGAACGCGGCGTCGAGTTCCCTGTTCATGTCCAGGCTCACCGCGTTGCGCACCTCGGGGTGGTTGAGGGTCACGGTGGCGACGCCGTCGTCGATTTCGGTCAATACAAGGCCCATCCCCGGAGGTTAGGTTGACCCGGTGACCATTTCCCGGGTTTCGCGGTGCCCGACGGCTGGGCCGGGCCCAGAACGGGGATGGCCGCGGTGACCGCTCCTCGGCATTCGCGAAGAGCGCTTTCGTATCGCAACTACCGCCTGTTCCTGTCCGGCGCGTTGGTGTCCAACTCCGGGGTGTGGATTCAGATGATTGCCCTGGGCTTCGTGATCGAAGACCTCACCAACAGCGGGGCCTGGGTCGGTCTGGCCGCCATGATGCAGACGCTGCCGGCTGTGTTCCTGGGGATGGTGGGTGGGGCGCTGGCCGACCGCTTCCCCCGCCGGATCATGTTGATGTTCACCAACTCGGCCCAGGCCCTGATCGCACTGGGGTTCTCGGCCATGTGGGCCTCGGGTGTGGACCGCCCTCTGGCCTACATCGCATTGGGCGTGGTCAACGGCTGCGTGAACGGCATCCAGCTTCCGGCCTGGCAGGCGTTCGTGAGCGAGCTGGTGCCCCGAGGGGCGCTGCTGAACGCCGTCACGTTGAACTCGGCCCAGTTCAATGCCTCCCGAGCGGTCGGTCCCGCCATTGGTGGGCTGGTTCTGGCCGTTGGCGGCCCCGGTTGGTGCTTCCTGGTCAACTCGTTGTCGTATGGGCCTGCGGTGCTGGCCCTGATCTTCATTCGGGTGCCCCGGTTGGCGCCGGTCGGGGGTGAGCGGCCCAACATGTTCAAGGACGCCGCCGCGGCGGTGCGCTACGCAACCGGTCACCCCGGCATCCGGTTGGCCATCTTCATAGCCGGCGTGGTGGCGTTCTTAGGCCAGCCCATCATCCACCTGGTGGTGATCTTCGCCAACGACGTGTTCAAGGTGGACGAGTTCCAGTACGGCATCCTGGCCGCGGCGGGCGGTGTGGGTGCGATGCTCAACACCCCGTTCGTAGCCGGTAAGGGCAGCCGGGTTCCCCGCAGCCGCCTCATCGGCATGGGTTGGCCGGTTTACGGCTTGGCATTGGTGGGTTTCGCCCTGGCCCCCGAGTACTGGCTGGGTGTGGTGTTTCTGGGTGTGGTGGGAGCGGCTCACATCGCCACCGCTTCCACGCTCAACACCGTGATCCAGCTCCAGGTGGACGAGGCCCTAAGGGGCAAGGTGCTTGCCCTGTACCTGATGACGCTGCTGGCCGGGATGCCCCTCGGCGCTCAGCTCCAGGGTGCGATGGCTGACATCATCGGTCCACGTATCACGGTGGGAGGGGCGGGGATCCTGCTGGCCGCCACCGCGCTGTGGTGGGTGATCTCGGGTCGAACCAAGGTTCTGAACCTTAACCAGGCTTAAGTTTGGGCCGGACCTGAACCAGAGCCGGGCCGGGAATCTGGATCAGTCCAAGCCTTCGAGGTGTTCGGTGCCTTCGGTGCAGCCTTCGAGCAGGGGGCACCAGCGGCAATCGGGGCCGGTGCGCTTCACCGTATCGACGGGATGTTCGGCCAGCGCGACGATTCGGGCGGCGCCATCGACGGTTCGGGCCACGGCGGCGTCCAGCATCTCCACGGTCACCGGTTCCACCTGGAAGCGTGCTTGGTCCAGGTAGTAGGTGGCCACCAGCCGGGGTGGGGTGCCGTGCTTGATGGCTTCCAGCAGGGCGTAGAACCGCAGATCCTCCATGTGGGAGAGGTGGAACCCCCCGGTCTTGAAGTCCACCAGCACCTTGCCGGCCACATGGCCGTCGGAACGGCCCAGGGTGAGGTCCACCTTCCCCGACAACACGACGCGCCTGCCGGACAGCTCCACCCGCACCCGGCTCTCAGCCACCGGACGCCAACCCGGTTTCAGCGGGGGCCAGTCCTCTTGGAAGTCGGCGAACAAGGCGTTCACCTGGGCTCGCAGGTCGGCCAGGTCCGCCTCCGAGCAGCCCTGGAGGAAGTCAGCCAGCGAACCGTCGTCGTTTTCCAACCGGGCGATGGCCTCGTTGACGATGTCGATGGGAGCCGGTTCGCCTCGCCATGTAACCGACAGCTCGATGGCCTTGTGGACCACCGTGCCCCGAGCCATGGGAACCGACCACGCGAACGGCTCGTCTTCCTCGGCCACGAACCGGGCCTCGCACCCGTGGACCGACGAGAGTCGATACTTGGAGACGAACAGGGGGTCGTCTTCAGTCAAGCGAGCCGCGGTCGGTTCCAACTGTTGGTTCAGTTCGGCAGCGAGCCGATCCCGCAGACCGGACTCGAACACTGGGCGCTGCTCACGGTTCGCGCCGATCAGAGTTATGACCGACTGCTGGGCGTCGTTGAACTGGGCGGGTCGGAGGCTGTCGCCCACGCCGGAGATACTGTCACACCCACGTGGATAATGGATTCAGAGTAGGAAAACAGAACCGGCAGGTTCGGGACAATCACAGGAGAGGCGGAGTCATGAAGGGGAACACGGATCAGAAAACAACAGAGCAAGTGACCGAGAGGACGCCCCGACCAATTCGGGTCATCCGAGGCGGTCGCCAGGAAAACGAGAGCAGCATGGGGCGGAGCCTGGCGTTTGCCGAGGCGGCCCGGCAGCTCGGCATGGCAGTCGAGGGGCGTGGTCTGATCATGCCCAGCTTCCGCAGTCCGCCCCGTCAGGTCGACCGGCGACGCACGTTGGCCCGACATGGCGACGGCTCGGTCACCGTCTCGGTAATGGTGCAGGGCCGCTCGTGGTCGGCAGTGCTGGCTGACATGATCGAAGGAGTGGTGGCCTCCAACCGGTTGGACGGGTTTGAAGCCGAGGCCCTGCGCGACCAGCTTTGGGAAGCGGTGGAAGGGAGGTCGGCCCACGAGGAGGTGGCCTGAGGGCGGATCGCTCTGCGCCTTCGTGCTCTCGATTGGGGTTGTTTCAACCTCGGTGGTCGGGCCCGACCCGGCCTAGAGTGGCAGCATCATGTTGCTCACCGAAATCGACCATGTGGCCATCGCAGTTCACGACCTGGAGCAGGCCGTGGCGTTCTACCAGTCGGCGTTCGGCGCGTCGGTGGTCCACCGCGAGGTGGTCGAGCGCGACGGGGTGGAAGAAGCCCTCATCAAGGTGGCCGACTCCTACATCCAGCTCACCACCCCGACCAGGGATGATTCGCCAATCAACAAGTACCTGGTCAAGAGGGGCGAGGGCGTACACCACATCGGCTACCGGGTGGACGACTGCGCCGCCGCCATCGAGGCCCTGGTGGCAGCCGGCGCGACGCCGATCGACGCCGAACCCCGGCCCGGTTCCCGGGGAACCACCGTGGCCTTCATCCACCCAAAGGGTGCCCACGGGACTTTGATCGAACTGGTACAGGAGTAATCCCCGCCAACTCAGTGCCCACAGGACCCTGATCGAGTTGGTCCAGGAGTAAACCTCTCCCCGGGCTGCAGCCGGGGGCCGGTGTCGGGCCGTAATGCCGTACCATTGCACCGTGGCAACGCGACGGACCGCGCTGATCGTGGAGGGAATGACCTGCACTGCTTGCGCGTACCGGGTTGAGCGCAGCCTCTCCGAGGTTGACGGCGTTCTCGAGGCCCAGGTCAACTACGCCGCCGGGCGGGCATCGGTAGCCTGCTATGAGGAGGTGGCCGACGTCGATCTGCAAGCAGCGGTGGCCGCTGCCGGCTACACCGCCAGCCAAACTGATGGCTACGGCCTTGGTGGTTGGCTAGACGATAATTCCCCGGCCGCATCCGGGAGCCGGCAGGCCGGGTCCCGCCGGTTGGTTGCAGCGGTGGTGTTGGGCGCGGCGGTGGTGTTGCTGTCGATGGTGGGTGGCCTGTCGTTTGATCTGGGTTTCTCGGCCTCCGATTGGCTGGCCGCGGTGCTTACCGCTGTTGTGGTGTTCGGGTCGGGCTGGGGGTTCCACCGGCGAGCGTGGATGCAGCTCCGCCACCGGACATTCACCATGGACACACTGGTGGCGCTGGGCACGGCCTCGTCGTGGATCTGGTCGATGGTGGTGCTGGTGGCACGGGTTGGAGACGGCCACCTCTACTTCGAGACCGGGGCGGTGATCGTGGTGCTGGTGCTGCTCGGTCGCCATCTGGAGGAACGGGCTCGCCGCCGCTCGGGCGACGCCATCCGGGCGCTGGCCGACCTTGCCCCCCCGGTGGCCCGACTGGAGAGCGGCACCGACGTGCCCGTGGCGGCCCTGGAGGTGGGCACCCGGTTCGTGGTTCGCCCCGGCGAGAAGGTCGCCACCGACGGCACGGTGGTCGAGGGTTACTCCGCCGTGGACATTTCACTGGTTACCGGCGAGCCGGTACCGGTTGAAGTCGGCCCCGGCGACGCAGTGCTGGGGGCCTCGATCAACGCCAACGGGTCGTTGGTGGTGGAGGCCACCGGAGTGGGGGCCGACACCGTGCTGGCCCGAATCGTGGCCATGGTCGAGCAGGCTCAGGCCAACCGCACCCGCATCCAACGGCTGGCGGACCGGATCTCGGCGGTGTTCGTTCCCACAGCCGTGGCCATCGCCCTGGTCACGCTGGCCGTCTGGCTGGCCACCGGGCATGAGGCGTCGGAGGCGTTCACAGCGGCGGTGGCAGTGCTGATCGTGGCCTGCCCGTGCGCTCTGGGCCTTGCCACCCCGCTGGCGGTGATGGTGGGCACCGGGCGGGGGTCGCAACTGGGGATAATCATCAAGGGCGGCGAGATGCTGGAGGACACCCGGCACCTCGACACCGTGGTATTCGACAAGACCGGCACCGTCACAGAAGCCCGGATGGAGGTGGTGGGCTGCACCGCTCCCGACGCCGACCCGCAAGAACTCCTGGTGTTGGCCGCCTCGGTCGAGGCCCGCTCCGAACATCCCATAGGCCGCGCCATCGCCGCGGCCGCCGGAGGCGTGAGACCGATCTCCGATTTCGAGAACCGCCCCGGTGAGGGAGCAGTGGGCACGGTGGATGGTGCAGAGGTCCGTGTAGGCCGTCGGGCGCTGTTCGACCACATGCCCGACTCGGTGGAGCGGGCAGCGGCCGAAGTGGAGGCCGAGGGGAGGGTTGCCGTTCTGGTGGGCCGGGGCTCGGCGGCCGAGGCGGTTATCACCGTGGACGACCGGTTGCGGGAATCCGCTCCGGTGGCGGTGGAGCAGCTCCACTCCCTGGGTCTAGAAACCGTGCTGTTGACCGGCGACCACCCCCGCCGGGCTCAGGCCGCCGGGGAGGAACTGGGTATTGGTCGGGTGGTGGCAGGGGTGGGGCCGGACGGAAAGGCAGCCGAGATCGCCCGCTTGCAGGCCGAGGGCCGGCGGGTGGCCATGGTGGGTGACGGCATAAACGACGCCCCCGCGTTGAGCCAGGCCGACATCGGCATCGCCATCGGCGCCGGTGCAGATGTGGCTGCCGAGGCCGCCGATCTCACCATCATGACCTCCGACCTGCGTGCCGTGGCCGATGCCATCGCCCTGAGCCGCCGGACCATGAACACCATCCGGGGCAACCTGTTCTGGGCCTTCGCCTACAACACCGCCGCGATCCCGCTGGCCGGGGCCGGGATCCTGGAACCCATGATGGCCGCCGGGGCCATGGTGGCGTCATCGTTGTTCGTGGTCACCAACAGCCTCCGCCTCCGCAGTTTCCGCCGCCGCTGACCCGCCGGGCTCAGATTTCGCCGGCAAGAAAGGCGAGGAGCACCTGGTTCGTGCGTTCCGGTGCCTCCTCGGGGATGAAATGTCCGCACCCCGCCGGGCGGGCCCGATAATCGGGGAAGTGGTCGATGAACGAATCGGCGTAGGGATTGCCGTTGGGGATGTGGTCGTCGGCTGGGAACCCTTCGGCAAATGCCTGGGGCATCAGGAACGCCGAATACAGGTAAAGGGCGGGGTGGGGGTAGGTGCGCCCCAGGTCCTCGGGCCCGAACACCGGGAAAGAGCCGAAATCGGGGTGGCTGAACAGAAGGCCGGGGTGGTGCCACATCTCCGCCACCTGGGCTGGGGTCCGGAAAACCAGGTTGCCGTCACCGTCGGGGAAGTGAAACGGCAGGGCGTCCCGGTAGTAGGAGACAGCATGGAAGTGAGAACCGGGCTGATCGAAAGACGTTCGGTAGTGCTCGACATCCTCGGGGGTCCAGTACTTGGTGGGGTCCCAGTCGGACATCGCCCTGCCGGGATCGTTGTCGACCCCCTCGGGTGCCTTCCACGGAGAGTGGGGCGGTGGCCCGTAGCTGCCCTCGACACCACCGAAGATCGAGTTGATGAACTCGCCGGCGTGGCGCTCCCAGAAATCCTCGGCGTCAGGCTCGCACTTGAACCAGTAGCCGTGGATGCCCCAGGGGATCCACACCGAGCACAAGGTATCGGCCAGGGCCAGCCGGCGGAACCTGTCGGGATACTCCAAGGCCGCCTTGAAGGCGATGATCCCGCCCCAGTCGTGGCCGACCAGGGAGCAATGCTCCACCCCCACCGCGTCGATGAAGTCCACGATGTCGCGGGCCAAAAGATCACGGGTGACCCGGACCCGGGGCTTTTCGGTACCGCCGTAGCCCCTGGTATCGGGGGCGTACACCCGGTAGTGCTCGGCCAGAGCCGGGATCTGGTGCCGCCACATGTGCGAGGTCTGGGGGAACCCATGAAGCAGCACTACAGGCGGAGCCCCCTCGTCGCCGGCGGCCAGATAGTGGAACCGCAGTCCGGCAGTATCGATTTCGTGAGACTCGATGGGGTGGGATTGGGTCACGGACCCTCCAAGGCTAGAGATATGACAGTCGAGAGGTTACGGCACCGCGACGCAGCTGTGTTTGGACGAGACCATCGGGAAGGGTTACCAGTACCCGACCTGCGAAATGTCCGATGGCGGCGGCCCAGGCAAGGGGCAGCCGTGGCTTTGGGATGAGCCTGAACCCCGAGGCGCCGGTAGGGTCGGAGTATGGCCTGGGATTTTTCCACCGACCCTGAGTTTCAAGACCACCTCGACTGGCTCTCGGAGCTGATGCGCACCGAGATCGAGCCCCTGGATCATTATTTCCGGGGCCGGTCACCGTTCGACAAGAAGGACGAGGAGGTGCAAACCCACCTGCGACGCCTCCAGCAGCAGGTCAAGGACAGGGGGCTGTGGGCCTGCCACCTGAAACCGGAGATGGGCGGCATGGGGTTCGGGCAGGTGAAGTTGGCCCTGATGAACGAGATCCTCGGCCGGTCGTCGTTCGGTCCGTCGGTGTTCGGGAGTCAGGCCCCCGACTCGGGCAACGCCGAGATCCTGGCCCACTACGGCAACGACGAGCAGAAAGAGCGGTACCTGAAGCCGCTCTTGGCCGGGGAGATCTCCTCGTGCTACTCCATGACCGAGCCCACCGGCGGGTCCGACCCCAACCACTTCACCTGCACCGCTCACCGGGATGGCGACGAGTGGGTTATCAACGGGGAAAAGTGGTTCGCGTCCAACTACCCCCGGGCCGAGTTCCTCATCGCCATGGTCATCACCAACCCCGACGTTTCGGTGTACCGGGGGTCATCCATGCTGCTGGTGCCCCACGACGCCCCCGGCCTCGAGCTGGTTCGCAATGTCGGGGTGGGGGGCGAGCGCCTCGGCCGGGGGATGCACAGCTACCTGAGGTTCAACGAGTGCCGCATTCCCGCCGAGAACCTCATGGGCGAGGAGGGCACCGGGTTCAAGATCGCCCAGACTCGGCTGGGCGGGGGCCGGGTCCACCACGCCATGCGCTCGGTGGGCACAGCCAAGAAGGCCTTCGACATGATGTGCGAGCGGGCTCTCAGCCGGGAGACGAAGGGCTCCCTTTTGGCCGAGAAGCAGGCGGTCCAGCACATGATCGCCGACTCATGGGTGCAGATCGAGCAGTTCCGGCTGCAGGTCCTGCACGCCGCCTGGCAGATCGACCAGTCCGACACCTCCAAGGCCCGGCTTTACATCGCCGGGGTTAAGGTGGCCACACCCAGGGTGCTGATGGACGTGATCTTCCGGTCGATGCAGATTCACGGCTCGTTGGGTATGTCCAACGAGATGCCGCTGGCCAACATGTGGTCGATGGCCCCTACCTTCGGGGTCGCCGATGGCCCCACCGAGGTACACAAGGACACCATCGCCAAGCAGGTGCTGAAGGACTACCGGCCGTCGGAGGGATTGTTCCCTTCCGAGCACTTGCCGTCGCGAATCGAGTGGGCCCACGAGGTTCTGGCCGAACGCATTGAGCACGAGGTGGCCAACTCCTAACCTGCTCCCGGCCGCTCTGTTGTGGTCGGCCCTTGTTGGGGCCGGCTGGGCGGCGGCGGTTGGTCAGACCTTGCGGGTGACGCCGCCGTCAACCCGGATGATGGCCCCGGTGGTAAAGCTGGATGCGTTGCCGGCCAGATGCAGGGCTAGGGGGGCGATCTCGTCGGGCTCGCCCATGCGTTCGAGCGGGACGAAGGTGGCCTTCTCTCCCGGGGGCGGGGCCCAGCCTCGGCTGGCGTCGGTGCGGAACGGGCCGGGCAGGATGGCGTTGACCCTCACCTTGGGGGCGAAGTACTCGGCCATCCCCACCGTCATGGCGTTGAGACCCGATTTGGCGCAGGCATAAGGCAGCTCCCGGGTGCTGGCCACCAGCGAGCCGGCGGTGCCCACGTTGATGATCGACCCGCCACCGTGTTCGGCCATGTGTGTGCCACAGATGGCCGACAGCCGGAACGGTCCCTTGAGGTTCACGTCGAGGGTCTTGTCGTAAAGCTCCTCGGTGATGGTGTCGAGCCCTTCGTACAGCGGCGACATGCCGGCGTTGTTCACCACAATGTCGAGGCGACCGAAGTGGTCGAGCGTGGCGGCCAGGAGGCGGTCGCAGTCATTCCATCGGCCGGCGTGGAAGGCCACGGCCAGCGCCCGGCGGCCCGTGCCGCCCTCGATTTCACCGGCGGCGCGTTGGCAAGCCTCGAGCTTGCGGGAGGCGACCACCACGTCGGCACCGGCTTCGGCCAGCACCTGCACGATGGACCGTCCGATGCCCCTCGAACCCCCGGTCACGATCGCCACGCGCCCGGTCAGGTCGTGAAGTTCTGCCATTGATGTCATGCCGGCAGATCAGCTCTGCTGTTGGGCCAGCTTGCGAGCGTGGGCGTACACGCCCTGGTCGTGGGAGAACTCCACCATGTTGCCGTCGGGATCGGCCAGCATGCAGATGTAGCCGATGGGGGGCGGCATGTCGGTGGGAGGCATACGCAGCCAGCCGTCGGCTTCCCCCCGGGCCGCTGCCGCCTCGACCTCCTCGCGGCTGGTCAGCTCGATCCCTAGGTGAGCGAAGGGGGCCAGCTTGGCTATGGGGGCGTCCTTGAACGGGTCGGTTTCGGGGAAGAACTGGGCAAGCACCAGGATGAACGGCGAGTCAGGGGAGTCGCCATGGCCCAACCACGCCCCGTAGCCGGATTCATCTTCCCGGCGGTCGAGAAGGTCCATCGGGGTGTAGGTGGTGTACCAGTCGATGGTGGCGTCGATGTCTGTCACCCGCAGGGCCACGTGGGTCCAGCGAGGAGCGGGAGGGCGGACGTCGTAAACAGGAGCGGGATCGGCCATGGTCTGTCTTTCTATCTCATTTCCGCGGCCAGCGAGAGCCGGGAGTGATGCCCGAACGGGTTATCAGTCGGGGAGCGGCCCGGCGGGCTTCGGCCCACACCAAATCGGTGTCCACTGTCATACATTGGCCGCCGGCCACCACCAGGCGACCGTCGACGAATACGTCGGTTACCGAGCGCCCTCCGCCGGCCCACACAAGCTGCAGGATGGGGTCGGGGCTGGGCGGCTGCCACTGGGGCCCGGAGCGGTCGATCACCACGATGTCCGCGGCCTTGCCCACTTCCAGGGAACCGATGCGGTCTGCCATGCCCACGGCCTCGGCTCCGGCGATGGTCAGCAGCTCGAAAGCGTGATGAGCGGTGAACTCGGTGGGGTCGGCGGCTGTGTCCTTGGCGAGCCCGGCGAACAGGGCTGCGGCTCTCAGCCCGTCCACCGCATCGCCGGCGTTCTCGGTGTCGCAGCCCAACGCAAGCCGCCCGCCGTGGCACCACAGGTCGAGGTGGGCGAAGCGATCGGTCATCCCCTGGCCAAGGCGAAGGTAGGCCCACGGGCAGGAGGCCACAGCGGTACCGGTACCCACCAGGATCTCCCGCTCTGCGTCGTCGATGTGAACGGCGTGGCCCACCAGCACATGAGCGCCGAGCACCCCCAAACGGTTGAGATGGACAAGCGGGCGGTACCCGGTTCGATCCAGGTAGTCGGCGGCGTCGTTGGGGGTGGGGGAGAGGTGGAAGCTCAGCCGCCGCCCGGTGGAGCGAGCCAATTCGGACGCTGCCGCCACCAGCTCGTCGGTCATCAGGTCGTGGCCCACCAGAGTGACCGATGCCTCCACCAAGCCGCCGGGTGGGTACCGGGCCAGAAGGTCTCGGTGGGCATCGATCACCTCGCCGGCCGGAGCGGACTGGGGCAGGCCGTCGGTGTCCGATCCCCACCGTCCTATGGCCCCCCGCACGCCCACCGCGGCCATCGCATCGGCCACCCGGTCGGGATAGGCCACGGTTCCGGCGTCGATGGTGGTGGTGATGCCGTTGCCCACCGCTTCCAGCAGCCCCAGAGTGGCGGACAGCTCGTCGTCGTCGCCGGTGACGTGATCGTGGACGGGCACGATCCACTCGAAGATGGCTGCGCCGGGGGGCAGGTCGTCGGGGATGGCCGACGCCACCAGCCGGTCGGCGGTGAGGTGCTGATGAGCATTGACGAACCCAGGGGTGACCAGCGATTCCGGCGATCCTCGCTCCGGGGTGTCCGGGAACTGTTTTCGGAGGTCTTTGGCCTTGCCGACAGCGGTTACGTCGCCACCGGTTACGGCCACCGCTCCCTGCGAGATGATGGAGCGGTCCGCGTCCATGGTCACGACGTCGCCGGTTATCACCCAATCGGCCTCGGGCACCCCACGACCCTACCGGCGCAAGGTGTGGGCAGCCGGGAACCTGGGCTCTGGCACCGGGAGGTCACAGGGTGAGGCGAGCCGGTAGGATCGCCCCGTGAGAACAGGCAGCGCCAACGGCCGGCTCGTCGGGCAGCCGGCCCTGGATCATCAATGGCACCCCCTTGGTCCCAGCGAAGACGTCTCGCCCGGCCCGGTCGGTTACCAGGTGCTTGGTCGCCGTTACGCCCTTTGGAGGTCGGACGACGGTTCGCTAACAGCGGTGCCCGACCGCTGCCCCCATCGTGAGGCCCCACTGTCGGCCGGCCGCATGGTAAACGGCTGTGTCGAGTGCCCCTACCACGGGTGGCGGTTCGGAGCGGGAGGCCGGTGCGAGCTGGTCCCGTCGTCGGTTCCCGGCACACCGATCCCGCCCAAGGCCCACATTGAGCCGGTCAACGTGGTGGAGCGGTACGGGTTGGTGTGGCTGTGCCCCGGTAAACCCCTTGGGCAGATTCCCGCCATCCCCCAGGAGGACAACCCCCGGTTCCGGCGGCTCAACACCCCGGTCCAGCGGTGGGCGGTGTCGGCCACCCGCATCACCGACAACTTTATGGACTTCTCCCACTTCCCCTTTGTACACACCGCCACCTTCGGCCTGGCCCAGGAGACGGTGGTGCCACCGCTGGAGATGGGCGATCTGCCCGACGGCTACCGGGGCTACGCATATGAGGTGAACGCCAACAACACCACCGACGCCGGCCAGACCGTCACCGGTCAGGACAACGACGTGCTGCACCGTCGCATGACCACCGGGTTCGTGCTGCCGTTCTCGGTGCGCAGCACCATCGCTTACGAGTCCGGTTTGGAGCACATCCTGCTGCTGCTGGCCACCCCAGTTGACGACGTGAACTCGCTGTTCAACTTTGTGGTGTGGCGCAACGACGACTTCTCGGTGCCCGCCAAGGAGATCATGGCCTTCGACCTGGCCATAGGGGCCGAGGACAAGGCCATGCTGGAGAAGCTCGAAGGCGTGCTACCCATGGACCTCACCGCCACCGTCAGCGTGCAGTCCGACCGACCATCGGTGGAATGGCGCCGCCGCCTCGGCACCCTCCTAGCCGAGGGAGCCGGCCCGCCCTAACCACCGAGCATCGCCGGGCAACCCCGCTAATGGGTTTCGGGGCGGGGGGTTAGGCGTTTAGGACTTTGTCCCGCCAGACGGCGGTGGCCTCCACCTGGTTGAAGGTGAACATGTGCAGGCCGGTGATGCCCAGGGTGGTCAACTGGTTGCCCATGGGATCGAGCAGCTTGTAGGGGTCGTGGGTTGACGAGCTGAGCAGCCTGGCTACCGAGCGGCGGTTCTTGCGGAGGTAGCGTAGCGACTGGCCGATACCCAACCGGGCGCCGACGGTGAGCAGCGTGGCCCGCTCCACAGCACCGGCCACACCGAGATGAACCGGCAGGGTCAAACCGCTGAGCCGCTCATTCTTCAGCCAGGAGATGATCTTCTCGGGGTCGAAGCACATCTGGGTGCTGCAATAGCCCTTGATCCCGGCTTCGGCCAGCAGGTCCTGCTTGGCGTACAGGGCCGTACGGCGGTCGTCCTCGCCAATGAGAGGGTGGCCGTCGGGGTAGGAAGCCAGCCCGACGGTGCCCAAACCGTGATCGTGCTCGAAAAGGTCCCGCAGGAAGCTGTGGGCATCGGGATACTCCCCGGGGTCGGTGGCGTCGCCGCCGATCACGAAAGCGGTGGTCACACCGTGGTCCTTCAGCCAGCTGGCCAGGTCCCGAACGTGGCTGCGGTCTTTCACCAGACGAGCGGAGAGATGGGGGATGGTCTGATGACCCTGCTGAATCACCTGCTCAGCCAACTCCAGCGTGGCGTCGAGCCCCTTGGCCGCCGAAGCTGTCACCGACACCTTGGAGTCGGCCGGCAGCGCCTCGATGGCCGTTGCCGCACTCTTCAGCGGGATGATCTCGAAGATGGCGTTGCGAACCACCCGTTGAACGTTTTTTTGCTCCCTCGTGAGCCGCGATTCCGGGGAACCCATGCTTGTAGGCCTCAAAATAGGGGCAAGGTTGTTCCGCATGACGGAACTGTACCATAATACGGACCATGGGTGCAAGGCCCACAGGCGAGTTGACGTGCCGGTTTGACGCCGGATCGGGCATCATGTTCAGCACCCACACGAGCGACAGCGACACCGCGGAGGCACAACATGGCTGAGTTCCCCGAGAAGGCAAAATGCGTGGTGATCGGGGCCGGGATCGTGGGCAACTGCCTGGTTGGCCACCTAACCAGGCTGGGTTGGACCGACTTGGTGCTGCTGGACAAAGGGCCGCTGCCCAACCCCGGCGGGTCCACCGGTCACGCTTCCAACTTCATCTTCCCCGTGGATCACAACAAGGAGATGTGCCTGCTGGGAGAGCAGAGCGCCAACCAGTACCGCGACCTGGGCCTTTCGGTTGACTCCGGGGGTATCGAGGTGGCCCGTACCCCCGAGCGGGTGGACGAGCTGAAGCGTCGCATGACCTCGGCGGTGGCCTGGGGCATCGAGGCCCACCTGCTCACCCCCGAGCAGGTGAAGGAGATTGTCCCGTTCATCAACACCGACATCATCCTGGAGGGTTTCTATTGTCCCACGGTCTCGGTGGTCGACTCGCTCGAGACCGGCACGCAAATGCGAAACGAGGCGGTGGCGGGGGGCTGCCACGTGGTGGCCAACACCGAGGTTCTCGACATCATCACCACCGAGGGTCCGAACCCCGGCGACTGCACCGTGAAAGCGGTGGTCACCGACAAGGGCACCATCGAGACCGAGTACGTGGTGATCGCCTGCGGGGTGTGGTCGAACCGGGTGGCCAACATGGCCGGCGCCACCATCCCGCTGGTCCCCGCCGTTCACCAGATGGTGGACGTGGGGCCGCTCGACATCCTGGCCGAAACCAACAACGAGATCGGCTACCCCATCGTCCGGGACATGGACACCTTCTGCTACGAGCGCCAGTCGGCCGGGTCGATGGAGGTGGGGTCGTATGCCCACCGGCCCATCTTCCACCACCCCGACGAGATCCCCTCCAACGAGGAAGCCGCCCTGTCGCCCACCGAGATGCCGTTCACCCCCGACGATTTCGACCTCCAGATGGAGCAGGCCATCGACCTGATGGACATGCTGGGCGACGCCGAGATCAAGTACGCCATCAACGGCCTGCTCTCGCTCACCCCCGACGCCATGCCGTGCCTTGGGGAGCTGCCCGAGGTTCGCAACCTGTGGTCGGCAGCCGCCATCTGGGTGAAGGAGGGTCCGGGAATGGCCCAGGTTGTGGCCGAGTGGATGCACCACGGCTATCCCAGGGTGATCGACGTCCACGGCGCCGACGTGTCCCGCTTCTACCCCGAGGAGCGGGGCGACGATCACATATGGGCCCGCTCCGCCGAGCACTTCAACAAGACCTACGGCATTGTCCACCCCCAGGAGCAGTGGGAGAGCCGCCGCAACCTCCGGGTCGGCCCCTACTTCTCCCGCCAAAAGGAACGGGGTGCCGAGTTCTTCCAGGCCCGCACCTGGGAACGGCCCCAGTGGTTCGAGTCCAACGCCGACCTGGTGAGCCGATACGAGGTGGAGGGCCGGGAGGTGGAGTGGGACGCCCGCTGGTGGAGCCCCATCACCGTGGCCGAGCACCTCAACCTGCGGGAGAACTGCGGGATGGTCGACCTCAGCGCATTCCAGATATTCGAGCTGACCGGGCCGGGCGCGGTGGCTTACGCCGACTACCTGGCGGTGAACAAGGTGGACGTACCCGTGGGCCGCACCGTGTACACCCCGTGGCTGACCCCCGACGGCGGTTTCCACTCCGACCTCACCATGATGCGGATGGCCGAGGACCGGGTTCGCATCGTCACCGGCGTGTTCGACGGGGGGCGGGACGAGTTCTGGGTTCGCCGCCAGCTTCCCACCGACGGGTCGGTGAGCTTCGCCAACATCACCGACGAGATCACCACCCTCGGCGTGTGGGGGCCGAACGCCCCCCACGTGATCGGCGCGCTCACCGATCACGATCTCAGCCAGGCCGGATCGCCTTACGGCTCGCTGGTGGACGTGGAACTCGACTGCGGCGGTCGCACGGTGACGGCCAAGCTGTTTCGCATCTCCTACGTGGGCGACACCGGCTGGGAGGTGTACGCAGCCTGGGACGACGGCCCGGCGCTGTGGGACGCACTCATGACGGTGGGGGCCGACTACGGGCTGCGCCCAACCGGCGGCGGGGTGTACGGCACGTCGGGTCGGATGGAGAAGGGCTACCGGCTCATGGGGGCCGAGCTGGAGAGCGAGTACAACCCGCTGGAGGCCGGGCTGGCCCGCCCCAAGGTGAAAGCAGCCCCGTTCATCGGCAAGGAGCCCTACCTGGCCGCTCGGGAAATGGGCGACCCCGAGGTGGCCCTGTGCGTGCTCACGGTGGAGGACCAAACCGACAGCCAGGGCCGCAAGCGCTACATGCAGGGGGGCAACGAGCCGATCCTCACTGCCGACGGCGGGCGCATCACCGACTCCCACGGGCGGGTGTCGTGGGTGACCAGCGCCGGGCCGGGACCGTCGGTGGACAGGCACTTGCTGATGGCCTACCTCCCGGTGGAGCTGGCCTCGCCGGGCACCGACCTCCAGGTGATGTACATGAACGAGCTGTTCCCGGTGAGGGTGGCCGGCACCGGAGCGGTGTTCGACCCCGAAGACATCCGGATGAAGAGCTGAGAGCCGAGGGAGACGCCGCCCATGAGGAGCCAGCCGTGAGGATCTTGTGTTGCGTGAAGCGGGTGCCGGCTCCTGGGGCCCGGATCAACGTGACCGAGGACGGCCTGGCCGTGGACGCGTCCCATTTGGGGTTCGCCACCAGCCCCCACGAGGAGTGCGGGGTAGAGGAAGCGGTGCAGCTGGTCGAGCGCCAAGGGGGAGAGGTAACGGTGCTCACCCTGGGACCGCCCGAGGCCGCCGAGCAGTTACGCTACGCCGCCTCGGTAGGGGCCGCCCACGGCGTGCTGGTGGTTACCGACGGCTCGGCCTGGGATCCCCAGCGCACCGCATCGGCGCTGGTTGACGCCATTGTGGAGCTGGAACGAGAGGCGGGCAGTCCGTTCGACCTGCTGGTGTTCGGCAACGAATCGGCAGACTCCGGCGGCTACCAAGTGGGGGTGCGGGTGGCATACGCCCTCGGACGCCCCATCGTCAACGGCATAAAGGGCATCGACGTCGATCCCGATGCCGGTGGCGGGGTGGTGCGGGCTCGCCGGGAGATCGACGGCGGGTTCGAGGTGTACGAACTGCCCATGCCCGCCGCCGTCGGGGTTAAGGAGGGCATCAACCTGCCTCGTTACCCCACCATGAGGGGGCGGTTGGCGTCCAAGAAGCTGGAAATCGCAGAGCGTCACACCGATGCCGAACCGGGCGGGCAGTCGCTGGTGCGTCTCCACCGGCCGGGGGAGACGGTCACCGAGACCGTGATTTTGGGCCACGGCCCCGACGCCGCTCCCGCGGTGGCCGACGTGCTCGAAGAGCTGGGGGTGCTGTGATGCTCCTGGTTGTGGTGGAGCACGACAGGGGGGCCATGGCCGAGGCCGGCCGGGAAGCGTTGACAGCGGGCACCGGCCTGGCCGAGCAAATGGGGGTGCCGTTGCACGCCGCGCTCATCGGCTCCGATGCCGCTGAGTTGGCCGCCGAGGCTGGGGCCTACGGTGCCGAGGCTGTTTACACCGTGGTCCACGAGGTGCTGGGCGACTTCGGTCCCGAGGCTTGGGGGGAGTCGGTAGCCGAGCTGGTCCGGCGTCTCAACCCAGGGGGCGTGGTGGCCGGGGGAAGCGAGCGGGGTAACGAGGTCATGGCCCAAGCCGCGGCCCGTCTCGACTTACCGTTCGTTGCCAACTGCACCGCTGTCGAGCTGGCTCCGGGCACGGGGGAGTGGACGATGACCCGCCAGCAGTGGGGCGGGTCGCTGCTGGAGGACGCCCTGCTCAGCTCGGACCTGCCCCTGATCACCTACGGGCTGCACGCCATCGCCGCCCAGCGGGCCGACTCAGCGTCGGAACCGGCAGTGGAGTCGGTGGAGGTGAACCTCGATCCGTCCTTGGCCCGCACCATGGTGAAGGATCGGGTGGTGCTGGAAGCGGGAATCACTCTGTCCACAGCCCCGGTGGTGGTGGGAGGAGGCCGGGGCGTGGGCTCGGCCGAGGCGTTCGCCCCCCTGGAAGAGCTGGCCGGGCTGCTCGGGGGCCGGGTGGGGTGCAGCCGGGCGGTGACTAACAATGGGTGGAGGCCCCACTCGGATCAGGTGGGTCAGACGGGAACCCGCATAACCCCGGAGGTCTACATCGCTACCGGAATATCGGGGGCCATCCAGCACTGGGTTGGGGCCAAGGCCAGCAAGCACATCCTGGCCATCAACACCGACCCCGAGGCCAACATGGTGGTCAAGGCCGACTGGGCCGTGATAGCCGACCTCCACGAAATGATCCCCGCCATCACCGAGGAAGTCCGCCGCCGCCGCTCCTGATGGGAGCCCGGTGGTAGTCGGCCGCCTCCAGCCAAACGGGTAATGGAGTTGGGCAGCCGCAACTAACCCAACGGATACTCCAGCTCGGCGGTGGCTGCGCTGGCTGGTGCCACCACCACTACCTGGGTGTTCTGCACCTGCACCGTGCCGATGGGCTTGGCCACGTTCACCCCCCGACCGTCGAAGCGGATCGGCCCGTAGAACGTCTCCAAATCCAGCGATTGCAACGCCGACCGCACCGCATCTGTGTCCAGGGTGCCGGCGTTCTCGATGGCCATCTGCAACGCCAGCGCTGAAGCTGTGGAGCTGGCCGCCTGATACACCGGGGGCTCACCCCACAGGCTCTCGTAGTACTCGGCGTACTCGAGAGCTGAGCCGAAGTACGGGCCCCGGTAGGCCATGGTGGGTTCCCACTGGGTCGATCCCAGCAGCCCGTCGGTGTTGGTGCCGGAGTCGATCCTGAGGTCGGGATCCACCGGTCCCACCGTCAAAACCATGGCGTTGGGGGCGTACCCCAGCGTGGCGGCTGTCTTCAACATCTCAACAGAGTCACTGTAGTGCCCGGCACCGATGAACACTTCGGCCTCGACTTCGCTCAGCTTGCCCATCACCGCCGCTATGTCGTCGGGGGTGGGGTCGCCGGGAAAGATCTCAACCGCCACCGTTTCCATTCCGTGAGCCTGCAGGTGCCCGAGCGCTCCTTCGGCTACGGCGGCGGGGAATGCCGAATCCTTGTAGGCCATCACCGCGGTTTGGGCTCCCTCGGCGGCCAGGGCCTCGATGGCACCCCCCAGGTAGTCGCCGGCCACCGTGGACACCCCGAACAGGTTGCGAAAACCACGCTCGAACAGGGCGTCGGACGTTCCGTTGCCCTGGACCATAAGCACATCGTTGGCCTCGGCCACTGCGCTGGCCCCCATGGTGATCCCGCTGGAGTACGGGCCGAGCAGGAAGTCCACTTTGTCTGTATCGATGAGCTGCTGCACCAGGTCGGCAGCCCGGTCGCCGTCGGATTCATCGTCGTGGTAGACGATCTCGGCCCGGTAGCGCTTGTCGCCGATGCGAATTCCGCCCCGCTCCTCGTTCACCCACTGCTCCCACGCTGCGTAGCCGTGCCTGGAATGGGTGCCTTCAACCGAGAATCGGCCTGTCTCGCTCAGAGCCACCCCGAGGCGTACCGTCCCGTCGAAATCCGAATCGTCCGACCCACAGGCACCGACCAACAGCAGCACGGCGACAACCACCGCGGCCAATCCCGATCGCATGGAACGCAACAAGCTGGACGTGTCCATTTCTCCCAGTCGCACCTGGGAAGCCTAACCGGGCAACTCCTTGAGTTGGGCCGCCAGGCGATGAGCTGCGGCTACCACCGCCACACCCAGGTCGTGAGCCAGATCGGGATCGGGATAGCGGTAGGCCGGGCCGTGGACGTGGATGGCGGCCAGAGGGAGGTTGCTGTCGTCCAACACCGGAGCGGCCACCGAGTTGATCCCCTCGGTGAACTCCTCGTAGCCCCACACGTAGCCGAGGCTTCGGGTCTGGGCCAGGCGCTCTCTCAGCGCCTCGGGATCGACAGTGGTCCACGGGGTGCTGGGTTCCAGCGGAAGGGCCAAAAAGTCCTCCTGCTCGTCGTGGGGCAGGTGAGCCAGCATCGCCATACCAGCCGGAACGGCGTGGAGGGGGGCGTACTCCCCGGTCCAATCCCGAAGCTGGACATCGGACGACGACTCGGTGTGGTCGAGGTAGCACACCTGCCCGTCGTCGATAATCGACAGCCCGGCCACCTCTCCCAACGCCTCGCTCAGCTCCAGCAGGTGGGGGCGTGCGGCGGCGATGAGGTTACGGCCGGCAGGCGCGGTGCCAGCGATGTCGATCAGGCCCTCGCCCAGCCGGTACACCCCTCCCGCTTCGGCCTGTTCGACCGCGTTCTCGGCCTCAAGAGCCGCCAGCAGCCGGGCCACTGTGCTCTTGGGCAGGTCAACCCGTTCGGCCAAGTCGGTGACCCCAAGGGGCTCCTGCGCCAGAGCTCGAAGCAGCATGAACACCCGCTCGACCGACTGCACTGCCATGCCCTCAGGATACCCCGATCTTGGAACAGTTCCACATGGCGGAACAATCGCGGTGCGGCGTGGGAATCTGGGATAATTCGACGATGGATTCCGGCCTGCTTTCGGTTCCTGCCTGTCCCGCTGCTCTGAGCGAGGAGGAGCAGGCCGCCTGGAACACCGACGGCTACTTCATCCGGCGAGGGTTCGTCGGCGAGTCGGTAACTGGTGCCATGATCCGCCGGGTCGAAGAGATCGCCCGTTCGGTGGCCGCTGGAGAGCCACGCACCGACCTGATCGTCAACGAGGAAACAGCCCTTGCCCAAAACGGCGATGCCGGGGCCCGGCTGTCGAAGATATTCCGGGTCATGCGCTGCGAGGACGTGTTCCGGTCGTTTGCCACCGACCCCCGGCTGCTGGCCATCGTGGGGAAGCTGCTGGGGGGTGAAGTGGACTGCTTCCTCTCCCAGTTCATCTTCAAGCATCCCGGAGCGCTGGGCCAGCCCTGGCACCAGGACAACTTCTACTTCCGGCTCGAGCCTTCCCCTCAAGTGGGGGTGTGGCTGGCCTGTACCGAGGCCACTCCCGAAAACGGCCCGCTCTGGGTGGTGCCGGGTTCCCATCGGGAGCACATTCACGCCGTGGTTCCCGACCGGCGCGAGCACGCCGGGGCCTGGTACGTGGAGATCGTTGACGCCGATGTCGAAGCCGCCGAGGTGGTGTTGATGAGCCCAGGCGACCTGCTGGTGTTCCACTCCCACCTGCGCCACATGTCCACCGACAACCGGTCACAGTCGAGCCGGGCAGCCATGGTGTATCACTACGCGGCGGCGGACAGCACCGGGGATCGGGCCTCAAACCAGGACTGGGTGGGGGTTATTCGCGGCGGAGTTCCGGTATCGGTATCGGCAGAACCGGTCCCCGTGGCTCGTTAGGCGCCTTCGCTTCCTCGGGGTACCGCTCTTCCAGGGCCGCGGCCCACGGGTCCCGGCCGGTTTCCCTCAACCGTTCCAGGTAGGCGTGCAGGTGGCCCCGAACGTGGTACGGCCCGCCCTCGGCCATCACCACCTCCATTGGGTCGCGCCGGTCGCCGAGCCCCTGTTCCAGTTGCTCGGCGGTCCATCCCTCAAGGATCGATCGGCCCTCGGCTACCCGCTCCCCGTCGCCGCCGGCGAGGTCGTGAACCTCGTGGGGATCATCGGCAACGTTGAAGAGCATCTCGTCGCCCCAGTGGGGGTGGAATCCGTCGTGCCACGTCTTGAGATAGAGGTGGTCGCCCCACCGCACCCCCCGCTGGCACGACCACGCTCCCTGCGACAGAACCAACGCATTGCGACCGGCCTCGGTGCCGGCCTCGAGGGCAGTCTTGGCCGACTGGCCGCTCCACCATCTGTCGGGCACACCTATCCCGGCCAGATCAACCACGGTGGCCGCAACGTCGAGGTGGTAGTGCAGCCCCGAATACGACCGGGGAGCTAGGCCCGGCCAGCGGAGGATGGCCGGTATGTGGCAGGTGGCCTGATCGGCGGCTTGGTGGTCGGCGTACACACCTAGCTCGCCGAATGCCTCGCCGTGGTCGGACGAGACGAGAACAGCGGTGTCGTCCAGTACCCCGAGGCTGTCGAGCTTGTCCAGCATCACTCCGACGGCGTGGTCGGCGTAGTGAATGCCCACGTCGTAGCCGTCGAAGATGTCCTTCACCGCTTCCATGGAGTGGGCGTTCCATGGCTGGCGTTTGGGGGGCGGGCCCCATTCGTCGGGAGTGAAGCCCCACGGCTCCTGGGCCGAGTGGGGTCCGGCCCACTGCCAGTTGCGTTGGCGGATCTCCTCGGTGTGCCATGCGGGAGGGGGGTCACCCTCGAACGGGTTTCCGTAGCGGTTGGGGGTGTTGTAGGGGGTGTGGGGGTCCCAGAGGTGAACGTGCAGGAACCACCGGTCGGCGGCTCCCCGGCGGTCGAGCCAGTCGAGGGCACCAGGCAGCACCTGGTCGGCCCGCTCTCCACCCATGCCCCGCATGAGGTTCATGGCCTCCATCACGCCGTGGTTCCACCACGAGGCCGAATGGCGGAAGGGGAAGCTGGAGATCGAAGCGGTGTGCCACCCGTCGTAGTAGAACTTCGATGCCCACGAGTTGGCCGCGATCATGCCGATGAACTGGCGGCGGGGGCCCTCGGCCCGCAGGTCGGACGCGACGCCCCCGTGGTTCACCACCCCGTTGCGGATGCCGAACATCCCGGTGGACAGGGCTGTGCGCGACGGCAGGCAGGGCACGTCGGATGCATACACGTTGTCGAACCGGATCGCCTCGGAAGCCAGGGCGTCGATGTTGGGCGAGGTGTCGCGGTGGTACCCGTAGCACCCGAGATGGTCGGCCCGGAGGGTGTCGATGTCGATGTAGAGGAAGCGCACGCCGGCACTCCTTTCAGGAGATCTCCACCGCCGTGGCGACGATCGTACGGCGGTCGTAAGCGGTGGTCGGCCCGTCGAGGGTGACGCTTGCCTCGGCCATGTTCGGGTCGAAAGAAGACCCGCCAACCCGGAAGGTGAACTGCCCCGGCTCTGTGGCTAGGGTCATGTCGAGACCGTGGAAGGCTAGGCGGCTGGGATGCACTGTGAAGCTCACCGTGCGGGTGGCCCCGGCCGGGATGGGCAGCCGGGTGAAGCCGATCAGCTCCCGGATGGGGCGGGCTACAGGGGCCACCTCGTCGGTTGTGTAGAGCTGCACCACCTCGTCGCCGTCGCGGGAGCCGGTGTTGGTCACCTCCACCGAAACCACGGTCGGCTCGGTGGTCGAACCGGCCACCACTCTGGGTTCGGAATACTCGAACGATGTGTACGACAGGCCATGGCCGAACCAGTAGAGGGCGTTTACGTCGCGGTCCACGTAGGGGCCGTAGAACTCCGACCGGTCGCCCCGGCGTCTCATGTCGTGGTGCAGCGGGATCTGCCCGACGTGCTTGACCAGCGACACCGGCAGCCGCCCTGCCGGGTTGACAGCCCCGGTGAGGATGTCGGCGATGGCGTTGCCGCCCTCCTCGCCGGGCGGTATCGACCACACCAGGGCGTTGGCCACGGCGTCGACCGCTTCCAGCGTGTGGGCTCTACCGCTGATCACCACCACCACGGTGGGGGTTCGGGTGGCGGCCACCGCAGCCACCAGCTCGTCCTGCACCCCCGGTAGGTCGAGGCTTGTGGCGTCGCGGGCCTCGCCCACTGTGGCATTGCTGACCAGCCCCGACCGGGCTCCCACGAACACTACGGCCACGTCGGCCGCTTCGGCGGCGGCCACCGCGTCCGGGATGCCGGATCGGTCGTCGCCGGAGTCGGAACAGCCAGGCACGTGAACGATGGAGGTGCCGGCCAGCGCCGACCGGAGGCCTTCCAGTGGGGTGACGTGAGGGGTGAAATGAGGTCCGGCGGCGAAGTTCTCGATGGTGGCGGCGTCGCCGGGTTCGGGGAGCTGTTCGGTGCTGCCGGTGTCGCTTCCCGCTCCGATGGACACCAGGTTCTCCAGCAGCTCAGCCGAGCGTGCTTGGTAGATGATCTCGAGGTGGGTCGGGTAGTGGTAGTCCCCCTGGAGCAGCCGCTGGTCGTCGGCGTGGGGACCGATCACGGCTAGGGAGGAGAGGTCGGAAGCCAGGGGCAGCACTCCGTCGTTGTTCAGCAGGATGGTGCTCTCGGCGGCCGCTAGGCGAGCCAGGCACCTCTGCTCGGGGGTGTCGAACACCTCGATGGTCCGGTCGGCGTCCACGTAGGGGTTCTCGAACAGGCCGAGCTTGAACTTCTGGGCCAGTACACGGGCGCAGGCTTGGTCCACAACGGCCTCGTCGATCCGGCCGTCACGCACCGCGTCGGGAAGCTCCTGGTAGCAGTCGTGGGCAGGCAGCTCCACGTCAAGTCCGGCGCTCAGGGCGGCCACCGCCGCTTCGGTCTTGTCGTGGGCGGTCATGTGGTTCACTACGAGCTGGATTATCGAGAAGTAATCGGCCACCACCGTGCCGTCGAAGCCCAACTCGCCCCGCAGGAACTCGGTGAGGAGCTCGTGGCTCGCCACCACCGGAACCCCGTCGATCGACGAGTAGCTGTTCATCATCGAGGCCAGGCCGGCGTCGCGGATGGTGGCGGCGAACGGCTCGGCGTACACCTCCCGCAGCTCCCGGCCCCCGAGGTGGACCGGCGCGCAGTTGCGCCCTCCTGAGGAAATCCCGTAGGCCAGGAAGTGCTTGCCGGTACACACCACCCCGGCGGCCAGATCGTCGGTCTGCATGCCCCGGACGTAGGCGGTGCCCATGCGAGCGCACAGCTCGGGCGATTCCCCGTAGGTCTCCTCCACCCGGCCCCAGCGGGGGTCCCGGGCTACGTCGAACACCGGCCCCAGGTTGTGCCGGGCTCCTACCGCCAGCATTTGGGTGCGGATAACACCGGCCACTTCGGCCACCAGGTCGGTGTTCCAGGTGGCGGCCAGACCGAGCCCGTGGGGGAAGGTGGTGGCCCCCCGGTGCAGGAACCCGGCCACCGCTTCCTCATGTACTACCACCGGGATGCCAAGGCGGGTTCTCTGCATCAGCACCCGCTGGATCTGGTTGACGATCTGCGCCGATTCGTTGGCCAAGAGCCCGGTGCTGCCGCCGACCCTGGTTACTTGCCCGACGCCGTTGGCCAACTCCCCAGCCACGTGGTCGTCGTTGAACTTTCCGTCGGGGGCGAGTTGGAAGAGCCAGATGGCGCCGAGCTGCGCCACCTTCTCCTCCAGCGTCATCAGGCTGAGCAGGTCGCCGACTCGCTCGTCGATGCCGGCCTCTGGGTTCTGGTAGAGCTGGTTCACTGTTCGGTTTCTCCTTTGGGGGTGGTTCCGGATTCTGGGGTTGTCCGTGCTTGGGCGGCGCGGAATGCGGCCTCGAACATGGCGACGGTGATGCGCTGCCAGGCACCGGGGTCGGGCACCTCCCGCCCGTGGGCTTCCTGGGTGCCGATGCCCGATGCCAGGGCGTTGATGATGAACGCTATGGCTTCGGCGTCGGGAATGTCGATCAGCGAGTCGAGGATCCACTTGTTTCGCTGGGCGTAGAGTTCGGCCACTCCCGCCGCCACATCCGGGTCGTGACGAGCAGCGGCCGCGGCGTCAATCTGCAGTAGCCGCAGCTCCCTGCTACCGGGATCGATGAACAGGTTGAAAACCGACCGTGGTGGGGATTCGTCCGCTCCCGGCTCCATGCCGGCGTCGGCCCGCTCGAGGCTGGTGCGGATTACCTCCACAAGAAGCTGTCCCTTGGATCGGAAATGGCCGTAGATGGCGCCCTTGGTGAGGCCTGCTTCGCCGGCGATGTCGCGCAGGGAAACGGAGGCGTAGCCCCGCTCGATGAATAGCTTGGCGGCGAGGTCCACCAGCCGGGATCTGGTTATCTCGGCCTTGGGGGTGATAGGGGGCTGGGCAAAGGCCGTCAACGGGGCTCTCCTGGGTTGGATCGTGGTGTTTCGGCGGGAGATCGTGGTGTTATGGTGGGGGATAGTGGTGTTTCGGTGGGGGATCGGGCGATGGCTCGGGGGTCGGTGCCCAAGTAAGCAGCGACCACTGCCGGGTCGTTGCGCACCGCATCGGGTGGTCCGTCGGCGATCATTGCTCCCTGTTCCAGGCAGTACACCCGGTCGCTCACCGACAGGATCAGGGGCATGTCGTGTTCGATGATGAGCACCGAGGCGTCGAGTTCACGGCGGATGCCATGCAGGAGTGGGGCCAGTGCTTCGGCTTCCCGTTGGGCCACCCCAGCGGTGGGTTCGTCGAGACAGAGGAGTCGGTTACCGCCGGCCAGAAGGCAAGTGAGCTCCACGATGCGCCGGGTACCGGTGGACAGCTCGGCCACGAACGAGTTGGCGTAGTCGCCCAATCCCAAGAACGCGATGAGGTCGGACGCCGCGCCCGCTTGCCGCCGCTCCCGGGTCGCGCCGCCCAAGCCGGGAACCGCTGCGGGGAGGAACCGGGTTTTCATCCGGGCCTCAAGCGCCACCTGCACGGTCTCGAACACGGTCAGGTCGGGGAAAAGGCGAGCGGCCTGGAACGCCCGGCCCATCCCGTGACGGTGGCGGCGGTGGGGCGGCAGCGAAGACACGTCGGTCCCGTAGATCTCCACCGATCCGGTGGCCGGTACCAAGCCGGCCACGGCGTTCATGAACGTGGTCTTGCCCGCGCCGTTGGCCCCGATCAGGCCCACGATCTCACCGTGGTTAACCCGCAGATCCACCCGGTCCACCGCGATCCGGGGGCCGAAGCGCACCGAAATGTCGGTGGCTTGCAGGGCTACATCGCTGGGGGGAGCGGATGCTGGGGGCCGGTTGGGGATGGCCGCGGGCCGGTCCTCGGTGGCCGGTCGCCGCTTGGCGTACCAGCCGAAGAACCCGTCGCGAGCCAGGTACCAGAGTTGCACGAACCCGCCCGGCACGTACATCAACAGCAGCAGGATCCCCACGCTGCTGGTGAGCAGGGGCACCAGCCGTGATTCGGGCCAGAAAGCGGGCAGCCCTACCACCCACAGCGCCCCCAAAATCGGCCCGGCAACCGAGCCGACCCCGCCGATCACTGCCACAGCCAGCACCTCTATGGAGGTGCCCACCGCAAAGAACGAGAACAAGATGGTGGAGTACAGGCCGCCGAGGAGCGCCCCGGCGAAGCCTGCCACCCCGCCGCTGAGGGCGAAGGCGGTGAGCTTCGACCCGGTGGGCCAAACGGTGAACGAGGCCGCGCTGTCGGGGTTCTCCCTGGTGGCGATGATCCGGCGACCGATGCCGCTGCGCCTGATCCGGGCCACAAACAACACGGCCACCACCAGCGCCCCAAGCGCCAGGTAGTAGTAGGTGCGCTGGGGCGCCAGATCGACCGGCCCCACCGAGGCCCGCTCCAGCAGCGATGAAGTGGTGCTGCCCCCGCTCAGAAACGGGCGGCGGAAGAAGAACCTCTCTGCGCTCACCGCAAACGCCAGGGTTATCACGGCCAGCAGCAGTCCTCGCACCCGCAGCGCGCCCAGCCCGATCACCGCGGCAACCGCGGCGGTCACCACGGTGGCCACCACTACGGCCACCAGGAAGTGCATGCCGGGGATCGGCACGGTCACGTCCAGCCCCACGGCTCCAAGGCCGAAGTCCCGTCCCGCCACCAGGGCGGCGGCGGTCAACGCGCCCAACCCGGCGAATGCCCCCTGACCCAGCGAGATCTGCCCGCTCCACCCCACCAGCACCACCAGCGACAGGGCGGCCAAAGCGATCAGCATGATGTTGCTGAAGCGGAACGTGCGGCTGGCGGTAGTGACGATCACCGGGAGGACCACAGCGGCCGCCACCGCAGCGGTGCCCACGATGCGGGTGTGGTGACGCACCCACCACACTTCGCGCAGGGCGGGAGGGATCGGACGCACCCGGGGAGCGAAGCTGAACGACTCTCGCTCATCCCGTGCGTCCCGGCGGGTGGTGACGAACACCGCCACCACGGCCACCACCAGCAGCACCGCTTCGAACCGCCCCAAATCCAGCGGATAGTTCACCCGCACGATGGCCTCCACCACCCCCAACAGCACGCCTGCCACCATCGCTCGCCGGAACGAGGTGAACGAGGCGCACACCGCCACCACCAGCACCCTGGTCATGAGCAGCGGGCCGGGGCTGGTGCCGACGAAGGCCCGGCTGCTGCCCGCTTCCTGGAGCACGGTGACCAGGGCGGCAAAGGTGCCGGTGAGTGCCCACACGATGGTGGACACCATGCCGGGGTTGATACCGGCCAGGCGGGCTCGGTCGGGATCGGCGGCCGAGGCCCGCACCGCCCGGCCCCACGCCGAACGTGCCGTCCACACCGCCAGCGCGGTAGCCGCCGCTGCCGACACCACCAACAGCAACAGCTCGCTGCCCTCAACCCGCACCCCGAACCACTCGAACTCTGCCGTCCACGGCGAGGGGAAGTCGTGGCTGTTGTCCTCCGCCGAGGGGTCGGGCATGGCGAAAGTGAGCGCCTCGGCGAGCTGTGCGATCCCGATGGTGGCCACTAGCAGGACGACCCTCGGTGCGGTGAACAGGCGGCGCACCACGGTGAGCTCCATCACCCCGAGAAACACCGCACCGGTGGCCACCGCCACCACGAAGCCCGTCCAGTACGGAGCGCCGTAGCGGATGACGAGCTGCGACATGACCTGCCCGGCCAGCACCCCGGCCGCGCCCACCGCGAAGTTGATCACCCGGCTGGAGCGGTAGATGAGGATGACGCCCAGTGCCAACAGGGCGTAGGCAAAGCCCTCGATGGCCCCGATGAACACGAACTGGCGGCCAACCTCAATCCCGGCGATCACGCGGTGTCTCCGGGGTTGACCGGCAACATCGTCCCGGCGATCACTCGCTGTCTCCAGGGTCGCTTCCGGGGCTGTCTCCGGAGTCGCTACCGGGGTTGGCCAGGAACACCGCACGGGCGATGTCACCCCGCTCGGCGAGTTGACGGGTTGGACCGTCGAAGCGCACGTGGCCCTTTTCGATGAACACGGCCCGGTCGGCTATGGCCATGGCCACGTTGAGCGACTGCTCGACCACGATCATGGTCTGGCCCCGTTCCTTGAGCCGGTCCACCACCTCGAGGAGGTCGCCCACCACCGCCGGGGACAATCCCAGCGAGAGCTCGTCAATGAGAAGCAGGTCGGGCTCGTGGATCAGCACCATGGCAAGCGCCAGCATCTGTTGCTGGCCCCCCGACAGCGATCCGGCTGGCTCGTCGAGACGCTCGGCCAGCACGGGGAAGGTGTCGAGCACGTCATCGATTCGGGTGGCCAGCACGTCGCCGTCCCTGCGCAGCGCCCACCCCGAGGTCCGCAGATTGTCCATGACCGACATTGGGGCGAACACCGCCTGGCCGCCGGGGAGCTGCTGGATGCCGAAACCCACTCGGGCTTGGGGCGAGGTCAGGGTGATGTCCCGGCCGTCGAGCCTCACCAGCCCCCGAGACGGCACCGCCAAGCCGCTTATCACCCGTAGGATGGTGGACTTGCCGGCGCCGTTGGTTCCGAGCAGCGCCAGCGTCTCGCCCCGGGCCACCTCGAGATTGATGTCGAACAACACCTGCACCGGGCCGTAGGAGAAGTCCACATAGTGGAGCGACACCACAGGCAGCTCATCGGGGTGGGCCCGGCGGTGTTCGAGGTCGGCCTTCTCCTTCTCGATCTCGTCCACCACCAGAGACAGGTCGTGGCGCAGGTGCCGGGACCCCCAGATCAACAGCAACCCGCCCAGGACCTTGAACGGCACGCTCACCATCAATATGGCGGTGCGCTCGGTGGTGGCGTCCGACAGCAAACCGGCAACGATGGGTCCGAGCACGCCGCCGCCCAGGAAGATCACCATCATCGACAGCGCGGTTGCCTGGGCCCGGAGCCGGAAGGGGACGATCCCCACCAGCAGGGGCGAGATCATGCCGAAGATCACCACGCTCAGCACCGCCGGGATGATGCCCACCACGGCGAACGCCACGGGGTGGGGCATGAAGAACTGCACCGGCACGGCTGCGGCCATGGGGAAGAAGAGTGCCCCCACCCAGGCCAGAGCCCTGGTGGGGCTCTGCTGGTAGAGCCGGTCGTACTTGCCGGCGGCCCACGGTGCGGCGGCGAAGGCCAGCATTCCGGGGACGAACCCGATCATTGCCCGCTGGAAGGGGGACAGCCCCCACCGGTCCTCCAGGAACAGGTTGACCAGAAAGCCCTGCCCGATCTGGGCGAACACGATCACGCTGAACGCGATCCACGCCAGCTTCAGGGTGCGTACGGCCATGAGGCGATGCCACACGGCAGCCAACGATGGCCGGGGTTGGTCGGGGTCTTCCTCCATCACCTCTCCGATTGTGGAGAGCTGCTCGTACTGGCCCCGGGGCGGGTCCTTCACGAACAGGGCCCAGATGCCAAGCGCAACTGTGGGCCAGGCGAACACCCAGTAGGCCCAACGCCAGTTGTCGTCCACCAGCAACATGAGGCCGCCCACCAGCAGGGGAGCGACCCGTTCGCCGGCCCGGCCCAGCACGTTCTTGACGGCGTAGATCCGGCCCCGAGCACCGATGGGGTAGGCATCGGCCAGTACAGCTCCCTGCACCGGGAACGTGTTGGACGTGCCCACCCCCACGAGCACGCCGATCAGGAAGAACCCCAGGGCAGTTGCCTGGAAGCCTCGGGTGAACATGGCCACGCTCCAAAAGAGAGTGGCCAGGCCCACCAGCCGCATCCGGTTGACACGGTCGGCCAGGCGTCCCATGGGGACGGCGAAGAGGGTGGACGAGATCAGCCCGCCGATGCCGATGACGGCAAGCCCGGTGTCGTTCACGTTCAGGCTGTCCTGGATTTCGGGGCCGAGGAGGCCGGATATGGAGATGTGGAGGGCGTCCACCGCGTCGAGTGTGCCCAGCACGCCGATTACCCCGAAGCCTCCGGCCCTCACCCCTTCCCGGAACGACATGGGGGCGTCGCCCACTCCGGGCAGCTCCTCCTCGGCTCGCACATGAACCCGCTCGGCGGCCTCGGCTTCAGCTTCGCGGCGGGACTGTTCGTCGAGCAGGTTCCTGGTGAGGCCCGCGAGCTCGTCGCGCTCGGTTGCCACCTACTCGTCCTAGGGGGTCAGATCGATCGGGTCGCCCAGCCCCACCAGCTCGCCGTCCTCGTCGGCGTCGGCGTCGAACACCACAAGCCGAAACGTGTCGTTGCCGTTGAACTTGTCGGGGCCGAACGATGCGAATGGAATTTGGGGCAGGGACAGCTCGGTCAGGGATTCGAGGCCGGCCCTGAACGACTGGTTGGTGAGCTCGACGCCGGCCGCGGCGGCAGCCTGCCGGAACAGCTCAAGGTCGCGGCACGCCAGCACGGTGTAGTTCCAGTAGTTGGGATCGTCGGCGTTGTTCACCACCCCCGGTCCGGGACGCTCAAAGCGGGCTTCGGGCAGGGCAGCTTGAACGTCGTCGAGGCACTGCTGGGTGACGGGGTCCACCGGATCGGTGGGCAGGTTGACCCTGAGCGCGGTGGAGATGGTGCCGTCGAGGTTGGCGGGGTCGATGCCCTGCTGTATGGCCGTGGTGAAGTTGTCGGAATCCACTGCGGCCAGGGCGATGCCGAGGTCGCCGTAGGTGATGAGCCCGGTGGCGGCGGCCCCGATGATCACCATGTGGCTGATGCCCGCCGACCGGGCCTGCTCCTGCATTATCTCGGTCTGTGACTCCAGGGTGTCCTCGTCCAAGGCCAGATCGTCGATGTTCATCCGCAGGGCCACCTCCACGCCGACGCCCCGCAGAGCTTCTTCCACCGCGTCGCCGACGCGGTCCTGGGTGCCGGACCCGTCATAGTGGACCCCCACCGCGTCGGTGTCGTCGAACCAACCCCGGGCGTCGAGCGCCTCGATGAGGGCCACCTCGCGTACGTCGCCGGCGGGGAAGATCCCGGCGATGGGGGCTCGGGCCCGCTCTAGGGCTTCCCCGGCGGCGTTAACCTGCGACCCGATGTGAATGGTCTCGTGCTGCTCGAACACGCAGTAGTTGGCATCGCCTCGCATGCCGCCGAGTACGGCGAAGACCTCGGCGTCCTCGGTGAGGGCGATACACGCCGCCAGCATCCCGGCGTTGTCGGCTGGGTTGAAGTCGGCCACGGTGGGGACGAGGCTGCGACCGTGAATGCCGCCTCGGGCGTTCACCGCGTCGGTGAGCGCAGCCCATACTTCTTCGGGGTCGCCGAAGAACCCGAAGCCGAACACCGATGTGTTCCAGAACCCTATGCCGATGTCGATGGTGTCGGCGGTGACCCCTCGGAAGCTGGCGGTGCGCACCACTTCGGTGGGTGTCGGCTCCGGGGCTGATAGTTCGTCGGTGGCCTCTGGGGCGTCATCACCGGTTTCTTGGCTGTCGTCGCCGGTTTCCGGGGCCTGGGCGGGCTCGCCGCCGGACTCATCTTGGACGTCGTTCGCTTGGCCGCTATCGCTGCCATCGGGTTCGGGGTCACCGCTGCCGCCATCTTCGTCTGCGGCCTCGGCTGTGGGGGTGGGTTCGCCGGCCTCGGCGTCACCGTCGCCGTCTCCGGTGCTGCAAGCCGATACAACCATGGCGAACGCTGCCAGAAGCAGGATGGCCAAGTGCCGGAAGCGGTGGTGTCTCATCATTCCCCCCAACGCGGTTTGCGGGCCACGGCGTCACGAAATATACCGATGGTATGAAATCTTGTCCAGAGACCTTATGACGGCCCAGCACGACATCGACCGGCGCATCTCGGAGATGACCCTTGACGAGAAGTGCGCCATGGTGCGAGGCCGTGCCACATGGGTGGTCTCGGGATGCGAGCGGCTGGGGATTCCCGACTGGTGTGTGAGCGACGGACCGGTTGGGGTGCGGGGGCGCACCATGGGGCCCGGTCTGGTGATGCCCGGCCCGTCGGCGCTGGCCGCCACCTGGAACCCCGAACTGGTGCAACGGGTGGGCGAGGCCCTGGGGGTGGAGGGCAAGGATCGCAAGGTCGATCTGCTGCTCGCTCCCACCGTCAACCTCCACCGTTCGCCGCGGGGAGGCCGCCACTTCGAGTCGTACAGCGAGGACCCCGAGCTGAGTTCTCGCATCGCCGTGGCCTACATCACCGGGGTGCAAAGCCAGGGGGTGGGGGCGTGCGTCAAGCACTTCGTGGCCAACGACCAGGAGTTTGAGCGGTTCAACATCAACGTAGAGGTAGACGAGCGGGCCCTGCGAGAGATCTACCTGCCCCCGTTCGAGGCCGCGGTAATAGAGGCCGGCGTCTGGTCGGTGATGGGGGCCTACAACTTCGTCAACGGCCACCACGCCTGCGCTCACCCCGAACTTCTCGTCGAGGTTCTCAAGGGCGAGTGGGGATTTCGTGGTTTCGTGGTGACCGATTGGGCGGCAATCAAGGAGACGGTGGCCCCGGCCCTCAACGGCCTCGACCTGGAGATGCCCGGACCCGGCCGGTTCTGGGGCCGAGGTGAGCTGTCCGCCGCGGTTCGGGCCGGTGAGGTGCCAGAGGAGGTGATCGACGCCAAGGTCCGCCGCATCATGGTCTTTCTCCATTGGGCCGGCCGTCTGGATACCGCCACCGATCATGAAGAGGCCAGCATCGAGCGGGAGGAACACCGGGCGCTGGCCCGTCGGACCGCAGCCGAATCCATGGTGCTGCTCCACAACCGAAAGTCGGTGTTGCCCCTGGCAGCCGGGGAATCCGTGGCTCTCATCGGTCCCGGCGCGGCGGGTACCGCCCTGCTGGGGGGTGGGTCTGCCACCCTCACCCCCCATCGCACCACCACGGTGCTGGATGAGATGACCGAGCGGCTCGGCCACCGCCTGGTGGGAACCGCCCCCGGGGTGAACATGGCCCGGTCGGCGGCGTCGGTCCCGGCGGGCTGGATCGGGGCCGACGGGGTGCGCATCGAGCTGTACGACGGGATGACCATCGCCGGTGAGCCGTTCCAGGTGGAGCATCGGGACGCCGCTTTCAACGTCTGGTTCGGGGAGAGCTGGCCCGAGGGGCACGACACCATGAGCGTGCGGATGAGCTTCGACATGACCCCGCCCGAGGGTGGTCGTCACCGGTTCTGCGCCGTCGGCTTCGCTCATGCCCGGCTCTACGTGAACGACGAGCTGGTGGCCGACAACGACCGCAACGGGTTTTCCGCCGGGTTCGGGCGAAAGGGCGGGGAGGGCTATCTGCACCTGGAAGGGGGATGCACCTACCGGGTCCGCCTCGATCACCTGCCCCGTGACGCGCGCCAGTGGGTATGCATGGTGGACGTGGGCGCAGAGCTCGCAGTGGACAACCGAGAGGAGCTGCTGGTCGAGGCTGAGGAACTGGCCGCCCGGGCCGACGCCGCGGTGGTGGTCGTGGGTACCAACACCGAATGGGAGTCGGAGGGGGCCGACCGTGACTCCATCTCGCTGCCCAACGGACAGGACGAGCTGGTGCAGCGGGTCATCGCGGCCAACCCCCGAACGGCTGTGGTGCTCAACTGCGGTGCGCCCACCACCCTGGATTGGCTCGACGACACCGGGGCGGCGGTATTGGCCTGGTTCCCGGGCCAGGAAGCCGGCCCCGCCATCACCGATGTTTTGCTGGGCGATGCAGAGCCGGGAGGGCGGATGCCCACGACCTGGGCGGTGCGGGAGTGCGACACCCCTTCGTTCTTGAACTATCCCGGTGAGGCCGGCGTTGTTCGCTATGGGGAGGGGGTGTTCGTGGGCTACCGGTTCTATGACGCCCGGGGCATCGAGCCTCTGATCCCGTTTGGCCACGGCGGCTCCTACACCACTTTTGAATGGGGCCGGCCCGTCCTCCAGGGCCGTCACACCGTCGAGGTGCCGGTAACCAACACCGGCGACCGACCCGGCAGTGAGGTGGTGCAGGTGTACGTGGCCCCGGTGGAATCGGTGGTGCCCCGCCCCCACAAGGAACTGGCCGGCTTCTCCAAAGTTCATGTCGAGCCCGGCGACACCGCGGTCGCCACGGTGGATTTGCGCCTCCGGGCGTTCTCCCGCTGGGACCCCGGTGTTCACGACTGGGTAATCGACCCTGGCCAGTACGACATCGTGGTGGCGGCGTCGGCTGTGGATGTGCGCTCCACAATCAGAACGGTCATCTCGTGAGCACTGGTTCGACCCCCTCCGATTCCGCGCCATCCGGTTCGGTATCGTCCGATTCGACATCCCCTGGTTCGGTTCGGGAGCTGCTTGAGCGGGTTGAGAGGGCCGTCAACCGGTCGGACGCCGACTTCACGGCCACGTTCCAGTTCGTGTGCGAGGGCGAGGGCACCTACCGGCTCGTTGTGGTGAACGGGCACTGCCAATTGCTTGACGGGGAAGGCGAGGCCACCTCCACGGTTTTCGCTTCCGCCGATGATGCCTTGCTCATCTTCTCGGGGCAGGCCGACTCCATGAAGGCGTTCATGGAGAACCGGATGCGTATCGAAGGCGATCTGATGGCCATGAGGGTGCTCTCCCGGTTCACCCCTGGAGGCAGCCAGTCGGGGAGCGGGCCGGCCGCCGACCAGAAGGTGGGCTACCTCTCGCCGGCCGACTCCCCATCATACGATTCGTGGATGTCTCGGGCCCGGGAGTCGAGTAGGGGCCGCACCCTCCGGCAGGTAGCCGACGAACGGGGGCTGTTCGTGGGTGCCGCGGTGGCGAGCCCCAACGTGCCCAGCGCCCGGAGCATCGTGCCCCGGGAGTTCAACCAGGTGGGCGCAGAAAACGCCTTCAAGTGGCGCTCGGTCGCCAACCGGGTAGGCGAGTACGACTTCGCCGCCGCCGACGCCTTTGTCGACTTCGCACAACAGCACGAGATGCGGCTCCGGGGCCACACCCTCATCTGGGGTCGAGCCGGTCGTCCAGACAACCTGGAAACCACGGTCCGGGCTTCCTCGAACCCACCCGCCACGCTGCGCAGCCTGATGCGTCACCACATCGAGACCATGGTTACCCGCTACCGGGGAAAGGTCCACGTTTGGGATGTGGTCAACGAGCCGATGGCCTACGGGGGTGAGGGGCTGGACCAGAACGTGTTTTTCCAGTACCTGGGGGAGGATTACGTGGCCGAGGCGTTCCGCATGGCCCGAGAGGTTGATGCCGATGTGGAGTTGGTGCTCAACGAGCAGATTTCCGCCACGCAATATGGCGATACCGGGGGCCGGCAGTTTTACGACTTTGCCAAGCGGCTCCTCGACCAGGGTGTACCCATCGACGGGATCGGCATTCAGGGCCATCAACTCATGGGCGTGCCCGACCGGGTGGATCTAGGCGACTACCTGCGCCGCATCGAAGACCTCGGCGTGTTCATCGAGATCACCGAGATGGACACGCGGATTGGCCTGTTCGCCGGCCACGATGATCCGCTCGGTGCCCAGGGCGAGTCCCACCGGATGTGCGCCGAGGTGTTCGCCTCCGTCCCGGCGGTGCGAGGGGTCATGTTCTGGGGAGCCGCCGACATTGACTCCTGGCTCGACCACTTCCCCCCGTTCGACGCCGGCGCCCCCAACCAGCCCCTGCTTTTCGACAAGAATCTGGACGAGAAGCCGGCCTACTTCGGTTTCCTGCACGGATTGGCGTCCGGATGATGAACAGTCGCATTGAGGGAGATGTCTATCGGGTGGCCCCCGAGGAGAAGGAGCACTTCTCGACCCACGGGTTTGTCCACCTGAAGGGTCTCTTGACCGAGGCCGAGGTGGCCGAGATCGAGGTGGTGTACGACCGGTTCCTGCGCCGGGAGATTGAGGTGCCCGGCAAGGATTACTGCGACATGGCGGGCGACTACGGTCGGGCCCCGGAGGACTTCTCCATCATCAACGTGATGCTGCCCCGCCGGTACTTCCCCGGTTGGCAGGGCAACGTGTTTGAGCGTCGGGCCGCTTCGGTTGCGGCCCAGCTCTGCGGCGAGGGGATGGCCATTGACTACGACCAGCTCCTGGCCAAGCAGCCGTTCAAGCAGGACGCTGTGTTCGCGTGGCATCAGGACATGGCCTACTGGCCCGACACCCCCGATACCCGGACGGCCACGTTGTGGCTGGCCATCGACGACTCCACAATCGACAACGGGTGCATGCGGTTCGTCCCGGCAACGGCCGGCGAGGAAACCCTGCGTTCCCACACACCACAGTTCGGCGACAGGGGCACGTCCCACGCCCTCGGCACCGACCTGCTACCCGGTGATCAGGTGGTTCCTGTTCCTATCGCCCGCGGTGATGTAACGGTCCACAACGAGCGGGTCATGCACGGGTCGGGAGGCAACAACACCTCAGGCTTTCGACGGGCCTACGTGCTGGCCTTCCGATCCGAGCCCACCATCCGGATCGAACGGCAACTCGGCTTCACCCACAGCCACAACGACGACCAGACGGTGCTGAGCGACGTCGGCGTGGCCGGCGAATCCCGCTAGCTACCTGGCTGCCTCATCCCTCGGGGTTGATGACCCGATCGGGGTTGGCGATTGCATCCCAATCCTCGGCAAGAACTACTGGCGAGACGATGTCGCCCACGTCTCTGCTCCTGATCACTCACCTTCGATTTCGGCCTTGCGGCGGGCGATAAAGTCACGCAGCTCCTCGTCGACGGCATCGTCAATGGGTGGCGGTTCATAGCCGGCCAGCAGCTCCTTCCACCGGGCGTTGGCCCGCTGGGCAGCGGTCAGCGAACCCTCCTCCGACCACTGCTCGAAGCTGTTGTTGTCGGCCACCTCCGAGCGCCAGAAAGCTGTCTCGAAGTTGGCCAGGGTGTGAGCGTTGCCCAGGAAGTGGTCGCCGTGGGTGTTGGTGCGAAACGCTTCCATGGCCTGGCCGTTGTCGCTCAGATCGACCCCTTGGGCGTGGACGGCCATTGCCCCGAGCTGATCGGCGTCCATTACGAGTTTCTCGTAGCCCAAGGTCAGGCCCCCCTCCAGCCACCCGGCGGCGTGGAGCACGAAGTTGACCCCGGCCTGAACCGTGGGCAACAGCGTGTGGGCTGATTCGTAGGCAGCCTGGGCATCGGGAGACTTGGAAGCGGTGAGCTGGCCCCCGGAGCGGAACGGCACCCCGCACCGCCGGGCCAGCGCGGCCATCACGTAGATGGCCTGACCCGCTTCGGGGGTGCCAAAAGTAGGGGCGCCGGTGGCCATCGACATGGAGGAGGCGAAGGTTCCGAACACCACCGGCGAGCCGGGCCGCACGAGCTGGAGGTAGGCCATGCCCGACAGGGCCTCGGCCAGGGCCTGGGCGGCCAGCCCTGCCACCGTGACCGGTGACATGGCCCCGGCCAAGATGAACGGGCTGATGATGCAGGACTGGTTGGCCCGGGCGTAAGTGGTGGCAGCGCCCAGCATCGTGGCGTCCCACCGCATGGGCGAGGAGGCGTTGATCAGCGAGGTCATCACCGTGCGGTCGGCCAGGTCGCCCCCGAAGGCGATGCGGGCCATCTCCACCGAGTCGGCGGCCCGCCGGGCGCTGGTCACCGAACCCATGAACGGCTTGTCGCTGTAGCGGAGGTGGGCGTACACCATGTCGAGGTGGCGGTGCCCCACCGGTATGTCCACCGGCTCGCACACAGTGCCGCCGCTGTGGTGCAGGTGGGGGAGCAGGTAGGCCAACTTCACCACGTTCTCGAAATCGTTCAGGGTGGCGTAGCGGCGGCCTTCGTCGAGGTCGGTCACGAACGGCGATCCGTAGTTGGGAGCGAACACTGTGGTGTTGCCGCCGATGGTCACGCTGCGTTCCGGGTTGCGGGCGTGTTGGGTGTAGGTAGCGGGAGCGTTGTCGGCCACGATTTGGCGGCACAGTCCCCGAGGGAACCGCACCAGCTCGCCGTCGATTTCGGCACCGGCGTCGCGCCACAGGTCAAGGGCCTCGGGAGTCTCCTGGAAGGCGATGCCCACCTCCGAAAGGATGGTCTCGGCGTTCTCCTCGATCAGGGTCAAGCCGGCCTCGTCGATGATCTCTACTGGCGGCCCTCGCCGTTCCAGCGCCGGGGCGGCGAACACCTGGGCGGCTTGCCTCGCTGCCTGGCGACCGGCCCGACCGCCACCTCGTCTTCGCCGTTGCTCGCTCATGATTGCTCCTGTGCCTGCTGCTGTCGCCGGGTGGTGCGCCGACGGGTCTGGCGGGCTCCGGCGGCGTCGCTGTCGAACTTAGCCCGCGGGGGAAGGTCCACCGAAAGTGCCAGGTGGGGGCTGGGAGCGGTCTCGTGGGGCAGCGACAGGGCGGCCACGAACAGCTCCTGGAAGCGGGGCTCGGTGGCGGTCTCGATCTTGACAACCGACCGGGCTGCTTGCTCGGCCTCGGCCCGTTGGCCCGCTGACACCAGCATCCGGGCCGCTCCCGCTCCCGAGGCGTTGCCCACCGCTCTCACCCCGCTCACGGGGCCATCGGGTACCAGGCCCAGCACCATGGCGTGGACCGGGCTGATGTGGGTGCCGAACGCACCTGCCAATCGCACATCGGCTATCTCGTCAACACCGGCGTGGTCCTTGAGCAGGTCGATGCCCGCTCGCAGGGCGGCCTTGGCAAGCTGTACCGCTCGCACGTCGTTCTGGGTAACCGAAAGCGCCACCGGGTCGGTCTGAACCACGTAGGAGAACGTGCGGTCGTCGGCGGTGATGCGGGGGGTGCGTTCGGCCAGCTCGCCCCGGATCACCCCCCTGTGGTCGATGATCCCTGCAAGGTACATCTCGGCGATCACTTCGATAATTCCCGACCCGCAAAGCCCCGACACCTCCAGCGACCCCAGCGCCTCGGTGAAGTCGGGGTGGTCGGACCACAGCTCGCAGCCGATCACCTTGAATCGGGGCTCGAGGGTGGCGGAGTCGATCCGCACCCGCTCGATGGCCCCGGCCGCGGCCCGCTGGCCCGAGCTGATCTGGGCTCCCTCGAACGCCGGACCGGTGGGGCTCGACGCAGCGAAAGTCCGGTGTCCGTCACCCAGCACGATCTCGGCGTTGGTGCCCACGTCCACCAGGATCTGCGGCTCGGACGACCGGTGTGGCCCTTCGGCCAGCAGGGCGGCAACGGAATCGGCTCCGACATGGCCGGCGATGCAAGGCCCCACGTAGAGGGCTGCGCCGGGCAGGTCTACCCCGATGTCGGCGGCCATCGCCCACACCCCGTCGCGCACAGCCAGGGTGAACGGTGCCGCTCCCAGCGGTGTGGGGTCGATGCCCAGCACCAGATGATGCATGATCGGGTTGCCCACCACCACCAGGTCGCAGATGGTGGACCGGTCGACCTCTGCTTCCTCGCAAAGCTCGTCCATCAGCTCGTTGAGGGCTACTCGCACCGCGGTGGTTAGGTCTCCTGTGCCGCCGGGGTTCATCATGGCGTAGGACACCCGGCTCATCAGGTCTTCCCCGAACCGGATCTGCGGGTTCATGCGCCCGGAGGTGGCCAACACCTCGCCGGTGGCCAGGTCGAGCAGGTAACCGGCCACTGTGGTGGAGCCCACGTCAACCGCCACTCCGTAGGCTTCGTCCCGGTAGCCGGGTCGAACCGACAGCACCCGACGGCTATTGGCCGCTGCGCCATTCGGATCGGTGCCGGATGGGCGGCTGTGGACCACCGCGGTGACCGTGCCTTTGCCTTCGGCAATGGCCGACGACAACGAGGCCAGCTTGCCGACGTGTACCGAAACGCCCTCCAGACCCCAGTCGCCGGCCAGCGCGCTCACCACCCGCTCTGCGTCGGAGGTTTCGTCGCCCAGCTCCACCGGGGGCAGCTCCAGGTAGTGGAGGCTCACCACGGGGTCCACGGTGACCTGGCCCAGGTCGATGGCCTTTCGCACCACCGGACTGTGGACCTGGCTCTGGGCCGGTATATCGATTACCACGTCGCCGGTCACCGCCGCTTGGCAGCTCAATCGGCAGCCGGTGGTGAGCGGGCGCCGCCCCTTATAGTTCAGCTCGGTGGGGCCGGGCGGCGACAGGGCGTCGCCCGAGCTTTTCAGTCCCCACTTGGCGAACTGGCCGATACCGGGAACCACCTGGCAGCGGCCGCACAGCCCCCGGCCCCCGCACACCGAGTCGATGTCCACTCCGGCCCGGCGAGCGGCATCCAGCACCGTCGATCCCTCGGCGGCGGCCACCTCGATGCCGGTGGGCGTGAACACCACCCTGTGCTCAACCGTCATCCCGCTGCCTCCGGATGCCGGTTTTCGATTCCTCCGGAGGCTCGGAGGTCATATTGCTGTGCGGCGACGTCCCCCTCGACGGCGGGCGCCCCCCTCCCCGGCCGCGGTGGGGTCGCGGTGCTCGCCGATCCATGCCATGCAGTCCTTGTCGTGGCCGGCCAGCACGTCGGCGGCCATCACCGCTTGCTTCACCTCGGCGTGCAGCGGGTTCATGATGGCCGAGGTCATCCCCGCGCCTATGGCCATGGCCAGGAATGTGCCGGTGATGGCGTGGCGATTGGGCAGCCCGAAGCTCACGTTGCTGGCCCCGCAGGTGGTGTTGACACCCAGCTCCTCACGGATTCGACGGACCAGGCGGAACACCTGTTGGCCGGCGGTGCCCATGGCCCCGATGGGCATCACCAGGGGGTCAACCACCACATCGGCTGGGGGGATTCCGTGGTCAGCGGCCCGCTCTACGATCTTGCGGGCCACCTTGAAGCGCACATCAGGGTCCTCGCTGATGCCGGTTTCGTCGTTGGAGATGGCCACCACAGCGGCGCCGTGGCGGGCCACCAGCGGCAGCACTCGTTCCATTACCTCGTCCTCTCCGGTGACCGAGTTGATCAGCGGTTTGCCCTGGTAGGCGGCGATGCCCGCTTCCAGAGCTTCGATGATCGACGAGTCGATGGACAGGGGCACGTCGGTCACCGACTGTACCAGCTTGATAGCCCGGGCCAGAAGCGCCGGCTCGTCTGACAGGGGGATACCGGCGTTCACGTCCAGCATGTGGGCCCCGGCCGCCACCTGGGCCAGTGCATCGGCCTCCACCCGGCTGAAGTCTCCGGCCTTCATCTCCTCGGTTAGGAGCTTGCGCCCGGTGGGGTTGATCCGCTCGCCGATCATCACGAACGGCCGGTCGAATCCCAGCACCACCTCTTTGGTAGCCGAGCTGATCACGGTATAGGTCACGTTGAAGCCTCCTGGGGGGTTTCGGCTGCCTTCTCGGGGTCCCAGCCTCCGGTTTCCACGAAAGTGTTGAGCCGCTCCAGCGGGAAGGCGGCCTCGATCTCGGCGGCGGCTGCCAGGGCCGCACCCTCTGGGTCACGGGCGTCACCGGGTACGACCACCCGGCGCCACTCGCCCACATACTGGGAAGCCGTGGTCTTGCCCGCCACCATGGCTGCCCGATCAATGGCCTTTTGGAACCGTCGGGGGAGGATGCGCTGGGTTTTGGTCGGGCCGGAGCCGGCGTTCACCTGCGCGGGAATGTCACGCCAGCAGATCAGCACCAGGTTGCCGTCGTTGCCCCGTCGCCTGCTCATGCTCGTCCGCCCATGGGTTATCGCTACGCCGCCCGGGCCTTTATCTCCACCAGCGCTTCGCCCAGGCCGCCGTAACCGGTCGTGAACCGCTCGTGGCGCAGGCCGAGGCGGTCGGCCGCCCGGCGGGATAGCCGGTCCAGCTCCGGGTCGGGTACCTGCACCAGGTGGACCAGCCGGGTGTAGTTGGCGAAGTACAGGTCTCGCAGCTCGGGGTGGTCGGCCAGCCCCAGTCCCTCCCAGATCAACCGGTCGAAGTGACTCACCAGGTAGTCGGTGAGGTAGAGGGTTCCCAGTTCCTGGTCCTGAAGCCGGGTGAACGCCTCGGTGCCGGCGAACAGCTCGTAGCAGTGGGGGCCGGGCAGACGCTGCACGCCCTCCTCTTCGCACACCTTGTCGAGCAGCCCGCCGGTGCCGCAGTCGGCGTAGCCCACCAGTATGGTGCGGTACCGGCTCCGTGCGGCCTGCACCCTAAGGCGCACCGCCTCGGGGATCTTTTCCGGGCGGTTGTGCAGCTTGGCCGGCAGGCACTCCAAGTCGATCCCCGCCGTTGGGTGGTGGCCCCGTGGGGCGGGGCTGGGCCCGGTTTCGCCGGATTCCAACCCGGCGATGAGGTGACGCAGCTCTCTTGCCAGGGCCCCGCAGGCAATCACGAGAACCCGTTTGTTTGCTGCCACGGTCAGGCCGCGGATGCTCGGCGGGCAGCCACCAGCTCCTGGGCGGTTTCCGCAGCGACCGCTGCATCACGGCAGTAGGCGTCGGCACCGATGGCCTCGCCGAACTCCTCGTTGAGGGGAGCGCCGCCCACCAGCACGATGAAGTCCTGGCGGAGGCTCTTTTCCACCAGCGTGTCGATGACCACCTTCATATAGGGCATTGTGGTGGTGAGCAGGGCCGACATGCCCAGGATGTCGGGCTTGTGCTCGTCGAGTGCGGCGATGAACTCCTCCACGTCGGTGTTGATGCCCAGATCCACCACCTCGAACCCGGCCCCCTCCAGCATCATGGCCACCAGGTTCTTGCCGATGTCGTGGATGTCGCCCTTCACCGTGCCGATCACCACGCTGCCAACGGGCTCGGCTCCGGTCTCGGCCAAAAGCGGGCGCAGTATGGCCATGCCCGCTTTCATGGCGTTGGCAGCCAGTAGCACCTCGGGCACGAACAGGATGCCGTCGCGGAAATCGATCCCGACGATGCGCATCCCCTCAACCAGGGCGTCGTTCAGCACCTTGTCGGCCGACCAGCCTCTGCCCAGCAGGATGTTGGTGCCCTCGGCGATCTCGTCGGCGAGGCCGTCGTAGAGATCGTCGTGCATCTGGATGCACAGGTCCTCGTCGTTCAAGCTCGACAGATCAATGTCGTCGATCTCGGGTGTGTCAGCCATGAGACACAAGCCTCCCGTGGTGCCGGGTTATAGAGGTTGGGTTCCATACTGCGGACCAGTACCGCAATGCGGAACAGTGTCACAGTAGCACGGAGGAAGTGCCCGTGCATGTGATAGGTGGGGGACTGGCGGCAGGTAAGGGCGGGCCTGCGCGAGTGCACTTCCGGCAGCGATAGGGGCTGAGTCACCGTGGCGGCATTTGGCTCTGCAATAGTTGGATCATGAAGCGGTTGTTGAGGCCGAAGGCTGTTTGGGCTCTATTGGCTGCTGGTGTGGTCGTGGCACCGGCCTCGGTTGCGGCGGAGGAGGCGGGCCAGTGGCTGGACCCTTGGGATCGCCAGGCGGTGGTGTCGGAGTATCTGGCCGAGTTCGAGCGGGTGGAGCCTGATGCCGGCTTCACCGGTGATGTGGGTGCTTGCCAGGCGGGGTCCACCAGTCAGGACTTTCGCGACAGCCAGTTGCAGCGGATCAACTGGTTCCGGCGCATGAGCGGGCTGTCTTCCGTGACCGAGAATGCCGGGTTCTCCGCGAACGCCCAGCACGCAGCGCTGATCATGGCGGCCCACGGGGAGCTGAGCCATTACCCGCCGGAAACGTGGGATTGCTACAGCGCTAGAGGGGCGACTGCGGCGGGCAACAGCAATCTGCACCTGACGACTTCTGGGGGACGCATTTCACCCTCGGGGCTGAATTCGGTGAACAGCTACATGCGGGATTCGGGATCGAATAACAAGGCCGTCGGACATCGAACCTGGATCTTGTCGCCTTACGTACGTGTCGTAGGGATGGGTGATGTGATTAGCGGGTCCCAGTCGGACGGCTCGCATTACTCAAATGCCATGAACGTGATCGAGGGAGTGAACTGGACTCGTGAGCCGGTTAGGGAGGGGCGCGGTTTCGTGACCTGGCCTCCGCCGGGCTATGTCCCGGCTGAAGCGGTCTGGAAGCGCTGGTCGTTCACAGTGGTCACCGGGGCCGGCGACTTTTCGGGAGCTTCGGTCGAGGTGACCGGGCCGGAGGGTCCGGTGGCCCTGGAAGTGATCCACCGCGGTGTCGGCAGTGCGAACAGCTTGCCTTCCGAGGGAATCGTCTGGGAACCGGAAGTCGTTGGGGGTCGCGCCCATCCCGAACCCACCGATGGGGATGTGTGTTATGCGGTGACGGTCTCCGGCGTGCGGGTCGACGGCGTTTTGGAGGCGCCGTATGAGTACGAGACATGCGTTCTGGACTTGAGCCTGACCGAGCAGGAACCGACCCCTGAGCCTCCGGACGACGATGGTTCGGACGACACTTCGGAGATCACCCCGGAAGCAGCCCAGAGTTGCTCTCAGCATCATGGGTTTGGGGCTGCTCCGGTGGATATCGCCAAGACCGAGGACCTATCCGAGGTGCTGGCGCAAGCCCAATGGGGCTACAACGCCCAGATCGGCATCTGCTATTTGGTGCTCGACGAAGGTGCTCTGGCGATCTTGCGTGGCCATTCCGGTGAGATCCCCGACACTCCTGGAAGCAGAGGTGATCAAGCCAGCGCGGAGAGGTGCTCTCAGCATCATGGGTTTGGGGCTGCTCCGGTGGATGTTGCCAAGACGGATGACCTGTCCAAGGTGCTGGCTCAGGTCTACTGGCAATTCAATTCACAAACCGGGATATGCAATCTGGTGTTGGACGATCTTGCCGTTGATCTGTTGCGAAGTGAAGCTGACTTGCAGGAATCGCCGGGGTCTCAGCAACCCTCGGAAACGTCGGACGCGCCCAGCGCCGAACTCGCCGAGCGGATATCGAGGGTCACATCGCTGGCCCCTGCGTCTTCGGAAGTGTGCCTGAGCGCCTACCAGGGTGACCGCCTCGTCGTAGCAGAGCGTGAAGAAGAGCCGTTGGTGCCGGCGTCGTTGATGAAGATCGTCACCGCGGTGGCCGCTCGGGAAGTGATGGGCTCGGAGGCGACCTACATCACCCGGGTGGTGATTCCCCCCGACGCCCAGATCGACGACGGCACGTATTAGGGCGACATCTACCTGATCGGAGGCGGCGACCCGGTCCTGTCGACACCGCACTACATGGATCGCTATAGCGTTCCCTTCGCCTTCACCGATGTGACCGAACTGTCGGACCAGGTTGGCTCGGCGCTGCGGTCTCTTGGCATCGCTACGATCACCGGCGGGGTCATCGCCGACGAGTCCCGCTATCCCGACCAGGTGCGCAACTACGCCTCCGAGGTGGCGGTGCCCGGCGACGAGGATCCCTACACCGCCATGGTGTGGAAGCCGAACTACGTGACCGAGAACAGCTCCGGTCCTCTGAGCGCTCTGACGTTGAACCAGGGCTGGGAGCGGTACTCCAGTACTGGGGGGACTGCGGCCAACACGCCGGCCGCCGACCCTGCACTGAATGCCGCAGTGCATTTCGACGATTTGCTGGAAGCACAGGGATTTATCATTCGCAGCCGACCGGGTAATGGCTCAGCCCCCTCCGGAAGTGATCTGCTCGGCTCGGTTGCATCACCATCGTTGGGCGAGATTCTCAAGCGAATGGTGGGCTATTCCGACAACACGATTGCGGAGATGATCTTCAAGGAGGTCGGCGTGCGATCGGGGTTGGGGTCGGACAGGGCTTCGGCGGCAGCGGCGGTTGTGGATGTACTCGAGGAAATGGGTCTCCACAACGACGCTCTGGCTGTCTTCGACGGCTCGGGACTGTCGACCCACAACCGGCTTACGTGCGACCTGGTGAGAGCGCTCCTCTTGCAGGCCGGTTCCGGTTCGGCGCTCGAGTCGAGCCTCTCTGTGGTCGGCGAAAGCGGAACATTGCGACTTTGCACGGTGAATGATCCATCCGCGTACGGCAATGTGTTGGTCAAGACAGGGTTGCTCAACGACGCCGTGGCGCTAGCGGGCGTGACAACGGCTCGCAACGAGGAACGGATCGTGTTCGCCATGATGGCCAACGGTCCCGTAGTGGGCATCGCCCTCGGATCGTGCAACACCATGCAACGCCACTTGATCACCACCACCCGCGGCCACCCCTACAACTAGCGGCCACCGGCCCGTTTGCCCGCCCCACTCGTGCCAGCTATTCAGCTCCGGACCATCGGTGGTCGCCCTTCCACAGTGGGTGCCGTTGAATGTCAGCAAATTTACCGCGAGGGTGCAGCGGAACTGCCTAGTGATGAAGCTAGTATGGAGAGCCTAACTGTATGGGTGGGCGTGTTTGGAGAGTTGGATCTGGAGGGAGGCATTCCGAGATGGATTGATTTCGACGCAGAGTTGTCTGGGTGAGTAGACGACAAGAGAGAGAGTTCGCGTCCCACGAACACAACATATTTATTGGATTGGGTGCTGGTTTGGAAGCAAAGGCGCCAATTCTGGGGGGGACATTGATTTTTCTTTTTCAAGCTAGTGGCGTTGGAACGACGGCGGGGAGTCCATTGTAAAGCTAGATGTGTCGGTGGATGCGATAGTTGAAGTTGATATCAATTGGCTAGAGAAGTCATTTGCAGTTCCAGGAGTAGAATTCTCAGCTGGAGCTTCGGTGTCTGTCAAGATAGTCTTGAGACTTGACGACGACACCGCGATGACTACATGGGACAATGTTCGGGATCCCTTTGACGGGTCTGTTGACTTCAGATCATTCCTCGATCGAGCAGGTATAGTATTGTCGCAAACGGAATTAGTTGCATAAGGTGAATTGCTCGACATAGATCTGGAAACTGGAGTGGGGTCAGCCGATATGGAGATCGACAACGAAACGCGTGTTGCAATACAATGCTAGGTGAAGCCACCAAATGGAGAGTTCACGAGGCTTTAGCGGTGAATGATGATCGGTCGTTTGGATCCCAGGTTTCAGACGGTGAAGATCTCATTGAATCGTGGAATCATGTGAGTCTGGAGCGAAAGTTCGGAGGTGTTGTCAAGAAACTGTCCTGAAGCGTTGGCAGATTGCCAAGTCTGCTTGTGGTAGAACGTCGTAAACTAGGTAACTCCTCATTTGAGCTTTTGTTGCCCGGAGAATGAAATATGTGTTTATTTTGGGGGGGCATCTTCTGTCATGCAATTGGAAGGCCTGCATACACGCGCCGGAAGGTTTGTGTGTAGAGTCCTTGCTCTTGAATCTCAGCGTCAACGTACTGTGATGTCTGCTGCCGTTGAGAAGAGCAATAGTCTAGATGCTGTTGTTCGGTTTGTTTTGTCGGGAGTAGAATGGCTTGAGGGGGAGATGGAAATCTTGTCGGCATTGTCAACATGTGGGACTGTTGGATTGAGGGAATCAGCAAACCTAAAGTGACGCTACTGCTGGGATCCTCCTGGGTTCAGATGTTGGGAGAATCGCTTGATCATTTGAGACTACGATTGGTGGCTTGGTTGTAGGTGTGGAGTTCTTCGGCGGTCAGTTGGTCTGGGGGGACTAGTTGGTAGTGTTTTTCTCGGGCGATGGTGATCTTGTTGTGGGATTCCTCGAATTCGAATAGGGCGATTTCACCGCTGACCACGAACTGAGCAGCAATAGGGTGGACAATTAGGTCAGGGAATTTCTGTTCGGCGACTCGGAAGTCCTGCCAAATTTGGATGACGCTTAGGGCGTCCGTTCCGCCTTTGGCCTGAACAGGCAGGACGTGGTGCGAACCGTGTTGGTCCAGACCCACATAAAGATCGTCGGTTTCAACCTGGGAGGCGCTGTTTGAGCCATCTATGGCGTTTCGGACGGTAACCGAAGTGCGCAGGTGGCTTTGCAGGTGGTAGCAGGCCAGTCCTGTGAATATTTCGAGCAAGCGGTTGTAACGCAGCAAGGCCAAGAGAGCCTGCTCATCGGACATGGCATATCTAGCGATCACGCCGGGGGTCGAATCCGGGAGTCTGATGGCGCGCATCCCCGTTCGAGGTACGATGAGATTGAAGGGGACGACCCTCAGAACATAAACGGCGCTTCCACCGGGGAAGATCGCCCACTCGTTATTGGCTGGGGCAAGTTGTTGGATACTGTTGGGTAGAGGGATGCGGTATCTGAGTGAGTAGATGACGTCTCCGAGGTTCTTGGGCCGCTCTTCGCCCAGGGCCTCGGCGGCTGCTACCAGATCTTCGCGCCGAAATGCCACCTCGCTCATCCCTGGCTCGAAGCGATTAGCGAAGATGTGCGCGATGATGCGCTGGGCCAGGCTTTCGACTTCCGAGGTCATCTCTTGGTCATGTCTTTCGGTGGCCTGGCCACCGCAGGACCAGCACTTCTTCTCGGAGCTGCTCATTGGTGGCGGTGGCATGACGGGTGCGGAAAAGGTCGATACCCTCGATTTCGTAGCCTGTCCGCTCGGCAATCTCGGCGAGGATCTGGCCTGTGCGTATCATCACCCTCAGGTAGGAGGCCTGGTCGCCTACTACGTAGGCCAGTCGGGCGCCGGGCTTTAGAACCTTGCTCAATGAGGCGAAATGGCGGGCCATCCCGCCGAAGTAGAGTTTGGTCACCCGGTGATACATCCGCTCAAAACCCGACTCCTTGCCCAGAGCAATGCGCCGTGCCTCGATGGCCGCGGCGATTCTCTCGATCTCGGCGTCACCGCTGACCCACGCGTCGTCATCGTCGTTGCGGTACACACCGCGGGTATTGGACCGCAAGAGGTCCTTCTTCATCGACCGGAGCTCTGAGCGGTCGCTGAGGTAATCCAATAGAACCGACTCGAGCCGGACGGTGCGGGAGTAGTCCTTCTCGTTGGGATAGGGCGGCGACGTGATGACCGCGTCGATGCTCTTGGGTTCGATATGACGATCAACCTGTCGAGCGTCGCCGTTTTCGGCGCGGGCCGGGGTCGCGTCCAACGGGCCGAGGTGGCGAAGGTCGTCGCACATCAACAAGACCTGGGACAGCCACGAACTCACGACGCTGATGTCTTGCTTGATCTTGCCCACACCGACTTCGGGACCGAACCGGAGATTGCCCACATCGCTCGGGAGTACCCGAGCCAGCGCGAGCCGCTCGTGAGCTGCGTACCTAGCGTCGTGTTCCCCCTGCAGGGCCTCTTTCAATGTGAGCACCTTGTGCAACGGCAAAGGGCTGATCGAGTTCTTCAGCAGGAGTTTGGAGGTTTGGGGCGGCAGCGACAGAAGGCGCACGTCGTCCGGTGGCCATGGCATCGGCTCGTCGCTGATCCCGTCGGCGGCCAGTAAGGCCAAGGCCTTTTCCGCCACGAGCCGGGCATGCGACGCCAAACCATCAGGATCAGGCGACCAGTTCACCTTCGTGCCCGCGGCGAAGCAGGACACCCCTACTGCCTCGAGACCTGCACTGGGAACCCCCAGCTTCTTGGCCTCCACCAGCGTCGTACCAGTGCCGCAAAACGGATCCAGAACCTGCTTGTCGCTGTCGAGATCGAAGCGACAGGCGTAGTCCCGAACCAAATGAGGCGGAAAGGAAAGAACGAACCGATACCAGTCGTGAGCAGGCGCGTCCTCCGGCAAGAGCGCGTTCATGGAACCATTGGACCCTGGTCGAGGAGGATCACCCACGCCAGCCACCGTAGACCAAGCAGCACCATCAAGAAGTGGAATTGAACGAGGCCCTAGCCTCCAATCTCGGTTCATGTGATCTCCTTTCCTCAAGACTGGAAAGACCCTAGAGATAAGGAGCGACAGTTAGGGGCAGGGATAGCCGCAGAACAATCCACTGACCGGAGCCGGCTCCCACGGAGGCGGACGCAAACTGCCCCGCGAGTTGGTCTGAGGGTTCGCTTAGCCGATGGTGGAGACCAGTACGTTCTCGCCTATGACAATACGGTAGATGGACACCCCCTAGGTTGGGATAGAGCCATGAACCCACGACTATCCAACGCCTCGCCCCGGTCGGCCTCATAATCGGGTCAAGATGAAGCAACCCCTCAGACGGAAGGGTCAGGGGGGTGGGGCCAGGCCTCGACGACAGGGTGGTCGGATTTGGTTGGCTCGATGTTGGTGGCGCCGCCGGGTGCGCCCAGCCCGGAGGTTTTGAAGAAGTCGGCGTTGACCTCCGTGAAGGCGTGGAATTCGGTGGGGAGGAACGTCTCGGGGTAGATGGCCTCCACGGGGCAGACCGGTTCGCAGGCCCCGCAGTCGATGCACTCGTCGGGGTGGATGTAGAGCATCCGGTCGCCGGTGTAGATGCAGTCCACAGGACATTCGGCCACGCAAGCAGCGTCCTTGACATCAATACAGGGCGGGCCGATCACGTAGGTCATGGGCAATCCCGGTATCCGGGGTGCCGTTCGTAGACCCGTTCGAGCATGTCGAGGTAGTCGGGTTCGGCCGCCACCGACAGCGGGCTGGGCTGCTGGCCGGGGTAGCCGATCTTCTTGCGAACCTCGGGGCTGAGGTAGTAGGCGCCGACAACGGTGGTGGACAACACGGCGAAGTCGTCGGGGCGGCTCTCGGCCAATTGCCGCACGAAGCAGCCGATCCCTCCGTCGGGGGCCTCGTTTTCGGGAGCCTCGTCTAGTAGGGCCAGTAATGGTTCCAACAACGAAGGTGCGGCGGCCAGGCATCGGTCGAGCAAGTCGCCGGCCACGCCAGCCGCAGAGGCAGCCGGCATGTCGCCACCCTGGGCGACGAGTTCGTCGGCCATCCGGGCAAGCGTCCGGCGCTGAGCCGGGGTGGGCCCCGTGCCGGTCATGCCGGAACCTCCTGGGAGGCTCGGGCCTCGATCAGGCGTTCGGTTACCCGCAGAGCGTTGGCCATGATCGTCGCCGTCGGGTTGGCCGACCCTCCGGTAACGAACACGCCACCGTCGATTACGTAGAGGTTGTGCACATCATGGGTCCGACACCGCCGGTCCACCACCGAGCTCTCGGGATCATCGCCCATCCGAGTCGTGCCCAATACGTGGCCGATGCCGGTGGGCCAGATGTCGCTCACATAGGTGGACACAGCTCCGGCCGCTTCAGCCGCCTCGACGGCTCGGGCCACGTTGAAATCGAGCATCCTGCGGGTGTTCTCCGACACCCGGTACTCGATGCGAGCAGCCGGCAACCCTGACGGATCACATACCTCGGGATCCAGCACCACCCGGTTGTGCTCCTCGGGCAGGTCTTCGGCTTGGATGCCCCAGGTGAAAGCGTGACCGAACACCTCGGTGGCCGCCCGATGGAAGTTCGCACCCCAGATGGCGTCGAAGCCCTCGAGGCGATGGTGCTCTTGGTACTCGGCTACGGCAAACATGGGCCCCCCGTGGGGCATGACCATCCACTTCGCGCCCCTCACGAAGTCACGGTCGGGGCAGGTCTCGGCAAACTCCAGGGAGTAGATGCTCTGACCCCAGGGCCCCTGCCAGCTATCGAGCGGCTCCTCGCACACAGCGGTGACCGTTCGATAGGGGTGCTGCATGAGCCGGCGCCCCACCAGACCCGAGGAGTTGGCCAGGCCGTCGGGGAACCTGGGCGACGCCGACAGCAGCAGCAAGCGCGCTGTTCCCACCGCGTTGGCGGCCAGCATCACAACCTGTGCGGGCTGAAAGCACTCGACTCCTTCTGTGTCGAGGTACACCACGCCCCGAGCCCGACCCTGCTCATCCACGGGTATCTGCGTCGCCCGGGCACCGGTAACCAGACGGGCCCCCGCGGCCAGCGCCGATGGCCAGTGGGTGAGTGACGGTGTGGCCTTTGCGTTCTCGGGACAGCCCACCATGCACGTGCCTCGGCGCTGGCAGGGCTGAAGCGATCCATGGCGCCGTGAGGCGATGGCGTTGGAGCCGGGCCACCAGTGCCATCCCAGCCGATCCATCCCCTCAGCTGCGACGTGCCCGATCTTTCCGATGGGAATCGGCGGATTGGGATAGGGATCCATGTCGGGCAGGGCCGGGTCGCCACCCAATCCCGAAACCGACATGTCGTGGGCCACCCGGGCGTAAGGCTCGGCCAGGTCCGACCAGCCGATTGGCCAGTCGTCGGCCACGCCGTCGAGGGTCCGAACCCAAAAGTCCGAGGCCAGCAGCGGCTGCCACATGGCGGCCCATTGCACCAGCCCGCCGCCCACGCCGTTGTACATCACGGGCCGGACATCGGCCTCGCCGGTTACGGGGTAGTCGGCCGGGCGCCGTCGGGCGTTGGGATCAGGGTTCCAGCGCTCCACCCAGGCCAGCTCAGCCTCGGGTTGGTCGCTCAGATAGTCTGCCGGCCCGGCCCAGTCGCCCTGCTCCAGGCAGACCACATCGAAGCCGGCGGTGGCCAGCCGGGTGGCGGCGACCGAGCCCGAGGCACCGGCGCCGACTATTACTACGTGCGACTGGTCCCCCTGCATCACCATATTGAAATAATATACTTTGCTGAAGATAGCCATTCTCTCGTGGAAGTGAACGAATTGCACCCCCCCGAACAGAACATCGAAAAGTCCAACTGGCACTCCCCGGCCTCCGTTGGCCGCCTAAGCACCGCCGACCGGCCTCCTCTCACCGTCCAGGTGGTGGGCAACGAGATCAAGAGGCTGCGCAAGCTCCAGGGGTGGACGCTTGAGCAACTCGCCTCGGCCTCCGGGGTGAGCGCCGGGCTGCTCTCCCAGGTCGAACGGGGTCAGGGAAACCCGTCGTTCAACACGCTGGTGCAGGTGGCCCACGCCCTCGGCATCCCGGTGGCCCGGCTTGTGTCCGGCGAGCAGATGACCTCCCCGGTGCTGAGGCGGGAGGATCGCCGCAGGCTCAACTTTCCCAACGAGGAGATAGTTGTGGCCGAACTGCTCACCTCCCGGCCCGACAGCGCCCTCGAGGTGATCCGCATCGAAACCGAGCCGGGCTACTCCACCGAGGACACGCCGTTCATGCACGAGGGTGAGGAGTTCGGGATTGTGCTGGAGGGGACGCACGCCGTGAGCGTCGGCGGCACCCGCTACGTGCTGCGAGCGGGCGACTCGATCTCGTACGACTCCACCATCCCCCATTGGTACGAGAACCCCGGCGACACAACTTCGGTGTCGCTGTGGGTGGTGACCCCGCCGAGTTTCTGAGCGATGGGCACCCACACCCACGCAACCCGACCGGCTGCCGATGCGCCGGTGGTGGCCCGAAGCGACGTGGTGGTGGTGGGAGGCGGACCGTCCGGGGTGGCTGCCGCTGTCTCGGCAGCCCGCCAGGGGGCGAGCGTTACGCTGCTGGAGCGCTACGCCCACCTGGGAGGCTTGGCCGCTGGGGGAATGGTGCTGGTGCTCGACGACTTTGCGGACGGCGCCGAGGAGATCACCGTGCGCGGCATAGCCCAGGAGATGGTGGACCGCCTCGATGGGCTCGGGTTGGCCGTGTACCCGCCGCCGCAGGACAGGGTGCTCAGCGACGAGATGTGGAACAGATGGTCGCGCTGGGGCGTGTTCGACCTCTATGCCAAGGGGCCCAAGAAGTCGATTGTGTACGCGGTGGCCTTCGACCCCGACGGCTGGAAGCGGGTATCCAACAACCTGGCGGAGGAAGCCGGGGTCAATGTCCGGCTCCACTCCTGGTACTCGGCGCCGATAATGGAGGGTGACACCATCGCCGGGGTGATCTGCGAGACCAAATCCGGCCCCCAGGCTGTGCTGGGCGACGTTGTGATCGACACCAGCGGCGACGCCGATGTGGCTGCCACCGCCGGAGCCCCCTTCGTGGAGGGCTCGTACATGGTCACCACGGTGTTTCGCCTCGGCAACGTGGACACAGATGCCGCCGAGCGCTTCGAGCACACCCAGCCGGCCGAGTGCCACGCAGTGAACCGCGAGGCCCGGCGCATCCTGGGCGGGTCGTGGGCCATGTGGTGGCTGAAGACCCCGCTGCCCGGTGTGGTGTGGTGCAACTGTCCCCACATGAACGGTTACGACGGCCTCAGCGTGGAAGACCTGACCGCCGCCGACCGGGAGGGGCGCCAGAAGATCGCCGGGGTAGTGGAATACGTGCGCCGCAACTATCCGGGGTTCGCCCAGGCGGTGGTGATCGACGTGGCCCCCCAGATCGGGGTCCGCCAGTCACGTCTCATAGAAGGCGACTACGTAGTCACAAAGGACGACGTGGTCAACCGGGTTCACTTTCCCGACAGCGTGGCTCGGGGCCGTGGCTACTACACCCCGTACCGGGCGATGCTGCCCCGCAAGGTGGAGCAGCTCGTTGTGGCCGGCCGCCACTACTCGGTTACCCCCGAGGCCCAGAAGCTGTCACGGGAGATTCCGCCCTGCATGGCAATGGGCGAGGCGGCCGGCACGGCGGCCGTCGAAGCGTTGGACTCCGGTGTGGCCGTTCGCAAGGCGGATGTGGCATCCATACAGCGCCGCCTGCGTCGCCAGGGCGCCGACCCGGGAGATTCCCCCTCCGCCCGGGCGCGCCCAGCCGGCTCCCCGCCGAAGGGAGCCCTGTGAGCGGCGGGGCCGAGGCCGCCGGCGCGGCCCCGCCGCTGGACGGGATCAGGGTTCTGGACTTCTCTCAGATCATGATGGGCCCGGTGGCCACTCAGCTCCTGGCCGACCACGGAGCCGATGTGCTGAAGATCGAGCGACCCGGCAGCGGTGACATTTTCCGCCACGCCCTCGTGGACCCCGACGGGGCCGAGCACCCAGCCTTCGGCGCGGTGAACCGCAACAAGCGCAGCCTGGTGGTCGACGTCCGCGCCCCCGAGGGCTTGGCCCTGCTCGAAGACCTCGTGGCGTTGGCCGATGTGGTGGTCAACAACTACCGCCCCGGCGTGATGGACCGTCTCGGCCTGGGGTACGAGCGCCTCTCGGCAATCAACCCCGGCATCATCTATGCCCACGGCACTGGCTTTGGCTCCGAGGGGGTGTACGCCCACAAGGGTGGCCAGGACATCCTGGCCCAGGCCCTAACCGGGGCCATGTCGCACAAGGCCGATCCCGACCACCCCACGGCCATCTATCCTTTGTCGCTGGCCGACTACACCGCCGGGATGCACATGGTTCAGGGAATCCTCATGGCGCTGTACCAGCGGACCCACACCGGCCGTGGCGCAAGAGTTGAGGTATCGCTCTACGACTCGCTTCTCGCCGTGCAGATCTTGGAGGCCACCATGTGGCTGATGGGCCGGGGCAACCTGAACTGGGCCCGACTACCCCTGGTGGGCACGTTCGCGGCCACCGACGGCGAACTCGTGCTGGTGGGCGCGTTCAAGGAGAACCCCCTGCGCGACATTTGCACGGCCCTCGACCTGCCCGACCTCTCGGCCCAGCCCGACTTCGCCACCATGGACGACCAGGCCGCCAACCGTCCCCGGCTCCAGGCCATAATCGCCGAGGCCATCGGCAGTTTCACCTGCGCCGAGGTCATAGAGCGGCTCGAAGCCCAAGATGTGCTCTGCGCTCCGGTCAGAGCGCTCGGAGAGGCACTGGACGACCCGCACACCGCGCCGATGATCGTCGAGATGCCAAGACCGGACCGGGAACCGTTGCGCTCGCTGTCCTCTCCGGTGCATTTGAATGGCGCACCGGCGTCGGCACATCGACCGCCGCCCCGCCTGGGCGAGGGTGCCGCCGAGGCGCTGGCCGACTACGGGATCGAAGCGGGAAGGGTGGACGCTCTCATCGACTCGGGGGTTCTGGCATGAGCATTGATCTTGTGGTGGACGACCACGTCGCCCGGGTGACGATCAACCGCCCCGAGCGGCTCAACGCCATCGACGAGGCCCACCAGGCCGAACTGCTGAGGGTTTGGGAGGCCATAGAGGCCGACCGGTCGGTGCGGGCCGTGGTACTGACCGGGGCCGGCGACCGGGCCTTCTGCGCCGGCGACGACATGCGGGCCGAGGGGGCAAAGGACCTCGACTACTGGCTGCGCCCTCGCCGGGACGGCTTCGGCCACCTTCCGCTGCGCGACACCCTGGACGTCCCGGTGCTGGGCAGGGTCAACGGCTACGCCCTCGGCGGTGGCTTGGAGCTGGTGGTGGGGTGCGACCTGGCCGTGGCCTCGGAGGACGCCGTGCTGGGTTTCGTGGAACCTCGCCTCGGCCGGCTCCCACTCGACGGGGGCATCGTGTCGCTGGCTCGCCAACTCCCCGCCAAGTGGGCCATGGAGGTGCTGCTCACCGGCAAGCGGTTCAGCGCCGCCGAGGCACTCGCCCTGGGCCTGCTGAACGAGGTGATACCTGCCGGAGAGCTCGACGCAGCGGTGGATCGCTGGTTGGAACAGCTCCTGGCGTGCGCCCCGCTGTCGCTCAGAGCCATAAAGCAGATCATTCGCCGCACCGCTCACATGACAGCGGCCGACGCCCGGATGGCCAACCTTCCAGCCCTGGTGGAGGTGCTGACATCTTCCGACTGCGAGGAAGGGATCAGCGCCTTCAGCGAGAAGCGGGCTCCGAACTGGAAGGGACGCTGAGCCCCCGCTCCCGACTGGGAATCGGGCCGAGAATTTCGATTAATTGAAAATCTTTACTTTCGATTAATTGAAGAACTGCACTATAGTGAACTCCACTGCTCCGAGCAGGGAGGAATCTGATGAGAAAACTACTCAAGTACGCAGCCCTTCTATTCGTCCTCGCCCTGGTGACCGCCGCCTGTGGGAACGATGACGACGGCGGGGCCGCTACCCCCGAGCCCACGGCTGCGCCCACCGAGGCTCCGGCCACGGAAGCGCCGGCAACCGCAGCTCCTGAGCCCACCGAGGCTCCAGCCACCGAGGCTCCCGACCCCGCTCCGGAGGAGACCGAGGCGCCGACGGTGGCGCTGGTGGTCAACCAGAGCGCAGGAGACCTGGGGCCGATCGACGACCTTGTGAGGGGGCTTGGGCTGGTGGAGGCCGACTTCGGGGCCGACACCACGTTCATTGAGGCCACCGACCCGTCCACCTTCGAGACGACCCTTCGCAACCTGGGCAACCAGGGCATCGACATCATCGCCGTGACCTTCCCGCCCATGCAGGACGCCGTCGTCGCCGTGGCCCCCGACTTTCCCGACACCCGCTTCATTCACATTTTCGGCTTCGAGGGGGGCGTCGACAATCTCGTCTCCATCGGGTTCGACTACTACAAGGGCACCTACTTGGCCGGCATCCTGGCCGGGGCGCTGAACACCACCGGCAAGGTGGGTTTCGTCGGTGGCGTGTCCATCCCGCCGCTGAACGCCGACTACAACGCCTTCGTGGCCGCAGCCCAGGCCAAGAACTCCGCCATCGAGGGGGAGGCAGCCTTCGCCGACTCCTTCGAGGATCCGGCAAAGGGCCGGGAGCTTGGCGCGGCGCTGTACGACGGCGGAGTGGACATCATCATGACCGACGCCGCGGCCACCGACCTCGGAGTCATCCAGGCCGCCGAGGAGAAGGGCGGTTACGTCATCGGCGGTTCGGAGAACTACTTCAACAGCGAGGCGGTGATCGGCGGTGTGCTTCTGTACTGGGCCGATGTCCTCTACGCCCAGGTGGAGCACGCCCTGAGCGACGACTACGCCCCCGGCTACTACGGTGCAGGGGTGGCCGAAGGCGGGGTGGACCTAGTGGTCAATCCGGAGTTCCTGGCCAACGGCCCGGCGGACATGGTTGAGGTAATCAACGCCACCCTCGACGAGATCGACCAGGCCCGCTCGCAGATCAAGTACGGGTCCCTCGAGGTGCCCTTCAACCCCGAACTCTGATCCATCCCGAACTCTGACCCGGGTAGCCTCGCGTCGATGACGGTGGCGAGTGCAGCGGCGCCCGCCGGGACTCCGGCGGTCCGCTGCCGCTCGCTGACCGTTTCTTTCGGTGCCGTCAGGGCTCTTCACGATGTAAGCCTCGAGCTGGCACCGGGGCGGATTCACGCCCTGGTCGGCCAGAACGGAGCGGGCAAGACCACCCTGGCCAAGGTTCTGGCCGGCCTTCAGGCCGCCGACACCGGCGACGTATACATCGGGGGCCGCGAGATACCTTCCGGCGACGTGCGAGCCGCCAAAGCCGCCGGACTGGAGATGGTGCATCAGCACTTCTCGTTGCCCCCGTCGTTCACCGTCGCCGAGGCCCTCGAGCTGACCACGGCTCGGGCCCGGGGCCGTCCGGTGTATCGGCGGGCCGAGCTGCACCGACGATGGCAGCGCGACGTGGCGGACATCGGCGGACCCACCGTGCTGTCCACCCGCATTCGGGACCTGCCCGTCGAGACCCGTCAGTCGCTGGAGATCGTGAGAGCGCTCGCTACCGAGGCTCGGATCCTGGTGCTGGACGAGCCTACCGCCCTGCTCACTCCGGCAGCCATAGACGGGTTGATCGAGCGCCTGCGGCGGCTTCGCGACGAGGGGGTCACCGTCCTCATCGTGCTGCACAAGCTGCGAGAGGTTGCCGCCGTAGCCGACACGGTGAGCGTCTTGCGCGATGGGGAGCTGGTTCTGGGTCCCGCTGAGATGTCCGGGGTTTCCCAAGGTCACCTAAGCGACGCCATCGTCGGCCCCGAGCCCGGTGCCGACCACGTCATCGGGGTGCAACCAACCGGCGGCGTCGAGCAGAAGACCCTGCTGGAGCTATCCGGGGTCTCGAGCAGGAAGTCGGCGTTCGAGCCCGGGCTCAGCAGCGTTGATCTGCGGGTGGAAGCGGGAGAGATTGTGGGCATCGCCGGGGTTGAAGGGAACGGGCAGCGCAGCCTGGTCTCGGTTATCGCCGGCTTGGACTCCGCCATCGACGGCGCGGTGTCGTTGGGAGATCACGAGGTGACCGGACTGTCGTCGGCTCGCCGACGCTCCCGGGGGTTGCGGATCGTGCCCTTCGATCGCAACAGCGAGGGGATAAGCCGCAGCGCACCTCTCTGGTTGAACCAGTCGGCCCTTCGACTGGTGGGGAGGCAGCGCCGGTTCCCGTTGATCTCCCTGGGCCAGTACAAGCAGCGCGCTGTAGAGGAAATGGACCGCTGGCAGGTGCGATACGGCACCGTTAATCAGCCGGCAGAGAGCCTCTCCGGCGGCAACGTGCAGCGCCTCATCCTGTCCCGGGAGCTGGCCCCCGGCCTCGAGGTGCTGGTCGCGGCCCAGCCCACCAGGGGTCTGGACTTCTCCGCCACCAATTTCGTCCGCCGTTCCCTGAAGGGGTTGCGCGATTCGGGTGCGGGGGTTTTGCTGGTTTCGTCCGACCTCGACGAGCTGTTCGAGCTCTCCGACAGGCTTTTGGTGATGTACGGCGGGCGCATCGTGGCCCGGCTCAAGGCACCCTACGACCGCCGCTCGGTGGGCGACGCCATGACAGGAGCAGACCGGTGATCGGGGGCCTGCAACGCCTCACATCCACCGTGGCACTGGTGGTTGCCTCATTCCTTCTGACCGCATTGATCCTGTGGGTGAGCGGCTACAGCGTGGGCGATGTCTTCACCGGCACCATCGAGGGGGCGATAACCGCCACGGGGGCCGCCACTTCGACGATCCGCTGGGCGATCCCGTTGCTGTTGATAGGTCTGGGAGTGGTGATCGGCTTCCGGGCCGGGTTCTTCAACATCGGTGGCCAGGGGCAGTTCTACATGGGGGCGTGTTCGGCTCTGGTGGTGACTTTGGCTTGGCGGGAGGGACCGTCGCCGTTGGTGATCCTGTGCGGGACGCTGACTGCGATCATCGCCGGGCTCTTGTGGTCGCTGTTCCCCGGCTACCTGCGGATGCGCTTCGGCACCGACGAGGTGCTCACCACGTTGATGATGAGCTTCATTGGTGGGCTGGTGCTTCAGTACCTGACCGCCGGCCCCCTGCGGAACCCGGCGGGAACCGGCCAGACAGCGGCCAGCGAGCGGATACCCGAATCGTTCCGCATCACCGACGGCTCCGGAGTGTCCACCACCGTCTTGTTGCTTGTGGGAGGGGTGGCCGTGCTGGTGTGGCTGCTGCTGGAGCGGACCCGTTTCGGACTGGCCATGACCCTGGTCGGCCGGAACCCCACCATGGCCCGCTGGCAGGGCATAAACGTGTACCGGGTGGGTCTCTGCACCTTCGCGCTGTCGGGAATGCTGGCCGGACTGGCCGGCGCGGTGGAGCTGTACGGACCGGGGGCCCGGCTGGTCACAGGGTTCTCGCCAGAGGTGGGCTTCACCGCGGTGGTTGTGGCTCTGGTCGGTCTGCTCAGCGTGTGGGGCACCGCGGCTGCCGCGGTCTTCTTCGGCGGCCTTCAGTCGGCCATCTTGTTCCTGCCCATCGTGACCGACCTCCCACCGCCCGCTCTCGTTCTGTTGCACGGCATGGTGGCCTTTCTGGTCACTATCAGGTTCCGTGCGCTGCGTCGACAGCAAGCCGACCTGGCCCCAGAGGCCGGTCCAGAGATCATGGCTGAGACACCAGCCGACCTGGCCCCAGAGACCGGCTCAGAGACGACGGCAAGCTGATGGAACAGATCCTGGCCACCACCATCCGCTCGGCTGCTCCGCTGATATTGGTGGCTACCGCGGGTGTATTCGCCTTCCGGGCCGGAATATTCCACCTGGGGCTCGAAGGGTTGATGATCGCCGGGGCGTTCACAACGGTGGCCGTGGCCGACGCCACCGGTTCGGTGGAACTCGGGATCCTGGCGGCCATCGCCGTGTGCATGGCCCTGTCCGCGGTGTACTGGTGGGTGATCGGTCCGCTCGGGGCCAACGTCATTATCGCCGGGCTGGGTCTCACCTCCATCGGTCTTGGTGGCACCGCTTTCGCGCTCGGCGCCATCTTCGACGTGCGAGGTTCCCTGTTTACCGAAACGGTGCTGCCCCGCCCCGTACGGGGGGTCACGTCTGGACCGGGCGTCATCGTTTCGGAGCACTCGATCCTGGTTTGGATCACGCCGCTGATCGTGCTGGCCGCCTGGATTGTGCTGCGGCGAAGCCGCTTCGGGCTGCGCCTGGCTGCTGTAGGCGAGTATCCGTTCGCGGCCCGCTCGGCCGGTGTGAACCCGTCGATCGTGCGACTTCAGGCCTTGCTCATTGCCGGAGCGCTGTGCGCCCTGGGTGGCGCCGAGCTGTCGGTGGGAGCACTGCGCAACTTCACCGAGAACATGACCAACGGCCGGGGCTTCATCGCCTTTGTGGCCGTCATCTTCGGAGCCTGGCACCCCATTGGCGCGGCCCTCGCCGGACTGTTCTTCGGCCTCGCCGAAGCCATCGGCATCCAGTCCCAGATCAACATCACCGAAAGGGTGCCTCGTGAGTTCGTGCTCATGATCCCCTTCGTACTCACCATCTTCGCCGTCTGGCTGGGAGGACTCTGGCGCCGCCGCTCCCTCGAAGCCGAAGCCGGATACGCCGAACTCCGAGAACCCGACTATTGACCTCTTGCCCAACCACCTCGGGATGTACCTTCAACCAGGGACGGGAGTTCTGCAGGGCGGGGATGTTCCATGTACCCCCCCTGGGATTCGAACCCAGAACCTGCGGATTAAGAGTCCGTTGCTCTGCCAGTTGAGCTAGAGGGGCATGCTGGGCGGACCGAGGGGATTTGAACCCCCGACCTCCGGGACCACAACCCGGCGCTCTAACCAGACTGAGCTACGGCCCGCATGGCCCCGGTCATTCTATGGCCCGCGCCATCGCTCGAGGAAACCAATAGCGGCCACGGCCTGTGGGACGGCGCCTAGGCCCCGCCGGCTCGCACTCCAGTCGAGACGTGCCGGGGGCCAGATCGGCCCTCGCGGCAAACCCGTCACGCCCAGGATCCCGCCGCCCAATACAATCCCCACCGGCACCGGAGATCCGGTCGGCGCGCCGGAGATGGCGCCACCTTGCCCCTGTAGCTCAGTCCGGATAGAGCAGTTGACTTCTAATCATCAGGTCGCAGGTTCGAATCCTGCCGGGGGCGCACTTTTTCTTGTCGTGCTTCGGCACATCGGCATGCTGCAACCAGGGGAGGGGGGTCTCGGGGTTTGCAAACGCGTTGAGGGCCGTCACTCGGTGGCCTTGGGGTGACCGATGTATACCGCAGTGACCCACACCGTTTTGGTGCCGTCATCAGGGCAGTACCAGATGCGACCACCTGCGGTGACCTCGTATTGCCACTGCTCAAGCGCCTTGCCCTCTAGCTGCTTGATCCCGAGTTCCTTCTTCAGCCTGGCTTGGCGTTGGTTACGTCGACGCGGGTCGCTGGTGATTTCGTTCCAGGCCCTTCTGGTGTTCGCCGCTGCCGTGCTGCACAGATCGTCCCACTCGCGGGCGGCCTGGTTGTTGGCGAATCGGATGTCCCACCCACCCTTCTGCGGAGGTGGCGCCACCCGATCTTTTTCCGTTTGGGCACCGGTGTTCAGGCAGCGGGAATGGGTACTGGCTCTCCCGACACAACGGCGATGGGCTCGCTCAGCCGGTGGCGCAACTCGGGATCGGCTTGAACCTCGGCGGTGGCCTTCCAGTCCCACAGCGCATAGGCGAGTTGGGCGCGGCACTCCGACCCCGTGTAGTTCGACAGCGCGTTAGCCATGTCTTCGAGCATGGCATCCATGTCGTTCTCATCGAGGTGGGCAAGCCAGCGCAGCCCGTCCATCGACTCGATGAACTTCTCTGTCTCAGAGCAGAACGCCAGTTTTCCCGTCCGGGTGCGCTTTGTCCCCACAGCCAGCCTCCGTGACCAGTTTCCGGTTCACCCACCCTACCCGTCTCCCTTGGGATTGTCAGGCCAACCACGGCCAAGAAGAGTTCTCGGGGAGGGGGGTCAATTGCCAGCGGTGGTCAGGGAGGCTCATGGGCACGTGTCGGCTCCGATGAACCGAGAGGGGAGCGGGTGACGAGAATCGAACTCGCGTCATCAGCTTGGAAGGCTGGGGTTCTACCACTGAACTACACCCGCGGGGTTGGCCGTCAAGCATAACGAGCCGGGGCGCCAACCGGCTACGACACAAAGTTACGGGGGGCCATCGGTAGACTGCCGGGTCTGTGAGGAGCACCGTTGAGGCCCTGGAGGGCAACCGGGTCAAGGTCTCGGTGGTCATCGATCCGGAGGAGTTCGAGGAGAAACTGGACCAGGCGTTCCGCAAGCTGGCCCGCGAGGTGCGGCTGCCCGGTTTCCGCCCTGGCAAGGCCCCTCGCCGCGTTCTGGAGGCCCGATTGGGACCCCAAGCGGCCCGGGGGGAGGCGCTCACCGACGCGGTGCCCGAGTTCTACGCCCAGGCGGTGCAGGACCACGACGTGGATGTGATCGCGCTGCCGGAAATCGACATCACCAGCGGGGCCGAGGACGGTCCGGTCAGCTTCGACGCCGTGGTGGAGGTCCGGCCCCAGGTCACCGTCACCGGCTACGACGGGCTCAAGGCCGAGGTTCCCAACCCCGAACCCACCGACAAGGAAGTCAGCGAGCAAGTGGACCAACTCCGCAGGCAGTTCGGGGAGTTGGACCCGGTGGCCCGCCCGGCCATCGACGGCGACCACGTGACCATGGACATCTACGGGTCGTACAACGGCGAGGAGGTCGAGGGGCTGACCGTGGACGGCTACGACTACGAGGTGGGCCAGGGAGCGGTGGTCCCGGAGATCGACGAGCAGCTCCAGGGGTCGAAGGCCGGCGACATCCTCGAGTTCAACGCCAAGCACCCCGACCCCGACGAGGACGGATTCCTACGGTTCCGCATCCTGGTGAAGGAGGTCCAGGAGACGGTCCTGCCCGAGCTGGACGACGAGTTCGTCCAGGAGGCCTCGGAGTTCTACACAGTCGAGGAGCTGGAGGCCGACATCTGGGAGAGCATTGCCCGGTCCAAGCGGGCGAATGCCACGTTCTCCCTAGATCAGCAGGTGGAGGAGCAGCTCGCCGGGCTGGTGATCGACGACATTCCCGATGCCCTGGTTGACGCCGAGGTCCAGCATCGGCTGAGGACCCTTCAGTTGCGTTTGGCCGGCCAGGGCATGGAGTTCGACACCTATCTGGAGGCCATCGGGCAGACTCCCGATGAGCTGGCCGAGGCGTTCCGTGCTCCGGCCACGGTCGAGGCCAAGGCCGATCTGGCCCTGAGAGCGGTGGCCTCGGCCGAGGCCATCAACGCCACCGACGAGGACGTGGATGAGGAGCTGGCCCGGCTCGCCACCGCCACCGGCCAAAACGTCGAAGACATCAAATCGTTGTTTGTTGCCGATGAAAGCCGTCTCAAGGGGGTACGATTGGATGCTCAGATGCGCAAGGCCCGGGAATGGGTCCTGGAGCGTGTCGATATCACCGATACCGATGGAAACTCCATCGACCGGTCTAGCCTGAAGCCGAACAACGACTCCGACCTCCCACCCACCAGCGAAAGCCAAGCCTCATGAACCCTCAGAACTACATGGTGCCGGTTGTTGTGGAACAGACCAACCGGGGCGAGCGCTCGTTCGATCTCTACTCCCGTCTGCTCAAGGAGAACATCATCTTCCTGGGCACCCCCATCGACGACACGGTGGCAAACCTGGTGTGCGCCCAGCTCCTGCACCTCGAGTCGGAGAACCCGGACAAGGACATCAACCTCTACATCAACAGCCCGGGTGGCGACATCAACGCCATGTTCGCCATCTACGACACCATGCAGTACCTGAAGCCCGACATCACCACCATTTGCTTCGGGCAGGCGGCATCGGCTGCCGCGGTGCTGCTGGCCGCCGGAGCCCCCAACAAGCGCCTGGCCCTGCCCCACTCCCGGATGCTCATCCACCAGCCCTACGCCGGGGCCTCCGGGCAGGTGTCCGACATCGAGATTGCCTCCCGGGAGATCCAGCGGTTGAAAGACCAGCTAGAGGAGCTCCTGGCCCGTCACACCGGCCAGGACCTCGAGAAGATCAAGCAGGACACCGACCGCGACTACGTGATGACAGCGGAGGACGCCAAGGAGTACGGGCTCATCGACGAGGTCATCTCGTCTCGGGACACTGCTGACAACGTCGAGCCGATAGCGGCCATCCGGTAGGAAGGGACGGGGGAATGGCGAAGTTCGTGGAAGGCGGCGACCTTCTGAAGTGCAGCTTCTGCGGCAAGACCCAGAAGCAGGTCAAGAAGATGATCGCCGGGCCCGGGGTGTACATCTGCGACGAGTGCATCGACCTCTGCAACGAGATCATCGAGGAGGAGCTGGCCGAAGGCTCCGATGTCGGCTTCAAGGAACTCCCCAAACCCCAGGAGATCTACTCCTTCCTCAACGACTACATAATCGGCCAGGAGCACGCCAAGCGCATCCTGTCGGTGGCTGTGTACAACCATTACAAGCGGGTGTTGATGGGCCTGTCGGAGCCCGAGGTGGAGCTGTCCAAGTCCAACATCCTGCTGCTCGGCCCCACCGGGTGTGGCAAGACGCTCATGGCCCAGACGCTGGCCCGGATGCTGAACGTGCCATTCGCCATCGCCGACGCCACCGCGCTCACCGAGGCCGGATACGTGGGTGAGGACGTAGAGAACATCCTGCTCAAACTCATCCAGGCCGCCGACTACGACGTGAAGAAGGCCGAAACCGGCATCATCTACATCGACGAGATCGACAAGATCTCCCGCAAGAGCGAAAACCCGTCGATCACCCGGGACGTCTCCGGCGAGGGCGTCCAGCAGGCCCTTTTGAAGATCCTCGAGGGCACCACCGCGCTGGTACCCCCTCAGGGTGGGCGCAAGCACCCTCACCAGGAGTTCATCCAGATAGACACCACCAACGTTTTGTTCATCGTGGGCGGCGCGTTCGCCGGGCTGGAGCAGATCATTGAGAAGCGGGTCGGCAACGTCGGAGTTGGGTTCGGCGCCGACATCCGCACCGACGACGAGCGGGACCAAGGGGAGCTGTTCTCCCAGGTCCAGACCGAGGACCTCATCAAGTTCGGACTCATCCCCGAGTTCATCGGACGCCTCCCGGTGGTGGGTGCGGTGTCTCACCTCGAGCCCGACATGCTGGTACGGATCCTGGTGGAACCCAAGAACGCCCTGGTGAAGCAGTACTGCAAGTTCTTCGAGTTCGAGAACGTGGAGCTGGTCATCACCGACGAGGCCCTGACCGAGGTGGCAAAACTGGCCCTCAGCCGCAACACTGGGGCCCGGGGCCTGCGGGCCATCCTGGAGGAGGTGCTGCTCGACGTGATGTACCAGCTGCCCAGCCGCGACGACATCGTCCAGTGCGTCGTCACCGCCGAGACGGTCCGGGGCGAGGAAACCCCCCGGCTGCTCAACGCGGCCAAGGCCCGCTCCTCCGACCGGTCACGCCGCCAGGCAAGCTGATCTCCGTGCGCCGGGGCCGGAGCGCCGCCGGCGGGGGTGAACCGGCCCTGTTCCCTTCAATCGTCGAGGCTCGGGCGTGGTTGGACGGCCACGTAAACCTGGAGGCCACCGCAGGAGATACCTACGGCCTGTCGCTGGCCCCGATGCGGGAACTCCTGGCCGCCCTGGGCGACCCCCAAACCGACTACCCGGCCATCCACGTCACCGGCACCAACGGCAAGGGCTCGGTGGCCGCGCTGGCGGCTGCTCTGGCCTGGGCCTGGGGGATGACGGTCGGCGTCTATTCGAGCCCCCATGTCGAACACATCAACGAGCGGATGGCGGTGAGCGGCGAATCCATCGGTGATGACGACCTGGCCGAACTCCTCGGCCACCTTCGTCTTGTGACCGACCATCTGGCTACCGGCCGGCTCGATGCCCCGCCGTCGTGGTTCGAGCTGGTCACCTCGGCTGCCCTGCGGTGGTTCGCCGACGTGGCCGTAGACCTGGCCGTGGTGGAGGTGGGCAAGTTGGGCCGCTACGACGCCACCAACGTGGTTAACAGCGAGGTGGCGATCATCACCAACATCGGGCGCGACCACACCGACGGCCGTCCCGGTTGGGAGGCCGAGGTGATGGGGGAGAAAGCTGGCATCATCCACCCCGGCGCCACCGCGGTGCTGGGACCGATGGACCCCGAACTGGCCGCCATCGCGGCCCGGGAGTCACCCCGGGAGCTGCTGGTGGCAGGTGAGCATTTCGCGCTGGAGGAGGACCGCCCTGCCATGGGGGGCCGTGTGGTCACGGTTCGTACCCCCCGAGGCCGGTACGAGGACGTTTACGTCAGCCTGTTCGGTGCTCATCAGGGTCAAAACGCTGCGCTGGCCATTGCCGCCTTCGAGGCCCTGGTGGGCCAGGAGTTGGACGGGCCGGTGCTGGATGCGTTGGGGGATGTGTCGGTTCCTGCCCGGTTCGAGGTGGTGTCCCGCCGGCCTCTGGTGGTGATCGACGGCGCCCACAACCCCGACGGCCTGGCCGCGTCTGCCACCACCCTGAACGACCAGTTCGACGTGACGGGCACGGTGATCTGGGTGATCGGCATTATGCGCGACAAGAGCCCCGACGCCATCCTCGAGGCCATCGAAGCCGCCGGTACACGCCCCGAGGTGGTGATCTGCTGCGCCCCGGCGTGGCCCCGGGCTTTGGAGGCCCAAGACCTGGCCACCGCGGTAAGGAATCGGGGAATAGAGACCGAGGTGGCCGGCGACGTGGCCGATGCGGTGGACCGAGCCCTGGACCGCGCCACCCCCGACGACGCGGTGATGGTGACCGGTTCCTTCTACACAGCGGGTGCGGCCCGGCTTCATGTGGCGGGGCCAACTGGGTAGGGCTGGATGGGGATTGCCCGCGGGTGCAGCGAACGCGACCGCCCGGCTTCATTTGGCGGCACCTGCTGGGTAGGGTTTGGCCGATGAATCGGACCTTGGTGCTGTGCAAACCCGATGCGGTGGAGAGGGGCCTGATATCGGAGATCCTCTACCGCTTCGAGGCCCGTGGCCTGCGGATCATCGCCATGCGGATGCTCACGATCGACGCCGACCTTGCCGCCCGCCACTACGTCGAGCATGTGGATCGCCCCTTCTACCCCGACCTGGTGGCGTTCATCGGCCGGTCCCCGTCGGTGGCCCTGGTGGTCGAGGGGCCGGAGAACACCTACGCCGTGGTCCGCTCCATGATGGGGGCCACCAACCCGCTGGAGTCCCCCCCGGGAACGATCCGGGGCGACTTCGGCTTGGAGGTAACCGAGAACCTGGTCCACGGCTCCGACAGCAACGAGTCGGCCGAGCGGGAGATCGCCATCTTCTTCCCCGAACTCTGACCGCCCCGCCTCCATCCGACGGGAGTGGCCGGCATCGTCGGGCCAGTGTGCGGTTTTTCACTCTCTGCTCTAACCTTGGGGCATGGTGAAGAGGCGGCTCTCATCCTCCAACGGCTTGCTGGGCCGTGACATCGCCATCGACCTGGGCACCGCCAACACGTTGGTGTACGTCCGGGGCGAGGGCATTCTGATTGATGAGCCATCTGTGGTGGCCATCACCGATGAAGGGGTCCCCCTGGCGGTGGGGGAGGAGGCCAAGCGGATGCTGGGTCGCACCCCCGCTCACATTCAGGCCATAAGGCCGCTCAAGGACGGTGTTATCGCCAACTTCGACATCTGCGAGAAGATGCTCCGCTACTTCATCCAGCGGGTGTCGCCGGGCCGTTTCATTCGACCCCGCATGGTGATCTGCGTTCCGTCGGGCATCACTCCGGTGGAGCAGCGAGCGGTGCAGGAGGCCGCAACCTCGGCCGGTGCCAAGAAACCGGTGTACATCATCGAGGAGCCCATGGCCGCGGCCATCGGCGCCGGCCTACCGGTGCAGGAGGCCTCGGGCAGCATGATCGTGGACATAGGCGGGGGCACCACCGAGGTGGCAATGATCTCGCTGGGCGGGGTGGTCACCGGCCAGTCGATCCGCATCGGCGGCGACCGGATGGACGAGGACATCATCGCCTACATGAAGAAGGAGCACAGCCTCAGCATCGGCAACCGCACCGCCGAGGAGGTGAAGATCCTGCTGGGAACGGCATGGAGCGGCAGCGAGGAGCACCACGCCGAGGTTCGCGGTCAGGACATGATCACCGGCCTTCCCAAGACCATCGTGACCTCGACCTCGGAGATTCGCGAAGCCTTGGGGGAGGCGGTGCGTTCGATTGTGGATGCAGTCAAGGTGACGCTGGACGAGACCCCGCCCGAGCTGGCCGCCGACATCATGGACACCGGCATCGTCCTGGCCGGCGGGGGGGCCCTCCTGAACGGCCTGCCACCCCGGCTCAGCGAAGAGACGGGTATGCCGGTCCGGCTGGCGCCCAACCCCCTCCATGCCATAGCCATCGGCTCGGGCCAGTCGCTGGAGGAGTTCGACGCGCTAGAGGGACTTCTCTTCTCGTCGTCGCGCGACTGATTGCACGGTTCAGCCCCGTGGCAGTGGGCACCCGCACAGGCCGGTCGCGAGTCGTCTTTATCTTTCTGCTGCTCAGTTCCGCGACCCTGCTTACCCTGGATGCTCGCGACTTCGAGCCCCTCCAGCGGACAGAGGAGACCCTCACCGACATGCTGTCGCCGCTGAGGTCGGGCACAGATCGGCTGTTCGACCCGGTGGGCGACGCCTGGCAGGGCATGACAGGCTACGACGAGCTGGAGGTCGAGAACGAGAAGCTGCGCCTCGAGCTGGAGAAGCTCGAGGGCCAGCAGATACTGGAATCAGATGCCTCCATCCGCCTTGAGTCCCTCCTCAACGAGCTGAACCTGCCCTACGTGCAGGACATCCCCAACGTGGTGGCCGAGGTGGTCACCGCCAACCTGAACAACTTCGACCGATACTCGGTGCAGATAAACCGGGGAGCCGAGGACGGGCTCCGCAACGGGATGCCGGTGGTCACCAGGGGCGGTCTTATCGGACGGATCGACGGGGACCCCGCCCGGCGCTACGCCCAAGTGCAGCTCCTCACCGACCCTTCGTTCGAGGTGGGGGTGCTGGTGCTGGGCACCGAGGACGTGGCGCTGGCCTCGGGGAACGGCCACATAGAGCCGCTGATCGTGGACCGGGGACTGGAGATCGAAACCGAGGTGGCAGTCGGCGACGAGGTGGTTACCAGCGGGGTGGACCGCAGCCGCTACCCCCCCGGCGTACCCGTTGGCACCGTCACCGCCATCGACTACGACGAAGCCCGCCTGCTTCAGATCCTCTCTGTGGAGCCGTCGGGCAACACCAGCAACCTGAACTTCGTGACCGTCCTGCTCTACGACCCCCTGGGCGAGGAATCATGAACACCATGAACCGGCCGGGTTCGTCGGGCATCGCCGGTGCCTACGCTCGCAGCGCGTTGTTCCTGGTAACCGCGCTGGTGCTGCATCTGTCGCTGTTCTCCGATCTGCGTGTGTACGGGGTGGTCCCCGAGGTGCCCCTGGCCGTGGCGGTTACCGCCGGCCTGGCGGGCGGGCCGGTGCGGGGTGCGGCAGCCGGCTTCGCCATCGGCTTGGGCATCGACCTGTACCTGCCCACCCTGTTCGGCTTGTCTGCCCTGATCTACACCGTGTGGGGCTACTCGGTGGGCCTGCTGGAGGAGCGGATCTTCCGCAGCGCGTGGTGGATCAATGTTCTGGTCACCGCGGCCGCGACCGCCGGGGGGTTGCTGGTGTACGCGGTGTTCGGCGAACTGCTCGGCGAGGTCAACCTCTACACCGACCGCCTTTACACCGTGATGGGGGTGGCTGCCGCCTACAACCTGGTGCTGGCGTTGCCGCTGATCGGCCTGTGGCGGTGGTCGTGGCCCAGGTTGGTGGGGGAGGAAGCGTGAGCCCCGAGTCGCTCCGCCTCCGATTGAGTTTTTTGGCGCTGCTGGCGCTGCTGGCCTTTGGCGTGCTGTTTGCCCGCCTGTGGTTCCTCCAGGTGTTGAGTTCAGAGGAGTTCGAGGCCCAGGCCCTCGGCAATACGATCCGGGTGACCTACGAACCGGCACCACGAGGCCGGATATTCGACCGCAACGGGCATGTGCTGGTGGACAACCGGGAGTCGCTGGTGGTGACCGTCGATCGGTTCGTGTTCGACACCGAGTTCGACCAGAGCGAGCAGGACGACCTGGTTCTGCGCCTGGCTCGGGAGATCAGTCGGGCGGGCAGGCTCACCAAGATCTTCGAGATCAACGACGCCCTGAACGATGCCCGGTACGGCCCTCTCGACTCCATCGAGGTAGCACGCGACGTAACCGAGAACTTCGAGATCGTTTTGGCAGAGCGGGCCGACGAGTTCCCGGGAGTGGGCACCGTCATCCGCAGCGTTCGTAGCTATCCGTACGGAGCCTTGGCGGGCCATGTCCTGGGTTATGTCTCCAGTCTCAGCGAGGAGCAGTACGAGCTGGTGGCCGGCGGACCAAAGGCCTACCGGCCCACCGACGAGATCGGGCAGACCGGGGTGGAGGCGTCCTTCGAGTCGGTGCTGAGGGGCACTCCCGGATCCACCACCCTGCTGGTTGACAATCTTGGTGACCCGGTGGAGGTGATAGAGCAGGTTGATCCGGTGGCCGGGGCCGATGTCTATCTGACCCTGGATGTGGGCATCCAGGCCCTGGCAGAGGAGGAGCTGTTGACCGCGCTGGCGATAGCTCGCCAACAGGAACCCGAGGAACCCGAGGATCCCCCGTTCACAGCTCCGGGCGGCGCCATTGTGGTGCTCGATCCCAACGGGGGGGACGTTCTGGCCATGGCTTCCTACCCCACCTACTCACCCAGCGAGTTCGTGGGTGCCATCAGCGAGGAACGCTGGGCCGAGATCCAGAACCCAGTCAGCCACCAGCCATTGCACAATCGGGCCCTGTCGGGCATCTACCCTCCCGGGTCCACGTTCAAGCTGTTCACCGCCTACGCCGCCATGAACAGCGGCGTCATCGGCCCGCGGGGGGTTTTGGCCGCCGACACCCTCTACGAGGATACCGGCAGCTATGTGGTCCCGTCGTGCGAGGATCACGCCCTTGACCTTTGTACGTTCACCAACGCCCAAGGTGCCATCTACGGACCGGTTGACCTGCCCCGGGCCATCACGGTTTCATCCGACGTTTACTTCTACTACCTGGGCGACACTATGGACCGGGGAGAGCGCTTCAACCAGGAGAGCATCCAGCGGACGGCCCGGCTGTTCGGCTTTGGGGCGCAGTCCGGCATCGCCCTGGCCGGGGAGGGGACAGGCCGGGTGCCGTCACCTACGGCCGCCGAAGCCGCCGGCGAGCCGTGGCGGACGGGCGACACCATCGTGTTGTCCATCGGTCAGGGACTGCTCGGGGCCACCCCGCTGCAGATGGCCAATGGCTACGGCGCGTTCGCCAACGGGGGCACTCTCTACGCTCCCAAGGTGGTTGACCGGGTGGAGAACTCGGTTTCCGGGGAGGTTTTGCAGTCGTTCGGCGACCGGGTCATCAACCGGATCTACCTGCCCAACTCCATACGGAGGCCGATCCTGCAAGGGCTGCTCGGGGTTACCGGCGATCTCGACGGCACAGCGCACCGCGCCTTCGTCGGTTTTCCCCACGAGGAGTGGTCGGTGGCAGGCAAGACGGGTACCGCCGAGGTCGAGGGCAAGGCCGATTTCTCACTGTTCGCGGCGTTTGGCCCCAACCCCAACCCGGAATACGTGGTGGTGGCGGTGATGGAGGAGTCGGGTTTCGGGGCGTCGATCGCCGCTCCGGCGGTGCGGCGGGTGCTGGAACCCATCGCTCGCGACACGGTACCGGTGGTGCGGACCATTGACGACCTGGCCAGGCTGAGCGACTCGCTGCTGGGTGAGGGGGCCGGCGAAGGCGACGCCGGCGAAGGCGACGACGGCGAGGAAGCCGTCACCGGGGCCGAGTCGGGGGGAGATTCCTGATGGCGGTCATCTCACTGGAGGAGCGCGGGCCCGAAGGGCAGGAATCCCGGACCAGTTCCTACGCCCCGTGGATGCACATTGACGTAGTCCTGGTTCTTGCCGCGGCAGGGTTGGCGGTGATCGGGGTGGCGGCCATCTACAGCACCACTCGAGGTCGCGACCCGGAGAACTTCGACGCCTTCTTCATGGACCGGCAGTCGCTGTTCGCGGTGGCCGGGGCGCTCATCATGATCTTCGCCGCCTGGGTTCCCTACAACGAGCTGTCCAAGTTCGCGGTGGCGGCCTACGGGATGGGCATCCTGGCGCTGATAGTGGTGCTGAGCCCGATGGGGGAGGCGGTGAACGGTGCTCGCTCCTGGTTCCGGGTTGGCGATTTTCAGCTTCAACCCTCCGAGTTCCAGAAGATCGCGGTGATCGTGGCCGTGGCCGCCTTCCTGGCCCGGTACGAAGACCACATGACCGTGCCGAGGGTGTTCGTGGCGGTGGGGATCGTCGCCTGGCCGGGGCTGTTGGTGCTGCTGCAACCCGACGTGGGCACGGCGATCATCTACGTGTTCATCGGGTTCGTGCTGTTGCTGATCGGCGGTATCCGCTTCCGCCAGGTGATCGGCATGGCCCTGATCGTCACCACGGTGGTGACGCTGATGATCAACTCCAACATGCTGGAGGAGTACCAGAGAAACCGGCTGAGAACTTTCGTGGACCCGGCCAGCGACATCACCGAGGCCGCGTTCCAGCAGCGCCAGGCCCAGATCGCCATCGGCAACGGAGGGGTGAATGGCACCGGCTACGGCGAGGGCTCGCAGACGCTGAGCGGCCTGGTGCCCCAGCAGCACACCGACTTCATTTTCACCGTGATCGGCGAGGAATTCGGCTTCGTCGGGGCGGCCACCACCCTGGGTCTCTACGCCGTGCTGCTCTTGAGGATCCTCCAGGCGGCCCGGCTGGCCCGAGACCGGTTCGGGGCGCTGATCTGCTCGGGCGTGTTCGCCATGATCCTGTTCCAGATGTTCGAGGCGGTGGGCATGACCCTGGGCATCACCCCTATCACCGGCATTCCCCTGCCGCTGGTGTCCTACGGCGGTTCGTCGGCCATCGCCACCCTCATCGGCCTTGGCCTGGTGCTGAACGTCCGCATGCGCCGGTTCACCTGACCAACCTTGAAGTCTCGAACCTCGGCCTCGCTCACCGTTCGGGCCGGTGGGCTCGGTAGATTGGTGGGGATGTCCCTGTGGCCTGATCTGGAGCTGGTGCTGCCCGACGTGTCGAAGCCGGCCCGCTACATCGGCGGGGAGGGCGGCATGGTGGAGCCCGATCACCATCCGTCCAAAGCGGCGTGGCTGCTGGCCTATCCCGACACCTACGAGATTGGCCTCCCCAACCAGGGCCTGCAGATCCTCTACGAGATCCTCAACGAGCGGGACGACGCGGTGGCCGAGCGGGCCTACGCCCCCTGGGTGGACATGGAGGCCGAGATGCGGGCCAAGGGCCTACCCCTGTTCTCGGTGGACACCCACCGCCGGGCCGCCGATTTCGACGTGCTGGCATTCAACCTGTCGGCCGAGCTGGTTTACACCAACGTCCTGAACTGCATCGACCTGGCCGGAGCGCCGGTGCGGGCCGAACAGCGGGCCGCCGACGACCTGCTGATCGGGGCGGGCGGGCACTGCACCTACAACCCCGAGCCACTGGCCGATTTCGTTGACTTCTTCGTGCTGGGCGACGGCGAGGAAGTGGTGTCCGAGATCAACACGGTGATCCGGGACTGGAAGCGAGCCGGCAAGAAGTCACGTACAGCGGTGCTGCGGTCCCTGGCCGGAGTGGAAGGGGTGTACGTGCCGTCGCTTTACGACGTGGAGTATGACGGCCCGAACCTGGTCTCGATAACCCCCCGCCACGCCGATGTGCCGGCGGTGGTGGAGAAGCGTACGGTGGCCGACCTGGCCTCCTGGCCCTACCCCAGGAACCAGTTGGTGCCGCTCACCGAGGTTGTTCACGACCGGCTGAACGTGGAGGTATTCCGGGGCTGCACCCGGGCGTGCCGCTTCTGCCAGGCGGGGATGATCACCCGGCCGGTGCGGGAGCGCCCCGCCGAGCAGGTCCGCACCATGGTGGCCGACGGGCTGGCCCGCTCGGGTTACGACGAGGTGGCGCTGACCTCGCTGTCCACCGCCGATTTCAGCGGTATCGAGGAGGTGGTGGCCGCCACCATGGACGGTGCCGCCGGAGAGGTGTCGGTGTCGCTGCCCAGCCTGCGGGTGGATGCCTTCACCGTGGGGTTGGCGGCCCAGATCCAGAGAGCCCGGCGCACCGGGCTGACCTTCGCTCCCGAGGCCGGGTCGTGGCGGATGCGCCAGGTCATCAACAAGCTCATCGACGAGCGCGACCTGTACGGTGCGGTGTCGTCCGCGTTCTCCCAGGGATGGCGGCGCATGAAGCTGTACTTCCTCACCGGGCTTCCCACCGAGACCGATGAGGACACGCTGGCCATCGGCGAGCTGGCCCGCAACTGCGTGGAGCTGGGTAAGGCCCACACCAAGAACCCGTCGGTAACGGTGTCATTGGGCGGGTTCGTGCCCAAGCCGTTCACCCCGTTCCAGTGGTTCGGCCAGAACACTGTGACCGAACTCCAGCGCAAGATCTTCCTGCTGCGCGACAGCATCAAGCGCAACCGGGGCGTTCAGATGAAGTGGCACGACCCCAAGGCCAGCCTGATCGAGGGACTCGCCAGCCGCGGCGACCGCCGCATCGGCAGGGTCATCGAGGACGTTTGGCGAGCGGGGGGAACCTTCCAGGAGTGGTCCGAGCACTTCAACTTCGACCGTTGGACCGAGGCCATGGCCCGCCACGGGCTGTCGGTGGACTGGTACGTGCATCGCCACCGTCTTGAGGACGAGGTGCTGCCCTGGGACCACCTCTCCGCCGGCCTCCACAAGGACTTTCTGTGGCAGGACTGGCGGGACGCCCTGGCCGAGCTGGGCCTGGAGGATTGCCGCTGGACCCCGTGCTACGACTGCGGGGCCTGCACCGGCTACAGCATCGAGCACATCGTGGCCTCCGCCACTCCTCCGGCGGGGGGTAGCCAGGGCACCGGCCAGGTACCTACCTCCTTCTCGGTTGCCGACGCGGTGCCGGTGCAGCTCGCCGCCACCGGCTCAAGGGCCTCGGCGTGAGCCGGCATTCGATTCTGGGCAACTTCTCCGGCCAGGGAGCCGAGGGCCGGAAACGCCGGTGAACCCCAACCAGCCCGCCCGGACTCGGGTCCGTGTGCGGTACTCCAAGACCGGGAAGATCCGGTTCACCAGCCACCGGGATGTGGCCCGGATCTGGGAACGCTCCCTGCGCCGGGCCGGGCTCCCGGTGGCGCTGACCGAGGGGTTCTCTCCCCGGGCCAAGCTGCACTTCGGTCCGGCCCTGGCCACCGGCTACGAATCCGACGCCGAGTACCTCGACATCGACTTGGCCGTCACCGAGATGGCAGCCGAGCAGGTACTCGAGGCGCTGGTGGGCGTCCTGCCCGACGGGATGGTGGCCTCGGGGGCCTCGGTGCTGCAACCGGGCACGATGTCGTTGCAGCAGGCGGTAACCCGGTGCGACTGGGACATCGAGCTGGCCGGGGTGGGCGTCGACGAGGTCGCCCGATGGGTGGATCGGGTACTGGGCGCGGCTAGACTTGTGATTACGCGAGAACGTAAGGGCCAGAAGATCACCGAAGACCTAGCCCCTCAGGTGCATGCCCTGGAGGTTGGGGAACCCACCAGCCGGGGGGTTCGCCTCCTGGCCACTTTGGGAACTCAACCTCGGACGGCGCGTCCGTCCGAGCTTCTGGCCGTGACCGAGCCTGTGTACCGCCCGGTGCTGGTTCGACGCACTCGTCAATGGATTGAGCAGGATGGCGCCCGCATGGAGCCGCTTGAGGTCGGCGCAGCCCCTGCTCTGCACACCTTGGAAGGTGTGCAATGAGAAAGGACCAATTCCATGACCGACTCAGTGGAGCGGACCGTCAAGCGGTCCGACGACGGATCTAACCGGCAGCGCCCCAAGATCGGGGATTCCCGCCCCGCCCCGGATTCCAAGCCCAAGATCGGGGATTCCCGCCCCGCCCCGGATTCCAAGCCCAAGATCGGGGATTCCCGCCCCGCCCCGGGCCAGAACGACCGCGGGTCTGCCGCCAACCGGGGCTCGGGTTCCGGTGGCCAGGGTTCCGCGGGCAACAACTCCGGTGGCAACAACACCGGTTCGGGGCGCAAGCGTCGCCGCCGCCGTGGTGGGCGGGGACGCGGGGGCGGCAACCGCCCGGTCCAGCCGGTCGAACACCAGGTCTCCGATGGTCCGGTGGAGCTGGACGAGAAGACCCTGGAGAGCCGCCGGGGCCGCCGCCGCAAGGGTCGCCCGGTGGGCCGTTACATGATGCTGGTGCAGGTCCGTCCTGACGCCACCCAGATTGCTGTGGTCGAGGGCCGGGCCCTGATTGAGCACTACGTCTCACGCCCCGCTGACGACATCACCGAGATTCACGGCAACATCTACATGGGGCGGGTGCAAAACGTGCTGCCCGGCATGGAGGCGGCGTTCGTGGACATTGGCACTCCCAAGAACGCCGTGCTGTACCGGGGCGATGTGGTGTTCGACCCCGACGATGTGGAGACCTCGGGAGGTGCCCCCCGTATCGAGAACCTCCTCGAAGCCCGCCAGACCATCATGTGCCAGGTCACCAAGAACCCCATAGCCCACAAGGGGGCCCGCCTCACCCAGGAGGTGTCGCTGCCCGGCCGTTTCGTGGTGCTGGTGCCCAACTCCAAAACCTATGGAATCTCCAAGCGGCTTCCCGACAAGGAACGCAAGCGGCTCCGCAAGGTGCTGGACCGCTGCAAGCCCGCCGAGCACGGGATCATCGTGCGCACCGCGGCGCAGAACATAACCGCCGAGGAGCTCGAGCGTGACGTGCGACGGCTGCTTTACCAGTGGGAGCAGATCGACGCCCTCGCTCCCCGGCTCCAGGTTCCCGGGCTGCTCTACCGGGAGCCCGAAATGGCCGTCAGGGTCATCCGGGAGGAGTTCAACCAAGACTTCCGCTCGGTTCACATCGACGACCGCCGGTTGTTCGACGAGGTCCACGACTACGTGTCCAGCGTGGCCCCCGAGCTGGTAGAGAGGCTCCAGTACTACGACGCCGACAGCGAGCACCTCGGTCTGCTCGAACGCCACCACGTACACGAGCAGTTCGTGAAGGCACTGGACAAGAAGGTGTGGCTCCCCGGCGGAGGTTCTCTCATCATCGAGAACACCGAAGCCCTTACCGTGATCGACGTGAACACCGGCAAGAACGTCGGCGACTCCAACCTGGAGGAGACCGTGTTCGTCAACAACCTGGAGGCAGCACGGGAGATCCCCCGCCAGCTTCGCCTGCGCGACATCGGCGGCATCATCGTGATCGACTTCGTGGACATGGAGAAGCGGGGCAACCGCGAGGAGGTCATGAAGGCGTTCCGGGAATCCCTGGCGTGGGACAAGACCCGGACCCAGGTGCTTGACATCTCCGATCTGGGGTTGGTGGAGATGACCCGCAAGCGCATTGGCCAGGGTCTCTTGGAGTCGTGCTCGTCAACCTGCCCGACCTGCGACGGTCGGGGACTGGAGCTCGACACCAAGCTCCTGGGCAAGGGTTAGGGCTCCGCGAGCAAGGGTTTGGGATAGCCGGCTGCCGTTTGCCGGTTTGAAGGTTCGGCCCAGGGTTAACGGTTGGGGTCGGCGGGTACGGAGTCGTCTAGGATTGCGGGTTGGTACCTGTCGGCCCGGGTTGGTTCGACAATCAGTGAGTGAGGCGCAAGCAGGTGTATGCCGTCATCCGCACCGGCGGAAAACAGTACAGAGTGGAAGAGGGTCAGACCCTCGATGTCGAGCTGCTGGGTGATCCCGGCGCCGAGGTGGAGCTGACCCCGGTGCTACTGGTGGACGGCGCCTCGGTGGTGGCCGCTCCAGGCCCGCTCAGCCAGGCTCGGGTCATCGCCACGGTGGTGGACTCGGTAAAGGACGCAAAGATTCACGGGTTCACCTACAAGAACAAGAGCAACCAGCGCCGGCGGTGGGGTCATCGCCAGCGCAAGTCCCGCATCCGGATCACGGCCATCACAGCCGATTCCGGAAGCTGAGGGGAGCGAAAGATGTCCAAGACCAAAGGCGGCGGCTCAACCCGCAACGGCCGAGACTCCAACCCCAAGCGCCTGGGGGTGAAGGTTTACGACGGCACCAGGGTGACGGCCGGATCGATTATCGTCCGCCAGCGGGGCACCCGCATCCATCCCGGGGACAACGTCGGGCGGGGCCGTGACGACACGCTGTTCGCCACCGCCGACGGGCGGGTGAAGTTCGGCCATCGACGGCGCCGCAAGCTCGTCGACGTAATCACCGACTGATCGCCCCCGAGCGATCAGCGGCCGTGCGGGCCTCGGGTGCGGGGTGACAGGCGATGACGCAGTTCATCGACGAGTGCGGACTCAACGTGCGGGGAGGCGACGGCGGTGCGGGCTGTGTGGCGTTTCGCCGTGAGGCCCATGTGGCCAAGGGTGGCCCCGACGGGGGTGACGGTGGCCGGGGTGGCAGCCTGTGGTTGGTGGCCGACCACAACGTGGCCTCGCTGATCGCGTTCAAGGATCACCCCCATCGCCGGGCCGGCAACGGCACCCACGGGCAGGGCAAGCGCCGCCACGGGGCGGCCGGCGATGATGTCGAGGTTCGGGTGCCGGTGGGCACCGTGGTCAAGGAGCAAAGCGGAGAGCTGCTGGCCGACCTGGCTGCCGACGGGGTCCGCTGGCTGGCCGCGGCGGGCGGGGCAGGGGGAATGGGCAACGCCCGGTTCTCCACCCATCAGAATCGAGCCCCGGCGTTCGCCGAGCAGGGCGAGGGAGGAGAGCAGCGCTGGCTGAAGCTGGAGCTGAAGCTGCTGGCTGACGTGGCGCTGGTCGGCTTCCCCAACGCCGGAAAGAGCACGCTGATCTCCCGCATCTCGGCGGCCCGCCCCAAAATCGCCAACTACCCGTTCACCACCCTCGAGCCCAACCTCGGGGTGGTGCGCACAGGCGACGATTTCGAGATGGTGGTGGCCGACATCCCCGGCCTCATCGCAGGGGCCAGCGAGGGCCGAGGCCTGGGCTACCGCTTCCTGCGCCACGTCGAGCGGGCCCGGGTGCTGGTGGTGATGGTGGATCTCGCCTCGATGGAGGAGGTCGCCCCGGCCGAGCAGCAGCGGGTGTTGCTGGAAGAGCTGGGCGCTTACCACCCCGAACTGTTGGAGCGGCCTCGGATACTGGTGGCGTCCAAGGCCGACGCCGGCCATCTGGCCACGCCCCCGGATGCCAAGGCAATCTCGGCGGTGACCGGTGCCGGCCTGGATGAGTTGGTCAGAGCTATGGCCGACGCTGTTCGAGAGGCCCGGGCCCACGATGGGCTGGGCTTGGGTCCCGGTGGCTCCAACGATGTGGTGGTCCACCGCCCCGTTCCCGAGGGGTTTACGGTGGAGCGGGCCAACGACGGCGCGTTCGTGGTGGTGGGGCGGGCCCCCGAGCGCACCGTGGCCCTCTCTGATTTGAATGCTCCGGGGGCCTGGGACTTCGCCCGCCGTCGTCTCGAGAGGATGGGAGTGGACCGTGCCCTGGTCCGGGCCGGGATCAAGCCTGGCGACACCGCCCGAATCGGTGCCTTCGAGTTCGAGTACCACGACGACGACGAGTACCTGGGGGACGGGTTGTGATCGTAGTGGTGAAGATCGGCACCTCGTCGATCACTGAAGCCGACGGCACCATCAAGGCCGGGGCGGTGGCCAAGCTGAGCCACGAGGTGGCCGACTTGGTGGCGCTCGGCCACCAGGTGGTGGTGGTCAGCTCAGGGGCCATCGGCGCGGGGCTGCCGGTGCTGGGTTTCGAGCAGGGTCGCCCCCGCGATCCGGTCATCCTCCAGGCCCTCTCCGCCGTGGGCCAGAGCAGGCTGATGGCCTTGTACCAGGAGCGCCTCAGCGAGCGCGGCCTCATCTGCGGGCAAGTGTTGCTGGCCCCCCGGGACTTCTTGGAACGTCCCCAGTATCTCCACGCTCAGCGCACCCTCAACCGGCTGCTGGGGCTTGACGTGGTGCCCATCGTGAACGAGAACGACGCGGTGGCCGACGATGCCATTCGCTGGGGGGACAACGACAGGATCGCCGCTCTTGTTGCCCACATGGTGGGAGCGGAGCTTCTGGTGCTGCTAACCGACACCGAAGGGGTTCACACAGCGGATCCCCGCTCCGACGCCGAGGCCCGGATCGTGGCGGAGATCGCCGACCTGCGGATGCTCGATGAGCTGGCCGCCGTCGCCGGGGGAGCGGGCACCGACCGGGGAAGCGGGGGCATGGCCTCCAAGCTGGCCGCCGCTCGGATCGCCAGCTGGTCGGGGGTTCGCACGGTTATCGCCGCGGCTCACCGTGATCGGGTGGTGGCCGATGCGCTCGACGGTGTGGCCGGCGTCGGAACCACCGTGGTGGCTCAGCCCAGTCGGTTGAGCGCCCGCAAGCTGTGGATCGGGTTCGCCATGGTGCCCTCCGGGGTGGTGTGGGTGGACGACGGGGCTCGCCGGGCGATGGTGGAACGGGGGGCATCGCTCTTGGCCATCGGCATCACCGGTTTCGAAGGCACCTTCCAGCCCGGCGATGCGGTGGACGTGCGGGGCCCCGACGACGTGATCTTCGCCCGAGGGTTGGTGGAGGTGTCGTCCGGCGACATGGATTCGGTGGTCGGCCTGCGCTCCGACGCCATGCCCCCCGGATCACCCGGCGAGGTCATCCACCGCGACTCGCTTACCGTCCTGCCCTGAGCACTCCAAGCAGCGCAGCCTTGATTCGGGCCAGGGCTTGTTCGATCAGCTCGGCTGCTTCCTCGGCGGCGTCGATCCTGGAGCCCCTGCCCAGGATCACGTAGATCAGCCCGGTCAGCAGCAGGCACAACGGTGCCGTGAATAGCACCGGAAGGGGGTCCAAACCCCAGGCCAATATCGCTCCCAACACCCCGGACGACAGGGCGGCCACCGCCAAGCGACCGGTGGGACTCCGAACCGGCCGGCGGCGACCCAGCAGGTGGCGGACCCGTTGGCGCAGGATGGCGTACTCCACCCAGGCCGCCACCGAGGTGCCCAGGGCCAGTCCCACCGCTCCCAGCCGGACCACCCCTCCACCCCTCTCGGCGTCGGGCAATGGCGACAACAACCGGAAGTCGCCCAGTCGCTCCACGCTGCCGTTGATGACCCCGTAGGAGTCGAAGCTGAACATGAGCACCAGCCCCACCCCGGCGGCTAGCACCACCCTAACCACCGCCACCCGTGCCGGACCCTTGGCGTCGCCCGCCGCGAAACAGGCGTTCTGCAGCAACCGGGACGACGCTGTGGCCATCAGTCCCAGGCTGTAGGCGGCCAGGATCCACCACACCTGAACCGTCTGGTCGGGGCTGAACTGCCCCCTTTCAAGCAGGGCCCCCACGATCAACCCGCCCATCGTGATGAACGCCACCGCCGAGAACAGAACATAGAACCCGATGCGGTCGAGCCCGGTTTGCAGCCTTCGCGCCAGCGCGTCGGGATCGCCCTGCTCTCGGGCCATCTCCGGCAGGTCACTTGCGGCCACGCTCATGGCGAACAGGCTGATGGGCAGGAAGTAGATGACCTGGGCGAATCCCAACGCCGCGATGGCCCCGCCGGCCAGTAACCCGGCCAGGATCAGGTCGACGTAGGCCGATACCTGCACCACCCCCCGTCCGATGAGCGCCGGCCCGAACCGGTTGAGCACCACACGGACATCGGGACGCCGCCAGTTCAGGCTGGGGCGGAGCATCGGCACCAGCCGCACCACCAGGGGCACCTGCACAAGGAACTGCAGTGCCCCGCCCAACACCACCCCCCAGGCCGCCATCCGGGCCACGTCGGAGGCTCGGGTGGCGGGGTCAACGCTGTGCCACACCGCCCACGCTCCCACCATGAACCCCACCTGCGCCGCGTTCCACACCACCGGGGCGGCGTAGGAGAGGAAGAACCGGCGGTGGGCGTTCAACACCCCCAGAGCCCACGCCGCAAGCACAATGAACCCGATTCCGGCGAACATGACCCGCACCAGCTCAACGGTGAGGTCGGCGGTGTCGGCCGGCAAGCGCCAGAGCAGCAGCGACACCAGCGGATCGGCCAGCACCCATCCGGCCAGCACGGTCAGCCCGGTGACCACCGCCAGCAGACCGAACACCGCTCCGGCCAGCCGCCCGGCGTCCCTGGGCCGCTTTTGCTCGACAAGCTGGGAATAGACCGGGATGAACGAGGCCGACAGCACCCCTTCGCCCAGCAGGTTTTGCAGCAGGCGGGGGATGGTGAGGGCGGCCCGGTAGGCGTCGCCGATGCGCCCGGCCCCTATGAACGCGGCGACCGCCACCTCTCGTCCGATACCGGACAGGCGTGACAGGAAGATCCCGGCCCCCACCAAGGCCGCGCTCTTCCCACTCGGTCTCTGCTCATCGGGGGGAATGCCAGAACACGCTACCGGAGCAGAGGCACGTTTTCGGTGCGCCTGGGAGTGCCGGCCGCCGCAAATGGCGAAGTCGGCTTGGGGGTTGTCGGGTACGCTCGGGCCGTGAGCACCGACACGTCGAACGGTTTGCACCCGGCAGCTTCCATGGCCGAGCTGGCCGACCGGGCCAAGGCCGCGGCCCGGGTTCTGGCCACCGCCGACACCGAGACCAAGAACCACGCCCTGCTTCTTGCCGCCGACCAACTCGAGCAGTCCCGTGACGATCTGCTGGCCGCCAACCAGGCAGATGTGGACGCCGCCACAGCATCGGGAATGAGTGCCACCCTCGTGGACCGCCTCCGGCTCACCGACTCCCGGCTGGACGGAATGGCCGAGGGCCTGCGGAAGGTGGCCGGTTTGGCCGACCCGGTGGGGGAGATCACCAGCGGTTGGGTGGTGCCCTCCGGACTGCGGATCAGCCAGGTGCGGGTGCCGCTGGGGGTGGTTGCCATCGTCTACGAGAGCCGTCCCAACGTCACCAGCGACGCCGCCGGTCTGTGTCTCAAGTCGGGCAACGCCGCCTTCCTGCGGGGGTCGTCCAGCGCGTTGGGCTCCAACCTGGCCATCGCCGGGGTCTTGCGGGATGCCTATGAGAAAGCCGGGCTGCCCAGCGATGCCCTGGTACTGGTGTCCGACACCAGCCACGCCGCCGCCGCGGAGTTCATGCAGCTTCGGGACAGCATCGACTGCCTCATTCCCAGGGGCGGCCCCGGTTTGATCGCCTCCATTCTCGAGAACGCCACCGTGCCCTACGTGATCGACGGCGACGGCAACTGCCACGTGTATGTCGATGCCTCGGCCGATCTGGACATGGCCAGGCGCATCGTGGTCAACGCCAAAATCCAGCGCCCCTCGGTGTGCAACGCTGCCGAGTCGCTGGTGGTGCATCGGTCGGTGGCCGACAAGCTGCTTCCCCCCCTTGCCGATGACCTGGCCGGGGTGGAGTTGGTGGGCGACGAGACGGCCCGGGCCATCCTGGGGGCCGACCGCATCGGGCCCGCCACCGAGGCCGATTACAGCACCGAGTTCCTCGACCTGAAGCTGTCGGTGAAGGTGGTGGACAGCCTGGACGAGGCCATCAATCACGTGAACGACACCGGCACCGGCCACAGCGAGGCCATAATCACCGCCGATCTTGAGGCCGCCGACAGGTTCTGCACCGAGGTGGACGCCGCCGCGGTGCTGGTCAACGCCTCCACCCGGTTTGTGGACGGCGAGGAGTTCGGGTTCGGGGCCGAGATCGGCATCAGCACCCAGAAGCTCCACGCCCGGGGGCCGATGGGTCTGCGCCAGCTGACCACCACAAAGTACGTGGTTAGAGGCGATGGCCAGGTGCGGGGGTAGCGGGCCGGGTTCACAGGCCAGGGGACGGTCACGGGAAGGGATGGTGGGAACCCCGGCAAGTCCATGATTTCGGGGCTTGAACGGGCTGGGCGTACCCTTCAACCATGAGCTTTTCTTTTGCCGACGTGGCCGCGGTGCGCACCGGCTTGAGCGATGTGCAGTACCTGGCCGACGATGGCATCGCCGGGGTGGTTTATCTGGCCGAACGCTTGCAGAAACCGGTGCTGGTGGAGGGACCGGCCGGTACGGGCAAGACCCAGCTCGCCAAGAGCGTGGCCGAGGCCACCGGGGCCCGCCTGATCCGCCTCCAGTGCTACGAGGGCCTCGATGAGTCGAAGGCCCTTTACGAGTGGAACTACAAGAAGCAGCTTCTGCGCATCCAGGCCGAGCGCCAGGACGAGGAAGCCAAGGGCGAGGGCATGTGGCAGCAGATCGAGGACGACCTGTTCTCAGAGGACTTCCTGTTGACCCGCCCCCTGCTGGAGGCCATCCGCTCGCCCGACCCTGTGGTGCTGCTCATCGACGAGGTGGACCGGGTGGAAGTCGAGACCGAGGCGCTGCTGCTGGAGATCCTTTCCGACTACCAGGTTTCCATCCCCGAGTTGGGCACGGTGGCGGCCAGCCAGATCCCGCTGGTGTTCCTCACTTCCAACAACACCAGGGAGCTGTCCGAAGCGCTCAAGCGGCGGTGCCTGTTCCTGCACATCGACTATCCCGACCTGGAGCGCGAGAAGGAGATCGTGCTGGCCAAGGTGCCCGGCGTGGGTGAGAGCCTGGCCGACCAGGTGGCCCGCATCGTGCGCTCGGTGCGCCAGATCGAGTTGAAGAAGGCCCCGTCGGTGTCGGAGACCCTGGACTGGGCCCGCACCCTGGTGCTTTTGGGGGTTGATCACATCGACGCCGACACTGCCACCGAGACCGTGAACATCCTGCTCAAGTACCGCAGTGACATCGAAAAGGCGCTCAAGGAGTTCGCCTCCTCCGAGGAGAGCTTTGCGGCGCCCGCTTCGTGATTCTTGCTCTCGGTGGCTCCTGGCTGTGGCTGTTTCGTGATTTCCCCCGCCCCCGGTAGATGAAGGTCGAGCCCGCCACCTCCCCGCTTCTGGCCCTTCTGGCCGGGTTCATCTCCGAGTTGCGAGCAGCCGGGCTGCCGGTTAGCCTCACCGAGAACCTGGACGCCATGGAGGCGGTGCAGCACATCCCCATCGAGGACAGGGAGGCGTTCAAGTACGCCCTGGCCGCCACGCTGGTGAAGAACCACGCCCACTGGCGGGCGTTCGAGACCGTGTTCGAGGTGTACTTCTCGCTCCGGGGCCCTGAATACGACCTGATCGACGGGCAATGGCCCGAGGGGATGGACCTGGCCGACTTCCTCGACGGCGCCGACAAACAGCAGCGGCGCTCGGGCGGGGGAGGCGGCGAGCCCATGTCGGCCGAGCAGTTGGCCGAGATGCTGTTCCAGGCCCTGATGCGAGGTGACGATTCTCTCATGCGGGCCATCGCCCGCCAGGCGGTGCAGCGCTACGCCGGCATGGAGCCGGGCCGCCCGGTGGGGGGCACCTACTACCTCTACCGCACTCTGCGGAACCTCGACCTCGATGGGGTGCTGGAGCGCCTCATGGGCCAGGCCCGCCACGACGCCCCCGAGGAGTTGACCCCGCTGGAGGAGCGGCTCGAGCGGGACGAGTTCGAGGCCCGTATCGATCAGTTGCGCAAGGAGGTGGAGGCTGAGATTCGTCGCCGTTTGGTGGCCGATCGGGGGGTGGAGGCCATGGCCAAGACCCTGCGCAAGCCTCTGCCAGAGGATGTGGATTTCATGCACGCCAGCCGGGACGAGATGCTGGCGCTGCGCCGGGCCATCTATCCGCTCACCCGCAAGCTGGCGGTACGGTTGGCCCGCAAGCGGCGTCACGGGCGCAAGGGGCCGCTGGACTTCCGCAACACCATGCGTCACTCGCTGTCGTACGGCGGGGTGCCGGCGGAGCCCAAGTTCCGTTATCCCCGGCCGGCCAAGCCGGAGATCATGGTGGTGGCCGATGTGAGCGGGTCGGTGGCTGCTTTCGCCCGGTTCACCCTGCACCTGGTGTATGCCATCAGCAACCAGTTCTCCAAGGTGCGTTCGTTCGTGTTCATCGACGGGCTCGACGAGGTGACGAGCTTTTTCGAGGGGGTGGACGACATCGGCGAGGCCGTTCATCGGGTGAACGCCGAGGCCGATGTGGTGTGGGTGGACGGTCACTCCGACTACGGCCACGCTTTCGAGGTGTTCTGGGAGCGTTACGGCCGCGATGTCGGCCCCAAGACAACGGTCATGATCCTGGGTGATGCCCGCAACAACTACCACGCTTCCCAGGCTTGGATTCTCAAGGAGATCGAGCATCGGGCCCGCAAGGTGTTCTGGCTCAACCCTGAGCCCGGCGCCTACTGGGACACCGGCGATTCGGTGGTCTCCGAGTACGGGGTCCACTGCGACGGGGTGTTTGAGGTGCGAAACCTCCGCCAGCTCGAAGCCTTCGTGGAAAACCTCGTCTAGGAGCCAGCAGCATCAACCTTCGGCCCTAGCCAGCTGTTGGCCTTGGGGCGCCTAGCGGCCATCCGACCAAGAGTGGACCGACTGGGTAGCCCTCGGCAGCTGTTGGCCTTGGGGCGCCCAGCGGGATTCGGACAGGTGAAGCGCCCCTCCGGGTGAGTTGGTTTCAGTCGTGGCTGGTTACGCCACCGTCAACCACAAGGGTGGTGCCGGTCACGAAGCCGGCCTCGTCGGACATGAGGAACCGGACCGCTTTGGCAATGTCCACAGGGGTGCCCACCCTGCCCAGTGGGGACTTGGCCTCTAGGGACGCTTTTGTCGCCGGGTCGCTCAGCGATGGGCCCATCATCGGGGTATCGATGTAGCCGGGACACACAGCGTTCACCCTGACGCCATCGGGGCCGAGGTGGTTGGCCAGCGATTTGGTGAGCCCCACCACTCCGTGTTTGGAGGAGGTGTACGACGGGATCAGCGCGTTGCCCACCACGGACATGATCGAACCGATCCCCACGACGGCCGACCCCTGGTGGCCGCGCAGGTCGTCGAGTAGTGCTTTCACCACGAACGCCTGGGCTCGCAGGTTCACCCCGAGCACCGAGTCCCAGACCTCCTCGGTGAGGTGGTCGATGTCCACGGCAGTCACGATGCCCGCGGCGTGGACCAACCCCCCGATGCTGCCCAACGCCTCCCGGGCTGCCACCACCGCATCGGCGACGGCCGCGCCATCGGTTACGTCCAGCCCGAGAGCGTGGGTGGTCACCCCGCAGTCAGTGGAAATGGAAGCAGCTGCGTCCGACGCCCCGTCACCGTTCAGGTCCCACAGCGACACAGGACGCCCCGCTTCGGCCAGGGCCCGGGCGCAGGCCTGCCCGATCCCCGACGCGCCTCCGGTGACGACCACCCCGGTCGCCGGTGATGTCTTCAGAAAGTTCGCCACCCCGCGAGCTTAAGCTCTAGGAGTGGAGGCCGCACTCGGTCTTGTCCGAGCCGGCCCATCGGCCCGAGCGAGGGTCCTCACCGGGAGCCACCGGTTTGGTACACGGCATGCAGCCGATGGAGGGGTAGCCCCGGTCCAGCAGCGGGTTGAACGGCACCTTGTGCTCGGAGATGTAGTCGGCCACCATCTCGTCGGTCCAGGTGGCGATGGGGTTCAGCTTCACCAAACCTCGTAGATCCCGCACCACGATTGGAGCCTTCACCCTGGTGACGGCTTCGGCCCGGCGCAGACCGCTCATCCAGGCGGCCTTGCCGGCCAGGGCCCGGTCGAGCTGCCCGGCCTTCACCGCCGAGCAGCAGTTCTCCGGGTCCATGTTCCACAGCTCGGGATCGTGGCGGGCCACGGTCATCAGCCTCAGGTTCAAGCCGTAGTGACGGCGCACCCGCTCCACCGTCTCCAGCGTCTCGGGGAAGTGGAACCCGGTGTCGATGAACACCACCTCCACCGCCGGGTTAACCTTCACGGCCAGGTCGATCATCACTGCGTCGGTCATCGAAGCAGCCAGCGACAGGTGGGGAGCGAAGTTGTCCACCCCCCACTGGATGATCTTCTCGGCCGGGAGGTGCTCGAACTCGTCGTTGAGTGCGGCCAGCTCGGCGTCGGAGTAGGTGGGGATGGTCAGGTTGCGCATTCGGAATCACCAATCACGACTTCGTAGGGGCCGGTCTCGTCGAAGTCGACGTAGTACTCGGGGCCGTCTTCGGGGGTGGGGAACTCGTCCAGGTCGGCCAGTTCGCTGCCGATGGCCCTGGGTCCTCCCCGGCGCTCCAGCCAGTGGCGGAACTCCTCGCCGGCCTCTCGCTGTGCGGTGAACTGGCGAACCACCCTCACCACCGCCTCGGGGGCGTTCCGGGCCGGTAGGCGCAGGGCCTTGGTGCCAAAGTGGATCTGGGTGTTGCCCACGTAGCCCCCCAGCAGCATCTGGTACCCGGGAGCGGACTTGCCGTGGGCCCGGCGCTCCGCTCCGAAGAAACCGATGTCGGAGGCGTGATGCTGGCCGCACGAGTTGGTGCAGCCCGAGATGTTGATCCGCAGCCTGCCCACCTCGGCCAGCCCCTCCTCGTCGAGGCGGTCGCCGATGGCGTCGGCCAGCCCCCGGGACTGGGTCACCGCCAGGTTGCAGGTATCGGCGCCGGGGCAGGCCACCACGTCGCGCAGCAGCTCGGCGCCGGGCTCGGCCATGCCGATGGCCGACAGGCTCTCGAACAGCCAGGGAAGTTGGTGTTCGGCCAAGTCGCGGAAGGCGATGTTCTGGCGGTTGGTCACCCGGCACTCCGCGCCCAACTCCCGCTGGATGGCTGCCAGGGCATCGAACTGGTCGGCGGTTATGTCGCCCAGCCGGGCCCATGCGTAGGCCGACACGGTGCCCTTGGCTGCGCCACGCACCACGTTGGCCTGCTCCCATCGCTCGAATGGGGTCCGACCGCCGATTGCCACCGGTACTCCCTGGCCCACCGGTGTGGCCTCGACCCCGGCCTGGCGCCCTGCCGGGGCGTCGCCGTGGGCTTTCACCAGGTCCGGGATGCCCTCGGGCCAGCTCGACGAGGCCAGGAGGAACTTGCGCTCCCGGAAGATGCGGCGCTGGAGTTCCTCGAAGCCCAGGTTCTCCACCAGCCACTTCATGCGGGCCCGGAGCTTGTTGTCCCGGTTGCCGTCGTGGTCGAACACCCGCAGGCAGGCCTCGATGGTGGGGAGCAGATCCTCCCGGGTGGTGAAGTCCTCTAGGGCCAGCGCAGGGTGGGGGTTGGCCCCCAAGCCGCCGGCCACGAACACCCGGAACCCGGCCTCGGTACCCTCGGGAAGCTCTCGGGTGGCGGCCACGATCCCCACGTCGTTGAACATGGCCTGCCCACAGTCGGTGGCGCAGCCCGAGAAGTTGATCTTGAACTTGCGGGGCAGGCGCTGGGCGTAGGGATGTCGGAGGAAGTGCAGGGCAGTGGCCTGAGCCCATGCGGTGATGTCCAGCACCTCGTGAGGGCAGGCCCCGGCCAGATGGCAACCCTGCACGTTGCGGACGGTGTCGCCGCACGCCTCCCGGGTGGTGAGGCCCGCCGAGGCCAAGAGCCGCATCACGTCGGGGATGTCGTCCAGCTCCACGAAATGAAGCTGGATGTTCTGGCGGGTGGTGATGTGGCCCCAGCCCCGGGAATAGACCCGGGCGATGTGAGCCAACACCTCGAAATGCTCGGGGTGGATGATGCCTGCGGGAATCTTCACCCGCACCATCTGGCGGGTGCCGCCCTGGCGCTGGCCGTAGATGCCGTTGTTCAGGCGGAACACCCGCATCACGTCCTCGGGGATCTCCCCGGCCTTGTATCGGGCCAGCATCCGCTCGAACTTCTCGATGTCGGCTTGCTGTGCGGGGTCGATCACCGCCGTGTTGTCGATTTGAACCGTGACCATCGCGCCTTCTTGAGTCGAGAGATGGGAGAGAGGAGAGCATCCGGGGAAAAGTAAATCGGACTAATTTGGTCCGATTACTTGTCTATCAGGATCGGGTCTCGAAATCAAACAAGAAGGTGGAAATAAATCGGTTTCTCAGTCGGTGAGCCGCTCGGCCAGCCGGAAGGCCAGCTCCAGGCTCTGGGTGCCGTTGAGCCGGGGATCGCACATCGTCTCGTAGCGCCGCTCCAGATCGTCGTCGCTGATGGCCTCGGCGCCGCCGACGCACTCGGTCACGTCGTCGCCGGTGATCTCCACGTGGATGCCGCCCGGCCAGGTGTCGGCTTTGGCGTGCGCCCAGAAGTAACCGTCGATCTCGGCCATAACATCCTCGAAGTGGCGGGTCTTGCGTCCTCCCGAGGTGGTGTAGGTGTTGCCGTGCATGGGGTCGCACTCCCACAGCACCGGATGCCCGACGTCTCGCACCGCTGCGAGCAGCGGGGGCAGCGCTTCGGCTACCTGAGCCGCACCCATACGGCTGATGAGCGTGAGCCGGCCCGGTATGCGCTCCGGGTTCAGGCTCTCGCATATCCGGAGCACCTCGGAGGGGGTGGCGGTGGGCCCCAGCTTGCAGCCCAGAGGGTTCTTGATGCCCCGCATGAACTCCAGATGAGCGCCGTCGAGCTGCCGGGTCCGCTCGCCGATCCAGAGCATGTGGGCTGAGCAGTCGTACCAGTCGCCGGTGATGGAGTCGCTCCGGGTGAGGGCTTCCTCGTAGTCCAGAACCAGGGCCTCATGGCTGGTGTAGAAGTCCACCTGGTGGAGTTCCGGGGCGTCGGTAGAGATCCCGCAGGCGGCCATGAACCGCAGCGCGGAGTCGATCCCCTCTGCCACCCGTTCGTAGCGCCGACCCTCAGGGCTGGCAGCGATGAACTCCTGATTCCAGAAGTGCACCTGGCGGAGGTCGGCGTAGCCCCCCTTGGTGAACGCCCGCAGAAGGTTGAGGGTGGAGGCCGACTGGTGGTAGGCCCGGACCAGGCGTTCGGGGTCGGCTGCGCGGGAGTGCTCCGAAAATCCGATGTCGTTGACCATGTGGCCCCGGAACGAGGGCAGCTCCACATCGTCAACCACCTCGGTGGACGACGACCTCGGCTTGGCGAACTGGCCGGCGATCCGGCCGATCTTCACGGTGGGAACCCCGGCAGAGAAGGCCAGAACCACCGCCATCTGTAGGATCACCTTGAGCTTGTCTCGGATGCTGTCAGCGGTAACGCCGTCGAACGACTCGGCGCAGTCGCCGGCTTGGAGGACGAAGGCCCGGCCTGCGCAGGCCTCAGCGAGCCTGCTGCGAAGCTGGCGGGTCTCGCCGGCGAACACTAGGGGAGGGAGTCCGGCCAGGGTGGAGCGAACCTGATCCAGCGAAGCAGGGTCGGGCCACTGGGGTTGCTGGGCGGCGGGCCGGTCTCGCCACGACCCCGGGTGCCAGTCGAACTGCGGCGCGCTCTTAGCGTCTGTTCGGGCCGAACTCATCACAAAATCGTCGCTTGTCGCCGGGGATGGGGCAAACCGAATGTCGGTTGAATGCTGGTGAGGACTAGGCGGCGTCGATTTCGAGCAGCTCGGCCCGGTCTCGCACCGCGTCCAGCGATCGCCCGATCATCCGTCTGACCGCCTCGGCGGTGAGGTCGAGTTCCTCGCCGATCTTGCGGTAGCTGTGCTTTTCGCCGTCGATGAGCCCGTAGCGCATCTCCAGGGCGAACCGGGCCCTCGGGTCCAGCTCGTCGAGCAGCTCTGCGAGCTTGTCCATCTGGTCGGCGGCCAACGCCAAATCCTCGGGGCCGGGACCGGCGTCGGGTTGCAGGTCAATCAGCTCGCTGGTGCTGTCGTCGCCCATGGTGGCGTTGAGGGAGGTGAGGGAGGTGAGCCGGTAGAGCAGGGCGTGTTCGGAGTCGAGCTCCTGGCCCCCACCGGTGGCCTGGCGCACTGCGGCCCGCAGGCTGGCGGCTCGCTCGCCCGGCAGCCGGATCAGGTTGGCCTTCTGGTCGAGCGCCCGGCCGATGGCCTGGCGGATCCAGAAAGTGGCGTAGGTGGAGAACTTGAACCCCTTGCGCCAGTCGAACTTCTCCACCGCCCGGTCCAACCCCAGGTTTCCTTCCTGCACCAGGTCGAGCAGTTCCATGCCGGTGGGAAGGGGGTACTTCTTGGCCACACTCACCACCAGGCGGAGGTTGGCCCGGATGAAATGCTCCTTGGCCCGGGCTGCTTCCCGGATTTGGGTTCGCAGCCGGGGATTGTCCTCGCCGGCATCCAAACGAGCTTGAGCCTCGCGGCCTCGCTCGATGGTCTGGGAGAGTCGTTTTTCGTCTTCCTTGGTGAGGAGCTGCACCAAGCCGATCGCGTTCAGATACTGGCCAGTTGAATCGTCCATTGGTTCCTGTCTTGTCGTGGCTGCAAGCTGCAACCGTCGAGCGGCCCGCTTTGTTCCCGCCGCTGCCTTGGGATCTTGCCCTTGGGCTCAGCTTGTTTGACTCGCGAACGTACCGAAGGGTCTCATCGAGTTCGCAACGATTTTCGCGCTTCTTTCAACGACGGGGGGTGATGGGGAGGCCCGCTTGCCGTTTCGTACACTGCGGGAAGTGAGTCGCACCGGGATATTCGGGGGTACGTTCGACCCTGTTCATGTCGGCCATGTCGTTGCCGCGGTGTGGGTGCGGGCCGCTCTGGAGCTCGACACGGTTCAGCTCGTGGTGGCCAACGAGCCCTGGCAGAAGCTCGACCGGCCCCGGCTGAGTCCGGCTGAGGACCGGCTTGCCATGGTGCAGGCCGCGGTAAACGGCATCGACGGGGTGGAGGCCTCCGCGGTGGAGATCGAACGGGGAGGGCTCACCTACACCGTGGACACCCTGGAAGCGGCCCGGGACGCCGATCCCGATGGCTCCTTGCACCTGATCCTGGGAAGCGACGCCGCCGCCGGGCTCGATACCTGGCATCGCTACCAGGACGTTGCGACCATGGCCGAGGTGGTGGTGGTAGACAGGCCCGGCGCAGTGGGCCGGCGTCCTCCGGTGCCCCACCGGGTGGTCGAATGCCCGCTGGTCGATCTGTCCAGCACCCAAATGAGGCAGTGGGCCGAGGCCGGTAGCCCCCTCGACGGGCTGATCCCCCCCGCTGCCCTGGCCTACTGCCGGCGGAGAGGCTTGTACCGGTGAATCTGAGCCTTGTTCGGCGGAGGGGAGTGTTGCGGTGAATCCCATGCCGATCACCCCCGTTGGTAGTGTTGCGGTGAATCCCATGCCGTCACCCCCGTTGGCAGTGTTGGGGAGGCTCTGCGTGGCTGAGCGGTGGTGGCGCTGGGGTTGGCCGGTGACCTTGCTGGTGCTGGCTGCAGCCGTCCCCCTTCTGGTTTGGGTTGGGTGGGCGGCCATCTCCGACAGCAGCGACGGGACCGAGGTGGAGTCCAGGCTTGATCCCTCAGCCCCCGGCTATCAGGCGTTTGTGGACCCGACGCCGGTGTTGCTGCTCATCCACCAGGCGGCCGAGGGCAACCTGGCAGGCGTCACCCTGTTGGCCCTCACCAATGCCGAGGCTGGGGGCGCGGTTTTGTTCTTGGCCCCAGAGACCATGACCTCCACCGGGCCTCTCAGCGGGCGTTGGGCCGAGGCCGGCCGGGCCGGAGTGGCCGATGGGTTGGCCGAGGTGCTGGGCATCCGCCCCAGCGAGACGCAGGTGGTTGACGACCAGGGCTGGACAGGCCTGGTGGCCGCAGTGGCCCCGGTGGTGTTCGACAACCCCGACCCACTGGTGGCCCCGGACGGGGAGGTTCGCTTCGATACCGGGGAGCTGAGCCTGAGGGCCGCCGATGTCGGGCCGTTTCTGGGGTGGCGCAACTGGGGGGAGTCGCCGGGCGCCGCCCTGTTCCGCCACAAGCTTTTCTGGGGGGCCTGGCTCGACCTGGTGGCCCGGTCGTCGAACCCCGATGTGATCCCCGGTGAAACCAACCAGGGGGTCGGCCGGTTCGGACGGTCCCTGGCGGCCGGCTCGGTGCGGATGGAAGCGGCGCCCGGAGTGGTCGGCCCCAGTGGTGCGGTGGCCCTTGACCCGATCGCCACGGCCGAGTTGGTGAACGAGGTGATCCCGTTTCCCCTCCCGGCCACCGACGGCAGCTTGCCTCGGGTTCGGCTGCTCGACGGAGTGGGCGACTCGGCCCTCAGCCAGGCCGCGGCCCGGGTGCTCAGCCGGGCTGGAGCCCAGATCACCCTAATCGGCAACGCCTCCGAGTTCGGCTGGGAGACCACCAAGATCGTCTATGGAGATATCGAGTTGGCCCCCCATGCGGAGGCTTACCGGGATGCTCTCGGTACCGGCTCGACGGTGTTCGAGGAGCAGGCAGACCCGTCTATCGACATCACGGTGACGTTTGGTGCGGATTTCTCCCGGCAACCGTCGGCCGGTGGGTAGAGTGGCAGTGTGATCGCCACATGAGCGTCGGCCCGGCTGATCCGACGGTGGTGTGGGAGTGGGTAAAGGTCGTCGCCGTGGCGGCAGAGGAAGGCCCCGGAGCGGACACCGTCATTATTGATGTGGGGGATGTGCTGGCCATCACCGACCACTTTGTGATTACCAGCGGGGCCCACAGTCGAGCGGTGCGGGCGCTGGCCGAGCGGATAGAGCAAGCGGTGGACGACGGCGGAGGCCCCAAGCCCATCAGCATTGAGGGGCTGTCCGACCTTGAGTGGGTGCTGATGGACTACGGCGTGTTCGTGGTTCACATCTTCACCGCCGCGGCCCGCGATTACTACGCCCTCGACCAGCTCTGGAAGGACTGCCCCGTCCTCCAAGCCAACCCGTTGCCGACCTAGACCCAAGCCGGTACAGTTGCCATGGGTCCCCGGTACGGAGGTGGTCAGAGCATTTGGCCCCGTACTCCGGACGGGGACCCCCAGCGCGTTTGTAGGATACCGGAGTAACCTACTTTTCAATACTGTCGGTAAGTTTCAGTTGTTCGGGGTGCGCAGTTACAGGACTGGGACGCCGGCCAGGGCCTCGGCTAGGGCTTCGTCGCTGAGGTCGAGGTCCACCATCGCACCGGAGAGGTAGTTCTCGTAGGCCGCCAGGTCGAGGTGGCCGTGGCCGCACAGGGCGGTCAGGATCACCTTCTCCTCGCCCGACTCCTTGCACGCCAGCGCTTCGCGGATTGCAGCGGCAATGGCGTGGGTGGGCTCGGGTGCCGGCACGATGCCCTCGGTGCGGGCGAACTGCAGGGCAGCGGCGAAGCACTCCGACTGGGAGATGGCCGTCGCTTCGAGCAGGCCCAAGTCGTAGATGTGCGACACCAGCGGCGACATCCCGTGATACCGCAGTCCGCCGGCGTGGATGGGATCGGGAATGAAGCTGTGCCCCAGAGTGTGCATCTTGAGCAGCGGGGTCATCTGGCCGGTGTCGCCGAAGTCGTAGCGGTACTCGCCTTTGGTGAGCGACGGGCAGGCCGCCGGCTCGACGCACCGGATCACCGGGTCCATCCGCCCGTTCAGCTTTTCCCGCAGGAACGGGAACGACAGCCCACCGAAGTTGGAGCCTCCGCCGGTGCAGCCCACCAGCACATCGGGGGTCTCGCCCACCATGGCCAACTGCTTGAGCACTTCCTCGCCGATCACGGTCTGGTGCAGCAGCACATGGTTCAACACGCTGCCCAGCGCGTACCTGGTACCGGGATCGGCCGCTGCGATGGCAACCGCTTCACTGATGGCGATGCCCAGAGAGCCGTCGTGATCGGGGTTGCCGGCCAGAAGACTCCGCCCGTACTCGGTGATCCCAGACGGACTGGAATGCACCGTTGCCCCCCACACCTCCATCATCGTCTTGCGGTACGGCTTCTGCCGGTAGGAGGCGGCCACCTGCCAAACCTCGCAGTCCATCCCGTACTGGGCGCAGGCGAAGGCCAGGGCGCTTCCCCACTGCCCTGCACCGGTCTCGGTGGTGAGCCGGGCGACGCCCTCCTGGTGGTTGTAGAACGCTTGGGGTACGGCGGTGTTGGGCTTGTGCGAACCGGCCGGGCTGACCCCCTCGTACTTGTAGAAGATCTTGGCCGGGGTGTCGAGCGCCTGTTCCAGGCGACGAGCCCGGAACAGTGGGCTCGGGCGCCAAAGCCGCAATACGTCCAACACCCCGCCGGGGATGTCGATGTAGGACTCGCCGGTGACCTCCTGCATGATGAGCGCCATGGGGAACAGCGGCGCCAGATCGTCGGGCCCGGCGGGTTCCAGCGTTCCCGGATGCAGCGGCGGGGGAGGGGGTGCCGGCAGATCGGGGATGACGTTGTACCACTGAGTGGGCTGTTCCGAGTCGGGAAGGGTGACCCGGTAGTAGTTGTCGCTCATGGGAGTCCTCCGTACGGGAAAGTAGGCGACAAACTTACTGTCTTGGGGGTTGTGGGATCGGTGGCGGGGCGCCAACTTTCCGGAACGGTTCGGGGGTCGGGGCGGAAAGAGTAGGGTCGGTGGGCGATGGGTGCGAGGGCACAGCCGGGGGAGCCGACGAAGTTGACCGGGGCGGAGGTGGTTGCACTGTTGGAGCTGGAACCTCTGCCTGAGGAAGGGGGGATGTGGCGACAGGTGTGGCGGGACCATCACAGCACCGCCATCTACTTCCTGCTCCAACCCGGCGACTTTTCGGCCCTGCACCGGCTGGACGGCCCGGAAATGTGGCACCACTACTGGGGAGCATCGGTGGCAATGCTGCTGCTGCACCCCGACGGGACGGTTGACCGTCCGGTGCTGGGCCCCGACCTGGTGGCCGGACAGAGGCCGTTCGTGCCTGTTGCCGCCCAAACATGGATGGGGGCGTCCACCCTCGGGGAGTGGTCGCTGGTCGGCACAACCATGGCCCCGCCGTATCACCAAGACGGCTTCGAGCTGGGTGACGCCGAGAGCCTTGTCGCTGGATACCCCCAGGCCGCAGCAGAGATCGCCGCTCTGGTGCGGCCATGACCGCGCCTAAGCCCCGACCAAACTACACATCGATCAACTTCACTTCGGTGCAGCCATGACTGCGCTGAAGCCCCCGGCCAGGATGCTCGACCTCGGCGACAGGGTGGTGATCGTGACCGGCGCGGGTGGTGGGATCGGAATCGGGATCGTCGAGCGGATGGTGTTGTCCGGTGCCCGGGTTGTGGCCCATACCCGGTCGTCACCGGTGGATCATCTCACCGAGCCCAGTCGGGGGTTGGTCACCGAGGTGCGGGCCGACCTCACCGACGAGGTCGGCCCCGCCAGCGTTGTGGATGCAGCCATCGAGCGTTTCGGGAAGGTCGATGCCCTGGTGAACAATGCAGCCATCCAGCCGGTGGTTCCGTTCACCGAACTGGACGACATGCAGTGGTCGGAGATGATCGACACCAACCTCACCGCCGCTCACCGGCTCACTCAGGCCGCCGCATCCGTCATGCGAGAGCAGGGGACCGGTGGTGCCATTGTCCATGTGGCCTCGATCGAGGCCCGGCATCCCACCCCGGTCCACGGCCACTACGCCACGTCCAAGGCCGGGCTGGTGATGCACGCCCGAGCAGCGGCCCTGGCCTGGGGGCCTCACGGGATAAGGGTCAACTCGGTGTCGCCGGGGCTGATCAACCGTCCCGGCCTGGAGGACGACTGGCCGGAGGGCGTGCAACGCTGGAGAACCGCCGCCCCGTTGGGCCGGCTCGGAACCCCCGAGGATGTCGGCGACGCCTGCGTGTTTCTCTGCTCAGACCTGGCCCGGTGGATCACCGGCGCCGACCTAGTGGTGGACGGCGGCGTCCTCACCAACCCCACCTGGTAACCGGAAGTGTCGGCTATGCCGGACTCGGCAACCGAGCACGAGGGGGCTTGGTTCGTTGACGGGTAGTGCCGAAGGCACCCAATAACGCCGATTAGGGCAGGGCTGGTTTCAGTCTCCTGACTTCCCTATTGTCTCATTCTGCTCGTTTGACGTCTGGGCATGGTCATTTGGCTTTTGGTGGCGCTCCAGGGCCGGAGCACGTGGCGTAAACGCTTGGAGGTCTTGAAACACATCTGCGTAAAACTCGATTACTGCGTCCATCACCGAGTCAATAAACCCCTTCTTACGGGTGGACCGCCGTCCCGTCCCCATCTTGCTTTGCTGCCGGATAACAAATTTGCTGGGAGGTTGCTTCGAGTCGAGGAGTCCACTCTTGGGGTCTTCGCGTAGCTCCTCCAGTGCTTGGGTGATCGCGGCGCGGCGAGACTTTTGGTAGATATCAATCAAGACAGACCCGGGAGCGGCCTTCATTTGCTTGACTAACCAGACAATTGCTGCTCGAGGTGTTCGATCGTCCGGGGCCGTAAGTTGGGTGCTGATGGTGACCCTTCTGGCTTTGAGGTCAACAGTTGCAGAGATGTCGGCGGCCCCATCTGGGACGCGCATGATACCAGATAGCGTCGCCTCAGAGCACAGAGAGGTGATGAAGTCCTTATTTCGGGACTGCGGATTCTGACGGTGTGAACGAGGAATCACCTCCGTTACGTCTGTGCCAATCTCCGTACTCAACTTCAGGGTAGTGAACCTTAGTAGCTGGTCCCACCGCTGACAGATCTCGGCAACCTCGGGGCTTCGACGTGACAAGCTGTCGTCAGTTGCACCTTCGAGAACTGTTGTCCAGTTATCTCCCATGTCCGCGAAGTCCAGAACCCCGGATTTTTCGTGGGACAGGTAGCGGATCAACTCGCTGAGGATCCACGCTTGCTCAGGGTCATCAACCCCGCGATGCGAGTGCTCCTTTACTGCCTCGGCCAATATCAGTGCCCAGGAAAGATGATGGGCTTGCGTTTTGGAGTTCGACCGGACCTTGAGGCCGCTTGTGGGATGAACCCCAGGGAACGGTGCGATTTCGTTGGAAATCGTAATAACGCAGTTGATACCTTCGGCCTTGGCTGCTTCCAAGTAGTCATTAACCTGATCGGCGTTGAGCTTGTTCTTCCCAGTCTTTGCTTCTACGAGTGCTGCAAACGCAGTTCTTTGGCCTACCTCAACCCGAATCAGGCCGTCAGGTACAACAGGCCTTCCGTCTTCCGCCTTGAAACCTGGTTGGATGTAGGTCGAAATTCGAGCCCTCTTTGCCGACGTACACCCTATGGGCACCATCAGCTTCCGGGCGAACGAAGGTACCACGCTCATCACCGACAAGAGCGCGGATGTGGCTCTGTCCTCTGCTTCCTTGGCTCCCTTGATTCCAGCCACCGGAATTAGCCGCGCTGGCTCAAAGTCAGTTTCTGTCATGCTTCTCACCGTCCTTGGGGGCTACCGCCTCTTTGGTGACACGCTATGCCACTCGACATGTCCGATGCCTATGGAGACGCCGTTCTATGCTTGGCCGATGGCAAATCCACCCCAGCAACCTCCTATCAGTCCTCTGGCTCGGTGGGAGGTTGCCTCAGATTTGCCGATGCTGGTGCTGGCCCTGGGAAGCATCCCTCTGCTGGTGCTGGAAGGCGCTTTTTCGTTCGTCGAAATGGTGGCCGGGCCGTTGTACTGGGCCATATCGGGGGTGTTCGTCGCTGACCTTGTGGTGAGGCTGGTGTTGCATGGGCCCGGTCGGGTTCGGTTCGCGGCGAGTAGGCGGTACGACTTTGTCATCGTCGCGTTGACGTTGATCCCAGTGCTCATGCCGCTTCGTGCTCTGCGCTCAGTCCGGCTGCTCAAGCTTCTCAGAGCCTTCCGGGTCACCGCGTTGGGCCTAAGGTCCTGGCAAACGGCCAAGCAGATGTGGGGTGATCTTTCGGGGAGGTACGTCATAGTTGCCGCCAAAGTGCTGGTTGTCGCCTTCTTGGCGACGGTGTGGCAATTCGAGGGCGGCGGAAGCGGTGGGATCGACTCCTACGGTGGGACCACCTGGTGGACGATCCTGACTATGACCATCGTCGGCTACGGCGACGTGTTCCCCATCACCGCCGGAGAGAAGATCGCCGCGGTATTGCTGATGGTCGTGGGAGTGACTGTGTTGGAGTTGTTATCGCCAACCTTGCTGCCATGTTCACGACGGCTAGGGATGAGCCGGCGATTGGGCGTCAGATTGAGCAGCTCACCGCGCAGGTTGGCGACCTCACCGCTGTGGTTGACCGCCTCAACACTCGACTTGAGGACTCCTCTGGTGGGTAAGGCCGCACTTCTTCGGGCGTTATCCCAAGTCGGGCGACGACATTCAACTGGTAGCAGCCTGGTGGCGATATTCGATTGTGCTCCTGTAGAGGAGCAAGCACCCGCCCCAGGTTTGCTGGTTCGGATCGTCTAGTGGTCCCAACAGAGTCGGGGAGGATAATCGGGCTGGTGGGGACTGGGGTGATTGGTGCGGGATGGGCGGTGCGGGTGCTGGCCCGGGGGTACGACGTGGCGGCGTGGGATCCCGGTGCCGGGGCCGAGGAGCGGCTGCACGAAGCGATTGGACGAGCCTGGCCTGCAGCGGTGGAACTCGGCCTGTTTCCCGGAGCTGATCCAGGGCGGGTGCGGTGGGCCGAGTCCGCCGAGGAGGTAGCCGCCGTTGCTTCATTTGTGCAGGAGAGCGCCCCGGAAAACGAAGACCTTAAGCGCCTTCTGCTCCGTCGCCTGGACGCCGCCGCTCCGCCTGCCTCGGTGATCGCCAGTAGCTCCTCGGGTCTGTTACCCACCCGCTTGGCGGAGGAACTCAGCCATCCGGAGCGCCTGCTGATCGGTCACCCTTTCAACCCGGTTTACCTTCTGCCCCTGGTGGAGGTGGTAGCGGGGAAGGCCACCAGCCCCGAGGCAGTGTCCGCGGCGGTTGATCACTACGACGACCTGGTAATGCACCCGCTGGTGGTGCGAAACGAGATCGCCGGCTACCTGTCCGACCGCCTCCAGGAGGCCCTGTGGCGCGAGATACTGCACCTGGTGAACGACGGCGTGGCCACCACCGCCGAGCTCGACGATGCGGTGGTTTACGGCCCTGGCCTGCGATGGGCGGCCATGGGCACCAACCTCACCTTCCATCTGGCCGGGGGTGACGGCGGGATGCGCCACATGCTGGGCCAGTTCGGACCGGCCCTGAAGCTGCCCTGGACCCACATGGAAGCCCCCGAACTCACCGACGACCTCATCGAGGCGATGGCGTCGGGCTGCGAGGACCAGGCCGGTGGGCGCACTGTGGCCGAGCTGGAGCGGCTGCGGGACGAGAGCCTTCTGGGAGTGATGCGAGCGCTCAGCTCCACCGGGGTCGGAGCGGGTCGGCTGATCTCCGAGCGCCGAGACCGGATCGCAAGCGCCGCCCGAACAACCGAGCATCCTGGCTGATGGGCATGAGGGGAAGCCCTCAGTTGCCTACGACGGCCTTGTCTCGCAAGCGGTATTCGGGCACCAGAAGAGCCAGCACCACGGCCAGAGCGGACACGGGAACCGCCCACCAGTAGAGGTCGGCAATGGCACTGGCAAATGACTCCACGATGCCGACGCGCACCTCCGGGTTTTCGATGGTCTTGATGCGGGTAGGAGCGGCGATGAGTGCTTCGATGTCCAACTGATCGGCACCGGGGACCAGCCGGGGGAGGTAGTGGTCGAGTCGGGCGGTGAACACCACCCCCAGCACAGCGGCGCCGAACGTCTGGCCAAGGGAGCGGAAGAAGTTGGCCGCTGAGGTGGCCGCTCCCAGGTCGCCATGGGGTACCACGTTCTGCACCGCCACCAGCAACACCTGCATGATGAACCCCACCCCGCAGCCCACCGTGAACAGGTAGGCCATCGCCGTCCAGGTGCTGGTGTCGGCGCTCATGGTGGAAAGCAGCCAGGCCCCGAAGGTGAGCACGCAGGACCCCACGATGGGCACGGCCTTGTAGCGCCCGGTGTGGGTGAGAATCTGCCCGCTGCCCACCGAGGTGATCAGCATTCCCATCGTCATCGGCACCAGCAGCAGCCCCGACCGGGTGGCGTTCACCCCGGTGACCACCTGGAGGAAGAGGGGCCCGAAGATGCCCGCGCTCAGCATCGTGGCTCCGGTAATGAACTGCAGCACGCTGGAGATGTTGAACAGCCTGAGTTGGAACAGCCGGGGAGGGAGGATGGCCTCGTCCACCCGCCGCTGGTGGAAGATGAATAGCCCCAGAGTGCCCACCCCGACCACCATGAGCCCGACCGACGGCGCCGACCCCCAACTCCACGAGTCTCCTCCCAGCTCCATGGCCAGGATGAGGGTGATCACCCACACCACCAGCAGCCCGGCTCCGGTGTAGTCGACCCTGGCCTCCCGGCGGGTGAAGGCCAGCTCCAGGTGGGTGACCGACATGATCAAGGCGATCGCCCCCAGGGGGAGGACCATGAAGAACACCCATCGCCAGTGGGCGTAATCCACCAGCAAGCCCCCGGCGAGCGGTCCCAGGATGGTGGCCAGGGCGAATATACCTCCCATGTATCCCTGGTAACGCCCCCGCTCCCGGGGCGATACCACATCGGCCAGAATCGCCATCGAGAGGGTGAACAACCCCCCGGAGCCGAGGCCCTGCACCGCCCTGAACACGATGAGCATGGTCATGCCCGACGACATCCCCGCCAGGATCGACCCGATCATGAAGGTGGCGATAGCAGCTTGGTAGAGGCCCTTGCGGCCCCACAGGTCGGAGAGCTTCCCCCACAGCGGAGTGCACGAAGTGGAAGTAATGAAGTAGGAGGTGAAGACCCAGGTGTAGAGGTCTCGACGGCCCAGATCACCGATGATGGTGGGCAGCGCGGTGGACACCACAGTGCCCTCAATGGCGGCCATCATCTGAGCCATCAAAAGGGTTACGATTATCACCAGCACCTGGCGTTTGGGCATGCTCTCGGACGCCTCGGGGGTGGCTTTACCAGCTACTTCACCCGCTGTATCGCCAGAAGTGATGGATTTATCAAAACTATTCATAAAGGATATCGTGACGAGCGCTATTCGAGCGTCTAACTTTTGGACAAGAAAGTAAACCGACGCTAAAGCGATTGCTCGGTCGGTAGTTTTCGGAAGAGAAGGCCAAACGAAAAAAGCCCCCGGACATGAACGGGAGGCGTTGAGTGGAGATGGCAATGGAGCCACGTCCTTGGTGGATGGAAAATGCGAACTGCAAGGGGAGAAGCGACCTGTTCTTCCCCCCGGCCGGTGAGCGCCCCTCGGCTCGGGAGCGACGGGAGAACGCTGCTCGTCGTATCTGCGGTGAGTGTGGTGTGATCCGTGCATGCCGGAGCTGGGCCCGCGACCAGCGGGAACTCGGTTTCTGGGGCGGCGAGTCGGAGATCGAGCGGGCCGAGGCGGGTTTTGCCCCCTCCACCCCGGTCATCGGTCTGAGGCGCCACCGTACCGAGCGGGAATCGGCCTGAGCCGACCCGGCAGTCTCAGGCACAGGCCTGAGTTCGCAACGTCAACATCGACAGAACACGTTCAGCCCACGACGCGCTGAACGAAGGCGGTGATGGCCTTGGTGCCCTCTACTGCTTCCGGGAAGTTGGGATACATGATCTGGAAGTCATGGATCATCCCCGGCCAGATCCGGTGATCCACCTCCACCCCGGCCGCCTCCAACTCCGAGGCGAACCCCACTGCATCATCGAGCAGCACCTCGTGGTCTCCGGCGTGAACCAGCATGGGGGGCATCCCGGCCCCGGCCCAGTTGCCGAAGATGGGGGAAGCCAGCGGGTCGCGGGGGTCGTGGCCGTTCAGGTACCAGTCGGCCGCGGTGGTGGCATCGTCGTGGGAGAACATCACATCAAGCTCATCGCGCTCGGTGTGGCTCGCCGATGAGTTGGTGAGATCAACCCAGGGCGAGAGGTAGACCCCGGCAGCAGGAAGCGGCCATTCGTGTCGGCGCGCTCCCAAAAGGGCCGCCCCCACCAGCCCCCCTCCTGCCGAGTCGCCGATGAACACGATGCGAGACGGATCGACGTTGGTGTCCAGCAGCCATCTGTAGGCGGCCAGGCAGTCGTCCACGGCAGCGGGGAACGGGTTCTCGGGAGCCAAGCGATAGTCGATCAACAGCACTCGAGCCGGAATCAGCGAGGCCAGGTGTGATCCGTAACCTTGATGGGACGTAATGGAACCCACGCGGTAGCCCCCGCCGTGGAAGAAGAGCAGCACAGGTAGGTTGTCGGGGTCGGTGGCCTCGGGGTAGAGCCAGGCCGCTTCGGGCCCGCCGGGGATGTCAACGGGGTGCTTGGTCACGCCGTCGGCCAGGGGGGTTGCCGAGGCATTGGCGTCCAACCGGGCCCGGCGCTCCACCGGGCTCTCGGAGGGGTCGGGCTTGGGTGCCGACGCCAACATGGATCGCACCGCTTCAAACTCTGGGCTAGCCATCCCCGGAGATTAGTTGTCCGTTCCCGGGCCGCTGTCCATGGGGCACGGAGGTTTGGAAACGGTGTTGTGTATTCGTTGTCACCGGTTGTGTATTCGTTGTCACCGACTCCGTGTCACGGGTTCATCGACTGCCGGAACCGGGGTTAGCCTGGGCAAGCGATGACTGGCGAACGCCGACTCCTCACCATCCACGCTCACCCCGACGACGAGTCGTCCAAGGGCTCGGCCACGGTGGCCATGTACTCCGACCAGGGGGTGGTGGCCTCTTTGGTCTGCTGCACCGGCGGGGAGCAGGGCGACATCTTGAACCCGGCCATGGACCGACCCGAGGTGCGGGACAACCTCGACCGGGTTCGCAGGGACGAGCTGGCTGAGGCGGCCGACGTGCTGGGCTACCACCGGGTTCACTGGCTGGGATACCTCGACTCGGGGATGGCCGACAGTGAGGCCAACTCGCATCCCGGCAGCTTCGCCCAGGCCCCCCTCGACGAAGCTGTGGAGCGTTTGGTTGCCATCATCCGCTCGGAGCGCCCTCACGTGGTGGTCACCTACGGGGAAGACCAGCAGGGCTACCGGCATCCCGACCATCTGAGAGTGGCCGAGATCAGCGGGCCGGCCTTCGACGCTGCAGGCGACGCCGGGGCCTATCCCGACGCCGGTGAACCGTGGCAGCCGCTGAAGCTGTACTACGTGACCTGGTCTCGAAACCGCATCCTCGCCCTGCACAACAAGTTCGAGGAGCTGAACCTGGAGTCGCCTTACGACGAGCGCTGGTTCAGCCGGCCGTCGAGAGACGACGCCATAACCACCAGGATCGAGTGCGCCACCCATTTCGACCGCCGTTCCAAGGCGCTCTTGGCCCACCGCACCCAGGTGGACCCCGACTCCAAGTTCTGGTTCGGTCTGCCCGATCACCACATGGCCGAGGCCTACCCGTGGGAGGACTACGTGCTGGCCCGAAGCCTGGTGGAAACCGAGGTACCCGAGGCCGACCTGTTCGAGGGGATCACCTAGTACCGATGGACCGGGCCCTCTACCTGAGCGACGGCTGGTTCGGCCTCAACCTCGAGGCCGCTTCCGGTTGGCCGGTATGGGAAGGGGTGGACTGCGCTGCCAACTTCGAGGTGACCGGCGCCCCCGAGGGGAAGGTGCGCTACCACCTAGTGATTCGTGAGGGCCGCCTGACGGAGATGGCCCCGGGCAAGCTGGGCGATGCCGATGTGAGCATCACCTATCGCTACGACGATGCGGTTGCCGAGATTTCAGGGGCTCACCATCCAGATCTGGCCTACATGACCGGCCGGATGAAGCTGGAAGGCGACTACGGCCGGTGGGTTTTCGGCTTGCGTCCGCTGCTGGATTCGGCCGAACACGAGGCCTATCGGTCGGCGCTGGCCGAGTACACCGATTTCTGAGGCGGTTACAGGCAGGCCTGCACTCTCCGGACTGTAGGTCCCTGGAGGCCGGGGCCGGGTTCAGCTCCGGCGTTGGGCGTCGCGAAGATCGGCGTAGGTGAGTATTCGGGCACCGGACCGATTGATGGCATTGCGCAGGGACTGATCGTGAGCCACCAATAGGTACTGCTCCACCCGACTCAGCCAGTCCGTGTCGAGCTCCCGGAGTTCGGGGGTGTCGAGGGCCGGCGAGACCACGATCTCGGTCACTCCCGGCTCAAGGTTCTCCACTGCATCCTCGAGCGTTCGCCTACCAGGGCGGCCTCTGACCTGTACCAGGTGATCGGGAGCCAGCACCCCGGCATCGGAGGCGAGCCGGCGGAACGGGAAACCGGCCCGGCGCTCTTGGCTGCTTTCTCCGAGGCGCATCGGAAGCCCCATCTCAACGGCCATTTCCAGGTACACATCGAAGAACTCGGGGCGCATCAGCAGGGTGTCGAGGTGGGGGCTCAGATGGGTCAGGTCGCTTCCCCACTGGTTGGCCCGCTCGATCTGGGCCCGGCACTCCCGGCGGACCTCGTCGAGGTCGCTGTGCTCCCACGCATCGGCCGGGGTGCGGGGGAAACCGCCGTCGCCATCCAGAAGCGACGGGGCTTGGGTGATCGGGCCCCACCGGTAGTTGTCGAACTCGGAGTTGAGGGTGAGGTTCACCCCCACCGGGGTCTGGGCGAACCGGGACGCGGCATCCCGGGCCCACGGACACGGCACCATCAAGCTGGCTGCGGTGGCGACCCCAATATCGAGGCACTCGGCAATGGCCGCATTGGCGGCGTGGGACTGTCCCAGGTTGTCGCAGGTGATGATCAGGCCCCGGCTCTGGGGGGCACCACCGAGGCGGTCCAACAGCTCACTCACTGATGGGAACCTATCGCCCCACGGCGGCCCGGGTGGTCACTGGAGCACCTCGTCGGCACTGCCACAGGCTCCCCACAGGCCCAACCCCTCCCGACGAGCCTGGTTGGCCGACCGATAAAAGGCATCGGCATGGACGGTGTTGGGCTCGATAACCGACACGTCGGCGTATCCCCGGGTTGTAATCTCCAGGTTCACGAAGAGTCCGTCGTGGTCTCGGTGCAGGTAGGCCAGCAGGCGGTCGTACCGATCTCGTGGTTCGATGTCGCGGGTCAGACGCACGGCGGTGCCGGGGGGCAGAAGGGATCGGGTGAAAGCGGTGGCCTCATCGCCGTAGCACTCGGCGGGCAGGAATCCGCCGGTCGATTCCGGTGTGTCGATGCCGATGAGCCTGACCGACTCGGTTTGCCCGCTCACCTTCACGATCACGGTGTCGCCGTCGATCACCTCCACCACGGTCGCCTCGGCTCCCTCGGCCGCAGCTCGATCACCGGCAGAACCCGATGGGGTCGAAGTGCCTGCCGGGCCCGACGAACAGCCGGACACCGCCACGACCGAAACCGCGGCCACCACCAACAGAGCGGCTATCTTGCCTCTGCTCGACCAGGCCCTCGGTGCTGTCGAAGCCGAAGGCGTCACGCCGCTCGGGGGAAGTTGTCGGGGGCTTCGGGGGTGGGGCGAGTCGCGGGGGAGTGGCTCTGCAGAACTGCCCGGGCCCGGGCCAGGCCCCGGCGTCCGATCTCCTTGGTGTGCTCGTCGATTCGCCAGTCGGTTGGTGCTTCCAAAAGGGTTAGCTGATCTCTCATGCACCCATTATCTCGGGGGGTGTGACAGTTTGGCCCAAAGACCTCGTTCGGGGAGGTAATTTCGCCCCGAACAGCGGCCCTCAGGAGTTCTGGCCGTTGCCCACCATGCTGCGATACACCTCGAGCAGGGCCACCCGTTGCTCGTCGGTAAGGCGGGTGTCGGAACGGATGATGGCCTCTGTGTCGGCGCTTGCTCCGTTGCTCTCGTCGTCGTCGATCCCGGCCGCTTGGGCGAGCAGGGCCTCGGCCGACAGGTTGAGGGCTTTGGCCAGAGACTTGATGACCCGGACCGAGGGCTGGTGCAGCCCCCGCTCAAGCTGGCTGAGGTAGGGGTTGGACACCTGGGCGAGGTCGGAGAGCTCTCGCAGGGTTAGCTGGGCCAACTTGCGTTGGCTGCGGAGATAGTTGCCGAAGGCGTCGAACGTGGCCTCGGTCATGGAGCGGCCTCAGGCCTCGTACTCGTAGAAGCCCTTTCCGGACTTCCGCCCCAGATGTCCGGCGGCCACCATGCGTCTCAGCAGGGGAGGCGGGGCGTTGTGGGTGCCCTTGAACTCCTCGTAGAGCACGTCGGCCACTGCCTCGATGGTGTCCAATCCGATGAGATCGCACAACGTCAACGGGCCCATAGGGTGACCGCAGCCGTACATCATCCCGTTGTCGATGTCGGCGGCGCTGACCTTGCCCTCGTCGAACATGCGTATGGCGTCGAGGAGGTAGGGCACCAGCAGCCGGTTGACCACGAAACCGGCCCGGTCACGGCAGCGGATCACCCGCTTGCCCAGAACTTCGACGGCAAAACGATCGGCCCGATCCATGGTTTCCGAGGTGGTGTTCAGCGAACGGACCAGCTCCACCAGAGGCTGCACCGGGGCCGGGTTGAAGAAGTGCATGCCGAGCACCATGTCCGACCGGTTGGTGATGGAGCCCAGGGTGATGATGGGGATAGAGGACGTGTTGGTCGCCAGGATGGCGTTGGGCCCCATGACCTTGTCCATGGCCCGAAAAACCGAGAGTTTCTCCTCGAGCGATTCGATTACGGCCTCGATCACCAGGTCGCGGTCGGCCAGGTCGCCCATGTCCACGCTGTAGCTGAGCGAGTCCAGTGCCAGCTCCCGAGCCGTGGTGTGCAGCTTGTTGCGGGCCACCGCTTTTTCGAGCGATCTCTCGATCTTCTGGCGAGCGTTGCTGATGGCGGCGTCGTCAACCTCGATGATCACCGTGTCGAGTCCAGCACGGGCGCAGACCTCGGCGATTCCCGATCCCATCGTGCCCCCGCCGACCACACCGACCCGGGTGATTGGCTCCAATGGCGACTCGAATTCCTGGGGCGGCCGTGTGCCGGTGGAGTGAGCTGCGGCTTCCATTTGTTCCCTCCCGCTCACCGAGCTTGGAACTCGGTGGTGTCTGTTCAGGATAGTTCGCAAGTGTTCGGGAAATGCAACGGGGCCGGTCAAAGACCGGCCCCGTTGTGGGGGGATAGAGCTGAGGGGGGATCAGCTCTTCTTGGCGACTGACTTGGCCGCGGCGGAACCGTTGGTGGTTACCGCAGCCAGCAAGTTCTCGGCGAACTCCTTTTGAGTGTTGATGAGCGCCTGGGCGAACCCGAAGCTGACATCCACCAGCTCCTTGGGATCGGGCAGGACATCGAGGCCGGGGATGGCCTTGGCCTTGAGGCTCTCGGGGGTGATGCTGCCCACGGTCTCGGCCATGGTACGGACACCTTCCACGATGGCGGTCTGGCCAACCTTGATGGCGCTGAGCACCTGGTCCTGGATGGCTTCGGATAGTTCTTTCACATCGGTCATCTTGCTAACTTTATTTAGCAAGAGTTTGAGAAGCAAACCGTCGAACAAATTTCCCGGATATTTCTTCGAGGTTTGATCGGCGTTGTCGGGGCAGGCGGTGATCAGGCGGGGAGTGGGTCGCCGGGTCGCATCTTCACGTAGATGCCCGGCGAGTCCTCGAGAGGCGGGTAGTCCTTGCTGCCCAACTTCTTGGGGGCGGCGGCCTTCTTTCCGGCCCGGTCGGTGAGCCAGCGGGTCCAGTCTTCCCACCAGGCTTCCTGGTGCTGGTCGGCGGCCTCCAGCCACCGCTGGGGATCGTCGACGATGTGGTCGTTGGTCCAGTGGCGGGCCTTGGGGCTGGGCGGGTTCACGATCCCTGCGATGTGCCCAGACGTGCTCAGCACGAAGCGGCTGTGGCCTCCCAGGAGGGTGGCGGTGCGGTAGGCCGCAGTCCAGGGGACGATGTGATCGTCGATGGCCGACAGCACGTAGGTGTCCTGCTTTACATCGGAGGGGTGCAGAACGGTGCCGTCGATGTCGAAGGTGTCGTTGGCGAACTGGTTGCCGAGGTAGCAACGGCGCAGGTAACTGCTGTGCATTCGTGCCGGCATCCTCGTGCTGTCGTTGTTCCAGGCCAGCAGGTCGAACGCCGGGGGGTCCTCGCCCATCAGCCAGTTGTTCACCACGTATTGGAAGATGAGGTCTTTCGACCGGATGGCGTCGAAGGTGCGGGCCATCTCGCTTGCCTCCAGGTAGCCCTGGTCGGCCATCTTGCGCTCCAGCCCGGCGACGGTGGGCTCGTCGGTGAACGCGCCTAGCACGCCGGGATCGGAGAAGTCGGTGAGCGTGTTCAGGAAAGTGGCGGTATGGATGGGCTGCTCGCCGGTGGCGGCACCGTAGGCCATGGCGATTGCGGTGAGGGTGCCCCCCAGGCACACGTTGAGGGTGTTCGCTTGCTCGGCCCCGGTGATCTCTCGTACCACCCGTAGGGCGTCGAGCGGTCCTTGGCAGAGGTAGTCCTCGAATGTGGTGTCGCTCATCGACCCGTCGGGGTTGCGGTAGCTGATGGCGAAGCAGGTGTGGCCGTGCTGCACCGCCCATTCGATCAGGCTCTTCTTCGGGGCCAGATCCATGATGTAGTACTTGTTGATCCACGGGGGACAGAACAGCAGCGGGATCTCGTAGGTCTGCTCAGTTTGGGGCTCGTACTGGATCAGCTCGATCAAGTCGCTGCGGTACACCACTTTGCCGGGGGTCATGGCCATGTTCACCCCCGGCTCGAACTCCGAGTCATCCACCTTGGACGGCCAGCCGTCGTTGTGGCGAAGATCATCGAGCATGTTGGCCACCCCTCTTGCTACGCTGGCCCCGTTGGTGGCCACGGCTTTCGACAGGGCATCGGGGTTGGTGAGCAGCATGTTGGTGGGCGACAGTGCGTCGAAGGTGAACGAAGCAGCGAACTTGGCCTTGCGGTCTTCGGCTTCATCCAGGTCGGCGGCGTCGATGAGGTCGTCCACCAGGTTCCGGGTGAGAAGGTACGACTGTTGGACGCCGAAAAAGTAGGGGTTCTCCTTCCAGGCCGGGGAACTCCAGCGGTGGTCCTTGGGCTGGGGCTGGATCGGGATTGGGGCATCGGTGCCGGCGGTGTTGGTGGCTCTGGCCAAGGTGGCCGCTCCCACCTTTACCGCCGAGAACGCTGCGTTCAGGAAGGCCGTTCCCACCCCCACCGGGTTGGCGGCCGCCTTGATGCCCGCGCCGATCAGAGTTCGGGCGAAGTACACGGGGTCGAGGGCGTCCATGATCTGATCTCCGATCCAGGAGGGGTTCAGGACATCGGACTCGCCTGCCGTGGCCTCAATGGATCCTGCTTCGGCGTCTTCACTCACGGTTGGTAAATATACCAAGCAACCCGGCAGAAACCTCCACACAGGGAGCCACAACCTGCCTGTGGGGGATCGACGTAGTGCCGAGTGTTGGCCGAGTGCAGGGTCGTAGAGTGGCGCCATGGCTCAACGACGCGACGGAATGACGGTCCCCCTGCCCGGTGACATGGCTCAGCAGGCCGAGCGCACGGCCGAGCTGGTCGATCTGGGCTACACCGACGTGTGGTCGTCGGAGGCCAACGGCAACGACGCGTTCACCCCTCTGGTGCTGGCCTCGCAGTGGGCGCCGTCGTTGCGGCTGGGCACCGCCATCGTTCCAGCCTTCACCAGGGGTCCGGCGCTGGTGGCCCAGTCGGCTGCGACCCTGGCCTCGGTGGCACCGGGCCGGTTCGTTCTGGGGGTGGGCAGTTCCTCGGATGTGATCGTGGAGCGCTGGAATGCGATCCCGTTCGAGTCGCCCTATCGGCGGGTGCGCGATCTGGTGCGGTTTCTGCGGCCCGCTCTGGCCGGGGAGAAGGTCAGCGCCGACTACGACACCTTCTCAATTAAGGGGTTCCGGCTGGGGATCGTTCCTCCCGAGCCCCCTCCCATCCTGGTGGCGGCGCTGCGGGAGCAGATGTTGACCCTGGCGGGCCGGGAGGCCGACGGGACCATCATCAACTGGCTCTCGGCTGACGACACGGCCCGGGTGAGCGAGATCGTCAACGCCCAGGGGCCTGGCAAGGAGATCGTGGCCCGCATTTTTGTGTGCCCCAATCCCGACCGGGAAACGGTGCTTGCCGAGGGCCGGCGGGCCATGGCCGCCTACCTGAACGTGCCTGTGTACAGGGCCTTTCACGAGTGGTTGGGACGGGGGGAGTTGCTGGCCGAGCACTGGGAGCGGTGGGCGGCCGGGGACCGGGCCGGATCGCTGGATACCATCCCCGAGCAGGTGGTGGACGATCTGATCGTTCACGGCACCCCCGAGGAATGCCGGGCCCACATCGACCGCTATTTCGCCAATGGAGCCACCACCTCATCGCTCATGGTGATGGCCTTCGGGGGCATCGACTTCTGGGACGCCGTGCGATCCCTCGCCCCCAACCCCTGACTCTGGTGTCATCGGTTGCTCGACCCAACCTGTTCAACGCAGGATTATGGCTTGCCGCCCCTCGCTGGCCAGGGCCTCTTCGAGTGGAGGGGAGGGGGTGAGAAGGTAAACGTCGGCGTCTAGATGCAGCGCCGCGGCTAGTGCTTCTGAGGAAAGCAGGTTGAGTCTGCGGTGACGGCGGCGTAAACGGCCCATAAGCGGAGCAAGCGTCCTAAGGCTGACCAGTCCGATCTCGTCGGGAAGCTCAAGCAAAGCCTGTAGTGCTCCAGCCAGGAGCTTGGGGGGCAAATTGCCGAAGGAGCTGGAAAGCGTCCCGCTCACCCCTGGGCTCAATGCAGCCTGACATAGGCGCACGTACCAGCAGCCGGTGGTGTAGATCGGTTCTTCAGGCCGAGGTGGGGATCCGCCTTGCAGCAGCTCCGAGAGAATTCTGTCGTCGACGAGTTGGGTCACTCGCTGGCCAGATCAGGGTCTCCGAAACCTGTGGCGGCTTGGTCCCAGATCTCTTCGGTGATAGCGGCAAGCAGTTCGCCTCGCAGCTTTTCGATGTTGCCGGGCACCAGCAACAGGGCACCCCCCATGTGGAGGTATCCAACCTCGCCGCCATCATCGAGTCCCCAGCGATGGCGAGCCGATGCTGGGAGGCTCATCTGTCCCCGGGACGACACCTTCAATGTTCCCGTATCGGTCACATCGACACTCTACAAGGCAAGAACCGAAATTGCCTTGCAAGATGGTCAAGGCCGAGCAGGGACCTACCAATTGGGCAACTATGGGTCGTAACTCGTTAGCGCCAGGGCGGCTTGGAGGTGGTTGATGTAGTCGGGGAGTTGGTAAGCGGCGGCGGCGCCGCTGGTGGAGGGCATGACGTACACGGGGGTGCTGCCGAGCTGCTGGGGTTGAGGGCCGGGCTTGGCCTTGGGGTCCACGGCGGCCCGCCATCCGGCCAAGCCCACGAAGCAGATCATCGCCGGCTTCAGCCAATCCACCAGCCACGAAAGCCGACGCATGCCCTGCTTGTAGTCGTCGGCGGTGAGTACGTCGGCTCGGGGGGTGGCCCGCTTCACCAGGTCGGTCATGCCCACACCGTGGTCGAGAAGCGCCCGCCGGGGGTCCCGGTCGGTGCTCACCAGTCCGGCGGCCAGAGCCGCAGGCCAGAACCGGTTGCCGGGACGGGCGAATCCGGCTCCGGCGTCAGCGGCGTACACGCTGGGGTTCAGCCCACACACCAGCATCCGCATGTTGGGCCCCACCGTGTCGGGCAGGGTGCGGGCCCTGCGCCCCTTGACGATGAGCGTGGCCGCCTTGGTCGGTCGGCCCATCCGCTCCAAGCTCTCGAGGGTGAACCCGGCGCCCTCCATCAACGGCCCGATCCAGTCCTGAGGCCACAGCGAGAAGAGTCGACCGGGAAAGTCGTCGTCGGCAAACGGCTCGAAATCGGCGTCACCCTCGAACAAGTGGAGTTCGACCGGGGCATCGGGGGCCAGCGCTCGGTGAAGGTCGGCCAGGGCAAGGGGTACGTTGCGGCGGTCGAGATGGACGTAGCTGCGCGACGCCCACGCCCCGGCCAGCAACCCGGCACCAAGCGGCAGTGCGGCCAGGTCGGCTTGGCATTGAAGTGCGTTTGGGGCGTGATCGGGGACCAGCTCGAGCATGGAACGGGCGGCGTCGAGAGCCAGCACCGGGTCGCCCAGCGCCGAGGTGTGCCAGCCGGGGCCGCAGCCCAGGTCGGCGATGATCCCGGTGGGTCGGTTTTGGGCCGAGAAATCCTCGGCGGCCTGGGTGGACTTGGGTCGGCGTTCGGCCTGCCAGTCGCCCGCCCGCTTCTCGTAGATGCGAACGGTGGCGTGGTCGGCCATGGCTAGCGATGGGGCCAGATGGTCTTGAACAGTTTGCCCAGCGCCGCTCCCACCAGAGCACCCACCACCACATCCGAGGCGTGATGGATACGAACGTGAACCCTGCTGGCCGATACCACCGAGGCGGCCACCCAGTACGGCCAGCGGAAGCGTCTGGACTCGGAGAGGATCATGGCTGCCACAACTGCGGCGCTGGCATGACCGCTGGGGAAGCTGCTGGTGAGGGGCTGGCGCAAGCGGTGTGGATGGTCGTGCTCGACCAGAGGGCGGGCCCGGTTGAACGCCGACTTGATCGGCCCGTTGACCAGGGCCGACTCCACGGCCAGAGCCGCGGTGGCCCGCCAGGCATTGCGCCGCCCTTGGGGTGAGCCGGCCCACACCCAGGCCAGGGCGTGCCACAGGATGCTGAAGTTGCCCAGTTCGGAAGCGGTGTAGAACACCCGGTCGGCCACCGGATGCCCCCGGAAGCGGTCGAACACCTCCTCAACAGCCTCGTCGAAAGCCTGCATTGCGGCTTCCAGGGTCGGGGTGGGACCGGTCGGGTCGAAACCGTCGTCGAACGGGTCGGTAGGTGTACCCGGGTGGTCGGCTTCGGCGGAGGTCATCGTCCAGCAGCTTGGATGGACTTGTAGATCATCCCAACCTCGCGGTTGGATTCGGTGAGCACCCGGTAGCCGGTTTCGTCCCGGATCTGCTCGAAGTTCTCGGCCACATCCTCCACGGTCAGGTCGGGATTGTAGTAGCCGGGGGTCCGGCCCACGAAGAACCGTGCCACGTTGCCGGCGGCCGCCGAGTACACCTCGCCCGATACCGGGCAGTCCTCATGGGCGAGGAAGCACACCACCGGCGTGACCTGCTCGGGGTTCATGAGGTCCCGGATCTCCTCGCCGAAGATATGCTCGGTCATGCGAGTGGTGGCCACCGGGGCGATGCAGTTGGCCTTGATGTTGTACTTGCCGCCTTCCAGCGCCAGCGTGTTGGCCAGTCCGACGAGGCCCATCTTGGCCCCGCTGTAGTTGGACTGGCCGAAATTGCCCAGCACCCCTGCGTTGGAGGTGGCAAACACGATGCGGCCATAGCCCTGCTCTCGCATATGAGTAAAGGCCGGTCGGGTCACGTTGAACGCCCCTCGGAGGTGGACTGCCAGCACGGGATCGAGTTGGTCGTCTTCCAGCTTGTGAAATGTCTTGTCCCGCAGGATTCCGGCGTTGTTGATGACGATGTCCAACCGCCCGAACGCCTCCAGCGCGGTGGCACAGATGGCGGCGCCGCCCTCGGTGGTTGCCACCGAATTGGTGTCGGCTACTGCTTCGCCCCCGGAGCCGTTGATCTCGGAGGCCACCTGCTGAGCCGGTCCTTCGCTGGCCCCGGTGCCATCGGCAGACCCTCCCAGGTCGTTAACCACAACCCGAGCACCCCGCCGTGCCAGTTCCAGTGCGTACAGGCGGCCCAGCCCGTTGCCCGCTCCGGTGACGATGGCTACCCGGTTGTCAAAGCTCAGTGTCATGGCCAGCAGGCTATAAGCGTTCGCTTCCCGCCGACAGTCCGGCCCGGGGGCCGTGCGGCCCACTGCCGGTTCGAGCCCTTCAGTTCTCTACTGCGCATCCGGCGGGGAGCATCAAGCGGTTGGATCGTCTGTGGTGCCCTGCCCGCCTTCGGGGGTTTGCTCCGGATCGGGTTCCGGTGTTTCGTCGGGATCCGGGTCGGGAGGCGGGATGGTGCAGACGTCGGGCCGGTTGTCCTCGTCGGTGTCCACGGGGGCCAGGGGATCGACGCACAGGCTGGGCCCTATGCAGGTTGCGGGCAGGCCCTGGTCGTCGAGTTCCACCTCGCCGTCTCCGTCGGCGTCCAACGGCAGCAACACGGAGGTACACCTCCCAGCGCAGTTGACGCCTTCCCGGGGTTGGTAAAGCGCCGAGACGGAATCCCGCAGGACAGTGCCGTCGGAGTAGGTCCGGCTTCGCTCGGTGATCCTTCTGGTGCAGAAGTTCCGAGCCACGTCGTAGCGGCTGGTCCATTCCACCTCGGCGTGAGCGGTGGAGTAGAGGCTGACGGTGACGCTGTCGTCGGTGACCGTGGGCCACAGGAGCACGGCGTAGGGGTGGGGATTTCGGAACTGGAAGTCGGGGGAGGGCCAGGAGATGGTGGCATCCACGCCTTCTCGGTATCGGGGGATGTCGATGGTGTGCGACTGGTAGGTGGGGAACTCCATTCCGGCGTTGAACGCCGCCGTGAACAGCGTGGTGATGAACTGGGAGATGCCTCCCCCCACATCCTGGGAGTACACGCCATCGAATATCACCCCTGCGGGTACGAACCCCTTCTCCTCGGTGCGCCGGCCCACATAATCGTTGACCGAGAACGTCTCGCCGGGATACACCACCGCTCCCTGGGTTATCTCGGCGATGAGGTGGATGTTGGTAACCCGTGCCTGACCTGCCGTGTGGTTGGTGGTGAACCGGCCGACCAGCTCAACGATGCCCCGTTCTTGCAGCCAGCTCTGGTCGTTGACCTCGTCGGACTCCCGCAGTTCCAGCTCCAACGCGGGGGTCACCGTGCTCAGAGCACCCAGCACCAGAGAAGCGGCCCGTTCCTCGCAGCACACCAGAGCCGGAACCTCGCTGACCAGCACCGGCAGATCGTCGACAACGGTCAGGATCGGCTCGGAGGCCACGGTGGCCACTTCGGCAAACAGCACAGCCAGGTCTCGATTGATGATCTGCTGGTTGATGTTGTAGGTCCACTGGCCGTCTTCGACCTCGAGCGTCAACCAGGATCGAAGCTGGGCCGGTTGCACCCGTTTGGTGATTTCCCTAACCGTCAGCAGCAGTCCCTCCGAAGTGCGCTGGTTCATCCACTCGGCGGTGCTCTCCATGGCGTAGCCGTCTTCGGTGGGTGGAACCAGACTCGCCTCGGCCTCGGCCCTCAAGGGGCTCTCGCCACGCCGGGCGGCTTCGAGAAGCTGGGGTAGAGCCGGGTCCAGATCCACGATCTCGCCAGGCATGGCAGCGGTTACCTGGAAGGATCCGTTCGTTAGCACGATGGTGGGTTCGACCGGGGCCTGCTCCAGGTCGGCTTCGAGTTCTGTGATATCGGCGTCTTCGGTCAGGATGAACAGGAGTTCCGCTTCCGATTCCTCGAAGAACGACGCCGTCCAACCGATGGGGTTGTTCTTGCTCCCGTCAACCTCCATGATCCCGGCCACGGTGGACTCCACATCCACCGCCAGCCCCACATCGGCCGCCGTCAACGAAACGACCTGATTGGGGGTAATGATCTCCACAGGAGTCTGCCGGAAGCTCTTGGCGAGGTCGGTGACAGCATTGGTCACATCGCTTTCGCTCAACCCGCCGATGTCGACACTCTCGATCTTCAGGCCCCGAGGGGTCTTGTCGCCGAGGTTGGCGGAGTCCACCAGCCAGAGCACCAGCCACGCGATCAGCAATAGCACCGGGGCAATCATGAGGCCCCACACCCAAAGGGGGCGGGGAGGACGGCGCAGAGTCAAATCCTTCATGGTGTTGGGATCAGCATGGGAACAGCTTGGCCTGGTCCGGTTCGATGCCCCGGAGCATGTCGTAATCGATCTCCACGCAGTCGATGCCCCGTTCTGCGCCCAGAGCCCGAGCCTGGGGGCGGATCACCTGGGCGGCCAGCATCCCCCGGACGGGAGCCAGGGCCGGATCCCGGTTCAGAAACTCAAGGTAACGGGTGAGCTGCTCCACCCCGGCGATCTCCCCTCGCCGTTTCACCTCCACCGCAATGGTGCCTCCTTGGGCGTCACGGCAAAGGAGGTCCACCGGCCCTATGTCGGTGGGGTATTCGCGGCGCACCAGCCGGAACCCGCCTTCCAGCGTCTCCGGGGAAGCGGCCAGCAGCTCTTGCAGGTGGGCCTCCACCCCGTCTTTGTCCAGTCCGGGGTCGTGTCCCAGCTCGTGGGATGTGTCGGAGATCAACTCATGGATGGTGATGGTGAGCTTCTCGCCCGACGGGTTTACCACCGTCCACACACCGTCGTCCTCGACCAGCCTGTTGGGGGCGTTCATCCAGTTCAGCGGCTTGTAGGCTCCACCGTCGGCGTGTATGGCCACGCAGCCGTCGGCCTTGAGCATGATGAGCCGGATCGCCTCGGGCAGGTGAGCGGCCAACCGGCCGTCGTAGTCCACGGAACATCGAGCGATTACCAACCGCACAGCACCCCAATCTACGGCGTGGCCGTTGCCGGTCGGTGGCTACCTGTCGGTGGGGACCATTGGAGCCTCAAGGCGTAGGGTGGGGTTGGCGCTACCGGGCGCCGGCCACTGCGTCGAAGAGGTCGGGCCGGCAGATAACGAAGTCCGAGATGTAGGTGTCGGGCTGGTTGAACCGTAGTGGGGCACCATCGAGACGCGAGACGTGCAACCCGGCGGCAGCGGCCACAACAGCGGGGGCGCACAGGTCCCATTCGTGCAGGCCCGAAGCGTGGGCATACACCTCGGCTTCGCCCCGGATCACCGCGGCCGCCTTGGCCCCGGCCGAGCCCAACTGGATGATGCCGGCGCCGATGGCCTCGGCGATACGCCGGGACAGGCGACCGGGCCTGCTCCGACTGGTGATGACCCGAGGCGGGACGGCTGCCGACGGGGTGAGGGGCGCGGGCTCGGTGGCGAGGGTGATCCCCTGAGCGGGAAGGGCCACAGCCCCGGCAATCGGGGTCTCGCCGGCCACCAGGGCCACGTGGACGGCCCAGTCGGTGCGGTCGGGGGTGGAGAACTCCCGGGTGCCGTCCAGTGGGTCCACGATCCAAACCCGGTCGTGGTGGAGCCGTTGCCGGTCGTCCACCGACTCCTCTGAGAGGACCATGTCGCCGGGCCGGTGCCGGTGCAGGGCCTCAACGATGAAGTCGTGGGCGGCGGCATCGCCCCTGGACCCCACCGCGAACGGAGCCATACGCTGCCCGACCAGTTCTGCTCGCAAAGCGGCCAGCATCTCGCCTGCTTCGATGGCCAGACGGGCGGCCAGCTCGTGGTCGTTCACGGCTTCGGAAACTCCACTCTGAGAATGGGGCGCTTCACGATTTCAAGCGGGGTTCAGCCGGGTGTCGAGCTGTGGCCGGCCAAAGGGATTTCGAGCAGCTCTCGCACCTGGTGGACGAGACCGGGAGCGGTGGCGATGAAGCCGTCCATCAGGGTTTTGGGCTGGTTGAACACCACCTCGTCGCCGTCCAGTCCGAACACCTGCCCCCCGCCCGCTCGTACCAGGGCCGCCCCGCCGGCCACGTCCCACTCGTTCTTGGGCACAAGGGTCCAGGTGGCATCGGCCAGGCCGGCACCCACCAAAGCCAGCTTGTAGGCCACCGAGCCCATGTTGCGCACCGCGATGGGGGTAGAGAAAAAGCGCTCCCACTCTCCTCGCTTCACCTCGCTGCGGGAGGCCAGCACCAGCGCGCCCCGGAGATCGGTGGTGGGGGTGGTTCCGGCCGGCTCCCCATTGTACAACACTCCGGTTTCGTCCGAACCGATGATGAGATGCCCGTTGGGTGGGCTGAGAACGCCGCCGGCTACCGGAACGCCGTCTTCCACCAGGCCCACCGAAACGCACCACTCGGGGATGCCGTCGATGAACTCCCGGGTGCCGTCGATGGGATCCACCACCCACACCCGGCGGTGATCGAGGCGGTTGGCGGCATCGGTGCTCTCCTCCGACAGCCAGCCCTCGTCGCCCCCTCGCAGCGCATCGGCCAGCACCTCGTTCACCGCAGTGTCGGCCGCGGTGAGTGGATCCCCACCGTCTTTCAGCTCCGACTCGACCTCGCCAGGGGTGAACCGTTCCAGCACCTCGGCTGCTGCCGCCAGCGCGCCGCCAATCCTGTTGAGGTCGTCGGCGCGGGCCATCTCAGCCGCCGATCCTTGTCTGGTCGTCGGCGCGGGTCATCTCAGCGGGAATGGCGGGCTGAGGGGCCTGCGAGGCGCACCTCAGGCCCCGGTCGGGTCGAGGTATCCCTGGGCTTCCAGATGGTCGACAATGACCTGGGCTGCTTCGTCGGGGGTCTGATCCACGGTGGGCAGCACGATGTCGGCGTCGGTCGGCTCCTCGTAGGGGTCGGAGATGCCGGTGAACTCCTTGATGATGCCGGCCCGGGCCTTGGCGTACAGGCCTTTGCGGTCCCGCTCCTCGCACACCTCGAGCGGGGTGGACACATGTACCAGCACGTAGCCCCCATTGGCCGAGATTGCCTCCCGGTTATGGCGGCGGGGCTCGGCGTAAGGGGCAATAGGAGCGCAAATTGCAATGCCGCCGTGCTTGGTGATCTCCGAGGCCACGTACCCGATCCGGGTGATGTTGATGTCGCGGTGCTCCTTGGAGAACCCGAGTTCGGACGACAGGTTGGTGCGCACGATGTCGCCGTCCAGCAGGGTGACCGGACGCCCACCCCGTTCCAGGAGCTTGGCCAAAAGTGCGTTGGCGATGGTGGACTTGCCGGAGCCGCTGAGGCCGGTGAAGAAAACGGTGAAGCCCTGCTTGGATCGCTGGGGATGTGTGCGGCGCAGCTCGGCCACCACCTCGGGGTAGCTGAACCACTCGGGGATGTCGTCGCCCGACGCCAGCCGATCCCGCAGCTCGGTGCCGCTGATGCTGAGGGTGGCCGTGCCCTCCGATACCTCATCGATGGGCTGGTAGCTATCGCTGCCGGGTACGTACACCATCATTTTGAACGGCACCATGGTGACGCCCAGCTCATCGGTGTAGTCGTTCAGCATGTCCTGGGCGTCGTAGGGGCCGTAGAAGGGGGTGCCGGAGGCGTCGGAGCCCGGCCCGGCGTGGTCCCGGCCAACGATGAAGTGGGACACACCATGGTTCTTGCGGATGATGGCGTGCCACACCGCTTCACGAGGTCCACCCATGCGCATGGCCAAAGGCAGCATTGCCAGCATGGCGGTGTCGGCGGGGTACCGCTCGATGATGTGCTGGTACACCCGGCCCCTGGTGTAGTGATCCACGTCGCCGGGCTTGGTCATGCCCACCACGGGGTGGATGAGCAGGTTGGCGTCGGCTTCCACCGCCGCTCGCCGGGTCAGCTCCACGTGGGCCCGATGCATGGGGTTGCGGGTTTGGAAGGCCACAACCCGGCTCCAGCCGAGGGCGTCGAAAGCGGCCCGGAGTTGGGACGGGGTGCGGCGCAGCTCGGTGAAGTCGTAGTGGGTGGGGAGTTGAAGGCCCTGTACCGTTCCCCCCAGGTAGCACGGCGCGGTGCTCCGCAGGAGATGGCCCACGCCGGGGTGATCGGGGTCGGTGCCGGCGAACACTGCCTCGGCTTCTGCCGTGGGGTCGGGCTGCCACACGTCGCTCACGGTGAGCACCGCCAGCATGACCCCCTCCACATCCCGCAGCGCCAGCCGCCCGGCGGCCTCGGCGGCCTCGGCGGTGTCGGGGTCCACATCGAAGGTGATGGGCATAGGCCACAGGGTGCCGTCGGCCAGCCGCATGTTGGAGCACACCCTGTTGTAGTCGGCTTGGCCCATGAACCCCCGCAGCGGGGAGAACCCCCCGTTGAGGATCAGTTCCAGGTCGCACAGATGGCGGGGCTGGAGAGTGAACGAGGGCAGGTCGCGGGATTCGGCCTTGAGGTTGTCGCCGGCCTCGGCGGTTACCATCGGGTTTACCAGCTCGCCGCCGTGAGGTTGGATCAGATTGGAGGCCACGGGGCTATTTCATATCGCGGCTTCGCCTCCGGTGAACCATCGAACGCTCTGATTCCTGCCCATTTCGGCCTGGAATCAACCCATTGGGCCAATGAATCGGGCCGGGGCCAAGAGCAGGGTCGTAATCGGGGTCGGAGTCAAGGGTAAGTCCGCCTAGCATTTCCGGGTGTGAGCGGCGATGCGGTGTTGACCGTGGTGGTGCTGGCCGCGATGGGGGTCGGTCTCATCAGCAATCGCCTGTCACCCGCGGCTGGGGTGGTGGGGGCGACCTGCGGGCTGTTCTTGTTTGGGGTGATCGACGCCGACGCCGCGTTTGGGGGGTTCGGCAACCCCGCACCCATCACCATCGGGGCGTTGTACGTGGTGGCAGGCGCCGTGACCAAAACCAACGCTCTCCAACCTGTTGTGGCCCGAATGCTGGACCGGGGGTGGGGAACCCGGATTGCGCTGGTAAAGCTGCTCGTTCCCGCCGGGGCGGCGTCGGCCTTTCTGGCCAACACCCCTATCGTGGCCATGCTTTTGCCCGCGGTGCGGGGGTGGACCGAGCGCTACGGCCGGGCCGCTTCCCGGTTCCTGATCCCGCTGTCGTACGCCACCATCCTGGGCGGGGCGGTTACCGCCATCGGCACCAGCACCAACCTGGTGTTGGGCGGCCTGTTGCAGTCGGTGGGCCAGGACGAGCTGGAGATGTTCGAGCTGGCCCGTTTCGGATTGCCGCTGGCGGGGGCCGGGCTGGTACTGATCGTGGTGGCCGCTCCCTGGCTGCTGCCCGACCGGACAGACGCCGAGTCGCCGGGCCAGGGCCGCTCCTACCTGGTGTCGATGCATGTGGTGGAGCAGGGGCCGTTCGACGGCCAATCGGTGGAGGCCGGAGGCCTGCGTCACCTCCAGGGGGTTTTCCTGGTGGAGGTGGAGCGCCACGGCACGGCCATCGCACCGGTGGCACCCACCTTCGTTCTCAGGGGCGGCGACCGGCTCACCTTCGCCGGGAGGGTTGACATGGTGGTCGACCTCCAGGCCATGGCCGGGTTGGTCTCCGCCGAGGACCCCCACCTCAAGGCAGTGGATTCCGACGATCACACGTTCTTTGAAGCGGTGGTGGGGGGAGCGTCCCTGCTCAACGGCAGGACTCTGGCCGAGGCAGGGTTCCGCAGCCGCTATCAGGCCGCGGTTGTGGGGATTCACCGCTCGGGCGACCCGGTGGAGGCCAAGTTCGGGGAGGTTCGGTTGCGGCCTGGCGACACCCTGCTGGTGCTGGCCGCCGACGGTTTCGACCAGCGGTGGAGAAACCATGGCGATTTCCTGCTGGTGGCGCGGTTGGGAGGGTCTCCTCCCAGAGCCACCCGCAGGGCACCGGTGGCGCTGGTCGCTGTGGCGGCGCTGGTGGTTCTGCCCGCTGTGGGGTTGCTTAGCGTGCTGGAGGCAGCGTTGATCGCTGCGGGAGCGGTGGTGGTGGGGGGAGTGCTCACCCCCCGGGAAGCCCGGGAAGCGGTGGACTTCAGCGTGCTCATCACCATTGGGGCGGCCTTCGGGCTGGGGGCGGCGCTGGAAGAGGTGGGTCTGGCCGAAGACCTGGCTGGCGGCATCGTGAGTGGTTTCGACTTCCTGGGCGATGCAGGGGTGGTGCTCGGCATCATGGCCGCCACCATGCTGCTCACCGAGCTCATCACCAACGTGGCTGCTATTGCCCTGGTGTTTCCGGTGGCGTTCGAGGTGGCCCATCAAGCTGGGCTCGACCCTCGGGTGCTGGCCCTCGGGGTGGCGGTGGCGGCGTCGGCGTCGTTCCTCACGCCCATCGGCTACCAGACCAACACCATGGTGTACGGCCCCGGTCGCTACCACTTCACCGACTACTTGCGCCTGGGGGTGCCGATGTGGGTGCTGACGCTGGCCATGCTCGCTGTTTTGGTGACTGCGGCCGCCTGAGCTGGCTTCGGGCGACAGCCCGGAAAGCGCCGGCCCGCGACCCGGCTCCGGGCGGTTGCCTACAAGACGCCGGCTGCCATGTCGGCGGCGTGAGCCAGCATTGCGTCAACTCGGCGGGCAATGTCGTGGACGTCGCCGGTGGTGGCCATCCCCCCCGTCATTCCCTTGAGGCGGCGGGCGTAGGCCCCTTCCACGATGCATGCCTGCTTCCACCAACTGAACACGGCGTAGTAGGGGAGGTCGGACAGGTTGAAACCCGACTGGGTGGCGTAGCGGTCGGCGATCTCGGCTCGGCGGGCGAAGCAATCGAGGGTGGTGGGAGGGTCGGTGAGGAAGCTCAACTCGTCGCCGGGGTCGGCCCAGTACTGGAGCGACCATGCGAAGTCGGCAATGGGGTTGCCGGTGGTACACAGCTCCCAGTCCAGAACGGCGGCGATCCGCCATTGGTTGTCGAGCACGGTGTTGTCGAACCGGTAGTCGCCGTGGGCCAGCGCGGCGGGGACGGTCTCGGGCGGCTTGGCCGCGCTCAGCCGCTCGTGCAGTTCGGTGAGCAGGTGTACCTCCCGCACCCCGGCGGCCTCCACCTGGCGTCGCCACCGTTTGAGCTGTCGGCCCACGTAGTCCTCCCGGCGCCCCAGGTCGCCCAGCCCCACCTCGTCCAGGTCCAGGGTGTGGAAGGCGATCTGCACGTCGATCAGGCTCTGGGTGGCGGTCTCGGCCTGCTCCGGGGTCATGTCGGCCGCCGATTGGCGGTCTCGCAGGATGCGGCCGTCCACGAAGCCCATCACGTAGAAGTCGGCCCCGTTGACGGTGTGGTCGTCGCAGAAGGCCACCATCGGGGGTACGGGCACGTCGCTCGATTGGCCCAGGGCGGCCATGATGCGCCACTCCCGTCCCATGTCGTGAGCGGTGGCCAGGGTCGATCCCACCGGCGGCCGGCGCAGCGCCCATTGTTGGCCACCGGAATCGGTCAGCCGGAAGGTGAGGTTGGAGCCGCCCGCCGCGATGAGGTCGAAGGTAAAGGGCGGTTCGCTGCCGGCGAGGTGGTCGCGCAGCCACGCGGAGACCGGTTCGATGTCTATTCCGGGGATTTCGATGCCGGTGTCGGTGTCGGAGACGATGTTCGAAGGGTCGGGGCCCGAAGACTTCACCGCTTCAGTCTGGCGTTCCGCTACGGTCAGTGCCATGTCTGCTTCCGCACTGTTGACCGGCCCCGAATTGGCCCCCACTGTCGATCCGCCCACCGTTGCCCCCCGGGTGGCGGTGGGGTCGCTGGACACCCCCATCGGCGTGTTGAACGTGGCGGCCACAGCAAAGGGGGTGGTGCGGATGGGTTTCGACTTCATGGAAACCAGACAGGACATGATGGCCGACCTGGCCGGCATGGCCGATCTGGCCGGCATGACCGGCTTGAACGGGGCGGGCGACCCGGCTGGGATGGCCGTTTCGGGGGAGCAGGGCGATCGGTCGTGGCTGGATGAGCCCATCAAGCAGATCGGCCAGTACTTCGATGGCCGCCGCCAGTGGTTCGACCTGGCCCTGGACTGGCGGTTGAGCCACGGGTTCTACCGCCGGGTGCTCGATGCCCTGATGGACGTGGAATACGGCACCACGGTGTCCTACGGGGAGCTGGCCTGCATGTCGGGTTCGCCGGGAGCGGCTCGGGCCGTGGGTACTGCCATGTCCACCAACCCCATCCCTCTGCTGATTCCCTGCCATCGGGTGGTTCGCAGCGACGGGTCGGTGGGGGAGTACGGGGGGAGTCCCGAGATCAAGGTGTGGTTGTTGGAGCACGAGCGCTCCCACCGGCGCTGATGGCGCGCCTCAGCAAGCTCGACCGGTCGGTGGCCGGGCAGGTGGCGGTGGTCACCGGGGCAGCCTCGGGCATGGGCCGGGCCACGGCGTGGCTGCTTGCCGACGAGGGAGCAAAGGTAGCTGCGCTGGATGTGAACCGGGCTGGGGTGGAGGAGACGGTTGCCGCCATCGCCGGTGAGGGGGGCACCGCTCTGGCGCTGGTGTGCGACGTGAGCGATCCCGAGGCCATCGAGCAGTCGGTGGGCCGGATTCGGGCCGAGCTTGGACCGGTTGACATCTTGATCAACAACGCCGGGATCGCCGCCGGTGCCCCGGTGGACGACGCGGGTTACGAGGATGTGTGGGCGGCTGCCATGGGGGTAAATCTGGATGCGCCGATGCGCTTTGTTCGGGCCTGTCTCGACGATCTCAAACGCAACGGTGCGGGGCGGATAGTGAATGTGGCTTCAACCGAGGGGGTGATGGCAACCCCGAACACGTCGCCCTACACGGTGAGCAAGCACGGGGTGGTGGGATTCACCCGGGCGCTGGCCGTGGAGCTGGGCCGGTGGGGGGTTACCGCCAATGCTGTGTGCCCGGGCCCGATTCGCACTGCGATGACAGCGTCCATTCCCGATGAGGCCAAGGAAACCTACGCCCGCCGCCGGGTACCGGTGCGGCGTTACGGGGATCCCGAGGAGGTGGCACAGATCACCCTGTCGCTGGTACTGCCGGCGGCCTCGTTCATCAACGGTGCGGTGGTGCTTGTAGATGGGGGCCTCCACGCCAAATCCAACTGATCCTGCTGGAACGGCAGGCCGGGGAGAGCCTGAGAGCCGGGGCTAGGCGGAGCGGCGTCGCTCCCCGGTCCAGAAGACCACCTCGAGTTCGACATCGTCGTAGGTGTCGAAGCCATCGTCCTCGGTGTCCCAGAAGGAGTGGGTCTCCACGAAGGCGGTGAATTCGGCCATCGGCTTCGGCTCGGGCAGGTCGGGGACGTTGCGGAAGCGGCCGAACAGGTCCTGTCCCACTCCGGACGCGCGTAGCAGGTAAACGCCGAGCAGATGCACGACGAGAAAAGCCCCTACTGCGATCCCGATAGTCATGCTGGACCCCGCACTATATGCACGAAGCGAGCTTTCCACAACTGGATCACAGGGAAATCCACAACCTGGATGGTCCCGGTACCTATACTTCCCAATTCCACTCCCCGGGAGCTCACTCTCCGCACCGCCCTTAAACAGGCATTTCAGGCCCCGGCGAAGTACTACCGCCTTATCCGATGCGAGCGCAACTCGGGCCAGGTGGATGCAGGCTCCTAGCATGGCCGCCATGACTTTTCCTCCCGCAGTGCAGGTGGGACCGCTCGAATCGGACCGGGCGATGAGGGGCTACGGGCTCACTGGGAAGCAAGAAGCAGAAGGACGCAGGGAGTAGCACGATGCTGGACGTAGAAGATTCCGGGCGGGTGCGCCTGCTCACGCTGAACCGGCCAGAGGCACTCAACGCCTTCAGCGAAGCCCTCTACGACGCCGCCGCCGAAGCGTTCATCGACGCGGCCGCCGACCCCGACGTAGCGGTGGTGGTGTTGACCGGCACCGGACGGGCGTTCTGCGCCGGCACCGACCTGGTGGAGATGGGGGCCCGCAACCCCGGCGGTGGTGGTGTCGAACCCGGCGTCCACGGGTTCCCAGGGATGATCAACCAGATGGACTCGTTCCCCAAGCCGTTCATCTGCGCGGTGAACGGGCTCGCCCTCGGAGTAGGGGCCACCATGCTCGGATTCGCCGACCTGGCCTTCATGTCGTCCGAAGCACGGCTGCGATGCCCGTTTTCCAGCCTCGGGGTGGTTCCCGAAGCTGCCAGCAGCTACACCTTCCCCCTGCTCCTGGGTCGCCAGCAGGCCATGTGGACCCTACTCAGCGCCGAGTGGATCAGCGCCGCCGAGGTCCTGGAGATGGGCCTGGTGTGGAAGGTGTGCCCCCCCGAGGAACTGATGGACACCACAATGGCCCACGCCCAGAAGCTGGCAGCGCTGCCGGTGTCGTCGCTGGTGGAGTCGAAGGCGCTCATCACCCACGGCTGGCACGAAGGGGTGGCCGCCGCCCGAGAACGGGAGAATGCCGCTTTCTCCCGGCTGATGGGAGCACCGGCAAACGTCGAGGCGGTAGCTGCCTTCATGGAGAAGCGCCCTCCCGACTTCACCGGGCTGTAGGCACGGTTTCGGCCTGGCACCGGCCTGCGCCTACCATCCAGCCAGCACACACGCCGACGTGAGGACGCCGGTCGGTGGCGTCAGCGCTGCCGTGGCGGACCAGGGCAACAGGCGGTACCGAAGCCGCCTGCCGGAACGGGGAGGAAGCATGGCAGATACCGATGTGCTGGGGTTCTGGAAGATCGCCGAGCACGACCCGGCCCGATTGGCAGTGGTGGACCCCGACTACAACGAGATCACCTACGGGGAGCTTACCCAGCTGACCAACCGCATCGTCCACGGGCTGCGGGCTGTGGGACTGGGCGTGGGGGATCAGGTAACCACCGTGCTACCCAACGGCATCGAGCAGGTGGCAATGTCGATGGCCGCTTACCAGGGGGGCTACTACATCACCACGGTGAACTGGCACCTGGCCGCCCCCGAGATCGCCTACATAGTGAACGACAGCGAAACCAAGGCGTTCATCGTCCACGAGGACTTCGCCGATCAGGCAGCCAAGGTGCTGCAGGACAGCGAGGTGCCCGAGGGCAACCGGTTCTCGGTGGGGAAGATCGACGGCTTCCGTCCCCTGGACGAGCTGATCGACGGCCAGCCCGGCTCCCGCCCCGACGACCTCACCACCGGGTCGTTCATGTTTTACACCTCCGGCACCACCGGCCGGCCGAAAGGCGTGCGGCGGGAGCTTCCAGGCGTCCACCCGGACGAGACCGCGGCCGCCTCCGGGGGGTTGTTCATGCTGCTGGGGATCATGCCCCACGAGGACAACGTTCACATCACCCAGGCGCCGCTCTACCACACGGCGGTGAACGTGTGGACCACCACCTCGCTGCACATGGGGCATCCCGCGGTGGTGATGGGTCGCTGGACCCCCGAGGGCGCGCTGGAGCGCATCGACCGCTGCAAGGTCACGCAGAGCCACATGGTTCCCACCATGTTCCATCGGCTGCTCCAGCTTCCCGACGAGGTGAAGAACCGCTACGACGTGTCGTCGCTGCGGCGCATGATCCACGCCGCCGCCCCGTGCCCGGTGGAGACCAAGCAGAAGATGCTGGACTGGTGGGGCGACTGTGTCTGGGAGTACTACGCCGCCACCGAGGGAGGCGGCACATACGCCTCGCCCGAGGAGTGGCGACGCTATCCCGGCACGGTGGGTCGCCCTTGGCCGGGTTCCGAGGTCATCGTGGTGGACGACGAAGGGAACCGCCTACCTCCCAACACCAGCGGGACCATCTACATGAAGATGCCCGGCGGGGGGAGCTTCGAGTACTACAAGGACAAGGAGAAGACCGAGAAAGCCCGGCTGGGCAAGGAGTTCTTCACCGTCGGTGACGTGGGCTACTTCAACGAGGACGGCTACCTGTTCCTCAACGACCGCTCCAACGACATGATTATCTCCGCCGGGGTGAACATCTACCCCGCGGAGATCGAGGGCGCGCTGCTCCAGTGTCCCCTGGTGGGCGACGCCGCGGTTTTCGGGATCCCCAACGAGGACACCGGCGAGGAGGTCAAGGCGGTGATCGAGCCCGCTGCCGGGGTTGCTGCCGACGACGACACCCGGGCCGCCATCATGGAGTTCCTCCGGGAGCAGATCGCCAAGCAGAAGTGGCCTCGCACCATCGACTTCACTGACGCCATGCCCCGCGATCCCAACGGCAAGCTCTACAAGCGCCGGCTCCGGGATCCCTACTGGGAAGGCAAGGCCCGAGCCATCTAGCCGGGTGGCCATCGGTTGGGGGTCAGAGCATGGTTGACCGGGGGCAAGAGCTGTTGACGGGAGAGCGCTGAGATGATGGCTCGCATTCTGAAGCCCGAACTGGTGGAGCCAGAGGAACTGGCCCCCCGCCAGGTCCACGTCATCATGATCGCCCTGATGACCGGCATGTTTCTGGCCGCGCTGGACAACTCGGTGCTGGCTACCGCGGTGCCCACCATCGTCGGGGAGCTGGGCGGCCAGGATCAGGTGGCGTGGGTCATCACCTCGTACCTGCTCACCGGCACCATCGCTACCCCGCTGATCGGCAAGCTCAGCGACATCTACGGCCGCAAGCTGGTGTTCCAAATCACCATTGGCTTTTTCATCATCACTTCGGCGCTGGCCGGCATGTCCCAGACGATGCTCCAGCTCGTGCTGTTCCGGGCGCTGCAAGGGTTGGCGGGCGGTGGCCTTCTGGCCCTACCGATGGCCATCGTCGGCGACGTGGTGGCTCCCAACGAGCGGGGTCGCTACCAGGGGTACATCGCCGCCACCTTCGGCACAGCCAGCGTGCTGGGGCCACTCATCGGCGGGTTCTTCGTAGACCACCTGAGCTGGCGATGGGTGTTCTACGTGAACGTTCCCGTGGGCCTGGTGTCGATGGCGGCCATGGCGGTGCTGTTCAACGTGCGTATCGACGTGGTGTCGCGCTCGATCGATTGGCTGGGGGCAGCGCTGATCGTCGCCGGGTTCGGGCCGCTGCTCATCGCCCTCAGCCTGGGGGGAGACGAGCTGGCGTGGTCGTCGTCTGGGATGATCCTGACTCTGGCCGCGTCGGCGGTAATGCTGGTGGTGTTCTTCTGGTGGGAGAACCGAGCCACCGACGCCATCTTGCCGTCGCAGCTCTACTCCAACGACATTGTGCGTTGGACGATGGTGGTGATGACCCTCATCGGGGTCGTGATGTTCGGCGCCACGCTGTTCGTGCCCGTGTTCCTGCAGGTGGTGACCGGGGTGAGCGCCACAGCGTCGGGCCTGAACATGATGCCCATGTTCGTGGGGATCACCCTGTCGTCGGTGGGGTCGGGAAAGATGCTCAGCCGCTTCGGGCGCTACAAGGAGTTCCTGGTGGTGGGCACCATGCTCATGACGGTCGGGTTCGCCATGCTGGCCACGCTGCTCCACCAGGGGTCCACCCAGACCCAGGTCGGCCTCATGGTCTTCGTGCTCGGGCTGGGGCTGGGGATGACCATGCCGGTGCTGGTGCTGGTGGCGCAGAACGCCAGCGCACATCGTGACATCGGCATGGTGAGCGCGGCCACCAACTTCGTGCGTTCGTTGGGGGGCACGATCGGGGCTGCGGCCATGGGGGCCATCTTCGCCGGGGGGTTGGATTCGTCGCTGGCGTCCAAGATCACCCCCGCACAGCGGGCTGCGCTGCCCGACCCCGACCAGCTCCTGGGCAGCCCCAAGCAGATTCGAGCGGTTCAAGACCCGGCCACCCTCGATGCAGTGCTGGAATCATTCACCGTGGGTGTGCAGCGCTGCTTCATCGTGGGGGCACCGGTGATCGCGGTGGGAATCCTGGCCGCCATCATGATCCGCCAGATTCCGTTGCGCCAGGAGATCCGTTCCGAGGAGGAGAGAGCCGAGGCCGCAGCCCGCCGGGAACCCCCGCCCGAGGAGTGAAGGGTAGGCACCGTAGAACCCACCCGACGTGGCCGATGGGCTAGAACTTGCTCATGGGATGTCTTGACGGGCGGGTGGCGATCATTACCGGGGCTGCCCGGGGCCAAGGGGAGGCCGAGGCCAGAAAGTTCGCCGCCGAGGGGGCTTTCGTGGTTCTGGGCGATGTGCTCGACGAGCAGGGCGAAGCAGTGGCCGCCGAACTGGGCGACCGGGCGGAATACCACCACCATGATGTTTCCTCGCCAAGCGACTGGGCCCGGGTGGTGGGCGCCGCGGTGGAGCGCGGCCCACTGCGAGCCCTGGTGAACAACGCTGCCATCCACTGGACCGCCCCGATAGCCGACGAGACCGTCGAGACCCTGCAGCGCATCTGGGAGATCAACTACCTGGGTTCGTTCCTCGGCATCCGGGCCGTGGCCGAACCAATGGCAGCCGCGGGCGGCGGGGGGATCGTCAACGTCTCATCCATCGCCGGGATGCAAGGCATCGCTCATCACGCTGCCTACGGAGGCACCAAGTGGGCCGTGCGGGGATTGACCAAGGTAGCGGCCATCGAGCTGGGGCCGCAGGGGATCCGGGTTAATTCCATCCACCCCGGCCCGATCGAGACGGCCATGTTGTCGGCCGACCGCCACGGCCGTCCCGATCTGTTCGGTCATGTGCCGCTGCGCCGGGCCGGGGTGGCTTCCGAGGTGGCCGATCTGGCCTGTTACCTGGTGTCGGACGCGTCGTCGTACCAGACAGGCCACGAGTACGTAATCGACGGGGGCTCAACAGCGGGCATGGCCCCGCGGCAGTGACCATATGAGCTTCGCGGGGCTCTGCGGCGCCTGATCCCGGCTACGGGCGGGTTCCTATCACCTCGCCGTTCAACCAGGCCCAGAACCCGTCCGGCCGGCTGGCCCATTGGCGAAACCCGTCGGCGATCTCGTGTAGTTCGGCTCGGGTGGCCAGCCCGTTGCCCACCGCGTGGTTGGCGAAGTCGCTGTCGGTGGCCCGAACCGCCCACATCTCGCCCCATTCGGCCCGACCATCGGGGTCGGCCCAAGTGGTGGTGCTGGTGGTGGCAACTGGTTCGGCGAAACCTGCTTCGGTTACCCACGACAGCAGGTACCGACCGGCGTCTGCCTCGCCGCCGTTCGCGGCTGCCACCTGGTGGTACAGCTCCCGCCATCGCTCGATGGCCGGGATAACCGGGGCGTGGACCATGGTGCCGTAGTCGGAGTCGCGCACAGCCACCTGACCGCCGGGCTTGAGCACCCGCCGGGCCTCGCTCAGGGCTTCGACAGGGTTCGATAGGTGCTGGAGAACTTGATGGGCGTACACAACGTCGAAGGTGGCGTCGCTCCAAGGCAGGTTGTACACCGAACCCTCTTGGAACGAAACGTTGGCCTGGCCGCAGTCGGTGGCGTGGTTGCGGGCCGCTTCCACCATCTCCGCCGACTTGTCCAGGCCCACAACCCGCCCGGCATATCGGCCCAGGCCGGTGGTGATGGTGCCCGGTCCGCATCCGAGGTCGAGAACCACGGCGTCGGATTGTAGCCGGGGCAGGAGGAACGCGGCGCACACCTCTGCGGTTCGTTTGGTGTACGACCCGACGATTACCCGGTGGTAGCCGTGGGTGTAGCGCTCGGCGGGTGGGCCGGGATCGGTGGTGTCGTTGGCCCCCGAATGCTCGCCGGGTCCGGGACCGCCGGCTGGGGATTGGTCAGGGGGCAAGGACGGGCTCGGGGGTCAGCGAGGCGTCGAGGCGGTCGGGTCCGTTGGCCCAGAACACCGGGGTCTTGGTGCGCACGCTGCCGGGAGCCAGCTCGGCGGTCGCCACCCGTTCGAGGAACACCTCAAGCGCCACCCGCCCTTCCAGCCGGGCCAGGCTCGCTCCGGGGCAGATGTGGGGTCCGCCGCCGAAAGCGAGATGGTCCTTGGGACGGTCACGGTCGAGCCGGAACGCATCGGGGTCGTCGAAGTAGTCCTCGTCCCGATTGGCCGACGACACGCCGAACACGATCTTGTCGCCCCTGCGCATGGGAGCGTCGAACACGTCGGTATCGGCGGTGCAGTCTCGCATGAGCATGTGGACCGGGGAGTCGATCCGCAGCGACTCCTCCACGGCCCGTTCGCACAGACCCCGATCCGCCTTGAGCGCGGCGAACAGATCGGGATCGCCGATGATGCGCCACAGCAGGTTGCCGATGAGATGCCGGGTGGTCTCGTTGCCCGACATAATGAGAAAAGCCAGCTGGGTGCGGATCTCCACATCGGTGAGGCGGTGTCCCTCGATCTCGGTGGTGATCAAGCGGGTTACCAGATCATCGGGGGCGTCGTCGGAAGCCCTCCGGTTGGCGATAAGGGAATCGATGTAGGCACAGAACTCAGGATGTGCCCCGGCCAGCCCCTCGCCCCGCTCGTTGCGGTTGGTGGTGGGGTAGGTGCCCCGCACCACCTCGTCGGTCCAGAGGTGGAACTGCTCCCAGTCCTCGGCCGGTACACCGATAAGGTGGGAGATCACGTTGATCGGCACCGGAGTGATGAACTCGGACACCAGCTCACCGTGACCCCGCTCCAGGATCGGATCCAGGTACTGGTGGCACAGCTCCCGTACGAACGGCTCGGCCCGCATCGACTTGTGGTGGGCCACGGTGGCATTGATGATGCGCCGCACCTTCCCGTGGCGGGGCTCGGAGATCTCGCTGACGAGCTTCTCCTCCTCGGGAACCACCACGCCCGGCTCCCGGAAGCTGGCGATGAACGTGTCCACGTCTCGGGTGGCCGCCAGGGTGTCGTCGAACTTGGTCAGGTACCACCCCGTGGGGGTGCGCACCACAGGGCACTGCGACCTCAAGTCGGCCAGGGTGTCGTAGGGGACTTCTTCGGGGTGGGCGAACGGGTCGAAGAGTTTCATGGACTCTATGGTGTCATAGCGATGGAGTTGGTGATCGGGTCGGTGTTCGACAATGCGGCGGCCGCGGTGCCGTCCCGCCCGGCGGTGGCGTTGGGCGGTGGGGTGCTCACCTACGGGGAGCTGAGCCGGCGGGCCAATCGGATGGGCCATGTGCTGGCCGGATTGGGAGTGGGCCGGGGCGACCGGGTTGTCACCTGGAGCGACAACAACCTTGAGTCGGTGCCTTTGTTCGTGGCCTTGGCCCGGGCGGGAGCGGTTTTCGCCCCGGCCAACGCCCGGCTTTCGGCTGAAGAGGCCGCCGAGATGGTGGGGTTGGCCCGGCCCCGACTGCTGGTGGTTGACCCCGGCCACGCCGAGGCCGCCCAGGCGGTGGCCGACACGGTGGGGGTGCCGCTGGCGCGGTTGGGGGGCAACGGACCGGGGCTCGACCTGGTGGCCGAGGCCGAGACGGCGTCGGCTTCGGCCTTGGCTCCGTCGGGTGTGGGGGAAGGCGACCCCCACGTGTTGTTCTTCACCAGTGGCAGCACCGGGCGGTCGAAGGGGGTGGTGCTGTCGCACAGGTGCAACTGGCTTCGCACCCGCACTCCGGCGCTACTGGAGCCCCGTGGGGCCACGGTGTGCATGTTCCCCATGTTCCACATGGGGGCCTGGACCATCGCCCTTCAGGCCTGGCAGGCCCGGGGATTGTTGGTGTTCACCGACCGGGCAGAGGCCGATGTGCTGATCGACGAAGTGCGGGACCATCGGGCTGCTTACATGAACTGCATCCCGGCGGTGTGGCGTCGTGTGCTGGAAGCCGACCGCCACCGCGACCTGGCCTCGTTGCGGTTCGCCACCTCGGGCACTTCGGCCACCCCACCCGAGCTACTGGCCGACCTCAAGGCAGCGTTCCCCCGCGCCCACCGGCGGGTGTTCTACGGCTCGACCGAGGCCGGCTCGGTCACCATGCTCGACGACGCCGACATGGAGGCCCGGCCGGGAAGCTGCGGGCAGGCCCACACGGGGGTAGAGCTAAGGCTCGACCGGGGCGAGCTTCAGACCCGCTCGCCGTTCATGTTCGACGGTTACTTCGACAATCCCGCCGCAACCCACGAGGCGTTCTCCGCCGACGGGTGGTTCCGCACCGGAGACCTGGCCGAGGTTGACGGCGACGGCTTCTACTCCATAGTCGGGCGGGTGAAGGACGTGATCCGCACCGGGGGCGAGACGGTCTCTCCCGCCGAGGTGGAAGGGCATCTGGCCGACTTCCCCTGCGCTGTGGAGGTGGCGGTGGTGGGTGTGCCCGACGACCGTTGGGGCGAGGTGGTGTGCGCGGTGTTCGTGCTGGGAGACGGGGCAGTGCCGCCCACCGCCGAGGAGGTGCAGTCGCATCTCAACGGCAGGCTGGCCCGGTTCAAGCACCCCCGCCGCATCGAAACGGTGCAGGAGATCCCCCGGACTCCGGCCACCGGCCAGGTCCGCCGCCGCGACCTGCTGGGGGTTGTTGCCGGGTCGAACTAGGGCCGGGAGCTACCTGCTGGGGGTTGTTGCCGGGTCGAACTAGGGCCGGGAGCTAGTAGCCCTCTTCGGGGTTGACAATCCCCGTCAGCGGAAGCCCGGACAGACGGCGTTCGAGGTTGTCGGCGAACGGGGTCATCAGCAGCTCCCAGGAGTCGGGCATGCACCAGGAAACATGGCCGCTGAGCCGGACTCGGGGGTGGCTGTAGAGCCAGTGCCCTTCGGGTAAGGGCTCGGGCTCCACGGTGTCCAACGAGGCTCGGGCGATGGGGCCGTCGTCTAGGGCCGCTCGCAGGGCTTCCTGGTCGATGAGGTCGCCCCGGGCAATGTTGATGATGTGTACTCCAGGCTTGGCCGAGGCAAGGGCCTCGGCGTCCAGTAGGTGGCGGGTGGCCGCTGTGGCCGGTGCCGCCACCACGATGTGGTCGGATCGTCCCATCAGCTCGCTCAACGATCCGGCCATCTCCACCCCGGCGAGGGGAGGCGGTGCCGTGGTGCGGCGAAGGGCCAGCACCGACATGTCGAAGGCCAAGGCCCGGCGGGCCACCGTGGTGCCAATCCCGCCCAGGCCGATCAGCCCCAGCGTCTTGCCCCACAGCGCGCCCAGCTCGGCGCTGAACCACCGCTCGGGCGGGCCGTTCAGCCACACGCCGGGCAGGTCCTTCTCGAAGGCCAGCATCATGGCCAGGCACCATTCGGAGATGGCGATGGCCGAGGCGCCCCGCGAACAGGTCATCACCCGGTCGCCCAGCAGCTCAAGAGGGAAGCCGTCGATCCCGGTGCTGGTCACATGCACCCACTCCACCCCCCGGTCCAGCAGCTCGGCCAGATTGGGATAATCCCGGGGGATGGTCAGCAGCACGTCACCGGACGCATCGGCGGCGATGTCACCCTGGCGTGGCACGTACACGAACTCCACGTTGTCGAATCGAGCGGTGAGCGGTTCGATCCGGTCGTTGTCCATGTGGTGAAGCACTCGCACGGGCTAGAGCCTATGGATTGGGACCGACAGATGGCGTCAACCATGCTTCGGGGAATCCCGGCTCGGAATCCATCGGGCGAAACGGCGTAAGGTCGAGCCGTGAAATCCGAGGCTCTGTCCCACATCCGAATCTGCGATTTCACCGGACAGTTGGCCGGCGCGGGAGCTACCCGTTGGATGGCCGCTTTCGGCGCGGAGATCATCCGGATCGAGGATCCGGTGCGCCTGGGACGGTGGGATGTGCTGCGGGGCACGGCGCCGTTCGTTGATGAGCGCCGAGGCCACGAGTTCGGCGGATGCTTCAACAACCACAACGTGGAGAAGCTGGGGGTGACCCTCAACCTTCGCACCGACCGGGGCAAGGAGCTGCTGGCCGAGCTGATCGCCCAGTGTGATGCGGTCACCGAGAACTTCGCCGCCGGAGTGCTGGAGCGGCTCGGCTTCGGCTACGAGCGCCTGCGGGAGATCAGACCCGACATCCTGTACGTGTCCAACTGCGGTTTCGGCCACGTCGGACCCTACCGCAAGTACAAGACGTGGGGGCCGATAGTGCAGGCCTGCTGCGGCCTCACCTTCACCTCAGGGTTGCCCGAAATGCCCTCGGCCGGGTGGGGCTACTCCTACATGGACCACCACGGTGGGAACTTCATGGCCATGGCCATCATGGCAGGCCTCATCCACCGCAGCCGCACCGGCGAGGGCCAGTGGATCGACATGTCGTGTACCGACGCCGGGGCCACCATGCTCGGCCCGGTGGCGTTGGACTACACAGTGAACGGTCGGCCGCTGCGGCGCGACGGGATGCCCTACAGCAACCGCAGCCAGTTCCCGGCCATGGCCCCCCACGGCATCTACGAAGCCGACGGCCACGATGCCTGGCTAGCACTGGCCGCTCGCGACGACCGCGACTGGCAGGCCATCTCGAAGCTCATGGGAATCGACGACCGGCGTTTCGACGACCTGGCCGGGAGGCTGGCCCACGAGGATGAGCTGGACGATGCGGTGCGGGCATGGAGCATGAAGCGGGATCGGTTCCAGGCCGCGGCCGAGCTGCAAGCCCAGGGGGTGCCGGCCGCTGGGGTGGCCAAACCGGTTGATCGGGTGGACGATGATGCCAACACCGAGGCGTGGGGCCTGTGGCCAACTGTGGTCCACGGTGAGATGGGTCCGACCCGGGTTGACGGCATTCCGGCACACTTTTCGGACACCGACTGGGTGCTGGAGCGGGGTGCCCCGCTGCTGGGTCAGCACAACCGCCAGGTTCTAGGCGGCCTGCTCGGCCTGTCCGACGAGGATCTGGCAGCTCTGGCTGTCGAGGGGGTCATCTGATGGCTGCCGGCGTCGGCCCGGAGGCGGGCAACGTGCTTCCCGGAGCGTTGGAGGGGTTGCGGGTGGTGGAGCTGGCCGGTGAGGCTTCGCCGTTCGCCGGGCTCATGCTGGCCGGGATGGGGGCCGAGGTAATCGTGGTGGAACCCCCCGGCGGCCATCACACCCGGGGCTTCGAGCCGTTTCTGGATGATGTACCCGACCCGGAGCGCAGCCTTTGGTGGTGGCACTACAACGCTTCCAAACTGGGGGTAGTTTTGGATCTGGACGACGAACACGACAGGGAAAGGTTCCGGTCGCTGGTGGGAACCGCCGATGTGGTGCTGGAGTCGGAGCGTCCAGGTCGACTGGCCGACCTGGACATTGACCACGAAGAGCTGCGAGCGACCAACCCCGCGCTGATCTGGGTGTCGCTCACCCCGTTCGGCCGCACCGGCCCCCGGTCTCAGGACGAGAGCGTGGACCTCACCGTTCTGGCTGCGGGCGGACCGGTGTGGAGCTGCGGCTACGACGACCACGCCATCCCCCCGCAGCGAGGGGGCGGCAACCAGGGGTACCAGACCGGGTCGGTGTTTGCGGTGCTCTCGGCGCAGACCGCGTTGCTGGCCCGGGACCGCACAGGCCAGGGCCAGTTCATCGACGTGAACATGCACGCCGCGGCCAACGTGACCACCGAATTCGGCTCCGTACAGTGGCTGGTGGCCGGCGACGAGGTGCAGCGTCAAACAGGACGTCACGCCGCCGTCGACCCCACCACGTTCACCCGGGCGCTGTCGGTGGATGGGATCGACGTGAACACCGGCTTTCCGCCTCGCAGCGCCCGGGATTTTGCCGTGGTGGTGGAGTGGATGGAGAGCCTGGGCCTAAAGGACCAATTCGAAGAAGCGTTCTTTCTGGAGATGGGAGCTCAGCTCACCGAAGACCTCCATCTCTCGCAGGTGGGTCAGGACCCCGAGGTGACCGCCATGTTCGGCGCGGCCCGAGAAGCGGTCCGGTTCATCGCAGAGAACGTGACCGCTTACGAGTTCTTCATCGGGGCCCAGGAGCGAGGCCTCGCGGTGGGAATCATCTATGCCCCCGAGGAGGTGCTGGCCGATCCCCACTTTCAGGAGCGAGGCTTTCCGGTGGAGGTAGAGCACGAGGACCTAGGCCGGAGCTTCACCTATCTGGGGGCACCGTTCATCGCTCCCAAATCCCCGTACCGGCTCCGTCACCGAGCCCCCCATGTGGGTGAGCACAACCACCTGCTTGGTTAGCGGCCCGGTGTGCGGGCCATGATGGGGTTGTGCATGACGACATCATTGCTGCATTCGATCTGTCCGACCGGGTGGCGGTGGTCACCGGGGCTGCTTCCGGGATCGGCCGGGGCACGGCGGTAACCCTGGCCAAGGCCGGCGCCTCGGTGGTGCTGGGTGACATCGACGCCGACGGGATGGGCGAGACCGGCGGCGCGCTGGACGAGCTGGGGGCGTCCTGGTCGGCCGTTCCCACCGACGTGAGCGACAAGGGCGCGGTGGACGCTCTGGTGGCCGACGCAGTGGCTCGCCACGGACGGCTGGACATCATGGTCAACAACGCCGGGATCATCACCGACAGCCTCATCGTGGACACCGCACCCGAACAGCTCGACCGGGTGGTGAACGTGAACCTCAAGGGCGTGTACTGGGGTACGGCGGCCGCAGGCCGGGCCATGGCCGATCAGAAGTCCGGGTCGATAGTCAACCTTTCATCGGCCGGGGCCGACATGCCGGCCCCGATGATCTCGGTTTACGCCCTCACCAAAGCAGCGGTGAAGATGATCACCCGTACCGCAGCGGTGGAGATGGCTCCCATCCGGGTGAACGCGGTGGCCCCCGGTTCCATCGAGACCCCCATCTACGACCGCCACTTCCTCGATTCCGACGGCCGGGTGGACCCCGAGCGCCAGAAGCAGCACTTCGACACCATCGCCGGCATGAACCCACTGGGCTTTGTTGGCGACCCAAACGACATCGCCTACGCGGTGCTGTACCTGTGCTCCGATGCCGGGAGGTTCGTGACAGGCCAGACGGTGCGGCCCAACGGCGGTGTGGTGATGCCCCTGTAGGCAGGCGACGCTTGACATGGCGATGCGGCCGTAGAGCTATCCATATTGCTACGGAACGGCGGTCATCTTGTCGTAGCCTCTGGCCATGGTCTTCAGGTGCAGAACTCGCCTCGCCGCGGCGTCGGTGGCTTTCTTGCTGCTAGCCGCCTGCGGCGGCGGCCCTCCTTCGGATGACGGGTCGTCCTCCCAGGACACCGCCACGGACTCGGCGGTCGAAGTGGCCCCGGTGGTGATCGACGGCCTCCCGCTCGGCCCGTTGGGGGAGACATCCGACCCGGCACACGGCCAGCCGATGCCGCAGCTGTCGGGCACAGCAATCGACGGGAGCCCCTTCACCTGGACCCCCGGCGAACGGCCTGCGGCCTTCGTGTTCCTGGCCCACTGGTGCCCGGCCTGTCAGGCCGAGGTGACCGAGCTGACCGAATGGTTGGAGCAGGGCAACGAGCTGCCCGCCGGTGTGGACCTGCTCAGCATCGTCACACTGGTTGATCCCGAGAGCGACAACTACCCACCCAGTCAGTGGCTGGCCGAAGAAGGCTGGCCCTTCCCGGCTCTGGTGGACAGCGTCGACAACGAAACCTCGGCCGCTCTCGGTCAGTCGGGCACCCCGTTCTGGCTCTTCGTGTACGCCGACGGCACGGTGGCCCTTCGGGGCAGTGGCCGGATCGGCCCCGACACCCTTTCTGGCTACTTCGACCAACTGTTGGCCCTCGGTTAGGCGGTAGGGTTTCCGCCCGTGACTGCACATCTGGAAGGCAAGAACATCGTCGTAACCGGAGCGGGCAACGGCATCGGCCGGGCCATCGCATTGGGTTGCGCTTCGGCTGGGGCCAACGTGGTGGTGGCCGACTACGGGGTATCGCTGGACGGCTCCAACCCGTCATCGGAGGTGGCCGACTCGGTGGTGGCCGATATAGAGGCCGCCGGTGGCACTGCCATCGCCGTGGCCTCCGACATCAGCACCATGGAAGGCGGGGCCTCGGTGGTGCAGGCCGCGGTGGACACCTGGGGTTCCATCGACGGCGCGGTGTGCTCCGCCGGCATCCTCCGGGAGCGGATGATCTTCAACATGACGGAGGAGGAGTTTGACGACGTGGTGCGGGTGCATCTCAAGGGCCACTTCACCGTGTACAAGCACGCCTCGGCCATCATGCGCAAGCAGGAGACCGGCGGTTCGCTGGTGGGGATCACCTCGGGGGCGTTCACCGGCTCAACCTCCCAGGCCAACTACGCAGCGGCCAAGGGTGGCATCATCTCCCTCACCAAGAGCGCGGCGCTGGCCCTGAAGCGCTACGGGGTGAACGCAAACTGCATTGCTCCCAGCGCTCGCACCCGGATGTCCGAGAACGTGCCGTTCGAGATCGAGGCCGGCGACCCCGCCGACGTGGCCCCGATGGCGGTGTTCCTGTTGAGCGACGCGGCCCGGGACATCACCGCCCAGGTCTATACCGTGATCGGTCCCCGTATATCGGTGTGGGCTCAGTTCGGCGAGGTGCGCACCATGTTCGCCCCCGACCGGAAATCCTGGACCACCGAAGCCATCGAGGAAGCGCTGCCCCGCACCGTGGGAGTCGAGGAGCACCCCACCATGGCCCTGCTGGCCCAGCAGGCCTCCCAGCGCCAGTCGTCCGGCAGTAGCTGATGCCGGTTGCGGTGGGGGAAACGCAGGCCACTGGTATCGCTGTGAGCTTGGTGAAGCCATGAGCCGGGAGGTGCCCGCCGAACCGCCGGGTCGGGGCCTGCTCGAGGGCAAGGCCACGGTGGTAACGGCCGCGGCCGGTACCGGCATCGGTTTCGCCGCCGCTCGACGGTGCATGGCCGAGGGGGCGCGGGTACTCATCAGCGATATACACGAGCGCCGCCTGGGGGAGGCGGCCGACAACTTGACGGGGGAGTTCGGGGTTCAACCAGCCGCGGTGCTCTGCAACGTCACCTCCGAGGCAGAGGTTCAGGGACTGTTCGACTCTGCGGCGGCCGAATTGGGACAGGTGGATGTGGTTATCAACAACGCCGGTTTGGGGGGCACCGCCAACCTGGTGGACATGACCGACGAACAGTGGCACTCGGTGCTCGACGTGACCCTCAACGGCACCATGCGCACCACCCGAGCAGCGCTGCGCCACATGATGCCCCGAGGCTCCGGGGTCATCGTCAACAACGCATCGGTGGTGGGGTGGCGAGCCCAGGCCGGCCAGTGCCACTACGCCGCGGCCAAAGCCGGGGTCATGGCGCTGACCCGGTGCGCGGCCATGGAAGCAGCCGAGTCCGGGGTGCGGGTGAACTGTGTGGCGCCCAGCTTGGCGATGCATCCATTCCTGGCCAAGGTGTCCAGCCAGGAGTTCCTCGACGACCTGGTGTCGCTGGAGGCCTTCGACCGGGCCGCCGAGCCGTGGGAAGTGGCCAACGTGATGGTGTTTCTGGCTAGCGACTACTCCACCTACATGACCGGGGAAGTCGTCTCCGTCAGCTCCCAGCACCCCTAACTTCTGGGCCCCAAGGTTGCCGGCACCAGCCGCTGCTTCTAGCTCTGGGCCGCAAACATTCCCATCATCAGCAACTGGGCAAGTTCGAGACCCTCGGGAGCCATGTCAAGCTCCTCAGGAGTCATGCATTGCCCGGCAACCTCAATGAACTGGCCAAACACCTCGGGAGCAAGCTGGTCTTGCTGACCAAAACCTCCTCCCCCGCTCATGCCGGCACCGATAAGCTCGAAAATCTCATCAAAGAATCCTTCGGAGAGACCGTCGACAAAACACCGGGCACTTGATTCCGAAATTCCTTGTTCAGCAACCAATTGCCCATACATCATTTCCCGGACATCGACGCAGTTCCTCATGGCTTCAAACATCATTCCAAAGAAATCAAGAACTGGCTCGCCAGACAGTGTCGCGTCCTCCCCTCCAGGTTCCGAATCACTTTGTGGCACAAACCCATCCATTAGCAAAAGAGAATCGAGAAACTCCTCCGGTAAGCTGTCCGCTACACATCGGGCGGTTTCATCTGGCATACCCGCTTCGTTGACGTATGAGGAATATATCCACCCGCGAAGATCAAGACAGTCTCGCGTCAAGGCGACCGCTTCCAAGCCGAGAGAGTCAGCTGGGATGGGGCCAGAGCTACTGAAGTCATCGTCAGAAACAAGCGTAAGGGTCAAGAGCTCTGCTATGACTTCATCGTCAGCGGTAGAGTAAGCTTCTACCATACATCCAATGAACTCCGGAGGCATCTCCGACTGGACCCCCTCATCGGCCATCATTTCCTCGACGAAAATCGACCTCCAGTCAAAACACCGGACCAAGAGGTCAACCAGCACAGGCACTTCAGCTTCAATGACATCATTCAGATTGGCAATGAAATCACCGTCTGATACTTCGAATTCCCTCGTAATCCTCTCGGCAGTGATTCCCTGCTCAACGATCTGGCTGTCGGACAACATCCCCGCTGTCCCATCGGACAGGCATCGAACATCATCTCCGGTGATGGCATCGGGGCGTTCGTCATCGCCCATCACCACCTCGAACATCGCGTCGGAAATCTCCTGCTGAAGCACGGACAGCCCGGAGGGGGTTTCCGTGGATGTGGGCTCAGGAGTCTCGGCCACCTCCTCAGCCGGAGATGCGGTGATGCTGCCAGGGGTCTCGGGTTGCTGTGCGCTCGCCGGCGTCTCGGTGCCGGCTACCAGGGAGCCGGTGTCTTCATTGTCGGAGCACGCCGCGGCAACAAGAGCCAGGACGACCATGGGGGCAAGCCAGAATCTGCGCATCGGGCAGCTCCTTCCTCAAACCAGGACTCAGGGGCAAGCCCGGTCCGCAGCGTTCTCCCTGAGTGTATTGGGGGTAAGTCGAGAATCGGCACACCCCTCAGGCCACCACACCCGTAGATCGAAGCACCTCTACCTCTCCGGTGGAGTAGCCCAGCTCAGCCAGAACCGCGTTGGTGTCGGCCCCGGGGGGCTGCGAAGCCTCCGGCGGCTCCGACGGAGTGCCCTCGAAGCGGGGAGCGGGGCGGGGCTGGGCAATCCCGGAGAAATCGAAGAACGAAGAGCGGGCTTGGGCATGGGGATGATCCGGGGTCTGCCCCATGGTTAGAACCGGGGTGACACAGGCGTCGGTGCCGTCGAATACCTCCATCCACTGATCCAAGGTGCGCCCAGCGATGATGTTGCCCACCCGCTGCTTCATCTCCGGCCACCGGCCCCGGTCCATCTGTTCGGGCAGGTCGTCGGCATCGGCGAGGCCGATCCCGGCCATGAACTCGGCGTGGAACTGGGGTTCGATGGCTCCCACCGCCAGCCACTTGCCATCGGCCGTTCCGTAGACCTCGTAGAAATAGGCCCCCGAATCCAGGAAGTTGGAGCCGTAATCGTCGGTCCAGAACCCGCCGGCGTGGGCTGCATACAGGGGCGACAGCAGGTAGGCGGCGCCGTCCACCATGGCCGCATCCACCACCTGGCCATCGCCGCCCCGGGCCACCTCCAACAACCCAGCGACCATGCCCAACACGAGGAACACCGATCCGCCCCCGAAATCACCGATGAGGTTAAGCGGCACAGTGGGCGGCTGGCCGGTGCGGCCGATGTGGGCCAGCGGGCCGGCGAGGGAGATGTAGTTGATGTCGTGCCCGGCCCGGTCGGCCAGCGGTCCGTTCTGCCCCCATCCGGTCATCCGCCCGTACACCAGCTTGGGGTTGCGGGCCAGGCAGTCCTGCGGGCCGACTCCCAGGCGCTCGGCCACCCCGGCCCGGAAGCCCTCGAACAAGCCATCGGATGCCTCGACCAGTCGAAGCACCACCTCTACTCCCTCAGGTTGTTTGAGGTCGACGGCCACCGTGCGCTTACCCCGCTCCATCGGACCCGACTGGGAGGCCACCGGATTACCCGAGCCGCCCACCCGGTCGACGCGGATGACCTCAGCACCCAAGTCCGACAGCATCATTCCGGCGAACGGTGTGGGGCCGATGCCGGCCAGTTCGATGATGCGCATTCCCTTCAGAGGACCCATGGCCCTACGGTATGTCTGCGATTGCCAACAACCGAAAGGCAGGGACCCCAATGAGTGCCGACAACCGGAAGACCGCCCTGGTAACCGGAGCCAGCCGGGGCATCGGGCGGGCCAGCGCCATCGCCCTGGCCCGGGCCGGGTTCGACGTGGCCGTGTCGGCCCGCACCCTGGTCGACGGATCGGGCCGGGACTTCTACAACCCCGACCTCGCAGTGCCCGGCGGCCTCGACACCGCCGTGGCCACCATCGAAGCCGAAGGGCAGCAGGGGGTGGCCTTTGTCATGGACCTGCTCGACCGGACAAGCGTGGAGGCGTGCATCGACGGTGCCCTGGAGCACTTCGGCCATCTCGACGTGCTGGTGAACAACGCCATCTACCAGGGAACAGTAAGCATGACCCCGTTCCTCGACCTGGACGAGGCCGAGCTTCACAAACTCTTCGAGGGCAATGTGTACGCCCAGATGGCGGTAACCGGGCGGGTGCTGTCCGCCATGCGAGAGAGGGGCTCGGGCACCATCGTGAACATGATCTCCGCTTCGGCCTACACCGACCCGCCCGGACCCATCGGCAAGGGGGGCTGGGGCATGGCCTACGCCATGAGCAAGGGAGCGTTCAGTCGCATGACCCCCCACATCCACGTGGAGCACGGCCACGAGGGCATCCGGTGTTTCAGCATCGATCCCGGATACGTGATCACCGAAGCGGCCCGGGCCCGCAACACCGCAGGGTCGTTCCCCTACCCCGGCGGAGAACCCACCACCATCGGAGCAGTGGTGGCCTGGCTAGCCACCTCACCGGAGGCCGACGAACACCTGGGAGGCATCGTCTATGCCCAAAGCGAGTTCAAAAAGCGTGGTCTCGTGGCCTGAGGAAGGTCATTGCAGCAGCGGGAGTAGCTTGGCGACGTGGCAGAAAAGATCCACATCCTGGACGAGTTGACGATTGCTCCCGGCAACCTGGCCGAGGTGCGGCGACTGATGGCCGACGGCTACCTGCCCGGTGCGAAGGCGCGGGGCATGACGCTGGAGCAGACATGGCTCACCCCGCCCGTGGAGCTGTTCGACCAGCCCAATACCCTGGTGTATCTGTGGTCGGTGCCCGATGCTGCGGCGTGGTGGGCCATGCGAGGTGCCGCAGGCCGGGAACCCGGCGTGCAGGCCCACTGGGCGAAGGTGGATGCCTGCTGCGAGGAACGGCAGCGGCGGTTCCTGGTGAACGACCCGATGGCCGAGGAAGTGCAATGAGCCGCCACCTGGCGCTCGTCACCCTGGCTGAAGGGGCCAACCCCACCCGGGTTGTCGAGTTGGAAGCGGCTGCGGTGCTGGGACGCCATCTTCCGGGATCGGTGGGCGGCGGCCACTACACCTGGGACGGCGCTGATGATCCCATCCCTCCCGGCTTCGAGGACATCGCCACGTTGGATCGGGTCGAACTGTCTCTCATCGACGGCGCGGTGGCCGATGCCGACTTTTCCGGGGAGATCAAGCGCACCCTGCTACTTCGTGTGGATCCCGACGCGCCTGCCCGGTCCGTGACCGAGTTCGAGCGAGATCTCATGGCCATGCCCGATCACATCCCCGCAATCGTGAACTGGGCCCTCAGCCGGGTCGCAGGCCCATCCGACTCTTGGTGGACCCACTGCTGGGAGCAGGAGTACCGCACCCTGGAAGGGCTCAAAGTGGACTACATGATGAGCCCTCACCACTGGGGACTGGTAGACGCCTGGTTCGATCCGGAGATGCCCCAGCGGATCGTGAACCTCAAGCTGGCCCACGTGTATCACTCGACTGCCCGGTCAACCCTGGCAGCGGCAATGGGATGACACCGGCAACGTTCAGCCGGCGGAGACCCGGAGCTAGGTGTCGGCAGCGCCGTCGGGACGCTAGGCCAATTCGTAGGTTGAGTTGAGGGTGGCGGTGTCGCCAGCGGCGTGGGTTCGGCCGGCGGAGCACAGCGCGACGAGGTGGGCGAGCACCGAGCGGCCGGCCGGTTCGTGCAACTCGGGAGCCACATCGGCGTACATCACCTCCACCATCTCGGGAATGGTCTTGGGTCCTCCGGCCAAGCACTCCAGGATCTGGCGTTCCCGGTCCAGCCGATGGGCGTACAGGGCTTCGACAAGGCGATGGGGTTCGGTCACCGGAGGGCCATGGGTGGGCCAGTAAACCCGGTCGTCGAGATGGTCGGCCAGAAGCCGCAGGCTGGCCATATAGTCGTTCATGTTGCCGTCGGGGGGAGGGATGATGGTGGTGGACCAACCCATCACGTGGTCACCGGTGAACACCCCCGCCGGCTCCCGCCACCGGTAGGCAACGTGGTTGGAGATGTGCCCCGGGGTGTGCAGGCACTCGAAGCTCCAACCCGGCCCCTCGATAACGTCCCCGTGGCCCACGACCTCGTCGGGGTCGAACTCAAGATCGCCCCGCTCCTCGCTCTTGCCGTCGTCTGCATCGGCCCCGGGATGGGGTCCGAACCCGTAGGCCGGAGCGCCGGTGGCTTCGGCCACTTCTCGACCCGCAGGGGAGTGGTCTCGGTGAGTGTGGGTGATGAGCAGGGCCGCCACCTTCTCGCCCCGCACCGCGGCCAGCAAAGAGGCAACGTGGTCGGGATCGTCAGGGCCGGGATCGATGATTGCCACCTCGCCCTGGCCGACGATGTAGGTACCCGTGCCCCGGTAGGTGAACTTCCCCGGGTTGTTGGCCACCACCCGGCGCAGGCCGGGAGCCATGTCCACCGCGGCGCCGTAGGCAACCTCGGACTCGGTGGCAAACGGGATGCTCACCGCCATCTGTTCACCGCCATAGGGATCGCCTTCCCATCAGCGCTTTCCCGTCAAGACCATTGCCGTCCTATCAGCCGCTCTCGGCCACCACCTCGCCGGTGGAGGCCCCCAGATAGGCTGGCTTCTCACCGCCCCCGTGGACCTTCACGTTGGCCCCGGTCATCCACCGGGCCATGGGCGAGGCCAGGAACAGGCACACGTCGGCCACGTCGTCGGGGCTACCCATGCGGCCCAAGGCGATGGTCTGCCCCACCGCAGTGATGCCCTCCTCGTCCCCGTAGTACAGGTGGGCGTCATCGGTCACGATCAGCCCCACCGTCACGGTCAATACCCGGATTTTCGGCCCCCACTCCACGGCCAAGGTCTCGCTGAGGTTCACCAGCCCCGCTTTGGCGGCCCCGTAGGCCACGCCTTGGGGGTTGGGCCGGATGCCCGACACCGAGGAAATGTTCAGGATCACGCCGCCATCGGGCTGTTCCTGCATCACCGGGTACACCGCCTGGCTGAAGGTCATGGGAGCCAGAAGGTTCAGGGCCAGGATCTTCTCGTTGAACCTGGGCGATACTGTGGCCGAATCGGCAGGGGGCGCCCCACCGGCGTTGTTGATGAGGGTATCGACCCGCCCGGTGTTGTCCACGGCGGCCTGCACCACCTGGGCCACCTGCTCGGGGTCGCGCACATCGGCGGCCACGAACAACGCCTCGGATCCGTCGGCAGCCACCGGCTCGTCGGGTGGGCGGCGAGCGCAGATCACCACGTCGGCCCCTGCGCTCAGGAACCGGGTGGCCAAGCCTCGGCCCAACCCCTTGGTTCCGCCGGTGATGATGGCGGTCTTGCCGGTGAAATCGAGGTCTTTCATTGCTGCCAGTGTGCCCCATCCGGGCACCAGAGAGCATCCCGGTGGGCGATCGGCAGGACGGGAACATCCCCGGAGCCGTAATGGGACGCCGGGAGCAGTCCGGTGGGTGAGATGGCCGCCTGGGCCGGTGTGGGGAATAGGCGTGCGTCGGGCTAACGTCGCCCCCATGGTCGACAAGCGGATGACCGAGGATGAGGTCGTCTCCGAGCTGCACAGTGGGATGACCATCGGCATCGGCGGGTGGGGATCTCGGCGCAAGCCGATGTCTCTGGTTCGGGCGATCCTCCGATCCGACCTGGAGGACCTGACCGTGGTGTCCTACGGGGGCCCCGACATCGGGTTGCTCTGCGCCGCGGGCAAGCTACGCCGAGCGGTGTACGGGTTCGTGTCGCTCGACTCCATCCCCCTGGAGCCCCACTTTCGCCAGGCCCGCCAGAGCGGTGCCATCGAGTTCACCGAACTGGACGAAGGTGCCTTCTACCTGGGGCTTCTGGCCGCCGCCCATCGGGTGCCGTTCTATCCCACCAGAGCCGGTCTGGGCTCGGACATGCTGGCCATGAACCCCGAGCTGCGCACAGTGGTGTCCCCATACGACGACGGAGAGGAGCTGGTGGCCATCCCAGCGTTCAAGCTCGACGCCGCTCTGATCCACATGAACCGGGCCGACGCCGCCGGCAACGGTCAGTTCCTGGGCCCCGACCTTTATTTCGACGACCTGTTCGCCATGGCCGCGACCAAGACCTACATGAGTACCGAGAAGATCGTGCCCACCGAGCATCTCCTGGACGAGGGGCCGGTTCATACGCTGCGTATCCAGCGCATCTTTACCGACGGGGTAGTGGAAGCATCCCGGGGAGCGCACTTCACCGAATGCCCGCCCGACTACGGGCGTGACGAAGCCTTCCAGCGGGAGTACGCGGCCACGGCCCGTGATCCCGAGGCCTGGGAGACGTTCCGGAGCACCTACCTCGAAGCTCCATCCCACGCCGACTATCTCGGGGCGCTGGAGGCCCGACCATGAGCACCCCGGAATCAACCCTTGATGAGATCTGTGTGGTGGCGTGTGCCGAGGCCTTCCGAGGCGACGGCGAGATCCTGTGCAACCCCATCGGCACCGTCCCCATCGTGGGAGGTCGGCTGGCCCGGGCCACCTTCGAGCCCGACATGGTGTACACCGACACCGTGTCGGTGCTGCCGGCCAACGACTTCCCCGTCGGCAACCCCGGCGCGCCCAAAGTGGTCGAGTCGTGGGTGCCGTACCGCACCATCTTCGACATGGTGTGGTCGGGCAAACGCCACGTGATGATGGGGGCCAGCCAGATCGACCAGTGGGGCAACCAGAACATCGCCGCCATAGGCGACTTCCGCCAACCCAAGGCCCAGCTGCTCGGCCTGAGAGGTGCGCCGGGGAACCTGGTCAACCACACCACCAGTTACTGGGTTCCCAACCATTCCACCCGCTCGTTCGTGGCGTCGGTGGACGTGGTGTCAGGGCCCGGATACGACCGTATGCGCCAACTTGGAGCCCCCGGCAACCGCTTTCACGAGGTACGCCGGGTGGTGTCCAACCTGGGGGTGTTCGACTTCCAAACCAGCGACAACCGCATGAGGGTGGCCTCGGTCCATCCGGGGGTGACGGTGGAGCAGGTGGAGGAGGCCACAGGCTTCGAGCTGGCCGGCACCGAGGATGTGCCCACGACCCGGCTGCCCACCGACGAGGAGCTGCGCATCATCCGTGACGTGCTCGACCCCGGTGGTGCCCGCAAGGCCGAGTTCCGCTGAGCAGGCCATGGCGGGTGAGTATTCGAGTTCCGCTGAGCAACCGATGACCACCGATCCACGCCTTCGAACCCGGGTGTGCGAGCTGTTCGGGGTTGAATACCCCATAGTGCAGACCGGCATGGGGTGGGTGTCGGGAGCCCGGCTTACAGCAGCCACCTCCAACGCCGGCGGTCTAGGCATCATCGCAGCGGCACCCCTCACCCTCGAGCAGATGGCCGAGGCCATCGACGAGGTGGCCGGAGCCACCGACCGGCCTTTCGGGGTGAACCTCCGCACCGACGCCGCCGACATCGACCAGCGGGTGGACCACGTAATCGCTGCCGGGGTTCCCGTGACCAGCTTCGCCCAGGCACCCGGCGAGGCCATCGTCAAGAAGCTCAAGGACGCTGGGGTGGTGGTGATGCCCACCATCGGCGCACCCCGCCACGCCGAGAAGGTGGCCGCCTGGGGTGTGGACGCAGTCATCGCCCAGGGAGCCGAAGGGGGAGGCCATACCGGCCCCATCGCCACCTCCCTGTTGCTGCCCGCGGTAATCGACACGGTGGACATCCCTGTCATCGCGGCCGGCGGCATGGTGGACGGACGCTCGCTGGCTGCGGCCCTGGCCTATGGAGCCGAAGGCATCGCCATGGGCACCCGTTTCCTGCTGTCGTCGGACAGCGACGTGCCCGACCGCGTGAAGGCCATCTACCTGGAGACAAAGCTCGCAGGCACGGTGGTTACCACTGCGGTGGACGGCGTGCCCCAGCGGGTCATCAACACCGACGTGATCGCCCGGCTGGAGCGGTCCGGCCCGCTCGCGTTCTTCCGGGCGGGCCGCAACGCCCTCAAGTTCCGGAGCCTCACCGGGGTCGGGTACCGCCAACTCCTGTCCGAGGGGATGGCCATGCGCCGCAGCCTCGACCTCACCTGGGCCCAGATGGCGATGGCGGCCAACGCTCCGATGATGACCAAGGCGGCCATGGTGGACGGCCACCCCGAGGTCGGCATCCTCCCTACCGGCCAGGGGGTCGGCAATATGGGTTCCTTGCCGAGCTGTCGGGAGATCATCGACTCGGTGGTCTCGGAGGCCGTCGCAGCCCTCGACCGCATCGGCAGCGGCCGCCCCGCGTAGAGTTCTGCGGCGATGGACCTGTCGTTCACCCCGGCAGAACAGGACTTCCGGGAGGAGGCCCGCACCTGGCTGGCCGAAAACGTGCCCTCCGAGCCGCTGGCGTCCATGGACACCCCCGGCGGGTTCGAGGAACACCGGCAGTGGGAACACGTTCTGTTCGATGCGGGCTGGGCGGTGGTGGCGTGGCCCGAGCGCTACGGCGGGCGGGAGGCGTCGCTGGTGGAGTGGCTCATATTCGAGGAGGAGTACTGGGCCTCGGGGGCGCCTGGGCGGGTGTCGTCCAACGGGGTCAGCCTGCTGGCCCCCACCATTTTCGACTTCGGCACACCCCAACAGCAGGACCGCTTCCTGCTCCCCATGGCCCGGGGCGACGAGGTCTGGGCCCAGGGTTGGTCGGAGCCCGACGCCGGGTCCGACCTGGCCGGGATCAAGACCAGGGCGGGGCGAGATGGCGAGTACTTCGTGATCGACGGTCAGAAGACCTGGTGCTCTCGGGGGGCGTTCGCCGACTGGTTCTTCTGTTTGGTGCGAACCGACCCCGAATCCGAGCGCCATGCAGGGCTCAGCTACCTGCTGGTTCCCGGCGACACAGAGGGGTTCGAGGCCCGCCCTGTGGGCCGACTCGACGGCGAGCCGGGATTCTCCGAGCTGTTCTTCGACGGTGCCCGGGTTCACGAGCGCCACCTGCTGGGGGGCGAGGGCCAGGGTTGGGCCGTGGCAATGGCCACCACCGGCAGCGAGCGGGGGTTGAACCTGCGGGCACCGGGCCGGTTCATGGCCGCCGCCGACCGTTTGGTGGATCTCTACAGGGAGGTCGCCGCCGGGCGAGGACCCGATCCGGGCTGCCGGGACCAGGTGGTGAGTGCCTGGATGGGTGCCCAGGCATACCGGTGGCAGACCTACTCCACCGAGGCCCGCTTGCGAGACGGAGCACCCATCGGCTCCGAGGCCAGCTTCATGAAGGTTCTGTGGTCGGAGCTGGATGTGGAGTTGCACGCCACCGCTCTCCGGCTGCTGGGGCGCGACGGGGAGCGGGCCGACAGCTCGTGGATGGACGGCTACGTGTTCGCTCTGTCGGGCCCGATCTACGCCGGGACCAACGAGATCCAGCGCAACATCATCGCCGAGCGGGTGCTCGGGCTTCCGAGACGATGACTGCCGGAACCATCACGGCGTCAGCGGGGCGGTAACCATGGACTTCTCGTTCAACGACGACCAGATCATGTTCCAAGAAGCGGTGCGCGATTTCCTGGCCAACGAATGCCCGCCCGAGGTGGTGAGAGCGGCCTGGGAGAACGCCACCGGGCGCACCAATGGCCTGTGGGACGGGTTGATCGAGATGGGCGTGGTGGGTATGACCGGCCCCGAGTCGGCAGGCGGGCTGGGCATGGACGAAACCGACCTCGTGCTCCTGCTGGAGGAAGCGGGCCGGGCTGCGATGCCCGAACCGCTGCTGGAGCACACCGCGGTAGGTATCCCCACGCTGGCCGAGGCCGGTGGCCCTGCTGTGGAAACCTGGCTGGAGCGGGCCACCACCGGGGAGGCCACTGTGGCGGTGGGTCCCGGCGACGGCTACGTCGTGAACGCGGCGTCGAGCGACCTGGTGCTGCTCATAGACGATCATGTCCGGGCCGTACCCGTTGCCGATGCCTCTCTGGTCGAGCACCCGTCGGTCGATGGGTCCCGGCGCCTGTTCGAGGTGACCGGCCCCGGCGTGGTGCTCGACGCCGACCCGGCCCTGGCCTTCGACCGTGCGGCGGCCGCGGCGGCGGCGATCTGCGTTGGGGTGGCCCAGCAGCTTCTGGACGCCACGGTGGAGTACGTGTCACAGCGTTACCAGTTCGGCAAGCCGGTGGGCACCTACCAGGCCGTCAAGCACCACCTGGCCAACAGCGCTCTCCAAATCGAGTTCGCCCGACCCGCGGCCCGCCACGCCGCCTGGTGCATATCGGTGGACGACCCCCGTCGGAGCCGCGACGTGTCACTGGCCAAGGCACTGGCCTCCGAGGCGGTGGATTTGGCCGCTCGCACCGCCCTGCAGTGCCACGGCGCCATCGGCTACACCTTCGAGTACGACCTTCACCTGTGGATGAAGCGGGGATGGGCGCTGTCGGCCGCGTGGGGGGATGCGGCCTGGCACCGAAACCGCATCGCCGAAGCGCTGGGTATCTGATCCACGCTGGGCAACCGGCCCACCCGGGGTATCCGGCCGGCTCGGCGTGCCCGGTCCGCTCCGGGGTGGGCAGCTCTGGGGTGGCCCGCCAGGCAAGGCAGGCTACGCTGCGGCGACGACAACAAACCCGGGGGGTTTCATGCGCTTTTGGCACAGCATCGCGTTCGCCGAGACGGAGCAGTTGGTCGACATCGCCGTCGCTGCCGAGGAAATGGGGTTCACCGGCCTGACCACCGCCGACCACATGGTCACCCCCCAAACCATCGAGGCGCCCTACCCCTATTCCGAGGACGGGAGCATCTGGTGGGACCCGAACACAGACTTCCCCGAGGTGTGGATGGCGGCAGCTGTACTGGCCCAGCACACCACCACACTGCGCTTCATGCCCCTGGTGTACATCCCCCCGCTGCGGGAGGTGTTTTCGGTGGCCAAGCTGATCTCAACGGCGGCGGTGCTCAGCGGCAACCGGGTGGAGCTGGGCGCAGGGGTGGGCTGGATGAAGGACGAGTTCCTGCTCACCGGCCAGGACTTCCACCGCCGGGGTCGCCACACCGACGAGATGCTCGAGGTGCTCCGGATGTTCCTCACCACCAACGGAATGGTGAGCCACTCCGGGGAGTTCTACGACTTTCCGCCGGTGCAGATGGAGCCGGTACCCACCGAGCCGGTTCCGGTTCTGATCGGAGGCGTGTCGAAGCCCGCGCTGCGCAGGGCCGCTCGCTGGGACGGCTGGGTGGGCATCAACTACGACATCTCGGAGCTTGGGGGCAAGATCGACGAACTCCACGCCGCCCGACGGGACGCGGGCACCGCCGACCGCGACGATTTTCGCATCATGGTGGCGCTCAACCAACCGCCGACGTTGGGCGACATCGAGCAGCTCATCGAGTTGGGGGTCACCGATTTCAACGTCGTCCCCTGGCTGTTCAGCCATGGGCTGGCCACTTCGTCGATCGAGTTCAAGCGCGACACCATGGGAGCGTTCTCCGACTCGATCATCTTCCGGCTCTGACCCCTCCGGAACGAAGATGCCCACCAAAGGGTCGGCTGTTCTTCCCCCGACCCTTCCCGTGGGGGTAGCGTGGCCGTGATGAGCACCGAGAGCACCACCGCGGTGGCCGAACGTCCCGCCGCAGCAGAACGGCCCCTGCTGGCGGTGGAAGGGGTAACCGTGCGCTTCGGCGGGGTGGTTGCGGTGGACAACGTGTCCATGTCGGTGCCGCCGGGCCAGGTCAGGGGCCTCATAGGTCCCAACGGTGCGGGCAAGACCACCCTGTTCGACAGCATCACCGGGGTGAACACCCCGTCGGCCGGCTCGATCCGACTCGATGGCGAGGAGCTGACCGGGCGTCCGGCCACCTGGCGGGCCCGGAAGGGCATTCGCCGCACCTTCCAGCGCCAGCAGCCCTTCGGGTGGCTGTCGGTGGCCGACAACGTGCTGTCGGCCCTTGAATGGGAGGGAGGCGGGGGCGGCATCACCGCCGACCTGCTGGCGCTGCCCTCCCGACGCCGTATCGAAGCCGAGCGGCGCCGGCGGGTGGATGAGGTGTTGGAGCTGTGCGGGCTCACCGACGTCGCAAACACCCCGGCGGGCGAGCTGCCCATCGCCCGAGCCCGAATGGTCGAGCTGGGCCGGGCCATCGTGTCCCGCCCCAAACTCCTGCTCCTCGACGAACCCACCTCCGGCATCGAGCACGAGGAGGCCGACCAGCTTGCCGCCATCATCCAGACGATCCGGACCGACGACCAGTGCTCGGTGCTGCTGGTGGAACACGACGTGGCCTTCGTCATGGCCCAGTGCGACCGGATCACGGTACTGAACCTGGGCCGGGTCATCGGTGAGGGGTCGCCCGAGGAAGTCCGCAACAACAGCGCCGTGCGCGACGCCTACCTGGGTTAGCCCTATGCACACGTATTCCCTGTCCACCCACATTGCCGCGCCTCAACAGGTGGCGTGGGAGGTGATGACCGACCACGAACTCTACTCCCGGTGGGTGGGCTATCCCCAATGGATTGAACGTTCGGGATGGGGCAAAGGGCCCCGGGTGGTGGTCGAGGTGGAGGGGTCGCCCCACCGCAACGGGGTCGGGGCCATCCGGGTGTTTCACACCGGCCCGGTTCGCACCATCGAGGAGATCACCGCCTTTGATCCGCCGAACCGCATGGCCTACCGGGTGCTGAAGGCGCCGCTTCCGACCCGCAACTGCCGATCCGAGCTGGTGTTGGTAGGAAGCGACGACGGGCAGAGCTGCGACCTGCACTGGGACTCCTGGTTCGAGCCGACCATCCCGTTCGCCGGTTCGACGGTACGGCTGGTTCTGGCCCGGGCCGTGAGTTCGATGGCGGCGGGCATCGCCGAGGAGGCCCGGAACCGAGCTCAATCGGCGTGAGCGATTCGGGGCGGCTGTCGGCGCCCGTTCTGCTGCCCCCCGCTCTCGATGTGAGTTACGACATCGACGGCCTCGGCCACCCCACGGTGAAAGCGGTGGTCATGCTGGGAGGGGCCTACGAAGGGCCGCCCGGTTGTGTCCACGGGGGGTACCTGGCCGCAATGTTCGACAACCTCCTGGGCGTGCTGCCCTACAAGCTGTCCGGACGCCGAGGGGCCTACACAGGGCGGTTGACGGTGCGGTACCGGTCGCTCACCCCGCTCGACACCGAGCTGGTCCTCACCGGTTGGGTGTCCGACGCCCGGCGCCGGCGGATCACCACCGCGGGCCGGTGTCATGTCGGGGGAGTGCTCACCGCCGAGGCCGAAGCCCTGTTCGTGCGTCCTGCCGGGGATCGCCCGTGACCGGCGTCGACGCCCGTCCGGTGGTGGTGATGTTGTGTACCGGCAACGCGGCCCGCTCGGTCATGGCCACCGTCATCGGGAGGGCCCGCACCGACGCGGTGCGGTTCGTGGGTGCCGGCACCCACAGCATCGAGGGTCTTCCCATGAGCAACCGCACCCGTCGGGCCCTGGATTCGCTGGGCCTGGCCGACGGCGGCCATCGCAGCCACCAACTCACCGCGACCGATGCGGAGGGGGCCGACCTCATCGTGGCTTTCGCTCCCGAACATGTGGATTACGTGCGCCGGGTCCATCCGGAGGCCGCGGCCCGCACCGCTACCATCCGGCATCTGGTGGCCGTGCTGGAGGCGGGCTCCGAGCCGCTAGCCCAGCGGGTGGGCGCCCTCGGGCTGGCCGACACCGTGGAGGCCCGCTGGGGGGAGGTTGTTGACCCCGGCGGCAGCGAGGTCGACACCTTCATTGCCTGCGCTCACGAGATCGACGCCCTAATGGACCAACTCTTGCCCCTGCTCTGAAGCCAGTTACCATCGCCCGCGATGGATCTACGCTTCACCTGCGTTTACCCGGTTGCTAAACCCGCGACCAGGGTCTAGCTACTATCACCGGCGATGGACCTGCGTTTCACGGCCGAGGAGCTTGCGTTTCGCGACGAGCTGCGGGACTGGCTCAACACCGTGCTGCCCACGCTGGGTGACCCTCCCGATCGCACCGACTGGGCCGGCCGCCGAGAATGGGACACCGCCTGGCAGCGGATGCTCTACGACGCCGGTTACGCGGGCATCAACTGGCCGTCCGAATTCGGCGGGCGCGGCTCCACCCCCACCGAGCATCTGATTTTTCTGGAGGAGACCACCCGGATGGGCGCTCCCTACGTGGGGGTTAACTTCGTGGGCCTGCTCCACGCCGGTCCCACGCTCATCGCCGAGGCCACCCCGGCCCAGCAGTCGTACCACCTGCCGGCCATCCTCAGAGGCGAGCAGGTGTGGTGCCAGGGGTTCTCCGAGCCGGGCGCAGGGTCGGATCTGGCCTCGCTGTCCACCCGGGCCGTGCGTGACGGCGACCACTACGTGGTTACCGGCCAGAAGATATGGACCTCGTTCGGCCACGTGGCCGACTACTGCGAGCTGCTGGTGCGCACCGATACCGAGGCCCCCAAGCACCGGGGCATCACCTGGCTGATCTGCCCGATGGACCTGCCCGGCATCGAGGTTCGACCCATCAACACGGTGGCGGGCTCAAGCGAGTTCTGCGAGGTGTTCTTCGACGAGGTACGGGTGCCGGTGGAGAACCGGGTGGGTGATGAGAACGACGGGTGGCGGGTGGCGATGGTCACTTTCAGCTTCGAGCGGGGCACGGCGTTCATCAGCGAGCTGCTGGGCACCATGACACAGTTGGCCGAAATGGCCGCCGAGGCCCGCCGCATCCCCCGCAACGGGGCCACCGCCTGGGACAACGCCGAAGTCAGGCGGCAGATCGGTCGTCTTCAGGCGGAATACGACGCGCTGTGGGCTCTCACCAAGCGGGTGGTGTCACAGGCTCAGCGCACCGGGATGCCCGGCCCGGGTGGCTCGGTGTTCAAGCTGTACTACGCCGAGGTGAAAAAACGCATGGCCGATCTGGCCCACCGGATGCTCGAACGGGACGCTTTGGTGTTGTCCGACGACAGCGGCGACGAGCAGACCGGGGGTGACATGGTGGCCGGCCGGTTGTACGTGCTCAGCCTGTCGATTGCGGCGGGGACATCCGAGATCCAGCGGAACATCATCGGCGAGCGGATCCTGGGCTTGCCCAAGGAGCGGTAGATGGACTTCGAGCTGACCGACGACCAGGTGGCGCTTTGCGACGCCATTGGGGATCTGTGCCAGGGTCGTTTCGACATCGCCACCGTCCGGGGCCTCGCCGATGTGGGTGGGGTTGATCGCAGGCTGTGGAGGGAGCTGGCCGACACAGGGGTTTTCTCGTTGGTGGTGCCCGAGGCCGACGGCGGGGTTGGTCTCGGATGGATCGACGCCGCTCTGGTGTTCGAGCAGCTCGGCCGGGCGCTGGTCCCCGGTCCGCTGGTGGGAACGCTGCTGGCAGCAGGGGTGACCGACGACTCAGTGGTCACCCTGATCGAGCGCACGAGCGGCCCCGCTCTTGTGGAGTATCCCGACGTGGTGGATGCCGTGCTGGTGCTCGACGGCGATGGGGTATGGCGGGTGGATGCCTCGGAATTGGCGGTGCAAGCGGCCGAGTCGATGGATCCGCTCACCCCGGTAGGGCGGGTGACCGAGCTGCCCCAGGGTGACCGGGTGGCCGACCCCGAGGGCTGGGCTGACCGGGCCGTGATGTTGTCCACGGCTCTTCAAGTAGGTCTGGCCTGGGGGGCCCGGGAGCTGGCTGTGGCCTACGCCACCGAGCGCCGGCAGTTCGGCAAGCCCATAGGTCAGTTCCAGGCGATCAAGCACATGTGCGCCGACATGTACAGCCGGGAGGAGGTGGCCCGGGCTGCGTTGTACTTCGCGGGCTGCGTGCTCGATTCGCCCGAGCTGGGCGATGTGGGCAGGGCCGTATCGGGTGCCCGAATCCTGGCCGCCGAGGCCGCCGACCACAACGGCAAGGACTGCGTGCAGGTTCACGGGGGGATGGGTTTCACCTGGGAGGTGGATGCCCACCTCTACCTCAAGCGGGCCTGGGCTCTCACCCCGTGCTTCGGGTCGCTGGACGACCATGCCGAACGGATCGCGGCGCTGGTCTGAACTCCTCCCGCCCCATCTCGACCCTGATTTGGTGGAGGGGGGCGACACCCGCAACGTGGTGGACGCCTACCGATTCTGGCGTCACGACGCCATCGTGGCCGACCTCGATGCCCGACGCCACGGTTTCCATGTGGCAATCGAGAACTGGCAACACGATCTCAACATCGGCACGGTAGTCCGCAACGCCAACGCCTTCGGAGCGGCCGCGGTACATATCGTGGGCAAGCGGCGCTGGAACCGACGGGGAGCGATGGCCACCGACCGCTACCAGCATGTGCTTCACCATCCGGAGCTGGACGACCTCGTCGCTTGGGCGGCGGAAGCCGGGCTGCCGGTGCTGGGAATCGACAACGGCCCCGGCTCGGTGCCCATAGAGGGTTACTCCCTGCCCGAGCGGTGCGTGCTCCTGTTCGGCCAGGAGGGTCCCGGCCTCTCCGACGCCGCGGTGGCCGCCTGCGAAGCGGTGCTGGCCATCACCCAGTACGGCTCCACCCGCTCCATCAACGCCGGCGTCGCCTCCGGCATCGCCATGCACCGCTGGACCTGCCAACACACCCCGGGCACCACGTAGACGACGCCTCCACAAGTGTGGAGGTACCGCAACTGCCCACTTTCTGGGTTAGTCGAACAGTGGTCCTACGGGCTTAGCCTTTCTTTCGCGGCGAGTCGATTTGGATATTCTTGACATTCGCTTTCGCACTAATTCACCAGCTTCTTGCATACTCAACACTGTGGTTTTGCTTCTTATGGCCCGCAAGCATATGGGGCCTTTTGCTTCTTTAAGTGTGTTTTCCCACTCAGAGATGGATTTGAAGGCAAGTAACGTGATTTCTTCGCGACTCAGCTGCCCTCTGAAGGGGTCGATCCATATGATCCTCTGCTCACGTTCAACACTAAGCAGTACCATATCGTAGTTTATGGTCACTACGATTTGGTTGGCTTTTTTGGCGTATTCGAGAATTTCTTCATCTGGTGAACCACGCTTAGGAACTTCGGGTACATCTTCTTGTCCAATGTAGGAGCAATGTAATTCAAGTTGCCATAGGGCTGCTGCCACTCTCCATGGCAAGTTCTCGTTGAACAAGAGGCGAAGACGAGGCCTTCGTCTCTGTACTTTTGCTTGGGAATTCACGTAGCTAAGCTGGATTCATATTCTATGGCGGCTTGCACTTGCTCAACAGGTAGTCGATAGTCACCAGCCAAGTCATGCAAGCTAAACTCAGACTTGTGTAGGTCGTAGAGCATCTTGGTGGGGACTCTGGTGCCATCAACGCATGGAGTTCCTGCTTGAATGTTCGGGTTAATCCATGTACCTTTATGGGGCCGCCAAATGGCTGCCATACCTGAATCATCGAAAGTGATTGGCCGCAAGAACTGCTGGATAACGGTCTGAAAGGCCTGCTGGCCCCCTCTACCTACATCCACCCAATCTCCAAGTTCAGCGAAAAAGCCAGTCCCAACCGTAGCCAGGCCCTTATGGGCAAATGGCCTTGTGGTCTTCAATTCAGTCGTCAGATACTGGGCCCCTGTTGAGATTTCGTTGAGCGGTACCCCCCGATTTCGCAGCTCGGCAATAGCCCGGATACTCAGCAAATCCCAGAAGCTGAAAATCCCTCCCGATGCCCCTGGAAGTAGCGGGTGTTTGTTGGGTTCAGCTCGCACCCAGCCCGCGATCTGGTGTCTAGAGCACCTGATCAGGCGGGACATCTCTGCGATGTCGTAGATGCCTCGACCCAAGTGGGAACCGGCACGGGCAGTCGAGGAGGTAGGAGGAACAGCGACCACCTAGCCAGTGTAGCGGGGCCTATGGCACTAGCTCGCGGCCATAAGAGGCGTTCAAGATGGCACTTGTAGCTCTTCCAGGAGCCGTGGGAGAGACCCAGGAACTACGGGCGGGGGAGTGGTCAAGTAGCTCTGCCACATCTCGTCGTCGATGATGCCCTGCTCGTGCCAGGCCTTGAAGTCGTCGTGCGACTTGGCGTGCAACCGGGTAGCCGCTCCCGGCGCCAGGCAATTCACGGTCACCCCTGTGCCCGCTGTCTCGGTGGCGAGCGCCTTGGTCATGGAGATCACCCCGCCCATGGCGGCTACAAACGCCGGCTGGCCCAGATCACCCAACGCACCATGAGACATGGTGCGCACCACCTGGCCCCCCATCAGGGGCACAACATAGCGAGCGATGTGCTATTTCTGGGAGATCTGAGCAGCCATCTGCAGAAGCCCCCAGGCTAGAGGACAACCTCAACCGCAACCTTCTCGGCTTCAAGTACTCGCTCAAGCGGGGGCGAGGAAGTGGATAGAAACACGGAAGCATCGAGATGCACAGCCGCTGCAAGTGCCTCACACCCGAGCAGGTTGAGCTTATGTCTGAGATGCATCTGGCTCATGAGCGGCACCAGCGTTCTCAGGCTTTCCACGCCGACCGTCTCAGGAAGCTCTATCAACCTCAGAATCTCCACGTCACGCCGTTCAGGTGGAAGATTCCGGAACCGTCGCGATATCGCGCCGTCGCGAGTGGTTCTATTGAGTACTGCGCGACACAGCCTGAAGTACCAACAGCCGGTAGTGAATATTTCCTGATCCGCCTGTGGAGGATCCTCACCGATGATGACCATCGCCAATAGCTGGTCGTCGATCACCTGCGTCATCCGGTTGCCAATTCCGGGTCACCGAAACCGGCTCTTGCCTCTGCCCAGTCATCCTCAGTCAAAGAGGTAATGAGTTGGCGTCGGAGTTGTGCAAGATCCGCTTGAGGGAGTGGCGAGGCATGTTCGCACCCGACCTCTTCCTGAGCGGCGTCCGCAGCCCAAACATCCCTGTCAGAGGGTGTGGGGCTTTTGCGGCGGGACCGAGAGCGCAGTCTATTCAACAGGCTGGCTCCCATAACTCCTCCTAGGGTGGTGCTGTCCTAGAGTGTAAAGCCGGGACGGTAGCCGTCGGGCGGATTCCCCGTCAATAGTGGCAAATCGGGTCTTCTCAGTGAATCTGACATGAGGGTGATTTAGGCGGGGCCACCTGTCGGGCGGGGGAGGAGGTTGCGGGGGAGGAGGTGGTCGAGTTCGTCGAGGGTCCAGGGGGCCACCTGGGAGTGGTCGCCTCGGTAGATGGCCCGCTCCTCCCGCAGCTCGTTGAACACTGCCACCTGGCCTCCGGCAGCGTGGACCACGTGGCCGCTCACGTAGTCGGCGGCATCTGTACATAGCCACACAACCGCGGGGGCCACGTACTCGGGCGGGGGAGTGGTCAGGTAGCTCTGCCACATCTCGTCGTCGATGATGCCCTGCTCGTGCCAGGTCTTGAAGTCGTCGTGCGACTTGGCGTGCAACCGGGTAGCCGCTCCCGGCGCCAGGCAATTCACGGTCACCCCTGTGCCCGCTGTCTCGGTGGCGAGCGCCTTGGTCATGGAGATCACCCCGCCCATGGCGGCTGCAAACGCCGGCTGGCCCAGATCACCCAGCGCCCCGTGAGAAGTGGTGTTCACTACCCGGCCCCACCCTTGGGCCACCATTAGGGGCACTGCGTGGCGGGCGACGTACCACTTCTGGGACATCTGGAGTGCGATGGTCTTGTGGTACAGCTCGGGAGCCATCTCGTAGATCGACCCCTCGATAGCGGCCCCAGCACAGTTCACAGCGATGTCGATTCGCCCGTAGGTGTCCACCACCTGCTGCACCACCGCGCCGGCTCCCTCGAAGGTGGACACGTCGTTGTGATTGGCCACAGCGGTGCCTCCCGCGGCCTCGATCTCGCTCACCGTGCGGGCAGCGTGGGAGACGTCGGCCCCATCGCCCAGCTCGTCTGTGCCCAGGTCGTTCACCACCACGCTCGCCCCGTGCTCAGCCAGCAGCACGGCGATGGCCTTGCCGACTCCGTTGCCGGCTCCCGTCACCATGGCGGTCTTACCGCCAAGCCTCCCGCTCATGGGCGAGCTCTCATGGCCCCCATGGCTACTTCCGGCGGAGATAGACGGCCCAGTTGGCCAGCCCGACGAGAACACCGCCGACCATGTTGCCGAGGGTCACCGCCGCGAGGTTGTGAAGAATCCAGGGGAAGTTGAGACGCCCCACCTCGCTGGAGGTCAGTCCCGCGGCGGCGAGGGCGCTGGAGTCGGCCGACACCATCCATCCCAGGGGCAGGAAGAACATGTTGGCGATGCTGTGCTCGAACCCCGCGGCCACGAAAGCGGTGATGGGAAAGATGATCCCGACCATCTTGTCGATCAGCGTGCGGCCGGCGGCGGCCATCCACACGGCCAGACACACCAGCAGGTTGGCCAAAAGGCCCCGCATGAAGGCAGTCTCGAAGGCCAGGTTGACCTTGTCGTTGGCGATCTGAATGGTGCGAACCGAAAACGAGTACTCGCCTTGGGCCCACCACCGGCTGTAGTACAGCAGGAACACGACGACAAGCGCCCCGATGAGGTTGGCGACGAAGGCGAGCGACCAGTTGCGGGCAAGCTCTCGGCCCTTGATGCGGCGGCTGAAGAAGCTGGCCACCATCAGGTTGTTTCCGGTGAACAGCTCCGACCCGGTCACCGCTACCAGGAACAACCCGAGGGAGAATCCGACCCCGATGAGCAGCCGGGCCGGGCCGGTTCCCAACTCCGGGCTCACTGCAATGGTGAGGGCGAACACACCGCCCAGCGCGATGAAGGCACCGGCCATGGCCCCGAGGATTAGCGCGGGGCCCAAGTCGAACTTGGCCTTGCCGATGCCGGCCCGCTTGATCTTCCGAGCGATCTCTTCGGGTGTCAAGACTTCTGACATATTCCCACCCCCACCCAGGATTCTCACCCAGGGATGCTCCCTGTCTCGGCTTTTGCAAGACCCTACCACCTCGACCATCACCCCCACGGGGGACTGCTCAACCCGGCACCTGTTGGTTCTCTTGAGCAGGCTCGCGCCCTGTTTGACGCCCCACGGGGGACTGCTCAACCCGGCACCTGTTGGTTCTAGTACCGTGTAGGGCATGGCCGAGCCGGGTGCCGGAGCTGAATTCTCTGCCGGAGGCGTGATCGCCGATTCCGGGTACTACGCCGGGGCGGTCGAAGCGCTGCGCAGCGCTTGTGCCCGGATCGGTGCAGCGGCCGACGCCGCTCAAAGGGCTGGATTCTTCGCCGGCATCGCCGACTGGAACGATGAAGCCGATGCCTCGGCCCACGACGCCGACCGGGACGCGGTGATGGCGATGGCCGAAGCCCTGCGAGCTAAGGAATCGGTTGCCGCTTACGCCGATGCGGCCCGCCAGACCCTGGCCGGGGTGACCACCGCCTTTGCGGCCGCGGCCGACCCGGCCAACAGCCCTGCTGCCGCCCAGAACGACGGCGATGAGGCCGAAGATGAATCCGAGGAGGAGAGTGCGTTCTCGGGGCACCTGGCAGGCGCCCTCGTCGCTTTGGCCGAGGAGCGGGACCGGGACGAGGACAGCGGAACCGACGAAGAGGGCTACATCAAGATGGCGAAGACCCTGAGCGTTCTGGCCAACGCCCACACCGACTACGGCGACGTTGACGAGAACCTGATCATGCTGGCCAACGCCCGCACCGCTTACCAGAAGGCCACCGAGGCGGCCTCACAGAATCAGTTGGCCGCCGATGTGAGGGCTTCATTGGGCGACGACCTCAGATCCACCTACATGACCGAGTTCCGCTCCGCGCTGACTGCACTGTCGGTGGCTCGCACCGCGTACAACGCAGAGGTGTCCGACCACCTGTGGGGTGCGCTGGCCGAGGCGCGCACCAACCTGGCAGCGGCCACTGCCACCGTTTTCGAGATCCAGGCCGCAGCCGGAGGTCAGGACGGCGCAGACGATGTGTTCAGCGCTTCGGCCCTTGCCTACACGTTCAGCGGCTCGGAGACCCCGATGGAGGTTTACGACACTGCTCGCGACGTGGTGGTCGAGGCCAAGGAGTTCCGGAGCCGAGCCCAGAGCGCCTGCGACACGGTGGACACACTCTTGGTGGAGAACCGGGCCATGGCCGCCGACGCCCTCATAGAGGCCCTGGCCGTGGTCGGAGCCGCCGAGCTGGCGAAACTCCGCATTGCCTATGACACCACCAGCGAGGCCATGGACGCCCTGTTCGGAGCTCGGGCCGCTTTCGAGGTGGGATTCGACCTCACCCTCCCCGAGATCTTCGGAGACTTCGACTTCTAGCCATCAATCGAAAGAGTTTCCATCAACTGTCCCGATGGTGGAGTATTCTTCCAGCGCTGGTTGGGAACTGGCCGGTAATACCGAGAGGAGTGCGAGAACATGTCCGGAGCGCTCGGGGTGCGCCACTGGTCGCACGTGATCATAAATCCAGTGGACATCGACACATCACTGGAGTTCTACACAACTCTGTTCGGATTCGAGGTCCTGTCCGACGAGGAGATTTCCGGCCCGGGCCTGGATGAGATCGTCGGTCAGGAAGGCGCTCGTGCCCGCATCGCTGTGGGCCTGGTTGGAGGCCAGAAGGTCGAGTTCGTGCAATTCGCCGGTGCGGAGCTACGCGACATCGAGGAAGGCCAGCGCGGCTTGCAAGGGTTCACCGTCCGGGTCAACGACTTGGACGAAGCAATGGCTGCCTGTGCCGCTCACGGTGTGCCGATAGCCAGCGGCCCCTCAGATATCCACGGTTTTCGCCAGTTCATGATCCTGGATCCCGATGGAGTCATGTTGGAGATATCGCAACCCCCGCCCGGCGTCGAGGTGTCGGGCCCGTTGCAGTGACCGGGCAATCGCAGCAGCCGGCCGGCCAGGTGGCGCTTGTCACCGGCGCCAGCCGGGGGATCGGCCGTGCCAGCGCACTGGCTCTGGCCGATGCGGGTTTCGACGTTGTGATAACTGCACGGACTGTGAGAGAGGGTGAGGGAACGGTCGCCTCGCCAACATCGCAGGGCGCAGGCGACGTTGCCGTTCCGGGAAGCCTGGAGACGACGGCAGCGGAGATCGCCGAACGGGGCCGGAGGGCGTTGCCGATCACCATGGACCTGCTGTCGGAGGCATCGGTGCAGGCGGCCGCGGAGACGGCCCTTGCGGAATGGGGCCGGATCGACGTGTTGGTGAACAACGCCATCTGGAGTGGTCCGGGCTTGCTGGACCCGGTCGCCGAGCTCGATCTCAGGGCCTTGGAGACGGCGATGACCGCAAACGTGATGCGCCAGCTTCTGCTCACCCAGCTCATCCTGCCGACGATGGTCGAGAACGGCTCCGGCCTCATTTTGAACCTCACGTCGTCCGCCGGCCAGGTTGATGATCCTCCTTACGAGGTTGTCCGCCTGAAGATGCTCGGTTTCGCCCACTGTGCCACCAAGGGGGCATTCCACCGGATGGCCCCATTGCTGCAAGCCGAACACGAAGACGACGGGATCACCGCTATAAACATCGACCCCGGCTTTACGTGGACCGAAGCGATGGCGGCGCTGAACCTGCACAACTTCGGGGGCGCTCCCCCTGAAGCCACAGGAGCGGTCGTGGCCTGGCTGGCCGAGGAGCCGGAGCGAGCATCCCAGTGGCGAGGGCGCACCATCAACTCCCTCGAGTTGTGCGCCGAGCTGGGCCTGGTTGAAGGATGGCCACCCGAAACTACCGGTGACTGACCGCTGCAACCGGTATCTGCCCCACTAGGAGGATGGTGAGGTTGAACGAGCACGAAAGCCCCTCTACCGCTGACATCCCGCCCACCAATCATTTGCGGAGCCTGCTCCCCAGCCTGACGCCAAAACTGGCGGTGGTGGCGGAGGAGATCCTGGCCGACCCAGCGTTGGTGGTGCGGCTTTCGGTGTCAGACCTCGCACAACGCACCGGCACTTCCATGTCAACCATCGTGCGCCTCTGCCAGGAACTCGGGTTTCGCGGCTTTCAGGACTTGAAGCTCCGGCTTGCGGCAGAAGGGAGTGTCGGCAGCATCGCCGGGCCGTCTGTAGAGGCCGGCGACAGCGAGGCGGTTTTGTCCAAAGTCCTGGCCTCCACCGTTGATGCAATCAGCCACTCCCAGCACACCTTGGACAAGACCACCTTCAATGCAGTGGCTCAACGACTCGGTGGCGCCCGCTCGATCATGTTCCTGGGTATCGGGGCGAGCGCTGCTGTGGCGTTCGATGCGGCGTACCGCTTCCGGACGTTAGGTCAACAAGCCGAGTTTCACCACGACTCCCACATGCAGCATACGGCAGCCCGGTTCCTCAGGCCCGGGGATGTTGCGGTAGCGATCAGCCACTCGGGGGCCACCCGGGAGACCCTGAACGGAGTGAGGGCCGCCGCCGACGGTGGCGCACGGACGGTGGCGATAACCACTTTCTCCCGGTCGCCGCTGGCCGGGGAGGTTGACCACGTTCTCCTGGCGGGTGGGACGGAGTCGGAGTTCCGAATTGCTGCTGTCTCGAGTCGCCTGGCCCACCTTGCGGTGGTCGATGCGCTATTCGTGGTGGTTGCCCGGCTGCGACCCGAGCGGGCCCGAGCCGCCCAGGAATTGTGGAGCGACACGATCGCCGAACACCGGCTCAGCCCGACGCAGCCCGCGGGGTGACCAGGCAACAGGCCCCTACCGGGACAGCAGGAGCTTCCGCAGGGCGTCAACCTCAGCTCGGGTGAGCGAGATCTGATTCCGGGCGTAAGCGTCGATGCCCCCGTATTCGTTGTCGATGACATCGAGCGCGAGTTGGATGTAGTCGGGCCTCGCCATTCCCATCGTGATCAGAACTTCGCGTGCCTCCTCGGGGAAGTCGGCCAGCTTGAGCTGGAACGTGCCGGCTGGTTCGTTCAACCGATCGTTGGTCAGCATGTAGTCCTCGATGATGTGAAGCCGGTCCACCCCCAGCAGCGCCAGGATGACTGCGGCCACCACCCCGGTTCGGTCCTTGCCTCCAGCACAATGAAACAGGACGGGAGGGTCATGGATGATCGAACGGATCACCGTTGCCATCGCCGGGCCGCCGGCTACGACGTTGTGGTGGTAGGAATCAAGGAGGATCTGGTGGCCCTGCTCGGGGGTCAACGCCCCGGCTATAAGCGTCTCAATCACTTCTGCCGCGGTCCTGTCTCCCGGTGGGAACGGGGAGAGCACCACCGTGGCGCCTCGGGGAAGCCTCGAAGGCCGTGCTGCGGCCTCATCAGAACTCCTGAGGTCAACCACCGTTCGCACCGAGCGCTCCTCAAGCTCGGCCAGGTCGACAGCGCTGAGTTCGGCCAGTTCGTCGGATCGGTAAGCGAGGCCGAACCGCACCGGTTGGCCGCTTGCCGTGGCCACACCTCCGAGGTCTCGAACGTTGATGGCACCGTCAAAACGCAGGACACGACGAGGAAGGAGCGGTTCCTCGGTCTCGTTCTCATCGACGCTGGAGTTGCGGTGTGACGGTGGCATGGTTGGTCTCGGGTTGGTCTTCTTGGTGGTCACAGGTCGGATCGGGCGATGGCTCGATCGTCGACACCGAGATAGCCGGCAACGACGAGAGGGTCGGAACGCACAGCATCAGGGCTGCCGTCGGCGATCACCCGTCCCGCCTCAAGGCAGTACACATGGTGGCTTACGCTCATTATCAACGGCATGTCGTGCTCGATTATCAGCATCGAAGCCCCGAGTTCGCTGTTCAGGCTCACCAGCAGGGGGTCGAACGCCTCGGCCTCGCGCTGGGCAACGCCGGCGGTGGGCTCATCAAGGCAGAGAAGGTGCGCGTCCAGGGCTAGAAGGCCGCCCAGCTCGACGATTCGCCGTGTCCCGGTCGAGAGGTCGCTGATGTAGGCGTCGGCGTAATGGCCGAGTCCGAGGAAGTCGATGATGTCGTTGGAAGCGCTCCGCTGGGCGCGAGAGACCCGCCTCGAGGGCGGGAGGCAGGCTGCCGTGGCCAGAATCGGAGTTCGCTGCCGGGCCTCGAGCGCCACCTGCACCGTCTCGCGCACCGTGAGTTCGGGGAACAAGGTTGCTCCCTGAAAGGTTCGACCCAGCCCGAGCAGGGCACGGCGGTGGGGGGCAAGGCGGCCTATTTCGGTTCCGCTGAGCCTCACTGCTCCGGTTGAAGGAACAAACCCGCCGACCGCGTTCATGAACGTCGACTTCCCGGCCCCGTTGGTGCCTATGAGACCGACGATGCGGCCCTCGGGGATCGACAGCGAGGCGCCGTTCAGCGCCTTGTTCCCCCCGAACGCCACCGACAGGTCTTCGGTTTCCAGCACGGCCGGGATGATGTCGCCCCGTTGCCGGCCAGATGCCGGCAGCCGAGCCGTGGCACCCCTGCCCGTTGAAGGAGCCGACAGGCCGTATCGGGCTTCGGCCCACCTGAGTGCTGTTGACCGCCAGGAGTAGCCGATCTGGACGAGGCCGCCGGGAAAGTACATAACAACCAAGAGGAGCCCGATGCTCGAAGTGAACAGGGGCACCACCGTGCTCTCGCCGAACAGAGCGGGGAGTCCCTCGATCCATAGCGCACCGAGCACCGGTCCGATGATCGTTCCGAGGCCACCGACCACGACGATTCCGACAAGCCGGATCGAGTCGTCAACGGTGAAGAACCTCTCGGCAAGGGGGACGTTTTGGGCCAAGCCGGCAAGCACCGCTCCGCCGAGTCCGGCAATGCCACCGGCCCACGAGAAGGCGGCCAGCTTCATGCGGGTTGGGTTGACGGTGTAGGCCGATGCTGCGTCTGTGTTGTCTCGGACCGCGATGGTCCCCCGGCCAACTCCCGACCGGCGCAGCCGCGACAACACAAGAAGCACGACAGCCAGAATCGCCAGGCTGAAGTAGTAGTAGGCGCGCTGGCTCTTGAGGTCGATCCCGAGGATGTCGCCCCGAAGGAAGGGGACGGTGTTTGCATAGCCGTCGCTGAAGAAAGGGCGCCGGAAGATGTAGAGCGATGAGGCCAGCGCCAGGACCAGCGTCGTTACGGCCAGCATGAGCCCCTGGATCCGGAGAGCGCCGATACCGATGAGGGTGGCCACAAGGGCAGAAAAGGCGGGAGCGATGAACACGGCCAAGGCGAAGGGAATGCCGGGCCAATCGAAGTCGATGAACCAAAAGTCCATCTCGAGACCGCGAACCAAGGCCGTGGCGAACAGCGCCCCGAGGCCGGCGAGGCTCATCTGCGCCAGCGAAACCTGTCCCGCCCAGCCGGTGATGACGGTCAGGGAGCTGGCGCACAGCGCAAAGATCAGGATCGATGCGTAGATGAGGTGGCGGCTTGGCTGGGTGATGACGAGCGGCAGCAGGATCAAGATGATCAGCCCGATGCCGAAGCCGATTTGATTCATGTTGCGGACCCACCAGATCTGCCGGAGGTGGCTGGGGATTTGAGGGACCTTCGGGGTGAAGGAGAAGGATTCGTTCGGCTGCTTATGGGCTTGCTGCACCGCCACCGCTCCGAGAACGGCGATCAGAAGCAGGAAGTCGAACAGTCCGGGCCGGTCGAGGAAGTTGAACCGGATGGTCGCCTCGACCACACCCAGGTACACGCCCGCGATGGCGGCTCTTGAAAGCGAGGTCATCCCCGCGATCGCGGCTGCGACCATGGCCCGGGCCAGCGTCAACGGACCCAGGCTTATGGCTCCGGAAGCGCTGCCGCTCTGCCCGGAGAGCAACACGATGGCGATGGTGGAGAGAAGCCCGGCCAGCACCCAGACGGCTGTGGAGACGATCTTGGGGTTAACTCCGGCAAGCCGGGAGAGTTCGGCATTCTCGGACGCTGCGGCCACGTGACGGCCGAACCATGTCCGGTTCAAAACCACCACCAGGACCAGGGCCACCAGCGGCACCACCACCAGGATCGAGAGCTGCGGTCCGGATAGGCGGATCCCCTTCGGCTCCGCGCCGGCCGCCCCGAGCGCGAGCGCCGCGCCGTTTGCCACCAACCCGACAGCCCATATCCGAATCCACACGGATCGCCGGCCGTTTCGGGAGTCCGGCGGTCGAAGCGCGAGCCACACCCATCCCAGGGCAGCGATGGCGACGGGAGCAGCAAGCATCGTCCAGAGCTGCGTTTCGCTGATGGCCACCCCGTCGAAAAGCTGCCACCGGCTTGAGGTCGCCACCGGATACCGTCGAGCCCCTCCGACATCAAGGGCCGGATAGGTGAGGGGAATCACCTGACAGAGCTGGGCAATACCAACCGTTGCCACCAACACGATCACCCGGGGCGACTGGAACAGCCGCCGGATGATGGCAAGCTCGACGATGCCGCCTACAGCGGCACCGATGACCAGGATGATCGGTACCGCTACCCAAAAGGGAAAGTTGTACTGAAGGACCAGCAGGGGGAAGAGCACACCGCCGATCAGGCCGAGATTGCCGACGGCGAAGTTGATCACCTTCGTTGAGCGGAATACCAGCACGATTCCCATTGCCAGCAGGCCGATGACCGCACCGGACACCGCACCGTTGAACATCACCTGTGGGGTGATCCGACTTACCGCGACAATCGTCGAGAACACGGCGCGCTGCTAACCCGGCCCTTCCACCCCGTCTTCACCCAGGAAAACAGCCCGGGCTATATCCTCCCGCTCGGCCAGCTCTGCGATCTGCCCCTCAAATCGCACTTCGCCCTTTTCCAGGAAGATCGCACGCTCGGCAATCGCCAGGGCGACGTTGAGCGACTGCTCGACGATGATCATGGTTTGCCCTGCGTCCTTGAGGGATTCGATGAGCTCGAGAAGGTCGGCCACAACGCTCGGTGCCAGTCCGAGGGTCAGCTCGTCGATGAGCAATACCTCGGGTTGGTGGAGCATGACCCGGGCCAGGGCGAGCATCTGCTGCTGCCCTCCCGACAGGTCGCCGGCAGGTTCGCCTTGGCGTTCCTTCAGTTCGGGGAACAGATCGAAGACGTAGCCGAGCCTCTCGTTGAGGGCGGCGGGGTCACGACGGTACGGTCCGGCGCCGACCAGGATGTTGTCGCCTATCGTCATCGAACGGAACACACCCCCGCCCCCGGGCAACAGTTGAATGCCCATGGCGACCCGTTGTTCCGGTGTGGCGAAGGTGATGGTTCGGCCATCGAGGCGTACCACGCCACGTTCGGGTGTGTTCAAGCCCATGATCACTTTCAGGGCGGTGGACTTGCCGGCGCCGTTGGTTCCCAGAAGCGCCAGGGTTTCGCCTTTCTGCACCTCGAAGCTGAGATCGAACAAGACCTGGACCGAGCCGTAGCTGAAGTCGATGTTGTGAAGCTGGACTGCAGGAATGTCGGCACCCAACGCAGACCGGCGCTGGTGCTCTTCTTCCTCTTCCTTGAGTTCGGCCACGACCAGGGACAGGTCGTGACGCATCCGGCTTGCACCCCGCATGATGTAGAAGGCACCGAGCGGCATAGCAATAACGGTGATGGTGATGATGGTGGACCGTTCCCCGATTTCGTCCTGGAGGAAGGAGGCGATGAACCCCCCACCCACCGCGCCGATGGCGAACATGAAGAACATGATGATGGCCATTCCCGTGCCGCGCAGGCGGTAGGGGAGCACCGTCTGAACCGTTGGTCCGATCATCGAAAACGAAGCGCTGAGGAGCGTGCCGTTCACCACAGCCAGCAGCACGAACAGGTACACGTTGGGCATGAAGTACTGGATTGGCACTGTCACGGTGAGCGGGAACAAGAGGTATCCGAGGATGCGAAGAGCCCGGTTGGGGTCGCTCTTGAATGTCCGGTCGAATCTGGTGCCGATGAACGGAAGGAAGAGCAGAAGTCCGAACGCGGTCGGGGAGGTTGCCAGCCCGCGCTGCAATGCGTCGAGGCCGAATTCCTCTTCGAGGAAGAAACTCTCAATCGAGCTGGCCGGGAACAGGGCAAAACCCAGTGTGGCCAGCGCGATTGTCATGTACCGGATGGTGTCGATGCGCCAGATGCGAGCGAAGGCGGCTTCGACGGAGATGTCGATGTCGTCATCGGCTTCCAGGCTCCCGCCGAGAACTTCACGCTTTTCCCATTGGCCCCGTTCGGGTTCCGGCAGGCGCAGGGCGTAGAACCCCATGACCGCAATCGGAATGCTGAAAAGCAGGTACGCCCAGCGCCATCCCTCATCGCCTCCGGCAATGGTGGCTACCGCGCCGACCAGGATCGGGCTGATGGTTCCGGCGACCCGAGAGATGCTTCTCTCCAGCGCGTACATACGGCCCCGGATGGCTATCGGGTAGGCGTCGGCAAGGAGAGCCGGGTGGATCGTGAGGCTGTTGGCTTTGGCGATGCCTGCCCCAAACCGCAGCCAGAAGAGCATGAAGGCGCTCACCGCTAGACCGGTGGCAAAGGAGAAGAACGAGAACACGATGGTGGCGATGGCCACGATGGGTGTTCGACGCATGCGATCGGCCAACCAGCCCATGGGAGCAGCGCCCAGCACCAGGAAAGCGGCCGATGCCACGGAGATGAAGGTGATGGTTCCGTCGGAAACGTCGAATGTTCTGGCGATGTCAGGGCCGAGCACGCTGAGCGCAGCGCCTTCCAGCTCGTCGAATGCCTCGATGGCCGCCAGCGTGCCGAAAGTGATCATCCCGCCACGGCGGAGGCCGTCGCGCAGGCTCAGCTCCTCGGCCCCCACTCCGGGCAGCGCGGCATCCTCGTAGATCACATCGAGTCTTGACGCCTCGGCTGCCTTGGCCCGGGCTTCCTCATTGGCGAGGATGGTGGAACTCAGGGTGGAGGCCGCGCTCTGACTCGTGCTGTCGGCAGTCGTCGTCTCGTCGGCCACTCCAGGGGGATAGTACCCGCAGCCAGCGGGAAAGACAGTTTTTCGATTGTCGGATAGGGTTATCGAAAATGTTACGAAACAATCGCCAGCGGTTCTTGCCGCGCTGTTTCGCTACGTTGCCCTTTGGCATTGGAGGTTCCCATGTTCAACCGACTAATGGGCGTGTTCATCGTCCTCTCCATCCTTGTTGCCGGTTGCGGCGATGACTCCGACTCCGACTCCACCGGAGACGAAGTCCAAGTCGAACAGCCGACCAGCGAGCCCACCGAGCAGGCGCCCGCCGGTGATGACGGCGCAGAGCCGGCGCCAACCGCGGAGCCCGAGCCCGAACCGGTTGAGGAGGAGCCCGAGCCGGCGCCAACCGCGGAGCCCGAGCCCGAACCCGAACCGGTTGAGGAGGAGCCCGAGCCGACCCCCGAGCCCCTGACCGCATCATTTAGGGGCGTGACCGAGTCCGAGATCCGGATCGGTGTCGCCACCATCGATGCAACCATGTTCGGGTTCGACCAGGGTGATCTCATCTCGAAGTGGCGGGTGGCAATCGATACGGTCAACGCCGCAGGCGGCGTAAACGGCCGGATGCTGGTTCCATTCTTCGAGACGGTCGAGGCGATCGGGTCAGCCGAAGCCGATGCCGCGTGCGTCAGGTTTGTCGAGGACGAACAGGTCTTCGCCTTCGTGGGTTTCCTTCGGGAGGACAATGAGCTGTGCTACACCGAACTCAACGACACCATCGCGGTGAACGCCAACGACGTGAGCGAGGAGGCGATCAGCCGCTCAAACGGGCTGCTCTTTGGCACCGAGGCCACCACGCTGGGCATCCAGAGGAACATGATCGCCGCCGCCGCCGATGCCGGACTCTTGGACGGCAAGAGTGTCCATGTCAGCGCGTTGGCCACCGGGGAGGCGTTCATCGATCCCCTGGTCGAGGCCCTTGAGGCAGGCGGCGCAACCGTCTCCTCCGTCACCGTGGTGACCGCGGTGTCCGACGTTCCCGCAGCCGAAGCCGAGCACGATGTGATCGTCCAGCGGATCATTGATGAGGGTGCCGACCTCGTGTACTCGATCCAGTCCCCCGAGCTGATGGCAGCCGCCTTGCTCCGAGCGGGGGTCGATCTACCCATGATCACCAGCGAGGACGGAGGCGACGAGTTCCTCAACTTCGGCGTGGACCCCGCTGTCGCCGACCTTCTCGTGTTCGCGCCGACAACGCTCACCTCCATCCTGGAGTCGGGTGATCCGCTGCTGGCCGAGTGCGTGGACAACTACAACAACGCACAAATCACAGATGAAGACGGCAACGTCGAACTGGTTAACGTGGCCATGGACCCCGACCAGCCGGACAACTTCTCCCTGGCCGCCCGGGCTTGCCAGGCGGTGGGGCTTTTCGTGGCCATCGCAACCGCTGCCGGCCCCAACCTCACCAACGATTCCTTCCGGGAAGCGGCAGCATCGCTCGGTTCCATTGAGTTGCCGGGCATGACAGCGGCCTCAATCGGAGAGGGCAAGTTCGATGCCGATGACACCCCCCTGATCAGGATGATGTGGAACGCCGACGAGCAACAGTTCGAGCCTGCGGGCTGATCGGTCACCAACCCGGGTAGCCCCAGGGAGGGGGGCCAAGCGCATCTCTCCCGGGAAACCCAGGAGGCGATGCCGGAATGGATGTCTTCGACCAACTCGTGCCGGTGCGGGGCACCAGAAACCTGCGCGACCTGGGTGGCTACCAGACCGCGGACGGACTGTTCGTGCGCAGCGGTGTTCTCTACCGGTCAGACGCGCTTACCGAGGTGGCCACCGAAGACCTGGCCGAGTTGGGGCTGTCATGCGTGATCGACTTCCGCGACCCCGCCGAGATCAAGCGCCGCCCCGACCGTCTCGACGGGCTCGAGGTTCGATGGGTGAATCTGCCCATCGGCAACCCGGCTGACCCTGGGTCGCTTCTGGAAGGGGAGGGCTCACCGTCAGATTTCAGGGCTCAGGTAATCCAACAGTGGCTAGCCGGCGACTTTGCCGGGATCGACAAGCTGGTGGCCGACCTGGGAATGGACATGTCGGCATCACGCATTGAGCGGTACGTGAGTTTTGCCACCGAATTCGCCCCTGTGTTTGCAGCGTTCTTCGCTGAACTCCTGGCTGCCTCGGGCCGTCCCGTCCTCTTCCATTGCGAAGGTGGGACCGATAGAGCTGGAGCGGCGGCTGCCTTGCTGCTCAGCGTCCTTGGTGTGGACCGCGAGTCGATGGTGGAGGATTATCTCGCCACGAACACCGCCACCGCTGAGGTGCTAGAGGAGACGCGCCGTGCTGCACCTCGTTCACTCTGGCCGATATTCGGCGCTCACGAAGAGCAGCTTCAGGCATTCCTGGGCTGTATCGACTCCGAATTCGGCGGCATGGCAGGCTTCGCCCGATCCCATCTCAAGCTGACAGAAGGCGATATCGCCTCGCTCCGGTCGGCCTACCTTCGCCGGGGAGCTGGTGGTTAGAGAGCGACGCCCACCAGCACGGCGGCGATGGAGGTAACTCCCGACACGGAGCCCATCATGGCGATGCGGCGGCGGTCGGTGGCCTTGGTGTGGAGCCAGGCGGCGACCCCGGTGGCTGCCACCAGCACGAACTTCACGGTGAGCGTGGTGTGATAGCTGGTGGCGGCGTCCTCGAAGTCCACATCCAGCAGGTTCCACAACCCGGTTAGCACAGCCAGAGCGAAGAACGGCCACGACACCCGGGCGAACTGCCGGGCAGCGGCCTGGGTGGCCTCGGCGCTCACCCGGCGCAGGGCCGGCACCAGAGCGGCTACCACCACCTGGCCACCCACCCACACCGCTGCCCCCAGGATGTGAAGGAAGACCCGGATGGTGTCGAGATCCCAATTGGCTTCAACCATGCTCCCAATCTAGCGACCGGCCCCGCCGGGGTTGGTACCGTCATGCCATGCACAACCACCCATCACGACGGTCCGAGCAGCAGTGAGCATGGACCGGACCATCTACCAGCAAGCCCTGCGGGCCGACGGCGAAGCCATTGCCGCTGCCGGGCGACAAGACCTCGATGCCGCAGTTCCCTCGTGTCCGGGGTGGACCATTCACAAGCTCTTGTCCCATGTCGGTCGGGTGTACCGGTCGGTGGGGCGGCACGTGGCCGAGCGGGCCACCGAGATGATTCCCGCCGACCAGATACCCCGTCCCCCCGAAGGCCCGGCCATCGTGGAGTGGTTCGAGGAGGGGCACCAGTTCGTTCAGGACGCCCTCGACGGGGCCGACCCCGGCGAACCGGTGTGGAGTTGGGCCGGCCAGAACAACATGGCGTTCTACTTCCGCCGCATGGCCCACGAGACCGCCGTGCATCGCTGGGACGCGCAGGCCGCTTTCGGCCAACCCGAACCGATCGATTCCGACCTGGCCTCCGACGGGGTGAGCGAGCTGTTCGAGGTGGTGCTGCCGTTTTCGGTGGCCAACTGGGACATGACCCTGCCCGACGCCAGCCTCCACCTGCACCGCACCGACGGTGACGGCGAGTGGCTGCTGGTGAACAACGGCGGCACCATCAAGATGAGTCATGAACATGCCAAGGGCGACGCCGCCGTGCGAGCCGGAGGCACCGAGTTGCTGCTGTTGTCGTGGGAGCGGATCGGCCTGGATACCCCCGGCGTCGAGACCTTTGGCGACGCCGACGCCGCCCGAGCGTGGTTCGCCCTCTCCCGCTAGCCCCACCCTCCGCCCCGCCTGCCCCATGAGTTCCGGCCATCCTCCGGACTTTCGTCCCCATGAGTTCCGACCGGCCACCCTCCGCCCCGCCTGCCCCATGAGTTCCGACCGGCCTTCCTCCGGCCCTTCGGCACCCTTGGCCGTCAACCGGGCCGATGTCTTCGACCAGTACATGCCCATCGTGCTGTTCCTGGTGCTCAACAGCCAGTTCGGGCTGCCGTGGGCCATTGGGGCGATGACGCTTTGGGCCGTCAAGGCCCAGGTGAGCCGCTACCGCCGGGGCCTGCCCCTGGGCCGGGTGATGCCGATTGTGGTGTTGTACCTGCTGATCCGGGGAACCATCGGCATTATCTACGACAGCGAGGAGGTGTACTTCGGCATCGGGATCGGGGCCAAGGCCCTGGCGGCGGTCGCCCTGGCGGTGTCGGCGGCCTTGAGGCGCAATGCGGTGGGCTACGCCTTGCCGTATCTCATCTCAATCGACAAGGACATTAGTTCTCACCCGGAATACCGGGCTGCAACCCGCCGAGCCACCATCTGTATCGCTCTGGTCGTGTTCGTGAGCGTCGGCTTCGACACGTGGCTGCTCCAGAATGCCTCCATCAACAAGTTCGTCCTGATCCGCCTGGGGGTGAACTGGGGGCTGTCGCTGATCGTCATCGTGATCTCCAGCCTGTACCTGAACCGCCGCCTGCGCCGCATCCCCGGCTTTCCCGGCCTGATGAACCTGCTGGAGCGCCGCCTGGGGGTCCAGCCCGCAGAGCCGCCCCCCTCCGAGGCAAGCTGACCGCAATCTCAGGCTCTGTGTTTGTGAACTGGGTGGGTTACCGCGGCGATTTGGCTTCTGCTCTGGGTTCGATCGCGCTGAGCATCCGAGCGGAGAGAACGGCAGCCTCAACCCTGCGCATTCCGAGCTTGGTGAGCGTGTTCGAAACGTAGTTGCGCACGGTCTTTTCCGACAGGAACAGCATCTCGGCGATTGCCGCGTTGGTAAGCCCCTCACCGAGCAGGCCAAAAACCATCAGCTCCCTTCTGGTAAGGAAGTTGAGCCTAGGGTCCCACAACGGAGTTTCTCGGAGGGCGAGCAAGGGCGCGGCGTCATCAGCCGCTTCGTCTCCATCGATTCCGAGCACCAGCCGCAGGCGCGCGTCCACGGACAACTGCTCGACAACTCTCGACACATCGACCGGGGCCCCACCTCGTTGGTTCCCGAGCAACAGCGACCCTATGGGTACCCCTTGATGCTGCAAGGGGATCACTAATGCGGGCCCAAGGTCCACTGCCTCCGACAGTGGGACGTAGGTGCGATCCGATCGGCAGGCATCATCCACCACGTCGTACTCGAGGGTGGCGATTACTTGGCCCATCAGCGACAAACCGGCTGGGACGACACTGCCCCTCAGACGATCGGCATGAGCTCCTGCCGCGGCCCGTACCTCGACAAAGTCGCCCGTCGGCGTGGCCACCGCAGCGCACTGGGTTTGAGACAGGCGCATAGCCGTTTGGGCGATCTCTTGCAGGGCAGCAGTCATTTGCTGGCCGCGACCGTCTCGATGAACGGTCTCGAAAGCCGATGCCCACTGGGCTCGGCTGGCGTGTTCCTCGTTGTAGATGGCGTGCTCAACCGCCAAGCCGGCCAACGCAGCGATGTCGTCCAGCCAGTCGATCGAACCCGTCTCGAAACCGCTGCCGCCGATCGGGTCGGCCAGGTAAAGGACACAGAACTCGGTGCCGCTGACCTCGATGGGAACCCGGATCAGCTTGCGTCCTTTCAACATCAGACGGTGGGCGTGTCCTTCGTCAAACCCCGCCAGGCTGAGCGATCCCGCGGCATCGAACGACGGTAGATCATCTTGGCCGCCGTCAATGGCGACGGTAATCAGCCGAACGTTGGAATTGGCAGAGGAGGGAACAATCGCCGCGAACCGGGCAAAGGCCGCCCTTCTGGCCGACTCGGCCACCGTACGCAGGACAGCGGCCACGCCCGAATCCGGCGTGATTGCACGGAGCTTTTCTACAAGCTCACGCAGGCCGACACTCGACCCTTGCTCCATCCGGCAAGTGTAGTGGCAACCGGGTCAGGGCAACCCTTGGGCCTTCGCTGCTCAGACCGCAGTGGCAGTGACCATCACCGAGGCTCCCGGAACCGGGAGGGAATCCACGAGAATGAGAGTCGCCGCCGGGCGGTGCTCGCCCACCCCGGTTCTATGAGCCTCACAAAGGGCATCGAAATCAAGCTGCCGGTCGCTCACGACATAGACGTGTGTAGAGGTGATCGCCCCCAGTGAAGACCCCAGCAGCCGAAGCGTCCGGTCGAGTGCCGTGAGCGCACCTCCCAGCTGAACAACCGCATCATCGTCAACAAGCCCGCCCTCTGGGTCAACGGCGACGTGGCCGGCAGCTTGGATCCGTCCGCCGACCCTCACCGCGGCCGCGCCCGGAAACCTTCGGCTGATCGACTCCGGATAGGGCACACTTTCGACGGTCATAGGGTCCTCCTCACGGTTTGCGTAGGCAATTGCCGAGATCTCAACTTGATAGTCGTCTGATGCGAGCGCCGGAATGGCAACAACCGTGGTCGCGGCCGGACCGAGGTTGGAAGTAGCCAAGCGGACAGCATCCACCTCATCACCAGACAGCGGGGCGGGCACATGCACCGCCATGGCCACCACGGCAGCGGTCTCGCCGGTGTTCAGTACAAGGCGACACGACTCGTCAACGTTGTGGAGCGCATTGCGCACATGGCCACCGAAAGAAGCGGCCGGCAGCATCTCGCCGGTGCGATTCTCCTTCCCAACCTGGCCGGCAACGTAGATTTCGTCCTCAAACCGACAAGCCTGCACGAAGCCGAACTTCGCCTCGTTCGGCGCACCGAGTCCGACTCGGCGTATTTCGGCCATGCTTTGCGGGTCAGCCGGCTCTGAGCGAGGCGGTGGCCTCGTGGTTGATGGCGTGATCGAGCGGATCGTCACCCTCTTCAATCACCACCGCATATACCGACTGAGCTCTTTGCGTGCTGATCAACTCGGCCTGAACATCCTCCAGCACCCACTCTGGGGGACGGTGCTGGGGATCCCCCCATCCACCGCCACCACCCTGCCAGTAGTCGATCTGCACATCGGGCTGCACCAGGTTGCCTGCGCTCATGATGTCGAAGCTCCGCTCGTCTTCGGTTCCGGGGGCGTAGATGAGACCATTGCCAGGGGCGGGCAGACCTCCCGCGTACCCCCACCCGACTACTGTCTGCCGATCACCCTGGACATTCACGGACGCCTCGGCCCCGACAAGGTGAAACGGGCAGGAGAACGCGAACCCGCCCCGGTGCAAACCGGCACCCTCGGAGTTGGGCCGGTACTCGAAACCATCGAACATGATGGGATAGACACGCTCAAGCGACTCGGCCGGTTGCAGGTTGGTGGCCGGACCGAGCGGCATCATCGTCGTCCAGGCATCCCGGGACGCCGGCCTGCCACCCCAACCGCCGGCCAACCATACGTACATCACGTAATCGTCGTTGCGCCCTTGCCGGGTGTCCTGACCGAACACCGACACGTTGACGAGGTTGGTGGGACACGCCATGGACCGTTCCGGGGCCACCTGAATGAAAGCGCCGTGCATGACCGAGATGACCTTCTCCGCAGGTGAGGCCGCAACACCACTTACCGGTGCCGGGTACTGGGCGGTGAGTACCGTCCCGTCGGGAACTCTCACGTCGATAACCCGTTGAAACCCCTCGTTCCACGGAATCTCGTAGAAGATCTCCTTGATGGCCGTGGCCACCGACGCCTCTGTCGCGGCCCGGCATGCGTTTATCGGGCCGATCGCCTGGGCCGCGGAACGCGATAGGTCAACTATCAGCTCCTCCCCGTCGATGGTCAGGTCAACGCTCACCTGAACGGGATCATCCGTGTCAGCTCCAGGATCACGATCTATGTAGTCGGTGAAGGAATACGTCCCATCCGGCAGCTTCGAAACCTGGTCGCGCAGCAGTCGCTCGGCATGATCCATCTGCGCCACGGCCTGCCGGGCGATGGTGTCGTACCCGTAGTGGTCCACCAGCCGGAGATACTCCTCACGACCGATCCGGCAGGCCTCGATGAGACCGCGCAGGTCGCCTTGGATGATCTCCGGGATCCGGACGTTTCTCAGGATGAACCGCTCCGCGTCACGCACCCACTCCCCCTCACGCATTATGTGGATCGGAGGAATGACGATGGCCTCGTTGTACGAGTCGGTGGCTTCGCTGTTGAACGACCCGGGCACCGGACCTCCCACATCGGGCCAGTGGGAGCAGGCAACCGCAAAGGCAACCAGCTCACCCTCGATGAAAATAGGCATTGACGCCGACGTGTCCTGGCAGTGGGTGCCGCCGAGGTAGGGGTCGTTCTGGAGTATGACATCGCCGTCGGCCAGATCTCCGTAGCCGATCTCCGTGATTATTCCGCGCACCCGGTGGGGCACCGTACCTGTCAGTAGGGGAAGGCCTCCTCGCCCGCGAGCGAACACGTCGCCGTTGGCGCCGGCGATAACGCACGCGTAGTCCTTGCCGATGGTGGTTACCGTCGAGAACGAAACCTTCTCCAGCATCACCCCCATATCCTCGACAATCGATGTAAAAGCGTTGGAGAGGACTTCGAAGGTGATGGGATCAAGGGTGCCCATGGTGGTATCGGTGTTCATCGTGTTTGCTCCTACGTGTTGATGTGGATTCGGATATTCCCAATGTCGTCGACATGAAAGGCCATACCGGGGGGAACGGCCGTGGTCGAGTCGTACTGCTCGATGACCGCGGGGCCGTCGGCCCGAAATCCCACCGGCAACCGGCTGCGGCGGTAGAACGGGGTGTCGATAAGCTGCCGGCTCCAGCGGACCGGTGCGGTGGCAACCACGGGATCGCCCGTTTCGAGATCGTCTTCGGAGAATTGCAGGTCTGGCTTCTTGGCCAGTCCGACGGCCGACACCCGGACCGACCGCGTTTCGATGGGCAGCTCCGGAACCGCATACTTGAATTCGGCCTCGTAGGCCTCGTGGAACGCCCGGGAGACTGCCTCCAGCGAAACGGCATCCAATCGACCGTTCAAGGGCAATGTGAGAGCACGGACTTGTCCGATGTAGCGCAAGTCCACCTCCCGGCGGATGACACGATCCTCGGGGGCAAAGCCCTCGGCGTCGAGCAAGGCGTTCGCCTTGGCCTCAAGTTCAAGGAACAGCTCCTCTGTGGCCGCGACGTCCAGCTCTTCGGTGTCCACAATGTAGGACTGAGTCAGGTCGTGCTGGGAGTCGACCGTGAGCAGTCCAAGGGCCGATGTGGCTCCGGGTAATGAGGGCACCACCACCTCGGCCATCTGGAGCAATCCGGCGATCTCGGCGGCGTGCAGTGGACCGGCGCCTCCAAAAGCCACGAGGCTGAACTCTCGGGGGTCGAGACCACGTTTTACGGTCAGACTTCGGATTCCGTTCGCCATGTTCTCGTTGGTGATCCGAATGATCCCGTCGGCGGCGTCCTCGACGCTCAAGCCCAACTGACCGGAGAATTTGGCGGCAATCACCTGTCGAGCACGGCCAACATCAAGGGTCATCGTTCCGCCCAGCAACGATTCGGGCCGTAGGCGACCGACAACGACGTTGGCGTCGCAACTCGTCGGTTCCTCGCCACCTCGCCCGTAACACGCCGGACCGGGGAAGGCACCGGCAGACTGCGGGCCGACATGGGGAGCGCCGGCGTCATCTATCCAGGCAATCGACCCGCCTCCGGCCCCTATGGAGATCAAGTCAACGCTGGGGAAACCAACCGGGAGTCCCCACTCGACGATCTGTTCGTTGGTTATGCGAGCCCGCCCGTCCACGATGGTGGAGATGTCCGCGCTTGTCCCGCCCATGTCGAGGCTCACCGCACGCTCGATTCCGGCAACCCGAGCGATGGCCGCGGTGGCCATCACCCCAGCAGCAGGCCCTGAAATCGCGGTCCTGACCGGCACTCGCACCGCGTTGGACGGCGTCATGTTCCCCCCGCCGGAATGCATGATGAGGATCTCGGCATTGCATCCCTGGGCCCGCACCGCATTCTCCAGGCTTTCCAGGTAGCGCTGGAGAATCGGGCCCACGAATGCATTGGCCACCGTGGTGGAGGTACGGGGAAACTCGGGCGGCTCGGGAAGAATGTCCGCCGACGCGCACACGTAAGCATCGGGCAGTTCCTCTCGAAGGATCTCGAGAACCCGGTGCTCATGGGCAGGGTTGGCATACGAGTGCAGGAGGCAGACGGCTACTGCTTCCACACCTCTTTGGAGGAGTCGTGCCGCCACCTTCCGGACCCCGTTCTCGTCGAGTTTCTCGACCACCTCGCCCATGTAGTTGATCCGTTCCGGAACGGTGAGCCGGTTCGGGCGGGTCACCAAGGGGGGAGGGGGATCCCAGTTGATGTCGTAGTACTCGCCCCGTGAACCGTCGCGAATCTCCAGCACGTCGCGGAACCCATCGGTGGCGACAAGGGCCGTTCGGGCTCCACTGCGAGTAAGCAGCGCATTGGTGGTGACCGTCGTCCCGTGGTGGAGGACGGCCACCGAGGACAGGTCGATGTCCACTTCAACCAGTGCGTCGACCACCCCCTTTTCGAACCCGGGCGGTGTGGATGGGACCTTCGCAACCCGGAGCCGGCCGGCCTCATCCATGGCGATGAGGTCGGTAAACGTGCCGCCGGTGTCGCTGCCGATGAGCCATGTGTCTGTCACTGTTGTTCCTCCCGATGGTGATACGAGTCGCCTAATCGCCGGTGCGACGCGACCGGAGCGAGTCGAGGTAAATGGCGGTGATCAAGATGCCGCCGGTCACGATTTGTTGCCAGAATCCACTGACCGCTGCAAGATCGAGGGCGTTGCTCAACACCTGCAGGAACATCACGCCGAGCAGGGTCCCCCAGATGCTTCCGACGCCGCCGGACAGCGCTGCTCCTCCGAGAAGCACCGCCGCGGCAACGTTCAACTCGATACCGGTGCCGGCTGTGGCCACCGAGATGGTGGTACGGCCGATAAGCATGACCGATCCCAGAGCGGCACAAACCCCGCTGATGACGTAAACCAAAGCCACGACACCCCCGGCTCGGATGCCGGAAAGTTCGGCGGCTTCCCGGTTTCCGCCCACGGCGTAAACGGAACGGCCGAATACCGTGTACCGAAGCACCACGGCGAAGAGCACGTAGAGACCCATGGCCACCAGAAATCCGATGGGGATGGTGCCGCCGAACAGCGTGTCATTGCCCAGGAACGCAGGTAGCTCCTTGGTGAACATGTCAACGCTCTCGTTCCTCCACAACAGCGCAACTCCTCGAAAGAGCGAGAGCGTGCCCAACGTCACGACGAAGAACGACATCCGGACCTTGCCGATGAGGAAGCCGTTGAACAGGCCGAGTCCGGCACCCACTACCAGCGTGAGGAGAAGGGCCAGAAATCCCGGCATGTCCTGATCAACGGCCATCTGGGCGTAGAAGACACCGCAGAGAGCGAGGATGGCACCAACCGAGAGATCCACGCCCGCCGTGAAGAGCACCAGCGTCATTCCTGCCGCCAGCACCAGGGGTATTGCCGAAGTGCGCAGGATGTTCGTTATGTTCGCCTGTGACAGAAATGCCTCTTCGGTGATCGAGACATAAACGACCAAAGCAACCAGAACGACCATCAGCCCCAGATAGGGGCCGAATCGACTCTGCACCAAGCGTCGAATTAGCCACTGAGGCGCTCGAACGGCAGAGGAGTCGGCCTGAGGTCCGGTCAGTGGGCCCGCAGCCCTGACGCTATCCACGACCAACCCCGTTGCCGACCGACGCCGTGGCTGTTTCCAGCTTCTGGCCAAACGCCAGCGCCGTTACGTTCTCCTCCGTGGCGTCACCCGCCTGGAGCACGCCTGCGACGGTTCCTCGATACAAGACGACGATGCGGTCGCAGACATGGAGGAGTTCCTGGAGTTCGCTCGAGGCCACAAGAACTCCAAGTCCCTCCTGGGTGAATTGGTCGATCAGGTTGTAAATCTCGTGCTTGGCCCCCACGTCAACCCCACGGGTCGGCTCGTCGAGGATGAGCAGGGACGGCTTGGTGGCCATCCACTTCCCGATCACGATCTTCTGCTGGTTGCCGCCACTGAGGTTCCGCACCGTGGTGCGAAGGGACGGGGTTCGGATTTGCATCGAATTCACCGCACGCAGGGCGATGTCCTCCTTGGCCTGTTCGGACAGGACACCGGCCCGGCTGAGTTTGCGCCAGCGGGTCATGGTTAGGTTGTCGATGACCGACATCGACAGGACCAGGCCGGCCTGCTTTCGGTCCTCGGGCACGAAGGCAACGCCTGCGTTTATCGCACCGCGTGGCCCCGCTACCCGCAACGCCGAACCCCCAAGTTCGATCCGGCCTCGGTGGGGGATCAATCCGAATATTGTCTTCACCAGAGTCGACCGGCCAGAACCGGCCTGCCCGGCGATACCGAGAACCTCGCCGTCATGGATGTCGAGGTCAACTCCGTCCAGCTTTCCGGCCACGCTTACATCGCGAAGCCGTAAACGAAGCCCTGCCGCGGGACGAACGTTTACCGCAGTCCGCGTTGAGAGGTCGACGGCACGGCCAACCATCAGATCGATCAGTTGCTCCTCGTTGAGGTCCCCAATGCGCTTTGTCGCGGTCACCACTCCGTCCCGCAAGACCGTTACGGAGTCGCAAAGATCGAAGTACTCGCGCAACCGGTGGGTGATATAGACGATTGCAGTTCCACCCTCCCGAAGTTCCCTGATCAGCCGGTAGAGGCTCTTGATTTCGGCTTCGCCCAGAGAACTCGTCGGTTCGTCCAAAATGAGGATGCGAGGCGCTCGCGTCGCCATCTTCAGAATCGAGACCATCTGTCGAGACCGCAGGGAAAGCCGGCCCAAACGGGCTGAGGGCTCGATATCCAGCTCGTATCTGGCCAGCAACTCGGCGGCTTCCGACCGGAGCCGGCCATGGTCAACCACACCCCATCGAGTCCGCGGGAGCGCTCCACAGGCCAGGTTTTCCGCCACGGACAACTCCTCGTGAACGAGGATCTCCTGGGCGACCATGGCTATCCCGGCGTCCATGGCGGCATAGGTCGTCGCAAAATGGGCGGGCCGGCCATCGATGGCAACCTCGCCCTCATCAGCTTGGTACCGGCCCCCCAGCACCTTCACGAGACTCGACTTTCCCGAACCGTTCTCGCCGGCCAGGCCGGTTACCTCTCCGCCGACGCAGCCAAAATCAACTCCGTCGAGCGCAGTCACACCGGGGAACCGTTTCGTGATTCCCCGCATCATCACCACCGCAGGCTGCTCTTGTTCTACGGTGATCCGGTTACCTGCGGCGGAGTTCCTCTTCATGGCTGCACCTCAACTCAAGGATGCCTCGGGACCCCTGCACCGCGACCTCTTTCCAAAGGGCGACCCGTCGCTTGTGCCGGGGTCCCGAGAACCATCACTGAGGGGGCTTAGCCTGCCAGCTCCGGCAGCGGAATATCGTCGCTCGGGGCTGGTATTGTGCTGCCGGATACGACGAAGTCGGGCAACGCGTCGAGCAGGTAGGTGCCGTCGGCGATCATCTCGAGCCGTTCGTCGGTTACAACGAAGTCCCCGATCGTTTCGGGTGTGTAGGCGATTGGCCAGACAGTGGTGAACAGCGGAGGTGAGGAGTTGGTCCCGTCGAGGAACTCGACCATCGTTCGGGCCAATGCCTGCCCGATGTCTGCCGAGCGGTAGTCCCAGGAGACGTCGAACCGGCCGGCACCAAGAGCATCAACTCCGTCCTGGCTCAGGTTGTACCCGTCGATATACAGATCACGACCAAGCGCTGCGGCAGCAATGGATGTGCCGATCGCGGTCGGATCGTTGTAGGCGAACACCGCCTCCACATCGGGGTTGGCGAGCAGGGCCGCTTCGGCAGCGGGCTGGGCACCGTCAACGTCGTCGGTCTCGTTGAGGAACGTCCCTACGAGCTCGGCACCCTCACATTCGCTCAGGTACTCGATGAACTTGTCCTTCAAAAACACGAGAGTCGGGATGGCCTCGATGACAAAGTTGCCGTAAAGCACCTGGCCTCCGTCGTCGCCGAGCGCCTCACAGATCAACGCCGCCGACTGTTTGGCCTTGAGTTCCCGGCCCTGAACCACCGACGAGACCACGAGTCCGGTCGGGTCGTTGTACATGTCGTGTGAGAACAGTGGGATGCCGGCATCGGCTGCTCGTTGCATCGGAGCCTGCATGGCAGCGTCGTCCAAAGGCCAGAACGCGATGGCGTCCACACCTTGCGCGATTAGCTGATCCATCCCGGCGATCTGTGAGTTGACGGCATCGTTGAGGTCGGCCTCCACGACGATTGCCTCATGCCCGGCAGCCTCCGCTTCCGCAATGAAGGCGCGGTTTACACCACACACTGTGGGGTTCGCGCACCAGATGGACACGAAGCCGATCGTCATCTTCTCCTGGGCCGGGGCCTCCGTCGGCTCCGGAGTAGGTGCCTCCGTCGGCTGTTCAACGGGTTCCTCCTGGGCCGGGGTCTCCGTCGGCTCTTCGGCAGGCGCATCTGTGGCGGCGCTGTCATCGTCGTCGCCACAGGCTGCCGCAACGAGCACGAACACCAGCAACACCGCCAGTAGTCGAAGTAGTGGATTCGTGGTTCTCATGGTCGTTATCCCCTCCTAATTCCACAGACTCATGCCCATGGTGCCCCTTCACCTTGACTTTCGGCAGAGCGATCTGATAGAGGCATTTGTCCCTAATCAGTCGTCCGTAATGGTCTCCCAACGCTCTAGGCCGTACACCTGCCACGAGTCCGCGCCGGCGTCATACTCGGCCTGTATCCGTTTCATCCGCTCCAGCGTGTCTGGCCGCATGGTGGAGTTGAAGATGTAGCCCTCGATCCTCAGCGCGTCCTCGATTCCCAGGTCCCATGCCTGAAGCACCCCCCGCTTGTTTGCCTGCAGCGCCCGGTGAGGTCGCGATGCGATCAACTCCGCCCACTCCAGTGTCCGTTCTCTCAACTCGTTATCTTCGAAAAGACGGTTGACGATGCCGAGCTGGTGGAGCCTCTCGGCCGAGACCGGCTCACCGGAAAGGAATACCTCAAGCGCCGCGGACTGTCCGGCGAGCCGGGAGAGTCGTGCTGTGCCTCCACCACCGGGGATAACCCCCAACACCGACTCGATCTGCGCGTAATGGGCTGAGCGGCCCGCCGTTCTCAGGTTGCAGGCCCACGAGACTTCGGCCCCTCCTCCCCACGCCTGGCCGTTGTTGCAGGCTATGGAGACCATCGGGCCTCGCTCAAGCTCATGGGTGACCCGACGCCACAAGAGTGGATCGCCGCTGATGGTGTCGGGCTCAGTGTACGCCCTGATCACATCGGTTAGCCAGGCATGGGCCATGAAGTAACCGGGAACGTCGGACGCCACCACCACAACCCGGGTCCCCTCGTCCCTCAGTTCTGCCAACCCGTCCTCAAGTCGTTGCAGCAGTTCGTAGGACGCGAAGTTCTTCGGTGGATTGTCCATGATTAGAAGGCCAACCCCCTCCGAAGGCTTTGAGACATGTACTTGTGCGCTCATGGGCTACCTACCTGTATCGAGACATGCCCTGGCGCTGAGCGGTCACGGTGACCCCAGCGACTTGATGGCATCGACCTCCCCTTTCAAATCAGTCATGGCCTTGGCGATCAACGCGTAGTCGAGCCCGTAGAGCATGAACTGGTAACCCATGGACACCCACCGCTCCGCCGACTCCTGGCTCCAGGCCGCGGTGGAGGCGTAGATGCCGGCGCTCCTGCAGGCCTCGACACATCGCTTTCCCGCCGCTTCGAGGTCGGGGTGTACCCAGGCTGCACTTGAGCCGCCGTAGAAGTCGTCCTGGGAGAGCCCCATGCTGACCCCCAAATCGAACGTTCCAAAGCAGATCATGTCGAGCCCTGGCGTATGGGCAATCTCCTCGACGTTCTGTATGCCCTTCACGCTCTCCACGATGGCGATCAGCAGGGTTTCCGCGTTCTGCCGGCGGCGGTACTCGTCAAAGTTCTCCAGCCCGTACTTGGCCGAACGGACGATCGGAGCTGCGCCACGCTCACCGTCGGGGGCGTACTTTCCGTACTGAACAAGCCGGGCTGCTTCGGAGCTGTCCTCCACATGTGGGATCCAGATGGCCTTGGCTCCCAAGTTCAAGGCCTTGTTGACCAGATAGGGGCTCAGGTCGGCCACCCGAACGGTAGGAGTGATGTCAGCCGCTTCGGCTGCCTGGATGAGATGCTCCAGCTCAAGGCCGGAGGGGCTGGGAGGACTCTGTTCGGTGTCCAGAAACACGAAGTCGAACCCGAGGTACCCGGCGAGTTCGACAACCCCGGTGTGCCCGGAGAATACCCCGGGCCCGCAAAGGACCTTCCCGTCGTCCAGTGCCTGCCTCAGGTTCAACATGGGTCCTCCTCTGCGATGGGCCGCGATCAACCCCGGAGCGAAAGGGCCGCCTCTTCGAGCCTCCGTAGGCCTTCGAGAAGCAACGTCGAATCCAGACTCACGATGAGTAACTGGCAACCCAACTCGACGTACTTTGTTGCCGCCTCGGCCGACCATCCATGGGCGGACATCACCAGGCCGGCTTCCCGGGTAACGCGAATCACATGTTCGACATGCTCCATAACCGGAGGCGGCGGTGGGCCGTAGTCTGCGCAGCCCATTTCAACCGCCAGATCCCATGTGCCGACGAGGACCCCGTCGACTCCTTCGACCGCCACTATCTCCTCGATGTTGTGTACCGACTCCACGTCTTCGACCATCACGAAAAGAAGGTTCTCCTCGTTGGTTCGTTGGTGGTATTCGGGCCAGGGCTCGAGGCCATAGCGTGCCGCCCTCACCACCGGCGCCGCTCCTCGCCGTCCCCGCGGTGGGTAACGCATCGCTTCTGCCGCGTACCGGGCCTCTTCTGCTGACCGCACATGGGGTATGAACAGCAGCTTGCTCCCGGAGTTCAACGCCCGGTTGATGGCACCGACCGTGTTCTCGACGACTCGTGTGGTGGGAACCAGCCCCGACGCCTCGCTGGCCCGGACCAATTCGTCGAGCCGCCCCCCGTAGGAGTCGCCATTGGCTTCCTCACAGTCGAGGATCACGAAGTCGAACCCGGCGGCCCCCAAAACCTCCACGTACATGGGTTCGACCATGAGGGTGAAGCACCCCAGCGCCACCTCGCCGCGCTCGAAGGTCTGGCGAAGATTCATCATGATGAGGCTCCTTCGGCCAGGCGGTGAGGCACCGAGTTGAGTTCGGCCCGCAGGCTCGCAGTGGCATCCGCGTACGCGCCAACGTCGGTTCCGATTACCAGCAGCGTGCATCCGGCGTCACGCCAGGTTGCCGCGTCCCCAGGCGAGGCAAGGTTGACCCCAACAACGTGGCCTGCGGCCAGTAGCTCGCCCACCGCGCTGCCGATCGCGCCGTCCTGCGTCGGCGGGCTGAGGGACGAGAGGCCGAGGGACAGCGAGAGGTTGAGGGTATCGAGCAACACGGCGTCGATACCGTCCTGGGCGGCGATGGCCGAGACGGCCTCAAGCCCCTCCGCGCTTTCGATGCTCGCGATGACGGGCCGGTCGGCATTGGTGGCCTCGCGGTAGTCGTCCCACGGGGTGAGCCCGAATCCTGCTGCTCGCACCACCGGGGCCGCGCCCCGGAAGCCGAGCGGTGGGTAGCGGACCGATTTGGCGGCCACGGCTGACTTGTGGGGATCGTCAACGGCCACAACTACACCGGCCGCCCCGTCGTTCATGGCCCGGTTGATCGTGCCTGGTGTGTTCTCTCCCACGCGAACCAGGGCCGGTTTGCGGTGCAGGTCGGCAGCCCGGATGACCCGCTCCAGCTCACCGGAGTATGGGCTGAGGGCAGCGTGGCGGGCATCAACAACGATCATGTCGAAGTCGAGACCTGCCATAACCTCAACTGCCCCAGCGCTGGCCGACGCCGCCTCCACCGCCACAAGTAGTTCACCGGCCCGGAGCCGAGCCCGCAACGAGGGGCCACCATCGCTCATGGTCTTCCCGCCGTGACTATGCGTTCGGACTTGATCTTGATCCCGTGCTCGTCTCGATCCCACACATCGCCGGTCAATCCCTCGTCGCGCAATACCACCTTGCGGATCTTCTCGGTCGGCGTCATGGGAAAATCGGCCACCGTCCTCCAGTACTTGGGGATCATGAAGTACGCCACCCGGGGCTTGAGGTAGTCGATGAGCTCCACATAGTCGATTTCGTGTCCCGGCGCAGCCCGCAGCACCGCCAGGATCTCCTCCTCGGCATGCTCGCTCTTTACCCCCACCACAGCGGCTGTTTCCACCGACGGGTGGGACTGCAACTCGATCTCGAGTTCCAGTGACGACACGAACTCACCCCGCCGCCGGATTGCGTCCTTGAGCCGGTCGATGAAGTAGTAGTTCCCCGCCTCGTCCCTTCTCCCCGCATCGCCGGTGTGGAACCAACCGTTTCTCCACGCGTTCGCGGTGGCCTCGGGCATCTTGTAGTAGCCGTGATTCATCGACCACGGCACGTCACTTCGCACCACAAACTCACCAACCTCACCCACCGGAACCTCACAGTCGTTCTCGTCAACGAGGCGGACCTGTACCCCGTCACGCACAGTCCCACAGGTGCCGGGCAAAGTGGGAGTAGGACCGGTAATGATCGGCATGCAGAGTTCGCTCATGTTGTAGATGGACCGCACCTCAACTCCGAAACGCTCTGCAAACGCCGGAACATCATCGACCACCGGAACCATGAACATAAGCCGCATCGGATGGTCCCGATCTCTGGGATCGGGGGGTTGCGCCTCAAGGAAGGCGGCCATGGCCCCAAGCAGGAATACCGAGGTGCTCTCTGTTTGGCGGACTTGGTCCCAGAACATTTCCGTCTGAAAGCGGTCAACGAACGAGACCGACCCACCCCTTAGGAGCATGGCGTTCCACAGGCCGGTCCCCCCCATGTGGTACACGGGCAGGTTGATCATGTAGCGGTCTTCCTCGGTCACGAACGGCCAGGTTTCGGGTCCGAACATTGAGTACGCATGGAGGTAGGAAGAAAGAACGCCCTTCGACGGCCCGGTGGTACCCGACGTGTACCAGATGCCCTGCACATCCCACGGTTCGATAGCCAGTTCGGGGTCAACCGGATCGCTTCCGTGCCCGGTCAGAACGTCATCGTCAAGGCAACGCAGGCCGTTTATCTTGGGACCGGATCCGTCCTCGCCACCGAGGTGTACGAGGTCGACCAACCGGGCCCGGTCGATGTCGTTCAAGCGAGGGGACAACTCTGGATGAGCGACGATCAGGCTGGCATCCGACGTCGCCACCGTGTGTTCGAGCAGGGCCCCCTTGTACGCCGGATTGAGTGGAACGTACACCGCGCCCATGTAGTTGAGGCCGTGCCACACGCACAGCGCTTCGACGCTGCTCGGCAGGAACGAGGCCACATGGTCACCCTGGTTGACGCCAAGGGCCTGGAACGCGGCGGCATAAGTACGAGCGATTTCCCGGAGGTCGAAGCGGGTCCATTCGGTGCCGTCGGTGAACTTTGCGAAGAGACGGTCGGGGTCCTCGGCAACGAGTCGATCCAACACGTAGCGAAGCACGACCCGGTCCCGGGGCGGGATCCGAGGGTCGGACGTCTCGGCCATGCAGACCCCCTCCTTGGTTCAGGGGTCGATACTGAGGCCTGGCGCCACCCTCAAGGAAGGGTATTTTGTCCCTTTCTTTGCCGGCTCTGGATGGGGAGACTCAACTCCATGTCCAACGGCCAGAACCGCGAGCCGGCCACGATCGATGATCTCCGCGACATCGCCCGAGCCGCGACGGCCGGCGAGGAGGCAGGTGAGGGGCTCACGGAACTTGAGCGTTCCTTGATCCGGTTCGGGCTAGCCGCGGCCCCGACCGCACTCGACGTCGAGGGGATGAAGAGGCACGGCCGAGAGGCGGCGGAACTCGGAGCCACCCCTGAACAGCTTTCCTGCATTCTCATGTTGGTTGCACCGCTGGGAATGCACACCCTCCACGAGGGGATACGCGAGCTGAGGCCCATAGTTGAGGAGTTGGAACCCACCGCTCTTTCCCACGAGTTGACCCCAGAACAGGCCGCCCTCAAGGAACAGTACGAGGCCAACTCAAGTTACTGGACCCGCCTAGACGCCCAGATCCCCGGCTTCTTGGATGGGCTACTGCGTCTCTCGCCCAGTGCCTACCGGCAGTTCTTCGAGTTCTGCGCCGTGGCCTGGGAGACCGATGTTCTCGACGCCAGAACCAAGGAACTCGTTTACATGGCCGCCGACGCCACCCCGACACATCGGTACGGGCCGGGATTCCGACTCCACCTCGACAACGCTAGGCGCATGGGTGCGTCACCAACGCAGATCGAGGAGACCCTCGAGTTAGCTGCCGCCGCGCCGCCGCATCGAGGCGTGTTCCGTTGACTCGACCCCATACGGTTCATGTAGCGGGTGTCGGCATGACGCCGTTCGGTCGCAACCTCGAAACCACTCTGAAGCAGCTCACCTCCGAGGCCGTCGGGGCTGCGGTGGCCGACGTCGGTACCGACACTTCTCGTGTGCAGGCCGCGTTCTTTGCCAACGCCATCGGTGGCTCGATCACCGGCCAGGAGATGGTGGCCGGCCAGGTTTCCCTTCGTACCGCCGGCTTCGACTCCATCCCGATCTACAACATCGAGAACGCCTGCGCATCGGCCTCATCGGCATTCCAGCTCGCCATGCAGTCGATAGCCGCAGGTGAGTACGAGATCGTGCTGGCGGTGGGGGCCGAAAAGATGACCCACCCCGACAAGGCCAAGAGCTTCGCGGCCATCGGTGGTGCGGCCGATGTGGAGGAGGTCTTCGGTCCAGAGGGTCCGGCTGCATCCAATCGCTCCTACTTCATGGATCTGTATGCGTCTCTTGCTCGGGATCACATGGAGCGCTATGGGACCACTGCTGAGGACTTCGCTCTCGTAGCGGTGAAGAACCAGCGGCACGGATCGGCAAACCCCCGGGCCCAATACGGCGGAGAGACCTCGGTGGAAGAAGTACTGGCGGCCCGTGAGGTGGTGTCTCCGCTCACGGTGCCGATGTGCAGCCCTGTTTCCGACGGTGCCGCCGCAGCCGTTTTGGTGTCGGAGCGGGTTGCCGAGCGACTTGACAGGCAGGGAGTACGGGTGGCGGCATCGGTGCTTGCATCGGGCTCTGCCCCCGGAGACGAGGACAACGCCGTTTGCCGGGCCTCACGGCGAGCGTTCAAGCGGGCTGGGATAGAGGCGAACGATCTTGACCTCGCGGAACTTCACGACGCCACGGCGTCGGCGGAGATCAAGCTCTACGAGGACATCGGCTTGGCCTCTCCCGGCCAGGGGGCCCGGCTCATCCGGGAGGACCGGACGACTTACAGCGGAGACCTCGTGGTCAACCCGAGCGGGGGGTTGTTGGCCCGGGGCCACCCGATTGGCGCGACCGGGATCGCTCAGATTGTGGAAGCCGCAGAGCAACTCCGGGGGCGGGCGGGAGACCGGCAGGTGGCCGGGGCCCGCTGGGCTCTGACCCAGAACGCGGGCGGCTGGATAGCCACCGACAACGCCGCGGTGGCCGTTACGTTGCTCGAAGGCCCGGTGTGACAGGGAGCCGGACCGTGGACGAAACCGCTCATCTGGGCATAGAGGGCCACGAGGCGCAAGATCTGCTCCGGCTCATGGTCCGGATCCGGCGCTTCGAGGAGCGGACTCGGGAGTTGTTTTCGGCCGGTGAGATCCCGGGCTTCATCCATCTGTGTATAGGGCAGGAGAGCATCCCCGCCGGGGTGGTCGGAATGCTCGAAACCACCGACCGCATCACTGCCACCCATCGGGGCCATGGACACATTCTGGCCAAAGGGGCAGAAATGGGGCCGATGATGGGCGAGCTGATGGGCAAGGACAACGGCTACTGCCGAGGCAAGGGTGGGTCGATGCACATCTTCTCGACCTCACTGGGAATACTGGGCGCAAACGGCATCCTGGGAGCGGGCCAACCGATTGCAGTGGGCGCGGCTCTTTCGTCTCGGTTGCGGGGGGCCGATGAGGTGGCTGTCACGTTTTTCGGCGAGGGGGCTTCAGCCCAGGGGGCTGTGCATGAAGCGATGAACCTCGCCGCGCTCTGGAGGCTGCCCGTCGTGTTCATCGCGGAGGTGAACGGCTTCGCTGAGCTCACCCCCTACAACGTTCACGTGAGCGTCGATTCGCTGGCCGACCGCGGCGTCGCCTACGGGATTTCCGCCGAAGTCATTGACGGTGAGGACGCCATCGAAGTGCGACGGGCCACCCGGCGAGTGGTTGAGGCCGCCCGGCAAGGTCAGGGGCCGCAAATGCTCGAAATCCGCGTCCGCCGCTGGGCGGGGCACTTCGAGGGCGACGCCCAGCGCTATCGGGACCCCGAAGAACTGGCCTCGGTGACGGAGCGGGACCCGATCGTCAAGTTGGTGGAACGGTTGAAGTCAGCCGGTGTCATCAACGACGGCTGGCTCGAAGACCTGGAATCCGATGTGGCCCGCGAGGTCGAGATAGCGGTTGAGTTTGGACGGGCAGGCTCTTTTCCGGCCCCGGAGGCGGCTATGGACCATGTCTACGCCAACCCGTTCAGCTCTGCACCGGAGAGCCGGTGACATGCCGGTGATGAAGTACTTCCAGGCCGTGTCGGCAGCGCTGCGTTCGGAACTCGAGCGGGATCCGAGCGTGTTCCTGATGGGCGAGGACATCGGCCGGCCCGATGGCATCTTTGCCCAGACCCGAGGACTTCAAACCGAGTTCGGCATTGATCGGGTGCGCGACACGCCCGCCGGTGAGGTCGGTTTCATGGGAGCCGCGGTGGGTTCCGCCATTACGGGACTCCGCCCCGTGGTGGAAATCTCCTTCGCCGACTTCTTCCCGGCCTGCATGGACCAGGTGGTGAACCAGATGGCGAAGATCCGCTACATGTCAGGTGGTCAGACGGCCATGCCGATCACCGTCACCAGCTTCGCCGGAGGTCGCCTGAACGCTGGCCCCCAGCACTCTGGCACTTTCGAGGCCTGGCTCGGCAGCCTCCCCGGGCTGAAGGTGGCCACACCGGCCACGCCAACCGACGTCTGTGGGATGTTGCGCTGGGCCATCCGCGACGACGATCCATGCATCGTGCTCCTGCACAAGGCCCTTCTCCAGCTTCGCGGCGAGGTACCCGATGATGCGGACTTCGTGATTCCCTTCGGCGAGGCGGACACCATCCGGTCGGGCAGCGACCTGACGATCGTGTGCTGGGGGGGTGGGCGCCGGCCGGGTCAGGATGCCACTGAGCAGCTGGTCGCCGACGGTGTCGACGTGGAACTCATCGACCTGAGGTCGGTCCAGCCGCTCGACACGAAGACCCTGATCGGTTCGATAAGACGAACCAATCGGATGCTGCTCGTGCAGGAAACGGTGGGATTCGGCGGTATCGGTGCCGAGGTTGCTGCATTTCTGCAAGCCGAGGCTTTCGACCACCTCGATGCCCCGATCCAGCGGGTGGCCGCGCCGTTCACACCCGTGCCCTTCAGCCCGCCGCTTGAGTCGTTCGTGCTGCCAGGTGCCGACCTGGTAGTGGAAGCGGCCAGGGAGCTTGTCTCGTGACCGACCGAATCCGGACCGATCACATCCTGATGGAACGCGATGGTCCGGTCGCCACCATCGTTATCAACCGACCCGACAAACTGAACGCGTTTACGAACGAAATGCTGGTGGCGGCCAAGGAGCGGTTGCTCGAATGCGACGCCAATCCGGAAGTGCGTGTAGTGGTGATCCGCGGTGCCGGGGACCGGGCCTTCTGCACCGGTGCCGACCTGGCCGAACTGGCCGGCAGCGGCCCATTCGAAGTTCGCGACAGCAACCGGGACTGGATCGATCTGTTCCACGCCATCGAAACGGTGAAGGTCCCCGTGGTGGCTTCGGTCCACGGCCACTGCATTGCCGGAGGAACCGAGCTGACGCTGTGCTGCGACTTGGTCGTCGCCTCCCAAGACGCCACCTTCGGCCTCGCTGAGGCCAGGGTGGGGGTCATTCCGGGTGCAGGAGCGGCAGTGCGCATAACCCGCTGGGTGGGGCGGGCCATCGCCAAGGAAATCCTCATGCTGGGTGAGGCTTGGCCGGCGGCCGAGGCCCATCGCATCGGGCTGGTGAATCGCCTCGTGGCTCGAGCCGAACTGGAAACTGCTACCGCGGAGTTGGCCGGTGCCTTGGCGCAGCGCAGCCCGTTGGCACTGGCCGCGGCAAAGCGAGCGGTGAACATCGGCAGCGAGATGGACCTCGACCGGGGGATCGAATATGTCCTGCAGGAGTTCGCGCTCCTGTTCGCGGCGGGCGACCAAAAGGAAGGCATGAAAGCTTTCCTGGAGAAGCGGTCTCCCCGATTTGAGGGCCAATGACCCCAATCATCGTGCCCAAAGTCGGCCTCACGATCGAAGAGATTGAGGTCGTGGAGTGGCATGTGGCCGAAGGCGAGGATGTGGTGGCGGGACAACCGTTGATCACGGTGAACGCAGACAAGACCGAATTGGAGATCGAATCGCCCATTGATGGCACGCTCATATCGATCAAAGCCCGCCCCGGCGATGTCGTGGAGGTTGGCGGCGAGCTGGGCCACCTGTCCACCGGCTAAGCGAGCCGCAAGCGCTCGATCCTCTACCCGCCGGGGTGACCGGTCATTGCCTGCGAAACTAAGATCACCCCATGGCTGAAACCAACTGGGGAAGATGGGGCGACGACGACGAGCGGGGGGCGCTGAATCTGCTCACCCCGGAGGTGGTGAAAGCGGCCAGCGCGTCGATCACCACCGGGAAGGTTTACCCGTTGGGCATCCCCATCCAGTCGCAGAATGTGCCCCTCATGGACTACCGGGGCACGCCGATGCGGCTCACCTTGCAGAACGCCTCCGACGAGGGCATCTACGCCGATTACGGCTGCCACGTGGGCACCGGCGCTCACGAGGACGTGCTGGTGTTCGCCTCCCACACAACCAGCCACATGGACGCCCTGTGCCATGTGTACGGCGAGGACAAGCACTACAACGGGTTCTCCAAGGAGGCCATGAAGACCCACACCGGGGCGTCCCGCCTCGGGATCGAGAAGGTGGGGGTCATCGCCGGCCGGGCCGTGTTGCTCGACATGGTGTCCCACTTCGGGGCCGACCGCTGGCTGGAGCCAGGCACCCCCATCGGAGGAGCCGACCTGGCCGCTTGCGCCGAGGCCCAGGGAACCCCGGTGCAGGCCGGAGACACCGTGCTGGTGCGCACCGGCTACCTCGACATGTGGTGGTCGGTCAACGCCGAACCCGGCGCCGAGCAGCCCTTCGCCCAGCCCGGCATCAACAACGACGGGGCCGAGTGGCTTATGTCTCACGATGTTGTGGCGGTGGGGTCGGACAATGCGGCCATCGAGGTGATCCCGTTCGACGAGAACGACTTCCTCACCGTTCACAAGATCCTGTTGGTGGGAGCGGGCATCTACATGCTGGAGTTCCTGGACTTCTCCTCGATGGTGGCCGACGGCTGCCACGAGGGGTTCCTCACCGTGTCCCCGCTGAACGTGACCGGGGCCACCGGAAGTCCCATCAACCCGGTGGTGATCGGCTAGCACCGATCACCGGCGACGAGCCCGCTGCCAACCACGGATGGTGGAGATGACCGGTCGGTTGCTTGGAACTCCCGGCGGGGCGGTCCTCGACCGGGTGCGGGTGATCGAGGCCACCCGCACCATCGGAGGGGCCTATGCCGCCAAGCTGTTCGCCGACGCCGGAGCGGAGGTAGTCAAGGTCGAACCCCCCGGTGGTGACCCGTGGCGGGGGTGGTCGGCATCGGGGTCGCCCGCCGGCGGCCACCACGGTGACGGGGCGTTCTTCGGGTTCCTCAACGCCGGCAAGCGCAGCGTCACCGCCGACCTCGCCACCGAAGAAGGGCGGGACCGGTTCCTGGGGTTGGCCGCCACCGCTGATGTGGTGTTGGAGGATCTCGGAGCAGGGGTGGTGGAGTCGATGGGGTTGGGCCACGACGATCTGACCCGGCGCAACCCGGCGGTGGTGCTGCTGTCGATCTCGCCGTGGGGGCGAGGGGGGCCGTGGGACCAGCGTCCGGCCAATGAGTTCACCCTCCAAGCCTGGGTTGGCTCCACCGACGGTCGGGGCATCCCCGGAGAGGCACCCTTCGGGGTGGGGGGGAAGCTGGGGGAGTTCCTGGTGGCCGCCAACGCTGCTTCCCTGGGGCTGGCCGCCGTCATGGCCGCCCGGCGAGACGGTACCCCCGGCGAGCACGTGGACGTGTCGTCCTACGAGGCCATGACCACCAGTTTCGTGGTTTACGCCCACCTTTACGCCGCCTACGCCTCGGATTCCCGCACCGGGGCCCGTTCCATCGAGATCCCCTCGGTGGAGCCCGCGAAGGACGGCTGGGTGGGGTTTTGCACCATCACCGGCCAGCAGTTCAAGGACTTCTGCGTGGTCATCGACGACCCGGAGATGGCCGAAGACCCGGTGCTGACCGACTCCAGCCGGAGGATGGACAACCGGGCAGAGGTGTGGCAGCGCATCGCCCGCTACACCAAGGCCCACACCGTGGACGAGATCGTGGAGAAGGCCACCCTGTTGCGGGTGCCGGTGACCCCCATCGGAGACGGCAGCCGGGTGGCCCAGATCGACCATTTCGCCGAACGAGGGGTGTACGTGGACAACCCCGGCGGGTTCACCCAACCCCGCACCCCCTACCGGCTCTCCCAACGCCCGTCCCGGCCGGTGCTCCCGGCACCGTCGGTGGGTGAAGCCGACGAAGAGCTGCTCGAAACTCCAGGCCGGTCGGAACCGGTGCCGACAACTGCTCCGGTGCGGTCCGAACCGTCTTTGCCGCTGGCCGGAATGAGGGTGTGCGACTTGGCCACGTTCTGGGCCGGCCCGGTGGCCTCTTGCCTGTTTTCGGCTCTGGGGGCCGATGTCATCAAGGTGGAGTCGATTCAGCGTCCCGACGGGATGCGCTTCGCCAGCGGGCTCAAGCGAGACGACCTGTGGGAGTGGAGCCCGGTGACCCATGGGGCCAACACCGGCAAGCGCTCGGTGACACTCGACCTGTCCAGCGACGACGGCTTGGCGCTGGTGAAGCGGCTCGTTGAGATGTCCGACATCGTCATCGAGAACTACTCCCCCCGGGTGGTGGAGAACTTCGGGCTCGACTGGGAAGAGGTTCACCGGTTGAACCCCGACGCCATCATGGTGCGGATGCCCGCATTCGGCCTCACCGGCCCGTGGCGCGACCGCACCGGTTTCGCCATGACCATCGAGCAGGCCAGCGGGTTGGCTTTCCTCACCGGCGACCCCGAGGGACCGCCGCTGGTGCCCCGGGGCATTTGCGACCAGCTCGGCGGGATGCATGCCGTGTTCGCCACGCTGCTGGCTGTGGAGCACCGGGCTCAGACCGGCGAGGCCCAGCTGGTGGAGGTGCCGCTGATCGAGGCCGGGCTCAACGCCGCCGCCGAGCAGGTCATCGAGTGGACCGCTTACGGCCAACTCCTCCAACGTCAGGGCAACCGCTCTCCATACGCCGCTCCCCAGGGCATATACGCTGCCACCGGCGAGGATCGCTGGGTGGTGGTGTCGGTGGACGACGACGCCCAGTGGCCGGCACTGGCCTCGCTGGTGGGCAGGCCCGAATGGGCGGAGTGGGCCGGCCGGGATGAACGCCACGCTCACCACGATGAGATCGACGCCGCCATAAGGGAGTGGACCACGGCCCGGGACCGTGACGACGCAGTGGCCGAGCTGCTCGACGCCGGAGTGCCTGCTGCTCCGGTGATAACCGGGCGGGTGTCGCTCGACAACCCCCAGCTGGTGGCCCGAGGCCACCACCAGTGGATGGACCACTCAGTGGTCGGCCGGGTGCCCTATCCCAGCTTCCCGGGCCGGTTCGACGGCCAGTACCACCGCCTCGGCCGCCCCGCTCCCACCCTCGGACAGCACAACCACGAGATCCTGAGCGACGTGCTCGGCCTCGACGCCGCCGAGATCGCCCGCCTGGCCGAGGCCCAGGTAATCGGCACCCGCCCCGCCGCCTGGGGCTGAACCCCTGCCCAGGAGTAGCTTCCGCAAATGTTCCTTGCTCTGACCGATAGCCAGCTCGAGCTGCAACGCACTCTACGGGCTTACTTTGATGGCCTGATGACGCCGGAGCGCCGGGACGGGCTGGGGGGTGAGCACGGCGGGCCGGTGTACAAGGAGACGGTCCGCAAGTTGGGCCAGGACGGCTGGCTCGGTGTGGGCTGGCCCAAGGAATGGGGCGGGCAGGGCTACACCCCACTGGAGCAGCTCATATTTTTTGAAGAGGCCAACCGGGCCGGCGTGCCGCTGCCGTTCGTGACCCTCAACACGGTGGGACCGGCCCTGAACGTGTACGGCACCGAGGAGCAAAAGGCGTTCTTCCTGCCCAAAATCCTGGCCGGTGAGCTGCACTTCGCCATCGGCTACTCCGAGCCCACCGCGGGCACCGACCTGGCGTCGCTCAAAACCAGGGCAGCGCGCGACGGGGACGAGTGGATCATCAACGGCCAGAAAATCTGGACCACTGGTGGTCACGAGGCCGACTGGGTGTGGCTGGCAACCCGCACCGATCCCGATGTGGCCAAGCACAAGGGGATCACCATCTTCGCGGTGGACACCACCCTCGAAGGGTTCAGCCACACTCCCATCTGGCTGCTGGGCGGGGGTCACACCAACGCCACCTACTACAACGACATGCGGGTGTCCGACTGGGCTCGCATCGGCGAGGTGAACGGTGGGTGGAAGCTCATAACCGCTCAGCTCAACCACGAACGGGTGGGATTGGCCCCGGCAGGCAACATCGACGGTCCACTGCGCCGGGTCGTGGACTGGGCCCGCCACACCACCCTTGGCGACGGCCGACGGGTGATCGACCAGGAATGGGTGCGGGTGGCGCTGGCCGAGGTGTACGCCCGCAACGAAGCGCTCAAGATGTACAACTGGAAGGTGGCCGCCGCCCTGGAGGACACCGAGCTGAAACCTGCCGACGCCTCGGCCATGAAGGTGTTCGGCACCGAGCTGAAAGTCAAGTCGTTCCAAACCCTCATGGAGGTGCTGGGTCAGCGGTCATACCTGGTGAAGGGAACACCGGAAGCGGTGCTGGCCGGCGAGCTGGAGCGTGCCTACCGGGGGGCTCCGGTGGGGACGTTCGGTGGGGGAGTGAACGAGGTGCAGCGCGACATCATCGCCACCGCGGGGCTGGGTCTGCCCCGGTCGCCCCGCTGAATTGCCGTATCCCTCAGCCGGGAACCCTCCGCCGGGGCTGTTGGTAGGTTGCCCTAGAACGTTGTGGTTTGGCCGCCGTTGGAGCGGAACACGTTCCCGGTGGTGAACTTGCCTGCGTCGGAGGCCAGATACAGCATCAAGTAGGCCTGGTCGAGGGCCTCGCCCAGCGCTCCGATGGGTGACATTCCCCGGGCGTAGTCCAGGAACTCGTCGTAAGCCTCCTGATTGAGGGTGCCGTCCTCGTTGTGGAGGCGCCAGGTGGTGAAGTTGGTCAACGTGCTGCCCGGTGCCAGGGTGCATACCCGGATGCCGTAGCGCCCCACCTCCACAGATAGGGTGCGGCCCAGCATGGCTACCGCCGCCTTGGTGAAGGCGTACACTCCGATGCCCTCGTAGGCCAGGTCAATAGCCCCCGACGACACGTTCAGGATCACCCCGCCGCCGCTTTCCTTCATGGCCTTGATGGCGGCCTGGCAGCCGTACAGAACCCCCTTGAGGTTCAGGTTGATGCCGTTGTCGATTTCCCGGTCGGTGAGGTCTTCGATAAGGCCGGGGAACATGGCGCCTGCGATGTTGGCAATGATGTCCAACCCGCCGTAGGCCTCCACCGCTCGGGCCACCAGGGCCTCCACCTCGTCCCGGGAGGTCACGTTGCAGGCCAAGGCGGTGGCCTCCCCGCCGTCCTCTCGAATGCGCTTGGCGGTGGACTCGGCCCCTTCGCCGTCCAGGTCGCCGCACACCACGTTGGCACCGGCGGCTGCGAACAGCTCGGCGGTGGCCTCGCCTATCCCCGAGGCCGCCCCGGTGATCACCGCGGTCTTGCCGTCCAGCCGGAATGCGTCCAGCGCGTCTGCCTTCATCTGATCCTCCTGTTACCTTTGCCGCTGCTGAGGTATGTCAACTGCACCAGGCCAGAAACCTAGTGCCACTCAACAGGGAGCAATCATGGCAGACGGCGTGAAGGGATACGGAGTGCTGGTGACAGGAGGGGGGACCGGCATCGGTCACGCCTGTGCAGCAGCGTTGGCCGCCGACGGGGCAGCGGTCACGATCTGCGGGCGCACCGAGTCCCGGCTGGCCGACTCGGCCGAGCTCCTGGCGGGGGCGGCTGCTAACGGGGGCAGCGTCTCCTACGTGGTGGCCGACGTGACCGACGAGGCCTCGATAGCGGCAGCCGTAGCGGCAGCGGCAGAGCCCACAGGGTCGTTGAACGGCGTGGTGGCCAACGCCGGAGGCGGAGGGGGGATGGCCCCTTACCACGTGCAGGACACCGACGAGTTCCTCCGGGTGCTGCACCTCAACGTGCTGGGCACCATGCTCACCGTGAAGCACTCCGTGCCCCGGATGCGGGCCGCCGGTGGTGGTGCGTTCGTGGGAATGTCGTCCATCGCCGGTCACGTCACCCACCCGTACTTTGGGGCCTACACCCCCGGAAAAGCAGGTATCGAGGCCATTATGCGCAACGCCGCCGACGAGTACGGTGCTGCCAACATTCGGTTCAACGCCATCCGTCCCGGTTTCATCGCCACCGAGATCATGGAGGGCATTCCCCGCGACGGAGACGTGTACGAGAGCTACATCGTCAACACCCCCATGGCCGATGTGGGCCTCCCCGAGGATGTGGGCAACCTGGCCAGGTTCCTGATCGGCCCGGAGTCCCGGTGGATCACCGGGCAGTGCATCAACGTCGACGGCGGCCACAGCCTGCGACGGGGACCCGACTTCTCGCCGTTCATCGCTCCGGCGCTGGGCCCCGACGTGATGCTCGGAGCCCTCCCGGAATCGTGATCGACATGATGCTCGCAGCTTTCCCGGAATCCTGAAAGGCGTAGGTGGGCGACTCGGTGGAGGCTTCGTTCGGCGCTGACACGGTGGCCGCCAGCGCCGGGCCGCCCCTGGCCCGGGGGTCGGTGTCGCTGAGGCTCTACCCCCATGACGCTCCCGCTTCCGAACAGCTCGACGAGCTCCGATACCTGGCTCGGGCCGCGGTGGAGGTGGGCTACGACGGGGTGATGGTGTCCGAGCACCACGCCGGTTTTCCCGGCTACGTGCCCAACCCCCAGCAAATCGCCGGGTTCCTGCTGGCTGCCATGCCCGCCGGCTGGGCGGCTACGTGTCCGCTGCTATTGCCGATGAAGCCGTATGCCCTCGTGGCCGAGGAGCTGGCCTGGCTGGCGGCGGCGTTCCCCGGCCGGGTGGGAGCGGGGTTCGCCTCCGGGGCGCTACCGGTTGACTTCGAGATTGCCGAGGTGCCGTTCGAGGAGATCGGCGAACGGTTCAAGGCAGCCCTGCCCCGGGTGGTGGACGCTTTGCGAGGGGCCGCCCCCGGTCCGCTGGCCGGCGACCGGGCCATTGCCGAATGCGGCCCGAACCCGGTGCCGATGGTGGCCGCCGCACAGTCGTTGGCCGCAGTACGGCGAGCGGCGGGCCTGGGGTTGGGGGTGCTGTACGACAGCCTTCAGGCAACCGAGAACGTCCGGCGGCTTTCCGACGCTTACGACGAGGCCGGGGGCGAGGGCCCGAAAATTCTGATCCGTCGAGTGTGGATCGGTGGGCCGCCCGGTGAGGCGGTGGACAACCAGCTCGATCTGTACCGGAGCTACACCGCTGAGACGACCATGGCCCGCTGGGATCAGGGGGCCAACACAGTTCTGGCTGCCAATGCACCCGAGGCCGCCGAGCAGCTCGTAGAGGCCATGAGAGCCACCGGCGCCGATACCATCAACGTCCGCATCCACGTGGTCGGCTTGTCTCCCGGCTACATCCGAAGCCAGCTCGAACTCCACGGCGAGTTGGTGGAGCACTTGAAGCAGATGCTCAGCGACTGATTCCCGGTCCGCAGCCAGCGACAGCCATCTAGATGGGTGGTTCGCCGTAGCAGAGGATTCCCGCTCTTAGGGCTTTTTCACCACCAGGGTGCCGGCTGCTTTGTCGTGCCACCCTTGCCGGTCGCGGTCCCATGTCAGTGACAGGTAGCAGAGCAACGCCAGGATCTCCCCAACCCAGGGAATGAACAGCCCTGGTATCAACGAAAGTACGGTGGGTAGCCCCCAGCGAAAGAGGGAGCTGCGCCAGCTGGGGGGGCGGCCCCAATCCGCTTGGTAGAGGTCGCCGGCTCGAACCACCGCAGTTCTAGTTGCCATCTTGCCGAGGGTCTGACCCTTCATAGCGGTCATGGCAATCTCGTAGATCGCAGTCATCACCCCGAGGGCCACGATCACACCGATGAGAGTGCTCCTTGAAGAGGTATCGGAATCGACCTCTATCTCCGAACCCAGGACGAAGCCGTACGTGCCGGACGTCAGTGACATGACGCCGATGCGGTCGAGGACGAGCAACACGGCGGTCGTCAACACGACAAGAAAAATCGAGTCGATGAGCCGGGCTCCGAGGCGGGCCCCACGGGATGCGAGTTGCGTGAGGGGCTCGGACCCGGAGGCGGCGACCGGTCGAGCAGCCGGGCGTTTCAGCTCCTCGGCGCCATCCACGGGGTCAACGGACTGGACCCCGTCGTCTGCGACGTTCTCGGTCCACTCCTCCCCGTCCCACCAGCGGTACTGGTGGCGACCGGTGGGATCGGTAAGCCAGGCCGGGCTGCTCATCTGGTTTCAGGCTAGCCCGCAGGCCCGGTCTGCCGATGGTCGGCTTCGGAGCCGAATAGGGTGGCGATGATGACCGGATATGACGAGTTCTCCATGTTGAGCGACAACGCCTCGGAAGCGGGGTTGGCCTGGAGCGGGCCACCGCATGTGAAACGCCGACGGGTGGAGCTGCCCAGCGGACTAGGTCTGAGCGCCATCGTTTGGGGAGACGCCCCTGCCCGGGTGGTGTTCGTCCACGGCGGAGCCCAGAACGCTCACACGTGGGACACGGTGGTGCTGGCTCTGGGGGTGCCTGCCGTGGCGGTGGATTTGCCCGGCCATGGCCACTCCGACTGGAGGCCCGAGCACGACTACTGGCCGCCGTCCATGGCCGACGATGTGGCCGTGGCCATCGAAGAGTTTGCCCCGCAGGCGGAGCTGGTGGTGGGCATGTCGCTGGGCGGGCTGACCGCGCTCTGCCTCGGCGCTCGCCACCCGGAGTGGGTGCCCTCTCTGGCCGTGGTGGATGTGACCCCCGGCACCGACCACGCCAAGGCCGAGCCCATCGTGGAGTTCATCTCCGGGCCGCAGACCTTCGAGAGCTTCGACGAGATCCTTGCCCGGACGGTGGAGTTCAACCCCACCCGGTCGGAGTCCTCGCTGCGGCGGGGCATCATCCACAACGCCTTCCAGCAGCCAGACGGGAGCTGGACCTGGCGGTGGGATCCGGTGCGGGACTGGAAGCTCAACGACCCGGCCCAGCCCCACACCGGCAGCCCGGAGTTCTCCGACCTGTGGGGAGCGGTGGACCGGTTGCAGTGTCCGGTGGTGCTGTACCGGGGAGCGGACTCCGGCGTGGTGGGCGACGAGGACGTGGAGGAGCTTCTGCGCCGCCGTCCCGAAGCCGATGTGGTGGTGGTGGCCGACGCCGGCCACAGCATTCAGGGCGATCAGCCGGTGGAGCTGGCCCGGCTGCTGACCGGTCGCCTGGGGTGATGACCGGTCTGTTCGGGGTGCTGGGAGGCTTATCGGGTTCTACCGCAGGTCCATCCGATGTGGTGACCGGTCGCTTTAGTCGTTTCCGTATGCTGCGCTGAGCCGTTCGGAGCCTCCGATGCCCGCAGCGGGCTTGCCGCCGGGGTATCGCACCTCGTAGATCTCACGCAGCCCTTCCTCCCAGCCCACCTGGCAAGGCCCGGTGATCGACCGCCGCTTGGCCGGGTCGGCCCCCGAGCCGGCCTGTGAACCAGGGAACGAGTCGTAGACCACCGTCGGCATTTTTCCCGACAGCTCGCCGAACAGCATCACCCAGTCCTCGGCCTTGACGTGCTCGTCCCCGCCCCAGTTCACCACCGTGGCCGGTACCGACGCCGCGGCCAAAAGCGGCTCCACTTGGGCGTTCATGTCGTCCTGGTGGATCGGGGTGTAGGGCGACGGCGCCGGGGCCCGCAACCGTACCGGCTGGTCGCCCATCAACCAGTCGAGGTGGTACACCGGCAGCCCGCCTTTCGGCCCGTAGCTGGCGTTGATGCGGGCGATGGTGGTGGGCAGGCCCAGCGCCCGGGCCATGGTCCGGGCCACAGCCTCCTCTCCGATCTTCGACATGGAGTAGGTGGGAGCGTGTACGGCGTTGGAGTCGCCGATGCGGTCGGTTTCGGTGTACAGATGCCACGGGTCGGGGTGCGGGTGGTACACCGAGCAGGTGGAGGCGATGAGAGCGGCCTTGGCCTTTCGGCAGTGGGCCATGAGCAGGCCGGTGCCCTCGGCGTTCACCCGGATCGCCCAGTCGTAGTCCAAACCCTGGCCCTGGAAGGCGGCCATGTGGACCAGGTAGTCGAAGTCGTCGGGCAGAGAGGAGAAGTCCCCGTCGCCCACATCTACGAGCTCGGTGCGTACCCCGGCGGCTTCCACCTTTTCCCGGCTGCCCTCGGCGCTGAACCGGGCGATGCCCCACACCTCGTTGTGCTCGGCCAGGTAGGCAGCCATGGGAAAGGCGATCTGGCCGGTCATGCCGGTCATGAGGATCTTCTGGTCTTGAAGCATGAGGTTTCCTTTTTGGTTGATGGCTGGTTGATGGCTAGAGGTCGTCGATGAGCTTGAACAGTTCGGCTGAGGCTAGCCCCGCCTGCGCCCCGGCTTCGGCCAGATCGTCGGTCACTCGGGATCGGAACCTTGCCAGGTCGTTGGCACTGGGCTCAGGGGGAAGCGACAAGGTGGTCTCAAACTGGCTGGTGAAGGCCTCCAAGGCGGTTGCCTTTGCGCTCTCGAACCCCGCAGTGTCCTCCGCGTGGTCGGGCTCGTCGGCCTCGAACAGCAAGAGGGCCTGAGGGCGGTGATGGGCCGGGCCAATGTCGTTGAAGAAGTGAGGGTCGCGAGCGGCCACGATGCCATCGACGGTCAGCCACCCGGCGTGGCGGTGGTCGGGGTGGAGCCGCCAGCGCCGCCACGGGTCATGGCCCAGCACCACGGTCGGTCGCAGACTCCTGATCCACGACACCACCTGGCGCCGGGGCTCCGTCCCCGATTCCAGCTCCCCGTCGGTCCAACCCAGGAAAACCACCTCGCCGGTGGCCCCCAATCGCCGTGCTGCTTCCTTTTGTTCAACCTGGCGTACCGCCACCAGCTCGTCGATGTCGGCATTGGGGTTCCAGGTTCCCTTCGACCCGTCGGTGCATACCAGCAGGCTCACCTCGCAACCGGCGGCCGCCCACTTGGCCAACGTGGCCCCGGCGTTCAGCTCGATGTCATCTGGGTGAGAGCCGATGGCCAGGGCCCGCTCCGGTGTGGGCAGGTTCTGCGATCTCACGCCGTCATGGCCGGCTCGTTCGGGCCGGTGGACCGCCAGCCGTTCCTCATGCCAGCACGGCCAGTTCGTCGAGGTCGGCGGGAACGTCGATGTCCAGCGCGAAGGCCGGGTCGCGCACCACCCGCAGGCTGCATCCCAGCCGCTGGGCTTCGGCCAGGTGACGGACAAACGACCCCCGACCGTAGGAGAAATCGAACCGGCAACCGCTGGGCAGGGTGATCACGTTGGTGCCGTCGTTGCGGCGGTCGGGTACGAGGGTGATGCCGGGCCAGTCGCCCAGGGGGGCCAGCGATCCGGCCAGGGGCAGGTCCCCGTGGGCCACGATCACCCGGTCGACCCCGGCGTCTCGGAGATGCTCCACCCCGCTTCGCACCGCGCCGTTGAGCCCGGTTCCTGGACACCACACCACGTCGGCTCCGACTGCTTGGGCCCAGTTCCGCACCTCGTCGTCGTCGCACACAACCGCCACAGGCAGGGGAGCGGCCGCTCGCACCACATGGGTGGCCATGTCGCGGGCCAGCTCGGCTCTTTCCGCAGCACCCAGGGCGGGGGCCAGGCGGTGCTTGGCTTCGGCGAACGCCTTCACCGGGATCAGCACCGCCACCTCTCGCTCCACGCTCACCCGCCGGAGTCTACGGCTTCGCCCAGCGGGCGGCGTGAGCGCGGGCAAGGGCTTCGCTGGCCGGCAGGCCGGAGCTTGGCGGAGGTCTCAGCTCATCGGGCTACGCGAGTATGGCCAGGAGGGGGATGGCCTGGCCTACGGTAGGTGCCGATGTCGAACCGGGTCGCAGTCATCGGCGGGGGCTCATGGGGCACCACCGTCGCCCATTTGGCCGCCCACAACGTGGACACCGTGCTGTGGTGCCGCGACCCTCGCATCGCGACCGCCGTCAACAAGCACCACGCCAATCCCCGCTACCTCGACGGGTTCGAGCTGCACACCCGGCTGAGGGCCACCACCGACCTGGAGCAAGCGGTGGACGCCGCCGAGGTGGTGGTTATGGGGGTTCCGTCGTCGGCGTTTCGCCGGGTGCTGGCAGAGGTCGCGGGCCATCTGCGCCCCTGGGTGCCGGTGGTGAGCCTCACCAAGGGGCTGGAGCGGGGCACTTGGCTGCGCATGACCGAGATCGTCAACCAGGTGGCCCCGGCCCACTCGGCGGGGGTGCTCACCGGCCCAAACCTGGCTAAGGAGATCCTGGCCGGGCACGCAGCCACGTCTGTGATCGCCATGGCCGACGACACGGTGGCTACTGCGATTCAGTCGGTCCTGTCCACCGACCTTTTCAGGGTTTACACCAACGACGACGTGATCGGCTGTGAGCTGGGTGGCACCCTCAAGAACGTGATTGCCCTGGCATCGGGCATGGTGGATGGTCTGGGCGCAGGCGACAACACCCGGGCCGCGGTTATCACCCGGGGTTTGGCAGAGATGGGCCGGTTGGGTACCGCTCTGGGGGGCCGGGCCGACACCTTCACCGGGCTGGCCGGGTTGGGCGACCTGCTGGCGACCTGCATGAGTTCCCAGAGCCGCAACCGCTACGTGGGGGAGCAGCTCGGCCGGGGTCGCAGGGTCAAGGAGGTGCTGGCCGAGATGGATCAGGTGGCCGAGGGGGTGTCCACCGCGGGGGTGGTGGTGGAGCTGGCCGCGGAGCACGGGGTGGAGATGCCGATCAGTGCCGAGGTGCATGCGGTGATCAGGGGTACTCGGACAGCGGCCGAGGCCACGATGGTGCTGATGGGCCGCCAGGCTCGCTCGGAGACCGACAAGGCCCGGGCCAAACGGTCCGGATTTCGCCGGGTATGGCGGTTCAACTCGTCGCCGTCGAAACCGAAACGGGCCACAAGCGTGAAATGGGCGCGGTTCCGGCGTAACCGTCGGCTCAAGAAACGCTCTCCCCGGTGACCAGGTACCTCGACGTTCTGGGCGCTCCGGGGTGGGGCGAAGTCGATCCCCGGGGGACGGTTCAGCCGGGTCGGGGCGGGTGGACGCTCACGTGGTGGGTGAGGTCGGCCGACCGCTGGCACCGGTCCCCGCAGGAAGCTGCTGTGCGCCAGAGCGTGGTTGGGCCCGGCGCGGTGGTGGAGACCCGCATGAAGGTTCCCGACGGGGATGCAGTGCAGAAGGTGTGGGCGGTGGCATCCGGCGGTGGGACGGCTGTTGCAGTGGTGGAGGTGGGCAACCAAGCTGCCACCGCGTTCGCCGTGGCCCTGGTGATGGAGGCCCCCGGAGCGGTGCTGTCGGCCGGCCAGGCTGGGCTGAACATCGGCGGAAGTCAGGTGCTGGCCTGGGATAGGGCCCCGGCGGTGGCCGCGGTCGGCACCGATTCGGTTGACGAGTTGCTTGCCAGTAGGGGAGGAGCGGAAGGTGACGGCAGCGAGCCGAACCGCAAGGGCCGTGATAGGGCCGCCCTGGTGTGGCCGCTGCCCCACACCGCTCGAATGGCTGTAAGCACGGCGTTGAGCCGGGGGACGCCCCCGCCACCGTCCGATCTGCCCGACGCCGAGGCGCTGGTTCGGGGATGGCAGGCCCACCTGGATCGGGGGGCCCGCATCGAGCTTCCCGACGAGGGGTTGAACCGGCGCATCGAACAGAACCGGCGTCGGTGGTTGGGCCGCACGGGTCGCATGGAGACGGCCGAAGTGGCCGAGCTGTGCGAGCTGTCGGTGCGGCTCGACCATCACGGCTACTCCAGCGACGCCGAGGTGGTACTGGATGAGATTGCTGCCCGTTGGACCACCGAGGCCCCGGCCGAGCGGCTGACGGCGTTCGCGGTTCACCACGACCTGACTCGAGACAGCCGGGCCGCAGCCCGCTACGGCGAGCCGGTGGCCGAAGCGGTCGAAGCCGCAGCCCGAGTAGGTGCAGCGGTGCCTGTCGACTCGGTCGCTCGTCTCCTCCTCGCCGGAGGCCAAGAACGCGCCGCCAAAGATCTTCTCGGGATGAACCTGCGCCGGGCCGAGCCGCCCTCCGGTGGCCTGAGGGCCGAGCTGGTTGACGATCACGACGACGAGTTGCTGCTGGCGCCCGGATTCCGACCGGCGTGGCGGGGCGGGCCGCTGGCGGTGTACGGGCTGCCCACCCGGTTCGGGCCGGTTTCTTTCGCCCTGCGCTGGCACGGTGAGCGTCCCGCGCTGTTGTGGGAGCGGGACGAGCAGTTCCGAGACGAAGCGATCACCTTGAGGGTCCCGGCGTTGGATCCTGGTTGGTCCACCGACCAGCCCACCGGCGAAACGCTGCTGGCCGCCTGCCGGTAACTAACTTGAGGTGATGCGGGCCGCGCTGAGATCGGCTGTTCCCAACCTGGAGGTGGAGCGTCGCCTGTGGGCCGAGGGCCACGAGGTGGTGGTGGGGATTGACGAGGTGGGCAAGGGAGCGTGGGCCGGTCCGCTCACTCTGGTGGCCGCGGTGCTGCCCACCGACCGGCGGGTGTACCGGGTTCGCGACTCCAAGATGCTGACCGAATCCGAGCGGGAGGGGCTGTTCGACCGGATCGCCGAATGGTGCGTCGCCTGGGCCGCCGGCCACGCCAGCAACGACGAGTGTGATCAACTCGGCATGGCCGAAGCCCAGCGGGTGGCTGCTCGACGGGCCCTCGACGGGCTCGGCGCGAAGGCCGACGCGGTGTTGGTGGACGGCAAATGGGATTTTGTGGGCGGAGGACGAACCCGCACTCTGGTCGGGGGCGACGCCACCTGCCTGTCCATCGCGGCGGCGTCCATCCTGGCCAAGGTCACCCGCGACCACCTGATGCGAGCGGCGTCCGACGGCTACCCCGACTACAACTTCGCCGGCAACAAGGGCTACCCCTGCCCCCGCCACCGAGCTGCCATCGCAGCCCATGGCCCCACTCCGCTGCACCGACGTTCCTGGGTCTTCATGGAGAATCTGGGCTGGGGCCATCTCCGCGTACCGGCCGGGCCAAATCGGTCGCTGCCCTTCTAGCGGGCCTTGGGGTTCACACCGCCAGCAGGGTGCCGGCCGCTTGTCGGTTCCTGATTGCCGTTTGTCGGGTTCTGATTGCCTATGGCGCAGTGTCGAAAGAGTACGATCCGGGAGCGTATGGGACAGCCAGTGACCGTTGTGGAGAGGGCGACCAGCCGCCCGGGGGTGATCCGCTTTGAGATCAATCGCAGCATCACCGGCACCGGCCACGAGCACTACGCAGCCGGGCGGGAGGTAACCGGTGAGCGGCCCGTCGACGAGTTGGCCCGCCGCCTGCTCGACCGGGGCGGCATCGACGCCATCCATGTGAACAGCAACGTAATCACCGTTGACCTGGCCAAAGGTGGAACCCGAGACGGGATCGACGACCTGATCGCCAACCTGTTCATCTACTACGGCCCCGGCGTCGAGGTGCCCACCATGCCTGACGGGGACTGACCCAAAGAGCAAGCGAGGGGAGTCCGCGGTGAGCCCACCCGCCCCGAGTTCTCGCCGCCAAGCGGTGGAGCGCTGGTTCATACGCCGAGGGGTTCCTCACGTCATTCACGATTACCGGGCGAGCACCGACGTGTTCACCCGGGCCGTGCCGTTTCTGGCGCTGGTGTTCGCCATCGAGCTGTTCTCGTCGTTCGACGACCGTTTCTCGGGGTGGGCTCAGTTCGGTGTGTTCTGCGCCGGGGTGGCTATCGCCCTTGGAGCAGTGGTTGCCGTCAACCGCCTGAGGGGCCGCCGGTTCCTGCAGCTCCCCGACCGGGTGGGAGCCATTGAACTGGCTGTGTTCGTGCTGATCCCACCGATTCTGCCAGCGCTGTTCACCGATAACCCGTGGTCCAACGCCATGGGCCTGGCCCTGATCAACGTGGCCATTCTGGTGGGGGCGTATCTGGTGGTGAGCTTCGGTTTGCTTCCCATGGTGCTCTGGGCCGGGGTCTACACCGGCAGCCAGATTGGCTTGATCGGACGGTTGGTGGGCCGCATCCTGCCCCTGCTGCTGCTGTTCAGCGCGTTCTTGTTCCTGAACTCCGAGGTATGGCAGGTGGCCCACGACTTCACCTGGCACTACTACGCCATCGTGCTGGTGGCGTTCGGCCTCCTCAGCTTCGGTTCGGTGGCCGTGCGGGTGCCCTCCGAGCTGACCGGGTTGGCCCGCTTCGAGAGCTGGGATGAGGTGTGCGAGCTGGTCAATGGCTGTGATTCACCGCTGGCCCCGGCCGAACCGCCGGAGGGATTTGCCCTATCCGATGTGCCGCAGCTGGGACGGATGGATCGGATCAACCTCGGGTTGCTCATGTTCACCGCTCAGGCGGTGCGGGTGGTTCTGGTAGGTGTGGTGATCGGGGTGTTCTACGTGGCCTTCGGCCTGCTGGCGGTGCGGGAGGCGACCATCGTTTCGTGGGTGGGGGTTGAGGGATTCGATCCTCTGGCTCGTTTCGGGTTGTTCGGTTCCGATCTGGTGCTCACCTGGGAGTTGCTGGCCGTCTCCGGTTTCATCGCCACTCTCTCCTCGCTCCAGTTCGCGGTGTCAACCGTCACCGACAAGGCTTACCGGGAGCATTTCTACGACGACATGGTCCACGAAGCCCGCGAAGTGCTCGCCACCCGAGTGCTCTACCTAGCCGAAATCGCCACCCAGAACCACCTCTCTGATGAGTGACCACAATTGCAAGAATAACCAAAAGGCCAAAGTGATTCAGTTTTGGCTTAGCCTGAGTTTTCACCGCTCATTGTCGGTCCTTCAGATTGCTCGTGTCGCTGAGGGTAAATCCTTCATTGCCGTTCAGATGCCCTCCTTATTTTCTCTTGAATATAGTCGCTCTCCCAGTCGTCTCTGACTTCTGCCGCGGTCTCTTTGGCCTCGGCAAGGGCATTGCTGGCTCTTGTGGGATTCTCCATCCAACGCTTTGATTTGTTCTCTGTAATTAGCCCCCGAAGAGTCAACTGGTCACTCTTTCGTTTGTTGCATGGAGAGCACAGAAGCACTCTATTGGTTATAAAGTTTTCACCTCCTTCTGCCTTGGGCATTATATGGTCAAGATCAAAGAATTCAATTTCCAATGACCTTCCACATCCGGCACAGTCCACTAGCCCTTCTCCACTCGACTGCGCATCGGCAAGTAGGCGACGTACGACTTTATTTGGCAATCTCTGCCAAGGTTCTGTTGGTCTTGTAGATCGCAGTCTGAGGGTGGGCGCTGCGGTATCATTTTCATCTGTTCTTTCTGGAGCGACTGTCCTCAAATGGACATCTCCGAATGTGATGAATCTTTCGCTAGCGGATGTCTGTTCAGGCACAGCTAGTCCTTCCTTGACCAGTCGGTCCAACACCATATCATAAGCTCCATCCCAAATGTCCATGCCGACCCACTGCCTCCCAAGACGTTCGGCAGCTATAGGTGTCGTGGCGCACCCGCAGAATGGATCTAGTACTATATCTCCTGGGTTGCTGGATATCTCCTGGGTTGCTGGATGCCTTCAAGATCCGTTCGTACACAGCGAGCGGCTTTTGGGTCGGATAGCCGGTCAATTCTGGGGAATGATTAGGAGGTCTAGAAATGTCCCATACATCGCTGCTTATCTTGCCTCTCTCGTTGAATAGGTGTGCTCGTTTCTTAGCTATCACAGCATCATATGGAACCCGCACATCGTCCGCATTGAATGTCGACTCTATCCCCTTAGTATAGAAGAGTAGAATGTCATGTTTCCTGCCAAAGTGTCTTTTGGAACCACCGCCAGAACGGTATGACCATATGATTTCGTTAACGAATTGTCTTCGTCCGAAGACCGAGTCCATCAAAGCTTTAACGTATGCGTGAGCTGTATGGTCTATGTGCAAGTAAATGCTGCCATCACTACAGAGAATGCGCCTCATCTCCATTAGTCGCACTCCTAACCAACAGAGGAAAGCTGCCATATCACTTCCATAAGACTGTTTGGTTGATTCAATGACAGCCCACGTGGCTGGCCAGTCATCCTGTATTTGGTCTACCCATTCGTCGTGTATGTCCTTATCCCAACGCCACCTATCTTTGAATTTGGCGCCTGACGAGAGGCTATCTGGCGTGGCGTGAAAGTCCTTACTCTTATTGAATGGCGGATCGGTGGCTATCAGTTGAACAGTGTTGGAGTTTATGCTCCTCAAGAAGTCTAAGTTGTCTCCGTGAAAGAGAGTTCTGTTTTCCCAGTTAGGGATGCCTTCTAATGTTCTGTCCGTAGTCATCGTACTTCCTCCAAGCATACGGTCTCTATTGGGTCAGGGTGAATGCAGTATAGCTAGTCAAGTGCCGGAAGGGTTCCGGCTTCGTCATTTGCATCGTGGCTACCTTGTCCGACGGCCCTACGATGCAGAATTCGGAGGCACTGCGTCTACCCATGTGTTCATGATATCAGAGAGAGCGACAGTTTGCTTTCGGGCGTCCTGAACCACCTCATGGCTGAGGCTCCCTCCTTTTGTGGAGGCATGCTCCATAAGGAGTGCTTTGCCATGGCGACGGAGAAAATTCGATTGTGAACTCCGTGAAGTGGCTGTGTGGATCGTTGAAGAGACGGGCCAGTCGGTGTCCCAGGTCGTCTGGAACGGGAGGTCCTGCGAGGGCACGCTCGGGGACTGGGTGAGCCAACAACCAGCTGAGCGGTCCAGAGCGCATAGGGGGCGGTTGCCGTGGCGGTGGGGGCTCCGCACCCGTAGACCGGTGCGACGATCAGGGTACGGCAGGGCTCTACAGGCGATCAAGTGAGCTACTGCCCAGAGGATCCTGGGCTTGGACGCTGTGGCCCGCCGGTCCGCTGCCCGCTTCCAGGCGAGATGGCCAAGCACCCACATCCTCAGCGTCTGGTGGGAGAAGAAAGCGGCGAAGGTGAGCGCAGCCGGTTTGGCCGGTCCGAAAGACCTGGGGATTCCCCAGGTCATTGGGGGTATAGTGCTACCATTATCTGGTTGAGGTATCCTGCTGCCCGACCCAGGCTAGACGAAGTCCCGAATGATGCCAAAGCCAATTTAAGCCCATGTCGACTGTACGAGGTCATAGTGAGAGCGCTTTCTGAGGACGAACTAACCAGATTGTTGGAAGAGGGCGAGTCGGATTGTGTGGAGATGCTCCAAATGGAATCCGGGAAGCAATTTGTGCCTTCGCCAACGACCTACCTGGGCATGGCAAGCCCGGTGTGGTGATTGTAGGTATCAATGACGCCGGTATGCTCGTAGGGCTTTCAGTTACCGATGAACTACTCCGACAACTTGCCGACATGAAGACCGACGGGAACATCACTCCACCCCAGTCGATGGCTATTCAGCGGCATACGCTTAGGGATGGGGATGTCGTCGTGGTCACGGTTGCACCGTGCGACTCGCCACCAACCCGCTACAAGGGACGCATACATGTCCGCACTGGCCCGAGACGCGACATAGCAACTGCCCAGGATGAGAGGATCCTCAACGAAAGGCGTCTCAGCAGCGTTGTGTCATTCGATGTTCAGCGAGTGGAGACGGCAACGCTCGCTGATCTCGATTTGAGCTATTTCGAGCATGAGTACCTACCCTAAGCCTTCGCGAGAGAGGTTTTGGAGGCCAATGAGCGCAGCCGCGAGGAGCAGTTGGCAGCAACAAAGATGGTCGCTTCTGCCGCGGACCCTACCGCCACCGTGCTGGGGCTTCTGGTGATGGGCAAGAATCCCCAGGATTTCCTTCCCGGTGCGTATGTCCAGTTCCTCCGAATCGATGGGTCCGAACTGCATGACGACATCGTTGACAACCTGGACATTCGAGGTTCGGTAGCTGACATACTACGCAGACTGGATGAGAAGCTGGAGGCCCACAACCGCACCTCCGTCGACCTGATCTCCAGTTCCAGAGAGCAGCGAGCCAGCCTCTACCCTCCCGCCGCGGTGCAGCAGATCACCCGCAACGCCATCATGCACCGCGCCTACGAAGGAACCAACGCGCCTGTTCACGTTCACTGGTTCACTGACCAGATCGAAGTAAACAGCCCAGGAGGGCCTTATGGAACCGTAACTGCCGAGAACTTCGGTAGGGGTGGCGAGGTTGACTACCGGAACCCGAATCTAGCTGAGGCGTTGCGCACACTTGGTTTTGTCCAGCGTTTCGGCTTCGGCATTCCCACAGCGCAGCGTCTATTGCGGGAGGCCGGGCATCAAGAGGCTAACTTTATCGTCGAACCAAACAGGGTGCTCGCTACCATACCAGCTATCAACTATTCGGGAGGTGGGTAATGCCTTTCGTCCCTGTGCTCACATTTCTTAACAACAAAGGTGGTGTGGGAAAGACCTCGCTGGTTTATCACCTTGCCTGGATGTTCTCGGAGCTGGGCTATCGCGTGCTTGCGTGCGACCTCGACCCACAGGCCAACCTTACGAGCACGTTCCTCGATGATAGTGACCTCGAATCAATTTACGAAGGGAACGCCGAGAATTCAGGGAGTGCTGACACGATCTACAGATGTGTGAAACTGCTTACTGAAGCCGGAGATCTGGTTCACCCTGAGTTGCAACAGATTACGGATAGATTGAGTTTGTTGCCTGGAGATCTGGCCCTAGCCGGCTTCGAGGACACGCTGTCCACCGAATGGCCGAAGGCACTTGACTCAGGCCCACTGTATAGGCCATTCCGAGTACTCTGTGCCTTCTATCAGGTCATGCAGTGGGGCGCTGGAAATATGGACGCTTCTATTATCCTTGCAGACGTTGGCCCCACCTTGAGCTCTATAAATCGTTCAGCCCTTATCGCGAGCAACTACGTCGTCGTTCCGGTCGGGGCCGACCTATTCTCTCTCCGAGGACTTAGTAACCTCGGACCGACATTGAGAACTTGGCGCAGTGAATGGAGAAAGCGAGCCGACAAATGGGACGAACCAAAATTCATTCTTCCCTCAGGTGATATGGGGCCGATAGGTTATGTGGTGCAACAACACAGTGTGCGGTTGAGCCGTCCTGTGAAGGCGTACGACAAATGGGTCAACAAGATGCCGAGGGGGTACGCAGTGAGCCTCCTTGACGAGACAGAAGGGCCGTATGCGAATACACCTCAAAAGGATGAGAACTCCCTTGCCACGATCAAGCACTACAGGAGCCTGGTTCCTATGGCACAGGAAGCGCGCAAGCCAGTGTTCAAGCTAACTTCAGGAGATGGGGCGATCGGCGGTCACGCCGGTGCAGTTACCAGCGCCTATGACGACTTTCGTAGTTTGGCCCGGAACATAATTGAGCGCATGTCGGATCCACCAGCCCTACCTACATGAGGCACGACTTCTGTTCAGCCGACGGCGGTGTTGCGTAGGAAGGTTCCGGGGAGTTCGCCGGTCGACTTGTCGTCGGTCCAGGTGGGGACGCCGTTCACTACGGTGGCCCGGTACCCGGCCGGTTTGCGGCTGTAGCGCCAGCTCCCAGTGGGTAGATCGTCCACCCTTGTCTCGGCACCCAGGTTGATCTCGTCCAGGGCGAACACCGCCAAGTCTGCCGCTGCTCCCTCGGCCACGACGCCACGATCGGGGATCCCGAAGAAAGCGGCTTGCTTGCCCGTAACCGAGTGGACTGCTTCCTCAATGCCGAGCAACTCCCGATCCCGCACCATCTCGGTCAAGAAGAAGGTGGCGTCACCCGCTCCCACGAACATCTGGATGTGAGCCCCGGCATCCGACGCCCCGTTCACGGTCAGCGGGGATCGGGCCAGCTCGGCCATGGTTTCGGTGTCCACCAGCTGGGCCTGGGTCTTCAGGTGGGTACCCATGTTGTTGTCCAGTAGCCAGTCGGCCACAGCGTCGGAGAGATGCACGCCCCGGGCATCGGCCAGATCGGCGATGGAACGACCCGACCACTCGGCGTGGCGGGGATCGTCGGAGGCCAGCAGGATCATGTGGGGCCTGTTGATGGGCGCCAGGGTGTAGGTGCAGGCGTCCCAGTCCCTGCGGGCCCGCTCCCGCCAGGTGTCGTCGCCGAGCATGGCCAGTTTGGCCTCGTCGCCGTCCACGTTGCACAGCTCGTGCCACGCTTCCACCCCGCTCCACATGATCGAACGCTCGAAGTGCAGGTTCACGTAGCTGGGTCGGGCCGAGAACAGGGTGGCAATCTCGCAACCCTCACGGTTGAGCCGGCCGACCAACTCCAGGGCGGCTTGCCTCTCTTTGGCCCGGTTTTCCTGGGCGAACAGGCCGCCCCAGTTGGCCCGCACCCCCCGATCGCGACACAGTCCGGCCATCCGCTCCATGTCGCCGGGGAAATGCTTGAACTCGAAGGCCCGGGGCACGAACTGGAATGTGGCACCGGGGTTGGCGGCCACCACGTCGAGCAGAGCAGCCCACTCGTCGTCGTCGGCCATTCGGCTGGGGACCAACCGGTTGTGGCGGTCGAGGTCCATGAGCGAGGTGGAAAGGCCGAAAGCCCCCGCGGCCAGACCCTCGTGGAGCAGGCCGGCCATCTCGTTCCTCTCCGCCTCGGTGGCCGCCCGCTCCCAGGCCTGTGGACCCATCACCCACATCCTCAGCGTCTGGTGGGGGAAGAAAGCGGCGACGTTGAGAGCAGTTGGGTTCCGATCGGAAGCGGCCTGGTACTCGGGCCAGGTCTCCCAGTTCCAGGGGATGGCGGTCTCGAAGGCGTCGGTGGGCAGGTCTTCGATGAAGCACATCAGCTCGATGAGCTGGTCCCGGTCGGCCTCCCGCAGCGGTGCCAGCCCCAGGCCGCAGTTGGCCAGCACCACGCTTGTGGTGCCGTGAGCGGGCATGGGGTCGATGTGGGGATCCCACCACAGCGACCCGTCGTAGTGTGTGTGGGGCTCGATGAACCCCGGCGTCACGAAGGCACCACCGGCGTCGATCTCCGGCTCGCCGTCGGGGCGCAACCCCGATCCCACTTCGGTTATCACCCCCGCCCGGGTCCGCACATCGGCCTCGAAGCAGGGGGCACCGGTGCCGTCCACCACCGTGCCGCCGCGAATCAGCAAGTTTCCTGTTGCCATCCGTGAACCTTAGCCAGGGGCGCTGATGCCCGGCAGCACGCAAGGGTCGATTCACAGCCAAACCAATGGATCGAAAACCGATGCCGTATCGATACCGGCACATGGGCGACAATGTGGCCACGGGCCCGGCTCGTCCACAAGCCCGGCTCATCGGCGGCGTGAAGGATGTGGGTTTGAACAGCAGGGATTGCCATAGTGGAGAGTGATGGCTGAGCCGGAGCAGCTCGTGATCGAGGCCCAACAGCAAGCAGCGGCCGCGACCACCCTCGAGGAACTGAGTGCGGTGCGAACCGAGGTGAGCGGCAAGCGCTCGTCGCTGGTGGCCTCCCGCCGGGCACTGGCCGACATGGAGCCGGCAGCCCGCCGGGAGGCCGGGCAGGCCCTGAATGCGGCAAAGGCAGCCATCGACGAGATCCTCGATCGCCGGGAGTCCGAGCTGGCCGCCGAAGCCCGGGCCGAGAAGCTCGCCGCAGAACGGCTCGACCTTACCGAGGTCACCGACCGAGACGTCGACGGCCACCTCCACGTCATCACCCAGACGTGGCAGGAGCTGGAGGATGTGTTCGTGGGGATGGGCTACCTGGTGGCCGAGGGTCCCGAGATCGAGAGCGAGTGGTACAACTTCGGTGCCCTCAACTTCCCCGCCGGGCACCCGGCCCGGGACATGTACGACACCTTGTACGTGGACTACGGCGAGCCGGGCAGCACCCTGCTGCGCACCCACACTTCCCCGGTCCAGGCCCGAGTGATGGAGAACCAGGACCCTCCCATCTACGTGGTGGCACCGGGCCGATGCTTCCGCCAGGACACCGCCGACGCCACCCACATGCCGGTGTTCCACCAGATAGAGGGCCTCGTGGTGGATCGCCACATCACCCTGGGTGACCTGGCCGGCACCATCGAGGCGTTCACCGCTGCCTACTTCGGACCCGGCTTCACCTCCCGGCTGCGCCCTTCCTACTTCCCGTTCACCGAGCCGTCGGCCGAGTTCGACATCCAGCGCCCCGACGGGACGTGGCTGGAGTTGGGCGGCTGCGGCATGGTGCATCCCAACGTGTTCGAGGCGTGCGGGATAGACCCCGAGCAGTGGCAGGGGTTTGCCTTCGGATTCGGCATCGACCGCCTCGCTCTCATCCGGTTCGGCATCGACGACCTGCGCGATCTCTGGACCAACGACATCCGTTTCCTGGAGCAGTTCTAGGTGTCGGCGCAATGAAGGTTCTGTTGAGCTGGCTGCAGGAGTTCGCCCCCGACATCGACGGCGACCCCGAACACTTGGGCGAGGTCCTTTCCGACCTGGGGTTGGCGGTGGAGGAGCTGACCCACGTGGGCCGGGGGCTGGAGGGGATCGTGGTGGCCGAGGTGGTGGCCACCCGGCCCCATCCCGACGCCGACCGCATCCAGTTGGTGGACGTAAACGCCGGCGACGGCGAGGCGCTCCAAGTTTGCTGCGGGGCCTTCAACATGGCGGAGGGGGATCGGGTACCGCTGGCCACCGTGGGCACCACCATGCCCAGCGGTATCGAGATAGCCCGGCGCAAGATGCGGGGCCAGTGGAGCAACGGGATGCTGTGCTCCGAAGCCGAGATCGACATGGGCAACGACCATGAGGGCATCTTGATCCTCGACCCCGAAGCACCCCTGGGGGTTCCGTTGGCCGAGGCGCTGGGCGTTCGGCCCGATGTGTTGTTCGACCTGGAGGTGAACCCCAACCGGCCCGACGCCATGTCGGTGTTGGGGGTGGCTCGCGACCTGGCCGCCCGCTTGAGAGTGCCGTTCTCGGCACCTTCGCCTCGGGTTGACGAGGTGGGCGGACCAGCTGCCCAGCGGGCCTCGGTGTCCATCGCCGCTCCCGACTTCTGCGGGCGCTTCGGGGTTCGAGTACTCGACAACGTGTCGTCCGGACCCTCCCCCCGGTGGATGGCCAACCGGCTGCGAGCGGTGGGCCAGCGTCCGGTGAACGCGGTGGTCGATCTGTCGAACTACGTGATGTTCGAGCTGGGCCAGCCCAATCACACCTACGATCTCGACCTGGTTCCCGGTGGGGAGCTGGGGGTGCGGATGGCCCGAGCCGGCGAGCAGTTGACCACGCTGGACGGCACGGTGCGGACCCTCACCGACGACGCCGGTGTGATCGTCAACCGCCACGATGAGGCCATCGGCCTTGCCGGGATCATGGGCGGCGCCTCCACGGAGATTTCCGCTGGCACCGGCTCGGTGCTTCTGGAAGCGGCCTGGTGGGATCCCATGACCATCGCCCGGACTGCTCGACGCCTGGGGCTGCGCAGCGAGGCGTCGGCCCGTTTCGAGAGGGGGGTCGATCCCGACATGATCCCGGTGGCGCTCAACCGTTTCGTCGAGTTGGCCGGTGCGCTCGGGGCCACCACCGCTTCGGGCACGGTTGACGAGGCGGGCAACCGCCCGGAACCAACCACGGTTCGGGTGCGTACCAAGCGCATCAACTCCATCTTGGGCACCGAGCTGAGCACCGATCAGGTAACCGGCCTGCTGGAGCCCATCGGGTTCGCCTGCCAACCCGGAAGCGACGACCAGAGCTTCGAGGCGACCATCCCGTCGTGGCGGCTCGATTCGGCCACCGAGATCGATGTGATCGAGGAGGTGGGCCGGATGCATGGCTACTCCCGGATCGCTCGCACAGTGCCGGTCACCGAGCAGGCCGGCGCTCTCACCGCTAGCCAGCAGGACCGCCGCCGGATTCGGGCGCTCCTGGCGGGGATGGGGATCACCGAGGCTATGCCACTGCCCTTCCTGGCCCCTGGTGATTTGGCCCGAGCCGGCCTGGGCGACGACGGCATCACCGTGACCAACCCCCTGGTGGCCGAGGAGTCGGTGATGCGGACATCGCTGCGCCCCGGCCTGCTGGCAGCCGTGGCCTACAACGCTGCACGGCGGAACAACGGGGTGTCGCTGTTCGAGATTGGAAGGGTCCACGAAGGTGGGGGAGGGGACCTCCCCATCGAGGACGAGCACTTGGCGGTGATCCTGGCCGGACGGGAAGCGACGGCCGCCACCAGGCTGTGGCGCCGCCTTGCCCGCAGCCTCACAGTGGCTCGCCCCGGCGTGGTCAACGGTCCGGTTGACGGCCTGCACCCCGGCCGGGCCGGGAGGGTCACAGCCGACGGCAACCCCGTGGGCGCGCTGGGCGAGATTGATCCCCAGGTGCTCGACGCTTACGAGATCGGCGAGAGGGCGGCCTGGCTGGAGGTGGACCTAGGCGCGTTGTTGACCGCCGAACGGTCGCTAAGCCCCTATCGGGCCCCCAGCCGGTATCCGTCGAGCGACGTGGACCTGGCGTTCACCGTTCCCGACGAAGTGTCGGCCGACGAGGTGCAGGCCACCCTCACCCACGCAGGTGGCGAGCTGTTGGCCTCCGTGTTTCTGTTTGACGTGTTCCGTTCCGAGCAGTTGGGGGAGGGTCGCCGCAGCCTGGCCTTCACCCTCCGGTTCGAGGCGCTCGACCGAACCCTCAACGACTCCGAGGTCGCCGCAGCCCGCCAAGCCTCCATCGACGCGGTGACCGCCACCCACCACGCTGCCCTGCGCACCTGAACCGCCGTATAAGGCTCCACGCCGTACATCTCCCGCCCCGTGCCCGAACAGACGACGGGGTATGAGTGGCGCATTTCTGCACCGCCGCGACCCGACCAAGCGGGCGCTTTCTGTGGAGCATTATTCCGCTGCCGCTAACAGATATGGGGCTCATATGTATGTGTCCCCACAATATGCCGTTTCCCCTGCTCAGAGCGCAGTGTAGGGGAACCTGTCACCCTCACCCGTAGCATGGATGGCATGGATGAGAAGAGAACGCATAAGGCCCCTGACCGGTTTGAGCGGGCTGGCCTGTCGCTGGTTGGGCTGCAGAGGTTGTTCCCGTCGGATAGGGCCGCTGAGCGGTGGTTCGAGAAGGCACGCTGGCCCAACGGGGTGGCGCACCCGCACTGCGGCGACAGGGACAAGCGGACGAAAGCCGCCGGCGGTCCGGTCGGGAAAGCTATCGTCGCCGGTGTGCGAGACCGCGAGACGGGGAGGGTAGCGGTCCACGTCGTGCCCGACACGAGCGCCCGGACGCTGACCAAGTCCGTCGCCGACCACGCAGATCCTGGGGCCACCGTCTTCACCGACGAGGCTCACAGCCATAATCCTCTTACGTGGATAGGTTTCAAACACGAGTCGGTCAGGCACTCCACAGGCCAGTTCGTTGACCGCATGGCCCATACGAACGGCATGGAGGGCAAGCAACTCCCAAACAGGGAGCTGGTGGCGCATGGTGCGGGCAACAAGCCATCTAAGAGATCAGAAACGTAATGCCTAAGTCCGAATTGGATGCTTCCCTATCGAACATCCTGAGGCACTACCAACATAACTTTTCCGAAAAGCAGTATCAGGACGCGTATCAAGACACCGATATACTTATGAACGCTTTTGGTCTTACCCAAGCACTGAAGCAAGAAAACAAACAGTTTTGGGGACGACAGTTGGGAAAGTGCTGGGAATCTCTGGTGATTGCACTTTGCGAAGCAACCTGTTCAGCTTACATTCCTGCAAAGCGTTTCGGCAACGAGGAACCTTGTGACCTCTTTATCGGTTCAGATGCAATTGATACCAAATACCGTGTTGGATCTGGCGATTCAGGAACATTGAAGAAATTTAAGCGAAATGCCGAGCTTCTTCTCGCCAACGAGTATCGCCCTGTGATGCTTATTGTTCGGGAAAACAACTTACCTGCCGCAATGACAGCTGTAAATACAGGAGGTTGGGACATTCTTACTGGTAGAGATTCATTCAGTTATTTGGAACAACAAACCGGCTTTGATTTGTATAACTGACTAGACATGCATATTGACAAGCACATATTCTTTATAGACAGACGGGATGGGTAACTTGACACCCCAAATCGAATGCGGCGATTGCATCGAAATTATGGCTACAATGGCCGACCATTCGGTGGCAGCGTGCATTACCGATCCACCTTACAATTATGAGTTCATCGGGCGCTCTTGGGATACGAATGAAGTGGAGCGCAGAATCGAACGCGCCAAGGATAGTAGTACATTAGTAAAGAATATTCCTTACGGCAGCGGTTTAGCTGGCGGAGTCAGAAATGGTCGGTGGTATGAGCGTAATCGAGAAAATGTCGTAGAGTATCTTGGTTGGTGTCGGGAATGGAGTAGTCAACTGTTTCGTCTCTGTAAAGCTGGTTCACCAGTCGCAGTGTTCAGTAGCACCCGTTCATTGGCACATGTGCAAGTTGCATTGGAAGACGCTGGATTCTATGCCCGAGACGTGCTGGTGTATCGAAGGTCATCGGGCATCCCAAAAGGCTTGAATTTGGGGGCTAAATTGCTGAAGATGAAGCATGTAGATGCCAAACGCTGGGACGGGTGGCATTCCTGTTTTCGTGGTGAATGGGAGGCTATTGTTCTTGTGCAAAAGCCGCTGCTCAACAATTACTGGAATACAGTCCAAGCCACTGGCTTAGGCGTGTTCAAGACCCTAAACTCCGACGGCTCTTTTCAATCCAATATCCTGGAAGGATTCAAGAAGAGCAGCCTTGAGAAGAAACTGACGCATTGTACTGCAAAACCACTAGCTTTGGTCAAGCGACTAATTGAGCTTCTCGTGCCATACTCCAAGGACAATTTGATTTTGGATCCGTTTGCTGGTAGCGGTACAACTTTGGTGGCAGCTATGGAGTTAGGATATCCTTCGCTAGGCATTGAAATTGAACCGCAATATGTTGATAATATGCGCGCCCGTATTTTGGATAGCGACGTACTTCAGACTCTTCCCTTTGCAAAGTGACAAGCGTGGCATCAGAAGACGAAATGCCTGAAGAGCTAGGAGACCTCTACGACTCCGAGGTCGCCGCAGCCCGCCAAGCCTGCATCGACGCGGTGACCGCCACCCACCACGCTGCCCTCCGCACTTGAACCGCCGTTGTGGGTGGGGTGGCAGGCCTCGACCTTCAGTTCAGGTTGAGCTCGGAGGGGAGTCGCTGGTCGCGGGGGCGCTTCGGAACGCGCTGGTTCGATGGGGGAGGTCGATCCTTGAAGACGCCTGCTCGGTCGTTGGTGGCCGTAGGCCAGCGCGCTGAACGTGCGGCGGGGCTGGCGGCCGGCGGTGGTCGGCGATGTTTGGGCGGGGGCCCTGTCCGGTGGGGCGCTGCGGGCGGTATGCGTGCCCGTGGTCCGGGTGTCCGGATCTTGCTTTTGGGTAAACTATCGTTTTTAGGTATTGTTGCTCGTTGGTTCGAGGCAAGGCGTCTTTCGCACTGCGTGGGTTGTGCCTGCCGACCGCCAGTGAGGACTGAGTTGTGAACAGGACTGCTGCGCATGGCTGATAGGGGCTTGACAAGCCGTACTGGGGTTCCGGGTTCACACCCGCGGGCCGACAGGCGCGTCATGCCCCCCCCCAGAGGCAGGCACAACCTCGCTCACACGGCTCGCATGGGTCCGCTGCGTGGCCTGCCTGGTTGTGCTTGCCCTGGTCGCGAGCCTGTCCAGCGCCGGAACGGTCCAGGCTCGATCCGATGTCCCTGACCCTGTCTCTGAACTGACCGCCACCGCCGGCCACGAGCAGATCACCCTGCAGTGGGACGCCGCCGAAGGCGCCACCGGCTATCGCATTCGCTACTACGCGGTCGGCTACGCCTCGATCCCGCTGTTCCCCGTTGACACAACTGACACCCGCCACACCTTCGACAACTTGATGAACAACGTCGAGTATGTCTTCGAGGTCTCGGCGATGAACGAAGCAGGCCAGGAAAGCGATCCCGAGACCGTCAACGCCATACCCGAGGAGCGCGGCGGGCAGCCGACGCCGCCGAGCCAGATCCTGTACGTCCTGCTGCAACCCGGCGACCGCCAAATCGAGGCGTCCTGGGCCCAAGCCGCCGACAACGGCGGCCTGCCGGTCACCGGCTACCGGGTTGAATACCGCGCCGGAAGCGGCTATTGGCACACCTGGCCCCACCCCGGCACGGCCACGCACACGACCATCACCTGCCTGAGCAACGACACCTCTTACGCCGTGCGCGTCTCCGCCTTCAACGGTGCCGGCACAGGCCCCGCGTCCGCTCCCGAATACGCCACCCCCGAGCAGCCGCCGGAACCGCAGGTGCCGACCACTCCGAATCAAGTAACCGGCCTGCACCTAACCGCCGGCAACGCGCAGATCAACGCGTCCTGGAACGCCCCGCCCGACGGCGGCTCCCCACTCACCGGCTACTGCATCGAGTACCAGGCCGGCAACGGCCCGTGGCAGCGATGGACCCACACCGGCACCAGCCGGAACGCGACGCTAACCGAATTGACCAACAACACCTCCTACGGCGTGCGGGTCAGCGCCATCAACGCCATCGGCACGGGCTCCGCCTGGGCCGTGCGCCGCGCCACACCCGGCGGCGGCACGACCGGACCGACCACACCGGGCAAACCTGTCGTCACGCTGACCCCGGGTAACGCCCAGCTCGGCGTCACGTGGACAGAGCCTGCGAACAACGGCGCCACCATCACCGACTACGACGTGCGCTACCGGGCGGGCACGTCCGGCGGCTGGACGGACAAGCCCCACACCGGAACGTCGCGCAACACCACTATCACCGGCCTGACCAACGGCCAGTCGTACCAAGTCCAGGTGCAGGCGAAGAACTCAGCAGGCAGCGGCCCGTGGTCCGCCTCGGCTACGGCCACGCCGCAGCCATCGGTGTCGGCGCCGGGCCAGCCGGACGCGCCGACGCTGACGGCGGGCAACACCCAGATCGAGGTCGAGTGGACCGCGCCCGCGAACAATGGTGCCGCCATCACCGACTACGACGTGGAGTACCGCCAGGGCACATCTGGGAACTACACGGACTGGCCGCACACCGGCACGACGCTCAACACGACGATCACCGGCCTGACCAACGGCCAGTCGTACCAGGTGCGGGTGCGGGCCACGAACTCAGCAGGCAGCGGCCCGTGGTCCGACGCGGCTACGGCCACGCCGACGGCATCGCCATCGGCGCCGGACAAGCCGGTCGTGACCCTGACGCCGGGCAACGTGGAGATCGAGGTCGAGTGGACCGAACCCGCCAACAACGGCGCCGCCATCACCGACTACGATGTGCAATACCGGCAGGGCAATTCGGGCGGCTGGACCGACAAGCCCCACACCGGCACCACGCGCAGCACGACCATCGACAGTCTGACCAACGGCCAGTCGTACCAGGTGCGGGTGCGGGCGACGAATTCCGCAGGCAGCGGCGCATGGTCCGACGCGGCTACGGCCACGCCGACGGCATCGCCGAGGACAGTGCCGGTCAAGCCCGCCGTGACCCTGACGGCGGGCAATACGCAGATCACGGCGAATTGGCCCGAGCCCGACACAAACGGCGCCGCCATCACGGACTACGACGTGGAGTACCGCCAGGGCACATCTGGGAACTTCACGAACTGGCCGCACACCGGCACGGCCCGAACCGCAACCATCACCGGCCTGACCAACGACCAGTCGTACCAGGTGCGCGTGCGGGCCACCAATGCTGCCGGCAGCGGCGCATGGTCCAACCTGAAGGAAGCCACCCCGGGAAGCAAGTCCCTCGTGCTCTCCAAGACCAGCCACACCGTGCTCGAGAAGTGCGGCACGGCCACCTGGACCGTGGCTCTCTCCGCGCAGCCGAGCGCCTACGTCACCGTGGCTGTGGCGTCTGGCAACACTAGCGACGCGACGGTCAGCCCGGCCTCGATCACCTTCACCTCGACCAACTGGCAGACCGCCCAGGACGTCACCGTCACCGGCGTGGACGACACCAGCCAGAACACGGACAACAAGCGCGACGTGACGATCACCCACACCGCGAGCTCGGACGACGACTACGACCTGACCGCATCTGTCGCCGTGGCGGTGGCGGACGACGAGACCGAAACCGTCGCGGACGCCATCTGGTCGGCGGTGATGGTGCCGGGGAGCTATGTGAGCGGGGGTGCGACCGTCTCCGGCTACAGCACGACTGCTGGCGCACTGTCGTCGAATGCCATCACCGTCGGGGGCAGCAGCTATACGGTGGGCTCGCTCGTATGGGATACAGTGACTAACGATATCGCTTTCAACGCTGGCGTTCGTACGCGATTGCCGACGAGGTTAGAACCACTCAGGTTGTGGATTGATGGGACCATCTACAAACTGATGGGACCATCTACAAACTGACGTGGAGCAGCGCCCTAAACCAGTACCAGCTCACCGGCGTGACCACCAACCCCTTCCCCGAGGACGCCATCCTTGAGGTCCACCTGATCGACTCCACGCCCAAGAACGTCGCGGTGGCGGCCGGGAATGCCAAGCTCACCGTCACCTGGACCGACGCCACCGGCGCCGCCTCGCATCAGGTGCGCTACAAGGTGTCCACCGCCAGCGACTGGACCGAGCCCACAGGCAACGAGTCCAGCGGCTACGAGATCACCGGCCTCACCAACGAAACCGAGTACAACGTCCAGGTCGGCGCGGTGTTCGGCAGCGACACCTGGTGGTCGGACACCGTCAAGGCCACGCCGACGCCGGGAGAGCCGCCCAGCGGATTCGCGGCCACCGGCGGCAACGCCGAGGTCGAGCTCACCTGGACCGGCCCCACCGACAGCAGCATCACCGGCTGGGAGTTCCGCTACAAGTCCACCGGCGCCTACAACAACTGGGCCGCAATCACGCTCGACAGCGACGACACCTGCCACACCACCGCGAACACGACCTGCAGCCACACGGTGGGCAGCCTCACCAACAACACCGAGTACACCTTCCAGATCCGCGCCGTGTACGGCAGCGCAAAGGGCCTCGCGTCCAGCGAGGAGAAGGCCACGCCCACCGCCACCCTGCGCAACTTCGAGGTCCATCCCGGCAACGCCATGGCCAAGGTGTTCTGGGACGAGTTGGCCGGCGCGGACTCCTATTCGGTGCGCTACAAGGTGTCCACCACCAACAGTTGGACCACCCTCACCGATCAGACCAGCCCCGTCGAAATCGGCAGCCTCACCAACGCCACCGAGTACGACTTTTAGGCCGGCGCGGTCGATGGCAGCACGACCAGCTGGACGAGCACCACCAAGGCCACGCCCGCCTCGGGGCTGCCGGGGGTGCCGGAGGATCTGTACCTTAAGACGTTGACATCCACCACCGCACGTCTCATTTGGGATGCCAGCGAGAACGACTTCATCGCCGAGCACAGGCTCGCTTCCGCGAGCGCCTGGACCCAGACCCATGCGGACGACCAGACCAATTCGGTATGGACCTTCACGGGCCTGACCGCGGGCGAGGACTATCTGCTCCGCGTCCGCTCCAAGACGGGGGCCGGTACGTCCGCTTCCGCCGGGCCCGCGACCGACCCGATTCTGGTCAACGCGGCGAAGACGCCCGGCAACGTCACGTTCACCGTGGGCGATGCGAAGATCACCGTTACCTGGGATGACGTGACCGGCGCCGCCTCTTATTCGGTGCGTCACTCCGGGATCAACCCCATCGCCTGGACGACCGCGACCGACAAGACGAGTGGCTACGAGATCACCGGGCTGATGAACGGCACGGAGTACTTTGTCCAGGTCGGCGCGGTCCTTGGCGGCAAGACCTACTGGACTGCGGCCCCCGATAAAACGGCGCCCAGCCTGCCTACCGGTCCGCATTCGAACCTGGCCGTGCAGCCCAGGGACGGCGGCCTGTACGCGACCTGGACGCATGGCAACACCGGGCTCCTTCCTGTGCCGATCGCCAACTTCTACTATCGACAAGGGACCACCGGAAACTGGAGCTGGTGGAGCAGCGGCGCCTGCGATACGACCGGCAGCGCGGCGCCCTTGAGCGAGCACGACTGCAACGTCACCGGCCTCACCAACGGCACGGTGTATCAAGTGCGGGTGTACAACACCACTTGGGACGAAATCATCGCCACCGGCACCCCCGGCCCGGCCCCGTCCGGCGTCACCGCCAACGCCGCCACCGGCACCTCGCTCTCCATCGCCTGGACCGACGCCACCGGCGCCACGGGCCACCGCTTGCGCCACCGCGCCACCACCTCCGGCAACGACGGCGACTGGACCGTCGTCACCAGCCCGGCCAACCCCTACACGCTGTCGAGCCTCACCGCCGACACCGAATACGACGTACAGGTCGGCGCCGACCACGGCACGAGCGACGGCACCAGCACCCCGGCCTGCGACGGCAAGGACGCCTGCGGCACCCACTGGTCCGCCACCGTCAAGGCCACCCCCTCGGCCAAGCACATCGTCCTCTCCGAGAGCAGCCGCACCGTGCTCGAGAACGGCGGCACCGCCGACTGGACGGTGAAGCTCTCCGCCCAGCCCACCGGCAACGTCACGGTGAAGGTGACGCCCAGCGACAACACCGCCGCCAAGGTCTGCACGGGCGCATCCTGCACCCCGGGCGACGACGTCACCCTCACGTTCACTTCCACCAACTGGAATACCGCCCAGACGGTCACCCTCAACGGTCAGGACGACACCGCCCAGAACACCGGTAACAAGCGCGACGTGACCATCAACCACGACACCGAGGGCAGCAACGGCGACAGCGGCTACGACAACAAGACCGGCTCGGTCGCCGCGCGCGTGGTGGACGACGAGACCGCGACCGTCGCCAGTTCATTCCTTTCCACCGTGATGGTGGCGGGAACTCGCGAGATTGGGGCCATCAACGATGTCGGTTACACGTCCCAAGCGGGACAAATTACAAGCGACTCCCTGAGTGCTCCGGCCAGTGGCTTTACGGTGAGTAATCTCTATATCAGGGACTCACTTGCTGGCAGGCCTTTCATTTACGTCTCGAAACCAGCCACCCCAATTAACGAAACGCGATTGCCAAGCCCGCTCGACGAGGGGTTCGTGTTGCAGCTCGGATCCGGTTCGTCCGCGACCTGGGTCCAGATAGAATGGATTAGCACCGGCAGTTACTACTGGGGCGTCGCCAACAGCAACGCGTCCTTCACCGACGGCGAAATCTACGAGATCCACCTCATCGTCCCCGTCCCAATGAACGTCGCCGTGGCGCCGGATGACACCAAGCTCACCGTCACCTGGACCGACGCCGCCGGCGCTGCCTCGCATCAGGTGCGCTACAAGGTGTCCACCGCCAACGACTGGACCGAGCCCAGCGGCAACGAGTCCAGCGGCTACGAGATCACCGGCCTCACCAACGGCACCGAGTACGACGTCCAAGTGGGAGCGGTGTACGGCACCGGCGCCAACGCGCGCACGTACTGGTCGGCCACCAACAAGGCCACGCCCTCGGTGGGGATCACCCTGTACTCTGGAACCCTGGAAGCGGGCGAACAGGCAAGCTGGACAGGCTACCTGAGGGCAAACTTCGGCACTTTGAATCCCTTGAGCTTCAATTATCCGGATAGCGGCACCAGCAACACCATCAATTTGATCTTCCATGACTCCAGCGATTCGGAACTGAGATTCGCGATCATCAACAATGGCCGATTGCCGGAAGCGTCGGAGACCGGACTCAAGCTGCACGTTGGTGCCACCCCATACGACCTCTCCTGGGTCTCCAGCAACAACCGTTACCAGGCGACCGGCGTGTCGTCGAGCCCCTTCACCACTGGCACGAGCTACACCGTCAAGCTGACGACCGAGTATCTGCCAGCGCCCGCGGGCTTCAAGGCGACGGCGGGCAACGCTCAGGTCACGCTGGACTGGACAGGTCCGGACAACGTCGGCATCACCAAGTGGCAGTACCGCCAGAAGCCGGCGAGTTCCTCCGAGAGCGGCTATAGCGCCTGGACCGACATCTCCGGCGGCGCGGCCGCCCGCAGCCACACGGTGACGGGCCTCACCAACAACACGGAGTACACCTTCCAGATCAGGGCGGTGCTTGACAACCTCAACGGCCCGGCGTCCGACGAGATGACGGCCACCCCGGATGTGCCGTCGAGCGGCGGCGTCTTCTGGGAAACCCAGATGACCGCGGGCCTGGAAGTCATAGGCGGCAACAACTGGTTTGGCTACGACAGAGACGAAGGCGACAGTCACGGCTCGATGGTCGACAACACGTTCTCCTGGGACGGCACGGATTACACATGGACCACTGTGCAGGTCGGCCCCAGCAGCGTGTGTGTCAGGACCGATCCCGCGATAGTGAACGTGGATACCTTCGAATCGCTGGTGTTGACCGTCGGCGACACGGACCATCGGGGCACCTGGAGCTTGGGGGGTTCAACGACACATGCGTGTATCACAGCACCACTGCCTCCCTGAGCAACAACCAAGTGGTCACCTTGCGGCTCGCGGGGCCTGACTACGGCGGGCCGAGCTACCCGAGGGGCTTCACCGCGGAGAACGCGGGCGGCGACAGCGGCGAGCGGGTGGCGCTCGCCTGGACCGGCCCGACCGACAGCACCATCACCAGTGGCAGTACCGCTTCAAGACCAGTAGCGGCTACGGCGCCTGGACCGACATCTCGGGCAGCACCGCCAGCACCCGCAGCCACACGGTGACGGGCCTTACCAAAGGCACGCAGTACACCTTCCAGATCCGCGGCTTCTCGACCAAGGGCGACCTCCCCTCCAACGAGCAGAGCACGACCCCGGGGCCGCCCCAAACCATGTATACAGGAAGCCTGACGGCGGGAACACGGTTCGGCTTCATCGGCTACAACAACAGTCCGGCCTTTGGCAGCATTGACCCGATCAGCTTCATCTATCCCCCGGGCCAGAGCAACACCCACGTCATTACCTCGATGTACTACACCCCTGCCGATAACTGGATTGTGGTCGACTTCAACAACAGTCGATTGCCGCAAGCCGCAGAGAACGGGCTCAAGCTGTACGTCGGCGACACCGCCTACGACCTCTACTAGGTCTCTAGCAACACCCAATACAGAACTTCCAGCATAACGACGAGTCCCTTCGTCACCGGCACGAGCTACACGGTCAAGCTGGAGACCCTGTACCAGGGCAGCGGCGCGGGCGGCATGGGTTCCGAGTCGCTGGCCGCGCCCACCGCCGTCAAGGCCGAAGCCGGCGAAGGCGCCGCCACCGTCACCTGGCTGATGCCCAAGGCAGTGAGAATCACATCCGAGCCTCGAGGCAACTCAGCCGCGCCCACCGTCACCAGGAGCATCTGGTCGGCGACCGCCAACGTCGCCACTGACGCCCCGAACAGCGTCCCGAGCTTCGGCGGCGCCGAGATTCCCGAGCAGGAGTGGCGGGTGGACGAGGGGGTATTGCTCAACCTCCCCGAAGCGACCGGCGGCGACGGCCAACTCACCTACGAGTTGCGCCCCGCCCATCCCGGAGCGCAACTCCTTCCCGACGGCCTCGACTTCACCTCCGGCGACCGCCGCATCAAGGGAACGCCCACCCGAGAAGTCGAAAGCGCAACATGGCTGTACATCGTCCGCGACGAAGACGGCGACGAGGCGGTCCTCGAACTCACCGCCAGCGTTGGCGTGTCCCTGGCAGTGATCGCCGCCCTCGAACAAAGCCTGGCCCTGCAAACGCGCTACTACCTCAACAGCGCCGCCGGCGTAATCAGCCGCCGCAGCTATCGGCCTGCGGGTCCGGTGTTGCGGATGTATGGCTAGTGGTGTTACAGAATTGGGGTTAGAAGCCTTACAAAAGTGGGGTTACTGGTGTTGCAGAATTGGGGTTAGCCGAGCTAGAGTCGTTGGGTGAACGTTCGGGAGATGCCTCGGGGGAATGTTGTCAGGCATCAGCAGACGCACATTGGCGATGCGATGGGGTGGGCGCGGGTGTTGGTGCTGCACGGCGCGCGGCAGAGCGGCAAGACGACCCTGGCGCGGGCCGTTGCAGCGCAGCTAGGCGGCCGCTATGTCTCCATGGACGACTCGCAGATGCGCGCCGCGGCCGACGGCGATCCCCACACGCTGGTGCGGACGGGCCCGTTCCCTCTGGTGGTCGACGAAGTGCAGCTCGCCGGGCAGCGCCTCGTGCGCGAGATCAAGCTGGCCGTCGACGACGATCCCTCGCCCGGTCGGTTCCTGCTTACGGGCTCGACCAACTTCCTTACAGTGCCGACGATCAGCGAGTCCCTGGCAGGGCGGGCGATTATCATGCGGCTCTGGCCACTGTCACAGGCGGAGCTCGCAGGCGCAGCTTGGGATGCCACCGACGGGGCGCCGAGTCCGCTTGAGCAGATGTTCGAGGGCACCTTCAGCGCGCCGGCCGCGCTCTCGAGCCCCGCCACGCGCAACGAGTATCTGCAGCTGGTGTGCTCGGGCGGCTACCCGGAGGCGCTGCCGCTCGGACGGCGGGCCCGGCAGCGCTGGTTCCAGAGCTATGTCGAGACCGTGACCAGCCGCGACGTTTCGGCGCTCGGCGACCTTCGCCGTCTGCCACTGCTGCACCGGCTGCTGCAGCTCGTGGCTGCCAACACTTCGGCCGAGGTCAACCTGGCGAACTGGTGCAACCACCTGGGGGCTGACAGGTCCACGATCACGTCTTACCTCGGCTGGCTGCAGACCGTGTTCCTCACCCATGAGCTGCCTGCGTGGATACGCAACCTGGCGTCCCGTCCGGTGCGCCGGCCGAAGATCCATCTCACCGACAGCGGCCTCGCCGCCTCGCTGCTGGGCCTCGACGCTCACGCCCTGCGCCCCCCCACCGCCACCGCCACGGGAGCGCTGCTCGAAACCTTCGTGGTCGCCGAGATAGCCAAAATGGTCGAAGTGAGCGACATGTCGGTTCGCCTGCACCACTACCGCGACAAAGCCAAACGAGAGGTCGACCTCATAATCGAGCGGGCCGACGGCGCGCTCGTCGCCATAGAGGTCAAAGCCACCGCCTCCCCCCAAGCCCGCGACCACAAGCACCTCGCCGCCTTCAGAGACATGGTCGACGACATCGACCCGGGCGCCTTTCGCGCAGGCGTGCTCTTCCACACCGCCGACTCAGGCGTCTCGCTAGGCGACCGTCTCCACTCAGCCCCCATCGAAACCCTCTGGCACCCCACCCCCTAAACCGGGATCGACCGCCGCATCGCGAACCGCCGTCGCGGATGAAGTTCAGTCGAGAGGGCACGAGCAGCCTCAATTGGTTTGCATGAGTATGCAAAGTGATGCATACTTTGTTCATGGGGAGCAAGACCCACACTGAGAGGATCCCCGTGGGGATTATCGGGGCGTCGGGGTACGTGGGCGCGGAGTTGATGCGCCTGCTGGCCCAGCACCCCTCGTTCGAGGTGGGCTTCGTGACCGGCGACACCCAGGCCGGCCAGAACGTCGCCGCGCTCTATCCTCATCTGGCTCCGGTGGTGGAAGGCTGGGAGTTTGCCAAGTACCACTCCGAGTTGCTAGACGACGTGGCGCTGGCGTTTCTGGCCCTGCCCCACGGGCAGTCGATGGAGGTTGCCGGGGACATTCTGAGCCGGAGCAAGCCCGCCATTGATCTGGCCGCCGACTTCAGGCTGAAGGACGCCGGGCTATACCGGCAGTGGTACGGGGAACCTCACCACGCTCCCGAATTGCTCGACCGCTTTGCCTATGGCCTGCCCGAGCTGTTCCGGGACGACCTGGCCGAGGCCACCGCGGTGGCTGTTCCCGGCTGCTATCCCACCGCTGCTGCGCTGGCCATCGCGCCACTGGTCCGCACGGGACTCATCAGCGCGGAGGGGATCATCGTGGACGCGGCCAGCGGGGTGTCGGGTGCGGGCCGCCCGCCGAAAGCCCACACCACCTTTTGCGCCGTCGATGAGGACTTCACCGCTTACGGGCTTCTCGACCACCGCCACACACCCGAGATCCAGCAAGCCACCGGAGCGTCGGTGCTGTTCACCCCCCATCTAGCTCCAATGAACCGGGGCATCTTGGCCACCTGCTACGCCCAGCCCACCGGGGAGGCCTCCACCGAAACACTGCTCGGCGCGCTGGGCGAGTTCTACGCCGGCGAACCGTTCGTCGTGGTGTCGGAGCGCCCGCCGTCCACCAAGGCCACCCTGGGCTCGAACGCGGCCCACCTCACCGTTCGCCACGACCCCCGCACCAACACCGTCGTGGCACTGAGTGCAATCGACAACCTGGGCAAGGGCGCAGCCGGACAGGCCATCCAGTGCGCCAATCTGGTTTGCGGGCTGCCCGAGAGCTATGGGCTGACAGCAGTGGGGGTGTACCCATGAGCGTGACCGAAGTACCGGGTTTCACCGCGGCGGGGGTGGCTTGTGGGATCAAGTCCAACGAGCGGCCCGATCTTGCTGTTGTGGCCACCGCCGACGCCGCCCCGGTGAGTGCGGCCGGGGTGTTCACCTCCAACAAGATGACCGCCGCCCCGGTGCTGGTGTGTCGGGAGCATCTGGCCGCCACCGGAGGGCGGGCCGCTGCGGTGGTGCTCAACAGCGGCAACGCCAATGCGGCCACCGGGGCCCAGGGAATGGCCGACGCCCGCCGGATGTGCGCCGAGACGGCGGCCGCTCTCGGGGTTGGCACCGAGGAGGTGCTGGTGTGCTCAACCGGGCTTATCGGCTACAACCTGTCCATGGAAGCGGTATCTGCGGGCATCGCCGCCGCGGTTGCAGCCAGCGACGACAGCAGCGGCCCGCAAGCAGCCGAGGCCATCATGACGACCGACACCGTGTCCAAGCAGGTGGTGATCTCTGGTGACGGCTTCACCGTGGCAGGCATGGCCAAGGGAGCGGCCATGCTGGAGCCCAACATGGCCACCATGCTGGCGGTGCTGGTGACCGACGCGGCCGCCGACCCCGTCACCCTCCAAAGCGCGCTCAGAACCGGGGTGGCCGGCACGTTCAACACCCTCACCGTGGACGGTGCCGAGTCCACCAACGACACCGTGTTGATGCTGGCCAACGGCAAGGCCGGCCCGGTCAAACCCGATGCCCTGTCGGCCGCGGTGGCCGCGGCCTGCGAGAGCCTGGCCCTTCAGATGGCCGACGACGCCGAGGGTTCAACCAAGACGGTGTTCCTCCGGGTGACCGGCGCGGCCTCCGACGAAGAGGCCGCCAAAGCTGCTCGAGACACCGCCAACTGCCAGCTCGTGAAGTGTTCCTGGTACGGGCAAGACCCCTACTGGGGGCGCATCGCCTCGGAGATGGGCGCAGCGGGGGTGGCCTTCGACCACACCAAGCTGACCATCGCCTACGGCCCCCACGTGGTGTACCAGAACGGCGAACCGGCCCATCCCCCCGAACTGGCCCAGTACATGACGAGACGCCGGCTCGACCTGAACGTGGACCTGGGCCTGGGCCCGGGCTCGGCCCGGATCATCACCACCGACCTCACCCACGCCTACATCGACGAGAACATGGGCACCTCATGAGCTCCGATCCCACAGCCCAGCCCACGGTTGGGCCCGATCCCATCAGTTCGGAGATAGCCGCGAGTCTCAGCCCCGATCCCATCAGTTCGGAGATGGCCACGAGTCTCAGCCCCGATCCCATCAGTTCGGAGATGGCCGCAGGTCTCAGCCCCGAGGCCACCGCGGCGGTGCTTACCCAGGCCCTGCCCTACATCCAGCGGTTCGCCGGAGCCACAGTGGTGGTGAAGTACGGCGGCAGCGTGCTGGACGCCGACCACCTGGCCCGGTTCGCTGCCGACGTGGCCCTTATGCGCTCGGTGGGCATCCGCCCCGTGGTAGTCCACGGCGGTGGTCCCCAGATCGGCGAGATGATGGAGCGGCTCGGGCTGAAACCCCGATTCGTGGACGGGTTGCGGGTAACCGACGCCGAGACCCTCGACGTGGCCCGCATGGTGCTGGTGGGCCGGGTCAACCGTGACATCGTCTCGGCTGTCAACGTTCACGGCCCGGTGGCCGTGGGGGTTTCCGGTGAGGACGCCGGGTTGATCCAGGCTCGCGCCGAGAATCCCGAACTCGGCTTCGTGGGCACGGTGGACACCGTCAATACCGCCATAATCGACCGTCTGCTGGACGAGAACCTGATCCCGGTGGTGTCCACCATCGGGGCCGACACCACCGGCCAGGCCCTCAACATCAACGCCGACACCGTGGCGGGCACTCTGGCCGGGGCCCTCGGAGCGGCCAAGGCTGTGTTCCTCACCGACGTGGAGGGGCTGCTGGCCGACCCCGACGACCCGTCCTCGCTCATCAGCAAGACAACACCGGCGGCCCTAGGGGAGATGATCGCCTCGGGCACCCTGGGTGGGGGCATGATCCCGAAGGTGGAGGCCGCCATCCACGCTGTGCGCCACGGGGTGACCTCGGCTCACATGGTGGACGGCACCACGCCCCACGTGCTGCTGCTCGAGCTGTTCACCGACGCCGGGGTGGGCACCATGGTGTGTCCCGATCACGACGAGCCGAGTTCCGGCGAGGCCGAACCCGGCGAGGAGGAGTAACCATGACCGTTCACACCGATGCGGTGGGCCATCCCGAAGCGACCGGCAGCGACGCCGACCACTGCCCGCTCATGCCCACCTACGGCCCGCCGCCGGTTATGTTCGTGCGCGGCGAGGGGTGTTGGTTGTGGGACCGCGACGGCACCCGCTACCTGGACCTGCTCAGCGGCATCGCGGTGTGCAGCCTTGGCCACGCCCACCCCAGGGTAGCCGAGGCGGTGGCGGAGCAGGCCCGCACCCTGTGCCATGTGTCCAACCTGTACGCCACCGAGCCCCAGATGCACGTGGCTCGCACCATCGACCGGCTCATCGGGGGCCCGGCCGGGCAGGTGTTCTTCGCCAACAGCGGGGCCGAGTCCAACGAGTGCGCCATCAAGCTGGCCCGCAAATGGGGGGGACGGGGCCACCACACGGTGATCAGCGCCGGCCGGTCGTTCCACGGCCGCACCCTGGCCACCCTGCACGCCACTGGCCAGGCCGAAAAGCACGAGGCGTTCCAGCCCCTGCCCGAGGGGTTCCGACACGTTCCCTGGGACAACATTGCCGAGCTGGAGCGGGCCATCGACGACACCACCGCTGCCGTGTTGCTCGAGCCCATCCAGGGGGAGGGGGGCATCAACGTCCCGTCCCCCGGTTACCTCCAGGCCGTGCGCGAGCTGTGCGACGACCGGGGGCTGCTGTTCATGCTCGACGAGGTGCAGACCGGCTTGGCCCGTACCGGCCGCTGGTTCGCCCACCACCACGACGGGGTTGTTCCCGACGTGGTCACCATGGCCAAGGCACTGGGCAACGGCATGCCGATCGGCGCGTGCTGGGCCCGGGCCGATGTGGCCGCCGCTTTTGGCCCCGGCGACCACGCAACCACCTTCGGGGGCCAGCCTCTGGCGACGTCGGCGGCCAAGGCCACCCTCGAGGTGATGGAGGAAATCGACCTTCCCGCTCTCGCAGCCTCCGCCGGCCAAACAATGCGAAGCGCGGTGGAAGCGCTGGACGGGGTGGCAAGCGTGCGGGGCAGGGGCCTGCTGCTGGGTGTTGATCTGGCCGGCGAGCACCCTGTGTCCGAGGTGGTGAGCGCAGCGATGGCCGCGGGACTGGTGCTGGGCACCGCCGGGCCCACCTCGCTGCGGATCGCGCCGCCGCTGATCATCAGCGACGACGAGATCGCCCACGGCGTGAGCATCCTCGACGCGGTGTTGAAGTCGTGAGCACGGCAACGTCGCCCGGTTGTGCTCGCCACCTGCTCGAGGTTGACGATCTTGGCCCCAACGAGCTGGCTCAGGTGCTCGATTTGTGTACCGACCCTTCCCCTCCCCAAGTTCTGGACGGCAAGGGCATGGCGCTGCTGTTCGAGAAACCCTCGGCCCGCACCCGCCACTCCATGGAGATGGCGGTGGTGCAGCTCGGCGGGCACCCGGTGTCGGTGGCCGGTGGCGAGGTGGGGATCGACCAGCGCGAGTCGGCCGAGGACATCACTAGCACGCTGGCCTGCTATCACTCGGCCATCGGGGCCCGGGTGAAATCGCATCGGCTGCTGGAGCGCATGACCGCCGTCAGCCCGGTGCCGGTGGTGAACCTGCTGAGCGACGAGGCACACCCCATGCAGGCTTTGGCCGACCTGTTGACCATCCGCCAGGAGTTCGGCACCCTCGAGGGTCGTCGCATTGCGTTCGTGGGAGACGCCAACAACGTGGCCCGCTCGCTGGCCATCGCAGCGGCCATGGTCGGAGCCGAGTTCGTGATCGCCTGCCCCGACGGTTACCGGTTCGACCAGGCCGACCTGGACCGGATCGCCCAAGCCGGGCGCGCCGCCGAGGTGGTGGCCGACCCAGCTGCGGCCGTGGCCAACGCCAACGTGGTGTACACCGACGTGTGGGTGTCCATGGGCCAAGAGGGCGAGGCCCAGGAGAAGGTAGAGGCGTTCGACGGCTTCACCGTGGACGAGCACCTGATGAGCCACGCCGCAGCCGACGCTATCTTTTTGCACTGCCTTCCCGCTCATCCCGGCATGGAGGTGAGCGCCGGGGTGCTCTACGGTCCGGGGAGCCGGGTGTGGCAGCAAGCCGAGAACCGCATGCACTCGGCCCGGGGACTGCTGGCCTGGATATTGGGGGCCACACAGTGAGGCTGGGCAAGAACCAGCGCCAGCACCGGATCGTGCAGATCCTGGGCCAGGAGTCGGTAGTCAGCCAGGACCGGCTGGTTGAACTTCTGGCCGACCAGGGGGTGGTGGCCACCCAGGCCACCGTGTCGCGAGACCTCGACGCCCTCGGTGCGGTGAAGGTACACGTCGGGGGGGACTCGGTTTACGCCATCCCCGAGCTGCCCGCCGATCAGGTCGCCCCTCAGGACCACCTCCGGCGGGTGCTGGGGGAGTGGGTGGTGGCGGTGGGCTCGTCCCACAATTTGATAGTGCTGACCACGCCGCCGGGGTCGGCCCACGTGGTCGGCTCGGCCATCGACCGATCTTCGGTGGACGGCGTTTTGGGCACCGTGGCCGGTGACGACACGGTGCTGGTGGTGGCCACCGAGGAGGCCGGCGGCCGCGGTGTGGCCGACTACTTCCGTCTGCTCGCCGGCCTTCCCAACCCCGCTGATCCGGTCTCGGCCGAAGCTGTCGCAACCAAGGAGAGTTTGTGAGTTCCCCCCTCAAATCCCTGAACAAGATCGTTCTGGCCTATTCCGGCGGGCTGGACACCTCTGTCATCCTGCGCTGGTTGCAGGACACCTACGGCTGCGAGGTGGTCACCTTCACCGCCGACCTCGGCCAGGGCGAGGAGCTGGGACCGGCCCGGACCAAGGCCGAGGCCATGGGAGTCAACGAGATCTACATCGAGGACCTGCGGGAGGAGTTCGCCGCCGACTTCGTGTTCCCCATGTTTCGGGCCAACGCCATCTACGAGGGGGAATACTTGCTGGGCACCTCCATCGCCCGTCCTCTTATCGCCAAGCGGCTGGTGGAGATCGCCGCGGAAACCGGGGCCGATGCCATCTCCCACGGGGCCACCGGCAAGGGCAACGATCAGGTTCGCTTCGAGCTGGGGGCCTACGCCCTGAACCCCGACATCTCGGTGGTGGCCCCCTGGCGCATCTGGGACCTGGGGTCGCGGGAGAAGCTGGTGGCCTACGCCGCCGAGCACGGCATCCCCATCGAGGCCGAACGGGAGGGAGGCTCGCCGTTCTCCATGGACGCCAACCTCCTGCACATTTCCTACGAGGGCGGCCCGCTGGAAGACCCGTGGACCGAGCCACCGGCTGACATGTGGCTGTGGTCGGTGGCGCCCGAGGACGCGCCCGACACCCCCACCGAGATCGAGCTCACGTTCCGCAATGGCGACATCACCGCTATCGACGGCCGCCCGCTCAGCCCGGCCACGGTGCTGGCCGAGCTGAACCGCTTGGGAGGGGCCAACGGCATCGGCCGGCTGGACTTGGTGGAGAACCGCTACGTGGGTATGAAGTCCAGGGGCTGCTACGAAACCCCGGGCGGCACCATCATGCTCAAGGCCCACCGGGCCATGGAGAGCCTCACCCTCGACCGGGAGGTGGCCCACCTCAAGGACGAGCTGATGCCCCGCTACGCCCAGCTCGTGTACAACGGCTACTGGTGGAGCCCCGAGCGGCAAATGCTCCAGACCGCTATCGACCATTCCCAGCTTCGGGTGAACGGCACGGTGAGGCTCAAGCTGTACCGGGGCACGGTGACCGTCACCGGACGGCGCTCCGACGACAGCCTGTTCGACGAAGCGGTCGCCACTTTCGAGGAAGATCAGGGGGCCTACCACCAGGCCGACGCCGAGGGGTTCATCAAGCTCCACGCCCTGCGGTTGCGGACCCTGGCCCAAAGGCCGGACCCCGGCCCCGAAACGACGCAAGCCGATTCCCCATGAGCACTCTGTGGCACGGTCGCTTCGAGGGCGGCCCCGCCGATGAGCTGATGGCCTACACCGCCAGCATCGGCTTCGATGTGCGGCTTGCCCCCGACGACATTGCCGGGTCGAGGGCTCACGTCCGGATGCTGGGTCGGGCCGGGTTGCTCGCCCCCGACGAGGTTGGCGAGGTGCTTGCCGCTCTCGATCAGGCCGAGGCCGAGCTGGCCTCCGGTGATTTCGCCTTCGCGCCCGGCGACGAGGACATCCACACTGCCATCGAGCGCCGGGTCACCGAGCTGGCCGGGCCGGCCGGGGCCAAGCTCCACACCGGCCGCAGCCGCAACGACCAGGTGGCCACCGACCTGCGCCTGTTCGCCAAGCGGGAGCTGGCCGCCATCGCCGCCGACGTGATCGCTCTACAGGAGGTGTTGCTGGAGCGAGCGGTCGAGGTCGGTAACGCCTACCTGCCGGGCTACACCCACCTCCAGCGAGCCCAGCCTGTGCTTTTGGCCCACCACCTCCTCGCCCATGGTTGGGCCTTATCCCGCGACGTGGACCGGTTCCTGCACGCCCGTGACCGCATGGACGTGAGCCCGCTGGGCGCAGGGGCGCTGGCCGGTTCGTCGCTGCCGCTCAACCCCGACACGGTGGCCGCCGAACTCGGCTTCGCTGCCCGGTTCGAGAACTCCATGGACGCGGTGTCCGACCGCGACTTCGTGGCCGAAAGCCTGTTCGCTATGACCATGGTGGCGATTCACCTCTCCCGGTTGGGGGAGGAGATCGTGTTCTGGACCTCCGAGGAAGCAGGCTACGCCACGCTTGACTACGCCTACGCCACCGGCAGTTCCATGCTCCCCCAGAAGAAGAACCCCGACATCGCCGAGCTGGCCCGGGCCAAAGCGGGGCGTCTGATCGGCAACCTCACCGGCCTGCTGGCCACCCTCAAAGGGCTGCCCCTGGCCTACAACCGCGACCTGCAAGAGGACAAGGAGCCCCTGTTCGACGCAGTGGATCAGGTGCGCCTCGGCGTGCGGGCCATGACCGGGCTGATGGGAAGCATCGCGTTCCACACCCTCGCCATGGCCGTCGCCGCCGACAGCCCCACTTCGGCTGCCACCGACCTGGCCGAGTACCTGGTGGCCCAGTGCATGCCCTTCCGGGAAGCCCACGCCGTGGTGGGGGAGCTGGTGCGAACCGCCCTGGAAGGCAACGTCGGTCTGGTCGAGTTGGTGCGGGCCGATTCCCGCCTGGGCGAGGCTGCTGTCGAACTACTGACTCCCGGCGTCCCGGTCAGCCGCCGCACAACCCCCGGCGGTGCCGGCCCCGAACCGGTTGCCGCCCAGATCGAGCGCTTCCGCTCCCGCCTGGCTGCCGACTCCGCCCGGCTCTTGTAGGGGGGGTCAGCCGAGACGCTGCTCCAACAGTTCATCGCCATCGCTTTCCAGGTCGGGGAGGGAAGCGGGGCGGGCGTTGATCATCATCAGGATCGCCTCGGCCGTCCCTCGCACCGTCGGTCCCTTACCGATCGACCAATCCATGTCGGAGGCCTCGAGTCGAAGCCCCCTTATGTGCCTGGCCACAATGTTGCGGAAGCCCAAGTTTTGGCTGTTGCGGTCGATAACGGTGCGCAGACCTTCGGTATGCAGGGTTGACGGGATGCCGAGGGGCCGCTCGATGTCACGGGTATGAACCTGCAAGTCGCCCAGAGGACCAACCCCACCGGCAAAGGGGAAGGGTGGCGAGGAAGCAAAAATCTCCAAGCCAAGGTAGCGGTACTTTTCCATCAACTCCTGGCGATCCATCGAGCCGTATTCGCGTCCCAACTCGAAAAGGGCCTTGTCGCCGTTCCTGGCCTTAGCCCCCCGTAACCAGACGCGATAGACGGGGATATCGAGGACGCTGACGAGATGCCCCAACACGTCGCGCACCCGCCAGTCCGTACACAACGACTGCGAGTTCCACTGCTCATCGGTCAGACCATCGAGAACGTCGAGCGTTCTACGACGCTGCTCGGCGAGGGCTTCTTGCAAGGCGGCCTTGTCCATTTCCGTGAGCCTAGTATGCGGCCATGAGCATGAGAGACAGTGACACGAGCAGGCCGGTTGCGGGTGCGTCGGGGGAAGCCCTCGACGAGCTGGCAGGGTTGTTGCAGGCCGTCAATGACGACGCCGGAAGCGGGCGGTGGGGGTTTACCGACGGCATGGAGGAGGCGGTGTATCGGCGGTTCACCCTGCACGTGCTTCACCACTCCCTATTGTTCTGGCTCGAAGCAGACCCGCAGCGCCCCCGGTTCACCGAGTGGCACCGGCCCAACCGCAAGCTGCTGGGCGACAACCCCGATTCGCTCTACTACGGCACCGTTGTGGATCCAACCCGGTCGTACCGAATCCGGGGCAACACGGCGGGGGCGTGCTACACGTCGTTCACGGTGGAATCCGGCACCGCCGACGGAGCCATGTCGCAGAAGCTGGGCTACACCCTCAACGACAGCGAGTTCGACATCGACCCGTCCGGCAACTACGAGCTGATCGCCGGGCCGGGAGCGGAGGGCCGCAACCGCCTCCGGCTCGACCCCGATGCCGGGTCCATCACCACCCGGCACTACTTCGAGTGGAAGGACAGCGTCGGCCTGAACCCAAATGTCCACATTCCCCTGATAATCGAGCCGCTGGATGATCCGGGTCCGCCCCGGGTGGCCGGCGACGAGGAAACGGCGGCGAGCATCCGGAGGGTGATCAGATTCCTGCGTGCCAACACCGTTGACTGGCGGGCGTCGGGGGTGGCACCGGCGTGGGTGGCGCCAGAGCCCAACACCTTCACCAACCCGCCGGCTGATGACTCAAACCGAGCCATCGGCTTTGCAGCTGCCGACAACGTGTACCGCAGCGGCCGCTGGGACCTGGCCGAAGGCGAGGCCCTCGTGATTACCGGGCGGTTCCCCCGATGCCGGTTTGCGAACGTGGTGCTGTGGAATCAGCACATGGCCACCCCGCCCTACAACCGGCGACAGGTATCGCTCAACCGGGCGCAGACCGTTTGTGAGCCTGATGGGTCTTTCAGGATGGTTGTGGCCCACGAAGACCCCGGCGTGGCCAACTGGCTCGACACCGGCGGGCTGTCCCGGGGCACGGTGTTCTGGCGCTTCTTGCTGCCCGAGGAAGAGCTACACCCACTCCAAACCCAGGTCGTCCCCCTCTCCTCCCTCGCCAACTAGCCCCCCGGTATTGCTCTGGGCAGCAGGCGAACAAGATCTCGAACGTGTACCCGGGAACCCACGCCCAAACCCAGCCCGACCACCCGGCAGTCATCATGGCGGGCTCCGGTGACTCCCGGATCTTCTGACCCAGCAGTGAGGCTGGGGCGGGACTTCTACGCTCGGGATGTGCTGGAGGTGGCGCCAGAGTTGTTGAACAAGGTGCTGGTGGCGGGGGAGTGTCGAGGCCGGGTGGTTGAGGTGGAGGCTTACGCCGGGGCCGACGACCCCGGCAGCCATGGCTTTCGAGGGATGACCCCTCGTACCGAGGTGATGTTCGGCCCCGCCGGGCGGCTGTATGTGTACTTCACCTACGGGATGCACTGGTGCGCCAATGTGGTGTGTGGCGCCGACGGGGAGTGCGCCGCGGTGCTGTTGCGAGCGGCGACGCCGTTGGCCGGGCTGGACCTTATGAGGCAGCGACGACCGGCAGCCCGCCGCGATCGAGACCTGTGCAGCGGACCGGCCAAGCTGACATCAGCCATGGGCATCGTCGGCACGGCCAACGGAGACGATCTCGTGGCCGGCGACCGGGGGATCGCTCTGCACGATGACGGGACCGCGCCTCCTGCTGCTCCGGGCCGCTCCACCCGCATAGGTCTCAGCTCGGGTACCGACCTCCCCTGGCGCTGGTACGTACCGGGATGCCCCGACCTGTCTCGCAAAGGGTAATGATGCAGGGCACTGGCCAAAGCGACAGCACCGATGCGGGAGATGGCATCGACGTTTCGCAACGGTCGATGCCGGGGACATGGCTGGGGGAGGGGGATCCTCATCTGGCACCGACCGGAGACCTGGCCGAGGCCCGAGAGGCGCTGGCGGGTTTTCGGGACCCCCTGGGCGACCGCTACCGGGCGCTAATCGACCACCATCCAGACGCAACCCTGCGGACGTGCCGACCGGGGCACCTCACCGGCTCGGCACTGGTGCTAAACGCCTCCGGCACCAAAACACTGCTGCTGTTGCACGCCAAGTTGCGGCGCTGGCTTCAGCCCGGCGGCCACGCCGACGGCGACGCCAACCTGTCCGGGGTCGCCCTGCGGGAGGCCACCGAGGAGACCGGAATCGAGGGGTTGCGCATATGGCCCCGGCCGGTGCATCTCGACATCCACGAGGTGGATCCCCCCGGCGAAGACCCTCACCTCCACTACGACGTGCGGTTCGTGGTGCTGGCCCCTCCCGGCGCTCAGCCTCGGGGCAACCACGAGTCAACGGACCTGCGCTGGGTGCCGCTGGACGGGCTCGACTCCATGGGGTGTGACCCCGGCCTAATCCGTCTGACCCAACTCTCCGCAGAATTCGCTGCCCAAACCCCCAGGTAGCAGACCCGCACCTGCTCGGCCGCCTCAGCCGATATCCAGTGGGTCGCCGCAAGAGGGCATGTGGTTGCGACCGGCGAAAGCGTCGAGCAGGGCATCCACCCCCTCGTTTCGTTCGGGGTCCACGCTCACCCGGAACTGGCGATCCTCCCCGGCTTGCAGGGCATCGGCGTGGGCCAAGCGATCGCCCAGGTAAACCTCCCAGCTCCCCAGCCACAGGTTCACAAGCTCTCCATCGTCACCGGGGGGAACCGACGCCCGCAGGTCGGCCACCATGTCGGCCAGCACCGCAGTGGAAGCGGTGATCTGTTCGGCCCGGTCGGCCATGTCAACAGCGTCGCGGGCAGCGGGGAGCCGGTCCAATGCGTCTCGAGCCGACGCACACCGGGCCTCGGCACCTTCAACCCAGTTCCGGTCCTGGAGGCGGTCGGGGTTCTCGTCGCCGAAGAACCAGACGGTGGCACCGATCCAAAACAGGGCGAAGAGCACCACAACCGCCACCCCGATCACCCTGGCAACCTTCCCGGTCTGCATCTACTCATTCTTCCCCAGCGGCTCTCTTGCCTAACATTCGCTCGGTGCTCGAAGAACTCCAATCCCGCGGCCTGGTACACGACACCACCGACCGGGATTTGCTGGCCCGCCGTCTGAGCGATGGCCCGGTGGGGGTGTATCACGGGATCGATCCCACTGCGAGCTCCCTGCACTTGGGCAACCTCATCGGGGTGCTGGTGCTGAGGCGGTTCCAGGAAGCAGGCCACCGTCCCATCGCCCTGGTGGGTGGGGCCACGGGAATGGTGGGCGATCCCAGCGGGCGCTCCGACGAGCGCAACCTGCTGGACGACGGCACGCTGGCCGCCAACCTTGCCGGAATTCGGGCCCAGTTGGAGGCGCTGTTGGATTTCGACGGTGGTGCCGAGCTGGTCAACAACTACGACTGGACCGAATCGCTCACCCTAATCGAGTTCCTGCGGGACACCGGCAAGCACGCCACCGTGAACCAGATGGCGGCCAAGCACTCGGTGCGCAGCCGGATGGAGAGCGAGTCAGGCATCTCCTTCACCGAGTTCACCTACATGCTGTTGCAGGCCTACGACTTCTGGTGGCTCCACACCCACCACCGGTGCGAACTTCAGATCGGCGGTTCCGACCAGTGGGGCAACATCACCGCCGGCGTGGACCTCATCCGCCGCCGCTCCGGGGCCCAGGCCCATGGCCTCACCTGGCCCCTTCTCACCCGATCCGACGGGGCCAAGTTCGGAAAGACAGCCGAGGGTGCCATCTGGCTCGACCCCGAGCGCACCAGCCCGTACCGCTTCCACCAGTACTTCGTCCAGGTGCCCGACGACGATGTGGAGCGGAGCCTGCTTCAGTTCACCCTGCTTCCGGTGGCCGAGGTGGCCGAGGTGGCGGAGGCCCACCGGAGCGATCCCGGACGGCGGGAGGCCCAACGGGTGCTGGCCGATGAGGTGACTTCGCTGGTACACGGCCCAACAGCCGCCGTCGCCGCGGACCAGGCGGGCCGGATCCTGTTCGGCTCGCCCATAGAGAATGCCGACGAGGCCGCTTTGGAAGCGGTGGCCGCCGAGGTACCAACCTCCGAGGTGTCACTTCCTCCCGATGGGTACTTCGAGCTGGTCGAACTCGTGGCCTCTACTGGGCTGGCATCCTCCAAGAGCGACGCCCGCAGGGGCCTATCGGAGGGGTCGGTGTACGTCAACAACCAGCGGGTGTCAGGCGAGGAGCCCACCTTGCCGGTTGATGCTCTGCTCCATGGCCGCTACCTCCTGCTGCGGCGGGGCAAGCGCCGCTACCACCTGCTGAAGGTGATTCGCCAGAGCTGAAGCCGCGTCGGCGCTCGAGGCGGCAGAGCATCAAGAGAGATGGTCCAATGAGTTGACGGTCGGGGCCGGCGCCGGTAGCGTTACAACCCGCCTCACAAACGGGTCGGCCTCGGGCCGGCCACTCCCTCGCAGAGGGAGCAGAGGCAGAGCAGGGGCTCGGTTCGACCGGGCCCAGCGGTTCTCCCGGCAAAGGGTCACCGCCTCACGCTCCTTGAAAACAGAAGAGAGGACGGAAAAGCCAGTGCGGGCGATGGTCGGACGCGTCTCGCGTCCAGGCCATCGACCTACACAATTCCAAGGAAACCAAGCCAGGGAGGGTCTTTGGGCCCTCGCTGAGACGACCAGCCATCCGGTTGGGAGTCTCATGGCTTTCCGAAAATCGCCCTTCCTTGCCGAGGCAATTAGCGAGGCGGGCACCTGATCGAAGACGGCAAACCCCTCGGGGAGGGCCGTTGGAGATGTTGACGGAGAGTTTGATCCTGGCTCAGGACGAACGCTGGCGGCGTGCCTAACACATGCAAGTCGAACGAGGTCGCCTTCGGGCAATGACCAAGTGGCGAACGGGTGCGTAACACGTGAGGAACCTGCCCCGAAGACTGGGACAACCACGGGAAACTGTGGCTAATACCAGATGCCCCCCACCGGTCGCATGACTGGTGGAGGAAATGCTCCGGCGCTTCGGGAGGGCCTCGCGGCCTATCAGCTTGTTGGTGAGGTAACGGCTCACCAAGGCATCGACGGGTAGCTGGTCTGAGAGGACGATCAGCCACACTGGGACTGAGACACGGCCCAGACTCCTGCGGGAGGCAGCAGTGGGGAATCTTGCGCAATGGGCGAAAGCCTGACGCAGCAACGCCGCGTGGGGGATGAAGGCTCTCGGGTTGTAAACCCCTTTCAGCAGGGACGAAATTGACGGTACCTGCAGAAGAAGCCCCGGCCAACTACGTGCCAGCAGCCGCGGTAACACGTAGGGGGCGAGCGTTGTCCGGAATTATTGGGCGTAAAGAGCTCGTAGGCGGTTTAGTAAGTCAGATGTGAAAGGTTGGGGCTCAACCCTAAGACTGCAT
>OZ241383.1:0-1497500 GCA_965200775.1 Acidimicrobiales bacterium | reverse complement strand
CGAGTGAGAATGTTGGTATGAGTAGCGAGAGAGGGGTGAGAAACCTTTCCGCCGAAAGCCCAAGGGTTCCTGGGGAAGGCTAATCCTCCCAGGGTGAGTCGGGAGCTAAGGCGAGGCCGACAGGCGTAGTCGATGCACAACCGGTTGATATTCCGGTACCGCTGTGAACGCGTCCAGGCTTAACTGGTGTTGCTAAGGGGATGTCTGTCCCGCAAAGGGACAGAAGAAACCGACCCACACCGGAGCGGCTAGCAACGCGGGGACGCAGAGAGGTAGGTGAACCCAGGCGATGGTTGTCCTGGGGTAAGCGTGTAGGGTGGGGCCCAGGTAAGTCCGGTCCCCATAAAGCCTGAGGCGTGATACCGAACCGCATGAGGTGAAGTCACTGATCCTGAACTGCCAAGAAAAGCCGCTAGTGAGCTTTCACAGCGCCCGTACCCCAAACCAACACAGGTGGGCAGGTAGAGAATACCAAGGCGATTGGGAGAACTATGGTTAAGGAACTCGGCAAATTACATCCGTAACTTCGGGATAAGGATGACCCCAGTAAAGTGAAGGACCTCGCGTCCGGAGCTTGATCGGGTGGCACAAATCAGGGGAAAGCGACTGTTTACTAAAAACACAGCAGCGTGCGAAGTCGTAAGACGCAGTATACGCTGTGACGCCTGCCCGGTGCCGGAAGGTTACGGGGAGGGGTTAGCCGTAAGGCGAAGCTCTGAACCTAAGCCCCGGTAAACGGCGGCCGTAACTATAACGGTCCTAAGGTAGCGAAATTCCTTGTCGGGTAAGTTCCGACCTGCACGAATGGCGTAACGACTTTCCTACTGTCTCAACCATAGACCCAGCGAAATTGAAGTACGAGTAAAGATGCTCGTTAGCTACAGAAGGACGGAAAGACCCCGTGGACCTTTACTACAGCTTGATATTGGTGTTTGGTATGTGTTGTGTAGGATAGGTGGGAGACTTGGAAGCATGGACGCTAGTTTGTGTGGAGTCAACCTTGAAATACCACTCTGCTTATGCTGGGCATCTAACTTAGGCCCGTAATCCGGGTTGAGGACAGTGTCAGGTGGGTAGTTTGACTGGGGCGGTCGCCTCCCAAAGAGTAACGGAGGCGCCCAAAGGTTCCCTCAGCCTGGTTGGCAATCAGGCGTCGAGTGTAATGGCACAAGGGAGCTTGACTGCGAGACCGACGGGTCGAGCAGAAACGAAAGTTGGGCATAGTGATCCGGCGGTTGCGTGTGGAAGCGCCGTCGCTCAACGGATAAAAGGTACCCCGGGGATAACAGGCTCATCTTCCCCAAGAGTCCATATCGACGGGAAGGTTTGGCACCTCGATGTCGGCTCATCGCATCCTGGGGCTGAAGCAGGTCCCAAGGGTTGGGCTGTTCGCCCATTAAAGCGGTACGCGAGCTGGGTTTAGAACGTCGTGAGACAGTTCGGTCCCTATCCTCTGTAGCCGAAGGTGATTTGAGGAAGGCTGTCCCTAGTACGAGAGGACCGGGACGGACGCAGCTCTCGTGTGCCAGTTGTCCTGCCAAGGGCATGGCTGGTTAGCGACCTGCGGAAAGGATAACCGCTGAAAGCATCTAAGTGGGAAGCCTGTTCCAAGATGAGATCACCCACCGGGATAACCGGGTAAGGCCCGTGGCAGAACACCACGTTGATAGGCCGGAAGTGTACGCATGGCAACATGTTTAGCTGACCGGTACTAATCGGCCGAGGGCTTGGTTCTACATCATCTACTTGATATTGGATGGATGTTCGTGCTCGCTGTGGAGTTCTTGAAACACAGCCTCAAAACAAGAACAAAATAGTTTCGGTGGCGATGGCGGTGGGGTCACACCCGTTCCCATTCCGAACACGGAAGTTAAGCCCACCAGCGCCGATGGTACTTGGGTGGAGACGCCCTGGGAGAGTAGGTCGCCGCCGGATTTCGCAAGAAGCGGGGAGCCCAACGGCTCCCCGCTTTTCTTGTTGTGGGTGTTGGGTTTCGAGGCCGGTACACTCACTGCGTGTCTTCTGGTGGGAGTTCCCCCCGCAAGCCGCCCGAACCGGCTGCGGGACCTCGGAACATGGGGTCGGTGGCTCGGAGGGGAGCAGCCCGAGTCCGAGAGGAGCCCCTTCCTATTTCCGACGACACCCCGCCGGAGGAGGAGCTCACCGAAGAGGAGGCCGAGGAGGCCCGGGCCCGAGCGGAACGCCGGGCAGCGCGCCAAGCCCGCACCCGCGAGCTTCGAGCCGAGGCCAAAGAGGCAGTGGAACGTGGCGCTCTTGGCGAGATTCAGGAGGACAAGCAACAAGGGCACACCAAGGGTCGCAAGCGGGCCCGACTGCCGGAGGGTGCCCCATCTCCCCGGGCGCAATCCCTGGAGGAAGCGGCGGGTCGTCGGATGTTTGCCGTGCTCCGCAGGCGGTTGGAACGGGCGGAGGAGGCCTACGCCGACGAGGACTTCCACAAGGCGTGGAGAGAGCTCGACGGTATGGGAAAGGAAGCTCCCAGGGTTCCCGAGGTGAGAGAGCTAACCGGGTTGGCCTTGTATCGGCTGGGCCGATGGGGTCTCGCCGCTCGCGAGCTGGAGGCATACCGGGCGCTTTCCGGAAGCACCGACCTCCACCCGGTTCTGGCCGATTGCTACCGGGCTCAGGGGCGTTGGAACGACGTAGTGGAGCTGTGGGCGGAGTTGAAGGCTTCGGGTGCCAACGCTGCGGTTCTGGCCGAAGGTCGGATCGTGGCGGCCGGTGCATTGGGCGACCGGGGGAAGCTGACCCAGGCAGTGGCCCTGCTGTCGGATGGTTTCCAGCTTCCCCGCCGGGCCAAGGAGCGTCACCTGCGGCAGGCCTATGCGCTGGCCGATCTGTGCGAACGAGCCGGAGACTTACCCCGGGCACGAGAACTGTTCGGCTGGATAGTGGGCCAGGACGACACCTACGTGGACTCACCGGAGAGGCTGGCTGCCCTCCGCTGAGGTTTGGATCTTCGCAAGCGCGGGGCAAGTTGCCGGGTGCCGGGTGGCCCGTGTTCTAAGGTGAGATCAACACCATCCGATTCGGGAAATCTGTTCAAAGGAGAGCGGCCCGTGAATATCGAAGGACTGCTGGGGAACGAGGCCGAGACTTTTCTGGCCCACGAATCGAAAGCCATACCCCGCGAAGATTTGCACCTTCCCGGCCCCGACTTCGTCGACCGGGTAATGGCCGACACCGACCGCTCGCCGCAGGTGCTTCGCAACCTCCAGTCGTTGTTCGACCATGGCCGGTTGGGCGGCACAGGCTATGTCTCCATCCTCCCGGTGGATCAGGGCATTGAGCATTCCGGGGCGGCCTCGTTCGCTCCCAACCCTCGCTATTTCGACCCGGCCGGCATCGTGGAGTTGGCCATCGAGGGAGGGTGCAACGCGGTGGCCTCCACCTTCGGGGTGCTGGGAGCCACCTCCCGCCGGTACGCCCACCGCATCCCCTACATCGTCAAGCTCAACCACAATGAGCTGCTCACCTACCCCAACAAGTTTGACCAGGTGATGTTCGGGTCGGTGGAGCAGGCCTACGACCTGGGTGCAGCGGGGGTGGGGGCAACCATTTACTTCGGGTCCGAGGAGGCCACCCGCCAGATCCAGGAGGTGGCCGAGGCGTTCCACCGGGCTCACGAGTGCGGCATGTTTACCGTTTTGTGGTGTTACCTGCGCAACTCCGAGTTCAAGGTGGGCGACGCCGACTACCACGCCGCCGCCGACCTAACCGGGCAGGCCAATCACATCGGGGTGACCATCGAGGCCGACATCATCAAACAGAAGCTCCCCGAGAACAACGGCGGCTACAACGCCCTTGGGTTCGGCAAAACCCATCGGCTGGTGTACGACGAGCTCACTACCGACCACCCGATCGACCTCACCCGGTGGCAGGTGGCCAACTGCTACATGGGGCGCATCGGGCTCATCAACTCGGGCGGGGCCTCGTCGGGGGCCGGTGATCTGGCCGAGGCGGTGCGCACCGCGGTGATCAACAAGCGAGCCGGCGGGCTGGGCCTGATCAGCGGACGCAAGGCGTTCCAGCGCCCGGTTGCCGAGGGAGTGGAACTGCTGAACGCCATCCAGGAAGTGTATCTTTCCCCGTCGGTGACCGTCGCGTAGGGGCAGTTCCCAACGGCTAGAACGCCCCACCCTCCTCGTCGGTGACCATCGGGTAGAGCCCTCGGTTGCATTTCGGGAGACCTAAATCACGAGGATGTGCCAATCGCGCCGGCCCACTGGGTATTCTCGGACACTGGCACCTCTTACGGGCAGCCATATGGGATCAAGGAGGATTCCGTGACAGACACCGTGCCGCGTACGGTCGGAACGCGCGAGCTGAACCGCTTGGTGGTTCGCTTTGCCGGCGATTCCGGTGATGGCATGCAGCTCACCGGCGACCGATTCACCAGCGCAAGCGCGCTGTTCGGAAACGACCTGGCGACGCTGCCCGAGTTCCCCGCCGAGATCAGAGCCCCCCAGGGGACCCTGGCCGGCGTGTCGGCCTTCCAAGTGCAGGTATCCGACCACGACATCATGACCCCGGGTGACGCTCCCAGCGTGCTGGTGGCGATGAACCCGGCTGCCCTCCGCAAGGAGCTGGTACATCTGGAGATCGGCGGGACCGTGATCGTCAACCAGGACGCGTTCGTCGAGCGCAACCTGACCAAGGCCGGGTACGACAGCGACCCCCTGGAGGACGGCAGCCTCGACAACTACACCCTGTTCAAGGTGCCGATGACCACCATCACCAAGGAGGTCTGCAAGGACCTGGGGGTCAAGCCCCGCGACGCCGAGCGGTCCAAGAACTTCTTCGCATTGGGCCTGGTGTCCTGGCTCTACAGCCGGCCGGCTGAGCCCACACTCGACTGGATCGCGGCCAAGTTCAAGCGCCAGCAGCTCGTAGCCGACGCCAACACGGCGGCGTTCAAGGCCGGGATGGCCTTCGGGGAGACAGCGGAGCTGTTCGACTTCACCTACGAGGTGAAGCCGGCGGTGCTCGACCCCGGCACCTACACCAATGTGAACGGCAACACCGCCCTTTCGTGGGGCTTGGTGGCGGCCAGCCAGCGGGCCAAGGTCCCCCTGTTCCTGGGCTCCTATCCCATCACCCCGGCCAGCGACATCCTCCACGAGCTTAGCCAGCGCAAAAACTTCGGCGTCCGCACCCTTCAGGCCGAGGACGAGATCGCCGCGGTGTGCGCCGCACTCGGGGCGTCGTTCGGCGGCCACCTCGGGGTTACCACCACCAGCGGGCCGGGCGTGGCGCTCAAGGGCGAGACCATCGGGCTGGCGGTGAGCCTGGAGCTGCCCCTTTTGGTGATCAACATCCAGCGGGGCGGGCCGTCCACCGGGCTGCCCACCAAAACCGAGAGCGCCGACCTCATGCAGGCCATGTACGGGCGCCACGGCGAGTCGCCGGTGCCGATCGTGGCCGCTTACAGCCCCTCGCAGTGCTTCTTCGCCGCCATCGAGGCCGCTCGCATCGCCCTCAAGTACCGCACCCCGGTATTCCTGCTGTCCGACGGCTACCTGGCCAACGGCAGCGAACCCTGGTGCCTGCCCGACGTGTCGTTGCTTCCCGACCTGACGGTGGAGTTCGCCACAGGGCCCAACCACACCAACGAAGACGGCGCCGAGACCTTCTGGCCCTACCTGCGGGACCCCGAGACGATGGCCCGCCCGTGGGCCGTCCCCGGCACGCCCGGCCTCACCCACCGCATCGGTGGGATCGAGAAGGAGGACGGCACCGGCAACATCAACTACGAGCCGGAAAACCACGGCCACATGGTGCGGCTGCGCCAGGACCGCATCGCCCACATCGCCAACGACATCCCACCCACCATGCTGGACGGCGACGTGGATGACGCCGACCTGCTGGTTGTGGGTTGGGGCTCCACCTGGGGGGCCATCACCAGCGCGGTGATGCGGGTCAGGGCCAAGGGTCGCAAGGTGGCCCACGCTCACGTCACCCATCTGAACCCGCTGCCCTCCGATCTGGGCGACATCCTCCACCGCTATCCCAAGGTGATCGTGCCGGAGATGAACCAGGGCCAGTTCTGCCGCATCATCCGATCCGAGTACCTGGTTGATGCCCAGCCCATAAGCAAGGTGGAGGGGGTTCCCTTCACCGCCGCCGAACTCAGCGAGCACATCCAGGGAGCCCTCGATGACTGACGTGCCCACTACCACCAAAGCCGACTGGACCAGCGACCAGGAGGTCCGCTGGTGCCCGGGGTGCGGGGACTACTCGATCCTCACAGCGGTACAGCTCCTCATGCCCGAACTCGGGGTGCGCCGGGAGGACACAGTGTTCATCTCCGGGATCGGCTGCGCGGCCCGGTTCCCTTACTACATGAACACCTACGGCATGCACGGCATCCACGGGCGTGCCCCGGCGCTGGCCACCGGTCTGGCCATGGCCCGGCCCGACCTGCACGTGTGGGTTGTGGGCGGCGACGGCGACATGCTCTCCATCGGCGGGAACCACCTGCTGCACGCCCTGCGCCGCAACGTGAACCTCAACATCTTGCTGTTCAACAACCAGATTTACGGTCTCACCAAGGGCCAGTACTCGCCCACCAGCGAAATCGGCAAGGTCACCAAATCCACCCCGGCCGGCAGCATCGACGAGCCGTTCAACCCCATCTCGGTGGCTCTGGGAGCCGAGGCCGGTTTCGTGGCCCGCACCCACGACATGGACCGCAAACACATGATGGACATGTTCCGGCGAGCCCACGACTTCCCCGGTGCTGCCTTCGTGGAGGTGTTCCAAAACTGCAATGTGTTCAACGACGGGGCGTTCGGGGCCATCACCAAGAAGGACAAGAGGGCGTCGATGCTCATCCCGCTGGAGCACGGACAGCCGGTCCGCTTCGGCGAGGACAACGAGAAGGGCGTGATGATCAACGCCCAGGGCAGTGCCGAGGTGGTCAACGTGGCCGATGTCGGTGAACCGGCCCTTCTGGTTCACGACGAAACCCGCCAGGATCCCAGCTTGGCCTTTGCCTTGTCTCGGCTCTCGGCCGGCCCGTTCGAGCCCACTCCGATCGGTGTGTTCCGGGCCGCGGTGCGGGCCGAGTACGCCACCGAGTCGAGCAAACAGCTCGCCATGGCCCAGGAGCAGTCCGGCCCCGGCGATCTCGAGGCCCTGCTTCACTCCCGACCCACCTGGGAAGTCTCCTGAGCCATACCTCGGCTCCCCTCGGGGCCCCCGCTTCCGGCGGGTGGGTGCTTGATCTGGATGGGGTGGTGTGGATAGGGGGAACTGCGCTGCCCGGCGCGGCCCAGGCAGTCGAGCGGTTGCGAACCTCGGGCGCGGACATGGTGTTCGTGACCAACATGTCGGCGCTGACGGTGGCGCAGATGGAGGCAAAGCTGGCTTCGGTGGGGATCGACGGCACCGGGTCGGTCATCACCTCGGCCACCGCGGCGGGCCGGCTCGTAAACCCGGGGGAGCGGGTGCTGGTGGTGGGGGGTCCCGGCATTGTCGAGGCGGTGGAGCTGGCAGGGGCCGAGGTCTGTTTTGCCGAGCCGGCCGACGCGGTGATCGTGGGCATCGACCGCGCCTTCGACTACGAGAAGCTGAGCCGGGCGATGCGAGCAGTTCGGGACGGGGCTCGGCTGATCGGTTCCAACCACGACCCCAGCTATCCCACCGAAACCGGGTTGGAACCGGGTGGAGGGTCGATTCTCGCTGCCGTGGCAACTGCGTCCGAGACCACGCCCACCATGGCAGGCAAGCCCAACCTTCCCGTGGTGGAGTGCGTGCGAGATCGGATCGGCGACACCGGCGTGGTGGTGGGCGATCGGCCCGATTCCGACGGACGGTTCGCCCAGGCTCTGGGCTACGAGTTCGCCCTGGTGCTGAGCGGGGTTACCGGCGCCGACGATCTTCCGGTGGATCCCGAGCCGGCCTACTGCGCCCCCGACCTCGCCGCGCTGGTCGATCAATTCGGGATCTGTCACTAGGAGGTCGATGCCTGATGGGGCGCACGACCTGATGGAGCACGAGTCGGGAAGAGACGCCGCCGATGAGCCGGCCCCGGCGACGACTCGACGCTGAGCTGGTCCGTCGCGGCTTGGCCCCGAGCCGGGAGCGGGCTCAAGCGGCGGTTGCTGCCGGCCAGGTGATGGTGAACGGGGCGGTGGCTCAGCGTGCCGCTCGAATGGTGCTCCCCGGCGACGCCCTCGAGTTGTCCGGGTCGCCTCCCCGGTATGTGAGCCGGGGAGGGGAGAAGCTGGCCGGTGCCATCGCTGCTTTTACCCTCGATGTGGCCGGGAAGCGGTGCTGCGATGTGGGCTCTTCCACCGGCGGATTCACCGACTGCCTGCTACAGAGCGGGGCCACCGAAGTGGTGGGTGTGGATGTGGGGCGGGCTCAGATGCACGAGCGCCTGGCCGCCGACTCCCGTGTGACGCTCCACGAGCGCACCAACATCCGCGACGTGGACCCGGCCGGTATCGGAGCACCGTTCGACCTTGTCACCGCCGACCTATCGTTCATCTCGCTGGTCACGGTCATGCCGGCGCTGGTCGGCTTGGCCGGGCCGAGTGCGCCGCTGGTGGTTCTGGTCAAGCCCCAGTTCGAGGTTGGCCGCCGGGAAGCGGGCCGAGGCCAGGGAGTGATCCGCGACCCCGAACTATGGCGGTCGGCGCTCGACCAGGTGATCGAAGCGGCTGAACTGTGGGGCGTCCCGGCTCAGGCTGCGGCGCCGTCGGTGCTGAGGGGAGCGCGGGGCAACGTCGAGTTCTTCCTCTTGCTGGAACGCGGCGGCCCTGCTTCGACTGTGGATTCTGCACTGGTAACCGCCCAGGTTGCCGCCGAACCCGAATAGCCTGAAGCGGTGGCCGCAATCGCCCTGTTTGCCAATCCCGACCGCCCGGTCGCCCTCACCCTTGCAGCCGAACTGATCAGCAAGCTGGACGGGGAGGGCCACCAGATCAGGCTCTCGACCGAGCCTGCCGGAGCGTTGGACCGCACCGATCTGGCTCATCCCGACAGCACCATCGGACAGGGTTTGGACCTGGCGGTAAGCCTGGGAGGCGACGGTTCCATGCTCAGGGCAGTGACAGCGGTTGCCGACGGCGGCGTGCCTGTGCTGGGGGTGAACTACGGCTCCCTGGGCTACCTGACCGACTTCCAACCCGAAGCAGCGTGGGACGCGATTGAGGGGTTCCTGGCAGGCAGCTACGCCATCGAGGAGCGGATGCGGCTGAGCTGCGAGCTGGGCGACGGCACTACAGCGCGCGCCCTCAACGAGGCCATCGTGGAAAAAGTGGACAGTGGCCGCACCGTCCGTCTGGCCGTTCACATCGACGGGGAGTTCTTCACCAGCTATGCAGCCGACGGGCTGATCGTGGCCACGCCAACCGGGTCAACCGCCTACTCGCTTTCGGCGGGAGGGCCCATCATGGCGCCGTCGATGCACGCAATGGTGCTCACCCCGGTGGCCCCTCACGCCCTGTTCGACCGCAGCCTGGTGCTCACCCCGGCCAGCGAGCTGGTGATCGAGGTGTTGGGCGACCGTCCGGCCGCTGTGGCGGTGGACGGACGCTCGCTGGGCCAGCTCGATGTCGGAGAGCCGCTGAAGGTGACCGTGTCCGACCGTCCGGCCCGGTTGGTTACCCAGGGCCAGCGGGGTTTCCACCCGGCGCTCAAGTCCACCTTCGGGCTGGCCGACCGGTGACCGGGCCCGAAGTTGGGGGAATCGCAGTGCAGGTGACCGGCCGCCCATCAAGCGAGGGCTTGTCGGCGCCAAGGGATGGTGAAAGTGCTGGTTGAGCTGGCCGCTGAGAACCTGGGGGTGATCGAACGGCTCAACCTGGTTTTGGAACCGGGCATGACCGCGCTCACCGGGGAGACCGGCGCGGGGAAGACCCTGGTGGTGACGGCATTGGACCTGCTCCTGGGTGGACGGGCCGATCCCGCGCTTGTGCGGTTCGGGGCCGACGAAGCGGTGGTGGAGGGCCGGTTCCACCACCAAGGTGAGGAAGTTGTGGTGCGGCGGGCAGTTCCTGCCGAAGGTCGGAGCCGGGCCTACATCGACGGGCGGCTCGCCTCGGCTGATTCGCTGGCCGAGCTGGGCCGGGAGCTGGTGGACGTTCACGGCCAGCACGCCCATCAGTCGTTGCTGCGCCGGGGCCATCAGCGCCGGGCGCTCGACCGGTTCGGGGCTGTGAACCTGGCCCCGCTGGTGGAGGCTCGGGCGTCGCTGGCCGAATTGGAACGGCGCCGGGCCGACCTGGGCGGAGACGAGAGGTCCAGAGCCCGAGAGATCGAGCTGGGCCGGTACCAGCTCGCCGAGCTGGACGCCGCCGGGGTGGAAGACCCCGACGAGGACGAGAAGTTGCGGGCCGAGGAGACGTTGCTGGCCGACGCGGTAGCGCACCGCGACGCAGCCCGGGACGCCTCCTACACCCTGGGGAACGACGGCCCGGTGGGTGGCGAACTGGGTCGGATCGCCGCCGCGCTGGAGGCCCGGACCCCGCTGCACAATGAGCACGAGCGGGTGACCTCGCTGGTCGCCGAGGTGGCCGACCTAGCCGGGGAGCTGCGCCGGGCTGCCGAGTCCATCGACGAGGATCCGGTAAGGCTGGCCGAGGTTCGTCGCCGCCGGGAGGAGCTGGCCGACATCCGCCGAAAGTACGGCGAAACCCTGGCCGAGGTCATGGACTTCCACCGAGATCTGACCCGGCGGGTGGCCGAACTGGAGGATTTCGACCGGATCGCCCGAAACCTGGACGACGAGCGCCACCGGCTGGTTGACGCCGTGGCCGAGGCCGCCGCCGTGGTGGGAGCAGAACGCCGGACTGCGGCAGGTTCGCTGGGCCAGGAGGTCACCGCCCACCTTCGGGAACTGGCTTTGGCCCGGGCCGAGGTGAAGGTAACCGTAGGACAGGATCCGGGCGACGAGGTGGACATCCTGCTGGCTGCCAACAGCGGGGCACCCGGCCTGCCGCTCGACACCGCCGCGTCGGGCGGGGAGCTGGCCCGGGTCATGCTGGCCCTGCGGTTGGTGCTAACCGCCGGACCGCCGGTGCTGGTGTTCGACGAGGTGGACGCGGGTATCGGCGGGGCAACCGCCCAGGTGGTCGGCGGCGCGTTGGCTCGGCTGGCCGACGATCATCAGGTTCTTGTGGTGACCCACCTTCCCCAGGTGGCGGCGTGCGCTCACCACCAGGTGAGCATCGTCAAACACGACGACGGGGCCTCCACCACCGTCTCGGCCAAGGCGTTGCGGGGTGAGGATCGAGTTGTGGAGCTGTCCCGGATGTTGTCGGGGTCGCCCGACAGCGAGACCGCTCGCAGCCACGCCTTCGAGTTGCTTCAAACCTCGGGGGGAATGGGTCGGATTTGAGCCGGTGTCACCGGATGTTGTCGCCGTCACTCCCTTGGCCATTGGGGGGATCGGGCCCGATTTGAGCCGGTGTCACCGGATGTCGCAACAGGGCGCTAGGCTAAGCCGGCGTGACCAAACATATTTTCGTCACCGGCGGGGTTGCGAGTTCCCTCGGTAAGGGGCTCACCGCTGCATCTCTGGGTCGCCTGCTCAAACAGCGGGGTCTGCGGGTGACCATGCAGAAGCTCGACCCGTACATCAACGTCGACCCCGGCACCATGAACCCGTTCGAGCACGGCGAGGTGTTCATCACCGACGACGGCGGCGAAACCGACCTTGATCTCGGCCATTACGAACGGTTCATCGACGAGAACCTGACCAAGCTCTCCAACGCCACCACCGGATCGATCTACTCCTCGGTAATCGCCGCCGAGCGCCAAGGCGAGTTCCTGGGCAAGACGGTGCAGGTCATCCCCCACGTCACCAACGAAATCAAGAGCCGGATCGCCGGCCTGGTGTCGGAAGACGTGGACGTGGTGATCACCGAGATCGGCGGCACCGTCGGCGACATCGAGATCCTCCCCTTCCTCGAGGCCATCCGCCAGGTGCGCCTGGACGTGGGGCGAGGCAATGTCTGCTACATCCACGTCACGCTGGTGCCGTTCATCGGCCCCACCGGCGAGCAGAAGACCAAGCCCACCCAGCACTCGGTCACCGAGTTGCGCAGCCGAGGAGTTCAGCCCGACGCCATCGTGTGCCGCAGCGAAGCACCCATCTCCGCCGAACTCAAGCGCAAGATCTCAAGCCTGTGCGATGTGGACGTGTCGGCGGTTGTGAATGCTGCCGACGCCGAGAGCATCTACGAGATCCCCCTGGTGCTCCACGAAGAGGGACTCGACCAGGTGGTGTGCGACATCTTGTACCTGAACGCCTCCCCGCCCGACCTGGCCGATTGGAGGTCGTTGAACCGGCGGCTGACCGAAGCTCGACGGCAGGTTCGCATCGGCCTCATCGGCAAGTACGTGATGTTGCAGGACGCCTACCTCTCGGTGGTGGAGGCGCTGAACCACGCCGCCGGTCACTACGACGCCTCGGTGGAGATCGAGTGGATTCAGGCCGAGAACGTGGAGGGCTTGATGGCTGGCAGCCTGCTGCACGGACTGGATGGCATCGTGATTCCCGGCGGGTTCGGCGAGCGGGGGGTCGAGGGCAAGATCGCTGCCGCAACCTACGCCCGAGAGAACGGCGTTCCCTGCCTGGGCCTGTGCCTCGGCCTCCAGGTGATGACCATCGACTACGCACGCAACGTGCTGGGCATGGCCAACGCCCACTCCAGCGAGTTCGACCCCCGCACGCCGTGGCCGGTGATCGACCTCATGGAGTCGCAGCGCAGCATCACCGACAAGGGGGGCACCATGCGGCTGGGGGCTTGCCTGGCCAAGCTGCGGCCCGGCACAAAGGTGGGCGAGGTTTACGGCGCCGAAGTGGTTTCGGAGCGCCATCGCCACCGCTACGAGTTCAACCCCAAGCTCCGCAGCCGCTTCGAGGGTACCGATTTCGTGATCGCGGGGGAGTCGCCCGACGGGTTGCTGGTGGAGTTCATCGAGCTCGACGGCCACCCCTGGTGGGTGGGCACCCAGGCCCACCCCGAGTTCAAGAGCCGCCCCGACCGGCCGGCACCGCTGTTCTGTGGACTGGTGAAGGCCGCACTCGACCGCCAGGAGAGCGGAGTGGTCTCCGGTGCCTTTGCCGGTTCTCCGCCCGAGGCGCACACCGGGCGGGTCTCCGATGAGGCCGAGGCGGTGGCGAGCGACTCGCCGGCTGCTCGCAGCTAGCGGTGGACAACACCCCGGAGACCACCGGCGGGGCTGGTTTCGCCCTGATCGGGGAGCGCCCTGTGTGGCAGGGGCAGGTGGTGGCGCTCACAGTGGTCGAGGTCGAGAGCCCGGACGGAGCGGTGTACGAGCGGGAGGTGATTCGCCATCCGGGCGCAGCGGTGATGGTTCCCATCGACGGCGAGGAGGTCATCATGGTGCGCCAGTACCGGCCGTCGGTGGGTCGGGAGATGCTGGAGATTCCCGCCGGCAAGCTGGATGCTGTGGGGGAGCCCCCGGAGATGACCGCCCAGCGGGAGCTGGAGGAGGAGATCGGCAAGCGGGCCGGTCGGCTGGAGCTTCTGGCCCAGTTCCACAACTCCCCGGGGTTCACCGACGAGCTGACCTACTGCTATCTGGCCGCCGACCTTGAGGACACGGACCGCCGCCCTCACAGCATTGAGGAAGAGCACATGGCCATAGAACGCATCAAGCTGGCCGAGGTCCCCGAGCTGGTGGCCTCCGGGAAGCTGATCGACGGCAAATCGATAGTCGGCCTGATGCTGGCCAGGGAAAGACTGAGCTGACAGGCGGCAACGGTGATTTCCGGAACGCCCGGGACCGGGTCAGACCGGCACAATGATCGGCTCGTTTGGTGACTTCCGGAAAAACCAGAAGCGAGATTGATGAGTTCCTGGGCTGGCTGGTGTCGGAGCGCGACCGGTCGCCCCGCACCTGCGAGGCCTACGGCCGGGACCTGATCCGCTACTGCGAGTTCCTGGCCGAACGGAATCGCACCCTCCACACCGCCGTTGAGGACGACCTCATCGCATTCCTGCGCCAACAGCAGGCCGAGGGCAAGGCCCCGGCGTCGGTGAAGCGGATGATGGTGTCGGTGAGATCGTTCCACCGGTTCCTGGTGATCGAGGGATTGCGGTCCGACGATCCCGGCGCCCACGTGGAGTTGCCCCAGGTGCCCTCCAGTGTGCCCAAGGCGCTGAGCGAGGCCGAGGTCGAGGCTGTCATGGACGCCGTGGTCGGTGCCGGTCAGGTGTCCCGGCGGGACCGGGCCATTCTGGAGGTGCTCTACGGCACCGGCATCCGCATAAGCGAGTTGGTCGGGATGTCTCTGTCGAGCCTCGACATGAGCGGGGCCACCCTTCGGGTTATGGGCAAGGGTCGAAAGGAGCGCATCTTGCCGGTGGGCCGGTGCGCTCACGAGGCGCTGGCCGCCTGGTTGACGCCGGGTGGGCGGGGCGAGATGGAACCGGAGCGGTGGGCCTCCCAGCACGACCGGGACGCGGTGTGGCTCAACCAGCGGGGCCGCCGCTTGTCCCGCCAGGGCGCATGGGGGATTGTGAAGAAGCGGGCACAGCAGGTGGGGTTGGGGGCCAAGGTGTCCCCCCACGTTTTCCGTCACTCCTACGCCACCCATCTGCTCGACCGGGGTGCCGACATCCGGGCGGTGCAGGAGCTGTTGGGCCACGCCTCCATCGCTAACACGCAGATCTACACCATGGTGTCCCGGGAGCGGCTGTGGGAGGCCTACCGGGCCGCTCACCCCCGGGCCACGCTCGACCGGTGAGAACCTGGGCCCACCTGGCCAGGCGATTCTTCCAGTCGTTGCTCGGCCGGGGCCCCGACCCCGAAGCCGAGGCCTGGCTGCTGGCGATGCTCAATCCCGCCGAAGCCGGGCTCTACCGTCGGATGAGCCGCCCCGACCGGGCCCACGCGGTGCGCTCCGCCCGGCACGCGGCGCTGACCAACGATGGCTTGCGGGTGGCGGCCGGCCTCCACGACGTGGGCAAGACCGAGGCCGGGTTGGGCACCGCGGCTCGGGTTGGAGCCACATTGGCTGGAGCGGTCTGCCCCGGCCGTCTCTCGGGCCGGTGGGCCCAATATCGAGACCACCCCGAGCTGGGTGCCGCCCTGCTGAGGGAAGCGGGCAGCGCCCACCTGGCCGTTGTTTGGGCCGCGGAGCATCACTTGACACCAGACAAGCAGTCCCTTCCCCCGGAGGTGGCCGCCACCCTTGCCGCTGCCGACTGACCAATGGGTGCGGTCGGATCGGGCTGCCCGGCAACCCCAGTGGCCGTAGACGCCTATTGGCCAAAAGTGCCGTAATCGGTCTTGATCGGTAGGCTGTCTCCCGTGCCCACCGAGATTCCCAAGATCATCAGCGTGGACGACCACCTCGTTGAGCCCGCCCACCTCTGGCAGAGCTGGCTGCCCGAACGATTCAAGGAGCGGGGGCCGCGAGTAGAGCGGCGACGGGTGGGGCCGATCACCTACGTCGGCGGCAAGAAGATGTACACCTACGACCTCGACGTGGAGGGCGCGCCCTGGGGTGATGTCTGGTTCTACGAAGACCTCGTGTACCCCAACAAGCGCCACGTGGCCGCCGTGGGGTTCGACCGGGACGACATGGCCGCTGTGCCCATCACCTTCGACGAGATGCGCCCGGGGTGCTACGAACCCAAGGCCCGCATCGAGGACATGGAGATGAACCACGTGGAGGCGTCGCTGTCGTTCCCCACGTTCCCCCGGTTCTGCGGCCAGACCTTCCTCGAGGCCGATGACAAGGAGCTGGCCCTGGCCTGCGTACAGGCCTACAACGACTTCATGATCGAGGAATGGTGCGGGGACTCCGGTGGGGCGCTCATCCCCCTGGCCATCATTCCGCTGTGGGATGTGGAGCTGGCCGTCGCCGAAGTGGAGCGAAACGCCGCCCGGGGCTGCCATGCGGTGTGCTTCAGCGAGATCGCCCCCAACCTGGGCCTGCCGAGCATCCACACCGGCTACTGGGATCCGTTCTTCGCTCTCTGCCAGGACACTTCCACCGCGGTGTGCATGCACATCGGCTCCTCGTCGGTGATGCCGGCCGCCTCGCCCGACGCCCCTCCGGCGGTGGCAGCGTCGCTCAGCTTCAACAACGCCATAGCGTCGATGAGCGACTTTCTGTTCTCCGGGGTGCTGGTGCGCCACCCCGAGCTGAAGCTTGCCTATTCCGAGGGGCAGATCGGCTGGATCCCCTACATCCTGGAGCGGTGCGACGACGTGTGGTCGGAACACCGGGCGTGGGGCGGGGTGCGAGATATCGTGCCCGAACCACCGTCCACCTACTACTACCGTCAGATATACGGTTGCTTCTTCCGCGATCACCATGGCCTCAAGTCGCTCGACGAGGTGGGGGTGGACAACGTGACCTTTGAAACCGACTACCCCCACACCGACACCACATGGCCCAACACCAAGCAGGTGGCCGAGGAGATGATGGGCCACCTGCCTGCCGACGTGGTTGAGAAACTGGTGCGGGGTAACGCCGCCCGACTGTTGAACATCAACCTCGACTGATTCTCCCTGTAGCCGGCCCGGCGGATCGGAGCCACCCGGTGGGAGAGGCCCGCGAGCGGGGGCTGAAATAAACTCTCGGGCGATGACGGGGACTTCCCTTGAGCTACAGCCTGCATAGCTTCCGCAACGACGCCTTCGGGGGCATCACCGCGGCGGTGGTCGGCCTTCCCACCGCGCTGGCGTTCGGGGTGGCCTCGGGCCTGGGAGCAGTGGCCGGCATGTACGGCGCCATCGCCCTGGGATTGTTTGCGGCCATCTTTGGGGGCACCCGGGCTCAGATCTCCAGCCCCACCGGGCCGATGGCGCTGGCCATGGCAGTGATCGTCACCAGCCACGCCGAGAGCATCGAGGAAGTGTTCACCATCGCGGTTATGGCCGGGCTGATACAGATCGTGCTGGGGGTGCTGCGCATCGGCCGGTTCGTGGTGTACACGCCCGCGTCGGTGGTTTCGGGGTTCATGTCCGGCATCGGCGTGATCATCATCCTGGTGCAGACGGTGCCGTTTCTTGGCTCGCCGGTGGAGCTCGGCGGGCCGATCGACGCGGTGCGGTCGTGGCCGGATGTGATCGCCGACATCAACTACAGCTCGTTCGTCATCGCCGCCATCTCGCTGGGGGTGTGCATCTACTGGCCCCAGCGCCTGCGGGCGTTCGTGCCCCCGATCATGATGGCGCTGATCTTGGGGACGATGCTGAGCGTGCTGTGGCTCGACAACACCCCGGTTATCGGCGACGTACCCACTGGGCTCCCCGATTTCGAGTTGCCCGAACTGTCGGGCGATGTGCTGGCCCGGGCCGTTCAGCCCGCTCTGACCATCGCTCTTTTGGGGTCCATCGACAGCCTGCTCACCTCTCTGGTGGCCGACGCCATGACCCGAACCAGCCACCAGCCCAATCGGGAGCTCATCGGCCAGGGCATCGGCAACATGATGGCCGGGTTCATCGGCGGGGTGCCCGGTGCCGGAGCCACGATGGGCACGGTGGTGAACATCCGGGCCGGCGGCCACACCCGGGTCTCAGGTGTGCTGCGGTCGCTCATCCTGCTGGTGCTGGTTCTGGGTTTGGGGAAGTACGTGGAGGAGATCCCCCACGCCGCCCTGGCCGGAATCTTGATGAAGGTCGGCTGGGACATCATGGACTGGCGGTTCCTGACCAGGGTGACCCACATACACCGCGAGCACCTGATCGTGATGTTCGCCACTTTCGGGTTGACGGTGTTCGTGGATCTCATCACCGCCGTGGCCATCGGGCTGATCGTGGCCGGGATGACCCGATCCCGGCAGTTCGAGCGGCTGGAGATGGACAATGTGGTGTCGGTTCCGATCCTCGACCATGTTTTCTTCCAGAGCCAGAACATGCCCAGCGGGGCGGCGATCGAGGAGTACGACGCACGGGTGGGGATGGTGGCCTTCCGGGGGAGCTTCTCGGTGGCCTCGTCGAACAAGATCACAAACACGGTGAGCGTGGATATCCGGGATCACGATGTGGTGATCTTCGACTTCTCCGAGACCGTGTACATGGATGAGAGCGCGGCTCTTGTGCTGGAACAGCTCGTCGACGGCGCGTACGACCAGGACACCGAGTGCATCGTGATGGGGCTCGGCGGGCTGCCGTCGGAGACTCTGCACTCGCTCGGTGCCCTTCAGCGGGTTCCCCCCGACCGGTTTGCGCAGACCATCGACGAGGCGCGGGAAATCGCCGCTCAGGTTCTCGACCGGTAACTCGCCCGGTCTACGGCCTCTGGCGCCGGCCGACCCGACGGCTCGCGGGGCCTCAGCCCGAGGGGTTGAGTAGGGCCAGGGCCCCGGTTACCAGCGCGGACTGTTCCTGACGGTGGATGGCGGCGCTTCCGGTGGCGGGGCTGGCCGACTCACTGCGGCTGGCCCGGATGATCTCGTACCGGTCGGCGAAGGCGTCATGGAGATGGCCCTTCACGTAGTCCCACGGGCCCATGTTCCGGGGCTCTTCCTGGAGCCACACGATCCGGTTTGCGTTGGGGTAGCGGCCGATGGCTACGGCCAGCGCTTCGGCGGGCCAGGGGTAGAGCTGCTCCACCCGTACCACCGCTGCCGGCGAACCCTGCCGGTCGCGCTCGGCCAGGGCCTCGTGGCTGATCTTCCCGCTGGTCACGACCACTCCGGCTACCCGGTTGGGGTCGGGGCCGCCCGGATCGTCCAGCAGCGGGGAGAAGCCACCGGTTACCAGGTCGGACACCGGTGACCGGGCGTCGCGGTGGCGGAGCAGCGACTTGGGGGTGAACAGCACCAGGGGGCGGCGCTCTGGGCGCAGCGCCTGGTCGCGCAGCAGGTGGAAGTACTGGGCCGCCGTGGAGAGGTTGGCCACCCGCACGTTGCTCTCGGCCACCGACTGCAGGACCCGCTCGATCCGCCCCGAGGAGTGCTCGGGGCCCTGGCCCTCGAAGCCGTGGGGCAGGAGCATCACCAGCCCCGAGTGCTGGCTCCACTTGTCCTCGGCCGACACCACGAACTGGTCGATGATGATCTGCGCCCCGTTGACGAAATCGCCGAACTGGGCTTCCCACATCACCAGTGCATCGGTGTCTCCCACCGAGTAGCCGTACTCGAAACCCAGGGCGGCGTACTCCGACAGGAGCGAGTCGTACACCCACAGATGGGTACCGCGGCCGGCCAGCCCAGCCAGGGGGCGGTACTCCCGGCCGGTCTCGTAACACACCAGGGTACTGTGGCGGTGGGAGAAAGTGCCCCGTCGGGAGTCCTGACCGGCCAGCCTTATGGAAGTGCCCTCGCCCAGCAGCGTGCCGAAAGCCAGCGCCTCGGCCAGCCCCCAGTCCACGACACCCTCGTCCATCATGGTGTCGCGGGCCTTGAACTGGCGGGCCAGCTTGGGGTGCAGGACGAACCCGTCGGGAACCGAACGCAACGCGTCGTAAACCGGCTCGATCCGATCGGATGTCACCGTTGTGTCCACCGCGGCAGCCACCTCGGGGGAGACACCGGCCATCGCCCCAGAGATCGACACTCCGTCCGTGGCGGGCTCGCCGGGCTTGCTGGTGGTCGGGGCTTCTGCTTCCCCGTGTTGTCCGTCGCTGGTTTTGTCGTCGTTTTCATCGTCGGGCTGGTCGCTGGGTCGGTCCCTGGTCTCGTCCAGCGCCTTTTGGAGCGTGGCCCGGAACTCGTCCATGGCCTGCTCGGCCTCCTCCAGGGTGATGTCCCCCCGCTTGACCAGCGACTCCACGTACCGCTTGCGCACCGACCGGTGGTTCTCGATCCGGCGGTACATCTCGGGCTGGGTGTAGCTGGGATCGTCGGCTTCGTTGTGACCCTGGCGGCGGTAGCACCACATGTCGATGACCACGTCCTTTTGGAAGTGGTTGCGGTAGGCCAGCGCCAGACGGGCCACCCGGGCGCAGGCCTCGGGATCATCCCCGTTGACGTGGAAGATGGGGGCCTGGATCATCTTAGCAGCGTCGGTGCAGTAGTAGCTGGAACGGGCTGATTCCGCTGTGGTGGTGAACCCCACCTGGTTGTTGATCACCAAATGTACGGTGCCCCCGGTTCGGTAGCCCCGGATCAACGACAGATTCAGGGTCTCGCTCACCACGCCCTGGCCGGCGAAGGCGGCGTCTCCATGCACCAGCACAGGCAGCACCGGACCTCGGTGGTCCTCGCTTGGGTCGTTGGGGCCCACCAGACCCATTACCGGGCTGTGCTCCCCGTCGCCGTCGGTGATGCGGTCCATACGGGCCCGGACCATGCCCTCCACCACCGGATTGACCGCTTCCAGGTGTGACGGGTTGGCGGCCAGTTCAACCGGGATGCGGTTTCCTGCGGGGCTCCGGAACTCGGCGGTCATCCCCAGGTGGTACTTCACGTCTCCCGAGCCCTGGGTGGACGACTCGTCGATGTTGCCCTCGAACTCGCCGAAGAGCTGCCCGTAGTCCTTGCCCACGATGTTTACCAGCACGTTGAGCCGTCCCCGGTGGGCCATGCCCATAACAACCGAGTCCATCCCCAGGTCGGCGGCCTTGGCGAGCACGGCGTCCAGTATCACGATGGCGCTCTCCGCTCCTTCGATCCCGAACCGCTTCTGGCCCACGTACTTGGTGTCGAGGAACCGTTCCAGGGCCTCGGCGGCGTTCAGCCGATCGAGGATGTGCAGCTTCTCGTCGAACCCGACGGTGGTGTCCACCCCCTCCACGTGCTTCTGGATCCATTCCTTCTCGCCCGGCTCCTGGATGTGCATGTATTCCACCCCGACGGTGCGGCAGTAGGCGTTGCGCAGCACGTGGAGGATGTCGCCCAGCGGCATTCGCTGATCGGCGTTGCCCAGGTCCATGCCGCCGAACCCGGTTGTGAGGAACTCCCGGTCCAGATCCCAGATGGTCAGCCCGTAGGTGGCAGGGTCGAGTTCGTCGTGCATCTCCGGTTCGTCGGCGGCCAGAGGGTCGAGGTCGGCGATGAGATGGCCCCGAACCCGGTGCATGTTGATCACCGTGTTCACCTGGACCTGCTTGGCCACGATGGCCTGCTCGCGGTCAACCGGCATCACATCGGCCCGCCACCGCACCGCCTCGTATGGCACCCCCACCGCACGGAACACGTCCTCGTAAAAGCGGTGCTCGCCCAGCAACAGGCTGTGGACGGCGGCCAGGAACATGCCTGATTCGGCCCCCTGGATGATGCGGTGGTCGTAAGTGGACGACAGGGTTATCACCTTCGACACCCCCAGGTTGGCCAGAGTGCGAGGGTCGGCAGCCTGGTAAGCGGTGGGGTAGTCGATGGTGCCCACCCCGACGATCACCCCCTGGCCGGGCATGAGCCGGGGGACCGACTGGACGGTGCCTATGGTGCCGGGGTTGGTGATGCTCACCGTGACCCCGGCGAAGTCGTCGGGGCTGAGGTCGTTGTTGCGCACCTTGCGGATCATGGTGTCGTAGAACTCGACGAAGGTGGGAAAGTCCAGGGTGTCGGCCTCCGGGATGCAAGGCACCAGCAGCGAGCGGGATCCGTCGGCCTTCTCCACGTCCACCGCGATGCCCAAGCCGATGTGCTCGTGGCGCACCACCCGGGGCCCGCCGGTGGTATCGACGAAGGTGGAGTTCATCACCGGCCTGTGGTGAGCGATGGCCTGGACCACGGCGTAGGCGATGAGATGGGTGTAGGACACCTTGCGGCCGTCGGTGCGACCCAGGTAGCCGTTGATGATGCGGCGGTTCACGTCGAGCAGCTTGGCCGGGACCTCCCGGAAGCTGGTCGCGGTGGGGATGGCAAGGCTGGCCTCCATGTTGGCGGCGATACGGGCCGCGGCCCCCCGCATCGGCCGCCCCGGGAGCTCGGGGTCCGGTTCGGGAGCAGGGACGGATCGAAGGCGGGGTTCGGGCATAGACGGCTCGGCCACCACCCGGTCGGGGCGGTAATCGGAAAAGAAGTCCTGCCAGCTCTCGCTTACCGATGCGGGATCGTCCAGGTACTGGCGGTGCATCTCATCGACCAGCCAGGCGTTTTGGCCGACGAGTTGGTCGGCGTCGGATTCCATGTCGGGCAGTCTAGGAAAACAAGGATCACGTGGCAGGCGGAGAACTAGGGTCGGGTCAGTGCGTTTGGCGACCTGGAACGTGAACTCCCTCAACGCCCGTATGCCTCGCGTGCAGGAATGGCTGGAGCTGGCCGACCCCGATGTGCTGTGCATGCAGGAGACCAAGATGGCCGACGACGCCTTCCCCGGTCTGGCTTTCGAGGCGATGGGCTACGAGTGGGTCCACCACGGTGAGGGCCGGTGGAACGGGGTGGCCATCCTGAGCCGGGTGGGGATGGCCGACCCTGTAAGTGGGTTTGCCGACGGGCGTGAGGCCGACCCCGACGCCCGCATCGTGTGGGCCACCTGTGGCGGGGTGCGGGTGGCCAGCGCCTACATCCCCAACGGGCGTGAGCTGGGCCACGATCACTACCACTACAAGCTCGATTGGTTGGGCCGGCTGCGGTCCCACCTGGAGGCCAACAGCTCCGCTGCCGATCCGGTGGTGGTGGCGGGGGACTTCAACGTGGCCCCCGCTGACAACGACGTATGGGACATCGCCGCGTTCGGGGGTCTGACCCATGTGAGCGGCGCCGAGCGGGAGGCGCTGGCCTCGGTCACCGGCTGGGGGCTGGTGGACGTTTTCCGCCGGGCATGGCCCGATGATGGCCTCTACACCTTCTGGGACTACCAGGCGGGGCGGTTCCACAAGCGCCAGGGGATGCGCATCGACATGGTGATGGCCAGCGAGCCGTTGGCTCAGCGGGTGACCACCGCACTGATGGACCGCAACGCTCGCAAGGGAGAGAAGCCGTCGGACCACGCCCCGGTGGTGGTGGATTTCGACTGGGGTGAGGTCGCCGGGGCCGGTTGATGCCGCACTTGGTTCTCGCCGCCGAGACGGGCGATTACGACCTGCTTGTCTTCTGGGTCCAGCTCCTGGTGCTGCTGGCGTTCGCCCACATCTTCGGGATGGTGATGCGAAGGATAGGGCTGCCATCGGTGGTGGGAGCGCTGCTGGCCGGGCTGGTACTGGGCCCGTCGGTTTTTGGGGTGGTGTGGGAGTCGGGGTTCGAGTGGTTCCTGCCCGAGAGCGTGGGCCAGTCTTCCGCTCTCCAGGCGGTGAGTTGGGTGGGTGTGGCGCTGTTGCTGGTGGTGACCGGGTTCGAGACCGACCTGGGCCTCATCACCAAACTGGGCCGCCCCGCGCTGTTGGTCACCACCGGGAGCCTGGTACTGCCGCTTATCTCTGGGGTGGTGGTGGGGTTGCTGCTGCCGTCGATCTTCCTGGGCGAGGACGTGGACCGCCTTCCCTTCACCCTGTTCGTGGCGCTGGCGCTCAGCGTGTCCTCGTTGGCGGTGGTGGCCAAGATCCTGAGCGAGTTGGGGCTGATGCGGCGGGACTTCGGCCAGATCACCGTGGCCGCGGGCATGGCCAACGACGTGGCCGGCTGGATTATGTTGGGGGTGTTCACCGGTCTGGCCACCTCCGGTGGGGTGTCGGCCGGCGAGGTGCTGGCCACGCTGGGGGGGATCGTGGCCTTCGGGGTGCTGTCCCTCACCGTCGGCCAGCGCCTCGTGGACCTGTTCCTGCGCAGGGTGCGGCGCACTGGGGGCGACCTTGCCGCAGCCTTGGCGGTGGCCATGGTGACCATGCTGGTTTTCGGCGTGGCAACCGAGTGGTTGGGGGTGGAGGCCGTGTTGGGGGCTTTCGTGGCCGGGGTGGTTCTTCACCGGTCCCGCTTCCAGCATGAGGAGGTCATTCATCATTTGGAGGGCCTTACCGGGGCCCTGTTCGCCCCGGTGTTCTTCGCCACGGCCGGTTTGCAGGTGGATCTCAGCCTGCTCAACGACTCCGAGGCGCTGGTCTGGGCTCTGGTGCTGCTGGTGGTGGCGATCGTGTTCAAGTTCGCTGGGGCCTATGGCGGGGCTCGATTGGCCGGTCGCACCCACCGAGCCGGGTTGGCGCTGGGGGCTGGGCTCAACGCTAGGGGGGCGCTGGAGATCGTCATCGCTACTGTGGGGTTGAGCGTGGGCGTTTTCAGCCCCACTGCGTTCTCGGTGATCGTGCTGATACCGGTGATCACGTCGCTGTTCGCGTCGGCGACCCTGAGGGGGGTGGTCAACAACTGGCAGGGCACCCCCGACGAGCAGAAGCGGCTGGGCCGGGAGCAGGCGTTGAGCCGGAACCTGGTGGTGCGCACCTCCAGGCTGCTATTGCCCAGTCGGGGCGGGCCCGAGTCGATTGCCGCAGCCCAAGTGCTGCACTTCGCCTGGCCCATCGAGGCCGGGGCCACGGTGCTGACCATGGGCGATAAAGGAACCGAGGTGGACATCACCCCATTGCGCAACGTCTTGCACGATCGCCCGCTGGAACATCGCCTGGTTCGGGGCAACGACCCGGTTCGGGCCATCATCAACGAGAGCCGGTTGGGGTTCGGGGTGATCGGGTTGGGGGCCCAGGACTACGAGGACGCCTACCAGGTGATCTCCCCGCTGGTGGACGGGGTGCTTTCGGAGAGCCCCATACCGGTTGTGGTGGTGCGCAGGGCTCGGAACCTCGACAGGCCGCTGCCCGGGGCGTTCAGCCGGGCGGTGGTGCCGGTTACCGGCAGTCCGGTTTCGCGGGCCGCTCAGGAGGTGGCCTTCAATCTCAGCTCTCAACTAGGCACCGAACTGCACCTCACCCACGTACACACTGCCCGGGGCGAGCCCGCCGGACTGCCGTCGCTGTTCAGCCGCCGGATGAGCCAGCGGGGCTCGGTGAACGTGGGGGAGACGATGGTGGGCCAGGCCATGGCCCTGGCTGAGGAGCTTGGGGCCACGTCACGTGCTGCGGTGATGGAGGGCTCGTCCCCGGCCGAGGAGATCCTGCGCCTGGTGCAGGACATCGAGGCCGATTTGGTGGTGATGGGAGCCAACCTCCGGCGGGTGGGCGACCGGCCCTTCCTCGGGCACCGGGTGGAACAGGTGTTGCGGGACTGCGACGCCACCGTGGTGGTGGTACTCATCCCGTTCGACCTATAAGCCGGGTCAGCTGGTAATCCTGATCGCTGGGCCGGGGGTTCACCGGGCCATGGGACTGATGAATGCGGTATCGCACCTGTTGAGGATGTCGAGAAGGTAGGGGGAGGGGGCTCGGGAGGCTGACCGTTCGCCGAATTTCCGCTCGGCGGCCCAGTGGAAGTGCAGTTGGCGCTCGGCCCGGGTGATTGCCACGTAGAGCAGCCTCCGCTCTTCGGCGATTTCGACCGGGGTTTGAGCTCGGCTGATCGGCACTAGGCCCTCCTCCAGGCCGGCTAGGTGGACGATGGGCCACTCCAAGCCCTTGGCGGCGTGGAAGGTGGCTACCACTACGCCCTGGGCTCTGCTGGGTTGGGGCGGTGGTTCCTCATCGATATCGAGTTCACGGCGCCGGACCTGGAATGGGATATCGGCGGAACGCAGAGCCTCGGTCACCACGGAAATCTGGGCGTTGGTCCGGGCCAGCACGGCCATCGACGACCAGGCGGTCCCAGGCCCCTTGGCGTCTCGCAGCAACCGGGCGATGGAGTTGGCCTCGTCGGTTTCGTCGGTATGGGAGGTCACGGTGGGTTTGGGGCCTTCGGGGCGGTGAGCAAGCAGGGAGGCGGCACCGTTGGGCAGAACGGCTCGGCCCGCGGTCAGGATCTGGGGTGAGGAGCGGTAGTTGTCCACCAGGTCGAGAACCTCGGCACCGGGGAACCAGTGGTCGAACCGTTCGATGTAGTCGGAGTCGGCGCCGTTCCAGTGGTAGATAGCCTGGTTGGGGTCGCCCACCGCGCAAAGGTCGTTGCGATCTCCTAGCCATGCTCGGAGCAGGTCGAACTGGAGCCGGTTCACGTCCTGAAACTCGTCGACGAACAGGTGCTGGTACCGCCAGCGCCGGGCCTCGGCGTAGGCCGTGTCTTTGGTGAGGTCTCGCAGGGCCAGGATCAAGAGGTCGTCGAAGTCAACCATGCGTCGTTTTCGCTTCTCGTTCTCGTAGTCTTCGAACAGGTCGCCGACCATGGCCGGGTCCAGCGCGGTTACCGACCACCGGCGATGGCGGGCGGCGGCTTCGGCGTACTTGTCGGGCGGGATGCAACGGGCCTTGGACCACTCGATCTCGGCGGCCGCTTCCTGCCCTTCGGCTCGAGAGAGCCGCCGTCCGGTCTTGTGGGTCACACGGCTCAACAACCCCCGCTTTTCGGTCAGCAGCTCGGGCGGTCGTACCTGCCGCTCCGCCCAGCGGGTGCGGAGCTGGGCCAAGGCGATGCTGTGGAACGTGCCTGCGCTCACCTGGTCTCCAAGCCCCAACCGGGCCAGCCGACTCCTAAGCTCATCGGCGGCCTTGCGGGTGAACGTCACGGCCAGGGCGCGTTTGGGGTCGATGTTTCCCGCCTCGGCTTGATGGGCGATTCGGCGGGTTAGCACCCTGGTCTTGCCCGTGCCCGCCCCAGCAAGAATGCACAACGGAGTGCGGGGTGTCTCCACCGCCACCCGCTGCCGCTCGTTGAGCCCGCCGTCGTCGAGCTCTTCAGAATCGTTCATCCCACCAACGTACCGACGTCTACGACACTTTCCCCCGCCCACCCCCAACCAGCACGCACCCCATTATTCGAGGTTGTGGTGCCGGAGGTGTTGGTGCAGAGCGTCGTGGATGGTCTCAAGGACGGTTCCGAAGTCTCGGTGCGGCATTGTGGTCATGCCTGTTCGGGTGAGGGTGTCCCATCTGTCGGTGAGTTCGTCGAGGTTTAGGTAGGCATTGCCAAGCAGTGTGTCGAGCCAGTCAGGTTTCGCCTTCTGATCTGTGCTGGCGACTGTATGACGGCGGGTGAACTCTCCGAATGCAACGCTCTTGTCGATGGCGTCGTCTTGGAGGAGGTGCAACAGGTCGTAGTAGTCGCGTGCCGCGAGCCGGTTGTGGTCGGCAACACAGCTGAGCTTGGCGGCCAGCATGGATTCGGGCGAGTAGCCGAGAATGGGTATCGACACATCAACGCCGCGATGTCTGCCGACAATTGACCATTCGGCGGTGCTCGGTCCGGCGCCCTGGAAGTCCCGGCTTTTGACATCAACAGCGATGACGCCGGTTTGGTCGTTCGGAAGCTGCCACTCCAGGTTAAGATTATGGGCACCCCACCTAGTCGCCACCACGGTCTTGTAGCGACTGGCAGTCTTTTTGGCGACCTCGTCGAAGAAGTCCTGGATTGTCGGCTTGGCGTCATCGTCGTATACCCAGTCGAAGTCGAGGTCCTCGGAGTACCGGTAGTCGTTTCGGTAGCACAGTCTCAGCAGCGTCCCGCCCTTGAACACCACCCTCGGCCTACGCTGCTGGCAGGCGGCTATGACCGACACCACCTGGTGCTGGACCAAATCGGCAGGTTCCTACCGCCGGTGCAGGTCCCGTTTACCTGGGCCGCTGGTAGGGCTCAAGTGGACACCTTGAGCGCCAGTGCATTGGGTGTGGTTGGCCAGTGGACCTTGCGAGCGTCATCTTGATCTGCGCTTTGTGGTGGGTGGTTGGCGCGGCGCAGCGGAGCGAGGTGTACCCACTTGTCCCCGCGGCCGGAGGTCCGGCACAACCCGGCCCAGTCAGGGTCCACATCGAACCCCAGTTCCCGGCCCGTCGACGACCGGGCCAAACCGTCTGCCAGCGACGCCAACCGGCGAAGACCTGCCCGCCAACCGAGCGCTTCAGCGGCTCGAGAAATTTCGTCGGGCGAGCACACGTCGAAACGGTTGACAATCATGCGCCCTACATGCTCCTCCCAGCGGTGCGAGCGATACGGGTGTTGGGCACACTCCAGCACCGCCCTAGCCGGCGTCGAAACCCACGTATGCTCGGTGACCTGCTCCGCTTTTGCCAACAGGGTGCCGGACGCTTCGCGCCAAGACACGAACCCGAACCCATCCGTGTCGAAAGCAGTGCCAGCCTCCACACTGACCTCCGGCCAACACACAACCGGCACTCCCGCCATACCCACAGCGCAAAGCCCGGACACCCGCCGAGGCAACCCGCTGTAGGCTACCTCCAATTCAGTTTCCCACTCGGGCGTCCAATGATGCGACACAGGACCCGACCCGACCAACAGAACATCCGCACCCGGCCACTCCACCGCGAAATTGCGCCACGTTCCCCGCCTGATCCTGCCCACCAAACCCCCCGCAGCTAACTCCCCCAACGCCCGCGATGCCGACGACGGACGCACCCCCGCCGCCTGCTCAAACTCCCGAGTCAAGAACACCGGTGGCAACTCCACCAGAACACTTGCAGAACCCATATGAGAACTATACCAGAACCGATAAGAGAAACATACACAATCGAGGTCGGGTATTCCGTTATAACTCCGGTTAGGTCCGCTCCTTTCAGGTCCGCGCGGCGGTGGGAATCGCCACGGCCAAAAGCGCCAAGATCCCTGCCAGGAGAGCGACTATTGCCAATGCTGCCCGAATTCTGCGCATGGCCGGAGAAACTAACCTTGCCCCTCTAGTGGAGGCATGCCCTGTAGGGAGTGTCATGCCAGGTCAGGTCAGGCCAGGTGATTGGACTGCGGATTCCAAGTCAATACCCAAACAGTGGAATCGAACGTGGCTACCCCCTCGCCCGCACCCTACGACACTTTCCCCCTATCACCTCTGCGAGCCGATGCAGCCTGAGGTCTCCCAGTTGGCCATTTGTGGGAGCACCCATGTTTCGGCTTGTGTCGGGGTTGGGGGTGGTTGGGTGGGAGGATGGCGAGGATGGTTGAGGTTTCGTCGGAGCGGTTCGAGGAGCTGGTGGCGCAGGCCCTGGATGAGATTCCCGACGACCTGGCCGAGATGATGGACAACGTGGCGGTGTTGGTGGCCGATGAGGGCGACGACCCCGACATCTGGGGGTTGTACGACGGGGTGCCGCTCACCGAGCGGGGCTACTACGGCGGGGGCGAGATGGTGCTACCCGACCGCATCTACATCTACCGGCTGCCCATATGCGGGGGGTGCGACAGCGAGGCCGAAGTGGTGGAGCAGGTGAGGGTCACCGTGATACACGAGGTGGCCCACCATTTCGGTATTGAGGACGACCGGCTCGACGAGCTGGGCTGGGGCTGACCGGCCGGCACCCCGTAGCGGCTACAGTCCCATGGCTGTGGGGGTCACGCTCGAAGCCGAGATCAGCCCCGGGATGTCCACCTCCGAGGTTGTGGGGCTGGCCCGGCTGGTTGAGGAGGCCGGTTTTGCCCGGCTGGGCCTCTCCGATGTGGTGTTCTGGCCCGACTGTTTCATGCTTCAGGCCCTGTGCGCCCAGGCCACCCAGCGCATTGCCGTCGGGGCCATGGTCACCAACCCCTACACCCGCCATCCCGTGGTGCTGGCGGGAGCCCTGGCCACTCTCGAAGACATCGCTCCCCACCGGGCGTTCTGCGGTCTGGGGGTGGGGGCCGGCCTGGAGCCGCTGGGCATCGACTACCCCAAGCCTGTGGCCACCCTGCGCCAGGCGGTAGCCGACATCCGCGCCCTGTTGGCCGGAGGTGATGTCGGTGGCGAGCGCCTGGTCTGTCCCTCGAACCACCCGATTCCCATCTCGATCGGAACCCGCAGCCCTCAGGTAATGCGCCTGGCCGGAGAGGTGGCAGACATCGCACTGGTGGGCGGGCGCTTCCTGTCGGCCAACCTGGTCCGCTCCTACAGGGAGTGGCTGGCCGAGGGTGCCTCCCGGGCCGGCCGGTCCACAGATGATCTTGAGGTCGCCCCCCGGCTCACGCTGTGCTGTTCCGAGGACGGTGCCCTGGCCCGCCGCAGCGTCAAACGGTACGCCGCTCACTACCTCACCATCATCCGCCCACCCGAGCTGGATGTGGACCCCGACCGGATGACCGCCATCGAGGAGGCGCTGGCCCGAAGCCGGGGCTGGTATTTCGACCACCACCGTTTGGACGACCCCGCTCTCGACCACCTGATCGACGACCGGCTGGTGCAGGCGTTCACCATTGTCGGCACCCCCGACGAGTGCGCCGATCAGCTCGCCGCCGTGCTCGACATGGGCTTCACCAGCGCCAGCCTCAACTTGGCTGCCACCGCTCGCTCCACCGCCGCCGACGGCCTGGCCGAGACCATCACCAGCTTCGCCCCGGTGGTGGCCGCGCTTGCGGAGTAGTTAGAGTCTCGGCCACGACCACAACAACAGGGAGGTCTCTCATGGGAAGACTGGACGGCAAGGTTGCCCTGGTAACCGGCGGCGGGGGCGGGCTGGGAACAGCGATCAGCGTGTTGTTCGCCAACGAGGGAGCCAAGGTGGTGGTGCAGGACCTGAACGAGGCGGCTGCTGCAGCGGTGGCCGATCAGGTGACCGCCGGTGGGGGCGAGGCCATGAGCGCGGCCTGCGACGTGTCCGACAGCAAGGCCATCGAGGCCATGTTCGCCGGTATCGACGCCCGCTTCGGTCCGGTCACCGTGCTGGTGAACAATGCCGGGGTCGATCACACCCCGGGCGACGGCTCCGGCGAGGGCAACACCGGCGGTGACCGCCAGATCATGGATATGAGCGACGACGGCTGGCAGCGGATGCTTGACATCCACCTGAACGGTGCCTTCTACTGCACCCGGGCCATGATGAGTCGCCTGCTGGACTCCGGGGCGAAAGGCTCGATCATCAACATGTCTTCGATTGCCGGGCTGGCCGGGTGGGGGCCGATTCACTACGCCACCGCCAAGGCCGGTCTTTTGGGGTTCACCCGGGCGATAGCCCGTTTCTGCTCCCCATTGGGGATCAGGGCAAATGCCGTCTGCCCCGGCGTGATCGACACCCCGATGGTGGCCGGCGTTGACGCCGCCATGATCGAGGGGCTGAAGATGATTACCCCCGCCGGGCGGATCGGCGTCCCCGACGACATCGCCTACGCGGCGCTCTACCTGGCGTCCGACGAGAGCGACTTCGTTACCGGCGAGACCATCACCCCCAACGGCGGCTTGGTCATAGGCTGAAGCTCCAGAGACAGCCGGCCATTGTCATCGGCTGATCCCTTGGTGACAACCATCCGTCGTCAACCCGGCTGAGCCCGAGCGACAGCCGGACGGCTCAGGCAGTCAACCAGGTATCCCTATTCGGGGAGAGGCATCTCCAACGCCCCGGCCTCGATGAGGCGGTCCACTTCGCCGGGGTCCATGCCCAATTCCTCGATGCAGATCTGGCGGGTGTGCTCGCCAAGCTGGGGGGCGGCGTAGACCGGGGGAGTGGGCATCTCGCTGCCGTAGAAGCAGGGCCCCTCCAGCACCAGGTTGCCCGATCCAGGCTGGAACACCTCAAGGGGGAATCCCCGCCCTGCGAGCTGGGGATCTGTGAGGTGGGCGAGCGCGGTGAGCATGGCCGCCCCGGGCACCCCCACCTCCTGGCACGCGTCCTGCACCTCAACCGGTGAAAGGGTCGCCGTCCACTCCGCAACACCGGCGTTCAGCGTCTCACGAGCCGCCAGCCGGCCTTCGGCGGTGTCGTAGGCCGTGTTGTCGGCCCACTCCGGGTTGCCCATGGCCTGCTTCAGCGCCGCCCAGTCGTTGTCGTGGCGGACGCAGATCACGCTCCACTGCTGGTCGCCTACGCACTGGAACACCCCCCAGGGAGCACCCTGTTCGGAGTCGTTGCCCTGAGGCTGAACCGATTGAGGGGCCAGCGACTCGGCCATGAACAGGTCGCCCAACGTATTGACCAGGGCCTCGGCCTGGCTGATCTCGGCGTGGGCCCCCTCGCCCCGGGCGTCCCTGTCGAGCAGACCGGCCAGCGCCCCCAGAGCGCAAAGCCGCCCGGCCAGATGGTCGGGGTGGATGGCGTTTGATCCCGGCGGAGGGTCGCCATCGGTGAAGTTCCACAGATACTTGATGCCCCCCACCGTCTGGATGGTGGGGCCGTAACCGATCCACGAGGCGTAGGCCCCGGTGGAGCCCATTAGCTGGCTGCTGGCCATGCACACTCTGGGGTTGAGTTCCTTCAGCGTCTCGTAACCCACCCCCATGGCGTCCATGGTGCCGGTGGAGTTGTTCTCGATCACGATGTCGGCCGTTTTGACCAGTTCTTTCAGCACGGCCAGCCCCTCGGGAATCTTGGAGTTCACCCCGAAGCTGCGCTTGGTGCGGCTCGACGACGCGAACGACGGGGTCATCTCGCCACCGGTGACCAGCCGCATGAAGTCGGGATAGGTGCGGGTCTCGATCTTGATGACATCGGCCCCGTACTCGGCCAGCATCCGACCGCCTTCCACCCCCACACCGCCGTGGCCGAAGTCAAGCACGCGCACCCCGGCCAGAGGCTGCGCCGGTTCCCCGGCCGCCGGCACCGGGCCGCGGCCCTCTGCACCTGCCGCTTCCGCCGCTACTTCGGCGTTGTGCTCTCCCAGCGATGGCGGGGCGAACCGCAACCCCTGGCGACGGCGGTTGATCTCCATGAACCCGGAGGCCACCGCCGCCTCCACACCTGGGGCTACCTCCATGGGTACGAAGGTGGACCGCGACACGTAATGCTCGTTGGCCAGGATGTCCGACGGCTTCAGCATTGGGGTCACCACCACCCCCCGGCGCTGGGCCTCGGCCGCCGCCTCCTCCATCATCATGGGGGCGAAGTGCTCAGCGATCACAGGGTTCAACACGTCGCCGTTCATCAGCCGGGTGAGGGTCTGGCCCCAACTCTCGTCGGCGAACGCCTCGGGCCGCCCCATCCACTCCCACATGGCGAACCACTGCCGGGGGCTGAGGATCACCATGGTGATGAACCCGTCCGCCGTCTCGAACAAGGGGTACACCACCGTGGTGCCCGACCGGACGACGGGCGGGTCGAGCCCTGCATCGAGGGTGGGCCGCATGTTGGCCAACTGCCAGGTGTTGAGCTGGATGGCCGCTTCCAGTACCGAGAAGTCCACGTGCTGGCCCCGTCCGGTGCGTTGCCGGGCCACCAAGGCGATCGTAGCGGCCAGCGCTCCCACCACCCCGGCGGCGTCGTAGGCGAAGGCACCGGGGATGAGAAGCGGCGGCTTCTCCGGTATACCCGAAGCGGCCAGATGCCCGCTCATGGCCTGGATCACCTCGTCGGTGGCCTCGAAATGGGCATACGGCCCCTCTTGGCCGAAGTCGGTGAGCGACAGCACCACCAGATGCTCGAACTCGGCTGACACCGCCCTGGGATCGAGTCCGAACCTGTCCAGGGTCCCCGGCTTGGACGATTCGATCCACACGTCGGCACCGGACAGCAGCTCACGCAGCCGGGCCTGGCCTTCCGGCGTGGCTGTGTCGAGGGTGATGCCCCGCTTGTTGAAGTTGCGGAAAGCGAAGTAGAGGCTCGTTTCGCCGTCGGGAGCGAACGGGGGCATCAGGCGTGACGCGGCTCCACCCGGCGGCTCCACCCGGATCACGTCGGCACCGAAGTCGGCCAGCAGCCTCCCGGCCAGCTCACCTTTGACATCGGCCATGTCGATGACCCGAAGGCCCCTCAACGGCATTTCATTCTCGGACACGGCCCCCGACCCTACTCCCCACCTGCGACAGGTTCGATAAGAGCCGGCGAAAGTGGTCAACTAATGGGATGAGCGAAACCGGGAACCTGGAGGTGCTGCGTTCGGTGTTCGGGGCCATGGGCGACGCCGATGCGGTGGTGGCCCACTACACCGACGATTACGTGATGGAGCTGCCCTACTCCAGCCCTGACAACCCAGACCGTGTCGAGGGGAAAGAAGTGGTTCGAGAGCGCTTGGTGAGGGCGTTCAAGGTGTTTAGGTTCACCCTGGATATCACCGCTTCCTATCCTTGCGCCGAGCCCGACCTACTGGTGGCCGAGTACACCAGTTCGGGTGAGGTGATCGCCACCGGGCGACGCTACGCCAACCGTTACATCGGTTTGTGGCGCTTCAGGGACGGAAAGGTGTGCTTCACCAGGGAGTACTACAACCCCGAGATCGCCCGAGCCGCCCTGGCCCCTGCCTGAGGGATCGGCTTTGGCCTAGAAGCCCCTCATCAGGCGGCCCTGGGAGCGCTCGTGGAAGGTGTCCCTGAGGCCGGAGTTCTCGAACCCCGACGGGACCTGTCCGGTGGTGGCGTACAGGTAGAGGGCCATCTGGAAGATGGCGGTCAGCGTGCTCACCACCACCGACACCAGGGCAATCCACGCCACGCCGATGGCGATCCCGATAACCGCTCCGGCGGACCCGGCCGAAACCCCGATCACAGCGATGAGGATGCCGGGGAGGGCGGCCACGATACCGATGATCCCGAACCCCACCTGGGCCATCAGGTTCTCACCCCACGTGGTGCGCAGCAGCTCGCCCGAGCGCTTGACCGACTGGAACGGCCCGGTCTCCTCCACCACCAGAATCGGCACCACCAAGAAGGTGAGCACCCCCCACGCCATGTCGAGGATGCTGCCGATGATGCGGGTGAAGGCGTTGTCGGAACTCTGGATGGCCCTCAAGATCAGCCCCACCGTGACGGCGAGCAACGCCCAGGGCACAATCACGTGAAGTCGGGAGAACGCTCCCTTGATGGCACTGGAAATGGTGGGATCGCCGCCGCTGAACCGCTCCCGGGCTCCCGATACCACAGCTGCGTTGAAGAAGACCGTGATGATGGTTCCTGCGATCAGAATGATCAGCCCGCCGATCCACAGCATCGGGGTGCTGCCGGTGTCGCTGCCCCCATCGTCGATGCCGTCGGTGGACAGCCAGATGGGAATGCCTATGGCCGCCGCCACCACCAGCGAGGCGATCGCCCCAAATACCGGCAGTAGAGCAAGCTCTCGATCGTGTTGCAGCACCGCCCAGGAGGCCTTGGCGGTGTCCAGTGTTCGGCGGAATCGACCCATGCCCCCGACGCTACCAGCAGGCGGCCCAATTGACTCGCTTATAGGTCGGCCGGCAAACCCGAAAACGGCACTTCACACGCCTGATCCAGTTCGATCTCCACCGTCACATGGCCGTTTCCGTGAGGACCGGCACCCCACGACGGCATCACCGTTGAGTACAGCCCGGTACCGCCTGCCACCAGAACGAGCAGCGATTCGGGCCCCCGCAGCGCGTGAACCACCCTGTCAGGATCGGCCCCCTGGCGGCGCTGCTCGTCGTTGATGCCCGACCCCTGCGTCCGCACGGTGGCCAGCTCCGCCCACGAACGTTTGGCCCGCTCGCACAGCACCTCGGCCACCGAAGCCCGGTCGTAGCCCACGTCGGCCAGAGCGATGGCGTGGTCGGGGTTGAGCACTACCACCTGGGTGCCCCGGGCGAAGTGGGTGTTGTTGGCCCCCAACCCCGACAGCGAGGCAGCCAGCACGTTCAACAGGTAATCGGCGTATACCTCGGGGTCGTCGTCGGGGAAGCAGATCACCGAGTGGGGCCCCTCGGTGCAGGCCACGGTCACGGTGCTCTGTTCGGCCTCGTAGCCCAGCGACGTGTGCAGTGGCGGCCACGGGCTCGACTCTTCGTCCTCACCCAAACAGAAGGTGAACTTGCCGGGATGGCCGAGCAGGGCCATATCGGACGTGCCGGGCCTCCCGCCCCCGATGTTGATCATCGCCAGCCGCACGGCCCGTCCGATGGTGGCGTTGGCCCTATGGCCGGGACCCAGCGCACCGAACCCGCACGCCACTCCGCACGCCTCCACCGCCGGGCCGTTCACGATGAGCAGCGGGCCGAGGTTGTGGGTGGTGGATTGCACTTCGGTCATGTCCAGGCGGGGGTCGCACACCGCTCGCACCGCTGCCACCACCACAGGGAAGTAATCGGGCCGGCATCCGGCCATCACCGCGGCGATGGCCGCTTTCTCCACGGTGGCTTCGCCCAGGTTGGGCCCGAGTTGGCCCAGCGACATATCGATGTCGAGCCCCGAGGCCAGCGCCATGCGCTCCACCCGCTCCGGGGTGGGGATCACCACAGGCAACCCGTCGGTACACCCTGCGTCGTGGAGATGCTCGAGAGCGGCCTCCTCCGATTCTGCTGTCAGCCGTCCGCTCATCCGGTGGCGCTCAGTTCGCCCGGATTGGACAGATAGGACAGCGCCGTCAGCCGCCGGTTCATCCGGTGGCGCCCAGCGCCTTCAGCACCTCGTCTGCGATGTCGTCGGCCACCATCTTCATGGCCTTATCCCCGGTGCCGGCCACCGGGTGGGGCAAGGTCACCCTGGGAATGTCGGGCATCCCCGCCGACCGGGCCACGAAATCGCCCTGGGGCGAGAACTTGGTGGTTACCAGAGCCACTGCCGGGATGTGGCGGCGGGCGGCTGCGATGGCGTCACGCACGGTGCCGCTGGTGCAACTCCCTCAATGTCCGTAAGCGGCCACCACGGCGTCACACCCGTCGGTGATCTCGCCGATTAACCGGTCGTCGGCCACCATCGAGGCGTTGCCCTTGTTCCACGCTCGCACCTCGAGGTCGGGCCGCACCCGGCGCAGGCTCTCGCCCACGGCTTCCATGAACGGCACCGAATCGGGGAAGCCGTTGGCCAAGAGTCCGATGGTGTGAACTCCGCTGCCAGCCGCCGCCTCGTAGGGAGTAACAGCGGCGGCCGGTTCCGCCCGAGGGTCTAGGTATTCGATCTTCATGGCTCTTACGCTAGTGCAAGTTATGTCTTGGAGGATGTGGGCCGCCCTCGCCGTTGTGGCTGCCGCTGTGGGAATAGCCGCCTTGCTGGCCGAGTCGCAGCTCTTCGACGGAGACGACACGGCCATCACCACTTCACAAGGCCCGCTCCTGATAACAACCGAGCCAACCCCGCCACCCGCCACGGAACCGGCACAGGACACTCCCACAACCACGCCCGAAACCACCCCTCCGCTCACCCCCACTGCCACTGCCACCGTCGATCCCACCCCCACCCCCTACCCAGGATGGGTCGATCCGGCCTCGGTCGGCCAACCCTTCGGCTTGGTTCCCGGCGTGCTCACCTTCCGGGGCAACCCCACCCGCACGTTCCACGGTACCGGCCCCGCTCCCGAGTCCCCCCAGGTGCTGTGGCAGTTCACCGGCACACCCGAACTCGACCTGTGCTCGCTCACCTCCTGGGCTGCCGGCATCACCCAGTGGTGCGGCACCGGTTGGACCGGCCAGCCCGCCGTGCTCGAATGGGATGAGCGCACCTGGGTGGTGGTCGGAACGTTCGCCCCGGCTGTCCACTTCCTCGATGCCGACACCGGCCGCCGCCTGCTGCCCGACTACGTGGTTGGCGACCTCATCAAGGGGTCGGTCACCGTCGACCCCGACGGCTACCCGCTGGTGTACTTCGGCTCTCGGGACGACTACTACCGCATCATCTCCTTCGACCGCGACGAACCCGAGGAGCTGTGGTCGATATACGCCTACGACGTGTCCCCGGTGCTGTGGAACAACGACTGGGACAGCGCCTCTCTCGTCCTCGATGACTACCTCTTCCTGGGCGGCGAGAACAGCCACCTCCACATCGTGAAGCTCAACCGGGGCTACAACTCGGAGGGCTTGGTGACCGTCGATCCCGAGTTGGTGTTCTCCGCTCCAGGTTGGGACAACGAACTGCTTGATGATTTGGGCGACCAGAACGTGTCCATCGAGGCCGGGATGACGCTGGTGGGCAACACCTTGTACTTCGCCAACTCGGGGGGCCTGATCCAGGGCTGGGACATCACCGGGTTGGCCGAAGGCCTGGACCCCCACCGGGTGTTCCGCTTCTGGGCCGGTGACGATGTGGACGCCACCGTGGTGGCCGACGCCGACGGCTATCTCTACGCCGGGGTGGAATACGAGCGGCAAACGGCCCGCAGTGAGGAGGTGGGCCAGCTAATCAAGCTGAACCCCGCTGCCGAGGACCCGCTGGTTTGGGGTGCCGAACTGCGGGTTTTCGACACCGACGGGGTGTGGGCCACCCCTGCGCTCACCGACGAGATGGTGTACGTGCCCACCAACGCGGGCCGCCTGTACGGGGTCCGACGCGACACCGGCGAGGTGGTGTGGAGCAAGCGGATGAACGGGCCGGTTTGGTCGTCCCCGGTGGTTATCGACGACGTGCTCATTCAGGCCGACTGCGCAGGCATCATCTACGGTTACGACATCGCCAATCCGCTCCTCGAGCCGGTCGAACTGTGGCGGGTGTCGTTAGGCGGCTGCGTGGAATCCACCCCGGCGGTGTGGAACGGCGTCATCTACTTGGGGTCAAGAGACGGTGGCTTCTACGCCATCGGCGACCGCTGAGCAATCCCGCAACAACAACTGGAACCACAACAACTGGAACCACAACAACAACTGGAAACAGAAAGGGCAGCCATGACTCGATTGGGAATAATCGGACTGGGCGACATGGGCGGCGCCATCGCCGAGGGAGTGCTCAGCGGGCCTTGGGATGACAACGACGAAGTGACCGTGGTGGGTTACGACACCTCGGCCACGGCCATGGAGCGATTCACCGCTCTAGGGGGCGTTCCGGCCGGCTCGGTGGGGGAGTTGACCCGCCGGGTGGACGTGGTGGCGGTGGTGGTTATCGACGATGCCCAGGTGCGCCAGGTGTGCTCCGGTGACGACGGAGCCATCGCCGCTGCCCGGGAGTCGGGTGCCCTGGTTGCTGTCCACTCCACCGTTCGGCCCGCCACGGTGATCGAGCTGGCCGCCGAGGCTGCCGAGGTGGGCGTGGCACTGATCGACGCTTCGATCAGCGGTAGCGCTCACGCGGCTCGCCTTCGTGATCTGGTGGTGTTCTGCGGGGGAGACGAAGCCCATACCGAGCGGGGCCGCCCCCATTTCGAGCGATACGGGGGCATGGTCGTGAATGTCGGTCCTCTGGGCGCCGCCCTGCGGGCCAAGGTGGCCCGCAACCTCATCACTTATGCTGAGTTTGTGGTCGCCCAGGAGGCGATCGCTTTGGCTGTCGCTGCCGATATCGACTTGGAAGCGTTCCGGGAGATCGTCAGCCACTCCGACCGGAATGTCGGTCCCCACGCCGGAATCTTCCTGCGTCCGATTACCTACCCACCTCCAGCCTTGGGGGGCAGCTTCGCCGCCATCGCCCGAAAGGACCTGGGCGGCGCGCTGGCCCTGGCCGATGAGCTGGGAGTTGATCTGCCGGTTACGGAGTTGGTGGATCAACACATCGAGGCCGCATTCGGCAGCTCACCAGATTCACCGTGAGTCGGGGTGGAGGGAGGCGCTCACTGGCTGGGGGTCTGCTGGGCCCGGGGTTGGGACCTGGGCGTAGTGTCCCGGTGGGGCGAGCGTTCTGAATGGCGTGGAGTGTTTTGCTGTATGGTGTGGAATGTTCTGGTTGCGGCGGGGGTGCCGCGGGGAGTTGGAAGAGGGTAGTGGTATGACCGGTGTTCGTGGGTTGTTGAGTGGCGGGGTTTCCTCCATCGGGGGGGGCAAGTTGTAATGCTGCCCCGTCTCGCGGTGCCGGGTGGGGTGGCGACGAAGGCGGTGGGGCTTTTGTTGCTGCTGGCCTGTCTCGCTTGGGGTTTGGCCGTTGTTGTCGCTTCGGACTCGTCGGCGCAGGCTCAGACTGACTCCTGCGGTAGCGCTGCCAGCATCGCTGCTGCCATCGCCAACGACGCCGCGGTTGAGGTAGTCGGCGCCAACAGCCGCACCGACTGCGCCCTCGACTCAGCCAGCGACAAGGACTACTTCTAGATAACGACCACCCGCAACGGCCTGCTGGAGGTGTGGGCCACGCGGCCGTCCGGCGCAGCGAACACGAAGGCCATCCTCTACACCGCTAGTGGCAATGCGGTGTCTTTCCACACCTCCAGCACCGACACCACCGGTTTCACCGAGCACGCCGACACGAAGTGGCCCTGGCAGTTCCGATTCAAGCGGACAGTGGCCGCGGGTACCTACTACGTCGAGGTGCAGAGGGGCGGCGGCACAAACGACATCGGCCAGTACACGCTGCACTCCTCGCTGCGGGAAAACGACTATTCCGCCCGGGTCACCAAGCTGCAAACAGACGTGCCGTGCAGCTACACCAAGCTTGCGGATTGCGACGTGCGGCTGAGGTGGGACTGGGACATACCGCTGGATGTGGAGAAACACTTGCGCCTCGAGAACGGCCGTTCGATCATCCAGGTGGTGTACACCGACGACCCGAACTACGTAATGAACGAGCCGCGCTGCACCTCGAATGAAAACAAGGAACCCGCACCTCCCCCGACATTTACGCGCCACGGCGACGAAGACCACTTCCATGTTCCGCCCAACGCCGACCAATACCTCTATGAGGTGCCGGGGTTTGACCCCGCGCGGAGCGCCAAGATCCGCATCACCAAGCACGCGTTCTTCCTGGCCAGCTACGGGTGCGGTAATCATCAGTACCAGGCTTACGTGGGTGGGAAATTGCAGCTGCTCCCTTCCCGTTCATGGAGATCTTCCGCCCGGCCAACGACGGGCGCGCGCCCTACGAGCAGGCTATCCCCGACTCCCAGATCGTCCAGAACGGCAATCAGGCGTGGCTGGTGACTTCGTGGAACACCGGCCGGCAGATTCGCATCGACCTGCGCAAGTCCGGGACAAAGGTCTGGGCGGATGGCTATACCCTTGGCGGCCACCCGGCCTCCGATGCAGGGTCGACCAACTACACCCGCAACGGCACCGAATACTGGGCGAGCTTTATACCCTTGCTGAACAGCAAGAAGCACGTTGTCACGCCCTCGTCGGAAGTCCGGGCATGGGTGGACAGCAGCGGCAACTTCAAGGCCAGCTGGCATCACTGGGGCAAGAATCCAGCCCCGGTGTACGAGGAGATCGACTTTGACAACGACGCCGGCTCCGATGGCTGGGTGAATATCGCCTGGCAGAGCGGCGACACTCCGCCGGTGGGGATCAAAGACATTACCAACGGCAACTGTACGTCAACCACTACTCCTCCGGCCTGGCCATACGACCACAATAGGCGAATACGCGGAGATGACGACACGCTGCTGGAATACCGGGATTCCGTCTACACGGCGAACTGGGGGTACTACTGGGGTCCGCAGGGCACCGGACACCGCACCTGGCACTTCGGTTGGGGTGGACAGGACATCTTTGTCACCTTCTGGTGCGACGGCGACGACCTGAAGGCGATCAAGACTGGCCACTACGCCGGCGCGCCGCCGCTGCCCACGCCGTCGCCGGGCGCGCCGGTCGGCATGGGCGAGCGCGTCATTGCCCACGGCGCGTCTTCCCGCATCAACCTCAACACTTACTTCCGCGGGCAGGGCGTCAGCTACCAGCTCGGCGCTCCGACGGATGATGACGGCCAGTCCGGCGGGGGTAGCGGCGGAGCACAATCCGCCGGCGCGCAGTCGGTTGGTGCTATGGGTGTCCGCTCACTCTCTGTGGCAACGTCCGACCAGTCCGGCGGCGGCGATGGCAGCAGCGATGAGCCAGACCTGGTCAGGGCCAGTATCTCGGGCAGCACGCTGTCGGTAACCGCAGCAGATAGCGGCACTGGCACGGTTCCTGTGCAGGTGACCGCCACCCACTACAGCGGCGCGCAGACCGTGGCCACGGCGATGATTACCGTCGCCGCCCCAACGCCCGCGGTGACCGAACCGAACCGCTGCTGGGAGTGGCCGCTGATGGAGCCCGCGCCGGCGAACAATTGCCCCGAGGCGTACAAGCGCATCTCTGGAGGCGTGTTGGGCAGCGGAGACACCCTCACCGTGAATCTGAGCGATCACTTCGGGGGCGAAGGCCGCACCTACAAGGTGCTGGTCAGCACCGGCGAGGCCGGGACGCAGACCCTGAGCTCAACTACCGATGGTCGCTTCAGTGGTTCCCTGTCGGGCGACACGCTGACGCTCACCGGCGGCGCCATCTCGGAATACAGCGACCTCACGGTGGACGTGTTCGCCACCGACAGCGATGGCAACGTGGAGGCCGTTTGGTTCGCTCTGCGTCTGAGCCCGGTTCGGAACTCCTGGATTCCGGTGAGCACGGTGGCGCAGCTCAGCGCGCTCAGCTACGACTTGAACGGCGACGGCAGCTCGAGTGCTGACGCCTACGCCGATGCCTTCGGTGACTACCCCTGCGCAGCCGGGGCCGGAAACTGCACCAAGTACATCCTGGTCAACGACCTGGACGCCGGCGGCGGCTGGTCTCCCATTGGCACTTCGTCGAGTTCGTGGAGCGGCGTGCTGGACTGCGATGGGCACACCATCTCCAACCTCAGTTGGATGACACCCGGCTATAACGGGCACGTGGGCCTGTTCGCCAGGATTGGCAGCAGCGGCGTCGTCAAGGATCTGATCGTTAGGGATGCCGAGTTCTCCGCTCGGGAATACGTCGGTGTGGTGGCGGGAGCGAACTACGGCACCGTCAGCGGGGTGGCGGTGTTCGACAGCACTCTGGCCGGGACCAGCGATATTGGCGGAATCGTCGGCAGCAACTCGGGGACTGTTACCAATAGCTTCACTTCGGGGGTCACGGTCAACTCGGTGGGCGACTTCTACGAGAAGATCGGGTTTGGTGGCGTGGTCGGTAGCGCCCATTCGGGCTCGGTGATCAGCGATGTCTACAGCGTCGGAGCGTCGGTAAGTGGGCCGCATCGGGGCTCGGTAGTCGGCTACATCCACTCGACCGGGTCGCTGGGCGGGATCTACGGGGTGAGCGCCAACAGCATTTTGGGTAATGCCGCGTACGCGTCGGCCGGCGTGGCGCCGGACAGTTACTACGACTCGACGGTAGTGACGATCTCGGATTCGTCCATCGGTTCCGGCAAGACGACGGCGGAGTTGCAGGCGCCTAATGGTTACACCGGCATCTATGCCTCCTGGGATGACGACGGCGACGCTTGGGATTTCGGCACCGACAGCCAGTATCCGGTTCTGAAGAACCATGTGGTGAGCGTTGCTGTGCAGCGTGGGGGAACGCCCACGCCTGAACCCGATCCGACGTCTACGCCTGATCCAACCCCGGAGCCATCTCCCGAGCCGGCTCCAGAGCCTACGCCGGAGCCGACGTCTACGCCGGAGCCGACTCCGGTGCCGCCGTCGCTTGACACAGCGTTTGATGATGCTGATATTTCCAACGGCACCACGGTGGATATTGACATGGCCGATCATTTCAGCGGTGACGATCTGACGTTCTCGGTGCAGGTGACGACTACCCATCAGCGCACGGGCAAGGAAAAGACAGGTCCGTTGAACGAGGTTGCCCGCAACAAGGTGACCGGCTCCTGGAGTGGCAGTGTGCTGACCCTCACCGGGGGCAGTGCCATACCCCAGGACGTGACCATCACCATCACCGCCATCGGCACCGGGGGAGCTACCGCTGAGGGTTCGTTCACGCTGTCGCTGGTGGAGGAGCTACCTGCGCCTGCCCCGGTTCCGACGCCTGATCCGACTCCTGCACCCACCCCGGTTCCGACGCCTCAGCCGACTCCTGATTCAACACCGGACCCCGAGCCGACTCCGGCCCCGCCGTCGTTGATTGAGGAGTTCGACGATCTGACCCTGGCCGACGGTGAGACGCACGACTTGGACATGGAAACCCATTTCAGCGGTGATGATCTGGCGTTCGTGGTGGAGTTGACCACTACCCATCAGCGCACGGGCAAGGAAAAGACCGGCCTGTTGAACGAGGTCGCTCGCAACAAGCTCACCGGCACCTGGAGTGGCAGTGTGCTGACCCTGGAGGGCGGCAACGCCGTCTCGCAATCACTGACGGTGAAGATCACCGCCACCGACCCCAACGGCGACTCCGCCGAAGACGAGTTCACCTTCACCCTCAACAACGGCTAGCGCTGGAGGACACAACCCCCTTCCGGTGTGATTTAGCGGGGTTAGGCGGTGGTGAGGGTGCCGGCGTCGAGTACGACTCGGTCGCCAACGCGGGTCTGGAACCGGGCGGGGCCGTCGTTTTCCTCCCAGATGTGAACATCGAGGGTTTCACCGGGAAGCACCGGTGAGGAGAACCGGCCGTTCATGGCCTTGAACCGTGCCGGGTCGCTGCCACACAGGGTGTGAAGCAGGGCCCGACCGGTGAAGCCGTAGGTACACAGGCCGTGGAGGATCGGGGTGTCGAACCCGCCGGCCGCGGCGAACGACGGGTCGGAGTGCAGCGGGTTCCGGTCGCCGTTCAGGCGGTAGAGAAGGGCCTGGTCGGGGCGGGTCTGGTAGGAGACCACGTGATCGGCATCTCGTTCGGGCACCTTGGCCGGACCTGCCGGACCCCGGTCGCCTCCCCACCCTCCTTCGCCTCGGATGAACAGCGAGGTGGTGGAGGTGAACAGAGTCTGGTTGTCGGCGGTGTCCGTGGCCTCGCTTTCAAGCACCACCAGAGCGGCCTTGCCCTTGTCGTAGATGCCCGTGACCCGGCTCACCGAGCTGATGGTGGCCTCCACCGGGAGCGGCTTGTGGAGGGTGATCCCCTGCTCGCCGTGAACCAGAAGGGCAGGGTTGTAGGTGCCGATCTTGGCCATTGGGCTGTCGGGTCCGCCCATGCCGCCGCCCAGCACCACGCACATGGTGGGCAGGGCCTTCTGCTCGACGTCCTTGGTGTTCTCGGTGGTGAACTCAAGCTCGAATCCGGTGGGGTCGCCCATGCCGGCACCCACGCCCAGTGCGTACAAGAGGGCGTCCTTCGAATTCCAGCTTGAGGTTTTCGGGGCGCTCTCGGCGCCGACGGCCGTTGGGTCGAGGGGCATCGGTGCTCCTAATGGGATTGAGGTTCTTGGGCGGCTGTTTGCGCCTAGGTGCGGTTTGCACCATACCTTTGCCACCGTGGCCCATATCAATCAGGCCGGCGGCCCGTACCAGGCTATCGGCCATCCGGCGGTGTCGGGACGGGAGCGGGAACTGCGAGCGCTGGCCGACGCGGTGCGTCGGGTGGTGGCGGCCACCGTCACCCACCTGGCCTCGCCCGAGGAAACAGCGTCCCTGGCCGCCGAGGCCGAAGCCCTGGCTGGTCGCCTTGAAGCCCTTATGCCGGCTGAGCTTCCGCCCCGCTTCGACCACGCGGCAGCCGAGTTCCGTGGCCCTCCGATCACCCACATACGGGCGCCGTTCGATTTCGTGTCCGGCATCTGCAACCCCACCGCGGTGCCGGTGGAGATGGCGGTGGACACCACCGTCGATCCGCCGGTGTCACGGGGTCGGGCCGTGTACTCGACCGTGTATGAGGGTCCTCCCGGCTGTGTCCACGGTGCGGCCATCGCCGCCGCTTTCGACATGGTGTTCACCAGCGCGTGCTCGGCTCGCGACGCCAGCGGGCCAACAGTGAAGTTGTCGGTGCGCTACCGCAGGCCCACCCTCTTGCGGGTGGAGTCGATTTACGAAGGCTGGGTGGAGAGCTTCGACGGCCACACCACCATCACCAAGGGCCACCTCTTGCAAAACGGCCAGGTAACAGCCCAGGCCGAGGGCGAATTCCGCCACCTCGACCACGAAGCCCTCTACAGGCTGGCCCAATCCTCGACGAACCCCGACCGGCCCGAAGACCAAGCCGGCAGCAGCTAAACCAAGCTACGGCCGGCCCCGGCAGTGTCCTGCCCAGGCAGCTTTGCGAACCGAGCGACGGCTAAACCAGGGTGGAGAGGTTCTCGGTTGGCGGAGGACCGGGGTTCACTCTTTTGCCCGGGGTCCAGGCCACCGGCAGGTGCTTCACCCCGCCAATGAAGTTCGACCGCAGCCACTCCGGTTCGCCCACCCGGTGGATGTCGGGCATCCGCTCGATGATCTCCTGGAAGATGAGCCGCAACTCCATCTTGGCCAGGTTGGCGCCCAGGCAATAGTGGGCACCGCCGCCCCCGAAGGCGATCTGCTCGTTGGGTGAACGCTCCACGTCGAAGGTGAACGGATCGTTGAACACCTCCTCATCCCGATTTGCCGAGATATGCCAGATAACCACCTTGTCACCCTTGTCGATGGCCTGGCCCCGGATCTCGGTGTCCTCGGTGGCGGTGCGCCTGAAATGCAGCACCGGGGTGGCCCACCGGAGAATCTCGTCGATGTGGGTGTCGGTAATGCCGTCGGGGGAGTTCTTCACCTTCTCGAACTGCTCGGGGTGGTCCATCAGCGCCAGCATCCCGTGAGCGGTCGCGTTGCGGGTGGTCTCGTTGCCGGCCACGGTAAGCAACAGCATGAACATGTCGAACTCCAACTCGCTCAACCGGTCGCCCTCGATCTCGGCGTTGATGAGCTTGGTGACGATGTCGTCGCGGGGGTTTTCAGCCCGGTCCTTGGCAAGCTGGTTGGTGTAGGCGTACAGCTCCATGGCGGCGATGGAGCCGTCTTCCTTGGACTCGTTGTACTCGGGGTCGTCGATGCCGATCAGGCGGTTCGACCACTCGAACAGCTTCATCCGGTCCTCCTGGGGCACGCCCATGATCTCGGCGATGGCCTGCAGCGGCAGTTCGGAAGCGATGTCCACCACGAAGTCGGCCTCGCCCTTTTCGATCACGTTGTCCACGATGAGGATGGCCCGGTGCCGCAGGTACTGCTCGATCAGCCCGATCATGCGGGGGGTGAAGCCCTTGTTTACGAGCCGCCGGTAGCGGGTGTGCTTGGGCGGGTCGGTGGTGAGCATCATCACACCCCGGGTATCCATGGCGCCCTCGTCGTCCCGGCTACCCGGATCGGGGATCGACGTGCCGCCAACCTCGGACGAGAACAGCTCGGCATCACGGTTTACGTCAACCAGGTCGGCGTGCTTCACCACATTCCAGAAGGCCACACCCTTGGGGTCCTGGTGCAGCATCACCGGGGCTTGCTCCCGCAACACCCTGAACATCTCGTGGTGCTCCTGGCGCACGAAGCGGTCGGGATCGAGCAGGTTGACTTCGCTGAGTTTCACGGTGGTTCCTTTGCTGCGTGTGGGGTTGTTGCGATCCCGCTTGGGTCTCGCCTGGTGCCGGCCAGTGTACGGGAACCGCTGATGCGACAAGATAGCGGGAGTGACTGACAACAATGAACCCACCACCCGGCCAACGGCGGTCACCGAGGACAGCCGGGGCTCCGGCCAAACAGGACCTAGCCATCCCGAACACGGGAGCAACGACGAGGACATCCACACCAGGGGTTCCACCCTGAACGGCATCCGTGTCGTGGACTTTTCGACCGGCGTTGCCGGGCCCTACGCCACCAAGCTGCTGGCAGACGCCGGGGCCGATGTGGTGAAGGTGGAGAGCGGGGCCGGCGACCCCATCCGCCGCTGGTCGGCCACCCGAGCCGATTTCGAGGGCGACAGCGCCTTGTTCAAGCTGCTCAACGCGTCGAAGCGGGGCATCGTGGGCTGGCCCGGCGATCCCGACGTCGAGGCGCTGGTGGCCACCGCCGATGTGGTGGTGGAATCGTTCCCCGCCGGTCGAGGGCTGGGCCGGGCGTGGGCCGAGCGGCACCCTCATCTGGTGGTGCTGTCTGTGACCCCCTTCGGGCAGGACGGCCCGCTGGCATCGCACCCGTCCACCGAGTTCACTGTGCAGGCCGAGTCCGGGGCTATTGCCTGTAGGGGTCGCCCCGACCAGCCTCCCATCCACGGCGGTGGGGGAATCGCCGACTGGACCGCCGGGGCCTACGCCGGGCCTGCGGTTCTGTCCGCCGTGCTGAGGGCCCGCCGCCTCGGCTGCGGCGAACACATCGATCTGGCAGTGGCCGATGTGATCGGCATTGCCGCCACCACTTTCAGCGACCTGGCCCACTCAATGCGGGGAGGCGGCCACCGGTTCGACAGGGTGGCCCGGTCGGTGGAGGCACCGTCGATCGAGCCCGCCGTCGACGGGTGGGTGGGGTTCAACACCAACACCGCTCTGCAGTACCAGGGCTTCGTGTTGATGATCGAACGCCCCGACCTAATCGACACCGAGTGGAGCCAGATCGGGGAGCGGGCCACCCGGCTCGACGAGTGGAATGCCATGGTCCACCCGTGGACCTCCCGGCACACCGTGGCCGAGATCATCAAGGCGGCGTCGGAGTTGCGGGTGCCGGTGGCCGAGGTGAACGACGGCCGCAGCGTGCTCGACAACGAGCAGTTCGCAGCCCGGGGGGTGTTCGTCCGCAACCCCGGCGGGTTCCTCCAGCCACGCTCGCCCTACATCATGCACTCCGGCGAAGACGGCAGCGAAAGTAGCAGTGGCAGTGCCCGGCGACGCCACCCGGCCTCACCCGCTCCCAAGTTGGGCGAGCACACAGGAACGGTGGAGGACCGCCCCCGGCCCGTGCCGTCGTCCCCCCTAACCGAAGGCCAGGCCCGCCCACGGCCGCTGGCCGGCATCAAGGTGGTGGACCTCACGAGCTGGTGGGCCGGCCCGTCGGCCACCGGCGCGCTGGCCATGCTGGGTGCCGACGTGATCCACATCGAGTCCACCGGCCATCCCGACGGGATGCGGATGACCGGGTTCATGTTCGGCACGGAGAACTGGTGGGAGTGGGGGTCGATGTTCGTGGCCGTCAACTCCAACAAGCGGGGGTTGACCCTCGACCTCGACACCGAGGCCGGCATGAGCCTGCTGTGGCGGCTCATCGACGGGGCCGACGCCGTGGTGGAGAACTTCTCCCCCAGGGTGGTGGAGAAATGGGGCCTGAGCTGGGAAGCCATCTCGGCCCGCAACCCCCGGGCCGTGTTCATGCGGATGCCCGCTTTCGGGTTGAGCGGGCCGTGGCGGGAGCGGGTGGGGTTCGCCCAGACCATGGAGCAGCTCACCGGCATGGCCTGGGTGACCGGCCACACCTACGACCAGCCCAGGATCATGCGGGGTCCGTGCGACCCCATCGCCGGGATGCACGGGGCCTACGCCCTGATCCTGGGCCTGGCCGAACGGGAGCGCACCGGTCGGGGAGTGTTCCTGGAGTCCACCATGGTAGAGGCGGCCCTCAACTGCTCGGCCGAGCAGATCGTGGAGTACACCGCTTACGGCAACGTGATGGAGCGGGCCGGCAACCGGGGTCCCTACGCCGCTCCCCAGGGTTTGTACCCGTGCCGGGGCCACGAGCAGTGGCTGGCGTTGGCGGTGGCCACCGATGAACAGTGGCGAGCCCTTGTGGGCGTGCTGGGATCGCCCGAGTGGGCAGACCGCCCGGAGTACGCCACCGATGACGGGCGTCGAGCCGGCCAGGATGCGCTCGACGACGGGCTGGCCGCATGGGCCGCCGATCAGGAGCTGGACGAGGCCGTTGCCCGGCTGGTGGCAGCGGGCGTGCCTGCCGGTCCGGCGCGGGACCCCCGCCTACAGAGCGAGCATCCCCAGTTCGCCCACCGGGGGCTGTTCGAGACCACCGAGCATCCGGCGGTGGGCACCCACCCGATGCCCGGCATGCCCTATCGGTTTGCCTCGGTGGACCAGTGGATCACCTCGCCGTCGCCCACCATGGGCCAACACAACGCCGAGATCCTGGCCGAGCTGGGCTTGTCGCCCGACGAGATCGCCGAGCTGGAGCGAACTGGCGTGATCGGCACCCGCCCCAAGGGCCTGTAGGTCCTGACTGGTGATGCTTTAGTGGAGGCGGTGACGGGCCGTCGGCGGGATCAGGTGTGGGTGTGGTTGGTGCGGGTGTGGTGGGCCGCGCTGCCGCTTACCGCCGGGCCGGTGCTGGCCGATGGGCTCCACGATGCTTCGGTGGCGTGGCGCACGACGGCGTCGTGGGGACTTTGGGTTTTTTGGGCCGTGGTGTTGCTGGGTTCTCTGCTGGCCCATCCGGTGGCGCTGGTTTTGGTACGGCTGGCTTTCCCTTCGGCGGTGGTAGCGGTGGTGTGGGTCGGGGCCGGGGGGGCAGGCTGGGGCGAGGCGGCGTTGGTTGCAGCGGTTACCGGAGCTGTGGCCGGTGTGTCACTCAGCGCTCCGGTGGGTCAGGTGTTCGTGAACGGCATCTCTTACGGCGACGAGGTTCGGCTGTTGCTGCGGCCCCCGGCGGTGTTGCTGGCTGGACCGCTCCCGGCCGCTGCCGCGATGACGGTGGGTGGAGCAGTAAGTGGCCCTCTGCTGTTGGCCGCCGAGTATTGGGTGGTTGGTGGGGTGGTAACCGCAGCGGGTGGGGCCGTAGCGGCATTGGCGGCCCGTTCGCTTCACTCTCTCACTCGGCGATGGCTGGTGTTTGTTCCCACCGGGGTGGTGCTTCACGACCATATGGCCGTGCAGGATCCGGTGTTGTTGCGACGCCGGGCCGTCGCCGATCTCGGCCCCGCCCGACGGGGATCCAAGGCCCTCGATCTGAGCAAGGGAGCGGCTGGGTTGATCCTGGAGCTGACCATGGCCCAGCAGGTCACCTTGAGCCCGCCGCAACGCCGGGGAGACAAACCCGGGGAAGTCCAGGCCGGTGCCCTGCTCATCGCGCCGTCTCGCCCCGGACTGGCCGTGGCTCTTGCTCGCCAACGCCTGCTCTAGTGGCCGGCAATCCCTGCCTCCAAGCCCCAAGAAATCACCAAGGACGGCGCCCCGAGCACCGGAGAAACTTTGAGACTAAGATAACCAGCGCTTAAGCAAATGGGCTCGAATTCTGGGACCGGAGACAAGGGTCCAAGCATCCGGTCTCAAGAACATGGGGAGGTGTCAAGCATGGCGAGCGAGTTCACCGAGGTCGAGTTCCACGACCATGTTCAGCGTTACGGGCACAAGGAGTTGGACTGGGCGCCGTTCGCCGCCCAGGGCAACCTCAAAGAGGAGTACCGGCGGGCTCACGTGAGGATGGTGGGGGCGAGCATCACCGGCAAGCACTTTGAGCCCGGCACCGTTACGGCCAACAACTTCACCCTTTCGGTGATGATGATGCCCCCCGGCGGCATCGCCCCGTCGCACGCCCACGAAGTGGAGGAAGTCTTCTTCGTGGTGAAGGGCGAGCTGACCGCGTGGTGGGAGTCCGACGACGGGCGGATCCTTGAGACAGTTCTCGGCGAGCGGGAGATGATCTACAACCCAGCCGGGATCATGCACGGCCTGCGAAACCACACCGACCAGGAAGCCCTTGTGCAGGTGGTCATCGGAGTTGGACGCCCACAGAAGCCGACTTATCTCGACCGCACCCTCGCCGGTCTCTGAGGCGTCCATGCGGTTGGGGGGAATGAGCTGGACCGTTCTTGGCGAGCGGTTTGACCAGGGGCCATTGGACGTGATCGTCCCTCTTGGTGCCCTGGAACAGCATGGTCCGCACCTCCCCCTGGACACCGACGCGGTCATCGCCGACGCGGTGGCCGACCGGGCCGCGGAACGGGTGGGGGAGTGCGTGGTGACTCCCGCCCTGCCTGTGGGTGCGTCTCATCACCATCTGGCTTTTCCAGGCACGGCCAGCCTCAACGACGACACCCTCCGAGACGTGCTGGTGCAAATGGTGCAAACCCTGCTGGGCCACGGATTTCGAGGTGTGTACCTGGTTACCGGACACGCAGGGAACGTCGGGGCCATGGCCGCGGCCCTGGCCGAGCTGCCCCTTGTGGACCGAAGCAAAGTGGTGGCGTTCGACGACTGGCCCGCGCAGCGAGACGCCGTTCACCGGGTGGCCGAGGCCCAGCTCGGCCTCGACAGGGAGCAGGTGGGAACCCACGGCGGTCACTTCGAGACCAGCATCATGTTGGCGGTGGCACCCGGCGAGGTGGACATGTCGGCAGCGGTGGCCGGTTTCGTCGGGCCGGCGGCCCCCGCGAGCGCAAAGCTCCGATCCGAGGGCATGGCGGCGCTCTCCCCGGTCGGCGTGATCGGCGACCCCCGCGGGGCCTGTGCGAACGCCGGGGAGCAATACCTGGGCGCGCTGGTGGACCTGGTGGTTGAAGGCATCGAGAACCATCGTGCGCGGGGCCGGTGACCGGATGGCACGGATGCCCGCTAATGGAGCCCGCAAGACACAGCCGGCCTCGAGCAACAGGCGGGTGACGGGATGACACAACCGGTCGCGAGCCGGCGATGGGACTCGATCCGGGTTGGCATCCCTCGGGTGGTGGAGGCCGGCTTCGCGGCCTTTGTGGTCGTTATCCTCGGCGCGGTGATGACCGCCAAGTCCGACGTGTTCTTCACCACCGGCAACCTCCACAACATCCTGCTGCAGACATCATTTCTGGCCTGCGCCGCGTTCGGCATGACGCTGGTGATCATCGCTGCCGAGTTGGACCTCTCCCAGGGGTCAGTGCTGGCCCTGATCGGGGTGGTGGCCGCCGAGACCATGGTGCAGAACAACAGCATCGTGCTCGGCCTGCTGGCCGGAGCCGGGGTGGGGCTGGCCGCCGGGCTGTTCAACGGGATCATCTCGGCGGTGCTCAAGGTCCCCTCGTTCATCACCACCCTGGGATTGCTGATAATGGCCCGGGGCCTGGCGCGGGAGATCACCGCGGGCAACACCGTCGGAAACCTTCCCCCCGGCTGGAAGGAGTGGTGGAGCGGGGAGTTCATCGGCCTGCGGATGCCGGTGTGGGTGGCCCTGGGGCTGGGCGTGGTCTACCACGTGATCCTGCGCTACTCCCGGTTCGGTTTGAGGATCTACGCGGTGGGAGGCAACGCCGAGGCGGCCCGCCGGGCTGGTATCAACGTCACCCGGGTACGGGTAACGGTGTTCGCATTGGGTGGTTTGGCAGTTGCGGTGGGTGGTTTCACCCTGCTGGGCCGGGTGAACGCGGGCCAGCCCAACGCCGCGGTGCTAACCGAGCTGTTCGCGGTGGCCGCGGTGGTGCTGGGCGGCACCAACCTGTTCGGTGGGCGGGGGTCGATCCCCCGAACCCTGGCCGGGGTGCTGCTGATAGGTGTCATCCGCAACAGCCTCAACCTGCTCAACGTGTCGTCCAACATGCAGGACGTGTGGCTCGGGGTGGTGTTCGTGCTGGCCATGACCTCGCAGTTCCTGCGCCGCTACCTGGAGCGGTGGGCCAACCGGAGCGAGGACACCGCCATCGAGGTGGAAGTGGAGCACGAACTCGACGAAGAACGCCGCGCCATCGAACAGGCCGAGCAGTCGGCCACATCGAGGGCGGACCAAGAACTCCAGGCCACCGGGTCGGCTGGGCAACCAGCGGAACCGGCGGCGGAGCAAACACAAAAACCCGGAGGGGGATCATGAATACCAAGAAAATGTTGTGGAAGCTGCTGGCGTTGCTGCTGGTCTTCGGACTTGTGGCATCGGCGTGTGGCAACGATGACGACGACGCGTCGGGCGATGAGGTCATGTCGGACGACGGGGGGTGCGCGGAGACTTATGAGGTCCGCTACGCCAACCTGGCGACCTTCATCCTCTACTTCCGCGACCTCGAAGCCGGCCTGGCCGATTTCGGTGCGCAGAACTGCTGGAACTTCTCGGCGGCCGATGCGGCCTACGTGATCGAGGACCAGGTGGCTCAGATCGAGGACTTCGTGACGCAGGGGGTGGACCTCATCATCGCCTCACCCGGCGACCGCCAGGCGCTCATCTCGGCCTATGAAGCCGCGGCGGCGGCCGGCATTCCCATGCTGTCCACCGGCGACAGCGTGCAGCAGGCCGCCCCGGAGATCGGCTTCATCGGAACCGACTGGGGCGTTGAGGGCACCAAGCAGACCGAGTGGATGGTTGAGCACATCGGTAGTTCGGGCAAGATGGCCCGGATTGGTGGCCCCGGTGCCAGCGAGTACGTGGAGAAGCGGCGTGATGGCTTCGAAGAGGTCATGGCCGAGCATTCCGGGATCGACGTGGTGTTCAACCAGAGCGCCAACAGCTTCACCGTCGAGGAGGGCCTCCGCCTGGCCCAGGACGCCCTTACCGCCAACCCCGATCTGGACGGCATCTGGGCAGACAGCGATGCCCTGGCCCTGGGCGCGGCTACCGCGGTAGAGGAAGCCGGCATCGACCACGCCGACATCCTTATCAGCGGAACCGACGGCGAGCCCGCCGTGTTCGATCAGATCCGGGACGGTACCGGCGTGGATATGACGATCGCCCTGCGGGGCTACCAGTGGGGTTGGCAGACCGCCGAGGTCGCACACCAGTACCTCACCTCGGGCAGCACCGGGCAGGACTACTTCATCCAGGCGCCCACCTTCGTGGTGGACTCCGGTTCCATCGAAGGCAGGACCAACGCCGACCTCCGGTAGGGGTTCTTCCTCTCCGGCGTGAAACTCGGTAGAACGTGACCGATCGGGCCGACGTCCTAATCATCGGTGCCGGTGCGTCCGGCGGGGTGGCAGCGCGCCATCTGGCCGAGCACGGCTTCGATGTGGTCTGCCTGGAGCAGGGCGATTGGCCCGATCGGTCGGCGTTCCCCGGCACCCGGCCCGACTGGGAGCTGGCCATCCGCAGGGACTGGGCCATGAGCCCCAACGTGCGGAACCGGCCCGAGGACTATCCGGTGGTTCACGACGAATCCGACATCGAGCCCCTCATGTACAACGCGGTGGGGGGCAGCATGATCATCTACGCCGGGACGTGGCCCCGGATGCTTCCCTCGGACTTCCGGGTGCGGACGCTTGACGGGGTGGCCGACGACTGGCCGATCACGTACCGGGACGTGGCCCCGTACTACGACGCCATCGACCGACAGATCGGGGTGTCGGGCCTGGCCGGGGACCCGGCCTACCCTCCCCACGACGACTACCCGCTGCCTCCCCTGCCCCTGGGGGTTGCGGGACGGCGGGTGGCCGAGGGCCACAACCGGCTGGGATGGCATTGGTGGCCGGAGCCCAACGCCATCCTTTCGGCTCCCTACGACGGCCGGCGGCCGTGCGTGCAGCGGGGGGTCTGCACCTCGGGGTGCGCCGAAGGGGCCAAGGCCTCCACCGACCTGACCCACTGGCCCCGGGCCACCGCGGCCGGCGCCCGGCTCATCACCGGAGCCCGGGTCAGCCGCATCACCATCGGACCCCGGGGATTGGCCACCGGTGCCGTGTGGCTCGACCGATCCGGGGTGGAACACCACGAGGAGGCCGACGTGGTGATCCTGGCCGCCAACGCGGTGGGCACAGCCCGGCTGCTGCTGCTCTCGGCCGACGACCGCCACTGCCCCGACGGGCTGGCCAACTCCAGTGGCTTGGTGGGACGCCGCCTGATGATGCACCCCTTCTCGGTGGTGACCGGCTGGTGGGATGACCAGGTAGAGGGTTGGCAAGGTCATTTCGGGGCCAGCATCACCACCTACCAGTTCTACGAAACCGACCTCGACCGAGGTTTCGTGCGGGGTGCCAAGTGGGCGCTGTCGCCGGTGGGCGGCCCGTTGAACCACATCCTGCCCATGCGGGCCGGAAACGAGGTGTGGGGGCCCGACCACCACCATCTCATGGGCCGGACGTTCGGGCGGGGAGCTAGCTGGGCGATCTTCGGTGAGGACCTCCCCAAGGAGTCCAACCGGGTCGAGCTCGACGGCGAACGTACCGACAGCCACGGCATTCCCGCTCCCCGGGTGAGCTACCGGATCTCCGACCACTCGCGGCAGCTCATGGCCTTCCAGCAGGATCGGGCCGAGGAGTCGCTTCGGGCCTCGGGGTGCGAGGAGACGGTGGTGGCCTCCATGATCCCCTATTCGGGTTGGCACCTCATGGGGACGGCCCGGATGGGAGACGACCCGGCGTCATCGGTGGTCAACGCCAGCCAGCAGGCCCACGACGTGGCCAACCTGTACGTGGCAGACGCCAGCGTGTTCGTGACCAGCTCGGGAGTGAATCCCACCTGCACGATCACCGCTTTGGCCCTGCGGACCGCCGACCAGCTCATCAAGCACCGGCGCGATCAGAAAATCCCGGCATGACTGCGGTACGAGACGACTCGGGCTTGGTGGTGGACCTCGAACGGTTGGAGAAGCTGGCCGATGTGATGCTGCCGGCGGCCCACGGAATGCCATCGGCCTCTGAAGTGGAGGCGATCACCGGCCATCTGGAGCAGGTGCTGGACTGGCGTCCCGATCTTCGCCGGCCGCTGGTTCGGGCTGTTGACGCGTTGGACCCCGATTCGTTCTCTGTCGAGAGGCTGTCGGCCTACCACGGCGAGGACGAGGACGGGTACGTGGCGCTCACCACCGCGGTGGCGGCGTGCTACTACCTCAACCCGGTGGTGCGAGAACGGATCGGGTATCCGGGACAGGTAGCCAAAACCTACGACCCCTTCGCCTACACCGAGTGGGTGGCCGAGGGGCTGCTCGACCCTGTGGTGAGTCGGGGTCCGATCTGGCGGGAGGCTTCGGAATGAGTCGGGGTCCGATGCGGGTGGAGCGTTCGCGATGAGCCGGGCCGTGGTACTGGCCGACTACGGGAGAGGTCCCCGAGTGGAGAACCTCGACCCCGGCCCGATACTCGCCGGAGGCGCCCTGGTGCGGGTTGACGCCGCCACAGTCTGTGGAACCGATGTCCACATCAGCGACGGGGTTTTCGATCACCTGGCCCGCCTCCCGCTGGTGATGGGCCACGAGGGAACCGGAACCATCCTGGAGCTAGGTCAAGGCCTGGAGCGAGACGCCCAGGGTCAACCTCTGCATCCCGGCGACCGAATCGTGTGGGCCCACAACTGGTGCGGGAGGTGCTACTTCTGCGCGGTGGCCAAACAACCCACCCTGTGCGAGAACACAATGGGCTACGGATGGGGCCCCTACCGGGACGGCAGCATCAACGGGACTTTCTCCGAGCTTCTCCACGTGTCACCCGACTCCCGGGTGCTGGCCGTGCCCGACGGTGTATCCAGCCCGCTGGCCTCGGCCGCCACCTGCGCCCTGCGTACCGTGATGCACGCACTCGACCGCATGCCCCGCATACGGTTCAGCGACGATGTGGTGGTGCTCGGGGCCGGACCGGTCGGCGTGCTGGCCGCGGCGGCGGCCATACGCAGCGGAGCCAACCAGGTGATCCTCATCGGTGCGCCATCGTCCCGGCTGGCAGCAACCGACGGGTGGGATCTGGCGGCCCGCATCAACATCGACGACACCACACCTGACGAGCGGATCGATACGGTTCGCAGCATGACCAGCGGCCGGGGGGCGGACATCGTGCTGGAATGCGCCGGGCCACCCGATGCCTTCACCGAGGGCATGGAGATGGTCAGGGCCGGGGGCACGCTCATGGTGATCGGCCAAGCCCACGGCCAGTCGGTTCCGGTGGCGACCACGGCCATGAAGGTGCGCCAGCTCACGGTGAGAACCTCGCTTTCAGCCGACATCTCGCACTTCCACGACGCTCTGCGGTTCCTGGATCGGAACGCCGAGACGCTGGGGCTGGAATCGGTGGTGTGCTCGAACCCCTACAGGCTGGAACAGGTACCCGATGCGCTGGCCGCCATGAGAACCGGCGCCGAGATGAAACCGGTGATCGTGCCATGAGTTTGGAGATCGTGCCATGAGCCTGGATGTCGATCTCCGGGACCGCTACCCGGTGGTGGTGGGCGGCGATGAGGTGCCCACCGGCGGCACGATGCCGGCCATCGCTCCCGGCACTGGCGAGACGGTGGCCAACGTGCCGCTGGCCGACGCCGACACCGTGGATCGGGCAGTGTCATCGGCGGCCAATGCCCAGCCGGGATGGGCCGCGCTGTCTGCCGCCGAGCGGGGCCGGTGCCTGAGCGACCTGGCCGACGCCGTTCGGTCCCAGGCCGAGCGGCTGGCCCGGATCGACGCCCTGGACAGCGGGAACCCGTTGGCCGCCATGCGAAACGACGTTGCCTACGGCGCCGACGCCCTCGACTACTTCGCGGGTATCGCCCGGGAGTTGCACGGCAAGACCCTCCCGGCGACGGCCAAAGGCTTCCATCTGACCGTGAGAGAGCCCTACGGCGTGGTTGCTCGCATCCTGCCGTTCAACCATCCCCTGATGTTCACGCTGTTCCACGCTGCCGCACCGCTGGCCGCCGGCAACACCGTCATCGTGAAGGCCCCCGACCAGACCCCGATCTCTCCGCTGGAGGTGGCCTACCTTGCTGCCGAGATCCTCCCTCCTGGCGTGCTCACCGTGCTCACAGGGGACGGTGCCACCACCGGAGAGGCGCTGGTGGCCCATCCCGGCATCAGCAGGATCGGCTTTACCGGGCGGGGGACCACCGGATTGCGGGTTATGGAAGCGGCCGCCGCGTCGGGCCGGGTGAAGTACGTCACGGTGGAGCTGGGCGGGAAGAACCCGCTGCTGGTGGCCCCCGACGCCGACCCGGCATTCGTGGCCGAGCAGGCCGTGGGGGGGATGAACTTCGAGTCTTCGCAGGGCCAGTCGTGCGGGTCAACCTCCCGGTTGTACGCCCCCGCCGAGCTGCACGACGACATCGTGGACGCCGTGGCCGCCCGACTCGAGCAGGTTCGGGTGGGCGACCCGCTCGACCAGGCCGCCACGATGGGTCCGCTGGTGTCCGAGCCGCAACTCAGCCGAGTGCAAGGCTACGTGGACGCCGGGCGGACCGAGGGGGCCCGACTGGTCAGGGGCGGGGGCCGACCCGACGACGTGCCGGCCGGCGGCTACTACCTGGCTCCCACCCTGTTCGACCAGGTTGAGGCCGGCCACGTCATCGCCACAGAGGAGATCTTCGGTCCGGTGCTCTCGGTGCTGGAATGGCGAGACCGGGACGATCTCATTGCCCAGGCCAACGCCACCCGCTACGGCCTGACCGCCAATATCATCACCAACGACCTCGACTGGGCCATGGACGCCGCCCGGCGGGTGCAGGCGGGCTGCGTCTGGATCAACGGTCGGGGGCAGCACTTCCTGGAGACCCCGTTCGGCGGGTACAAGGACTCGGGTTTGGGAGCCGAGGGGTCGATGGACTCGCTCCTCAGCTACACCCGGACGAAGGTCATCCACATCCTCGACATCGGAGCCCGCTCATGAGCAACCACCCTGCCGAAACGGTCAACCCCGAAACGGTCAACCCTGAAACCCTCGCCGCGCTCCGGGAAAAGATCGCCATCTCAACCCGCATCCTGGTGAGGGAGCGGCTGATCGGACCCTTCGGACATCCGTCGGCCCGCATTCCGGGCACCGACCTCGTGGCCATACTGGGCCACACCCACGACGATGTGAAGGACTTGGCCCAGACCAACCCCGGCGACGTGGTGGTTATGGACCTCGACGGCGAGGTGGTGCAGGGAACGATGGACGCCCCCGGCGAGCGGTTCATGCACACCGAGATCTACCGGGCCCGTCCCGACGTGGGCGCGGTGATCCACGCCCACCCCATGCACTGCATCGCTTTTTCGATGACAGACGTGCCGCTGGCCCCGGTCTGGCATCTTTGCACCCTGTTCGCCGACGGGGTGCCGGTTTACGACTCCGCCGTGCAGATCGACAACCCGCAGCGGGGTCGAGCGGTGGCCTCCGCCCTCGGTGACCGCAAGGGGGTGCTGCTGAAGGGTCACGGCCTGACCGTTGTGGGGTCGTCCATCGAGGAGGCCACGGTCAGCTCGGTGAACCTCGAGCGTTCGGCCCGGCTGCAGATCATGGCTCGGGGCATCGGCGCGGTGGACACCATAGACCGGGCCGAGCTGACCGGCGAGCTGCTCACCGACGGCCTCACCCTGGAGGAGTACACCCACACCCAGTGGGACTACTGGGCCATGGAGACCAGTCGATGACCACGGTCGCAACTGCCCCAGGCTTGCGCCGGGAAGACCCCCGCCTGCTGCGGGGCGGCGGGCGCTACGTGGCCGATATTGAGCTTCCGTCGATGAGCTACGTGGCGTTCGTGAGGAGCCAGGTGGCCCACGCCGACCTGCTCGACGTGGAGATTCCCCCGGGCGTTGCGGGCTGGACAGGCCGGGACCTGATGGGTCGGATCGAGGTGATGGCTCCCAACGAGGCCGACGGCGGGGTCTATCAGGACAAGCTGCTGGAGTCGCTGGGCGACGACAGGTTGTTCGTGCGCCACGAAGGCCGGCCGCTGTTGGCGGTGGACCGAGTCCGCCATGTGGGCGACCCGGTGGCCGCGGTTATCGCCGCCAGCCCCCAAGCGGCTGCCGACGCCGCCGAGCAGGTGCGCCTCGATCTGGCTCCCCGCTCGCCGGTGACCGACCCGTTCGAGGCCATGGCCCCCGACGCTCCCAGGCTGTACGACCACTGGCCCGACAACCGCTCGCTGTTCGTGGCCGCCGGGTTCGGCGATGTTGAAGCCGCGTTCGCCGGCGCCGCCCATGTGAGCCGCCGCAAGCTGCACTCGGGGAGGCTGGCCTGCCATCCCATGGAGCCTCGGGGGGTGGTGGCCGATCACGACCCCCGCATCGACCTGCTCACCGTGTGGAGCAGCACCCAGATTCCCCACCCCCTGCGCACCGCGCTGGCCAAGGCCCTGAACCGGCCCGCTCACCGGATCAGGGTGGTGGCCCCCGATGTGGGGGGCGGGTTCGGGGTCAAGGCCCTTCCCTACGCCGAGGAGCTGATCTTGGCTTTTTTGGCCGTGGAGCTGGGGGTGGCGCTCAAGTGGGTGGAGCAGCGGAGCGAGCACGGCGTGTCCGCTATCCAGTCCCGCGATCAGATCCACGACATCGAGGTGGCTCTCGACGGAGACGCCCGCATCCTGGGGGTGCGGGACCGCTTCATCGTCGACAACGGTGCCGCCAACCCCCTGGGGGTGGTGCAGCCCTACAACACGCTGGCCCACCTTTGCGGTTGCTACCGGGTGCCCGCTCTGGCCGTGGAAGCCACAGCGGTGGTCACCAACAAGGCACCGGTTTCGCCGTACCGGGGCGCGGGGCGGCCCGAGGCTGTATTCGCCATGGACCGCATCCTGGATGTGGCCGCCCGGGAGATGGGGATCGACCCGGTGGAACTGCGCCGCCGCAACCTCATCACCGCCGAGGAGATGCCCTACACCGTCGGTATCAACTACCGGGACGGGACGCCGATCACCTACGACAGCGGCGACTTCCCCAGGTGCTTCGAGATGGCCATGGGCCTGGGCAACGTCGACGATGGCCTGCGTGGGGGCGAGCGGGACGAATCCGGGCGGTTGGTCGGCATCGGGGTGTCCACCTATGTGGAGGGCACGGGTGTAGGCCCGTTCGAGAGCGCCCGGGTGAGGGTGGACGAGACCGGCTGGGTGGAGGTGGCCACCGGTGCATGTTCGCAGGGGCAGGGTCACGAGACAGTCTTCTCCGCGGTGTGTTCCGAGGCGCTTGGGGTAGAAGCCGACCGGGTGACGGTGATCGGGGGCGACACCGCTGCCGTCGAGTTCGGATGGGGCACGCTGGCCAGCCGGAGCGCGGTGGTGGCGGGCAGCGCCATTCACGAGGCCTCGGTGGTGCTGCGAGACCGGATCCTCGACGCGGTGGCCCAGCAGTGGGAGCTGGCCCCAGCCGATTTGTGCATAAGCGACGGGGTTGTGGAGGTGGTGGGCACCCCAGCCCGCCGGGTGGGTTTGGCCGAGGTGGCGTCCGGGTTCGCCCCGGGCGGTGTGTACGCCAACGGTGATGGCCCCGGCCTGGAGGAGACGGTCTGCTTCGAGCCCCCCACGGTCACGTTCGCCAACGGCGTCCACGTGGCTCGGGTAGCTGTGGATCCGTCCACAGGGGAGGTGGAGATCATCGACTACGTGGTGGTCCACGACTGCGGACCACTGCTGTCGCCAATGATCGTGGACGGCCAGATCGCCGGAGGGGTGGCCCAGGGCGTGGGGGCAGCGCTTTTCGAGCAGGCCGTCTACGACGCCGAGGGTCAGCCCTTGAACCCGAGCCTGGCCGACTACCTGGTTCCCGACGCCGCCGGCGTTCCCCCCCTGTCCGTCGCCCACCTTGAGACCCCGTCGCCGCTCAACCCGCTCGGCCTGAAGGGAGTGGGGGAGGCCGGGGCGATCTGCCCTCCCGCCGCTGTGGCCAACGCGGTTGAGGATGCCCTGGCCCGGTTGGGGGTGGATGTTGACCGGGTTCCGGTGACGCCCAATGATCTATTCGAAAAGCTGCACGGAGTTGGCTCATGACCGCAAGCGAAATCGGTACGGCAGCTACTGCCCCCGGCCCCGGCGAGGCGCCCTTGGGCGGCATTGACACGCCTGACGGCATCGCCTTGAGCGTGTCGGGAATCCACAAACGCTACGGGGGCGTGGTCGCCCTGAGGGATGTGTCGCTGGACTTCCCCTCCGGCACGCTGACCGCCATCGTGGGCGACAACGGGGCCGGCAAGAGCACCCTGCTCAAGGTAATCTCCGGGGCGGAGCAGCCCGACGCCGGACAGGTAGTGCTGCACGGGGAGGGTCGCCGGTTCCGCTCCCCGGAGGACGCCCGGACAGCGGGGATCGAAACCGTGTACCAAGACCTGGCGCTGGCCGACAACCTCGACGCCGCTCAGAACCTGTTCATGGGTCGGGAGCTGAAGGTGGGGTGGGGGCCGTTCACCTTCCTGCGCCGCCGGGCCATGCGCCGGGACACCGAGGAGATCATCCGGCGGCTCAATATCAAGATCCCGTCGGTGCGCATCCCGGTGCAGCACTTCTCCGGGGGGCAGCGTCAGGGGGTGGCCATCGCACGGGCCATGAACTGGGGCCGCGAGGTAATCGTCATGGACGAGCCCACCGCCGCTCTGGGTATCGCCGAGACCGCCCGGGTGGAGGACCTCATCGTCATGCTGCGAGAGCGCGACCTCACCATCGTGGTGGTGAGCCACAACCTCGATCAGGTGTTCCGGCTCGCCGACCGGATTGCTGTTATGCGCCGGGGCCAGCTCATAGAGGTGCTCGACGCCCGCAGCACCGACGCCCAGCGCCTGGTTTCGTTGATCACCGGGCTGTCCACCGCCAGAGATGGGGCCTGAGATGGGGCTGAGGGTTGCGGTATCGGCTCTTCCAGGGGGAACCTGACATGGAGCTGAAGGTGGGGGTGCAGATCCGTCCCAACCACGTGAGTTGGGACGACATGTCGGCCGCGTGGCGGTACGCCGACGAGGCCGGGGCCGACAGCATCTGGACGTTCGACCACTTCTTCCCAATCGACGGCGACCCCGAGGGCACAGCGTTCGAGTGCTGGACCACGCTTGCGGCCATGGCGTCGGTCACCCGCAACGCTGTGATCGGGCCGCTGGTCACCTGCACCGGGTTCCGTAACCCGGACCTTCTGGCCGACATGGCCCGCACCGTGGACCACGCTTCCGGGGGGCGGGTGATGCTGGGGCTGGGTTCGGGCTGGCTGGAGCGGGACTACCGGTCCTACGGGTACGCCATGGCCCGGTCCGGCGACCGGATCAGGGAGATGGAGGGGGCCATTCACCGCATCCGCCACCGGCTGGACCAACTCCGGCCCGGCCCGTTGGCCCCGCTACGGATTCTGATCGGCGGGTTGGGCGAGCAGATGACGCTGGACGTGTGTGCCCGCCTGGCGGACGCCTGGAACGGCTGGGGGACCCCTGACGAGTTCGCCCGCCTGAACCAGGTGCTGGACCAGTGGTGCGAGCGGGCCGGGCGCGACCCGACCCAGGTGGAGAGGACGGCGGCGCTGTTCGAGCCGGGCAGCGACGCCACACGAGACGATTACGTGGCAGCGGGAGCCGAGCACCTCATTTTGGTTCGCTCCGGTCCCGAGTACCGGATGGGCGAGCTGGATCCCCTCCTGGCGTGGCGAGACTCCCGGAGCGGGTCGTGAGCTCGGCTGGGGTTGCGACGACGGGTGCCCTGTGGATGCCGTTCACCTCGGCAGGCGGCAGCGAGCCTCCGGTGGTTGTGGCCGGCGACGGCAACGAGGTGGTGACAGACGATGGCACCCGCTTGCTGGACGCCACTGCCGGTGGGGTGGCCTGCGTGATCCTGGGTCATGGCCGGGGGGAGATCGCCGACGCGGTGGCCGCTCAGCTCCGGGAGCTGGAGTATCACTGCCTGTTCGGATACGCCCACCCCCGGGCGAGGGAACTGGCCGAAGCGGTGGCGGCCCGCACGCCCGGCGACCTGAACCATGTCTTTTTCACCAACTCCGGTTCCGAAGCGGTGGAGACCGCCTTGAAGATCGCCCGGGGTTACTGGCGCAGGGTGGGCCAGGGGGCCAAGACAGGGTTCGTGTCGCTGCACCGCGGCTATCACGGCATGAACTTCGGCGGTGTCTCGGTAGGGGGTCTGACGGAGAACAAGGCAGGTTTCGGCCCGTTGCTGGAGGGGTGCAGCCAGGTTCCGGCCCACGAAATCGGAGCCCTCGAACGGGAGCTGGTGTACCGGGACCCGTCCACCATCGCCGCGGTGATTATGGAGCCGGTTCAGGGGGCCGGGGGCGTGTACCCGCCCCCCGAGGGCTACCTGGCGGCGGTGAGGGAGCTATGCGACCTACACGACGTGCTGTTCGTGCTCGACGAGGTGGTTTGCGGGTTCGGACGACTGGGCCACTGGTTCGGGGGCCACCGATACGGGGTGGTACCCGACATCATGACCGTGGCCAAGGGGCTGACCTCGGCCTACGTGCCGATGGGAGCGGCGGTGGCATCCAGCCGCGTACACCAAGAGTTCGTGGATTCCGCCGGCTCGATCGAGCTGATGCACGGCTACACCTACAGCGGGCACCCGGCGGCCTGCGTCGCTGGGTTAAAGGTGATCGACATCATCGAGCGAGAGGGGCTGGTGGAGCACAGCCGCCAAACCGGCCGGTACCTCCAGGAACGGATCGCCGCGCTGGAGTCGCTGCCAGTGGTGTCCGAGGTGCGGGGTGAAGCGATGCTGGCCGCGGTGGAACTGGGCTCCGCCGAGCCAGGTGTCGGCAGCCCCGAGTCGCTGGTGACCGAGGCCCAGCAGCGGATCCAGACTGCCGGGGTGTTGGTGCGGGCCCAAGCCGACCACCTGGGCATATACCCGCCGCTCACGTTCACAACCGACGACGTGGACCGGGTCGTGGATGTGGCGGGCGAGGTACTGGGGGAACTGGGATGACCTTTGATCGCGTCGACTCGATACTGGAGCAATGGGCCAACGAGCGCCCCGACCTGGATGCGTCGCCCATCGGGATCTTCGGTCGGATCTCACGGATCGATCGCCTGTTCGAGCAGTCGATGGCGGAGTTCCTCAGACCCCACGGCCTGACCCTGGGCCTGTTCGATGTGCTGGCAGCCCTGCGTCGAAGCGGCGAGCCGTTTCAGGCCATGCCGAGCGATCTGGCCGCCATGACCATGCTCACCTCGGGCGGCATGACCGGCCGTCTCGACCAGCTCGAGCGGATGGAGCTGGTGCTTCGGGTCCCCGACCCCGACGACCGCCGGGTGATGCTGGCCCGGCTCAGCCCCCGGGGACGGGAGCTGATCGACCGCCTCATGGGCGAGCATCTCCAGCGCGAGCGCACCCGGCTGGAGTGGCTGCCTGCCGGGGAGTCCGAGGAGTTCGCCGGCTACCTGCGCAAGCTGGAGGCTTCGCTGCGGTCACTCGACGGCGGCAAGCCCACAAACCGCCAAGTCGAAGACGAGCGCTGACCGGTTGGTGATTGCCGGCGTCTAGAACGCTGCGAAACACCAGGTGATGGTGTCGGCGTCGGAGGGGCCCACTTCCTGGGGCCAGTACACCGCCTCGACGCAGTTCCTCTCCGCTTGGAGGCTCTCGATGGCCTTGCCCTTGTCCGGTCGGAAGGTGAAGCGGTTCAGGTTGGGCTGATGGCGTACCTGTTCTCGGGGGATGTCCACGCCGTTGATCACCAGGCGTGCGTCATAGCCGGGAGCCAGGTCCACTCCCACCGTGTCCTGGGAGAGGACCTCGGCGTTGCGAGGGGGGATGAGAGCGTCGATGGCCGGGTTGCCGGAGACCACCACGTCGGTGTCGTCGTTGTCGGCTAGAACCAGAGCGAGGAGAATGGCAAGAACACCGGTCAAAGCGGCGGCGGCCAGCAGCACCCGGCGCAGCAAGATCGACTCCAGCACCCCATTAGTGTGCCCGCTGCCACCGGTTGGAGACACCCTGGATGACGGGGAAATAGCCCCGATGCCCAGGTGTCGCAGGTGCAGGAGCACACGGCGGTGAGCCTGTACCCTCAAGGCAGCATGGACGGGGTTATCGGCCGAGTTTTGGGTGGGCGCTACCGAATCGCCGGCTTTCTCGGCGCGGGCCGGTTCACCGAGGTGTACCTGGCCGTTGATCTGTCGGAGTCCCGCCGGGCGGTTGTCAAGCTGTTGTCGCAGGATGTGCTGCCCGACGGGTGGGCGGGCGATCGGATTCTGGCCGACCGCTTCCGGGAGGCCGCCGAGGAGGCCTCATCGGTGAACCACCCCCATGTCGGGAAGGTGTACGACTGGGGAGACTCCGGGTACGGCCTTTACACCGTGGCCCAGTACCTGGAAGGCGGAAGCCTCAGAGAGATGCTGGATCGCGGCTACCGGCTCACACCCTCTCAGGCCCTAATGGTTGGCTTGGAGGTCACCCGGGGTCTGGACCACATCCATGGCCAGGGGATCATCCACCGCGACATCCGGCCATCCAACATCAGGTTCGACCGACGGGGCCGGGCCTGCTTGACCGATCTGGGCACGTCGTGGGTCCTGATGTCCTCCGAAGCTGCCGGAACGCTGATGCCCAGGTCGGTGTTCTCCGGGGTGGACGCAGTGCGCTACGCCTCGCCAGAGCAGGCGCAAGGTCTGAACCTGGACCAGAAGAGCGATGTGTACTCACTGGTGCTGGTGCTGACAGAGGCGCTCACAGGCAGGGTGCCCTTCGAGGCCGACCACCCCGAGGACACCCAGATAGCCAAGATGAGCCGGCAGTTGGACCTGGCGGGCCAGTTCGGCCGGTTGGGCCGGGTTCTGGAGGGGGTTGGGCGACCGGAACGAGACGACCGTCCCAGCGCCCGGGGGCTGGGCACCGGTTTGCTGTCGGCGGCCAAGACGCTGTCGCGACCCGAACCCCTCCCTCTGGCCGAATCCGAACGGGAGGTAGTCCAGCCCGCCCCGGCCGAGCCGGTGACCGTCGATCCTGCTCCCCGAACCCCTTCAAGGAGAGGTGCCCCGGCTGTCGGCGCTTCTCCCGGACCTCCCGCTCCCCGGAGGCTGCTGTGGGGGTTGATCGTGGTGTTGCTGCTGGGGGCAGCCGGTTTTGGCCTCTACAAGCTGTGGGATGACCGGTTCGGGTCGGCCGGTGAGCCGGTCCCCAACCTGAGCGGGGCCACCGAGGCCGATCTGGCGCGCCTGGAGAGCGAGTTCGGATGGGTACTCGACCACCAGCAACGGCGCCAGGACGGCACGGTGGCGGGCGACGTGCTGGAACAGACGCCTTCACCCGGAACCAGGTTGGAACAGGGGGAGACGGTCACGGTTTGGGTGTCGCTGGGGCCTCGGCTTGTGGCGATTCCCGGCGGCTTGGTGGGAACGCCGTTGGTCGACGCCGAGGCTCGACTGCTGGAGGTGGGCCTGAGGTTGGGGGAGGTAACCGAGCGCCACGATGAAACCGTCATCGCCGGCGCGGTGGTGGAGGTGGACGAGCTCTTCGCCGACCTCGATCCGGGAGCCAGCGTGGATCTTGTGGTTTCCCTCGGTCCCGAAATCAGGTCGGTGCCGGCCATCGAGGTGGGAACGACATTGGCGGTTGCCCGGGAGAGGCTGGAGGAGGCCGGCCTGGAAGTGCTGGAATGGCGCGTTCCCGACAACGTTGTCGAGGAGGGTCGTGTGGTGAGGCTGGAACCGCCGCCGGGCACCGAGGTGGACGCCGGAACTGTGGTTTCGGTGGCGATCTCCGACGGCCCCGAACCGGTTCGGATTCCGGGGCTGGCCACGCTCGGCGTGGAGGAGGCTGCCGAAATCCTCGAGGAGGTCGGCCTGTGCGCCGGATCGGTGGATGGTCCGCCCGACACCGAGATTCTCACCAGCACCCCGCCCGCAGATGCGATTGTGGACCACGGGACGTGTGTCGGCTTCATTACCCGCCCCCTCGATCCGGTGGAGGACGAAGAAGAGGGGGAGGAGCAGGAGGGCTGACCGGCCCAACCACGGGTTCCGGGGGGAGAAACCGGTTGGACGAGCGGTACGATGGCGACTCGCTATGGGCCGCCAACGCATCACCAGGGCTGAATGTGCCCATGTGGCCACTCTGGCCCGCCTGGAGCTGACCGACGAGGAGTTGGACCGGTTCACCGGCCAGCTGGACGAGCTGTTGGACCATGTTGCCGAGGTGGAGGCCCTCGATGTGGAGGGCCTGGCCCCGACCATGCACCCCCTGGCCATTGCCAACCCGCTCCGTCCCGACACCCCCGGACCGACCCTGGACCGTGACGAGGTGCTGGCTCAGGCCCCGGTTGCCGAGGACGGCCAGTTTCGGGTTCCCCCGGTTCTGGGCGAGGCCCAATGACTGCGCTGGAGGATGTCGGATGACAGCGCGGGGAGAAACCCAATGACGGCCCTAGAGATCGCGGCCGGGGTGCGGGCGGGGCAGCAGTCGGCTCGGTCGGTCATCGACCAGTACCTGAACGCCATTTCTGAGCGTGACGGCGACATCGGTGCCTTCAACATGGTGACAGCGTCGCAGGCCCGGGCCCGAGCCGACGAGATCGACGCCGCGGTGGCCGCCGGTGACGATCCCGGTCCGCTGGCGGGTGTTCCGGTGGCCCTGAAGGACAACCTCTGTACGAGGGGAGTGGCCACCACCTGCTCGTCGCGCATCCTGGACGGCTGGGAGCCCCCCTACGACGCCACCGTGGTGGAGCAGCTTCATCGAGCCGGTGCGGTGGTGGTGGGCAAGACCAATCTTGATGAGTTCGCCATGGGCAGCTCCACCGAGAATTCGGCCTTCGGCCCCACCCGCAACCCATGCGACTTCGACCGGGTTCCCGGCGGTTCCTCGGGTGGGAGCGCCGCAGCGGTGGCCGCCGGGTTCGCAGCGGTGGCCCTCGGCTCCGACACCGGCGGCTCCATCCGTCAACCGGCTGCACTGTGCGGGGTGGTGGGAGTGAAGCCCACATACGGACGGGTGTCCCGCTACGGCTTGGTGGCGTTCGCCTCGTCGCTCGACCAGATCGGCCCCTTCGCCACCACGGTGTCGGATGCCGCCGCGGTGCTGGACGCCATCAGCGCCCCCGATCCTCGGGATTCCACCAGCATCGCCGACCCCCAGCCACCGGTGTCGGCCACGCTGGTCGACGGGGTGGACGGGCTTCGGGTGGGGGTGCTGGCCGAGCTGAACGGCGACGGCATCGCGCCCGATGTGGCGGCCCGGGTGCAGGCTGCGGTGGGGGCCCTGGAAGCCGCCGGAGCACAGGTGGGGGAGGCCTGCGTGCCGTCCACGGTGTACGGGCTGTCGGCCTACTACCTGATAGCCCCGGCCGAGGCCTCCAGCAACCTGGCCCGCTACGACGGAGTTCGATACGGGCTGCGGATGGACGGCCCCAGCACCGCCGACATGAACACCGCCACCCGATCATCGGGGTTCGGCGACGAGGTCAAGCGCCGCATCATGATCGGCACCTACGCCTTGTCGGCCGGCTACTACGACGCTTACTACGGGAAGGCCCAGAAGGTTCGCACCCTCATCATCAACGACTTCGCCACAGCCTGGGAGGAGTTCGACCTGCTGGTGAGCCCCACCTCGCCCACCACGGCGTTCTCACTGGGGGAGCGGACCGCCGATCCCATGGCTATGTACATGAGCGACGTTTGTACGGTGGCCGTGAACCTCACCGGGCAGGCGGCGATGTCGGTGCCCTACGGGGTTGGCGACGACGGGCTGCCGGTGGGGGTTCAGATAATGGCTCCTGCGTTGGGGGAACCGGTCATGTTCAGAGCCGCCTCGGTTCTGGAAGCGAGCCTGTGATGGGGAGTGGGGACACGGGCGCCCAAGCCGGCGCCGGAACTGGACAGGTGGCACCGCCCGAAGCCCAGTGGGAGACGGTGATAGGCCTCGAGGTCCACGCCGAGCTGGCCACCGAGACCAAGCTGTTCAGCTCCAGCCCCAACCGGTTCGGTGGCGAGCCCAACACCCACATTGATCCCGTATCTCTGGGCCTGCCCGGCTCGCTTCCGGTGCTCAACGAGAAGGCGGTGGAGCTGGCCATCCGGGTTGGCCTGGCCCTCGACTGCACAATCGCGCCGTCGGTGTTCGCCCGGAAGAACTACTTCTATCCCGACATGCCCAAGGACTTCCAGATCAGCCAGTACGACCAGCCGATCTACGCCGGTGGGGTTCTGGAGCTGCCATCGGGGCGGAGGATCGGCATTGAACGGGCCCACCTTGAGGAGGACACCGGCAAGTCGACACACATCGGCGGGGGAGGCCGCATCCACGAGGCCGGCTACTCCCTGGTGGACTACAACCGGGCCGGGGTGCCGCTCATCGAGATCGTGGGTGCTCCCGAGCTGCGCTCGGCCGAGGAGGCCCGCCAGTACGTGGCTGAGCTTCGGGCCATCCTGGTGGCGGTGGGGGCGTCGGACGGGAAGATGGAGGAGGGGTCGCTGCGGGTGGACTGCAACGTGTCGGTTCGTCCGGCGGGGAGCGAGAAGCTGGGAACCCGGTGCGAGATCAAGAACGTGAACTCGCTCCGCTCCCTGGGCCGGGCCATCGAGTATGAGTCCCGCCGCCAGATCGACCTGTTGACCGGGGGCGAAGCGGTCGTCCAGCAGACCCGGCACTGGAACGAGGACGACGGGCGCACCCACGCTTTGCGTTCCAAGGAGGAGGACTACGACTACCGCTACTTCCCCGAGCCCGACCTGCTCCCGCTCGACCCCAGCCCCGAATGGGTGGAGCAGATCGGCCGCAGCCTGCCCCCGCTGCCCCGCGACCGCCGCCGCCGACTGGCCGAGGCCGCCCCCGCTGTGGACGCCGGGCCCATTGCGCTGGCTGTCGAGCGGTCGCTGGACGAGTTGGCGTTGGGAGCCATCGCCGGGGGAGGGGAGCCGGAGCGGGTGATGACGCACATCGTCCACAACCTCGCCGACGGAGCCGGGCAGATCGGCCCGGACGGGCTGGCAGAACTGGTGGGAATGGAGGGCCGGGGGGAGCTGACCGCTACCCAGGCCAAAAAGGTGCTGGCCACGCTGGTGGACAGCGGAGGGTCGCCCCGGGAAGCGGCCCGGTCGTTGGGCTTCGAGGCCATGGACTCCGCCGAGCTGGAGGCCATTGTGGATGGGCTCATCACCGGCAACCCCGAGGAGTGGTCCCGGTTCTGCGAAGGCGACGCCAAGCTCACCGGGTTCTTTGTGGGCCAGGCCATGAAGGCCACCCGCGGCCGGGCCGACGGCAAGGCTGTCACCCAACTCCTCCACTCCCGCCGCGGCTAGCTGGTTCTGTTCTCTTGCTCAAGTAGGGTGATCTGTTGGGCGAGGTTGACCTATTCCGAGTAGGCCGTGACAGGCCGACCGGTTACAGAAAACCGAGATAGGAGAACGACATGGCAGATCTGCCGACCGATCCGAATGAACTGGTGAGTCAGTTCTGCGCGGCGTGGGCCAACGGAGATGCGGATGAGCTGGCCGCCTTCTTCACCGAGGACGCCGTCTATCACAACGTGCCGATGGATCCCCTGGAAGGGCTCGAGGCCATCAAGGGGTTCCTTGAAGGCTTCTTCGCCAGTTCCGGAGGTGTGGTGTTCGAGACCCACCTGCAGGTGGCCGGCGGAAACGTGGTGATGAACGAGCGCACCGACTTCATCAACACGCCCGACGCGTCCATCGCCCTGCCGGTGTGTGGCGTGTTCGAGCTGCGCGACGGACGTATCGCTCGTTGGTCGGACTACTTCGACATGGGGCAGTTCGCCGGCGGCTGAGCCTGGCATTTGCCAGATTGCGGGTGATGGTGTCGTAGTTGGCTTCCAATGACACCCCAGAAGTCACCACACTCATGCGGCGACTCATGTAGCGTCCATAGGTGGTATGATATCAAAGTAGCTTGATGCCACCATTGCAAGACTGTACGGTGAGAGGGAGCCTAGAGGGGGAGGACACCCATGACCGATACGCAAAAGGCAATGACACTGCGACTTCCGGCCGACCAGGCCGAGGACCTCGAGTTTGTGGCCGAGGTTGACGGCGTGAGCGTGTCCGAGGCTGTCCGGACCGCGATCGGGAGCCACATCGAGTCTCGCCGGGCCGATGAGGCCTTCCAGGAGCGTTTGGCTGCGTCAATGGAACGCCACAAGAGGATCCTTGATCGGCTGGCCGGCTGAGCAGCGTGAACTACCTCGGGCTCGATGATGTCATCTCAATTGCGTCAAAGGTGTTGGGTGTCGAGCCCGATGTGCTTTTCCGCACAAGTCGCTTGAGTGTTGCTGAGTCGGCGGTTCATGCCCCCAGCGCGTGCTTTGACGGTGTTGAGTTTCACCCGGGGCTCGCTCGCAAGATCGCCGTGCTCGGCTACCGGCTCGTGCGAAACCACCCATTCCTCGACGGCAACAAGCGGGTTGCCTTTCTCGCGATGGTCGAAATGGCTGAACGAAACGGAGCATTCTGGAAGGAGCCTGAGGACGACCCAGATGGGGATGACACCGTTGAGATGATGTGGGCCGCGGCCGCAGGCACAGTCGACGAGGTGACCTTCATCAGTTGGGTGGATGCGCGAGTGGTATGACCAAGACCAAGCTGCCAACGTGTTTCCAAACAGCGACACCCAGAAAGAAGAACTGATGAGTTCAGTCGTAGATGTTCGATGTGGTGGACTGACTCTCCAAAACATCTGGCGTGTATTGAACGGTTAAAGAGGTTGCAAGCATCACGGCGATAAGAGCCCGGTCAGGTGAGAACACATCCGGGTGACCCACACCGTGTGATGTGGCATGACGGGAGAAGTGACTAGGCGGATCGATGCCACTATTAGGAAACCACGGGGTGAAAGCTTTTAGGAGAGGGCGAAGGGTCAGGGTTTCGGCTACTTCTGTGAGTGGGAGATCAAGGATAACTTCCTGAGCCTTGTCTTTCGCTTCCTCGCGGCCGTCTTTCTTAAATGTCTTGAGAATAATGCTATCAATTATGTTCGACGTATGCGACTGAGCTAGCTCATGATGGCTTTGGCGCAGTATATCAATGGCTTTTCTGCACTGAATAGCCAACTCATGGCGGCTGCGTGCGAGAACACCTTCGCAGTCGTCAAGGATTTCGTCTCGACGCTCGCTCAAGATAGCGAGTCTTGCCTCAGGGTTTGCTGCTTCAATGAGTACTTCCATTATCTCATTCCGCGGTATCCAACTCATTGACAATCCCTCTTCTAGAGCTATATCTGCAGTAGACTCAAGCAATACTAACTCTGAGATATTAGCGGGAAGCCCTGTGCCCAATTCTCCAATTATCTTCTGAAAGTCAAAAGACGTGATCCGCGAGAAGATAGGTTCACTTATTTTAGGGAATACTCTGGTGATCTCACGAAGTGCTTCACCAACTGCAGATAGTTGTTGCATGGGAAGTTCTAGAGGGCCGATTGATTTAGCGAGGCTTCGAACAATATCTGCCTGAAACTTGGCCAACTTTTTCATTTCGTCGCTCTGTTGAAATGCCAGTAAAATGTCCCTGATTGCAGATAAATCAAATGGGGCTGTGCTTGGCAGCAGGAGGGTGCGCGTGTTCTGAGCTAGATTCAGATCTTCGCCGTCGGTTCTGTTTGCCCTTGCATGGTCATCGTCGCGATTCATGGTCTCATTGTGGCAGGGGCGTGCGACGGTTACGTCGCTATTTTCGTTCGGAGTCGAGTCGGCTAATGCCAGCGTAGGTCACTCCTCGGATTTTCCGCGGATCAGGGCAGGTGGAGGCTTCTGAGGGCAAGGTCTGTGTCTGCCTAGCTGGTCCGACTTCGAGGCTTGCTGTCGGAGCCGAAGGCCCCGGGGTACCTAGACCAGCTCGTAGAGGGTGCCGTGTTTGGAGGCCATTGTGGCTTCGACGGAGTGGGCGAGCCCGGCATCGTGGACCAGGAGGCCAAATTCGACATTGCGGTTTTCTGCGCTGAAGGAGAAGTTGGCGCTGGTGATGAGGAGCACCTCGTGGTCGATGACCACGAACTTGGCGTGGCTGACAACCTGTTGGCCGTTAGGCAGGGTGGCGGACCGGTAAACGGCAGCCCGGCCGAGCTGGCCCTTGATCTTCTCGCCGTCTGCCCTGTCGTCGTCGATGTAGACCGTGACCGCCACTCCTGGCAGCTCGGCCACCGCCCGTAGAGCAGTCCACATCTGCGAGGTCGGCTCGAAGTTGTAGGTGGCGCACGTGACCGATTGGCGAGCCGCCTGGACCAGGCGGTGAAACTCGCCCGTCAGATGCCCGATTGTCGCTTCGTTGCCAGGCATGGTCCATACAGGCGTCAACTGGTGGCTGAGGCTCTTGGCCCCGGCAATCGCGTAGAGCACCGCCAAAGATCGATCCACGTCACCGTGCCCGAGCCCGGCAGCGCTCATCAGCGCCTTAGCTTCCTCGCGTCGGGCAGGCCTGACCTCCCGCATAGCAGTCTCAGTATGTTGGCCGGTAAAGAGTTGCACGGCAATGCCGACCGCTTCTGATGCAGTGAGGAATCTCCCGAGAGCACCGAACCGGTCAGAAGTCATCTACGGATCCGAAGAACCCTGGGACAGAGTCCCCAGTAGCGGATGGGAGGGTTACCAGGAAGCGGCGGTCGAGGAACCGGTTGGCCTTCTCGCACGATGTCTCGGACGCGAACGTGCAGCAGTGGCAGGCCGCTCCGTGGAGGTAGTCCTCCGGGTCGCTCGGGGTGCGCATGGCGCAAACCGGATCCGACGAGCACCGCGCAGCGCGACGTAGCGCCGATGTCACCAACCCCTGAAAGCGGTCGGGCTCGGACAAGGCGACGAGTCCGCCGAGGGTTCCCTCACTGTCGGAGGCAGTGGTGCAGATCAACAACCCAGCGGCTGCTTCTCGCTCGTCGGACCGGTCCCAACCGTAGATGCGCTCGGCGAGGCTGGCCGCGCCGTACCCGCACGACATCGCCATCTCACGAATCAACACGTGAGCGAAGGTGTGAAGCAGCCAGTAGCGAGGTGGCGGCAGGCGGGTGTCGGGATCTACGAGCTTCGCGGTCTCGGAGAACCGCCGCACAAAGTTGCGCTCGTGCGCTTCCCGGTGCGCAGCCCAAAGTTCCGTGGTCAAGATTGTTTCTGCCCACGCTGCAACAGCCTCGAGGTCGAGTTGCAGGAAGATTCCCTCGCCGTGGTCCTCTGTGGCCGGCACCCAGGTCGGCCTGCCGTCCCGAGTCAGCTTGACGAGTCGGCTAGTCAGGTCGTTCACTCGGTCCATCTCGTCGAGCCTCGTAAATCCGATGATGGCGTTGACCTTCTTCATTTGATCAACGGCGACCACTTGGGTAATGCGCGAGTGGAGATTTGCGCCGCGCTGCATCTCGGTAACCATCAGGCCGCTGGTGTTCACCTGCCGCGGGAATAGGACCGGCATCTGCAGGTACTGCCACTCTGGCACAAGCAGCTCGATGGGGTCCCAGGCCGCCAACTTCTCCTGCCGCTCTTCATCTGTATCGACCAGCGCCAGCACCTCTCCAATCGCTGCTTCGAGCTCCTCGTCTGTGACATCAGCCGTGTCGATGTCTCGGGCTTGGGCCAGCGCCCGGATAACGTCCAGCTGCTCGCCGAATTGGCGAAGCTGGTCGATGCCGACTTCGAGGCGCAGGCAGCTGACAAGGGCGGCCTGATCTTCAGCTTCAATGCGAGGCATCACGATGACCGACTGGATCGCCGGGAACCACAGGTTTGACGCACCCATCATGATGACTGTCGGACTGGCGTCGCAGGAAAGGTCGAAGGCGTCGAGGTGGGGATGGCGCCCACGACACTTCTGCGGGATCTTCTCGCTACCTACCCGGCTTTGGGCCTCGGCCATGCCCCTGCTGGCGCCACACGCCGAGCAGGTGATGGTGGCACCGACACTGGCGCCGAGGTTGGCATCGCGCATCTTCAAATCTGGTTGCTCGGCCTTGGCGCACTCTTTGCCATGGTGGACCCAAAGGCTGTAGGGGAACTCATCGAGGTGGCCGTTGGCGCACGTCAAAAGGTGTTTTGCAGGGACGGCAGGGCTCTCACGCTTTCCCCGATTCTTCTGCTCCGACGCGTTGTGCTGCCTGCCGCGCCCCGGGCATTTCCTATGGGTGAACTGGGCTAGGTCGGGACGGAAGGGATGGGTGTTGGAGTAGCTGAACCGCGGAAGCGGTCCGAGATAATCGCAGCCGGTACAGCGGAGCCATTGTGGGAAGACCCAGGCTGGTATCCCCAGTTCATTCCCCTCGGCGGAAAAAGGGTCGACCTTCGGCTGCCACGGAAAAGGGCGCAGGGTTCCAACCTGGGGACCGAGGAGGAGGCGGACAACGTCAAGAAGACGGGGCTCAGTGATGATGGGGACAGACTCAAGGCGCTTCCTTGTCTTCTTCCAGTGGTCGAGTCCGGCGGGCATGACCGAAAAGTTCGGGAGGTCCATGATCGCGCCAGGCCCGTAGGTGTAAAGCAGCGAAGATGGCCGGGACGAGCCGACCTTGGCCCGATTCTTGACCATTGCCGACTCGGCGTCGGTAAGAGGGTCGAGCGTTCGGTTCGCGTCGTACAGCATCTGATTCGATGCCAACGGTTCAGATACGGCGTCAGCCATCAGGCTTCCTCTTCAACTGGCAGGGTCCATTCGTAGGTATCTTCGGGTGGTTCCATAAAGAGCTTTCCGGGCACAGGGCTGACGAGCACATTGATCTCGGGTTGCACCGCCCGCATGGAGTTGGCAATGACGAACGGGGCTTCCATTGAGTCGCCGACGCTGGGCGTGGCGTTCTCGGGGCTGATGATGAGGGGAAGGTATTCGTCTCCTTGCCCAGTTCGTTCATAGACAAGGGTCTTGCTCATCCGCTCTGACTGCTTGGCCCGCTGTCTCCAGTGTTCGATGCGATTCACCAGCCGTTCTCTGGCGCGCGTGGTTGCTTCGTCGCTCCGCGCAGCAACAGCGATCCGCCTTTTGAGCCGTTCGACGAGAGCTTCAATCGATGAGCGTTGTCCATCAATACGCCCTGCACTTTTTTCGGGAGATAGGCCTTCAGCCTGGGTTGCCTGCGCAACACGAGCAACGCTCACCAGCAAGCCGTCGATACCCCGGGCCAGCGAAGTTGGAGAAAACGGGGTGACCGAGAGCGCTTCGACCTGGGAGTAGAAGGTCTTGTGGTAATGCCGGAACTGTTCGAAGTGGGCAAGGTCTCGAGGTCGTGCCCAGTTGCCCAACGCCACGACTAAGCCGGGTCTGTCGGAAGCGTCTCGTCCGACACGGGAAGATGCCTGGATGTATTCGGCGGTGTTCTTTGGCTGTCCGACAACCAGCATCAGACCGAGCCGCTGAACATCCACGCCAACCTGGAGCATCGAGGTTGCGAGAACCACGTCGAAGGGAATGTTCTCACGCTTGGGCGTTGCTTTGCCGGCGTTAGCGGCATCGATTCGGTTCAGCCTTGCCGAGGATGTGTCGAAATCGGGGTCGAACTCCAGCCCGAGCCGATCAAGGGTGCGACCGATCTCGGCTGACGCGATCCGCGACGTCAGTTCCGCCACATGCAGGTTCCTGAAATTCGTACCGTAGCGACGGGGGAAGCCGGAACCCTTTCGGGGATTACCGATTCGGTTGGCAACATCGTCTGCCATGTAGCGGGCCATGCCGGCCAGCTCCCGCGTGGCGTTGAAGTACCCGATGAGCGTCATATAAGGGTCTACAGCAGCCTCGGCTCGGTCGAATAGCAGTTGGCCCGCAGACAGCAATACCTCAGAGACGCGAATCTCGGCGCTCGACAGGCGCACGCCCTGGGCGCTGATGCCCACGTAGCGGCGCCCCGGATTGTCCCGGTCGATCGGAACCTCTTGAGAAAAGAAGGTGTCGGACACGTCGAGCACCTGGGGTGGAAAGATTTTGACTTGGCGCCCGTAGAGGCCCCGCACCTGCTCGTGGGCGTTGCGGACCGTCGCCGTCGACGCGACGATCAGTGGGCGCACGGCTCTACCGTCGGGGGTCTCCCATGAGCAAAGGGTCTCAACGGCGACCTCGAACAGTCCGACCGAAGTGCCGAGCGCGCCGGTGATGAGGTGCAGCTCGTCCTGGATGATAAGGTCAGGGGGGCGAAGCCGATCTACTGGTTGGACGGTGGCCGAGGGGTGGCCGTTCGCTACAGGATGCTTGGTTCTGATGTTGCAGTTGGCGAAATCTTCGTGGACATATCCGTGTCGGCCGCAACGGCGGCTGACGTAGCCGAACAACGTTGCCGCCTCACCCTCGCGGGCCAAGCGGGCGAACTTATCCACGGTTGCGATGACGAACGCCGGAGCGAGGCGGTATATCTCCTCGTCGACCGTCAGCACGGGTAGCCCGTTCCCGACGTCACCCCCTTTGGAAAACGGACACCGGGCGAGATCGTCGCCGCAGTACACGAACACTCGGCGAAGCGTGGCGTCGGCCTTCACTTGCCCGGCCGTGATTGGTGTTCCACACCAAGGGCAGCGCTGAATCTGCAATACAGTCAGTCGGTGAGAGCCGAATTCGTTAGCCCTATTGAGCTGCTCGTTTGCCTCTTCGAACCGTTTCGGGCTCACGTCGGTCCCAACCCACAGGCCGATTCGGAACGGCTCGGTGCCCCACGTCGCTTCGTCCTTTCGGCGTGCAAGCTCAGCGGCACACATCAAAGTGGTGGCCCGTTGGAACTGCTGGGAGGTCAAGAGCCGCAAGGTGTAGCGCATGAGCACAGCGACGCCACCGTTGCCATCCAATGGCCCTTCAGCGGAGTCGATGATCCCCTGGCGACGGCGGATAGCAAACGTATACGCGGCGAGCCCCAAATACGCCTCGGTTTTGCCGCCACCGGTGGGAAAGAACAGCAACTCAACCCGAGCCTGACGCTCAGCGCTCCTAATCGCAGAGGTGGGGTCGGTAAGCGCGCCAAGCTGCATGAGGATGAACGCCAACTGGAACGGTCGCCAAGAGGCTGCCCCGGCACCTAGCGCCTTCACTTTCTCCTGGGCATGCTCGATCGTGACCGACGAGTCCGATGCCCGTTCAGCGACTACTTGCGAAGCGACTCGCTGATCACGCATCACCCGGTTCATGAACTGGAAGCAACGCAGGGCCTCAGGGTCGTTCGTAACATGCTCCAGTCCGTCGACCAGCCGTTGATGGGCCTGACGGGCTTCCCACAGCACCACATCGCAAGTCTCCTGTAGGTGCGCAGGGAGTTCTCGCGCTATTGCTTCCTGCTCATTTAGCCACGCGCCGTAGCCGACTACCAGCGGATCTAGCCCGGTGAGAAGCTCGTCCGGCGTGGCGGCGGCGAGCGCCTCCATTGACAACATGGACCCTTCCACAGTTCGTGCTCGCGTCTGTGGTGTCTCCCCTATTGGGAGCCAGGTCGTCGAAACTTCGCTCGCTCTCCGCGATCCTTCTCGCACCACCCAGTCCGCCGAGCATGTCCGGCCGATCGCAAACTCAAGGCGGTTTCGGTATTGGAGGTTGAGCCGCTGCACCTCGTCGTCATGCTCCGACCAATCCTGCTCGAGCACGTCACGCACCGGTAGAAACACCTCGGCTCCACCGGCGTCCACCCGAAGCTTGGTCTGGAACATCCACATACTCATCGGGATGGGGACCGGAGTTTCACGATCGTTACACAACGCGATCTCGACCAGTACTCGATCGTGCTTCTCGTCGTCGTAGCGGTCGACCCGAAGACAGGCTGAATCCCGAAGCTCTACTGTCTCCGTTCGGCCAGCGGTCAGCTCGGCTAGCTTGATCGACCTCGCTTCCTCCAAAGGGATCCGTTGGTAATGGCGAACGGGACGACCTGACTTGGTCACCTGATCTGTGGTAACAGCCTCATAGGCACCCCAAGAGGCCGTCACGGTGAACGACTCCAAGTCCCGAGGAACCTGAAAGCGCAGGCCCATGGATGCCGGGATCATCAAACCCTGCTTTGGGGACCGATCCTCGGCGTCGTCATCCTGAGCCTCGGCAGACTGGTCCTCTGCAGCGTGAGCCGGTACCCCCGGCATCTCGGCTGGCCTGGCATCATCCATGCGAACTTCGACCAACTCACCCCGGTCGCCCAAGTTTTCGTCATCAGGATCGCCGCCGGCCCCGGAGGTCAGCTTCACCGGTGCGATGTGACCGACCAGGTAGTGCGACCGTGGGCTGAACGGAAGCACCTCCTCGGGACCATGAACCGGACCGAGCAGCTCCCGCTCCAAAATATCGACAAGGTTCTCTCGCACCGCGAAGGACGAACCATCAAGGTCGAAGTTCAACTCATAGGACTCCTGTGGCTGAGGATCGGCGTCGGGGGTCACGTCGCTCACGAGAACAGTGCCTCGGTACCGTCATCAGCCTGCTTCGACCTGCGGCCCTTCCGCTTTGGTTTCGCTGCTTGCTCTTCAGCGGCTCTGCGGTGGTTCTCCTCAAGGAGACGGTCAAGGATCTCCACTCGGGCCGCCGGGCTGACCGTCCATCTTTCCATCTGACGGTAGGTGTGAAAGCCGTGATCCAGGGACACGTCGGACCATCCGTATGCGTCCATGACCTTTTGATCTAACTCCACATGGATGGCACGCATTTGAGCGACATCGGGATGGGCGGCGTCGGCAATGGCCGGGTCATTGACCAAGTTGTAAAGATTGGTCAGGCCGAGTTTTCGACGCATCATGATCTCACGGCGGCGGTTGTTGAGGCTTCTACCGACTTTATCCAGCGCTGAGGTCGGACTTGAAAGTGGAAAGGTATCAAAGACAACCGAAGGCGTGTATCGAGGCCGTAAACTCAGGCCGGAGCCGTACTTGATCGCCCAGAGCTGGTGAAGAGAGGACGAGAAGACTGCCTGATCGGCGTAGGAGTCCGTAGCAAAGACAACAGTTGCGTGGCTAAATACTTGACCCGTTGAGACGCGGACAGGCATGACCGCCTTGCTCACTGCCGCGATCACAAGCACTTCGTCAAGCTCAGCAATCTCAGCACGCATAGCTGGTCGCTTGTCGGCAAATTGCCACCAACGCGTTGGGGCTTATATCGGATGGTGCCCAAGCACTCTCACTCACGGGTTCGCAGCACGGCATCCGCCAGCTCCTCGGGGGTGCAGTCAAAACGAAACACCTCATCAGGATCGTAAAGGTGCTCCAGCTCCGGCGGTATGGGATCTTCTTCTGGTGTCATAGCCGTCTCCTTCATCGCATATGACCCAGTTTCGCATTCTGCCTACGCAGTCCTGTCAGCGTGTAGATATTGCTTTTCAGCTTATTGCAAGGCCCGCACAACAGTATGCGGTTTGTGATGTGGTTCATGCCGCCTTCGGATCGGGGAATGTTGTGGTCCAACTCCAGATAGCGGGGATCGTCGAACTCGCGGTCGCACCCCTGACACTTCTGGCCCTCCTGAGCAATGAGGTGGTTGTACATCTCAGCACGACTCCATTTAGGGCCTTCTGGCTCCTTCACACGTTCCTTGACGCGTAGGAACGGCGAGCCAACCTCGCCACCGTCGGTTCTAGCAGGAGGCTCAGTGGAGTATGTAACCTTTCCCAGTATCCCAGTTATGTCCTTCAACCGATCTACTACCACATTATGAGCACCATCCCAAATGTCCGCTCCAACCCACGACCTTTCCAGCTTCTCGGCAGCCACACAGGTCGTAGCACAACCAGCAAATGGGTCGAACACCACGCCACCCTTCAGTGTCCCCGTCTCGATGATTTGATAGTATAGGTTCAACGGCTTTTAGTGGGCCAGAGATATGGCTCTTTGGCCTTCTGTTTGGATCCCTTCTTCCGAATAGGGGTGAACTCGGTCCACCAGTCAGGTCCAGTCGTCCCCCTGTTCTCGTCAAGCCACACTTCGTTCAAATCATTCGGCACCGACTTGAGTCCTGCGAACACACCGGGATTAGTGTCCTTCAAGCGTTGATAGGTGATCTGTCCACTGGCATCAAAGTACGGCCCATACCGCTTCCTGGTTGACTGTGAGAGCGGTGCCATCGCCACTTCGCCTACGACACACGATTTGTTATCTTTCGCATACCACAGGATCAGGTCGTGGGTTCTCTTGTAGTAGTCGGTGTTCCTCCGTCCTGCCGGATCGGTGTAGCACCACACGATCTCGTTGCGGAAGTTTTTGTGCCCGAACACCGCATCCAGCGTGATCTTGAGATAGTGGCTGGCTGTGGGGTCGCAGTGCAGGAACAAATTGCCGGTGGACTTCAACAGCCGGTGCATCTCAATGATACGGACAGCCATAAAACATATGTATGCTCCCATACTGTCCGAGTGTGCATAGCGGGCAGATTCGATGGCCTCAAGCAAATCCGGGTGGTCGTCTGCGATTTGGTCTATCCAGTCGCTGTGGACATCATGCTCCCACGACCACCGATCTTGGAACTTTCCGCCAACCTCCAAACTATCGGGGGTGGCGTGGAAATCACGTCCCTTGTTGAACGGCGGATCGGTGGCGATCAGATCGAGCGTTTCGCTGTTCATACCGCGCATGACCGCCAGGTTGTCGTTGTGGAAAAGCGTGCGGTTCTCCCAATTCGGTTCGGCCATTATACTGCCAACTCCTCCATGCACCTTCTGGCCCACACCCCGTTCTCGATCAACTGCTCGTAGGTGAGCCTCTTGTGTTCCATACAGCGCACCATCCCGCCCATCTGGTCGACTGTGTCTTTCGGACGCTCGTTGTGGCGGTGCTCGAATTCTGCCACGTAGCGGTGCAGATGCTCTTCCGACATCTTGTGGTATGTCCCGTGGTATCCCCTCTTGAGCATGGCCCAGAAACTTTCCATCCCGTTGGTGTGGGCCATCTCGTCAACATACTGGCCCGTGGAGTGGCTCACCGAGCGATGGCCGTAGCCCATGCGCGACAAGGGCAGGTAGCCCCTAGCCTCGTCCGTGAACACTGACGACCCCTTGTAGCGTGGTCGGCCACCATACCCGTCAATGTTCCTGCAGTGATGTCGGGCACCACGCGTGCAGCCACCCGCCCAGTCTCACGGTCCCTCACACCTGCCACAATAGCCTTCCCGACCGGACCGCCGGCGGCTGTCATCCTCTTATCGGCGTGCTTGTTGCGCTCCAAGCCGCCCACGTAGGTCTCGTCGGCCTCTAGCGTCGAGCTCATCAACGGATCCCCGCCCGCCATTGCCTCGCGTAGCCTGTGCAAGAGGAACCACGCGGCCTTCTGGCCGATACCCAGATCTCGGTGCAACTTCATAGACGACACCCCCTTCAGGCTGGTGGACACGATGTAGATCGCCAGCGCCCACGTCTGGTAGCCCAGGTTGGAGCACTCCATCACCGTCCCAGTCCGCACGCTGAACCGCCCGCGGCAGTCGCGGCACCGGAACGGCATCGTCCTATGCTTCGCACCTGATAGCACGTCCACGCTCCCACACTTGGGGCAGACCACCTTGTCAGGCCAGCGGCGCTTCACAAGCCACTTGTGGGCCTTCTCACCGGTCGGGAGCATCCTAACGCCTGCACCAAGGTCATCCCGTCACGGTCTGCTCGGCCCGGCGCTTTCTTCTTCACTCTGTCCATTCCGACACACTACGGACAGCGAGTGACAGTTTATCTGTTTCGCCTAGTCAGACACAGTTTTCAATGTCATCTTGGGCACCATCCGATATAAGCCCCAACGCGTTGGAAGAGGTTTACGCAATACGAATTTCCCGTTGGCATTCTGTCGTTGTCGTTCAGGTTTAACTGCATGAATGATCCTCTCATAGGGAAGCTTATAGTCTTGTGCCCGAGGCTCAGGCCAATCATTGAAGTCAATGACCCACCGCGAGGCTGAGACATCCGGCCGCGAATTGAGGTCTTCACCGTTCAGATATGGAAACAAGACATCTGCGTTCGATGAGTCCGCGTTGAGCCATTCCTCTGCCTCTTCAGCCTCGATCACAAATCCCTTACCGAGAACGAGGCACCCCAGAAAGGAGATGCCCTTATTTTCGCGAAGATTCTGGGGATTGCCCTCCACGCGACCTGCCGGCTCGAGGAGAGATGATACCTTGCCAACTCTCGCATCATCACTCGTACGCAGAACGTCGGTCGCAATCACAGCTCGAGTATCCCATACCGCAGCAAACTCCAAGTTCGCACTCGCTGCTGGCCAGGACCGACTCTGAATCGAGCGCATGATGGTGAAGCCCCCTTCCACCATCTGGTCGAGACCCACTTGCCTTGTGTCTCCTTGAGCAATGGTGCTGGTCGCTATCAGACCGATGGTGCCGTCGCCCGCAATTAGACTGAACGCCCGGAGAAAGAAGTATGCAACTAGATCTGAATTTCCGCGAACGCCTCGCGCCAGCACCTCAACCAACCATTCTCTTACTTCTGTCCCCATTGCACCCGTTAGCTTCTTCCCACCCAGGAACGGTGGGTTTCCAATGATTGCATCGAAGCCGCCATGGTCAACGACTACATCTGGGGCCTCAAGCATCCAATGTAGGGGTTGCCATTGTTCGTAGTCGGTCTCAACTGATGGGGTCAGGCCCCTACAGATGAGATTCTCAAGCCAAGCGGGACTTGAGTCGCCGCTATCGGGTGGGAGATAGGTCTGGGTCACGGCTAAACGAAGTTCCTCATAGGCTTCGTCGAGTGCCTGCCCTGGCTTACCGCCGAGGGACAGCCCGGCGGCGACCACCCCATCCGCCATCTGCCGGAGCGAAGCGGTTACTTCCCGAAATTGATTGAGCTGTCGCCTTTTGGCTGTGTTGGTTCGGGCGGGATCGGTCTCGTCGATCTCGGTGGTGAGGCGGTTGCGCAGGTCAATGGCCTTGCGGATGTTGGCCTCGATGTCAACACCGAAGATGTCGAACTTGCGGTCCATGGGGACCCGCTTAGGGTGGATGTGAAGCTTGCGGAGCTGATCAAGACTAGTGAGGCCAAGGAGTGAGTTGCCGAGAAAGATCTTGTCGTCGACGAACGAGAAGGGCAGATCGCGATCAAGGGAAACGAGCCAGAGGGAGAGCTTGCACATTTCGACGGCCATGTCGTTGATGTCGGCTCCGTAGAGGCAGTTGGCGACCACTTTGCGGACGGCACGGGTGTGAAGATCTTTGCGCTCGGCAACGGCCAAGGCCTCGCCGATCCAGGCTTCCTCTACTCGGCGGGCAAGGTAGCGAGCAGCAGCGACGAGGAAGGCTCCGGAGCCGCAGGCGATGTCGGCGACCTTCAGGTTGAGAATCTCGTCGGAACTCTTGAGTCGCCATTTCGCTTCGTCTCCGGTTTGGTGTGGGCCGGGGTAGTAGCAGAGGGGCTGGAGGGCGTGCAGGACAACTTCCTCGGCAAGCGACTTTGGGGTGTAGTGCGCGCCGGCGGTCTTTCGAGATGGGGTCTCGGTGACGAGGAGTCCGCCTGCGAGAACGACAAATGGGTGGTTACGCAGGTCTCGGCGTAACAGACCGAGCCAGGGCTCGATGCGGCCCCGAAGCTCATGGTCGTTACCGATGGTTTGAGCCAGTGCGCTTACGGCCGACGGATCGCGGGCGGCCTGAAGGGCTTTGGCGATCTTGGCAGCGGAGGCAGGCTTGGCGGATGGCTGGTCCTCTTCGACCCACTCCCGGATGGCAGCAGCCAGCTCCCTGGGTGCGCTGTTCTCGTTGGCGAGTTGTTCTAGGACTGTGAGAGGAATCTCAGGCTCCTCCCTAGTCGTCCCGAGAACGCCCAAGATTGGCTCATTGGCCTTAGTGCAGGTGTAGCCGAGAAGACCCTCGTAGATGTAGCCGATCTGCTCAACGTCGATGTCGCGAAAGGAGATGCGACGCGCTTCGCCCTTGACGGTGGCCACCTGGATAGAGCGGAGGACGTGGAGCATCATCCGGTCGGAGGCGACCACGGCGAGCGTGCCTTCTTCGGTGGCCTCGGTGAGGAAGGGAAACCGGTCGGGATCGAAAAGTGAACCGCCGTAAGCAGGCATTCGCAGATTCTCGAAGGAGGCACCCGAGTAGAGAGCTTTGGTTGTGGACAGCAACCGGTGCCAAGTAAACGAAGTGGCATCGAGCGTCTCTTCTCCGAAGGTGCGTTCGACTTCTTCGAGCCGGTCAAGCTCTACTGAGATGCCATAGCCCTGGGCAAAGAGTTCCCCCGAGGGGAGCAGGCTCCGTTCCTCGGCGAAGAGCAGGAATACCACCCGCATCATCACGGTGACGGCGGCCTCGTAGCTGTCGTGGGTGCGGCTGGGAAGCGGATTGGGTCGACCGATCCGTCGGGCCTCGGCGGCAGACTCCGAAAACGACTGAATGAGCAATTCCACGGCGCGGCGAACTTGAGTGCCAAGCGCGTCGGTGATCTCCTCGGCGGCCGCCACAGACTCGGTAAACAACACCGGGAGCCGCTCGTTTGGATCGCCGCCGATTATGTGCTGACGCCCGATCAGAGTGAGGAAAGCATCACGGGCTTGGGGTTCTTCGATCCAGGTCAGAGCATCTACGACACCCGAAGCCGTCATCCGGTCTGGGCCGGCGCACACCAGCCCCCACCACCGGCCATCGGTGACAATCCCGATCTCAACATTATTCTCTCGTAGCAGAGCATCGATCCGGTCCACCGGCGTGGCAGCCCACCCGTCATTAGGCGCCTGGCGCAACGAATCCGTCGGATCCACGACATGAACCAACGCTCCAATGCCTTCGTCTCCAACCAGGGCTGCTTGAGCGGTGATGGTCACCGCTCGGTTGGGAGACTGCGCCTCCAAACCACTGGCTGATCCCCATTGGAGAGATTCGGCCCAGCCGACCACGTCGCGCAACACCTCCTCGACCCACTTGTCTCGGGTTGATCGGTATTCGTCGAGCGTCCCGTCATTTTCCGGGTCTCGGTCGAAAGCTTCCCACGCCCCCTCGAATTCCTTTCGAGCATCGGCAAGCACTTGGAATCGATCCGGATGGCTGGACCGGAAGGCGGGAATGCCGTTGGGCCAGACTCGCCTCAGCGGTGGGATGGCCAGAAAGGGCCCCTCGCTGTCGACCAGTTCGAGCCACTGCCGGTGCAACTCGGAGGCGTCTGTGGCGGGGCGATTCCGGCGGCGGGCGGTGTTGGCCATCAGCTCTCCCACCCTTCAGCGTCGGAGCGTGTGAGGGCAAACACGACCGCCGCGGCGGTGGTGTGGGGTCTTACGTCTGAGTAGCGCTCAGCGATCGCTGCGATCTCACGGGCCTCCTCGTCGTCGAGAGCCTCGAGTCGCCGTTGCATGGCTTGAATGTCGTGACGACGTTGACGCTGCTGATCATCGGGGAACAGCCTGACGGCTTCCTCCTCCTCGGCTCGACAGAGCATGTCCAAAGACTCTCGCAGGTTGACTCGGAAGGCGGCATAGATGTCACGAGCCCGTTGAGTGTCGTCCTCTTGGCGACGTGTGAGCAGTTCCAGTACCCCCTCATGACGCCTTGCCGCCCGCCTTTGCATGGACTCCTGAAGCCGGATCCGAAGAGGAGCATCGGGAATGTTCCAGAGCCGGCAAAGCTCCGAACGCACTGCGTCGCCGGCCAGACGCAATGACGAACCGTCCAAGGCCTGGTCGAGAGCGGCCTCGGCCTTCTCCTCGGCCATCGCCCGACGACCGGTAAGGCGAACCCCGGCGAGGAAAACCTCCTCGTGCAAGCAAATCCCGCCGCGACCGGCCAGAACCATGCGAGTTACCGCCGCGACGAACGACTCGGACAGATCATCCACCACGACAGCAGCTACGCGGTTCAGCGGCGAGGCCGAACTCCACAGCGAACTACGGAGGAGCCGCTGCGCCTTCTGCACCAGTGGGTGCCCCAAGTGGACGTAGACCACGTCGTCTCGGCCCTCAGCAACCGACGGATCGAAAGTGATTGGCCGCGCTACACCCGGGTTAAGCCTTGTGTCCAGGCCCTTCAGAGATGCGTGCCAGGGAGGGGACACCTCCGGCACCCGGAACGCCGCCGGTGGCTGGGGTTGCTCTGAGTTGCTTCGGGACGGCAGCAGCCGCACAGCAAACTCATCGGCACCCACACCATGAGGGTCGTTGGCTTCGTAGTGGATGGGGATGAGGGGAAGCTGGTGGTCGATCCGAAGGGCGGTGTCAACCACGCGCCGCAGATTGCTTGGGTCGATATGCATCTCGGCCCTCGACTCGTCAAAGCCCTGCTCAAGTTGGGTCAATCGTGCGTTCAGTTCGATGCCGCCGGCCAATGCGGAGTTGATCACCTCGTTGGCGTCGACCCCTTGGGCCTTGGGCTTCGGCGGTGTCCTGCCGGTGAAGTGCTCTTGGATCTCCCCACCAACCACCTGGTTGACGGAACCGAGGTCGGCTTCAACCTGGGCGACCTTCTTCGCAATGAGGGCCATGAAGCCAACGTCGGCCGCATATGTGGACGAATCAGAGTCGGGTTCGAAGTGGAACATCTTCGGGTTTCGGGTTTGCCCGTAACGGTCGATCCGACCGATGCGCTGTTCCAGCCGAGAGGGGTTGAACGGGATGTCGAAGTTGACCAGCGTGTGGCAGTGGGTCTGCAAGTCGATCCCCTCACCGGCTGCGTCGGTGGCCAACAACACCCGTACCTGCTCCTTGGCAGGATCAGCGGTGAACTGGGCCCGGATGTACTCACGGTCCTCCGGTGAGGTGGAACCCTGGATCACGGCGAGGACATCTCCGTAGCCCTGCTGGGTCAACACCCGCTCCAACCAGTCGACCGTGTCGGCGTACTCGGTGAACACCACGACGCGCTCGGTTGACCAGTCCTTGCCATTAGGACGACACACTTCGTTCAGGAACGAGAGCAGCTCATCGAGCCGGGAGTCCGGGCGGCTCTCGTAGCTCAGGCCCCACTCCATGAGCGACTCCAGTTGCCCAGGCTCGGCTGCGCTGAGCCGATCCGACTTCTTTGATTCACGGAGGCGTGAGGACTCGTTCTGCTCCCACAGACCTTCCTCCTCGTCGGACTGCCCCTCACCGAAAATGTCGTCGTAGTAGTCGTTGTCGCTCAGGCCGCGGGTAGTCCGAGAGTCGAGGTAGTGGCCGAGTGACCGGCCGAAGGAAAAGGGGCTGGACAGAAACCGCTTCTTGAGCAGCATGATCACGATGTCGCCACCAGGCTTGGTCCCGTTGAGCTTGGCACTCTTCGTGACGATCTCGTCCAAGAGAGCGAACATCTCCTGTTCATCATCGCTAGGCGTGAACCGGAGCGCCTCGACGGTTCGGGTTCGGAACTTCTTGGTGGCCGCCAGCTCTCGTTTGAGACGGCGGACGGTAACGTCTCTCAGGGCGTTGGAGTCGAGCAGAGCGCCCCGGGAGAACCGGCGGGAATCGATCATCTCCATCAATGCGGTGAACGACTCGGGGTGGCCGTTGTGGGGAGTGGCAGACAGAAACAGTCGGTGCTCGCACCGGTCGGCCAAGCGACTGACTGCGACCGTCCGCTGGGTGTCAACCGCATAGCCGCGACCGCCGGCAAACGACGAAGGGCTCGAGGGTGCCACGTGGTGGGCCTCGTCCACCACCAAGATGTCGAATGCGGAGCGTTTGCCCGACTTGGGGTTATCGGCCTGCGAGTACACATCGCGCAAGAGCCGTTGAGCGCGGGCCTGCGGCAACCAGGCCATGGACACGATGACCCTGGGGTACATGAGGAACGGGTTGGCGTGCAGCCCGTGCTTTCGGCGGACTTGTGCCATCAAGTCGCTGTTGACGATGACGAACTCCAGGCCGAACTTCTCTCGCATCTCGTCCTGCCACTTCAGGGACAGGCTCGGCGGACAGACAACCACGACGGTTCGAGCCCGGTGGCGGAGTAGTAGCTCCTGAATCACCAACCCTGCTTCGATGGTCTTGCCGAGGCCAACATCATCGGCCAGCAGCAGGTTGGCTCGGGGAGAACTCAGCGCGCGGCGAAGGGGTTCCAACTGGTACGCCTCGATGTTCACGCCCGACCGGAACGGGGCCTGGTAGCGGTTTGGGTCAGCGGATGTCACCGCACCCCAACGCATGGCGTCGATGAAGCCGGCAAGTGTTTCCGGCTCGTCGAAAGTCTCTGGAGCTATTCGCTCCGGGAGTCCTTGAGCAGGGGTAACGGTATGACCGACCTCCAGCTCCCAAACCACGCTCAAGGTCTCGTCGAAACGGTCCTCGTCGAGAGACTGAAGGTCAACCACATGGGAGAGCTGAGCCATGAACTCATCGGCCGGGCTGCGGGGCAGGCCCTGGGCACGGACATTTGTGACGGCCCAGGCAGACCCCCGAACCTGAACAAACTGGCCGGCTTCGGGTAGTTCAGGCATCGGTGGTCGAATAACAGTGGCCGTCACCGCGCTTGCCTCGTATCTCTCATGGAAGGCCAAGTGTAGGAACGCGCGGTGGGAGCTTGCTCAACTCCGTGGGGGCGAGGCCGGGCTCAGCGGATGGCGCCTGAGACGAGCCAGCGGGAGCCGGAGAAGCGCCACAGCAGCCCGATAAGCCGGGCCCCCATGAGGGCCCACATGGCCCCCCACAACCAGCCGATCCCGGCATCGGCGGCCATCACCCAAAAGGCCAGGGGAGCGAACACCATGGCGGCACCAACCATGGCCACCGCCAGAAAACGCATGTCGCCCGCGCCGATCAGCACCCCGTCGAGAGCGAACACCACCCCGTTCACCGGTTGCATCAACGCCATGTGGAGCACGAGGAACCCAGCCAGCGCCACCACCGACTCGTCGCTGGAAAACACCAGGGGCAGCCAGGGCCGGGCCACCAGCAGCAACACGGCGGCGCCCAGCCCCGCGCCCAGCCCCCACTCGATCATGCGGCGGCCGGAGGCTCGGGCCTGCTCGGGCTCCCCTGCGCCCAGGTAGCGCCCGATCATTGCCTGGCCGGCGATGGCCACCGCATCCAGCACCAAGGCCAGAAAGAACATGAGCTGGTACGCCACCTCATGAGCGGCCAGCTCCACGTCGCCCAACCGGGCGGCCACCGCCACCGAGATGGTGAACGACGCCCGCAGCGCGGCGGTCCGCAGGAACAGGTCCAGCCCGACCACCGCCAGGCGGCCGATGACGGTGCGGTCGGGGGCCAGGGTCACCCCGTGGGCCGCCACAGCATTGCGAATCCACCACACGTAGATCCCGGCGGCCAGCCACTGGGCCACCACGGTTGACAGCGCCGAAGCACCGATCCCGAAGCCGAACCCGTAGATCAAAACCAGTTCCAGCGCCAGGTTCAGCGCCGCGGTGACCACAGCCACCGCCAACGGGCGCATGGTGTCCTGCAGTCCCCGCAGGTAGCCCACCCCGGCCAGGGTGGTGAGCATGGCGGGCAGGCCGAACACCCCTACACGCAGGTAAACCCGGGCGTTGGCCAGCACCTCGTCGCCCGCTCCGAGCACCCGCAGCAGGGGATCGGAAAACACGTAGATGCCCGCGGCCAGCACCGCGCCCACCACCACGGCCAGCCACAGGCCCTGCACCGCCTGCTGGGCCGCCCGGCGGTGATCGCCGGCCCCGATGAGACGTCCCACCGCGGCGGTGGTGCCGTAGGCCAGGAAGATGAACAGCGACAGCGCACCCAGCAGCACCTGGGAGGCCACCGCCAGCCCTCCGAGTTGGGGAGTGCCCAAATGGCCCACCACCGCGGTGTCGGCCAGGGTATAGAGAGGCTCGGCGATAAGCGCGCCCAGAGCGGGCACGGCCAGGCGGGCGATCTCCCGGTCGTAGGGCGATCGGCGCAACACTGGCCTGAGGTACGACACCACTCAGTAGCCTGTCGCCATGAGCGACATGAAGCCACGTTCTCACGAGGTCACCACCGGCACCGGGCGGGCCCCGGCCCGGGCCATGCTGCGAGCTGTGGGGATGACCGACGACGACTGGGACAAGCCCCAGGTGGGCGTGGCGTCGTCGTGGAACGAGGTAACCCCCTGCAACCTGCCCCTCGACCGGTTGGCGAAGCGGGCCAAGCAGGGAATCCACGACGGGGGCGGCTTCCCCATCGAGTTCAACACCATCGCGGTGTCCGACGGCATCTCCATGGGCCATGAGGGGATGCGGGCCTCCCTGGTGAGCCGGGAGATCATCGCCGATTCGGTGGAAGCGGTGATGCACGCCGAACGGTTCGACGCCTTCGTGAGCTTCGCCGGGTGCGACAAGTCGCTGCCCGGAATGCTGATGGCCGCCGCACGCCTTAACCTCCCGTCGGTGTTCGTGTACGGGGGTTCCATCCTCCCCGGCCGGCACAACGGGAAGGTGCTCGACATCGTGAGCGTGTTCGAAGCGGTGGGGGCCCACGCGGTGGGCGACATCGACGACGAGGAACTCGACGCCATCGAACGCAACGCCTGCCCAACCGAGGGGTCTTGCGCGGGCATGTTCACCGCGAACACCATGGCCTCCATCGGGGAAGCCCTGGGAATGTCGCTGCCGGGCAGCGCCTCGGCCGCCGCGGTGGACAGACGACGGGACGACTACAGCTACGCCAGCGGCACCGCGGTGATCGAATTGCTGCGCCACAACATCCGGCCCCGCACGATCATGTCGAAGGGGGCGTTCGAGAACGCCATAGCGGTGACGATGGCCCTCGGGGGGTCCACCAACGCGGTGCTGCACCTGCTGGCCATCGCCTGGGAGGCCGAGGTCGAGCTGGAGTTGGACGACTTCAACCGGGCAGCTGCCCGGGTCCCACACCTTGCAGACACGAAACCCCACGGCCAGTACCACATGGCCGACATCGACCGCATCGGAGGGGTTCCGGTGGTGCTGAAGATGCTGCTTGACGAGGGGCTGCTGCACGGCGACGAGATCACCGTCACAGGAAGGACCATGGCCGAGAACCTGGCCATGCTCAACCCTCCCGGCCCCGACGGCGACGTGGTCCACCACTTTGTCGATCCCCTGCACGAGATCGGTGGCATCGCAGTGCTAACCGGCTCTTTGGCCCCCAACGGAGCGGTGGTGAAGGTGGCCGGGCTCGATTTCGACCACTTCGAGGGCCGGGCCAGGGTGTTCGACGGGGAGGACGCCGCCATGGACGCGGTGCTTAACGGGCGGATCGAGGCCGGCGACGTGGTGGTGATCCGCTACGAGGGGCCCAGGGGCGGTCCGGGCATGAGGGAGATGCTGGCCATTACCGGGGCCATGAAGGGCGCCGGTCGGGGTGGAGACGCCGCCCTGGTAACCGACGGCCGGTTCTCGGGGGGTACCCACGGGTTCTGCGTGGGCCACATCGCCCCCGAGGCCACCGAAGGCGGCCCCATCGCGCTGGTGGCCGAGGGCGACACCATCCGGATCGATGTTCGGGACCACTCCATTCACCTGATGGTGAGCGAGGCCGAGCTGGCCGAGCGCCAGGCAAGTTGGAAGCGGCCAGAACCCCGCTACACCAAGGGGGCGCTGGCCAAGTACGCCCGCCTGGCCCAGGGGGCCGAGAAAGGCGCCATCACCGAAGCCTGAGCGGGCCGGTCGTTCACGACCGGTCCCGATTCACAACCGGTCCTGCCTCGGGTCGGGGGTTCGGGCCGGTTGCTTAATCCGTTCATAGCGGTCGGGATCCGACCACGCCCCGGTGGACCGGTCGAACGCTCGGGCAGCAGCGGTCATCCATTCCGGGCGGCCCTGGCGGGCCTCGCTGGACGAAACCGCTTGGAGGTCGGGCGCAATGGCCAGCTCGGAGTCGGGCGGCACGTTGAAGGGCGGGCGGGCAACGATTGCCAGCTCCCGCTCACCGAGCGCTGCCACCGCCGCGTCGCGGGCCTCGGCCGAATATCCGTAGAACGCCGGGTCCTGCACCTGAGCCCACTTGTCGGCCCCCATGATGACCACGTCGTACCCCGCGGCGATGTCCACCAGGAGCTGGTGATCGGTCACCACCACCTCCACCCCGGAAATGCCGGCCACCGACGCCTCAAGCACAGCAATCCGGTCGGCAAACGAGGGTCGGCTCACGTGTTCCTTGCCCAGCGCCACCCGCGACACCGCCAGATCCACCCGATCCAGTCTCCGCTGGTCGATGGCCGCCTGGGCAATGGCCAGATGTCCGATGGTGGGAGGGTTGAACGAGCCGGGATACACCCCGCACCGCCCGGTTGCGTTGGCCACTTCACGCCCTTCTGGTACCTGCTGCTGGGGCAATCGTCTTGTCAGAGACTGCCCTCAGGGTTCATACTGGTGATCCTATGAAGCGCTGCCCCCATTGCGGAGCGATTCTCGTAGTACGCATATAGCGCACGGTGCCGGGTCGCAAGGCCAGGGGCACCGTGCGCACCCGACCTCCCACTCCGGGAGGTCTTTTTCTTTCGGTAGTTTTGTTTCGGGAGACAGCCCAAAAGGTTGATGAGGATGGACGGTGGACAAGCCCTGATGAAGGCCCTCGAGAACGAGGGAGTGGACATCTTGTTCGGGCTGCCCGGCGGGGCCATCCTGCCGGTGTACGACCCGCTAATCGACTCGTCGATCCGCCATGTGCTGGTGCGCCACGAGCAGGGTGCCGGCCACATGGCCGAGGGGTACGCCCACGCAACCGGCCGTCCCGGCGTGGCCATGGTCACCTCCGGCCCTGCGGCCACCAACATCGTCACCCCGCTGTGCGATGCCTACATGGATTCCGTCCCCATGGTGGTGATCACCGGTCAGGTGCCCTACGCCGCCATCGGCACCGACGCATTCCAGGAGTGCGACACCACCGGAATAACCATGTCGGTCACCAAGCACAACTACCTGGTCACCGAGGCCGCCGACATCCCCCAGGTGATCCACGACGCATTCCACATCGCCACCACCGGCCGGCCCGGCCCGGTGCTGGTGGACATTCCCAAGGACATCGTGGACCCCAACAACCCCCGCTCCGCAATGGACTGGTACACCCCCGACGGCCACGACCTGCCCGGATACCGCCCCAACCTGGTGGGCGACGCCGAGCTAATCCGCCAGGCGGCCAAGCTGATCTGCGAGGCGGAGCGTCCGGTCATCTACAGCGGGGGCGGCATCCTCAAGGCACGGGCCGCCGAGGCCCTGCTGGAGCTGGCCGAGCTGACCGGCATTCACGTGGTGACCACGCTGATGAACCGGGGCGGCTTCCCCGACGACCACCCGCTGTGTCTGGGTATGCCCGGTATGCACGGCAACTACACCGCGGTCACAGCCATGCAGGAGGCCGACCTGCTCATCGCACTGGGAGCCCGGTTCGACGACAGGGTTACGGGCAAAGTGGCCGAGTTCGCCCCCCTGGCCAAGGTAATCCACGTGGACATCGACAGCGCCGAGCTGGGCAAGGTGCGCTGCCCCGACGTGGCCATCCAGGGCGACTGCCGCCTCGTCATCGAGGAAATGGTCCGGGCGCTGGGCGAAATGGGGGGCCAGGAGGCCCAACCCAATCGCAGCAGTTGGAGGTCCCGCATCAGCGGATGGCAGGAAAGGTTCCCGCTCACCTACGAACAGTCCAAGCCCGACGAGCTGCTGAAACCGCAGTACGTGCTGGAGCAGCTCCGAGACGCCACCCCCGAGGACACCATAGTGGCCTCCGGGGTGGGCCAGCACCAGATGTGGACCAGCCAGTACTGGAAGTTCAACCACCCCTACACCTGGGTGAACTCGGGCGGTTTGGGGACGATGGGGTTCGCGGTGCCCGCCGCCATCGGGGCCAAGGCGGGCCGACCCGACCGCATGGTTTGGGCGGTGGACGGCGACGGCTGCTTCCAGATGACGGCCCAGGAGCTGGTGACCGCTGCCACCGAGGGGTTCCCCATCAAGGTGGCCCTCATCAACAACGCCTACCTGGGGATGGTCCGCCAGTGGCAGGAGATGTTCTACCACGAGCGGTATTCCGAGGTTTACCTCACCCGCGACGTGCCCGACTACAAGATGTGGGCCGAGGCGCTGGGGTGCGTTGGCCTGCGGGTGGAATCCTCCGAGGAGGTGGGCCCCGCCATCGAGCAGGCCAACGAGATCGACGACCGCCCGGTGGTGGTGGAGTTCCGGTGCGAGGCGGGGGAGAACGTGTTCCCGATGGTCCCGGCCGGTATGTCCAACAGCGATGTGGTGGTGGACCCCTCCCAGAGAGACCAACCCCGATGACCTCAGCGTCTCCGAGCAGGCTCGCATGAGCTCCGGGCAGGGCTCCGAGCGTGGCGGCACCACCACCACGCTGGTCGTTCACGTGGAGAACAAGGCCGGGGTGCTGGCCCGGGTGGCCGGGCTCTTCGCACGCCGGGGCTTCAACATCGAGTCGCTGGCCGTGGCCCCCACAGTCGACGACCGGATCAGCCGCCTCACCATCGTGGTGGGGGTGGACGCCGCCCCCATGGAACAGGTGGTCAAGCAGCTCGACAAGCTGGTCAACGTGGTGGAGATAAGGGAGCTGAACCCGTCGGCCAGCGTGGAGCGGGAGATGATGATAGCCATCGTCCGCGCCGACCCCGAGATCAGGGGCCAGATCCTCGATTTGGTGCGGGTCTTCCAGGCCACAGTGCTCAACGTCGGCTACCACGAGATCATGGTGTCGCTCACCGGATCGCCCAGCCGAGTAGATGATTTCGAGGAACTTCTGCGACCCTATGGGATTGTGGACGTTCAGCGCACCGGCAAGGTTGCGCTGCCCAAGCTGGCCAAGACCACCCCCGACCCTCTGGTTCCCTGACCGGGGAAGCAAACCAACCGACCGCCGCCCAACCACTACTGCGAGGAAAGCCCATGGCAACCGTGCTGTACGAACAAGACGCCGACAGGTCCCTCATCGCCAACCGCAAGGTGGCGGTACTGGGATACGGATCACAGGGCCACGCCCACGCCCTGAACCTGAAGGACTCGGGCATCGACGTCCGGGTGGGCCTGCGGGAGGGGTCTTCCTCGGCGGCCAAGGCCGCTGAAGCGGGCCTGCCGGTGATGTCGATGGCCGAGGCGTCGGCCGAAGCGGACATCATCATGATCCTTTTGCCCGACACCGAGCAGGGCGACATCTACAAGGACCACATCGAACCCCACCTCCAAAGCGGCGACGCCCTGTTCTTCGCTCACGGGTTCAACGTGCGGTTCGATCTGATCTCGGCCCCCGATGGGGTGGACGTGGCAATGGTGGCCCCCAAGGGCCCCGGCCACCTTGTGCGGCGCACCTACGTGGAAGGCGGCGGGGTGCCGTGTCTGATCGCCGTGGAGCAGGACGCCAGCGGACACGCCAGGGAGCTGGCCCTGGCCTACGCCGACGCCATCGGCGGCGCTCGGGCCGGTGTGATCGAGACCACGTTCGCCGAGGAGTGCGAGACCGACCTGTTCGGCGAGCAGGTGGTTCTGTGCGGGGGCCTCACCTCGCTGGTCACCGCCGGGTTCGAGACCCTGTGCGACGCCGGCTACCAGCCCGAGGTGGCCTACTTCGAGTGCCTCCACGAAGTGAAGCTGATCGTCGATCTCATGTACGAGGAGGGGATCGCCGGGATGCGGTACTCCATCTCCGACACCGCCGAGTACGGGGACCTGAGCCGGGGCGACCGCATCATCAACCAGAACACCAGGGCCGAGATGAAGAAGATCCTCGACGAGATCCAAAGCGGGTCGTTCGCCGAGGAGTGGATGAACGAGAGCCGGAGCGGCCGGGCGAACTTCCTGCGGATGGAGTCCGAGGGCCAGCAGCATCCCATCGAAGCGGTGGGAGCCGAACTGCGGTCGATGATGCCGTGGATCTCCGAGGGCCGCCAGAGTGTGCAGGACGCATCGGGAGGCCAGGGGAAGAGCTAGATCTGGGCCGGGACATGAGCCCACCCAAGCCGGGAAGGGCTAGCCTCAACAGGGTTGTCTCCCCCGTAAACTCTCACCTGCCACAACTATTCCAACCAACCACAATCCAACCCACCAACCATCCAACAAGGAAGAAGGAAATCCGTGAGCGACAACTGGGGTTTTGAAACCAAGCAGATCCACGCCGGTCAGGTTCCCGACCCGGCTACCGGGTCCCGGGCCGTGCCCATCTACCAGACCACCTCCTACGTGTTCCGTGACACCGAGCACGCCGCCGCTTTGTTCGGGCTGGCCGAGGTGGGCAACATCTACACCCGCATCATGAACCCCACCCAGATGGTGCTGGAGGCCCGCCTCTCGGCGCTGGAAGGCGGGACCGCTACCGCCATCGGGATTCCCGGGGCGCTGGCTTTGGCCTCGGGGCAGGCGGCCGAGACGCTGGCCATCTTGAACCTGGCCGAGGCGGGCGACCACGTGGTGTCGTCGGCGTCGCTGTACGGCGGCACCTACAACCTCTTGCACTACACCCTGCCCAAGATGGGCATCGAGGTTTCCTTTATCGAGGATCCCGATGACCTCGACGCCTGGCGCAACGCCATCCGGGACAACACCAAGGTGTTCTACGCCGAGACCATCGGCAACCCCAAGAACGATTGCCTCGACATCGAGGGAGTGGCCGAGGTGGGTCACGCAGCGGGCATCCCGCTGATGGTGGACAACACAGTGCCAACCCCGTTCCTGATTCAGCCGCTGGCCCATGGCGCCGACATCGTGGTCCACTCCATGACCAAGTTCATCGGCGGCCACGGCAACTCCATCGGCGGGGTCATCGTCGACGGAGGCACCTTCGACTACGGAGCAAGCGGGCGCTTCCCCAACTTCACCGAACCCGATCCCAGCTACCACGGCCTGGCCTACTGGCCGGCGCTCGGTCACGGCTCCTACATCATCAAGGCCCGGGTGCAGTTGCTGCGCGACATCGGAGCGGCCATCTCTCCCCAAAACGCCTTCTATTTCCTTCAGGGTCTGGAAACGTTGAGCGTGCGTATGGAGCGGCACTTCTCCAACGCCCAGACCGTCGCCGAGTACCTCGACGGCCACGACCAGGTGGAATCGGTGCAGTTCGGCGGGCTGGCCTCCAGTCCCTGGCACGACCGAATCAACCGTTACGGCGGGGGCAAGGGACACGGCTCGGTGCCCGCTTTCCACATCAAGGGCGGGCGCGACGCGGGCGAGAAGTTCGTGAACGCGCTGGAGCTGCACAGCCACGTGGCCAACATCGGCGACGTGCGCAGCCTGGTGATCCACCCCGCTTCCACCACCCATTCGCAGCTCAACGAGGAGGAGCAGATCAGCACCGGCGTTTATCCCGGACTGGTCCGGCTGTCGGTGGGCATCGAGTCGGTGGACGACATCATCGCCGATCTGGAACAGGGGTTCGCGGCGGCCCGGTCGTGACCTGCTGCCGAACGGCCTCCCGAAACGCGCGACGATAAAGGCGTGCGGTTCGCCCGCGGTCTCAAACCCTCAAGAGTCGCCTCGGCGTCGTTGACGCTGGCGGTGGTGCTGGGCCTGTTCGCCTCGGCTTGCAAGTCGCCCGATTTGCGGGGCCCGACGGTGTCGGTAACCGCCCCCTTCACGCCCACCGCCACCGCCGAGGCCACCGCTCCGGTGAGGCCGGGGCCGACGTTGGATCCCGAGTTCCCCGGAGTGGGCGACGAGGTGATCCGGATCGGGGTCATCGCCGACGGTGACACCGGCGACACTGTGACCCCGCACGGCCAGGCAGCCTGGCTGGCCATGCGGGTCTGGGCCCAGGCGGTGAACGACAGCGGCGGCCTCGGCGGCCGAGAGGTCGAGGTGGTCCTCATCGTTGCCGACGAGTTCAACCACGGGGCGGCCATCGAGGAAGCGTGCCGGAGCAACATTTTCGCCCTGGTGGGCTCCTACGCCCGGTTCGACGGCGACGGCTTGGACGTGTTGAACCATGATTCCTGCCGCCTTCCCGACTTTCCCGCCGCGGCGCTGAGCCCGGACCGGAGACAGTCGCCGGTGACCTTCGTGTCCAATCCCATCTCCAACACCGTTTGGCAGGCCGGCCCGGCCCGGGTGCTAAGCGAGCGCTTCCCCGTTGGGGCCACCGCGGCGGGCGCAGTGGTGCCGGGGTCACCGGAGACCACCGGTGACGCCCAACGGGAGATCGAAGCGTTCACCGCCGGGGGGTTCACGTTCGTGTCCCAAACCGGCGTTGAAGGGCCCGACGCCGACTATGACGCATTGGCCTCCGAGCTTTCCGAGGCCCGAATCCAGTCGCTCACCTGGACCGCTGAACCAGGCAGGCTACCGGCGCTGCTCAACGCCTTGAATGCTCTGGCCGATCAACCGATTCTTGACCCCGAATCAACCCCCGAGGAACCCGCTGACCCCGAATCAACCCCCGAGGAACCGGCACCCGAGGAGTCGACGGAAGGGGACACCCCCGAGGACGACGCCGAAGAGCAAGGGATTGGGTTCGACCTTGGGGCGCTCTTCCCGGTCGAGCCCGACTTCGTCCACTGCTCGTCCGGTTGCTACTCCCATGGCTGGGCCGGCGAGGCCGGCGACCTGGAGCTGGACATTTGGGTGAGCATCACCATGTTGCCGTTCGAGGAGCCTGGCCAAAACGTCGAGCTGGTGGAGTACCTGTCCTACCTGAACCAGGTTGACCCCGAGGCCGGGCCGAGCCTTATCGGCCTGTCGAGCTGGGCGTCGGCCCGACTGTTCGAGGATGCGGTTACCAAGGCCTTGTTCCGGAGCGGGGGAGGGCTGACCCGCGAGCTGGTGATCGAGGCAGCGGAAACCATCACCGAGTGGAACGGCCTCGGGTTGCATGGCCCGACCAACCCGGCAGACGGCATTCCCTCGCCGTGTTTCGTGATGGTGAGCCCCACCCCCGGCGGCGGGTGGGTGCGCCGCCATCCCCTGGCCCCCGGGACGATGGACTGCGACGAGAACAACCTGGTGGCGCTGGTCGAATCTGCCACCCTGGGAACCTCCGGCGCGCAGCCGGAAAGCTAGAGCCCCAGCGGGCGGAAGCCGATTACGCCTTTTTCCTCCAGCTCGGCCAGCTCCTCGGTCGACAACCCCAGCTCGCCTCCCAGCACATCGTGGTTGTGCTGCCCCAGAGTCGGGGCCGAGGCGTTGACCCAGCCGCCGGTGACCGATTCGAACCGGAATGGCAAACCGACCGCAGGCACATCTCCGCACTCCGGATGTGTGACGGGCTCGAGGAACGAACGTGACATGAGCTGGGGGTGGTCGCCGACCTCGGGGGGGAGCACTACCACGCTTGCGGGGACCCCGGCTGCGACCAGGGCGTCCACAGCTTCGGCATCCGTGTGGCCGCCCACCCATTCCGAAACCCCGGCATCTATGACATCGGCCGCTTCCCGTCGCTTGTCCACAGTGTCGTAGGCGGCCCACTCGGGGCGACCGAGCAACGTGTACAGGGCTTCCCACTGGCGGTCGTCGGCGACCGCCAGGGCCACCCAGCGCTCGGTTCCTGCGGCGGGGTACACCCCCTGGGGGGCAGCCCGAGGTCCCCGGTTGCCCTCCTGAGGGAGTTGGCGGCCCAGCGCCGAGTATTCCACCAACTGTTCGGCGGCGGCGTTGAGAGCGGCGGCCACCATGGTCACCTCCACCAGCCGACCCCGGCCGGTGCGGTCCCGCTCTTCCAGCGCCACCAGGGTGGCGAACACGGCGTGCATTCCGGCCAGCGGGTCGCACGGGCCTCGGGGGATCTGGGGGTCCTCGTCGGGGTAGCCGGTGATGGCCGCCATACCGGTGAGCTGTTCCATTGTCTGGGCGAACCCGGTGTTGTTGCGCCACGCCCCGTCCAGGCCGAAAGCGGGCATCCGGGTCATTATCAGCCTCGGGTTGAGGGCCGACAGGCGCTCCCAGGTGAGGCCGAACCCGTCCATGACCCGGGGGGTGAAGTTCTCGATCACGATGTCGGCCTCGGCGATCAGCCGCTCGGCCACCGCAACCCCGTCGGGGGAGCGCAGATCCAGGGTGATTCCCCGCTTGTTGGTGTTGGCCCCGTGGTACACCCATCCGAACTCCCACCATTGGTCTGCTGTGGGGGGCCGGGCCGAGGCGAAGCGCATCCCGTCGGGGCGCTGCACCGACTCGACCTTGACCACGTCGGCTCCGAGCAGGGCCAGCGAGTGGCTGGCGATGGGCCCGGCCCACCACGCGGTGAAGTCGATGACCCGCACGCCGTCCAGGGGTAGCCCGGCCGGTTCGCCCCGGTTTTGCCGAGGGGCGCGGGGCTCGATGGTGGCGGTGTGTTGGCCCGGGGTGGGAACCGGTTCGAAGGTACGGGTGGACGCTCCGTGCAGCTTGTAGGGGATGTCGGGTTGGGTGAAGCCGCCGGTGGGGTTGGAGGTGAAGGCGTCGCGCCCAGAGAACGCCTCCAGGGTGGGGACGGTGGCTCCGGTGCCGATGGGGGCCACCGGGATGCGCCGGGCCGACGCCTCCGCGATCACCTCGGCCGTCGTCCGGGCGGTGGTCCAGGCGTGCATGGCGGCCCGGAACTCGTCCCTTCGCAGCCAGCGCCCCCCGTAGCCGCACATCTCCTCGTCCTCCAGCCAGTCGGGCCGGCCGATCATCACCAGGAAGTCCAGGAACTGCTGGCGGGCCACCGTGCAAAACCCCACGTGGCCGTCGGCGGTGGGTTCAATGGAGGGCAGCTCCACGTTGCGGCCGGGACGTGGGGGGTTGTGTTGACCGGTGAGCGTCGCGGAGATCCACATGTACACGTTCATGGTCATGACCATCGTCTCGAACATGGACACGTCCACGTGGTCACCCTGGCCGGTGCGTCCCGCCTCTCGCGCCGCAGCCAGCGCGCCCACCCCGGCGTAGATCCCCGCGGTCCACTCACCAATGGCGCCTCCGGCCTGAACGGGGGGCCGTTCCGGGTTGCCTCGCTTGCCGAGTCCGCCACACTCGGCCTGAAGGGTGAACTCGGTGGCCGGACGCCCGGCGTAGGGCCCGGTACGCCCCCACGGGGAGATCGACACCAGCACCACCGAGGGGTTGGCCTGTCGCAGGGCATCAACGGTGGGGGAGGAGAGCCCGTCAGGAGTGGAGTCGAGGACAATGTCGGCGGTAGCCAGCAGATCGGCCAGGTCGCCGGGGTCGCCGGTGACCGAACGTTTGGAGGTGTTCAAGAACTGGAAAAGCGGGCCGTCGCGGCCCTCCAGGTCGGCCCCCGACGCCGACCATCGGCGCAGGGGCTCCCCGCCCGGCGGCTCAATCTTGATCACATCGGCCCCGGCGTCAGCGAGCAGCTTCCCGGCGTAGGACGCGGCGATCCCACCCCCCACCTCGACGACACGGACATGCTCGAGGATCATCGCCTTCCGGTACCTCCGACATTGAAGCGGGTTGCTGCCATCGCCTGGCAGACTAGCCCTCAGGTTGGACGAACTCCTCAGGGACAGGCAGCCGTTTCGGTTCCGGGAGCTTTCGACCTGCGCCGGTCGCCCTCATCTTCTCCGGATGCCTGCGCGTAGGAGCTGACTGTCGGGGTGGGGGAGTTGTTGTAGTTTCGGGGAACGCCCAACGGCGAGACTGCCGGGCTGGCAGAGACAACCGAACAGGAGGATTCGCGATGGCGACGGTTGCGTTGCACGAGGAGATCGAGCCGCTGGTGGACATGGTGCCGCTGGCCGAACTCAACGACGAGGTGCTTGCCAATGTGAGAGGCCCGGGAGTGTTCGCGGTTCCCGAGCTAAGCGACGATGTCGAGCGCACCGACTACACCGTGGACGAGGCCAACGGAGTGGTGGTTCGGGTACACCGGCCGGTGGGGCTCGAAGGCTCGGCGCCGTGCGTGTACTCGATCCACGGTGGGGGGTACGTGCTGGGCACCTACGAGATGGATGACGCCAAGTTCGACCGGTGGTGCCCTCAGTACGGCATTGTCGGGGTGTCGGTGGAGTACCGCCTGGCCCCGGAGACCGCCTATCCCGGTCCCCTGGAGGACTGCTACGCCGGCCTCAAGTGGACTTACGACAACGCTGCCGAGATCGGCGTTGACCCCGACAAGATTGGCATTACCGGGGTGAGCGCCGGCGGTGGGCTGTGTGCCGCGCTGGCCCTTTTGGCCCGCGACCGGGACGAGGTGCCGTTACAGTTCCAGCTTCTGGACTGTCCCATGATTGACGACCGGCAGGTGACGCCATCCAGCCGGATCGACAATCTTCTGGTTTGGACCAAGGCGTCCAACACCTTCGGCTGGAGATGCTACCTCGGCGATCTGTACGGCACAGACGAGGTTCCGGCCCATGCCGCTCCGGCCCGGGCCGAGGATCTCTCGGGGCTCCCCGAGGCATACGTGTGTGTGGGAGGTGCCGACGGCTTCCGTGACGAGGACATCACCTACGCCATGCGCCTCTACGGTGCCGGCGTTCCCACCGAACTGCACGTGTACCCCGGCGCTCCCCACGGGGTGGTCCTGTTCTCCGATACCGAGATCGCCCAGCGCTACTCCGCCGACCAGGAGGACTGGCTCCGCCGCCAACTCGACCGCATCCGTTAGCGGACGGGGGCCGGCCAAGTCGCCCGCAGCTACCACCCTGTCCCGGGTTGTTGGAGTTGCGCTATCGGGAACGGCGGAGGGGGGAGGAGGTCCTGGAACACCGGCGGGCGGTCTTCGGACCTGGCCCGGAACACCTCAGCCATGTCGTCGGGGTGGAACATTCCTGATTGCCAGGTGGCGATGTAGTCGAGACTGTCGGCCACGGTGTGGTCGCGGGAGTAGTTGATCATCTCCTTCGATCCCCACACCGCCAGTGGCGACCGCTCGGCGATCTGACGGGCGATCTCCAGCACCCCTTCCACCATGGCGTCCTGGTCGGGGTAGACCTGGTTGACCAGCCCGGCAGCGACTGCTTCGTCGGCGGTGAGACGCCGCCCGGTGTAGGCCAGCTCCCGCATGAGTCCGTCGGGGATGAGCCCGGGCAGCCGTTGCAGGGTGCCGAGGTCGGCGGCCAGCGCCAGGTTGATCTCCTGGATGCAGAAGAAGGCATCGGCGGTGCAGTACCGCATATCGGCGGTGCAGATCATGTCCACACCGCCGCCGACACATCCTCCCTGCACGGCGGCCAGCACCGGCATCCGAGCCCGTTCAAGGCAGTTGAACGACTCCTGGAAAGCCAGGATCTGGTCGCGGACCTCGGCCCGGAGCCGCCCCATCTCCGGTTTCTCGTCGGAAGCGGAGCCGGGGTCGGCCGAGAACGTCGAATCCGGTTGGGTGAACACCGCCAGGTCCATGCCTGCAGTGAAGTGGCGGCCGGTCGAGGAGATCACCAGCGCCCGGGCCTTTCCAGAGTCGGACAGTTCGTTCACCGCGGCGGGCAGCTCTGTCCAGAACTCCGGGATCATCGAGTTGCGGGCGTCGGGGCGGTTGAGGCGGAGGTGTGCGACCGAGTCCTCCATCACGACCTCGAAGCAGGTGTACTGCCGGGTTGGTTGGGTCATCGTGGCGTCCTTTCTCGAACGTCTTGAACGGGCCGGTTTTGAAGGGGTCAGGGTCGGGCCTCCCACCGGGTCGGCGGGAGAGGGCCCTGCCAGGCAGACTAATGAGGTGCTCGTGGTTGACACCCATACTCATGTGATCTCCGACGATCATCGGAGGTACCCGCTCCGGGTGGCCGACTATCCGGGGGTGGAGTGGGTTCACGAGGCACCGGTGACCGCCGAGGAGCTGCTGGGCGAGATGGCAGGGGCCGGGGTGGACCGGGCGCTGTTGGTGCAGGCCCAGGGTGCTTACGGCACCGACAACTCCTACGTGGTGGATGCAAGGAGGGCGTACCCGGATGTCTTTGGGGCGGTGGCCATCGTGGATGATCCGGCCGAGCTCGATTCGCTGGCCGCCGCCGGGGTTGGCGGGGTGCGGTTCTTCGCCATCGGCGGGGGAGGGCCGTTGCACGACGAGGGTACGTGGGAAGCGGTAAGGCGGCTCGGCCTGCGGGTGAGCGCAGCCACCGTGCCCGAACACTTACCAGCGCTGGGTGAGGCCCTGGCCGCTCACCCGAATGTAAAGCTGGCTCTCGACCACTGCGGTTTCGCCCCCGACACCATCGGTGACTACGCCCACCTGCCCAACCTGTACCTGAAGGTGACCCCTCACGTGCTGGATTCCGACCGTCCAGCGGCCATTCTGAACCGCCTGGCCGACCAGTACGGCCTCGACCGGCTCATGTGGGGGTCGGACTACTCCCAGACCCACGACCGCCCGTACCAGGAACTGGCCGATCAGGCTCGGGACGCCTGCGCGGAAATGTCACCCGGCGAGCAGGCCCAATTCCTCGGAGGCACCGCTCTGGCCCTGTGGCCCGAACTAGCTGAGGCCTGACACCCTCCTAGCCGACAGCCCCCGTCGGAAGCTGTGGGAGGTGATGCCTCAGACGTCAATCGGCGGGTAGGCCCAGCATCCGGTCGATCACCTCTACCAGGGCGTTGGGGTCGCGCTCTACCTCGCGGGTTTGGCCACCGGCTTCGAGGAATCGCTGCATCAGGGGCTGGTGTTGGCCGGTGGCCGAGCACGCCGACATGGCTTGGGTCTCGGTCAAGAGTCCCGGCTCCACCGGGCCAAGGGCGGCGTCCACAGCCTGCTTGGCCTTGGCGATGGACAGCCTGGGCGATACGGCGATCCTGCGGGCCACCTGGGTGGTATGGGAGCGAAGCTCATCGGTGGGGAGCACCCGGTTCACGTAGCCGATGGCGGCAGCCTCCTCGGCTGACACGTCGTTGCCTGACAGGATGATCTCCAGCGCCCGGCTGCGGCCCACCAGCCGGGCCAGCCGCTGGGTGCCGCTTGCTCCGGGGATGATGCCCATCGCCACCTCGGGTTGTCCGAGCACTGTGCGAGGTCCGGCGAAGCGCATATCCAGCGACAGCAGAAACTCGGAGCCGCCACCTCTGGCCACGCCGTCGATCATCCCGATGGTGGCGACCTCAATGGTGCGGCATCGGTCGAACGTGGCCGCCGCCACATTCGGCTCGGCAGGCACATCGCCTTGAGCCTCCATGGCCAGGATCTGCTCAACGTCGCCGTGCATCAAGAAGAACTCAGGATCGGCGCTCTCGAACACCAACACACCGACTTCCCGGTCGGCCTCAACCGCGTCCAACAGGCCCATCAGCCCGCCAATGAACGGCCCGTCAACCAACTGCTTGGGAGGGTGATCGATCACCACCCATCCGACCCCGCTGTCAATGCTCATGGAGAAGGGGCCAAACGTCCGGTCACTCATAGGTGTCCTCCCATCTGTAACGGTCCCACCACTGGGCGGAACCCATTTGCGGGCTGGTCTGCCGGCTGGACAGTAGTGGCCGGTTCGGCTCGGCGGTAGCCTGCCCGTATGGAGCACAAACACCGCATCACCATCACCTACTGCGTCCCTTGAGACTATTCGGAGCGCGCCGTGAGCGCGGCCCGGGACCTGCTGGAGAACTACCAGCACATCATCGAGGAGCTGACCCTGGTGACCGGCTCCTCGGGCATTTTCGACGTTGAGGTCGATGGTGAGATGCTCTTCTCGAAGGGCGACTGCTGCCGCCACGCCGAGCAGGAGGAAGTCCTCAAACTGTTCACCGACCGCTACGGCGCCGGGGTACCCCGCTACGGCACGTAGCCGAGGCCGAAACCAACTAGCCTCGACCCATTCAATCGGGCTAAGTCAGTTCAGGCGCTCCACGATCATGGCCATGCCCTGGCCGCCGCCCACACACATGCTCTCGATGCCTAGAGTCTTGCCGGCATCCTCCAGGCCGTTCAGCAAGGTGCCCATGATGCGGGCACCGGTCATTCCGAAGGGATGGCCCAGGGCGATGGCCCCGCCGTTCACGTTCAGCTTGTCGTAGTCGATGCCCAGCTCGTCGGCGCTGGGGATCACCTGAGCGGCGAACGCCTCGTTGATCTCCACCAGGTCGATGTCGTCGATGGTCATTCCGGCCCGTTCCAAAACCCGGGTTATGGCCGGAATGGGGCCGAGCCCCATGATCTCGGGGTTCACCGCCGCCACCGCCGACGCCACGATCCGGGCCAACGGCTTCACCCCCAGCTCAGCAGCTCTGGTGTCGCTCATCACCACCACCGCCGCGGCCCCGTCGTTCAGCGGGCAGGCGTTACCGGCGGTCACCGTCCCGTCGGGGCGGAACACCGGCTTCAGCTGGGACACCTTCTCGATCACCGTCCCGGGCCGGATGCCGTCATCGGTGCTCACCAAAGTGCCGTCGGCCAGCGGGTACGGGGTGAGCTCCCGCTCGAAGAACCCCCGCTCCTGGGCGGCCTCGGCCCGATTCTGCGACATAACCCCGAACTCGTCCTGGCGTTCCCGGCTCACCTTCCAGGTTTGGGCCACGTTCTCGGCCGTCTGGCCCATGGCGATGTAGACGTCGGGCAGGCCCTCGGGGGGCGACCACGCCGGCGTGCCATCCCCGCTTCGCTCCGCCGAACGAGCCTCGGCCTCGGCGAACCGCTCGTTCTTGCCGCCCCTGTCGGCAGCTCCGGCGGCGAACCGGCTCACGCACTCCACCCCGCCTGCCACGAACACGTCGCCCTCGCCGGCCCGCACAGCGTGAGCGGCCATGCGGATGGTCTGCAGCGACGACGAGCAGTAGCGGTTGACGGTCACGCCGGGCACGTCGAGCCCAGCCAGCAGCCCGGACAGACGGGCGATGTTGTAGCCGGCCTCACCGGCAGGCTGAGCGCAGCCCCAGATCACATCCTCCACCTCCGACCCGTCCACCTGCGGAACCTTGCCGAGCACGTCATCGATGATGAAGGCCGACATGTCGTCGGGCCGGACATCGACCAGCGATCCTTTGACCGCTCGCCCGATGGGGGTACGAGAGGTGGCGACGATTACTGCTTCGGACATGGTGGCTCCTGTTGGTTGGTTGAAGACAGGCCGATCCAGGGGCGGGTCGACTCTGGGAATGATCGGCTCCGGGACGGATCGACTCTAGGACAGATCAACCCTTTCGGTGTCGCTGCCGCTGCGGAGGTGCTTGCCGGGACGGGAGTCGGTGAAACTACCCTCCCTGACGATCTCGACCCCGTTGCAGAACACGTGGTCGATGCCGTCGGCCTCCCCGTAGAGGCGAGGGGCACCGGCCGGCAGGTCGGCCACGGTAGTGAGGGGCCGGGCTCCCACCCGATTCTCGTCCATCACCACTACGTCGCCGTGCCAGCCTTCTTGAAGTTGGCCCCGTTCCCGTAACCCGTACAGCCGAGCCTGAACGTCGGTCAACAGATGCACGGCCTCCTCCACCGAGATGAGGCTCCGCTCCCTCATGCACTGGCCCAGCATGGACGTGGTGTAGTTGGCGGTCATGAACAGGTCGAGGTGGGCACCGGCGTCGGAAGCGCCGATCACGGCTCGCCCGTCCCGCCAGATCTCCATGCGGGCCTTCCAGTCCTCGTCCGACGAAACCGGCGGCGGGGTTCCGAACGACGTCTTCAGCTCGTCGGCCACCACGATGTCGCACAGCGCGTCGAACGGTGTCTTGCCTTCGTCCTCGGCGATCTGACCCACCAAGCGCCCCTCGTACTGCTTGTTCTCGGGAGCGAAGGTGTCGAAGATGATCTTGGTGGACCAGTCGGCCAGCCCCTTGAGGGGACCGGGCTGCTGGGAAAGGTCGTAGAGACGGTCACGCTCGGTCTGGTCGGCCAAAAGGGCCATCTTCTCGGCGGGCGGGGCCAGCATGGCACCCTCCCACTCGGGCAGGGCGTCGAGCACGAACCCACCGGCCATGCTGAGCCGCACGGAAAAGGCCATCGGAACGGTGAGAGCCACCACCTTGCCGCCGTGGGCACGGGCGTGGTCACCGGCCCGGAGCTTGGCGTAGCACTCCTCCAGGTTGCCCTCCGACACCGACATCACGTTCCAGTTGAGCTGGGTTTGGCCCGCCACCGACATGTCGGTCATCAGCGAAATGGCGTCGTCGTCGAACGGCCCGACGCAGGGGATCAGCTCCAGCGAGGTGCCCTCGAACTCCGAGCAAACCCTGGCCAGCTCCACCAGCTCGTCCCGACTGGCGTACCGGCTGGGCACCATGTTGCCGAAGGGGTCGTTGTGGGTGCGGGCCCACGAGGAGGAGAACCCCAACGCCCCTGCCTCCAATCCGGCCCGGAGCAAGTCCTGCATCCTAGCCAGCTCCTCGGGGGTGGACTCCCGCTTCACACAGTCGGGGCCCATCACCACCCGGCGCAGCGCCGAGTGTCCCACCTTGAAAGCGGTGTTGATCGACAGGGAGCCGTCGAAGGCGTCGAAGTATTCGGCGGTGGAGCGCCAGTTCCACGGCACCCCCTCCTGCAACGACTCCAGGGGCATCCCCTCCACCCGGGCCAGCATCTGCATCAGGTACTCGCCGTCGCCTGGGTTGTCGGTGAGAGGAGCGATGGTGAACCCGCAGTTGCCCCCGATCACGCTGGTCACCCCGTGCAGGGGCGAAGGGCTGAGCGTGGTGTCCCAAAACACCTGGGCGTCGAGGTGGGTGTGGACGTCAATGAACCCGGGACACACCACCTTGCCGGAGGCATCAACGGTGGCTGCGGCCTCGGACCCGCTCAGATCGCCGATGGAGGCAATCCGGCCGTCCTGAAGGCCGAGGTCGGCCCGGTACCGGCCACCACCGGTACCGTCAACGATGTCGCCGCTCTTGATGATGGTGTCGAACATGATTTGCCTCTTCTCCACGTTCTACGTGCTCGGTGAATAATCTAGGCCAAACGCTCTGTAAGCTTCCTGCCCATGGCTGAGATCCCCCGCATTATCTCCGTGGACGACCATGTGGTCGAACCCCCCGACCTTTGGATCGAGCGGCTTCCCCGCAAGTATCACGACCGGTGCCCCCGGGTGGAGCGCGACAAGGCCAAGTTCCACTTCGAGGGCGGGGTGTTCAGCTACGAGAAGGGGGTGTCCGACGGCACGTGGGGCGACTGGTGGCTCTACGACGACTTGGTGTACCCGTTCCCGAAGCTGTCGGCGGCCATCGGCTTCGAGCCCCTCACCAACACCCCGGTCACCTTCGACGAGATCCTGCCCGGGTGCTGGAAGCAGAAGGAACGCCTTGAGGACATGGAAGCCAACCACGTGGACGCATCCATCTGCTTCCCCAACGTGCTGCCCCGGTTCTGCGGCCAGACCTTCCACGAGCGGGAGGACAAGGAGCTGGCCCTGTTGTGCGTGAAGGCCTACAACGACTGGATGATCGACGAGTGGTGCGCTGGTGACGGTCGGGGAAAGCTGATCCCGCTGACCATCATTCCGCTGTGGGACGCCCACCTGGCCGCCGAGGAGATTCACCGGTGCGCGGCCAAGGGAAGCTACGCGGTGGCCTTCTCCGAGAACCCCTACCACCTGGGGCTTCCGTCCATCCACCATCCCAGCCGGTTCTGGGAGCCGTTCTTCGCCGCCTGCGAGGAGACGGGCACGGTGGTGAACATGCACATCGGATCGTCGTCCAAGATGCCGTCCACCTCGCCGGATGCTCCGTTCGCGGTGAGTTCCACCATCACCTTCAGCAACGCCATGGGCTCGATGTGCGACTACGTGCTGTCGGGTGTTTTCGAGCGGTACCCCGGCCTGCGGGTGGCCTACAGCGAGGGCCAGGTGGGGTGGATGCCCTATGTGATCGAGCGCATGGACAAGCTGTGGGAGGAGCGGATCAACGACGACAACGGCGAGTTCGGCATCAACCTGCCCAACCCCCCGTCGTCGTACATCGCCGGCCACGTATGGGGGTGCATGTTCGATGACTCGGTGGGGCTGCGAAACCGTGACCTCATCGGCATGGACCAGATCACCTTCGAGGTGGATTACCCACACGCCGACTCCACCTTCCCCCACACCAAGGACGTGGCCACCAGGATCGTGACCGAGGCCGGGCTCAACGACGAGGAGGCCTACAAGTTGCTCCGGGGCAACGCCATCGAGCTGTACGACCTGGAGAAGTTCGGCATCGCTGCCTGACACCGAGTAGGACTCTCTGCGAAAGGGCCCGGCCCGGGCCGGGCAAACGCAGACAGGGTAAACACCCACAGAGCAAGCACAAACAGGGGGAGTGACCCATGGCACTGGTGGAGCTGGAACCGCTGAACGTTGATGAGGAGTACCGCCTTCTCATCGGGGGGGAGTGGGTGGTCCCCGAGTCGGGCACCTACGAGATTGTTGATCCCAACACCACCCGGGTGATCGGACACGCTCCCGAGGCCTCCACCTCGCAGGTGGCCGATGCCGCTGCCGCAGCCAAGGCCGCCCTGCCCGGATGGCGGGATACGCCGATGGCCGAACGGTGCGCTCTTCTGGGCCGCACTGCCGAGCTGCTCGCCGAACAGGTGGGGGAGCTGGTGGGTTTGGTCCAGGGCGAGACCGGGGCCACCATCAACGTGACCGAGGCCATGCAGGTGCCGGTATGCATCGAGCGGTTCCGCTACTACCAGACCCCGGTGAACGTGGATGAGCCCATGGAGCCGTACCCGGTGGCCGCCAACCCGCTGGGGCCGGCCGGGCTGGCCGGGGCCCAGGTCATCCGCCAGCCGGTGGGAGTGGTGGCCTGCATCACCCCCTACAACTTCCCGCTCACCAATGTGGCCGGCAAGATCGCCCCCGCCCTGGCTATGGGCAACACGGTGGTCATCAAGCCCGCTCCCCAGGATCCGCTGGCCATGATAAAGCTGGGCCAGGTCATCGAGGATGCCGGATTCCCACCCGGGGTCATCAACATCGTGACCGGTTCGGGAGCGGCGTCGGGAGCGGCGCTGGTTGAGTCCCGCGACGTGAACATGATCAGCTTCACCGGCTCCTCGATGGTGGGGGCCAAGATCATGGAAGCCGGTGGAGCGACGATGAAGCGTCTGCTCATGGAGCTGGGCGGCAAGGGTGCCTGCGTCCTCACCGACGACTGCGATGTGGATGCCGCGGTGGGGGCCATCGCCACGGTGTGGGGATTCCACAGCGGCCAGATCTGCACCGCGCCCACCCGGGTAATCGTCCACCGGTCGCGCTACGACGAGGTGGTTGACAAGCTGACCGCGGTGGCCGGAATGCTCACCGTAGGCGACGCCCTCGATCGCGACACCATCGTGGGCCCGGTGATCACCGAGGTTCACCGCGACCGGGTGGAGCAGTTCATATCCGACGGGGTTGCCGGCGGGGCCACCATGCTGTGCGGCGGGGAGCGGCCCGACCGGGACGGATACTTCGTGGCCCCCACGCTGCTGGTGGACTGCACCCCGGACATGCACGTCGTGCAGGAGGAGATTTTTGGGCCGGTGGTGGTGGTACTGGCCCACGACGACGACGACCACGCCGTGGAGCTGGCCAACAACTGCGACTACGGCCTGTTCAGCTACGTGTACGCGGGGAGCACCGCCCGGGCGTTCGAGATCGGGAGGCGCATCGAGTCGGGCAACGTCGGCCTCAACTCGGTGCAACCCCACATGCACGCCCCGTTCGGCGGCTTCAAGATGAGCGGTGTGGGCCGCGACCGCGGGGTTTTCGGCCTCCACGCCTACAGCGAGATACAAACCCTTAGCTGGCTGTCCAAGTAGAGCTAGGGCAGCTACTCGAACTTTGTCGGGAATGTCCTGGGTGCCTGGCGGTGGTGTTCGCCCGCGCAGGCTGAGGCCGTAGGCTCTGGGCCATGCGTGCAGTAGGTGTAGTTGAGTTCGGCGGCCCCGAGGCCCTGACCGTGGTGGAGTTGCCCACCCCGGAGGCCGGGCCCGGCGAGATGCGGATCCGGGTGCGGGCCGCCGCGGTGAGCCCCACCGACACAATCACCCGGTCGGGCCTGCGAGCGGCCGATCTGGCCAAGATCGGCCCACCACCCTATGTACCGGGCATGGACGCCGCCGGGGTGCTGGATCAGATCGGCGACGGCGTCGATACCAACCTGAACGTGGGCGACCAGGTCATGGCCATCGTCGTGCCCCGCGGCTCTCGTGGGGCCTACTCGGAACACGTGGTGGTGCCGGCGGGGTCGGTGGCGGCCATACCGGCCAACGCAACGCTTGTCGAAGCCGCCACCCTGCCCATGAACGGCCTCACCGCCCGGCTCAGCCTCGACCAGCTCGCCCTGCAGCCGGGACAAACCCTGGCCGTGACCGGGTCGGCGGGCTGCTACGGCGGCTATGTGGTGCAGTTGGCCAAAGCCGACGGCCTGCGGGTGATCGCCGACGCCTCGCAATCGGACGAGGAGTTGGTGACCTCGCTTGGTGCCGACGTGGTGGTGCGCCGGGGAGACGATGTGGCCGATCGGATTCTGGAGCACGCCCCCGACGGCGTGGACGGGCTGGCCGACGGGTCGCTGCAGCTCGAACAGCTGGTGCCCGCTGTGCGCGACGGCGGAGGTTTCGCCTCGGTCCGGGGATGGCAGGGCAACGGGGAACGGGGAATCGAGTTCCACACCACATGGGTGTTCAACTACGCCACCGAACAGGCCCGCCTCGACCGGCTGCGCCGGCAGACCGAGGACGGCCAGGTGACCCTACGGGTAGCGGGGACGGTCCCGATGGAGAACGCATCCGAAGCCCACGCCCGGCTGGAAGCGGGCGGCTCCCGAGGCCGCTGGGTTATCGAGTTCTGATCCGGGCGGCAACTGCCGGCTCGGCTCCGGTGCGCTAGGCCAGCGCCTCGATGTCGGCCAGTATCACAGCGGCGTGCAGGGACAAGTCCTGGCCTTCGAGGTCGTAAGCCTTGGCCACCACCCCGCTGGGTGAGATCAGGTAGCTGATGCGGCGGGGTAGGCCGTACTCGTAGTAGTCTTCACCCTCGGCCCGCTCAGCGTCGTAGTCCCGGCCGACAGTATGGTCGGGGTCGGAGATCAACCGGAACGGGAAGTTCTCGCCGTCGACAAAGGCCTTCTGTTCCTCCACGGAGTCGAATGATGCTCCCACCACCACGGCGTTGAGCGCTTCAAACTGGGGGATTCGGTCACGGAATCCCTGTCCCTGGGTGGTTCAACCCTGGGTTGACGCCTTCGGGTACCACCAGAATGCCACCCACTTGCCCCGCAGATCCGTCAGTGACAGATCCACGCCGTCTTGATCCGGCGCGGTGAAATCCGGCGCCTCTGTTCCTTCAGTCAACATGCCATGACCCTAAGCTGCCCCCGTGAACAGATTCCAAGGCAAGAACGCAGTCGTCACCGGAGCCAGCCGGGGAATCGGCGCCGGCATCGCCAAGCGACTGGCCGCCGAGGGAGCAAACGTAGCCATCACCGCCCGAACCGTGGACTCCCACCCCACCCTGCCCGGCTCGCTCAACGAGACCCTGGCCGCCCTCAACGCTTATCCCGGTGCCCACGTCGCCATCCCCGCCGACCTGGCCGATGCCGCCGACCGTGCCTCCATTGTGCCCCAGGCCCGGGAAGCGCTGGGCCCCATCGACATCCTGGTCAACAACGCTGCTGCGGCCATCTACCAGCCGATGGCGGGCTACCCCCTGAAGCGCCGCCGTCTCATGCTGGAGATCAACCTGCTGGCCCCTCACGACCTCACCGAGGCGGTGATGGGTGACATGGAGGCCGCAGGTGAGGGATGGATTGTCAACGTGTCCAGTGCCACCGCCAACCTGGTCCAGGGCCCGCCGTTCCCCGCCGACGGGGTGAAGGGGGTGTTCGGGTTCTACGGCACCACCAAAGCGGCCCTCAACCGCATGACCAGCGCATGGGCTGTGGAGCTGCATCCACGCAATATCCGCATCAACACCATCGAACCGGCCGCCGCGGTGCTGTCGGAGGGAGCCGACGTGCTAGTGGGAAAGCAGCTACGGCCCGACCAGATCGAATCGCTGGAGGCCATGGTGGAGGCCACCGTCGCGCTGTGCGACTGCCCCATCGACTGCTGTGGCCGGATCCTGGCCAGCCTCCCCCTGCTCGACGAGCTGGGAGCCACGGTCATGACCCTCGACGGCACTGCCCCCTACCCCGGCGGCTACTGCCCAGTCGCCACCGGCTAGAATCCGAGAGAGGCGAGCATCCTGGAAATGTTGGAAAGTTATTGACGACAGGTGGTTTCATGATATTACAGTGTAATCCACCGAAGGGAAGGTGGTCATCAACCGTGACAGCAGAAGCAATCTGGCAAGTCGTTTCGGCGCTGAGCAGCGGAGCACCCGAAGAGCTAGGCAAAACGGAGAGAAACCAATGAACACTGCTCTCATCATAATCATCAGCGTCCTGGTTGCCGGGCTGCTGTCGATGTACGTGTTGAACTTCCGCTTGCTCTTCTCTCGGCTTGATCGGATGGACGACCAGCTGAGGACGCACGGCGAGCGGTTGGCTCGGATCGAGGCCAAACTCGAAATCGAACCACCCGCCGAAACCGTCCTACCCACCCCGGAGGCATCCCCAACAACTCACGTTAGGCTAGTCGCCACGCGGCTGCGCAAGCGCCTCGCTGGCGGTGTCCACCAGACGCGACCAGTCGGTGAGGTCCAACACGTAGTGATGCCCGAGTTGCGCAACAGCCTGCATTGCAGACGCGAGCGCAACCTTGGAGTGGGTGCCCTTGCTGTTGGTGTGCTCGACGTATGCGCACACGACTGCCGCTCGCGCTTTAGGAGCGTTCAGCACTGCGAGTCTCTTGATGGAATGCAGGACAAATTCCTCCCACACCGTCCTCGGCTGCAGAGCATGATGTACTACCTCAAACGACAGCGATGCGCCTTCGCGGCTGGCAGTTTTGGTGATCTCATTGGCTATGCGAGTACGCCACCAGCAACCTGAGAGGATGCAGTCGGTCATGACGGATGTGTTGCCACGAATACCGTGGAGACCAGCAGTGCGACGCAAGAAGTTCCTGGTCTGCGCCTCCAGGTCATCAGCAGCCTTGCTGCTCTCGGTGAACACTTTTGCAACTCCATCGGGAAATCTGTCGTCACCGATCCAGCGAGCGTGACAGAGCATCCAGAACGACGACTCCGCAGCCAACCGAGGTGAGATGCCCCAAGTGTCCAAGGCCTGCGAGACTTCTTGATCCACCTTTAGTGTAGGTCCCTTCATCTCAGCCTCGGTGAGCGGCTTGGGTAGTCCAGGAAGTCTCGAGAGAATCGCGGTCGAGTTGACGATCTCAAGTTCCTCGCAGATGAAGGCGCGAACATCATCCGCGCCTCTAGAAATCGCGCTTTCGAGTCGCTCCTGATTCGATTGAGCTCGCTGCCGCTCCTCCTCTGCACTCGCACTATTGGCCCCATACAGCTTTGGTTGGAAGATCATCGATGCTTGCCACTCCCGAAATTTATCCGAAGTGACCTTAGCCTCTAGTTCGCTCAGGGTAACCATTTGTCTTTACTCTTCGTCGTCAACTATTGCTGCAACAACAAACTGTTCCATGTCTGTTGCAGCTTCTACAGGATCGAAATCATCCTCATCCCAGACCTTGAGGCCTCGATCAACCAGAAGCTTACGTAACTCCTTCGTCACAGCGTGTTCCGCTAGCTCGTTTCCCGGGTACAGACGACACTCACGCTTGGACATGACAGCAAACGCGCCAATGAGAGCCGCTACCTGTCTGTCGCGATTACCGCGGAGTTCTCTGAAGATGTCTTCAGCCATGCTTACCTTGAAGCACGGCGAGTCGACCGTCGTGTCTTCGACCACGCTCATGGTACCGTCAGCAAGGCCCTTATCTGCAACAAACTTGAGAAGCGATTGCATAAGCGAGGTAAGACGTCGTACACCACCTCGCGCCAAGAGTGCACCGTTTGAAACTTCGATCACCTTTCCTGATGGCCAAATCTCACTGTCGAGCTCGCCAGCACCTTCTAGGTGACCTCCCCGAGAGACGAGGCCAGGGATCAGGTAAGACTGCTCCCCGTCTACGTCTGTCGGCTCCCACTCCACCGTCTGGTCGTCGCTCGAGGATGGGTGGCATTTGCTGAACAACAGCCTGGGGCACCTCACTTCGGTAAACCAGGCGACCTCGTCCCTGCTGGCCGCGTCTGCAAGGCTCGAAGCGCCATTCAGCTCGTGCCTGACTGCAACTCGATCTTCTATGCCCGTTCGCTTGATGTTCACCCTATAGGATGCGTTGCTCCAATCAAGGCGAGAGTCGTCCTCACATAGCTGCGGATACTGGTCGTGATTCATGCTGTGCCTTCCTTGCTGGTTTACTCGGGCTGCTCTGTGCTTGAAGTAGCCGGAGTCTCAACCTCGGCTGCACTGGAGCCCTCATCTGTGGGGTTTCGACGCACAATGTCGAGTTCAGCAAGCTGCGCATCTGGCACTGAACCCGCCAATGCGAACTTCAGCAGACACCGTTCACCGTCGGGAGGCTCCACGACGAGTTCCTGAGCGCCATTCGAGCCAGAGGCTCTAGCCAATTCCTTGTCGTTGCAGGTCACTGATCGCAGGTTGAGGAACCGGGTCGGCAGGGGAGAGTCGCAGGTCTCGTCAGAGCCGTTGGGAACCGACAGCCTCAAGCCCAAGCGCTTGCCTTCGAGTTGCTCGTCGTTGAGCATCATGACAACCGACACGTTCCTATCGTCGCTGCCCTGAACGGGCGCCCACCTGAACCGGGCTGATGACCCGGAACGTGCCTTCGTCGACTTGCGGACCGAAGCGCCTTTGCGCTTCTTCCCTCGATCGTCCTCCCGAGGTTGTGGGGCCCTCCGCGACCCGCCGCCCCCGGATCTGCGCGACGTCACAGTCTCTACCTGCCTGGTGGCCTCACCGTGCAGGAGCGCGAAGTCGTCGAGCACGACCTCCTCGTCGTACTGCTTCGGTATCGCCGCATTTCGGATGTCATTGGCCAACTTCTTAAGGAGCTCTCGGAGTTTCTTCCGCTCATTTACAGCGAGCCTCTTGGTGTCAATGCCTCGATGCTCGATACCCTCTGCGTTTCGCACGAGCGATTCGAGATCGCCATCCCGGAGCGACACCACAGCATCGAAGGGTAGGTAGTCGGTGAAGGCCGCCGGAGTGAGTTCGTTGCCCCGCGAGGTGATCCACATTCCCTTGCGAAAGACATGGACCCGTGTTGGTTCGCCGTGCTCGAGGTTGGTGCGAATCATGACTCGCACGCCGTCATCGAAGCTGGTGTCGATCAGGTTTCCTTCACACAGCGTGACACATGCCCGATATGCGTCCGCTCCGGCGATTTGGCCTTTCTTTGGTGCTCTGCCCTTGTTCTTGTCCTTATGCGGCATCAGCACTTGACGCAGATTCTCCCTGTCGAGACAGATGCCACCGCCTGATACTTCGTCGGATATGCGCACTGTCAATTTGTCACGCCACACCGCATCGCAGAAGTTCGAAGCGGCGACGAAGGCAATCGAGTCGACTACGGTCGGGTCGTCCTCGTCTCGGCGAAAGTCATTAAACCCAGTGACGCAGACGGCAAGACCCGAGTCGTCCATATTGCTCAGGGCCTGGTCGAACACCTCGGGAATGGCAGTCGGGTAAGGATGTCCTTCGCTTGTGAGTCCTTTGCTTGTGAAGAGTGTCTCTCGTTGCTCGTTCAGAACCCAGTACCCGTCACTTGCGATGATCTGGGGACCGACATCTGGCATGGGCTCATGAGTAGCAAGGACAGCATGACCGGACGCCAGCGAACGGAGTTCGTCACTAGAGTCTCGATAGCGGGAGGCGTACAGAACGTATCGAAGGTCTGAGGCTGAGAACGCCGCGTGATGGCCCAAGCCGAAGGAGCCAGCGCCACCCTCGCCCTTGTCGCTATTGCCGCTCGTCAGAAGGCTCTGCATGCGTTCCGGCCCGATCCCGGTGCCGTTGTCGATGCACATGAGCAGTGGGATGGTCGGCGTGTCTAGCAGGTTTCGGATCCGATCGATGATGGTCTGCTCGTCATGCGTTGCGGGGCGGTCGACACGCTTGTTCTCTCGCTCGTCCACTGCCGTCTCGAAGACTCGCAGGTACGTTTCCCAGCCTGGAAGTTGGTCCTTGGCGACCTCACGGATGACGAAAACGACCTCACACCTGCGGCCAACCTTGTCGGCGGCCTTGACCTTGTCGGCGGCATCGACGCTGTTCTGCAGGAGTTCGCGGATCACAGGCTCGGCACCGCCGTCGAAGTGCGACATCGCGAAGTTCGTGAAACCTTGCGGTGCGTGAGTGGGCGCGAAGTAGAGGTCAGCCTCCTGCTGCACCTCCTCTCCGGCTTTGCTCGCTAGATCGCTGGTGCTCATGGCTCAGTCCGTGCAGTCACAGGCCGGGGTTCCTGTCGCATATCTGTCTCCTCGTGGTTCGCTGCAGTTCGTAATCTCGGCAAATCGCATCGAGTTGACGCCGAAGAAACCGAAGCGCGACAGCCCCTCTCCCCCGCGCCTCGGCGTCAAACGTGCATGCCGGTCCTCGAACTCGGCCCACCAGCTGATGTCAGACGGTGTGTCGGCACGTCGACGCGGATCGCTTGCGGCGCCTAGCTGCGCTAACTGGCGGGTGCCCTTCATGAAGCAGAAGACGCAGTTGCCCGCCTCGCTCGGGATGCTCAGGTCGAAGGGCTGTCGTGACCAGTAGCCGCTGACGTCGTCCGAGGTCAGGCCAGCGTGGTGAAGCGGGAAATACGGCCGCTCGCCAGGGGGTTGAGTGCGGACGCTGCACCGCGGTTTCGTAGCGTCCTCGGCGAACAGCGAGCGGCTCAACACTCGATCAACCCTCCTTGCCTCGTCGGCTCGCAACCCCAGGAGGCGCACATGCTGCGCCGCGTCGGGGCCTCGCATCGGTGCAGGCAGAGCGTTGTGGCGCGCAACTCGGACCGGCACCGAGGTGAAGTCAGCCCAGGTCTGGCGCGACCTCGAAGGCGGACGTGTGTTTAGGTGCTCAGCCCTTCGTAGGACGGACTCGCGAGATGCTGTTCCGCCTGTCTGAGCGTACCGGTCCGCGACACGCTCGGGGCTGACGAGGCACCCCCCCCCCCCCCCCGGCGAATTCAGACCAGTGGTGACCAGCGTGAGCAGGGCCGTCCGTTCGGCCGAGCCACTCCGAAAGTAGGAGGTGCGAGGGATAGAGCTTCAGCTTGGCGGTACACGTCCGGCTGTGAACATTGGGGAGCATGCCCTGGAGGCTCACCAAGTCCTCGAAGAGTTCCCCGCTCGAGCGATACCCGTCGGGGGCGTCCTCGATCCGCACGGGCTTGACCAACCTGTAGCTCAACTTGCGCCAGTACTCGCCACGCCAGGCGTCCTCGACCGTCGTGAACTCGAACCAAAGCACCGGCAGGCCGTAGGTGCCCTCCAGTCGTCGCTTGCACTCCGCTGCGAACTCGTAGGTGCCGGGATGCTCAGCAGAGGTGTTAGCGAACAGCACAACGTCGCCGCGCTCAGGTTGCAGGAGCCCCTCCTCGGCTGCCATGAACGCCAACGCCGCCGACGAGCGCCCACCAGAGAAGCTGACGACGTGTGGCAAGTCGGTGTGGCTCGGGTGGCGGTACCGAATCTTGCCCAGCCGGGCGACCCGGCGGGAGGCGACAGAAACCGGGGTGCCAGAAGCGTCCATAGTGCCCACGCCTGCCGACATCGCTGCTCGTTGCCTCCTCCGTCTGTGTCCACGGACTGCCTAGTAGCCCCACAACCTTACGACACCAGCGACAAGAACTAGCGGCAGCGGTCTTAGGACGTTCGGCCTGTGCCTAGCTCACAAACTAATGGAAGGTGTGACACGCTTCCCCGCCACCGGACCCGCCCACGCTCGGCTAGTCGTCACGCTTGGGGGGAATGCGGATGTATGGCTAGTGGTGTGGCAGAAGTAGGGAAGAGGGCTTGCAGAAGTAGGACTAACTCTGTGGCAGAAGTGGCGTTGGCCGGGCTAGAGCGGTTGCGTGAACGCTCGGGAAGTGCCTCGGCGTAGTGTTGTCAGGCACCAGCAGGCGCACATTCGCGATGCGATGGGGTGGGCGTGGGTGCTGCAGGGAGCGCCGCAGTGCGGCAAGACGACCCTGGCGCGGGCAATCGCATCGCAGCTAGGCAGCCGCTACGTCTCCATGGACGACGCGCACACGCGCGCCTCGGCCGACGGCGATCCCCGCATGCTGGTGCGGACGGGGCCGTTGTCAGCAGCGGCCTGCCCCTGGTCGATGCTCCGGGTTGGCAAACAGGCGCAAAACAGCAGCCGATGCCCGGCCCGGGCAGCTTCAGCCGCTCGTAGCGCCCGACACGTCCCCGGAGAAGTCGTTGCCCCAGCATTGGATGCGCCCGCCGGTGCTCGCAGCGCACGGCGAGACCGGAGAGGTCGCCCGTCGTTCCATTCTCCTCGAGCCACAGCGGCCGTTCGCACCGCTCGGTGTCCTGGTGCATGAACCCGACCCAGTCCAGGTCGTCGACTTGGGGCAAAAGTGGCCAGACCGACCGGCGGCTGGATAAGACTGAGGAAGAACTAGGTGTACTCGGCCGGGATGTTGGTGACGGTTTGACGTGATGAGGATCTTCTGAGTGATGTGGGGATTGCTGTCTCCACTCACCAAGAGGTCCTCATGTCTTACCGTAACGCTGGACTCACGCCGTTCGCCCGTTGGTTGATTGTTGAACGCGTCCAAGCAGGCCAGCCCGTCGCTCATGTCGCGAAGGCAATGGGTGTTTCGCGCCAGTGCGCTCATCGCTGGATCAACCGATTCAACGAGGCCGGCGACGAAGGCCTCGAGGACCGTTCTTGGCGACCGCATCGGTGCCCCAACCAGACTCCCCCTGACGTCGAGGAGAAGGTGCTTGCCGCTCGACGCGAGCACCGGACCGGCCCCGATCAGCTCACCTACGAAGTCGGGGTGCCGGCGCGAACCATCAGCCGGATCTCGCGACGCAACGGAGTCCCACGGTTGCACGACTGCGACCCAATGACCGGCGAGGTGATCCGGGCCTCGAAGACAACCACGATCCGCTACGAACGCGACCGGCCCGGCGAACTCGTCCATATGGACCTCAAGAAGCTCGGCCGGATCCCACCCGGTGGTGGCTGGAAAGCCCACGGCCGACAGATGGGCTCAACAAGCGAACGCAAGAAGACCAAGATCGGCTACGACTACATCCACTCGATCGTCGATGACCACAGCCGCCTCGCGTACTCCGAGATCCACGACGACGAAAAGGGCGAGACCTGCGCCGAGTTCTTCGAGCGCGCCATCGAGTTCTTCGCCAGCCACGGCATCACGATCGAGCAGGTGATGACCGACAACCACTGGAGCTACAAGCACACCACCCGCCTGGGCGAGCTCATCGACAGCATCGGCACAACCCACAAATTCATCCGACCCCACTGCCCCTGGCAGAACGGCAAAGTCGAACGCTTCAACCGCACCCTCCAAACCGAATGGGCCTACCGGCAAGTCATCGAAACCAACGACACCCGCTCAGCAGCCTTGCCAGACTTCCTCCACCGCTACAACCACCACCGACCGCACCACACCCTCAGAGGACACCCACCCATCAGCCGACTGTCACCAACCTAATAGCCGAATACAACTAGCCGCATCGCACGGCACCGATCAAGTGGAGGCGCGGGCATGACAATGTTGTGGATGGTGCGTGCAGGGAAACAGGGCGAACGCGAACTTGCTGCGATTGAACAAAACAAGCTCCTTCCGGGCTTCCTTGACGTAGGCGACCTGAGCCAGATGAAGGACCGGGACGCGATCTTGGCGCATCTGCAAGAGGTGATGCCCGACGCAGGGCTAAACACGCTTCGCAATTTTGCCGCCCAACTCACCCGGTTCGTAAACACGATCCAGAAAGGCGACCTAGTGGTTATGCCGCGCAAGGTCACCAATGGCGTCGCCATCGGCGAAGTCACAGGCAACTACGTTTTCGATCCAAATGATCCGTGCAAGCATTCGCGTACTGTTGCGTGGAAAGAGGAATCCGTTCCCCGCGACAGTTTCAAGCAGGACCTGCGCCACTCCTTCGGCGCATTCATGACCATCTGCGCGATCAAGCGCAATTCGGCGCTTGATCGCGTGCGTGCAGTACTGGAAACCGGCAGTGACCCTGGTGCGCTTCTGGGCAAACAAGGTGTCGCACCCGGAGAATCTGCCGAGGACGACGCGGAGGATGGAGACTACGCGACCGATATCGAGGACATCGCGAACCAGCAGATCGTTTCTCTCATCAAGTCCGAGTTTGCCGGGCATGCGCTGGCCGACCTAGTCGCCGAGATACTGCGCATCGAAGGGTATACGACCAAGGTGTCACCGCCTTGTCCGGACGGTGGCGTGGACATCCTTGCCGCTGACGGAACGCTTGGGCTTGGCGAGGACCGCATATGTGTTCAGGTTAAATCCGGGGACGGTGCGGCCAACCATGACGTGGTGATGAGGCTGATTGGCTCCGTTTCCAACACGCAGGCGCAGACCGGTCTTCTCGTCAGCATCGGCGGGGTGAATACAGCCGCACAGAAGGAGCTGGGGAGCAATTTTTTCAAGCTGCGCCTCTGGCAGATGCCCGATCTTCTCAAGGCCCTGTTCCGGGCCTATGGCGAATTGTCGGACGAGACGCGCGCAAAGCTCCCGCTGAAGCAAATCTGGGCGCCGATATCGGGGGGCGACGCATGACCAAAACCCGCTCCGCAGATACCGTTCAACGCGAGACCGTACTTGGGGATCATCTTGTAGCGCAGCTTGTCAGCGAACAGCGGTGCGTCAAGCGGTTGCCGGACGACTACGACCCGGGCGCCTTTCGCGCCGGCCTGCAATTCCACACCACCGACTCCGGCGTCTTGCTAGGCGACCGCCTCCACTCAGCCCCCATCGACACCTTCTAGCACCCCACCCGCTGAACCGGGACCGGCGACCGCCGCCGGCGGGGTGAAGGGGGTGTTCGGGTTCTACGGCACCGCTCCCTACCCCGGTGGCGACCGCCCGGTCGTAACTGGTTAGTCGTCCTTCCCGTGGTTGCCTCTCTGCCCTGAGTTCACACGCCGGTGGGGGAGGGGGTGGGCTATCGCTTGGTGGGGGTGCGGGAGGCCACGATGTCGGAGAAGTCCACGAACGAGCGCAGGGTGTGGCCTCCGTCCACGGTGATGAACTGGCCGGTTGTGAAGCTGGACTCCGGCCCGGCCAGGTAGCGGATGGCCCAGCCGATGTCGTCGGGACGGCCGATGCGTTGCAGCGGCTGCTGATCCAGGTACTGGGCCACCACCGAGTCGTTGCCCACTAGGCCCTGGGTGGTGTCGGTGGCGGTCAGGCCGGGGCGCACCGCGTTCACCCGCACGTTGCGGTCGCCCAGCTCGTCGGCTGCCACCCGCACCAGAGCATCCACCCCGGCCTTACCGGCGCAGTAGGCCGACAGGTAGCGGCACGACTGGATCGCAGCGGTGGACGACACCGCCACGATGGAACCGCCACCCGCTTCGGCCATGTGCCTTCCGGCGTGCTTGATCATGAGGAACGGGGCCACCACGTTGAAGCTCACCACGTCAACGAACTGTTCGGGCTCGTAGTCGAGCACAGCGGCCATGGCGCCTCCACCTGGGACAGAGACCGTCATGTCCAGCCGTCCGGTGGGCTCGGCGGCCAGGGCAATGGCGGCTTGCACCTGTTGGCTGTCGGTGGCGTCGCAGGTGGTCCAACGGATCGAGCCCCCGGCCTCCGAGGCCAGCGGCACCAGATCGGCGGCGACCTGCTCCAGACGGCCCGAGGTGCGGGCGGCGATCACGACGTGGGCGCCGTCGGCCACCAGAAGCCGGGCCGTGGAGCGTCCTATACCCCCTGCGCCTCCGGTTACAAGGGCGGACATCCCCGCCAGCGGTCGGTCATCAGATGGGGTGCTCACAGGTCGGCTACTCCTTCTCTCACAGTGGTACACAGCAGTTCGGCGTGGCGGTGGGCCAGGTCGTCAGGCATTCCGGCGATGCTGGCCCAGCAGTAGGCCTCCACCATGGGGATACCCTCGGCCAGCGAGCGAAGGTGTTCGACGGCCCCGTCGGGGGTGAGCACCTCCAGTGGGGAGATCACCCCCATGGTGCTGCGCCGCTCCCGCAACTTCTCCACCGTGAGCAGGCTGGGAGTGTGGCCAGTACCCGACGCTCCCGCGGCCCGGTAGGTGTTGAGCTGCCACGCCAGATGGGGGAGGATGCGCTCGTAGGCCTCGTCGGGGTCGTCGGCCACCACCATGTTCACCACCCCGGCCATGCGAGCCGTAGCCTGGTCGTGTCCCGCCTCGGCCAGCCCCTCGGTGTAAGGCTTGAGCGACGACTGGTTGATGGACAACAGGCCGCAGCCCAGCCGTCCGGCCCGGCGGGCCCCCTGGGGACCGTTGTAGCCCAACCAGATTGGGAAGGGGTTCTGCACCGCCGGGGGAGTGACGACGCCGCCGTCGAGCAGCTCCCGCACCTCTCGCACCCGCTGGTCGGTGGTGGTGTAGCGGGTGGACAGGTCGGCCCCGTAGGCGGCGAACTCGTCACCCACGTAGCCCGCGCCCAGACCCAGATCGAGCCGGCCATTGCTGATCTGGTCCACTACAGCGGCCTCCTCGGCGATCTGCGGGGCCAGCCGCAGCGGGGCCAGCAGTACGGCGGTGCCGATCCTGATCCGCTGGGTGCGTGCGGCCACCGCTGCAGCGAAGGTGAGCGGCTGGGGCAGGTAGCCGTCCTCGAATAGGTGATGCTCGCTGAGCCACACAGAGTCGGCACCCCACTCCTCGGCCTGCACGGCCAGCTCCAGCGACTGCCGGTAGAAACCGGGCCAGGGCTTGTGCCACTGCGGGGGGTTTCGCAGGTCGAGGTAGAGGCCGATGCGCATGGCCCGACACTAACGCTCCGGCTCCGCGGGTCGTGGCTCGGCGGGTCGAGGCTCAGCGAGTAGAGGCCCGACGCTAACGCTCCTGGCCGATTACGCCTATTGCCCGGTGGAGGGCGGTTGGTCCTGGGTTGCGGGGGGCATCCAGTCGGGCCAGTGCTCGGCCAGGGTCAGCGACCATTCCGGGGGACGCTTCTCCAGGAAGGCCATAACCCCCTCTGTGGCGTCGGGTTGGCCCATGACGTGGAGGTGGATGCGGCGCTCCAGGTCGTTGATTAACCCCTGGTCGCCGGGGGAGGTGGTCCACAGGAGGCGTTTGCTGAGCGCCACCGACACCGGGGCCACGTTTACGGCGATGTCTCGAGCCGTTTCCATGGCAGCGGGGAGCACTTCGTCGGCAGGTAGAGCAGCCGACGCCAACCCCCATTCCGCTGCCTCGGTGCCGGTGTACATCCTTCCGGTGAGCAGGATCTCCAGCGCTCTGGCGTGGCCCACAGTACGGGGCATGGTCCAATGAGATCGGAAGTCGGGGAGCACCCCCCTGCGGTTCTGCACGATGCCCCACCGGGCGTCCGCCGCCATGTAGCGGATGTCGCACTGCAGGGCCATGGTCATGCCCAGGCCCACGGCGGGTCCGTTGACGGCGGCGATTACCGGCTTGCGCACGTCCCAGGGGTGGAACTCCAAGGCGTCGGACCGGAAACCGTCGGGGTCGGGGGTGCCGAACACGCCGGGGCCCCGGGAGAAGTCGGCTCCGGAACAGAACGCCCGGCCCGCTCCGGTTATGACCACGGCCCGCACCTGCTCGTCGGTGTCGCAACGGCGCAGGGCGTCGGACACCTCGGCTCCCATCTGGCTGCTGAAGGCGTTGAGCTTCTCCGGCCGGTTGAGGGTGATCACCGCCACCCGCTGGTCAACGGCGTAGATGATGTCCTGATAATCGGCACCGCCGGGGTCGGACACCGGATCAGCCTCGTGTTCGGCCATCGGACCCAAGCCTTCTCATGATTTCCGGAGCCTCCTTGTGGCCCAGGGTATGGCCGCCACCCCGGCCCCGGCGATCACCACCGCTGCGATGGTCGGTCCCCACACCCAGGGCGGGGGGGCGTCGAGCTCGAAGTAGTCCCGGGCCCACGGCCAGGCCATCACGATCATGTACGACCCGGCCATCGCCGCGGCCAGGGCGATCTTCCAGGGGCGCAGCGGGCGGCTGATCACCACCAGAATCACCAGCCCCACCCCCAGCAGGGTGAAGGTGGCCGAGGTGCGAGCCTCGCCCAGGGTGACCTCGCTGTGGCGGCGGGCGATCTCGTAAACGGTGAAGGAAGCCACCGCGGCCAGCACCCCGGCCGGAACGGAGAAGCGCAGCACTCGTCCCAGGAACCCGGGCCGGATCAGCTCGGTGCTGGGGGCCAGAGCCAGAAAGAGACCGGGGACACCGATGGAGAACGTGCCCACCAGGGTGAGATGGCGGGGCAGGAACGGGTACTCCACGGTGAACACCCCCACCAGCAGGGTGAGGAGCACGGCGTAGGCCGCCTTGGTGACGAACAGGTTGGCCACCCGTTCCACGTTGTTGATCACCTTGCGGCCTTGGGCCAGCACCTCGGGCAGGGTGGCGAACGAGTTATCGAGGAGCACGAGCTGGGCAACCGCCCGGGTGGAGGCCGACCCGCTGCCCATCGAGATGCCCATGTCGGCGTTCTTCAGGGCCAGCACGTCGTTCACCCCGTCGCCGGTCATGGCCACGGTGTGGCCCCTCGACTGGAGCGCTCCCACCATGGCTTGCTTTTGCTGGGGGGTAACCCGCCCGAACACCGCATTGTCGGCCAGTACCTCGGCCATTTCCTCGGGGTCAGCGGGCAGATCTCTGGCGTCGTAGTGGGCGTCGGCGTTGGGGATTCCGGCTCGGCCGGCCACTGCGGCCACCGTGGCGGTGTGGTCGCCGGAGATCACCTTGAGATTCACACCCTGCTCCAGGAAGAAGGCCAGGATCTCCGGGGCGTCGGGGCGGATGGTGTCCTCCAGCAGGATCAGGGCCAGCGGCGTGCAGTCGGCCGGCAGGGTGGCATCGTCCGGCGGCTGCGGGCTGCGGGCCAGAAGCAGGGTGCGACGGCCGGCCTCGGCGTGGACGGCCACCCGGTCCATGACCTCGTCCCGGTCGCCGGCGATCACGTCGGGAGCGCCGAAGTAGAAGAACCCGTGGGCCCGGAACTCCATGGCCGACCACTTGCGAGCGCTGGAGAACGGGATGGCGTCGACGGCCTCCCAACCGCCGGCATCCTGGTTTGGGGGTGGGGGGTAGGCGTCGCTGACGGCCAGCATGGTGGCGTTGGGGGCCTCATCGCCGTGGGCCATCGCCCCCAGAGCGGTGGCGACGAGGTCGGGGTCGGCTCCGGGCAGGGGTTCGACATCACCGAAGCTGATCTGCCCGGTGGTGATGGTGCCCGTCTTGTCAAGACACAACACGTCGGTGCGGGCCAGGAGCTCCACCGTGGCCAGCTCCTTGGCCAGAGCCCGGCGCCGGGCCAGGGCGACCACCCCGGCTACGAAGGAGAGGCTGGTGAGCAGCACCAGACCGTCGGGGACCATGGCCACCGCGGCGGCCACCGTGCCTTGCAGGGCGTTCTGCCAGCGATCCTCGGTATCTAGCAGCACCAGGATGAGCAGCAGGGAAGCGGGGGGGATGATGACGATGAGCCAGCGCAGCACGGTGTCGATCCCCCGGCGCAGCTCGCTGTTGACCAGGGTGAAGCGGCGGGCCTCCTCCGACAGGGAGCTGGCGTAGGACTCCGCGCCGATGCGGGTGGCCTGGTAGCGCCCGCTGCCCGCGGCCACGAAGCTGCCCGACAGGAGCTCGTCGCCGGGATCCTTCTCTATCGGGTCGGCCTCGCCGGTGAGGAGCGATTCGTCGGCTTCCAGGGCCGAGGAGGTGAGCAACGTACCGTCCACCACCACCTGATCGCCGGGGGCCAGGTCGAGAACCTCGTCGGCCACAACCTCGCTCACACCAACCTCGAACACCTCGCCGTCGCGCACCACCCGGGCCTTGGGAGCGCTGAGCACAGCCAGCTTGTCCAGCTCGCGCTTGGCTCGAATCTCCTGGGCCACGCCGATTACCGCGTTCGACACAACCACTCCCACGAACAGCCCGTCCCTGGGGAACCCGGCCACCAGGATGGCGGCGAACAGGGCCAGCATGATCCCGTTCACCGGGGAGAACACGTTGGCCCGCAGAATCTGGGAAAGCGTGCGGACCGGGGCGTCGGGAACCTGGTTGGTGCGCCCGGCCGCCACCCGTTCGCCCACCTGCTCGGCGGTCAGTCCCTGCGACGGGTTGATCTCGGCCGTCGAGTCCGGGGTAGGGGGAGTGGGCATCAGGATCCGAAGCTACCGGCTGTGGAGTTGATTTCGGCCAACGATCTACTGCCAGACACGCAGCGATCCTTCCTGGGTGGCGGCGGCCAGCGTGAGGGTGCCGTCGGGGCGCGTAAGCACGGCGATGTTGGTGGCCAGGGTTCCACCCAACGGCCGGGCCCACATCTCCACCGCCCCGTCCGGTCCGTGCCGAACCCCGGCGATGGCCTGTTGGCTCGGGGTGGGGACGATCACCTCCACGTGTCCGTCCCGGTCGATGTCGGCGGCCACCGCTTGTTCGAGGTTGCGGCTGCCGAATTGGTGGGTGCGGTAGCCGGCTATGGCCGCCGCCACCTCCAACTGCTTGCCTCGCCGCCTCAGGAACCTGACTGTGCCGTCGGTGTCGGGGTTGAGAACCTCGGCGATTTCCGTCTCCCCGTTGGGGCCGAGCGGCCCGACTGCAACCAGTTGCCGCCATCCCAAAAGGCGGTCCTCGGGCCCGCTCATGGCCAACACGTCGCCGTCGCCGGACACCACGACGACCCGCACCTCGGTGTCGTCGCTGATGGTGAGGGCAATGTCGTTGGCACCGTCGCCGTTGAGGTCGGCCAGCAGGGGGGCGATGGACTCGATCACGTATTCCTCGGACTGGTAGATGACCTCCACCTCGTTAGACCCGACGATGACCGACACCACGGAGGTGGCCTCCAGGGTGTCGCCCAGGACGGCGTGGGGGTAGCGGTCGGTGGGCTCGGCCAGCACCAGGACCTGCTCGGGGCCGGTTTGGATCACCCGGCTGTCGGGCAGGACCTCGAGGTCGGGTCGCCACAACGTGCCGTCCGGCTCCAGCACGGTGAGCCGTTGGAGGTTGTCCACGTAAGCGGCCCGGTTTCCGGCCAGGTACACGGGGATGCTGTTGGGAGCGGCGTTGGCCGGCGTGACGGCCAGGCGAACCGAGCCTTCCTGCACAGCCAGCAGGGGCGGCTGGCCGGAGACAAGCCGGTCGCCGGGTATTTCGACCTCCACCGGCTCACCGCCCAGGGGAATGCGGTAGCCCACCACGGTTCCATCGGCCAGGGCCACGGCCCAGACATCACCTTCGGGGGTGCTGACCCCGGTGACCCATGTTGGGGTCCCGTCGAGGTCGGTGTCACGGGTGGTGACCTCGTTGATGAAACCGGTGCCCAGCCCGGAGCCGCCGGCCAGCCGATTGCCGTCGGGCTGGAAGAAGGGGTCCGAGTACACCGGGGGCAGCGGGGCGATGGTGGCGGTGGGTGGGGGCGCGGTGGCCGCCGGGGTAGCGGTGACGGTTGGAGCGCTGGTCGATTCGGTACTGCAGGCGCTTGGCGAAGAGAACATCACGACCAGCGCCAACCCCGACAGGACGAGCCGGCTGGAGGTGCCGCTGGTCATGTCTGTTCGAACCGCCGGTTGCTGGAGGAGCCGCTGGTCATGTCTGCTCTAACCGCCAGCCGCTCTTTGCCATGGTCAGGCGATGTCGGGGGCCGGGAACACCTGCATCGCTGGTGTCGTAGCCGGCGTCGCCGTGCCAAAGCGAGACCGGGGTTCCCCCGTCCATGGTGATGCGGGTGGCGTAGCGGGGGATGTCGCTTGATCGGGTTCGGGCGGCAGCCAATGCATAGTCAACGGTGGCGTGGCCGGCCAGCTCCCTCAGGGTGATGAAGGTGGGGGGGACGATCTCGATATCCCCAGCGGCGTGGCGGTCCAGGGTGTCGGACGGGCGCCACCAGGCGTGTTCCTTGATCTCGCCCCCGTCCACGGTGACCACCCCGGCCGGAGCGGGGGCCAAGAAGAACCAGGTTGCGAACCGCTTGGGGATGGAGGGTGGTGGCACCCAGTGGGAGTAGGGCACCAGGTTGGCGGGGTCGATGGCCAGGTCGGCCTCCTCGGCTGCCTCGCGCACAGCGGCGGTCCGGCTGGCGGCCAGGATGTCGTCGGGCCGGCCGGCAGGGTAGTCGCCGTCGTCAACCCGCCCTCCGGGGAACACCCACATGCCGCCCACGAAGCTGAGCTTGGAGCTGCGCCGCATCATCAGGGTCTCCAAGCCGTCGGGGGTGTCTCGCACCACCACCACGGTGGCAGCGGGGATCAGGGGAGCGGGCTCTTCGTCCCGCCCGGCCCAGTCGGCGAACCGGTGTTTCTTGCTACCACCGGCGGAGTCGCTCATCGGCGGTCTGCTCCGATCATCCGGGCCCGGACCTCGGGGTCGGTGACAAAGACAGGGGCGTTGTCGTCGCCCAGCATGGCCAGCTTCACCGACATGCCTCCGTCCACCGCCAGCACCTGTCCGGTGATGTAGCCGGCCATGGGGCTGACCAGGAAGACAGCGGTTGCGGCAATCTCGTCGGGGTGGCCCCGGCGGCCCAAGGGGATGGCCCGCTGGGATGCGTCGGGTTGTTCGTCGCTGCCGGATCGGGGAGTGGTTATGGTGCCGGGGGCGATGGCGTTCACCCTTATCCCGTGGCTGCCCCACTCCACCGCCATGGTGCTGGTCAGGGAGTTGATACCGGCTTTGGCTGCTCCGTAGGCGGCCAGGTAGGGCTGGGAGGCCAGGCTGCTCACCGAGGAGATGTTGACGATGGCCCCGCTGATTCGGGCATCGATCATCGACTGAGCCACCGCTCGGTTGAGGAACACCACATATCTGAGGTTGTTGGCCATAACCCGGTCCCACTGGGCTCCGTCGGCATGGAGTAAGGGGGCGAAGTCGTCGATGCTGGTGCCGCCGGCCACGTTGACCAACCCGTCTATTCGGCCGTAGGCGTCCATGGCGGCTTCGACCACTGCCGAGGGTGCGTTCTCGTCGGTAAGGTCGGTTCGCACCTTGGCCACGGGGCAGGGGAGCATGTCCAGCTTGTCGAGTTCGTCGCCCGACCGATCCACCGCCACCACATTGGCTCCGGCGCGCAGGGCCGCTTCGCAGGTAGAGGTTCCGATGCCCCCTCCTCCCGCTCCGGCCACGACAACGGTGGCCCCGGCGAGCCCACCGGTCATGACGGGGTCCAATCCAGCCATCCCCACCACCCTACGGCTTGCCGGACTGCTTGCTCTGCCATGGGGTCGGTCCCGTGACATTGGGACAGCCAAAGAGTGGTTCAACTCGCTGTTGGGCTAGATTCTCGACATGGCGATAGTGGATCAGGCCCCCCGTTTTCCCCAGTTCGACTCCCTCGATTTTGACGACTTCCACGCCAACGAGTTGCCCCGCCGCTTGGCCGCGGGCAACGGACGGTTGGCAGCGGGCATGGGAGCCATCGCCAAGAGCTTTGCCTGGCGGCTCACCGATGGGCGTTCGGTGACCTACGTGATCGGTGATGGCGGGGTGGAGGTTCGCCCCGGCGACGACGCCGAGCTGGTGGTGCAGGTGAGCCACGAGGACTGGGCCAACTATGTGGCCGAACTGTGGACCTGGGTCGGCTTGCTGTACACCGAGGCGGCCGAGATGGTGAGGGGCGATTTCGGGCTTTTCGAGGACTTCGAGCCGGTGCTCTTGGCCATGTACCACGGCCGCCCCCTTTACGAGGGGTGGGAACCCACGGTGGACATAACCCGCAGCTTCACTCCCGGCGACGATCCCGAGGAGATGCGCCGGTTCCTTTACGAAGCCGGTTTCCTTCACATCCGTGGCCTGTTCAGCGCCGGGGAGGTTGAGGCGTTCACCGCCGAGGTGGAGCGCCAGCGGGCGGTGGCCACGCCCGAGGATCACCGGTCGTGGTGGGCAACCAACGCCGACGGCGAGGAGGTGTGCTGCCGGGTGACCCACATGGACGACCGCAGCGAGTTGATGTTCGGTCTGACCGATGAATGCCGTTTGGACGCCATAGCAGCACTGGCCGGGGATGACTTCGCTGCCTATCCCGAGCGAGGCGACGGCGTCTCGGTGGTGATCAAGCTGCCCGACATCGTGGAGGGCCTGGCCGACCTGCCCTGGCATCGGGACTGCGGTACGGGTGGTCATTCGATCACCTGCCCCACGGTGAACATCGGCATCCAGCTCGACGAGTGCAACGAGGCCAACGGACAGCTCCATTTCTTGGCCGGGTCGTTCGATTCCAGCAACCGGGCCCGCCAGGTGCGGGAGGACTGGCCGACGGTGGCCATCGACGCCTCACCCGGCGATGTGACCGTCCACTTCGGCCACACCATGCACGCCGCCCCACCCCCCACCGAGGCCCCCGATTCCGGCGGGCGCCGGACGGTGTACGTGAGCTACCACAAGCCTATCTGGGCCGAGTTCATCCCGCCGGGCCAGGGCTACAACGACATCTTGTTCCGCGACGGCGGCCGCATCCGCAGCCCCGAGGAAGTGCAGGAAACGTAGCGCTCACCTGGCCGCGTTACTCTCCAAGGCTCCTAGCGCCCACCAACCCACATAATCCACCAAGGCTCCTGCCGGGTGGTGGGTGGTCTAGCGCAGGAACAGCCGGTCGAAGATGGTATCGATAACGGGTTGGAGCTTCTCGGTGATGGCGGAGGTGTCCTCCCCGAGGTAGTCGTGGGGGATCGTTACCCGTGGGAGGTCTGCCATTCCAAGGGAACGGGCCACGGTGTCAGCCGCTGCGACGAAAGGCTCGGTGACCACAGTTACGGTGGGAATGCCCATCTTCTCCAGATTCACAGAGTCGAGCACACTGCCCGACGTGCAGCTACCTCATTTGGCCAGACCGTTCACCACCCCGGCACAGGCCCGATACGAGGCCAGCATCTCGTCCCCAGCCGGGCGGCTGAGTACCGGCTTGTGTTGGCGGACCACACCGATCACGTCGAGGCGGCGGCGGAACTCCTCCTCCAAGACCTCCGTGTAGCGGGTGAAGTCGGGGCCGGTGGATCGGTTCAGCTCGTTCACCAGAAAGCCCACCACCAGCGGTCCGTCGTGGTGTCCCCGGCGAGGGGCCAAAGCCGACTCCGAAACAGCAACCCTGCCTCGGGGGTCAACTAGCTCCATGATGACTCCTTCGATGTGAGCTCCAAGGGCCGGGTCACCGCGTAGCCGCCCAGGTTGCCCCATCCCGAGCACACCGCCATCCACGGGATGGACTCGGCTCCGGTGACGGCCACATGGATATCGCCGGGCTGCTCGGTTACCGGCACGAGTGTGTCGGGGTTGGAGGCGTCCACCCAGTCGGGCCACCAGTCGTAAGGCGCCACACCGGTCGCCAACAGGTCGCCCACCCGCCGGCGGGCCTGGTGCCACAGCTCCTGTTGCACGGTGGCCCTGTCGTAACCCAGCCGGTCGAGATGGCGGGCCTCGTTGGGGGTGAGCAGTACCAGGGTTTCGCCCATGGTGTGAGTGTTGTTGCACCCCTTTATGGCCATGGCGTCGGCGAGCTGGGCCAAGCGATTGACCGGGGTGTCGTCGGTGCCCCACATCGCCACGCTGGTGGGGGACTCGCAGCCGAACACGGTGACCCCGCTGTCGGATTCCACCCCCCGGGCCTGGTGCAGAGGGGGCCACGGGCTCGCAGGGGACTCGGCCACGCAGAAGGCGTAACGGCCCGGATGGCCGAACACTTCCTTGACCGGGCGGCCGGGGGTGGCCCCGCCCGCGTTCCACAACAGGAGCTTGACCGCCCGGCCGATGGCGGTGTTGGCCCGGGCCCCGCCACCGCTGAACACCGACTCGGCATGGGCCATGCCCAGTTGCTCGACCACCTGCCCCGACACGATCACCAGCGGCCAGCACGAGTGGGTGGTGGTGACCACTCCCCGAAGGTTGAAGCGGTCGTCGAGCATGGCATCCACCGCGGCCAGCATCACGGGGAAGTGTTCGGGAAGACAGCCCGCCATGGCTGCGTTAGCAGCAACCACCTCGACGGTGGCTGCTCCGCCCCGGGGAGGGATGGCCCCGACCAGCGATTCGGGGTCTCGGCCCGAGGCGGCGACCAGGCTATCCACCGCCGATCGAGTGGGGGGATACACCGGCAGCCCGTCGGTCAGACCCTCGGCGTAGGCCATCTCCACCCACTCCTCGAACGAGTTGACGTCGGTTAGGGCGCTCATCGGGTCATGCCCATCCGAACAGCCGCTTGGGGTTGGCGTCGAACACTGCCTGCTTGGCGTGGTCTGCCAGGTCGGGGCGGTCGGCCAGCACGGAGACGCTGGTGGGGAAGTCGCTGTCCCAGTGCGGGTAGTCAGAAGCCCACACGATGTAGTCGCAGCCGATTTGTTCGATCACCTGGGGCAGGCCGCTTTCGCCTTCGGTGGACACGAACAGCCGCCCCTCGGCCACGTAAGCGCTGGGTGGCCTGGTAATGGCATCGAACTCGTGGCCCCGGTGCTCGTAGTGCTCGTCGAGGCGTTCCAGGGTGTGGGGGAACCAGCCCGCTCCGCCTTCCAGCAGTGCCACCCTCAGCCGCTTGAACCGCTCGAACACGCCGCCGCAGATGAGCGTGGTGGCCGCGAACATGAGGTTGAACGGGAACTCCAGCACATGGAGTTGGGCATAGGCATCGGTGAAGCGGCTGTGAGCGAACCGGCAGCCCCCGGCGTGGAACCCCACGGGTACGTCGAGCTGCTCGGCCAGCCGGTAGAGGGGATCGTTGTCAGGATGGTCGGGGTTCCGGTCGCCCACCGCACAGGGGACAGTCAACGACACGAACCCCAGATCGGTGACGCACCGCTCTGCCTCGGCCACCGCGTCGTCCATCCACTTTAGGGGCAGCGCCGGGGTTCCCCGCAGCCGCTCGGGATCGGCCGAGCACCAGTCGGCCAGCCAGTTGTTGTAGGCCCGGCAGCAGGCGGTGGTCAGGTCACGGTCGGACCCGGCGTACAGGCCCAGCGACATGGCCCCGTACAGCACGGCGATGTCGATGCCCTCGGTGTCCATGTCGGCCAGCCGCAGCGTGGGGTCAACGCCGCCCTCGCGGTGGGTGGTGGACTCCCGGATGCCCTCCGGGGCCCAGGCTCCCCGGCCGGTGCCCGGCGGGATGGCCCGGCCCTCGATCACATAGCGGGTGGTGCCCCGGTCGTCGACGATCAGCCGTGGTCGGCGGTCGTGGAACAGCGAAGGCAGGTACTGCTCCCACAGCTCATCGGGCTCGAATACATGGCCGTCCACGTCAATCACGAGATGATCGGACATGACCGCACGCTAACCCCTGGGACCAGCGGTGGCCCGCGCAGGGCGGCCAGGGCGTATTGTTCAGCCCATGGTCAGCCTCGGAGTTATCCCATCAATGCACGAGTCGGTCATCACCGATTCCCGGTGGGTGTCCGAGTTCGCCCAGGCGATGGACGCCGAGGGGGTGGAGTCGATCTGGACGGTGGAGCACGTTGTCGTGGCCAACAACTACGAGCCCCGCTACTCGTACTCGGAGTCGGGGCGGATGCCCGGCGCTCCCGGCGTGGTCATGCCCGACCCCTTGGAGATGCTGGCGTTCATGGCGTCGGTAACCGAGCAGGTGCGGTTGGGCACCGGGGTGGTGGTGCTGCCCCTGCATCAGCCCGCGGTTATGGCCAAGCGGGTGGCCACCATCGACGCTCTCAGCGGTGGTCGGGTGATCCTCGGCGTGGGGAGCGGATGGCAGATCGAGGAGTACGCCGCTTGCGGGGTTCCCTACGAGGGCCGGGGACGACGGCTCGACGACTACATCGGGGCCTTGAGGGAGCTGTGGGGTCCCGGTTACCGGACCTACCAGAGCGACACGGTGAGCTTCTTCGAGTGCGAAAGCTTGCCCGATCCCGCTCAGCCGGGAGGGCCGCCGATCGTCATCGGGGGCAGCACCGGGCGAGCTGCCCGGCGAACGGGGCGGATCGGTGACGGTTTCTACCCCTATGTGATCTCACCCGAGGACTACGCCGAACGGGTGGCCACCATCCGGTCCACCGCAGTTGAGCACGGGAGGGATCCCGATGCCATCGAGCTGACCGTGTGGCCGGGGAGCTACCAGCGAGGTGGGTCGTTCGACCTGGGTTTGATCGAGGCTTACGCCCAGTCGGGCCTGGACCGGCTGATCATCTCGGCGGCCGAGGCGGGTAGCACGGATATCAATGACATGCGCCGCCTGGTGGATAACTACCGCACCGAGGTGCTCGACAAGATCGGAGGTTGATCATGGAGCCAGGAGCAGGAGGTTTGGCAGCAGATGCCGGAACCGCCCAGGTGGGGGACATCAAGGTCACCCTGGTTCGGGAGATCCTCCAGGGGGTTCCCGCCGAGGGGCTGTACATCGACCCGGACATGGCTGTGTTCGAGGCCAATGCCGACTGGTTGAATCCCCACTTCATAGACGAGTCCGGCGATCTGCCGCTGTCCATTCACGCCCTGGTGCTGGAATCGCAGGACGTGACCATCATGGTGGACAGCTGCATCGGTAACCGGCCCATCGAGATGGTCCCCCAGATGAGCGATCTGGGCAACGGTTTCCTCGACGAGCTGGCCGCGGCGGGGTACCGGCCCGACGACATCGACGTTGTGCTGTGCACACATCTGCATTTCGATCATGTGGGTTGGAACACGATCCTGGTCGATGGCGAGTGGGTGCCCACGTTTCCCAAAGCCCGGTATCTGTTCAACCGCGTCGAGTACGAGTACTGGGATTCCGGGGCGGAGGGAGCCGCGGTGACGTTTAGCGATGCGGTGCGCCCTGTGCTGGAGGCAGGGCTGGCCGAGTTGGTGGACAGCGACCACGCCGTGACCGGCGAGATCCGCTTGGAGCCCACCCCCGGCCACACCCCTGGCCATGTGAGCGTGCGCCTTTCCTCCCAAGGCCAGGAAGCGGTGATCACCGGCGACCTGGTGCATCACCCAGTGCAGTTCGCCGCCCCCGAGTGGGTGATGACCGCCGACGATGACCCGCCGCTGGCCTCCCGGACCAGGATGGCGTTCCGAGAGCGCTACGCCGACTCCGGCGTGCTCATCTTCGGCACCCACTTCGCCGGCCCAAGCTGCGGCCACCTCTCCCATCGCGACGACCGCTGGATTTTCGCCGCCCAGGAATAGCTCCGGCTACCCGGCCTCGTCCCGGTCGGCGAATACCTGGATGGCGATCCCGAAGGCCTTTATGGCAGCTGGGAATCCGGCGTAGATGGCGGCCTGGATGATGACCTCGCAGATCTCCTCCCGGCTCAGGCCGAAAGAATCCAAGCCCATGATGACGTGCTCGCGGATGGCGAACTCGTTGCCCAAGGCCACCATCATGGCGATGGTGGACAGGCTGCGCTCTCTTCGGGTTAGCACCGGGCGGGCCCACACCGCCGAGGGGCCGACAGCAAGCAAGGCCATCACATCGTCACGGACCTCGTCGGGGATGGGGAGCCGGTTGAGCACATCGGGTTGGCTAGGTTCCACCATGCCCCGACCGTACCCCACAACGCTTGGAGGGATTTATCGTCTAGCCGGGTTGGGCTTCGGCGAGGCGGGGGATGAGGGCGTCGAACACCTCCGCCCAGTCGCCCACTATGCCGATGTCCACCACGTCCCACAGTGGGGCTTCGGGATCGGTGTTGATGCCCACCACGGTGTCGGCGCTGCGCACCCCCACGGTGTGGTTGAACTTCCCGCTGGTGCCGATGGCGATGTACAGGGTGGGGCTGATGCTGTGGCCGGTGATGCCCACTTGCCGTGCCCGGGGCATCCATCCGTAGTCGGTGACCTTGCGGGTGGCACACAGTGCGGCACCGATGGCGGCACGGTGTTTCTCCAGCTTGGGATAGTCGGCCGGGTCCACCCCCTGGCCCACCCCGATCACCACCGAGGCGTTGGCCAGCACATCGCTGTCGTCGTCCCGGTAGCGCCGGGTGACTGTTAGCCGGCTGCAGCGGGGCGCAACCAGAGACGACCGTTCGGCCGGCGGGCGGGCCGGGTTGGGGCGGGGGAACGCCAACACACCGGGGCGCACCGTGGCCATCTGGATTGGCGAAGAGCAGCCGATCTCGGCCACCAGCCATCCACCGAACGCCGGCTTCAGCGCGATCATCCTCCCGCTGTCATCCGCATACAGCCCGACGGCGTCGCCGGTGAGCCCGGCCCCCAGGGAAGCGGCCATCCTGGAGGCCACCTCCCGACCCCAGGCGGTGCCCGGCGCCAAAACCGCCCACGGTTGCTTCTCGGCGGCCCAAGCCGACATCGCCGAAGCCAGGTCCTCTTCGACAAGCGATGCAGCACCATCGCTGCCGGCTATATCGACCTGCTCGTCGGCACCCCACGGCCCGAGTTCCTCGCCGACGTCGTCCAAGCCGGGGCCCAGAGCCACAACCCTTCCGCCTCGGTCCACGGCCAGACCCGCGGCAGCGCCCAGTAACTCCCGAGTTACCCGCTCCCGGCCCGGCTCCACCAGCACGACGATCGGCTCCACTTCGGGACCGCCGTTGGGGTTCTCGGGCACCAGCTCAGGTTCGGACCCCGATTTGGCAGCCAACACCCCCTCATCGGCCAGAAACGTCACCGCCTCGTCCACCTGCTCGGCCAGAGTGCCTGTCAGCATCCGGCGGAGCCGTTCCACATCGGCCATCCGCACCGGCCCGACTGATGTAGGGCTGCCTTCTTGTCCCCACGGTCCTGGACCCAGCTCCGAGGCGCTCACCGTGTGGATTAGTGAGCCGTCCACCGTTGCCCACGCATTTGGATCCTTGATCTTGCACGGGTCGCACAACCGCTCGGCGCACGAAATCACGGCGGGCATTTCGACGGAGGCATCCACCCACTCGTCGTCGTGCTCCAGCCGCAACTCCAGGCGGTCTCCGTGGAGGGCGAAATGGCGAACACCGGTTGCGAAGGGCAGGCCGAGCAACTCGGCCAACTGGGGGGGAACCTGTCCGGTGTCGGCGTCCACCGAGTTGCGCCCCATCATCACCAGGTCGAACGGGCCGAACCGCTCCAGGGCAGCAGCCAAGGCCTTGGCAGTGGCCCAGGTATCGGAGCCGGCGAAGGCCGGATCGCAGATGTGAACCCCACGGTCCACCCCATACAGGATGGCCTCCCGGCACACGTTCTCGGCCGACGGCGGGCCCAGGTTGAACACGGTGACCGAGCCCCCGCTTGCCTTTGCCACCTCGGTGCCTTTGGCCACCGCCCGGCGGCAGTAGTCGTTCATATGCAGGTCAATGCCGTCGCGCACCATCCGCCCGTCGGGCCCGAGGATCATGTCCTCGAACACCGGAATCTGCTTGGCCAGCACGGCCACCCGCAGGGGTCGAGCCGGGGCGATCACTTCCGAGGGCAGGTCTGCCATCAGGTTTGAGGCTACCCAGTACAGCCCGCTGGTTTGGGATTGGGCGCTGTCCCAGTAGCTACGGTGGCCCCATGGAGTTCACCAAACGCAGAGTGGTAACAGGACACGACGCCTCGGGGGCGCCGGAGATCAGCTCGGACACAGTGCAGGGCAGCATCACCGGAGGATCGGGCGGGGGTGGGATCTACGACATGTGGTTCCTGTCCCAGCACCCGCGCACTGCCGACGACGGCGGGGACTTTCCGGCGGACAGGACCGACTTCGTTCCGCCGCCCAGCGGGATGTCCTGGCGCTTCTACCAGCTCCCGCCCCGGGACGGAGAGGCCGTCGGCCCGACCGAAGACCCCCGGTTCGACAAGGAACGGCCCGGGTTTCACGCCACCGACACCATCGACTTCATCGAAATCGTTTCCGGTCGGATTCGCCTGGAGCTGAACAACCACGAGGTGGAACTGGGAGCAGGAGATTGCGTGATCCAGCGGGGCACATGGCACAGGTGGATCGTGCAGGGCGACGAGCCGTGCGTGTTCTCGGCCATCATGCTGGCGGTGGGCGACGGCGCCGAGGCCGGCTTTGCGGGCGCTTCCACCGGGACGATGGGACCCCGGCGGGTGGTGACCGACGGTGAGGGAGTATGTGCCGATGGTCCCCCCGGGACTGCGGCGAAATCAGGCGGCGGGGTGTTGACCGCCGAGCTGTGGCACACGCTCGGACCGGTGACCAGCGCCTTCCAGGGTGGTGACGCCCCGGTGTCGCAGATGCAGCTCAACCCCCCGGGTGGTGGCATCACCTGGAAGCACGTGACCATTCCGGCCTCGATGGCCGATCAGGCTGCGCTCATGCATCAGACCCCAACCATCGACTTCGTGCGGATTACCGAGGGAACCGTTGATCTGGAGCTGCCCGGCCAACCGCCGGTGCATCTGAGCGCGGGGGACTGCGTGGTCCAGCGGGGCACCGACCACGCCTGGCGCAACACCGGCGACGGCCCGTTCACCCTCTCGGCGGTGATGATCGGGGTCGAAAATGACTGACCCGGATCCTCGGCTCCAAGCGCTGATCGACAAAGACGAGATAACAGACACCCTCCACCGGGTGGCCCGGGGTACCGACAGACTCGATAAGGAGCTGATCGTCTCCGGCTATCACCCCGACGGTTTCGACGACCACAACAACTTCCGGGGCAGCCCTGTGGAGTTCGCTGACTGGGTGCTGGAGGTGCTGGCTCACTTCGACTACACCCAGCACCTGCTGGGCCAGAGCCGCATTGAACTAGAGGGTGATGAGGCGTTCGTGGAGACCTACTGCAATGCCCACCATGTGATACACCCCACCGAAGAGGGACCGGGTTCGGACATGCGCATGGGATTGCGCTATGTGGATCGATTCGAGCGCCGTGACGGCGGCCCCTGGTTGATCGCCACACGGATATGCGCCTTCGAGTGGCGCTACACCTTGACCCTGCAACACTCGTTTCCTTATGACGATGACTTCACCATCGGTTACCGCGACCGCTCCGACATCACCTACACCCGAAAGGGCCTGGTGAGGTGAGCGCAGGCGATATTGGCCTAGCAGTGCCATCGAATAGAGGGGAACTACCCAGGTGAGCGCCAGTTGGGGACCTTTGCATGGCTCTCGATAGGCGGCAGGTCCGGTTCGAGCGGTTGGACCTGGAGGAAGTGGTCCACGAGATGCTGACCCTGGCTGCTCGGGGCGACGGGAAGGGGTGGATGAACGTGCAACCGCTGGTGGCCGCCGAAGAACGGCCGCCCGAGTCGCCTATTTTCAAGCTGTTCACCGCCAAGGGCCCGCCGATCCCGCTGGCCACTTGGGTTCCGGGCCACCACTACCGGGAAAAGTGGCAGCCCGCTTCGGTGGGATTGCAGCACGCCGGTGGCCGACACGCCGCAAAGCTGTTGGAGGAGCGGGGCGTGTTCGAACCCGACGGGTGGAACCGCCGCCAGGATCACATCAAACGGGGCCTGGTTTACGAGCTGCCCGAGGGTCAGGATCCGAGAGTGGCCGTGGAGTTCATGCTTGACGCCATGTCACAGCTTGTCGCCTTTCCCCTCAGCGGCCGCTGGCTGGCGATCGTCTTGACCCAGCGCTAGCCGCCGGCCTCTGCGCTCAGCCGATCGGCTGCGTCGTTCTTCAACTGGCCCTTGGCTACCTTGCCGCCCGAGGATCGGGGCAGGGTGTCGAGGACGAACAGAAGCTCGGGCCACCACTCGCGGGACACGCCTCGGCCGGCCAGATGCTCTCGTAGGCCGTCCAAATCCAAGCTGGCGCCGGGCACCAGCTCCACATATGCGGCCACCCGCTCGCCGAACACCGGATCGGGGGCGGCCACCGCTGCCACCATTGCCACTGCCGGGTGGGTCATCACCTCATCCTCCACAGCCGGAGCGCTGATGTTCTTGCCTCCCCGGATGATGAAGTCGGATGTCCGACCCACCACCCGCAGGTACCCGTCGTCGTCGATGTCCACGATGTCGCCCATTAGCATCCGGCCGTCGTCGGTGACCAGTTCGGCGTTGGCTTTCGGGTCGTCGTAGTAGCCCAGGGCGGTGGCCGGCCCCCGGCACGCCGGTTGACCCCGTCCCCGGAGCCCGGGCAGTAGGCGGCCATCGTCGGGGTCGTACAGCGCGCAGTCCATCTCCGGTTCGCACCGCCCCCCGGAGCGCAGCCGGGCCGACCGGGGGTCGCTCAGGCGGGTGCCGCTCAGCATTCCGGTCTCGTTCGACCCGTAGAAGTTCAACACCGTGCAGCCGGTGCGGTCCTCGAACTCGGCGGCCCGCTGGTAGGGGATGGCCTCGCCGCCGGTGAACATGATCCGCAGCGACGACAGGTCGTGGCGGTCGAAGGCAGGGGAGTTGAGCATCATTATGAACTGGGTGGTCACAGCGCACAGCACCGTCACCCGCTCGGCTTCGATGAGACGGACCAGGGTGTCGGCCTCGAAGTCGGCCATAACCACGGTGGGCACCCCCAGGATGGTGGGGGTGTAGTGAGCGGTCCACAACCCGAACCCGAAGGGGGCCGGTACCGGCACGCAGAACACCTCGTCAGGGCCGATCCCGCTGTACTCCACCGCTTTGCGGTGGAAGTAGAACCAGCGGTTGTGGGTTTGCATCACGCACTTGGGCAGCCCGGTGGTGCCCGAGGTGGAGTTGAGCAGGCACAGCTCTGAGGCTCCGAGGCGACGCTCCTCGAGGGCGGTCTCGAAACCGGGAACCGACTCCGGTTGCGGGGCCGGCGACCCGTTCAATGCGATGACGGCGTCGGCTCCGGGGCCATCCACGGTTATGTGATGGCCAAGTGCAGGGCGGCCGGCCCGCAGCTCGTACACCAGCATCGACGCCGGCTCGCCCCTGTGGGCAGCGGGAGTGACGATGGCTTTGGCCCCGGACTTCTCCACCAGGTGGGCGATCTCGGCCGGTCCGGCCCGGTGGCCGATGCCCATTACCACCACCCCGGCTTTGTCCGCTCCGGCGAATGCCGCGTGGACAGCGGCACCGTCGGGTAGCAGCACAGCGGCCCGATCCCCCTGGTCGAGCCCCGAAGCCAGAAGGGCAGCAGCAAACCGGTCGGACAGGCGGTCGTAGTCCGACCAGGTGACCCGGTCGATGCGTCCCTGCCCGGTCGGCCCGTCGCCCCCGGCCCCGGCTTCGGTTGTTCGGGTCCAGGTGATGTAGGCGTCGTCGTCGGGCCGCTCGGCAGCGTTGCGGCGGATCAGATCGACCGGGGTGTCGTGACCCCACCAGCCGGCCGCCACGTAGCGGGCAGCCACCTCGGGGTCAGCAGCTATCGACACGACGAGGTCGGCCTCAAAGACGGGCCCCTAGAAGCTGTCGGGGTCGGCGACCACCGAATCAGGCACCGGATGGCGGAACAGTTCGGCAGCGTTGCCCCAGCAGATGTGAGCCGCTTCATCGTCGGGAACCCCGCTGAGCTGGCTTCGCAGCAGCGCCTGGGTGTCGGGCCAGCTCGAATCGGCGTGTGGGTAGTCGGACTCCACCATCAGGTTTTGTATCCCGATGTAGTGGCGGTGGTCGTAGGCCGAGGGGTCGTCTATGGCGCAGAACCAGAAGTTTCGACGGAGGGTGTCGGCCGGTGACAGGTCCACGTCGTTCCAGGTGCCGTACATGGAGTCGTACTTGCGGACGTGCTCTAGGCGGTCGAGCAGGCCGGCCACCCATCCGGTGCCCCCCTCGCTGAGGGCGATCTTGATGTTGGGGAAGCGGACCGGGATCTTGGAGTAGAGCCAGTCCACAGCGGCGAACATTGCGTACCCGAAGAACAGCACCCCCACCGTGTCCGAGGGGGCGTCGGGAGCGGTGGCCGGTGATGTTCCCGAGGAGCCGACGTGCAGGCACACCACCGTTCCCGTCTCCTCGCACGCCGCCATGATCGGGTCCCAGTGGCCGGAGTGCAGCGACGGGAACCCCAGGGAGTGGGGCGCTTCCGAGAAGCTGATGGCTCGGTAGCCCCGCTCGGCGTTGCGGTACACCTCGGCGGCACCCACCTCGGGGTCGAGGAAGTAGGTGATCTGGCACGGGATCATGCGGTCGGGGTAGGCACCCGACCACTCCTCGATGTTCCAGTCGTTCCACGCCCGTACAGCGGCCAGGGCTAGGTCGGGATCGTCGGTGAGCTGCTGGAAACGCTGGCCGCAGAATCCGGGAAGGAACGACGGGAAGCACAACGAGGCGTACACACCGTTGAGGTCCATGTCGGCGATGCGAGCGTGGATGTCCCAGGCGCCTCGGCGCATGTCATCGAAGCGGGCGGGGTCGAAGCTGTACTCGCTGACCGGCCGCCCGGCCACCGCGTTGAACCCCACGTTGGGTAGCGAGTGACCGGCGTACAGCCAGGTTTGAGACCCGTCGTCGAGGGTGGCCAGCCGGGGGGCGTCGTCGGCGTACTTGGCGGGGAAGCGGCCGGTGAACGAGTCGGGGGGTTCCACGATGTGGTCGTCAACCGAGATCACCGGGGTCCAGCGGGAAGCTCGCTCCGGTTCGGGGAGGAAGGTCACCTGCCCTTTCACGTTCTGGGTGAAAGAGGTGTTGGCGGCAAGGTCGTCCAGGGAAATGGCCATGGCCTACCAGCTTGCCTTCCTTGTCGGGGCGGGGCCACCGAGACGCGGGTTGTGTTGGTGCCGCCGGGGGTGGGGGTTTGCCTTTCTCATCGAGGTGGGGCCACCGAGACGTGAACCTGCAGGTCGGTGAAGTTGGGTGCTCCGATGCCGTCGCTGCAATGCAGGGCAAGGTGGCGCTCTTGGTGGGTGATAACCATTCCGGCGTTGCCCAACCACGCTGATTCCAGGCCACCCAGGTCCCAGGCGTTCCATATCTCAAGGCGGCGGACCCGGTCGCCGCTCACGATCAGCTCAACCTCCGTTGGGCTGGTGTCGGCCCACAACGAAATGATCTCGGCGGTGGCGCCGTGTATCTCGATCTCGCCGTCCACAGCGGCCAGCTTCAGGGCTTGGCGGCGGTCGGATCGGGCCGCCATGCGCTCCACCCGCACCCTGGTGCCATTCGAGACTGCCAAACGCAGCAGCGGATGCACCTCCTCGCCGTCGTGGATGACCACTTCGGCTCCATCGGCGAACTGGTCGCTGAACGTGGGCAGGCTGCTCATGGTTTGGCGAAGGGGTCGAGCCCCTTGTCTCCCCAGGTGGGGACAGGGTTGCGTTTGGTGGCCCAGCGGTACCGCAGCATCGGTTCGGGCAGGCTCAGCTCCTCGTTGGCGCCGAGGCGTGGGTTGAAGCGCTGCGGGGCCTGCCCGATGGCCATGAGGGTTCGGTTGGCCTCCCCGAACACCACGGAGCCCTCACGTTCCGAGAGGTTCCTCCAGTAGCGCCGCCGTACCGTGGCGATCGACGGTGGGGTGCCCCGGGTGGTGGGTTTGTACACCGAGTCGCCGGCCTGCCATGGCGGGTGGATGGTCTCGACGGTGGGCGGGCCGGAGGCGAGCGGGGCGACGGGCAGGGGTTCGGCGGGCTGGCCGCGTACCTCTTGCACCGGTTCGGGTTCATCGGCTCGGGCCACTACAGGAGCGGGGGGTTCGATGGGAGCGGGTTCTTGGCCAGGAGCAGGAGGGTCGATGAGGGCGGGTTCTTGGCCAACAGAGGGGGGTTCGATGGGGGCGGGGATTTCGACGGGGGAGTCGGTCAGCAGCCACCCAGGCGTGCCGGTGGTCCGGGGTCGGAAGGTTCGTCGGATGGGTTTTCCCATCCAGTCCAGGATGATGGCAAGGGTGGCCAGCGCCAGCATGATGAGCAGGAAGGAGAAGAAAGCGGCAACCGAGGACATAGTGCGATTCAGGCTGATTCTACCGGTCCGCTCGCGAACCCTTCGGGCGGGGCTGGGTTACCCCGGCGGTCTGGGTTTACCGCATTTGTCGTGCCTTGTTGCCGGGCCATGAGGTAGTAGTAGCACGGTGTCTGTGTATCGCCGAGCCGAGCCGGGCAACGGGCCGCTGAACGGTCTGCGAGTGGTGGATCTGACCTCCGCCCGGGCCGGTCCCACCTGCACCCGCCAGTTGGCCGACATGGGAGCCGATGTCGTCATGGTGGGCAACCCCCACCGCCGTGATCTGGGTGGGTCGGACAGCGCCAATCTGAAGCGCAACAAGCGGTCGATGCTTCTCGATTTGACCGACGACCTGGCTCGGGAGGCGTTCTTCCGCCTTGCCGACAGGGCTGATGTGGTGGTGGAGAACTACCGGCCTGCGGTCAAGAACCGGTTGGGAATCGGCTACGAGGTGTTGTCGGCCCGCAACCCCCGGCTGGTGTACGCCAGCCTGTCGGGGTTCGGCCAAGACGGGCCCTACGCCGACCGCCCCGGAGTGGATCAGATCGCTCAGGGGTTGAGCGGGTTGATGAGCGTGACCGGGCCGCCCGGCGCCGGGCCATGGCGGGTGGGCATCGCCATCGCCGACACCGCGGCGGGCACGTTTTTGACCCAGGGGGTGCTGGCCGCGCTGCTGGTCCGGGAACGCACAGGTAAGGGCCAGTGGGTTCACACGTCGCTGTTGGAAGCGGCAATCAACTTTATGGACTTTCAGGCGGTGCGCTGGCTCACCGACGGGGTGGTGCCCCGGCAAGCGGGCAACAACCACCCCACCATCGTGCCCATAGGCACGTTCGCCACCGCTGACGGGCACGTCAACGTGGCCCCGTTGACAAGATGGAACGAATTTGCGGTAGCACTGGGCGCGCCCGAGCTGGCGGACGACCCTCGTTTCAACGACCGCGATGCCCGCACCGCTCACCTCCAGGAGCTGACCGCGATAATCGAGCGCTGTCTGGCGGAGGCCACCACCGACGAGTGGGTGGAACGGTTCAATGCGGCGAGCTGTCCCTGTGGCCCGGTGCTGGCCGTGGACGAGACGTTTGCCGATCCCCAGGTGGAGCACCTCAACGTTTTCTCAATGGTCCCCCACCCAACCAGCGGAGAGGTGGCTGTGCTGCGCCTGCCCGTCACCTTCTCGAACACCCCCACCGCAGTGGGCACCGGTCCTCCCCACCCCGGCCACCACACCCGCGAAATTCTGGCCGAGCTGGGCTATACCGACGACGAGATCGACCTGCTCACCCCCAGCTCGGGTTGACTATTCCTACCGCCGAGGATCTTCTGCTATCTGCTCAGGAGAACTCGGCCGAGTTCGGCAACTTCTTGGAGCGGGGCGGGGATCTCAGGGCAGGCGGGCCAGGAGGGTGAGGAGGAGTTCGTAGAAGCCTTCGGAGTCCACCTCGGTGATGAACCGGCAATTTGGGGGCCGGTCGGTGACTCCCCACCAGTCCACCACGGTCATGCCCAGAGTGAGGGGGGAGTCGGTTTCAACCTCCACGTTGCAGTGGCGCCCCTGGTAGAGATCGGGGCGCAGCAGGTAGGCGATCACGTTGGGATCGTGTAGGGGGCCGCCGCTGGTGCCGTACTTGTCGATGTCGAACCGCTCGTAGAACTCGAGCATCCCGGCCGCGGCCGCTCCGGTGCGAGAGCCCAGGGCTCGCACCTTGTCGATCCAGGTTCGGGTCATCAGCGCTTTGTGGGTGACATCGAGGGGCAGCATGGTTACCGGCGCGCCGCAGTGGAGAACGATCTGGGCAGCATCGGGGTCCACGAAGACGTTGAACTCGGCGGTGGGCGAGGTGTTGCCGCCCACGAAGAACCCTCCGCCCATGCATACGATCTCCCTGATGGCCCGAGCCGCTTCGGGTGTGGCTTCCAGCACGGTTGCCACGTTGGTGAGCGGCCCCACCGGGCATATGGTCATCTCCCGCTCGCCGGCGACCAGCAGCGTTTCGGTCATCCAGTCCACAGCGTGCTGGGGTTGCAGGGCCATGGTCGGCTCGGGCAGGTTGGCGCCGTCGATACCGGTTTTGCCGTGGACGTGCTCGGCGGTGACCAGGCTCCGTCGCATCGGGCGGTCGCACCCGGCGAAGACCGGAACATCGGAGCAGCCGGCCACCTCACAGATGATGCGAGCGTTGAGGGCGGTCAGCTCCAGGGGTACGTTGCCGGCCACCGTGGTGATGCCCAGTACGTCGAGCTCGGGAGCAGCCAGCGCGGCCAGGATGGCTATGGCATCGTCCTGGCCAGGGTCGGTGTCGATAATGATCGGTCTGGGGCTTGTTGTTTCCGAGGTCATCGCTTCTTCCCTGCTCGTGACGCCGCAACCTTGCGTGCGGCCAGTTCGAGGCCATCGTCCAGAGGCTCCAGCTCCACCAGTCGGCCGGCACAGCTCAAGGCCCAGCTCAAGAGGGTATCGGCCAGCCAGGGGTTCTTGGGCAACAGGGGCCCGTGCAGGTAAGTGCCCACGATCCGACCGCTTACCGCTCCCTCGGTGCCGTCCTCGCCGTTGTTGCCATGGCCCTGGTGAAGCCGACCGAGAGCGGTGCAGCCCGGGCCCAGGTGGGTGCGACCGGCATGATTCTCGTAACCGACCACCGCGCCGGACTTCCCGTTGAGGGACACGGCCAGCACCACGTCGCCGATCAGCCGGCTCTCCCCAGCGGTGGTCTCCAGGTCGAGCAGTCCGATCCCGGGCATCGCCCGACCATCGGCGGCCACGTAGTGAGACCCCAGTAGCTGATAGCCGCCGCACACCCCGAGAACCACCGCCCCGTCGCCGGCCGCCCGGCGGATGGGATCGGCCTTGGCTGCCAAGTCCTCGGCAACCAGCTTCTGGTCGCGGTCTTGACCACCACCCAGGTAGTAGAAGTGGCAGTCGTCGGGGATGGGATCGCCCAGCCCCACCTCGGCCACTTCCATGGACAATCCCCGCCAGGCCAGGCGCCGGTTGAGCACGGCGATGTTGCCCCGGTCGGCGTAGATGTTCAGGTGATCGGGATACAGATGACACAGCCGGATCGAGGGAGGGGCGCCGCTCATCGGTCCTCCCAGAACGCGGGGGCCAGCCCCCGGTCGGTGAGCACGCCCTGGAACTCCAACAGGGCGGTGTAGGTGGGCAGCACGAACAGCGACCCGTCGGGACCGGCGGCGTCGAGAGCGGCGTCGAGGGCGTCGGCAACCGGGAGAACCACACCGAACCGGTCGGGGTCGAGACCGGCGTAGCGGAACCGAAGGGCCATGTCGTAGGCCCGGTCGCCCCCCACCGTGATCGAACCCAGCCGATCGCTGTCCAGCAGCAGCTCGTAGTCCACATCCCAGATCCACGACACGTCCTGGCCGTCGGCGGTGCGGTCGTTGAGCAGCACAAGCAGGTGAAACCGGCGGTCCTCCAGAAGGATGGTGCGGATGTTCTCGTTGGCCCCCGCCGGGTTCTTGGCCAAGAGCGTGGTCACCTGGTTGCCCCCGACCTGGGTGCGCTCGGCCCGCCCGAACGCTGCACCTCGTTTGGCCAGAGGGGAACCGATGGACTCCGGCGGCAGCCCCATGGCAGACGCGGTGGCAGCGGCGGCGATGGCGTTATAGGAGTTGTGCAATCCCGGCAGGCGCAACGACACCTCTATCGGGCCCTGCGGTGTGACCATGCCCAGGCGCTGGCCGTCCATTCCGTACAGCTCCACCCTTATGGCCTGCACATCGGGTTGGCCCCGGTCGAGGCCACAGGCCGGGCACGACCACCTGCCCTGGTGGGCAATGGTCACCATGTCGTAGTGAAGGCGGGCCCCGCAGCGCCGACATTCGGTGGTGTCGGCTGCGTGGGGGAGACGGTCGTGCCCCACCCGGGCGTCCTCGATGCCGTAGGACACGGTGTTGGGGTGCCCGGTGGCGATCTCGGCGATGGCCGGATCGTCGGCGTTGTACACCACCACCCTGTCGGGGTCGAAAGCGGCCACCGCTTCCCGCCACCGCTCCACGAGATGTTCGAGTTCCCCGTAGCGGTCGAGCTGGTCCCGGAACAGGTTCATCAGCGTGATGACCCGTGGACGGATCTGCTCCATGAGAGCGGGCAGAGCGGCCTCGTCGACCTCGAACAGGGCCGTGTCGGCCCCTTCGGCGTTGAGCAGGGCGGTGGCCACCCCCCGCTCCAGGTTCGACCCGGCGGTGTTGGCCACCACCTTGGTTCCCGAGGCGTCGAGTACCGCTCGCACCAGACGGGCGGTGGTGGTCTTGCCGTTGGTGCCGGACACCATGACCACCCCGCCGGGGATGGTCGATGCCATCTCGGCGGTGGCCTCGGGGCGCAACCGTGTGAGCAGCAAGCCGGGAACGGAGGTGCCTCCGCCCCGTCCGAGCCTCTGGGACAGCCGTCCGGCGCTCCGGGCGGCCCGGGCGGCCAGGCCCTGGGGCAGTGAGGGGATCCTGTTCGCCATGGCCAGTGGCGGCCCTTATCGGAAGCGGCGGAAGAAGGTACGGATGTCGCCGGCCAGAGCCTCGGGCTCCTCCATCGCCGCGAAATGGCCTCCCTCGGCCATATCGGTCCAGTGGACGATGTTGTACTGGTCTTCCATCCAGCGGCGGGGTGCCTGAAGGATCTCCATCGGGAAGTTGGCAACTCCCAACGGAGTGTCGAGGGGTTCGCCGAAGGACCCTCCGGAGTGGGTCACCTCGTAGTACATGCGGGCCGAAGATCCCGCAGTGGCGGTGAACCAGTAAAGCGAGATGTTGGTTAGCAGACGGTCACGGCTCACCGCCGATTCGATGGTGCCGTCGTTGTCGGTCCAGGCCAGGAACTTCTCGGCGATCCAGGCAAGCTGGCCGACCGGTGAGTCGGTTAGCCCGTAGGCCAATGTCTGAGGTTTGGTGCTCTGAATCTGCATGTAGCCCGCACCCTCGGTGAAGTAGAGGTTGGTGCGGGCCAGCCCGGCCTGTTCGTCTTCGGTGAGCTCGCCGGGTCCGTCCTCGGGAGCGGTTGCGAACAGGAAGTTGAGGTGGACGGCCTCACAGTGGTCGGGGTCGTGGCGCCCGATGTTCTGGGAAATGAACGATCCCCAGTCGCCGCCTTGGGCACCGTAGCGCTCGTACCCCAAGCGCCCCATCAACTCGGCGAACGCCTTGGCAGTGCGGGTGGCATCCCACCCTCGGTCGGAGGTCGGCCCGGAGAAGCCGTAGCCGGGAAGCGAGGGGGCGATCACGTGGAACGCATCGGCCGGGTCGTCGGGTTCGGTTAGCAGGCCGATTATGTCGAGGAACTCCACCACCGTTCCCGGCCAGCCGTGGCTGATGATGAGCGGGTAGGCGTCGGGGTGGGGCGAGCGCTGGTGGATGAAGTGGATGTTCTGGCCGTCGATGGTGGTGGTGAAGTGGTCGAGCCGGTTCAGCTCGGCCTCCGCTGCCCGCCAGTCGTACTCGTCGGCCCAGTAGCGGGCCAGTTCACCGATGTAGCCCATCTCTGCGCCGTAATCCCAGCCGGCGTCGGGAAGCTGATCGGGCCAGCGGGTTGCGGCCAGGCGGCGGTGGAGGTCTTCCAGCGCCTCGTCGGTGATCTCGACGGTGAACGGGGTGATCTCGGACATGACGCTCCTCAGGAGTTGGACAGGGGAGTGGGGGTACGGGGGACGAGGCCGGCGTTGGACCGGGCCCGCTGCAGGGTGGCGGCGGCAACGGCGCGTGCCTTGTCGGCCCCGGCATCGAGCAGCCGGACGATCTCGGCCGGATCGGACGACAGCTCTCGGTAGCGGTCCCGGATCGGGGTGAGCAGCTCGTTCACAGCGGCAGCAGTGTCGGCTTTGAGCGGGCCGTACTGGGAGTACTCCCCGGCCACCGCCTCGGGCGTTGTTCCGGTGGCCGAGGCCAATATGCCCAGCAGGTTCGACACGCCGGGCTGGGTTGCTGGGTCGTAGCGGACCTCGTTGTCGCTGTCGGTAACCGCTCGCTTGAACTTGCGGGTCACCACATCGGGGTCTTCCAGCACCCCGATGGTGCCCGGCGACTCCAGCGACTTGGACATCTTGTCGGTGGGGCTTTGCAGGTCCATGACCCTGGCCCCGGCACCGGGGATGACCGGAGCCGGCACCACAAACGTGTCGCCGTAGCGGTGGTTGAACCGCTCGGCGATGTCCCGGCATAGCTCGATGTGTTGGCGCTGATCGTCGCCCACCGGCACCAGGTCGGTGTCGTACAGCAAAATGTCGGCAGCCTGCAGAGCGGGATAGGTGAACAGCCCGGCAGACACGAAGTCGGCCCGATCCGACTTGTCCTTGAACTGGGTCATGCGTCGCAGCTCGCCGAAACCCACCGTGCATTCCATCATCCAGGCCAGCTCGCTGTGTTCGCTCAGCGCGCTCTGCGCGAAAAGCGTGGACTGCTCGGGGTCGATGCCCACCGACATGAGCATGGTGGCCGCTGCCAGGGTGTTGTCCCGGAGTTCGGTCGGGTCGGGAGCGGTGGTGAGAGCGTGGAGGTCAACCACGCAGTACACCGCGTCGTGCTCGTGCTGGTAGGCCACCCAGTTGCGCAGCGCACCCAGCAGGTTGCCGAGGTGCATACCGCCGGAGGGCTGTATTCCCGAGAACACACGAGACACGCCGGCCAAGCTACCCCTTGGCCCGGCGGTGAGTCGTGCCAATACACCTAGTCCCGGGGTTGCGGGTTCTACAATCGGGGGGTGACCGCAGAGGTGCGCACGGAGGTGTACGAAGGGCCGTTTGATTTGCTGCTCCACCTCATCCTGCGTGACGAGGTGGACCTCTACGAGGTCATGGTGGGAGACATCGTGGACGCCTACCTGGCGGAACTCGACCGCATGGAGGACCTCGACCTGGATGTGGCCACCGAGTTCCTGCTGATCGCCGCCACCCTCATCCAGTTGAAGAGCAGCCGCCTGTTGCCTTCCGGTGAGGCTATGGACCTGGACGAGGAGCTGGCCCTTTGGTCGGAGCGCGACCTGCTACTGGCCCGTCTACTGGAGTGCAAGACCTTCAAGGCCGCTTCCGCCGCGCTGGAGCAGTTGGCGGCTGTGGCGGGGCGGGGCTACCCCCGCACCGCGGGTCCCGACGAGCGCTACGTGGACTTGGTGCCCGACTTCCTCGAGGAGATCAGCCCCGACGACATCCGGGCGGCGTTCATGCGGGCCACCACGGCCCGGCCCACGCCCCGGGTGGATGTGGCCCACATCACCGCCATACCGATCAGCGTGGACGAGGTGACCACCGATCTGGTCGCCCGACTGCCCGAGATCGGAACGGTGAGCTTCCGGGAGCTCACATCGGACCTTACCACCAACATCGAGTTGGTGGTGTACTTCCTGGCCGTGCTGGAGCTCTACAAGCAGGGCTACATTGAGATCTCTCAGGCCACAACCTTCGGTCGCATCGCAATCACCTGGGGCGGCGACGCCGATCCGGCCGAGCCCTTGGTGGCCGTGGGCGCCTATGACGGTTGACGACTGCGAACCCCGCCAGGCGGTGGAGGCCATAGTGATGGTGGCCGAGGAGCCGGTTTCCCCCGGATTCATGGCTCAGCTCATCGAGGTGCCCATCGGCGAGGTGGAGGCCATATGCCAGCAGCTCGCCGACGAATACCGAGCCCAAGGCCGGGGTTTCGAGCTGGTGCGGGCCGCAGGAGGGTACCGGTTCCGCAGCCATCCAGTAGCCGAGTCGTACGTGAAGCGGTTCGTGGTTAGCGGCCACAGCGCCCGGTTGTCGGCAGCCGCGCTGGAGACGCTGGCCATCGTGGCTTACAAGCAGCCGCTGTCCCGGGCCCAGATCTCGGCCATCCGGGGGGTAAACGCCGACGGCGCGGTGCGCACCCTGCTTCAGCGGGGGTTGATCCAGGAGGTGGGCCGGGATCCCGGGCCGGGCAACGCCCGGTTGTTCGCCACGACGGTGGCATTTCTGGAGCGCCTGGGGTTGGATTCCATCGACGAGCTGCCCGATTTGGTGGACTTCGTTCCCGGACCCGAGGTTATCGAGGCCCTGGAGACCAGCCTGATGGGCGATCGCCGCCCCCCAATGGCGATCTCGGGAGGGGGCGACGGCCAGGACACGGCGGAGCGGGACCACCCGATTCCGGGGTGAACGAGCCGGAACGCTCACAGAAGGCGCGGTCTCAGCCGGAGCACATCGAGCCTGAACACGTCGAGCCGGAACGAATCGAGCCGGAACGAATCCAGAAAGTCCTTGCTCGGGCCGGCGTGGGCAGCCGCCGGGCGGTGGAGGAGATGGTGGTTGAGGGCCGGGTCACCGTCAACGGCCAGGTCGCCCGGTTGGGCCGGCGGATCGACCCCGAGCACGACACGGTGGAGGTCGACGGCGTGGCGGTGGGGCTGCGGGCCGACTTGGTGTACTACCTGCTGAACAAGCCGCCCGGGGCGGTCACCACCGCTTCCGATCCCCAGGGGCGTCCGACGGTGGTCGCCCTGGTTCCCGACCAGCCCCGAGTCCACCCCGTCGGTCGTCTCGACGTCGACAGCGAGGGTCTGTTGCTGCTCACCAACGACGGGGAGCTGACCCACCGATTGACCCACCCGTCGTTTGGTGTGGAAAAGGAGTACCTGGCCGAGGTGGAGGGACGTCCCAGACGGGGAGCGCTGAGGCGGCTGCGCGAGGGGGTGGAACTGGGCGACGGCCCGGCCCGGGCGGTAGCGGTGTCGCTGCCCGACCCGTCGGTCATCCGCATCGTGGTTCACGAGGGCCGCAACCGGCTGGTGCGCCGAATGTGCGAGGCGGTCGGCCATCCGGTGATCCGCCTGGTCCGCACCCGGATCGGCCCCCTTGCCCTTCACAAGCTCCCCCCCGGCCAGTGGCGGGAGCTGACCCTTGACGAGGTCCGGGAGCTGGAACGCTCCGCAAAGGGGTAACCGGAATCAAAGACGCAGCCCCATGCCGGTCTCGGCGCGGCCCAGCCGGGTAACCGAGTTCTGTTGGGCAATCCAATTCCGTTGGGCAACCGAGTTCAAGGCGCCGAGTAGTGGTCGGTACAATCTTGGCCGTGGACAGCGCTGTTCGCGCCCTTCGGGGTGCCACCACACTCGACTCCGACACCACCGAGCAGATCGAGGAGCGGGTGATCGCTCTGCTCACCGAAATGTTCAACCGCAACGGGCTCGACCACGACGACCTGATCAGCGTGTTCTTCACCGCCACCTCCGACGTCAACTCGGGCTTTCCCGCGGCGGCCGCTCGGGTGTTCGGCCTGGGTGATGTGCCGCTGCTGTGCGCCCAGGAACTCGACATAGATGGCAGCGTCCGGCTGTGCATCCGCGTGCTGATCCACCTGAATACCCCGAAACGGCGCGACGAGCTGCACCACGTGTACCTGGAAGGCGCTCAGGGGTTGCGCGACGACCTGCCCGGGTGATGGCCGCGGACCGAGCCGACCGGGCCCAACGTCATGCGGCAATCGTGGGGACCGGTCTCATCGGAGGTTCCATCGGCCTGGCCTTGCGGGAACGGGGCTGGTGGGTTACCGGCACCGACCACGACGAGGCGGCCGCGGTCGAGGCGTTGCAATGGGGAGCGCTGGACGCGGTGGGCCCGCCCGCCGACGCCGACATCACCTTTGTGGCCACCCCGGTCGGGGTGACCGCCACCGAAGCCCGCAAGGCGCTCGCCGCAGGGCGTGGGCTGGTCACCGACGTGGGTAGCGTCAAGGCGTCCATCGTGGCCGATGTGGGCGACAGCCGTTTCGTGGGCGGCCACCCCATGGCCGGCAGCGAGCAGGAGGGGGTGGCCGGGGCCCGGGCCGATCTGTTCCACAATGCCGTTTGGGTGCTCACCCCAACCGATGCCACCGACAACAACGCCCTGGTCGAGGTTCGTTCGGTGGTCGCATCGCTGGGGGCCGAGGTGGTTTCGCTGGCCCCCGAGCGTCACGACGCCCTGGTGGCGGTTGTTTCGCACGTTCCCCATCTCACAGCGGCCACGCTCATGGCCCTGGCCGACGAACGCTCCGACGAGCACCAGGCGATGCTGCGACTGGCCGCCGGTGGTTTCCGGGACATGACCCGCATCGCCTCGGGGCATCCCGGCATCTGGCCCGACATCTGCCAGAGCAACGCCGACGCCATATGCGCTGCTCTGGATCGATTTATCGAAGCGCTGGGTGAGGTGCGCACTTTCGTGGCCGGCGGCAACCGGGAGGGGCTGCTGGGTTTGCTGGAGCAGGCCCGTTCCGCCCGGGTACACCTGCCGGCCGGGTTGGACCAAACGGTGTCTTTGGCCGAGGTTCGGGTGAGGGTCTTCGACCGACCCGGAGAGCTGGCCCGAATCACCAGCCTCACCACCGACATCGGGGCCAACATCTATGATCTGGAGATCGCCCACTCGGTGGAGGGAGGCCAAGGGGTCGCCATCCTGGTGGTGAACGAGGAGAAGGCCGAGAACTTGGTCGAGGCCCTGCAAGGGCAGGGCTACGCCCCGTCGGTGAACGTCCTGCCGTGAGAGTACGGGACCGATCGGGTATGCGGGGCCGGAGGTGAACACCGTCACGGTGGATGGGCCGCGGCGATTCACCGGCTCGCTGCGAGTGCCGGGCGACAAGTCGATCTCACACAGAGCGTTGATGATCGCCGCCCTCGGTCGTCGGCCGTGTGCGATCCGGGGCTTGTCCGACGGTGACGACGTGATTCGCACCGCCCGGGCAGTGGAGGCGCTGGGTGCCCGGGTGGAGACAACTTCGGGCTCGGGGACGGGTGATGGCTCCGATACCGGCGAGGCTGTCGGAGCGGACGTGACAACCGTGACCGGCGGGCTGAGCGGCGCTTCCGGCCCCATCGATATGGGGAACTCGGGAACCGGCATCAGGCTCCTGGCGGGCGTGGTGGCCGGCTTCGAGTTCAGCACCACCCTGGACGGGGACGCCTCCATCCGACGGCGGCCAATGGACAGGATAATCACCCCACTGTCGGCCATGGGGGCCTCGATCACCGGGACCGGGGCAGGCGGCTCGTTCGCTCCTTTCACCGTTGAGGGCAGGGGAAGGAGCCGCCCCCTGCGGGGGATCGAGTACCCGCTGCCTGTTCCCTCGGCGCAGGTGAAGAGTGCGGTGTTGCTGGCTGCCATCAACGCCGAGGGACCCACCACCGTGTACGAGCCGGTAACGACCAGAGCCCACACCGAGGAGATGCTGGCCGCCGCCGGTATACGGGTGGAGCGAGAAGGCGGCTCGATCACGGTATGGCCCGGCGAGGTGGACCCCCCCGATGTGGACGTGCCCTGCGATCCGTCCCAGGCAGCGTTCTGGGTGGTGGGGGCGTGCATCGGTACCGGGAGCGACCTGACCGTGGAGAACGTCTACCTCGGTCCTGCCCGGGGAGGTTTCGTGGACGTGCTCCAACGCATGGGGGCCGATGTCGCGGTGGATACCGGCTCGGGAGACATCCGGGTTCGGTCCGGCTCTCTCCAAGCCACTCGAATCACCTCCGAGGAGATGCCGGAGTGCATCGACGAGGTACCCATCCTGGCGGTGGCAGCGGCGGCTGCCGAGGGGGTCACCGTGTTCGAGGGCATTGACGAGCTGCGGATCAAGGAGGTGGACCGGGCCGACGCAGTGGTCGAAATGCTCAAAGCACTGGGCATCGACAGCCGAATAGCAGGCGACACGCTGGAAGTGGCCGGGGAGGGCACGGCCCTGGCGTTCGGTAGCGGTACGGTGGATTCCCATGGGGACCACCGAATGGCCATGGCCGCCGCCATCGCCGGTGCCGTGGGGTCCGCGACGGTGACGGTGCAGGGGTTCGACGCGGTGGGCACCAGCTATCCGGGATTTGCCGGTGACCTGAGCCGAATCACGGGATGGACGCCGTGAGCCCCGGCCCCGAGACGACCTCTGCGGGATCACCATCGGTGAGGGTGATCGCCATTGACGGGCCTGCCGGTTCGGGCAAGTCCACGGTGGCCCGGCGGTTGGCCGAGCGGCTGGGACTGGGTTACCTCGACACCGGGGCGATGTATCGGTCGGTGGCCTTCGCCTCGCTGGCCCGTGAAGTGGACCTGGCCGACGCCGACGCCGTGGTCCACGTAGCCAAAACCAGCGACATCCAGGTGGAAGACACCTCGGTTGTGGTGGACGGCGTGGACGCCACCACCCAGATCAGGGGGCCTGAGGTCACTCGGTCGGTGAGCACTGTAGCGGCCATCTCCGGGGTGCGGGAGGTATTGCGGGTGCGCCAACGGGCCTGGGTGATGGAACGGGGAGGCGGGGTGCTGGAGGGCCGGGACATCGGCACGGTGGTGTTCCCCGATGCCGAGCTGAAGGTGTATCTGAACGCGTCTGCGGAGGTGAGGGCCGAGCGGAGAGCAGGGGAAGTGACCGCACTCGACTACGAGACGGTGGCCGCCGACCTGGCCGCTCGTGACGCGGCCGACTCCTCCCGCCAGCACGATCCCCTCACACTGGCCCCCGACGCGGTACACATCGACACCACCCATCTCACCATCGACGAGGTGGTGGACGAGCTAATCGCCCGGCTGGGATGAGCAGCCCGGAACCCCCGCCGATCGACCGCCGAACCGAGCACGGCGACCTGCTCCGTCCCGAGGAGTTGGAGGCCAAAGGGCGGGTAATCGCGGTGGTGTTCCACTTCTTCATCCAGAAGCTGGCCCGTTTGGTGTTCGGGATGTACTTCCGCTGCTTCTCCCGGGGCCGACGCAATCTGCCCCGGTCGGGCGGGGTGATAATCGCCCCCACCCATCGTTCCAACCTCGACACTCCGCTGGTGGGGGCGTCGGCCCGCCGCCCGCTTCGCTATTTCGCCAAGAGCGGGTTGTTCCGGGGCCCGGTAACCACATGGATCATTGTGACCATGGGCGCGTTCCCAGTCCGGCGGGAAATCGTCGACCGCAGCGCGCTGAAGGCAGCGCTTTCGGTGCTGGAAGCCGGGCAGCCATTAGTGGTGTTCCCGGAGGGGGAGCGCAAGGCCGGCCCCACCATCTTCCCCCTGCTCGACGGGGTGGCCTGGCTGGCAGCCAAGTCTCAGGTGCCGGTGGTGCCGGTGGCCATCGGAGGCACCGAGCGGGCCATGGGCATCGGCACCCGGATGCCGCGGCCCAGGGCCGTTCGGTTGGTGTGGGGCGAACCGATGGCCCCTCCCGAGCCCGGCGAGCGCGGGAGGGTGAGCCGGGAAGCCATGAGCCGGTACTCCGAAGAGCTGCGCCAGGTGCTTCAGGAGATGTTCGACGAAGTCCAGCAACGCCTCGGCCTTCCGGTGGACACGGCCGAACCTGGGTGACCTTGAAGATACCTACCCCCGAACCCGGCTGAGCCTCAGCCCCGAGACGTCGGTTCCCTCGGCGTTGGCACCGTGGTTTGTAGGATCAAGAGCCATGGGCAAGATCGTGTTCGGCGACAACCTGCCGTTCCTCAGAAGCTTGCCCGACGGCTGCGTCGAGCTGATCTACGTCGATCCTCCGTTCAACACGGGTAAGCGCCAGGAGCGCAACCGCATCAAGACGGTACGAGATGACGGCGGCGGCGACCGGTCCGGCTACGGGGGGCACAGGTACCGCACCGTCCACCTCGGTGGGTCGGGATATGCCGACTCGTTCGACGACTACCTCGGGTTCCTGGCGCCGCGGTTCGAGGAGGCCCACCGGGTGCTTGCACCCTCGGGCAGCTTCTTCTTGCACATCGACTACCGGGAGGTCCACTACTGCAAGGTGCTGCTCGACCAGATATTCGGGCGGGACTCGTTCATGAACGAGATCGTGTGGGCCTACGACTACGGGGCCCGCTCAAAGAAGAAGTGGTCGGCCAAGCACGACAGCATCTTGTGGTACGCCCGAGATCCTTCCGACTACACGTTCTGCTTCGAGGAGATGGACCGGATCCCCTACATGGCCCCCGGCTTGGTGGGCAAGGAGAAAGCGGCTCGGGGCAAGACCCCCACCGATGTGTGGTGGCACACCATCGTGAGCCCCAACGGCAGGGAGAAGAACGGTTATCCCACTCAGAAGCCGCTCGGCGTTCTGGAGCGCATTGTGAAGGTCCATTCCCGCCCCGGCGATGTGCTGTTCGACTTCTTCGCCGGAAGCGGCACGCTGGGCGAGGCAGCCTTCAAGCACGGGCGGGACTACCTGCTGGTGGACAACAACCCCGAAGCCATCCGGGTCATGGCCCGCCGCCTCGCCCACACCCACCCCGAACTGATCGATTGCGACCCCTGCCTCGACGAACCCTTCGCCAAGACAGGGTGAAATCCGGCTGTGGTTCAGCCCAGTCCGGGTTAGCGGCCGGCGATCAGGTCTTCGAGCACATCGCTGGCCACCACCTGCCGGTCGACCATCGACGGTGGCGACGGCGGCCCGCCCAGGCTGAATGACACCAGCGAACCGGAAGCCTCGATCAGCTCGCGTAGGTTCCTGGGGGGTGGGAAGTACTCGTCCTCGTCGGTGATCGACACTTCCTCGATGCCGTCGATCGGGTTCAGGCGGTCGAGCACTTCGTTGATCAACTCCTCGGGGGCCGATGCCCCGGCCGTCACTCCCACTACCCCGCTGATGTCGTCGGGCAGCTCCGACTCCCGGTTCACCCGGTACACGTTCTCGCATCCCAGTTCGCGGGCCAGTTTCTCCAACGCCTGGGTGTTGGACGAGTTGGCCGAGCCGACGATCACGAATGTGTCGCACCGCTCGGCAATAGCGGTCAGCGCCCTCTGCCTGTTGGTGGTGGCGAAGCACAAGTCGCTGCGGCCCGGGGTCCACAGATCGGGGAACCGATCCCGGGTTGCGTCCAGCACCCCTTCCCAGTCTCGGTGCGACAGGGTGGTCTGGGCCAGCAGGGCCACCGGTTCCTCGAAATCAGGCAGAGCGTCCACATCATCGGTGTCCTCCACCCGGTGGATCGACTTGGGGGCCACGGCCATTGTGCCCATGACCTCCTCGTGGCCTTCGTGGCCGACATAGACGATGCGGTAGCCCTTGCCGGCTCGCACCCGCACCTCGTGATGCACCTTGGTGACCAGCGGGCACACAGCGTCAACCATGTAGGAGGCCCGCTCGGTGGCCTCCTCCACCGTCTCGGGGGCAGAACCGTGGGCCGACAACATGATGGGGTGGCCGGGGGGAACTTCGGAGATGTCGTCCACGAAGATCACCCCGAGCTGCTCGAAGCGGCGAACCACCAGCTTGTTGTGGACGATCTCGTGGTAGCAGTACACCGGTCCGTCGAAAGTGCGAACCAGCCAGGCCAAAGCCTTGATGGCCATCTCCACCCCGGCGCAGAATCCTCGGGGTGCAGCCAGAATGACCTTCTCCACGTTCATCACCGTCAATTTAGCCAAGATTGCCCTCTCCACCCCGTATTATTCCGGCCATGACCGCGCCTCGGGTTTCCGCGGTGGCCGACGGGTCGGTTGCCCAGCGGGTCGGCCTGAGAGTCGGAGACGAGCTTCTGGCCGTGAACGGCTGCGCGCCCAAGGACGTGATCGAGTACCAGCAGCTCGTGGACGAACCGGAGCTGAGCATGGATCTGCGCCGCGACGGGGTGGTGCTGGAGCTGGAGGTTCTCAAGGGGCCCGGTGAACCGCTGGGCGTGCAGATGGACTCGGCGCTGTTCGACAGGGTTACCACCTGCGACAACCACTGCGAGTTCTGCTTCATCTACCAGTTGCCGCCCGGCTTGCGACCCAGCCTGTATCTGAAGGACGACGACTACCGGTTGTCGTTTCTGTACGGGAACTTCACCACCCTCACCCGTTTCACCGAGGCCGACCTCGAGCGGGTGGTCACCGAACGGCTCTCACCCCTGAATGTGAGCATTCACGCCACCGACCCCGACGTTCGGGCCTCCATGCTGCGCAACCGCCGGGGGGCCATCAGCCTGCGCTGGCTGCGGGCTCTTCTGGACGAGGGCATCGAGGTTCACGGACAGATCGTGGTGTGTCCGGACGTGAACGACGCCGATGTGCTGGAGGACACCCTGGCCGGGATCACCGACGAGTATTCCGAGCTGGCCAGCGTTTGTGTGGTGCCCTTGGGGGTGTCCCGTCACACCACCGAGCCCCGGCTTCGGCCCCACACCCGCGCAGAGGCACAGGCGGTGGTCGTAGCAGTGCGACAGTGGCAGGAGATCAACCTTCGGGCACTCGGTCGCCGTCTGGTGTTCGCCGCCGACGAGTACTACCTGCTGGCCGGGCTCGACTTTCCCGGTGCCGAGGCCTACGAGGAGTTCCCCATGCACGAGGACGGGGTGGGGATGGCAGCCACGTTGCGTCTGGAGTTCATGGGCGAGACTGAGGCGGTGACCGGAACCCGGTCGGGGTTCTTCGCTTGGGTGGACGGTGCGCCGGCCGACGGTTACCGAGCACCCCGCACCGATGGGGAGATGGCGGGCAGGGAGACCGCTATCAACCTGCGACCTCGGCGGGGGGCGCCCGTAGGGGTGATTACCGGGGAGTACGGGGCTGCCGTTCTGGAGCCGCTGGTGGCATCGCTGGGCCGGGAGGAGGTGCGGGTGGTGCCGGTGGAGAATCGGTTTTTCGGCGGCACCACAGCGGTGGCCGGGTTGTTGGTGGGAGAGGACATCGCCCGCACGCTTTCAACCGAGCCCGAGGGGCACCGCTACTTGCTGCCCGATGTGTGCCTGTCGCAGGGGGTTTTCCTGGACGGTACCCGGCCCGACGACCTGCCCCGACCTGTCGAGATCGTGCCCACCGACGGACTTGCCCTGCGAAGGGCGCTCGATGGCTAGGTCTGGTTCCGAGGCGGTGTTGCCGGTGGATGCTTCGGGTTTGCCGACGGTTGCGATTGTCGGGCGGCCCAATGTGGGTAAGTCCACGCTGATGAACCGCATCCTGGGACGCCGGGAGGCCATCGTGGCCGAGCAGCCCGGAGTGACCCGCGACCGCAAAGAGATGCCCGCGAGCTGGCAGGGGAGAGCGTTCACGGTGGTGGACACAGGCGGGTGGCTTCCCGAGGGGGCGAGCGACAACCCCTCCATGGACGCCAAGGTCTCGGCCCAGAGCGAGAAGTCGATGCAAGACGCCGATGCGGTGGTGATGGTGGTGGACTCCCGGTCCGGCATCACCGGCGATGACGAAGGGGTGGCCGGCCGGTTGCGGGGTCGGCCCGGCCCTACGTTCATTGCGGTCAACAAGGTGGACGACGGGCGCCACGAGAACCTCATATGGGAGTTCGTCAGGCTGGGCCTCGGCGATCCCTTTCCGGTGAGCGCCCTGCACGGCAGGGGAGTGGGCGACCTGTTGGATGCCGTCATGGAATCGCTCCCCGAACAGCCCGAGACCAGCAACGGGGAGCGGGCCGATCCCAGTGCTGGACCGGAGGAACCGGGGGCCGATCATCCCAGGGGCGACCGTGAAGCCGACCCCGAGGCGAACGTCTTGTCCGTTGCCCTGGTGGGGCGGCCCAACGCGGGGAAGTCCACCCTGTTCAATCGGCTCATCGGTGACGATCGTTCGGTGGTTCACGACCAGCCGGGCACTACCCGTGACGCCATCGACACCGTGGTGGTTACCGAGCTGGGGCCCATCCGGTTTGTCGACACCGCGGGGATGCGCCGCCGGGCCCGTATCGACCAGGCCACCGAGTACTACTCGTTGCTGCGGGCTCTGGCAGCGGTGGACCGGTCCGACATAGCCCTTCTGGTTGTGGATTCCACCGTCGGCGTCACCCACCAGGACCAGCGCCTGGCCGAGCGCATCGACGCGGCGGGATGCCCCATCGTGGTGGTGCTGAACAAGTGGGATCTGCTCGACCGAGAGGGTCACGAAGCGGTGCTGGCAGATGTGGGCGGCCGTCTTCATTTCCTGGGCGACGCCGCTGTTCTGCGGATGAGCGCTCTGTCCGGCAAGGGGGTTCACCGCCTGCTGCCCCAGCTTCGGGGGGTGATCGCCGAGTACCAGCGGCGCATCCCCACCCATGCCGTCAACCAGGTGATTCGCAACGCCCAGGCGGCCCATCCCGCTCCCGACGGCGTCCGGGTGATGTACGCCACCCAGGGGGCCACCGATCCCCCTACTTTCACGCTGTTCGCCAACCGGACCTTGCCCCGCACCTACCTGCGCTACCTGGAACGCCGCCTTCGGGAGGCCTTCGATCTGGGGTCGGTGCCGGTTAAGCTTCGGGTGCGGCGGCGCTCGCAGGAGTAGTCTTTCGGCCATGGAGTCCCTGCTCCTCATCCTCACCGCAGGGGTCTGCGGGGTGGCCACCTGGGTATTCGCCCGAGCGGCCCACCATCGTTACCGGTTCTTGCTCCGAATAGAGCGCACCCACGCCGGCGAGGGGTTCGACCAGGAGGGTGAGGACGCCTACGAGGCCGCCCGGACCCTGGCCCAGTCGAGCTTCCGCCGGGATGCCCACGCTGCGCTCCTCTACGGGGTTCTCATGGTGGTGGCCGCGGTGACCGCCGCGGTGGAAGCCAGGGCCGTAGCCGCCGTCCTGGCCCTGGTTGTGGTGCCCGCCCTGTTCCCGCTGTGGTGGGGGGGTCGCCGTTCCATCGCCGAGGCCCGGCTCACCCAGGAGCGGTTCGAGATGGAGCGCCGGGCGGAGCAGACGCTTAGCCAGGGCGACCTCGCTCCGCTGGCCTGGGCCGGACGGCTGGCCCCCGACGAACTGCCCGAGTTCGCCGGTTTCGAGATGGGACAGATGTACCAGGCCGGCGAAGGGGTGATGGCCGGCGACTTCTTTGACGTGTTCCAGGTGAGCAGCACCCGGGTGGCAGCGGTGATTGGCGACGTGGCCGGTAGGGGCATCGAGTCGTCCATCACAGCGTTTCAGGCCAAGTACCTGCTTCGGGTGTTCCTGAGCCAGTTCCGCGACCCGGCCCAGGCTCTCGAAGAGCTGAATGCCCAGATGTCGTCGATCGAGCGGGCCGAGGAGTTCATCTCGGTGGTGATCGCGGTGTTCGACACCGAGGCCCAAACCATGCGCTACGCCTCGGCGGGTCACCCGGCGGCCTGGCTGTGGCACGAGCGGGAGGTGCAGCCGCTGCGAGCAACCGGGGCCCTGTTGATGCTCGACTCCCGCAGCAGCTACTTCAGCCGGGAGATACCCCTCGACTCTGGCGACATGGTGCTGATGTACACCGACGGTTTGGCCGAAGTTCGCTACGGCGACGCCCAGTTCGGTGAGGACCGCATTGCCCAGCACCTCCGGCGCGACCCCACCGTTTCGCCCAGTGTTCTGTGCAAATCGCTGATGGAAGCGGCTCGGGACTTCGCCGACGGCACCATCTCCGACGACGTGGCCATCCTCGCCGTGCGAAGGGCCTGACACCGGCTGGTTGCTTCGGGACATGCCGTGGTGCGAGCCCTGTGAGCGGTTCTGGAATCCCCGCTCGCTGACCACCGACGGTGCCTGCCCCTCCTGCGGCGCCACGGTTGATGCCCCGGCCGGCTCCGAATCTGCGACCTCCACGACTCCTCAGAGGGTCCCCTGGCACTTCTGGGTCGCCATCACCGCCGCCGCCATCTACCTTGGCTGGCGGGCCATCCAAGGCATCGCCCTGCTCTTTTGACAGCTCTTGCAGGGCTGTTGGCCGTTATTACGGGGTCATATCCGCTTATTCGTCGGCGGCTGGGTGATTCTCGACCATCGACTCCAGGAAGTCCACGAAGCTGTTGTGGAACGCAGCCCAGCGGGGTGGGTAGCAGGGTCCCGATGTATTTGCTGCAAGCCTGAAGTGGCCCATGGGGGTTCCAACGAGGTCCAGTTCCTCTTCACTCATGGTGGGGTCCCGGTTGAACATGCAATTGGCGAAACTCTGGCATTCACTGACGCTCATAGGTTCAGGTTCATCGGGCGGGTAGATACCTTTTGTAGCACCCACAGCGAATAGATCCTCAAAGGTTGAATAGGGTCCGTCATCGTCACCGTAAAAGCCGCTCGTGGCCACGCTGAGGCAGTCTTCGTAGATGCTCTCTTCTGTGAAGTGAGGTGGATATGGATACGCCGAAGATGTGGGTTCAGGGCTGCTGGTTGGGGTTTGTGGTTTTGGCGAGGGGGTTGGGTCCGGGGTCGTTTCCGAGTCGCCCGCTGGGGCTGACGGAGTCTCTGTCGCCGGTGAGGGGGTCGGGTCGGTGGTTGGTTCGGGGCTGCTGGAAGGGGCTGGCTCAGGCTCAGCGGCCCGCCTGGAATCGCCGCCGCTGGAGCACGCCGCAGCTACCAACAACAGCGACAGGACCACCGCCATCGGCCTAGGCCACTTCCTCACGGAGCCACCCTACTGCCCACTCTGGGGTTCACCCCCGACCCTCGGAAGGTCGGCACGCTCAATTTGGGTTGCAGATTGGGTCACCCTGACTCACCTTGCTGCGCGATGATGGGTGCATTATGGCCTTGACTGCTCACGAGGAGGCGCTGCTTCGGAACCCTGAGATCGTGGCCCAGGTTGAGGCCGGCCTCGCCGACTTGGACGGAGCGGCACCCTCTGACGCTCGGCGCAAGCGGTCTGAGGATTCCCTGCCCTAGGGGTTGGCGACCACAAGTTCGCAGACCAAGCACCTAGAACCTTCCCCGCCGAATCCGAGTGGTCGGGCTGCCGGGATTTGAACCCGGGACCTTCGGTCCCCCAGACCGACGCGCTAACCAAGCTGCGCCACAGCCCGTAAGGGGCAGAGCATAGTGCGGTGAGGTAGGGATGCCCCATCGTTTTCAGTAGAGTTGAACCCGTGTTGGACCTGGTTTTTCGCAACGGCACCATCATCGACGGCACCGGAGGGCCGGGGTATTCCGGCGACCTCGGGGTGGCCGAAGGGCGCATCGCCGCCATTGGGACGGTGGCCGACTCCGGACGTACCGAGATCGACATCACTGGCAAGGTGGTGTGCCCCGGCTTTGTGGACCCCCACACCCACTACGACGCCCAGCTCTTCTGGGACCCAGCGGCCACCCCTTCCAATCTCCACGGCGTGACCACCATCATCGGCGGGAACTGCGGCTTCACCCTGGCCCCTCTCACCCCCGGCGATGCCCCCTACCTGCAACGGATGATGGCCAAGGTGGAGGGTATGCCCCTCACAGCTCTGGAGAGCGGGCTCGACTGGTCGTGGCGCTCGTTTGCCGAATACCTCGACCGGCTGGACGGCAACATCGGGGTGAACGCCGGATTCCTTGTCGGCCATTGCGCCATCCGCAGGGCCGTGATGGGGGAGCAGGCCACCGGCAACGAGGCCGACCCCGAACAGCTCGAGGCCATGAAGGCCGCTTTGGCCGAGGGAATCCGTGCCGGTGGGCTGGGTTTTTCCACGTCGCTGTCCTACACCCACAACGATGGCGACGGCGCGCCTGTGGCATCCCGGTTCGCCAGCAACGAGGAGGTGGTGGCGCTGTGCTCGGTGGTGGCCGAGCACGAGGGCACCACCCTGGAGTACGTCACCGACGGCTGCATGCAGGGCTTCACCGACGACGAACTCAATCTCATGGTGGCCATGTCCCGAGCCGCTCGCCGCCCGCTCAACTGGAACGTGCTCACCATCGACTCCGCCGACCCCGACCGTTACCGGGCTCAGCTGGGAGCGTCGGTGCGGGCCGCCGAGCACGGGGCCCGGGTGGTGGCGCTGACCATGCCGGTTCTGGTCGGCATGAACATGAGCTTCCTGAACTACTGCGCTCTCAACATGCTGCCCGACTGGGGGGAGGTGCTCGGCCTGCCGGTACCCGAGCGAATGGCCCGCCTGGCCGATCCCGAAACCAGAACCCACCTGGCCGAGCGGGCCGCGTCCCCCGACGCCGGGGTGTTCAGCCGCCTGACCGGCTGGGGCGGTTATCGGATCGGCGACACCTTCAGCTCTGCCAACAACGGCCTGAGCGGTCGCACTGTGGCCGACATCGCCGCAGAACGGGGCACCGGACACTTCGACACCCTCGTGGACATCGTGCTGGCCGACGATCTGCGAACCGTGCTGTGGCCGGCCCCCACCGACGACGACGACGAGAGTTGGCGGCTCCGGGCCGAGGCATGGCAGAGCGAACACACCCTTCTGGGCGGCTCCGATGCCGGGGCCCACCTCGACCGGATGTGCGGCGCCCCCTACACCACGGCCTTCCTGGGCGACTGCCTCAGAGGCCGCCGGTTGACCACGCTGGAGTCGGCCGTCCACATGCTGACCGACGCCCCAGCCCGGCTGTTCGGCCTGCGGGAACGGGGCCGAATCGAGCAGGGTTGGCACGGCGACCTGGTGGTGTTCGACCCGGCCACGGTCGGTTCCGGCCCCATGCGCATGGTGGAGGACCTGCCCGGTGGTACGGCCCGCCTGATTGCCGACGCCGAAGGGGTGGATCACGTGGTGGTGAACGGGCAGCTCATTGTGAGCGACGGCCGGATGACCGACACCCGCCCCGGCACCCTGCTCCGATCGGGACGGGACACTCAAACGGTGCTGGTCGGGTAGCGGGCCGGTAACAGAGTGCCGGTGGGGTAGCGGAATGAAGCAGGCGGCTCGATGAGCACGCCGGCCCAGTGGCGCCGCAGGCTGGAGATCTTCTCGCTGCGCTGGCAGGCCCGCCTCGAAACCCGCCAGCTCGACCGGGCCGTTCCGTGGGTTGTCGCCCTTTTCCTGAGCGGGGCGCTGGCGGGGCTGGCGTTGACCCGGGCCTACCAGTTGGACGCCGGGACGGATCTGTCGGTTCACCTTCAGGGGGTCTGGCTGATCGGCGAAGGCTACAAGCCGTTCTCCAGCGTGGCTGGACACAACCTGCTGTGGGAGCAGGCCGCGTTCATCCTCTACCCGGTGGCCCTGCTGACCTCGATCTTCCCCGACCAGCCCACCCTGCTCGTGCTCCAATCGGTGGCCCTGGCTTTGGGTGTGGTGCCGCTGTGGCGGATCGCCCGCCGGCTCGGAAACCTCAGGACGGGGGCCTCCGCCGCCGTTGTGCTGGCCTACTGCATCTACCCCGCCATCCACACCGTCAACCTGGCCGACTTCCACCCCGAAGCCCTGGCCGTACCCGCCCTGTTGGCCGCGGCGCTCCATGCGTTGAGCGGGCGCTGGAACCGGTTCGCTCTGTACGCACTGTTGGTGGTGGTCTGCCGGTCGGATCTGGCGTTCGCCATCTCCGGGCTCGGCCTGCTGGTGATGATGGAGGGCAAGCGGCGGCCGGGCGGCACCATCGCACTCAGCGGCCTGGCCTACGGGCTCGTATCGATCACCGCTATCCAAACCCGGTTCAACGGTGGAAGGTTCCCCCACCTCGAGGCGTTCTCGAAGTTCGGTGATGGGCACCCCGGATCGGTGCTGTGGGGCCTGATCTCGGCTCCTCACGAGGTGATCTCTGAGGCCGTATCACAGACCAACTTCCAGGTGATCGTGATCCTTCTGGCTCCGGTGATGCTGCTGCCGCTGGTGGCGCCCCGCTACGTGCTCCCGGTGGTTCCCCTGTTCGCGATGTACCTGGTGGCCGACGTGCCCTCGGGACAGCTCGCCGAAGCAGCCCAAACGGTGCCGGTAACGGCATTCGTGTTCGTGGCCACCGTCTTCGCCTTGGCCCGGTCGGGCCGGATTCTGGTGGAGCGGGTGAACGTGGACCGGCGCCTGCTCACCGCGCTGGCGCTCACGGCGTGCATCTTCTTCCTACGGGACGCGCCCAGCTCGTTGTACGAAAAACCGTGGGATTGGGGCCAACGTGACGTGATCGACCTGGCCCGCAAGGAAGCGGCAGACCAAGTGCCGTCCGACGTCGCGGTGCGAGCATCGGAGCAGATCCTGCCCCTGCTGTCCGACCGCTTCCGGCTGTACGAACTCGACACCGGGGGCGACCCCGACCTGGCTGCCGACGCGGCCGGTGCCAACGTGGAGTGGATCGTCTTCGACGTCAGCGCGGCCTCGGAGTGGACCCCGCTGAACGTGGACAGCTTCGACCTCGACCTCCGGCGGGCCGGTTTCGAGCGGCTGGAGTTCGAGGAGGGGGGCACCGACCTGCGGATCTACCGCTTGCGCGGGGTGGTGCGTAGCTGAGCAACCCCGTTTGGGGCAATCCCGACCCTCAGGGGAGGTGGGAGCGGAGCCGTTCGGCGGCTTCGGCCAGCTCCTCGGGAGGTACCGAGTCACGAATGTTGGCGAAGTTCAGATCGCCCATGTCGAACATGGGGATTACGTGCAGGTGGGTGTGGGGCACCTCGAAACCGGCGATGATGAGCCCCACCCGGGGCGACCCGAAAGCGGCCATCTGAGCGGTTCCCACCTTCTGTGCCACCACCATGAGATGAGCGGCCAGCTCGGGGGGAACGTCCAGCCAGTGGTCGATCTCCGCTCGGGGGATAACCAGCGCATGCCCGGTCTGGATGGGGTTGATGGACAAGATGGCGGCCGCCGAGTCGTCCTGCCAGACGAAGTGCCCGGGCAGCTCGTTGTCGATGATTTTGGTGAAAACGCTGGCCATGACCCCATGGTAGGAGCTGGGGGAGATGTCCATGGGGCCGTAACATCTCCTCCCATGGGGAAAGCCCAACCACCGGCCGAATCAGGGCCGGGAGCGGAGTCCAGGATCATCACCGTGCCCAACCTCGTGACCGTGATGCGCCTGGGGTGCGTGCCCGTGTTCTGCGTTCTGCTGCTGGACATGGGCAACCGGGCCGGAGCGGCCATCCTGCTGGGCGTGCTGGGGGCCACCGACTGGGTGGACGGCTACATAGCCCGGCGATTCGACCAGGGCTCCGAGCTGGGAAAGATCCTCGACCCCACCGCCGACCGGGTGATGTTCTTGGCCGCGGTGGTGGCCATGATGGTGGACGGCTCTCTGCCGGTTGGCTTCGGGGTGCCCATGCTGGTGAGGGAGGCGGTGGTGTCGCTGGTGGTGCTGGTGCTGGGAGCCATGGGTGCTCGCCGGATCGACGTGACCTGGACGGGCAAGACCGCCACCCTCGGCCTCATGTTCGCTCTCCCGTTCCTGCTGCTGGGCGACTCCAGCGTGGGCGCAGGCGAAGCCCTTCGCATCTTGGGGTGGAGCCTGGGCATCCCTTCCCTGGCTCTCAGCTACTACGCGGCGCTCGATTACATCCCCAAGGCACGCCGGGCCCTGGCCGATGGTAGGGCCGATCGAACCCCAGCCTAAAGCTGAGGTTGAGAGTTTCGGCGCCAGCAGGTACGGTTGGGACATGAACGTTCCCGTTGAGCTGCGATACTCCGAAGATCACGAATGGGTCAGGGCAGAGGGCAACCGGATCTGTCTCGGCATTACCGATTACGCCCAGGACGCGCTCGGCGACGTGGTGTTCATTGATCTGCCCACGGTGGGAACCGAGGTGACGTGTTGCGAACCGTTCAGCGAGGTTGAGTCCACCAAGTCGGTGTCGGAGATCATCGCCCCGGTAACCGGCGAGGTGGTCGATGTGAACACCGACCTGATCGACCACCCGGAGCGGCTCAACGAGGACCCTTACGGCGACGGATGGATCTGCGTCATCGAGGCGTCCGACCTGTCCGAACTCGACGGCCTCCTCGACGCCGCCGCCTACACCGAGCTAACCGAAAGCGTCGACTGACCACCGTGTCTTCCGACTCCGACACCGGCGGGGCTTTCTGCCCGCAGTGCGGCCACCGCTACGGGGCGGGGGACAACTTCTGCGGGGGGTGCGGCCGTCGCCTGATCGAGGCGGGCAGCGGGACCATCTCGGTTGACGAGCCCACCACCGAGATGGTGCTTGACCCCAGTCTGATCCAGCACCCGGCGGTGCTCATGGTCACCCAGGGGCGGGCCGCCGGGAGTCGTTTCGAGCTGTCCGAGCCTCGGGTTACCGTGGGCCGCCACCCCGAGTCCGACATCTTCCTGGACGACATCACCGTCTCCCGGCACCACGCCGAGGTCTATCGGGACGGCTTGGTCATGCACGTCAAGGACATGGGCTCGTTGAACGGCACCTACCTGAACAGCCGCCGGGTGGAGGAAGCGGGGCTGAAGGACGGCGATGAGCTTCAGGTGGGCCGTTTCAAGCTGGTATTCCATGATCGGACCGGCTGGTGAGCAACCAGCATCGGTCGATTGGCCAGGTTCTCGACCTGCTCAAAGGCGAGTTCACCGACATCAGCATCTCCAAGATCCGTTTCCTCGAGAGCCAGGGCCTCATCGACCCCGAGCGCAACCAGTCCGGTTACCGGAAGTTCACCGAGGCCGACATCAGCCGCCTGCGGTGGATACTGGAGCAGCAACGAGACCACTTCCTGCCCCTCAAGGTCATCAAGGAACGCATCGAGGAGCAGGACTTCGGCGGGGATGAAGAATCGGGGTCGCCGGACGGCAACGGGGCCGAAGCCAGGGCCAGACGCCAGAACCGGCCCAACCCGTTGGACCCGGGGGATGTCTCGGTGTCGTTGACCCTGGAGGAGTTGGCGTCGGTAAGCGGGCTGAGCAGCTCGGACATCATGGAACTACAAAAGTTCGGCCTCATCGAACCGCTGGACGACGGAGCTTTGGCTCACTACGGCACCGAAGCGGTGATCGTATCCAAGGTGGCGGCCGGGTTCCTGGTCCACGGGATTGAGCCCCGCCACCTGCGGGCCTACAAGTCGGCCACCGAACGGGAGGCCGGACTGCTGGAGCAGCGGATCATGCCTCTGGTGATGCAGCGGACTGCCGAGGCCCGCCGGCAGTCCCAGGAGGTGCTGGTGGACCTGATCAACCTCGGCTCCGACCTTCGGCTATCGCTGCTGCGGGGAGCGTTCGCCAACCACACCCGGACCAAGTAGGAACCCTGGAAATGGCGGCGTCCGAGCTGGTAGCGGCCCGCGGCACAACCCAGCGCCGGGCTGTCCCGGCCTAGGGGAATGCCGGCCACCACCCCCGAGATGTTCGCTACCCGCAACACAATCGAGCGGGAGGTAGGGCGGGTCGCGGCGGAGCTCTCCCGACAGTGCTCCGACGGGGCGGTGCTGGTGGCGGTGCTGAAGGGGAGCCTCCTGTTTCTGGCAGATCTACTCCGAAAGCTGGAGATCGCCGTGGAACTGGACTTTTTGGCCCTGTCCCGTTTCGAGCCCGACTCCGGGCGGGTCCGCCTGGTCAAGGACGTGGATTGCGACCTCACCGGTCGACAGGTGGTGCTGGTGGAGGACATCGTGGACACCGGGCTTAGCCTCGGCTACCTGAAAGAGCAGATGCACCAGCGGTCGCCGGCCTCGGTGTACACCGCGGCGCTGCTCAATCGGGGCGCTCGTCGTATCCTTCCCATCGAGCCCGACTTTGTGGGGTTCGAGGCTCCCGACGAGTTCTTTCTGGGTTACGGGCTGGACTGGGCCGGTCGCTATCGCAACCTGGACTGTTTGGTGATCGGCGATCCCGATCTCCTGGCCGAAGATCCCGACGCCTACGTGCCGTTCCTCTACTAACGTGGGGAGCGATGAAGGAAATGGAGTTGGTCGGGGTGCGGATCGAGCTTCCGTCGAACGCCCCGATTGTGCTGTTGAAGGAGACCGACGGTGACGGGCGGCTGTTGCCCATCTTCATCGGCGGGGCCGAGGCCCAGGCCATCGCCTTGGCAATGGAGGAGGTGGAGACACCTCGCCCCATGACCCACGACCTGTTCAAGAACGTGCTCGACGATCTGGGGGTGCGGCTGGAGCGCATCGTGGTCACCGAGTTGCGGGACAGGACCTTCTACGCCGAGTTGGAGCTGGCCGGCGGCAACGGGGCCCGGCGTATCTCCAGTCGCCCGTCCGACGCCGTGGCACTGGCGGTGCGGGCCGGAGCGCCCATCTTCGCCGACGAGTCGGTGCTCGAGGAGGCCGGCCATTCCGTCGAACCCGAAGGTTCCGAAGGTGACGAACCACCCCCCGAAGAGGTCCTGGATCAGTTCCGGGAGTTCCTGGATCAGGTAACCCCCGAGGACTTCAACGGCTGAAGCCCCCGCGGCGTCCTTGACAATCCACAGGACGAGGTTTACCCTGTGGAAACTCAATGGCGTAGTTTCCTCGGTGTAATCAGCGCACCGGTGGCGTGCCCCGATTGACGAACCCCACATGGAGGCTCCGATGAGCGGACGCAGAGAGGTTGCCGGCGATTTCAGCTCGGTTCAGACCATCGAGATCATCGACATCACCTACCGGCAGTTGGACTACTGGACCCGCACCGGTCTGGTGCGCTCGACCGCCCAGGAAGCGGTGGGAAGCGGCAGCCGCCGCCGGTACTCCTACAACGATCTGCTGGAGTTGAAGCTGATCAAGCGCCTGCTGAGCGAGGGGATCACCCTTCAGCGGGTCCGCGAGGTGTTCGACTACCTACGCGACGAGCTGGGCGAGGACGTAGCCAGCGCCGACCTGGTAATCAACGGCAACCAGTCGCTGCTGGTCCGCACCGACGAGCAGATCCTCGACGCCCTGCGCCAAGGCCAGGGGGCGCTCTACCTGAGGATGGAAGGGCTGATGGAGGAAATCGAGGCCGCGGTGGCGGAACTGCCCACCGAAGAATCCCAGGCTCCTCCCATGGCCCGGGCCGCCCGGTTTGGTTCCTAGGAGCCCCGGAGAGGTCACCGAAGGCGTGTTCGCCCACGACTCCGAACGGCAGTTCGCCGAGCTACTCGACTTCTACGGAGTGGAGTGGCGTTACGAACCGGATACGTTCGTAATCTCCCGCAGCGACTCCGGCGAAGTGACCGAGGCGTTCACCCCCGATTTCTACCTGCCTCGGTTCGACCGTTACGTGGAGATCACCACCACCCGCCAGAAGTACATTTCCCGCAAGAACAGCAAGGTCCGCCGGTTGCGGGAATGCCACCCCGAAATCGATGTGGTCGTTTTATGCCGGAGGGACTACCGCAACCTCCTGGAGAAGTACGGCTTCGATGACGCGTCGGGGATGGGCGGGGACCGTACCCATGCGGGTGCCGCCACCCAGTAGGAACCGGGATCGCCGTGCATACCTCCCCGCTTGAAGCCCGGCATCGGGCGCTGGAGGCCAAGATGGTTCCCTTCGGCGGCTGGGACATGCCGCTGTCGTACCCGTCGGGCACCCTGGCCGAGCATCGGGTGTGCCGGACCGACGCTGTGGTGTTCGACGTGAGCCATCTGGGGACCCTCCGGGTCACCGGTGCCGACGCGTTCGACCGGCTCCAGCAGACGCTCACCAACGACCTGGGTCGGATCGGCCCCGGCCGCGCCCAGTACACCCACCTGCTGGACGACGACGGCTCGGTGCTGGACGACATCATCGTGTGGTGGGCGTCCGAGCAGAGCTTCGACGTGATGCCCAACGCCTCGAACACCGACCGGGTGCGCAGCGCCCTGGGCGGGTCGGGCGGCTCCGGTGACGATGCCAGTTTCGCGGCGACCGATGTGACCGCCGGCCGGGCAGTGCTTGCAGTACAGGGGCCCAACGCCCGGGAACGGCTGGCCTCGGTAGTACACGGCGCGTCGGAGGTGGTCCGCAACCAGGTGGCCTCGGTGGAGTGGGAGGGCACGGCCCTGATGGTGGCCGGCACCGGCTACACCGGCGAGGACGGCGTGGAGATCGCTGTTCCTGCTGACCGTGCCGAGCAACTCTGGGAAGCGGTGGTGGCAGCCGGGGTCGCCCCGGCCGGTTTGGGAGCGAGGGACACTCTGCGGTTGGAAGCCGGGCTGCCCCTCTACGGCCACGAGCTGGGCCCGGGAATAACCCCGTTGCAGGCGGGTCTGGGTTGGGTGGTGCGCTGGGAGAAACCGTCGTTTCGGGGGCGGGAAGCGCTGGCCGCCGAGCGAGAGCGGGGCATCCACCGCCGGCTCCGAGGGTTGCGGGTGGAAGGTCGCCGACCGCCCCGTGCCGGCCAGGCGGTGGTGAGAGACGGTGAGGTAGTGGGCGAGGTGACCTCGGGCAACTTCTCACCCATGCTGGAAACCGGGATTGCGCTGGCGTTCGTTCCCCCCGATACCGCGGTGGGCGATGAGCTGGCGGTGGACATGCGAGGTACCCCGGCGCCGGCGGTGGTGGTGAAGCTGCCGTTCGTCTAGGTCCGTTGCGTCCCCGGTGCCTACAGGTGCCGGCCTAAATTTCTCGGCCTATCCGGGCTCCGGCGTGGATGGCGGCCATGATGCTGTCGGTTCCGTTCACGTCGCCCACCAGGTGCATGTTCCGGACCGGTGGCGGCTCTTCTCCCTGTGACCGGTTGCCGGTTTCGCCCCGCAGGTGATCGGCCAGTTCCCGGTTGCAGTGGTGGTAGCTCACCACCACAACGGTGTCGGCGGCGAAATCGCGCTCGACGTGAGTTCCCAGGTCTCGGGTGACCACCCGGTCGGACGTGATCTCCCGTAACGCCACCGCCGGGGTGAACGTGAACGGCCCGCCGAACAGTCGCTCCCTGCTGGCCTCCACCGTGGCCGCGGGGTACATGATGTTGGCTCCGAGGTGCTCGTGACGGCTGAGGAATACTACCTGGGCCCCTGCCGCGATGAGGGCGTCGCTCACCGAGATGGCCTCGAAGGTTCCGGTGTCGTCGAACACCACCGCCCTGCGGCCGACTGTGGCCCGTCCCCCGAATCCCAGCACCTCCCAACTCGTGAACACGTGGGGTAGGTCGGAACCTGGGATCGGTTTCGAGGGCGCCGACACCTGAAAGCCACGCTGGGGGGTGGTGCCGGTGGCGATTATCAGCTCGTCGGGGTTCTCTTCGGCCACCACGTCGGGGTCGACGGGGGAGCGGAGGTGGACGGTCACCCCCAGGCGCTCCAGTTCGTCGGCCAGAAATGCGGTGATCGCCCCCAGGTCGGTCCGGTGGGGGGCCGACGCCGCCATGCGGACCTGCCCTCCCAGGGCGTTGGCCATCTCATGGAGGGTCACATCGTGGCCTCGCAATGCCGCTGTGCGGGCCGTTTCCAGGCCGGCGGGGCCGCCGCCAACCACCAGAACCCGTTTGGGATGAGCAACTCTGTTATTGGGCTCGAACGAGACCGACGTCTCCCGGCCCGCGGCGGCGTTCACCACACACTGCATCCGCCCGGCCACCATGAACCGGGCCACGCACCCCACCGACGTGCCGATGCAGGGCCGAACTTCGCTCTCCCGGCCCTGGCGGGCCTTGGCCACCAGGTCGGGATCGGCGATCATGCCTCGCACTATCGACACCATGTCGGCCACACCGGTTTTGATGAGATGCTCGGCGTGGTCGAGGGTCATTATGCGGCCGGTGACGATTGTGGGCACCTGCACTGCCCTGGTCACCACCTCGCTGGTGGGCACCTCGTAGCCCAGGCCCTCGTCGAGGGTGGAGAGCAGCCGGTGAAAGCGCCAGTACGACGACAGCGACACGTCCAGGAAGTCGATGTCGGACTCCACCAACCGGGCGATGGCAGCGGCATCGTCGGGGTCGATCCCGCCCTCGATCTGGTCGTCGGCCGACAGGCGTACACCGACCGGGTAACGCGGGCTGGTCTCTCGGCGGATGGCGGCCAGCACCTCCCTCAGGAAGCGGGTGCGATTTTCCAGGCTCCCGCCGTATTGGTCGTCTCGGAGGTTGGTGGCGGGGGAGAGGAACTGGCCGACGAGGTAGCCGTGAGCCCCGTGGATTTCCACCCCGTCGAGGCCGCCTTCCTCGCAGCGCCGGGCCGCGGCGCCGAACGCCTCCACCACCTCGTCGATCATGGCCTGGGTCATGGCCCGGGGTACGACCCCCACCATCGGGTTGGGCACCGGGCTGGGGGCGAGCGGCGTCCGGAAGTTCCTCAGCGACCGCTGCTCGGTGGCCGCGCCCCCGTGCCACAACTGCTGGAAAACCTTGCCGCCGGCGGCGTGGATCCGGGTTGATATCTCCTCGTAGAACGCCAGCACTTCCTCGGAGAACACGGGGATGTCGGTGGGGGAGGAGGGGTGGACACCGGCGATCTGGAGAACGGTTAGCGCCGCCCCGCCCCGGGCCCGGGCCTCGTGGTAGGCGATTAGCTCCTCGCCGGTGGCTCCGGTGCTGTGAGCAGCCCGGACGATCCGGTTGGGGATCGTGCATCGGCCGATGTCCAGCGGTTGGAACACATGAGGGTATGGCATGGACATTTCGGGGAATTTTCTCCGCTCGGGCCGGTTTCTCTTGCCGGAGTCTTCCCGCAGGCCGGTAAGTTCACAGCGTGGCCGATGAGATCGTCATCCACGGGGCGCGTGAGCACAACCTGCGTGATGTTCATCTGACCATACCCCGCGACAGGCTCGTCGTCTTCACCGGCATCTCGGGGTCGGGGAAGTCGTCCCTGGCCTTCGACACCATCTACGCCGAGGGGCAGCGCCGCTACGTGGAGTCGCTGTCGGCCTACGCCCGACAGTTCCTCGGCCAGATGGACAAGCCCGACGTGGACTTCATCGACGGGTTGTCGCCGGCCATTTCCATCGACCAGAAGAGCGCCTCCCGCAACCCCCGCTCCACGGTGGGCACCATCACCGAGGTGTACGACTACCTGAGGCTGCTGTTCGCCCGGGTCGGCATCCCCCACGACCCCGAAACCGGGGAGCGGCTGGTGCGCCAGACCCCTCAGCAGATCGTGGACCGGGTTATGGAGATGGATGAGGGCACCCGGTTCCAGGTGCTGGCACCGGTGGTTCGGGGGCGCAAGGGTACCTACGACACGCTGCTTGCCGAGCTGGCCTCCGAAGGGTTCGCCCGGGCCATCGTGGACGGGGAGCTGATCGAGCTGGACGGGGGTATCGACACCGTCGACCTGGCTCGCTACGAGCAGCACAGCATCTCGGTGGTGGTGGACCGCCTGGTGATGCGGGAGGGCATTGAGCGAAGGCTCACCGAGTCGATGGAAACGGCGCTGGGCCTGGCCGAGGGGGTGGCCGAGCTGATGGTCATGGGCCGGGAACCCGACGACGAGTCCCGCATCGTCACGTTTTCCCAGCATCTCTCCCGGCCCTCCGACGGCAAGTCGTTCGAGGAGCTGGCCCCCCGGAACTTCTCGTTCAATTCTCCCTACGGGGCGTGCCAGTCGTGCGACGGGTTGGGGTCGGTGTTCGAGGTTGACCCCCGCCTTGTGATCCCCGACCCCGACCTGAGTTTGGAGGACGGTGCCATTGCCCCCTGGGCCAAGGGTCACAACCAGTACTTCAAACGGCTGGTGGAGTCGGTGGCCGAGGATCGGGACATCCCCATGGACCAGCCGTGGGGGAGCCTCGACGCCGACCACCACGACCTGCTCCTGTTCGGGACCGGTATCGCCAACCAGCGTACCGAGGTCCGCTTCCGCAACCGCTACGGCCGGGTTCGCCGCTACAACGCCCGCTACGAGGGGGTGATCCCCTACCTCCAGCGTCGCCACAGCGAGTCGGAGTCCGACGCGGTGCGAGCCCAGATCGAGGGATACATGCGGGAGGTGGACTGCCTGGCGTGTCACGGGGCCCGGCTCAACCCGCTTTCCTTGGCAGTGACGGTGGGCGACCGCACCATCGACGAGGTGTGTGCCATGTCGATCCGGGACGCGGCGGCTGCCCTGGCCTCGCTGGACCTCTCGAAGCGGGACCGGGCCATCGCCGGGCAGGTGCTCAAGGAGATCAACGCCCGGCTCAAGTTCCTGCTCGACGTGGGCTTGGAGTACCTGACCCTGGGCCGTTCGGCGGGCACCCTCAGCGGGGGGGAGGCCCAGCGCATCCGGCTGGCCTCGCAGATCGGGAGCGGGCTGGTGGGCGTGCTCTACGTGCTCGACGAGCCCTCCATAGGCCTGCACCAGCGGGACAACCGGCGGCTCATCGACACCCTGGAACGGATGCGCGACCTGGGCAACACCGTGCTGGTGGTGGAGCACGACGAGGAGACGGTGCGGGTGGCCGACCATGTGGTGGACATCGGCCCCGGAGCCGGGGAGCACGGCGGCACCGTGGTCCACTCCGGCTCGGTGGACGACCTCTTGGTCAACGAGCAGTCGCTCACGGGCGCGTACCTGTCGGGTCGCAAGTCGATCCCGGTGCCGGAGCAGCGCCGGGTTCCCGGCGATCACTGGTTGACCATCCGGGGTGCTCGGGAGCACAACCTGGCCGACATCGACATCGACATGCCGCTGGGCTGTTTCGTGACCGTGACGGGGGTGTCGGGGTCGGGCAAATCAACCCTGGTCAACGACATCTTGTACCGGTCGCTCATGCAGCGCATCTACAAGTCGAAGATCCCGCCCGGCCTGCACAAGGGCATCGATGGCACCGAGGCCCTCGACAAGGTGATCAACATCGACCAGCAGCCCATAGGTCGCACCCCCCGGTCGAACCCGGCCACCTACACCAGCGTCTTCGACCACATCCGCAAGCTGTTCGCCCAGACTCCAGAGTCCAGGGTGCGGGGGTACATGCCGGGACGGTTCTCGTTCAACGTCAAGGGGGGTCGGTGCGAGGCGTGCTCCGGCGACGGCACCATCAAGATCGAGATGCACTTTTTGCCCGACGTGTATGTGCCCTGCGAGGTGTGCAAGGGCTCCCGCTACAACCGGGACACCCTCGATATCGAGTTCAAGGGCAGGAGCATTTCCGAGGTGCTGGACATGTCGTGCGCCGAGGCTTTGGAGTTCTTCGCCAACCAGCCGGCCATCGTCCGCCACATGCAGACCCTGGTGGATGTGGGTTTGGGCTACATCCGGCTGGGCCAGCCTGCTCCCACCCTCTCGGGGGGCGAGGCCCAGCGGGTGAAGCTGGCCTCGGAGCTGGCCAAGCGGTCCACCGGTCACACCATCTACATCCTGGACGAGCCCACAACCGGGCTGCATTTCGACGACGTTCGCAAGCTGTTGACCGTCCTCAGCCGCCTGGTTGACCAAGGCAATACCGTGCTGGTGATCGAGCACAACCTGGACGTGATCAAAACCGCCGACTGGATCGTGGACCTCGGCCCCGAAGGGGGAGACGAGGGCGGCACCGTGGTGGCCGAAGGCCCGCCCGAGCTGGTGGCCCGCTCCGACCATAGTTACACCGGCAAATTCCTCCGCCCGGTTCTCGGTATCTGAGCGGTCGAATCCGCAGGCTCACCGGTTGGGCCGTCAATACGCCGATGCCGCCAGGGCCATCGGAGTTCGTGGCGGAGGCCTTGGTTCTGGCTAGTCGTCCTTGTTCTCGGCTTTGGGGTCTCTGCTGGGCTGAACTGCGGATTCGGCGGGGGCGAGGTCATCGGTGAGCAGATGCCGGTTGTCGCTGGTGCGGTGAACGGCTCGGAACAGGAGATGGACACCGACCGGGAGGGTGAGGATCATCGCGGCGCCGGCGATGGCGAGAGCGGCGGCACCGGGGAAGCCGAGCTGGATGCCGGCGCCGAGTGATGCAATGAGGAAGGCAACCGGGCTGGCTTTGCCGGCCGCGTGCAGGCGCGCGTAGGGAGTGTCGAATCGGAGCACTCCGATGCCGGCCAGCACGGCAACTGCGGCACCGGTGATTGCAAGCGTGGTGGCCAGGACTGTCATCAGCTGGCCTTGTCGGTGTCGGAGGCATCGGGGGTGCGTTCGAGGTACTTGCTGGCGGCCACGGTGGCGGCAAACCCAATGATCGCGATGACGATAAGGATCACGAGGTAGGTGGTGTCTTCGCGGCGAGCAGCGTCCACCGCGATCGCCCCCATTGTGCAGACCAGGGCGACATCGAGGGCCATAATCCGTTCGGCGAGTCCCGGGCCAATGAGGAGGCGGCAAATGGCGCAGAGGGCCGCGAACGCGAAGCCGCAGATTGCGATGATCACGAGGTGGAGGCCTTTGCTCGGTTAACTGGAAAAGCATCGCAGGCCAGTCGGGCCAGCTTGTGTGTGTGCTCGATGGTGGCGGTGCGTCGTTTGTCGTGGAGCAGGTGCAGGTAGAGGGTGCCCCTGTCAGGGTCGACGTCCACCACGGAAGTACCGGGGGTGAGGGTGATGGCGACGACGAGAACGAGCAGGTGGTCGCGGCCGGCGAGGGGAACTTGGACAGCGATGATCGATTCGTCGGTGCTGTTGGTGGGAGTGATTATCTCAACGGCCACATGGAAGGTGGAGTGGATGAGGTCAACGGCTACTAACCCCATGAGGTGCAGAAGCGGTATGAGCCGAACGCCGCCGGTGCCCGGTGTTCCCACTCCGATGATGATGACCGTCATTGCGACGCCGAGTCCGCCAAGAACGTTCCCCGGGGAAATGTCGCCCCAGAGCCCGCACCAGAAGGCAGTGAGCATCACCATCAGGATGATGTTGCGGGTGCTGACCAGGTTGGTCACGACAAATCCTCGATCACGATGGTGGCCTGGGCTCGTAGCTCGTCGGCGGCTTGTTGGCTGAGGTCGAACAGGGGGCCGGCGAAGAGTGAGATGGCAAGGGTACCGGCGACGGCGAGCCCGGTGGCGGTCAGCATGGTGGAGCGGTTGCCTGGCGCGGAGGCGGCTCTTTCGTCCGGTTCCGGATCTGGTCCCCAGAACACTCCGAGCCAGATCTTTGTCATCGACAGCAGGGTGAGCACCCCCGCGATGAGCGCGGCAACCACCACGACGGTCGAGCTGTCGGCTACTCCGGCTGAGATCACGGCGAACTTGGCGGCGAAACCGGAGAATGGTGGCATGCCCGCGAGGCTGAGGGCGGGGATGGCGAAGAATGCCGCGATTAGGGGCCTGCGGGCCGCGAGACCGCTGTTGTGTTCGAGAGTTCCGGTTCCCTGGTCGTTCTCGATGAGCCCGCCGACGAGGAACAGCACGGTTTTCACCGGCATGTGGTGGATCAGGAACAAGATCGCACCGGCGAGGCCGGCCGCGGTGAACAGCCCTAACCCCATCAGCATGTAACCGATCTGACTGATTATGTGAAACGACAGGATGCGCTTGACGTCGGACTGGGCGAGAGCGCCGACGGCGCCGACGAGCATCGTGGCCGAAGCCAAAACGAGCATGACCGGGCCCAGATCGTCCATTCCGGTCACGGTGTGGAACCGGATGAGGGCGTAAATCCCTATCTTGGTCAAAAGACCGGCGAAGACCGCGGTGATGGTGGTGGGTGCGGTTGGGTACGAGTCGGGTAGCCAGGTGAACAGGGGAAAGATGGCGGCCTTGGTGCCGAACACGACGAGGAACCAGGCCCCGATGCCGAGGCGCACACCATCGGGAAGCTCTGCGATCCGTTCGGCGGCCAAGGCAATGTTGACGGTGCCGGTGGATGCATAAACGACTGCCAACCCGACTAGGAACAGGGTGGAGGCCAAGAGGTTCATGACCACGTAGGTCATGCCGGATCGGATCTGGTCGCGTTGGCCCTGATGGGTTAGCAGGACGTAGCTCGCCACCAGGATCATCTCGAAGGCGACAAAGAGGGTGAAGAGATCACCGGTCAAAAAAGCAAGGGACACCCCGGCGGTCAGCACGCACAGCAGGGGACCGGAGAGTTCGGGATTGGCACCCCAGGCGGTGCGGCGTTGCCCTATTGCAAAGATCTCGACCACGACGATGATCCCAAGAGCAACCGGGAGCACGAGCATGGCAAAGAGGTCGGCAACAAGCACGATGCCCAATTCGGGGCCCCAGCCCCCAACATGGACGACGTGGGTTCCACGATCGGCGACGCCGACAAGCAGGGCAAACGCAGACCCGGCGGCTGCGGTGAGACCCAACAAGGTGGTGGCGTCGCGCAGGTGTGGGCGCGTCCGCAGCGCAAAGCCGATGGCAGCGCAGATGAGCGGGGCCATGATGGTGGCATTCACCAGCGCGGTCACTGTTCAACCTCGGGGTCGGAGGGCCCGGTGAGCAGGTGGTCCCCTAGGTCATCTTGGGGGTCGGAGGATTCGGCTATCCGGCGGTCTTCAAGATCGTCTTGGGGGTCGGAGGATTCGGCTATCCGGCGGTCCTCTAGGTCGTCCTCCACGAGGTCGTCTCCGGTCAGGGCCTGTTGTCGGCCGGCGAGAGCGAGCAGGAAGAGGGTCAGCCCGAAGGAAATAACTATGGCGGTGAGCGAGAGTGCCTGGGGCAGGGGGTTGGAGATCTCGCTGGTGCCGTCGGTGATCGGTGCTTTGCCGGCAGGACCACCGGTCGCGAGCAGAGCTAGCACAGCGGCGTGCCCCAGCATCGAAAAGCCGAGCACGATCCGGCTGAGAGGCCGGGCGGTGATCAGATAGAGGCCCGCTGTTGTGAGGCCCCCGATGACGAAAAGCAGCGCAATGCTCATGGGGGCGAACCTCGCTCATCTGCGTCCTCAACCGTGAGTCCGTCGATAAGGGCGATTACGAGTCCAACGACTATCGCCGTGACCCCGATGTCGAACACCAGCGCAGTCCCCGACTTGATTACCCCGAAGACGGGCAGTTCGACCGAAAACACCTTCTGGTCGAGAAAAGGGTCTCCCCACAGCACCGGTGCCGCGGCTGTAATGGCCACGACGAACACTCCCGCGGCTATCAGCCCTGATGCGTGGGTTGGTCGTTGGAGTCCTGCGATGGTGCGGAGGGTGAGAACCGCACCGAACACGAGCCCGGCGGCGAAACCTCCCCCGGGTCGATTGTGTCCCGCCAGCAACAAGTAGAGGCCAACCAGCAGCGCGAAAGGGCTAGCGGCCCTCACCCCGAGGTTTACGACCGGCGACCGTGAACGGATCACTTGACGTTCCTCAGCTTGTTGACGCGAGCCAGAGCGAGCACGCCGGTGGCAACCGTGGCAAGCACGACAACCTCCCCCAGCGTGTCCAAGGCCCGGAGGTCGGTAAGGATGACGTTGACAATGTTCTTTCCGCCACCTTCGTCAACTGCCGCGGCGACCATTTCATCAACCGGAGTGCGGCCCGCCGGTTGTGCACCGGCGGCGACCAGGGCCAAGGTCACTGCGATGCCCCCGGCGGCTGCCATGACAACGCGAATGATCTTCCAGGTGTTGTTGATTGTGGGGAACCGTCGTCGGAGACGGCCAAGCCCCAGCACGAAGCCGACAACGACGATGGTTTCCACTAGCAGTTGGGTGAGGGCAAGGTCGGGCGCGCCGCGGACAACAAAGAGCGCCGACACACCAATGCCGACCGCACCAAGCGTCAAAGCGGCGCCCAGGCGCGATTGAACGAACGTTCCCACCATCGCGGAACCGACGATGGCAACGGCGAGAACCAGCTCGAACGGATGGTCCCACCACTCGAGGTGGCCGAAGGTCAGGGAGGTCAAGAAGGGCAGCGCGGCAATCGACACCGCCACGCCCATGGTGGCGACGTAAACGGGTAACGACCCGTGCTGAACCTGTGCGGTCAGCCGGGGGGAAAAGGCGAGTACCCCTTCGATGAGGGCATCGGTGCGGTTGGCGCCAACCGGTACGGGGGCAGCCCGAAGGCCGCGCCTGGCTGTGGCCGCTCCCAGTATCAGGCCGGCAACCAGCACCGCGGCCGAAATCGCCAAAGCCACGGTCAACCCAGGCCACTGGAGCAATTGGTAGGCATTGGCCTTGATGTCGAGCTCGGTTGCGGCCTGCGAGACGATCCGGTTGGCACCGGACACGGCGACATAGCCGACGATTCCTGCCGCGGCCAGCAGTATCGACGGCCCCGCCAGGGTGGCCCGGTACGAACTCACCGCGGTGGAGGGGCCCGGACCGAACACGCCCACCAGGAGCCGGGTGGTGTAGGCGACGGTCAGCACCGACCCTGCGACGATCATGCCGGTGAAGACGACGCGTTCGGTTGTGTCGAGGCCGAGACCCGCTTCGATGGCAGCCTCCTTGGCCATGAAGCCGAGCAGCGGCGGAGCGCCGGCCATCGACAACGCCGCCACCATGGCCGTGGCAAACGCAACCGGCATCGAGCGCCAGAGGCCGCCCAATTTCGCGATGTCCCTTGTGCCGGTGCGGATGTCCACCTCACCCACCAGGAGAAACAGGGCGGCCTTGAACAGGGCATGAGCGGCGAGAACGGCCACGCCGGCGAAGGTCGCCTTCGCTGAACCGATCACGAACAGTGTCACCATCAGCCCGAGTTGGGAAATGGTGCCCCAGGCCAGTATCAGTTTGGCGTCACGATGGCGCATCGCTCCCACCGCACCCCACAGCATCGACGCGATCCCGAATGCTCCTCCCAGGACCTTCCAAGTCCCGACCTCGGCGAACAAGGGACTCAACAGCGCAATCAGAAAGACACCGGCTTTGACCATCGTGGCCGAGTGGAGGTAAGCGCTAACCGGAGTTGGCGCCGCCATCGCGCCGGGCAGCCACACATGGAACGGGACCTGTGCCGACTTGGTCGCCGCGCCGATCAGGATGAGCGCCGCGGCCACTGATGCCGTCGCGCCGGTGACCGGTTCCAGGTTGCTGATGGTCGAGGTGCCCGACTCATCCACCAAAACCAATAGGCCGGCCAAAAGCACCAACCCCCCAGCGCCGGTGACCAGCAGAGCGCGGCGAGCGGCGGCGCGAACCGAGGCATCGGAGTGCTTGTGGCCAACCAGCAGGAACGACGTAATCGAGGTGAGTTCCCAGAATATGAACAGCGTCCAAACCGATTCCGCCCACACCAGCCCGAGCATCGAAACCGAAAAAGCCAGCAAGGTGGCTGGAAACCGCACTCCGTCCGTTGCGGAAGAGTCGAAGTAACCGACTGCGTAAACGAACACCAGCGTGCCGATCCCCGACACCATCAGCGTCATGAGCTCGGAGACCGCGTCGGCCCGGAACAGCAACGACAAGCCGAGACCGTCGACCCACGTCAACTCGGAAACGTTGGGGTTCGCCCCTGTGGCGATCCTGCCGGCCGCCCAGACTGTGGTGGCTGCAGGTGCCATGGCCGCGACCAGCAGAGCGGCTCTGATGGACCTGCGACCCACGAGCCCGGCAGCGACAATGCCGACGAGGTGTGCGCCGAGCAGCCCCATCATCATGGTCTGTAGGATAAGGGTGACATGCCGTGCCACCACCCTCGAGCCGGTGCCGGCGCTGGACGTAGTTCGATTCGCCCAACAGCCGGAAAGGTAGGTCCGACATGTACCCGGGTCATCATTCTCTCTTGACGCCCGACAAGCCGGCGGTGGTCATGGCCGCCACCGGCGAGGTCACCACCTACGGGGAGCTGGACGAGGGGGCCAACCGGCTGGCGCAGCTCTTGTATGCCCGGGGGTTGAGGGAGGGCGACCACATCAGCATCCTCGCCGAAAACCACCCCCGCTACTTCGAGGTGTACTGGGCGGCGATGACCTCAGGTCTATACATCACCACCATCAACCGCTACCTGTCGCCCGAGGAGGCGGCCTACCTGGTTGAGGACAGCGGGTCGGAGGTGTTGGTAACCACCGCGGCAATGGCCAACACCGCCACGCAGATGCTCGACCTCATCGGCGGCTGTCCCCACCGGTTGATGATGGACGCCGCGGCCGACGGCTTCGAGCGCTACGAGGACGCCGTGGCAACCATGCCCACCGAGCCGCTGGCTCGGATGCCCAAGGGCGACGTGATGCTGTACTCGTCGGGTACCACGGGCAAGCCCAAGGGCATCCTGCGCCCTCTCCCCGGTGTCGAGGTGGGCGATTCGAGCCTCTCGGGCATCGGGATGCTGGAGAGCTTTCTGCTCGGCATGGACGCCAACTCGGTGTACCTGTCGCCCGCCCCTCTGTATCACTCGGCCCCGCTGATGTGGGGGGCCGGGGTACACGAGCTGGGCGGCACGCTGGTGGTGATGGACCGTTTCGATGCCGAACGCTACCTGGCCTACGTGGAGCAGTACTCCGTAACGGATAGCCAGCTCGTGCCCACCATGTTCATCCGCCTGCTCAAGCTGCCAGACGATGTCCGGCACCGCTACGACCTGTCGTCGCTGAAGATGGCGGTTCACGCGGCGGCTCCCTGCCCGGTGGCGGTGAAGGAGCAGATGATCGACTGGTGGGGGCCGATCATCATGGAGTACTACGCCGGCACCGAGGCCAACGGGATGTGCTTCATTAACGCGTCCGACTGGCTCGAGCACAAGGGGTCTGTGGGCAAGGCGATGCTCGGGGTGATCCACATCTGCGACGAGGAAGGGCGGGAGCTTGAGACCGGCGAGCCGGGACTGGTCTACTTCGAGCGGGACGAACCCAGCTTCGAGTACCACGGCGACGCGGAGAAGACGCGGGAGTCCCGTCATCCTGGCAATGAGAACTGGTCGAAGCTCGGCGACATCGGATACCTCGACGAGGAGGGCTACCTCTACCTCACCGACCGGTCGGCGTTCATGATTATCAGCGGCGGGGTGAACATCTACCCCCAGGAGATCGAGGACTGCTTCGTGCTGCACCCCGACGTGGCCGACGTGGCGGTTTTCGGTCTGCCCGACGACGAGATGGGGGAGTACGTCCACGCCGTGATCCAGCTCGAGGTCGGCGTCGAGCCCACTGAGGCGATGGCCGAGCAGTTGAGGGGCCACGCCCGCGAGCACCTCGCCGGCTACAAGGTGCCCCGAGTAATCGATTTCCGCCCCGAACTGCCCCGTCTGCCCACAGGCAAGCTCTACAAGAAACCCCTGCGCGAGGAGTATCTGGCCTCGATGTCATAGGGTGGCCGGATGGTGTACAGCGAAGACGCCATCCGGGATCTGACCCGACGGGTCTTCGACCTGTGGAAGAACCACACCACCGACCTGGCACCGGAGGTCATGGCTCAGGGGGTTGACGCCTACCTCGACCAGGGCCGTTTCGAGTTCGAGACCGAACGGGTGTTCAAGCGCCTGCCGTTGGCCCTGGCCCTGGGCTCCGAACTGGACGGACCCAACTCCTACAAGGCCATGGACGTGATGGGGGTACCGGTGCTGCTCACCCGGGGGGCCGACGGCGTGGCCCGGGCCTTCCTCAACGTGTGCAAGCACCGGGGGGCCAAGGTGTGCCAGGAGGGGTCGGGGTCGGCCCGGCGGTTCTCCTGCCCCTACCACGCCTGGGTGTACGACCCTGCCGGCGACCTGGTGGGCATGTTGGGCGCCCACACCTTCGGCGATGTGGACCGCGACCGCCTCTCGCTCACCCCTCTGGCCTGCGCCGAGAAGGCCGGGTTCGTGTTCTGCTGCCTCACCCCGGGGATGAGCTTCGACATCGACACCTTCCTGGGGGATTTCGCCCCCTACGTGGCCGGGCTCGAGCTGGACGAGTGGCACATCTTCGAGCAACGGACCCTCGACGGCCCCGGCTGGAAGGTGGCGTGGGACGGCTATCTGGAGGGCTACCACCAGGAAACCCTGCACCCCAAGACGGTAGGGATGAACACGCTGGCCAACCTCATGGCCCACGACACCTGGGGGCCTCATCAGCGCATCGTGTTCGGGCGCAAGTCGCTGCCCCAGCTCGTTGACCAGCCCGAGGAGGAGTGGGACCTCGACGCCCACATCCGCCTCATCCATTCGATCTTCCCCAACGTGTCGATCTCGGGGATCCTGGGTGACTACTGCCTGGTGAGCCAGCTCTTTCCCGGCCCCACGGTTGACACCAGCCTCACGATCCAGTCCGTTTTGTGCCGCCACGAGCCGTCGAACGACGACGAGCGCCGGACGGCCGAGCAGTTCAGCGCCCTCGTGCTCCAGGCTGTGCGCGACGAGGACTACTGGGTGGGTTTCCAGATTCAAAATGCCCTCAAAAGCGGAGCCACCACCGAGGTTCTGTTCGGGCGAAACGAACCGTCGTTGCAGCATTACCACCGATCAGTGGAGCGCTACGCCGAGACCGGCGCCGGTTCACACAATCGTGGAGGCGGAACCCCGAAGTAGTACGACGGCTAGGCGCCGATGGCTTCCAGCACCCGGTTGTGGGGAATGTCGCCCCTCCACATATCGAGGATCTGCCCATCGGGATTCAACAGCATCCCGGCAGGCTGGCCGAGTATCCCCAGCTGTTGCCAGGACTGCCCGGTCGGGTCCCAGAGCATTGTGAACGTGGTCCCGGTACGCGCAACGAAGTCCCTGGCCTGCTCAAGGTTGTCCTGAGTTCCGAGGCCGATCACGGTGAGCTTGTCGGCGTTGGCTCGAGCGAACTGCTCGACGCCGGGCGCTTCCCGGCGGCAGGTGGGTCAATGGGGGGCCCAGAACCACAACACGATGGCCCGATCCGAGGGTGCGTAGCCGGCCAGGTTGACAGTGGAACCGGTGGCTACGTCGGTGAGCTCAACCGAAGGAAGATCGGAGACCGGGGCTTCTCCACCTGTCGGCTGATCGGCGGTGCCGCCATCGTTGGGCTCGGTGTCGGCGTCAACCGGCGTTGAGGGCTGATCCGACGTTGAGGGACCGTCCCCGCCACTACACCCAGCCATCCCCAAGGCCACGATGAGGAGGGCGACGAGAAGCCGAAACCGGGAAGTGCTGAACGGGTTCAAATCAGGCCGGTTCCAGTTGGTCGATCTGGTTCAGAACTCGCGCTTCGGGGATGTCGCCCCTCCACCGATCGAGAATCTGCCCGTAGCTGCTCAACAGCATCCCCGCCGGTTGGCTTGTGATTCCGAGCAGATTCCAGGCCTCGAAGGTGGAGTCCCAGAGCATTGTGAACGTGGTACCGGTGGACTGAACGAAATCCTGGGCCAATTCCAGGTTGTCCTGAGTTCCGACCCCGATGACGGTGAGCTTGTCGGCGTTGGCTCGAGCGAACTGCTCGACGCCGGGTGCTTCCCGGCGGCAGGTGGGTCAATGGGGGGCCCAGAACCACAGCACGATGGCTCGATCCGAGGGTGCGTAGCCGGCCAGGTTGACAGTGGAACCGGTGGCTACGTCGGTGATCTCGACCGAGGGCAGTTCGGATTCCGGGACCGGTGTGGGTGGTTGGGTCGGCTCGGGTGACGGCTCGGGTGACGGTTCTGGGGTGGGTTCCGGTGATGGTTGGGGAGTTGGCTCCGGCGTCGGCCCGGGAGTTGGGTCCGTGGGGGGAGGCGACTCGGTGGGAGCGGGGGTGGGTTCCGGTGTCGGCTCCGGAGCGGGAGCGGTGGTGGCAGACTCTGTCGGCTGCGTGGAGGTCTCCGAGGCCGATTCGGTGGGGTTGGTGGTGGCCAGGCTTATGTTGAAGGTGGCGGTCGGGTCGGGTTCCGGGGTTTCCGGTGCAGGTTCCGGCTCCTCCTCGCCGCTGGAATCAGGCTCCGGGTCGTCCGCAGGAACAGAGGCTGGGGCGTCGGCGGTGGGCGCGGGACCTGGGTCGGTGGCTGCCACGGTGGGCGCGGTCTCCAGCATGGTGCTGCTGAGCACCGAAGTTTCGGTTTTCCCGCAAGCGGCAACGACAAGTAGCAGCACCGTCGCCACAGCCATGGCCACGGCGCACGTTCCGATCCGACCGTCACCGCGGCGGACTAACCGAGGGCTCACCCCACAGATGCTATCGCCGCGCCGACCGCTGCCCACCACGGGGGCTCACCCCAGAGCAGGTTCCACGGTGATGCGAACCGGTCGATGGGCTTGGGACTACTCCCCGATCCGGCGGTAGGGGGCGGTCTGCTCGACGCAGGTCGGCAGGTCCGGGTCGCGGGGGCACGGGTACTGGAACACCAGCTCGGTTACCACATCGGGAGCGCCGAATTTGTCGGGGCCGAAGGTGGCAGGGAGCATGTGCTGTAGGTCCACCGGACCCAAGTTGGCGAAGGCGTCGTAGATGTCCTGGCGGGTGGGGTTGGGACCGGCGTCATAGATGGCCCGAGCAATCATGCGCATCTCGGTACAAACCGTCGAGGTCATGCCGTAGGCGCTGTCGTAGCTTCCCCTCACCCAGAAATCATGACTGAAGCCCTTGGGGCTGTTGGCCGCGTAGGTGGCGTTGCACAAGACGTTGATGGGGGCGTTGAAGCTGAGGACCGGGTCCTCTGTCACCCGGAAGTATCCGGTGGGGGCGTCGTCGACGATGATGGTGCCGTTGTAGAGCTGGCCGGCGATGTCACCACCGAACTGGACCACCTTGCCCGACACCAGGTCTCCGGCCTGGCTGTTGAAGTCGGAGTTGTAGAACTGCACGTCGCCGGCTGAGAACCCCTGGCTGGACATCTCGCCGATGAACATGGGGAGGCTGAGCACGTTGAGGCCGGGGAACAGTACATCCACGCCCTCTTCCAGCATCCTCTCCACCGCTATGTCGGCACCGTCCCGGCAGGTGGTTGCTCCGCCGCAACCGATCTGCTCGGCCACCGCGATCTTGTATCCCGCGTCCTCGAGGATGTCGATAATGCCTGCCTGGACTGTCTCGGGCTGACCGGGGGTGTCCGGCCACACCACGCCGATGGTCTTGCCATCCAGGGCACCGGTGGCGATCACTGCCTTGGTCATGTTGGTAATGGAGTCCTCGGCGATCGGGCTCATCGAGTAGAGGAGGCCGTTGGCCTGCTCGTGGTACTCCCTGGGGTTGCCCTGGGTGGTGAGGAACAGGGTGTCGTGGTCGGCGGTGATGCACAGTGTGGCGGTTCCCTGGAATCCGCTGGAGTTGACCACGATGACGGCGTTGTGGTCCTCGGTGGCCTCGATGCACGCCTGGTTGCGCAGGGTGTCGATGTCCTCGCCGCCACCGCCCAGAGCGGAGACCTCCACCAGGCGGAGATCGATCTGGCGGCCCCAGATACCGTTGCATCCCTCATTGATTGCCGCAGTGAACGCCTCGTACATGTCGGTGGGATCGCCGACCGGGACGGCAAAGCCGATGCTCTCCAGCTCCTCCAGTTTGGTGCGGATGTGGACGATGGTGATGGAGTCCTCTGTGATGCCCACGTCGGTGGCCTGCGGCGGTGAGTCGGGATCGGGTTGGGCCACGCAGTACGTGTCCAGCGGCTGGAACGGGTGGGACCGGTCGAAGGTCTTCTGGAACTCGACGAACAGGTCGCCGCGAGGCTCGTCGTAGCCGATGTCCACCGGTTCGTCGGGGGCCGGTTCGGTGTCGCCATCGCCTGGCTCCGGTTCGTCGGGGGCCGGTTCGGTGTCGCCGTCGTCGGGCTCTGGTTCGGACGGCTCCGAGGGCTCGTCGGGGGCCGGTTCGGTGTCGCCGTCGTCGGGCTCCGGTTCGGAGGCATCGGGAGTGGCGGAATCCTCCTGCTGGGTCGGCTCAGGCCCGGCGCCGGCATCGTCGTCGTCGTTGCCGCCTCCGCAGGCTGCGGCCACCAGCACCAGCGCCAGCAGCAGTCCCCAGATCTTTCGCATCCATCCAGACACGGTTGCCCCTCTCCGTAGTTGGAACGTGAACGTTGAACCGTTTGAACGCCGAACAGTAGCCGATGCTCCCGAAACGTGCCGCAAACGAAGTTGGACACGGAGGGACTACAGGTGCGCGGTCCGGCTGTCATGGCCTAGTGTCGCGGCCCGATGGGGGACGAGATGGACGAACCGGTAGAGCCGGCACCGCCGGTGGATGTCGGTTCGGATTCGGGCGACCCTGCCGAACTGGCCGCCGCGGTCTTCGAGGAAGAGGCCAAGCGACTGGCTGAGCAGGAGGCCAAGTCGGAGGTGGTGGTGCTGCCCGACGACCTGCTGCCCGGCGTCGGCGAGGAGCCCATGACCCTCCGCCAGGGCATCCAGGCCGGCGGCTTGAGCATGCTGATGGTGCTCTTCTTCCTCAACGTGATCGACGAGTTCGACCGGGTGGCCATCGCCGTGCTGCTGCCCGACCTCCAGAAAGCGTTCGGGGTGTCCGACACCGTCATCTTGGGTATCTCCTCGTTCGGCGGTGTGGCCCTGGTGCTGGGCGCGGTGCCGCTGGCCTGGCTGGCCGACCGGGTGAAACGCACCATCATCGTGCCCATCGCAACCGCAGGATGGGCGGTGAGCGTTTTCCTCACCGGATTGGTGAGGAACCCGTTCCAGTATTTCTGGACCCGGGTTCTGACAGGCGTAGGTCAGTCCAACCGCTTACCGGTGCATTCCTCTCTGCTCACCGACACCTATCCCATCCCGGCCCGGGCTCGAATCTTCGCCTTCGAAGGCATGGGGCGGCCCATCGGCCTGCTCATCGGCCCGGTGCTGGCCGGAGCCATCGCTTCCATCGCCGGCGGCGACGACGGGTGGCGGTGGGCGTTCTACATCTTCGCCATACCTCCTGTGGTGCTGGCACTGGTGGCGCTCGTCCTTAAGGAGCCACCCCGGGCGGGCAACGAGCAGCAGGCCATCCTTGGGGAGCAGTACGAGATGCCTCCCATCGGGTCGGACCTGCCGGTGTCGATGTCCACAGCGTTCGCCCGGCTCAAGAAAGTCAAGACCTTCTACTTCCTGGCCGTGGGGGTGGGCACCCTGGGGTTCGCCCTCGTGACCCTGCCCGGCCAGCTCAACCTGATGCTGGAGGACGAGTACGGATACGAGGCCTTCCAGCGGGGCTGGGTCACATCCCTGGTGTGGTTGGCCAGCCTGGTGGCCATTCCCATCTCGGGGTTCAAGTTTGACGGGATGTTCCGGGAGGACCCGGCCAAGATGGTGCGCACAGCGGGCACGCTCATCGTCACATCGGGCCTGTTGGTGCTCATTGCCATGCGATTCCACCAGCCCGGAATCATGATCCTCGGGATCAGCCTGGCCAACGCCTGCACGTCGGCCTCCTTCGTGGCCGCCGCTCCCACCATCGGCGCAGTGGCCCCCTACCGGATGCGGGCCCAGGCCTTCGCCCTGCTGCCGGTGTTCATCTTCCTCATGGGCGGGTTCATGGGCAGCATCATCGCCGGTGCAATCAGCGACTCCCACGGGGAGCGGCTGGCCATCAGCGTGGTGGCTCCACCGGCGTCGATCATCGGCGGCCTGTTGGTGGCCTACGGGTCTCGCTACATCAAGCGGGACATCTCGCTGGCGGTGAACGAGCTGATGGAGGAGCAGCAGGAGATGCGCCGCATGTCGGAGCATCCCGACGACATCCCCGTGCTGCAGGTGCGGGGGCTGGACTACAGCTACGGACCGGTACAGGTGTTGTTCGACTGTGGGCTGGAGGTGCGCCGGGGCGAGACGCTGGCCCTGCTGGGCACCAACGGGGCGGGCAAGTCCACGCTGTTGCGAGCCGTCAGCGGTCTGGGCGTACCCGACCGGGGGGCAATCCGGCTCAACGGTCGCACCATCACCTATGCCGATGCCGAGTTGCGGTTCAAGCAGGGCATCGTGCAGGTGCGGGGTGGGTCGGGGGTGTTCCCCGGCCTCACCGTGGAGGAGAACCTGCTGGCCACCATGCTGTCGTCCAAGGCCGACCGGGACGAGGTGTTCCGGAGGGTCGAGCGGGTTTACGACGTGTTCGGGGCACTTCGGGAAAAGCGGAACCAAGCTGCCGCCGACCTCTCCGGGGGCCAGCAGCAGATGCTGGCCTTCGGCATGGGCCTCATGCACGAGCCCGAAGTGTTGCTCATCGACGAGCTGTCGCTCGGGCTGGCCCCGGTGGTGGTACAGGAGCTGCTGGCTGTGGTGGAAGACCTGAAAGCCACCGGTCTGACCATGATTATCGTGGAGCAGTCGCTGAACGTGGCGCTCAGCGTGGCCGAGCGGGCTGTGTTCATGGAGAAGGGGCGGGTTCGCTTCGAAGGCCCGGCCCAGGAGCTGGCCGAGCGCGACGACTTGGTTCGGGCCGTGTTCCTGGGCGCGGAGGGCGGCTGAACATGAGCCGAACTGACGCCGGTCGGAACCACAGGGCCGGGCGATGATCGACATCGGCTGGGAGATCTCCCAGCAGGATCTGTTCTCCGGCGGGGTACAGGGGCTCATCATCGCCGCCCTGGCCGCCGGTTTCGTGCTCATCTACCGGTCGACCGGGGTGCTGAACTTCGCCCACGCGGAGATCGGCAGTTTCGGGGTGGCCCTCATGGCCATGCTCACGTTCCGCTACGACGTGACCTACTGGCTGGCGTTTTTCCTATCTGTTGCAGGGGCCGCCGGCTTCGCAATGATCACCGAACTGGTGGTGGTGCGCCGGCTGTTCAACTCGCCCCGCCTGGTGCTGTTCATCGCCACGCTGGGGGTGGCCCAGCTCGCAATCTTCGCGTCCATCGAGTTGCCCGACGTGTCCCGGCCCGGGCCGTTCCCCCTGCCCCCCAAGCTCACCGCCCAGGAGTTCCGGTGGGAGGTCACCGACCATCTCCGTATCGGGGGGAGAGAGCTGCTGGTGGTGATCGTGGTGCCGCTGGTGATCACGATTCTGGCCCTGTTCCTGGGTCGCACCCGGTTCGGGTTGGCTATCCGGGCCTCGGCCGAGAACTCCGACACCGGGCGGCTGTTCGGGATCAGCGTGCGGCGGGTGTCCACCATGGTGTGGACCATCGGCGGGGCGCTGGCCGGTGTGACCCTCATCCTGCTGGCACCGTTCAGGGTGAGCGCCGCCGACGCCGGTACCGCCAGCCTCGGCCCCGGCCTGCTCTTACGGGTGTTGCTGGTGGCGCTCATCGCCCGGATGCGGTCGCTGTGGGTCACCCTCATTGCCGGCATCGGTTTGGGCATATTCCAACGGCTGTTCCAGGGCAACGTGGACCGGGACATCCGCGAGGCGGTGGACGTGATCTTCTTCGTCGCCATCCTGGTGATAACGGTGGTGTTCGCCCGCAGAGCAGCCGACGACGAGGGGGACTGGTCGCTGTCGCCCAAGGTGAAGGCCATCCCCGAGCGGCTCCGCAGCCTGTGGTACATACGCAACCTGTCCCGGTTCGGGTTCGTTGCCCTCTTCGGGGCTCTGGCGCTTCTCGGGCTGTTCCTGACCAAGAACTCCAACCTCTACACCTGGACTCGCATCCTGGGTTTCGCCCTGATCGCCTTGTCGGTGTCGATGCTCACCGGCTGGGCTGGGCAGCTCTCGTTGGGGCAGTTCGCCTTCGCCGGGGTCGGCGGGCTCACCATGGTGGCGTTGACCGAGAACGGCGACATCCCCGTCCCGTTCAACTGGTGGGACATGTCGTTCGACCTGCCCTGGGGGGTGGCCATGGTGATCGCCGTGGCCCTGGGCATGATCGCCGCCTTCGTTATCGGCGTGCCGGCGCTGCGGGTGAAGGGCCTCATGCTGGCGGTGACCACCCTGGCGTTCGCCATCGCCTCCATGTCGTGGATATTCGTGCAGGACGTGTTCACCCAGGGGGCCACCAACACCCCGAAGGTGAAGCCCCCGGTGTGGGGTCCGTTCGACTTCGTAGCGTCCCGAAAGTCGTACTTCTTCCTGGTGCTGGTGCTGTTGATGCTGGCGGTGTGGATGGTGGCCCACCTGCGCCGAACCGGTATCGGGCGGATGATGATCGCGGTGCGCGACAACGAGGACATGGCGGCGGCGTCCACGGTGTCGGGCAGCCGGATCAAGCTCATCTCCTTCACCCTGGCCGGGGGGCTGGCCGCTCTGGGGGGCGGGCTCATCATCACCGCCGAGCCCACCATCAACCCCCAGGCGCTGTTCAACTCCAACGAGTCGATCAACATGATCGCCATCGCCATCATCGGCGGGCTGGGCTCCATTGCCGGGCCGCTTTTGGGCGTTCTGTGGGTGAAGGGTATCCCCGCCATCTTCGGGGCCAACGACGAGGTGCGGTTGCTCACCTCCGGTGTGGGCCTGTTGCTGCTGTTGATGTACTTCCCAGGCGGGATCATGCAGCTCCTCTACAAGCTCCGGGATTTCCTGCTCGGGCTGGCCGACCAGCGACTGGCCGACCGTGACGTGCCCGAGCCGGTTCCCGCCATGGCCAAAGCGGTGCCGGTTTCCAGCGAGCGCACCGTCGAGATTGCAGAAGGGCACCCGTGGTTGAAGGTGCGGGGGGTGCATGTGCAGTTCGGCGGCAAGGTGGCGGTGGACGACGTGTCGATCGATGTCCACAAGGGGGAGCTGGTGGGGTTGATCGGCTCCAACGGGGCAGGCAAGTCCACGTTGATGAACGCCATCAGCGGTTTCGTTCCGTTCAACGGGAACGTGGAGGTGCTGGGGCGCGACATCTCCCGGCTGCCGTCCTACCGGCGTCACCGGGGCGGGCTGGGCCGGGGGTTCCAGCACGCACGGCTCTACCCCGACCTAACCGTCCGAGAAGCCCTGATGGTGTCGATGGAGGCCCGGGACCGCTCGCTGCTGGTGCCGTCGCTTTTGGGGGTGCCGCCGTCGCCGGGTCAGGAGCGGCGCAAGCGGGCCGATGTGGACAACCTCATGGACTTCGTGGGTCTGGGCCGTTATGCCGACCACTTCATATCCAACCTTTCCACCGGAACCCGCCGCATCGTGGAGCTGGCCAGCCTGCTGGCGGTGGACGCCAAGGTTCTGTTGCTCGATGAGCCCACCGGAGGAGTGGCCCAGCGGGAGAGCGAGGCGTTCGGTCCGCTCATTCGCCGCATTCAGGCCGAGCTGGACGCCGCAGTGGTGGTGATCGAGCACGACATGCCTCTTGTGATGAACATCAGCGACCGCGTGTACTGCCTGGAGGCCGGTTCGGTCATCTCCGAGGGTTCCCCGGAGGAGGTTCGTAACGATCCGCTGGTGATCGCCTCCTACCTGGGCACCGACGTGCGGGCCATCGAGCGCTCCGGCCAGCGCTCAACCGACTCCGAATAGTCGGGTTCTACGGGTTGGCGATCAGGGCGATTGCCGAGGCCAGCGCTTCGGGCTGGGCCAGCATTGGCGAGTGGCTACCCTCCATCACCACGGAGTCGGCCACCATCTCGGCGCATTTGCGCTGGTAGTCGGCGGCCAGGGTCCGGTCGTCAGTACACGTGATGTAGGTGGCGTCCACGTCTCGCCACGCGGCCCGGGCGAAGACGTGCGGGGCCTGGCCCAGGGGCTGGGGGCGGAGAAGGCCCTCGGCCCAGGCGATGTCGTCGGGGGAGCAGTCGTGGTAGAAGAGGTCGCCGGCCATACCGGGCTTCACGTAGGAGAGCCCCTCGTCGTTCCAGGTCACAGCAGCGAAGAAGTTCTCGCCGATCACCGCTTCGGCCACATCGGGGGGTTGCTCCTCGCCGCTCTCGTCTTCCGGCAGAATGGCCGCCAGATACACCAGGCCATCCACCGAGGCCGGGTCCACCCCGGAGATGGAAAGGCCGCCCAGCGAGTGGCCCACCGCCACAACCGGCCCCGCACCGTCCAGCCGGGACCGCATGGCGTCTACGTCGGCCTGGAAGGCGGCGATGTCGTCGGCGGTGGTCGGGCGGCACAGGTCCGAAGCGTGGGTGGCGATGCCCGCATCCTCGAGATGAGCCTGCACCCGTTCCCAACACCATGGTCCGTGAAATGCCCCGTGAGCGAAAACAACTCCTGCTGCCATGCCCGCACCCTAGTTTGCGCCCGATGAAGCCGGGTATGTTGCCCACCATGGAAAACGGGGGATCGGATACCGGGGCATTGGGCAACAAAGGTTCGGGCAACGGGGGGTCGAGCAATCGCGGTTCATTGGAGGAGCGGCTGGAACGGTTGGAAGCGATTGAGGAGATCAAGAGCCTGGCTGCCCGGTACTGCTTGGCGCTGGACATGCGCGCCGTCGATGCCTGGGTGGGCCTGTTTCCCGCCGACGTGAGGGTGGGAGGGGGCCGGACGGGGCGGGCTGCCCTGGCCGAGTGGTTCGCCGAGACGATGGGCGACAAGTTCACCGGCACCGCTCACGTGACCGGCAACCACATAATCGAGTTCGACGGCATCGACCGGGCCCGGGGAGTGGTGTACTCCCGCAACGAGCACGAGACCGGTGACCAGTGGGTGATCATGACCATGATGTACTGGGACGACTATGAGCGCATCAACGGCCGGTGGCACTTCCGCCGTCGCCTGCCCCTGTACTGGTACGCCACCGATCTGAATGCCCCACCGGTGGGCAACAACAAGATGCGCTGGCCCGATGAGGAACCCTACGAGGGGGCGTGGCACGAGTTCTGGCCCACCTACAGGCAGTTCTGGAAGGCACGGGGCGGCCGGGACGCCGACATGGTCGAGCCTGTGCCAGTTGGGGAGTTTCTGGCCTATCTACGTCGAGACGCCGGGGAGCTTCCCTCGGTGCGGGTGCGCTGACATGCGGGCCGCCTATCACGAATCCCAGGGCGGGCCCGAAGTGCTGCGGGTGGGGGAGCTTGCAGACCCGGCGCCCGGTCCCGACGAAGTGCTGATCGGGGTGAGGGCCACCTCGATGGACCGGGTGGACGTTTACTGGCGGGAGGGGTCGCACGGAATGAAGCTGCGTTGGCCCCAACACGTCGGAGGGCGGGACATCGCCGGGGTGGTGCAAGCGGTCGGCTCGGGCGTGACCAAACCGGCGGTGGGAGATCGGGTGGTGGCGTCCGGGGAACGGGCCCACGCCACGCTGGCTCTGGCCCCCGCCGCGCTGACTTTCCCCCTGCCCGACCAGGTGTCCTTCGAAGCAGGCGGGGCCATTCCCACCGCGGGACGCTCCGCGCACCAGGGCCTCATCGAGAAGGCCGCCATCCAGGCCGGTGAGACGGTGGTGGTGATGGCCGCAGGGTCCGGGGTGGGCAGTTTCGGCGTGCAGATCGCCCGGGCCATGGGCTGCCGGGTGATCGCCACCGCCGGTTCGCCGGCAAAGAGAGCCCGTGCCCGGGATCTGGGCGCCGAGCTGGCCATCGACCACTACAACGACGACATCGTCGCCGCGGTGCGGGAGGCCACCGGAGGCCGCGGAGCAGATGTGGTGCTCGACCACGTTGGGACCCCGGTGTTCGAGGCGGCGGTGCGGTCGCTGGCCCCCGAGGGCCGGTTCGTGACCTGCGGGGTGACCGCCGGACATCGGGGCGAGCTACACCTCGGGCAGTTGTTCGTGAAGGGCATACAGCTCATGGGGGTGGGCCGACCCGACAACCAACGCATCGCCACCACAATGAGAGGACTGCTGGAGATGGTGGCCCAGGGCCGGGTGACCCCGGTGATCGCGGCGTCGTTCCCCCTCGAAGACATCGCCGACGCCCACCGGCTGATGGAAAGCTCCGACTTCTTCGGCAAGATCGTCCTCGTTCCCTAGGAACGATCCCTCCGGTTTCCCGGCGCCCCGAGAATACGGGGCTCGGCCGCCGAGAATCCGACGGCTGGGAGAGCCTCCCGGTCAGGACCTCAGCTCTTGCAGACGGGCCACCGGATCGGACGCAGTAACCAGCGCCTCACCCACCAGTGCGGCGTCGTAGCCCGCGTCTCGCACTGCAGCCATGGTGGTGCCGCCGGGGACGCCGATGCCGGACTCGGCCACCTTCACCACATGATCGGGAATCAGACCGGCCATGCGCTCGGCCCGCCGGTAGTCCATGGTGAACGCCTCGCTCTTGGGCTTCTCCCTCTGGTTCACCCCGATCATGTCGGCACCGGCCTCCAGAGCGGTCTCCAGCTCGGCCTCCGACTTGACCTCGGTGAGCACATCCATGCCGAGCGATAGGGAAAGCTCGTGCAGTTCGGCCAGCTTGGACGGCGAGAGATCGGCCACTATGAGCAGTACGGCGTCGGCACCCATCTGTTGAGACCGGTACACATCGTCGGGGCTGGTGATGAAGTCCTTGCGGAGCACGGGCAGGCCCGAAGCGCGTGAGGCGGCGGCCAGGTCGTCGCCGCTGCCGCCGAACATGGCCTGGTTGGTGAGCACCGACAGGCACGACGCCCCGCCGTCGCGGTAGGCCACCGCCAGCTCGGCGGGGTCGAGCCCGGCGTTCAGGTCGCCCCGGGACGGTGACCGGCGCTTTATCTCGGCGATTACGGCCACCTCATCGGTGGCCAAAAGGGCGGACTTGAAGTGGCCTGCTCGGCTGTCTCGCCGGTCTGTTCCCATCGGCGGCAATGTTAGGAGATGGCCGGCATTACCTCGGCGGCGAACAGCTCGAGGGTTTCGGGTGTGCCGAAGTCGCTGAACTGGAGAACGTACTGCTCGGCGCCCAACTCTCGGTCGGCCTGCAGCCCGGCGGCCACCTCGTCGGGGGTACCCGCCACCAGGGCCCAGCCTCCGAACCGCCGCTGGGCGACCTCCAGCACCTGCTCTCGGACCGCCGAAGACGGGGCAAGCCCGATGGCCCGCTGAACCGACAGGCGGGCGTTCCCGGCCAGGGGGATGAGCTCTTCCAACTCGTCCATCCCGTACACCGGACAGTTCCACCAGTCGGCGAAATCCCTCACCAGCGGCATGGTGAGCTTGCGGCCCGACCCGCCAATCACGATAGGGATGTGGCCGTTGACCGGGGTGGGCTGCTGCTGGGCGTTCTCCAGCCGGAAGAACCGGCCTTGATGGTTGACCGGCTCTCCGGTGAGCAGGGCCCCCACCACCTCCAGGGTTTCCCTCAGGCGAGCGGCCCGAACAGCGGGAGGTTCGTCGCCGATACCGAACCGCCCCAGCTCATCGGGCACAGAACCCCAGCCGATGCCCAAGTCGAAGCGCCCTCCGCTCAGGTGGTCGAGGCTGACGATCATCTTGGCCAGAAGACTGGGATGGCGGAACTGTCCGCACAGAACCATGTGGCCGATGCGTACTCGCTCTGTCCACGTCGCCACCGCCGAGGCGACCACGAATGCGTCGTACATGGGCGCAGCCGACATCAGGGGCGGGGCCAGGTGATCCATGAGGTCGATCTTGTGGAACCCGCATCCCTCGGCCGTTTGCACCCGCTCCTTGACGGTGTCCATGTCCATCCTCATCTGGGGCAGGAACAGGCTGAACTGGGCCGGGCTCAGCGACCGGTCGGTGGCAACCATGTCAGGACCAGTCTCCCAGCCCTCGGCGCTCCATCTCTGTGGTATCCACCTTCCAGCCCCGCACCATTTCCGCTTCACGCTTCATGGCCTCGGCGAAGCTCAGCCCCTCGGTGGCGTCGTACAGGGCCATGGTGGCCGCGGTTGCCGCCGTGGTGTTGGCCACGATCTGGGCGGCCAGCCCCCTGGCGTGGGTCAGAAGCTCATCATGGGGGACAACGTGGTTGACCAGCCCGATCCGCAGCGCTTCCTCGGCCCCGACAAAGCGGGCGGTGGCGGTCATCTCCTTGGCCATGCGCTTGCCCACTGCCCGGGGCAGCATGGCGGTCATGCCCCAGGCGGCGATCACCCCGATCTTGGCGTGGGTGTCGGCGAACCGAGCCAGCTCCGAGGCCACGATGAAGTCGCAGCTCAGGGCGATCTCCAACCCACCGGTGGCACACGCCCCGTTGACGGCGCAGATCAGCGGCTTGGCCGAGTCCCGGCACGCCCGAGCAGGGTCGTCTGCCTGACGCACGTTGCGGTCGGGGTTGAACAGGAAGCCGTCGGAGGCCACCTCCCTCAGGTCCACGCCGCCTGTGAACGCAGGGTCGGCCCCGGTCAGGATGACGGCGTCCACACCTTCGTCGGTACCACAAGCTCTCAACGCTGCGCTCAGCTCGTTGCGCATCCGCCTGGTCATGGCGTTGCGGGCTTCGGGGCGGTTGAAGGTGATGGTGGCGATGCGGTCGGCCACCTCCACCAGCAGCCGCTGATCCTCGGGGGTTACAGCCATTTCTTACGCGCTCCCTTCTGGCTTGCGCCGGTCGATCACATCCACGGCCTGCTGGCGCAGCCAGTGGTCGGCCAGCACCAGCAACACCTGCGCCTCCACCATGGGGACGGCCCGGGGCAGCACGCATGGGTCGTGGCGACCCCGAGCGGCAAGCGTGACCGGGTTGTTGTCGCGGTCCACCGTTTCCTGGGCCGAAGCGATGGTGGCGGTGGGCTTGAACCCCACCCGGATCACGATGTCCTCGCCGTTGCTGATGCCCCCCTGCACCCCGCCGGAGCGGTTGGTGGCGGCGCGGGGGCGACCGTCGGGGCCGGGGGTGTAGGGATCGTTGTGCTCCCGGCCCGTCATCGACACAGCCGCGAAGCCGGAGCCGATCTCGAAACCCCGGGCTGCGGGCAGCGACATGGCTGCCTTGGCCAGATCGGCCTCCAGCTTGTCGAACACCGGCTCGCCCAGTCCGGGGGGCACTCCCCGGGCGACGCATTCCACCACCCCGCCCAGCGAATCACCGTCGGCCCGAGCCGCTTCGATGGCCTCGGTCATGGCCTGGGCGTGGTCGGGCGACGGGCACCGGGTGGGTCCGGCTTCCACGGCAGCCGGGGTTACCGAGGCCGGGTCGATCTCGGCGGTGATGGCCCCCACCTGGCGGACCCAGGCCAGCACCTCAACTTGGGCCACATCGTGCAAGAGCCGGCGGGCGACGGCCCCGGCGGCCACCCGGCCGATGGTCTCCCGGGCGCTGGCCCGTCCGCCCCCCTGCCAGTTGCGGATCCCGTACTTGGCCTCGGTGGTGTAGTCGGCGTGGGAGGGGCGGTACACGTCCTTGAGGTGTTCGTAAGCGCTGGGCCGGGCATCGGAGTTGCCCACCAGCAGGGCGATCGGCGAGCCGAGCGTGACGCCGTCGAACACCCCTGAGAGGATCTCCACCCGGTCGGCCTCGTCCCGCTGTGTGGTTAGGCGGCTCTGGCCGGGGCGACGGCGGTCGAGATCGTGCTCGATCATCTCCACTGTGAGCGGGAGCCGGGGCGGGCATCCGTCCACCACCACACCGATCCCGCCACCGTGGGACTCGCCGAAGGTGGTGACTCGGAACAATCTCCCGGTTGAGCTGCTCATCGCCTCTCAATCCTAGGGGGCCGTGCCTCACGGGCCGGGGTTGGATTGCTGCCGCCGCGGTCGGCGGTTGTGTCCGGGCGAGGCGATGTGTCGCACCGCATCACTAGGCTGCACGGCGATGCCGACTCTCTATGACGTTGTCCGGGACTTCAGCCACACCTGGCCCGACAAGCTGGCCCTGCTCACCGAAGACGACGGCCACCGCACCTACCGCGACCTGGCCGCACACGGTGGGGCCATCGCGCACCAGCTCCAGAGCCGGTTCGGCCTGGGGTTGGGGGATCGGGCCTGCCTGTGGATGAGGAACCGCCCCCAGTTCATCGAATGCCAGCTCGGGATGCAGGGCACCGGCATGGCCACTGTCCCGATCAACCCGGATTGGTCCGACCCGGAGCTGGAGTTTGTGCTCGGCCACTCCCGGTGTCGCCTGGTGTTCACCGAGGCCGAGCGAGCCGAAAGAGCCGTGGCGCTGACCTCAGCCATGGAGTGGGTGGACGCGGTGGTGAGCGTGGACGAACCGGTTGACGGGGCGTTGCTGCTTTCCGACCTCATCGGCGAGGCACCCGAGGGGGCCGGGCTGGATTTGCCTCCGGTGGACGGGTTCGTGGAGGGCAACGTCTTGTACACGTCGGGGACCACCACCGGTCGGCCCAAGGCGGTGCCCATGAGCCCGGAACTGTTCGCCGGCGGGGCGGTCCCCTACGAGGAGATGTTCGGGCTGAGCCACACCGACCGTTCGCTGGTGGTAACACCGCTGTTCCACGGCAACGCCATGGGCGGGGCGATGTCGGCGTTGAGCCGGGGCGGCAGCGTGGTTATACAGCGCCAGTTCTCGGCGTCACGGTTCTGGGCGCTGGTGGACCTGTACCGCCCGACCTACTTCCTCACCCTGGTGCCCATCGTCAACATCTTGATGACCTTGCCACCCGGCCCCCACGAGCGGTCGCACTCGCTGCGGGTGATGATCCCGCTGGGCTGCGCCCCGATCATCGATCAGATCGAAGAGCGCTACGGGGTGCCGTGCATGGACTGGTACGGCATGACCGAGGCGGGATCGGGAACCTATACCCGCCTCGACGAGCCCCGTCGCATCGGATCGGTGGGCAAGCCGTTCGAGGGGTCGGTGCTACGGATCTTCCTGCCCGACGGTTCGCAGGCGCCGGTGGGGGAGCCGGGGGAGATCTGCTTTCTGCGGTCGAGCATCGGCTTCAACGGCTACATCGAGGACCAGGAAGCTACAGAAGCGGCCACCTCGGGGGACTGGTTCCGCACCGGCGACCTGGGCTATGTGGACGAGGACGGCTACCTCTTTTTCGTGGACCGTCAGAAGGACATAGTGCGCAGGGGCGGGGAGAATCTGTCCACCATCGAGGTGGAGACCGCGCTGCGCACCCATCCGGCGGTGGCAGACATCGCGGTGGTGGCCCGTCCCGACCCGGTGCTGGGCGAGACCGTGGCCGCGTTCATCGTGGTTGCCGACGGCGAAGGGCTGCCCACCGAAGACGACCTGCGGGCCCATTCGGAGGGAACCTTGGCCCCCTACAAGGTGCCGACCACCATCGAGGCCATCGACGAATTGCCCCGGACCGGCAACGGCAAGGTGGAGAAGTTCCGCCTCCGCCGTCTCTTTGAGTGATTTCGGACATTGTCCTTGGCGACTGCATCCGGGCAATCCCGACCGAGTTCCTGTGGAATCGGAGGGAGCTGGCAAGGGTGGAGCGACGGCAATCGGATCCGGAGCATCTAGGGTTGTCGGATGACCCCTGAGGAGATAATGGCTCTGACCCATGAGCACGCTGCGGCTGAAGCCGAACAGGATGCCGAGAGGACGTTGGCCACTCTGGTGGACGAGCCGACCTACGAGTTCTGGCCGCTGGGCAAGGGGTTCACCGGCGGAGAGATGGCCCGCAAGTTTTACTGGGAGCAGTATCCGGCTTTTGCCCAGCGGGTCAGCGGCTACGGCGTGCTGGGGGAGTGGGCCAACGATCAGTGCGCCATCCAGGAATACTGGGTCGAGCTGGACGGCAAAACCCGCCACATGGTGATTTCCATGATGCCTGCCGTCGACGGCCTGCTAACCGGCGAGAAGCTCTATTGCGACGAGGACTTTGTCAGGGCTCTGCTGGGGCCGCTGTTCCAGCACCTTGAGGAGATCTGAGTCCGGCGTCAGTCGGGGGCGAACTCGGCTCTGAGCCGGTCGCCGTGCTGGTTGAGGGCGGGCAGCACCGGTGGAGGGCCTGTTGCGACGTCGTCCCAGTCGGAGGTGGTGGCCGGAGAGGGCAGTTCGACGGTGCCGGTGGCGTGGGCAACTGAGATCCGCTGAATCTGCGGGTGCGAGGAGAGTCCGGCCAGGTCGTTGACCGCGCCGAAGGCCATCCGGCTGTTGTTGAGCTTGCGGTGGAGCTCCTCGGTGCTCAGTAGGGAGAACACCTCCGCCACCACCTCATCGGTCTCTGCTCGGTTGGCTACCCGGGCGTTGTTGGTGGCGAAGCGGGGGTCTTGGGCCAGGTCGGCCCGGTCGAGGACCGATTCGCAAAGGGTGCGCCACTCCCGGTCGGACTGCACGGCGATGAGCAGGGTGGTCCCGTCGGCGGTGGCGAACCCGCCGTAGGGGGCGATTGAGGGGTGGGCCAGTCCCATACGTTGGGGCCCCTGGCCGAGATAATCGTGGTGCAGCAGCGGAACGGTCATCCACTCGGACATGGTGGAGAAAAGGGAAACCTCCACCGCGGCCCCCTCCCCGGTACGAGCCTGGCGGACCAGCGCCTGGCTGATGGCTCGGGCAGCGGCCTCGCCGGTGGCTATGTCGGCCACCGACACCCCGACCCGACCCAGCGGCCCCGGCGGTCCCGACACCGAAACCAGCCCGCTCTCGGCTTGCACCAACAGGTCGTAGGCCTTCATCTGGGCATACGGCCCCGAAGGGCCGTAACCCGAAATGTCGCAGGTGATGAGCCTGCGATGGCGGGTTCGCAACGACTCGGAGCCGAACCCAAGGCGGTCGGCGGCCCCCACCGCCAAGTTCTGGATGAAGACATCGGCCCGGCCCACCATCCGGCCCAGCAGCCCCAGGTCTTCATCGGTTTTGAGGTCCAGGACTATCGACTCCTTGCCCCGATTGAGCCAGGCGAAGTAGCTGGACAGGCCGTCGGCAGCGGCGTCGTAACCCCGGGAGAAGTCGCCCTCGGCCCGTTCCACTTTGATGACCCTGGCTCCGGCGTCGGCCAGCCGGCACGAAGCCAACGGCCCGGCCACCGCCTGCTCGATTGAGACCACGAGAACGCCGTCCAGCGGCTTTGTCGAGCGCATCAATCGCAACGTACCCGTTTCGGGTTTCCGAGGCTCTGCCGGACCCGATTTGGTGTCCCGGCCGCTTCGTGGGCCGGTCTGCGAGGGGCCGGTGGAGGTCAGCCTCCGCTCACGATGGCGATGAAGTGGACTTCGGTGTCGGCGTCCACTTTCTCGTAGATGCCGTTGGCGATCAGCTCGCCGTTGATGGACACCGATGAACCGTCGCGCAGCAGAGGGCCGAGGCCGGGATAGCGGCGGTCGAGCTCGTCGATCAAGGCACCGACCGTTGTGGCGTCTATTTCCAGCACCCGTTCGGCACCGGTCAGGCGGCAGTGGTCCTTTTGGAGGTGGACGGTGGCCACTGCGTGCTCAGCGCTGGTTGAGCGCCTTCAACACGTTGGGCGGCGACATAGGCAGGGTCTCCATGCGGACCCCGGTGGCTGCGGCGATGGCGTTGGCCAGGGTTGGGATTGGGGGCACGATGCCGGTCTCGCCCACGCCCCGCACGCCGTAGGGGTGGGACGGGTTGGGGACCTCGACGATGATGGCGTCGATCAGCGGCAGGTCCGAGGCCACCGGCATCCGGTAGTCGAGGAACCCGGCGTTTTGCATCACCCCGTTCTCATCGAAGATGTACTCCTCGTTGAGCGCCCACCCGATGCCTTGAACCGAGCCGCCCTGGATCTGTCCCTCCACGTAGCTTGGGTGGATGGCGGTGCCGGCGTCCTGGGCCGCGGTGTAGCGCAGGATCGTGGTTTGGCCGGTCTCCTCGTCCACCTTCACGTCGGCGAGGTGGACAGCGAACGACGGGCCGGCGCCGGCTGCGTTCAGCGATGCGGTGGCGGTAAGCGGGCCTCCGGTGCGCTTGGCCTGGGCGGTGATTTCGGCCAGGGGCAGCGGTTCCTGGCCCTCTGCGGGCGGTCCGTTCACCACTGCGGCTCCGTCGATCCACGTCACCTGATCGGCGTCGACCCCGCGGATGGTGGCCGCTCGGCGACACAGCTCCTGTTTCAGGTCGCGACACGCGTTGACCACGGCCATGCCGGTGGCGAACGTGGCCCTGCTGCCCTCGGTGATGTCGGTGAAGCCGACAGACTCGGTGTCGGCCACCACAGGATTGATCTTGTGAACGTCGAGGCCAAGCTCCTCGGCTGCCATGAGCGCCATCGAGGCCCGGCTGCCGCCGATGTCGGGGCTGCCGGTGATGACGGTGGCTGTCCCGTCCTCGTTGAGGTTGACGGTGGCGCTGGATTGCTCACCGATGTTGAACCAGAACCCGGTGGCCACCCCCCGGCCCGCGCCCTCGGGCACGGGTGAGCGGTAGTGATCGGAATCCCTGACCGCTTCCAGGGTCTCGACGAAGCCGATCCGAGGATGGGGAGCACCCATTGCAGTGGGGTCACCCTCCGCCACAGCGTTCCTCAACCGGATGTCAATCGGGTCCATCCCGAGTTGCTCGGCGACCTCGTCGATGAGCGTCTCCACCACGAAAGCGGCCTGCGGGGCCGACGGAGCCCGGTAGGCCGCCGATTTGGGGGTGTTCTCGATCACCCCGATGGCGTCGAGGCTCAGGTTGGGGAGCTTGTAGGAGGCAATGGACATCGCCCCGGTCAGTGCTCCGAAGCCCTTGAACGAGCCCACCGAGTAGTGAAGGGTCGCTTCCAGGGTGGTGAGGTCGCCGTCTGCGGTCGCACCGAGCTTGGCTCGCATCTTCGCAGCGGGCGCGGGACCGGTGGCTCTCAGCACCTCCTCCCGGGTCATCACGATCTTCACCGGGCGAGCTGCCTTCTGGCTGAGCTTCACCGCCAGCGGCTCAATGTAGAGAGTGGTCTTGCCTCCAAAACCGCCCCCGATCTCCGCGGGAATCACCTTCACCCGATGGGTCTCCCACCCGAGGATCGCCGCTGTCCGGTCCCGAATGGCGAAGTGGCCCTGCGACGAAGCCCAGATGGTGGCCTTTGCGTCCTGGCCGCAGTCGGCCACGCAAGCGTGGGGCTCGATGTAGCCCTGGTGGACGGGAACAGTGGTGAACTCCCGCTCCACCACGACGTCGGCGTCGGCGAACCCCTGCTCCACATCGCCCCGGCCGAACTGGTTGGTGGAAGCGATGTTCGACGGCTCGGTATTGCCGGTGAACATGGTTCGGTTGGTGGTGTTGGCTATGGGCGCGCCCTCGGCTACCGAATCGTCAATGCTCAAGATGGCGGGTAGCACCTCGTACTCCACCTTGACCTTGGCCGCTGCCTCGCGGGCCTGCTTGGCGGTTATGGCCGCCACCGCGGCAACCACATGGCCGTGGTACATGACCTCGTCGCGGGCGATCACGTTGATGGATTCGTCGAAGATGGGATCGTTGGGGTCGAGGTCGGGGTAGTCGGCCCCGGTGGTGACCGCTTTCACCCCGGGCATCGCCTCGGCCTCGCTGGTGTCTATCGAGACGATTCGGGCGTGAGCATGGGGCGACCGCACCATCGCGCCCCGAAGTTGCCCGGCCATGTTGAGGTCGGCGGCGAATCGGGCCTTGCCGGTTACCTTGTCCAGCCCGTCGTGGCGGACCGGGCGGGTGCCGATGAACTTGTAGGCGGAGAGATTCTCGGTTGCGGTCACTTTGCTGCTCCTTGCAGCCGCACCGCTGCTTCCTGCACAGAGCGGACGATCTTGTCGTAGCCCGTGCATCGGCACAGGTTTCCGGCCAGGGCGTAGCGGATCTCGGTTTCGGTCGGAGCGGGGTTGTTGTCGAGCAGCACCTTGGCGGCGACGATGAACCCAGGGGTGCAGACCCCGCACTGCAGGGCCGCTCCCTCGAGGAACGCCTGCTGCAGGGGATGGAGGTGGTCGCCGTCGGCCACCCCCTCGACGGTGGTGATGTCGCGGCCCTCCGCTTCGGCCGCGAACACCAAACACGAACAGTTCAGCTCGTGGTCCATGATCACCGAACAGGCACCGCAGTCCCCGGTGCCGCAGCCTTCCTTGGCCCCGATCAGTCCCAGCTCGTCTCGGAGCGCATCCAGCAGCGAGGTGTCGTCGGAGGCCAGAAAGTCGACCTCGTCGCCGTTCACCGTGCAATGCACATGGGTGCGGTTGACCATCAGGCCTCCCCTCGGGCTCGTTGGGCGGCGATAACCGTGGCACGTTTGGCCAGAACACCGGCCACTTGGGTGCGGTACTCCACCGTTCCCCGCTTGTCGGTGATCGGGCGGGCAGAGGCGGAAGCGGCCGCCGCCACTGCGGCCAGCACGTCGTCGTCGATGGTCGAACCCACCAGGGCGGACTCGGCATCGTGTACTGTCACCACGGTCGGGGCCACCGCTCCCAAGGCGACCGATGCCGACGTGCAGGTGTCGCCGTCGAGGGTGACCCGCACCGCGGCGCTCACCACGGCGATGTCCATTTCGGTTCGGGGGGTGAGCCGCAGGTAGGCGTCGCCGGTTCCCGCCGGCGGGGCGGCCACGGTGAACTCGATGATGAACTCACCCTCGGCCAGAGCGGTCTGGCCGGGACCGGTGGGGACATCGGCCACCGCCAGTGTTCTCTCGCCTCCGGCGGTGGCGATTACTGCTTGAGCGTTGTTCACCACCAGAGCGGGCACAGCGTCGGCAGCCGGCGACGCCGTACAAAGGTTGCCGCCCCAGCTCGCCCGGTTCTGGATCTGGTCGGAGCCAATGAGGCCGCTGGCCTCGGAAAGACCGGGGAAGGCCGACGTGAACACGGCGTTGGCTGTCAGGTGCGAAGCGGGCACGGCGGCACCGATTACCCAGCCGCCGCCGGACTCGGCGACTGCCATCAGCCGGTCGATGCGCTTCAGATCGACAATCATCGAAGGCTCGGGCCGTCCTCCCCGGATCTGGGGTATGAGGTCGGTGGCTCCGGCGAAGACCTCGGCCCCGGGGTCCGCGGCCAGCAGCTCACGGGCCTCGTCCACCGTGGTCGGCGCTGCGTATCTCATTGCCGCAGAACCTAGTTGCCCCAGGCGATCGGCACCACCGCCACCAGCTCCGGACCGGGCCGCAGCGTTCGGGTGGGTGGTCGGCGGCTGCTGCGGTGCAGCAAGGCTGTCGCAACCCGGCAGCGCCCCTGGAGTTCGCGACGCAAACGTGACTGCCGGACACAAAGGGTGGTGAAAGAGCTGCCCAACCCGGGCAGTCTAATCCTATAGTGAGGATGAGTTATGAAGGCAATGCTTTGGCTGACTTGTCTTGTGCTTGGTGTTGCCTTCTCCGCTTCGTGCGGAGGAGGCAACACCTCCGCTCCAGAAAAGGATTGGAAACAGCACCACATCGTGCAGTGGCAGGAGATTGAGGCGTTGCTACCTTACGCTAGTATTACCCAACAGGAAATATTAGCGGATGGGATTGTGACACCAGGTGAGACAGAACGCGCTGCGTCCGAGGTAGTGGAATGCGCTGCCAAACAGGATGTCGCTGTGAACCATCTATCGGATGGATATAGGCATAAGGGCTTCCATACATTTACTCCCAAAGGAGCTGACCGCAACCACTCAACGGCAGTGTTTGAAGCTTGTACTGAAGAGCTATTTGACCTTGTTGAATGGAGTTTGGCTCTTCAGAATTCGTTGAGCAGTGAGGAACAAGATCGCCTCAACCAGTTGGTAATAGAATGCCTCGCAAGTGCGGGTTACGATGTCGACGATGTCGGATCCTGGCCCAATCCTAGGTTCGAACCCGATCCATCTGTCGTGGCCGATTGTTACGACGCCGCCGAGGACGAACTCGATCTCTTTGGCTGGTAGCAAAGATCGCAAGAAAGATCGGCTCTGTGAAGGCAGCGACAGCTTGGATAGGGTGAGCAGGCTGGAGGTCTCTGCTGCCGATTCGGGTGTCAGGCAGGTGGACCCAGTGTCGGCGTGATGCGTATCATGTAATGTTCCACGTCGAGTGAGTAGCCGGCGCAGGGTCGCAAGTCGGTAGGCGTCCCCACTTCAACCCGCCAAAGCGATCCCGTGCCGAACTCGGCAATGATCTCATCCACCGCAGCGGAGGCGTCGGCGACGGAAATGCAAGACTCGCGGTCGAATAAAGCGACCAGCGCGTCGTAAACTTGGAATCGATCTAGGCCAGGGTCGGTTTCGGTGAATTCGGCCAGGTTGAGCTGCTTGCAGAGGTCATCATCGTCGGATGGGAACACCACCAGCAGGCCGGAGTCGGTAACGCAGCCCACCAACTTCAATGAGCCGGTTGCAACCTGGGAGTAGGTGTCGAAAAAGACACCCTCGCCCAAGAGTGAGAGGCATGCCTCGGGGGCGGGGGCCGTCCCTGCCTGGCGGGCAACGAACGCGGTGTCGGCGTCGCGGGAGGCTTCCTCGTAGCACAGGATCCCCGCCGGCTCTGTAGGCTCGCGTCCGGCGACCACGAAAGCAGCGGCTATTGCAGTTGTTGCTCCGAGGGCGATGACTGCGGCTGTGGCCAGGCGTCGCCGGCGCTTGCGACGGTCGATGCGCCACTTCACCACTGACAGGACCCGTTCCTTGCTTGAGGATATGTATGTACTAACCACGCTGTGGCTAGCAGGGTCGCCCGATGCGGAGACGCCGAAGGGACCACTTCCGGACTCTTCAGGCACAGTCGGGTCCTTCCTGCTCGCCGTTGAGGCGCAGGGAGCGTCGAAGGCGGAATAACCGGCTCCGCACGCTCCCTTCCTTGATCCCGATGACTTCCGCTATTTCGGCCGCTGAGAGCTGCTCCCACGCCATGAGGCGCAAGATTTCCTTGTCCATATCGTCCAGCGTCGACATGAACCGCTGGGCGTCTGCCTTCGCGTCGAGATCGCAGGCGATCCATTCGGCGTGGTCACCGACCGTGTTTGAGGCCTCGGCGTCGTTCCGCTTGCGGTCCAAGAGTCGTTGGAATCTCTGGCGACCTCGCCGGTGGTTCGCGATGGTCCGGTAGGCAACCGAGTAGAGCCAGGCCAAAGGCGACATGTAGCCGGCGATCTGGTCGAAGCGGCGCCAAGCGAGGACGAAGACCTCCACGGAGATGTCTTCTGCGTCGCTGACGTTACCCGTTCGGCGGTAGCAGTAGCGATAGATGTAGCCATAGTTGGCGCGGTACAGGCTTTCGAAGGCTCTTTCTTTGTTCACGGTCGAGGATGCAGCACGATGGAGTTCAGGAGCAGTCGCTCCGTCAAGCTCAACATGGGTGGTACTCACCGTTTCGTAAGCTCTCTCCGCCAACGAGAAGGCCAGGATATCGGGGTCTCTGCTTTCTTAGTGTCCGGGCCGGGCTGATTCGTCGCGGGGCGCGGGTCTGGGTGTTCGGGAGGCTACGGCGATTCCAAACGGTGCTTTTGCACCTTGCCCAGCGCGTTGCGTGGGAGGGCGTCAACCAGGTGCAGCAGCCGAGGGTGCTTGAACGGGGCGCACCGGTCGTCGAGATGAGCCCGCAGCTTTTCCAGGGTGGGAGCCGAGTCGGGAGCAGGCACCACCCATGCTGTTACCAACTCGCCCCATTCCGGGTCGGGGGTGCCGGTTATCGCCACGTCCTCAACCTCTGAGTGCGTTCGGAGGGCGTCCTCCACTTCCCGGGGATACACGTTCAGCCCCCCGGAGATGACCAGCTCCTTGGCCCGTCCTCGCAGTCGCAGGTAGCCCGCCTCGTCGAACTCGCCCAGGTCGCCGGTGCGGAACCAGCCGTCGGGATCGAACGCCTCGGCGGTGGCGTCGGGACGCCGCCAGTACCCGGCGAACACGTTGGGTCCCCGCACCTGAACCTCGCCGGTTTCGGGGGCGAGCCGAAGTTCCACGCTGGGCAGGGGGAACCCCACGGTTCCCGCTCGACGTTCACCGTCGTGGGGGTTGGACACCAACATGATGGTTTCGGTCATGCCGTAGCGCTCCAGCACCCGCACGCCGGCTGCTTCCTCCAGTTGGCGGTGCAGGTCGGCCGACAGTGCAGCCGAGCCCGCCACGCACAGCCGCAAGGTGGACAGCTCCCCTATGCGGCTCGACTGGGCCAGCCGGGTGTACATGGTGGGCACGCCGAAGAACAGCGTGGCGTTGTGGGCCTGGGCCGCGTCCAGCACCGCTTCGGGGGAGAAGCCGTCGAGCAGCACCGCCGAGGCCCGAGCCAACAGCGTGCCGTGCAGCCCCACCCCCAGGCCGTGCATGTGGAACAGGGGAAGGGCCAGCACCAGGCGATCGTCGGCGCTCCACCGCCAGGCAATGCGGACCGATTCGGCTCCGGCCAGCAGGTTCCCATGGGTCAGCACCGCGGCCTTGGGCACGCCGGTGGTGCCCGAGGTGTAGCCCAACAGGGCGGGGTCGCCGCTCGACAGCCGATCGAGGCTCGGGGGCTCGCCGTCGTCCAGATCGAGACGGGGTGAAACGACGGTCATTTCCGGGGCCAGCTCGGCCAGCCAACGCACCCACTCGGGCCTGTCAACCACCGCGGCCCGTGGCTCGGAGTCGCCGACGATGTGGGCCAGCTCGCCCTGTTGGTAGGCCCCGTTCACCGGAACCACGATCAACCCCAGGCGCAGAGCGGCCACGTGAGCCACCACCAGGTCAACCGAAGCCCCTGCCGACAGGATGATCCGGTCGCCCTTGCGGAGTCCTGCCCCGTAGAGCCGCCCAGCCGCTGCCGCGGTGCGCCGGGCCAGCTCCCCGCAGGTTGTCCACCCAAAGGCAGCATCCCACAGGACCGGCTTGTCCGACTGGGCCGCCCAGCGCCGGGCCCATGCCGCCGGGAGGCTCACCTCGGCCACCAAGTTGTGGTCGTCGGGTTTGGAACCGGTGGGGAAGTGGATGGCGTCGGGTCGAACGGTCGGGTTCACACAGCGATATTGTCACCCTTCGTGCCCCTGAATCTGGCCACCGCCTGGGAAGCCGCCGCCGAGGCCGTACCGGACGCCGATGCGGTGGTGTGCCACCCGATCACCCGAACGTGGCGGGAGTTCGAGGACCGGGCCGCTCGGCTGGCCGCTGCCCTCGGGAGGTTCGGAATCGGCGCCGGCGAGAACGTGGGCCTGTATCTCCACAACGGCAACCCCTACTGCGAGGCCACCTTCGGGGCGTTCAAGGCTCGAGCTGCTCCCTGCAACGTGAACTACCGCTACCTGGCCGCCGAGCTGCGCCACCTGCTGGCCGACGCCGATGCCAAGGCGGTGTTCTTCTCGGCCGAGTTGGCCGACCGATTGGACAGGGCCCGCGCCGATCTGCCCCTTCTGCGGGCAGCGATCCAGGTCGGCAGCCCCAGCGATCCGGTACCCGATTGGGCTGTGGACTACGAGGAGCTGATCGCCGCCCACGATCCGGCCCCACCCATCGCTCGCAGTTCCGACGACCTTTGGATCCTCTATACCGGAGGCACCACCGGCAATCCCAAGGGGGTCATGTGGCCCCATGAGTCGCTGTTGGGCAGCATGGCCAACTCGTATCGGGCGTTGGGGCTGGCTGTCCCCGAGACTCCCGAGCAGGTGAAGTCCAGCATCGCCGCGATCTACAACAGCAACCGGGTGAGCCGCCAGCTGGCCGCCTCCCCGCTTATGCACGGCACCGCCGGCATCGTGGCCCTGGCTACTTTCACTCAGGGTGGGGCGGTGATCACCATGCCCGAGCGCAGCTTCGATGCCGATGCACTGTGGCGGTGCGTCGAGCGTGACCGGGCCACCGTTCTCACCATCGTGGGTGACGCCTTCGGGCGGCCGATGGCCGATGCGCTGGACGCCGCCGTAAGCCGGGGGGCGCCCTACGACCTGTCGTCGGTGTTCATGATTATGTCGTCGGGGGTGATTTGGAGCGAGCCGGTGAAGCAAGCCCTGCTGGCCCACAAGAACATGAAGCTGGTGGACTCCCTCGGCTCCAGCGAGGGCACAGGCACAGCCATGCGGATCAGCGACCGCAACAGCGGGTCGGCCACCGCCCAGTTCACCTTGGGGGAAAACGCTGCGGTGTTCAACGAGGACGGCAGCCCGACGGAGCCCGGTTCGGCACAGCCGGGGATTCTGGCGGTGGGCGGTCCCATCCCCCTCGGCTACTACAAGGACCCGGAAAAGACGGCGGAGACTTTTCGCACCATCGGTGGGCGGCGGTGGGCCGTGCCCGGCGACTGGGCCACCGTCGAGTCCGACGGCACCATCGTGTTGCTGGGCCGGGGCTCGGCCTGCATCAACAGTGGGGGCGAGAAGATCTACCCCGAGGAGGTGGAGGAAGCGGTCAAGGCCCATCCTGCGGTGGCCGATTGCCTGGTGGTGGGGATTCCGGACCCCAAGTGGGGAGAGGCGGTTACCGCGGTAGCCGAGGTGGTTAGCGACGTTGCCGACGCCGACATCATCGCCGACGCCCGCACCCGCTTGGCCGCCTACAAGCTCCCCAAGACCATTGTCCGGACCGACTCGGTGCGCAGGGGGGCCAACGGCAAGCCCGACTACAAGTGGGCCCGGCGGTTCGTACTCGACTCGCAGTCGGCTGGTTCCTAACCTGGGAGCATTGACAATCCAAGAGCATTGACTAACGAAGAGCACTACCAGACGGAGAGCATTGGCAAACGGGGAGTATGAAGCGATGAGTATCAAGGTCACGGCCCTGCCTGCGGCGCTTGGGGCGACGGTGGAGGGGGTTGACCCCGACCGGCTCGACGACTCGGTGGCAACAGAGTTGAGGGAGGCATTCTGGGCCCACAAGGTGCTTTTCTTCCCCCGGATCCATTTGAGCGACGAGCAGCATGTGGCCTTGGGAGCGGTGTTCGGTGAGCTGGCCGCGGTCAGCAACGACGATACCGACCATCGCAGCCATGTGACGGTGGACGACGAGGGGCGCATCCTGGTGTTGGACAGCTCGAATGCGAACTCCCGGGCCAGTTTCTGGCACACCGACGTGACGTTCGCCCGCCAGCCCCCTCTGGGTTCGCTGCTGTCGATGAAGATCTCCCCGCCCAACGGCGGCGACACCATGTGGGCCAACACCCAGGCCGCCTACGAGGGCCTGTCCGAGCCGATCAAGGCCGCCATCGAGGGTCTCACCGCTCGACACGGGCGGCCCGGGCTAACCGAGACCACCGACCACCCGGTGGTAGCGGTACACCCTGACACCGGCCAGCGGGTGCTGTTCGTGAACCGGGGCTGGACATCGGGGCTGAACGGGCTGAGCCCCCTAGAGGCCCGCCATCTGCTGACCCTGCTGTGCGACCACATGGAGCAGCCCGAATACGTCGTGCGGTGGCAGTGGAGCGCCGGCGACGCCGCCCTGTGGGACAACCGCTGCACCATGCACTACGCCATAAACGACTACGGCACCGAGCACCGCCGCATCCACCGAGTTACCATCTTCGACCCCTCGCCGGGAACTGTCGCACCCTCCCTGTAGGGTGATGCCCATGGAACTAGCAACCGAGCTATACAAGGAAGCTAGGAGCATCCGCGCTGAGCTTCACGAAGAGGCCAGGAGCATCCGCGCTGAGCTACGCGAAGAGGCTAGGAGCATCCGCACCGACCTCGGCAACGAGATCAGGGGTTTGGGTAAGCAGGTAAGGGAAGTCCAAGTGACCCAGGAAGCCCACACTCAGCAACTTGCCTTCATCCGTGAGACCACCGCAATGGCGAGTGCCAGGGTCGATCGGCTCGAAAAATACCGACTGGCCCAAGCCGCCGGCTAGCAAGACTGCCAGCAGCACTGGCTCTCTTGCCAAGGGAGCCAGTGCCTGTTGTACGTGACCCGCTCCCTGGCCCGAGAACACTTATGGGTGGGCTACTACGCCAACCCCAGCCGCTTTCTGGAGCCCCACCTGAATTTCAGTGCCTAGGGCCGGCGATGCATGCGCCGATCCGCTTCGGCAGCCTCCTTGCTGCGCTTCATTGACACATATGGATTGGGTCGGCTCGGTTGAGCTTTGTCTGGGTTGCTTGTGGGAGGACGCTTTGGAGCCTTCTCCGCACCCCCTGAACCGCTCTCTGGTGTTTTCCCCATCTTGATGTTCTCCTAAAATATCATTATGTCGGATAAAATTATAGATGAACCAATCATCTCGATTATCAGCAAGACTATCCCGGCACGAAGCCATATTGACTTCCTAGAATTAGTATACCGATTCTCTTCTGCATTCTGTGACAGCCATAGCGCAAGATCCCTATGTATTTCGGAGATAGTCGCCGGATTGCTTCCCTCCCCGTAATAGTTCATGAGTAGTTGGGCATTGGCGTTTGCCCACCAGTTTGTTGGCCACCATACTGCCATTCCAAAAATCCCGATAGAGATGACTCCGACGAACAAGAGAATAAAGCCCGACACCCCTGTTGCTGTGATTTCGGAAGAAAGGTCGAACCTAAGGGCGATCCCGACGATTAGTCCTGCAACAAGTGCGGACACTGTGATTAGCTGGCTGGAGCTTTGGCGCATTTCACGAAGAGAAGTCATCTGCTCATCCATCGCTTGCTGTGCATTCTCATAAATGAACTTGTAGACCTCAGGAGTGTTGGTTGGAGGCTGGCTCTCGGAGTTGGATTCGTCGTTCGGCATGACCCAAGAAGCCTACCGGGAGATCGTGGCAAGTTCAGGCGAAGCGGCAAATTCATTCTTCGGCAGATGTGGGCAAGGAGCGATGGCAGCAGCCGGGTGAGCTAGGGCCGGCGATGCCGAAGGGTGCAGGGCCCGGGTCGTAGTGCCTATAGCTCCAGTAGGGCCTGTTCGACCACCTCGGTGAGAGCGGGGTGGATGTAGAGCTGACCCCGGGCCATCTCGTCGACGGTGAGGCCGAACTGCATCCCCTGGATGAGCTGTTGGATGAGGGTGGGGGCTTGGGGGCCGATGATGTGGGCACCGAGCAGGCGGCGGGTTTCGGGGTCGGCCAGCACCTTGGCGAAGCTGGTGGTGTCCTCCATGGCCCAGCCGTAAGCGGTGTCGGAATAAGGGCGGACGGCCCTGAGGTACGGCCGGCCCTCGGCCCGGAGGGCCTGCTCGGTTGCTCCCACCGCGGCCACTTGGGGGTGAGCGAACACGGCGTGGGGAATGCCGGAGTGGTCGGGGCGGCGCAGGTCGTCGGGATTGGCGATGTTGTGGGCGACCACCCGTGTGTCCTCGTTGGCGGTGTGCTTGAGCTGGGCGGCATGGCAGATGTCGCCCAGGGCCCAAACCCCCTCGACCCCGGTGCGCAAATGCTCGTCGGTGACCACGTAGCCGCCAGGGTCAAGCTCCACCCCCGACCGGGTCACCGCGAGTTGCTCACCGTTGGGCACCCGACCGGTGGCCACCAACAACACGTCACCGCTCACCGTTCGGGCTTCGGTGTGGACAGCAATCCCCGAGCCGTCGAGGGCCACTTCAGTGATGGGGGAGCCCAGCGCGCAGTCCATGCGCTGGCCCATTATCTCGGTGAACGCGGCCGACACGTCCTCGTCCTCGGCCCGCAGGAGTTGCTCGGAACGGTTCACGATGGATACCGACACTCCCATGGCTTCGAATACGTGGCCCAGCTCGGCGGCGATGTAGCCCCCGCCCAAAATCACCAGGCGTTCGGGAAGAACCTCCAGGCGCATGATGGTGTCGGAGGTGTGATACGGCACCTTGTCGAGCCCGGTAATCGGGGGCACGAAAGAACGGGCCCCGGCAGCCAGCACGATGTGGTCCCCGGTGATCTGTTGGCCGTTCACCTCGATGGCTTTGTGGCCGACGAACCGGGCGTCCCCGTTGAAAACGGTTACGTTGTCGAGGCTGTGGCGGTAGTCCTCCCCGCCCCGGGCGATGGGGTCGATGCGCCCGAACACCCGGTCTACGATGTTGGGCCAGCGCACCCCGTCCAATGAGGTATCCACCCCCAGATGCCCGGTGCGCCCGGCCTGGTGGGCCATGTCGGCGGCGTACACGAACATCTTCGACGGAATGCAGCCCCGGTTGAGGCAGGTGCCCCCGAACACGTCTCGCTCGATCAGCGCCACCCGCCACTGGTCGAAGTCGGAGGTCAGCACGCTGTTGCCCGACCCGGTTCCCACTACCACAAGGTCGAAGCGCTCCACCCCCTCAGCCATATGTGAACATCCCCGCCGGTTCCCGTTGCGCCATCTTGGTTGGCTCCAATCAGGTCAGACTGGTCAGCCGGCTTCCTGTGGACCCTTTCGGGTCTGGTCCTCGTCGATGAGCTGGCCTCGGAAGGTGGGGTTGCGGCCCAGCCTGATGTCCTCGTGACGCTGGATGATGGCATCGGCATACACGTAATCGGTCCAGATGTAGAACTGGTTGTTGAGCACCGCCTGTTCCACGAGTTCGGCCACGGCAGGGGGCTTAACGGCGTCTTCGTACATGGCCATCATCCACTCGGCCCGTGCCACCTCCTCAGGGGTGGGGTCGGGGGGGATTATCGGTGACCGCAACGTCTCCGGGCGGTTGCGTTCGGAGGTGATGATGTTGGTTCTCACGATCCCGGGGCACAGCACCGACACACCGACGGTTGAGCCCTGCTCCGCAAGCTCGTGGTGGAGCGTTTCGGAGATCGTGACCACCGCGTGCTTGGAAGCGTTGTAGGGGCCGATGCCGGGGTACGAGGTGTGCCCGGCGATTGATCCGGTGTTCACGATGTGGCCGTCGCCGTGCTCCAAAAGGTGGGGGAGGAACACCCGGATGCCGTGGATCACCCCCCACAGGTTCACGCCCAGAATCCACTGCCAGTCGGCGGTGGTGAGGGCGTCCATCGTGCCGCCGCTGCCCACGCCGGCGTTGTTGCACACCACGTTGACCTGTCCGAACCGGGACAGAGCAGCTTCGCCCAGCTCGTCCATGTCCGTCTCTGAACTCACGTCGGTGAGCACCCCGAAGGCGTCGATACCGGCGTCGTTCATTTCTACCACCGCGGCGTCGAGAGCCGGCGCTTCGACATCGGCGATCATGATGCGAGCACCGGCTGAGCCGAACCGGTCGGCCATCGCCCGCCCCATTCCGCTGGCTCCGCCGGTGATGACTGCTGCTTTACCTTCAAACGTATCCATGGGCCGACGCTACCCGCCCCGTCGCCCCCGGTTCCCGTCCAAGGACTAGCTCAGCACGGTTCGGCGTCAGTAGCCCCGGTCGGGGTCGACAACGTTGCGGAGTGGCTCGTGGTCCAGGAAGCGGGTCAGGTTATCGCGGAACAACTCGAGCAGGGCTTGGTCGTACCCCTCCCTGGAGGTGGAGGTGTGGGGGGACAGGTACATGTTGGGAGCGTCCCACAGCGGGTTGCCGGGGGGTAGCGGCTCCTCACGGGTCACGTCGAGGATGGCCGCAGCCAGGTGCCCGCTCTCCAGGGCGGCGATCAGCGCTCCCTCGTCGATCAGCGACCCTCGGGCCACGTTCACCAGTACCGCTGCAGGCTTGAGTCGGGCCAGGCGATCAGCGTTGAACAGGTTCACCGTTTCGGGGGTTTGGGGAGCGCACAACACCACGGCGTCGCAGCGTTCCAGCATTTCGTCCAGACCGTCGGGTCCGTAGAGCTCATCCACATCGGGGTCGGTATCGCCGGCTTGGGCCGAGCGCCGGTTGGCAAGCACGGTCACCTCGAAGGCCCGGGCCCGTCGGGCCACATCCCTCCCGATTGCCCCCAGGCCGACGATGCCGATGGTCTTGTCCTTCACGAGCCGGCCCTGGTGCATCTGCCACCGGTGTTCGTGTTGCAGGCGTTCCAGCACCCTTGTGTCCTTCCACACCTCAAGCAACCGACCGATCACGAACTCGGCGATAGGCACCGAGGCCACCCCGGCCGCGTTCGTCAGCGTTATGCCCTTGGCTCGCAGCTCAGCGGGTTCCAGTTGCCCGATACCAGCTCCTATCGCCTGGACCCAGCGCAAGCGGGGAGCCCAGTCCCGGATGCCTTCGGGGAGGTCCAACGCCATCAACACGTCGGCGTCGGCGATGGTGGCCCGCTCCTGTTCCGACAGGTCGGGCGCCGTGGCCAGCAGCTCTGCGGTAAGCCGGCCCTTGGCCTTGGCGTCGCGCAGCCCGTGGGGTTCGATGTAACCGATGTTGGAGAAGTCCACGTCGGGGAACTCCCGGTGCAGGTCCTCCAGCGTCGAGGCATCCATGTTCAGGGGGAACATCAGCACCGCGTTCACTCGACTCATGCCCGCACCCTAGCGACCCGACCCAGCCTCGGTGGGGGGTGGTTCCAGGGTTACGAGGACTTGCCCCGACTCCACCTGATCGCCCACCTCAACCCGCACGGCGGCCACCACCGCTCGACTGGGAGTGGACAGGGTGTGGAGCATCTTCATCGCTTCAATCACCACAACCGGGTCGTCGGGGGTGAGTTCGTCTCCGGGAGCCACCAGCACCTCGGACACCACCGCAGGGAAGGGGGCGACGATGGCGTCTTCGAGCGCAGCCAAGCTGCCGGTGGCTTTGGCGGCCCAGTGTTCGGAGCGGGTGAGCGCGTTGAACGAGAAGGTGTGGCCATCCAGGTTCACCCAAACCAAACCGGCATTGGTGTCCACCGCCGCGGTGTGACGACCGACCTGGTCGGCCACGTCGAAGAGGTGAGTCCCGGTCCAGGCCCAGCCGTGGGGTTCAACCTCGTAGATGGCACCGGATTGATCCTCAAGGATGACCGGGTCGAAGGCCGTTTGGTCGCTATTGCGAAAGAGGTGGAGTTGGTGCCAGGCGTCCGACGGGGCCTCGGCTCGGCGAGAGGCTTTCCAGGCTGCTGCGGCCATCCCGGCCGGTGGTGCCGGGGGGTCGGGCACAGGGGTCTCATCGAGATAGCGGGTGGTGATGGTGCTGTTGATGAGAGCCGGTTGGTTGATGAGCCAGCGGTGAAACCCTGTGGTGGTGGTGAAGCCACCGATGAGGATTTCCTCAAGGGTTTCCGCCAGGCGCAGACGGGCCGATTCGCGGTCGGGACCGGTGGTGATGAGCTTGGCGATCATCGAGTCGTAGTACGGGGTTGCCTCGCTTCCGACTTCAACCGCGCTGTCCCAGCGGACATCATGGGGCACCCGCAGGTGGCTGATGGTGCCGGTTTGGGGGGTGAAACCGGTGGCGGGGTTCTCGGCGTTAATGCGAGCTTCGAACGCGTGGCCGGTGAATGTGATGTCCTGCTGGGTCACGGGCAGAGGTTCGCCGTGAGCGGCGAGGATTTGCAGCTCCACCAAGTCGAGGCCGGTCACCATCTCGGTGACCGGGTGCTCCACCTGGAGTCGGGTGTTCATCTCCAGGAAGAAGTACTGGCCGGTGTGGTCGTCGAGGATGTACTCGACTGTTCCGGCCGAGTCGTAGCCGGTTGCCTCGGCCAAACCCACTGCGCGGGCCTCCAGCTCGGCTCGGGTGGCGTCGGGCAGACGGGGCGCAGGCGCCTCTTCCAGGAGCTTCTGGTAGCGGCGCTGCACCGAGCACTCCCTGGTCCCGAGATGCACCACGTTGTTGTGGTGGTCGCCCACAACCTGAACTTCTATGTGGCGAGGCTGGGTGATATAGCGCTCCACCAGCACGGTCGGATCGCCAAACGCTCTCTCGGCCTCGGTTCGGGCCTCCCGCAGTGCGGCTGGGAAATGCTCGGGAGCGGAAGCGATGCGAATGCCTTTCCCGCCGCCCCCTGCGGAGGCCTTGATCAGCACGGGAAAGCCGATGCGATCAGCGGCCTGCCCCAACCCCTTGGCGTCCTGGTCACCGTCGAAACCGGGGATGACCGGCACACCGGCCTCTCCTGCCAGGCGTCGGGCTTCGATCTTGGAGGCCATTGCCGCCATCACCTCCGGATCGGGGCCTATCCACACCAGCCCAGCAGCCATCACCGCTCGAGCGAAACCGGCGTTCTCCGACAAGAACCCGTAACCGGGATGGATGGCGGTGGTTGCGGTGGCGGCGGCCGCTGCCAGCACCGCCTCAGAACTCAGGTACGAACGGGCCGGATCGGCCGGGCCCAGCCGGTGGGCCATTGTGGCCTCGCCAACGAAAGGTGCGTGCCGGTCAGCGTCGGAATACACCGCCACCGTCTCTGCTCCCAGCCGGTGAGCAGTGCGGATCACCCGGCGAGCGATCTCGCCCCGGTTGGCCACCAGAATCCGCATCGTCGGCTCCGGCTTACATCCGGTAGACGAGGGGCCGAGAGGGGCCTGCGTCGTCCTGGCGAGCAGCCAATCCCAAGCACAACCCGAGAGCGTCACGGGTGTGGGCGGGGTCCATCAGCCCGTCGTCCCACAGCCGTGACGTGGCGTAGTACGGGTCGGACTGTTCCTCGTACTGAGCCCGCACCTCAGCTCTCATGGCAGCGATGTCGGCCTCGCTGGTCTCGTCGGCCTTGAGACCGCCCAGCCGGATGTCCACCAACACCGTCTCGGCGGTGTCGGCCGCCATGGTTGCGATGCGAGAGTTGGGCCAGGCGAACAGGAACCGAGGGTTGAATCCCCGCCCACACATGCCGTAGTTGCCGGCCCCGTAGGAACCGCCGATGAGCACCGTGTAACGAGGCACGGTGGCGTTGGCCACAGCGGCCACCATCTTCGCCCCGTGCTTGGCAATGCCGGCTGCTTCGGAGTCGTGGCCCACCATGTAGCCCGAGGTGTTCTGCAGGAACACCAGCGGGATCCGGCGCTGCTCGCACAATTCGATGAAATGGGTGGCCTTTAGGGCCGACTCGGAGAAAATGATCCCGTTGTTGGACACCACACCGACCAGATACCCCCAGATGCGGGCGAAACCGCACACGACCGACGATCCCCACTCCGGTTTGAACGCCCTGAAGCGCGACCCATCCACCAGGCGGGCGATGATCTCGGTGGAGTCGAACGGGATCCGGTCGTCGGCGCTTACGATCCCATAAATCTCCTCGGGGTCGTAGGCAGGCGGTTCGGGCTCGGCCCAATCGGACCACCCCTGACGGGCACCGACCCGGCGCTGGTTGGTGGCCTCGCACAGCTCCCGGAGCAGGCCGTAGGCCTCCTGCTCGCTTGAGGTCAGGTGGTCGCTCACGCCGGACACCCGAGTGTGCAGCACCGCGCCGCCCAGGTCGTCAGGCTCCACTACCTCTCCTAAAGCCGCTTTCACGATGGGAGGGCCGCCCAGATAGATGCGGCCAATGCCCTCCACCATGATTACCTCGTCGCTCAACGCCGGGACGTAGGCACCGCCGGCGGTGCAGCCTCCCAGCACCACCGACAATTGGGGCAACCCTTGAGCCGACATCCGGGCCTGGCGGTAGAACGAACCGCCGAAGTGATCCTTATCGGGGAAAATCTCGTCCTGCAGCGGCAGGAAGGCGCCCCCCGAGTCCACCAGGTAGATCACCCCCATGCCGTTCTCCTCGGCGATCTGCTGAGCCCGAACGTGCTTCTTGATCGACACCGGGAACAGCGACCCGCCCTTCACTGTGGCGTCGTTGGCGATAAACACGTAGGGCACGTCATGGACCAAGCCAACCCCGGTCACGATCCCCCCGCCTGGCGCGGCCCCGTCGTACTGTCCGAACCCGGCTAGCGTGGAGAACTCCAGGAACGGGGAACCCCGGTCGACCACCATGTCGATACGGTCTCGCACCATCACCTTGTTCCGAGCCAGGTGCCGCTCGATCAACCGCTGCCGTCCCGGTCCGCCCCGGACTGCCTCGTCGGTGCGGCTGCGCAGGGTATCCAGCAACCCGGCATAGGCTTCGGAGTTGGCGGCAAACGAAGCCGACCGGGTGTCCACCTTGCTCTGGATGTACCTCATGCTGTGGGTCCGATGCTATGGCTCATGTGGGTGCTGTGACGGAGATGGAGCGGCTCGCCACAGATTTGCCTGTGCCATCGGCAATGCAATGGACGTTTGCATCACTGGGAAACGTCGAGACCGAGCCGGCGGGCGATGACCAGACGCTGGATCTCGCTGGTGCCTTCCCCGATCTCGAGGATCTTGGCGTCACGGTAGAAGCGGGACACCGGGGTCTCGTCCATGAACCCGTAGCCTCCGAAAATCTGCGTTGCCTCCCGAGTGGCCGACACCGCGGCCTCGGTGGCGTAGAGCTTTGCGATGGCGGCCTCCTTCTTGAAGGGGAGCCCGGCGTCCTTACGGGCCGCGGCGGCGTAGGTCACCTGCCGGGCCGTCTCGGCCGATACAGCCATGTCGGCGCACTTGAACGCCACCGCCTGGTAGCTCCCGATGGCCCGACCGAAGGCGTGACGCTGGTTGGCGTATGCGACGCTCTCGTCGAGGCAGGCCTGGATCAGCCCCACAGCCAGGGCGGCGATGGCGATTCTCCCGTCGTCGAGGGTGGCCAGGAACTGCTGGTAGCCCCGGCCCGGAGCGCCCAGCAGGTTGGCCTCGGGAACCCGGCAGTCGCTGAAGACCAGGCCGTGGGTGTCGGAGGCGTGCCACCCCATCTTTCGGTAGGGCGGCTCCACCGTGAGCCCCGAGGTGCCGGCGGGAACGATGATGGAGGAGACACCGTCATCTGTGCGAGCGGTTACCGTCACCAGGCTGGTGATGTCCGACCCCGAGTTGGTGATGAACGCCTTGTTGCCGTCGATCACCCACTGCGGCTCGGGGCCGGTCGTGTCCAGGCGGGCCCTGGTCTTGGTGGCTCCAGCGTCGGACCCGCCGTCGGGTTCGGTAAGGCCGAAACCGGCCAGCTTCCTCCCCGCCACCAGGTCGGGCAGGTAGGCCTCTTTCTGCTCGGCAGTGCCGAACTCGAAGATGGGTTTGGCTCCCAGGCTCACCCCGGCCTCCAGGGTGATACCCATCGATTGGTCGGCCCGGCCGATCTCCTCGATGGCGATGCACAGAGTGGTGAAATCGGCCCCGGCCCCACCGTATTCGAGAGGGAAGACCAGGCCAAACAGCCCCAAATCGCCCATAGCCCGGACGGTGTTGGTGGGGAAGGTGTGCTCACGGTCCCAGCTCTCGGCATGGGGGACTATCTCGGCGGCGGCGAACTCCCGAACCACCCGACGGAACGTCTCTTGCTCTTCGGTGAAGGCCATGGCGATACGGTCAGACGTGCTGGGCTTGGACCAGCTCGTCCAGGCCCAACTCCTCGATGGATGTCTCCCGCATGACGTACTTCTGGATCTTGCCGGTGACGGTCATGGGGAACTCATCGGTGAACTTCACGTAGCAGGGAACCTTGTAGTGGGCGATGCTGCCCCGGCAGAAGTCCTTGATGTCCTCGGCGGTTGCACCGGAACCGTGCTGGAGCTGCACCCAGGCCATGACCTCCTCGCCGTAGCGGGCGTCGGGCACGCCGATCACCTGCACTTCCACCACGTCGGGGTGGGTGTAGAGGTACTCCTCGATCTCGCGGGGGTAGATGTTCTCGCCGCCTCTGATAATCATGTCCTTTATGCGACCGATGATGTTCACGTAGCCTTCGTCGTCCATCACCGCCAGGTCGCCGGTGTGCATCCAGCCGTCGCCGTCAATGGCCTCCCGGGTGCGCTGGTCGTCGTCCCAATAGCCCAGCATCACCGAGTATCCCCTGGTCATGAACTCGCCGCCCGTACCCCTGGGGACGGTTTCGCCGGTCTCGGGGTCGGCGATGCGTACCTCCACGTGGGGATGGGCCCGACCCACCGTGGATACCCGTTTGTCCAGCGAATCGTCCACAGAGGTCTGGGTGGAAACCGGCGATGTCTCGGTCATCCCGTAGGCGATTGTCACCTGGTCCATGTTCATGCGGTCAACCACCTGGCGCATGACCTCAACCGGGCATGGGGAGCCGGCCATGATCCCGGTGCGCAGTGATGAGAGGTCGAAACTGTCGAGATCAGGTTCGCCCAGCTCGGCAATGAACATTGTGGGCACCCCGTAGAGGCTTGTACAGCGTTCCTTTTGGCAGGCGTGCAGCACGGCCGGGGCCGAGAAGCCGGGGGAGGGCACCACGATGGTCGCCCCATGGGTGGTGCAGGCCAGGTTGCCCAGCACCATCCCAAAGCAGTGGTAGAACGGCACCGGCAGACACACCCGGTCGGCATGGGTGTACCCGCAGGCCTCACCCACGAAGAAGCCGTTGTTCAAGATGTTGCGATGGCTGAGCGTGGCCCCCTTGGGGAAGCCGGTGGTTCCGCTGGTGTACTGGATGTTGATGGCCTCATCGGGCTGCAAGACCGCACTGCGGGCGTTGAGCTCTTCGGTAGTTACCGACGCGCCGGCGCTCAGCAGGGCCTCCCAGTCGCCGGAACCCCCTCCAAGGCCGCCTTTGTCCCCCTGGCCTTCCACGTTCAGGTACACAACGGTGGATGCCGGGATCCGGTCCCATACTTGCTCCACCATGGCCCGGTAGTCGCTGGTGGCGTAGGAGTCGGCCGCCACCAGCAGAGACACCCCCGACTGGTTGAGCACGTACTCCAGCTCCGAGACCCGGTACGCGGGGTTGATCGTCACCAGGATGGCCCCGATCCGGGCGGTGGCGTACTGAATCAGCACCCATTCGGCACAGTTCGGACTCCAGATGCCCACCCGGTCGCCCTTCTGCACACCGAGGGCCACCAGCCCGGCCGCCACCCGGTCCACCGCCTCGGCGAACTCCCGGTACTTGTAGCGAAGGTCCTGTTGCACCGACACCAGGGCCTCACCGTCGCCGTTCTCGGCCACCATCCGGGCCAGGTTGGTCGGGATCGTCTCGTCCAGCAGAGGGGTGTCAACCGGTCCCGATGCGTGCGACAGCGCAGGCGGGTTCACATGTGGTCGGTTCCTGCTTGGTTGTTGAGCTTCGTTCAACGGGCTCTCCTTTCGTTTCTTACGTTCATGTTCCGGTCCCTTGGTTGCTTCCCGGGGTTGGCGGCGGGACCGGCCGGGGGAGGAAGCCGGCTCACAGCGCCATGTACTTTCTCTGAAGTTCGGGGTTGGCGGACAGTTCGGCGGTGTCGAGTTCTTCCACCAGCTCGCCTTTCTCCATGATCAGGCCCCGCCGGGCGATCCGAGCGGCAAAGTCGAGGTTTTGTTCCACGATCAGAACGGCGATACCTCGCTGCGAGTTGATCCGCTCCACGACTTCCACGATCTCGTCCAGAATGGACGGCTGGATGCCTTCGGACGGCTCATCGAGGAGCAGGAGTCTGGGTTCGGTCATTAGCGCCCGGGCCAGAGCTAAGATTTGTTGCTGGCCACCGGACAGGCCGGCGCCCCGGTCATGGCGTTTGGTGGCCAGCATGGGGAACTCGTCGAAGATCTCCTCCAATTTGGATGCATGGCGGTCACCCATGGCCACTGCACCCACTCTCAGGTTCTCCTGGACCGTGAGTTTGGGGAAGATGTCACGCCCCTGGGGGACGTGAGAGATGCCCATCCGAGCACGCCTGAACGCAGGCTTCCCAGTGATGTCGTCGCCGTCGAACGTGAGGGATCCTTCGGTGCAGGCCACGGCACCGCTGATGGCTCGCAGCAGGGTCGTCTTGCCCACGCCGTTACGGCCCAGAACCGCCACCCGCTCCCTGTCTTCCAGGGCGAGATTTACCCCGTGAAGCACCGGGGCCGTTCCGTACCCGGCGCGCAGATCACTCAACCGCAGCATGGGTCTCCCGTCCCAGGTAGATGAGACAGCAGCTCCTTCCGGCGCGCAGGTCATTCAACCGCAGCATGGGTCTGCCGTCCCAGGTAGATGAGACAGCAGCTCCTTCCGGCGCGCAGGTCATTCAACCGCAGCATGGGTCTGCCGTCCCAGGTAGATGTCGATCAGGCGCTGGTCGCGGCTCAGTTCCTCGAAGCTGCCCTGGGTGAAGTACGAACCCATGTGCAAGACGGTGACAGGCGCGTCCAGTTGGCGGACAAACTCCATGTTGTGTTCCACCACAACGACCGAGGCCTGCCGGCCCAGCTCCAACACCAGGTCGGCGGTTCGAGCGGTCTCCTCTCGGGTCATGCCCGCGGTGGGCTCGTCGAGCAACACCACCCGGGGCCGCCCGGCCATCACCATGCCGATCTCCAGCCACTGCCGCTGCCCGTGGGAGAGGGTCCCGGCCGGCCGCGTAGCCATGTCGTCGAGCCCTAACCATTCGAGCAGCTCGCGGGCGTCCCGGTCAGCCGCCTGAACATGGCCCGACACGGCGTTGCAGGCCAGCCACAGGTTCTCCAGCACCGGAAGGTCCCTGTAAACCGATGCCACCTGAAGTTTGATACCCAAGCCGATGCGGGTGCGCCGGTGAGGTCGCCAGCGGGTCAGATCTGTGTCGCCCATCAGCACCGAGCCGCCAGTAGCCGCGAGCTGCCCGGAGAGCAACCCGAACAGGGTGCTCTTCCCGGCGCCGTTGGGGCCGATGAGACACGAGACGCCGTGAGTGGGGAAGGCCAGGGTTACATCCTTTACCGCCACCAGTCCTCCGAACCGCTTGGTGATGCCTTCGACCCGGATTCCTGACGGGTCGGAATCCAAACTGCTGCTTCGGTGGGGGCTTCCCTGCGAGGTGTCCGCAGGTGGTGCCGGCTCGCCCGGCGGTTTGGCCTCAATCCCATGTCCATCCGGGCCAACCGGGGCAGGCAGTTCCCATCTCCTGCGAGCCCAGTTGAGAGCTCGCCCGGTATTGGTCACAACGCCACCGGGTAGAGCAAGCACGATGAAGACGAGCAAGGCTCCCAGCACGATTGGTTCATTGTCTCCGTTGTCCCCCCCAAACCACGAGGAGAGCCCTTCCACCACCAGGACACCGACAAACGCCCCCGAAACGCGGGACCGACTCCCGGCCAGGATCCAGATCACGACCAGGATCGCGGGAGTGAGCGAGAACACGGTCGGGCTGATGAACCGCCCCCACGCGGCATAAAGCGCTCCTGCGAACCCTGCGATACTTCCTCCCAGAGCGAATACGGCGAGCTTGTGGCGACGCACGTCGTATCCCAGCAGTTCGGTTCGCAGCTCGTTTTGCTGCATGGCTACGGCGATGCGTCCGAACGGTCGGCGCCGCAAGGCTCGTATGCCCACGGCGATGAGGAGCCCACAGGCCACACAGACCATGAAGAACTGGACTCTGGTCAGTTCGTGGCCGGCCCCACCCGGCAATCGCCAGGTGATACGGGGAATCCGGGTCATGCCGTTGTACCCCCCGAACGGGGCGTCGCCGATCTTGTACTGCGACCCCGAGGTGGAGTTCATGAAGGCGAACAGCACCAGGCTGGTGGCCAGGGTCACGATGGCCACGTACACATCGGTGAGGTTGCCGTAGAACATGAAGTAGCCCAGAAGGGCGGCGAACAGAGTGGCGACGGCCACGGCGGCCAGCACAGCGGTGACGGTCTCGCCGGTGTTGTCGGCAAAGTTGATGGCCCAGAACCCGTAGGCGTACCCACCCACGCCGTACACCGCGGCCTGGCCCAGGCTGAACACGCCCCCGTAGCCCCAGACCAAGGTCAGGGACAACGCCAGGATGGCCTGCACTGCCCACAGCGACCACTCGAAGGCGGTGAACTCCTCCACCCAGGACCCCAGCAGGGCCGCAGCGAGAAAGGCCACAGCCGCCCCGCCCAGATCGAAGCGGAGTGGGGATCTCGGGGTCCCACTGATCGGGCCGGCCAGTCGTTCCAGCAGGTGTTTCATCGCCGGATCCGCCTCCCGCTCAGCCCGTTGGGCATGAACCTCAGGATCACAATGGCGGCGATGAGCAGCATGGCCTGGCCGATGACGGGAGTGAACCGTCGGGTACCTACGTTCTCCACCAGCCCCAGCAGACCGCCGGCCGACAGAACCCCAACGATGAACTCCGGGCCTCCGACGATAACGGTCATGAATGACCGGGCCACGAAAGCCTGACCCATGGTGGGAATCACCCCCACTACCGGGGCCAGCAGGGCACCGGCCGCTCCCGCCAGCGCAGCGCCCAGCCCGAATGTCCACATGTTTACCCGGGAAGCGTGCACCCCCAAGCCGTCTGCCATGGCGGGCGACTGGGTGGCCGCTCGGGCCAGCAACCCGTAGCGGGTGCGGCGCATGATGAGGAAAACACCCAGGAGCATTGCCGCCGCCGCCCCGATGAGAACCAGGTTGTAGGAGGACATAGAGTAGTCGCCCACGGTGAAGCTGCCCACCGGGACGGGAATACCCTCGGTGATCGACCCATAGGCGTTCTCGATCACCTGCACCAGGATGAGCGACAGTCCCCAAGTAGCCAGCATGGTGTCGAGCAGTCGGCCGTAGAGCCATCGGATGAGCAACCGCTCCACCACCAAGCCGATAATTCCGACCATCGCCGTGGCCACCAGCATCGACAGCCACACGTTCAGCCCGTTGCGGACCCCGGTGAGAGTGGCGAACGCTCCCAGCATGATGAACTCACCGTGGGCAAGGTTGATGATGCCCCGCATCCCGAAGATGACAGCCAAGCCGATTGACACAAGCAGCAGGATCGAGACCGTGGTGAAGAGGTCGAAGCTGAGGTTGAAGAGTCGGTCGAACGCCATTGGGTTGGCCTCACTCTACGAGAGGCATGGACAGTGGCTGCTGTGGGGAGGGTGTTCGTACCCTCCCCACAGCATGCAGTCCACTACCACCGCCGGAGGGGATGGACGGCGGTTGCCTAAGGAGTGAACTGCTCGTTGGTTTCGGGGTTGGCGATGAGGTCGCAGCTTTGCTGCTCGAATGCCGGAGGAATGCTCTCGAAAGTCTCGAACACCTCGAAGCCGTTCTGGTCGTTTGTGCGGGCCAAATGGACGGGCATGGTCACATGGTGGGAGGGGCCGTCGAAGGTGACCGTCCCCTTCGGCCCATGGAAGCTGGGACCGCTTTCCAGCTCGGCGATCACCGCGTCGCGGTCCAGGGTTCCCGCTGCATTCACCGCGTCGGCCCAGAGGTGCCAGCCCTCCCACACATACACCGCCAGATCGGTGATGTAGGGGTAGTCGGAGCCGTATTCGGCGTGCCAGGCGGCTACGAACTCGGCGTTGTCGGGGGTGTCGAGTTCCTCGAAGTAGGGGTAGGCCACGATTATGTTCTCGGCCGAGTCGGCATCCAGGGCAATCTGCTCGCTGCCCAGCCCGAAGGTGGTGGACACGATCGGGATGTCGGCGTTGACCCCGGCGGCGTCGTACTGGCTGTAGAAGGAGATGTGGGCTCCGCCCACCAGGATGGAAACCACCGCGTCGGGGGAGGCCCCCTGGATGTCGGAAATGGTAGAGCCGAACTCGGCCACGTCCAGCGGGAAGAAGTCCTCGCCCACGATCTCGCCGCCGCTCTCCTCGGCGTATTGCCTCACCCAGTCGGCGGAGATTTGCCCGTAGTTGTAGTCGGCGGCCAGTACGTACAGGCGGGGGCCGATGTTCTCAACCGCCCAGGGAATGAGCACCTGGAGCTGCTGGGTGGGGACCACGCCGGTGACGAAGGTGTTGCGGTCGCACACCCCACCTTCGTAGAGCACGTTGTAGAAGTAGAGGAGTTCGGCGTCCCCGAACACGGGCCGGATGGCCTCTCGTGACGCGCTGGTGATGCCGGCGTGGACCACGGCCAGGTCGGAAGCAGCCAACTGCTCGGCCCCGGCGATGTACTCGTTTTGATCCGACTTGGCGTCCAGGGCCACCAGCTCCAACTGCCGCCCCAGCACCCCTCCCTGAGCGTTGATGTCGGCTATTGCCAACCGGGTGGCGTCGGCCATGGGGGTGCCGTAGATATTCAGCGGGCCGGTTTCGTCCAGCAGGCTGCCCACCCGGATTGACTCCATGGCGACCGGCTCCTCCGTGGCCGGCTCCTCTGTGGCCGGTGGCTCTTGAGTTGGTTCCTCGGTGGCGGGAGCTTGAGTGGCCGAGGGCGTTTCGGCGGGGGCGCTGGTGCCTGGGGCGTCGTCGTCATTGCCGCAGGCCGCAGCTACCAGCGCCAGCACCAAGCCCAGCGCTACGAGCGGTGACAGCCACCGGGGCATCCCTCGGCCGGGGAACTGGAATCCTCTTGGGGTTCTCATGGATTGTGTACCTTCCGTTTTGCAAAGAGACCCGCCCTTTGGCTTTGGCTCCGGGCAGATAGCGCCAGAGACAGCGAACTACGGCTTACCGGCCACCGGGCCGACCGCAGTACCCGCGATTGCAGGATTGGCTGCAACTACCCGCGAATGCAGGGGGAAGGCCGAGGTGGGATTGCGGCTTCAAGTACGGCCGAAGGATCCGCGGTTGCGGTTCGGACGAATGCCGTTCAGAGCAGCCGAAGCTGGCGGGCGATGGCCAGCGCCTCGATCCGGTTCCGGGCGTGCAGCTTGGTCAGCAGTGACTGGATGTAGCTGCGGACGGTGTTCTCGGCCAGATGTAGTTCGGCGGCGATCTCCCTGCTTGTCCGTCCAAGGGCCATCACGCACAGAACTTCGTACTCCCGCAGGGTCAGGGATTCGTAGGCACCGCCGTTGTCTCCCAGGGTCACTGCTCGGGAGCGGGGATCCCCCAGCAACGACGGGTCCACGAACACCTCTCCTGCCAGCACCCGCCTTAGGGCATCGACCAGATTAGCAGCATCCTTGAACACCACGCCTGCTGCTCCGTTGTTGAGGCAGGCGCGCAATGGCTCTCGGTCGTCGAACGCAGTGTGGATCACGATACGAGACTGCGGCGAGACCTCGAGGAGAGCCCGGCAAAGATGGGGAGCGAAGTTGTCGCCCAGCTTCAGGTCGAGTACCACCAATTCGGGTTGCAACCGGGTGGTCAGCGTCACAGCGTCATCACCGTTGACTGCCTCGCCCACCATGGAGAAGTCGGGTTCTGATGCCAGAAGCTGACGGACACCGTCGATCACCACCGGATGGTCATCTATCACCACAACGGTGGCCGGAGTGGAAGTCAACTGATCTCCCTGTCGTGGGCCTCCCGTGTCGGGCACTCGGCCTCCCGGACGGGGCCTTCTCGAATGGGAGCTTCCGGGATGGGAATTGTGATGCGGACGATGGTGCCCCCGTCCTCGCCGGGAGTCACGCTCAGATCGCCTCCCAGGCGCTGAGCTTGCTGGAGGATGGATGCCAGACCCCAGTGGCGGCCACCGCGAGGAATCACTTCCACTTCAAAGTCCTCACCTATACCCGTGCCATCGTCCTGGATCACCAGCGAAACCTGCGATTGGGTGAAGTGCAGCGTCATCACCACCAAAGATGCCCCGGCATGCTGCTCGATGTTGAACATGGCCTGGCGGGCCGCCCCAATAAGAGCTGCTTCCACATCGGGGGGCAGAGTCCGGGCCACCCCTCGCACCATGAAGTGGGCGTTGAGTCCTGAACGAGCCTGAAGGTCGTCAATCTCCCGTTGCAGGGCCACCGAGGCCGCCACAGCGGGCGAACTGGGGGCCATCATATTGAACGCGGTCCGCATCCTCTGGGTGGCCTCCTGGGCTTGAGCCTCGATCCGCTGGGCCAGGGAGGCGAGATCGATGTCGGCTCCGTCTCTCAGGCGCTGGGCCGCCACGCTGATGGAGAACAGCAACTGGCCCACGTCGTCGTGGAGGTTGCCGGCGATTCGCTGCCGTTCGGCGTCCACCCGCCGCTGGATGGCGGCAGACGAGCGAATGGAAGCGGCCAACATGGGGGCCAGCTCGGCGGCAGCCTTTTCCAGCACGGTCTTGGCCCGGTCTCCGATGGGCCCTATCGCCCTCGCTCCTCCGTAGAGCAGCCCCACCAACTCGTCCTCGTACTCTACGGGCACTGCCACCATGCCGCCCAGCCCTTCCTCGTTGACGATGTCCACAAAGTGGTGGGTGATCCGGGGATCGTCGGCATAGCTCTGCACCTCCACCGGTCGCCGTTCGACCATGACCCGTCTACCCAGGCCCTCTCCGGTGGACACCTTTACCTGGCGGAACCTGTCGTAGCGGGCCCCGCGGACCCCTCTCATGGCGAAGTACGACGCTCCCTCCCGCACCGCCACCGAGACCAGGGGCAACCCCAGAATCTGGTACAGCTCGAGTGCGGTTCGCTGGGCCAGCGCGCAGGGGTCGAGATAGCCGATAAGGCTCTCGCTCAGTTCGGTGAGACGCTCAAGGTCCTCCGCGTTGGCCACCTCGATGGAGCCGGCGTAGCGGCGGCTGTGGTTGGGTTCGCCCATCGCGTCTCCCCAAACCTGGTCGGGGCTTCACCCAGGCTATCTCTGGACTTCGGTTTGGGCTGCCGGTGACAGGGTGAAACCGCCGACAAGCTCCTCGTAAGCCCGTCCCACCCGGATGAGGGTTGCTTCGTCCCACTGCCGGCCGACGATGCTCATTCCCACCGGCATACCCTTGCCGCCGGCCACCGGAACGGTGAGGTCGGGGTTGCCGGTGACGTTTGACACCGCGGTGTTGGGGATCATCTCCAGAGCTCGGGCTACGTAGTCCACGATGGGGGCATCGGCCGAAGGGATTTCCTTGGCTGGGAAGGGGAGTGTGGGGTAGCACAACACGTCGTACCGGTCGAGCGCGGAGTCGACAGCGGCGTTGATTTGAGGCCGTACGTTGGACGCCCGGGCGTAGGCCCCGCCGCCGGTTTGGCCGATGGTGTGCTCGGCGCACAGGATCACGAACTTCAAGGTCATCGACGTGAGGTGGGCTTTTTCCTGCCAGCCTCGTAGAGAGTGTTCGATCTGCTCGGGGTCGTAGAGGCCCCGGTAGTTCATGCCGTAGCCGTTGCCCCGGATCATTTGCCACATGGCCCCGTCGGTGGCGATGACGTTCCACACATGGATGGCGTCGCGGTGCTCGGGGATGGACACGTTTTCCACCACCGCACCGGCGTCCGCCAGCCGGTGAGCGGCAGCCTCCACCATGGCATCGGAGGCGGGATCGCTGAGCCCGTCCCACCCGAATCCCTCGGTCACCACCCCAATCCTGAGGCCGTCTATGCCGTCGTCCATCCCGGCGGCGTAGTCGATGCCCGTTGGGGCGCCAACCTGGCGCGGATCATCGCCGTCGGGACCGGCCAGAACGGTCAGAAAGTCGGCCAGGTCGGCCATGTTGGCGGCTACCGGGCCGAGATGGTCGATGGTCCACTCGATGGGGTAGGCCCCTGTGTAGGGGACCAACCCGAAGGTGGGCTTCAGGCCGGCCACCCCGCACCAGCACGACGGCATGCGAATGGAGCCACCCTGGTCACCGGCGATTGCCATGTCCACTTCCCCCGACGCCACCAGAGCTCCACTCCCACCCGAGGAACCTCCCGCGGTACGTGCAGTGTCCCAGGGATTGCGAATGGGACCGGTGACGCAGGTGTGGCTGGCCCCCGAGAAGCAGAGATCCTCGCAGGCCGACTTGCCCAGAATGGTGCCGCCGGCTTCCAGGATACGGGTAACCACGGTGGCATCCACCCATGGGGTGTACCCCTCCACGATGCGGGAGCCGTTCATCATCGGCACACCGGCTACCGACACGTTGTCCTTGATGGCGAAGGTTTTGCCGGCCAGGCGACCGGAACCGGCGCCCTCGATGCGGCAACGGTAATACCAAGCGTTCAACGGGTTGTCGGCATCCTCGGGGATATAGGAGTCGCGTTCGGGCGGGGTCGGCCTGGAGGCCTGGTACATGGCATCCACATGGCTGTACGACCCAAGGGCCCCCTCCACAAGAGCCTGGTACACCGCCAACTCGTCGCCGGTCAGATTCAGCTTCCAGCGCTGGGAGATGGACTCCAATTCTTCAATGGTCGGAACCGGAATGGCCATGAATCCTCCTGCGTGTTGATTGGCGGCGGACACGAGTACTGCGAATGCTCGGTCCCGGCGGATGGTAGGCACTGCAGCTCTTGGGGATTACCCACAATTGCAGGTATCGCGTACGCTCGGCGGGCAACGGTACGTCTCGACCCGAACGTCCGAACCCAATGTCCGAACCAGGAGGGACCCATGCCATCCGAAGCATTCCAGGCTGCCGTGGCTGCCATGCGTGAGCAGATGCGGCAAGCGGCGAACAATCCGGCCTCCGATCTGGCCACCACCCGGGCGGGTTTCGAGGAGGGCTACCGTTCGGCGCCGGTCCCCGACGAGGTGATCTTCGAACCGGTCGACGCTGGTGGGGTTCCGGCCGAGTGGGTCACCCCGCCCGAGGTAGAGGGCAACCGAACCATCATTTACCTCCATGGGGGCGGGTACGTGGTGGGCAACCTGAACACCCACCGTCACGTGGTGAGTCGGCTGGCGCTGATGGCCAAGGCCCGACTGTTGAACGTGGACTACCGCCTGGCTCCCGAGCATCCCTACCCGGCGGCGCTGGACGACGCGGTGGCTGCATGGCGCTGGCACCTGGCGAACGGGGGAGAGGCGGCCCACACCGCGGTGGCAGGCGACTCCGCGGGCGGGGGGCTGACCATCGCACTGTGCATGAGGCTCCGGGACGAAGGACTGGAACAGCCGGGGTGCGCCACGCCCATATCCCCGTGGACCGACCTGACGTTCTCCGGAGACTCCGCTACCGAACGGGCCCACCGCGATCCCATGATCTCCGGGGCGGACACCCTGGGAGGCATGGTCCAGGCATACGCCGCCGGTGCGGACCCAACCGAACCCTACGTGTCGCCGGTGTTCGGCTCGTTTGAGAACCTGCCGCCGATGCTGATCCAAGTGGGAACCGAGGAGGTGCTCTTCGACGACAGCACCCGGGTGGTGAAGGGCATCGAGAACGCCAACGGTTCCGTGGAGTTCCGACCGTGGGACGACATGATCCATGTGTGGCACCTGATGGCCGGGTTCGTCCCCGAAGCCGAGGAGGGCATCGCCGAGCTGGCCGACTTCATCTTGGCCCGCACCTGACCTTTCCGGCCCGAACTTCCCCTAGCCGGTGGCTAGGAGGGAGCGAGTAGCCAGGCGGTTAGCCGGTGGCAAGGAGGGAACCGAGGGTGCGGAGCTGTTGAGTACCCGCCCCCAGGCTGCACTCGATGTGCTTGTTCCACAGGGTGTAGCGGTGGAGGGGGTAATCCACGCTAACCCCCATGCCCCCGTGGACATGCTGGGTGGCGTGGGCCACGTCGTGTGCCCAGTGGGAGGCGTACCACTTGGCGATGGGCAGCCGGACGGAGGCGTCGTTGCCCTGGGCCAGGTCGTACAGAGCGGCGTAGGTACACAGCCGCACTGCTTCGGTGTGCATGAACTGGTCGGCCAGGCGCTGGGTGACGGCCTGGAAGGTGGCCACCGGACGGCCGAACTGCTCCCGCTCCGACGTGTACTCCGCGGCCAGCCGAAGAGCCCGGTCCACCACGCCCACCTGGGTGGCGCAAAGCAGGGCCACCGCTCGCTGGGCCAGCCACTTCACCGATACCCCGTCGGCCGGGCCGAGGGGTTCGCACGGAGCCCCGTAGAAGCTCACCTGGTGGACGGGCTGCAACCGGGTGGACACACCGACTTCGGTGGTAACCGCCTCGTCGGACAGGTCAACCAGGAACAGGCCGGTGCCGCTGGTGGTGCCGTTGTCGGTGCCGTCGTCCAGCCCGGCCACCACCACGATCTTGGAGGAATGGGCCGCGAACTCCACAACCTCCTTGGTGCCCACCATCTTTGAGTCCACCACCCGGGCCGTGGGGCTGGTGATGTCGTCGTTCAGATACTCCTGCAGCCCAAGGGTCAGCACGTTCGACCCGTCGGCGCAGCCGGGCAGCTCCCGGCGGCGTTGCTCATCGCTGCCGAAGGTGTCCACTGCCAGGGCGGCCAACTTCCCGCTCCACAGAGGCACAGGGGCCACATGGCGTCCCTGGGCCTCGAGCAGCTGCCCCACGGCGATCAGGTCCAAGCCGCCACCGCCCACGTCCTCGCCCAGGCCGATGCCCACCAACCCTGCCGAAGCCAGGTCGGCATACAAGTAGCGATCGAACCATTCACCTTCCGCCTCGATCTCCATATGCCGCTCCATGTCGAGGTGGTCACCCATGATCCGGTTGGCCAGCTCGGCCACGGCCTGCTGCTCCTCGTTCAGCGTGAAGTCCATGTCCCGTCCCTTTCCTGCGTTGTGGGGTGGCCGCTCTACTTGCGGCGCTTCTCGCGGGGCAGGCCGAGACCGGCCATGCCGATGATGTCCCGCTGGATCTCGTTGGTGCCCCCGCCGAAGGTCAAAACCCAACAGCCCCGGTACGACTCCTCCAGGCGGCTGGAGAACTCGGCGTGAGGGGAGCCCTTCTTGAGGTGGCCCGTGGCGCCCACCACCTCGGTCAACCCCGAGTAGATGAGGTGCATCGACTCCGAGCCCCACACCTTGATGGTGGAGGCCAGCGCCGGGTTCACGCTGCCGCTCCCCGTGCTCTCGTGGGCCACCTTCCAGTTCAACAGGTCGAGGAACTCAACCCGGGCTCGGGACTCGGCCAGCTTCACCTGCACCCACTCCTGGTCGATCACCCTTCGCCCATCGGGCAGCTTGGCCTCCTTGGCCCAATCCACCGCCTGGTTCACCACGTTGGCGATACCCCCGGAAGCGCACAGCGATACCCGCTCGTGGTTGAGCTGGTTGGTGATGAGGCCCCAGCCTCCGTTCACCTCGCCCACCCGGAGCCAGTCGTGTACCCGCACGTTGTCGTAGAACGTGGAAGTGGTGTGGGAGCCGCCCATCGTGATGAACGGTTGGATGTCGAAACCGGGGTCGTCGGTGGGCACAAGAAACATGGTGATGCCCTTGTGAGCGGGGGCGTCGGGGTCGGTGCGAGCGGCCAGCCAGATGTAGTCGGCGTCGTAGGCCAGGCTGGTGAACTGCTTCTGGCCGTTGACCACCCACTCGTCACCGTCGCGTACCGCCCGGGTTTTGAGAGCGGCCAAATCGGTTCCAGCGGTGGGCTCGGAGTAGCCGATGGAGAAGTGCATATCCCCGGCCAGGATCTTCTTCAGGAAGAAGTCCTTTTGGCGGTCGGTGCCGTACTCCCGGATGGTCGGCCCCACCGTGTTGATGGTGAGGAAAGGCACCGGCACCTGAGCGGCCCACGCCTCGTTGAAGAAGATGTACTGCTCGATGGGGGTGAACCCCTTGCCGCCGTATTCGATTGGCCAGCCCACGCCCAGCCAGCCGTCGCTGCCGATCTGGCGGATCAACTCCTTGTAGTGCTCATTTGCCTCGGTTTCGGTATGGCGGATTTTCTGCCGCACCTCGTCGGTCATCAGGTTGGCGAAGTAGCCCCGCAGCTCGTGCTGGAGGGCCAGTTGGTCATCGGTCAGCTCGACACGCATGGCCCAAGTCTGCCAGTACCGGGAGGGTCGAGGCTATGTGCGCGGTGTGACGATGTTGATTTTGGCCACATCACCGGAGAAATGGCATCAAGGCTACGTGCGCGGTGTGACGACCGTATGAGGCTTCGGTTTGGGAGCGAGAATAAGCCCCGTCGGGCCGGCGGTATCTCGGCGTTGGGTGACAGTGGGTAGCCTCTCGGCCATGCTGGTGGTGGGCCTCACCGGGGGGATCGGAGCGGGTAAGTCGACGGCGGCGGCCCGGTTCGGCGAGCTGGGCGCTGCGGTGATCGATGTGGACGCCATCGGACGGGATGTGTTGGCCCCCGGCGGGCGGGCCGAGCAGGGTGTCGTTGCCGCCTTCGGGCCGGGAATCCTCGACGAGCGGGGCCGCATTGACCGGGCGAAGGTGGCCGCCGAGGTGTTCGCCAACCCCGACCGGTTGGCCGCACTGGAGTCGATCAGCCACCCGGCCATCAACGCCGAACTCGACGCTCTGCTTCGGGAGTTGGCCGGCAGGGGAGAAACGCAGGTGACGGTGCTCGACATGGCGGTGCTGGCCGAGAGCAGGCTGGGGAGGCTGGATTCGGGCAGGGGCTACACCGAGGTTGTGGTGGTGGAGGCCCAGGCGCCCGAAGCGGTGCGCCTGCCCCGGCTGATCGAACGGGGGCTCACCGAGGAGCAAGCCCGGGCCCGGATGGCCAGCCAGGCTTCCGACGCCGAGCGCCGAGCGCTGGCCGACCATGTGATCGTCAACGACCGAAGTCCCGGGGAGCTGAAGGCGGCAGTCGACCGGGTGTGGGCGGCCCTCACCGGGAACTAGAAGGCCCCCTCCCAGCCGGGAGCGCTATCAGGAGCGAGGAACCTCTGCCCAGGGTTGGCCCTTGAAGGGGTCAGGTTCTTTGGGCAGGCCCAACACCCGTTCGCCGATGATGTTGCGCTGCACCTCGTTGGTTCCCCCGGCGATGGCCATGGCCGGCGCACCGGCTACGGCTCCGGCCCACTGATCGCCGTCCTCGTCCGCCCGGTCCCAGGCCTGACCGGCGGGGCCGGCCAACTCAATGGCCACATCCGACACCCGGCGGCCCAACAGGGCAGCGTTGAGCTTGGCGATGGACCCCTCCGGGCCAGGGGCCTTCCCGGCCTCGGCGGCCTGGCGGATCCGCATACCGATGAAGGTCTGGATGCGCTCGCGGATGTAGATGTCGGCCAGGGCATCACGAACCACCGGGTCGGCGCTGCGGCCCTGGGCCCGGGCGTGCTCGATCAACGACCGGAAACCGGCTCGGCCGGACATGGCCCCCGACCCTCCGGCCCCGATGGCCACCCGTTCGTACATGAGCATGGTCACCGCCACGTGCCATCCGTCGCCCTCGCCCCCCACCAAACAGTCATGTCCGACCCGGACATCGGTGAGATAGATCTCGTTGAAGTGCGAGCTTCCGTTGATCTGGCGCAGGGGTCTGATGTCCACGCCGGGTAGCGACAGGTCCACAATGAACATGGACAACCCCCGATGCTTGGGCTGGTCGGGGTCGGTGCGGGCCACGCACAGGCCGTAGTCGCAGTACTGGGCCCCCGAGGTCCACACCTTCTGGCCGTTCAGCACCCACTCGTCGCCGTCTCGCACCGCTCGGGTGGCCAGCGACGCCACATCGGAACCGGCGCCGGGCTCGGAGAACATCTGGCACCAGATCTCATCGCAGCGGATGATTGCCGCCTGGTGGCGAGTGCGCTGCTCGGGGGTGCCGAAGTCGTTGAGCACGGGCAGGCACATGCCGTGGGATATGGCCGCAGGCACCAGCGGAGCCTGGTAGCCGGAAAGCTCCCGGTTGAACACCTCGACGTAGCTTTTGTCTAGCCCCTGCCCGCCGAATTCGGGGGGATAGATGATGCCCCCCAGCCCGGCGTCCGCTTGCGCGCCGTGGAACTTGCGGCACTCGGCAACCAGCGCTGCTTCGGTCCATTCCACCGGGGGATCGCTGCGGGGAACGGCGTTGGCTGCCAGAAACTGCTGGGTGCGCTCCCGGAACTCATCGTGGGTGATGGTCATGGGTCTGACACTAGGCCGCAGCAAGCACCGACACTAGGCCGCGGGGCGGACCGCTTCGGCCGGGTCCATCCGGGAGGCCCGCCACGACGGGTAGAGGCCCGACACCAGCCCCACACCCACGGTCACGGCCAAGCCGATGGCGATGAAGGCCGGCTCCAATGTCATCGGCCAGTCGAGCACCTGGGTAACCACGGCCACCACGACCAGGCCAAGCGTAATCCCGGCCAGCCCCCCGAGAGCGGTCAGAAGAATCGATTCGATGAGGAACTGAGCTGCGATGTGAGTCTTCTTGGCCCCCAGCGCCCGGCGCACCCCGATTTCCCCCCGCCGCTCCAGCACCGAGATAAACATGATGTTGCCCACCCCGATGGCCCCCACCACGATGATGACCACCACCAACAGCCTGAGCAGCGACTCGAAGTTCTCGCTGATGATCTCCCGGGCGTCGAGGTCGAGTGACGACACCGCCACCTCGCCGGGGGCCTCGGGATTGGCCTGGCGGGGAAGCAGTTCCCTCACTTTCTCGATCAAATCGAGCGGGGCCTGCACCCAAATGCGCTCCGGATTGGGATCGGCGTCGTAAAGCTCCTCGGCCACCGGGAAGCCGATTAGCGCAGACCGGTTCAGGGTGAGTCCCTGGCTGATGGTGAAAGGTTCGAGCACGCCGATAACCGCGAAGTCGTGGCCCGAGATGTGAACGGTGGGTTTGGCCCGCAGCTCGTCGAAGCCGAGCACCTCAGCGGTGTCGGCCCCCAGAACCACGGTGGGAACCTGCAAAGTGGCGGCATCGTGGAAACGACCGGTGGCCACCCCGCCCCTTAGGGGGATAAGCAGGTCAAGGTCGTCGGCTTCCACCGCGAAGATCCGGATACCGCCGGTTTCCACCTCGGGGATTAGGTCGGTCTTGCGGAGGGTGGCCGGCACCCGGCGGATGGAGGCCACCACGCTTACCTCCTTCATGTGGGTGTCGATGGCAGCAGCGGCGTCGGGGAGAAGCTCCGGGTCTTCGGCGAAGGAGGTGCCGGGGGTCAGCTCCAGCACGTCGATGCCCTGCTCCAGGAGGTCGCGCTGGGCGTCGGCTTCTCCGGAGTTGATGATGCCCACCAGGGCGATGAGCGACGCCACCCCAATGGCGATGCCGATGGAGGCCATAGCGGTGCGGCCCTTGCGGGTTCTCAGCCCCAGAGTGCCAAGCGACAAGACGTCGCCCGGTCGCAGCTTGCTGCGGGACGGTGTCATGTCAGCTTGCCGCCGGTTGGTGATATGCGGGCCGGTTGGTTCGCAGCTTGCTGCGGGACGGTGTCATGTCAGCTTGCCGTCGAGTCGTGGCTGATGCGGCCGTCGAGGATGGCCACCGACCTGGGCATCCGGCCGGCCAGCTCCCTGTCGTGGGTGATGATCACGATGGTGGCACCCGCCCGGTTCAGCTCCAGGAACAGGTTCAGGATCTCCTCGGTGGTCTGGGAATCGAGGTTCCCGGTGGGCTCGTCGGCCAGCACGATGGCCGGGTCGCCCACCAACGCCCGGGCGATGGCCACTCGCTGGCGTTCGCCGCCGGAGAGCTTGCCCGGTCGATGGTCGAGCCGGAGGCCGAGCCCCACCCGATGCAGTACCTCCTGAGCTGCCTGGCGCCGCACCCGCAGACGGCGACCCTGGTAGAGGCTGCCGGTGGCGACGTTGTCCAGCGCCGTAAGCCCTTCGAGCAGGTGGAACTGCTGGAACACGAACCCGATGCGATGGCCCCTCACACCGGCCACCTCACGGTCGGACAGGCTGGAGAGGGCCTGGCCGTCCACCACCACCTCGCCGGAGCTGGGGCGGTCGAGCGCTCCCATGATGTTCAACATGGTGCTCTTGCCCGACCCGGAAGGCCCGACCACCGCGACAAGCTCGCCGGCACGGATGGTGAGATCCACGCCATTGAGGGCCGGGACGAGGGGAGTGCCGGGGTAGCTCTTGACCACCCGGCGCAGCTCCAGAACGGTTCGAGCAGGCATGGTGGGGGAGGGGGGAGGGGGCCGGCTAGGGAATCCGCACCCGGTCGTCCACCTGGAGGTTGCCGCCGGTGATCTCGACGAAGGCATCTACGTAGGTGCCCACCTCAACCGGAACCAGCCGGGTTGAACCGTCGGCCACCACCTCCACCGAGAAACCACCGTCCACCGTGGCAATGAGCGCCGAGGCGGGCACCACCAGGGCGTCGGGGGTCACCTGCTTGGTAATGGTCCAGTCCACCGGGGCGGCGTCGAATCGGGCCGACGCCTCGCCGTCGATCAGCACGATGGTCACCTCGATGGTTGGGTCTCCCGGTGCCCCGGTCTGGGGGTTGATCTCCCGGGTGGCAACCCTGGCCACCTCTGCCACCGCGCCTGGCACGATGCGGCCGTCGGGCAGCTCCACCTCCACCCGGTCGAGGGCGTTCACGATCTCGGCGTCGTTGGGGTCGAGGTTGCTGATGATCTCCTGGCTCTGGCCGGTGATGGTGAAAGCGGCCATCTGGGACGAAATCGTCTGCCCCTCGATCACGTTCACGGCCGAGATGCGGAAGGGCTTGGTGATGAACACCACGAAGCCCACCTCGATCTCACCTGACTCCTCCACCCCGAGGCGGTTCTGCCATTCCGCAATAACGTTTTCGGTGAGGACGTTGAAGTCGTCATCCACGTACAGGTGGTCGGAGCCGGGAATGTCCATGGCCACCAGGGCCCGTTCGAGCTGCCGCACGTCGGGTCCGTCGTCCATGAGCCGCGAAAATCGGCGGTACATGGGACGGTCACCCTCCAGGAGCACAATCGGGTAGCCGTTCACCTCGAACAGAACATCACCAACACCGAGCACCTCGCCCTCCTCGGGGAGGCGACCGGTGACGATGCCCGTGGTGTTGGTGTAGAACGGTTCGGGGTCGCCGTAGCCCAGCGTCCCGGAAAACTCCTCGGTGTCGATCAGGTCGCGCCGCACTACCTCGGCGGTGTTCAGCTCCTCGGTGTCACGCAGGATGCCGGCGCTGACCGTGGGACCGGGCGAAGCGGTAGCACCCTGGGTGGACTCTTGCGTGGGCTCCTGAGTGGCCGTCTGGGTGGCCGTTTGGGTGGCGGGCTGCGAGTCGGGGGTGCCGGCGTCGGCGGTTTGCGTGGATTCGGCGGTAGCCGGTTCCTGAGATGTTGGGGCCGCGGCAGCCTCGTTGGGCGGCTGCCCGCCCATCACCGGCAGACACACCTGCAGCGCCGCTCTGATCTCGGGGGTGATGTTCGCCCCGTTGTCGCCACCGCCTTGGAACCCCGAGCCGGGGTACTGGGCGAAGTCGGGGTCGGGGAACCCATCCACGCCTTGGTCTCGCATGCACTGGGCGAACGCCACTGCGTTCTCTTCCCGCTCCACTTGCTGGGCGTTGGTGTCCTGCTGGGGAGCGAGGGAGATCAGCTCGCTGAAGACTCCGGCGCAGGCCTGAAGGGCTTGGGCCAAACCGGGCTGGGTGAAGCTCACCCCGGCCTCCTGCATGGCGGCCAGGAACGAGGCCTGATCCACGATCTGGGAGCTGTCGATGTTGGGAAAGTCGGAGAACCCCTCGTCGCGGATGCAACGGGAGTAGTCCACGAAAGCCTCGTCACGCATCTTCAGCAGCTCTTCCTCGGTCAGCTCGGTTTCGGTGTCAGCCTGTGCCGGTACCAACGTCTCGTACTGCTCGCCGGGCTGGTCGTCCACGTTGGCAGTGAAGTCCGTGCCTTGATCCCCGGAGTCGGGCAGTGTTTCCGAGCCATCAGGGGCCTCCTGGCCGTCGGGCATCTCCGAGATGCGCTCCAGGGCATCGAACAGGCCGTCGGGCAGCACCTGATCGATGCTGGTCGCCGACAGGCCGTTGGATTGGCCCTCCGAACCGGTGCTGCAGGCTGTGGCGAACAAAGCCAGCAGAGAGAACAGAATCGCCCCGATTGCGGCCCCGTGTCGGGAGTCCCGGGAGCGCGGGCGTGGCAGCAGCGATAGGTGTTTCATGTTCTTCTTGTTCCTCATGTTTGATCCAGTCCGGGTTTCATGGTTGGTCCAGCTTGAACAGCTTGCGGGCGTTGTCGCCGGCTATGGAGATCTTGTCGTCGTCGGGCAGGTCCGACTCGAGAAGCTGGTCCAGGATGTGGCTGATGCGCCTCCCCAGGGGCCAAGAGTAAAGGTCGGTGCCGTACACGTAACGGTGGGCACCGTGGCGGCGGACATGGTCGGAGATGAAGTCGAAGTTGTACGAGAGGCTGCAATCGAACAACAGGTTGGGGTGGGTGGCGGCCAAGAGCCCGCAGTGCTTGGTGCCCTCGTGGGTGGAGTAGCCGTCGAGCACCAGCATGGTGAGATCGGGATGGCGGGAGGCCAATAGCCCCACCTTCCACAGCGACTCCTCCGCGGACTCGTCCAGAGCGTGGATCACCGGCAGCAGGCCGAGCTCGCCCATGGCTCCCACGTAGGCCGACACCCAGTGGTTGTCGAGGCTCACCCCCTGGAACCGGGTGTGAAGGCTGATCCCGGCCAAGCCGAGCGGCCCCGCGGCCCGCTCCAGCTCCCCGAAGCTGCTCTCGCCGTCGCGGGGCTCGACTATGCCGATGGCCACCGGGAAGCGGTCGGGGGTGGCGTCGCGGTAGGCGGCGATGCTGTCGTTGACGGCGCGAGTGTCGGCGTGGCCGTTGGGCCGCAGGTAGCCATGGCCTGGGATCACCGCGGCCTGAGCCACCCCGCCGGTGTCCATGATCTCGATGCGCTTGGCCAGCTCCAGAGCCGCGTAGGCCTCGGGATCAGGGGCCTCCTCGGGGGGCAGGCCCAGCGCGCCGGACGCATCGCCCACGTGATGGTGGACATCGAACACCGAAATGCCCGTCCCCGGCGAGGCTTCCATGTTCAGCTCCTGATTATCTCTCGCTCAGCTGCGCTTGAAAACAGGCTTGCGCTTCTCGCTGAACGCTCGGGGTCCTTCCTTGGAGTCCTCGCTCCGGAACACAGCCCAGCCGTACTCGAACTCGTGAGCGAGGGCTTCCTCCTCGGTCATGCCGTCGGTTTCGTGCAGGGTGCGGAGGATGGCCTCCACCGCCAGCGGGCCGTTCTCGCAGATGGTGGCGGCAATCTCCTTGGCCTTGTCCAGGGCCTGCCCGTCGGGGACAACCTGGCCGATGAGGCCGATCTGTGCTGCCTCGGCCGCGGTGATGTGCTTGCCGGTGAGCAGGATCTCGGCGGCGTGGGTGTAGGGGATCTGGCGGCGCAACCTCACCGCCGAGCCGCCCATGGGGTACAGCGACCAGCGGGCCTCCGACACCCCGAAGCGGGCGCTCTCGCCTGCCACCCGGATATCCATGGCCTGGAGGATTTCGGTGCCACCGGCGATGGCCACCCCTTCCACCGCGGCGATGATCGGCTTGGTGGGCCGGTAGCTCCGCAGCAGCGCCTTCCAGTGGATCTCGGGGTCGGCGGCCATGCGGGCTGCCACGTCGATTTCGGGATCGGCGTTGCCGGCGTCCCCGCTCATGGCCTTGAGGTCGGCGCCCGAGCTGAAGTTGCCCCCGGCTCCGGTCACGATGATGCAGCGGATGTCGTCGTTGTTGGACGCCTCCTCGTAGGCATCCAACATGCGGATCATCATCGCCCCGGACAGGGCGTTGTACCGCTCGGGGCGGTTCATGGTGATGATGATGGTCTGGCCGTCGCGTTCCACGATTGCGTCGGGCACCGGCAGTCTCCTTTGCTCGGGTTCAGGCGTTCCTCAACAGGTTTTCCCCAGGGGATTGCCCGAAAGCTAGTAGCCAGGCACCGTCAGAGTCGAAACGCGGGCCGTGGGACAAGCAGTGGGAGAAGCGGAGAGGCGACCAGAGCCGGGTTAAGCGTCGGTGCTTTGGAGTTCCTCAAGCGGGGGGCAGGAGCAGAAGACGTTCTTGTCGCCGTGGGCCCCGTCGATCCGCCCCACCGGAGGCCAGTACTTGGTGGTGCGGTCCACCAGCGGGCCGAAAGCGGCCTGCAGGCGGGAGTAAGGGCGATCCCAGTGGTCGGCGGCGATCACTTCGGCAGTGTGGGGCGCACGACGCAGCGGGCTCTCCTCGATAGTGATCGCCCCCTCGGCCACCTGGTCGATCTCGGATCGGATGGCCGCCATGGCTGCCACGAAGCGGTCGAGCTCTTCCTTGGACTCCGACTCGGTGGGCTCCACCATCAGCGTTCCGGCAACCGGGAACGACACGGTGGGAGCATGAAAGCCGAAGTCGATGAGCCGCTTGGCCACATCCTCCACCGTGACCCCGGTCTGGGAGTGCAGCGGGCGCAGGTCCACGATGCACTCGTGTGCCACCAAACCGTCGTTTCCGGTATAGAGCACCGGGAACAGAGGGTCGAGGCGGGCCGCCAGGTAGTTGGCGCTGAGTAGGGCGATTTGGGTGGCCTCGGTGAGCCCAGGTCCGCCCATGGCGGTGATGTAGGCCCAGGAGATGGGCAGGATGCCGGCCGACCCCCAGGGCGCGGCCGACACCGCTCCCACCCCGGTCGTCGGGCCGGCCTCGCCGACCACCGAATGGTTGGGAAGGAAGGGGGCGAGGTGGGCGCCGACCGCCACCGGGCCGACACCCGGTCCTCCACCGCCGTGGGGGATGCAAAAGGTCTTGTGCAGGTTGAGATGCGACACATCGGCACCGAACTGTCCGGGTTGGGATACCCCGACCAGGGCGTTCAGGTTGGCCCCGTCCAGGTACACCTGCCCTCCGTGGGCATGGATCAGGTCGCACACCTCGGTCACGGTGGCCTCGTAAACCCCGTGGGTGGACGGGTAGGTGATCATCAGCGCGCTCAGGTGGTCGCCATGTTTGGCCACCTTGGCCTCAAGGTCGTCCATGTCCACGTTGCCGTCGTCATCGCAGGCCACCACCACCACCTTCATGCCCGCCATAACCGCGCTGGCCGCGTTGGTGCCGTGAGCAGAAGCGGGGATGAGGCAGATGTTCCGCTGGGACTCGCCCCGGGAAGCGTGGTAGCCCCGAATGGCCAGCAGGCCGGACAGCTCGCCCTGGGAACCGGCGTTGGGCTGTAGCGACACCGAGTCGTAGCCGGTGATGGTCACCAGCATCTGCTCCAGCTCGGCGATCATGGCCCTGTACCCCTCGGTCTGGTCGGACGGGGCGAACGGGTGGATGTGGGCGAACTCGGGCCAGCTCACCGGCTCCATCTGCACGGTGGCGTTGAGCTTCATGGTGCATGACCCCAACGGAATCATGGTCCGGTCGAGGGCCAGATCCTTGGCGGCCAGCCGGGACAGGTAGCGCAGCATCTCGGTTTCGCTGTGGTAGCGGTGAAACGTCGGATGGGTCAGGTAACTGCTGGTGCGGACCTGCTCCGGTGCCAGGGCATCGGGGGCGCTCGCGTCGAGTTGGTCGATGGTCCGGTTGCCGGCATCAACTCCGAAGGCCCGCAGCAGAGCGGCCACTGTCGCCCTGGTGGTGGTCTCGTCCAGCGAGAATCCCACGGTGTCGTCGTCCACCGGTCGAAGGTTGATCCCCTCGGCCCGGGCCGCGGCCATGATCTCGTCCGCCCGGCCGGGGGCGGAAACTGTCACGGTGTCGAAGAAGTGCTCGGCCCTGATCTCGTAGCCTGCGTCCTTCAGCCCGGCGGCGGCGATGGCGGTGAGCCGGTGTACCCGCCGGGCGATGCGGGCCAGGCCTTCGGGTCCGTGATAGGTGCCGTACATGGCGGCCATCACTGCCAGGAGCACCTGAGCGGTGCAGATGTTGCTTGTGGCCCGCTCCCGGCGAATGTGCTGCTCCCGGGTCTGGAGGGTCAGCCGGTAGGCCACCGCCCCGGCGTCGTCCACTGACACCCCCACGAGGCGGCCGGGCAGCGACCTCATGGCCGCTTCGGGTACGGCGATGAACCCGGCGTGGGGGCCGCCAAAGCCCAGCGGCACGCCGAACCTCTGGGACGAGCCCACCACCACGTCGGCGCCCAGCTCGCCCGGCGGGGTCAAAAGGCACAGGGCCAGCAGGTCGGTGGTCACCGCCACCATGGCGTTCACGTTGTGAGCCGCGGCGATGATCGCCCCGAGGTCGCAGATGCGTCCCGAGCTGCCGGGGTACGACACCAGCATCCCAAACGCCCCGTCGGCGATCTCCTCGATGTTGGCCGACTCCAGGTCGGCCACCACCACCTCGATGCCCAGCGGCTCGGCTCGAGTGGTGAGCACGTCGAGGGTCTGGGGGTGGGTGTCGGCGTCAACGATAAACCGGTCGTCGGGGGCTTTGCGGTTGAGCCGCCGGAGCAGCGTCATGGCCTCGGCGGCCGCGGTGCCCTCGTCCAGCAGGGAAGCGTTGGCCATGCCCATGGCGCACAGGTCGGTGACCATGGTCTGGAAGTTGATGAGCGCCTCCAGGCGGCCCTGGGAGATTCCCGGTTGGTACGGGGTGTAGGCGGTGTACCAGGAGGGGTTCTCCAGCACGTTGCGCCGGATGACCGGCGGGGTGATGGTGTTGTAGTAGCCCATGCCGATCAGCGAGGTCATCACCGTGTTGCGTTCGGCCAGCGCCCACAGCTTCTCGGTGGTTGCCGCCTCGGTGAGAGCCGGGGGAAGGTCCAGTGGCCCGGCGGAGCGGATGTTGGGGGGCACCGCCGCGTCCACCAGCGCTTCGATGCTGTCGTAGCCCAGCTCGGCCAGCATGGCGTCCCGATCCCCGGCTCGGGGTCCTATGTGGCGGGCTATGAACTCGTCGGGGTTCTCCAGTTGGGCAAGGCTCTCACCTCCGCCGGATGCAGGCGCTTCGGACGTTGATGAATCGGGCTGTGACGACTCGGTCATGGCAGTCGGTGGACTAGGGAGCCACCGCGCCGGCGTCGGTCAGCCCGTAACGGTTGAACGCTCCGAAAAAGCCGTGTTCGTAGAGCCCGTAGCCCACGTTGCCTTCGTAGGTGTAGCGGGCCACGTGGTCCACCACACCGTACTGGCCGATCGGCTTGACCTCGGCCTCCACGCTCATCACCTTCCCCTGCACCACCAGGTCGGGTCCCTGGTACATGCCGTGGCGCCAGTCGGCGTCCATGCCGTAGCCGGTGCCCACCGAGACGAAGTTCACCAGCAGCGGTTGGCAGTCGATTTCGACCCCGGCCTCGGGGAACGTGATCGTGGAGTGGGTCAGCACACGGGTGCCCGACTCGAAGGTGTGATCGTGCTCGGGACGGCCCAGGTCCTCGTCGGGCCGGCCGTCGGCCCACACACGCTTGCCCTCAACCAGCCTCCTGGAGCCGTCGTCACGCTCGTTGTTCATGTAGAGCACGGCATGGTCGTCGAACACCATGGGGAAGTAGTTCCACATACCCGACATCACGTTGGCCCCCTGGCGGATGCCGTCGTCCTCGGGCTCGCCCACCGGGCGGATCCCCCAGGAACGGTCGCGGGCTCCGCCCCACCGGTCGGGGGTAACCGTGAAGTCCTCTCCGCCCACCGAAAGGGTGCCCTCCCACCGGCCGAGCTGGGCGAAACGCTGGGTGTTGAACACAACTCTGCCCTCGTGGCGGATGAACTGGTTGGGCTCCTCGATGGCCCGGGTGGCTGCATCCCACGTCACATCCATGGCGATGGTGTGCTCGTTGGGCTCCACCACGAACCGCACCTTCTGCAGGGGTTCGATCACTTCGATGCGGAGGGGTCCAACCGACATGTCCATCCGGTCGGTAAGCGGTCGGGAGGCCCTGACCACATGGTGGGCGTCGCCCCGGCGCACGCAGCAGAACGAGTCTTGCACCCCCAGGTTGGGATACTGGCCCATCCCGAAGATGGCGAACAGCTCGTCGCTGGAGCCGTGGAGGCAGAAGTAGTTGCGGTCGTAGAAGTTGCGGTCGGAGGTGGCGACGTTGCGGATCCAGTCGGGGGACTGGTGAACAGGGAACTCGTCCCAGGAGGAGATGGCCATCGGCTTCCTTTCCTATGCCCCTGCCGGCACTTTTCCGTTGCACTCGGCTGGTTGGCCTACCTTAGGTTGCCGTGGACGTTGCTTGTGAAGGGGAGCGGCACAGAATGGGAGAGATCCAGAGAGAGGCAAGACAGTGGCGATGAGTTCAAAACTGGAAGGCAAGGTGGCCCTGGTCACCGGAGGGGCCAGCGGGATCGGCCAGGCAGCCGCGATGCTTTTCGCCCGACGGGGAGCCAAGGTGGTGGTGGCCGACCGCAACGCCAACGGCGGGGCCGAGACGTTGGCCCAAATCGACTCCGAGGGCGGCGAAGGTCGTTTTTTTGCCACCGATGTGACCGACGAGGACCAGGTAGTCGGATTGGTGGCGTCGGCAGTGGACGAGTTCGGCCGGTTGGATTATGCGTTCAACAACGCGGGCATCACCCACCCGTCGCGTCTTTTCCACGAGCTCACCTTGGAGCAGTGGGACGAGATGATTGCCGTGAACCTGACCGCGGTGTTCTTGTGCATGAAACACGAGATCGCCCAGATGCTGGCCCAGGGCGAGGGAGGGGCCATCGTGAACACGGCGTCGGGTGCGGCCATCGTGCCCGCTCCCGGCCAGCCCCACTACACCGCGGCCAAGCGGGGCGTGGTTGGGCTCACCACCTACGCCGCCGACGAACTCAACAACCAGGGCATCCGGGTGAACGCCATTTGCCCGGGAATGATCGACACCCCCATGGTGGCTTCGTGGAGGGCGTCGAGCCCCGAAGCAGCCGAAGCGGTGATCCAGCACATGCCGGGCCGGCGCTTGGGCCTGCCCGTGGAGGTGGCCGAGGCTGCGGTGTGGTTGTGCAGCGACGAGGCCCGCTGGGTGTCGGGCGACACGATGGTGGTGGACGGCGGGATGGTCTGCCGGTAACGCTGTCGGCAGGGGAGGGGCCTAAGCTGCGGCCATGAGTGGTACCAGGACCCAGGTAGCCGCAGTGGAGGGCCTGTTCACCCTCGACCCCGATGAGCCCCGGCTGATCGGAGGGAGGGCCCGCACCCGAGGCTCCTACTTCTTCCCCCGGGCTTTGGCCGGCTCCGATCCCGCGTGCCTGGGCGACGAGATCGAGGAGGTGCTGCTCAGCCGCACCGGCAAGCTGTGGTCGTACACCACCGGTGAGTACGCCCCTCCGGCTCCGTTCGTCATTCCCGGCGATCAGTTCGAGCCCTACATGGTCGCCGCGGTGCAGTTGTCGGAGGAGAACCTGGTGGTGCTGGGCCAGGTAGTACACGGTGTGTCGGTGGAGGAGCTGTCGGCGGGTATGAAAATGGAGCTGGTGCTCGGCGTGCTCTACTCGGACGAAGAGAACGACTACCTGGTGTGGAAGTGGGCTCCGGCGGGACACAGCAAGAACGGAGAGGGCTGATGGATCAGATCGCCATTCTGGGCGCGGGCATGCACCCGTGGGGGAAGTGGGGCCGCAACTTCACCGAGTACGGGGTGAAAGCGGCTCGTGACGCTCTGGCCGACGCCGAGGTGGGCTGGGACGAGATCCAGTTCGTCTCGGGGGCCAACAGCGTGCGATGTGGTTACCCCGGCTACGTGTCGGGTTCCACGTTCGCCAACGCCTTGGGGTTCACCGGCTGCCAGCTCGCCAGCTCGTACGCTGCTTGCGCGTCGGGGGCCACCGCCCTGAGCATCGCCCGGGCACAGATCCTGGCCGGGGTGTGCGACGTGGCCCTGGTGGTGGGGGCCGAGACCACCCCCAAGGGTTTCTTCGCTCCCAACGCGGGGGAGCGCCACGAGGATCCCGACTGGCTCCGCTTCCATCTGGTCGGGGCCACCAACCCCACCTACTTCGCCCTCTACGCCCGGCGGCGCATGGAGCTGTACGGCGACACCCCGGAGGATTTCGCCGCCGTGAAGGTGAAGAACTCCCGCCACGGGGTGTTCAACCCCAACGCTCGCTACACCAAGGAGTACGACGCCGACGACATCGCCAACTCCCCGATGGTGGCCGACCCGCTCCGTCTGCTGGAGATATGCGCCACCTCCGACGGCGGTGCTGCGCTGGTGGTGTCGAGCCTGGAGTGGGCCGAGGCTCGGGGTATAACCAACCCAGTGCGGGTGGCAGGCATCTCCACGGTGAGCCCCACCTACCCCAACAGCGTGATCGAGCTTCCCTACCTGGCGTCTGACTCGTGGGCCGCCGTGGGCGACGAGACCATGACCTTCAAGGACAACATCGCTGGCCGGGCCTACGAAGAGGCCTCGGTGTCTCCCGAGGACCTGGACTTTGCCGAGGTGTACGACCTGTCGTCGGCTTACGAGCTCGACTGGTACGAGCACATCGGACTGTGCGAGCGGGGTGAGGCCGCCAAGCTGCTCAGGTCGGGCGACACTTCCCTGGGCGGGCGCATCCCGGTGAACCCGTCGGGAGGGCTCGGGGCGTTCGGCGAGGCGGTCCCGGCTCAGGCCATCGCCCAGGTGTGCGAGATGGTCTGGCAGCTCCGGGGCGTGGCCGGCCACCGCCAGGTCGAGGGGGCCAGTGTGGGCCTGTCCATCAACCACGGCATGTTCGGCCACGGCTCCTCGGTCATCTGCACCCGCTAGAGGGATAAGACTCCACCGGCTGATGGCGCCGGCGGGCCCATCGGTTCGCAAGGGCTGCACATGAAACTAGAGTGCCGCAATGGCACCTCCTGATCTGCTCAGCTCCGACGAAGACCGCTACGACGTGTACCGGATTTACCGGGACGATTACCCGTGCTTTCACGACGAGGCCTCCGACACCTGGTTCGTGAGCCGCTACGCCGACGTGGAGCACGTGTTCAAGAACCCCGACTTCAGCACCGACATGTACGAGTGGATGATCGAACCGGCCCACGGGCCGACCCTGCTGTCCAAGCACGGGGCCGAGCACTCCCGGTACCGCAACCTGGTGGCCCCCTTCTTCCGGGGAGCGGTGCTCGACGAGCGGTTCATGCCCATGATCGAGGCCCAGGCCCGGTCGATGATCGACCAGTGGCACGACGATGGGAGCTGCGACCTGGTGGAGGGGTTGTCGCGCTACCTGCCCATCAAGGTGATCGTGGCCATGCTGGGGTTGCCCGACGAGGACCACCCCAAGTTCCAGAACTGGTACGAGTCGATCAACCGGTTCGTGTCCAACATCAACCAGGACCCCGACATCATCGCCGAGGGCGAGCAGACCAGGGTGGAGTTCCAGGATTACCTGATGCCGGTGATCGCCGAGCGGCGTCGCAACCCCGGCGACGACCTGCTGTCGAACCTGGTCACCGCCGAGATCGACGGCAGCGGCCTGACCGACATCGAGGTCAAGTCGTTCACCAGCTTGCTTTTGACCGCTGGGGGTGAGACCACCGACAAGGCGATAGCCAGCCTGTTCAAGAACCTGCTGGAGCACCCCGACCAGCTCGAACAGGTGCGCGACGACCGGTCGATGGTGACCATGGCGGTGGCCGAAACGCTGCGCTACAGCCCGCCGGCCCACTGGATCCAGCGTCTGCCCCACGAGGAGGCCGTGCTGCCGTCGGGCGCCGGCACCATCCCTGCCGGTGCCACGGTGACCGGCATAATCGGGGCGGCCAACCGCGACGAGCGGAAGTACACCCACACCGACCCTGAGCTGTTCGACATCAATCGCCGGGACCTGCCGGCCTCCAGCGCGTTTGCGGCCAACGCCGAGCACACCACCTTCTGTTTCGGCCGGCACCATTGCGTGGGCTCGTACCTGGCCAAGGCCGAGATCGAGGTGGCCCTGAACATGGTGTTGGACTGCACTCGGAATCTCCGGTTGGCCGACGGCTTCGAGGCCAGGGAGGTAGGCGTGTTCCTCCGGGCCCCTGCTGAGCTGCACGTGGAGTTCGAGCCGGTTTAGCCCTAGAAGGTTGGAAAGCCTACTATCTTGTCACTGCCACCACGCCGAGCAGGGCGTGGGCCTTGAAACGGCATTAGGAGGGAAACCCAATGAGACGAACCTTGTGGAAGCTGCTTGCGGCTTTGCTGTCTTTGGCGCTGGTGGCGTCGGCGTGCGGCAACGACGATGACGACGGCGCGACCGCCCCGGACCCCACCGAGGCTCCGGTAGCCACCGAAGCGCCCGCTGCGACCGAGGCTCCGGCAGCCACCGAAGCGCCCACGGAGCCTGAGCTTGCTGCGTTGCCTCATATCAAGATTGGTTATTTGCAGTGGATTTATGCTGATGAGGCGGGTAAGCGTATTGAGGATGCGGCCAAGGAAGCTGTTGATTTCTTGGGTTGGGATTACGAGACGTGTGATGCGGCTGGTGATCCGGCGCAGATGCCGGTGTGTGGTAATCAGTTGCTTGATGCCGATATTGATGTGATGTTGACGGATGGTATTCCTGAGGCGTTTATCACTGATGTTTTGGAGCGGGCTGATGCTGAGGGCATTCCGGTGTTGTCTGCTGGTGGCGAGGTTGACCCTCGGGACTTCTATATTGCTTCGTATGCTTCTGATGACACCGATTTGGGTGTGCAGTTGGCGAACTATGTGAATGATCAGTTCCCCGATGGGGCGCGGATGATTGTTCAGACTGTGCCGACGGCGTGGAGCGACAAGCGGATCAACGGGTTGAACTCGGTGATCGAGGGCACGAATCATGAGATCGTCGATCAGTGGGAGGGTGATTTCGCCGATTTGGTGGCGGGCACCGAGGCTGATGTGACGACGAAGTTGCAGCAGTTCGAGGACATTGACGTGATCTGGATCAACTTCTCGGTGGCGTCCATCGGCGCGGCGCAGGCTGTGGGAGCGCTTTACGATGCGGATGATCCTGAGCGTCCGCAGATTGTGACGTTCTACGCCAACCCGACGACGGTGAACGACATCCGTTCTGGTGTTTTGGATGCTGCGGTGGATGAGAAGCTGGAGTGGCAGAGCTGGGCGCAGGTCAACGCTGTGGCGGAGCTGCTGGCTTTCGGCACCCAGCCGAGCCAGGAACGTGCCCCCGATTTCGACGGGCGCAACTTCTCGGTGCGCCAGGTGGTCACCATCGACACCGTGAACGCCATGCCCGCCGACAGCACCGAGGTGCCCGCACCGAACCCACCCGGAGACTACGAGCAGTACTTCCGCAACAAGTGGTGCGGCCAATTCAGCGGCATCGCCAACTGCACGGAGCCTGAGCTTGCTGCGTTGCCTCATATCAAGATTGGTTATTTGCAGTGGATTTATGCTGATGAGGCGGGTAAGCGTATTGAGGATGCGGCCAAGGAAGCTGTTGATTTCTTGGGTTGGGATTACGAGACGTGTGATGCGGCTGGTGATCCGGCGCAGATGCCGGTGTGTGGTAATCAGTTGCTTGATGCCGATATTGATGTGATGTTGACGGATGGTATTCCTGAGGCGTTTATCACTGATGTTTTGGAGCGGGCTGATGCTGAGGGCATTCCGGTGTTGTCTGCTGGTGGCGAGGTTGACCCTCGGGACTTCTATATTGCTTCGTATGCTTCTGATGACACCGATTTGGGTGTGCAGTTGGCGAACTATGTGAATGATCAGTTCCCCGATGGGGCGCGGATGATTGTTCAGACTGTGCCGACGGCGTGGAGCGACAAGCGGATCAACGGGTTGAACTCGGTGATCGAGGGCACGAATCATGAGATCGTCGATCAGTGGGAGGGTGATTTCGCCGATTTGGTGGCGGGCACCGAGGCTGATGTGACGACGAAGTTGCAGCAGTTCGAGGACATTGACGTGATCTGGATCAACTTCTCGGTGGCGTCCATCGGCGCGGCGCAGGCTGTGGGAGCGCTTTACGATGCGGATGATCCTGAGCGTCCGCAGATTGTGACGTTCTACGCCAACCCGACGACGGTGAACGACATCCGTTCTGGTGTTTTGGATGCTGCGGTGGATGAGAAGCTGGAGTGGCAGAGCTGGGCGCAGGTCAACGCTGTGGCGGAGCTGCTGGCTTTCGGCACCCAGCCGAGCCAGGAACGTGCCCCCGATTTCGACGGGCGCAACTTCTCGGTGCGCCAGGTGGTCACCATCGACACCGTGAACGCCATGCCCGCCGACAGCACCGAGGTGCCCGCACCGAACCCACCCGGAGACTACGAGCAGTACTTCCGCAACAAGTGGTGCGGCCAATTCAGCGGCATCGCGAGCTGCGGCTGATCGTCTCAACCGGCAGTGTCCGGCGCTGAGCTGATTCGGCGCTGGAATGAAGTTGATTGAGCCGGCAGTGGGTACACCTGCTGCCGGCTCAATCGCGTCCATCGGCTAGTTTCTGAAGGGGGAGGTCATGAATGACTGATTCGAACACCGCTCAAGCGCCGCCGAAGAACGGGCCCTCCAGATTCAGGGTCCCCACCGGCCAGGATCTGCTCTCGTTCATCTCACTGTACGGCGTGTTCCTGACCTTGGTGGGGTGCGTCGTGATCTTCGCGGTGCTCGACAGCCGCTTCATCGAGATCGACAACCTACGCACCCAGCTCGGGTTGGCTGCTCCTCTGCTGATGCTGTCGTTGGGCCTGACCGTGGTGCTGGCCATGGGCGACTTCGACCTGTCCATTGCCGGCACCCTCTCGGCCGCGGCCGCCACAATCGTGGTTCTAATCGTGAACCACGACTGGCCCTGGGGCTTGGCCGTCTTGGTGGGCATGCTGTTCGGTCTGATGGTCGGAGCCATCAACGGCACCCTTGTGTCCTACGTGGGCATGCCCTCGTTCATCACCACCCTGGCCACGTTCCTGATATTGCTCGGCGTGGAATACATGATCACCGACGGGCGCAACATCACCGGCCGCGCCGACATGCCCGACCTCTACCGAGACTTGGGCATCGGCAAACCAGAGCCTTGGACAGAGTTCACCTCGCCGGTGTGGATCGCCGCCGGGCTGGCCATCATCTTGTGGCTGGTCATGTCGCGCACCGAGATGGGTCGCTACATGTACGCCATCGGCGGAAACCCCGAAGCGGCCCGGCTCTCGGGCATCAACGTCAAGGCGCTGCGGGCGCTGGGTTTCGTGATCGTAGGAGTGGCGGCAGTGGTGGCCGCTGTTTCCACCACGGCTCGCACCGCTTCGTCGGTTCCCCGGGTGGGTATTTCGCTGCTCCTGTCGGCCTACGCCGCGGCCTTCCTCGGGGCAGCCGCCTCCAGGAGGGGCCTGTTCAACGTTCCCGGGACCGTGCTCGGAGTGATCTTTTTGCAGGCCGTTCAGTCGGGGCTCACCATCTTGGGCTACGACCGCGACATCCTGGACATCTCCAGGGGAGCGATTCTGGTTATGGCCATGCTCCTGACGGCCTTGGGGACACAGAAACGATGAGCACCGCTGCCCAGGCGGAACCTGCCCCATTCCTGGAGATCTGCGACGTCACGAAGCGCTACCCGGGGGTTTTGGCCGTCGACAACGTGAGCTTGGCCTTCGAGCCTGGGCAGATCGTTGGCCTGGTTGGCAAAAACGGTGCCGGAAAGAGCACTCTCATCAAGATCATGGCAGGGGCGGAACGCGCCGATCAGGGTCGCCTGCTCATGGACGGCGCCCCCCTGGTGCTGCATCGGCCCCACGATGCCACCATCGCCGGCCTGGCGTTCGTGCATCAAGACCTACAGGACGTGGCGGACCTGTCGGTGGCCGAGAACGTGATGCTGGGCCTCGGCTACCCCCGCCGGATGGGCCTGTTGGTGGATTGGGCGGAACTCTACCGCCAGGCCGCCGAGCCCTTGGAGCGCCTGGAAGCTGGCATAGACCCCAAAACCCCGGTGGGGGAGCTGAGCGTTGCGCAGCAGCGGTTGGTGATGATCGCCCGCGGGTTGGCTCAGCAAGCCCGCCTGCTGGTTTTGGACGAGCCAAGCGCCTCGCTGACCGACGAGGAGATTGAGCATCTGTTCGCGGTTGTGCGGTTACTGCGAGACGACGGCATGGTCGTGGTGTACGTGTCGCACCGTCTCGAGGAGATCTTCGAGTTGACGGAGCGGGTGGTGGTGATGCGCAACGGCCGAGTGGTGGCCGACGAGCTCACCTCATCACAAGACCGCACCTCCCTCATAGGGCACATAACCGGCCACGAGCACGCTCAGACTGCTTCCGAGAGGCGGGTGGCCAGAGGTGTCGGGAGCAGGCCGGAAACGCAGGTGCTCTTGGAGGTGGAGGATCTGAGCGCCCCTACAGGGGTGAACCATTGCTCGTTCGACGTGCGTAAGGGCGAGATCCTGGGCTTGGGAGGGCTCATGGGAAGCGGTCGCACCGAGTTGGTCAGGGCGGTGTTCGGAGCCGATCAACGACAGAGCGGCACCGTGCGGGTGCAGGGTGCCGAGATCGGTGGACGCCACCCCGATGAAGCCATGAAGGCCGGAATGGCGCTGCTACCGGAGGATCGCAAGACCCAGGGCAACATCATGGACTTCAGCGTTCGTGACAACATCACCTTGGCCTCCCTCACCCGGCACCGAGTGCGGCCCAAGGCCCCGTTTCCGTCGGCTCAGTCGGAGAAGAAGGCGGCCGAGCAGCGCATCGGGCGGCTGAGCATCGCCACGCCCAGCGAGCGGCAGATAGTTCGCTTGCTGTCGGGAGGAAATCAGCAGAAGGTGGTCATAGCCAAGTGGCTGGAGCAAGGTGCCGAGGTGCTGATCTTCGACGAGCCCACCATCGGCGTGGACGTGGATGGCAAAGAAGAGATCTACGACATCATGGAGGAGCTGGCTGCCGAGGGTAAGGCAGTGGTGTTCGTCTCCTCGGAGTTCTCAGAGTTGGTGGGTGTGTGCCAGCGGGTGCTGGTGCTGAGCGAAGGCCGAATAGTCGGCGAGCTGGAGGGCGACGACGTCACCGAGCCCGCCATCGTCAACATCTGCTACTCCCAGCACTAGCCCTCCGGCCAGTTCAGACTTGGCGGTCGTGGTCATCCCAGTGGGGGTCGCGCAGCACTCGCTTGAGGATCTTGCCGGTGGGGGCTTTGGGTAGTTCGTCGACGAACTCCACAGCCCTGGGCTTCTGGTAGGAGGCCAGGTTGCGGCGGGCCGCTTCGATGATGTCGTCCTCGGTGGCCGTCATGCTCGGTTTGAGCACCACGTAGGCCATCACCGACTCGCCCCAGGTGTCGTCGGGAACACCGATGACAGCGGTTTCCAACACCGCCTCGTGGGTGGCGATGGCTTCCTCCACCTGCACGGAGTAGATGTTCTCGCCCCCGGAAATAATCATGTCCTTGGCCCGGTCGACGATGAACACATAGCGCTCCTCGTCCCAGGTGGCGATGTCGCCGGTCCACATCCAGCCGTCCTTGATGGTTTCAGCGGTGAGGTCGGGACGGCCGAAATAGCCGACCATGTTGGCCTCGGATCGAACGATGATCTGCCCCGAGGTCTTCCCGTCGCGGGGCACGTCCACCCCGTCGGGGTCCACCACCCGCACCGAGGTGACGAACCCCTCCCGCCCGCACGACCGCAGCCGCTCGGGGTGGTGGCCTTCGCGGATGGCGCGGATGTGGTCCTCCTGGGACAGAAAGCACATGGTGGTGCCCTCGGTCTGGCCGTACCCCTGGATAAGGGTGCAGGGGAACTTGTCCATGGCCTCGGTGATGACCCGCGACGGCATGGGGCCGCCGCCGTACTGGATGTTGCGAAGGCTGGAGATGTCGTAGTTCTCGAAGCCCTCCACCGCCATCATCCAGTTCAACATTGTGGTAACGCCGAGGAAGGCCGACACCCGCTCGGCCTGGATCAGCTCCAGAGCCAGGGTGGCGTCGAAATTCATGAGCACCAGCGGGCAGCCGTGGGCCAGATAGTTCATGGCCAGCACCACCGGGATGTGGAACATCTGCCCGGTGAGCATGTACACGTCGCTGGGTACGATGCGCTCGGCCACCGTCTGGTTGAGCATCCCGAACCAAACGCTGCGGTGGCTGTGCAGAGCGCCCTTCGACTCCCCGGTGGTACCCCCGGTGTAGAGGATGAACAGCGGATCATCCCCGCCCACATCGAACGACCCCTCGGGTTCGGCATCCGACGATGAGGCCACCAGCTCTTCGTAGGAGCCATCGCCCCCCTCGCCGTACTGGAGCCAGTGCTCCACCGAGGTGGTCATCTCCGACAGCTCGGCGGCTTCAGCGGCATAGGACCCGTGGGAGATGTAAGCCCGGGGCTCACCGTTGTTGACGATCTTGGCCAGCTCCGGGGGCGACAGCCGCCAGTTCATGGGCTGGGCCACCAGGCCTGAGCGCCCGCAGGCGAAGTACAGGGCGGCGTACTCCACCGAGTTCTGGCTCAGGATGCCGACCCGGTCGCCCTTTTGCAGGCCCAGGCCCACCAAGCCGTTGGCCAACTGCCGTACATGCTCGTCAAAGGCCGCGAACGTGACCCGCTGCCCGGTGGTGGAGTCGATGATGGCCTCGCGGTCGGGCGTCTGGCGAGCCCACTTGGCCGGGATCTGGCCGATGTTCATGGCGGTCCGGCCCTAGTAGGGCAGGTCCAAGGCCAAAGAGCGCTTCTGGATCTTCCAGTCGTCGCCAACCCGCACGCAGTCGTCGGTGTACACGCCGCTGGACAGCACGGTGAGTTGCCCATTCTCCACCGTGATGAGCACCAGATAGCTGATGGCGGTGATCGAGTCGTCGGCCTCGTTCTCGAAGTAGAGGTTGGTGACCACGTGGCGGCGCTGGTCGGTCTGCTCGTCCATGGCCCCGGTGAACAGCCCGGCGATTGCCTCCGATCCCTCGAAGGTGATGGGGTCACCACCGGCGATGGTCATCTCGAACACCGGGTTGTCGGGGGCGAACATTCCGATGAGGAAGTCGCTGTCGCCCACGTCGTAGGCCACCCCGGCGTGGTTCAACAGTTCGGTTACTGCTTGCTTGTCTGCCATTGGATCACTCCATTCCTAGTTGCTCTACAGTGCCTCGCCAGGCCAGCGAGCCGCCGTCGATCAGGATGTAGGCGCCGTTGATGAACCCGGCCTCCCTGCTGGCCAAGAAGCACACCAGCTCGCCCACCTCGGACGGCTTGCCCAACCGGGGGATGAGCGAGGTGTTGATCAGCGCCTTCTCGAACGCCACCGGGTCGTCGGATTGCTTCACGAAATCAGTCACCATGTCGGTAGCGATGGCGGTGGGCCCGTAGCAGTTCACCCGGATGCCGAACGCCGCCAGGTCCACGGCCAGGTTCTGGGTTTGCAGCCGGATGCCGCCCTTGGAGGTGCCGTAGGCCGAGTTGTTGGGGTAGGCCGACTGCGATCCGGTTGACGCTGCGTTGATGATCGAAGGCCAGTCGCTCGCCTTGAGGTAGGGGAGTGCGGCCTTGGAGCAGATCCACGGGGCGATGGCGTTTACCTCCACCACCTTCTGGAACACCTCGAGGGGCATCCCCTCCAGGCTGCATTGCTCGGCCGGGGCCAGCCCGGTCTCGTGGATACCGGCGTTGTTGTGGAGCACGTCGATGCCCCCGAACGCCTCGGCGGTGGCCGCCATTAGGGCATCCACCTGTTCGGGATCGGTCACGTCGCAGTGGGTGTAGGCCGCTGTGCCCCCCGATGCGTTGATCTCGTCGGCTACTGCCTGACCCTTGTCGTCGTTGAGGTCGGACACCATCACGTTGGCGCCCTTTCCGGCTGCCACCTGGGCGGTTGCCGCCCCGATTCCGGTCGCCGAGCCTGTGATGACGAAGCTAAGCCCCTCGATGCCCATTCGAGCCCCCTTGGATTGCGGTACGGCCCCGCAGCGTAGGCCACCTGGCTGACAGGTGTAAAACGATGGCGAGGGACGAGCCGCATGAGAGCGGATGAGATGGTGGCCGCGGGGCCGAGTCGTAGGGCCGGGGGGCTCAGTTGGTAGATTCCTCCCCGTGAGTTCGGCCACCATCACGCCTCCGGAGCGAGGGGGAGCCGACCCCCGACCTGAGCTGGTGCAGCAGGACGGGCGGGTGTTGTTGGTGGGCAGCCGGTGCGATGAATGCCACTACCCACTGGCGGTGTCTCCGCCTCGCTGCCCGATGTGCAGTAGCGACTCCATGGGGGCGGCCACCTTCGGCCCGGCCGGCACGGTGTTCAGCTCGACCGTGTTGCGCATCCCGGTTCCGGGGCGCACCCCGCCGTTCACCCTGGCCTACGTGGACATCGACGACGGCCCTCGCATCCTCGCTCACGTTGACGGCGCCGACGAGGCGGTGGCCCCGGAGAGCCGGGTGGCGCTGTCGGGGTGGAGCGAGCACGGTGATCCCACGGTTCGAAGGCTCGGACCATGACCATGGCGACGACCGGGGTGGAGACAGGGGCAGCGGCCGGCCCGGCTGCCTCGTCGATCTGGGGAGTGGGCACCTCGGCGTTTGGGAAGCAGACCGCTTTGGGCGGCCCCCGCCTGGCATGGCAGGCCACCGTCGAGGCGCTGGACGACGCCGGTTTGAAGGCCACCGACGTGGACGCGGTGTACGCCGGCACGGTTTTCGGCGATCCGGGTACCGTCACCCGCAGCCTCCAGCAGATCGGCATAGTCGAGGTGCCGGTGATCACCATCGAGAACGCCTGTGCCAGCGGCACCTCGGCGTTCCACGAAGCACGGGTGGCGGTGGAGTCGGGCCGGTACGAGCGGGTGCTGGCTTTCGGCATCGAGACCATGACCTTGAGCTTCGACGGGGCCATCAGCCCCATCGCTTCCGACCCCGACGGTGCTCAGGGGTTCGCCATGCCCAGCATCTACGGCATGTCGGCCACCCGGTACCAGCACGAGTTCGGGGTGACGTGCGAGCAGATGGCCGCAGTGGCGGTCAAGAACCGGCGTCACGCGGTGGGCAACCTCCGGGCTCAGCACCGCAAGGAGGTCACCATCGAGCAGGTGCTGGGCAGCCGCATGGTTGCCGACCCGATCACGCTGTTCCAATGCTGTTCCATCGCCGACGCTGCTGCAGCAGCGGTGGTCGGCCCCCGGGGAGGTTCGCACGACCCGGCCGGTGAGGTGGCCATCCGATCCAGCGTGCTGCGGTCGGGGAAGCTGTGGGACCAGACCACCACCAAGGTGTGGGGGTGGGACATAGTGGCCGAGACCGCCGCCCGCGCTTACGAGGCTGCCGGCGTCGGCGTGGAGGACATCGATGTGTTCGAGGTTCACGACGCCTTCACCATCGGAGAGATCATCACCACCGAGGCGCTGGGGATGTGCGGCCTCGGGGCCGGAGGGCGGCTGGTGGAGTCGGGCCACACTGCGATGGGTGGGCCCCAGCCGGTCAACCCGTCGGGAGGTCTGCTGTCTCGGGGGCATCCCCTGGGGGCCACCGGGCTGGCCCAGATCGCCGAGATCGCCTGGCAGCTCCGGGGAATGGCCGCCGACCGCCAGGTGCCGGGAGCCCGGCTGGGCGCGGTGGAGACCATGGGGGGCGGCACCGCCGGAATCGACGGCAACGCCTGCGTGGTGACCATCCTGGAGACCATGGGAACGGGGGGAGAAGACCGATGAGCGGCCCGGCCCTCCCGGAGATCGACGACGAGGTTCTGTCCCCGGAGCGGATCGCCGACCCCCACTCCTACTTCTCCGTGCTCCGGGAACACGACCCGGTGCATTGGAACGAGAAGTACCGAGCGTGGTTCATCCACCGTTACGACGATGTGCTCGACGCCCTGCGGGACCCCCGGTTCTCCTCGGAACGCATCGGCCCGGCTTACGACCGGCTGACCGAAGAACAGAAGGCCCAGCGTCAGCCCACCTACGACATCTTGATGGACTGGCTGGTGTTCCGAGACCCTCCCGATCACACCCGGCTGCGCCGCCTGGTCAGCCGGGCCTTCACCCCCAAGGCCGTGGAGGCCTGGAGGGACCGGATCGTCGGCGTGGTGGACGAGCTCATCGACGGGCTGTCGGCCCGCGACCGGTTCGACCTGATCGAGGACTTCGCCTACCCCATCCCTGCGGTGGTGATCGCCGAGATGATGGGGGTACCGGCTGCCGATCGGGACCGGTTCAAGGACTGGTCCGACGACGTAATGATCCTGGTGTTCGGCGCCCGAGGGGTGGGGGACCGGCGGGCCCGGGCCCAGCAGGGGCTCATTGAGCTGGCCGCCTACCTCGGGGAGCTGGTGGCCCACTACCGGCAGAACCCTGCCGACAACATCATCTCCAACCTGGTGGAGGCCTCGGAAGGCGACGACAGCCTGGAGGACCCTGAGATCGTGGCCAACTGCGTGTTGTTCCTGTTCGGGGGCCACGAGACCACCACCAACCTGATCGGCAACGGGATGCGGGTGCTGCTCAACCATCCCGTCCAGCTCCAGCGCCTGCGGGACGACCCTTCGCTCATCAAGCCTGCGGTGGAGGAGCTATTGAGGTTCGACGGCCCGTCGAAGATGGAGGTCCGCACCCTGGCCGGCGAGGTTGAAATGCGAGACAAGGTGTTGCCCGCCGGTGACATGGTGTACCTGGTGCAGCACGCCGCCAATCGTGACCCCGAGGCGTTCGAGGAGCCCGACCTGTTCGACGTGGGCCGCGACCCCAACAACCACATCGGCTTCGGGTTCGGCCTTCACTTCTGCCTGGGGGCGTCGGTGGCCCGCCTGGAGGGGACCATCGCCCTGGAGGCCCTGGTTCGCCGCCTGCCCGGCCTCGAGCTGGGACCCGAGCCGGAGGTGTGGGTGCCAACCATGTTGAGTCGGGGCTTGGAGCACCTGCCGGTGAGCCTGCGGTGAGCAGGACACTGCCGCTGAGCCCGATGGAGGTGTTCCTAACGGAGACGTTTCCGATGGAGACGTCGTTGTGAGCGAGGCGTTGTGAGTGAGGCGGGGCCCTTGGAGGGGCTGGGCGCAGTGGTGACAGGTGCGACAGGCGACATCGGCGGGGCAATCGCCCGAGTGTTGGCCGCCCAGGGGGCCCAGGTGGGGCTTGTCGCCCGACGGGCCGAACGGTTGGAGGATCTGGCCACCGAGCTGCGGGCCGGAGGCACCGAAGTGTCGGTCGCACCGTGTGATGTGACCGACCCGGACGCAGTGTCAGCCGTCGCCGATCAAATCGGTGCCGAACTGGGACCCGTTGACGTGCTGGTCAACAACGCCGGGGGAGCCAGGTTCACCGCCCCGGTGCTGGACATAGCCGAGCCGGGTTGGTCCAAAACGGTGGCCCTCAACCTGACCGCACCCTTCCTGGTGTCGCAGGCGTTCGGGCGAGAGATGATCGACCGGGGCCGGGGCAGCATCGTAAACGTCGGCTCGCTGTCGGGTTTACGCCACCTGCCCGGCATGGCGGCATACTCGGCGGCCAAGGGGGGTCTATTCCAGCAGACCAAGGCGCTGGCACGGGAATGGGCTCCCCACGGGGTGCGGGTAAACGCTGTGGCACCCGGTTTCGTGAACACCAGCGGCTGGGACAGCTACGACAAGGACGCCGTGGTGGAAGAAGCCGGAATCGGCATCCCGCTCGGTCGGTGGGCCACCCCCGACGAAGTGGCACTCCCTGTGGCCTTCCTTTCGTCGCCGGCTGCGTCCTACATCACCGGTGCGGTGCTGGTGATCGACGGGGGAATGCTGGCCTGACCGGATGAGAACCGGAGGGCCTGGCGGCTAGCGGCTGGTGAGGCGCAGCCCGGCATCGAGGCGCACCACCTCGCCGTTCAAAAAGGTGTTCTCCATGAAGTGGGCCACCAGCGCGCCCACATCGGCGGGAGTACCCAGCCGGTGGGGAAACACGTTGTCCTCCACCAGTTTCGCGATGAAATCCTCGTTGAGGGTGGCCAGCATGGGAGTGTCCATGGTGCCCGGTGCGATGGTCATCACCCGGATGCCCCACACCGCAAGGTCGCGGGCCATCGGCAGGGTCAGCCCGATCACCCCGGCCTTTGACGACCCGTAGGCCGACTGCCCTACCTGGCCCTCGTAACCGGCGATGGAGGCGATATTCACGATCAACCCCCGCTCACCCTCGGAGTTGGGCTCGTTGGCCGACATGGTCGACACGGCGTGGCGGGCCACGTCGAACAACCCGATCAAGTTCACTTCGATGTGGCGGCGGAAGTGGTCGAGCGGATTGGGGGTGCCGTCACGAGACACCACCCTCTGACCCGAGCTGATGCCGGCGCAGCTCACGAGCACGTCTACGCGGCCGTGAGCGTCGGCCGCGGCGGGTACCGCCTGGGCCACCTCGTCGGGGTTGGTGACATCGACGGGAACAAAAGCCACCGCCTCGCCCAGCTCGGCGGCCATGTCCCCGCCGGCCGAGGAGGGCAGATCCAGGATGACCGCCCGGGCACCCCGGTCCACCAGCGTTTTCACAACCCCCGAGCCCAGCCCCGAGGCACCCCCGGTGACTACGGCGACCGAACCGGCTACGTCCATCGTTCAGAACTCCCGGAGGCGGGCCCCGGTGGGGTCCACCTCGGTGCGCAGGATGTGCAACTCCTCGGCGGTGGGCCGGGCTGTGGTTGCGATGTCGCCGTCGGGAACGATCACCTCGAAACCGGTGGCCTCCTGCACCTGCTCGGCGGTCACACCGGGGTGCAGAGACGCCAGCCGCATCCGCTTCTCGACCGGCTCGAAATCGAACACGCACAGGTTGGTGATGCAAAGCTGCGGCCCGCCGGGCATCCCCAGGCGCTCCCGGTGGTCGCCTCCGTCGCCCCAGCCCATCCCGGAGCGGAAGTCGAGACGCTCCACGAACGTACGGGGATCGTGGGTGGACGACCACAGGTAGATGCGGGGCATCATCGCCCCCAGGTCGGCCATGCCGCCCCCTCCGGGTAGCCGTACCTTGGGGGAGTCGTAGGGGCCGATCACAGTGTTGTTCACGTTCCCGTAGGCATCCATCTGGGCTCCCCGGAAGGCGAACGTGTTGTAGCGGGCTCCCTGGGCGTAGCTCCAGAAGTCGAACGGGGAGTTGCTCAGCGCGGAGGCCCCGCCCCAAAGCGAATCCGAAAGGGTGGAGTCGCCGATCTCGTCGGGGTCGGCGTCGACGGCGATGGAGCTGGCCACCCAGACCAACTCCGGGGCGTGGGTGCGCCGGGCCAGCAGGTAGCCGCACACCGGTATGAACGACACCGCTCCGTTGAACGCCCTGGTGTCGTTGGACATGGCGCGGGAGAACGTCACCGCCATCAGTTCGTCAATTGTGCATTCGTAGCCTGGAACAGGAGTGCTCATGTCGTTGGCTTCTCGATGGTGTCAATGGTGCAGGTGTGAACCGCGCATTCGTAGCCGGGAACCGGAGTGCTCATGTGGTTGCTCCCAGGGGAGAAACGCCGTTGGCCTCCAGAAAGTCCTCCCAGGTGGGCGGGCCCACCACCCTGGTCTCGAAAAATTCGGCGAACGTGTCAGGGTTGCGGGCCGCTGTCGAGTACTCGGAGAAGAAGTCGGTGCTGTGGCCGTACTCGGGGAAGTTCGAGCACGGGTAGGCCCCACGGGGAGCGGGGGCCACGGCGTCGATCATGAACCGGGGGTAGGTGGTTCGGGCCGGTTCATCGGTGAACGCCGACGGCTCAACCATCCGCTCCACCGAGGCCACCGTGCGGGTAGCGGCGTTCACGATCTCGTTGTCCATCCAAATGAGCTTGGGGTTGACCCTGGTGTTGCCACCCGGTTCGGCTTCGTGAGCGTGAACCAGGGCTACATCCACCGGGAGGCGGGTGCAGGCCACGTAGTGCTCCCCGGACGGGCCGTCCTTCTCCTCCCGAACCGTGCCCGACTCGGCGTGCAGGCCCAACACGTCGGTGCCCAGGCCGGCTCGGGTGGGCATGAACGGCAGGTTGTAGCTCTGGGCCTGCAAGCGGCAAATCAGCAGGTGCTCGCTGTACTCCTCGATGTCCACCCGGCCCGACTGCACCGCTGCCCGGAAGTTGGGGGCCAGGCCCAGTCCCTCGAAACTCACCAGTCCGGCGATAACCCGGCGCACACACCCACCGGCCACCAGCCAGTCCACCGCCATGCCGGACACGATGGCCACCAGGGTGAGGTCTCTTTTTTCCTGGCGTACCAGCTCGCGGACCAGAGCCATCGGAGCGCTGTTCATCGACAGTCCGCCGATGGCCACCGTGGAGCCATCGGGAATCGACGCCACGGCCTGTTCGAGGGTGCTGGCTTTTGTCACCGGGAGCACTATACGGCCCCGCTCTAGCGGGGAACCACGTAGCCGACTTGGTCGCGGTCCCAGGTGTCGGGGGTGACGGCCTGCTCGCGCAGCTTGAACTTCTGGACCCGATCCGACGGCGTCTTGGGTAGGTCGTCAACCCAGCGCACGAACCGGGGCACGGCAAAGTGAGCCATGCGGGGCACGCAGTGGTCGAGCAGGTCGGATTCGGTCAGCTCGTGGCCGGGCTTGCGCACCACCACCGCCATCACCTCCTCCTCTCCCAGCTCGGAAGGCACGCCGATGACCGCCGACTCCAGCACGGAGTCGCAGGTGTTGATCACCGCTTCCACCTCGTAGGACGAGATGTTCTCGCCCCGGCGGCGCACGCAGTCCTTCATGCGGTCGATGAAGGTGAGGTAGCCGTCCTCGTCGAGGCGGCCCCGGTCACCGGTGTGGAACCACAGGTTGCGGAACGCTTCCACCGTGGCGTCGGGCATGTCGAAGTAGCGGTCGATCATGATGTGGGGCCTTTTGGGTCGCACCACGATCTCGCCCGCGGTTCCGGCCGGCACCGGCCGGTCCTCGGAGTCCACCACCATCACGTGATAGAGGGCCGACTCCCGCCCCGCGGTGCCGATCTTGCGCACCCCCCGGCGGTTCTCGGTGGTGACGGCCACCTCGGTCATCCCGTACACCTCGGTGAGGTGGACCCCGAAGCGTTCCTCGAATGGCTCCCAGATGTCCACCGGGCAGGGGGCTCCGAAGCCGTTCCTCACCGGGTTGTCGGCGTCGTCGGGCCGTTCCGGTTGCTTCCACAGCATCATCAGCAGCCCGCCCTGGTAGTTGAAAGCGGTGATCCCGTCGGCCCGGCACCGGTCCCAGAACCGGCTGGCCGAGAACCGGCGGTCCATGATGAGCCGGGCGTCGGCCTCCATAGCGCACATCACGCTGGTGTACTTGGCATTGATGTGGAACAGGGGGAAAGCGGTATAGAGCACGTCGTCGGAGTCGTAGCCCACCAGGTCGACGGTGTGGCGGGCCAGGTTCAGGTTGGCCTCGTGGCTCAGCATCACCCCCTTGGATGGCCCGGTGGTACCCGACGTGTAGAGGATTACCGCGGTGTCCCGCCAGTCGAGGTCGGGTTCGGGCCGGGGGGAGTAGAGGTACAGGTCGGCAAGCTCGTGGACGGTGACGTGGTCGGGGAACTCGGGAGTGCCCGAGTCGGCAGTTCCCGCTGCCCGGTTGACCACCACGTGCTCCAGGCCGGGAAGGTTGCCGGCCGCCTCGGCGATGCGGTCGAGGTAGTCGGCATCGCACACCACCGCCCTTGAGCGGGACTGGCTCACCAGGTATTCCAACAGGTGGCCCCGGTAGGCCTGGTTGATGGGCACCTCCACAACCCCGGCCTTGGTCATGGCGAACCAGGAGTCAACGCACTCCAGCGAGTTCTGCATCATCAGGCACGCCCGGTCACCGGGCTCCAGCCCCAGTGAGCCCAGCCCGGCGGCAAGACGGTCGGAATCGGTGTGAACGCCGGCGTAGGACTTGTCTCGACCCTCCACGGTCAGGGCCAAACGGTCGCCATTTCGCTCGGCCTTGTAGCCGATCCACGCTCCGATTGTGGGGGGCGGGCTGGGCGAGGCCATCAGTCCAGCACCTCGGGGGCGTCGCGCAGCAGCCGCCGCACCGCGCCCTCCCAGTAGTAGCGCACCGTCATGTGATGGCTGTTGATGGCTTCCTTCAACGTTTCTCGCTGTTCGGGGGGAACGGGCTCCGAGGGGCAACCGGTGAGCATGGCGTCGTAGTTGAGCCGGCAAACGCGCTCGAAGTTGGAGGCCCGGTAGGCGGCCTGCTCGGTGGTTTCACCTGCGATCAGCACCCCGTGATTGGCCAGGATTACGGCGGTGGCCGAGCCGACAGCGTTGGCCAGGTGTCGGCCGCCGGAGGCGTCGTCCACCCCTCCGGTATAGGTATCGAACAGGGCGATGTCGCCGTCGAACATGCAGGCCTGCTGTTCGGTGATTTCCGGGAGTCGGTGCATGGTGGAGAGCAGGCTGCCGTAGTACGGGTGGTTGTGGATCACCACCCGGGCGTCGGGACGGGCGCGGTGCAGCTCGGTGTGAATGAACACCGCCGGAGTCACATCCCACCGGCCCTCGATCACCTCGCCGTCGGCGTCAATGATCAAGATGTCCGACGCAGTGACCTCACCCCACCACAGCCCATAGGGGGTACACCACATCGATCCGTCGTCCACGCCGTCGCGGACCACGGTGATGTGACCGGCCACATTCAAGGCGTAGCCTTCCCCGTCGAGAATCCGAGCAGCACAGGCGATCTTCTGAGGCACGGTGAGTTCGAGGCCCAAACCAGGCATCACCCGGGGGAAACCACCTTCTCCGGCGACTGCTTCGTCTAACTTGCCCATGCCTGCTAGATACCACACCAAGCAGGCAATCGGAGAATGAGAGGAGCACGGAGATGGCTTGGAGAGTCTTGGGAGCGGAGGGGTACCCGGCCGGGTTGACCCCGAACCCGCCGGTTTCGCCCCACATTCTGAGTTGGGACCACACCGGCATCGCGGTGCGCTCCATCGAGGCAGCGGTACCGCTGTTCCGGGACGTGCTGGGAGGCCAGTTCATCCTGGGTGGCGACGACCACCGGCTGGGCATTCGCACCGCCATGTTCAAGTTCCCGGACACGGTGAAGGTGGAGCTTATGGAGCCGCTTTCCGAGGACAGCTACCTGCATCGGTTCATCGAGAAGCGGGGGGAGGGGTTTCACCACGTGACTCTGTTCGTGGAAAACGTGGAGGCCACCATCGAGGACCTGGCCGCAGCCGGGTTCGAGGTGGTGGACACCGACCTGTCGGACTCGGGGTGGCGGGAGACCTACGTGCGGCCCAGTTCCGGGTTCGGCTGCCTGTTCCAGATCGTGGACACCGACCTGAACTGGCTGGAGCCCCACCCGTACTGCACCATCGAGGACGTGATCGCCAAGAAGTGGCGGTGGTGGAAGGAAAAGGTCTGGCACGTCGACCGCCTCCCCGAGGGGTACCTGCACTAGCCCTCGGCTTTCGGTAGCCGGCTGGGCGGTTCAGAGGCCCAGTTCGGCTTGAAGTTTGTCGGCGAGGCGGAACTTTTGGATTTTGGTGGCCGACAGGGGCCACTCGTCGGGGTTGACGAAGCGGACGTGGCGGGGGATTTTGAAGCTGGCGATCTGGCCTCGGCAGAACTCGATCAGCTCGTCCTCGGTGGCCTGGTGGCCGGGCTTCAGCTCGCAGAACGCTGCCGGCACCTCTTGGTACTTCTGGTCGGGCAGGGGGACGACCTGGGCGATGGCCACAGCCGGGTGGGTCTGGAGGTAGCTCTCGATCTCGACGGCGGCTACGTTCTCCCCGCCGACCTTGAGCATGTCCTTGGTGCGGCCCAGGTAGCTGATGCGCCCTTCGGGGTCGAGCGAGCCAATGTCGCCGGTGAAGAACCAGCCATCCTCGTCGAAGCACTCGGCGTTTTTGGCTGGGTCCTTGTGGTAGCCCTCGAACACATTGTAACCCCTTACCCAGATCTCGCCGGCCTGGTCGGGCTCGTCCAACCTATCCCTGGTCTCCAGATCCTTGATCTGAACCTCGATACCCCGGAAAGGGCGCCCCGACGACACGGCCCACGTCTCGGGCGGGTCCTCGGGGCCGGAGAAGGCCACCACTCCGCCGCATTCGGTGAGGCCGTAGGCGTTCATGTGGCGAGCGGAGGGGAGCAGGGCGTGGATGGCTCGCAGGGCGTCGGGCGGGGCCACGTTGTTCATGAGCCGGATGCGTTGGAACTCGTCGGCATCCCAGTCGGGGTGGTTGATCATCGCCTGGGTTACCGGCGGGAAAGTCGAAAAGCACACGGTGGCCTTCTCGTCGCGCATCTGGGCGATGGCCGAGGCTGGGTCGAAGTGGGTGATGGTCACGTACGACGATCCAGCGTCCAGGCAGCCGATGAGGGGGAGGATGGAGCTCATGTGGAACAGGGGCAGGGGATCCCAGAACACGTCGGTTTCGGTGAGTTCGAACCGGGTCCGACAGGCGGTCACCGCGGTGCGAACCAGCGACTCGTGGTTCAGCGGGCAGCCCTTGGGTTCAGCGGTGGTTCCCGATGTGTAGATCATCAGTGCCACGTCTCGCACAGCCACCTGGGTGCGGAGCAACTCAACCTCGTCGTCGGTCGCGTTGTCGGCCAGGGCCTCGAAGCCGGCCCTGTCCACCATGCCGGCCGGGGAGGAGCTGCCCAGCAACACCACCGACAACAGCTCGGGAGCGACATCCAGGCTGAGGTTGGCCGGGTCGGGGGCATTGGCCAGCCCGGGAAGGCAGTCGTGGAGGATCTCCACGTAGTCGGTGTGCTGGTCGATGATGTCGCTGGTGATCAGCACCCTCAGGTCGCCGTTCTCGGTCACGTAGGCCAGCTCCCGGCCCTTGAAGCGGGCGTTGATCGGAACCGGTACGGCGCCGATAAGGGCTGCGCCGAACATCGCCTCGATGAAGTCCATGCAATTGGGCATGAGGATTCCCACCCGGTCGTTGGGGCGCACTCCAAGGCCCAGCAGTGACCGGGCCGACCGTCGGGCCGCCGCTTCCAGCGACTCGAAGCTGTGTCTGCTGTCGGGAAACACCACCGCATCCCCGTCTCCGTACAACGCGGAGGCTCTCACCACCAGGTCGCCAAACGTGATCACCTCAATCCATGTGCTCATCCCGGTAGCTTCGCGCACTTGTCCGCCGGTGCGCTTTTCGATCCTCCCCCAACACCTGCCCCAACCTGGACCGGTTGGGCCGCCCCTGTTGCCTACAGTGGGGGCATGGTCGAGGCACTTGGCGCAACCGTCGGCAGGAATCCGACCATCGTGGCGGCGGAACGCAGTTCGGAACGTAGTTTGCGGAACATAGTTTGGAGGTAGGTCGTGCGACCTGACGTTGACATCATCGATCCGGCATTCCATGTGGGGGACCCCCATCCGGCGTACCGGTGGATGCGCGAGAACGAGCCCTTCTATGCAGACCGCAACGGCTTCGTGTGCGTTTCCCGGTACGACCACCTTCGCGATGTCGAGCGCCGTTCCGACGAGTTCGTGAACAGCCAGGGGTACCGGTCGATCTGGACACCCGAAGAGGTCTCCATGCTGGTCAAGGACGACCCGGAGCACGGTGCCCAGCGCAAGCTGGTATCCGACATGTTCACCCCCAAGGCGGTGTCGAAGCAGGAGCCGTGGGTGCGGGAGATCGTCCAGCTCTGCCTGGATCAGGCCGGTCTCGGGATTACCGACCGATTCGAGGTGATCGACACGCTGGCCGCCAAGGTGCCGGGCTTGTTCGGGTGCCGCCTCATCGGGTGGCCCGATAGCCACTGGCGTGACGTGCGGTCGTGGTCGGAGCGCCTGATGCGGATTGACACTTTTGCTACCAATCCGGGCCAGTTTTCCGACGCCATACGAGCGATAGGTGAGATGGCGGCTCTCACCATGGAAACGGTGCCGGCCCGCCGGGGCTGCCCCGCCGATGACTTGCTGTCGCGCTGGGCCAACGCCGAACTCGACGGGTGTCCGTTGAGCGAAGAGCACATCACTTCCGAACTGGGGGTGATCGTCCCCGGCTCGGCTGACACCACCCGAACCACCATCGCTCGGTCGTTGATCTTCTTCTCCGAGCGAAACGACCTATGGGAGGCGCTGGCCGAGGACCCCTCCCGCATACCGAGAGCGGTTGAGGAGCTCATCCGGTGGATAACCCCGCTCAACAACATGTTCCGCACTGCGGTGGTGGACACCGAGATCAACGGGTTTCCGGTTGCCACCGGTGCCCGGCTGGCCCTGCTGTACCCGTCGGCCAACCGGGATGAGGCTGTGTTCGAGCGTCCCGACGAGGTGCTGATCGATCGCGACCCCAACCCCCACGTCTCCTTCGGGTTCGGCACCCATTTCTGCCTCGGCGCTCACTTCGCCCGGCTCACGGTGCGTCTCGTACTCGAGGAGCTGACCGCTCGGATCACCAACCTGCGGCCGGCATCCGAGCCGGAGTACGACGCCATCGTGTTCTCCAAATCGGTGGAGAAGTTCGAGCTGGGCTACGACCTGCGATGATCGCGGCACCAAATCTACGCCGGGCAGGTCACCGGGCGGCGTGACATCCCGCGGCGTGAGCGGACACCAGGAGAGGACCGATGGTGCCGCCCGCTCCGGGATATGCGTGGCCGAACGGGCTGGCGGCAGCGTTGCCCACCGCGTAGAGGCCCTCGAGCGGTTGGCCGCTTTGGTGGCGCACCCGGCCCGAGAAGTCGGTACGGGGGCCGCCCTTGGTCCCCAGGCACCCGGGATGGATGCGGACGGCGTAGAACGGCGGCTCGTCCACCGGTCCGAGGGTGGGGTGGGGAGCGGAGGGGTCGCCGACGAAACGGTCGTAGGCCGACCGGCCCCTGCCGAAGTCGGCGTCGTGACCGGTTGATACCAACCGGTTGAACCGGCCTACCGAGCCAGCCAGCTCGTCGCCGTCCACTTCGATGGCGTCGGCCAGATCGGCCAGGCTGTCGCCCCGGTGTAGCCACGGCGGGTCGGGATCGTGGCGACGTAACGGGCTCAAGTGGTAGCGGCGGCGGTAGCCGGCGTCGAACACCAGCCATGCGGTGGCCGTGGGATACCGGAAACCGGTGGCATCGAAGCCGTGCATGGCCCGGCCCGCATCGTTGTAGTTGCGGGCCTCGTTCACGAACCGCCGACCCAGGGAGTTGACCATCAGCGAACCTGGGCGGGCTCGCTCGGTGAGCACCAGGCGGTGGAAGGGCTCGCCGTCGATGGCCTCTCCCGGCACGGTCATCGCTGGGCACCACCACGCCTCGGCCATGTTGCCCAGCTCGGCCCCGGCGACCAGAGCCAGGCGCAACGCGGTGCCGTCCATGCCCGGAGCGCCCACCGGGCCGGTCATTGGCCCGGCCAGAAAGGTCTGCACCAGGGCCGGGTCTCGCTCGAAACCACCCGAAGCCAGAATGACTCGGCCCAATATTTCCTCGGTTCCGGCCCGCACACCGGCGACCTCGCCCCCGGTCTGAATGAGGCCATCCACTCCGGTTTCGGTGCGGACAACCACCCCGGCGTCCTCAGCCGCTTCCACCAGAGATGCGATAAGGGATCGCCCCATGGTGATGACGCCCCGTTCGGCTCGCCCGGCCACCTCGGCCCGGTCGAAATCGCCGGTGGCCAGCTCCCGGTAGGTGATGGGAGCGGTCACGTTGGGAGCGGTGCGGATACGGCGGTCCAGCTCGGGTGACACCTCGCAGGGCTGAGGTTCCAGAGGGCGATGGCCGGGCTTCCCGCCGGGTAACTCGGGGTGGTAATCGGGGTAGGGGACGGTCTGCCATCGAAGCGAGGTGGAAGTCTCCAGCCAGTCGGCCACTCCTGCGGACTGTTCCACGAAGTAAGCCACCAAGTCGTCGTCCACATCGCCGAGCCTCAGGGCCTTCATATACTGGTGGGCCTCGGCGGGGGAGTCGTCCACCCCCTCGGCAGCCATGTGGGAGTTGGCCGGCATCCAGGCCAGCCCACCCGACAGGGCGGTGGTCCCGCCCAGCACCGGTGCCCGCTCCACGACCGTAACTTCGGCCCCGCTTGTGGCCGCTGCCAGCGCTGCGGTGAGTCCGGCCGCCCCCGAACCCACAACCACAACCGAATCCATGTTGACTATTGATATCATGCTGCCATGCGAACGGTCATAACGCTCCCCGATCAGATCCACTCCAAGGCGAAGGCTCGGGCTGCCGAACAGGGAATCAGCTTCACCGAATGGATCAAGCGATTGTGTGAACGAGAACTCGAGTCAACCCAGCCGCAGGCCTCGATCAACGACGTGAGCGGAATGTTCCAGAGCCCTGAGCCGTTCAGCATGGCCGACAACGGCCGGGACCTTATCGAGGAAGCAATCGAGTGGGATTTGGCCGGTCGGACTGAGCGTGACTGACGCATTCGTTGACACATCGGGTTGGGTGGCCCTTGCCGACGTATCGGAGGTTGACCACCATCGTGTCCACCAAGCGCTCGAAGAACGGCAAGGTAACCTGGCTACAAGCGACCACATTCTCCAGGAGACGTGGAGTCTGCTCAACAGGCGCTTCGGCTGGCGCGGTGCCGATGATTACGTAACGGCGATCAGGCGGGGCATAGCCAGAATTGAGGTTTCCTTGCTGGCAGACCTGGAAGTGGCCACCGCCATCGGTCGGGCGTTTCCCGATCAGGGTTTTTCGTTGGCCGACCGTACATGCTGGGCGATCATGGAGCGGTTGGGGATCAATGATGCTGTGTCGCTCGATCGGGACTTTCGGGTGTATCGCTACGGCACTGGAAAGCGCAAAGCGTTCCGGGTGTTCCCCTAAAGCTGGAGGGTCTGATCCCTGACCAACAAACGGTGGTCAGGTTTGTAGCTGGGCGGCGAGGGCGGCGGTGTCGAACCACTGGGACAAGCGGGTGATCCGGCCGTTGACCACGTCGAACACGTCCACGGCGTCGAACGCCACTTGGAGTCCGTCGGGGGTGGCGCCGGTGAAGGCGATCTCCACCACCACGGTGTTGCCGTCGCAGATGAACCGGGTGGGCCCGTCGTCGTGAACCGGAAACCGCTCGAACACCTTCTGAAAGAACGCGATGCAGGCGTCGGAACCGGTTCGGGGGCGGGACCCTGTAGGCACCAGGTCGATGTCGGGGTGAAGCACCGAGGCCATCAAGTCCCAGTCCTCGGCGTTGAGGGCTGCGAAGTATCCCTCCACCGTTTCCAGCGGGGTTCGGGACGTCTCTGGCATGGTCATGAGTCGGCTCGCAGGATGTCCTTGACCTCTCGCATGGCCCGGAACGACCATCCGGCCAGCTCGGGGTCTCCGAACGCTGTCACGTTCCACATGATGAGATGGCGCAGGCCGGCGTCGTAGTAGGTGCGGACTTCATCGGCGATCTGTTCGGGGGTGCCACAGAAGCAGTAGTAGTCCACGACCTTGGGGGGGATGCCGTCGATGATGGCCTCCGCCTGGGCCCGGGGCACCGACGCGGGGATCAGATGGTGAAATCCCTCGGGCGGTTCCACCCCTAGTTGGTGGAAGATCTCCGGGGGCAGCATGACCATGATCGCCCGCAGCAGCGGCGCTTCCTGCATCCGGCGCAGGGTGGCCTCGTCGGGAGCGGCCAGCACGTAGGCCAGAAGTCCGGGGGTGACCGCATCGGCGCTTCGGCCCGCTTCCACCGACGCCTGGCGGATGCTGGCCAGCGAATCGGCGTACACCTCAGGGGCCATCTTGGTGGGCAACCAACCGTCGGCCAGCCGCCCGGTGAGCCGCAGCATCCGGGGGCCGTGAGCCGCGGTCCAGATCGGCGGGGGAGTTTCCCCGTAGGGGGACAGGCCCAGCACAGCGTTCTCCAGCCTGTGGAACTTCCCCTCGTAGTTGATAGGTCCGTCGGCGTCCCACAGCGCCCGGATGATCTCGATGCCCTCTTCGAGCCGGCCCACCGGACGGTCGAAGCTCATGCCGTAGGGGGTCACGTTCATCCGCTCGCCCGATCCCAGGCCCAGGATGGCCCGCCCGCCGGTGACGTGATCGAGAGTGAGGGCCATGTTGGCCACCATCGACGGGTTGCGGCGGATCAGGTCGGTGACCACCGCTCCCACCTTGATCTTCTCGGTCTGGGATCCCACAGCGCTCATCATCAGCAGCGGGTCGAAGTACACGTGGGAGCTGGGCTGCACCTCGGCCAGAGGGCTCATGTCCGGGGTCCATATCGAGTCGGGGTGCCAGCCCATCAGGTGACACGGCCACCACAATGCGTCGAAGCCGTCGGCCTCCGCTCGCCGGCCCAGCTCCACCGCCCGGTTGGCCGGGGGCATGATCTGGCCCGGAACCCCAATGGCCAGGTCTCTCACCGCCCGAACTCCCTGCGCCTCATGCCGTCGGGGTCGATCACGTCACGGATCAACCGCACCTGCTCAACGGTGGGAACCGTGGTGGTGGAGATCGGGCCGTCCGGGGCGGGCAGCTCGAAGCCGGTGGCCTCCTGCACCTGCTCGAACGTCACACCGGGGTGAAGCGACGCCACCTGCATGTGGCGGGTTTCGGGGTGGAAGTCCAATACGCACAGGTTGGTGATGACCAGCTCAGGGCCGCCCTCCAGCCCGGCGTCGGTGCGCTGCGAGCCGCCGCCCAGGTAGCCGGCGCACGACACGAAATCCACCTTCTCCACCAGGGAGCGGGGATTGTGGTTGGGGTTCCAGTAGTAGAGCCGCTTGCCGATGGAGCCCATGTCGCCCAACCCGGCGGTTCCGGGCAGGCGCACCCGGGGAGCGTGGTAATCGGACCCGATCACCGAGTTGTTTCCGTTGCCGTAGCGGTCGAGCTGGGCAGCCCCCACACAAAACTTGGTCAGCCACCGTCCGTTCAGCGCAATGTTCCAGAAGTCGCCGTACTGCTCCACGTACATGATGGAGTCCCGCCACAGCGGAGCCTCCAGGGTGGAGGCCGGCACCCGGTCGGGACGGGGTTCCAGCCCCACCGCCCCTGCCAGCCACACAAGATCGGGAGCGTGGGTGAGCCGGGCCAGCCAGAAGGCGCTCACCGGCACGAAAGACGCCATGCCGTTGCACGCCTGGTCGCCGTCGGTGAAACAGTCGGCCAGCCTGGTGATCATCAGCTCGTCGATGGTCCAATCATCAGCCGGAGGGCTGTTCTGCCAGTCGGTCATGACGCCTCCCAGTTGGCAACAGCGGCCAGCCGCTCCGGGCCACCGACTGCTTCCAGGTACGCGTCGTGGTCGGCCGGGCCGGTCACGTAGGCATCCAGGAACGAGGCGGTGGCCTCGTCGTCTCGGGCTGCTCTTGTCCACTCCAAGTGCAGCGCAGTGTCGTAGCCGTAGCGGGGGTAGAACGAGGTGGGGTGGGCGCCGTAGGGCACTTCGGCCACAGCGTCCACCATGAAACCAGGCAGAACGGTGCGGTCGGGGTCGGCCCGCAACACCTCGGAGTCCACGATCTCCTCGGCGGTGACGATCACGGTTGTGGCCACCTTGGGCATGATGCCGAGATCGGGCCACAGAGCGGTGGGCTCGTATCCGATGTTGCCGAACCGGTCGGCCTTGTGAGCGTGAACCAGGGCCACGTCGGGTACCAGCGCCCTACAGGCCACCACCGACGGCCCACCAAACGGATCGTCGAGCATCACCAGGTTGTCGTTCACGTCGATCAGGTCGGTGCCGATCAGCCCCCGGGTGGGGAGGAAGGGCAGGTTTCGGGCCCCGGCACCCAACCGGGCGTTCAGCGCCGTCTCCGACAGTTCCTCCACCCGGATGGCACCCGCTTCCACGGCTTTGCGATAGCGCTGGCACAGCCCGAACTGCTCCATCGACACCGCTGCGCCGATGAGTCGGTTCATGGCCCCTGCGGCGGCCAGCCAGTCCACCGGGATGCCGCCCACCAGGCACACCACGCCGAGGTCGCGCCGCCCCTGGCGGATCAGTTCTCGCACCAGCGCCATCGGTGCCGCCTGGGTGGCCATGTTCTGGATGGCCACGGTGTCGCCGTCGCTCACCAGCCCGGCCGCTTCCGGCAGCGAAACCAGTTTCTCAGCACTCATCTCGGATCACCGGCCCTTACCGCGGCTTGGTTCTTGCCCATGTTTCAGGTTCCCAACTTCGTGTTCATAACAGCTCAACCATCTCCTTGCCCCCGTGCAGTTCGATCACCTGCCCGGTTATGTAGTCGGAATCATGCGAGGCCAGCCAAGCGCAGGCCGCGGCCACATCCTCGGGGGTGCCGGCTCGTCCGATGGGGATCTGAGCCTCGATGCGCTCGATGATCTCCTCGGGGATGCCCAGGCCGGTGTCGTTGTCGCGTGCTCCGGTGAGCCGGGTGCCGGCGATATAGCCAGGTGCCACCGCATTGACGTTTATCCGGTGCCGGGCCCATTCCCGGGCCAGCGACTTGGTCAGAGCGATCACCCCTCCTTTGGCCGCCGAGTAGTTGGCATTGCCGGCGATGCCGTAGATCCCGTTGATGGAGGCCATGTTGACCACCTTGCGGTGGTGAGCCGGGGGGTCGTCCCAGCTGCCCCTGAGCAGCGGGGCCGCGGCCCGACACAGGTTGAAGGTGCCGTTCAGCACCACATCCACCACCAGGTGCCACTGCTCGTCGGTCATGGTGTGGGCCATCGAGTCGGCGGTTATCCCTGCGTTGTTGACCAGGATGTCCAACCTGCCGAACGAGTTGCGGGCCGCTTCCATCATGGAGGCCACCGCAGCGTGATCCACCACCGACCCGGGTGCGGCCACCGCCTGCCCGCCCGCGCCCGATATGGCCGCTGCGGTGTCGGCGGCCACGTCTGCGTCGAGGTCGTTAACCACCACCGCAGCCCCGTCGCGGGCCAGCCGGAGGGCCACCGCCAGACCTATGCCCCGGCCCGCCCCGGTGACCAGTGCTACCCGGTTATCGAGCATCAAGCGGCTCAGAAGCTCCGCGGCAGCCCAAAAGTCGCTGCGGGAGTCATCAGAAGCTCCGCGGCAGCCCAAAAGTCGCTGCGGGAGTCATCAGAAGCTCCGCGGCAGCCCGAAGGTCTCAGCGATGCTGTTGCGGGCCATCTCGTTGGTGATAGGGCCGATCCGGTAAAGCCGGCTATCCCGCCAGTACCGCTGGGGGTGAGTTTCCAGGGCGTAGCCCATTCCTCCCAGCACCTGAATGGCAATGTCGGAGCACTTGCCGGCGTATTCCGAGGCCACCACCTTGGCCATGTTGGCCTCCCGGCCGCAGTCTTCGCCCGACTCGGACTTCCACGCCGCGTAGTAGGTCATCAGTTCGGCCTGCTTTTGCATCATGGCCATGTCGGCCAGGTTCTGATGCCACACCTGGAACGAGCCGATCTTCTTGCCGAAGGCCTCCCGCTCCATGAGGTAGGAAATGGTCTCCTCTATGCAGCCGTCGATGATGCCGGTACACAGTGCGGCTACCATGATCCGCTCGTTGTTCAGGGTGGAAAGCATCTGGTAAAAGCCCTGGCCGGGCTGGCCCACCACGTACTCGTCGGGCACGAACACATTGTCGAGGAACACCTCGCATGACCCCACCGACTTCATTCCCACTTTGGGGATCTGGCGGCACTCCAGACCCTCCGACGGGTTCTTCACCAGGAACAGGGTGACGCCCATGGCCGGCTTGTCCAGGATGTCCTCAGTGCGGGCCATGAGGAACAGGTAGTCCGACACATGGGCCGCGGTGGACCAGATTTTCTGGCCCGTGATGCTCCACCCGCCGTCCACCTTGGTGGCCCGGGTGCGCATGGCCCCCATCAAATCTGTGCCCCCCGACGGCTCGGTGACGGCGATGGCCACCCGCAGATTGCCCTCGGCCAGCTGGGGGATCAGCTCCTCACGGGCCACGTCGGAAGCGAACTTGTTGATCGACTTGGCGCAGAACGAGGAGATGCCGAAAATCCAGGTCAATCCGGCCAGCGAGCGGGCCAACTCCCGAGTGAGGATCATCTGGGTGACGACATCTCCGCCCTGGCCCCCCAGCTCGGGGGGGAGTCCGATGGCGTGGAAACCGGCGTCGGACATCTTGTCCCACAGCTCGAACGGGTACTCGAACTCCTGAGCCTCGTAGTCGCGAGCGGCGTCCTTGGGGCATTCCTTCTCGACCCAGTTGCGAACGGTGTCGCGGAACAACTCCTGCTCGTCGGTGAGGGTGAACTCCATGCTTCTCCTTGTCTGTTTCTCCCCATTTCGGGGTGGATCAGTAGCGCCAGCCGTCGCCGAACGTGGGGATCTTGCGAGCCAGGATGTCCTCCACGCAGGTGAGAGCGGCCCGAGCCGACCGGTCGGTGCCAATGCCCCGGCTGCGGAAGGTCTCGCTGGCGAAGTAGAGGCCGTCCACGGTGGGGGCCCTCCAGTGGGGCCGGAACTTGCCCACCAGCATGGGCTTCTGGGTCACGCCGAACGCCGGGTCGAACACCAGGCCCCGCCGCTTCCACACGTGCTTGGCCAGGCCGGGGTACATCACGAACAGGCCCTGCTCGATGCGGTCGAACATGTCCTCCAGGTAGCGCCGGTCCCGGCCCCTGGCACCGGGGATGACCCCGCCAGTGCAGTACAGGTGGAGGCCGTCGGGGATGCCGGAAGGGTCCATGGCCGCCTGGTCGTACATATAGCCGGCGGTGGGGCTGTGCGGGGTCGCCACCCAGGTGGCCAGCTCCCGGGGGTCGTACATGGTCACCGGCTCCTCGGTGGCCAGGTACAGGTTCAGCAGCGACACCCGGTACTCGTCTTGGGACAGGTAGCGGATCTGGTTGGTGTACCAGTCGGGCAGCTCCCATTCGGGCACCACATTGAGCACGTTCCACACCGGCAGGGTGGAGATCATAGCGTCGCATTCGATCACCTCGCCCACGTCCCAGTCGTTGGGGACGTTGGGGTGGTGGGGGATGCTCACCCCGACCACCGCGCCGTTCTCGATGAGCACCCGGTTGGCTGAGGTCTGCATCCGCAGCTCCCCGCCGTGCTCGGTGTAGCCGTCGGCCAGGTCCTGCCACATGCCGTCCCAGCCTTGGCCCGGCCAGCAGGAGTAGGCGGCCATGTGCCGTTCCTCGTAGTGCATCTTGCGCACCCAGAGGTTGTCGCTGGCCGAGTGGTCGTACCACTCGTCGGTCATGCACTCCAGCACGGCGATGAACTCGAATAGGTCGTAAACCCCCTGGTCAGTGGTGTACTGGGCCAGCCATTCCCGCATCGGACGGTCATCCCACTCCTCGAGCTCGTCCCATGAGGTTTCGGTGAGGGCCTTGATGATCTTCTTCACCTCGGACTTGTCTGGGTAACGGTCGCGGATCGACCCCCACTTGCCGGCCTCGTTGTCCCACACCGGCATCTCGTTGGACACTTCGCCGTGGATCAGCTCTTTGCCGACGTGCTCGAACACCTTGGTGAGGCCCGAGCCGGGGTCCTCGATGAGGTGACCCCCCAGGTTCACCTTGAAGCCCTCGTCGTCCACGGCGAGCGCCCGCCCGCCCAGATAGGGGGAACGCTCAAGGATGGTGACCGAACGGCCCTCCGCGGCCAGAAGAGCCCCAGCACTCAGCCCGGCTGCGCCGGCCCCGATGATCACCACGTCGCGCTTGGTCATGGGCTGGCTCCTCTTGCTGTTGGAGACGGATCTCTCAATGACGGTCTCAAAACGCTATTGCCGCGCTGTTCATACCAGCAAGCCCTTGAGCATTGCGGGGCTGTTCACGCCATCAAATCCTTGAGAGAGTCCACGGTGGCCTGGGGTCCGATGTCGTCGCCGACATGGGCACCGGTTAGCAACACCACGGGTAAATCCACGCCCGCGTCCCGGTAGGTGGCCAGCCGCTCGGCCAGCGCGTCGGAACCGATGGCGCATTGGGCCATAACCGCCTCGTCGGACACCATCGACAGGGCCGCGGCCCTGTCGCCGCTCTGCCAGGCCTCAACCGCATCGGGCAGGGCCTCGAAGGTGTCGACGAACGCCGGCCGGTGGGTGGGAACCATGGCGTAGGCCAGCACCGAACGGCGCATCCGTTCCATCGCTCGTTCAGGGTCGGGGCCGGCGTACCCCCAGAACGACAACACGGTGGTCACCTCGGCCGGGTTCCGGCCCGCGTCGATTGCGGCCTGTTCCACGATGGCCCGCTTGTCGGCTACCTCGGCGGGAGGGCACCAGGTCATGAACACGGCGTCGGCAATTTCGCCGGCCAGAGCCAGCATCCGGGGGTTGATGGCTCCCAACCAGATGGGGACATCAACGGGCGGCAGGTCGAGTCGGAACCCGTGGGACCGGTACCGGGCACCGTGGTGCTCCAATCGCTCGCCCCGCAGCGCCGACCGCAGCAGGCCGGTGAACTCCCGGACGGTGGCCAACGGCTGTTCAAAGTCACGCCCGTGCCATCGTCCGACCACGATGGGACTGCTGGCCCCGACGCCGGCCACCACCCGGCCGGGAGCCAGAGAGGCCAGGGTGGCAAACCCCATAGCGGTCAGCGCCGGAGAGCGGGTGTAAGCGGCCACGATGCCCGACCCCAACCGGATGCGGCTGGTGCGAGCGGCCATCGCCCCGAGGGTGGCGAACACCTCGGGACCGGCCACCTCACCCACCAGAGCGGTGTCGACTCCGGCTTGTTCGGCGTCCACCACCAGGTCGGCCAACCAGCCGATGGGCAAGCCGTCCTCCACCGGCATGGTGATGGCCACCAGGAAGTCAGCCACGGGCCAGTTTCGTCTTCGGGTTCTGGAAGCGGGGCCGGGGCTAACCGGCGAAACGGTCGTGGAGTTCGTCGGCCAGGGGCTGGTTTTCGGCGTTATCGGGGTGGGGGAGCCACTCCTCGCCCACCGACAGGTAGCGGGTGGCCAATTCGATGAGGGGGCCGTGGGCCTTGTCGGGGGGAATGAAGTTCCACTTCAGCCACGGTTGGGAGTCGGGGTGGCTGGGGTCATCCATCACCAGCGGAATCTCGGCCTGGCGCACCCCGTCGATCATGGTGTCGAAATCGTTGGAGCAGAAGGCGATGTGGTGGACGTACTCGCCACGCTTGGCCAACACCTTGTCGGGCCAGTACCCCGACTCGGACGGCGACCAGAGCTGGATCGACACCCCGGTGGGATCGGGGTTCTGGAAGGTGACCCACTCCATCGGGGTGCCGTCCATGTCGTCGGCACCCGCGCCCCGGGTGACCTTCATGGTGTGGCCGGGGGCCAGCACTTCCAGAATCTGCCGCCAGTCGGCTTCGGCCTGGTCAAGATCCTTTACCAGCAGTGAGATGTGGTCGATATGTATGCCCATTGGGTCTCCTCGGGTTGTTCCTCAGGGTTGCTTTGCGATTGCTATTCGGTTACGTGCGATCTGCCGGCCTACGCCGCCAGGTTCTCGATGATGGTGGCGTTGGCCAGCCCGCCACCCTCGCACATGGTCTGGAGCCCGTAACGGCCGCCGGAGCGCTCCAGCTCGTTCAACAGGGTGGTCATGATGCGGGCACCGCTGGCTCCCAGCGGATGGCCCAGGGCGATGGCCCCGCCGTTCACGTTCACCTTGTCCATGTCAACGCCGGTCTCTTTGCTCCAAGCCAGCACAACCGAGGCGAAGGCCTCGTTGCACTCGAACAGGTCGATGGCGTCGAGCCCCATGCCCGACCGTTCCAGGGCCTTGGCCGTGGCCGGGATGGGGCCAGTGAGGATAAGCACCGGATCGCTGCCCACCACGGCCATGGTGTGGACCCGAGCCCGGGGCTTCAGACCGTGGTCGGATACTGCCTTCTCGGAGGCGATGAGCAGGGCAGCGGCACCATCGGTGATCTGGCTGGAGTTGGCTGCTGTGAGAGGGCCGTGCTCTGAGAACGGACGGAGCTTGGCCATCTTCTCCATCGAGGTGTCGGGTCGGATGCCCTCATCGCGAGCGCAGTCGCCCACCGCCTGCACCTCCCGGTCGAACCGGCCCTCCTCCCAGGCCCGGGCGGCGTTTTGGTGGCTGCGCAAGGCCAGTCCGTTCATGTCGTCCAGGGTGGCGTTCCACCGTTCGGCTATCAGGTTGCCACCCCGGAACTGGTGTACTTCCTCGTCGCCGAAGCGAGCGGCCCAACCGTCACCGTCGAACGGGTAGCGCATGCCCAGGTCGGGGCCCACGTCGCCCTGGCTGTTGAGGGTGATGAGGCTCATTACCTCGACGCCGCCGGCCACAACTAGGTCCTGGGTGCCGGACATGATCCCCTGCGCTGCGAAGTGGACGGCCTGTTGGGACGAGCCGCACTGGCGGTCGATGGTCACCGCCGGAACGTGCTCGGGCAGCCCAGCCGACAGCCAGGCGTTGCGGGCCACGTTGAAGGCTTGGGCTCCGATCTGGCCGACACAGCCCATGATGCAGTCGTCCACCGCAGCGGGATCGACGCCGGTTCGCTCGATGAGCCCGCTCAGCACATTGGCCCCGAGATCGGCGGGGTGCAGGTGGCTCAAACCTCCCCCGTAACGGCCCATCGGGGTGCGGACTGCGTCGATGATGTAGGCGTCGGCCATGACGGATCCCTTCTGCGGTCGGTGGTCCGCCTTAGGTTACCCCGCCGGTCGGCGTCAGCTCGTGAACCGTTCGGCGGCGGCCACCGTGTTGGCCATCAGCATGGTACGGGTCATCGGCCCCACTCCGCCGATTCGGGGGGAGAGCCAGCCGGCCACCTCGCTCACCTCGTCGTCCACGTCCGACACCAGCTTGCCGTCGACGAAGCTGACCCCGGCCGCGACCACCGCAGCGCCGGGCTTCACCATGTCGGCGGTCACCATGCGAGGGGCACCGGCGGCGGCGATGAGGATGTCGGCGTTTCGGGTGTAGCGGGAGATGTCGCCGGCCCCGGTATGGACCACGGTGACAGCGGCATTGGCGTTGGGCCGTTTCAGTGACAGAAGGTTGGCCAGCGGGCGGCCGATAGTGAGGCCCCGGCCGATGATCACCACGTGTTGGCCGGCTATGGGCACCTCGTAACGTTCCAGCATCAACTGGATACCGGCTGGGGTGCAGGCCAGCGGGGCGTCTACTCCCTGTACCAATCGGCCCAGGTTCACGGGGTGGAGGCCGTCGGCGTCCTTTTCGGGCCGCACCCGCATCAGAGCGGCCTCGTAGTCGAGATGGCCGGGAAACGGGTATTGCATGATGTAGGCGTCCACCGCAGGGTCGGCGTTGAAGTCGTCCACCACGTCGTCTACCTCGGCAGTGGTGGCGTCAGCGGGCAGGTGGACCTCTCGGGAGGCCATGCCCAGTTCCTGGCTGTCACGGTGCTTCATGGCCACGTAGTTGGCCGACGGGCCGTCGTCGCCCACCAGCAGCGTGCCCAAGCCCGGGGTCTTGCCTCGCTCGGCTAGGGCGGCGATGTGCTCGCTCAGCCCGGCCTTGATCTCGGCGGCGAGCATCTCGCCGTCCAGTTTGATTGCTGTCATCGCCCTTAAGTTAGCGGGCTGGGTGCCACCGGTGAGGCTCTCTTACCTGCTGGTGAAGTATTGCTTCCGGCCGGCGAGGGTCCGTGTCTGGCAGGCGATGCTCCTTGGCTCCTTGGGGGTGGTTCCAGTTGGTAGGTGCCGTTGGGGTGTTGGGTGATGGTGTGGTTGTGTTTGTGGGTTTTGTCGTGGCAGGTGGGGCACAGGAGTACGAGGTTCGAGATGTCGGTGGGTCTGCCGTGTTCCCACCAGGTGATGTGGTGGGCGTCGCAGGCCGTGGCTCTGTGTCCGCAGCCGGTGCAGTGTTTGTCTCGGGCGCATAAGGCGAGTCTTTGGACTCGGGTTGGTGTCACTCTGCTTGGAGGTCGATAATGGTATGGTCAAAACAACTGGTTGGAGTTGCAAAGCATGCGTGAGATTCAGTCAACCGAGGCCAAGGTGCGTTTGGCCGAGCTCCTCCGTGAGGTTGAGCATGGTGAGACGATTGCCATAACTCGCCACGGCAAGCAGGTGGCGTATCTGGTTCCTGCGCCTGCGCAGGACCGGGCCAACCGTAAGCGGGCAGTTGAGCGTTTTCGACAGCGCCGCGCAGGCTGGGAGCGGGCGTCGATGTCTGTTCAGGAGATGTTGGACGCGCGCCATGAGGGGCACCGCTTTTGAGCGGATTGGTTGTTGACGCATCAATCGCCTTGGCGTGGCTCCTGGACGACGAGATCAATCCACTTGCAGAGAAGGCTTTGGAGCTACTCGCAGAGGCGGCTGCTGTGGTGCCACGCCTTTGGCACTTGGAGACTCGCAACGCCTTGCTTGTCGCCGAGCGGCGCAATCGACTTTCTGCGAGCGGGGTGGATGAGCGGCTTGACACCCTCAAGAGTCTGCCAATCCGGACCGACGACTCCCCAGACCTACAGTCAGCCTTCGCCCTGGCTAGAACGCAGGCGCTTTCCTTCTACGACGCCATGTACCTGGAACTCGCGATACGGGAGGGCGCTCAGTTGGCGACTTTGGACACACAACTCGGCCGAGCAGCGTTGAGTGCGGGGGCGTCCGTGCTGCTCGCATAGATCACAGCCAAACAGCTCTATCGCGTACTCCACCCGGGCACGTCTTGCTTATGGCTCGGGGCTGGGTCCTATGGGTGATTCTCTGTTACCGGTGGGCGATGCTCTTTGGCTCCTTGGGGGGGGGGGGGGGGGTTGAGTTGGTAGGTGCTGTTGGGGTGCCGTGTGGTGGTGTGGTTGTGTTTGTGGGTTTTGTTGTGGCAGGTGGGGCAGAGGAGTGCGGGGTTTGTGATGTCGGTGGGTTCGCTGTGTTCTCACTATTGGTTGTGGTGGGTGTGGCAGGTGGTGGCTTTGTGTCCGCATCCGGTGCAGTGTTTGTCTTGGGCGTATAAGGCGAGTTTTTGGGCTTGGGTGGTTGATCGTTGTTTGGTGCTGAGGTAGAGGGGTTGGTCGTCGTTGTCGAAGATGGTGGGTAGCGCTGCTGCGTCACTGGCGATGCGCTGCAGGGTGTTGGTGTCGATGGGGGTGCCGTCGATCAGTCCTGCGTGTTGGGGTCGGTTGGTGATGGTGTTGTAGTGGGCGGTGACGATCAGCGTGGTCGCCTGCGCTACGGGCTCGTTGCTGGGAGGTTCAGACTTTTCGGTCTGGGCGGGTTTGGCGGGTTTTTGGGTGATCAACGTTACGAGGGCGTCGGCGGTGCGTTGGTGGTGGGTGCGGTCGTTTCTGGTTTTGGTGTCTTCTCGGAACATGCGATCGTCCAAGTCGTTGAGGGTGGTTTTGACTCGCTCCCCGGCGACACGGTCCAGCTCCGCGTGCAGGATGATCATGTCGTTGTCGCTGTCGAGCACTGATGCGCGGCGACGCCGGCGTTGTTGTTCGTGGCGGCTGAGACCTTCGGCTGTGGCTCGTTGTTCTTCGAGGCGGGCGACGGTTTTTTTGAACTGGTCTAGGTCCTCGGTGATCGCCAAACCGATGAGCTCAAGTTCTTGGTCTTCGTCCATTGGGGCTCTTGGGGCTTATATCGGATGGTGCCCAAGATGACATTGAAAACTGTGTCTGACTAGGCGAAACAGATAAACTGTCACTCGCTGTCCGTAGTGTGTCGGAATGGACAGAGTGAAGAAGAAAGCGCCGGGCCGAGCAGACCGTGACGGGATGACCTTGGTGCAGGCGTTAGGATGCTCCCGACCGGTGAGAAGGCCCACAAGTGGCTTGTGAAGCGCCGCTGGCCTGACAAGGTGGTCTGCCCCAAGTGTGGGAGCGTGGACGTGCTATCAGGTGCGAAGCATAGGACGATGCCGTTCCGGTGCCGCGACTGCCGCGGGCGGTTCAGCGTGCGGACTGGGACGGTGATGGAGTGCTCCAACCTGGGCTACCAGACGTGGGCGCTGGCGATCTACATCGTGTCCACCAGCCTGAAGGGGGTGTCGTCTATGAAGTTGCACCGAGATCTGGGTATCGGCCAGAAGGCCGCGTGGTTCCTCTTGCACAGGCTACGCGAGGCAATGGCGGGCGGGGATCCGTTGATGAGCTCGACGCTAGAGGCCGACGAGACCTACGTGGGCGGCTTGGAGCGCAACAAGCACGCCGATAAGAGGATGACAGCCGCCGGCGGTCCGGTCGGGAAGGCTATTGTGGCAGGTGTGAGGGACCGTGAGACTGGGCGGGTGGCTGCACGCGTGGTGCCCGACATCACTGCAGGAACATTGACGGGTATGGTGGCCGACCACGCTACAAGGGGTCGTCAGTGTTCACGGACGAGGCTAGGGGCTACCTGCCCTTGTCGCGCATGGGCTACGGCCATCGCTCGGTGAGCCACTCCACGGGCCAGTATGTTGACGAGATGGCCCACACCAACGGGATGGAAAGTTTCTGGGCCATGCTCAAGAGGGGATACCACGGGACATACCACAAGATGTCGGAAGAGCATCTGCACCGCTACGTGGCAGAATTCGAGCACCGCCACAACGAGCGTCCGAAAGACACAGTCGACCAGATGGGCGGGATGGTGCGCTGTATGGAACACAAGAGGCTCACCTACGAGCAGTTGATCGAGAACGGGGTGTGGGCCAGAAGGTGCATGGAGGAGTTGGCAGTATAATGGCCGAACCGAATTGGGAGAACCGCACGCTTTTCCACAACGACAACCTGGCGGTCATGCGCGGTATGAACAGCGAAACGCTCGATCTGATCGCCACCGATCCGCCGTTCAACAAGGGACGTGATTTCCACGCCACCCCCGATAGTTTGGAGGTTGGCGGAAAGTTCCAAGATCGGTGGTCGTGGGAGCATGATGTCCACAGCGACTGGATAGACCAAATCGCAGACGACCACCCGGATTTGCTTGAGGCCATCGAATCTGCCCGCTATGCACACTCGGACAGTATGGGAGCATACATATGTTTTATGGCTGTCCGTATCATTGAGATGCACCGGCTGTTGAAGTCCACCGGCAATTTGTTCCTGCACTGCGACCCCACAGCCAGCCACTATCTCAAGATCACGCTGGATGCGGTGTTCGGGCACAAAAACTTCCGCAACGAGATCGTGTGGTGCTACACCGATCCGGCAGGACGGAGGAACACCGACTACTACAAGAGAACCCACGACCTGATCCTGTGGTATGCGAAAGATAACAAATCGTGTGTCGTAGGCGAAGTGGCGATGGCACCGCTCTCACAGTCAACCAGGAAGCGGTATGGGCCGTACTTTGATGCCAGTGGACAGATCACCTATCAACGCTTGAAGGACACTAATCCCGGTGTGTTCGCAGGACTCAAGTCGGTGCCGAATGATTTGAACGAAGTGTGGCTTGACGAGAACAGGGGGACGACTGGACCTGACTGGTGGACCGAGTTCACCCCTATTCGGAAGAAGGGATCCAAACAGAAGGCCAAAGAGCCATATCTCTGGCCCACTAAAAGCCGTTGAACCTATACTATCAAATCATCGAGACGGGGACACTGAAGGGTGGCGTGGTGTTCGACCCATTTGCTGGTTGTGCTACGACCTGTGTGGCTGCCGAGAAGCTGGAAAGGTCGTGGGTTGGAGCGGACATTTGGGATGGTGCTCATAATGTGGTAGTAGATCGGTTGAAGGACATAACTGGGATACTGGGAAAGGTTACATACTCCACTGAGCCTCCTGCTAGAACCGACGGTGGCGAGGTTGGCTCGCCGTTCCTACGCGTCAAGGAACGTGTGAAGGAGCCAGAAGGCCCTAAATGGAGTCGTGCTGAGATGTACAACCACCTCATTGCTCAGGAGGGCCAGAAGTGTCAGGGGTGCGACCGCGAGTTCGACGATCCCCGCTATCTGGAGTTGGACCACAACATTCCCCGATCCGAAGGCGGCATGAACCACATCACAAACCGCATACTGTTGTGCGGGCCTTGCAATAAGCTGAAAAGCAATATCTACACGCTGACAGGACTGCGTAGGCAGAATGCGAAACTGGGTCATATGCGATGAAGGAGACGGCTATGACACCAGAAGAAGATCCCATACCGCCGGAGCTGGAGCACCTTTACGATCCTGATGAGGTGTTTCGTTTTGACTGCACCCCCGAGGAGCTGGCGGATGCCGTGCTGCGAACCCGTGAGTGAGAGTGCTTGGGCACCATCCGATATAAGCCCCGGGCTCTTTGGTGGGATTAGCCGACTACTTGGGCGTGGTCGATGGTGATCCACCCGTCCTTTGAAGCCTCCAGCGTGTAGGGCAGGTCTTTGAGGATTGACGCGGTTTTGGCTTGACGGCGGGCTTTGTGACGGCCCACCCCAAACTGCCGGCACAACTCCACAACGGCGTCTTCGCCTTCGAGGTCACCGAACCGGCCCAACAACACGGTGAGCAAACCGTCGAGCTTTCGACGCGTCGAGTCGACTTGCAAGATCAGCTTGGCTACCTCTGCTGAATCCAACTCCATCGGATCAACATCAACCAGCCCGCCCAACCCATCATCCGCCGGCGCAGCGCCAAACCTCTCGGTGGCCTGAGTATTGGTGTTGTCCCTGGTGAGGAGCCCTAAATCCATGCCATGTAGTCTACCGACCCCAGTAACAATATCAACCGAAAAAACTGGCAATTCCAGACAAACACTAGACAATACCTAGAACTTTGGATATTCACTGCAATAACCGGAACAACCAGGTTAACCAACTACCGAAGGAGTGAACTCTGGCGCTCAGCTGTTGGCCGAGGGAAAGTGTCACACCCCCTCTAGTGGTTTGCCGAAATCGGTCCTGGGCCTGAGACCCGAGGTGTCGTGAGGAGCCTTGGGTCAGGGGAGAGCAAGGTAATCGGTGTCGTCTCGCACAATGTCGAATTTGCTCTTGTCGAGGTTGTGGTTCCAGATCTTGCGGCTCGGGACTCTCAGTTGGCCGCGGGGTGATTTGCGAGCCCACCATGTAGCAGTTTCAACGCGCTTCTTGGCAGCAAGGGGGTGTTCCACTGCTGGAAGTAAGTCGCTATCAGCGGTGGCCACGATCGCGACATCGTATGCATCCTTGATCGCTTCGACGACGATGTCCAACGCCATCATCACGTCCACGCCTTTCTCTTCACCACGTCTGTAGCGCTGCCCGGTATCGCTTATGGCTGGGTAGTACCTCAGTGGTCGAGTGAACAGTTCCACGCCTGAGGTTCTCCGCCATCTGGCGACCTGACGGTCGAATGCTCAGCAAACCTTCTCGTGCCCTTCACCGCGGACCGGCCTACCCCTGTATACGCGTACGCTCTGGAGGGCCCGGTTGGGGTCTTTTGCCTTGCCAAGGTCGCAAAGCATCTGCCCGTATTTCAACGGGTCCACATTCCCGATGGACGGATGGGCCCTCCCTGGCCCTCCGAACAGCTCCCTCGCAGAGTGGTAGACGTTCTGGTAGTCGATGAAGACGACGACTCGCGTTTTGGACATGGGCCTGAAACGATAAACCCCCGCCATGCCCTGCTAGCAGGCCAGGCGGGGAGGATTCAAGCCAGGATAACCCTGTGGGACTATCCATGCAACGCAAATCGCGAGTTCCCACGGGGTGTTCAACCCACCTGCGACATCCCTAAGCCCACTGGCCGCTGTTTGACGCTAAGCACCGGGTGTGACATTTCCCCGGCAGAGGCGGGGAGGGGCGTCGGAGGTCGGTACTCGTAGGTGTCAAATTGTGGTACTCAGAGCTGTCAAATCTGTGCAGTCGGTCACTGTGGCGTCGTGCATCGAACGGTTGCTCGAACCGGCCCGGCGCCTGTGGCTGGAGACCTACGTCAACGAGATCGTCACACGCGGCTCCGAGACCGCGGGCGGCAACTACGACGACGTCAGGCTCGGGCGCTTCTCCGAGGCGTACGCGCTGAACTCAGCCGGGGTGACCGACGACGCTACCCTCGCTGAGGCTGCTGGCATCAACCGTCGCACCATGCTGCGCTATCTGGAGCTGCTGGGCCGGCTGCACATCGTCGACGAGCTGCCCGCCTGGACATCGAACCTGCTCAAGCGTTTGTCCCTCACGCCTAAGCGGTTCCTCGTCGACTCTTCGCTGTTGGCCTCGGTGACCAGCAGCACCGCCGACACCGCCATGCGCGACGGCAACCTCCTAGGGCGGCTGCTCGAGACCTTTGTCGTCGCTCAGCTGAGGGCACAGGCGAGCGCCAGCGAACACCGCTGCCGCCTCTACCACCTCCGCTAGCACCACGGCCGCCACGAGTTCGACGTGGTCGCCGAGCTCAACGCCCAGCGCCTGATCGCCTTCGAGATCAAAGCCACCGCAGCACCCTCTTTCGACGACGCCCGCCACCTGGCCTGGCTTCGAGACCACACCGGCGACCATTTCCTCGCCGGCATAGTCCTCCACACCGGCCTAGCCACCCTCCCCCTAGCCGACCGCCTCTGGGCCCTGCCCATCAGCACCCTCTGGCAGCACCAGCAGCCTTCATCGCCACTCGACGTCACCTAGCCTGACGAACCGTCCGAGGAACTCCTTCCGGGCATAGAAGGCGCGTGAGGTGCTTCCGTGCCCTGCACCCTTCGTTCGCGGCTGGATGTAGGTCCCCATGCGCCCGGTTAGCGACTCGAATCCACTTCGGCGAATTTGCATGCGGACCAGTTCGTAGTCGTCTCTGATGATCTTGTAGACCTCAGAACCCTCGGGAACGTCGATGGGTGACACCGAGTGGACAAGCTTCCCGGCTTCTGCAGTGCTGTCGCGATTACCGCAACTAGCAGACCTCTGCTCAGTTTGCGCAAGAGATGACTGTCGTCGAAGTCGGTGATCAAGACGTTTTGGGGATCGATCATGGTTACGGCCATTGTCTCCTTTATTGCTAGGAGTCCATTCTTGAGTCTCTTGAGCGAGATCTGCTTGAGCTCCCAAGAGCCAAAGTTGGGAGCTTGGCAGGAGTTGAGTGGAAGGCCGAGGTGTCGTTCAAGAGTGTGGCCCTTCCATCCCTTGTTGATCTTGCCGTCACGCTCGATGACGACCTGGTGCTTACGGGCAACCTCAACCAGGTCGCATCCAATCAGCTCCTTGAGCCGAGCTGTCGCCTCGTCCCGCTCCATTGTCAGCTGTCTGCGAAGAGGGAGGCGGCCTCATCGTTGAGGCGTGGAATGGCGAAGCGCCTGCAATACTCGCCGTCCTGCTCGATGCCGATGAAGCGTCGCTGGTTCCGCAGCGCAACCACGCCAGTTGTACCGGAGCCGGCGAACGGGTCGAGGACCAGGTCGCCCGGGTTCGTGCTGGCGCGGACGATTCGGTCAAGTAGCGCTTCGGGTTTCTGGGTCGGATGTTTGCCGTAGCGCTTCTCCCGGGGGGGGGGGGGGTTATGGCCCAGACAGAATGCATCTGCTTGCCCGGGTTCTTGAGGATGTCGCCGGGAAAGTCTCCGTCGCGCATCGCGTCATAGTTGAAGGTGTGTCGAGACTTCGCGGACCGGCTCGCCCAGATCAGAGTCTCGTGCGCGGCTGTGAACATCCTTCGTCCAAGATTTGGCGGAGGGTTCCGCTTGTACCAAGCGATGTCGTTCAACACACGAAAGCCCAGTAGCTGAAGAGCGTGTCCGCACGCGAAGATACTATGATAAGTGCCAGACACCCACAATGTTCCATCAGACTTGAGTAGGCGACGGCACGCGTCGATCCACGCACTGTGAAACTCAAAGTCCGCCTCGGCCCCCTGGCTGCGGTCCCAGCCTTCCTTGTTCACGCTGACCCGCCGACCGGCATGAACGGTCGTACCGTCGTTGGACAGATTGTACGGCGGGTCGGCAAACACCATGTCGACGCAGCCCTCGGGAAGGCCGGCCATCGCCTGCAAGCAGTCGGCTGTGTAGAGGATCGCAGCGCCCGCTTGGTGGCTGGGGTACTCGAGCGCAGGAAGGAAGGTCACGCGATCAGCAAGATACCTCAGATTAGATCGAAATGATCATCAGCCATGCGATCGGGTGGCGATGCAGGGGCTGCGTGCGAGGTCACCGGACGGACGGTCGCACGGGGGGACAACGCGGTCGGACGCCTCGCGCGGCACCCGGGCGTTGGCCACAAGCGCCTTCGTCGGGGGAGTCCCTGGGTCGGCGCCTGGTGGGTAGGTAGTGGGCTCGCGCTCGGCGGTTCGAGGGTCGGCGCGTGGTGGATTGGTCGTGGGCTAGTGCTCGGGGCGGTTTGGGGCGTGGTTTGCGTTCCTCGCTGTGCGGCCAGGCCTTGGAACCGCCTCACCGCTGCCGTTACCGCCGCCACCACGGAGCTGGGGAAGGTGCAGGGACACTTCCACATCTACGTAAACGGCGAGAAACAGGGTCGACTGTACGATACCGAGGGTGTCGTGGAGATGCATGAGCCCGGCCACCACTCGGTGCGCGTCGAGGTGGCCGACAGCGAGCACCGCCTCTTCACCAGCGGTGGCGACCTGATTGAGGACATCGCCCACATCGTCATCCCTTGACCCACCCAGCGACGCGACGACCCACTACTGGCTCCTCGCTGCGGTCGCGGTTTGCCACGTTTGGGAGCGGATGCCAGTGCCGGTACCCTGGAGGTATGGCGGAGGAGCCGCTTGGACGGCTTGAATACCTCGACCCTCGGGAGGTGTGGTCGAACGAGGCCGGGGACTTCACGCCATGGTTGCTCGAGAACGAGGAGTACTTGGGCGACCTGCTTGGGATCGATCTGGCGCTCCACGGCCGGGAGCATGCAGTCGGGCGCTATGCGGTCGACTTGTTCGGCACCGATGAGACGAATCAGCGTCCGCTGATCGTCGAGAACCAGCTTGAGGAGACCGACCACCGCCATCTCAGCCAACTGCTGACGTACGCCGCTGGAACCGATGCCAGAACCATTGTCTGGGTCTCTCCATCCTTCCGTGATGAACACCATCAGGCGCTGGAGTTCCTAAACGACGTTTCGGACGGCGACACGCGCTTCTTCGGCGTTGAGGTGCGAGTTGGCCGCATCGGCAACTCCAAAGTGGCGCCCATCTTTCGGGTGGTGTCGAGCCCGAGCAACTGGAAGGCACAGGTTCGGTCTGTCACGCGGGCGAGCGATCGCACGGAGAGAGAGACCTCGTACATGAGATTTTGGACTGGCTTCCTTGAGGTGGTTCATGCCCAGCACCCCAATCTCACAAGAAGACGCAATGCGCCTTACCGCCATTATTTGGAACTCAAGACAGTGAGAAAGAGCGTGAAATTGGTTGCTGGCTTCTCCCGCGGCGGCATTTTCAGTGAGATATACATTGGGACGACGGACAGTGCGGTGAACGACCGGATTTTCCGAGCTTTGCGCCAAAGCTCACACCGACTACCCAAGACACTTGCGAATTCTCTGGTCTGGGACGAGATGGAGGGCAAGCTCGGCTGTCGGATCAAAGTGAATGGACTTGGCACCGTCAGGGACAACAAGAGCCACCCCGAGATGCACAAATGGATGGCCGATCAGTGCGCTCAGCTCTTGCAGACCATTGGGCCGCTTGTGGATGAGCTAGACGAAGAGCTCTGGGACCCTGATCTTGAGGACCCAGACCTAGAGGACGAGGACGAGGGTTAGGGAGCGCGGCCGCGCCACCCTTACACGTAGGTCCAGCCGAAGCGGCCCTTGATGCAGAGGTTGCCCCGGGTTACGTCGTGGTCGTCGGGGGAGGTGCATTTGACGATGCGGTTGTCCTGCACGTGCAACTCCAGGTTGCAGCCCACCCCGCAGTAGGAGCACACCGTCTGGGTTACCGACTGGTCGTCGGGTCGCCAGTCGTCAGCCTCGCGCAGGTCGTACTCGGTCTTGAACTGGAGGGCATTTGTGGGGCACACCGCCACGCAGTTCCCGCAGTACACGCAGGCTGAGTCGGGCAGGGCCACGTCGAACTCGGTGGAGATGCGAGCCCCGAAACCCCGCCCCGCCACCGAGATGGCGTAGGTGTGCTGGGCGTCGTCGCCGCAGGCCTCCACACAGCGGTAGCACAGCACGCACTTGCCGTAGTCCCGGATGTAGAGGTTGTCCTGCACCCGCACCGGCTCGTTCATCTTCTCGGCGTCGGGGGTGTAGCGGTCGGGGTCGGCTCCGTACTGCTCGGACCACCGACCGAGATCGTCAGCCTGGGTCAGGTCCACCCCGGTGGCCAGAAACTCCAGCACCATCCGGCGGCTGTGGCGGACCCGCTCGCTGTCGGTGTGAACCACCATGCCTTCCTCCACCGGGCGGGAGCAGGAGGGGACCAAGGCCCGGCTGCCGTCGAGTTCCACCACGCACACCCGGCAGACGTTCACCGGTGTGAGCGTGTCGCCATAGCAGATGGTGGGGGTCTCCACACCGGCCTCGTTGCAGGCGTCGAGGATGGTCGATCCCTCGGGCACGGCAACCTCGTTGCCATCCACCCGGACGACAACCGCCGTCTCGGTGAGCGGGCCGCTCATGGGCTGTTTCCTATCAGACCCAGGGCCAGCGCGGAGCGAACCGCGGAGGCCGCTGTGTGGCCCAGGCCGCAGATGGAGGCATCGGTCATGGCCCGGGCCATGTCCTCGATGAGTTCGGCCCGGGGCTGCGACAGCGGCCCGACCGACCGGCGCAGCTCCACCAGCACCTCGTGCTGGCGCTGGGTTCCAACCCGGCAGGGAACGCACTGGCCGCACGACTCGTCCCGGAAGAACTCGGCGATGCGCACCACCACCGCTTCCATGTCGCAGGTGTGGTCGAACACCGTGACCACACCCGAACCCAGGGTAACCTCGGCTTCACGGGTGTCCTCCAGGGTGAGGGGCATCTCGAGAGTGTCAGGGCCGACGAACATACCGGCTGCCCCGCCGAGGAGCACCGCGGACAAGTTGCCGGTCGGCCCGCCTGCAAGAGCGATGAGGTCGCCCAGGGTGGTCCCGAAGGGCACCTCGTAAAGGCCGGGCACAGCCACCCGGCCCGACAGGCAGAACAGCCGGGTGCCGGGGGAGCGGTCGGTGCCCACCGAGCGGTAGGCGTCGGGACCGCCGGTGACGATGTCCAACACGTTGACAAGGGTCTCGGGGTTGTTGATGGCGGTGGGCTGGTTGAACAGGCCGTGGGTGGTGGGAAAGGGGGGCTTGTTGCGGGGCTCCCCCCTGAAACCCTCGATGGAGTTGAACAGGGCGGTCTCCTCGCCGCAGATGTAGGCGCCCGCGCCCCGACGCAACTCGATATCGAAGCTGTGGCCGCTGCCCGCCACATCGTCGCCCAGAAAACCGGCTGACCGGGCTTGGGTGATGGCGTTCTCCAGCCGGGCGGCCGCCCGGGGATACTCGCCCCGGATGTAGATCCAGCCACGGGTGGCACCGGTAGCCAACCCGGCCACCGTCATCGACTCCACCACCGAGAACGGGTCGTGCTCGCAGATGATGCGGTCCTTGAAGGTGCCCGGTTCCGACTCGTCACAGTTGGCCACCACGTGCTTGTCGGGTCCCGGCGCGTCGGCCACGGCCCGCCACTTCACCCCGGTGGGAAAAGCGGCCCCACCCCGGCCCGACAGCCCGGCGTCGCTCACCGCGGCGATCACCGCTTGGGAGCCCATCTCCACCGCGGCGGCCAGGGCCAGGTAGCCGCCGTGTTCCCGGTAGGCCCCCAGGTCGGTGGGATCGGCCACCCCCACCCGGCGCAACACCCGCAGGCCGGGATCGCCGGCTTGGGGCAGGGTCGGGTCTTCGGTGTCGTCGGCGGGAACCCGGTCGGGTCGTCCCACTCCCTGGATGAACCGGGCCGGGGCTCGCTCGCACTGACCAAGGCAAGGGCTATCGTGGACTTTGGCACCGCTCGCTTCCAGCGACGTCCTCAGCTCGGCGCTGCCGGCCACAGCGCAGGCCGGGTCCACACACACATGGACCACGTCGTCGCGGTGGCCGGGGTCGGTGGTGCGGAACAGCTCGTAGAAGGTGGCCACCCCGTAGGCATCGGCCGGGGGGACCCCCAGACGCTCGGCGGCGCCGTTCAGCCCGCCGGGGCTGATCCAGCCGATCTCGTGCTGGAGGGAGTGCAGCATGGGCAGAAGGTGATGGCGAAGGCTCCGGCGGCGGGTGCTGCCGGCGCGAACCACCCGCTCGGTTTCGGTAACGGTGGCCGCCTTGGAAGGGGGGACCACGGAGTCGATGGCGGCTTGTTCGGCGGGCGTCGGCCGGTCGGCCCCGAAACGGAGATCAGCCAACAGAGGTTCCCGCTGCGGCAGCTTGAGAGACGGCGGCCTGGGAGGAGGCGGCAACCCGTTCCACCCGGACCGCGGCCGCCTTGAACTCGGCGGTGCCCGACTTTGGGTCCCAGTCGGGGTTGGTGAGCAGGTTCACGTCGATCAGTTCCGGGTGGTGCATGGTGGTGAAGGCCAACCCTGGCGGCAGGCTCGACGCCACCCGGGCGTTCATCTCCACCGAACCTCGAGGGGAGCTAACCCGCACCCGGTCGCCGTCGGCGATGTCGAGCGATGTGGCGTCGTGAGCGTTCAGCTCCAGGCCGGCGAACCGCAGCGGCGAGTCGTACTGCCCGCTTTGCACACCGGTGTTGTAGGAGTCGAGGGATCGCCCGGTGGTGAGGCGCAAGGGGTAATCGTCGCTCAGCTCCTCGGTGGGGCCCCGGTGGTCCACCACAGAGAAGGGTGCCGGATCGTGGCCGTTCAGGTCGTCGGCCCACAGCCAGTCGTGGAGGAAGGGGGATCCGGGATGGTCCTGGTCGGGGCAGGGCCACTGCAACCCGCCATCGGCTTCGAGGCGTTCCCAGGTCATGCCCCGGTGCCACGGGGAGAGGCTCCGGAGCTCGTCCCACGCCGCCTGGGGGTCGCGGGGGCCGAGTTCAGCGCCCATGGCCTCGGCCATGTCGCAGAGGATGTCGATGTCGTGGCGGGCCTGGCCGGGTGGGGTCACCGCCGGTCTCACCCGTTGCACCCGTCGCTCGCTGGAGGTGACGGTTCCCTCGCTCTCGGCCCACGCCACCGAGGCGGGCAGCACCACATCGGCCATCTCCGCTGTGCGGGTCATCAGGATGTCCTGCACCACCAGGATGTCGAGGCCTTCGAGCAGCGAACGGGCGTGGGCCACGTCGGCCTCGGAGTCGGCGGGGTTCTCGCCCACCACGTAGAGCGCCCGCAAATCACCGCGCTCCATGGCCTCGAACATGAGGGTCAGATGCAGGCCTGGAACGGGGTTGAGCGCCCGGCCGTAGGAGGCCTCGAAGCGGGCCCGGAGCGTGGGATCGTCCACGTTGGCGAAGCCGGGGAGCCGGTTTGGGATGGCCCCCATGTCGCCGCCCCCCTGCACGTTGTTCTGGCCCCGCAGCGGGACCAGCCCCGAACCCCACCGCCCCACGTGGCCGGTGAGCAGAGCCAGGTTGCACAGCGACAACACGTTGTCCACGGCGGTGTGGTGCTCGGTGATACCGAGGGTCCACAGGATCTGGGCCTTGTCGGCGGTGGCGTAGGCGTGGGCCATCTCCACCACCACCCCGGCGGGGATTCCGCAGATCTCGGCCACCCGCTCGGGGGTGAACGGCTCCGCCGAAGCGGCGTATGCCTCGTAGCCCTGGGTGGAGTGGGTGATGAAGTCGTGGTCGGCCAGCCCGGCCCGGATGATCTCCCGGCCCATGCCTTTGGCCAGGGCGATGTCGGTGCCCACGTTGATGCCAACCCACACGTCGGCGAAGCGGGCCGACGAGGTGTGCCGGGGGTCGATGCAGTACATGGTGGCCCCGTTGTCGAGCCCCTTGAGCAGGTGGTGGAAGAAGATGGGGTGGGCTTCCCGGGCGTTGGATCCCCACAGCAGGATCACCTCGGTTTCCTCCACCTCCCGGTAGGAGCTGGTGCCCCCTCCGACTCCGAAAACTGTCGTCAGACCGACGACCGAGGGAGCGTGTCAAGTTCGGTTGCAGGAGTCGATGTTGTTCGACCCGACCACGGTGCGGATGAACTTCTGGGCGATGTAGTTCATCTCGTTGGTGGCCTTGGAACAACTGAACATGCCGAAAGCGCCGGGGCCGTTCTCGCTCAGCACCTGGTTGAATCCGGCCGCGGCTCGGCCCAGGGCCTCATCCCAGGTTGCTTCCCGCAGTTCACCCCGGTCTCGGACCATGGGCACCGTGAGTCTTTCCCGCCTGGCCATATTTCCCCCTTTTCCAGGGCACCCTGGAGATGCGCCGATCCTTCCTGCCCGGTTGGGCAGTGGATGTGGTCAGCTCAATCCGACGATTTCCCCGTTCTCGTCGATGTCGATTCCCATGGCAGCCGGTACGCGGCCAAGACCCGGCATTGTACGCATGTCGCCGCAGATAGGGTAGACGAAACCAGCGCCCACCGAGGCCCGAACCTCCCGCACCGGCAGGGTCCACCCGGTGGGAGCGCCCTTGAGGGCCGGGTTGGATGAGATGGACAGGTGGGTTTTGGCGATGCACACCGGGAGGTGGCTGAAACCGGCTGCCTCGTAGGTGTCCAACTGCCGGTTGGCGGTGGCCGAGTACTCCACGTCGTCGGCCCCGTACACGGTGGTGGCCACAGTGTTGATCTTGTCGCGCAGCGGCATTTCGTCCTCGTAGAGCACCTTGAACGAGCTTTCCTCCTCGGCAGCTTCGGCCACAGCCTCGGCCAGCTCGGCCGCTCCGGCACCGCCGTCGGCGAAGTGGGTGGTGATGGCGCACCGGGCCCCGTACTCCTCGGCGATCTCGGAGATGGCGGCCAGGTCGGCGTCGTGGTCCTCGGGGAAGGCGTTCACCGCTACCACCGGGGAAACCCCGTGAGCCTTCATATTGGACAGGTGTTTGCGGAGGTTGTCGCCCCCGGCATGAACCTCGTCGGGGTTCTCGGCCAGAAGCGCCTCGGGCAGGGGCCTGCCGGCCACGATCCGGTGGTTGCCGGAGTGGGCCTTCAGCCCCCGCACCGTGGCCACCATCACGGCAGCGTCGGGCGCGAAACCCGAGTAGCGGCACTTGATGTTGAAGAACCGTTCCGCGCCCAGGTCGGCGCCGAACCCCGCCTCGGTCACCAGGAAATCGCCGGCCCGGATGCCGATTTGGTCGGCCACGATCGATGAGTTACCGGTGGCGATGTTGCCGAAGGGACCTGTGTGGACCAGCGCGGGACCGCCCTCCAGGGTCTGCATCAGGTTGGGCTTGAGGGCGTCCTTCAACAGCACGGCCATGGCGCCGGCCACCTTGAGATCCTCGGCGGTGACCGGGGTTCCGGCCTTGGTGTAGCCCACCACTATTCGGCCCAGGCGAGCCCGCAGGTCGGACAGGGAGGTGGCCAGGGCCAGGGTGGCCATCACCTCGGAGGCTGCGGTGATGTCGAAACCGCTCTCCCGGGGCACCCCGTCGAGCCGCCCGCCCAGGCCGAGGACGATGTTGCGCAGGGCCCGGTCGTTGATGTCCACCACCCGGCGCCAGGTGATGTTGTGCAGGTCGAGGCCCAGCTCGTTGCCGTGGAAGATGTGGGCGTCGAGCATGGCCGAGCACATGTTGTGGGCCGCCGACACCGCATGCATGTCGCCGGTGAGGTGCAGGTTGAACAGCTCCATGGGCACCACCTGGCTGTAGCCGCCGCCGGCCGCGCCGCCCTTGATGCCGAAGGTTGGCCCGAGGGAGGGCTGGCGGATGGCGATGGTGGCCTGTTTACCGATGTGCCCGAACCCCTGGCCCAACCCCACGGTGGTGGTGGTCTTGCCCTCGCCGAGCGGGGTCGGGGTGATGGCGGTGACCACCACATACCGGGCGCGGGGCCGGTCGGTCATGGCGTCAACGGCGTCAAGGCTGATCTTGGCCGCACCGGTTCCGTAGGGCTCCAACAGCTCGGTGGGGATACCGGCGGTTTCGGCGATTTCTGTCAGCGGGCGGAGGTTCGCTCCCCGGGCGATCTCCAGATCGGTGGGAAAAGGCATCGACTCGTCCTCTTGTTCGGTGGAACCAATGGTTACCCGCCCAGCGTAGGGCCAATCGGGGCCGGCGGGAAGGGACTCCGGGGAAATATCCAAGACATCTCGGGCAATCGGGTACCTGGGCCATGGGTTCCTTAGACTCAAAGACCGATCTGTTGATCCAGGGCCAGGAGGATGCCATGGCCGATTTCTTCGATTCGGTACACGAGCCAGTGGCCTTCGCCGGCCGCGACGCGCATTTTGACCCCGACCGTTTGGCCTACCGGGTGTACGACCCCGACCGGCTCGTGATGGGGCGGCGCATGGAGGACCACCTCCGGGTAGCAGTGTGCTACTGGCACAGCTTCAACTGGCCGGGCAGCGACATCTTCGGGCACGGCACGTTCGACCGCCCCTGGCTCGCCGCCGACCAGGAGCCGATGGCCGCTGCCCGAGCCAAGCAGGACGCCGCCTTCGAGTTCTTCGAGAAGCTGGGTACCCCGTTCTACTGCTTTCACGACGTGGACATGGCTCCCGAGGGCGACAGCCTGGCCGAGAGCCGGGCCAACCTCGACGCCATGGTCGAGCGGGCCGCGGCCAAGATGGAAGCCTCCGGCGTTCGGCTGCTGTGGGGCACCGCCAACCTGTTCTCCCATCCCCGCTACGCAGCGGGCGCGGCCACCAACCCCGACCCGGAGGTGTTCGCCCACGCCGCGGCCCAGGTCCACCACATGCTTGAGGCCACCAACCGGCTGGAGGGGGCCAACTACGTGCTGTGGGGAGGGCGGGAAGGCTACGAGACCCTGCTCAACACCCGGCTACGCCAGGAAGCCGACCAGCTCGCCCGGTTCCTCACCCTGGTGGCCGAGCACAAATACAAGATCGGATTCACCGGCACCCTGCTCATCGAACCCAAGCCCCAGGAGCCGACCAAGCACCAGTACGACTACGACTGCGCCTCGGTCCACGGCTTCCTCGACCGCTACGGCCTCATCGACGAGTTCAAGGTGAACATCGAGGTGAACCACGCCACCTTGTCGGGCCATTCCTTCCACCACGAGGTGGCCTACGCCGTGGACAACGGCATCTTCGGCAGCGTGGACGCCAACCGGGGCGATCCCCAGAACGGATGGGACACCGACCAGTTCCCCAACTCGGTGGACGAGCTGTCGCCCGCCCTCTACGAGATTCTCCGGGGCGGGGGGTTCACCACCGGCGGGTTCAACTTCGACACCAAGCTCCGCCGCCAGAGCATGGCCCGTGACGACCTGTTCTGGGGCCACATAGGGGGAATCGACACCATGGCCCGCTCCCTTCTGGTGGCCGAGGCCATGGCGGCCGACGGAGCCATCGAACAGGCCCGGGCCGATCGCTATGCCGGTTGGGATGGGGGATTGGGGACCGACATCCTGGGAGGCAACGTGGATTTGGCCGGGTTGGCCGACCGGGCGGTGGCCGCCAGGCTCGATCCCCAGCCGGTGTCGGGACGCCAGGAACGCCTCGAAAACGAGGTCAACCGCATCATCTGGTCCACGCCGGGCTGATGGCGTCGGGCCCGCTGGTGGCCGGGGTGGATTCCTCAACCCAGTCCACCAAAGTCGAACTGCGGGAGTGCCACTCCGGTCGGCTGATTGGCCGGGCTAGTGCTCCTCATGCGCACAGCACCTGGGATCCGCCGGTGAGCGAGCAGGACCCCCAGACGTGGTGGGATGCCCTGATCGAGTGCTTCGCCCAGTTCGATGAGGCTGATCGGGCCGAGGTGGTGGCGGTGAGCGTGGCCGGCCAGCAGCACGGGCTGGTGCTGGTGGGGGAGGGGGGCGAGGTTCTCCGCCCGGCCAAGCTGTGGAACGACACCACGTCGGCTCCGCAGGCCGGCGCGCTGGTGGCGGCCCTTGGTGCAGAGGGTTGGGCCCGGAGGTGCGGGTCGGTGCCGTTGGCGTCGTTCACCATCGCCAAGCTGGCCTGGGTGCTGGAGCACGAGCCCGAGCTGAGCGACCACATCGCCCGGATCATGCTGCCCCACGACTGGATTACCTGGCGGCTGACCGGGGCTCACGTGACCGACCGGGGTGACGCCTCCGGGACGGGATGGTTCGACGCCACGGCCAACGAGACAGCCTCCCATCTGCTGGCCGTGGCGGTAGGCGATGCCGAGAGCTGGGAGGGTCGCCTTCCTCGGGTTCTCATGGCCGATGAGGCTGCCGGGGAGATCACCGGACATGCAGCCGCAGCGCTCGGGCTGTCCGACGGGGTGGTGGTGGGGCCCGGCACGGGGGACAACATGGGCGCCGCCTTGGGTCTTGGTTTGAGGCCTGGCGACACGGTGATCTCACTGGGCACGTCCGGCACCGCCTATGGCGTTTCCGACACCCCCACCCACGACCCTTCGGGCGCGGTGGCCGGTTTCGCCGACGCCTCGGGCCGGTACCTGCCTTTGGTCTGCACCCTCAATGCCACCCGGGTCACCGACACGGTGGCCCGATGGCTGGGGGTGGACGCTTCCGGGCTGGCCGAGATGGCCATGGCCGCCGAGGATGGTCCGAACACGCCGGTGCTGGTGCCGTATTTTGACGGGGAGCGCACGCCCAACCTGCCCGACGCCACCGGGCTGATGGCAGGGCTACGCAACGACACCACCGGCGAGGATCTGGCCCTGGCTGCTCACGACGGGGTGTTGTGCGGCCTGTTCGACGGGCTGGATGCCCTGAAGGCCGCCGGGGTGAGCGCGGATGGCAAGCTGCACCTCATCGGCGGCGGGGCCCGGTCGCGGGCCTACCGGGAGCGGGCCGCGGTGCTGCACGGCGATCTGGTGCTGGTGCCCGAGGACGAAGAACTGGTGGCCACCGGAGCCGCGGTGCAGGCAGCCGCCGTGGCCATCGGGTGTAACCCCGCCGAGGTTATGGCCGACTGGCCGCTGGGTCGGGGCCGGGCCATCGAACCACCGCCCGGGGCCGATGGCGATCGGATCAGGACCCGTTACGCCTCCGTCCGGCGTCACGCCATGAGCCGGCCTGTGGGAGAGTGAAGTATGTCCAGTGATCAGATGATGCGGCAGTTCGGGGACGGTCAGACGGTGCCCGAGTTCGATCCTCCTTCGTTGGCGTCGCCCCCGCCGCTGGCCGAGGCCACGGTGGCCATCGTGACCAGCGCCGCGTTGCACCGAGCCGACCAGGAGATGTTCGACAGGGCCGACACGGGTTACCGGGTGATCGACCGGGCCGACAGAGAGTTGATCCTGGGCCATTGGAGTTCCAACTTCGACCGCTCCGCGTTCCTCCTCGACATCAACTCGGTGTATCCCATAGACCGTTTGGAGGAGCTTGCCGCCGACGGGGTGATCGGGGCGGTGGCTCCACGCCATGTGTCCTTCGCCGGGAATCAGCCCGACACCGTCTCGGAGCTGCGGCTGGACACCGGCCCGGCGGCCGCTGCCGAGCTACGGGCCGACGGTGTTGACGTGGCCATCCTGACCCCGGTTTGACCGCTGTGTACGCGCACCGTGGGTGTGCTTGCTCATGTTCTCGAAGCCGCGGGGATTGCCACGGTGGTGCTGGCCGCTATGCGGTCGGTGGCCGAGAGGATGAACCTTCCCCGCTCTCTGTACTGCGAGTTCCCCTTGGGCCGGCCTCTGGGCGTCCCTGGCGACGCTGAGTTCCAGCAGAGGGTTCTGCGTGCAGCGTTCGACTTGCTGGATGCCCCCTCGGGCCCGGTGCTGGAGGATTTTCCCGATGTTGTCGAATCCGACGAGACCCCGCTGTCTTGCACCCTGCCGCCCCGTTACGACCCCAACTTGTCCCCGTCGGTGGACGAGGCGCAGGGTCTGCGGGCCGCTTACGACCGTGCGGTTGCTCGGCGGAGTGCCACCGAGGTAGGTCGGTCGATCAAGGCCGATGAGGTGCCCGGCGCGCTGGCCGAGTTCGAGCGGGTCATAGCCGGAGAGCACTGGAAAGACGTCTACGGCCCCCGGCTCGACACCCTGGCCGTGTCCCACGACATCCGGGCCTACTACCAGGAAGCCGCCCTGGAGCTGGCCGACAGTCCTACAGCCGGTGCCCGCCAAGCCGAGTCGTGGTTCTTCGAGAACACCGAAGCCGGCAAGACCCTGCTTGCCGCTCGGGATGCCCTCAAGGCTCAGGACGCCCCCGGCGGAATCATCTTCTACATGGTGCCTGCCGGACGCTGACCCCGGCTCTGGCGCCTATTTCCTGCCGGGTTTGGCCGTGAAGGGCTCGATTCAGGCCACTTCGGGGAGGGGTCAGGACCCTTCTGGGAGGGGATCGCCGAGGCGGGCGAAGCAGTCGGCCATGTTGGCCCCCATGAAGGCGGTCCTTACGTCATCGTCGAGCCGGTCGAGAGCGGGACGGTACAACTCGATGGGGTCGGCGTTTCCCTCCTGGTGGGGGTAGTCAGAGGAGAACACCACCATGTCGGGCAGCTCGGCCAGCACTGCCAGGGCGTCGGTGTCGCCGAAACCGGGTAGGGGAGTGAGCCTCAGGTTGCGGTGCAGCATCTCCTCCCCGGTCACTGGCCACGGCCAGTCGCCCAGCGACGGCGAGGAGAGGCACTGGCGGGACAGGGTCGCCACGTACCAGGGCAGCCATCCGGCTCGCATCTCCTCCACGAGCACGGTGAGGTTCGGGTGGCGGTGGAATACGCCCCCGAACAGCAGGCTGGCGATGAGGTTCTGGGCAGCGTGAAGCCTTTGGGTGTTGGCGAGGCGGATTAGCCCGCCGACGCCGGCCCCGCCGGGGAGGTCCCAGCCGATGTCGGCCCAACCGGAGAAGTCCGACTCGGTGTTGCCCACGTGGATCACCGCCAACATGCCCAAGTCGACGGCAGCATCCCAAACCCGGTCCCAGTCGGGGTGGCCAGGGGCACCGCCCGCCGGTATGCCCCGGCAGGTGTAGAGGAAGAAGGCTCGGGCCCCTCGCGCCCGGCATTTCTCAAGCTCGCGAACGGCGGCATCGAGATCGGAGAAGTCGATGGTGGCCACGGCGTGGAGCCGGTGGCGGTGTTCGTAGAGCTGTTCCATCAGAAAGTCGTTGCACCGCTGGGCGGCGACGGGCCGGTCGGCGGGGTTCAGGTAGTCGAGCTTCTGCCAGTAGCCGCCGGGGTTCACGAGACAGTGGTGTATGCCGACCGAGTCCATCCACGCCACCCGCTCGGCCGAGGTGGAGTCGTGGCGGGGGTGAAGAACTACCGGTCCGCCGGATTTCTTGGCCTTGGCGAACAGCTTGGGCAGGAGTTCGGCAGGTCCGGGTCGGCGCTCGGCGGGCAGCACGTGGAGCAGGTCGCCGGCGATGGCGTTGGCGAGATGGGTGCGGTTGTCGGGGATCTGATCAATCCACGGCTTCAGGGGGTCCAGACCCGCTGAAGCCCCGGTGATCTCCCAGTGGGTGTCCACATCGACGATCATCGGGCCAGCCTAATTCGCTGCCTCAAACCGTGGCGGGGCTAGCTCTCATGGGCTAGGCGATGTCGGCGCAGAAATGCAGCACCAGCGCTGTTATCTGACGGGGAGCAAGGCAGGCCCCGCCGGGTCGGATTAGGCCGCGATGGCGTTCTTCAGCAGGGCCTCGTTGGGCTCGTCGGGCAACTCCTCCAGAGGGGCCGCGATTTCGGCATGGGTCGGGCCGTGCTGGGCAGCCAGGGGAGCCAAGGCATCGAGGTCGAAGCCGTACAGATCGGCGGCGCTGCCGGCCAGGATCTGCTGGAGTTCAACGGGGTCGGTGTCGCAGAAAACCTGGCGCAGGTGCTCGCGAGTGAAAGGACCGGTGCCCTCGTTGTGGGGATAGTCCGAACCCCACATCACCTTGTGGACCCCCAGCACCTCACGAGCCGCGGCGTCGTCGTGGCCGGGCTGACTGATGCCTACCCAGCAGTTCTGCTGGAAGTACTCGGTGGCGCTCCTGGGCAGGATGTGATTGTCGTCGTAGCGCAGCTCGCCCATCCGACCGGTGTCACGAATCTTGGCCAGGGTCTCGTCCATGTGGGCCAGAGCCCCCACCAGCCAAGCGCACCCCTGCTCTGTCATCACGAACTTGAGCTCGGGGAACCGCTCGAACACCCCCGACAGCATTAGCTGGTAGAAGGGCCGATGAGAGTAGAAGCTCACCTCGTGGATGAACAGCAGGTCGGACACCGAGTATTTGCCGTAGTTGGGCGCACCGGTACCGCCGTGGCTGTTGACGATAACCCCGAGGTCCTGACACGCCGCCCAGAACGGGTCGTAAACCGGATCGTAGAGGGGGGCCAGATCGTCGCAGTCGGGCGGGATGGCGGAGATGAGCACCCCGCCACGCAGGTTGTTGGCAGCAATGAATTCCACGTCGGCGATGGCCTCGTCTATGTCGTTCAGGAACGTCTGCCCGATGCCGGCCCGCTGCTCGGGGTACTGGGCGCACCAGTCGGCCAGCCAGCGGTTGTGCGCCCGGATCCCGGCCAGCCGCAGCTCGAGCTGGTCGGCCCGGGGCGGACGGGCGAATAGGATGAAGCTCGGGAAGAACGGGGGCACGGTGTTGGGGAACACCACCTCTGCCACCTGCCCGTCGGCGTACAGGTCGCCCAGCCGCCGCTCGTTGTCCCAGTTGCGGACCCGCCCGCCGTCCTGGAGGTCGCGGAACGGGTTGCGGTACTTACCCCGCCACGCGTCGAACTGGTCGTGATACTTCGATTCCAAGAATCCCCGGTAGGTCTCGTGGTTGGCGCCGGCATGGCAGTCGGCTGAGATGATGGTGTAGCGGTCGTTCATCGGTCACTCCAGTGATAGCCGAGTTGTTGGGAAAGCTTTGCCTTCCCGGGGAGCTCCTCGGGAGGCGCAGTCCCCCCAAGGATGCCAGTTCACGGCGCTGTTCATCACATTGAGCACCGGTCGGGTGCGCTAGGTTGCCGTCATGGGAACGCCGGAGATCGTTGAGGGGGAGTGGGACGACCAGCCTCGAAACTGGCGGACCTTCTTCCGTCGGTGGCGTCGCAGTCGTGAGCGGCTGGAGTTCGAGGTTGTCCGAACCGAGGCGATGTCGGCCGAGGCTTTCTTTGTGATCGGCAGGGTTGTTTGCGGCCAGGTTGGGGTGGGTGACGCCCTGGTTGTGGAAGCCGGTGACGAAAAGGTAACCACCCTGTGCCTTTCCATCGACCACACGGTGCAAAACGACGATGAGTTCCATGTGTACACCGCCCTTCAGCTTGAGGGCATCGGGTCCGATTCAGGGATCGAACCCGGCACGGTAATCCGCTCGGTCTAGCAACTCTTGCCGGCACAGCCGGCACGAATGTCACACGAAGTCCATAAGGAGGCGTCCCGGAGATGAAAACCAACGGAGAAGAGCGGGTGTTGCTTGTGTCGGGCGACTCTCATGTGGGGCCGAGCCTGGAAGCGCTGCGCTCGTACTGCCCGCAGGCGCATCTCGACGCCTTCGACGAGTATGCCGCCAGCCCGGAGGTTGAGGAGTTGCGTGCCGGAGCCCGTTCCGGCCGGGCGCTGTACCTGCGGACCTCGGGACACGACGACGCTGGGGCTCGCCTGGCCGACATGGACAGGGACGGCATCGCTGCCGAGGTGATATTCCACAACAGCTTCAACGGCCAGCCCATCCCGTTCGATGACCAGGGTTGGCCCCAGTTCGACAATCCCGAACTGGCCGCGGCTGGGTTCCGGATCTACAACAGGTGGCTGGCGGATTTCTGCTCGGCGGCGCCTGAACGCCTGATCGGGCTCGCTCATATCCCTCTGTGGGACATCGACGCTGCCATCGAAGAGGTTCAATGGGCCGCCGATGTTGGGTTGCGGGGTGTGAACTTTCCATGCGCCCGCCCGCTTTGGACCCAGTACAACGATCCTTCCTGGGACCGGTTCTGGGCCGTTGTGGAGGAAACCGGGTTGGTGTTGGCCACCCACGCCGGGGCGGCCACCGACCCTCCGGTGAGGGAGGTCAACGGTACGCCGCTTCTGCTGATCGAGGCGGGCGGCGCCTACAACCGCCGGGGGATGGTACGCATGATCTTGGGGGGCGTGTTCGACCGGTTCCCGAATCTGAAGCTGGCCATGACAGAACAGCCCGGAGTTTGGATCCCCTCCACCCTCGCTGACCTCGACTCGGCGGTGCAGGCGCCGCTGCCGCTCACCAACGGGGATCTGTCCAGGGCGCCCAGCGAGTACTTCAGGGCCAACGTGTTCGTCGGGGCCAGTTTCGCCGCCCCGTTCGAGGTCGAGGCGGCGGTGCAGGACTGGTGGTGGACCAACATCTTCTGGGGCCGGGACTACCCACACCCCGAGGGCACTTGGCGCTACTCCGACGACCCCGACGAGACGCCGATGACCCATCTCTCGCTGCGCCACGCCATGGCCGGAAAGCCTCACGACAAGGTGCGGGCCATTGTCGGCGCCAACGCTGCCCGGGTTTACGGCCTTGACGAGGCCAAGCTGGGTTCGATTGCCGACGAGATCGGGCCCACCATGGAGGAAATCACCACCCCGTTGGAGTCCGTCCCCGCTCTGGACGGCCCCGAACGCAAGGGCTACGGCTACTTTGCGTTCCGCACCGCCGGCACTTGGTCGTAGGGCAGGAACGTCAAGTCAACAGGAGCTTCCGGTCAACAGGAGTATTGAGCCAACAGGAGCTTTGGGTCAACGGGAGTTTTGGGTCAGCGGGAGCTTTGAGCCAACGGGAGCTTCACGTCAGCTGGCGGAGGATGAGCGCCACCCCGCCGGCCAGGGCTACCAGCAACACCACCGGGCGGAACCAGGAGTTGTCGAGGTGGGGGCGGACAAAGCGGGAAACGACCAGCCCGACCAGGATGCCGGGGATTAGCAAGCCGGTGAGCTCCACCTCGTGGCGGCCGTACTCCCCGGTGGCGATTAGCCCGATGATGCCCGAAACCGCCACCAACAGGACGAACGAGGCCACGGTGCCCCGCAACGTTGAGGGCTTCATGTCGCTGAACGACAGAACCAGGGGCGGACCGGGCAGCCCAGCGGTGATGCTGGTGAACGCGGCGGCCACACCGGTGGCAACCTCGGTGGGGGCCGAGCGGCGAACCTGAAGACCGGACAGCAGCGAAACGGCGGTAAAGGCTGTCACCCCTCCGATTAGGAGCCCAAGCGTCCGGTCGCTGATGGCTGTGAGAACCACGAGGCCGCCGGCCAGGCCGAAGGGAAGGCCGATCAGGCAATGGCGCACCGCACCGCGGTCGGTGTGCTCGCGCTCGACGATGAAGTGGCGAAGGCCCACAATCTGGCCAACCACGATGAGCGGCCCTGGAGCGAAGCCGGGGTCGATGGCCACCAGCGCGGGGGCGGCCACCAGAGCCAGCCCCAAACCCAACGATCCCTGCACCATCGCACCGGCAGCCGAAGCCCCGAGAATGGCGACGATCTCAAGCGCTGTCAGGGCGTTGTTCCCAGTGTGGCACGGTCATTTCCTACGAGTTTCATACGGCCCCGTGTGGGTTGTGGAGCCGCAGGTGTTGCGCTCCGCTCGCAAGACCGTAACATTGCCCCAGAGCGCTCCCGGCGTTGTGATTGCCGGGGGGCATCGGAGACTGGAAGGGGGCCGACCAATGCCCAGCCCGACCACAGGCATCGATCAGAGCAACGCACCGTACGTGATCGTCTCATCCGACACCCACGCCGGGTTGTTCGTTGAGGACTACCGGGAGTATCTGGAGTCGGCGCTCCACCCCGAGTTCGACCAGTGGCTGGTGACCCGCCACGAGCACCGGGCCATGGTCGAGGAGCTGAACGGCGAGTACGTCGAGCAGTGGGAGAGGGAGAACGAGATCGGGTTGAAGGGGGCCTACGACCCCGACATCCGCGACAAGACCCTCGACGCCGACGGGGTGGCCGGCGAGATCATCTTTGCCGACGGCGACGCGGTAACCGGTATGGAAGCGCCACCGTTTGGGGCCGGTCTGTCGGCTGGGCAGATCACCGACTCCCGTCTTGCCTGGGCCGGGGCCCGGGCCCACAACCGGTGGCTGGAGGAATTCTGCGCCACCAACCCGCCGCGCCGGGCCGGAGTGGCCCTGGTGCCAATCACCCACGGCGTGGAGGAGTCGGTGCGGGAAATCGAGTCGCTGGCCGGCAAGCCGGGAATCAGGGGCATCATGATCCCCACCCGGTGGCACGAACACCCGTCCTACGGTCACCAGAGCTACGACCCGGTGTGGGCGGCGTGCGCCGAGGCCGGGCTGGTGGTCCACACCCACTCGGGTGAGGCCGACGCCCCGTCGTACAACGAGAACATGGCCCAGTACATGCTTGAGGTGGCGTTCTGGACCCACCGCCCGCTGTGGCAGCTCCTGTTCTCGGGAGCGTTCGACCGCCACCCCGGCTTGCGGTATGTGCCGGTGGAGTGCGGCTCTTGGTGGCTGGGCGACCTCTTGTTCAAGGCCGACGCCATGTTCGGGGGGCGCAACTGGAAGGTGAAGAAGATGAGTTCCCGCACCAAGGGCCTCATCCAGCGGCTGCCGTCGGAGTACATCGGCACAAACGTGTTCATCGGTGCTTCCACCATGAGCAAGGTCGAGCTGCGTCGCCGCTACATGAACGGCCTCGACGCCCTGATGTGGGGCACCGACTATCCCCATCCCGAGGGGAGCTGGCCCAACACCGTCGAGCGGTTGGAGACCGATTTCCAGGAGATCCCTGTGGAGGAGACCCGCCTGCTTCTCGGGCTCAACGCTGTGTGCTGCTACGGCCTCGACGTGGACGGGCTGTCCACAATCGCCGAGCAGATCGGGCCCACCCCCGAGCAGCTCAACCAGAACCTCACCCTGCGCACCGACCCGGACGCCATCCGCGAGGCCCGGTTCTGGTTCGACGACTACAACATCGAATGGCCGGACTGAACCAGCCCGAAATGAACGAATCTCCATCTGGTGCCGAGGGCAGGCACTACTACATGGAGTCGTTTGACACCGTCCGGCTCACCTCGTATCGCTCCAACCAGTCGCCCTTCGCTCACTGGTACGCCACCGACCAGACCATCTACGGCATGTACTGCGACCGCCTGTACCCGCTCAAGAACTCGGCGGATGATGATCCGATCCCCCAGTACTGGAAGCTGCGCCATGGGGTGCAGTTGTACGACGTGCCGGAGATGCCGCTGGAGATTGTGGGCCCCGATGCGGTGAGGGTGCTGGAGCGGGTGCTGGTGTGCAGTGCCGAGACGTTGGGGATTGGCAGGGCCCGCTACGGCTTGGCTTGCCGGGAGGACGGCACGGTGCTGATGGACGGGGTGGTCATGCGCCTGGAGCAGGACCGGTACTGGTACGTGAAGGCCAACGGCGAGTTCACCAGCTGGCTTGCGGCCAACGCCGTCGGACTCGACGCCGAGGTGCGCGACCCCAACTCGCGGGTGCTGCAGATTCAAGGCCCCAAGTCGCTCGACGTGCTGGACGCGGCCATCGGCGGCGGCCTGCCCGCCGACTTCAAGTACTTCCGGGCAGGGTTCTTCGACCTGGGCGGCCAGACCCTGTGGGTGTCCCGTACAGGTTGGACCGGTGAGGTGGGCATCGAGGTGTACTGCAACAGCGGCCCCGAACCCACCGACCACGACGCGCTGTGGACGCACCTTCTGGCCAGCGGCGAGCCGTTCGGCCTGGGTTTCAGCTCGTCTACATCGATGGGGATGAGGCGGGTCGAGGCGGGAATCCTGGACAACGGCAGCGACATCGAGCCGGATTTGACCCCGTTCGGGGCTGGGCTCGGGCACTTCGTGAACTTCAACAAGGGGGATTTCATCGGGCGGGACGCTTTGGAATCGGCCGACCGACGCCAACTTCTGTTTGGCCTGGTGTGCGCTACCGAGGTGCCGGAAGCCGACATGAGCGTTTCCTTCGAGGGTCGCCCGGTGGGGCACATGACCATCGGAGTTTGGTCGCCCACCCTGGAGCGGGGGGTCGGCTACGTGCGTTTCGACCGGCCATTGGATGGGCGCGACTGGCTCGATCAGACGGTCTTCCTGCACGACCACGACGGGACGGCCCACGAGGCCCAGGTGGACCAGCTGCCGTTCGTGGACAAGGAGAAGCTACTGCCCCGAGCGTAGTGGGCTGGTTCCTGAAATCCCGAGGGCTGTACCTCCCGGGGACAGCTCACATGGCAGCGGTGCCCCACGCCGGGAATCGGTGGTGGACTGCGTCGCCATCGGGGAGGTCCTCGATCAGCTCGACGTCAACCCGGTCGAGGTAGAAGGCGGCGTGGCCGGCCAGCCCTTCTACCTCGGGGAAAGGGTCGGGGTAGGCCCAGGCTACGTTGGCCTCGGTGCGGCTACCGACGGTGAGCGACCAGTACGAGGCCTCGCCCTTGAACGGGCAAACGGTGTGGAGGTCGGAGGCGGCAAAATGAGGCCAGACGATGTCGCCGGTGGGGAAGTAGAGCTGGTCTTGGTGGTCGGACTCCTTCACGATCAGGCAGGCGTCGCTCTCGGCAACCACCTCGCCCCGGTAGCAGGCCACGCCCCGTCCTGCCCACGGCACCAGTTCGACTTGGTATCCGGGATAGCGGTCCCACGCTGATTCAATGTCGACCATGCCCGGATCGTACCGGCGCGCTGGCGGCAGAATCAGGTGTTGGTATGAGCGAGCACCGAACGGGGGCCGCGGAACCCGAGATTGAGAGTCTCAGGTTTTGTTGGCGTGGACGAGCACCGAACGGGGCCCGCGGAACTCGAAACCGTGGATGTCCACCGTGTGACCGGTGTCGAGAGCGAGGCCGGGGAAGCGGTCGAACAGCCGTTCGATGCCCACACGCACCGTTTGGCGGCCGAGCCACTCGCCCAGGCACCGGTGGGTGCCGAGAGCGAAAGCACCGTGAGCCCCTTCCCGGCGGTCGAGGTCGATGGCAGTGGGGTTGGTCCACCGGGATTCATCCAGGTTGATCGACCGCAGCACACCGCTCACCAGATCCCCGGCACCGATTGACGCGCCGCCCAGCTCAAGGTCTTGGGTGGCCTGGCGGGTAATGGTCCCTACCGGGCTGAACACCCGAAATACCTCCTCGATGAGGCGGCGCAACCTCGACAGGTTGTCGTCTATCTGGGAGCGCAAGTCGGGACGGGTCAGCAGCACCCAGGCCACCAGTCCGATGCCGTCACGGGGCTCGTTGATCCCGCCCGAGATCATCAGCCGGACGTTGTTGATGATTTCCTCGGTGCTGGCGCCGTTGCGAACGAACCACGAGATGGCCGAGTGGTCGTCACCGGCCGAGGCAATCCGTTCGGCCAGGGCGGCGCCGAGGTCGGTCTTGGCTTGCCGGCCGATGGCGGCCAGTTCGGGGTCGTTCTCGAAGTTTGCCAGGTCGGTGCAAAGCCCCTCGCACCACGACCACACCCGGTCGATGCCGTATCCGTCGAGCCCCAGCACCGTGGCCAGGGAGCTGGAGGCCAGCGGCTGGGCATATTCGGCCATGATGTCGAATCCGGCGGGGTCAACGGCGTCGAGCAAGCGGTCGGCCAGGGGACTCAGCTCGTCGGCGGCGAAGGTCCCGCTGCGCCCACCCGACTGGAACGGCGGTTGCATGATCTCCTGGAGGCGGGTGTGTTCGGGAGGATCGCAGGTGAGCATGTTCGGCCCCAGCGTCCGAGCCAGGAACGACGGCTCGGTGGCCGCGGTGAACAGCTCGGGATGCTCCTCCATGTGAAGCACGTCATCCCAGCGGGTCACCAGCCACATCTCCATGGCCGGAACCCACGCCACCGGCTCCTCAGCCCGAAGCCGTGCCAGGATCGGGTCGGGGTCGGCTTCGAGGTCGGCCAGGGTTATCCCGGCAGCGAAGGTCACGATCCCGACATTGGACGGCTCACAAGTAGCAAGATGCTAACCATTGAACAAGCCATAAGGGAGGGCGACATGAGAGCCGCAGTGGTGTACGAAGCAGGCCGGCCCATTGAGGTGGTTGAGGCCGATGTAGGTCCGGTAGGGCCGCACGACGTTCGGGTAAAGGTAAAGGCCAGCGGGCTATGTCACTCAGACGTTGCGGTGCAGACCGGGGAACTGCCATTCCCCCTCCCCATGATCTTGGGCCATGAGGGTGCCGGAATGGTCGAGGAGGTGGGGAACGAGGTGTCTACCTGTGCAGTGGGCGATCACGTGGTGATGTCAGCTCTGATCCATTGCGGGGTTTGCCGGAACTGCCTGAAGGGTCGGCCCAATCTCTGCTCCTCGAACCAGCACCTCTCGTTCAGCGGGACCGATGCGCCCGATGGCGGGCCCCGGATGGCCGACGCCGATGGGCGCGGCCTCTATCAGTTCTCGGGTATCGGCACCCTGGCCGAGGAGCTGGTCTGCAATGAGAGACGCATCATTCCGATTCCCGACGATGTGCCCTTTGAGATAGCGGCCATGACTGGTTGTGGGGTCCTCACCGGCACTTCAGCCGTGTTCAATCGGGCCCAAGTCCAGCCGGGGTCATCGGTGGTGGTCCTCGGTTGCGGCGGAGTGGGACTCAACGTGGTTCAGGCCGCCGCGTTGGCCGGTGCGAGCACCATCATTGGCGTTGATCTTCACGACGAAAAGCTGGTCATGGCGGAGAGTTTCGGGGCTACCCATGGGTTGAAGAACGAAAGTCCCGAGTCGACGGTGGCACATGTGCGCGACCTCACCGGTGGTCAGGGGGCGGACTACGCCTTTGAAGTGGTTGGTATCCCGGACACGGTGCGCTTGGCCTGGGACTGCCTCTGCCCGGATGGGACCGTGGTGGCCATCGGCGTTCAGCCCGTCGGCTCGGTGGTCGAGCTTCCCGGGTTGGAGTTCTGCATGACTGAGAAGACTCTGATGGGCTGCGTCTATGGGACTTCTCGGCCCACGGCTGACATCCCCCTTTTGGTCGAGATGTACCAAATGGGCAAGCTGAGCATTGACAAGCTCATCACTCATCACTTTGCTCTTGAGGAGATCAACGGCGCGGTCGAGAAAATGGACGGCGGCCGCGACGCCCGCGGCGTTGTCATGTTCTGACGGCTTCTACGGCGGGTTGAGTTGGTAGGTGCTGTTGGGGTGCCGTGTGGTGGTGTGGTTGTGTTTGTGGGTTTTGTTGTGGCAGGTGGGGCAGAGGAGTGCGGGGTTTGTGATGTCGGTGGGTTCGCTGTGTTCTCACTATTGGTTGTGGTGGGTGTGGCAGGTGGTGGCTTTGTGTCCGCATCCGGTGCAGTGTTTGTCTTGGGCGTATAAGGCGAGTTTTTGGGCTTGGGTGGTTGATCGTTGTTTGGTGCTGAGGTAGAGGGGTTGGTCGTCGTTGTCGAAGATGGTGGGTAGCGCTGCTGCGTCACTGGCGATGCGCTGCAGGGTGTTGGTGTCGATGGGGGTGCCGTCGATCAGTCCTGCGTGTTGGGGTCGGTTGGTGATGGTGTTGTAGTGGGCGGTGACGATCAGCGTGGTCGCCTGCGCTACGGGCTCGTTGCTGGGAGGTTCAGACTTTTCGGTCTGGGCGGGTTTGGCGGGTTTTTGGGTGATCAACGTTACGAGGGCGTCGGCGGTGCGTTGGTGGTGGGTGCGGTCGTTTCTGGTTTTGGTGTCTTCTCGGAACATGCGATCGTCCAAGTCGTTGAGGGTGGTTTTGACTCGCTCCCCGGCGACACGGTCCAGCTCCGCGTGCAGGATGATCATGTCGTTGTCGCTGTCGAGCACTGATGCGCGGCGACGCCGGCGTTGTTGTTCGTGGCGGCTGAGACCTTCGGCTGTGGCTCGTTGTTCTTCGAGGCGGGCGACGGTTTTTTTGAACTGGTCTAGGTCCTCGGTGATCGCCAAACCGATGAGCTCAAGTTCTTGGTCTTCGTCCATTGGGGCTCTTTGGTGGGATTAGCCGACTACTTGGGCGTGGTCGATGGTGATCCACCCGTCCTTTGAAGCCTCCAGCGTGTAGGGCAGGTCTTTGAGGATTGACGCGGTTTTGGCTTGACGGCGGGCTTTGTGACGACCCACACCAAACTGCCGGCACAACTCCACAACGGCGTCTTCGCCTTCGAGGTCACCGAACCGGCCCAACAACACGGTGAGCAAACCGTCGAGCTTTCGACGCGTCGAGTCGACTTGCAAGATCAGCTTGGCTACCTCTGCTGAATCCAACTCCATCGGATCAACATCAACCAGCCCGCCCAACCCATCATCCGCCGGCGCAGCGCCAAACCTCTCGGTGGCCTGAGGTTCGGTGTTGTCCCTGGTGAGGAGCCCTAAATCCATGCCATGTAGTCTACCGACCCCAGTAACAATATCAACCGAAAAAACTGGCAATTCCAGACAAACACTAGACAATACCTAGAACTTTGGATATTCACTGCAATAACCGGAACAACCAGGTTAACCAGCTACCAAAAAGACATCGGCAGCGCGCTGATTTGGTCCAACCCCTCGAAGGGAGACAGCCGGGGGTACGGCCGCGGACCGCTCAGCGAACAGGGCGGGGTGGGTCTGGCCTACTGGAGGGTGATTACCAGCGCGCCGAGGTGGTCCTTGCGTTCGAAAGCGGCCTGGGCGGCATGGATGTTCTCGAGCAGGTAGGTGTTGGCAATGACAGGGTGGACCTCGCCTCGCTCGATGTAGCCGACGAGGTCGGCGAACACCTGGGGCGGGAAGACTGTGGCGCCGAACAGCTCCAAGTCGTTCAGGTAGAGGGTGCGCAGATCAAGCTCGGCCATCGGGCCGGCAATAGCCCCGGAGGTGACGTAGCGACCGCCCCGGCGCAGGGCCTCCAGCCAGCCGGGGAAGTCGGCACCCCCCACCACGTCGGCTACCACGTCGAACGGCCCCCCGTTGGCCTCCACCGCGGCAGCTGGTACTTCGTCGAGGTCGCGGGCTACCACGAAATCGGCACCGAGCTCGGATACTCCCGCCAACTTGCTCCGCCCGGCGATGGCCACCACCGTCGCGCCTCGGCGCTTGGCAAGCTGAATCAGGGCGGTTCCCACCCCTCCGGACGCCCCAGTCACGGCTACGGATTGACCCTCTCCGAGTTGCACCCGCTGGAGCATGTGCTCGGCGGTGGACCAGGAACAGGCGAAACCGGCCAACTCCACATCGCTCAGGTTTGTGTCCACGGCGTAAACATTGCGAGTCGGCACAGCGCAGTACTGGGCGAAGCCGCCGTCGTGCTCGCTGCCCAGGTAACCGGCCAGTTCACGGGCCTCGGTCTGGGCGGCGTCACGGATCCACGGATCGACCAGAACCCGACGGCCCACCAGCGACTCGCCCGACGGCCCTCCGGCGGCCACCACCTGCCCGCTCACGTCGGCACCCTGGATGCGGGGAAACCGCAACCCGCCGCGACCCCATGTGGAGTCGTCGGCACGGGCCTCGCTGTGGCCGGTTCCCGAGGTGGCCCCTGTCACCGACCGGCTGTACCAGCCGATCCGGGTGTTGATGTCTGTGTTGTTGACGCCGCACGCCGCCACCTCGATCAAAACCTCGTCTGCAGTGGGGGAGGGGACGGGGACATCGTCCCTCAGCTCCAGCATCTCGGGTCCGCCGTTGCCCACCAGCACCGCAGCCCGCATCGTTGGAGGCAGTTCGGGGTTGCCCACGGCCGCAATCATGGCCGCCCGATGCCCAGTCGGGTAGCGGTGCCGGAACGTTGGGCGGCGGCTTCGGACGGCGAAAGACGTTTACCCAGCTCCTCGACTCGGAGCCCATGGGCTGCAATGGGCCGGGCCCCGGCGTCGGCCATGCCCAGATACCGGGCCGACAGGGCAACCTTCCGGCGGACTTGATGGGGTTGCATGTCGTCCAGCTCCCGGGGATTGATGGCGTCCCCGAGCGCGACACGGCCCTCGGCAGCAGCCTGGGCGACGAGAGCCTCCCCGCGGCTGCTTCGCACGATGATCCCGCTGAAGCCCTCGTCGTCCCCGGTCGGCGCTCCTCCCGGCCACACGTCGGCCACCGCCACATCGGACGCCTCACCCAGGGCGTCCGGGCAGAGCTTGCACCGGGTTTCCACATCCCAGGTGCCCTCGTCCTCCCACATCTCCAGGTAGGAAACCTCGAACTCCCTGCCGTCGCGGGTCTCGACTCGGGTCGGTCCGGGGTTGCCGTGGCCCCGGTACCGGAACAGCGCTACCTCCCGCTCGGCGAGGCCGAACCGTTCCAGCAGCCGTTGCGACTTGGAGAGGCGGGACTGGCCGCCACACACCATGGTCAAGCGGGCGGTCACAAGCCGGTCGATCCGTGGGTCGTGTGCCGCCCTCAGATGCACCGCCCCCAGATCGCAGGGTTTGGCGATGATGGCGAACGGTTCATCCCGGTCGAGCGCCGCGTTGAGCCCGGCCAGCGGCGCGGTGGGTCCGTATCTCGACCCGGCGTTGGCCAGTACCTCCTCAGGGGTTCGGCTCATTACCCACCGGCTCCTCATCGGCTGATCGGGGTCGGCTCCCACCTGGAGAACAAACGCCGCCTGCCCCGACGCCACCAGGAACTGGCCCAGAGCGGTGAGCACCCCGCCGGTGGCTGCGGTGAACCGTACCTCCGGGTCGCCGGCCCAGGCGTATTGCATGGTGCCGTGGTGGCCCCAAATGGGGTCGATGGGCAGGTCGGGGTCGGAGCGGGCCTCGGCTACCACACCGGGGCAGGCGTGGACGATGGCCTGCTCCTCCTGTGTAGTGAACCCATCGACGGTGGCAGGCCGCAGCGACCCGGCGGGGGTCATGGCCATCGGCACCCGGCCACCGGTGACGGCCTCGCACAGTCCGCAGCCAATGCACAGGTCGCGGGCCACAATCTCGGCCACGCTCGGCGTCGGAGCCATCAGAGAGCCATCAGTTCGGCGCCCTCACGACACCCGAATCCGGTGTTGATGCAGATGGTCGTAGTGGGGGCGGACGATGTCGTAGGTTTCCCGAACCCGACATGGGGCAGAGGCGATGTCGACATCCGTCCGGGGCTGGGGTTCGAGACCGCAGGAGTTGCGGAGGTTGGAGTGGAACGACCCGCCGTCCCACCAGCTCACCTCGTCACGGGCCCCCGGCTCCCAGCGCAGAGCCTCCGGCAGGAAGTCGATGCCCACGGCGTCGCACCACGCCTCCACCACCGCGGCGGGGTCCTCCAGCAGGTCGTCACTGTCTATGACAGGGGGAGGCTTGCCGACTCTGGCCGTCAGGTAGTCGAACAGGCCTCGCTGTTCGACGAAACCGGTCTCCTCCAAGAGGAAATCTGGCCAGTGCTTGTACATCGAGGTGAGGGTCTTGGCCGGATCGCGGATAAGGAAGCTATGGGTGAAGCAGTCGAAGAACTCGTCGCTCCACAGGGCGTCGAGATAGTGGGGGAAGTCCTTGATGAACACCGGCCCCCGAGCGGTAGCCGCCCGCACCGTGGCCCACGCCGACTGGTAGGTAAGGCCAGGGGTGCGGACGCTGTCGGGCCCGAGACGAGGCCAGTCGGGCGACTCGCCCTGATACCAAACCTCGCCGAACGGCTCGTGGAAGCACGTCATGTCGCCTCGCACCCGCATCATCCACTCGAACGCCGTGGAGGTGGACCGGGGCACGGCCCAAAGAGCGATGATCTTCTCCATCACATCTTCTCCATCACAACTGCGAGAGGAGGAATCCGTAACCGGGTTGGGGCTGCAGGCCCAGCTCCCTGAGCATGGCCCAGTACAGGGCGAAATCGGAGGCCACCACCGGAATGCGCGTGATGTTCTCGATCTCACCCACCACCTGAAGCATCCGAAATCCGGCCCCGGTTTGGACGATTGCGTCGGCAGTGGGGGCCTGCTTGTGGGCCTCCAACGCGGCGGAGATCATCAGGTAGTCGGGGTAGTCCCACAGGCTGGCCTCCTCGATGGACAGCTTCCGGGAGTGATCGGCCAACAACCCCTGGTCGATCAGATCGCCGGCCCAAAGAATCTCGAACCCTGCGGCCTCCAGGTACCGGTTGATGCCCGCCGACCAGTCGGGCCGGAAGTAGCCGTTGGCCACGGTGATGGTGGTGGCTCCCAGAGCCCGAAGCCCATCCACCAGGCATTGGCCGGCCATGAGGAACCGCACCCCGATGGCTTCCGATAGCCGATCGCAGAACTCGGTGATGTCGTCGGGGCCGGTGGTGCCCTGGCAATGCACCCAGTTGGTGCCAACCTGCCCGACCACCTCACAGTGCGACAGGGCCAGGCACTCCGCGGCTTCCTCCAGCAGCTCGAAGTTGCGGGCTCGTTCGTCGAGTCCCCACTCGTAGCCCGGGATGTGCAGCACCCTTTGCAGCACACCGGTATCGGGCGGGGCGACCTGGAGGAACTGCTGGGGGCTGTCGTCGAAATAGCGAGGGGTGGTGACGAACCCGGCATAGGCCTGGTAGCGCCGATACTCGATCTTTTGGGGTAGCACCGTTCCTCCTGGTCGGGGTTACATGCGAAGGCGAGCGCTGGGCGGATCGTATATGGGTTCGTCGAGCACCCGGGCCGGGCGCAGCTCACCCACCACCCGCACCTCCAACTCGGTGCCCGCGGCGCTGTGCTCGGGGGCCAGATACGCGAACCCGAGGCCCTGCTGCACATGGTGGCCGTAGGCACCGGTGGTGATCAGGCCCACCGGTTTGCCGCCGGCATAGACGCCGTCGCTGCTGTGGACATCGGCGTCGTCGGTGTCGATGGCCAGGTAGGCGAGCTGCCACCTGTACGGATGCTCGCCGGATTCGGCCCGGGCCCGTCGGGCCAGCAAAGCGTCGCGACCCACGAAATGGCCCTTGTCTGCTTTCACGAAACGGTGGAGCCCGGCCTCGTCGGGGCCCACGTCGTGGGTGAGGTCGCGGCTGATCATGTATCGCTTCTCCATGCGCAGCGAATCGAGGGCATGGTTGCCCACATTGGCAACCCCCAGATCACGGCCTGCATCCCACAGGGCGTCGTAGAGAGTGCCGAGATGCTCGGTGGGCGCATGGAGCTCCCAGCCCAGCTCGCCCACGAACCCCACTCGCAGGGCCCGCACCTCCACCCCTGCCACTGTTATGGACTGGGCGCTGAGCCACCGGAAGGCCTCGTTGCTCAGATCGGCGCCGGTACACCGCTCAAGCAGGCGCCGTGCCTGGGGACCGGCCACGGCCAGAACCCCGAAGTCGGTGGACCTGATTTGCAGCTCGGCCCGGGCCCCGGCCGGCCAGTGGGTGGCGAAGTACTCGTGGTCCTTCTGCTCGCCGACGGTAGCGGACACCAGGTAGAAGTGGTCGTCGGCTAGCCGGGTGATGGTGGCCTCGCCCTCGATGCGCCCGGTGGGGGTGAGCAGGTAGCTGAGGCTGATCCGACCGGTGGCGGGCAGCGTGTTGGTAGTGAGCCGATCGAGCACCTCGGTAGCGTCGGGCCCCTCCAGGTCGAACTTGGCGAAGGCCGTGCTGTCGAGGATGCCAACCCGCTCCCTTACCGCCCGGCATTCCTCGGCCACCGCCGGGAACCAGTCGGTGTGGCGAAACGCCACCACATCCTCTTGGGGGAGACCCGCCACTGTGGGATACCACTTGGGCCGCTCCCACCCGTAAATCTGGGTGAACACCGCCCCGTTGGCGGAAAGGCGCTCATGGAGCGGGGTGTCGCGGTAGGGGCGGAGCCGGGGGCGTTCCAGGCCGGGAATCGGGGTCTGGTGGCGGAACTCGTAGTCCTCGGTGCCCTTGATGGCCCCGTAGCGCATGGCGTCGTCGGCGGGGACGAAGCCGAATCGTCGGGCGTCGTAGGCCCGCACGCTCACCTCGGTCTCCCCGTGAACCATCCAACGGGCCAGCTCCCGGCCCAGACCGGGACCGTCGGCGAGCCCTACTTGAACCCCGGCCATCATCCAGAAGTTGGGTACGCCCGACGGTCCGAGCAGCGGCTCGCCGTCGGGGGTGTGGGTGATCGCCCCCCGGATGACCTTGCGGATACCGCAGGGTTCAAGGATCGGCACTCTCTCGAACGCTCGGGCCAGCCAGAGCCCGATCCGGTCGTAGTCGGCGGGGAAGAGGGGGTTCTCGTGGTCCCAGCCCGGGCCGTCGGGCCACGCCGCCTCGGCGCCTTGCTGCTCGTAGATGCCGATCAGCCCCGACTGCTGCTCCTGACGCACGTAACCGGAGAAGTAGTCGTCGCGAACCACCGGTAGCTCCCGGTCCAACCCGGCGAACTCGGGAACCACGTCGGTGATGAGATAGCTGTGCAGGGTGTTGGCCATCGGCACCGAGAGGCCCACCATCTCGGCCACCCGGTGGGCGTAACACCCTGCTGCGTTAACCACGTGTTCGGCTCTGACCGTGCCATGCTCGGTTACCACATCGAAGGCCCCCTCGGGCCGGCGGTTGATGCCCGCCACCCGGTTGCGTCGGCTCACCTTGGCCCCGTGACGGCGAGCCACGGCGATCATGGCGTTGACCGCCCCGGTGGGGTCCACATGGCCGTCGTCGGGCGTCCAGATGGCCCCGATCAGCTCATCGGTTACGAAAAAGGGGTGCCGTTCGGCCACGAAATCGGGGTCGACCCACTCCATGGCGTTGCCCACGTAGTCGGCCACCCCAAGCTGGCCCCTCATCCAGTCCACCTCGATGGGCAGGTATGCCATCCGAAAGCTGCCGCTGCGGTGCCACGACGTGGCCACTCCGCTCTCGGCCTCCAGCGAGGCGTACAGCTCGCACCCGTACTGGCGGAACTTGGCCAGGGTGTAGCTCGACACCGAATGGGTGATCTGACCGGCGGCGTGCCAGGTGGACCCCGATGTCAGCTCGGCTTTCTCCACCAGCAGCGTGTCGGTCCAGCCTTCCCGGGCCAGATGGTAGAGAATGCTCGCCCCGCAAATGCCCCCGCCGACGATGACCACACGGGCTGATTCGGGGATCGCCATCGCCCGAAATCCTAGAGTTCCCGTTGATAGGTTGTAGAGTTTCCGAAACTCTTCTTCGGCCCCAAAGGAGCGACATGCTTCTTGCCCATCCTGGTCTGAAGACTCTGGAGTACTACGTACCCGGTTTGCCCTCCGACTACGTGGCCGATCGCTACGGGATCGCGCCCTCCGAAATCGCCAAACTGGGGTCGGCCGAGAACCCCCACGGTGCATCGCCCCTGGCCAAGGCGGCGGTGGCCGAAAGCCTCGACCGCTTGCATCTCTACCCTTCTTGGACGGCTCAGCCCCTGGCGGAGAAGATCGCCGACACCTACGGCTACGAGCCCGACCAGGTGGTGTGCGGCGCGGGGGAGACCGAGATTATTTCGCTTGTGATCCGGGCGTTCAGCGAGCCGGGCGGCAAGGTCCAGATGCCCGGACCGTGCTTTCCCATCTACCACCTGTTTGCCGAGGCCGAGGGGCGTGTCCCTGTGATGGCCCACGAGGCCACCGACCGCCCGTCAATGGCGCTCAACGTGGACGGCTACATCGAGGCCATCGAACACGACACCGCCATCGTGTTCATCACCAACCCCCACAGCCCGTCGGGTACCTGGCTGGAGGAGTCGGACGTCTGCCGGATCGTCGAGGCCGCCCCCCACGCTCTGGTGGTGCTGGACGAGGCCTATGTCCACTACTCGGGCACGCCGGGCTACATCCACCTGGCTCGGGAGTACGAGCACCTCGTGGTGCTTCGCACCTTCTCCAAGGCGTTCGGTCTGGCCGGGTTGCGGGTCGGGTTCGGGGTGGGGGCTCGCTCCATCATCGAAGCCCTGCTGGCGGTGAAACCAACCTGGAACATGGGCGGGCTCCAGATCGCCGGCGGTGTAGCCGCCCTGGACGACCACGAGCACGTCAACCGCACGGTGGACACCATCGTGGAGGCTCGCCGCTACGTGGAGGAGCGGTTCGGGGAACTTGACCGGTTCCGGATGGTGTCGGGCAGCCGCTCCAACTTCTTCCTGGTGGAGATCCTTGACCCCGACACCAACTCCACCACGGTGTTCAACGGCCTGCTGGAGCGGGGTGTGATCGTGAAGGACGGCGCCCAGTCGTGGCGAGGCCTCGACGACCGGTTCCTGCGCTGCGACGTGAACTTCGTCGAGCGCATGGACCGCCTGGTTGACGCGCTGGCCGATTTGAACTGAGAAATGAGTCGGGCTGAGAAACGAGTTGGAACGAAACATAAGTCGAAACGAAAAACCAGTCAGGAGGTGGAGATATGAACACCAACGGCAACGGTCATCCCACGGGAATCGACCCCCGCTACTACCTCGATCCGGAGATCTTCGCCGCCGAAATGGAGCACGTCTTCGCTCGCACCTGGCTACTGGTGGGACACCAAACCCAGGTGGCATCGGCCGGCCAGTTGATCACCGCACAGGTGGGGGACCAAAGCGTGATCGTGGCCAACGACGGCACGCAGGTGCGGGGCTTCTACAACGTGTGCCAACACCGGGGCCACGAGCTCGTTGCTGTCGAGTCGGCCACCGTGTCCGGCCTGACCTGCCCCTATCACGTCTGGACCTACGACCTTGGCGGGCGGCTCCTCCAGGCCCGGGGCGAAAGTGTGGGCGAGCTGTGCATCCCCCCAGTGCGGGTGGACACCATGGCCGGGTTCCTGTTCGTGAACCTCGACCTTGATGCCCCATCGCTGGAGGAGACCGTCCCAGGTGTGGAGGCCGGACTGCTGGCCCTGGCCCCCGATGCCGGCAGGCAGGTCCTGGCCCAGCGGTACACCCGCCTGATTGGAGCCAACTGGAAGGTGGCGGTGGAGAACTACAACGAGTGCTACCACTGCCCGAACATTCACAAGTCGTTCACCTCACAGACGGTTGCGCCGGGCAGCTACCGCATCACCCCACGGGGCTTCACAATCCACCACGCCGCCAACGGCCCTCCCCCCGAGCGCACGGGACACACAGGTGAGGTGGAGGCCAACCACTACGGGGCTTATTTCACCTGGCCGGTTTCGTCCATTCAGTGCTACCCCGAGCGGGTGCTCAACACGTTCCGTTGGGTGCCGCTGGCCCCCGACCAGACCCTGCTCATACGGGAGTGGTGGCTCGACAGCCACGAGCCCACCGCTCGGCAGCAGGAGGTGATAGAGCTTGATTGGAACACCACGGTGCCCGAGGATTTCGGCCTCATGGAATCAGTGCAACGGGGCATGGCGAGCCGGGGTTACCGGCCCGGACCCCTCATCGTGAACCCCAGCGGGACCGCCGATGTCCACACCGAGAACGCCGTGCCCCACCTCCAAGGGTTGTTGATCGATGGGCTGAACCGCGGCTGATGGTTCAAGATGGCTCGTCTTCGGGCAGGTTGGCCGGCTTCCTGGCCGACCAGCGGGGCCACATCGACAGCCGGCTCCTGCACCGGGCGGCCGACGCCCTGGTGGACACCGCGGGCTGCATGATCTTCGGTGCCAACCAACCATGGTCGCAGGCCGCCATCGCCCACGCCCTCACCACCGGAGGGGACGGACCGGCCACCGTGGGGGGAACCGGCGAGAAGACGACCCCGGCCATGGCCGCATTCGCCAACGGCTCGTCGGCGCATGCATTTGAACTCGACGACGTACACGAGGAGGCCATAAGCCATCCCGGAGCGGTGGTGGTGCCGGCCGCTCTGGCCGTGGCCGAACAGGAAAGGGCCTCAAACCTCGACCTGTTGGAGGCCATCGTCATGGGCTACGAGGCCATGGGCCGGGCCGGGCTCGCGGTTGGGCCGGCGGCCCACATGCTGGCCGGCTTCCACCCGACCTCGATGTCGGGAGTGTTCGGGTCGGCGGCTGCCGCCGGGCACCTGCTCGGTTTCGACGGTCCGACCTTGAACCACGCTTTCGGGATTGCGGTGTCGCTGGCCTCGGGGACGATGGAGTTCGCCTCGTCGGGAGGGATGGCCAAGCGGATCCACGCCGGGCGAGCTGCCGAGGCCGGTTTGCTGGCCGCGTCGCTGGCGGCTCGAGGGTTCGAGGGGGCTGCCGACGGGTTGGCGGGCCGGTACGGGTTCAGCAATGTCTTTGGGCCCGAACCCGAAGTGGGGCTTCTCACCGAGTCTCTGGGCCTGCGGTGGATGATCGACGAGATCACGGTTAAGCCCTACGCGGCGTGCAGCGACATCCACCCTCTCATCCAGGCCGCGGCCCGACTGCGGGAGGAGCACCACCTCACCGGGGCGGCCATCGCCCGGATCGAAGCCGAGGGCCCGACCAAGGTGGCAGCCCAGAACAGCATGGACGGCACGGTGTCGGTCATGGCCGCCCAGTACTCGGCCGAGTTCAACATCGCCGCTGCCATATTGGCCGACCCCGGCGACCCGGCCACCTACCGGCCCGATGCAATCGCAGCTCCGCCACTGGCTGAGCTTCAGGAAAAAGTGGTCTCGGTGAGAGCGGCAGAGGAGTTCGACGCCACCTACGCTCACAAATTGGGAGGCAGGGTCCGGATATTCCTGGCCGACGGCACGGTGCTGGAGCAAGTGGTTCACGGCCATAAGGGCTCGATGCACGACCCCTTGAGCCAAGACGAGATGGCCGCCAAGTTTGCTGCCCTTGTGGGCCCATCATCGGATGACCGGCTTGAGGCACTGCGGGGCGTTGCCGAAAGGCCGGGTGAGCCGGTGGCTGGGATCGCCGCGGCCATCGCTGGGTACGGTGGGGAGCGATGAGCGAGGCTGATCCGGGCCCGCCCCCGGTGGAGATCAAGCGGCTGGCCGGGGCGCTTGGGGCGGAAGTGCTCGGGCTCGACCTGACCCGGGAAGTAAGCGAAACGGACTTTGCTGCGGTGCGCGACGCTCTGCACCACCACGGCATCATCTGTATTCGAGGCCAGGCCGCCATGACCCCCGAGGATCAGCTCGGTTTTGCCGCCCGTTGGGGGGATATCTCCATCCATCCCTACGTGCCTTCCATTGAGGGGTATCCGGGGATCATGAGGATCTACGACCCCAACCCCATCACCCAAACCTGGCATTCCGACTCCACCCACATGCGCCACCCCCACGCATACACCCTGCTGCTGGCCCGCACCCTGCCCGAGGTTGGGGGCGACACCATGTTCGCCAGCGCTGTGCGAGCGTTCGAGTCGCTGTCACCGGGGCTCCAGTCGGTTGTCCGAACCCTGTCGGCTGTCCATGAGGGCACCGCGCTGGCCGCCGACGCCGGCCTGGACCACGAGGCGGTGGTCGCCACGCACCCCCTGGTGAGGGTTCACCCCGAGACAGGGGCAGAAGCGCTCTTCGTGAACGACAACTACGTGACCAGGATCGACGGATGGACCCCGGAGGAGAGCCGGCCGTTCCTTGAGTTCCTGTACGGGGTGATCGGGCGATACGAGAACACCTATCGGCACCGGTGGCGCCACGGCGACCTCGTGATCTGGGACAACCGTTCCACCCAGCACGCCGTAATCGGCGACGCCGGCGGGGCCAAGCGGCTCCTCCACCGCATCACCGTCGCCGACCCCGGAGCCGACACCTGATACGAAGCTGGACCGCGGGCCTTTGCCCAGGTAGTGGGGCATCTGCCCAGGTAGTGGGCGAATGGCTTGTGTTGCCCCCCCCGTAATCTCGACCGGGGGCCGTCCGGGCTTCAGGAACGAAGGAGAGTCACGCCATGAGTCGCACCGGCAGTCACGGTTGGGGAACTTCACGGTTCAGGCAGATGGGCGCGGCGCTGGGGTTGACGGCGATGGCCATGGTCCTCGTGGCGTCCTTGACGAACGCCGCTCCTGTGCTGGAGAAAACAGCCGTTACGCAGGGTTCGGGCTCAGCAGCGAACTTCATGCTGGCCACGCAGGCGAACGTTTCGCCGCCGGACGCGCCTTCCTTGGTGATGACGGCGGACGATTTGGACCTCGTCGCGTCGTGGAGCGTGCCTGCCAACAACGGAGCGGACATCACGGGTTACTGGCTGCGGCATCGGCGATGGGAAACCGACGACTGGACCGAGGTTGGCCTCAACGGCACGGCCACGAGCTACACGATCTCCACTGCGATGGTCAGCCACGCGCTCTACGAGTTCCAAGTGCGCGCGGAGAACTCGGCCGGCGAAGGCGCCTGGTCGAACATGGTGATCGCAACGCCGCCACCCTACGACGGAACGCCGAACCCGCCGGTGCTGTCGCTGTCGACGCGCAGCGGGAAGATTGAGGCGCAGTGGACGAAGCCGGCGCACAGCGGCGACCACGACCCCGACGACCCCGACCACATCAATTCGTACCGTCTACAGCATCGTGTAAAGGGGAGCTCGGGCTGGACGACCATCACGATCAATCCCGATAATCTCTCCGATCTCCCCGATCCCCCCGTCCCGGGACAGCCGTATCCGCCCATTTGGTGGGTTCCCAATGTGCCGACGTCGCACAGCATTGACGGGCTGGCCAACGCCACGACGCGCCAGGTGCGGGTCCGGGCGAGTAACGACAGCGGCCTCGGCAGCTGGTCGGAGGTGATCGAGGCAAGGCCGGGCGAGTCGCAGGCGCCAACCGCGCCGCGGCAGTTGACCCTGTCCGCAGGCATCACGACTATCCGGGCGAACTGGGTGCAGCTCGGGAACGACCGCGGCAGCGCGGTCACCGACTACGACGTCGAGTACCGCGAGACGGGAAGTACGTCCTGGACGGACGTCCCCCATACGACGGGTACGAAGCGCACGATCACTGGTCTGACCAACGGCAAGACCTACGACGTCCGGGTCCGGGCCGAGAACACCACCGGCAACGACGCCTGGCTGGCGCAGACGGTCACCCTGCCGCTGGTGGAGCCGGGGGTCCAGCTGCTCGAGACCACGATGACCGTGGGAGTGGTGGGGGGCCTCGCCGGCTACTCGCGGCACGGCAACCGGCAGTTCGGCGAGCTGGGTGACAACACGTTCAGCTTGGACGGAACCGACTACACGATCACCGAACTACTGACCTATGGTGACGACATCTGCTTCCGCAGCGTTCCCCAGGTTGGGGTTACGGACATGGCGCAGGTGAGACTGACCGTCGGGACTTGGATCTATCACGGCGGCTGGCGACAGGCCGGTGGAGGCGATATCTGTCGGTCAAAAGACGACCTGACGCTCGAGGATGGTGATTCGGTCTCTGTGCGCCTCGAGGAGATAGAGCCGTCGGCGCCGGGGCCCTCGGATCTGGTCATCACACCGGGTGACAAGCAGTTGACGGTCGCGTTACCCGATGACTTGCCCTTCACCCTGAAACAGGTCCGGGCATCGGCGTTCGGAAGTCACAAAGATGTTCCGATGACCGGCAACAGCATCACGCTTACCGGCCTGCACAACTGCAAAGTCCACAACGTCCATGTGAGATTCACGCTCGCCAATGGCAATGTTGTGGTCTTGCCCGACGTGGAGGGCACATTGGGAATGCCTAATGGAACGGAGCTTGTCCCCCCGCGGCAGCCAATCCTGGAACGCTACAACTCCCAGATGGGGGTTTACTGGGGGTCCGGCTTCGCGAGCGGATGCGGTATCACGTATGATCTCGACTACTCGCTCTGGGACGACCCCTGGAACTCTGAGCCGGCGGTGACCGGCTTGACGGCCTCTTATGTGCTCGTCACCGGGCTGACGAACGGTATGAGCTACAAGTTCCGGGTGCGGGCGGTGCGTGACGGAGTTGCGACCGGCTGGTCCCCCATGTCGTATTCCGTCCCCGGAACAGGATCTTGCAACGTCTATCAGATACCTTGCCCACCGGGAAACATTCACGTGGTCGGCGCTCCGACGGCGGGCAACACACAGGTGGCGCTGAGCTGGACGAATCCGTCGTTTGGCGGCGGTCAAGCGGGGGCAGCCGGCAGCAACGCCGTCACTTACGACGTTGAGGTCACCGTTGAGGGCTATGAGTGGAATCTGGTCACCGGGATTACCGGGACCTCGACCACCGTCGGCGGTCTGATTAACGGCGGGGAGTACGGCTTCCGCGTGCGGGCCCGGAACGTCGCCGGGCCGGGCCAGTGGTCGCAAACCGTCCAGGCGACGCCCGCGGTACCCGACACACCTTCGCTGACGAACCCCATCACCGATGCCAACATTGCCGAAGGCACCACGGTGACCATCGACATGGGCGACCACTTCAGCGGCGACAACCTGAGCTACTCAGCAAAGGTGACGACGATGAACCAACGCACGGGCCAGTCTCGGACGGGCGACCTGAACAGCATTGCGCGAAACAAGGTGACCGGCGAGTGGAACGGCAGCGTTCTGACCCTCACCGCGGGGAGTGCCATACCCCAGGACGTGACGATCTCCATCACCGCCACCGACGGCGACGGCAACTCCGCCAGCGGGGGGTTCACCTTCAGCCTCACCAGCTAACCCCGGCCACAACGCGCAGGTCTAAGCGGTCAGCTCGGCCAGCGCGTCCAAGTGCTCGGCAGTGGTGCCCGCCCGGGCCTGGGATTCCCAGGCCCGGTGGGTGAAGGGGGCCAGTGGGTGGTCGTGGTAGTAGCCGTCGGCTCCGTGGAGCTGATGGGCTCCGGCAACCACGTCGAGCAGACCCTCGTTGGCCACCACCTTGGCCGCCGAGTCCAGGTAGTCGCGCCGGCGGCCTGGGGGAGCGGCGGCTGCCTCCAGAGACAGAAGCTCGATGGATTCGGCGGTCATGGCCATGTCCACGAATCGGTGCCGAGCGGCCTGGAAATCACCCACGGTTCGCCCGTAGAGCGGGCGTTGCAGGGCGTTCCGGGCGGTTATGTCCACAATCTGGCGGGCATCGGCGGCCATGTCGGCACACGCGGCCACCACGGCGCGGGTATTGACATCGGCTGCTCTGGCTTGGGGTGAGGCTGGGCTCCGGTCTTGGTCCAACAGGGCAGCGGCGATCATGTCGCGATGGGTTTCGTTGGCGCCCACGGAGATGGTTGGGTGGATGGCCTCCAGTGCGTCGTAGGCATAGGCCGGGCCGGGATCGAGCATCGGGTTCCAACCCGTCTTGGCGAGCCCGGCCGATGAGCGAGCGGTTCGGGCAATCTCCTGCAGCAGCTCCGTGGAAGCCACCTTGGTCATCGACGCCTCGTAGCCCACCGGCGCTGAGGCCAACTCGAGGTCGATCAGCCGCAAGCTGAAGGGCCGGACCCGGGCGGTGGCAACGTGAAGGCGGGCACGCTCCAGGGGCGCAACCCCGGGAGGTATCCGTTCCAACCATCGCTCGGCCCACCCGTAGTGAGCCAGAGAGCCCCTTTCGGCGGCCACCGCGGCCATGACCTGCGACCAGCCTTTACCCACCTCGCCGAGCACATCGTCTGAGCCCAGCAACACCTTGCGAAAGTTGATCTCGCCGAGGGTCCAACGGTTGAGGGTGCGGCGGCGGCGAACCTCTACACCCTGAGAGTCCATGGGGACCAGGAACATAGTCATCGACGACCGGGAGTGTCCTCCGGGATCGGTCACCGCGAGCACAACGGCCATGTCGGCCTTGTGAGCGCCGGTCACGTGCGACTTGGTGCCGTTCAGCTCCCAGCCCCCTGAGGTCTGCGTCGCTGTGGTGGCGATGGCGGCCAGGTTGTTGCCCGCCCCGGCCTCGCTGTAGGCGATGGCCCCGAGCATTTCACCGGCCACCATGGGGTCCAGCCACCGCTGTTTCTGGTCCGGGGTGCCGAACCGGGAGAGTGCGAACCCGCAAAGCGTCACCCCGGTGTCGATCGAAGGCCCCCCGTGGTACGCGGCTTCCATGTCGTAAACGTGCTTCCAGGCCCGGGAACGTCCGCCGCCCCCGTCGGAAACCGGCAGGGATATGGCCGTCATGCCCCGGCTAGCGGCGGCCTGCTGGTGGTGCCGCTCAAAGGTCCGGTCGAGCCCGGTGAGATCGGAGGGGTCGATGTGGCCGGCCACCCGATCGGGAGCCATCTCGGACGCGAGAAAGTCGCGCACCTCGCCGCGCCACCGGTGGAGTTCCGGGGGGAGGCGAAGCTCGGTTAGCTCCCTTGTCGGGGCCATGTGTGTCAGGCGGGCAGGTTTACCGTGGCGGTCCCGGCCAGCACCGGGTGGGTGCCGTCGCGGGCCAACCACACGTCGCACTCCACGGTGCCGTCGTCGCTCACGGCGGTGACCGTTCCGCCCGCTTCCAGGCGGTCGTGAGCGAACACGTTGTCGAGGAACCGCACCCGAATCTGCCCGATGTGCTCGGTTCCCCCGGCCCACCGGCCAAGCATGTTCAGCACGTAGCCCATGTTGTTGGGGCCCTGGTTCACCGGCTCGTCGCCCATGCCCAGCTCCCGCACGGTGTCCACGTCCCAGTGGATGGGGTTGGGGTCGCCCAGCAGAGCGGCCATGGTCTTCATCTTCTCGGCGTCCACCGACTCGATGGTGAGCCGGGGGAGTTCATCGCCCACCACGGGGCGAGGGGGAGTGGTCACGCCGACCTCCGGGGGTAGATGAACGAGTTGGACACCACGCCGGACACCGAGCCGTCGGGGGCCACCACCTCGAGACGGAAACCCACGATGTCGAAAGTTCCGGTGCGAGCCCCCTGCTTGCGCACTGCGCTGGTGATCTCGCCCCGCACCGTGTAGGTGGCCCCGATTTCGAGGGGTTGAAGCTGTTGCATGTCGGACTCTCCGAACATCGGACCGTCGTCGGCCGAGGCCGAACACAGCGTGAACAGTTCGTCGATGCTGAGGCCCATCCCGGCCATGGCCGCGTAGTAGCAGAACATGGGATGAGCCACGCCGTCGGTGCGCTGCGGGGCACCGATCACGTCGTTGGTGAGCCACACCCGCCACGGATCAACCGTGTAGGTGCCGCCGGGGAACTGCCAACCCACCAGGGCTTCCAGCTCCTCGACTCTGGGGGTGGGCATCGTGGAGGTCATCGGCTCACCATCGGCAGGCTTCGGGAATAGCCGGATGGTCGGGCGGGGGATACTTGCGGTGGAGGGGCTGCACCACCTCCTCGCCGAAGCGCTGGATCTGCTCCCTGGTGGCCTCGAACGACGGGCCGGTCACCATGCGGAACTGAACGGTGAAGTACTGCACCCCCAGCTCCTCGTGGTACTGCTCCAGGCGCTCCCGGCACTGCTCGGGGGAGCCGACCACGATGTGCTCCCGGGCCGATTCGGTGGTGATCTTCTCAGGAGAGTCGAACTCGGGGTGATGGGCCAGGATCCCCTGCTCGCAGTAGAAGCGCATCTCGGGCACGTAGTGGGTGCCGTACTGCTCGGCCGCTTGCTCGAAGCTGTCTGCCACCCACGCCTTGCGCATCAAGACAATGAACGGCTCCTTGCCGTGCTCGAGGGCCTTGGCTCGGTAGGCCCCGGCCTGGCGGTCCCACACCTCCTTGAGGATGGGGAAGTCGTCACAGGTCCACGACTCGGCGTACACCCCGCACCTCTCGATGGCCGCGGGGAGCTGCCCGCCGCCCCAGAACGGGAACCGGGGCTGCTGGTAGGAGTTGGGCGACAGCAGGCCGTCTTCCACCCGGTAGAAGTCGCCTTCCCAGGTGAACCTCTCTCCCTTTGATTGCAGCGCCTTGTCGATGATGGCCACGTTCTCGAGGTAACGGCCCAGCATCCGCTCGGGTGGAACCCCGAACTGGCCCCAGTAGCCGGCGTGGAAGCCCCGGCCCCAGGTCATGTACAGCCGCCCCCGGGAGATGTTGTCGATGATGGCGCACTGCTCGGCCACATCCATGGGGTGATACAGGGTGTTGACCAGGCAGTAGGAGCCGATGGCCACCCGGCTGGTTTCCCTGGCCAAAATCATGAGCAGGTTCAGCGGCGAGCCGAAGTAGGACTCGGTGCGTCCGTGCCGGTCGGGAACCTGGATGGAGTGAAACCCGGATTTTTCGGCCAGGATCCCCTCCTCGATCATGGCGTCGAGGGCGTCGGCGGCGTTGGCCGGATCGGGTAGCGGTTGGTCGTAGGTCCCGTGGTTAGTGTCGATCAGATAGCCGATGCGCAAGGCAGACTCGCTTTCAGGTGATGGGGTCGAAATTATCGTTCACAGGTCCCGCCATGGCCCAGAACCTAGTGGCGATTGCTCGGCGGGCCTACGCTGAACGCCCAGAACTGCAAAGGAGCGTGGGATGGCCATCCACATTGAAACCGACGAACAGGGCATTGCGACCGTCACCATGGACAACCCGCCGGTGAACGCACTGAACATTGCCGATACCTACCGCCTGGCCGAGGTGTTCCGAGGTTTCAAGCACGACTCGGGGGTGCGGGCCGCCATCCTGACCGCAGTGGGACGGGGGTTCAACGCCGGTGTGGACATCAAGGAAATGCAGGCCATGGAGGGGTTCGACGGAGTGCTGGGCACCGGTGACGCCTGCTACGAGGCGTTCGGCGCGGTGTACGACTGTGCGGTGCCGGTGATCGCTGCTGTGCAGGACTTCTGTTTGGGGCTGGGCATCGGGCTGGCCGGGAACTGCGACCTGGTGGTGGCGGCGGAGGGGGTCAAGTTCTCCATGCCCGAGGTAGACAACGGTGCGCTCGGTGCTGCCACCCACACCGCCCGGCTGGTGCCCGAGAAGGTGATGCGGTGGATGATGTACAGCTGCGAGCCGGTGTCGGCCGAGGACCTGCACCGGTGGGGGACGGTGCTCAGCGTGGTTCCCGCCGATGAGCTGATGGACGAGGCCCGGCGGGTGGCCGGGGTGATCGCCGCCAAGTCGCCGGGGGTGATCCGCAAGGCCAAGTGGTCGATCAACGGCATCGACCCGGTGGACGTTCACCGCAGCTACCGCTTCGAGCAGGGGTTCACCTACGAGCTGAACCTTATGGGGGAAGGGGACAAGGCCAGGGAGGCGTTCATGCGGGGCGAGCGGGAGTCGAACAAGGCCGCCCAATAGAGGGGGTTTTCGGCTGCGCTCTACCGGTCGGCCCGCAGGCGTGATGGGTCTATCTCTGCGGGTTGCCAGTCGGGAACCAGACCGGTTCCGTCGAGGGTGTACACGGACCGGTTCAGCTCGCAGAGGAGCGACAGGGAGTAGGTGATTCTCCCGGTGAGGTTTCGGGGCTCGGCTGTACACAGGGCCAGGATGGACTCGCACATGGTTTCCATGGGTTCGAGGCTCTCCGGGGGGATGTTCACATAGTCGCCCGCTCCCGGGGTCATCACCGCTGCTTCGGGGGACACGGCGTTGACGGTGATCCCGTCGTCCCAGGTCTCGGCGGCCAGCCCGACCGTCCAACGGTTGAGAGCCGCCTTTGTCGATCCGTACAGGCACCCGGCCATGGCTGGACCGCTGGCTCGGTTGGGGGGCAGCGCCGGTGGTTCGGCCACGCTGGATGAGACGTTCACTATGGCCCCGCGGCCGAGTTCGCGCATTCCGGGCAGCACAAGGCGGGCCAGATCCCACGGGGCCCACACGTTGAGCTCGTAGGCCACCCGCCACCGCTTCTCGGTCAAATCGGAGAACGGCTGGTAGAAGGCCCGGGCCGCATTGTTGACCAGGATGTCCACCCGGCCGCCCAGCGCCGATTCGGCCTCGGCCACGATGGCCGCCCGGTCGGTGGCGGGATCGGACAGATCGGCGGTGATCCCCACCGCCTGGCCCCCTCCGTGTTGGATGGAGTCCACCAACCGGTCGAGCGAGCCGGGAAGGCGGTGGTCGCCTTCGGCACGGGTGCGGGCCACTGCTGCCACCGCTGCTCCCTCGGCGGCCAGGCGCAGGGCCACCCCCTCGCCGATACCCCGACTGGCCCCGGTGACCAGTGCCACCCTTCCCGTGCATGAACTACCCATGGCCCTACGCTAATAATGACGCGGTGCGCGTTGGTGAGTCACCGGACACGGTTGTTGGCGGGGGAGTGGCGCGGTGAGCACCAATGGGTTGCCCGACACGGTCATCGTGGGGGGAGGTTCGGCTGGTTCGGTGTTGGCTGCTCGCCTGTCGGAGGATCCAGCTCGCCGAGTCCTGCTGCTGGAAGCCGGTCCCGATTACGGACCCGAGCCACCCCACGAATTGGCCGACATAACGGTGTCGTCGTTCCCCGACCACGACTGGGGTGACGAAGTGCGACTACCCGGCGGCCGATCGCAGCCCTACCCCAGAGGGCGGGTGATGGGAGGAAGCTCGGCGGTCAACGGCGGGATCGCCATCAGAGCAATGCCCGGCGATTTTGACTCCTGGGGGTTCCCCGAATGGCGCTGGGACGCAGTGCTCGACAGCTTCCGGCGGTTGGAGTCCGACCCCGAAGGCGAAGAACGCTGGCACGGACGCAAGGGCCCGCTCCCCATCGCCCGCACCCCGCAGTCCGAGCTGCATCCGGTGCAAGCGGTGTTCTACGAGGCGTGCGAGGGGTTGGGACACCACTTCGTGGCCGACCACAACGCCCCCAACTCCGCCGGAGCCGGACCCTTACCTCGTAACCGGGTAGGCCGCCAACGGGTGTCGGCTGCAGACGCCTACCTGAACACCGAGGTAAGGGCGCGCCCCAACCTGTCGATCCGAGGCCGATCCACAGTGCGAGCCGTGCGCTGGAGCGGCAACCGGGCAGTGGGGGTGGAGGCGGACTGCGACGGTCGGAGGGAGGAGATCGCCGCAGGGGAGGTGATCGTGACCGCCGGGGTAATCCAGTCGCCCCTCCTGCTGTGGCGCTCCGGAGTCGGCCCTGCCTCGGAACTGGCGGGGATGGGAATCGAAACCGTGGTGGACCGACCCGGAGTGGGGGCCAACTTCTCGGACCACCCGTCGATCTACCTGTATGCCAAGCCCCGACCGGGTATGGTCGCCGCGGGCGATGCAACCATTCAGACCATCCTGCGGTTCACCAGCTCGTCGGGCCCGGCCAACGACCTCCAGTTGTTCCCGGTTGGGGTCATCGACTTGTCTACCAACCCTCGGCGGCAGGCCCAGGCCGGAGGCCGTGAGAGAGTCTTCGCTTTCTCGGTGGCCCTGCAACAGGTGGAGAGCCGGGGGTCGGTGCGACCGGTGTCCGCCGACCAGGCCGAGCCGCCGGCCATCACCTACCCGTTCCTGGCTCACCACGGCGACCTGGAGCGGCTGGTGGAGGGGTTCGAGCTGGGGTTGGAACTGCTCTCGTCGGCGCCTTACCAGAGGGTGGCCAAGGGCCCGGTGTTCCTGCCCGACCGGTTGACCCGCGACGACCTGATGGCTCATGTGTTCGCCAACCATGTGGCCTTCTTCCACGGGGCCGGTACGTGCGCCATGGGTCCGGCCTCCGACCTTGCTGTGGTGGTCGGTCCCTATGGCCAGGTGTGGGGGACAGAGGGGCTGCGGGTGTGCGACGCCTCGATCATGCCGGAGACGCCTCGAGCCAACACCAACCTAAACGTGATCGCCATGGCCGAGCGCATGGCTGAGATGTTGAAGGGTTGAGACGCGCGATCAGGCGGCGTGGCGGGCCAAACCCAGTACTTCCTCCGGGGAGGAGTGGCTGAGGCCGAGCGACTCGGCCACTGCCGCTTCGGTGACCTGCCCCTGGCAGACCGACAGGCCGGCCCGCAGCCCGGCGTCAACTCGCATGGCTTCGGTGGGACCGAGGTCGGCCAGCATGGCCGTGTAGGGGAGTGTGGCGTTTTCCAGGGCAAACGTGGATGTGCGGGGCACGGCGCCAGGCATGTTGGCCACGCAGTAGTGGACCACGTCGTATGCCAGGAAGGTGGGGTCGGCGTGGGTGGTGGGGTGGGAGGTTTCGATGCACCCTCCCTGGTCGATGGCCACGTCCACGATGGCCGACCGGGGGCGCATCATCTTGACCATCTCGGTGGAGACCAGATGCGGGGCTCGGGCCCCCCTAACGAGGACGGCTCCCACCACCAGGTCGGCGCCGAGGACGGCTGATTCCAGGGCACCACCGCTGGAGTGCAGGGTGTGGAGGGCCGAGCCGAACCGGGCGCTCAGATCCTCCAGCACCGCCACGTCGCGGTCGATAACGGTCACGTCGGCACCGAGGCCTATGGCCATCTGAGCGGCGTTGCGTCCCACCACTCCGCCACCGAGGATCACCACGCCGGCGGGGGCCACGCCGGGAACACCGCCGAGAAGCACGCCCCGGCCACCTGCAGAAGACTCCAGGCAGTGTGCTCCGGCCTGGATGGACATGCGACCGGCCACCTGCGACATGGGGGCCAGCAGAGGCAGGCCGCCTCGGGGGCCAACCACGGATTCGAAAGCGATGGCGGTTACCCCCTGATCGAGCAACTCCTCGGTGAGGATGGTGTCGGCAGCCAGGTGCAGGTAGGCGAACAGCACCTGACCTTCCCTGAGCTGGGCTCGCTCCCGGGCCTGAGGTTCTTTGACCTTGACGATCATTTCGGCACCGTCGAACACCTCCTCGGCGGAGTCGGCCAGGTTGGCCCCGTGGGCGATGTACTCCTCGTCGGTGAACCCGGCACCGTCGCCGGCCCCTCGCTCGACCAGCACATGGTGGCCTCGGCCCACCAGGTCGGCCGCGCCGCCGGGGGTGAGTGCCACCCGGCGCTCCTCGTTCTTGATCTCCTTGGGAACTCCGATGCGCATTTGTTTGCCTCCGCCTCAACCCGGGGGTAGCCGGCCCCATTGTTGTCCCTTGGCTTGGTGGAGGTAGTTTATTCGCAATCCGATGAAATCGCTTTGAAAATACGGCTTGGATTTCGCAGATAACGAGTAGATTATTCGGTATATTGCCGAGTATCGGATAAACTTACTCGTGCATGTCGGTAACGCTTGATCCCATCGACCGGTCCATCCTCAACGAGCTTCAGGCCGACGCCCGGCTGTCCAACGCCGAACTGGCCGACCGGGTGAACCTATCCCCATCGGCTTGCTACCGCCGGGTCCGCAAGCTGGAGGACGACGGGGTGATCGCCGGCTACGTGATGATCGTCGATCCCCAGGCCATTGACCGCTCTCTCGACGTGTTCGTGGAGATCTCGCTGGTGAGCCAGAGCGAGACCTCGCTGCGCCAGTTCGAGAAGGAGGTGGTGGAATGCCCCGAGGTCATGTCGTGCCACCTGATGGCGGGCGACGCCGACTACCTCTTGCACCTTGCCGTGGCCGATCAACGCGACTTCGAGCGGATCCACAACCAGTATCTGTCGCGGTTCACCGGTGTGGGCCGGTTACGGTCGAGCTTCGCCATCCGTTCGGTATGGGAGACCACCCGCCATTACCTCTAACGTCGGGGCATGACCGCGGCCCAGCACAGCTACGACTCCTACGAGGCGCTCGTCGAGGACTACCACGAGAAGGGGTGGACCGACGGGTTGCCCGTGATGCCTCCCACCCCGGAGAAGGTGGCCGAGTTCCTGGCCTTTGCCGGCTTGGCCGGTGATGAGGTGTTGGGCACGGTGCCTACCCGGGAGGTGATCTGTACCGCCGAGCAGGCCGCTGCCAACGCGGTGATGGCAGGATGCCGGCCCGAGTACTTCCCGGTGGTGGTGGCCGCGGTGCGAGCTCACCTACACCCCAAGGGCAACTGCCATTCCACCACCGGCACGCTTTCGGGCGCGGCGCAGGTGGCGATCATCAACGGCCCCATCCGGGGTGAGCTTGAGGTGGCGTCGGGAGCGGGCTGCTTCGGTCCTGGCTTCCGGGCCAACGCCACCATCGGCAGGGCATTGCGCCTGGTGATTCGCAACGTGTGTCGCGGCATTCCCGGCTTCCTCGACCGGGCAAGCTTTTCCACCCCGGCTCGTTACGCCTTCTGCTTCGGCGAGAACGAGGAAGCCTCCGATTGGGTGCCGCTACACGTGCAGCGGGGTTTCGCCCCCGAGCAGAGCGCGGTCACCGTCCACTCGCTGATGAAGATGGTTGAGGCCACGGACTTCACCAGCCGGACATCCGAGGCGTTGTGCAACACCCTGGTGTCGAACATCCGGGCCAACGGCATCGCCGGTGACTCCTGGCTGGGCGAGGACGGGAACGTGGTGGTCGTGATCGGTCACGAACATCACCGGTACTTCATCGAGGAGGGATGGTCGAAGCAGGACATCCAGCAATACATGTGGCCCCGGCTCAACGCCCCGGCCACCAGCGCAACCGACCGTATGGCCCGGATCGGCAAACCGGAGGGCATCCTGATCGTGGCCGCGGGCGGGGCGGGGATGGGGGCGAGCTGGCTGCTGCTGCCCCATTTGGCCCTGGCCATCACCGAGCCCTTCTGACTGCGGTTCCATCCGGTACCCGGTGCTCGGCGGACCGCTGCCCTCACACCCGCTGCGCCGAGCGGCTAGCCTGAGGCCATGACACAGCTTATCGGCCTCGATCCCACTTCCGGCCCGTTCGATCGCACCGACGATCATGTTTTCTCTCCCCGGCCGGCCAGCTTGGAAGGCGCGGTGGTCGGCTTGGTGGCCAACGGGCTCGGAGAGGGGGAGATCTTCCTCGATGCCCTCTACGACGAGCTGTCCAAGCTGAGCGACCTGCAAGCCCCGCTGAAGGTGGTGAAAGGGTCGGTGTCGATCCCGCCCGATCCGGGGGACTGGAGCCGGCTGACCGAGGAAGCGACGGTGGCCATAACCGGCTTCGGGGGTTGAGGCAGCTGCAGTGCCCGCAGTTTGCGGGACGCAGTCGAGTTGGAGTGGGCCGGAGTGCCAAGTGTGGCCATCGTCCATGAGGAGATGAGGGGTTCAGCCCAGGCAATCGCCCGTGTGAGCGGATGCCCCGACTACGAGTTTCTGGCCGCCGACTATCCCTGGACCCCAACCGCCATCTGGACCAAAGAGGAATGCCTGGAGCTGGCCGAGGTCATGGCACCACGGGTGTTGGCCGCGTTGACCGGCCAGAACTAGCTCGCAGTTCTGCCTTACAGCCCGGTAGGGAAACCAGGCTGGGCCTGGCTACTTCAGTCCTTCAGCTCGATAAGAATCTCGAAATAGGGCTGCTGGCCGGTGTTCACCGCGGTCTCGACTCCGCCCTTGGTGATGAACATGGCCTGGCCGGGAACCACCTCGCCCTCCACGGTGCCGGAGTACTCCCCGGCGGTGTCGGCCTCGAACTCTCCGGTGATCTTGTCGCCGGACACCTGCACCAGCACATAGTCGTGGTTGTGGCGGTGTAGGTCCGACCGCTGGCCGGGGTCGAGGCGCATCTCCCAGATGCGCACCCGATCGTTTTCCATCAGCAGCTCGGTGGCCACATCACCCAGGATCCGTTCCCTGCTCATAGCCCCCACTGTAGGTCGGCCACGGTGGTGGGCGCTCCGGCGTGGTAAGCCATCAAGATGGCTGACGAGTTTGAACACGACCTCCCCGAAGGGATGACCGAGTGGATCGCCGAGGAAGGGGGCGGGCGGATCACCCGGTTGGAACGCCACATCGCCCGCCGGGAAGCGTGGGTGGTGGATGTGACCCGGCCCGACGGGTCGGTGGCCGAGTACTTCCTGCGCCTCGACCGCGCCGGAGACGGCAGCGGCACGCATTCGGTGAAGAGCGAGGCCAAGGTGCAAACAGCGCTGGTGGAAGCCGGGATGCGAGTACCGTCGATTCTGGGGTGGAACGAGAACCTTCAGGCCGCCTTGCACCAGCGGATGCCGGGCCGGGCCGATCTGGACAACGCCGAACCCGATGAACAGGCTGCCGTGCTCGACGATTTCGTGGAGCAGCTCGCCCTTCTCCACTCACTGGAACCGGCTTCTCTCGGACTGGACCACATGCCCATCCCCACTACTTCGTCCGAGTGCGCCCTGGGGGAGGTGGAGTTCGTCGAAGCCTTCCTCGACGGTATGGTGACCGACCCCCTGTACACCTTCTCCCTCCAGTGGATCAGGAACCACGTTCCCAAACGGCTCGAGAGAGTGTGCCTGCTGCAGGGCGACACCGGGCCGGCCAACTTCATGTTCGCCGACAGCCGGGTGAGCGCCGTTGTGGACTGGGAATGGGCCCATTTCGGCGACCCCATGGAGGACCTGGGCAACATGTGCGCTCGGGAGTTCTTCTGCCCCTCGACCCCCGACGCAGGGCTGGGCCCAGTGTTCCGTCGCTATGAGGAGGTGTCGGGCATTCCCGTGCTGTTGGACTCGGTTCGCTACTACCGGGTTCAGCAGTTTGTACGGTCCATCGTCTCGCTTGCCCGGATCACCGAGATGTGCGACGACCGGATGCCCAACGGCATGAATCGAGGGTACCGCTACATATGCGAACGGGCCACCTGCGAAACCATCGCCGACGCCATCGGGGTGGAGCTGGAGCGTCCCGAGCTGCCCGACGATTCGATGTCCGCCTCTATAGCTGGGGTAGTGGTGAACAACCTGCGCGACGAGGTGCTACCCGCTGTGACCGACGAGTACCCCCACCACCGGCTGGACCACGCCGCCCGGCTGGTGGAGTGCCTCGACCGTCAAGCCCAGCTCGGCCCTGCTGTAGTCGCCATCGAGCTGGACGAGATCGCCGCTCTCACCGGCAAGCGGGCCGACTCCCTTGACGAGGGGCTCATGGACCTGGACAAGGCCATAAGGGAGTGGGGTGCCGACCGAGAGGCCGAAACCGTCCGATACCTGGCCCGGCGAGCCTGGCGGCTGGAGTTCCTCTGGAAGCCGGTGGTGGACCTGTTCCCCGACCGCACCTTCTCCCTAATCGACTAACGCTTGTTTGGTAACCGCCTGAGCATCTGAGCCAGGAAACCTTTTGTGTCGAGTATGGATTAGCGCCTGAGCATCTGAGCCAGGAAACCTTCTGTGTCGGGTATGGATTAGCGCCTGAGCATCTGAGCCAGGAAGCCGTTGGTGTCGGCTCGTTTGGCTTCTGCCACCTTTTGGAGAGCGGGAGCGGCAAATCCCTCGAAATCGGTGGTGCCCAGCTTGGCGACGATGGCTCGGGCCACGTCCACCGGGTCCATGAACGCATCGGGTGGTTGTGGGAACGGGGGGTCGTTGCCCGGTTTGGGCGTGGAGAACTCGGTAGCCGTGGAGCCGGGGATGAACAGGTGGGCCTGCACCCCGGTTCCGGCCAGGTCCAGATACAGGGCCTCGGTGAACATGTTGAACGCCGACTTGGCCGCTCCGTAGGCCCCGGTTCCCAGGGTCATCGACTGGGTTCCCATCGACGACAGGTTCACGATGTGGCCCGACCCCCGTTCCAGCAGGTGGGGGAGCAGGGCCAGGGTGAGCCGGGCTGGGCCGGTGAAGTTCACCGCCATGGTTTCGTCCAGCTCCTCGGGGGTCAGCACCTTGACCGACCGGCGGCGGGGGGCTCCAGCGTTGTTCACCACCACGTCGATCGGCCCCATGTCTGCCCATGCCCGCTCGGCGAAGGCAGCCACCCCGTCGAGATCGGTGAGGTCCAGCTCCCACCAGCAGCCGTCGCCCCCAGCCTCGCGAACCTCGGCCAGAACCTGTTCTAGGCGGTCGGTCCGGCGAGCAGCCAGTCCCACGAACGCGCCACCCCGGCCCAGCTCCACCGCCAAGGCCGCGCCGATGCCCGACGACGCCCCGGTGACGAGCACCCTCTTCCCGGCAGGTTCCCAGCTCATACCGGCTCGCTCCTCCCAGTGTCTCCGGTGTCCCTCCCAGTGTCTCCGGTGTCGGACTCGATGGCGGGGCTGGGGGTCATCCCGCGGTCAGCCCGGCATCGATGCTCATCACGCTGCCGTGGATGCGGTGGGCTTCGTCGGAGGCCAGATAGGCCACCGCGGAAGCTATGTCTTCGGCTTGGGCCATCCCCCGAAAGCCCATGTATCGCACCATCAATTCCATGTCGGGGTCTTCGGGAAAGCCGAACTCGGCGGCCAGGTTGGTCTCAACACCGCCCGGGGCGACGGCGTTGATCCGCACATTTGTTTTGATTGTCTCCATGGCCATGGCTTTTGTCATCAAGATCACCGCACCCTTGCTGGTGCAATAGGGCACGGTGTACGCCTGGCCGATCTGACCTGCGTTGGATGCCATGTTCACGATGCAGCCGTCCGAGGACTCCAGGTGGGGGAGCGCGGCCTGAGACATCCAGAACACCCCCTCGACGTTGATCCTTATGATCTGGTCCCAAGTTTCCTGATCCACGTCGCCCACTCGATGGCCTCGGGCGATTCCGGCGATGTTGCACAACACGTCCAGGCGGCCGTGGTCGGCCACCGTCGAGCTCACCAGCTCATGGCAGGCCTCCCGGGACCTCACATCGGAGATGACCGGGTGGAACCGGCCACCGTCCTCGACCATACCTGCCGTCTCCTCCAATCCGGCCTCGCTGATGTCGCTTCCCACCACCGTGGCTCCTTCTGCTACCAGCCGAACCGATGTGGCCTGGCCGATGCCCGATCCGGCACCTGTTACCAGGGCCACCTTCCCGGTAAACCTCATGATTGCTCCTCCTTGTCGTGTTGTTTGTTTGGGTGCTGCATTGTCAGGGCTGCGGCTCAGGGCAGTCCGGCACCGGGGACTTCGACCCGGACGGTTTCGATGCGGCCCTGGCCTTGTCCTTGCACCTCGTCGGGGTGTGATCCCGGTGCGGTGACCAGGAACAGCGTGCGGCGGTCGTCGCCCCCCAGCATGACGGCGAAGCAGTGCTGCTCCGTTTCCACTCGGTGGGTTATCTCGCCGCTCTCGAGCACCCGCAACGCGGCTCGGCCGATGGCGTCGGCGTACCAGATGCCCCCTTCGGCGTCGCAGCAGCACCCGTCGGGGATGGTGCCCGGCATTGCCGCCCACACCCTGCGGTTCTCGAGCCGCCCCTCGGGGCCGATGTCGAAGGCGGTGAAGTGGCCGGAGAAGCTCTCGCCCACGATGAACGTGCCGCCGTCGGGGGTGATGACAGCGCCATTGGGGAACATGAGGTCCTCGGCGGCTGCTTCCACCGTCCCATCGGGTTGGACCAGGGCCAAGGTGGCCGGGGTCACGTCCTCTCCGGCGTGTAGGTCGAAGCCAAAATTGCCCACGTAGGCCCGACCCTCGGCATCCACGGTCATGTCGTTGCAGAGGGAGGTGGCCAGCCCGGAGAGGTCGGCGTGTTCGGTGAGCTGGTTCCCGTCGTAGCGCAACACACGGCGGTCCACCATCGACACCACCAGAAGATCGCCGTTGGGCATCCAGCCCAACCCCGAGGGCTGGCCAGGGACCTCGACGATCACCTCCACCGTTTTGTCCAGGGAGGCCGCTTTCACTGCATACTGGTAGAAGTCCGAGTACCAGAGGCGGCCGTCGTGCCACCGGGGACCTTCACCGAAGTCGATTCCGGTGATGAACGGGTCGGGCTGGGCAAGCGTTTCCATGGTGGGCGACAATAGCGACTGAGGCCGACCTGGTTATGGCTGACGGGTGGTTATGGCCGGCGCCTGGTTATGGCTGACGCTGGTTGATCCGGTGGTGGGATGATGGGGGCGATGTTCGATTCGGCTCGGGCCAAGGTGGTGGACGCGGTGAGCGGCTTGTTCGCCCACGCCGAGAGGCCGATGGTCAACACCCGGGATTACCCCGGCGACCCTGGGTTGTGCGGCCCCGATTCGGTGAGCTGGAGGGTGATCGGCGATGTGAGCGTGTTTGTGGGCGGCATCCGAGCCCTGTTCGTGCAGGCCGCTCATCCCGAGGTGGTGGCCGGCGTGGACGACCACAGCCGCTACCGGGACGATCCGCTGGGCCGGCTGAGCCGCACCTCGTTCTTCGTGACATCGGCAACCTTCGGGGCGATGCCCGAAGTCCACGAGGCGGTCGAGATGGTCAACACCGCTCACCAGGGAGTCAGCGGGACCTCGCACCGGGGGCGGCCCTACAGCGCGTCCACCGCCGAGTACTCGGCGTGGGTTCACAACACGCTCACCGATTCGTTCCTGGAGGCCTACCGGCGGTACGGAGGCCGCCTCTCGGAGGCCGAAGCCGACCGGTTCGTGGTCGAGCAGTCGAGGATCGGGGCCATGCTGGGCGCGTCGCCCCTGCCGGACACCGCGGCCGACCTGCGAGCGTGGATCACCTCGCATCCCGACCTAGAACCCAGCCCGGGTATGCGGGCCGCGGTCGGCTTTCTCCGGCGATTCCCCATGCCACCAGCGCAGCGGATCGGCTACCGGGTGCTGATGAACGGCGCTGTGGCCACCATTCCTCCGGAGCTGAACGAGGTGCTGGGGCTGACCCCGCGGCCCGGTACACGAACAGGCTGCCTCGGGTTGACGCTGGCGTTGCGGCGGGTGATGAAGAACAGCCCGGCTTGGAAGGCGGCCCTGGATCGTTGCGGGGCCTCGTATGACCCTCGGTTGTTTCGGCACGACCTCGCCTAATCGTCATCCGTGTCGGTAGGGTTTCGGGCAGTTACAGGCCCGACCCGAAGGAGGCACCTAACGATGGGACGGCTGGACGGCAAGGTAGCGGTAGTCACCGGGGCAGCCCGGGGCCAGGGGGAAGCCGAGGCCCGGCTGTTCGCCTCCGAGGGCGCCAAGGTGGTGCTGGGCGACGTTCTCGACCATGAGGGCGAGCAGGTTGCGGCAAGCATCGGCGACGGGGCCCGATACGTACACCTCGATGTGTCCAGCGAAGATGACTGGGCTGCGGCGGTGGATGTGGCCTCAGGTATGGGGCCGCTGAAGGCTCTTGTCAACAACGCGGCGATTCTCATGCCCGCCGCCATCGAGGACACCACCCTCGACGACTACATGAAGGTCATCAACGTCAACCAGGTGGGCACGTTCCTGGGCATGAAGGCGGTGCTGGAGCCGATGAAGATGACCGGCGGGGGCTCGATCGTGAACATCAGCTCCATTGACGGCATGCAGTCCAAGAACGGCCTCATCAGCTACTCGGCGTCGAAGTGGGCCATCCGGGGAATGACCAAGACCGCAGCCATCGAATGGGGCCGGTTCGACATCCGGGTCAACTCCATCCACCCAGGCGGGGTGAACACCCCGATGGGTAACCCCACTAACGATCCACGGGCGGAGAAGGAGCCCTACGTCTTCCAGGCCATCCCCCGAATCGGCGAGCCCATCGAGATCGCCTATGCAGCTCTGTTCCTGGCCAGCGACGAGGCGTCGTATGTGACCGGCGCCGAGTTGAACGTGGACGGTGGCTGGCGAGCCGGCCTGGTCACTCCGGGACTTCCCGGCACCGATTTCGTGGTGGAATACGGGTACGAACCGGGCTAGACCGAGTACGAGTCGGCGGCTTCCACCAGCATTCACGAACCGAACCAGGCTTGAGCGAGAAACCCCTCTGGGACGCCCCCAGCGCCGCTCCCGGTCCCGACTACGGGGCGGGAGCCGACCGGTTGGCCCTTACCGAGGCCGCCCGGCGTGTGCTGAACGCAGTGCGGGTGACCGCTGTGACCGGCCCGGCCATCTCCGAGGCCACCGAACTGCTCGAGCAGACCGCGGCCCTGGTAGAAGCGGACCAGGTTGAGGGCCTTCGCCAACAAGGGGTGATGGGGGAGCTGTCAACCGGTTTCGAATCCCGCGACCCGATGGCGTTCTTCCCCTACAGCCCGATCATCGGCCGATTGAACCCTGTTTCACCTCCGGTGGAGTTCTGGACCGAGGGAGATCAGGTCCACGGAAGGATGAACCTGCCTCCGGTGTATGCCGGCCCGCCGGGGCTAGTCCACGGGGGGATCATCGCCGAGGTTTTCGACGAGCTGCTCGGCGTGGTCAACGTGGTGAACGGAACGGGCGGCTACACCGGCACGCTGAAGGTGGTTTACCAGCGGCCCACCCCGCTGTTGAGGGAGATCGAGATGCGGGCCTGGCCGTCCGGGAGCGAGGGCCGCAAGCTCTACGTGTCCGGTGAGATGCTCCACGACGGCACGGTGACTGCAACCGCCGAGGGCATATTCGTGCGAGCCAACCGAATGCTCATCGACGACATCGACTCGTAGCTCAGGCCGGTAACCCTCAAGCGGGCCGGTCAAGGCCTGGAGTTGTCGCCCCGGCTGGTGAGGCCTGGAGTTGTCGCCCCGGCCGGCGAGGCCGGAACGCTAGTGCTCTAGTTCGACGGCGAACCGGTCGGTGTAGAAAGCGAGCGCCCGTCGGCGTTCGGTCGGGTCGATGGCAAAGTCGGCCAGGTTGTAGATCACCCGGCCATGGCGTCCCCGGGGATGGCCGGCCATGTACTCGTCCATGGCGTCGTTGACCGAGGCGGTGAACGGTTGGCCGGCCAGGTGGTAGATGCGTTCCACCATGGCCACGTCGTCGGCCATGAACTCGTGGAACAGGACGTCGATGGACTGCTCGGGGGGCACCAGATCACGGTCGTCGGTGCAGGACCGAAGCATGTCCTCGATGAGCTGGGCCCACCACTGGCCGATGGTATGGGTGTCCACCGGGTGGGGGGCGCTGCTGCGAGCCGAGTAGCAGATCATGGTGGCGAACGAGGCGGTGATCGACACCGGGTCTCGGTGGGTGAACACCACGGTGGCGTCGCCGAACACGTTCATCAGCGGGGCGATCTGTTCGAGGTGCTGAGGGGATTTGAGCACCCATCGTTCCCGGGGCGGCCGCTGGTGGGTGAGCACCTGGAGGATGCGCTTGAGGTACTGGTAGTGGCGGGTCTGGTCGTGCTCCTTGTAGTAGGCCCTCCACGTCGGCATCACGGCCATGCAGTCGAACAGCATGGTGGAGAAGTCGATGCCTAGTAGGTGGATCTCCTCGTGGACGTGGTCCCAGGTCATCTCGTGCATTCGGGCGTAGTGGGGTAGGGCGGTGTTGAGCATGACCAGCCCGTCCTTGGCCCGCTGGATACGGCCCTCGGTGGTGCCCTCCTCGCCGGGAGGGGGAACCGGCTCCATGGCCTCCCACCAGGGGAGGGAGCGCAGAGCGGGATCGGCGGAGATGAGGTTGTGGAGATGGGTGGTGCCGGTGCGGGGGAGGCCGGCGATCACGATGGGCCGGTCGATGGGTACGTCGAGGGTGTCGGGGTGGTCCTTGATGTACTGCTCCACCCGTAGTCGGTTGGCGGCAAAGGTGCTCAACTGGCTGAAGGTGCTGACCCTGCCCATCGGGGAGAGTTCGGCCTCGTCGGTCAGGGAATGGCACAGAACCTCCAGAGGCTCCCGGAAGTGGTTGTCGCCGAAGTCGCTGAGGCCGGTTTGGGAAGTGGCAGCGGCCAGCACCGCTTCGGGGCTCATCTCGATCTGCTCGGCCATCGGGGCCAACTGTTCCATCATCTCGGCAATCTCGGGGGGCAGCACGGGATTGGCGAGGTCCTCGATGCGGATGGGGGCAGGTCGGTCGCTCACGTCCGGCAGGATAACCCCGATTTTGTGGTTGGAGCTGATTCCGTAGGGGCTGTAGTTGTGCCTGGAGTCGATAGGAGCTGATTCCGTAGCGTCTGTAGTTGTGCCTGGGGTCAGTAGGAGTGGCGCCTAGTGGGCTTGTTGTGCCGCCTTCATGCGGCGGCGGTACGCGGTGAGGATCGGCTCTGTGTAGCCGTTGGGCTGGACCCGGCCCTCCCTCACCAGGGCCACCGCGGCGTTGAAGGCGATGCCGGCCTCGAAGTCGGCGCTCATTGGCTGGTAGTCGGGATCGTCGGCGTTCTGGGCGTCCACAACCACCGCCATACGCCTCATGGCCTCGTCCACCTGGTCTTCGGTCAACAGGCCATGGTGGAGCCAGTTGGCGATGTGCTGGGAGGAAATCCGCAGGGTGGCCCGGTCTTCCATGAGGGCAACGTCGTCGATGTCGGGCACCTTGGAGCAGCCCACTCCCTGGCCAACCCATCTGGTGACGTAGCCCAGGATTCCCTGGACGTTGTTGTCCAGTTCCCGCTGGATCTCGGCTCGGGAGAGTTCCCGCCCGGCGGGGAGCATCGCCGGGGTGAGCATGGCTTGTACCGCGGCGTCGCGGTCGAACGGCGAGGCCGAAATCTCCATCTGGCGTGCAGCCACGTCGGTTTCCAGGTAGTGCAGGGCGTGGAGGGTGGCGGCCGTGGGGGAGGGAACCCACGCGGTGGTGGCCCCCGATAGGGGGTGGCCCCGCTTTTCCTCCAGCATGGCAGCCATATCGTCTGGCCGGGCCCACATGCCCTTGCCGATCTGAGCGTGGCCCGGTAGCCCAGCGGCCAAGCCGAAGGCCACGTTGGCCTCCTCGTAGGCGTTCAACCACCCCGAGTTCTTGATCTCGGCTTTAGGGGCCGCGGGTCCCGCTTCCATGCTGGTGTGGATGTCGTCACCAGTGCGGTCGAGGAACCCGGTGTTGGTGAACACCACCCGCTCCGATGCGCGGGCGATGCAGGCGGCCAGGTTCAGCGACGTGCGGCGCTCCTCGTCCATGATCCCCATCTTGAGCGTGTTGCGGGCCAGGCCGAGAACATCCTCCACAGCGGCGAACAGCTCGCAGGCAAGCGCCGTCTCCTCTGGGCCGTGCATCTTGGGCATGACTATGTAGACCGACCCGGTTTGGCTGTTGCGGTGGGGGCCGTTCCCCGACAGGTCGTGGGCCGCTGCCCAGGCGGCCATCGCCACGTCGATGATGGTCTCGGGGACCGGCTCGCCGTCGAGGCGCACCATGTCGGTGGCCATATGCAGGCCGACGCTGCGGATCAACATGACACTGCGCCGTCGCACCGTGATCGGCTCCCCGGACGGCCCGATTGCCTCGGTGTCGGGGTTGAGCCGGCGGGTGGCCGTTCGGCCGGCTTTCGTGAACGATGCCGTGAGGTTGCCCTTCATCAACCCCAGCAGGTTCCGGTAGGCCCCAACCTTGTCGTCGGCGTCCACTGCAGCCACCGAGTCCTCCAGGTCGAGGATGGTGGTGAGAGCCGACTCCACCATTATGTCCGCCACCCCGGCAGGGTCGTCGCGGCCAATGTCGTGTTGGCGGTCGATCAGAAGTTCCAGGTGAAGGCCGTGCTTGGTGAGCAGCACCGTGTCGGGAGCCGACGCCTCCCCGGTGTATCCGGCGAACTGTCCGGGCTGCTCCAACCCCACCGCGGAGCCATCGACCAGGTACACCTGCAGCCCCCCATCGGAGACCTCGTAGGCCACCGCGTCGGTGTGGGAGCCCGAGGCCAGGGGGACGTGGGTGTCGAGCAGGGTCCGGGTCCGGTCAATCACCCTTTGGCCTCGCACCGGGTTGTAGTCGCCGGCTCGTTCGGCCCCAGCCGACTCGTCGATGGCGTCGGTGCCGTAGAGAGCGTCGTAGAGGCTCCCCCAGCGGGCGTTGGCGGCATTGAGCGCGTAGCGGGCGTTGTCCACGGGGACGACGAGTTGGGGCCCGGCCAGATCGGCGATCTCGGGGTCCACCCCTGCGGTGGTCACCTGGAATGGGCCGGGCTCGTCGGCCAGGTAGCCGATGGAGCGCAAGAAGGTCGCTGGCTGCTCCAACGAGCCGCGGTTGTCGCGGTTCCAGGTGTCGATTTGGGCTTGCAGGTCGTCGCGGCGGTCCAGGCACTCCTGGATGAGCGGCGCGAACCGGGCGGCTACCTCCCCGAGAGAAGTCCAGAACTGCTCCGGGTTTACCTCCGAGCCTGGGGCGAGTTCGTCGTCGGCCAGGGTGGCCAGCGGCTCGGCGACCTCGAGCCTTCCGTAGGTGTGATGACTTGCCGGCACGGTTTGAGACTATGCCGCCTAGAGGTTGATCCCCCATGTTGGGGCGGGTTACCCGCGAAATCAGGAATCACCGGCGAAATGAGGTGGTGAGCCGGGCCTGGCTTGCTAGTCTCGACCATCGGTTCACTGTCCTAGAGCGATGGGGTGTCTGCTATGGCCGTCAATGTTGCCGGTTCGATTGATACCGAGGAACGATCCGCACGAGCGTGGATGGATTCGCCTCGATTCGAGGGGATCACTCGCCTGTACTCGGCTCGCCAGGTTGTGGAACAGCGAGGGGTGGTCACCCAGGACCACACCGTGGCCCGGGTGGCGGCGGAGCGGTTCTACGCCAGGCTGCGGGAGCTGTTCGCCCAGGGCAAGTGCATATCCACGTTCGGCCCCTACTCGCCCGGTCAGGCCGTGGCCATGAAGCGGGCGGGAATCGAGGGCATCTACCTGGGAGGATGGGCCACTTCGGCCAAGGGATCCCTGCACGAAGACCCCGGCCCCGACCTGGCCAGCTACCCGCTGGGCATGGTTCCCGACGAGGCGGCCGGGTTAGTCCGGGCCCTTTTGACCGCCGACCGCAACCAGCGGTTCGCTCGGTCGCGGATGAGCATCGAACAGCGCCTGCGCACCGCCGAGGTGGACTACACCCCCAGCATCATCGCCGACGCCGACACCGGCCACGGCGGTGACGCCCACGTGCGCAACCTGATCCGCCGGTTCGTGGAGGCCGGGGTGCCCGGCTATCACATCGAAGACCAGAAGCCGGGTGTGAAGAAGTGCGGTCACCAGGGGGGCAAGGTGCTGGTGCCGTGCGACGAGCAGATCAAGCGCCTGAACGCGGCCCGATTCCAGCTCGATGTGATGGGCGTTGCCGGCATCATCGTGGCTCGCACCGATGCCGAGGCTGCCAACCTGCTCGACGGGGGGACCGACGAGCGGGACCAGCCGTTCATCATGGGGGCCACCCAGCCGGTGCCCTCCTACAAGGACGCCTACCTGGCCGTCCTCCGCCGCCTTAGCGAGGCGGGGGTGGAAGGGGTCAACGGCCATCTGCTGTACGCCGTGCCCGAGGCCCGGTACAAGCAGGCCATGGGGTGGTTGGACCAGGTTGGGGTCAACCAGATCATCGAGAAGGCTGCGGTGGCCTACCACTCGTCGCCCGACCCCAGAGCCGACGAGGCGGTGGACCGAGCCTCCGACGCCCTGGCCGAGGCCTGGCACCGGGCCTCGGGGCTGGCCACCTACGCCCAGGCGGTGGCCGACCAGCTCTCGCGGCGGACCGATGAGGGGGAGAGCTTCGCCATGGACCCGGGGGAGTGGTTGGGCTACGCCCGCTCCACCGACACCGAGACCGCCCAGAACCGGGCCGCCGAGATGGGTCTCGACGTGGCCTGGGACCCGGAGGTGGCACGCACCACCGAGGGCTACTACCAGGTGCAGGGGGGCATCCCCTACGCGGTTGCCAAGTCGCTGTCAGTGGCCCCGTTCTGCGATCTCCTGTGGATGGAGACCAAAACCGCCGACCTGGACGACGCCCGGGAGTTCGCCGAGGCCATTCACGAGGTGTACCCCGGCAAGATGCTGGCCTACAACCTGTCCCCGTCGTTCAACTGGGACACCACCGGCATGTCCGACGACGAGATGCGGGCTTTCCCCGTCGAACTGGGCAAGTTGGGGTTCGTCTTCAACTTCATCACCTACGGGGGCCACCAAATCGACGGCATGGCCGGCGAGGAGTTCGCCGCTTCCCTGCAACAGGACGGGATGCTGGCCCTGGCTCGCCTGCAACGGAAGTTCCGGCTGGTGGATTCCCCCTACAAGACTCCCCAAACTCTGGTCGGCGGCCCTCGTCTGGATGCCGCCCTGATGGCCAGTTCCGGGCGCACCGCCACCACCAGGGCCATGGGCAAGGGATCAACCCAATTCCAGCACCTGGTTCAGACCGAGGTACCCACCCGACAGCTCGAGATGTGGCTGGAGTACTGGGGTGAACACAACAGCATCGAGGCCGAGCTCAAGGTGGTGCTGCGCCCCTACACAGCCGGATCGGAAATCCTGGAGCTGGCCGTCACCAGCGGCGACCACGACCTGGCCAACATCGTGTTCAGCGTGCTTCACGACCGGCGGGGTCAGGCCATCCTGTCGGTGCGCGACCAGAACACCCACAGCCCGGCGCTGCGCCGCAAACGCCTCATGGCTCTCATGCACCTCTACCTCATCCATCGCTACAACGCGTCGTCGATCCAGTACCTAACCCCGACCGACGACAACTACCGTTTGACCGCGGGCATGCAGGAACTGGGGTTCTTCTCCTCGGTGTCCGACGAGGTGGGGGCGATCATCGTCGCCGATGTGGACGAGAAGACGGTGGCTGACCTCACCGGCAGCCAGGACGCCCTCCACCAGCTCATAACCGGTCGCGGGGCGTAGAAAGGTCAGCTTTTGGGGCTCCCCATCGTGGAGTGAAGGCCGAGGGCCAGCACCGCGGTTGCCGCGGCGACGCCGGCCAGCATCACCAGCCCTGCCTCCGACCCACCCACATCCGACAGCACGCCGAACAGCACCGGGCCGGTCACCCCGCCGGCCTCGCCGGCCGTGAAGAACAATCCGCCTGCCGCACCCGTATTCCGCTGGACCACGCCGGGGAGTTGCATCACCACCAGCAGCAACACAGGCACCACCAATCCTTTCCCGGCGCCGAGGATCGCCAACCCTGCGAAGGTGGCCGCTCGCACGTCAATGTTGAGCAGAACCATGGCCAAGCCTGACAGCACGAACAATGCGGCCAGCACCAGTATCCGGCGGTCCTCGGGTACCAGGCGAGGGCCGAGCAGAGCGCCGAAGATGCCCAGAGCGGTGACCGCTCCGGCCAGGTGACCGGCAGCCGAGCTGGAGAATCCCTGGTCTTCGATCACTGTGGGCAGCCATCCGTTGAGGGCGTGGTTGTAGAAGAACATGCCCAGAGCCACGAACAACATGAGCTGAACGGGTCTCCGGCGCAGGAGCTCCCACGCCCCGGAGAAACCGGGACTGGGTTCGGTATCTCGATCAACTCCGGGAGCGACCCGCTCGGCAACCGTCGAGGCCACCAGCCACACGGCTATTACCGCCACGGCGATCAGGCCGTAAACCAGCAGCGTGGCTCTCCAGCTTTGGTTGAACGCGGGCATGAGCACGCTGTTGGTCAATGTCAACGTCAGCACGCCTCCGATTGCCGGTGCGGTCATGGTGATGCCCATGGCCACGGGACGCTCCCCTTGGCCGAACCACACTCTGACCAGCTTGGGAGCACCCACCGAGACAAGCGGGCCGCCCAGTCCGAACAGCGCCACCGCGCCGAACATCTCCAAGAAGCTGCCGGCCGTGGCTCGCAGCAGGATCGATGCGGAGATGATGACTGTGGCCGCTCCCAGCGAGCGCCGCAGCCCGAGTCGATCCACCAACGTGCCACACGGGAGGGCGGCAACCAGGTACACCAGCGGCCACGCTCCAAGCACGGTGCCCATGGCCCCCCGGCTCAGCCCCAGGTCGTGGCGAATTACGTTCACCAGCGGGGCCATGGAGAACACCGCAAGCCCGAAGGCGAAGTAAACCAGCCACAGCCCACCGAGCAACACCCAGCGATAGCTGTGGCGGTGGGCGGCCTCCATCACACTACGAGGCGCTCTACCGGGTAGGGGGCGATATGGCGTTGGGGTGGCACTTTGGGACCGTAGCAACCGGAGAGGTCTGATCTGCCATGCTGGCCGGATGGGAACAGCAGTAGTCACCGGCGCCGGGCAGGGGCTCGGCCGGGCTATCGCCCGACGCCTGGCCGCCGACGGACACCAGATCGTGGCCGTGGACATGAACCCGGACACGGCAGCGGCCACCGCTGAGGAACTCGACGGCCGGTGGCTGCAGTGCGATGTCTCCGACTGGGTCGCTGTTGAGGCCCTGGCGGCATCGCTGGATCAGGTGGATGTTCTGGTCAACAACGCCGGGATCTGGGTTTTCGCGGCGATGGACTCCATGACCAGCGAGGATGTGCGCCGGGTGTTGGAGGTGAACCTCATAGGGACCTTTCACTGTACCAAGGCGTTGGCCCCGTTGATGGGCACCGGTTCGTCCATCGTGAACCTCTCGTCGAACGCGGCGTACTCCAATCCTCCCGGTGTGGGAATTTACCCGGCTTCCAAGGCCGGTGTGGAGAGCTTCACCCGCCAGTCCGCTCTTGAGTTGGGGTCTCGGGGGATAAGGGTCAACGCGGTGGGCCCTGGGTTGATCCGCACCGAGGGCACCGAGGCGAACTACCGGGGCGAGCGGGATGCGCAGCGGGCCCGTGCGGTGCCGCTGGGTAGAACCGGGCGACCCGACGACATTGCCAATGTGGTGGGTTTCCTGGCTTCAACCGACGCCGACTATGTGACCGGCCAGGTCATCTACGTGGACGGGGGTCTGAGTGCCGGACGAGCTGCTCTCTAGTCGGATCGTCCAAAATGAGGGCCTGCCTGACCGGGCAGGCTCACCACTGACTGGACTTCTCGGCGTGAACGTGGTCGGGCATCCGGTACGAGATGCCTTCGTCGTCGTATCTCGAACCCGACAAAATGGTGGTAAAGGTGGTGAAGTTGCTCTTCCGGTTGTACTTCGAGAAGAGCTTCCGCATGGTGGCGTCGTAGCGGGATTGAAGGCGGAACCACGGCAGCACCCCGAGCATTGTGGCCTTGGGGTATTTCAGATCGTCGGCCATCTCGTTGCCGATCAGCGCCCGCGACACCTTGTATATGTACTTCACCAGTTTGGTTCGTTCCTCAAGATCCTCAATGCCAACCACCAGGGGAGCGGAGTTGAGCAGTGAATTGGCCAGGACGACAGACGCAAATCGGACTTCCGGCTCACACAGCCTTCCCACCTCGAACAGTTTCAGGGCGTGTTCCTCATCGGCGTAAAGGATGGATGCCGGGGTGCCCATGAGATGCAGTGAGTAGCGCCACACCGTCATGTAGCTGGCCGCTTCCTCCTCGTTGAAGGAGGCTCCAAGGCTGCGCAAGTGCTTGAGAAGGCGGGCGGAGAACGCTGTGGCGGCAAACCCCATGTGGGCTGAGCTGATCGGTATTCCCAACTCTTCTTGATCCCAATCCTCGGAGTTGGCCAGCAGGTAGCGAACCTGGGCATGGATTAGCCGGATCCGCACCGAGAGCTTCCAACCATCGCCGTAATGCTCCATGCCGAATGGGAAAAAGAGCTCCACCATGTGACGGTTGTTCTGCTGGAGTCGCCGCACACCCCGGTCGCGCAGCCGACCGGTGATGAAAAACGACTCGGCGATCAAGGATGAGAAGCCTTCCACCAGTGCGGCGGCCACCATCGCGGCCAAGACCAGCTTCCCGTTTCGGTGAAACATCTTTACGGCTGGAAGCAGATCGGCGGGATCGAGCCAGTCGGGCGGCGTTCTGGCCTCCTCGAAGAAGGCATAGAGCTCCGGCGGGGCCCCCAGCGAGTCCTTTTCCTCGACGTCATCCATGAACGCGGTGACGAGCATGGCCGACTTGCCCGTGCTCAATGACGACAGGGCCTCCACAGCAGCGTCGGCAAGGGGGTCGCCCAGCAGGGTGTGGGCCAGGTAGTTGTCGGCCATCTCCGCGTCGATGGCGCGGGCCCGATCCACCCCGGGGTGGATGTACGCGTTCGGGAGCTTCGTGGGAGTCACGGTGCGTCCAAGGTTAGACCACCCATTGGTAAGGGGAGAAACAGACTAAAGGGATGCTATCAAACCTATCGTCGGTGGTACCGAGACCACAGCACCAGCATAGACGGTAGCGCGGTAAAGGTGGCAACCAGGGTAAACAGGATTGTGGCTGCGGCCAGGATGGCAAGCTGCTGGAACGCCATGAGCGGGGAGAAGGCCAATACCAACAGGCCGAGAGCGGTGGTGAGAGCGCTGGCCACTAACGCTCCGCCGGTGGTGGACATCACGCTGCTCAGGGTTTGCCGATCGTCCTCGGACTCTTTTTCGGCCTCGATGTAACGATGGGAAAAATGGATAGTGTAGTCGACGCCGATACCGATGGTCAAGGCCATCACCAGCGCTGTTGAGATGTTGTAGGCGATCCCCAGAATCCACATTCCGGCCAGGAGCCATGCCATGACCATGGCGATGGGCAGCATGGTGATCAAGCCGAGCATGGGGCGGCGCTCGCTGTAGATGAAGTAGAGGAGAAGGATGGCCAAGGCCGCGCCGAAGGTGATCGGCACGGCGAACGTCTGGCTCCGCGCCACCTCGGTGCTCAACAAAGCAGTCAGCGTCTCGCCGCCGGTGGCGGTGATCTCGGAGGGGTGGCCACCCCACAACTCGTCGAGTTCGTCGAGAAGATCAGGCAGGACCATGTTGCCGTCGGCCACCACCGGTATCTGGAGGATGGTGCGATCGGGGCCGTTGGGACGAATATCGATCACCGAGGCGAAGCCGGCCGGGTCGGCACTCTCCAGGAGGCTCCACACGTTCCCGACCTGGGCATCACTGGCGGTGAACACCGGACTCATGTCGGCGAAGGCGGCCGCGATGGCGGGGTCGTAGTTGTCGCCAGGCTGCCCGCTGTCGGTAGCCCAATCACCGAGCACTATCACCACCGAACTGGTCGGCGGCCCCACAACCCCTTCTGGGCGGGTGTCGGGGTTACTGAGGGCAGCGGAGAAGTCGAACAAGTGGCCGACGGAGGCCGCTGATTCCAGATCGGTCTCAGCCAGGATGATGAGGGTGTAGCCATCGGCTCCGAAGCTGTCCTCGACAAAGATGCGGGTTTCGAGGGAGTCGGAACCCCGAGGCAGGAAGTCCGAGGTTTTCGCGCCGGTATCGAGGTTGGTCGCCGCTACTACGGCCAGAATTGTCACCACGATGGCACTGCGGAGCACGAAGCGGGGTCGTCGGGAGACCGTTGACGCTGCAAGTGAAAGCAGTCTCTCTGCACCGGGGACGGTGTCGGCCACCGGCTTTGAGACCAGGGCCCGACCCTTGGCGGCCCGCCTTCGATCCAGCAACAATCTCGCTGCGGGGACGAACGTGGTCATCACCACCCAACCGGACATCACACCGATGGCGGCGATGACGCCGAACTCGCCGATTGGCCGAAACTGGCTGGTGAGGTTGAGGAAGAGGCTGACCGCCGTGGTCACCGCGGCCAGCAAGACCGGCACTCCCGATGCTGTTATAGCACGGCCAATCGATCGCTTCGATGCCTCACCATCGGGCTCTGCACCCTCCTCAGCCAGGGCCTCCCGGTAGCGGCCGACAATCTGCAGGGCGTAATCCACGCTCAAGCTGATGAGAAGCACCAGGACAACCAGCAGGAAAATGTTGTCCGCTTCCAGAAGGTCGGCACCACCGGGCGACAACCAGGCGTGCGCACCGAGGGCCCAGGCCACGGTCAAGCCCAGGCCGACCAGCGTGAGATACACGTCGGTCTGGGTCCGGAAGAAGGCGATCAACAAGGCAGCGATGACCAGCAGGGCGACAAGCGAGAGCAGGGGAGTGGTTTCGCTATTGACGTCGGCTATTACGTTGGCGTCGCCGGCACTGCTCGCCGCCAGCACCTCCAGAACGGACGAGCTGGAGGCGTCGGCCAGGTCGTGAATCCGCAACTGGGCGTCCCTGAGCCCAATATCGTCCCCGATGTCCTTGAGGCTGATCAGGGACAACCCGGCTATGGGTGTTCCCGCCCCGTCTCGGGCCACGATCTGATTGAAGAGGTCGTTGGCCTCGGCAAGCTCGGGAGCCCGGGCCAAATGGTCAACAGCCGTTTGGATCTCCTTAGCGGTGACGGCAGCCGGATCGGCCCCCATACCCGCCAGGACCTGCTCCAGAAGAACGGCGTAACCGGCGATGGGATCATCGGCAAGGAATGGGCGCACCTCGGAGTCGGTGAGAATCTGGCCTTGAAGGCCGATCATGGTTCGGAAGGCACCGGGCTCGAGGACATTTCCTCGCCCGACTAGCTGCACGTTCTTGACGTTGCCGTAACCGGGAAAACTCTCTTCGATGGCATCGGTGGCCTTGGCCAGGTCGCTGTCCGAGGGCAGGAACGCCGCCAACGGGTCGGACACCTCCGGTCTTTCCTGAATCTGAAAGCCGCCAAACAGGACAACGGTTACAGCCAGAACCGCGGCCAGCACCAGCTTGGGGGACTTCTGAACCCATCGGGCCTGCCACTCAAACATGGTTGAACCTTAGCCGCGGCCAAAGACAGCATCGGAGAACCCTCTCAGCTACTCAACATAAGGTCGGGGCCAATGGCAGCCTTTGAGAAACCCCCAAGAACATTACATAACATGCATTCTCAACTTTCAACAGGTTTTCGAGGCCGGCAAAGGCGGCTTGCGGCCCCAACCCTCTCTGCGGCCCTAGCACGACACTGATACGAACATATTGAAATATCACATTGACACTTGACAGTCGCCTCGATATGGTGCCTTTGCCGGCTTGACCCGGCGCTATCGGCCACCGGCCCCCCGCTACACCAATCCCGACCATGAGTTCCACGGGGAGTGGCCGATGAAACCAACAACGCACGTCAGGAGCCTCAGCATCGTCCTGGCCCTGGTCTTGCCGGCGGTAGCGTGTGGCAGCGCGGATCCTGTCGACGAAAGGACCCTTGCGCCGTCCCAGGCAACCGTTGAGGTGGCCCCGCCCGGAACCTTCGGGGCTACCAATTCGGCGTCCTCCGCAGGCCTAACCGGTCAGGCCGGCCTGGAGCCGCCGGAGACCACCCCGTTGTTGCTCTTGCCTTCCGATGAAGCCACCTCAGCTTCGTCGGCAACACAATCACCCGAATCAACCCCAGCCCCTGACGACGGTTCGACTTCGGAGTCTCTGTCCCCCAACCCGAGACTTGACCTGAGTGGGCTATTCCGCACCGAGGCTACCCTTGATCTGGTGGTCGATGGCTCCAACCCGGCTGCCTCTCCCACCGTTGACCCGAGCCCTGCTCCTTCCTCCAGCCCAACAGCCTCGCCACAGCCGGCGGCATCTCCATCGCCTGTGGCCAACCCGGTGATCGGGACTCCTCCCAGCCGCCAGGCCGACGGCTCGAGTGAGAGCCTGCTCTCGGGCGCCGACAAGAGCTGGGCTCACCATTTCGGCGACGACGTGTTCACCTGGGACAGCGATCGACAGGTGGTGATCCTGAAGGTACCGGTCTCCTCCCCCGCTGTTGACGATCTCCGGTTTGTGACCGGTCACTACGACGGAACCCTGGCGGACACCCCCCAAACCCGCTCCTGGTTGCAACAGTGTGTTCGCCATTACACCTCTGTGAGCCGACACGGTTCCGACGAGGTTCACGGCTACCAGACATCCACGGGATTTCACCGCTGCCTATCCGAACTACTGCATCTGATCGAGTTGAGGGCCCATTACTGGTGGTCACCCGAAGGCGAAGCCTGCATATCCGAGGCTGTGAAGGATGATCCCTTCGACTCGGAACCATCCCCCCGCCCACTCAGCGTATGCCCCTCGATGGGGTACGACCCGTCCGACTCCCGTCCCCTGGCCGAGCTTTGCGCCTCGCTGGTGGCAGCTCATCCCAACCTCGCCGTACCGACAATCGACCTGAGAGACACCACCAAGCCCTTGCCGTCGTGTTGGGACGATGCCATTGCAGTGATCGAGGCTCATTCCCGGGATACTCGACTTCCCGACCGGCCCTACGACTGCTATCACGCTTACTTGGGCTACGTCTGGGCCCGCCAAACCGGTAGGGAGTCTCGGCCCCCCAACCATCCGACCGTCGGCTGTGGCTACCGGGCAAACGAGGCAACCCCGTGACCTCGCCGACCATCCTTCGAGCAGCCACTGGGCTGCTGGTTGTCGCCTTTTTGCTGGGTTTGGTGGTTTCCATCGGGCCCAATCACCAACCGGTACACGCCCACACCCAGTACGAGAACGTCAGCGGCAGCGGACGGTGCCCTTCGGATGTGATCCAGTGCGTCGAAACCTGGACCCACGTCAACAACTGGACCCACAACACGGCCACAGTCGATCCCGGCTGTACCTGGGAAGAGGTCCACATGTGTACGGTGACCATCACCTCCACCTCGGGTACGAGCAGTTGCGGCAATTCGCAGAACTGCGGTCATGGGCCCCACGACAGCACCCCTCAACCCACCGGACCGGGCACCTGGACGGTGTGGAACGGGCACTACAACACCGGCTACGAGTGGTCGGGAAGGCGACCGGTCGATCACGACCACTCACCCGATTCCAACCCCTGCCCACCGGGCTTTCAGGAGGGGAACTTCGGCATCTGCTACCGGTACTGCCCAGATGGCCAGACCGTCATCACGCCCGGCCAATCGTGTCCTGAAGACGACGCGTCCCCCGCCCCCGGCATTCCGGTGCCGACCACCCAGCCCACCACTCCTCCTGGTTCGATCTGGCCAGGCCCGATCTGGCCAGGCCGGTTGCCGACCCCTACTCCCCCACTGCCGACCCCCTCGCCCACCCCGGAACCCAAGGTGTGTACCTCGTCGTGGAGCAGTGCCACCCGCCAAGAGTTGCTGGGCCGGGTGAGGTGGGAGTCGATCGTTCCCTACCCGGACGATTTCACCGACTACCACCATCCCGAAATCCCCGGCGGGCAGAAGTTCCTAACCACGGCATCGACCCCACACAACACAGCACGTCTCTGGGTGGCGCTGCAATCGGGCACCGGCCTGAACGTGGCGGACTCCCCCGACAACGGATGCCTGTGGACGGCCACTTCGGTCGGGGTATCGCTGCGTGAGCTTCTGCCCTACGAGGCCGCCGACCTGGCCCGACTCAACTCGCCTGGCAATGTCGCCGCCGCTGATGCGGCTCGGGAAGCAGCCGACCTCTGGGATCGGCTCAGCCCGCAGCGCAAGCAGTGGTTCAAGAATGCGTTCCCGAGGGTGGACCCGGAAACCACCTGGTGCCCACCGGGGACCCTGGCCCCCTGGACCATCCCAACCGACGACGTACTACGGCTTCCCTCGAGCTGGGAGCAGGACCACGGCCAGTGCCGGTGGTCGATTCCACGCCGCGGTTTCTGGGATTGGCAGATTCGAGTTCGGTACGTCTCCGAGGAAGGGGACAACCACATCGAAGTCCTCGACTCCGACCTCTCCTGGTTTCGCGAGCCGGCCGGGTACCTCGGCGATCGGGTCACCATATGGTGAGCTCGGACCAAAGTGGGCAGTGGTCACCGGCGTCGTGGCCCATCAGCTTCCGATGGCGCCTGCTGGCTGCTGTCCTCGTTCTGGTGGCAACGATTGTGTCGGTGGCGGTGCTGTCGGGAGGAAGCAGCGCCACCAGCGAGGTGCCGGTGGTGGCCGCCTCTCAGCGGTGGACGAATGGCCGTCCTCACGGCGAGTACGTCACCGTTACGGTTCCCGCCGACCTTTCGGTGTTCTTTGTCTCCCCGGAAGAGCTGGACGGGACGGTGACCACCGTCGATGTTCCCAAGGGAACGCTGATCTCGCCGTCGATGCTGCGCCCGGGCCAAGCCGCCGATCTTGAACGTCCCACAACGCTGATGCGGTTCGAGGTCAGCCGCGACATGTGGCCAGACCCGGGCCCGGCCCCGGGAAACCTTGCGGTGTTCGCATCCTCCCCCGGAGGTTGCGCCGATGCCGTCGTCCCTCTGGCCGGGGCAGAAATCGACGGCTCCACGGACAGGGAGATCGTGAAGGCCGGCCCCGAACTGGCCGCGCTGCTCTCCAACCAGCAGTGGTGGATCTGGGAGTCACCCCCCGCCGGATGGCCCCAATGCCAGAAGCCGGCCGAAGTCCTGGCGACGTGCCCGACCGGTTCCCCCGACTGTGTACTCGAGACGGAGGGCTGATGTTGCTGGCCGTCCACGACCGGAGGCTCGATATCGAGGTGGTCGAGAAGCTGCTGGACAGCGTGCTGGAGGGCATGGTGGTTACCGCTCCCGGTGTGACGCTGGCCACCTCACCGGCTGACATCGACCGGGCCGCAGCCTCGGGGAACCCCACCGTGCTGTCGCTGCCCGACGACGAGCCGGAGATCCGCCTGGAGTCGGCAGTGGCGTCGGCGGCGGCCGTGCTGTGGATCACCACAGCGGACAGCACCGACGTGCGTTCGCAGCTCCGCCTTGACACCGGCCCGCGCCGGTCCACCCCAATCGTGACGGTGATCATCTCGGAGGACCAGCCCGATCCCGGTTCCCTTCGCCGGGAGCGCGTCTTCACGCTGTGGGTTCCGCCGTCACTTCCCCGTGGGGGCGTCCGCAAGCTTCACCGGCTGGGACGGCGTCTGGTGTGGGCAGCGGCCGCGCCGCGCCGGCTCGACGCCCTCGACCGGGAGACCCATCTGTGGTCGGCTTCCCAAGCAGCCCAAACACGTCTGGCCGGCCTGCTGGACGAAACCGGGGTGGAGGAGTTTCAGATCAGAGGGGGCGAGTGCATGATCGTCCACCGCTCCGAAGGCCAACGGGAAACCCGTGAATCCCCGTTCGCCTCCAACGACGAGCTGATCGAAACGGCCCGGCACCTGGCCAGCTTCTCCGGAGGGCACCCTCAGCGGTTCGACATGCTCGACAGCCGTTTGGACATCCGCCTGGGCGACCGGTGGCGGCTCCACGCCGAGGCGTTCATGTGCCATCCCCCCACCATGGTTCTGAGGTCGAACATGGCGGGCAAGGCCACCCTGGAAGACCTCAACCTGGCCGGCCCCCAGTTGCGGGACATCCTGGTGGGAGCGGTCTCGGGGACGGTGAGGGCCAACATTGTGGTTGCCGCCGCCATGGGCGGGGGCAAGACCACCTTGTGCCAGGCGCTGCTGGCCACCGTGGACGGCTCGGAGCGGATCGACACCATCGAGGACACCCCGGAACTCCGCCCGGCCCAGTACGGCATCCACCCCAACAGCTATGAGCGGCTGACCAGGGATGCCAACAACGACGGGGTCGGGAAGCTGACCATGAGCGATCACATCCGCGACGCCAAACGGGCCAACTCCTCGAAGCTGGTCATCGGGGAGACCAGGGGCGAGGGCACGCTGGCCCTGCTCGACGCCATGAGCAGCGGGCTCAACGGCTGCCTGGTGACCCTTCACAGCCAGCCCGGCGCCGGTGTGCTGGCCAAACTCCTGTCCTACGCCTGCAGCGAGGGTGCAGATCCCCGGTTCGCCCGCCAGCAGATCGCCATCGCCGTTCATCTCCTAGTGTGGATGGGGCGAAACCAACACGGGGAAAGGGTGATCTCGGACGTCACCCAGATCGTCGGCTACCAGGACCGTCACGACTCCATAGACACGCGCTGCCTTTGGTCTCTACAGCCGGGACAGCGATGGGCCACACCCGCAGGCCGGCCTGAAGGCCAGATCGAGATGTTGTACCGCTCGGTGGGGGTCCAAATAGATGAACAGGCGGGCTGGACCGGGGTAAACCCCGAGGGACCGGAACCGGCAGACGCCCCGACCCTGGTCAGCACGGCGGTATCGGCGTGAGTACTCAGATCGTCATCGCCGTGATGGCGGGGGTCGCGTTGATGGCCATTGTGTGGTGGCCGGTATCAACCGGAAACCGCACGATGTTGATGCTCGGGGGAATGACCGCTGTGGCCGTGGCCCGTCAGAGTTCGATCAGGGTCGGGTTGGTGGCCTCCATACTGGTGGCCGGCATCGGCTTCGCCGCCGGGCTGGTGTCGATCGGGGTGTTGGCCGGGGCGGCTGGTGCCGTACTGGCCGGGGTGTGCGCCTGGGCTGTGGCGGTGTTGGTCCGATCTCGTCGCAGCATGAGGGAGGCGGACGAGTTGGCCCAGTTGACCGGAGCGCTGGCCAACCAGGCGCTGGTGGCCCCCACCGTTGTGGAGGCCGTCCGTCAGGCAGCTCCCCTGGTTCCGGGCCGGGTTGGTGCGGCGGCCCAGCAGATGGCCACCGAATGCGAGACCAGTGGCCTGATGGAAGCCGCCACCCGGTTCGCGGGAACCATCGGACGTCCCATAGCCGAGATGCTGGCCACCGTGCTGGCCGAAGCGTTCCGGGGCGGATCGCAGTGGGTACACCTATCCGAAGTGCTGGCCGACGAGGCCACCGAGGCAGCGGAGACCGCCCGCCATTTCCACCGCCACGTGGCCGCGCTCATGCCCCAGTTGGCCGTGACCGTGGTGATGGCGGTTGGGATGCTGGCCGTCACCGGGTTCGCAACCAGCGATGTTGGTCGGTGGTTTGCCTCTCCCACCGGTCAACAGTTCCTGCTTTTGCTCGCCCTGCTTGTGGCTCTGGTCTGCGCTCGGGTGCTGGTGCCGGCATGGCGGGCGGGACGATGAGCATGACGAGTTCGACGGTTGGGATGCGATTGCCATGATCCTGCTAGCCAGACTCTCGGGTGCCGTTGCGGTGGGGTTGCTCCTACTCGTACCCCCAATGACGCATACATCGTTCCTGGTTCAGGCAGCAGCCATTGGCTGGCCCCCAACCGCATCGCCGCGGTGTCGTTGACCGGGTCGATGGTTGGAGCGTTGTTCTGCGGGGTCACAGCCGGGATGGCGTGGGGCCTGGCCACCGGTTGGGCGGTTGCCGTTGTGGTCGGTTCCTGGTTGCCCCGGCTGCTCCCTGCTGTCATCCGGCTCATGGCTTCGGCCACCTAACTCGGCCAGCGGAACCAGAGATTGCTGGAGTGGATGCGGAAGCTGCGGCTTTTGACCGCCGCTGGACAGCCCATCAACGCCGCCGCGGTCAACGCCGCCCTGACCGTGACGGGCCGAGCGTTCACGGTGGCCCAGGGGGCTGTCGGTGCCGCTCTTGACGCCGGGCGTGATCCGCTACCAGCCCTGAACTCGGTTATCGCCGGATCACCGGTGGAACCGCTGCTCGCCTCTGTCATCGCCGCCGAACGAGCCGGAGCGGCGTCGTCGGACCTGCTCGACAAGTCGTTGTCCAGGTCGGTTCGGACCTTGGAGTCCGAAAGGCGCCTGGCTACCGATCAGCTCGGCCGGGCCATCGGAACCACCGTCACCCTGGTGGCGGCGATCGCCGGCCTCACCGTGTTGGCCGCGGTGATCTTCGTTCTCTGACCAATGCCGGAAACCGCGCCGGCCCCACTTCCCAGGAGGAACCAATCATGCAATCAGCCATAGTCCAGATGATCCTGATCGTGGTCGGCATAGCCGCCGCGGCGATCGTGGCCACCATCGTGTATGCCCAGCTCAGCTCCAACGCCCCGGAAAGCGGGGACAACATCGAGATGTCCCGCATCACCTCCGAGGAGTTGTGCGACGCAGTGGGTGGCACATGGGACTCATCGGGCAAGTCCTGTTCATAGTGGTTGGCGATGACCCCTCCCCTGGTGTTCGCATTCTTCGGAGCCTGATCCTCAATGGTCTCGGCTCTGGTGGTGCTGCTCATGCTCCTGATGGCCACCCTGGCAGGGTTGTACGCCCGCTATGTCGCCCGGCTCTCGGCCAACGATGTAGCTCAGGCGGCAGCATCGGCGGCGGCCCACGCTGCCGAGACCGACGGATGGCAGTGCGAAGACTCGCCGCCGGAGCGATCAGCCACGGTCGCAGCCCGTGTGGCGGCCTCCCAGGTCGAGGATCTCGCCGTGCAGCCGGTGGCGGTGGAACTGCACGCCGAGGCCTGCAACCTCATAGCCGAGGTGACGGTTGCCCCTCTGGGCACTCGCATCAGCGGGTTGACCGCCACCGCAATCGCCTGTCGGTCGGTGGACCGCGCCGTTGGGTTGAGCGTTCCCGGATCATGCTGAGGTATCCGGAGCAGCACCCGTGAGCGATACCATCGCCTTCTTGTTGATCCTGCCGGTGCTTGTGCTGGGCATCGGGGTACTCGACGCCGCGGGCACCCTGGGAGCGGCGGAGTACCGGGCAGCTGTGTTCACGGAGGCGGCGGGCGACTACGCGGTCGGCACACTGGCGGACCCCGGCTCGCCCAACTCCAACCCGCAGGACCGGAGCCGGTGGGATGAGGCGGTCGCCACTGTGGAACAGTCGGGGTTGGGGGCCACAGCCGGGGTGTGCAACCAGACCGACCCTGCTTTCCGGGTGGGCCTGTTCTCCCAACCCCGCCTACCCGGTGGGCCAACCTCCCCTTCGGTAGCCGTGTTGGTGAGTTGCCCGGTGGAGCTGAGCAGCCTGCTGGCCACCGACCGTGTAGTAGCCGCAACCATCAGGACTGTCGGCTGATCACCGTGCATACCGTTGTCGTCTTGTTGTCGTTGGGAATGGCCATGGCCTTTGCCACCGGAGCGTTGGGCGATCATGGCGACCTGCTGACCAACCGCAACCTGGCCGCCGACCGGGCCGAGAGAGCTACGGCCGCGTTCCTGGAAACCTGCGGCAGCACCGGTTGCGACCTGAACACCATCAACACCACCGATAACAACGGCACCGTGTTGACCGGCTGCCTCCATACCCAGTCGGACGCCGTGATTCTCGAGGTACAAGGGGAGCTGGCCTGGAACCCGCGAGTGCTGCGCGGGCTTACCCCTGCCTCGGGACAATTCGTGTCCGATCTAAGCGGGCTGGCACGGCCGGCGGTTTCGGTGATCCCGCCGTGTTGAGGTCCTGTCCAGTGGCTCCTGCCGGTTATAGATTAACCCTCAACCGACAATAGAAGGGGTCATCATGGAAGCAATGATGAAGCTCTCGACCAATCCCCAAATCATGCGCGTAAAGGGCTGGTTCGTCATCCTGGTTGGGCTGGCGGTGGCGGTCCACTATGTGGCGGTGGCTGCTTATGACGCCGAGGGGGTGATACGGCCACCACGGTCTGGAAGGTCCTCGACGTTCTCATGGTGGTAGCCGTGGTTGTGGTTGCGGTTACCTCTTTCCAACGCAAGTTGGGCGTCGGCAACGGTGGCGGGGTAACCCGCGACTACTTCGAGGCCAACGTGACCTTCTATATCGCGGTGGCCATGGGCCTGGGCATTCTGTCCAATTCGATCAGGGTCCTGTTCACCGAAGGGGACAGTGGCACGCTGTGGACCTTGATCGACATCATCTGTCCCCCGCTATTCGTCTCTGCCGGCATCCGTCTGCTCCGTTCTTCCTCCGGGGATTGATGCGGTCTGCTCAATCCGATGGGGAGTTCTGCCCTCGGATACCGATGCGGTAGCGTGACCGCCGGTGTCCCAGAGGATTGAGATAGAGCTAACCAGCAAACGGGCTGACGGCTCGTGGACATGGAGAGCGGCTGGAGCCCGGGAGCCCAAGGGCGAACTGGCAGGTGACCTGGCTTCCTTCCCGATAAACGAGGGTGACAAGCTCTCGGTCGAGGCCGAGTTCCACATGGACGGCATCGAGATCCTCGAGGTGTTCGCCACCAAGAAGAAGCGTCCCATGCCCGAGACGCTGGAGATCATGGGTTCGGGGCGAGACCAGCCGCTTGTCACCACTCGCCTGGTATCCAACCGCCGGAATCGGGATGATGACCGGCCCAGGGGAGGCAGAGAACGCCGGGAGCGCGACGGCCGCAAGGAGCGTTCGCGCCCTGAGCCTCGCCGCGAGGACGACCGGCCCAAGGCCAAGAGACTTAGGCCGAGGAGGACCCACCGCCAGGCCCTGATCGACAGCTTGCCCGAGGATCAAAGGCCCGTGGCCGAGAAGGTGGTGCTGGCGGGGACCGATTCGGTGGAGCAGACCCTGCGGGAGCAACGCAGGAAGGCCCGCGACAAAGCAAAGCCGGCCCCCAAAGAGGCCCAGACTGATGCTGAGACTGCTGAGACCGCCGTGCCAGCCAAGGCCGATGCTGAGACCACTGAGACTGCCGAGACCGCCGAGTCAAAGACGGAGGCAGCCAAGGCCGATGCTGAGACCACTGAGACCGCCGTGCCCGCCGAGTCAAAGACGGAAGCAGCCAAGGCGGAGTCAGAGCCAAAGGAGTCCTCTTCGAAGTCGACCAAGCCCAAGGGTCAAGAATCGGAGTCTCCCGATGATTTCCTGGCGGCGGCCCGCAAGCTACTGCCCAGGATTCGGGCCGCCGAGTGGCGTGATCGGGCCGAGGCTGCTTTGGCCGGCATTGACGAGGTCGACCTTCGGGACCTCCGGTCGGTGGTGGTAGCAGCCGAGGCGGGAGCGGTCGACGACGAAGCCAAGGCGCTGGCCGACGAGTTGCGAACCAAGCTCACTCAGCGTGTGGAACGGGAGCATTCCGAGTGGCTGGCCGAAGTAGCTGCCACCCTGGCTGACGGGCGGATGGTCCGGGCCCTGCGGCTCTCCTCCCGTCCCCCGAAGGCCGGAGTGCCTCTCCCCCAGGACATGGTCACCCGGTTGACCGAGGCGGCCAGCGCAGCGTTGACGAGCGACACCCCGTCCAAGCGATGGACAACAGTGCTGGGAGCGGTTGCCTTCTCACCGGTGCGCCGGACCGTTCAACCGGTGGGAATCCCGGAGAAGCCCGACGCAGAGCTGCTGGCCGAGGTCAAGAAGCTGTCCGAGCGGGTGCCCCACATTGCTGCGATGTTCGGTGTGGAACCTGCTCCCCCACCCAAACGGGGCCGCAGGAACCCCGGCCGGCGCTGAGATCAGCCGGGGGTAACCCCGTGATCGATCAGGAATCGCTGTAGGCCGTCAACCAGCTCCCACTGGCCCAACTCGCCGATAGCCACCCACGCCACGTCGGCGGCGTCCGAACCTGCGGTTGCCACCGCGTCAGGCGCAACCGAAACCCAAAAGTCCATAATCACGTAATGGCGACGACGGCCAATGTGCTCTGTCCAACCGATTGCCGCCCCTGCTTCCCCGAACAGGCCGGCCTCCTCCTCCAGCTCCCGCACCACAGCCTGGGCCATGGTTTCGCCTCGCTGAACCCGCCCTCCGGGAACCGACCACAGCCCCTCCCCCGGCGGGGTGCCCCGGCGGATGAGAAGGATCGACCCATCCCGCACCACCACCGCCCCGACACACAGCTCAGGACTATTCGTCATTGCCTGCCGTCACCCGTGGGCCGTATTGGCTTTTGTGGTTGTCGTCATCCCTGGTCTTTGCCGGACAGGCCGGGAGTCGTTTCGTCGAAGCGGGTATGCACGATCAGAGCGTGGGCGGTCATCTTGAACGTCTCGAAGAAGTTCTTGGCCTCCCGATGGCCGGGCAACACAAACGAGTCCATGGCCGCTGCTCCGTTATCTCGAGCCCACCCGGCCAGAGCGTTGAACACCGACTCCCCCACCCCCAGGGACCGGACATCTGGGCAAACGAATAGCTCCTCGACGCGGGCCACCAACGATCCGTCCAGGCGGGTCTGCATCCTGGCCCACCCGTAGCCCATCACCACCTCATCCCAGGTTCCCACCACCAGAACCGCTTGAGGATCGGGCAGCAGCCGGGCCAGGTGATCTTCCAGCGGCTCAGCGGCCGCCTCGGTGACCAACCAGCGCTCTCCCCCCCGGTACTGCAACGCCTCGTTGCGGGCCTGGCGTGCCAACTCGGCTACACGGTTGATCTCCTCCGATCCGGCTTCCCGGGCCGCCTCGCTCCCTCGCCGCTCCCCCATCGCTCAACCGGGTTGGGGTTCCAAGTAGGTCACAGCCGGGCCAGTGATGGGCAGGGTTCCTCCCCCGATGGGCACCGGGGATTGTCCCGGGATCCGAACTGGCTGGAGCTGACGATCAAGAAGCATCCCTTGCAGGTCCACTCGTTGTCTCGCTTGGGTGCCACCTGACCCGTGGTCTCGGGTGCGGGGTCGGGAACTTCCTCGTCCTCGTCTTCGCCGGCTGCCAGGCGGTCCTTCAAGATGGTGTCGAGATCGGCCTCCACGTTGTCGGGGTCGATGTCCTCCCCGTCGCCGTCCTCGTCATCCGACATGGCCCGGCCTCGGTTCGGACCGTTGCCGTTCTCCTCGTTCTCCTCGTCCTCCTCGTCGTCAAGCACGTCGTCGGAGTCGTCCTCCAGCACGTCGTCGGAGTCGTCCCCCAGCACGTCGTCCAGGTCGTCGTCGAGACCTTCCCCGTCGCCGTCTTCCATTTCGTCGAAGGGGATGTCCTCATGTTCGTCAGGGTCTGTCATGCTCCCCTGGTCCTTCTGTTCGTTATCCGGTCGCGGGGATAATAGACACCCAAACCACCGTCATGTGCGGACCTTTCGCCAACATTTTCCGAAACCACCCAGGACACTCGGCCGGATTGGCAGGCGGGTACCTAAGCCTGCTCCCGAGCCTGGCGTCTTTGCTCGGCCTGATGCTCGGCGCCGAGACGACCCAAAGCGGGTTCCTCGCTCAAATCGACGAACTTCATCATCTCCGCAATCACCGCATGCCCGGCCTCATCTCGGATGAGCTGCCACATCTCCTGCCCGACCCCCCGGTACACCGAGTGACCCTGAGGAGTGGTGCGAAGCTCAATGAGATGCATGGCCGAGCGGGCGTTCAGGCTCATGGCGAACCGCACTTTGTAGGCAAAACAAACGGCGTAGGATGCCTGGTCGGGGAAGTCGCCGGCCAAGAGGTAGTAGAGGTCCGATGACCGTTCCATGACCTCGTCGAACACCTCGGTACACCCAGCGGCGTCAATCGACTCGGGACGGGTGAATCCGTGCCGGGGGCTGAGTTTCTGCCATTCCAGTGTCAGCATCCGGTGGCGTTGCAGATCACGGAACGCCCCGTAGTCGGCCAGAATGTCGAAGCGGTAGTACGGCCGCTCGAGAGCCCGGCCCGGCTTGTGGCGGCGGTTGGTCCGCTCTCCCACGTAAGCCCGCATGATGGACAGACGGTCCTCCACCCCCATGGCCCGGACCTGCCGCTCCAACTGATCCTCGGGCAGGTGGGTGTAGGGATAGAGCATGGAGGCCACCATCTTCACCTCGGCCTCGGGATCGAAATCGACCAGTCGAACGGTGGGGGCTTCGTTGGCCGACGTCCCGGTCGGTACCACGTGACCGACCACGTTCTCCATTGCTTCGCCAATGTCGCCCAGGTAGCGGGTCCACACCACCCCCCGGTCTTCCAGGTCCACCCGCCTCAGGAACGAGGGAATCACCTTGCGCAGCTCGGTCAGCATCAGTTCGGCGTAGGTTTGGACCTCGGGGAGCTGGTGCGCTCGCATCCGCAATAGCAGTAACTCGTAGGACTGGCCCGTGCCGTAGATGCCCACGTTGGAGACGGTGGCGGCAGGCAGCACCCCCCGAACCGAGTCCAGCGCCTTGGCCAAAACCGCTTGGCGGTAGGCGAAGTCCGAGGTGGCGGGATCCTTGGGGGTGTGTTGGCGGTAGAAGTCGGTCATGGTGGGCAGCAGTTGACCGTAGGTCTCGAACATCCGATCCATGTCGCCCACGAAACGGCCTCCCAGGGGCGACTCCCCCACCATCGGGTCGCGGTAGTAGCGGAAACGTCCGCTGATCCTGGCCATGTAATCGATGTAGCGGGTGGATTGCTCCAGGTACGACATAAGCCGACCCCACTCCAGCACCTTGGTCAAGATGTTGGAGGCCTGTTCGCAGGCCAGGTGTACCCCGCCCAACTGGGCCACCGAGTCGTCCCCGTACTCGAAGAAAACCCGGTCGTACAGCTCTCGGGCCCGCTTCAGGCCCACGGTTGCGTCGATGGTGGCGTCGCCGCTTATGTCGAGCTCGCCGACGAACTCGTCCAGGAACAGCCGCCGCAGCGACTTGGCCGACCGGCTGTAGCGGGCGAACAAGGCCCCCTTGACCACCTCGGGCAGATTCACCAGGGCGAAAACAGGCAGGTCGAGGTTGGTGAAGTAGCGCCGGAGGATGTCGGCTTCCTCGGAGGTGAACTCCTCGGCGACGTACTGATTCATCACTTCGTACCAGCGGCCTCGGAAATCAAGCTCACCACGAAACCGGGGAGCATGGGGTACACCGTAGGGCCCTGCACGGCAGCAGAAGTCAAGCTCTCAAGCCCGGGCGTGGGCCAGCTCACCGGCCGCCCGGCCCAGGGCATCGAGGTTCAACCACAGATCGACAACGGTCATGGCCAGCATCTTCGCCCCGTCCAGCACGGCCTGATCGCCGCTGGGCGACTTGGCGTGGTGCGCGAACGCCGGAGTGTGGATGGCCACATCAGGGGGCGCAACCTTGATTATGGGGTGGATCGACGGAACGGCGTAGCTGACGTTGCCCATGTCGGTGCTCCCGACCACCGCCGAGCTGGCCAGCGGCTCGTCAACCGTCCGCCCCATCGAGGCGGCGTTTTCGGTGTAGAAGTCGAGCATCACCCGGTTGTCGATCATGTCGGCATAGATCGGCGCCTTGCGGCGGCACTCGATTTCCACCCCTGCGGCTTGGGCACCGGCCTCAAGGCAGGCCATCACCCGCTCCCGGAGGTCGTTGAGACTGTCGAGCTTCGGGGAGCGGACATACCACTCGGCGGCAGCTTCGTGGGGGACGATGTTGGGCTTGTCCCCCGAGCGGGTGAATATCCCGTGAATCCGCTCGTCGGGCCGGATGTGCTGGCGGAGAGCAGCCACGTTCACGTAGCCCAGCACCGCCCCGTCGAGGGCGTTGCGGCCCAGGTGGGGCGAGGCGGCAGCATGCGCCGACCGGCCGGTGTAGGTGGCCTCGATCTGCTCCACCGCGATTGCGTTCATCCGGGAGAGCTCGTGGTTGGCGGGGTGGACCATCATGGCGGCGCTGATCCCGTCGAAAGCGCCTCGTTCGAGCATGAAGCACTTGCCCCCACCACCCTCTTCTGCCGGGGTGCCGATGATGCTGACCCGGCCTCCCAGCTCCTCTGCCACTGAAGCGGCGGCCAGCCCCGCGCCCAGCCCGGCGGCGGCGATCACATTGTGGCCGCAGGCGTGCCCGATCTCGGGAAGAGCGTCGTACTCGCATACCACGGCGATGTTGGGCCCTTCCCGGCCTGCCCGGGCGATGAACGCCGTTTCCAGGTGGAACGCCGAGCGTTCCACCTCAAGGCCCTCGCGTTCCAGGGCATCGCACAGCGCATCGTGGGCGGTGAACTCCTCGAAACACAGCTCGGGGTTGTCGTGAATGTGGTGGGAAACACCAACCAGGCGATCGGCCCGGGCGTCGATTTCCGAGACCATGCGCTGCTTGGCTGCCTCCGGAGTCACAGGGCAAATCCTAGTGATCTCGTTGGTGGCTTACGTGCATCAGCGCCTCCTGGTGGCCTCGCAACCGGCCCGCGAGTTTCCGAGGGCCAGGTGGGTCATACCGTCACGGTGAGCGCCGACGGCTCCACCCGGATCGACAGGTTCGAGGCCCGCTGCACCGGCACCCCATCCAGCTCCACCATCAGCGGGCGCTCGAGGACGACCTGGAAGGCGGAGGTGCGGCGATACCGGATGTTGGGGTGGGGCAGGTGATCGCCGGTACCCACCCGCCGCCGAGCCCGCAGCCGGTCCCCCATCGACAGATGGCCGTGGGAAATGTCGAGCAGGCCGTCACCGGGATGGGCTCTCGGTCCCAGGTGCCAGGGGCCCAACCACGCTGCGTTCATGGCCACCAGCGTCTCCCCTGCCCAGCCCCGCCGGCGGGCCACCAGGTGAGCGCAGAACCAGAATAACCGGCCGTCCAGCAGCACCGCACCAACATCCACCATGAACCGCCAAGCCTGGGGGGAACCGATGTGGTTGGCGTCTCCCCGGCCGCCGAGCGTCCGGCACAGGTCGCCACCCAGCAGGCCCAGTTCGGGGAGGGGGCGGTTGGCTCGTCTCGCTTCCTCCAGGTGGGCTCGGGCCTCGGCGTCGGTGGCCACCAGCACGCCCCCTGGACCAAGACCACCGGGCTCACCCCACTGCTCACCCCGCTCAATCGGCATCCATCGTCTCTTCGTTGCCGGCCTGTTCCAGGCGGCGCAACCGGCGGGCCCTCAGCCATCCGATCCCTATGGACGCCTCGTAGAACAGGTACATGGGCACCGAGAGCACCATCAAGGTGAACGGATCGCCGCTGGGGGTGATGACCGCAACCAGGGCCACGATGCCTACCAGGGCGTAACGGCGAGCCCGGATGAGTTGGCGGTAGTGGATGATCCCCGCCATCTGCAGGAACACCAGCAGGATGGGGAATTCAAATCCGATGCCGAAGGCCGCCATCATCTTGATCACAAAGGACAGATATCGGGCCGGGGAGAAACCGGTTACCAGGTCTTCACCCCCGATGGTGGCCAGAAAGCTCAACGCCCTGGGAATGCTCCAGTAGGCCAGGCCTGCACCCAGGGCGAACAGTAGCGCTCCCACCACCGTGAACAGAGCGGCGTGGCGTCGCTCCCGGGGGTACAGGCCGGGCTGCACGAACCGCCAGATCTGCCACAGCACCACTGGAGTGGCCAGGATGAGACCCCCGTAGCCGGCCACGGTCATCCGCACCGTGAACGGCTCCAGCGGATCAAGCACCAGCAGCTCGCAACCCCCCAAGAGGTTCTGGCGGCTTGCCTCCTCTTCCACCGCCTCCTCGGGCACCACGTCGCAGTACGGCTGGACCAGGAGATCGAGGATCTGGGGGTACAACACCCAGCACGCCACCGCCCCGACGGCCACGGCCACGATGGCCTTGATGAGCCGCTTGCGCAGCTCGACCAGATGCTCCATGAGCGACATGGTCCCGCCGTCGGGCCGGGCTCGGCCCTGGATGGTGTCAGTCACTCGGCACCCTGCCGGTGAGATCCTTCGGCTCCGACTCGTCCTCGGGTGCATCGGGAGCCGGCTGGTTGTTGGCCTTGCTCTCCTCCACCGCGATCCGCCCCCGTTCCCGGGCTTCCTCCTCCAGAGGTTCGTTCAAAGCGTTCTGGAGTTCCTGCTGGAACCCGGTGGAGATCTTGCGGATCTGGCGCATGACCTGGCCGATTTGGCGGGCCGCAGCGGGCAGCTTGTCGGGACCCAGAACCACCAGAGCCACCACCGCCACCACTGCGATCTCCGCCCATCCGAGGTTGCCCACGCTCCGAGGCTACCGCTACCGGTACCCGGTGGGGTTTGTCCGATCGCCCGGCAACAACCCAAGATGAGCTGGTGTCCAGCCCCCCCGCTCGCCCTCCCCGGATCGCGTCGCTGTGGTCCGAACCGGTTGGGTTCGCCCACCGGGGGGCGCGAGCCCGGGAACGGGAGAACACGCTGGCCTCGTTCACCCTGGCCCTGGAAATGGGAGCAACCGGCCTGGAGAGCGACGCCTGGGTAACCTCCGACGGTCACGCCGTTCTCGACCACGACGGCCTGGTGCGAACCGGTGGGCTGAGACGTCGACGTCCCATCTCCCGATTCCGCCGCGACGAGCTGCCCGACCATATTCCGACGCTGGCCGAGCTGTTCGAGGCGTGCGGAACCGAGTTCACCCTGTCGCTCGACCTCAAGGACCAAGACGCCGCGCCGGCGGTGATTGCCGCTGTGGACGCCGCTGCCGCTCGCACCGGCCAACCGCTGCGAGACCGGACATGGCTGTGCCATCCCGATGTCGGCCTCCTGATCGAACTTCGTGAACGCTGGCCCGATGTTCGGCTGTGCAACTCAACCCGGCTGAGCCGCCTGGAAGCGGGGGCGGAGCGCCGAGCCGCCAGATTGGCCGAAGCGGGAATCGAGGCCATGAACATGCACCAGACCGACTGGACCGGCGGTCTCGTCACCTTGTTTCACCGGTTCAACATCCTGTGTTTCGGTTGGGATGCCCAGCAGCCTCGAGTGCTGAACGAACTCCTCGACATGGGCATCGATGGCGTGTACAGCGACTATGTGGATCGCATGATCGAAGCCCTGAATCGCTGGTACCCAAACCGGTAATGGGGACTTGAGCAGTCGGCGAGCCGACGGGCGCTATAGCCTGCCGAACTCGTTGAGAGGCCAGATACGCAGAAAAGCCTGGCCCACAATCCACTCCTTGGAAATGGGACCGAACATACGGCTGTCGGTGGAGTTGACCCGGTTGTCGCCCATCACGAACACCTCATTCGGGCCGATTAGGCAGCCTTCGCCCACCACCGCCGCGCAGTTGGAGGGCATCCGGCCGGCGGTGATGCCGGGCGATGACAGGTAGGGCTCGTGGAGCCGCCGGCCATCGATGAACACGTCCCCCTCCCGAAACTCCACGATCTCCCCGGGAAGCCCGATCACCCGCTTGATGAGGTCGTCCTGGGGCCGACCGCTGGTCCCGGGTGGCCGCTCGAACACCACCAGATTGCCCCGGTTGACGCCGAAGATGTCGTCCCCCAGCTTGTTCACCAGCACCCGGTCGCCGTTGCTCAGGGTGGTTTCCATGGAGGAGAACTGGATGTAGTAGGCCTGGAAGAGCACCGCCCGCAGCACCAGGGCCAGCGCCAGCGCCCCTCCCAGCACCGCCACCCACTCAACCGTAACCCGCAGGCCGGACTTCCCGGACCCCGACTCCAGCTCCAACTCCTCGCCGCCCGGCTCGTCGAACGTTTGGCCGTCCTCCTCGGGTATCACCCCGGTTCCGTCGCTCACGCCGGTACGGCCTGGCGGTATCGAGCCAGCACCCGCTGAGCAGCAAGCTGGGCTTGGTTGGTGGCCACCGGCGGGTCGGCACTCACCACCTCCGCCTGAGGCCCCAACTGAAGGAGTAACCGCTCAAGTCGGCTGATCTGGCTCACCGGCAGGGTGACCTCGATTTCGCCGCTGTCGAGCACCACATGGCTGTCAGTGGAGAACTTCTCAATGGCCCGTGCCGCCTCCGGTGCCAGCCTCAGCACTACCCGCGGGTCGGAATCCTTGGCCTGAAACGCCGTGGGAACCCCGGTCTCCTCGGGGGGATCGAAGGTGGCGTCCAGCACCTCGAGGGCCCTTATCCGGTCGATCCGGAACACTCTCACCCCCCCTGCCTTGCGGCAGTCGCCCTGCACGTACCAGTTGCCCTGTTCAGAGAACACCCGGAGAGGGTGGATGACGCGCTCGGATTCCTGGCCACGACCGAAGCTGAAGTAGCTGATGCGTACCTGGCGACATGCCGAGGCTGCTGCCACCAGTGGTTCAACCCAATGGTCGGCCGAACTTCCGAGGCTCACTGCCAAGTCCTCTCCCAAGTTCACCCCCAAACCTTCGGCCAGCTTGGCCAGTCCCCGGCTCAGCGGACCGCCGGGCTCGGCGCCGGACAGGAGCGCTTTGGCCGCTCCGAGGAGGCCCAGGGCTTGCCGAGGAGTTAGCCGGAGCGGGCGAGAGAAGTAGTCGGCGTTGCTGATGGCCACCCAGTTGCCGTTGTCGTCATCCAGGCCCATCACGTCTATGAGGGCGTCGGGGGTGAACGGGTACAGCCCCACCACGAACAGCACCATGACCAGGTCCTGTCGGAGTTCTTCCTCGGGGTAGTCGAACCGTTGGGCCACCTCGCTCACGTTGGCCCCGCCCTGCGCCATGACCCATGGCACCAACTCGATCATCCGGCGCAACCGATCCCCGGCGGTGAACCGAGTCACGACCCCACCTGCTCCAGCCAACGGATCAAGTCCTCGCGCAACTCGTGTGGTCCCAGAATCTCGGCGTGTTCGAGGAACTCCAGCACCAGCGACCGGAACGAATCCCGGTGGCGAACCACCACCTCGAACACTGCGTCCCCGTTGGGCTCTGTTTCCTTCAGGTCCTGGCCCAGGCGACGGGAGGCCCATACCACCTGCCCGGCGTCCACCCTCAAACGGGCGATGATCTCGGGGCCGGGGCCGAACTTCCACGGCTGCAGCGGAACCCAGCCGACCGCTTCCTCCGGCTGTTGGTACCCACCGGGGTGTCCCAGGGTGACGGCTCCCTCGATCCGGTCAACCCGGAAGGTGCGCCGGGCGTCGCGAAACCGATCGTGCCCCACCAGATACCAGTACCCCAGGTCGAAGGCCAGGGTCCACGGCTCCACCGAGCGGCTGTGCTCGTTGTAAGTGAACTCGGCCACCCTCTGCTCGACCACGGCCAAAAACAGGTCGGCCAGGACGGGAAGCACCGGCACCTCGGCCAGCTCCACGTTGGTCCCCTCCCCTACCGTGCCGCCCAGCTTCCACAGCGCCTCGGACCCCGACACCCCCTCGAACCGCACTGCGGTGGCGGCACGGTGCAGGGCTGCAAGCTCGTCGGCGTCGAGATCGATCTCCGGCAGGGAATAGTCCTGCGGGCGGATGCGGTAGCCCCACGTCTCTCGCTCCGTCCTGGGAACCGGCCCGGCGATAACCGGGATACCGGCGTCGGCCAACTCGTTCTGGTCACGGTGAAAGGCCCGCTTGGCCGATGTCTTGCCTTCCGGATAACCCGCCTTGTATTGCGGGCTGGAGACGCCCACCCTCTTGACCAGCTCCTCGATGGGCAGGAAATCCGATGTGTTGATAAGCGCGGCAAGCAGGCGGAGGAGCCGTTCAAGCCGCACCTGCTCGGGTTTGAGCCTGCTTTCCGGGCTCATCCGGCGGTCACAGCGACTCGATGAGCTTCTCGACCCGCTCGTCGTGAGATCGGAACGGGTCCTTGCACAGCACGGTCCGCTGGGCTTGGTCGTTCAGCTTCAGATGTACCCAATCCACGGTGTAGTCCCGCTTGCGCTCCTTGGCTCGCCGGATGAAGTCTCCCCGGAGCCGGGCCCTTGTTGTGGCTGGCGGGTTTTCCACGGCGTGCTCAATCTCGTCGTCCAGGCACATCCGCTCGGCCAGCCCCCGCTGCTGCATCCGGTAGTACAGGCCCCGTGATTGGTTCACGTCGTGGTACTGGAGATCAACCAGCGCCACCCGAGCGTCTCCCAGTGCCAAGCCGTGGCGCTCCCGGTAAGCCTCTATGAGGTGGTGTTTCATCACCCAGTCGCACTCCCGGGTCAACGTGAGGGGGTCGTTGGCGATCGCGGTCAGGCAGTGCTCCCACATCTGAATGGCTTGCTTCTCCTGGGGATCGAGATCCCGGCTTTCGGCGTACTTGAGGGCCCGGTCGAGGTACTCCGACTGGATGTCCAGCGCGCTCACCTCGCGGCCGCTGGCCAGGCGGATACGGCGGGTGCAGGTGGGGTCGTGGCTGATCTCTCGAATGGCGCGGATGGGGTTGTCCAGCGTCATGTCGCGCAACACCACCGAGGGGTCTTCGAGCATTCGTAGCAGGATGCTGGTTGCTCCCACCTTCAGGAAGGTGGCGTATTCGTTCATGTTGGAGTCGCCCACGATCACGTGGAGGCGCCGGTACCGCTCGGCGTCGGCGTGCGGCTCGTCCCGGGTGTTGATGATGGGCCGGGAGCGGGTGGTGGCGCTGGAGATTCCCTCCCAGATGTGTTCGGCCCGCTGGCTCATGCAGTAGGTGGCCCCCCGGGCCGTCTGGAGCACCTTGCCCGCCCCGGAATAGATCTGGCGGCTTACCAGAAACGGGATCAGCACTTCGGCGTACTCGGAGAAGTCGTCACGCCGGCTGGTCAGGTAGTTCTCATGGCACCCGTAGCTGTTTCCCGCCGAGTCGGTGTTGTTCTTGAACAGGTAGATGTCGCCCTGTATCCCCTCCTCGCGCAGGCGCTGCTCGGCGCTCTCGATGAGCGTTTCCAGGATGCGCTCCCCGGCCCGGTCGTGGGCCACCAGGTCGTACACCGAATCGCACTCCGGTGTGGCGTACTCGGGGTGGGACCCCACGTCCAGGTACAATCGCGCCCCGTTCACCAGGAACACGTTGCTGCTGCGGCCCCACGACACCACCCGGCGGAACAGGTAGCGGGCCACCTCGTCGGGGCTCAACCTGCGATGACCCCGGAGCGCGCAGGTAACGCCGTATTCGTTCTCAATCCCGAAGATGCGCCGATCCATGCCCGCTCACCTCACCGATACGCACGAGGGAATCGGCCCATCAGCCCATCAGCCCAGCCAGCTCGTCGCCCTCAATCCGCCGGAACGCCCGGCGACCCATCTCACGCCCCAGCATGGCCACCTCCAAGTCGCCGGCTTCCAGCGTCCTCTCCTCCCCGGAGAGGGCAGCGGCGGCCGCCCCGATGGCGTCCCCGAGGTCCCAGCCGGCGTCGTAGCTCTCCCCCAGGCGCTCAGCGATGGCGTCTGCCTCTCCCCCCAGCACGGTGTATCCCAGCTCGTCGTTCACCGTCCCGTCGTAGAGAACGTGGAACATCTGGTCGCTGTCCGGATCGGGAGCCACCTCGGCGACAAGGATTTCCACTTCCATGGGCTTCATCTCATGGGTGAACGTCTGCCCCAGAACCTGGGCGTATTGGTTGGCCAGGCTGCGGGCGTCCACATCCTCGCGGCTGTAGGCGTAGCCCTTGAGGTCGGCGTGGCGCACCCCGGCGATGCGGAGCTGGTCGAACTCGTTGTAGCGGCCGACCCCGGCGAATGCGATGCGGTCGTATATCTCGCTCACCTTGCGCAGGGTGTTGGACTGGTTCTCGGCGCAGATCACGATGCCGCCAGTCACGCTGAGTGCAGCCAGGGCCCGGCCCCGGGCGATGCCCTTGCGGGCGAAATCGGCCCGGTCCTTCATCATCTGCTCGGGAGCCACGTAGAAGGGCATCGTCATGGCGAATCAGCCTCCAGACGGGCCAGCAGGTCCCGGAACCGGGTCTCTACATCGGCATCGGCCACTCGCTCGAACCCGTCGACACCGATCACCGCCACCACCGGGTAGATGCCCCGCACCAGATCCGGCCCCCCGGTGGCGGCGTCCTCCTCGGCGGTGCGGAACAGAGCGGAAACCGCCAGGTCGATCATCTCGTCGGCCTCGGCATCGGGCCGGTAGCCCAGCTTGATGACGGTACCGGCGTGGAGACTCCCCGACCCGCCCACCGCGTACTCTCTCTCCTCGTAACGGCCCCCGGTCACGTCGTACTGGAACAGCCGCCCCGCGTCTCGTGCGGTGTCGTAGCCGGCGAACAGCGGGACCACGGCAAATCCCTGCAGGGCGGCGGGAAGGTTGTTGCGGACCATCATGCCGAGCTGGTTGGCCTTGCCGTCGAGGCTCAGAGCCTTGCCCTCCACCTTCTCGTAGTGCTCCAGTTGCAGTTGAAACAGACGGACCATTTCCATGGCCGGACCGGCCGCGCCGGCTATGGCCACCCCCGAGTGGCGGTCGGCGGGGAAAACCTTCTCGATGGTTCTGTGGCTGATGAGATGCCCGGCAGTGGCCCTGCGATCACCAGCCATGACCACACCCTGGCGGCAGCGGATGGCCACCACCGTGGTGGCGTGGGTGATGGGCAGCTCGGTCGCCTGAGCCGTGGGAACAGGGGGGGCCTGCTGGGTGGTTCGCAACAGCGCCGCGAAGTCGGGGCCCGGATCACCCCCGGCTTCAAATAGGGGCAGCGTCACAGAATTGAGGCTACCGCGCCCGCGGCCCGATGGTGCAGGTCATCACCGCGCTACTGCCCGCCCTTTTGGATGTAGGACTTCACGAAGTCCTCGGCGTTGGATTCCAGCACCTCGTCGATCTCGTCCAGCAGGTCGTCGAGTTCGGCCTTCAGCTCCTCGCCCTGCCCCGAAACGGTTGGGGTTTCCTCGGCCTGCGTCTGCTCCCGCTGAGGCGGCGACTTCCTTACCTGCTCTCTCTCGCTCATCTCGGTGTCCTCTCCCTGTCCTGGACAGGCCAACATACCAGCGGTCGGGCCTGGTTGCGCCTCTTGACCCTACAGAGTCTCCCGGAGAAACAGCCGCGGTGGCAGCCCTCGGCTCGGACCGGCTTCGGCCTAGTGGGAAGCCGGCCCCCGGAGACGCCCCAGCAGTTCGGCCGCTGTACGGCAGCCATCGAGGAGGTCGGCTACGTGGTCTGCGGTGCCCCGGGCCGGTTCCATGAGCGGAACCCGGCGAAGTGGTTCGTCGCCCACGTCGAACACGATGGAGTCCCAGTTGGCGGCCACGATGCTGGGTGCCCACCGTTTCAGGCACTGTCCCCGGAAGTAGGCCCGGGTATCCCTGGGAGGATCGGAGATGGCTGCCCGGGCTTCCTCCACGGTGACCAGCGACTCCAGGCCCACTCTGGCGGCCAACGACCGCTCGGGGCGCAGATCGTGGTACTGGAGGTCGAGAGCGGCCAGCCGGGCGTCATCGTGGCGCAGCCCGTGGCGCTGGGACATGCCCTGAACGAGCCGGTATTTCGCAACCCAGTCGAGCCTGTGAGCCAGGCTCATGGGGTCGGACTCCAGGCCGGTCAACACCTCCTCCCACAGGTCCATCGCCGCCTCCCCCACCGGGCCTCCCACCATCTCGAGCCCGTGGCTGTCGGCGTACTTGCGGGCTTGGTCGAGCAGGTCCCACTGGATGTCCAGAGCGGTGGCGGTGGTGCCGTCGGAGAACTCCAACGGCTGGGAAAGGCCCACGTCACGGGACACCTGGCGCATGGCCTGAACTGGGGTCCGGAAGCGGAAATCTCGGGCCAGAACACCGTCCTCGACCATGGCCAACACGATGGTGGTGGTGCCCACTTTGAGGAACGTGGCCACCTCCGACATGTTGGCGTCACCGGCGATGACGTGCAGGCGGCGGTAGAGCCGGGCATCGGCATGGGGCTCGTCCCTGGTGTTGATGATGGGACGCTTGAGGGTGGTCTCCAAGCCGACTTCCTCCTCGAAGAAGTCGGCTCGCTGGGTGATCTGAAAGGGCACCTCGGCTGTTGTGAGCCCCGGCACCTCGGATCCCACCTTGCCTGCACCTGTGAAGATCTGGCGGGTCACCAGATGAGCGGTGCCGTGCAGCACGATCTGGGCGAAAGGCGTGGAGCGGTCCATGAGGTAGTTCTCGTGGCAGCCGTAGCTGTTGCCCTTACCGTCGGAGTTGTTCTTGTACACCACCAGCTCTTGGCCGTCGGGCAGCACCTTGGCCGCCGCTTCCATGGAGCGCAGCAGGATCATCTCCCCGGCCTTGTCGAAGCGGGTCACGTCCAAGGCGTTGCTGCATTCGGGTGTGGACAGTTCGGGGTGGGCGTGGTCCACGTAGTAGCGGGCACCGTTGGTGAGCACCGCGTTCACCAGATGGGTCTCGATTTCCGGGGCCAGCGATCCGATGGGGGCGATGCCGCGGATGTCGTTGCCGGGCATCTCATCTTCGAAGTCCCAGGTAACCCCTGAAGCCGGACCTTCCTCCCCGGTGCGCTCCACCTCGGACAGGTAGGAGTTGATGAGCATGGAGGAGGCGGCGATGGGGTTGGAGTCCTCTGTCCCGGTATGCACGATCCCAAACTCGGTCTCAATGCCGCAGATCTTGGGAACGGCCATGTAGGGCACGCTACATGACGGATACCTGCAAGGGGGTTACAGGTATTGGCCGGGGCCCACTCCCTCGATGGATCGGCCGCCCTGGCCCTCTTCCTCGGTGTACAGAAGGGTGCGGACGAACACGATCCGCTCGCCCTTCTTGCCGGAGATCTTGGCCCAGTCGTCGGGGTTCGTGGTGTTGGGCAGGTCCTCGTGCTCCCGGTATTCCTGGTGGACCGAATCCAGCAGGTCGTTGAGGTGGATGCCTGGAGGGCCGCCGGCTATGGAGCGCTTGATGGCCAGCTTCTTGGCTCGCCTGACCACATTCTCGATCATCGCCCCGGACGCGAAGTCCTTGAAGTACATGACCTCTTTGTCGCCGTTTTGGTAGGTGACCTCGAGGAACTGGTTGCGTTCCTCCTCCAGGTACATCTCCACCACGGTCTGCTCGATCATGGCCTGGATGGCCTTGTCGGGGTCGCCGCCGCCCAAACCGTCGACCATCTCTGCGGCGATGGGCAGGTCGGAGGTGAGGTAGCGGGCGAAGATGTGCCCGGCCGCCTCGGCGTCGGGGCGCTGGATCTTGATCTTCACGTCGAGGCGTCCCGGCCTCAAGATGGCCGGGTCGATGAGGTCCTCCCTGTTGGATGCGCCGATCACGATCACGTTCTTGAGCGTCTCCACCCCGTCGATTTCGGCCAGGAGCTGCGGTACCACGGTGGACTCCATGTCGGAGCTGATCCCGGTGCCCCGGGTGCGGAACAGCGACTCCATCTCGTCGAAGAACACGATCACCGGCCAGCCCTCGGCCGACTTCTCCCGGGCGCGCCGGAACACCAGCCGGATCTGGCGCTCGGTCTCTCCCACGTACTTGTTCAAGAGCTCGGGTCCCTTGATGTTCAGGAAGTACGAGCGGGCTTCCCGGTCCGAGTTCATGTCGGCAACCTTGCCGGCCAGCGAGTTGGCCACCGCCTTGGCGATGAGCGTCTTTCCGCATCCCGGCGGGCCGTACAGCAAGATGCCCTTCGGCGCGGGCAACTGGTATTCGGAGAACAGGTCCTGGTGCATGAACGGCAGCTCCACGGCGTCGGTGATCTGCTCTATCTGCACGTCGAGGCCCCCGACCTGCTCGTAGGTGACATCGGGCACTTCTTCCAGCACCAGATCCTCTACCTCGGGGCGGGGCAGCCGCTCGACTAGCAACCCGGAGCGGGAGTCCATCAACGCGGTGTCGCCGCTGTTCAGCGGCCCGTCGATCAACGTGGTGGCCAGCTCCACCACTCGCTCCTCATCGGCTCGCCCCACGACGATGGCGCGCCGCCCGCAGCTCAGCACTTCCTTGACTCCCACAACCTCGCCGGTACCGTCGCCGACCCGAGCCAGCACCACGTTGAGCGACTCGTTCAGGACCACCTCCTGTCCACGTTGCAGGCTGGAGCCGTCTATTTCGGGGTGCAGGGCGACCCGCATCTTGCGGCCCCCGGAGAACACGTCCACCGTGCCGTCGTCGTTGTGATCCAGGAACGTCCCGTAACCGGACGGCGGCTGTGTGAGCTTGTCCACCTCGTCGCGTAGCGCCGAGATGTGTTCTCGGGCCTCACGCAGGGTGTAGGTGAGCTTCTCGTTCTGGGATACGGCCTTGGCCAACTGGCCCTTGGTTTCCAGGAGGCGCTCCTCCAGTGTGCGGACCCGCTTGGGGGCGTCCTGAAGGCGCCTGCGTAGGTTGGCGACTTCTTCCTGGAGCGCAGCGAGCTGCTCCTTGGAGGACACCGTTCCCTCCTGTCGCTTCCCGCCGGTCACCTTATCGCCGTCAGCCATAGCAACCCGACTCTACACGGCTCCCGCCCCATTACCGGTAAAGCGTTCACAGCTCATGTAGCCGAAAGCGGAAATCTGTCGGTTACACTGAGGGAGCGGCTAGCGTCTACCATGCTCGCTGTCAGACATCCCTCAACGAAAGGTCAGCCGCACCGATGCAAATGAAGGTCTGGATCGATCAGGATCTCTGCACCGGTGACGGTCTCTGCGAGGAGATCGCCCCCGATGTTTTCACGCTGCTGGACGACGGTTTGGCCTACGTGAAAGAGGGCGACAAGGTGTTCAGCGAACCGGGCGGTGTCGAGGGCTTGGCCATCGTCCCCGAAGGGCAGGAAGAGGCCACCATTGAGTCGGCCGAGGAGTGCCCGGGAGAGTGCATCTTCATCGAGGTCTGACCTCGCCCCTCTCCTAATCGCCGGCCAACCGGCGAACCGTGGTCACAAAACCGGTATGGCCCACCATGCGATGCTCGGGCCGGACCGCGTCGCCTTCTACGTGCCATCCACGGTGCAACACCTCCACGGTGGACGCCGGGGCCCAAGGCCCGCTTTCGCACTCTTGTCTCAACCGGGCCGCCTGCACGATGCTCGGGGTGTAGGCAGCCAGGATGCCCCCCGGATGCAGGGACCGGGCAGCGTGTGACACCACCTGCCAGGGTTCGGGCAGGTCGAGCACTACCCGGTCCAGGCCATCGGCGTCGATCCCCTGGTAGCAGTCCCTTATCTCCACCTCGAACCGCCCTTCAGCCCCCGAACCCATGAACCGGGCAACGTTTTCTTTGGCCTGCTGGGCGAAGTCCTCTCGAATCTCGTATCCCAGCACCGATGCACCCGCTCTCAACAGGCTCAACGACAGCGCTCCCGAGCCCACCCCCGACTCCAGTACCCGGGCGCCGGGGAAAACATCGGCCAGCATCAAGATGGCGGCGCTGTCCTTGGGGTACACCACCTGCGCACCCCGCGGCATCTTCAGCACGTAGTCGTGAAGGGTGGGACGCCACACCGTCAGCTCGGCGTTTCGGGTAGTGCGCACCTGCATCCCCTCGGTGCCGCCGATGAGGGAGTCGTGGGCCACCAAACCGGCATGGGTATGGAAATTCTGCCCCTCGGCCAGCGTCACCAGGTAGCGGCGGCCCTTCCGGTCGATGAGCAGGACCAGCTCGCCGCTGCGGAGGGCCCGGCTCACTGTTGTTCGTTGGTGAAGTGGGTTATGACGATGCCTTCGCCAGGGAGCAGCTCCTCGGTCAGCACCGGGCGCAGGCGGCGAGTGCTCGCTGCCCACCTCAGCAGGCGGAACCCCCACGCCAAGCCGCTCAGCACCAGCCATCCCCGGTGCCCGCCGAGCAAGCCCCGGACGATTCCCTGGCGGCGAAGGTAGGCCCCAGGATTGCTAAGCGCCGATGGCACGGCCATCAAGACCCTGGAACCCAGACGTAGGTATCTCATGGCAGGACTCTGGAACCAGGACGCAAGTATCTCATGGATAGAGCGGGGACTTAGACCCGGCGGACCTCGACCACGGTCCGGGAAGCCCGTCCCCGACGCCGCCCCAGCACGAAGGCCACAAGCACAAGCACCACCAGGATCACTACCCCGGTCGCAATCACCGGGGCCCGAGCCGACTCCACGGTGCTGTCCAGGCTGTCCTTCAGGTCGGTGAACTTGGCCTGAAGGTCTTCCTTGGTGATCTCTTCGTCGAACGGGTACGCCTCGGTCATGAGTCGTCTCCTCTCGGTGTCCGGGTGGTGAACGCAACCGTTGCCACGAAAATCAGCACGAGGGCCACGAGCACCACCACGTAGGGCAGGGCACTCAGGTTCCCGTCGAACACCCCGGAGGCTTCGGTTTGGAGCAGGCGCAGGCCGGCGATAGCCAGAAAGATCAGACCTATGCCGATCCCCAGGGCGCCGAGGATGTTGAACTTCAGCGCCTTCCCGAGCCGGCGCATGGGATCGGTGATCTCCTGGCGGGCATAGCCGACGACCATGTCCTTCAGCTCGGTTGCCACTTCGCCGGGCGGGGCGCCTCCCCCAGACGAGTCGGATGCGTCTTTTGCCATCGCCCGTCAGCCTATCCCAGCCCTGTGGCCAACCATGACCCGCCCAGGCCCCGAGTCTCGGCAATGTTCGGGAGGGCATGCCACTAACCCAACTCCATGCGGGCACGAAGGGTCTCCTCCACATCGGTCAGAAGGCCGGCCAGCAAACCCAGACGTTCAGTTGCGTTCCCTGCGGTTAGCAGGCGCTGGCGGTCGAGCGATCCCAGGGGCGACAGGCCCGAGAGCTGCCAGAGGACCGTGTTGGGTTGCTCGGACAGTTCGTAGGTGGCCGGCGGGCCCGGGTCCCCCAGCTCTGCCTGCAATGCCAGCACCCGGCGCCACACCCCGGTTACCCGGTTCAACTCGTCGGTGTCCACACCGACCGATGAGCCGTCGCCCACGTGTTCGGGCCAGTCGTGGACCTCGGCTCTGGGATAGGGATCGTCGTCCAACCAGCGAGCAACCCGGATCCGGCGCACGCCGCCTGCCATCAGTCTCCATCGACCGTCGGGGAGCTCCCGAGCGTCGAGGATGGTGGCCACCGTCCCGACGTCGGTGCGGATGTCGCCTCCCCCCACCTCGCTGCCCCGTTCGATGAGCACCACCCCGAACTCCCTGGTGGAGTCGAGGCAGTCTCTGGTCATTTGCCGGTACCGGGGTTCAAAGACGTGTAGGGGCACGACCATGGTGGGGAACATCACTATCCCCAGCGGGAACATGGCCATCTCGGTTCCCCCGGTGGAGGCGGTCATCTCAGACGCCGGCTCTCGGAGTCATCCCGGCCTGCCCGCTCGAAGCAGCCGTTGGGTCACCCGTGGTGGATGGGCTCAACGCCAAGGTCGTCAAGGCTCGGCTTGGCGGACAGTGAGGCCAGGTGGCTGGTGATCTGCTGTTCCAGCTCCCGGAGCGAGTGGTTGTCGGTTGCCCCCGGCTCGTTGGCCATGAAGGTAAACGTCAGCTCCTGGCCCAAGCCGATGTCGATATAGCCGGTCATGACGGTGGCGCCGGCTTTCTGGCCGGTGTGAGCCCGGATCCGGCTCGGATCATCAACCGAGGCGAACCGAGGCTGCAGGGCATTGGACTGAGCGGCGGTGGGCAGCAGCTCGTGGAACAGGGGGCTGAACTCCTCGCTGTCGAGCAGCGAGGTGAACATCGGGCAGGTGGCGACGTTGGCCGGGTCGAAACCGGAACCGTCGTACTGGAACAGCCGGAACTGGTTGGAGCTGATCCCTGCATTGGCCAGGATGGCCTCCACTGCCTGGACCCCGTCGCTGGTGCTGCCCACGCCGGACCGGGCCAGGCCGATCTCCTTGAGGAGCAGCTCCGCCGTCTCCACATCCCGATTGTCGAGCATCTGAGCCACCAGCTCCGACACCGGTGCCGACTCGATGAAGCCCAGCAGGTACACCTCGCCCTCTTCGGTGGGTACCTCCTCGGTGCGGGGACTCCGCCGGATCACCACGTCACGGGCCTCGAGCATGTCGTCGAACAGCGCGGCGGCGTAGAACGGGGGATCCTCGGCACGCTGGATGGTTACCGCTTGGTCCCCGGCTTCTGCCGCTTCCTCCGGGGACGGGGGTTGGAGCCATCCGTCGTCGAACTGGAGGGCAAGAAGAGTACCGATGCTCCCCGACGTGACGTTGTTCTCGGGCCAGGAGGGGACGTAGGGGAGGTTGTCGTAACGTGAGGCGTCGCCCACCACCGCTCCTGTGACCAGGATCAAGCCCTGGTCCACGAGCTGTTGGGCCATGTCGTCGATCCGGGTGTGCAGCGGGTTCGGGTCTCCGGGCGGCAATGCCAGGTACGGATTGGTTTTCAGCAGGGGATCTCCCCCGCCCACCAGGTAGATGTCGCCGTTCACCACCCCGTCCTCCATCGGCACGATGGACTGGACCGACGTGGTTAGCCTGTAATCGGGTCCGAGCACCTCGTAGGCCGAAGCCGCGGTGAGCAGCATCAGCGCATCGGAGGGCATCACCTGGATGGTATCGCCGCTGGCGTAGAACTCGCGCTTGTCCAGGGACACGTTCAGGCACGCTCCCACCGGAGCGGTGGCCATCATGTTGTCGAGGTTGGTGAAGAAGTCGGGTTCGGTCAGCGACGGGGCCAGGATCTCGGTCAGGCGGCGGGTGGAGACCAGTGGCGTGCCAACCCGGGAGCGGACGGTGTCGTCGTCGGCGATCTCACCCAGCCCGTCGTGGAGCTGGTCGCTGGCGTAGCTGGAGCCGAAGAGCGCTCCGAGAGCCACAGCAAGCAGGACAATAGGCATCAGAACGCGCCGCACTAGCGCCATCCTACGATTTTGGGCTGCCGGTACACCATCAGTTCCTTCACCAGCTTCACTCCAGGTGGCGTTGGCGCCGGCGGGCGTACCACCAGAGATGGTGCAGCGCCCGTACCGCCCGATCGGCGGAGGGGAAGCAGTAGCGGTGCCCGTCGGCCACGGTGGCCGGGCCCGAGTTGGTTGGCTGGGTGACGGCCAGCTCTGTGGCGGTCAGCACCGGTTTGCCGGTTTGGGTTGATACCTCGGCTGCGGCCTGGGCGAATCGGCGATCCTGGCGCTCGTGGTACTCGCAGATGCGGGCCAGCTCGGCCGAGTCGAAGTACGGCCCTTCTCTCAGGTGGGCAGCGGTGTTGGCCTGGATGCCCATACCCAGGTAGATCACGGCGTCAACCTGTGGGTGTTCGGCCAGCAGCCGTATGACTTCGGGGATGGTGTCCCGGCTCTCTCCCCCGGCCAGGTCGATCGGGCTGTTCCTGCTCCACCGGGGCGGCACCAGCCGGTCGATGGCCGCTACCAGGTCGGCGGGAAGGGGGATGAGCTCAAGGTTGGAGCGGGAAACCGCGTCGGCGGCGATCACCCCCCAACCTCCGGCGCTCGATAGGACCACGGTTCGGGGGCCGGACGGGAGGGGCTGCGTGGCGAAAGCGGCCACGGCGTCGAACGCCTCCTCAATGGTGGCGGCCCGCACCGCCCCGCTCTGGCGGACCATGCCGTCGAACACCCGGTCGTCGGTGGCCAGAGCCCCGGTGTGGCTGGCCGCGGCCTGCGCTCCCCTGGCCGTTACCCCACCCTTCACCAGCACCACCGGTTTGACCTCGGCGGCGGCCCGGATTTCGGAGGCAAAGCGCCGCCCGTCGTCAACCCCTTCGATGTAGGCCGCCATGGCCGTGGTGTGGGGGTCGTCGGCGAACCACCCCAGATAGTCCACCACCTCTACCATGGCAGCGTTTCCGGCGCTCACCGCCCTGCTGATGCCCACCTTACTGTGGGTGGCGTAGTTCATGAACGCCGACACCAGGTTGCCCGACTGGCTGGCCACCGCGATGGGACCGGGCGGGGGCACCGGGGCCACGATCTGAGCGGCCAGCTTGGCCGGGGTGGAAATCAGCCCCTGGCCGTTGGGCCCGGCTACCACCATGTTCAGCGACCGGGCCAGCTCAACCAGCTCCCTCTCGGCCTTGGCACCTTCGGCCCCGGTCTCGCGGAATCCTCCCGAGGCGATGAACGCTGCACCGATCCCCCGGCGGGCAGCCGACTGCAAGATGTCGGGACAGATCTGCGGTGGGGTGCAGACCAAGACCAGGTCGGCTGCACCGTGGGGCACCTCGTCAACCGAGGCAAGGGTCTCCAACCCCAGCAGGGACGGACGTTCGGGGTTGGTGGCGAACACCGGGCCGTCGAACCCCCCGGCCAAGATGTTGTGCAGGGCCACGAAGCCGAATTTGCCCGGATGGGTGGACGCCCCGGCCACCACCACCCCGCGGGGATTGAACAACAGGTCGAGCGGGCTCATGGGGTGGCCATCACGACCAGGGCGTCGACGGCTACTGGCACGCCGTCTCTCACCACTAGGGGGTTCACGTCGATCTCGGCGATGGCTTCCTGTTCGGTGGCTTGTGCCAGGCCTCGCAGGGTCGTGGCCAGCGCTGCTCGATCCACCGCAGGCTCACCCCGGCAAGCACCGAGAAGCGCCGGGAAACCCAGATCGTCGATCATGTCGTGACAATCGGCCTCGGTAACGGGGAGCAGGCGGAACACCACCTCTCCCACCGCTTCGGCCAGCACGCCACCCAAGCCCAACATAAGCGCGGGGCCGAACTGCTCTGTGGCCACCACACCGGCGATGAGCTCGCGCCGTCCGGTCACCATCTCGGATACCAGCAGCCCGATCTCGTCGTCGCCGGTGGAGCAGGCCAATAGCTCGTCGGCGGCAGCCCGTACGGCGTCCGGTCCGGCCAACCCGAGCCGCACCAGACCTCGCTCGCTCTTGTGGGCCAGCGCCGGGCCGCACAGCTTGACGGCCACCGGCCCTCCCAGTTCCGCGGCGGCTTCGACCGCTTCATCAGCGGATTGAGCCAGCCGGTCCCGGCTAACCGTTACCCCGTACCGGGCCAGCAGTCGCTTCGATTCGTGCTCCGACAGCGTCCTCATCTGCCGGACAAACTACCCGCTCCCTTCCCCGATCAGGCCAGGAATGACACCGATGACAGGCCACCAACCCGTGTCAGAGTCGCAGGAACAGCCACGGGGACATGTAACCTGCTCACGTCTTCAAGGGTCACACCCGTGGCTGCACCTGATGCGGCCGGCCGTCAACTCACAGGAGCTGGGAACCCGAACCGTGCAGATCGTGATCGCCGTTGCAGTGGGGCTCGCCCTCACCCAGTTGGCCAACTTGGCCACCACCGTGTTCCTTCACCGGGACCTGGCCCACAAGGCTGTTCAGCTCCACCCCGTGCTCCGCAGCGCGTTCAAGGTGTTCCTGTGGCTCTCCACCGGCATCAGGGTGCGGCAGTGGGCCGCGGTTCACCGCAAGCACCACGCCTTCACCGACGAGGCAGACGACCCCCACTCCCCCGCCCGGTTGGGTTGGCTGCGGGTGCAGCTCACCAACGCCGCCCTCTACCGGCGCTCTGCTCGGGACCCCCGGACCACCGAGCGTTACGCCAAGGACATCCCCGTAACCCGAGCCGACCGGTGGCTGTTCGACCGTGGGATCCTCGGCCTGGTGCTGGGCATCGCCCTGCTAGTGTTGTGGTTGGGCTGGTTGCCAGGTTTGGTGGCTGTGGTTGTCCACACGGTCGGCTACATCGGTCTGGGCGGATCGGTGAACGGGATTGCCCACACGTTCGGTCGGCGTCCGTTCGGCAACAGCGCCACCAATGTCACCTGGCTGGCCTGGCTGACCTGCGGAGAGGGCTACCACAACAACCACCACGCCGCACCCACCTCGGCTCGCTTCGCCCGCCGCTGGCACCAGTTCGATCTGGGCTGGTGGTTCATCACCGTGGCCGGCAAGCTGCGACTGGCCACCATCCGGCACCAAGATGTGGAAGCCCTGGCCTCTCGGACCACCTCCTCTGCCTCGGTCTGACGGCCGTATATTCCCCCTGACCAGGCCATACACCCGACCGGCACTTATTCCACGGCTTGAGCTTTCCTGCGGGCTAGCGTCGCTGGAGTGAGCGGATACGGGGCTGCCTTATCCGAGCATCCCAGCTCGGCCAGCGCTGCCGGCGAGGTGATCGGCGAGATACTTGAGGTTGTCGGCCCGTCTCCCGACCTGGCCGTGCTGTTCACCTCCGCCGCCCATGGGGAGTCGATCGGCGAGGTGGCCGAGGCCATCCACCGGGTTCTGGCCCCGAATGTGCTGGTCGGAGCCACAGCGGTGTCGGTCATCGGTGGCCCCTTGGAGGTGGAGGAACGGCCCGCCATGGCTCTGTGGGCCGCGAGTGACTGTCCGGCCCGGCCGGTCCGCCTCGAAGCCGTCCGCCACGGCGAGGGCTGGGCTATCGGCGGGATACCCGATGACTCCGAAGGCACCTTGTTGATCTTGCCCGACCCGTTCACCTTCCCCAGCGAAGGCCTCCTCGGGCTCGGTCCGGGATTGACCGTGGTCGGCGGGCTGGCCTCTGCCTCCAGCCGGCCGGGAGGCAACAGCCTGATTCTCAACCACGAGATTCACACCGATGGAGCAGTGGGCGTGCTACTGGACCCGGAGGTCAACATCCGCACGGTGGTCTCCCAGGGCTGTAGGCCCATCGGTCAGCCCTTCACCGTGACCAAATCGGAAGGCAACATCGTGGCCGAGATGGGCGGGCGGACAGCGGTTGACCGGCTCCGGGAAACCCTGCTTGCGCTGGACGAGGCCGACCGTGCCTTGGTGGCCAAGGGGCTTCACGTTGGTGTGGTCATCGACGAGCACAAGTCGGAGTTCAACCGGGGCGACTTTCTCATCCGGGGCTTGATAGGCGCCGACGAGAAATCCGGGGCGCTGGCGGTGGGCGACAAGGTGGATGTGGGAACGACCATCCAGTTCCAGGTGAGGGACGCGGCCACCGCTGACGAGGACCTCCGGGAGCTCATGGCCGGGGAGTCGGCCGGCTCGGCCCTTGTGTTCACCTGCAACGGCAGGGGCACCCACCTGTTCGATGGCCCCGATCACGACGCCGCCGTGGTCCACGAGGCCCTCGACCGGGCTCCGGTGGCGGGTATGTTCTGCGCCGGGGAGCTGGGGCCGGTGGGGGGCCGCAACTTCATGCACGGGTTCACCGCCTCGGTGGTGTTGTTCCCGTGACGACCTGAGAGGATCGGCATTTCCATGACAGCATTCACCGCCGACCTCGAGGCCAGGGGCATCAGCGTGATCCGCGGCCTGGCCATGGACGCCCCCCACCAAGCCCGCTCCGGGCACCAGGGCACGGCCATGGCCATGGCTCCGTTGGCCCATGTGCTGTGGACCCGCATCCTGCGCTACGACGCCGACGACCCTGCGTGGCCCGACCGGGACCGGTTCGTGCTCAGCGCAGGTCACGCTTCCATCCTCTTGTACTCAATGCTCCACCTCACCGGGCAGGGGTTGACCCTCGACGACTTGCGGGACTTCCGCCAGTGGGGCAGCAAGACCCCCGGCCATCCCGAGGCCGGCCACACAGCGGGGGTGGAGGTGACCACCGGACCGTTGGGCCAGGGCATCGCCAACGCGGTGGGGATAGCGATGGCAGAGCGATGGCTGCGTCACCGGTTCGGCTCCGAGGTGTGCGACCATCGGGTGTTCGCCCTGTGCGGCGACGGCGACCTGTCCGAGGGCATCAGCCACGAGGCCGCATCGCTGGCCGGCCACCAGCGCCTCGACCGCCTGATCTGCTTCTACGACGACAACCGGATCACCATCGACGGACCCACCGAGCTGGCTCTCACCGACGACGCCGCCGGGCGGTTCGGTTCGTATGGCTGGCATGTGGTGAACCTGGGCGAGGCGGCCGACGACCTGGATGCCCTGGAGGAGGGCATCCGAACGGCCATGGCCGAGACTGCCGCCCCTTCCCTGGTCATCGTCCGCAGCCATGTGGCCAACCCCTCCCCCGGTCAGACCGACAACCACGAGGCCCACGGATACTCGCTGTTCGACGAAGAGATTGCCGCCACCAAGAAGGTCATGGGCCTCCCGGCCGCAGAGTCGTTCCACGTTCCCGCCGAGGTGGTCGATGCCTACCGGGAGGCCGGTCGTCGGGCGGCTCCCGATCGGCTGGCCTGGCAGCAGCGGGTAGATGCCCTCGGCCCTCTCGCCGAGGAGTTCGAGGCCTGCATGCAGGGACGGGGGTTGCCGGGGTGGGAGGAGAAGCTGCCGTCGTGGTCGGCAGGCGAATCGGTGGCCACCCGAAAGGCCAGCTCGGCGTGCCTCAACGCCATGGTCGATGTTGTTCCGGGCCTTGTGGCCGGCGGCGCCGATCTCACCGGCAACACCGGCACCAGCCTCAACGGAGCCGACCCTCTCGGCCCGGCTCATCCCGGAGGCCGTCAGTTGTACTTCGGTGTCCGGGAACACGCAATGGGCGCGGTGCTGAACGGTGCCGCCCTGCACGGCGGGTTGATGCCGGTGGGCGGGACCTTCCTGGTGTTCAGCGACTACATGCGGCCCGCGGTGCGGCTGGCCGCCCTGTCCGGGGCTCACAGCATCTTCGTGTGGAGCCACGACTCGGTGGGGGTGGGAGAAGACGGCCCCACCCACCAGCCGGTGGAACACACCATGTCGTTGCGGGCCATCCCCGGTCTGAGGGTGTTCCGTCCTGCCGACGGCAACGAGGTGGCTCAGGTCTGGCGTCTGGCCGTCAACCTGGACGGACCCAGCGCGATGATCCTCACACGACAGAACGTGCCCACCTTGGAAGGCACCGCGGTGGCGGGCAGCGTGGCTCGCGGGGCCTACACCCTGGTGGAGTGTTCCGACCCTGATGTGGTGCTGGTGGGCACGGGCAGCGAGGTAGCGGTGTGTGTGGCCGCGGCCGCCGATCTTGGTGCCCGAGGCGTGGCGGCTCGGGTGGTGTCGATGCCCTGCTGGGAGCTGTTCGCAGACCAGGATGCCGGCTACCGGGCCGAGGTGCTGCCCCCCGGTGTTCCCAAGCTGTCGGTGGAGGCCGGGGTGACGCTGGGGTGGGAACGGTGGGTGGACGTGCCGGTGGGCATCGACCGGTTCGGGGCCTCGGCGCCGGGTTCCGAGGTCATGGACAAGCTGGGAATGAACGCAGCCAACGTGGCCGGCCGGGCCGTCGCCCTGATGGAGAGCCGAGGAGCAACGCCATGAGCAACTTGCACGACCTGTACCGAGCCCACGGCCAGAGCCCGTGGCTGGACAACCTGCGGCGGGAGTGGCTCGACAACGGGGACCTGGCCCGCTGGGTTGAGCGGGGGGTACGGGGGCTCACCTCCAACCCGAGCATCTTCCAGAAGGCCATGACCTCGGGGACCGCTTACGACCAACAGTTCGCCGGCCTTTTGGCCGAGGGCATGAGCGTGGCCGACGCCTACTGGGAACTGGTGCTGACAGACATCAACGGCGCGCTCGACGTGCTGGCCCCCGTGTACGAGGCCAGCAATGGGGTGGACGGCTTCGTGTCGGTGGAGGTGGACCCGAAACTGGCCCGAGACGCCGAGGGAACCCTGGAAGCGGCCAGGGCACTGCACCGGCGCATCAACCGCCCCAACCTGTTCGTGAAGATCCCCGGCACCGCCGAGGGATTGGAGGCCATCCAAACGATGACCGCCGAGGGTCGCAGCATCAACGTGACGCTGCTGTTTTCCCTGGCTCGCTACGCCGAGATAATCGAGGCCTACATCAGCGGCCTGGAAGCCCGCCACGGCGATCTCTCCGGGCTCGCCGGGGTGGCCTCGTTCTTCATCAGCCGCACCGACACCGAGGTGGACCGCCTGCTCGAGGCCATCGGCACTCCCGAGGCGCTCGATCTGCGTGGCCTAACTGCGGTGGCTCAAGGCCAGGTCGCCTACCGGATATTCACCGAGAAGTTCTCCGGGCCACGATGGGAAGCGCTGGCCGCCCGGGGGGCACGGGTTCAAAGGCCGCTGTGGGCTTCCACCTCCACCAAGAATCCGGCTTATCCCGACACCTTGTACGTGGATCAGCTCATCGGGCCCGACACGGTGAACACCCTGCCCGACGCCACACTGGATGCGTTTATCGATCACGGGTCGTTGGCCCGGACCATCGACGCCAACCCCGAAGGCGCCCAATCGGTGTTGAACCGGGTGGCCGAAGTGGGCGTAGATCTGGCAGCGGTGGCCGACCAACTCGAGGACGAGGGGGTCTCGGCTTTCGTGAAGTCGTTCGACGACCTGCTCTCCAGCCTCACAGCAACCGCCGACCGCCTGATATAAACCCCTTGATGGAAACGGCGACCGGTGCCAGCCGGGATCTCCTCCAAGAAGATCTGGTCGAACTCATGGCTCGAGCCCGGGAGGTGCGGGACCGGGTCCACGGCACCCGCATCACCTACTCCCCCAAGGTGTTCATCCCCCTCACCATGCTATGCCGGGACAAGTGCGGGTACTGCACCTTCGCCCAACCCCCCGCTCGCCTGGAGACGCCTTACCTGAGCGAACACGAGGTGCTGGCCATCGCCGAGGCGGGGGCCACCGCTGGCTGCCACGAGGCATTGTTCACCCTGGGAGAACGGCCCGAGCTTCGCTATCCGGTGGCGGCCCGATGGTTGAAGGATCACGGCTTTACCACAACGGTGGACTACCTGGCTCACGCCGCCCGATTGGTGCTCGAAAAGACCGGCCTGCTTCCCCACGCCAACGCCGGGGCGCTCTATCCCGATGAGTTGGCCCTGCTCCGCAAGGTGGCACCGTCGCAGGGGATGATGGTGGAGACGCTGGCCGACCTGGACTGCCATCGGGGGGCACCGGACAAGACCCCGCAGCGCCGGCTCGCCACCCTGGAAGCTGCGGGAGAGCTGGCAATCCCCTTCACCACCGGGATCCTGGTGGGAATCGGGGAGACCCGGGCCGACCGGGTTGACGCCCTGCTCGCCATCGCCGAATCCCACCGGCGCTGGGGCCACATACAGGAGGTGATCGTCCAGAACTTCCTGCCCAAGGCGGGCACCGCGATGCACACCACCCCGGCCTGCCATCACGAAGAGTACCTGGAGGCCATTGCTCTGGCCCGGCTGATCCTGCCCGAGGACATCCACCTACAGGCCCCACCCAACCTGTCGGACGATTTCGGCGACCTGCTCGACGCCGGCATCGACGACTGGGGCGGCATCTCCCCGGTGACTGCCGATCACGTGAACCCCGAGCGCCCCTGGCCCGCCATCGAACGGCTGCGGAAGGTAACCGAGGCCAAAGGGTTCGCCCTGGCACCCCGGCTGACCATCTACCCCGAGTATGCCCTCAACTCCGGGCGCTGGCTCGACGAGGACCTCCGGTTCCCGGTGCTCGACCGCAGCGACGCCGAGGGCCTGGGGCGGACCGTCGACGGCGGATGGTATTCGGGGGCCGACGCCTCGCCGCCGGAGTTGCTGAGCCCCTCGGCTGGCGACCCTGCCGATCTCGCTGTCCGGCGCGACGGCGCCGTTGGAGGGGCGGTAGGCGAGGTCATCGCCGGGGTGCAGGCCGGCCAGGAGGTGGGGGTTGACGAGATCGTCACCCTGTTCGGCGCCCGAGGCCCGGAAGTGGAAGCGGTGGCGGCGCTGGCCGACGAACTCCGCCAGGCGGCGGTGGGCGACGAGGTCACCTGGGTTTCCAACCGCAACATCAACTACACAAACGTCTGCACCTTCAAGTGCCGGTTCTGCGGTTTCTCCAAGGGCCCGCTGTCGCTCAACCTGCGGGGCGACCCGTACCTGCTGACCCTGGACGACATCGCCGGCCGCACCGTCGAGGCGGCGGAGGCGGGGGCCACCGAGGTGTGCCTCCAGGGGGGCATCCACCCCAGCTTCGACGGCGACTACTACATCGACGTCACCCGGGCGGTGAAAGACGCCGTCCCCGACATCCACGTCCACGGCTTTACCGCTCTGGAGGTGACCGAGGGAGCCCGGAGGCTGGAGGAGCCCCTGGACCGGTACCTGCGGCGGCTGATGGACGCCGGTCTTCGCTCGCTGCCGGGAACCGCGGCGGAGATTCTCGACGACGAGATCAGAGAGGTCATCTGCCCGGACAAGATCGACACCGACGAATGGCTCGAAGCCCATCGCACTGCTCACGGGCTCGGCTTGCGGTCGAACGTGACCATCATGTTCGGGTCGGTGGAACAGCCCGTTCACTGGGCCCGTCATCTGGTCCGCACCCGCGATCTCCAGAAACAAACCGGCGGGTTCACCGAATTCGTGCCCCTGCCTTTCGTTCACATGGCAGCGCCCATCTACCTGCAGAAGCGGTCCCGGCGGGGTCCCACCTTCAGGGAGGCGCTGCTCATGCACGCTGTGGGACGCATCGCCTACCACGGCTGGATCCACAACATTCAGGCGTCGTGGGTGAAGCTGGGCATGGACGGGGCTGCCCAGATGCTTCGGGCCGGGGTGAACGACCTGGGGGGAACCCTCATCAACGAGAACATCTCCAGGGCCGCGGGAGCTTCCCACGGCCAGGAAGCCACCGAGGACGATCTCCGGGCGCTGTGTGAACCCTTGGGACGCCCGCTCCGCCAGCGGACCACCCTTTACGACCTGGTACCCGCCTGAGGGCCCCGGTTAGTCCTCCAGGATCGATATAGCCTTCTCCACGGATCGGCGGGCTCTGGTCAGCTTCTTCTCGGTTTCGGGGCGCGAGGTGGCCCCCTCCTCCACTGCGTCGCGCAACACTGTCATGGCCAGATCGTCCAACTCGGCAGCAACGTGTTTGAGCTGCTCCCGGAGGTGCTCAGCGGGCATGGGTCATCTTCTCCCGGCTTCCTATCATCTCGTTCACAATCTCGAGGGGGTGGCGCACGGTGACGCCGGCGTTGGCAAGGTGGATGGTGCAGCCCGGGTTGGCGCTTGCCACCACCGAAGCTCCCGAACGTTCGATGGCCTCCAGCTTGCGGGCGCGGATGGCCTTGGCCATCTCAGGCTGCATGGCGGCGTAGGCACCACCGGCGCCGCAGCACAGGCCGTCGTCGTCCAGCGCCGTGATGTCGGCGTAGCGGGCCAGCACCTCGGTGACCGGCTCGTGGGCGCGCTGAACGTGACGCAGGTGGCAGGCGTCGTGGACGGCCACCAGCGGCTTGACAGCTACCTCCCCCACCGGCGGCAACCGGTCGGCCCGGCCCTCCAACCACTCGTGTACATCCTGCACCCGCTCACTGAAGGCCACCGCTTCGGAGGTGCCCAGCAGCTTTCCGTACTCCTTGAGGGCCGCACCGCAGCCGGCCGAGTCAACCAGGATGGGCGCGGTGCCACCCAGAGTGGCCATGGTGCGGGCGGCCAGCTTGCGGGCGTGGCCGTCGAGTCCGGCGTGAAGCGAAAGTGCCCCGCAGCAGCTAGCCCCTGCACCGGGCAGAGCGACGCCCACCCCGGTGGCCTCAACCACGCGCTTGGCGGCATCGTGGGTGGAGCGCTGCCAGGCGTCCATCACACATCCGGTGAACAGCCACACGTCGTCGCCCGAAGCTCGGAGCCGGGGTTGGCCGAGCGGCAGCCGGGGCAAACCCAGGCGGGCCGACGGCACCAGCCGCAGGCGTTGGGCCACGGCCAGCAGTCGCGAACCCAAATTGAGGATCCTCCGATGGCCCAGAACCCTGAACCCCCACTTCCGCCAATCCCACCGGCGCCCCCGGGCGAGTTCCGCCTGGGTGGCTTCCATCATCGAGCCGAAAGGGACCCCGGACGGGCAGGCCGGTTCGCAGCCCCGGCACTGCACGCACGAGTCCATTGACGCCCGGAACGCTTCGTCAACCGGCGCTCCGTGATCCTGCACCTGGCGCATGGCGCTGATCCGGCCCCTGGGCGACGCCCACTCTTCGCCGGTCACCCGGAACGTGGGGCAGTGGGGCAGGCACAAACCACAGGACACGCAGGCCACCAGTTCCTCGGGTTCGATCCCCAACGTGATCTTGGAGCTCACAAAGCCGCCAGGGGGTCACGCCCGGGGTTCAGCCTGCCCTGAGGGTCGAACTCGGCCTTGAGCCTGCGGTGCAGATCACGGATGGCCGGGTCGGGATCGCCTGCCGGGCCGGGTTCGGAGGCATACACGACGCCGGTGCCCACCAGAACCAGGAAGTCCCCCTCATGCCGGTCGGCCTCGAACGCCCCCACCGGCACCCGATGGGACGGCAACGGCGGCGGGCCATCCACCGGTGTGTACCCCAGGGATCGGGCCACCTCGGTCTCGGCTCTCACATCTGCCTCGTGGCCCTCGATGTGAACCCATGTGGTGGTTCCGTCCCACAGGATCGACGACGGTCGGAACAGCTTGCGCCGCACCACCGCCGGATCGCTCTCCCCCGCCAGCCATTGTTCGGAGGCGGCCCGGGGCCAGGTCCGCAACACCACCTCTCCCATCAGCCCCAACGTGCCCAGCGAACCAACCAGAAGGCGGCACAGATCGAACCCCGACACGTTCTTCACGGTGGGTCCACCCGCGGTCACCAACCGGCCGGCGTCATCAACGTAGGCCACTTCCAGCAGGGCGTCCCTCAACCGGCCTCGCCCCAGCCCACCGATACCGTCGCGGCCCACGGCCAGCACTCCCCCGACGGTGGCCCCCGACTCCACAGGGAGGTTGACCCGTTGCTTGTCCTCGGCCAGCATCCCGTCGAGCTCGGTAACCGGGGTTCCGGCCCCAACTCGAACCGTCATCTCTGCCGGGTCGAAGGAGCGAACCCCGCTGGGGGCTCGCACCAGGCGGGCGTCATCCGAGCACCGTCCACCCAACTCCCAGTGGGTGCGTCCGCCCTCCACCGCAACCGGTCCCGAAGGCCCCACTTCGGCAGCGAACGACTCCAGGTCGGCGCCCCAATCCGTCCTACGCACGAGAAGCCGGCCTCATACCCAGGTCCCATCGGGCAGTTCGGCCAGGGCGTTAACGTCGGCACAGCTTGAACCGGTGGGCAGCACCTTGCCCGGATTGGCCATCCCCTCGGGGTCGAACGCCCGCTGCAGCCGGTGCTGGGCGTCGAGGTCAACGTCGCTGAACATGAGGGGCATGAAGTCGCGCTTTTCGATGCCGATCCCGTGCTCACCCGACAGCACCCCACCGGCATCCAGCGAAGCCTCGATGATGGCGGAACCGGCAGCGTGTACCCGGTCCATGATCCCCGGCTCCCTGCCGTCGTAGAGCAACAGCGGGTGCAGGTTTCCATCACCGGCATGGAACACGTTCATTACCTGTAGGTCGTGCTCCTCAACGATCTCGTACACCCGGTTCATTACCTCGGCCAACCGGGTGCGAGGCACAACAGTGTCGTGCAGGTAGTAGTTGGGCTTGATCCGGGCGATGGCCCCGAACGCGTTCTTGCGTCCCTTCCACAGCAGCGCCCTCTCCTCGTCGGTTGCCGCTCGTCGGACGGTTCCCCCGTGTTGCAGGGCCAACGCTTCCACCTGGTCGGCGGCGGCCGCCACCCCACCGGGCAGGCCGTCCACCTCCACGATGACCACCGCGGCGGCGTCGGTGGGGAACCCGGCCCCCACGTATTCCTCAACCGCCTGGACGATGTTCTGGTCCATCATCTCGATGGCGGCCGGTACGATGCCTTCTGCGATCACCGAGCTCACCGTCTGAGCGGCAGCATCCACCGAATCGAACGAGAGCAGCAAGGTTTGAACCGCGGGCGGGTTGGAGGTGAGCCGCACCGCTATGGCCGTGGCCACCCCCAGCATCCCCTCGGAACCGACGAACGCGCCCCGCAGGTCCAGGCCCGGAGCGAAACCGTCGGCGTTGCCCAGCACCACAACCTCACCCGACATGAGCACGACCTCCACGGCCAGAACGTGGGCGCTGGTCACGCCGTGGGCCAGGCAGTGGGGACCGCCCGAGTTGGTGCCGACGTTGCCGCCCAGCGAGCACACCTGCTGGCTGGAGGGGTCGGGAGCGAAATGCAGACCGTGCGACGCCGTCATCCGGCTGAGGTCGAGGTTGATGATGCCCGGCTGCACCCACGCCACCCGCCGATCGGGATCCACCGACAGCAGCCGGTTCATCTTGGTGGTGACCACCACCACCGGCTCCTCCAGAGGTACGGAGGCCCCGGCCAACCCGGTACCTGCTCCCCTGGGGACCACAGCCCGTCCGTGACGGCGGGCCACATCCACGCACCCCTTCACCTCATCGGAGGACAACGGGAAGCAAACCGGTCCGGCCCGACCCCCGGTGAAGATCGAGGCGTCCCGGCTCATGAGCGACCTCTCCAGCGAGGCATCCCGCACCCGGTCGGGGGCCAATACTTCCCGGAGATCGCGCACCAACCGGTCTTTGCGCCTCGACCTCCAAACTCCCATCGGCCAGTAGAATACCGGGGTCGAGTTCCTTTCTTCCTTCCGTCCGCACCGAGCCTTCCCGGCCATGATGGTGCTGTCCATCATCACAGGTGCTCTGGTTGGCCTTCTCGTAGCCGGATTCGAGCAGCTCACCGTCGAAGTGTTGCTGGAACGGCTCCTCGAAGGCCCGCTGTGGTGGCAGGCCGCGGCACCGTTCGTCGGGCTGGTGGCCGCGGTGGGCATCCTGCGGCTCCTTGGCGGGAACGCCACATCGTCCACCTCCGACGAGTACGTGCGGGCCTTCCACGAGCGCAGCCCCAAGCTGCCCATCACCCAGCTTCCTGCCAAGCTCCTGGCCGGTGTGACCACCATCGGGTTGGGGGGTTCGGTGGGGCTGGAGGGTCCCTCGGTGTACGCCGGAGCCACGGTGGGCCACAGCACCCAGGGCCTGTTCGGTCGGTGGCTGCGCCGGGAGGAAGCCAAGATGCTGCTCACCGCCGGCGCCGCGGCCGGCATCGCCGCGGTGTTCAAAACCCCGGCCACCGGGGTGATCTTCGCCCTCGAGGCCCCCTACCGCGACGACGTGGCCCGCCGAGCCCTGCTTCCGGCTCTTTTGGCATCGGCCTCGGGTTACCTGGTTTACGTGGCCATTCTGGGGACCGCTCCGGTCATCGACCTGGGCGAGCACAGCACCAACCTGAGCATCATCCACTTGGGGGGAGGTGCGTTGCTCGGCCTGATCGCCGGGTTGGGGGGACGGGGCTTCGCCTGGCTGGTGCGGCTGATGAAGAGTTTCGACAGCCAGGTCTCTCCCGGCGTGAGGCTTCTGGTCGGCGGAGCGGTGCTGGCCGGGCTGGTGGTGGCGTCCGACGCGGTGTTCGACCACCCGCTGAGCCTGGGCCCCGGCGTAGAGGCCACCGAGTGGCTGCGAGACGGTGACCACACCCTGCTGCTCATCGCCGCTTTGCTGGCGTTTCGGATCATCGCCACCCTCACCACCGTGGGCGCGGGCGGAGTCGGCGGGCTGTTCATCCCCCTGGCCGTGCAGGGAGTGATCGTGGGCAGCTTCCTGGGCCAGGCCATCGGTGTAACCGACATCGGGCTCTACCGCACGCTGGGGCTGGCCGCTTTCCTGGCCGCCGGATACCGGGCCCCCATCACCGCGGTAATGTTCGTAGCCGAGAGCACCGGAGCCTCGGCGTTTGTGGTGCCCGCGCTCATCGCCGCTGCGGTTTCGCAGCTCGTGGCGGGATCAAGCTCGGTCACCTCCTACCAGCTCGCCAAACGTGAGGGGGTTGTCGAACGCCGGCTTGCCCTGCCGCTGACCTCGGCCCTCACCACCGACACCCTCACCGTGCCTCCCGACGCCACCGTGAGTGAGCTGGTCCACATTCACCTTCTGGGACGAAGGGAGCGGGAGGTGCCGGTGGTGGATGGCGGGCAGTACGTCGGTATGTGCGGGTTGGAGCAGATGAGCGGGCTGGAACGAGACGAGTGGAACGACACGCTGGTGGTGGACATCGCCCGCCGTGACCTACCCACCGCACGGCCGTCCTGGACCCTGCGCGACGCGGTGGCTCAGATGGACTCTAGCGACACCGATCAACTGCCGGTGACCGGCGATGACGGCGCGTTCATCGGGGTAGTGAGGGCCGACGATATCCTCCGGCTCGATGAGATTCTGGATGAGACCGAAGGGGTCTGACGGGGAACTCAGCTAGGGAATAGTTCGTCAACGCTGTCGTCGGATGGGCTGTCCCGGTACTCGCACCAGGGTTTTGCTCCCACCTTGACCAGGCGACACTCCTCGCCGGGGATTGCTCCGCACTCCACGCACGGATCCTCGTTCTCCTCGAACATATCGTCGAAGTCGTCGCTGGTGTGTTTCAGCGCTCGAGCTTCTTCGTAACGACGGTGGCGTCCCTTTTTCATGGGCGACTCCGCAATATCAAGTCGACATCAATATGGCGCCGACTATCGGGGGAAATAATCCCCCCTTAGCCTTCCATCGGGCCAGTCTAACCACTCCTTGATCGGGGGTGACACACCGCCGGCACCAGGGCCTCCGTTGGGCTGCCCCTGGTCGAGCGGCTCGGTGGCTGTTCAAGGGCTGCTCAGCCCGCTGACGGGGTGATCGGACGACCCGAGCGCTCTTCCAGGATGAGCTTGCCGCCAAGATCGAAGGCCACCGACGCATCCCCGTCCAGAAGCCGGCGAACCGGTGCGGCGACGATGTCGGCCCGCCACCCACGGAGCAGCCTGCTATCTCGGTCCCCCCGCAGCAGGGCCTCGATGTCGTTGCGGGTCGCCACCAGTGCCGGGTCGAGGTCGGATTCGGTGGCGTGCTGAGCAACCCACGAGGAGATGAGGCTGACCGCGGGCTTCAGGTCGCGGTCCAGCGGAGGTGGCCTGTCGTCGCGCTTGACCTCGACCTCGGCGTCACGAACCGAATCGAGGAATCGCAATAATGCCTTGTCGGCACCCTTGCGCAGGTTGCGGGCTTCCACCCCCCGGATATTGCGAAGCTGCTCCACTGTCTTTGGAAGCCTCTGGGCGATGGCAGCCACACCAAGGTCGGACAGCACATGGCGAACCGGCTGGTTCACATCGGAGGCGTACTCCTCCCGCCACTGGGCCACTGCTTGGGCCATCGCGCGCGAACGGCCACCCATCGAGCGGACCTCCTTTATGCGGGACCAGGCGTTCTCCGAGGATCGCCCCACCTCGGCCCGCTCCAGCACCAGCCGACACTCCTGTTCGGCCCATTCCCGCCTGCCCCGTGCCTCCAACCTCTCGTGGAGGATGTCGCTGATCTCCAGCAGTCGCTCCACGTCGGCGGCGGCGTAGGCCAGCATGGTGTTGGGCAGAGGCCGCTGGAACCAGTCGGACAGCCGTGCCTCCTTGCGGAGTTCCACCCCCAGAAGGGAATCGTGCAGGGTAGCCAGCGACGGCGACCGGTAGCCGAGGAATCCGGCGCCTATCTGGGTGTCGAAGATGCGCCGGGGCAGCTTCCCGCACTCCCGGAGGAGCACTTCCAGATCCTGCTCGGCTGCGTGGAACACCGCAAGACCGTCACCTTCCAGCAGCCCGGTCAGCTCGGAGATGGGTGCCTCCAGCGGATCGATCAGCACGAGCCGGTCGTGCCAGGCGATCTGGACCAGCGCCACCCGGGGGTGGTAGGTGCGCTCCCGGTGAAACTCGGTGTCCAGGGCGTAGGCATCGGCGGTGACGGCGTCTGCCACCGCTGCCCGAAGCTCGCGGCGAGAGGTAATCGGCACGGGCGGGTCGCCACGAGCCATCAGCAGGCCTCGCCGGTGCCCGCCCGGAGTAGATCATCGGGGGTGTCGATGTCGGTGACGGCGCCGGGGGAAGCCGGCACCTCCCGAACAGTTGCCGCGTCCACCAGCGACGCAACCGACCGCTCACCACGCTCGAACAACCGTTCCGCCCGGGCCGCTGCGTCGGTGTTGATGGCCAGCGGCAGGTAATGGCGACGCTCGTCGGCAAACACCGCCACCACTGGATCGCCCGGAGACGTTGGCCGTTCCCCGCCGGATCCGGGTTTACCCACCGCCTCGACCAGAGCGGCCACATCGGCTCCGGTGATCCCCGGCAAATCGCAGGGCAATACCACGGTTACGGGGTAGCGGGCCTGGCCCAGAGCGGTGACCACCGCGCCCAGCGGGCCCTCCCCGGGCCGGCAATCGGGGACGTGGGTGGCGTGAGCAGTAGCGGCGACTTGGTCCAGCCTCGGGTTGTCACCCCCGACGATCAGGCGCTGCGAAGCACCGGCCAGAGCGTCGAGAGCACAGGAGATGAGCGGGCGTCCGGCGATCTCGGCGAAAGCCTTGTCGGTGCCCATCCGCCGGCTTCGCCCCCCGGCCAGGACCGCGCCCGTGAACGGCGGCAGCCCCATCAGCCCCCGTAGTTCATGCGGGTGTCCTCCATGCGCAGCACCGGAGTGTCCTCATCCATCTGGAAGCCACAGTCCACCACCTCGCCGATGAACAAGGTGTGGGCCCCGGTTACCACCGAATCGCGGACCTCGCAGTCAAGGTAAGCGGGCGCTCCGTCCAGGATGGGCGCGCCGGTCACCCCGTCGTGGAAGGCGAAACCGTTGAGGGTCATGGCCGCCATATCCACCTCCACCGGTTTCGTGAACTTACGGACTATGGCCCGGTCGTCCCGCGCCACGGTGCAAAGGCTGAACACCCCGCCCTCGGAGATGAGCTCATGGGTGTAGGCCGGGTGTTCCACCCCGATTCCGATCAGCTTGGGGTCGAAGGCCAACTGGGTGGCCCAGTTGAGGGTCATGGCGTTGCGCCGCTCCCCTGCCCGGGAACCCACCACGTACAGACCGTAGGGCAGGCTCCAGAGGACCCGACGGCGGAGCCGGTCGTAGGCGTCCTGGGCTTCGGGATCATCGGCCACATGGGCAGGGAAGGGGCCGACGGGTCCGGTACCCCCCGGTGCCGCCACCGCTACTGTCCCCAATCCGGCGGGGGCCAGGAGGGGTCGAGCTGATGGAGGAAGTGCAGGCAGCGCATCTCCTCGTCCTGCTCACCGATGGCTGCCGCGGTGGCCTGCAAACCGGCCAGAGCCCGAAGGAACCCCCGGTTCACCTCGTGCTCCCAGCGAACGAACCCCGAACCCCTCCAACCGTTCTGGCGCAGTCGGTCCAGCCCACGGTGATAACCCACCCGGAAAGCGGAATAGGCCTCGGCATGGTCACGGGCCAACTGGCCCAACCGGGCCCAGCCGTCCAGGAATCGGGGGAACCGGGCCACCACCTCGGCCACTGCGTCCCGCCTCAGGTGCTCGGGCTGGGCCATGGCTGCGTGCAGCGCGGCCAGCGCTTCTGGGGGTTCCGGGTCGAGGATGGTTTCCGGCGGTCCCGACCGGGTCATGTGTACCGGCGCGTCGCTCATGCCCGCAATCCTCCTACGGTCAGTCCACCCGTACCAAGCGCAGCACGTCGGTGGCCTCGGCCATCCCTGCCAGCACCGCCACCATGTCGCCGGACCGCACGTAACCGGCATCCCTGGCTCGGCTCAGGGCGTCGGCCACCCGCACCTCGTAGCTACCCTCCCTGCCGGCCAGCATGGGAGTTACCCCCCAGCTCAAGGTGAGCTGCTGGGCGGTGCGCTCCGACGCGCTGAACCCCAAGATGGGGGTCAGGGGGCGGAACCGGGCCATCGACCGCACGGTAAAGCCCGAAGCCGAGATGCAGACGATGGCCGCCAGATCAAGCTCGCTGGCCGCGGTGGCCGCCGCTCCGGTCATGGCGTCGGTCATCGAGCTTGGGGAATTGCCTTCGGTCATCCTGAGGCGGCGGATGTTCTCCCCCCAGCGGACGTAGTCGAACTCGTCGTCGGCCCGCTCGGCGATGCGGGCCATCGTTGCCACGGTGGCGGCCGGGTGTGTACCAATGGCGGTCTCGGCCGACAGCATCACCGCGCTGGTGCCGTCGAACACCGCGTTGGCCACATCGGACACCTCGGCTCGGGTCGGGATGGCGGCCTGGACCATTGAGTCCAGCATCTGGGTGGCGGTGATCACCGGTCGTCCCCCGGCGATGCACTCCTGGATGATCTGTTTCTGTAGGTGAGGGGTCTCCTCGATCGGGCATTCCGTTCCCAGGTCGCCCCGGGCCACCATGATCCCAGCAGAGGCTTCGATAATGCCGGGAAGATTCTGGATGGCCGCCCTTGTTTCGATCTTGGCGATCACCAGCGGGCCGGCGGGGTGAGGTTCAACCTGCACCCTGCGTATGTCGTCCGCCGACCGCACGAACGACACCGCCACCATGTCCACCTGCTCGTTCACGAACGCATCGAGGCCTCTCAGGTCCTCCGGGGTCGGGGTGGTCATGCTGAGACGGTCGGAGGGGATGCGGAACCCGGGACGCCCGTGGATCACGTCGCCGTGCAACACCCTGCCCTTGGCAACATCAGGTCCTACCTCAACGACCTCGAGCAGCACCTGCCCGTCACCCAGCGCCACCTGGTCGCCCGCAGCGATGTCTCCGAGCACGTGGTCGTAATCCACCTCCACCACATTGGCGGTGCTCTGCCGATCGCCCACCCTGATCTCGAGCTCGTCGTCGGCCTGCAACTCCACCCCTTCGGTTCCGAAGCTGGCGGTGCGCACCTTGGGACCGGGTAGGTCCACCAGGACGCCCACCCGTCGACCGGCCTCCCGAGCCACCTGGCGCACACGGCGCATCCGGCCCAGGGCTTCCTCCAGGGTTCCGTGGGCCAGCCCGATGCGGGCCACATCTATTCCGGCGTCAACCATGGACCGCAACATCTCGGGCGATTCCGATGCCGGACCGATGGTGGCGATGATCTTGGTGCGGCGAGCCACGCGTACAACGCTACTGCCCGACCTCCGGTTTTCTGCGGAACGCCCCAGCCTTCGGTCGGGTCTTGCGGGCTGGAACTCGGCCTCCGTGCGGCTCCTCGGAGTTTCGGCTCGGCCTCCGGTCAGTTCATGCGGGCTCGGGCCAACCCGGCCAGGCGGCGCAGCTCCTGGCCCTTCTCCCCGTTGCCGTCCTCAAGGGTCCCAGCCAGTTCTTCGAACTGCCGAGCCGCCTCGTCGAACCGACCCATCTCCATCTGGATCAGCCCAAGCTGCTGGGCTTCTTCAGGGGGAACCGTGGGGCACATGGCCCGCAGCTTCAACACCCACTCCAGGTTGGCGAAGTCCCGGTGCCGGGCGTAGATCATCCGAAGGTTCCCCAGCATCCGCTCCATGATCGAGGCATGGCTCACCGGGGCCAGGAAAGCGGGGTGGAACCCCTGCTGGTCTCCCGACAGGCGGTGGAACAGCTCCTGGCAGCCCTGAGTGTCGAGCACCACTCCCCCGGCGAAGACGTCGATGAAGTCGCCCGGGTTGTCCCGGTCCCGGATGAGAAAGTGTCCGGGCAGCCCTACCCCGTCGAACGTGAAACCCAACATCTTTCCGATAGCCATGGTGAGCACGGCCAGGCTGATTGGGATTCCGGTGCGGCGGCTCATCACCTCGTTCAGAAACGAGTTCCGGGGGTCGTAGTAGTCGACCCGGTTGCCGTGAAAGCCCAGCTCGCCGAACAGGGAGTGCAACATCAGGTCCCGGCTGGTCCGGTCGCACTGTTCGGCCAGAACGCTCACCCGGCTCAATTCGGCGTCTAAGTCCATACCGGGACAGGCGTGAGCGGCGATGCACAAGGCCCCTTCGTGGACGGGGAACTCCTGCCGGCGGAGCAACTCGGCGAACCTCTCAGCCGCTTCTGTATCCATCGGTCGGCCAATCTAGGCGAACCATTAGCATCGCGGCGGTGTCGCCTTGGCCTTACCTGGATCACGATGGTCCGATTCCCATCGCTCACCGGGGCGGGGCGGCTGAACAGCCGGAGAACACCATGGCAGCGTTCGCCGCCGCCATCGACCTGGGTTATCGCTATATCGAGACCGACGTCCACGTCACCCGTGACGGGGTGCTGGTGGCGTTTCACGACGAGGGGCTGCAGCGGCTCAGCGGGCGGCCCGAGTCCATCGCCGAGCTGAACTGGGCCGACCTGGACACGGTGAGGGTGGGCGGCGGGCAGGCCATCCCCCGATTCGAGGAGCTGTTGGAGGCCTGGCCCGAGGTCAGGATCGCCGTGGACCCAAAGCACGACCAGGCCACAGCGCCGCTGATAGGCACCCTGTGGCGGACCGGAGCCATTGAGAGGGTGTGCGTCGGCTCGTTCTCCGGGCGCAGGCTGGCCGCGGCCCGCAGGTTGGGCGGACCCAAGCTGTGTACCGGCCTCAGCCCCAAGGAGGTCGGCCAACTTCAAGCCGCGTCCACCGGGGTACCGGTGAGGGTCAAGGGCGGCGCCTGCGCCCAGGTCCCCCAGTCGATCAAGGGAGTACCCATTACCCACGGGCGTTTCGTCGAAACCGCTCACTCCCAGGGACTGGCCGTTCACGTTTGGACGGTGGACGACCCCGATGAGATGCACCAGCTCCTGGATCTGGGGGTGGACGGCATCATGACCGACCGCCCCACCGTCCTGCGCCAGGTGCTCACCGACCGCGGCCAATGGAGTTAGGGATGCCGGAGGTGTGTTGAACCCCTCGGGCGAACTCGGGATTTGCGTTGTATGGATGGTCCCACAGGGTGACGGTTCCGGATATTGAGGTAAAGGTCGAAAGTTTTAGATATGTCCTAGTATTTTTCTGGTCTGTACCGCATTATTCGGTTGATCTTGTCATTGTGGCCGGTAGACTACATGGCATGGATTTAGGGCTTCTCACCAGGGACAACACCAATAGTCATGTCACCAAGCAGCATGATGTTGCACCGGCAGAAGCTGGGCTGTCGGGCCTGGTTGATGTTGATCCGATGGAGTTGGATTCGGCTGAGGTGGCGAAGCTGATCTTGCAAGTCGACTCGGTTCGTCGAAAGCTCGACGGTTTGCTCACTGTGTTGTTGGGCCGGTTCGGCGATCTGGAAGGCGAGGACGCTGTTGTGGATTTGTGTCGTCAGTTTGGTGTGGGTCGTCATAAGGCGCGCCGTCAGGCCAAAACCGCGTCAATCCTCAAGGACTTGCCCTACACGTTGGAGGCTTCAAAGGACGGGTGGATCACCATCGACCACGCCCAAGTAGTCGGTGAATCCCACCAGAGGGCGCCAATGGACGAGGAGCAGGAACTTGAGCTGATCGGTTTGGCGATCACAGAGGACTTGGACCGGTTCAAAAAAACCGTCGCCCGCCTCGAGGAACAACGAGCCTCAGCAGATGGTCTCAGCCGCCACGAGCAGCAACGCCGCCGTCGCCGGGCATCAGTGTTCGACGGCGACAACGACATGATCGTTTTGCACGCCGAGCTGGACCGTGTTGCCGGGGAGCGAGTCAAAACCGCCCTCGACGACCTGGGTGATCGCATGTTCCGAGACGACACCAAATCTGGCAACGATCGCACCCACAACCAACGCACAGCCGACGCCCTCGTAACGTTGATCACCCAAAAGCCCGGCAAGCCCGGCTCGTCCGATGATGAGCTTGAGCCGGCGGCGCAGGCGACGACGCTGATCGTCACCGCTCACTACGACGCCATCACCAACAGGCTCCAAAACGCAGGACTGATCGACGGCACCCCCATCGACACCAACACCCTGCGGCGCATCGCCTGCGACGCCGCAGCGCTACCCATCATCTTCGACACCGACGGACAGCCCCTCTACCTAGGCACCAAACAACGATCAGCAACCCAAGCCCAAAAACTCGCCCTATACGCCCGGGACAGACACTGCACCGGCTGCGGTCACAGAGCCACCGCTTGTGACGCCCACCACATCCAATGGTGGGAACACGGCGGCCCCACCGACATCACAAACCTCGCACTCCTGTGCCCCACATGCCACAACAAAACCCACCAACACAACCACACCACCACCCAACACCCCAACAGCACCTACCAACTGGAACCACCCCGGCGGGACCGGAGAGCATCGCCTACCGGTGAGAGGGCGTCACCCGTAGGACCCAGCCCCGAGCCTTGAGCAGGACCTGCCCGGGTGGGGTACGTGATGGGGCTGTTTGGCTGTGACTAATGGGCCATATCCTGGGGATTTCCATTCAGGTCGGTGGAAAACCCTGTGGATTTATTTTTTCCCCTTGACGGGGCTTTTCGCCGCGCTATGGTAGGGCCACCAACCAGAGCCAAGCGGAGTCCGCCGGGTCGCTGGAACGGTCCGAAGGAGTCGGTGGCACCACCGAAATCAGAGGGTCGGGAAAGGGACAAGGTGCCGTGAGGAACTGGAAGGGAGGAACCGGATTCCGGGGGGTGTAACAGCCTCCAACCGGGGGTTTGAAAGCCTCTGGGGGGTCTGGATCCGAACGGGACGGCCCCGAGAAGTCGACCGGTTTCGGCCGGGAGGCTACTCGGGGCCTCCTTGCTTTCCAGTACACCTTTCCAGTCACATTGCCTTTTCCCGACACCGCTAGTCTGAGCACCATGGGATCACCGGCGGTGGCGCTGTTGCACGGTCTGGCCGGGTCGGCCCAGCGAACCTGGGGCGACAATGCCTGGTTCGACCTGCTGGCCGACGCCGGGCGAGAGGTGATCGGCGTTGACCTGTTGGGCCACGGCGCCGCTCCCAAGCCGCACTGTCCCGAGGAGTACGCCGGCCTCGAACAGCACGTGATCGACCATTTCCCTCAAGAGCCAATCGACGCCATCGGTTTCTCGCTGGGTGCCTACACGCTCTTGTCGATTGCCTCCCGGATGCCGGAGCGATTCCACAAGCTGGTGGTGGCCGGGGTGGGCCGGAACCTGTTCGAGCGAGACGAAGCCCACTCTCGGATGGTCGTGGACGCCGTGACCGGGGATCCCGACCCGGAGAACCCCGAAGCCCTGCACTTCTCAACCCTGGCCGACGACCCCGAAGCCGACAGGGAGGCCCTGGCCGCCCTGCTACGAAGCCGCCGTCCCTTCGACACCGACTGCCTGTCCAACGTGGCCGTTCCCGTGCTGGTGGTGCTCGGAGACCGTGACTTCGCTGCTCCCGGCGACCGCCTGGTGGAGGCACTACCCGATGCCCGCCTGGTCACGCTTAGGGGCGTGGACCACTTCGCCACTCCCAAGTCGTTCGCCTTCATCGACGCCACACTGGATTTTCTCGACGCCCAGCCGTTCCCCAACTGAGACCGCCGGCCCCGAGATTGGGGTTTCCTACCGGAGCTGTTCGGCGGTGGGAGGCAGCGGAGCGGGCAGGAGCGTGTCGCCGGTCAGATAGTGGTCCACCGCGGCAGCGCACGCCCGACCCTCGGCAATGGCCCACACGATAAGGCTCTGGCCTCGCCCCATGTCCCCGGCCACGAACACACCCGGAACCGTACTCATCCAGTTGCCATCTCGGGCCACGTTCCCCCGATTGGTGAGCTCAACCCCCAGCTCGTCGAGCAATCCTCCGGTTTCCGGGCCGGTGAACCCCATCGCCAGCAGCACCAGATCTGCGGGGAAGTCCCGTTCGGATCCCTCGATCGGCTCGAAGCTCATCCTTCCGCCCTCGAACGACTGGCGGACATCCACCGTCCGCAGCGACTCCACCCGCCCTTGCGAGCCGACGAACTCCAAAGTGTTGATGGCATAAACCTGAGTGCCGCCCTCCTCGTGGGCCGACGACGACCGGTACATGAGCGGCCACGTGGGCCAGGGCGTGGAATCGGCCCGCTCGTCGGGGGGCCGGGGCATGATCTCGAACTGGTGGATGGACACAGCCCCGTGGCGGTGAGCGGTTCCCAGGCAGTCGGCCCCGGTGTCGCCCCCACCGATGATGATCACGTTCTTGCCCTCTGCCGAGAAGGGATGCTTGGCCATGTCGCCCTCCTGCACCCGGTTCGCGGGGGGTAGGTACTCCATGGCCTGATAGATGCCGTCAAGCTCCCGGCCGGGGATGGGCAGATCGCGCCACTGGGTGGCACCACCGGCGAGAACCACCGCGTCGTACCGCTCCCGAAGCTCGGCCCCGCTGATGTCCACCCCGACGTTCACCCCCGCCTCGAACACGGTGCCCTCGGCTTCCATCTGTTCCAAACGGCGGTCGAGATGGCGCTTTTCCATCTTGAACTCGGGGATGCCGTATCGCAGGAGACCGCCAATGCGATCGGCCCGCTCGTACACCACCACGTCGTGGCCCGCCCGTGTGAGCTGCTGGGCAGCGGCCAGCCCGGCAGGGCCCGAACCCACCACGGCCACCGAACGGCCGGTGCGGTCGTCGCACACAACCGGGGTGATCCACCCTTCCTCCCAGGCCCGGTCGACGATCTCCACCTCGATCTGCTTGATGGTGACCGGATCCTCGTTGATGCCCAGCACGCAGGCTGCCTCGCACGGTGCGGGGCACAACCGCCCGGTGAACTCGGGGAAGTTGTTGGTGGCGTGCAGGCGGTCGATGGCCTTGCGCCAATGGTCTTGATGGACCAGGTCGTTCCAATCCGGGATCAGGTTGCCCAGCGGGCAGCCGTTGTTGCAGAACGGGATGCCGCAGTCCATGCAGCGCGACGCCTGAACCCGCACCGAGGCCGGGTCGAAGTCTTGGTACACCTCTTGCCAGTCCTTGATCCGCACCGGCACGGCCCGGCGGGTGGGCAGCTCTCGGTCGTGCTTCAGGAACCCCCGGATATCACCCATGGGCGGCCGCCATGATGGCTGCTTCGGCGTCGGCGCCGGTGCGTTCCGCTTCGGCCACCGCGCTCAACACCCGCTTGTAGTCCTGGGGCATGACCTTCACGAACTGGTCGGCCTGGGAAGCCCAGTTGGCCAGGATGCGCTCGGCCACCTCGGAGCCGGTGTTCATCATGTGCAGGGTGATGCGGCGGCGCAGCCACTCCCGGTCTTCGTCGTCGAGCCTGTCGAGGTCCACCATCTCGGGGTTTACCTGGGGAGGGAATACCCCGTCGGGGTCGTACACGTAGGCGATCCCCCCTGACATGCCTGCCCCGAAGTTTCGCCCGGTGGGGCCGAGAACCATGGCCCGACCCCCGGTCATGTACTCGCACCCGTGGTCGCCCACCCCCTCGACCACCGCGGTAGCCCCGGAGTTGCGGACGCAGAACCGCTCCCCCACCACCCCTCGCAGGAACAGCTCCCCCCCGGTGGCGCCGTAGCCGATCACGTTGCCGGCGATCACGTTCTCCTCGGCCACGAAGCGGGCGTCGGGGTGGGGGGCCACGATGATGCGCCCCCCGGACAGGCCCTTGCCCACGTAGTCGTTGGCGTCGCCGGCCAGCTTCATGGTGATGCCCCGGGGCAGGAAAGCCCCGAAACTGTTGCCCGCCGATCCGGTGAAGTTGATGCTGATGGTGTCGTCGGGCAGCCCCTCGGCCCCCCACTTGGTGGTGACTTGGTGGCCGAGCATCGTGCCCACGGTTCGGTTCACGTTGCTGATGGGCAGGTCCAGCTCCACCTGGTGGCCGTCGTCGAGGGCCGGGGCCGACAGCTCGATGAGGCGCTGGTCGAGTGCCCGGTCGAGACCGTGATCCTGGGGTTGGGTGCAGTGGCGGTCGGCGTCGGGGGCGATTTCGGGCTGGTAGAGGATGGGGGTCAGGTCGAGGCCCGCCGCTTTCCAGTGGTCCACGGCGTCGCTCACATCGAGGCACTCCACCCTCCCGACCGCTTCGGCGACGCTCCGAAAGCCCAGTTCGGCCAGCAGCTCCCGCATTTCCTCGGCAATGAACTCCATGAAGTTGATGACGAACTCGGGCTCCCCGGTGAACTTCTTGCGCAGCTCCGGGTCCTGGGTGGCCACACCCACCGGGCAGGTGTCGAGATGGCACACCCGCATCATCACGCACCCCATCACCACCAGCGGGGCGGACGCGAACCCGAATTCCTCGGCCCCCAGCAGGGCGGCGATCATCACGTCGCGGCCCGTTTTGAGCTGGCCGTCGGTTTGCACCACGATGCGGTCCCGCAATCGGTTCAACAAAAGTGTCTGCTGGGTCTCAGCCAGCCCCAGCTCCCACGGGGTCCCGGCGTGCTTGATCGACGTGAGCGGTGACGCCCCGGTGCCCCCGTCGTGGCCGGAGATGAGCACCACGTCAGCGTGGGCCTTGGACACCCCGGCGGCCACGGTGCCCACCCCAAGCTCCGATACCAGCTTCACGTGGATGCGGGCCTCGGGGTTGGCGTTCTTGAGGTCGTGGATCAACTGGGCCAGGTCCTCAATGGAGTAGATGTCGTGGTGGGGCGGTGGTGAGATCAGGCCCACACCGGGGGTGGAGTAGCGGACCTCTGCGATCCACGGCCACACCTTGTGACCGGGAAGCTGGCCGCCCTCGCCGGGCTTGGCGCCCTGGGCCATCTTGATCTGGATGTCGTCGCTGTTCACCAGGTACTCGCTGGTCACCCCGAACCGTCCCGAAGCGGCCTGCTTGATGGCCGAGCGGCGCAGGTCGCCGTTGGCGTCGGGTATGTAGCGGCGGGGGTCCTCTCCCCCTTCGCCGGTGTTGGACTTCCCGCCGATGCGGTTCATGGCGATGGCCAGGGTCTCGTGGGCCTCGGCCGAGATCGATCCGTACGACATTGCCCCGGTGGAGAACCGGGCCACGATGTCGGCCACGGGCTCCACCTCGTCGATGGGTACCGGCTCCCGAACGCCGGTGCGGAAACGGAACAGCCCCCGCAGGGTGGCCAAACGCTCCGACTGGGAATCGACCCGGGCGGTGTACTCCTTGAAGATGTCGTAGCGCTTCTCCTTGGTGGCGTGCTGGAGCTTGAAAACGGTCTCGGGGTTGAACAGGTGATACTCACCTTCACGCCGCCACTGGTACTCGCCTCCCCCCTCCAGGGTTCGGTGGGCCCGCTCGTCGGGGTTGTCGGGAAAGGCGATGCGGTGGCGAAGCCGGACCTCCTCGGCCAGCTGGGGGAACCCGATGCCGCCGAGCCGGCTGACCGTGCCGCTGAAGCACTCCTGGATAATTCGGTGTCCGAGTCCGATGGCCTCGAATATCTGTGCCCCCACGTAGGACTTCACGGTGGAGATCCCCATCTTGGACATGACCTTGAGCACGCCCTTGTCGCATGCCTTGATGTAGTTGCGGTGGGCCGCGGCCCTGTCGTCGTCGGGGGAGAAACCGCACAGCCCCTCGTCGATCATCTGGTCGAGCGTCTCGAACGCCAGGTAGGGGTTGATGGCGGTGGCCCCGTAGGCGAGCAGCAGGCAGATGTGGTGAACTTCCCGGGCGTCGCCGGTTTCCACCACCAGCCCGACCCGGGTCCTGGTCTTCTCCCTTACCAGGTGGTGGTGGACAGCGGCGGTGGCCAGCAGCGACGGGATGGGTGCATCGTCGGGGCCGCCCCCCCGGTCGGACAACACGATGATGTTCTTCCCCGCCTCGATGGCCGTGCTCACCTGATCGCGGATGCGCTGGATGGCGACCCGCAAACCCGGACCACCGTCTCTTACCGGGTAGAGGCAGGTCACCACCTCGGTGTGCCAGTGGTCGTGCCCACCCGGTCCGTCCACCTCCACCAGATTGGCGAGCTGCTGGTTGGTGATGACCGGGTGGGAGGTGAAGATCTGGCGGCACGACTCCGGCTGGGGGTCGAGCAGGTTTCCCTCGGGGCCGAGCCAACCGCAGGTGGCGGTGATGATCTCCTCTCGGATGGCATCCAGTGGAGGGTTGGTGACCTGGGCGAACAACTGCTGGAAGTAGTCGTACAGCAGGCGGGAGCGGTTGGACAGAACGGCCACGGGGGTGTCGGTGCCCATCGACCCCAGCGCTTCCTTGCCGTCCCGGGCCATGGGCGCCAGAAGAACCTTCAGTTCCTCGTGGGTGTAGCCGAACATCTGTTGGCGGACCACCAGAGGGGTGTCCTCGGGTTCGGGCAGGGGTCGTGGGGCAAGGTCGTCGAGGTCCACCTGGTTGTCGGCCAGCCACTGCTGGTAGGGGTGTGCCGAGGCCAGCTCCCGCTTGATCTCCTCGTCGCGAATGATCCGACCTTGTGAGGTGTCGATCAGGAACATGCGCCCCGGCTGCAGGCGTCCCTTCTCGACAACGGAAGCGGGCTCCACGTTGATGACCCCAACCTCGGAGGCCAGCACCACCAGGTCGTCATCGGTCACCCAGTAGCGGGACGGGCGGAGGCCGTTGCGGTCGAGCACCGCGCCGATGAGGGTGCCGTCGCTGAAGACGATGTCGGCCGGGCCGTCCCATGGCTCCATCAGCGAGGCGTGGTAGCGGTAGAAGGCCCGCAGCTCGGGGGACATCGACTCGTGGTTCTCCCACGGCTCGGGGATCATCATGAGCATGGCCTGGGGTAGCGAATAGCCCCCCATGTACAGCAGTTCGAGCACCTGATCGAAGGTGGCGGTGTCGCTGACCCCCTCGGCGCAGATGGGGAATAGGCGCTTCAGGTCGCCGGGCAGGTGGGGCGATTCGAGCAGGGCCTCCCGAGCGTGCATCCAGTTGCGGTTGCCCTGCACGGTGTTGATCTCCCCGTTGTGGGCGATGAACCGGTAGGGGTGGGCCAGAGGCCACGACGGAAACGTGTTGGTGGAGAACCGGGAGTGGATCATCGCCAGGGCGCTGGTGACCCGGGTGTCGCTCAGGTCAGGGTAGAACTCGCCGAGCTGCGGGGTGGTGAGCATCCCCTTGAACACGATCGTCCGGTTGGAGAGGCTGGCCAGGTATCCGTGGGCCAGCTTGCGGGTTTTCGACCCCAGCGCCCCGTCGTCGGGCTGATCGTCGGTCTCGTAGGCCACCTCGTGGCGGATGCGGTTTCGCACGATGTAGGCCCGGCGCATCAGCCTATCGCCCTCCAGGCCGTCGCCCCGGTAGAACGGCTGCCAGAACGACGGCATGGTGGCCAGAGCCTGCGCTCCCAGACCGTCGGGGCAAGTGGGGACCTCCCGCCAGCCCATCGGGACCAGCCCCTCCTGACGAGCGATGTCGTCCATGGCGGTGCGGGCTCGGGCGGCGTCGTCGCCATCGGAGGGCAAGAAGCCGACCCCGGTGGCGTAGGCACCGGCCGGGGGCAGATCGAAGTCGCACACCTGGCGGTAGAAGTCGTCGGGCACCTGGATGAGCAGGCCGGCACCGTCGCCGGTATTCACCTCGGCGCCGAGGGCCCCCCTGTGCTGGAGGCTGCACAGCGCGCCGTAGCCGGTGGACACGATCTCGTGGCGGGCCCGGCCCTTCAGGTCAACCAGGAACCCGACCCCGCAGCTGTCGTGCTCGTTGCGGGGGTCGTACAACCCCTGGGGTTGGGGAAGACCGGATGTCTGCGGCCGGTTCCTCATCGCGTCCTTTCCAGCGTCTTTCCGGTGCGCGCCGAGACGACATTGGCCAGCGGCAGGGTGGCGATTTTACCGTCAGGCACCGGCGGCCTACCAAGTCTGTTACTCCCCGCACCGGTCCAGAGGCCATGATTGCAGGGTGAATCCTCCTGTTGCCCATGGGGCTGATGTGGCCGGAGACCCTACCGGGAACGGCCCCGACGGGCTGTGCGACTTCATCGACGCCGCCCCGACACCGTTCCACGTGGTCGAACAGGCCTCGGCCTTGTTGCGTGCGGCGGGCTTCACCCCGCTGCACGAAGCCGACCAGTGGCCCGACGGGGTGGGAAACCACTATGTCTGCCGGGGCGGCAGCCTGGTGGCCTGGCGCCACCACAGCCTCCAGGAGGGCTTTCGCATCATCGGCGCTCACACTGACAGCCCCAACCTGCGCGTCAAGCCCAGGCCCGACACCGGTCAGGCCGGTTTCCGCCAGCTCGGGGTGGAGGTGTACGGCTCACCGCTCATCAACAGTTGGCTGGATCGCGACCTGGGGCTGGCCGGGCGGGTGGCAACCCCGGCAGGCCCGCGGCTGTTCTGTATCCACCGGCCCGTGCTGAGGATTCCCCAGCTCGCCGTCCACCTCGACCGAGAGGTGAACCAGAAGGGCCTGCTCTTGAACCCCCAAGCCCACCTGTCACCGGTGTGGGGGTTGGGCTCCCGCTCCCCCGGCGAGTTCGCCGCGGTGGTGGCCGACGCAGTCGGGCTCGACCCCGGTGATGTTTGGGCGTGGGATGCCATGGCCTACGACCTCACCCCTGCAACGGTGGCCGGCATCGACGACGAGTTCATACACGCCTCCCGGATCGACAACCAGGTGTCGTGCTGGGCAGGATTACACGCACTTCTGGAGGCCCCGGCAGATGCCACCCCAAGCGCGGTGTTGTGCCTGTTCGACCACGAGGAGGTGGGCAGTACCTCGGCTCAGGGGGCGGCTTCCACCCTATTGCCCACGGTGCTGGAGCGGATCGCCGGGAGCAGGGAAGCACTGGGGCCCGCCCTGGCCCGGTCGGTGTGCGTCTCTGCCGACGGGGCTCACGCCACCCACCCCAACTACCCCGAGCGCCACGAGCCCGACCATCCGATCTTCATGGGGGGCGGTCCGGTCATCAAGCGCAACGCCAACCAGCGCTACGCCACCGATGCGGAGGGGCAAGCCGCATTTGCCGCGGCCTGCGACCGGGCCGGGGTACCCCACCAGGTGTACGTCCACCGCAACGACATGGCCTGCGGATCAACCATCGGCCCGTTCACCGCTGCCATGACAGGGGTGACCACCATCGACGCCGGGGTGGCCCAGCACTCGATGCACTCGGCACGGGAGTCCTGCGCTGCTTCCGATCCGGTCGACTTTCGTCGAGCGCTGGTGGAGTTCATCGCCGGCGCAGGGTGACCCTGGTCAAGCGCCGGAAGCGCACATGGGCCGACACCGCCACCAGGAAGATGGCGAAGAACTCCAGGCGGCCGATCAGCATCATCACCATCAGCACCCCTCGAGCAGGCCGGGTGAACACCAGGAAGTTGGAGGTGGGGCCGGCCTCGCCCAGCGCCGGTCCCATGTTGCTGAGCGCGCTGATCGCCGACGAAGAGGAGGTGATCACGTCCTGGCCCAGGGCCGACAGAACAACCGTGCCCACCAGGGCGGTGAGGGCGTAAAGCGCCACCAGCCCGGCCACCCTCTGCAGCACAGGCTCGGGCAGAGCGTTGCCGCCCAGCTTGACCCGGGTGACGGCCCGTGGGTGCTTTACCCTCATCAAGCCGCTGCGCAGGTATTTGGACATGACCTGGGCCCTCAACACCTTGAGACCGCCCGCCGTGCTGCCCGTCATCCCTCCCATGACCATGAGGGGCAGCAGCAGGGCTTGGGCCCCAGGTGTCCACGCCGCAAAGTCGCCGGCCGGGTTGGCCCCCGAAGCGTTGCCGAAACCGGTGCTCGTGCCGTATGTCACGGAGTTGAACAACCCGTTCCTGATGCTGTTGCCGATGTCGGAAAAGTCGTTCACCCAGTTCAACCCGGTGGTAGCCACCGCGGCCACGAGGATGATCGTGAGGTAGAGCCGGAACTCCGAGGACCGGGTGTAGCTCTTGGGATCGCCGGTTACCGCTCTCCAGTGAAGGGTGAAGCTTGCCCCGCAAACCAGCATCCCGATGATGACCACCCCCTCCACTGCCACGCTGTCGAAATGACCGATCGAGCTGTCGTAGGGGGAGAAACCACCGGTCCCGGCGGTGGTGAAGGCGTGGGCAACCGCGTCGTACAGGCTCAACCCGGCAATCATCAGGGCCACGCCCACCGCCAAGGTGAAGCCGATGTACAGGGCCCACAGGCGCCGGGCCGTGGAGCTGACCCGGGGAGCGAGCCGGTCGGAGGTGGGGCCCGGGGCCTCGGCGGTAATGAGGCTCAGCCCACCTATGCCCAGGAACGGGAGAACGGTCACGGCCAGCACCACCATCCCCATACCGCCGTACCACTGCATTATCTGGCGCCACATGAGCACGCCGCGCCCGGTCCCCTCGATGGGGCTCAACACGGTGGCCCCGGTTGCGGTGTAGCCCGAAATCGACTCGAACAGGGCGTTGTCCCAGCTCCCCAGCTCGCCGGAGAACCAGAAGGGCAGCGCCCCGAACACCGATGAGGCGATCCATGTCCAGGCCACCGCCGCGAATACCGACGCCGGTGGGAGGTCGTCGCCCAGCCGGGTGAACACCACCAGGAGTACCCCTGCGGCCAGGGTGACCAGTGCCCCCAACCCGAGGGCAACCTCGTGATGAGATACGGAGGAGCCCCACTCCACCAGGGTGGCGAACACCATGCCGGGTACAAGGAACAGCAGGCCCAGTCCGACCACGAACCCAACCCGGCTGGTCACGTTCCACGGCCGGTCGGCCAGCAACGTTGAGATAGCCCCTCTCGCCACCGCTGCGGCCGTTCGGCCCATCTCTTTCGGCACCATCATCGAGGCCAACTCCGGGCTGCTCGCTGGACTGACCCCACTCCCCACCCCATCACAACCACCACGGGATAGATCGACAGCCGGCCCAGGAACATGAGCGCCATCAGGATCGCCCTAGCGGGAGCGGCCAGCACGTTGGCGTCGGCAAACCCGGCCAGTTCTCCGAGGCCGGGCCCGGCGGTAGCCAGCGCGGTGACCGCCGCCGACAGCGAGGTCAGCAGGTCGCCTCCCAGCGAGGCCACCCCAAACACCCCCACGGCCATCGCCAGCACCCACAGGATCTGGAAGTTCTGCACCCTGGTGAGCGACGCCTCCGAGGCCGCCACCCCTGACACCTTCACCTTCACCACCGCTTGCGGGTGCAGCTGGACGACCAGCTCCCGGCGGACGATGCCGATCATCTGGATCACCCGGAGGACGCGGAACCCTCCTCCAGCCGATCCCGCCATCGACCCCACTCCGATCAACACGAGCAGGAGGGTCTGGGAAGCCGGAATCCAACCCGACCAGTCGGTGACCCTGAAGCCGGTGGTGCTCAGCGCCGATGCAACGGTGAAGAACGAATGGCGGACCGTTTCCACTCCCCCTCCGGTGTGATCCCATGTCCATATCGTTACGAGCAGCGTGGCGGCGGCCAGCAGGGACAGGTAGAGCTTCAGCTCGGTTGACCGTCTCAGGGCCTGCACCCGTCCCCGAACGATCCACACCAGCACCGCCACCGAGAAACCCGCCGCAGCCATGGCCCCGGCGCCCACCCATTCGATGGCGGCGGAGTCGAAGTGTGCGAACGAGTCGCGATGGTTGGAGAACCCGCCGGTTGATGCGGTGGTGAGGCTGTGGGTGGCGGCGTCGAAGGCACCCATCCCGGCGAGTGCGTAGGCCGCGCCAACAGCCACGGTAAACCCGCTGTAGGCGATCACCACACGACCGATGGCGTGGGAGGCGATGCCCGAGAGCACCGCTCGAGTGCCCTGCCCCTCGGCCACCTCGCTCAGCCTGCGCTGGCCTCCGAATGTGGGCACCACCACCAGAGCGAACACCAAAGCACCCGCTCCCCCCAGCCATTGGGTGATCGACCGCCACCACAGCAACCCCACGGGCAGCGACTCGGGATCGAGCACGGTGAGCGACGTGGTGGTGAACCCGGCGACCGACTCGAACAGGGCGTCGTCCACGCGGTCGACCTCGCCGGAGATCAGGTAGACCGCGGTGGAAACCACCACAAGAGCCAGAGCTACGCCCACCACCGAGGTGAGCACCCTGACCGCCGATCGATGCCAGGGGAAGCGAACCCGACTCGGGTCGCTCACTGGCCGCTCACCCGAAGAAGCGCTTCACTTCGTCAACCGTCTCGGGGCGGGCGAACACAACAACGTGGTCCCGGTTTCGGAGCCGGCTGCGCCCCCGGCCGATCTGCGCCTTACCGTCGCGCACGTAGGCACCGAGCAACACGTCCTTGGGTAGCCCAAGTTCGTTGACCACAGCTCCGTCGGCCGGCGAGCCCTCCTTGATCTCGGCCTCGATGATCTCGAACGCCCCCGACAGGTGGGTGGCCACCTGGGCCACCTCGCCCCGCACGTAGCGGAGCACCCCGTTGGCGCTGGCTGTGCGGGGAGAGAGCGCCACGTCGATGCCCACATCTCGCAGCAGGGTTCGCAATGCCAGGTTGTGGAGCACGGCGATGGTTTCGGACGCTCCCATCGACTTGGCGTAGAGGCAGGCCAGAATGTTGGCGTCGTCCTTGCCGGTGAGGGCGATCACCGCGTCGAAGTGGCCGATGTCCTCGGACTCCAGCAACTCGGCGTCGGTGATGTCGCCGTTGATCACCAGCACCCCCTGGAGCTGTTCGCTGAGCTGCTCGGCCCGCTCCCGGTTGCGCTCGATCAGCACAACCTCGGCGTGGCGTTCGCTCAACTGCCGGCCCACGACCTCGGCTGTCCTACCGCCCCCGAGCAGCATCACACGGCGGTGGGTGCCCGGGGCCAACCCCAGCAACGGCAGCAGGGTTCGGCGGGCCCGCTTCTTGCACACCACATGAATTTGGTCGCCCGGCTCCAAGGTGGTGTCGGCCCGGGGGATCTGGGTTTCTCCCTCCCGGGTGAGCACCGCCACCAGGAAGTCCCAATCGGGCTCGTACTCGTCGGCGATGTCAACCAGGCGGCGCTTGGCGAACGGTGCCTCCGGCGAGAGCCGAGCGCCGATTACCACCACCTCACCGTCGGCCATGAAGTTCACGTAGGTGGCTCCCGGATAGGAGAGGAGATCCAGGATCTCGTGAGCGGTCTCCTCGTCGGGGTCGATGATGGTGTCAACCTGCATCGCCTCGCGCAGCTCCCGGGCGTCCTTTTGCCTCAGGTTCCGGGCCTGGATCCGGGCGATGGTCTGTTCGACCCCGTGCTGTTTGGCCAGCAGGCAGGCGATGAGGTTCACCTCGTCGCTGGCCGTCGCCGCCACCAGTAGGTCGGCCTTGCCGATGCCCGCCTGGCGAAGGATGTGGGGGTGGGTGCCGCTGCCCTCGACGGCCAGCACGTCGAGCTCCTCGGCCAGGTGGTGGAGCTTCTTGGGGTCCACCTCCACCACCGCCACCGTGTTGCCCTCCTCGCTCAGGATCTGAGCGACGTACGAGCCGACCTCGCCGGCACCCACTACGACGACGCGCACCGCTTCATCCTTGCTGAAAACGAGGGTGGGAGCGAGCACCGGCCCCCGACCGATACGGCGTTTACATCGCCCATCACACGGGAGCCCGTAGGGAAGGTGCCGGGGTGAACACCCGGACGTGTTGCTCGGTGACCACCGCGTCAACCGGGACATCCCCGGGGTGGGTGGGAACGGCGTCCACCAACTGTGACTCGTAGGCCAACCCCACCACCACAGGCCGGGCCGGGTGGGGGTGTTGCAGTCGGAACGCCAGGGCCCGGTCGTAGTAGCCCCGGCCTCGACCGGCCCGGTTGCCGGCGGCGTCGAACACCACCAACGGGGCGAGGATCAGGTCCAGGTCGCCGGCCGACACCCACTCCCCCGGCTCGACATCGGGTTCGAGAATCCCGTAGCGGTTGGGAACCATGGGGGTGTCGGGGTGCGCAGGGGCGAACCGCATGGGACCGGAATCGCAGACAACAGGGAAGTAGGCGATGGCCCCTCGAGCCCGACCGGCGGCCACCAATGGTGCGGGGTCGAGCTCCCCGTCGTCAGCCAGCGTGGCCCCCATGCGCTCCACCCCGTCGAGCCAGCCGTGGGCGATCACCGCGTCGCACACCGTGCGCGCCGCACCCTCAGGGTCGGGATGATTGCGGCGGGCGTCCCGGGCTTCGGACCGCATCCGGCTGAGGCTCACCACAGGTCCTAGAGTACCCCCCGACCACGGCTTGCTCGATGTCAGCCCGACCGAGTTCAACCGACCTGACAATCCGGCCTCGACGAGCGCATCGCCGCCGGCTCAAAGCGGGAACAGGCGGGGCAACCTTGGCAGCCCGCCGCTCCGGTGGCTATTTTCGCTCTTCAGCCTGCAAAGGGGGTCACCGTGGACGCCGTACCGTATCTTGCAGGGCTCAGCGCGATCGCCGCGTTGGTCCTCGCTCTTTTCTTCTTCTACCGGGTGAAGGCAGCGCCGCCGGGCAACGACCGCATGGTGCATCTCATGAACGAGATCCAGTCGGGGGCCCGCGCCTTCCTCAAGCAGGAGTACACCTGGGTGGCGGGGTTCGTGGTGGTCATGGCGATCCTCATCCCGCTGCTCACCGGAGTGGAACTGACCTTCATCAGCTACATCCTCGGAGCGGTGCTGTCGGCTACCGCCGGGTATGTGGGCATGAAGGTGGCCACCATGGCCAATGCTCGCACCACCCAGGCCGCTACCGACGGACCGGCCAAGGCGCTGCCCCTGGCCTTTCGGGGTGGAGCGGTCATGGGCTTCTCGGTGGCAGGGTTGAGCCTGCTCGGCTTGGCCTTCACATACCTGCTGTTCGTCGAGTGGCTGGACGTGAATGATCCGTTCGAGGTGTTCACCGCGTTCGGGTTGGGGGCCAGCTCCATTGCTCTGTTCTCCAGGGTGGGCGGCGGCATCTACACCAAGGCCGCCGATGTGGGCGCCGACCTGGTGGGCAAGGTCGAAGCCGGCATCCCCGAGGACGACCCCCGCAATCCGGCCACCATCGCCGACAACGTGGGCGACAACGTGGGCGACGTTGCCGGAATGGGCGCCGACCTGTTCGAGAGCTACAGCGGGTCGATCATCGCCCCGATCGCATTGACCGCATTCTCATTCGCCGTGGCAGGCAGCGAGGCCACCGGGGACTCCATGGGCTTGGCTCAGCTCATGTTCCCCCTGGCCATCGCCTTTGTGGGGATGCTGGCCGCCATTGTCGGCTCCTTCGCGGTGCGGGGAAGCGCCCGTGCCGATGTGAAGAGCCTGTCCCGCCAGTTGCACATGGGCACCAACGTGGCGATGGCGCTCACCGTGGTGGGGACCATCCTGGTCGGCCTGTGGTTCTTCTCCGGCGACGAGTTCGACGGCTGGTGGGGCCTGCCCATCTCGGTGATTGGAGGTCTGGTGGTGGGCTGGGCCATCGGGAAGGTGGCCGAGATCTGGACCAGCGACCACTACTCCCCCGTCCGCAAGATCGCCCAGCAGTCCGAAACCGGTCCGGCCACCACGGTGTTGTCGGGGATCAGCGCCGGCATGGTGTCGGTCGCAGCGTCGGTGATCCTGATCGGCGCCGGAGTTTTGGTGGCCTACTGGGGCGGCCAGCAGACATTGGGCGACAACACCGGCGCGGGCATCTACGGGATCGCCGTGGCCGCTATAGGAATGCTCGCCACTACCGGCGTGGTGGTGTCTGTGGACGCTTACGGCCCCATCGCAGACAACGCAGGGGGCATAGCAGAGATGTCGGAGCTCGACCCCAAGGTGCGGGAGGTGACCGACGCCCTCGACTCGCTGGGCAACACCACCGCCGCCATCGCCAAGGGGTTCGCTGTGGGCTCAGCCGCTCTTACCGCTCTGGCGCTGTTCAAGACCTTCGAGGTCGCACTCAAGCTCGAGGACCCCGATTTCGTGCTCTCGCTGGACGTGGGCAAGGTGGACGTGTTCATCGGCCTATTCCTCGGGGCGATGCTGCCGTTCCTGTTCGCCGCCCTGACCATCGACGCGGTGGGTCGAGCGGCCAACAAGATGATCGAGGAGGTCCGGCGCCAGTTCCGGGAGATTCCCGGATTGCGCGACGGGGCGGAAGGGGTTTCCCCCGACTCGGCCCGGTGCGTGGCCATCTCCACCCAGGCGTCGTTGCGGGAGATGCTAGCCCCCGGTGCGCTGGCCGTGGTCGTGCCGCTGGTTCTGGGGTTCATCGACGTGGACACCCTGGGCGGCTTCCTGGCGGGCGCGCTTGTGACCGGATTCGCCCTGGCCATCTTCATGGCCAACGCAGGCGGAGCGTGGGACAACGCCAAGAAATACATCGAAGCCGGAGCCCACGGTGGCAAGGGCTCCGAGCCTCACAAGGCAGCCGTGGTGGGCGACACCGTGGGCGATCCGTTCAAGGACACCTCCGGGCCGTCCATGAACATCCTCATCAAGGTGATGACCATCGTCTCGCTGGTGTTCGCCTCGGCATTCGTCTGAGACTCCCCCGCTACCGCGTCGAGCATGGCAACATGGGCCGATGCCCGTAGCTGAAATCCGCGATCTCGTCCTCTACTTCGAGCTGCACGGGTCGGGGCCTCCCCTGCTGAACATCAGCGGCAGCGGCGGCGACCTGCGCCACACTGCGCCGGCCCAGAACCCGTTGAACAAGGCGTTCACCGTGGCCCACTACGACCAGAGGGGTCTCGGGCAAACGTCAACCCCGCCGATGCCGTGGACGATGGCCGACTACGCCGACGACGCGGCCGCCTTCCTGGACTTCCTGGGCTGGGAGTCGGTGCCGGTGGTGGGCACCAGCTTCGGGGGGATGGTGGGAATGAACATGGCCCTCCTCCACCCCGGCCGGATCAGCCGTATGGTGCTCAACTGCACCTCGCCGGGCGGCCCCGACTACAGCTCGTGGCCCCTGCACACCCTGGCCGATCTCGACCCAGAGGAGCGAGCGGAGACCTCACTGGAGATCATGGACACCCGATACACGCGGGGCGGCCCGCTGCCCCCCGGGGTTGAGGAGTTTGTGGTCGCTGCCCGCCCCGACGGACCCTCGCTCCCCCTCAACACCCCGGGGGCTCTCGGGCAGCTCGAGGCCCGACGGGGCCACGATGTGGTGGACCGCCTCGGGGAGATCGACATACCGACTTTGGTGTGCGCCGGGCTCCACGACGGGATTGCTCCCCTACGCAACAGCGAGCTGCTACGAGACAGCATCCCCAACGCCCGCCTGGAGACCTTCGATGGCGGCCACATCTTCATGATGCAGGACCCGACATCCTGGCCGGCCATGGTGTCGTTCCTCACCGAGGAGGCCTAATCGCCCGCCCGTGGTTTGGCTTTCTGTTCATTGGCTTTCCATTCGGTTGTCAAGCTGAGCTACATCGACTCCGAGGCCGGCATCGTGCAGGTGGCGTTCACCGCTCCAAGCGGGGTGGTCTGCCAGCCCTTGAAGGGGGGGGGGGGGGGTAACCTATACATTCTCACTGTGCGTTTATCCCGGGCATTGGTTGCATGGGCTGGTGTGATCGGCTCTTTGGCCTTGTTTGCCGTGGCGCTGGCGGGATGCGGTGACGATTCCCCATACGCAGGATCAGGAACGAGTACCCCCGAGGCGACCCCAACTGAAAAGGTCGTTCGACCCTTGTCCGGGCCCACCGAAGACCAAGGCGCCGACGAACAGCCAGAAAGCCAGAGCAACCCAAACCCTGAACAATCAACCTTCCCATCGACAGCCGAGGAACCCATAGAGAACGAAAACACCGAGGAGGAAGGTACCGGTGTACAGAACCAGCCAGTCCGGCGCGACAGCACAACCAGCCCGGTGGCCATCGCGTACACCGCGGTTACCGCGAGTGACGACTTCGCCTGCGCCCTAGACGAAGCCGGGGCGATCACCTGCTGGGGTAGCAACAGCGATGGCCAGATCTTTCTTGCCCCCTCTTCAGGCGTCTACGTCCAAATCACCGCAAACGAGGACTTCGCCTGCGCCCTAGACGAAGACGGGGCCATCGCCTGCTGGGGCAACAACGAAATCCAGGTGGTTTCCGAGGCTCCCATCACCGGCACCTACAAGACCATCGCTCTCGGCGGCGACTTCGCCTGCGCCCTAGACGAAGCCGGAGCGATCACCTGCTGGGGCAACAACACCAACGGAGTGCTATCGGACGCCCCCACCTCAGGCACCTACAAGACCATCGCTCTCGGCGGCGACTTCGCCTGCGCCCTAGACGAAGACGGAGGGATCACCTGCTGGGGCAACAACACCAACGGAGTGCTATCGGACGCCCCCACCTCAGGCAGCTACAGGACCATCGCTCTCGGCGGCGACTTCGCCTGCGCCCTAGACGAAGACGGGGGGATCACCTGCTGGGGCAATGAGGGCAGAAGACATGTTTCGGATGCGCCCTCTACAGGCTCTTTCACCGAAGTCATCGCCTTCGGTGAGGGGTTTTCCGGCTTTGCTTGCGCACTGGGCGGCGACGGGGCGATCACCTGCTGGGGCAATGACAGCTACGGCCGGCTGTCAGACGCCCCCATCACCGGCACCTACACCAGCCTCGTTCTTGGCGGCGCCGGGCATCTCGGTTTCGCTTGCGCGCTGGACGAAGCCGGGGCCATCACCTGCTGGGGCAACAACGCCCACGGAGTGGCGTCGGACGTGCCCACCGATGGCGTATACACAAGTGTCACTGGGGGTAACGGCTTTGCCTGCACCGTGGACGAAGCCGGAGCCATCACCTGCTGGGGCCGTGACATGGGCGACGTGACATCCATTACGCCCATTTCCCGCACCCTTGACAGATACAAGAAAATCGCCATAGGCGGTAAGGCGGTCTGCGGGCTGGACGAAGCCGGAGCCATCACCTGTAGGGACCGATACCACTTCGGTCCGTTGCCTGCAGAACCCCCCGCAGGTACTTACATCAAGGTGAAAGCCAATTGGGGCGGTGCCTGCGCGCTCAGCACCGAAGGGAAGATCTCCTGCTGGGGTAACGGCAACTTCTGGTTGGTACCTGAGGTCCCGGCCTCTGGCACCTACATCGATTTCGACACCTACGGATCGGGGTACGGGAGCTTTGGGTGCGCGCTGACTGCCGCCAACGGAGTCAAGTGCTGGGGCATTGACAGATCCAGATACGGCCGGGTGTCAGACGCTCCCACCACCGGCACCTACACCGCCATCGCCATCGGCGCCTCCGGGCACCTTACTTTCGCTTGCGCGCTCAGTACCGAAGGGATCGTCTCCTGCTGGGGCAACGATGCGAGCCAGGTTGTCTCCGAGGCACCCTCCACCGGCACCTTCACAGCAATCGCCACTGGCGACGAAAATGCCTGCGCCCTGAGCACCGAAGGGATCGTCTCCTGCTGGGGCAACGATGCGAGCCAGGTTGTCTCCGAGGCACCCTCCACCGGCACCTATACAGCAATCGCCACTGGCGACGAAAATGCCTGCGCCCTGGACGCAGCCGGGGCGATCACCTGCTGGGGCAACAACACCAACGGAGTGCTATCGGACGCCCCCACCTCAGGCAGCTACAGCACCATCGCTCTCGGCGGTGACTTCGCCTGCGCCCTGAGCAGCACCGGAGCCATCACCTGCTGGGGGCACAATAGGCGGCTGATGGCAAGTACCCCCACGTCAGGCAGCTACAACACCATCGCCACCGACGGCTCAGGCGAAAACAGCGTTGCGTGCGCGCTGAACAGAATTGGAGCCATCTCCTGCTGGGGCCCCGACCCCCACCGCACGCGGGGACCCCAAACTGGCGCATACGCCGACATCGCCATTGGAAGTGAAGTCGCGTGTGCAGTGGACACTTTGGGTGAAATTGCCTGTTGGGGCTATGACTACTTTCCGTGGATCTAAGTCGGATTCTCTGACCCCTCCAGATCCAAACCAACGTTTCAGAGGAACTGTCACCGGCGCTTTGTAGGGTCGTCGGTCCATGTCGACGATCTCGAGTACCGAGGGGCAAGCTCCGGTGGTAGCGCAGCGCACCGCTGTCGTTCAGCCAGCGCTGTGGAGTGTGCAGCAACCATTCGCGCTCAACTTGGCCATTAAGAGAGTCGAGCTGGGCGACGAGACCTGGGTGGACATTATGACCGGGTTTGTTCGGGGCGGCGACACGCTGCTCGAAACGCTGGTGGCCACCGTCCAACTGCTCCCCGGCTCAGCATCACCTTCCGCCATGAGTCCTGACCAGAGAGCCGGCAACGGGTGCCTTGAAGGAGAGAAAGGGCGATTGACTCAGCTCAGCTCGAAAACGGTGCGGATGCCAATGCTGGCCCGGAGGTCGTTGAGGCCGGCGTTGATCTCGTCGATGGGCCGGCGAGCTGTAATCATCGGCTCAAGGTCCAACCGACCGCTTTGCCACAGACCCAGCAGCCGGGGCACCTCCCTCTGGGAGTTGCAGCCGCCGTACAGGCAACCGAGCAGCTTCTTCTCCATGGTCAGGTACATCACCGCGGGGTTGATGGTCACCGATTGATCGATCGACGGGGCCCCCACCATCACCGTGGTGCCCCCGTTGCGGGTGACGGCCAAACCCGCTTCCACCAGCGGCCCGGCCCCGGCAGCGTCAAAGGCGTAATCGGTACCGATCCCCCCGGTTGCCTCCCGCACATGAGCCACCACATCGGTCTCGGTAGGGTCCAGCAGGTCGGTGGCACCGAACGCGATTGAAGCGTTTCGGCGGTCGGCCACCGGATCGGACGCGAAGATGCGAGACGCTCCGGCCAACCGGGCCCCCTGCACCACCGACATACCCACACCGCCCAAACCCATCACCAGCACGGTGGCGCCTTCTTCCACATTGGCGGTGTTGAGCACCGCTCCAACCCCGGTCTGGATGGCACAACCGATCACCGCGGCCACCTCCAGCGGCACGTCGGGATCGATCTTCACCGCGGCTGATTCGGCCACCACGGTCAGCTCCCCGAAACCGGCGACCCCCAAACCCCGATACACCGGCTCGCCGTCCAGGGAGAACGGCACCGAACCGTCGGGCATGGTGCCCATGAACATCGACATGGCGGCGGCGCACAAAGTGGTCTCACCTCGCACGCACCAGTAGCACACGCCGCAGGGTCCGAACGGCGACAGCATCACATGGTCGCCGGGAGCCAGAGACTCCACCCCCGGACCCACTGCCTCCACTATCCCGGCGGCCTCGTGACCCATGATGATCGGGGTCAGGCTCTCGGGAGCATCAATCATGGTCAGATCCGAGTGGCACAACCCGCAATGGGTCACCTGCACCCGAACCTGTCCAGGCCCCGGATCGATACAATCCACCTCGGTCATCTCCAGCGGTGTGGCCGGCGATGCCAACAATGCAGCCCTCATGGCTCTCCTCTCGGCTCGGTTATTCGACTTGGTTATTCGACTTGGTTATTCGGCTCGGTTATTCGACTTGGTTGGTCGAATTGGTTATTCGAACTTGTTAGCTGTCCTTGGGCTTCCACCCGGTAGTGGCCCCCGACACCATGCCGTAGGGACCAGAGGGCCACCGGAAGCAGTCCACCATTAGTTGGTCGACCTCTGCCCGGCTCGCCACCCCCTCGGCCACCACTGCGTTCGCCTCCCGGATCATTGCTCCGTACACACGGTTGGTCACGTAACCCCAGCTTGTCGCGGTGTCCTGAATCACGATGGGGTTCTTGCCCGCGGCGGTTGCCATCCTGCAGATGGTCTCGGTGGTTTCGTCCGAGGTCTGGGGTGCTCGCACGATCTCGGCCAGCCTCATAACCGGTGGCGGTGAAGCCCAGTGCCAACCGATGACTCGGTCGGGCCGGTCGGTGGCCACGGCCAGGGCCTGCACCGGATAGCCGCTGGAGTTGGAGGCCAAGATGGTGTGATCGGGACACTGCCGATCCAAGTCCCGGAACAGCGAGATCTTGAGGTCCAGCCGCTCGGGCACCGCTTCGATGATCACGTCTGTGGCCGCCGCGGCGTCCCGGTCGGCGGTGAAGGTGATGCGATCCAGAGCGGCCCGGGCCTCGGCCTCGGTCAACTTGCCCCGAGCCACGGCGCCCTGCACGCCGAATCGCCCCGAGTCCACCAGGTCGGCCGCCGCGCTCAGCACATCGGGATCGATGTCGAACGCCACCACCCGGTGACCAGCGATGGCCATCACCTGGGCGATGCCCGAGCCCATCACGCCCGATCCGATCACCCCGATTGTCTCCGGGCCGGGGCCCGGCTCGTGCGTGGAGGTCACGACAGGTGCGATCCGAACCAGGCCGCCATCCGGGCCCAACCATCCGCAGCGGCATACGCGTTGTACGACGGCCTCTCGTCGCACAGGAAGCCGTGGTCTGCGTCGGCGTACCGCACCAGCTCGGTGGGCTGGGCATTGCCCTCGAGGTCGGCCCGCAACTGCTCAAGGCCCTCCACCGGGATCATCCCGTCCAGATCACCGAACAGGCCCAACCAAGGGGCTTGGAGGTCGCCGTGGCGGTCGGACAGCTTGGGCTGGCCCGCCGTGAAACCATCGGTAACGATGGCCCCGCCGTAGTAGGTAACCGCGGCACCCACAGGAAGGCTGATGGCAGTGAGGAACGTGACACGTCCTCCCATGCAGAACCCGGTGATGCCCACCCGGTCGGATGAGAACCCCTCCCCGCCCAGGTACTCCAACGCGGCGTCCACATCCATCAGCGAGTGCTCGTCAGTCAACCGCCCCATCATGTCCATGATCTCGGCCATCTGGTCGTACCCGGCCACCTTCGTGTCGTACCGGTGGTAGAGGTCGGGAGCCACCGCCAGGTAGCCCTCGGCTGCCACCCGCCGAGTCAGGTCCTCGATGTGGCCGTTGAGCCCGAACGCTTCCATGATGACGATGATCGCCGCTTTCGGCTCACCGTCGGGGCGAGCGACATACAGGCGCATGGGGCCATCGGCGGTTGTCAGTTCAACGTTCTCGGTTTGCATGGTTGCCGATGGTAGTACTCACTCGGACGGTCCGGTCCATTGACCAGGCCGAGGGGCGTAGAGGGGATCGGACCGGTCCCGGCTTCCCCGTAGGAACCGGTCGTCAACCGGGCGGTACTGCTCCTCGCGCACCCACTCGGTGGTGGCCACTCGCCGCTGGATCAGCCACGGCCCGCCCTGGTGGGAACAAACGTCGTCGATGAACCGGAACCCCACGGTCAGGTTCAGCTCTGGCGGCCCTCCGTCGGTCCAGTGGTAGGCCACGCCGTAAGCCTCCGACCTGGCCCACCATGTACCCTCCGCGTCGGCCTGGCCATCAAGCTCGATGAGAACGTTGGGCACTGTGTGAAGCGTCGCGGTATAGCGGCGCAACAGGCGTTCGCTCCACTCCAGGTACTCGTCAACCGTGCCCTGAAAGCTGCCGTGGGAGTCGGTGGCGTCGGGGTGGTAGCACGACCGGATCAGCTCCATGTCGAGGCGGTCCGCTCCCCGGCAGTAGCGGTACACAAGCTCGGCAATCTCCTGCTTGGCCACCCACTCGGCGATCCGGCTCCGGTCGTTAAGGGCATCCGACGGGTCCATGGCCGCTATTTTGCCCTGCGACCCGGGCTATCGCCGCTCCGACCCGGGAACGCAGACCGGGCAAACCCGCGGCCCGCTCCCATCGGGCTATGCTCGAAACGAGGTGGTTGAGAATCCGGCGACCGAGGCTTCATGGCATGTCGATCCGTATGGTCGGCACGAGGCCCGCTGGTGGAACGGCACGAACTGGACGGAAAAGGTCCGAGACGGCAACCAACGAGGCATCGACCCGCCGGGAATAGTGGTCGCTCCCCAGAAAGTCCCCCTCCGTGAACCGGCCGACCCGGTACCCGGGCGTCGCAGGCTGCGCCTGTTCGGCAAACGACTACCCGGTGCCATGCTGCTGTCGTCGGTGGCCCTCGCCGGTGTGGTGGTGCTAATCATCGTTGTGATCGTGATCTAGGGTCCACAGTCAACGCCTCAAGATTGGAGCACTGAAATGCGGGGCATCCTCTTCGACGGAGAACGGGCCGTGGTGGCCGAACAACTCGGCGTGACCGAACCGGAACCAGACCAGGTGCAGGTGCGGGTTGGGGCCGCCGGGGTGTGCCATTCCGACATCTCCGTGGTCAACGGGACCTTCGGGGCGATGTTCCCACCGCCGTTCGTGATGGGCCACGAGGGAGCGGGCGAGGTGGTAGGCGTCGGCAGCGACGTCACCACCGTGGCAGTGGGCGACCACGTGGTAATCGCCACCATCGACAACTGCGGCAGGTGCTCGGTGTGCGCCACCGGACACCCCACCCTGTGCCAAACCTCCAAGCTGGGAGCGGCCATCGCCCGACGCAACCTGACCGGCGAGGAGCCCAGTACCAGCGACCTGCCCGCCTACTTCACCTACCAGGGGGAACGCATCCTGGGCTTCGCCAACACCGGCGTGTTCGCCGAGGAGGTGGTGGTGAGCCAGGGCCAGGTGGTGGCCATCGACAAGCGGGTGCCCTTCACCAGCGCCTGCCTCATCGGCTGCGGGGTGCTCACCGGCACAGGGGCCATCTTCAACCGGGCCCAGGTGTACCGGGGTGACAGCGTGGCCGTGATCGGGGTCGGCGGAATAGGCCTCAACGCCATCCAGGCCGCTCGGATTGCCGGAGCCACCAAGATCATCGCCCTCGACAACAACCCTTCCAAGGAGGGTTTCGCCCGACAGTTCGGCGCAACCCACTTCGTGGACACCGGGAAAACACCGGGGGTTGCCGCGGTGCAGGAGATCTCCCCCGGTGGGGTGGACTGCTCGGTGGAGTGCGTCGGCCACACCGCATTGATGCGAGAAGCAGTGGAGATGCTGAGGCCGGGCGGCAACATGGTGATTCTGGGTGTGGCAGGGATGGATGCCGAGATGTCGCTGCCCCCGTTTCTCCTCTACCAGAACAAGTCCGTCATGGGCTGTCGGTACGGATCATCCCGCCCGGCCAGCGACATCCCTGCCTTGGTTGATCTCTATCTCGACGGCAGGCTCCTGCTCGACGAACTGGTATCGGCCACCTACGACCTAGCCGAACTCGACCGGGCCTTTGAGGACCTCGAAGCAGGAAAACTCGCCCGAGGAGTGCTCGACATAAGCAGCGGCTGAGCCAGGCCCAGCGGAGGCTTATGCCTACGCTGCCGGGGTCTCGGTGAGGTCGGCGTCGAGGTCCAGATCGAAGTACTCGGCCGGGTTCTCCAGCAACACCTTTCGGGAGATCGCCTCGTCCACCTTGGGGAAGTGCTCGGCGATGAACTCCTGCGAGTCGGGGTACGAACCCACAGAGTGGGGGAAGTCGGAGCCCCACATGATGTTGTCCCACGGGATGATGTCCACCATGTCGAACACCACCGGATCACGGATCACGCTGAAATGGAAGTGGTCGACGACCTGCTCGCTGGGCTTGCGGTCGTAGCTCACCTTGAACCAATCCCGGAACAAGTCGTAGTTGTCGTCCATGAAGTAGAGGGTTCCCGGCAACCAACTCGCGTTGGTTTCGGCGAAGTAGAACTTGATCTCCGGGAAGTTCTCCAGCACGCCGGCGGCGATGAGCTGAGCCATGCAGTACACCGGAGCGTGGTTGCCGGCCCGCTGCACCAGCGCACTGGCCCACGGGCTGTTGGCCGTGCCCTTTGCCGCCGACTGCAGGGGTGCTTCCCGGGCGCCGAAGCCGAAGTGAGGGGCCAGCTTCAGGCCCAACTCCAGACTCTTTTCCCAGAACCGGTCGTCCTCCGGCTCGGCGTAGGGGGTGCCGTTGGGGAAGTTGTAGAACGCCACCGAAGGCAGACCCGACTCGGCGATGAAATCCAGCTCGTCGAGTGCGTGATCGATGCCGGTGATCGGGATGACCGCGTTGCCGATGAGCCGGTCGGGGGCCACCGAGCAATAGTCGTAAGCCAGGAAAGTGTTGTAGGCCCGGATCATCGAGCGGTACACCTCGGGGTCCTTGATGCCCTCGAGGAACCGGCTGGCGAACACCGGCGGGAACAACACCTCGGCGTCAATACCGTCCAGGTCCTGCTCGCGGAGGCGCTGGGCAGCCGGCCCCGCGCCCTCGGCGGGGCTGCCGTCGGAGTTGAAATAGGTGCCGCCGGAGAACTTGACCTTGTCCCGCCCGGCGATGTTCTGCCCGTTGCGGAGCATGGGCTGGCCCTCGATGAGCCACCCCTCACCCCCCTCCGGCAGGTGAATCAGACGGGGGGCCCGATCCTTCCACTGCTCCGGGACATACTTGACGAAGACATCCGGTGGCGTCTCCACATGTCCATCGGCGCTGATTACCTTGTACTTTCGGCCCATGGCCGCAGTGTATTCCCAAAAGACGATCGCCGGGCAACCGCCTGGCTGCCCGGTAAGGCGGCGGCGATGAACCGCTCCATCCTGATCGCCCGGACAAAGGCCGGCCGGGTGCTTGCCGCGGTCATGTCTCTGGCGTTGATCGTGGCCGCCTGTGGCTCGTCGGACGACCAGCCCGGCGCCTCGACGGCATCAACTCCGGCCCCGACAGCGAGCCCGTCTCCGGACGCCCCGACCGCCACCCCATCGCCGTCTCCCACCGAGGAAGCAACAGAACCGGCTCCGGCCACCGCGACGCCCTCCCCCTCCCCCACCGAACCCCCGACACCGGAGGCAACCCCGCCTCCGACCCCCACCGAACCCCCGACACCGGAAGCGGAACCGGAATACCAGCCCGAGTCCGGGTTGTACTCCGAGCCCGGGCCCCATCCGGTGGGCATGACAACCCTCGTGCTGGGCGATGAGGACAACCAGCGGGAGGTCGAGGTGTGGTACCCGACCGTGGCTGAGGCCGTAACCGGTTGGGAGACGGAGCAGTTCGACTCCGGCAGCGTCATCCCCGAGGCGTTCCGATCCCTGCTCCCGCCTGAGTTGCAGAGCATCGTCGAGACCAACGCCTACCGCGACGCCCCTATGGCCGACGGTGAGTACCCCGTTGTGATCTACAGCCACGGTTACGGCGGGCACCGCCGGGTTGCAATCTTCCACACCGTCCATCTGGCGTCGTGGGGCTTCGTGGTGGCCTCCACCGAGCACATCCACCGGAATCTCGCCGCTCAAACCACCGGTCGGGCCAGGTCGGACCCCGAAGCCGACGCAGCCGACATTGCCGACACCCTTGCTGCCCTGGACGAGGCCATGACAGGGCAGGTCGACACCAGTCGAACCGGGGTGATCGGCCATTCCGCCGGGGCAGGGACCGCCATGCTCTCGCTGGACAACGACTCCGTCCTCACAGCCATTGCCCTGAGCGGCGGCAGCGGCCGGTCGCCCGACAGCATGGGCAAGCCCGTCCTGGTGATCGCCGCCGAGTTGGACGAGACGGTGCCGCCCTCGTCCAGCGTCGAACTGTACGAGGCTCTAACCGGCCCCCGGCGTTTGGTGGTGCTGGCCGGGGCGGGGCACAACAGTTTCACCGACAGCTGCTCTCAAATCGTCGCGATGGGCGGGCTCGGGGTGTTGGAGCCGCTGCTGGGGGCAGCCCAGGTGGCTAGAGCCGAAGACGGCTGCACCCCTGATTTCGCCGACCCGGCGCTTACCACCGCCGCCCTCAACCACCTGGCCACATCCCACTTCCTCACCGAGCTGGCCGGCCGTGAAACACCGATCACCCCGGAGTTCGCCGACGGCATCGGCATCGGTCTCTCCGAGTATCGCGAGGAGGCCTAAGGCTTCGTTGGGGCCGGCTCAGTCTAGCCCGAGGTGACGGCGGGCGAAGCGGCGGTAGCCGGCTGCGCTCCAGTTGTCGTGATCCTCTCCCCAACCGGTTACATCCCCGAAACTCCACTGGCTGAGGCAGTTCCAGGTCCAGAGATTGGGGTTGAGGTGAACGCCGATCCGGTTCACCGCCCGACTCTCGGCCACCAGCTCCCGCCCCAGCTCGTCGATTGCAGTGATCCTCACCACGGTGGGAGCGCCGGTGCCGGGATCACGCTCCACCACGTCGCGGCGACCCTGCCCGGCAACCAGACGGGAGTACACCCCGTCGCGCCGTAGGTAGCCGTGGATGACGATGCAGTCGGGATCGTCGCCGTCTCCGTAGGCCATGGTCAACGCGTGGAAACCGTCCGAGTCCGACGCGGTGGCGTAGCTGTAGCCGCCCCTGACGGCTCCGTGAAGGGTGGCCCCGAACTGGCTGCGAGGCCCCCACGACCGGTCCCGCATTCCGTAGGCGTCCACCCGATACTCGTCTTCGCCCAGCCGTATGGTGCCCTGGTACCGGCCGGGCTGGTCGAGGTGGCCGTCGCCCAGGTAGTTGGGCGGCCCCACTGCGGTGAAGGTGAGGTCCACCTCGGCCTCTCCGTCGTCCTGGCACAGGAACCCGATGTGGTACTTGTTCAGGGGCTCGACAACCCGGTAGCGGATGCCGTTGGACAGCTCGATGTTGCTGAGCGGCTGGTCGGGCAGGGGCAGGTGCCAGAAGTTCTTGGCGTAGCGGCAGTTCCAGATCTGGTCGCCGCTCGTGTCCCAGAAGAAGGCTCCGCCCGAGGTGACCTTCTGGTTGGGCCGGAAGAACGGGTAGAGCTGGCCCGACAGCTTGTGCTCGGGAGCGGCGAAGGTGAACCAGCACGTCTCGGTCCAGTAAGGGTCGTCGGAGGTGGGCGGGTGGAACTCGTCGTCGGGGTGGGTGGGGACAGTAGCGGGCAACTCCGGTGGCATGGGGTGACATGCTATGGGAGATGGAGGTGACCTCACTGTGACGCTCGGACCCGACGATCTGGTTCTCAGCTCGGGCTCGCTGGACAACCCGGCTCCCGAGGTGCTGGTGGAAGCCGCCATCGAGGGAGGTTTTGCCGGGCTGACCCTTTGGCCCGGGGCTTACCCGCCCGACCCCGCCATCGGCGAGCGCATCCGCGACGCCGGCCTGGCTGTGGTGGACATGGACGCTGTGGTGGCGTGGGTCGGCCCCGACGATCCCGGAGGCCCCTACTTCGAGGAAGCACCCCGCCCCGCAGTGTTCGAGGCCGCCGTTGCGCTGGGAGCCACCGGGGTGAACTCGTTGCTGGTGGGCAGCGCCCCTGCCACAACCGAGCAGGTGATCGAGGTAATGGCCGACCTGGCCGACGAGGGAGCCGAAGTCGGGGTGAACGTGTTCATGGAGTTCAGCCGCCAACGGCCCACCCCCGATCCCAGGTCTGCCTACGAGGTGGTGGCCGCCACAGGGAAGGCCAACTGCGGCCTAACCGTGGACTTCTGGCACGTGCATTACGGTCCCGGCGACTTTGCCGACTTGGCCGACGTCCCGGGCCATCTCATGGGTGCCATCCAGCTCAACGATGCGCCATTCGAGTTCCCCGACGATCTGGGTTGGGCCACCCGCTACCAGCGGGGAGTACCCGGTGAAGGGATCATGGACCTGCCCGGCGCGTTACGCACCATTCGAGGGGCCGGGTGCCGGGCTCCTCTAACCCTGGAGGTGTTCGATTCCGCTCGCCTGGAGCAGTTGGGACCCAACCGCTTTGCCCGGCTCCTGGGAGACTCCACCCAACAGGTCATGGCCCAGGCCGGCTAGCTCGGCCGCCTGCCTGCCGCTCAGACGCCGACCCGAACCGGCAAACCCGCTGCCAAGTAGACCGCGTCGATCAGCTCCATCGTCTTGATCGACTCCGACGGCGGGTACAGATTGGGGCCGCCGTCCTCCACGCAAGCCCGAAACGCCCTGAGCTGGCAGGTGTAGGTCATCACCTGTTCGGCCGGTTCGTGAAGGACGGTGTTCCCGCCGCTGTCAGTGATGGTGAGGCCGTTGCCCCACATGGGAGCCAGAGGATTGTCGATGTGGAGTTGGCCGCCGGTTCCGGACACCGTCACCTCGGCCCGGAAGTCGATTTCAAGGGTGCTGGGATCGAGGTCGTCAATGTTCTCCACATCGATTTTCTGGTTGATGCCGGTGAACGCCGAGATAATGGAAGCGGTGGCCTCGCTCTCCCGGTAGCTCAGCTCAGCGGTCACCTGAAGGTCGACATCGGGAGCCAGCTCCTCGGCTTCGGCGCTCACCACGTCGAGCTCGCCGAACGCCCGCAGGTTGCTGAGGGCGTACGAGCCGGTGTCCATGAGGGCCCCGCCTGCCAGTTCGTACTGGTAGCGGATGTCGTCGGGGCCGTGCATCGAAGGGAAGATCATGGCTGCTTCCACATGGCGTACCTCTCCCACCGCCCCGCCGGTCACCAGCTCGATGGCCCGTTCAGCCTGGGGATGGAACCGCCAGTGGAATGCCTCCATCACCACCAGCCCGGTTCGGGACGCGGCTTCGGCCACCCGGCGGGCCTCACCTGCGTTGGCGGTGAACGGCTTCTCCAGCAGCACCGGCTTGCCAGCCTCCAGAGCGGCGATGGTCCAGAGGGCGTGGTGCGAGTTGGGTAGAGGGTTGTACACCGCGTCGATGTCGTCGGAGGCCAGCAGCTCCTTGTAGGTGTCGAACACCATGGGGATTTCGTGCTGTTCGGCATAGGCCTGAGCCCGCTGCGGGTCGCGGGCGGCCACGGCCACCATCTCGACCCCTTCAACCTCTCGGGCCGGTTCGATAACTCCCATCGGCCCGATCCACGCCGCACCAAGCATTCCGATTCGCATGGCAGCAGGATAGGGATTTCAGCCTGCGAATGCGGCCTGGATCTTTCCGGCTAGCTCCGGGCGGCACACGAGGATTCCCCACTGGGCCGGGTCTCGGTGGTTGTAACGCAGCGGGCTGCCGTCGAGGTGGGAGGCGTGCAGGCCGGCCGCCAGGGCCACGGCAACCGGTGCGCATGTGTCCCACTCGTAGAGGCCGCCGCCGTGAACCCAGGCATCGGCATGGCCGGCCACCACCGCCATGGCCTTCACTCCAGCAGAGCCCACCCCGTAGATGTCGGCGTCGAGGTGGCGGGCCAGGCGATGACCATCCCACCGCACCCGAGACCGGGACATCACCACCAGCGGCCTTTCCCTTGTCTCCTCGGGTTCCGGTATGGCGTCCACCCTGCCGGTGCTGAACGTTTGGCCCCAAGGCGGCACCGCCACCGCTCCGACCGTCGGTCGCCCGTCCACGGCCAGCGCGATGTGGACAGCCCACGTGTCGCTCCAATGACCGGCGAAGTCCGACGACCCGTCGAGCGGGTCCACAATCCACACCCGTTCCGAGTTGAGCCGAGCCCGGTCGTCTCGCCCCTCCTCGGACAGCACGCCGTCATCGGGCCGGAGGCGGCTCAGAGCCTCCGTAATGTAGCGGTGGCTGATCTGATCCCCCATCAGCTCCCTGTGGAGGTGGCCGGTTCCGACCGTGTCCATCTCCTCCCTCAGAGCCTGGAGTTGCTCGCCGGCCTGCTGAGCCAACCAGTGGGCTACTTCGTGATCGTCGGGCTGGTGGGGTTGGGTCACGGAGCCAGCACAATCGGCCGCCAGTCCAGCACCGGCACCGGATCGGCCCCGTCCCGCTCGGCCTGCACAATCACGGTGAAGGCCAGCAAGCGGCCATCGGCCAGCGGATGCACCGCATCGAGGGTGGCGGCCACATCCACCACGTCGTCCTCGAACACCGGCCCGGTGTGGTCGCAGAGCAGCCAGCCCACCACCGTGGCCGCGGTGGGCAGCAGGCGAATCAGCCCTGCCTGGGCCAGGCCAACGGTGTGACCGCCGTACACCAGCCGCTTGCCGGCCTGGCCCCGTGATGCGTCCCGGTGGGGTGGGGCCAGGTTCTGGATGAGCCGCACCAGCGGGAGAGCGTCGGTAACCGTGTCGCGCAGCGGATCGCGGCGGGTCTCCCCCACCGGCCACTGCTGAGGGGGCCCCAGCGGGGTCAGGTCCCAACCGGAAGGGGCCGCGGCCACGAACGGGGCCATGTCCAACGACGTGGGGGTTCCCCCCAGGTCGTCTTTGTGGCCGGTGGGAGCGTCGGAACGGCGGCGAACCAGGGCGCATCGCTCGAAGTCCAACACCAGGCGACCCTGGCTGTCGGTGGTTTGGATGCCGAGCAGCACCAAGCCCCGGGCCGGGCGGTCTGGGCGAGCCGTGGCCTCCCGCAGGCCTCGCACCTCCACGTTTGTGGTGAGCGTCTCCCCCAGGTACACGGTGCGGAGCTGGCGCACCCCCCGGTAGAACAGGTTGGCCACCACCATGCGGGTGGCCACGGTGGACTGTCCTATCGCCACCTGCAACACCAGAGCGGGGTTCACCACCCCTCCGGGCTCCCCGGTGATGGCTTCGGCCAGCGGCCGGCTCAGGCTGATGGCCAGTGGATCTCCGCAAATCGCCTGGTAAACGGCAGCCTCGCCCGGCCCGATGGTAATGGCCGGGGCTGGGTCGAGCCGTTGCCCCACCTCGAAGTCCTCGAACCAGGGACCGTCTCCTGCGGGCGCAACCACGCCCCGAAGTAAACCACGCCCGCCCTCCGACCCTCGGATCGCCGGTAGGGTCGGGCCATGGCAGCAGTCGCACCCGAGAACATTCCGGTCATCATCGAGGTGGCCATCAACGGAATCACCAGCCCCGACATCAACCCCAACGTGCCGCTCAGCCCCGAGGCGATCAGAGCCGACGCTTTGGCCTGCCTCGATGGGGGTGCAGCCATCATCCACGCCCACAACCACGACATCGGCCTTACCGGGGCCGACGCCGCCGGTCCCTACATCGAGGCCATGGCCCCGGTGCTTCAAGCCCGCCCCGACGCGCTGTGGTACCCGACGCTGGCCTCGTCGCCCGATCACGCCACCAAGAACGCCCACCTGCCCTTGATCGCTGCCGAGGTACCGGTGCGTATGGGGGTGGTGGACCCCGGCTCCACCAACATCGGTACTGCCGGGTCGGATGGCCTACCAGTGGGCGGCACTTACAAGAACGACTACGCCGACATCCGAGCCAGCTTCGACATGTGCCGGGACCACGGCTGGGGTCCGGCTCTGGCCATCTACGAACCGGGGTTCCTGCAATGTGTCCTCACCTATCACCGGGCCGGGAGGCTCCCGGCCGGTTCGATGGCCAAGCTGTACTTCGGGGCCGAGTGGGGGCTCACCCGCCGGGCCAAGGGTGTGACCTTCGGGCTACCACCCACCAAGAACGCTCTGCTGGCCTACCTCGACATGCTCGAAGGCACCGGCATCCCCTGGTCGGTGTCGGTGTGGGGCGGCGACCTCATGGCCACTCCGGTGGCTCGCCTGGCCGTGGAGCTGGGGGGCCATCTCCACGTGGGGATCGAGGAGTTCTACGACCCCGACCGCTCCCCCACAAACCAGGAGCTGCTGGCCGAAGCCGTGGCACTGTGTGCCGAGGTGGGCCGCCCGGTGGCTTCCTGCGCCCAAACTGCAGAAATGCTGGCGTTGCCCTGAGCTAAAGCTCCACGGCCAACTCGACCGCCGAGCGCATGGCCCCTTCCAGGTAACCGGGCTGGGCGCAGTCCCCAACACCATGCACGTCGGCTCCGGCGGTTCTCAGCTCATCCACCAGCGAGGTGTCGGCGGCCAGTTCGGACGTGACTACCACCAGATCGGCCTGGGAGGTCTGCTCGGCACCGTTCGACTGCCACACCACCCCCTCGCCGGTGACGGCCACCACCTCTGCTCCGGTGACCAGGCCGACCCCGGCTTGGCCCAGTTCGTTGACCACACGCCAGCGGCCAGGAAGCCCCAGGGTGAACCCAAACACCGGGCCGGACTCGATGAGGGTCACATCGGCCCCCTGCCGGCTCGCTGTCTCGGCCACACCCAGTCCGGGAAGGTCGCCACCCAGAACCGCCACACGGTCGGCGTCCAGCGGGTTGCCGTCGAGCAGCCACGGTCCCAGATCGTCCACCCCCCACACCCGGTCGCCGTCCATGCCGTCTACCTCGGGGCGGCCCCACCGGCCCCCGGTGGCCACCACCACCGAATCGGGAGACAGCTCGTCTATCGCTGCCCGGTCGAGCCGGGTGCCCAGCCGCACATCCACGCCGAGCTGGTCTAGTTGGCGTCCGAACCACTCCAGCAGCTCGCCGTTCACGTCACTGGCAGCCGAAGCCAGCACCCACCGGCCCCCGAGCCGATCCGAGGCGTCGGCCAGGATCACCTCGTGACCCCTCAGGGCAGCGATGCGGGCCGTCTCCATGCCGGAAGGACCCCCGCCCACCACCAGCACCCGTCGGGCCGCGGGAGCGGCGTCGGCCACCAGCGAATCCTCCCGGCCGAGGAACCCGTTCCCGGCACAACGGGTGCCCTTGCGCAGGAAGATGTTCCCGATGCAGCGGTAGTGATACACGCAGGGGCGCACATCGTCGGCCCGGTCCGAGGCCAGCTTGGAGGGCAGGTCGGGGTCGGCCAGGATCTTGCGGCCCATGGCCACGAAGTCGAACGCCCCGTCGGCGATGTGGCGGTCGGCGGCCTCGGGGCTGATCCGCCCCACTGCGATGACCGGCACGTCCACCTCGGCTTTCACTGCGACGGCGTTGGCCACCAGCAGCTCCGGCACGTGGGGAGCGTAGGAGTCGGTTGGCCCGGTGGCGATCCCGGGGTCGTGGTAGGCCGACACGTGGATGGCGTCGGCCCCGGCCTTGGCGGCACAGCGGGCGTTGTACAAGGCGTCGTCGAGGATGATGCCGTCGATGTCCACCTCGGTGCTGTTGAGCCGCACCCACACCGGGTAGTCGTCGCCCACCCGGTGGCGGATCTCGGTGAGAACCTCCACCATGAACCGGGCCCGGTTCTCGACTGATCCCCCGTACTCGTCGTTGCGTGTGTTGATGGTGGGAGACAGGAAGGCGTCGATGAGATAGCCGTGGCCGCCGTGCAGCTCAACCGCGTCCACCCCCGCTTCCCGGGCTCGAACCGTGGCCGCCGCGAACTGGTCGACCACGGTGGCGATGTCCTCGTGGTCCATCACCCGGTAGTGGGGATTGGCGGTGGGAGCCAGGAACGGCTCGGCCATCATGGCCCCCTCCTCGGCGGTGACCATTCCGTAGAGAGGATCCTCGGTGGCGGGTCCGGGCATCGACGGCACCCACATGGGGCGCCCGGCCATCACATCCTGGAGGGCGATCTTGCCGGCGTGGGTAAGCTGCATGGCGATCTTGCCGCCGTGAGCGTGGACCCGCTCGGCGGCCCGGCGCCACGAAGGGATGAACCGGTCGTCGGATATGGCGGTCTGTCGCTTGTTGGAGCAGCCCACCGGGTGCGCCACCCCTACTGACCCCAGCATCACCACCGCCATGCCGCCTCGGGCCCGGGCCTCCAGGTAGGCGACCTGGTCGTCGGATACCTTGCCGTTCTCGTCCCCCAGGTCCTCACCCATCGGGGCCATGATGATCCGGTTGCGAAGCTCCAGGGAGCCGATGCGCCCCGGTGACAGAAGGTGTTGGTAACCCATGGCCCCATCATGGCCCATCCCCGGCTGCGGTATCACGGTCAACCTGCCGACGAAAGCCAATCCCCGACTGCGGTATCACGGTCAACCTGCCGACGAAAGATAATCCCGGCTTCCGATATCACAATCCAGAGCCTCCGATATCACGGTCCAGAACTGCCGGGAAGTGGGGGCGCCACCGTATTCTTCCCAGGTGTCTCTGATCGCGGCCTGGGGGCTGACCAAGCGTTTCGGCAGCTTCACCGCGGTCGACGGCATCGACTTCGAGGTCAACCGGGGCGAGGTGTTCGGCTTCCTCGGACCCAACGGGGCGGGAAAGTCGTCCACCATGAAGATGATCGGCTGCGTCTCATCCCCCACCGGCGGGGCGTTGAGAATCCTGGGCATGGATCCGGCCCGTGAGGGGCCCGACATCCGATCCCGCCTCGGCGTGGTTCCCCAGCAGGACAACCTCGACGAGGAGCTTTCGGTAGCCGAGAACCTGTACGTGTACGGGCGCTACTTCGACCTGCCCCGGGCCACGCTGCGACCCCGCATCACCGAGCTGCTGGATTTCGTGCAGCTCTCCGAGCGGGCCGACGATCATGTGGAGCCGCTATCGGGGGGTATGAAACGTCGCCTCACCATCGCCCGGGCTCTGATCAGCGAGCCCGACGTGCTACTGCTGGACGAGCCCACCACCGGTCTCGACCCCCAGGCTCGACATGTGGTCTGGGAGCGCCTCTGGACGCTCAAGCGCCGGGGCGTAACCCAGGTTCTGACCACCCACTACATGGACGAGGCAGAACAGCTCTGTGACCGGCTGGTCGTGATGGACCGGGGGCAAATCGTGGCGGAGGGGTCGCCCCGCCAGCTCATCGAGCGCTACTCCACGCGGGAGGTGGTGGAGCTGCGCACTCACGGCGAAGTAACGGTGCTGACCGATGCCATGCGCCGCCTGGGCGAGCGGGAGGAGACCTACACCGCTGCACCGCTTTACGAACGGGTGGAGGAACTCCCGGACCGGGTGCTGCTGTACACCGACCACGGCGAGCGGGTTGTGGCCAAGCTGGGAGAAGTGGAGCACGAGAGCGTGCTGGTTCGCCGCAGCACCCTCGAGGACGTGTTCCTGCACCTCACCGGGCGATCACTGGTGGACTGATGGCCCGTCCCGCCGTGGCTCCCCGTCCCCGCCTGTCGGTGGAGTACTGGCTGTTGAGCTACCGCCGCAACTGGCGGGGTTCGCTGCTCACCAGTTTTCTGAGCCCCGTCCTGTTCCTGGCCGCCATGGGGCTGGGCCTGGGCTCGCTTGTGGACGCCGAGGTCGGCTCGGGCCGTGATCTGGGCGGGCTCGACTACCTGGATTTCCTGGCCCCAGGGCTGCTTGCCGGCAATGCCATGATGCTGGCGGTCAACGAGTCCACCTACCCGGTGCTCGGCGGCTTCAAGTGGTACCGCACCTACGACGCCATGGCCGCCACCCCTCTCAGGAGCCGGGACATCCTGTTGGGCCATTTCGGCTACATGGCGTTCAGGGTGGGGTTGGCCAGCGTGGTTTTCCTGGCGGTGATGGCCGCTTTCGGCGCGGTGTCGTCCCCCCTGGCGGTGCTGACCCCGTTGTGCGCCGCCCTGTGCGGCATGGCCTTCGCCACGCCCGTCACCGCCTACGTGGCCACCCGGACCAACGCCGACAACTTCAGCACGTTCACAAGGTTCGTCATCATGCCCATGTTCTTGTTTTCGGGCATCTTCTATCCGGTGTCCCAACTGCCGGTGGTGTTGGAGCAGATCGCCTGGCTGACCCCGGTGTGGCACGGCGTGCGATTGTGCCGGTCTCTGGCCTCGGGCCACGACCTGGGGTGGGAGTTGGCCTGGCACGGGGCCTACCTGGTGGGAACGATCCTGATTGGGGCCCTGTTGGCGAGCCGAACCTTCACCCGGCGGCTGTACCAGTGACAGCAGCTGTACCAGTGACAGCGGAATGCCAGTGATGCTGGTGACTCGATGACGTTGATGCTGCCGTCGCGGCGGTTCACCCGGGTGGTCGAGCGGAACGTGACCGTGTACCGGCGCACCTGGGTGGTGCTCATGTCGGGGTTCTTCGAACCGGTGTTCTACCTGCTGTCCATCGGCATCGGCATCGGCGAGCTGGTGGGGGATGTGACCTTTGCCGGACGCACCATCGACTACCGCACCTTCGTCGCCCCCGGCCTTCTGGCCACCTCTGCCATGAACGGCACGTTCTACGACAGCACCATGAACATGTACTACAAGCTCACCTGGGCCAAGATTTACGACGCGGTGCTGGCCACCCCTATTGGCGTGGTGGACCTGGCCGTGGGTGAGATCGGCTGGTCGGTGCTGCGGGCCACCCTGTACGGGGCCGGCTTTCTGGGGGTGATGGCCGGGCTGGGCCTGGTGGACTCGGTGTGGGCCATCGCCGCGCTGCCGGGTGCCACCCTGGTCGGGTTGACGTTCGCTTCTCTGGGCATGGCCGCCACCAGCTACATGAGGAGCTGGAACGACCTTGACCTGGTAACCGTTCCGCTCATCGTGCAGTTCCTGTTCTCGGCCACCTTCTTCCCCTTGGACACCTACCCCCGGGCGGTGCAGTTCCTGGTGCAGGCCACTCCCCTCTACCACGGGGTGGCCATGGAGCGGGCCTTCGTCGCCGGAGACATCACCTGGAACCTGCTGGTCCACGTGGCCTTCCTGGGCGCTTTGGCCGTGGCCGGAGCCGCCATCGCCAGCCGCCGCCTGGGCAAGCTGCTCACCCCCTGACCTCTGGAGCCGACCGGTTGTGCCGATCGGGGCGGGGTCAAGCTAGCGGAGGGTTTTGTCGAGGATGCCCTCCACCCGCAGGTTGGCGTACACCGGACCATCGGCAGCCATGGTGACCCAGAGCACGTGGTCGAGCCGGCCAGGGCCGTCGCGCAGCCACACCCCGCCGGTGGTGCCCATCTCGATGTAGTCGCGCCCCATCCGGCTGTCGTATGCGTAGTAGTGCTCGTGGCCGGAGATCACGGTGCAGGGGCGGCCGGCCAACCAACCTTCGATCCGGGCGAACTCGGCGCTGTCGTACATCCACGCCGGCTTGTGCAGGAGCACGAACGTCCACCGGACATCGGGGAAAGCGGCCAGGGTGGTCTCGGCAAAGGTGAGCTGGTCGTCGCTGATGTTGATCTTGCCTGGAAGCCGGACACGCTCCGACCGGGCTGCCGCGGCTTCCAGCACCCGGGCCTGGGTGGCCTCGGGGTCGACGGCCATAGCCTCCTCGAGCGCCTTGGCCCGGGCCAGGGTGTCATCGTCAAGGATGACAGGGGGGTCCTCGGTGTTGAGCACCAGGAACAGCACGTCGTTGTAGATGAAGTGGTAGTAGGTCGCACCGTGGCGCTGCTCCCAATGGGCCAGCATCTCCGGGTTGGACAGGTCGTGGTTGCCGGCCACGAAGAAGAACGGCATGTCGAGCACGTCGAGCATCCCGCCGATTTCGGCCCACTGGGTGTCGAGCGTCCCCTCGTCGGTTGTGTAACCCTCGATGAGGTCGCCGATGTTCAACACGAAGTCGGGTTGCAGCAGGTTCACCTTCTCCATGGCCTCAGCGAACACTCCGGGACGGCACCCGCCGGTGCGATCCCCCACCACCACGAAACGAAACGCATCGGGGTCGTCGGCAAATGGCACCTCCGTGCGAGGCACGGCCACCCCCGGCACGTAGCCGCCGGGCCCATCTGCTGAACCACGCCTCCCGGTCATCGCCGCATTACCAGTCCCGGCTGCTCAGGCCGGCACGTCTCCCTGGAGGGTGATCCGGTGCATCCGGCGCAGATGGCCGTGATAGTCGTTGATCGGGTTGTGCATGGCGCAGCGATTGTCCCACAGGGCCACCGAGCCCGTCGCCCAACGAAATCGGCAGGTGAACTCCGCCCTTGTCTGGTGCCGGAACAAGAACTCGAGGATGGGTCGGCTCTCGTCCTCGGTCCAACCATCGAAACGGGCGGTGTGGGCCACGTTCACGTACAGAGCCCGGCGACCGGTCTCGGGGTGGGTCCGCACCACCGGATGCACCGCCTCAAACTCCTGTGCCTCCTCCGGCTCGGCCACTTTGACGCCGGAAGTCTCGGCCGCCTCGGCAATGCGATCCTCCCTGGTTTTGGACACCTCGGCCAGAGCCGAACTGTTCACCGCTCGCAAGCCGTCCAGCAACGATCGCAGTCCCGGCGACAGGGCCTCGTAGGCGGCGTACATGTTGGCGAACTCGGTGTCGCCCCCGTAGGGCGGTACCTCACGGGCCAGCAGCATCGAAGCCATCGGGGGCCGTTCGAGGTACACGGTGTCGCTGTGCCATATGCCGCCGAAGTTGGTGGTCTCGTGGGGCAGCTTCTTGACCTCGATGATCTCGGGGTATTCGTCCATTCCCGGCACGAACGGATAGCGGGCCGGTTCCCCGATTCGGCGGGCGAAGCCGAGAAACTCCTCGGGGGTGAGTTCCTGGTCCCGGAAGAACAGCACCAGGTGATCCAGCCAGGCCGACCGCAATCGGGCCGCCGCCGCGTCGTCGAGGCGGCCAAGGTCAACTCCGGAGACCTCGGCCCCGATGCACCCCGCTACCGGGGTTACCCGCATGTCGAGTTAGGCCACACGGTCGCCGCCATCAACGCCCCGCTGCCTTCGGGGTGAACTGCAAGCCCAGATGGGTCAGCCCCCGGAGGATGAACGTGGGCACGTAGGAGTAACGGCGGTTTTCGGCCGGGCCGTGAACCTCTTCGGAGATCTCGATGTCGCCCATCCGGTCAAGGACTCGTTCCAGGCTTATCCGGGCTTCCGACCGGGCCAGGGGTGCGCCGGGACAGAAGTGAATCCCCCGACCGAAGGCGAGATGTTGACGGGCGTTGTCCCTCTCGATGTCGAGGGTGTGGGGATCGGGAAACCGCTCGGGATCCCGGTTGGCCGCCGCGTTCAGAACCATGAGCATCGTCCCCGGAGGGAACTCCACCCCGCCCACCGATCCCGCCCGGCGGGAAAGCCGGAAGTCGCCCTTCACCGGGCTCTCGATCCGCAGCGTCTCCTCCACGAAGTTGGGGATGAGGGAACGGTCCTGTCGCAACCGATCCTGCAACCCCCGGTCCTCGGCCATGAACTTGAGCGCGGTGCTGAGCAACCGAACGGTGGTCTCGGTGCCCGCGGCGAACAGGTTGGCGGCAATGCACACTACGTCCCTGACCTCCGGAGTGGAGCCATCGGGGAACGTGGCCGTGGCCAGCCCCGACAGAACGTCGTCGCCGGGATCGGCGCGGCGGTCCTCGATATAGCCGGTGAACTGCCCGTAGAGGAACTCGAGCGGGTTGTGGGCCATGGCCTGCTCGTCGGTGGAGCCGATGCTGTGGTCGTCGGGGCGGTGGGTGAGCTGCTCGGTGAACCGGTCCCGGTCTTCGTCCGGCACCCCCAGCAGGTCGGCCACCACCAGCAGGGCGAACGGCTGGGCGTAGTCGCCGATGAACTCGCACTGCCCCCGCTCCACGAAAGTGTCGAGCTGCCGGTCGGCCAGCCGCCACATGAACTCCTCGTTCTCCTTCAACCGCTTGGGGGTGATGAGCCGCATCAGCAGGGAACGGTGGTCGGTGTGCAACGGCGGGTCCATGGTGGGGAGCTGATCGTGCATGGGCAGGCTGGCGCGATGCTCCTCGATGAGATCGCTGATGTCGTCGCCCTCGGGAGGCACCGGGAAACCCGGGAACGGGCCGGTGACCGATATGCACGACGAGAAGTTCTCGGCGTCGCTGTAAACCTCCACGGCCTCGTCGTACCCGGTCACCATGAAAACGTCGTGATGGGGCTCCTTTCGCACCGGACACTGGCTACGAAACGAGTCGAGGTAGGGGTAAGGGTCAACGATCAGATCCTGGTCGGTGAAGAAGTTCCGGTCGTCCAATGATTCAGCCATAGTTCGGGTCTCCTCTCCCCATACTCTCACTCCACACTGTCTGAATCGGATGCCGAGCCGCTCCGTTGGATGGCCCTGGCGTCGGTTCCCAGGTAGCTGGCGATCACCAGGGGGTCGTTTCGTACCGTTTCGGGGTCGCCCTCGGCGATGATCCGGCCCGCTTCGAGGCAGTACACCCGGTCGCTGATGCCCATGATGAACGGCATGTCGTGTTCGATCACCAGCAGCGATGCCCCCAGTTCCTCCCTGATGCGCAACACCAGGGGCGCGAATGCCTCGGTTTCCCGCTGGGCCACCCCGGCGGTCGGCTCGTCCAGGCACAACACCTTGGCTTCAAGGGCGATCAGGCAGGCCAGCTCCACCACCCTCCGGGTGCCGGTGGACAGCTCGCTGATGAACGACGAGGCGTACCGGCCGAGGCCGAAGAAGGCAATCAGCTCGTCGGTTTCCTGGCGGCGGAGGCGCTCCCGGCGACCGGCTGAGGGCAGGCCGAGGACAACAGGCAGCAGCGTGGCCCGGCCTCGGGCCTCCAGCGCCACCTGGATGGTTTCCCGCACGGTGAGGTCGGGGAACAGGTCGGCCTGCTGGAATGTCCGCCCCAGGCCGAGGCCGGCCCGTCGGCTGGGGCTGAGCCGGGTTATGTCCCGTCCGAACAGGCCGACCGTGCCGGTGGACGCAACGAACCCGCCCATGGCATTCATGAGGGTCGATTTACCCGCCCCGTTGGTGCCGATGAGCCCCACCACCTCACCAGGTTCCACTTTGAGGCTCACCTCGTTCACAGCCAGAACCCCGCCGAAGTTCACGGACACCCTGTCGACATCGATGGCTGATACTCCCGCAGGGTCGGCTTCGTCCGATTCGGACACTGTGACCACCCGTGACGGGATCGGGGCCGGAGCCTTCTCGACGGTTGTGTCGGGGATCCGCCGGGCCGCGGCCCGAAAAACGGCGTCTCGTAGGGAGTAGGCCACCTGGATCAACCCCCCCGGCAGGTACATGAGCAGCAGTAGCAGCCCAACCCCCGATGTAAGCAGCCGTACCTGGTCGGTGTCGCCGAACAGCGCGGGCAGCCCCACCACCCACAGCGCGCCCAGCACCGCGCCCCATACCGAGGACAGGCCGCCAATGACGGCGATGGCCACGACCCGCAGCGACTCGTCGGGCACGAAGGCCACTGCCCCGAACTGCACCCTCAACCCGGCGAGCAGGCCTCCGGCCAAACCGGCCAGCACCCCTGAAACCGCGAACGCCATCAGCTTCATGCGAGCGGGCGACACGGTGAACGCCGCCGCGTTCTGCTCGTTGTCCCGCACCGCGATGAGGGAACGGCCCACCCCACTGCGGCGGATCCGGCTCATCACCACCGCGCACACGCAAAGCACCCCCAGGCACACGTAGTAGTAGGTGTGCTGCGATTTGAGGCTGAAGCTGTCGCCCCATCGGGCTCGAGGAAGACGGACGATGGATTCCCCGCCGGTGAGGAAGCCCCGGTCGAACAGCCAGCTCTCGGCCATGACTGCGAAGGCCAGGGTGGTGACGGCCAAGAAGAGCCCCTGCACCCGTAGAGCGGGTAATCCCACGATCATGGCCACCACCAGGCATACGGCGGCCGACACGAACAGGGCGCCCTCGAAGGGTATCTCGGGGATGTCGAGCCGGCGCCCGGCCCATTCGATGGTCATTCCCCGCACCAGCGCGGTGGTCAGAAACGCCCCCAGCCCGGCGAACGCGATCTGGCCCAGCGATAGCTGCCCGGCCCACCCGGTCAGCAGGGTCAGAGAAAAAGCGACGATTGCCAGCAGAAGCATCGTCGAGTAGAGGAAATGCCGGGATGGGCGGGTGGCGATGATTGGCAAGAGCACGGCGGCCACCAGCGCCAACGTCACCATGATCTGCGGGAGGCGTCGCACCCACCAGAGTTTCTGGAGCTGGGGAGGCACCGGTCGCACCCGGGGGGAGAACGAGATCGACTGAACCGACCCAGCGTCCCGGTCCCGCCGGGCGTGGGACAGCACGGCGATCAGCACCGCCACGAACAGGGCGGCGTCGATGAGCCCGGGCTGGTCGAAGTAGTTGAACAGGGTGACCGCTTCCGCCGCTCCGATTACCGTGCCGGCGGCCAGAGCCACCGGTAGCGAGCGCATCCGGGCGATGAGGGCGGCGGTGAGCGCTCGGAGCAGTAGGCCCGGACCGAGCGCGGCTGCACCCACCGCGGTACCCCCGCCGGTTATGGGGGCGACCAGCACCGCGGTGACCGCCGAGAGCAGCCCGGCCAGCGTCCAGACGAGCGCCGACATGGTCTTGGTGCTGATGGCCGACATACGGGCGGCGTCGGGGTTCTGGGCCGCGGCCCGGATAGCGGTCCCGTACTTGGTCCGCTCCAGGAACAGGGCCAGGGCCGCGGTGGCCAGGGGCACCACGATGAGCACGAGAAGATGCTCGCTGCGGACCCGGACGCCCAGCACCTCCCATCGGGCGTCGAACGCGGTTGGAAAGTCGGCGATGACGTTGAGTCGGGGCAGCGAGATGTTGCACAGGTACACCACCTGGGCGGCGCCCATGGTGGCCACGAATAGGATCACCTTGGGGGCCCGGGACAGGCGTCGCACCACGGTCAGCTCCAGCAATCCCCCCAACACCGCTCCCGACAACAGCCCGGCGGCCAGCGCCACGCCGTAGGGCACGTTCCACTTCACAACCAAAAGGGCCAGTAAGGCGGCACCGAAGGCCCCGATTTCGGCGTGGGCGATGTTCACAACCCGGGTGGAACGGAAGATGAGCACAAGGCCCACCGCCATGACCCCGTAGGTGATGCCGGTAACCGCTCCGGTGAACACGATCTGACGGGTGATGATGAGCCCAACCATCTCGGCGCCGAACTCCACTGTGCTCAGCCCCCTGTTCCCGATTGGCCGAGGAACACGGCCCGAACCAGGTCGTCACGGTCAGCTAGTTCCCGAGCGGGACCCTCGAACCGGATCTGGCCCTTTTCGAGGAATATGGCCCGGTCGGCCACCGCCAGCGCCACGTTGAGCGACTGTTCCACGATGATCATCGTCTGCCCCTGGGCTCTCAGCCGCTCGATCACCTCGAGGAGGGATTGCACCGTTACAGGGGCCAGCCCCAACGAGAGCTCGTCTATGACAAGGACTTCCGGGTCGTGCATGAGGGTCATGCCCAGGGCGAGCATCTGCTGCTGGCCTCCGGAGAATTCACCCGCCGTCACCGACCGCCGCTCCTTCAACACGGGGAAAACCTCGAAGGCCCGGTCGATGCGCTGGTTGATCTCGGACCGGCCGTAGCGGAACCCTGCCATGCGCAGGTTCTCCTCCACCGACAGGTCGGGGAACACTGCCTTGCCCCCGGCCAGTTGGACCACCCCGATCCTGGCCCGTACCTCGGGGTCGGTGTAGGTGATGGTTCGCCCGTTCAGCCTGACCACCCCCCGGGACGGGACGCCGAGACCGCTGACCACCCGCAGGATGGTGGACTTGCCCGCACCGTTGGTTCCCAGCAGGGCCAACGACTCCCCCTCGTACACTTCGAAGCCCACGTCGAACAGCACCTGCACCTTGCCGTAGGAGAAGTCGAGGTTGCGGACCTGCAACACCGGGGTGTCACCACCCTCGGATGCGCTCCTTCGTTCCGCCTCGTCCCGTTCCTCGTGGAGTTCCTCGATGACCATGGCGATGTCGCCCTCGATGAACCGCGAGCCGTACACCATGAGCGCTCCCCCGACCAGGGTCGCGGGCAGGATCACGATGGTCAGCGCCGCTCTCTCCCCAAGGGCGTCGCTCAGCATCCCGGTGAGGATCGCCCCCAGGAAAGCCCCGAACACGAACAGGTAGATCCCGACCAGCGCGGTGCCCCGCGACCGCAACCGGTAGGGGATCACCGAGGCCACCACGCCGGGCAGGATGGCGAACGCCGCCCGGGAGAAGCCGAACGATATGGCCAGCAGGATCCCGAACGCCCATACCGTGGGCATCCACAGCCCGGCCACCTGAATCACGCCGAACGCTCCGACCAGGGCCCCGATGAAAACCATCGCTCGGGACGGGTGTTCCTTGAATAAAGCGTCGGCCCGTTTGCCGGAGAGGGCCGCTCCGAGGAACCCGGGAAGGATGGTGAGCGAACCGAACACCCCCCGCTCGAACGGGCTGAGGCCGAAGTGATCCTCCAGGTAGAGGTTGATGAAGATGACAGTGCTGAACAGGGCGAAGCCGATGGCGGCCATGCCGGTTAGGTAGTAGTAGAACGACTGGATTTTGCGGAGTCGCTCGAAGGCCACCGACAGCGAGATGGGCAGTTCGTCCTCGGCCTCGTCCAGCTCCTCGCCCAGCACGGCCTGCATCTCGTGCTTGCCCCGCCGTGGCTCGCGCAACATGAAGGCGGCCAGGGCCAGCGGTGCCCCTGCGATACCCAGAACGATGAACACCCACCGCCAGCCTTCGTCTCCCCCGGCGATGGCCACGATGGCACCGGCCAGCACCGGTCCAAGGGCCTGTCCGGCCATCTGGAACGAGCCGTTGGTGGCAAAAATCTTGGCCCGGGCCCCGATGGGGTAGCCGTCCATGAGCATGGGTCCGGCCACCGGTATGTAGTACGACTGGCCCAGCCCGGCCCCCATGCGGGCTATGAACAGGGAGAACGCGTTGGTGACCGCCGAGGTGGCCAGGATGACCGTCGACCACAGCGACTTGGCCGCCCCTACCACCAGCTTGCGGGGTACCCGATCGGCCAGCGAGCTGAGGGGGATCGAACCGAGTAGAAACAGGATGCCGAACGCGCCTCCTATGGCACCGATGGTGGTGTCGGAAACGTCGAGGGTTTTCTGGATGTCGGGGGCGATCACGGCGAACGCCGATGTCTCGATGGTTTCGATCATTCCGAGCAGCCCGATCACGCCGACCAGTCGGAATCCCCCCTGGCGGAGCCCCTCCCGCAGGGTTAGCTGTTCGGCGTCGAAGGAACCCTCGGTGGTCCGGGAGTTTTTCGTGGCTGCGGCTTGTGCCGACTGCCGACGCTCCTCTTTGTCGAGGACGCCGGCCACCAGATCGGCAGGCGACCCCTGCTGTTCGGCGTCGGACATCAGTTCTCGTCAGGCAGTGAACGCGGATACCGGAGCCAGGCCCGGCCTTTCCTCGAAACTGCGGTGGCCATCAGCCTCCTTCAGTCGATGAGGGTCCGTGCTCCGTCGATCTCCGACCAGCACATGCACTCCTCGGAGAACAACTTGAGGGTCACGATATCGGGGGCATCGTGCTTGCCCGGGCCCCAGCTACCGACGATGTCGCCGAGTCGGTAATCCTCAAGCGACTCGAAGCCCTCGATGAGGGTGGTCTGGTTGATTGTCCCGTACTTGATGAGGGAGTACTCGGCGGCGTCCGACAGCCTTTGGTAGAAGACGCAGGTGCTCGCCACCGCGCCCCAGGCATCCTCGGATTCGTCGTAAACCAGCCCGGTTGCCTCACCAAAGATTCTGTTGCACTCCCGACCGATTTCGTCCTCGCTCAGGCGGTCAAGTCCGTAGGTGTAGCCGACGGTTCCGTCGAAGAGATCCGCAACCGAGGAGAACACCGCCTGGAGTACGGAGTCGTAGGTCTGGTTCTCGATGTCGCTGGCGAACCATTGCGGGCTGTAGCCCACTTCGTCGGCGTTGTTGAGCGCGGTACGGAATATCGACACCGGCAGCATGGAGAACACGGCGTCCACCCCGGAGTTCTGCATACGTTCGATGCCGAGGTTCACCTGCTGGCACCAGGTGCCCTGGCAGGGCAGCACGACCTCGTCGGTAAGCTCGTATCCACGCTCGGCCAGGGCCGTCTTGAGAGCTCCGGCAGCGGTCTCGTGTTCGGCAATGTCGCCCCGCATGATGCCCAGGCTCCTGCCCTCCAGGTAGCCGTTGACATCCAAGGCCAGAGGCCACGAATCGACGAACCGCTCGGTGGTCATGGCATGTGCGAACAACCGGCCGCCGGAGCGGTCGTAAACCGACTGGGGCATGATGCCCGAGAGCATGTACGCGATGCGCTCGTGGTCCTCTGCGGCGCACAGCACGGTTTCGGCCGCGACCCCGCCCAGGAAGTGGACCAGGGCCACCTCGTCATCTTCGGTGGCCGCGATACAGGCCGGTTGCTGATCGTTGGCGGCCGCGCCCGGCGGGTACATGTGGAATGTGACCTCGATGTTGCGACCACCCAGGCCCCCGGCCTCGTTGATCATCTCGGCGAACACCCGGTAGTTGAGCTGAATGTCGCCGATGTCGGGGAGGATTCCGGCTTCCTCTAGCGCCTTGGTATCGCTGCGCAACACGGCAATCTTGAAGGTGTCGTCGGTGATCCCCACCGTTGATCCCTCGGGCACCACCACAGGCTCCGGCTCTTCCTCAGGTTCCGGTTCTTCCTCAGGTTCCGGTTCAGCGGGCTCGGGGTCGGTCGGTTCGGATCCATCATCATCGGTGTCCGGAGAGGACATGTCCTCGGTGGGCTCGGGCTCGGCTGGTTCGGCCCCGTCATCATCGGAACCGCCGCCGGTGGTGCCCTCATCGGGCTCCGGCTCGGCCGGCTGAGCCCCACCATCGCCGGAATCGGGGGTGGTTACCGGGGCTGTGCCGTCGGAATCGTCCGAACTGCTGCACCCCACCACCACAAGGGTGATGGCCAGTATCAAAAAGAGCGCCCTAAGTGCGTGTCTTCTCATTGTTTGTTCCTTTGTTCGTTCCCTATCGGGTTGAACCCCTCCACCCGTCAAGCCTGTCGCCCGGAAATCTCGCGGGAGCTTACCCCGGCTCCAACCCTGGGCGTTCAACAGGTCAGGCTTGAGAAACTAAGTTCTCTGCAAGCCAAGCACCTGAGATGCAGTAGCGGCGCAGCGCGGTGGGACCCCCAATCCGGCCCCGCTTGCGTGGGCAAGCGCATCGACCCGAGGAGAGTCCGATGGCCGAGGTAATGCAAGGAGTCCGCATCCTGGAGGTGGCCGAGCACACTTTCGTGCCCGCCGCCTCGGCCCTGCTGGCCGAATGGGGGGCAGAGGTCATCAAGGTGGAGCACGTCGAACGGGGCGACGCCATGAGGGGCCTGGCGTCCAGCGGCACGCTCACCTTCGGGGACGGGGCCCATGTTCTGCTGGAGCACTCCAACCGGGGCAAGAAGAGCATCGGGCTCGACCTGACCACCGAGGCTGGGCTCGACATCTTGTACCGGCTGGCTGCCACCAGCGACGTGTTCCTCACCAACAAGCTGCCCGCGGTGAGGGCCAAGCTGCGCATCGACACCGACGACATCCGTGCCCAGAACCCCGACATCATCTACGTGCGGGGCACCGGGCAGGGTCCCAACGGACCCGACGCCGACAAGGGTTCGTACGACTCGTTGGCCTACTGGGCCCGTTCAGGCGTCGCGGCCGGTCTCATGGCCGAGGACGACGACATGATCCCCCCGCCCGGCCCGGCATTCGGCGATTCCATCGGGGGGATGACCATCGCCGGGGGGATAATGGGCGCCCTCTTCCATCGGGAGCGCACAGGGGTGGCCACCACGGTTGATGTGTCGCTGTTCGGGGTGGGGATGTGGTCGATGAGCGCGGGCATCGCCATGTCGCTTCAGCATAAGACCCCCTGGCGGGGCCGACCCAAGGACGCCCCCCGGGGCAACCCGCTCACCGGCGCCTACCAAACCAGTGACGGCCGTTTCATCTTCCTGACCTGCCTGCAGGCCGCCAAGTACTGGCCCGAAGCGTGCGCAGTGGTGGGTCTGCCTCACCTGGCCGATGATGAGCGTTTTGCCGACACCGCCTCGATCACGAAGAACGCCAACCTCGGCGCTGCGCTGCTGGCCGACGCCTTCGCCCAGCGCACGCTCGACGAGTGGCGTGATGTGTTGGAGGACTTCTCCGGCCAGTGGGCGGCGGTGCAGGACACCATTGAGGCTGCCGGCGACCAGCAGGCGGTGGCCAACGGCTACATCCAGCACAACGAGGACGTGGAAGGTCATCCGTTCTCGCTGGTCTCGCCCCCGGTGCATTACGACGGCCAGCCCCCGACCCCCCGCCGGGCACCGGCGTTCAACGAGCACGGCGACCAGATTCTCCAGGAGGTTGTCGGCCTCGACCTCGACCGGGTGCTAGAACTCAAGATTCAAAACGTGGTGGCGTGAAGGGCCAAAAGACCATGGCCAATAGGCTTTCGATCTGCAAGACGTGGCACCGTGAAGGGCCAAGAGACCATGGCTGATTCAAGAATGACCGTCCTGCGGGCCCGGGGTGTTCTCGATATCGATACCGGCGACGTGCTGGACCATCCCTACGTGAGCGTCGAGGGCAACCGCATCGCCGCTGTGTCCACTGACCCGAGCCTGGCCACCGACGCCGACGAGGTCATCGACCTGCCCGAGCTGACCCTCATCCCCGGCCTGATGGACATGGAGGTGGATCTGGTGCTGGGCGGCCCAGGCGCCGGGCTCACCGACCCGGTGCGCACCGATCCGGTGAAGATGACGCTGCGAGGGGTGGCCAACGGGCAGCGCACCCTGAGGGCCGGGTTCACCACCGTCCGCAACCTGGGCCTGTTCGTGAAAACGGGCGGGTACCTGCTGGACGTGGCGCTCAGCCAGGCCATCGACGCCGGTTGGGTGGACGGCCCCCGGGTGGTCCCGGCCGGCCATGCGCTGGTGCCCACCGGAGGACATCTCGATCCCAGCGCCCAGAGCGGCCTTGCTCCCCATATCATGCCGCTGACGGTGGAGGAAGGGGTGGCCGACGGCATCGACGAGGTGCGCCGGGCGGTCCGCTACCAGATCAAGCACGGGGCCCAGCTCATCAAGTGCTGCGGTTCGGGCGGGGTGCTCTCCCCCACCGGCCCGTCGGGCGCCCAGCAGTACTCCACCGAGGAGCTGACCGCCATCGCCGACGAGGCCCACCGCCGAGGTCTCAAGGTGGCGTCCCACTGCCACGGTGACACCGCTGTGAACGCCGCCCTCGACGCGGGCATCGACTGCATCGAGCATGGGTTCATGATTACCGAGGACACAATCCAGCGTTTGGTGGACACAGGCACCTTCCTGGTATCCACCACCGCTCTCACCGAGAACTGGGATGTTTCTGCTCATCCACCTGCCCTTCAGGCCAAGGCAGCCGAGGTGTTCCCTTTGGCCAAGGGGTCCCTCACCAAGGCCATCGAGGCCGGGGTGAAGATCGCCTGCGGCACCGACGCCCCCGCCATCTGGCACGGCCGCAACGCCGAGGAGCTGGTGGTGCTGGTGAAGCGAGGCATGACCCCCCTCCAGGCCATTCGGGCCGCCACCACGGTGAGCGCCGAACTGATCGACGCCCCCGACCTGGGTCGGATCGCCCCCGGAATGCTGGCCGACATTGTGGGGGTTCCAGGCGACCCGCTGACCGACATCACCGTCACCCAAAAGGTCGGGTTCGTGATGAAGGACGGTAAGGTCTTCAAGCGCCAACCGGCGCCAGGGAGGTAGTTCGTGGCCCATTTCCCCAAACCGGACGAAGGAAGCTGGACAGAGCACTATCCCGGCCTGGGTACCGGGCCCATCTCCTACCGGGATTCCTACGACCCCGAGTACTGGCAACAGGAGATCGACACGATCTTCAGGAAGGAATGGCTGTGCGTGGGCCGGGTGGAGCAGCTACCCCGGTCGGGCAGCTACTTCACCAAGGAGTTCACCTGGGCCGGCCGCAGCATCATCGTCGTCAAGGACCGCGGCGGCGAGGTGCGCGCGTTTTACAACGTGTGCCGTCACCGGGGCAACAAGCTGGTGTGGGACGACTACCCCAACGAGGAGACCGAGGGGTTTTGCCGCCAGTTCGCTTGCAAGTACCACGGATGGCGGTTCGACCTCGACGGCTCCCTGCTGTTCGTGCAGCAGGAGGAAGAGTTCTTCGACCTCGACAAGGACAGCCTCGGTTTGGTGCCGGTGGCCTGCGACGTGTGGGAGGGGTTCATCTTCGTGAACCTCGACCCCGAACCGGCTCAAACCCTTACTGAGGCGTTGAGCCCGCTGGCGGATGGGCTGGCCGGCTACCCCTACGGCGAGATGACCCAGCGCTACTCTGTCCGTTCCGAGATCGACAGCAACTGGAAGCTGTTCATCGACGCCTTCGTCGAGTTCTACCACGCACCGGTGCTGCACCAACGCCAGTCCACCGGCGAGGAGGGCCGCAAGCTGGCAGCGGTCGGTTTCGAGGGCCTCCACTACGAGCTGTTCAGCCCGCACGCCATGGTCTCCTCGTGGGGAGGCATGGCCCCGCCGGCCCACCCCAAGATGGTCAAGCCGATGGAGAACCACCTGCGCAGCGGACTGTTCGGCCCGTGGGACAAACCCGATGTGGTGGACGACAACCGGAACCTCCCCCCGCTGGTGAACCCGTCGGGTCACCGGGCCTGGGGCATCGACTCGTTCTTGGTGTGGCCCAACTTCATGATCCTCATCTGGGAGACCGGTTGGTATCTCACCTACACGTACTGGCCGCTGGGCCCGAGCAAGCATCTTTTCGAGTCGTCGCTGTATTTCGCTCCCCCCCAGAACGCCCAGCAGCGCATCGCCCAGGAGTACGCCTTCTCGGTGTTCAAGGAGTTCGCCCTCCAGGACGCCAACACGCTGGAGGCCACCCAAACCATGGTGCAGAGCGGGGTGGTGGACACGTTCATGCTCAACGACCAGGAGATCCTGTGCCGTCATCATCATGCCGCCACCCGTGAGCAGGTGAAGGCCGGGGGTCGACCGGCGCATTACCCGTGGATGCCCTCGGCTGCGGCGTCAGCCGCCACCTCGACGGTGAGCGATTCTCGATGAGCGACGTTGCCGTGCTGCCCGACCGGTTCGCCGACCTGGACCGTTTCGAGGGATGGATGCTGGAGACGTGGCGTGAGCGGTACGACAAGCGCCTCTCCTCCTCAATGGACGAGATGCAAGCCCTCTACGACGCCGTAACCCCCCGTATCGACGAGATCGTGGAGTACTGCAACGGCTTCCCCCTCGACAGCCTGCCTGCTGAGGTCCGCAACCTCATGCTGCTCTTGTTCTCGCTGGGCGAGGCGTCGCTCCCGGTGGAAGCCTGGGGTCAGGCCCGGGTACCCGACAGCGGCTCCGCCGACCTGACCTTGGTGAGCGAGCCCCGGCTCTAACGGGCCGGGGCTGGCGGGTTCGGTTGCCTCACTCCTCGGAGGGAACCGGTTCCGCGTAGGTCTTGATCTGGAGGAACTCCTCCACGCCGACGACGCCGTTCTCCCGGCCTATACCCGATTGCTTGTAGCCCCCGAACGGAGCGTTGGGTGCGTGCCACATGCCTCCGTTGATGCTCATGGTGCCGCTGCGCACCCGGCGCCCCACGGCCAGAGCCCGGTCGCGGTCGGCACACATCACCGTCCCCGACAGGCCGTATCTGGAGTTGTTGGCAACCCTCACAGCGTCGTCGTCGCCGTCGTGGGTGAGTACCACCAGGACCGGGCCGAAGATCTCCTCCTGGGCGATGGCGCTGTTCTCGTCGGCTCCGGCGATGAGCGTGGGCTCGTAGAAGAATCCCCGGTCCAGCCCTTCGGGCCGTTCGCCGCCGGTTACGACCGTGGCCCCGTCGGCTACTGCCTGGGTGACGTGAGCGTGGACCCGTTCCCTCTGCCGGGCGCTTATGAGCGGCCCCATGTAGTTGGCCGGGTCTCTGGGGTCGCCCACGGTGAGCCCCTCCATCGTGGCCCGCACCGCTTCCACCGCGTCGTCGCGCAGCGCCCGGGGTACCACCAGCCGGCTGGTTATGGCGCACCCCTGGCCGGCGTGCGACGCCGCCGAGAAGGAGCAGAACATTGCCGACAGGGCCAGCGACTCCTCGTCCAGCACCAGAAAGGCCGACTTGCCCCCCAGCTCCAGAAAGCACTTCTTGATGGTGTCGGCCGCTGCTGCCATTATCGCCCGACCCACGGTTGTGGACCCTGTGAAGGAGACCATGTCCACCGCAGGGTCGGTGGTCATGATCTGGCCCACCTCCACCTCGCTGGAGGTCAGCACGTTCACCACGCCGGGCGGGATGTCGGTGTGGTCGGCGATGATCCGGCCCAGCGCCAGGGTTACCAGCGGTGTGTCGGGGGCACCCTTGAGCACCACCGTGCAGCCGGCGGCCAGCGCTGGGGAGAGCTTGGCCAGGTTGAGCTGGTGAGGATAGTTGTAGGCCGAGATTGCGCTAACCACCCCGTAGGCCTCCCGCTCGGACCATCGCTGGTGCGGCGACCCCTGGAACTGGCCCACTCCCAGGTCGGTGTGGCCGTCGTAGGTCTCGGCCACACCGGCGTAGTACTCGGGCAGCTCGAAGGTGCCTTCCAGGGCAGGCCCTGGTGTCATCGATACAGGCACCCCCACCTCGTCCACGGTCAACGCTCGCAGCTCCTCCACGTTGTCGTGCAGCGCTTCGGCAAGCTGGCGCAGGCATCGGGCCCGCAGCTCTTTGTCCACCGCCCAGGAGGTCTCGTCGAAGGCCCGGCGGGCCGCGCCGATTGCCTTCCGGGTGTCGTCAACTGTGGCGTCGGCGGCGTGACCCATGACCTCCTCGGTGGCCGGGTTGATTGACGGATACATCCTCCCGCCGGAGGCCGCCACTAGCTCTCCATCGATCAGCAGGTCTTGTTCATGTCCCATCGTCGGGTTCCTTTCTTCTTTGCCAGTTCTCTTTGCCAGTTCGAGGTCGCCTTGTTCAGGACTCATTGGCTTCGGGCAGCGACGGACTGCCGTGTACCGGTGTGAACCCCCAGGTCTCGAAAACCGTGGCCAGCATGGCGTAGGTGCCGACGCAGAAGATCAGGTCCATGGCCTCGTGTACGCCCAGTTCGTCTAGCATCGCTGCCCAGGTGCCGGGGGCTATCCGTCCGGTGTCGAGCAGCTCGTCGGTGGCGTCGAGAACAAGGCGGTCGGGACCCTCGAACCCGTCGTTGCCGACGGCCAACCGCTGGATTTCCTCATCGGTTATTCCCGCTTCGTGGGCGGCCTTCACATGCTGGGCCCACTCGTAGCCACATCGCTGCCGGTGGGCCACCCGCAGCACGACCAGCTCTCTGAGTCGCGACGACAGCGCGGCTCGAAACAGCAGGTAGGAGTTGAACGTCAAGAAGCATCGGGCCAGCTCGGGGTTGCGGACCAACTGACCCATGATGTCGAAGTTGAGAGGGTCGTAGCGGTGGCCCGAACCGGCTCTGGGGACTTTCTCGCCTGGTACGCCGAGCAGCGCCCCGAACGCCTCGTACTCCGCCTCACCCCAGGAATCGGCAGCCAGGGCGGCGAACCGAGGCCCTGGCGTCTCGCCCGCTGTCCCGTCTTGCTCGTTACCCAAGTAGGCGTCCCTCTTCGTGTCAGCGGTCCGGCCGGTTCGCCGGATGACGCCGGACAGTACCATGCTGGTTTCGACAGCAAGTCGCTCCCATCCCCGCAAGAGCAGGAGGGTCATGGATCAGACCGAGCTGGCCGACATAATCGAGATCGAGCAGTTGCTGGCCCGGTACTCGTCGGGCATGACGATGGACGACGTGGAAGCGGTGATGGAGGTGTTCACCCCCGACGGTTGGTACAGCGCGTTTGGCGAGCGGTACAAGCTGGTCGACTTTCCCCGCCTGGTGGCGGCCGCTCCCAAGGGCCTGTTCCTCACAGGAACCCCGGCCATCGACCTCGACGGCGACGAGGCCACCGGCACTCAGCCGCTCTGTTTCGTGGCCCAAACCGACCACCATCTGCGCGTCGGTTGGTATTCCGACACCTACCGCCGCACCGACCGGGGTTGGCGTCTGGCCACCCGGTCGATGACCTTCCTGCGGCGAAGCGGCGGGCGCGACGCCGGACGGCCCCACGACCCCGACCGTCCCCCATCCAGCGAGTAGATCGGTACAACGATGAACGGTATCCCTGCCTGGTCGGAACCCCGCATCGCCATCGTCACCGGGGGCGGCTCGGGAATCGGCGTGGCCATCAGCATTCGTCTGGCCGTCGAGGGGGCCTCGGTTGCGGTGCTCGACCTCAACGGTGACGCCGCCGCGGAAACAGTCCAGCAAATCGCCGAGTTGGGGGGTGCGGCGGTGGCGGTGACGGTGGATGTGTCCGACCGTGCGGCCATAGAAGCAGGGGTGGCCGAGGTGACCGAGCGGCTCGGCCCGCCCACCATCCTCGTTAACAACGCGGGGATAGCCCCGTTCCAGCGGTTCCTGGAGATAAGCCGGGAGTCGTGGGACCGGGTTATGGCAGTCAACCTCCGGGGAACCTTCGACTTCTGCCAGGTGGTCATCCCCCACATGGTGGCGGCCCGGTGGGGCCGCATCGTGAACATCTCCTCCTCCAGCGCCCAAACCGGCAGCTTCGGTCAAACCCATTACTCGGCTTCCAAGGCGGCGCTCATCGGCCTGACCCGGTCGCTGGCCCGGGAGTTCGGGGGTAAGGGGATCACCGTCAACGCCGTCCCGCCCAGCTTCGTGGAGACCCCTTCGCTTCACCAGGCCGCCGACGACGGCCACCTAGGGGTGGGAATCGACCAGCACATCCCCTCCACCCCGGTGCGCCGAGTGGGCCAACCCACCGACATCGCAGCGGCCTGCGCCTACCTGACCCGTGACGACGCCGGCTACGTGACCGGCCAGGTGCTCGGGGTCAACGGGGGCCGGGTGATCGGCTGATGCGCATCGGGTTGATGGTCGGCCCTGAGCGGAACCGCTACGCCACCAAGGTGGAGAGGATGCTGAGCGACGCCGCCTGGGCCGAGGAAAACGGCCTCAGCACGGTGTGGATTCCCCAGATCCCCGACGAGTTCGACGCCATGACCGCTGCCGCGCTCATCGCCGGGGCCACCTCCAACGTCGAGGTCGCCACAGCGGTGGTGCCCGTCCAGACCCGCCACCCCGTGGCCATCATCCAGCAGGCCCTCTCCACCCAGTTGGTGTCCGGCGGGCGCTTCACCCTGGGCCTGGGGCCGTCGCATCACTGGATCATCGAGGACATGGTCGGCCTCGCCTACGACCGGCCCGCTGCCCTCACCGCCGACTACCTCGACGCCATCGACGCCGCCATGGCCGGCCCCGGCATGGTGGAGGTGGACAACCCCAGCTTCCGGATAAACAACCCCATGCACGTCACCGATCAGCCCCGGATGACGGTGATGCTGGCCGCCCTCGGGCCGGTCATGCTGAGGCTGGCCGGCGAGCGAACCGACGGGACCATCCTGTGGCTGGCCGACGAGAAGGCCATCGAAACCCACATCGCACCGGGCATCAACCGGGCTGCGGCCCAGGTCGGGCGGCCCGCTCCCCGCATCGTGGCCGGCGTTCCGGTCTGCCTGTGCCTGCCCGACGAGGTGGACACCGCTCGGGCCCGAGCCGACCGGGTTTTGAGCGAGGCAACGGTTTCGCCCAACTACCAGCGCCTCCTCGACCGAGGCAACGCCACCGGGGTGGCAGACATTCTCGCTGCCGGGGACGAGGCGATGATCCGTGAACGGCTGGAGTCGTTCGCCTCCGCTGGGGTCACCGACCTGTCGGTGCGGGTGCTGCCCATCGGCGGCGACCGCGACGAGTTGCTGGCTTCCCGCCACCGCACCGGAGAGCTGATCGCCCAGCTAGCCTCCGAAAATGCCTGACCTGTAGGAAGGAACCACATGGCCACAGCTTTTGAACTCCCGGTTTGCGAGGTCCCATGACTCCCAACGTGGTGACCATCGTCCTTGATGATCTGGGTTTTGCCCAGTTGAGTTGCTTCGGATCCGACATCAACACCCCCAACATCGACCGGTTGGCCGCCGGCGGGCTCCGCTACAACCGGTTCCACGTCACCGCCCTGTGTTCTCCCACTCGGGCCAGCCTGCTCACCGGGCGCAATCACCATGCCGTCGGGGTGGGGTTCCTGGTTGACATCCCGTTCAGCGATCCCGGCTACACAGGACGCCTGGCCAAAACGGCCGCCACCCTGCCCCGGCTGCTGCGGGACAACGACTACGCAACCATGGCCGTCGGGAAGTGGCACCTGACCCCCCGGGGCGAGCGGTCGTATGCCGGACCGTTCACCCGTTGGCCGCTGGGGGTGGGGTTCGAGAGCTATTACGGGTTCCTCCAGGGGGCCACCAATCACTGGGATCCGAACCTGGTTCGTGACAACCACTACGTGAACCCGCCCCGCACACCGGATGAGGGCTACCACCTCACCGAGGACCTGGCCGACGCCGCCATCAGTGGCATCATCGACCGGCGCCAGGCAGCACCGGGCAAGCCGTTCTACCTGTACTTCGCCACCGGCGCTCCCCACGCCCCCCACCATGTGACACCGCAGTGGAGCGATCCGTATGCCGGGATGTTCGACGACGGCTGGGACCGGTGGCGGGAGCGGACCTTCGCCCGCCAGCAGGCCCTGGGGGTCGTGCCCGAGGGGACGACGCTCACCCCCCGCCCGCCGTGGGTGCCCGCCTGGGACGATCTCGACGCCGACTCCCGACGCCTGTACAGCCGGATGCACGAGGTGTACGCCGGCTTCGTGACCCACACCGACGCCCAGATCGGGCGGATCATCGATTCGTTGAATGAACAGGGGATCCTCGACGAGACCATCGTGATGGTGCTCTCCGACAACGGGGCCAGCGCCGAGGGAGGCCACATCGGATCCTTCAACCAGCATCGCTTCACCCAGGGTATGCCCGAGTCGATGTCCGCCAACCTGGAGCATCTCGACGACTGGGGCGGCCACCGCACCTACAGCCACTACTCGTGGGGTTGGGCATGGGCCGGCAACACCCCACTGCGGCTGTGGAAGCGCTACACCTGGCTGGGGGGTTCCCGCACACCTCTGGTGGTCCACTGGCCCGAAGGGATCCGGGCCCAGGGCGAGGTGCGGGACCAGTTCTGCCACGTAATCGATTTGATGCCCACCATCCTCGAAGCCTGCGGGGTTGAGGTCCCCGATACAGTTGACGGCGTGGCCCAGCAGCCCATCGACGGGGCCAGCCTGTCCGCCACATTTTCCAACCCCGGGGCTCCGGCCCCCCGTTCGGTGCAGTACTTCGAGATGCTGGGGTCGCGTTCCATCGTGTCGGGGCCGTGGAAAGCCACCACCGACCACGTGTCGAGTGGGGTGCCCGATGAGGAGCAGATGCTGGAGGGAAGCCGCTCGTTCGACGACGACCACTGGGCGCTGTTCAACCTCGCCGACGACTTCTCCGAGGCCCGCGACGTCTCGGCCGGCCATCCCGAGGTGGTGGCTGAACTGATCGCTCGTTGGGAAGAGGAAGCAGAACGCAACAACGTGCTGCCGATGTGCGACTCGCTGGTGGACCGGCTGGACCGGATCACCGGCTTCCGGTTCCCGGCTCAGCCCCGCAGCGTGTTTCTGCCCACCGGCAGCCCGATCCGCGACGAGTCGGTTCCGTTCCTGGCCGGGGGAGGCCGGATCACGGCGGTGGTGGAGGTGCCCGAATCCCCCGAGGGGGTGCTTTGCGCCCTGGGAGACTGGGTATCGGGGTTTGCACTGTTTGTGGATCGGGGGCGGCTCACCGCTTCGGTCACCATAGGCGGGGACATCACAACCGTGATCGCCGACGGGGACGTGCCTTCGGGGCCGGGCGAGCTGGGAATGGTCCTACGAACCCGACCCGATGGCGGCACCGATATCGAGGTGTTGCACGGCGATGTGGTGGTCGGAACCGGCCAAAGTGAGCATGCGCCGCCGTTCAGTTGGCAGCACGGGGGCACAGCCCTGTGCCTCGGCTTCGACCAGGGCTTCCCGGTGAGCGACCAATACAAGCCCCCGTTCCCGTGGAACGGGCAGCTCGACTGCGTGATCGTGGAGGCTCCCCTACGGCCGGCACCGACAGTTGAAGATGTCCGGGACTCCCTCAACTCCGACTGATGGGAGCGTTAATGTGAGCGCGCCCGGCCCTGCTTTCGATGTCGGCTCGGGTGCCGACGAAAGATCGGGAGTTTTGGCGGGCAAAGTAGCTCTGGTAACCGGAGCGGCGTCGGGCATCGGGCGAGCATGCGCAGAGCGGTTCGCCGCGGAGGGGGCGACGGTCATCGCCACCGACGTTGCCGAAACCGGCGAATCCGTGGCGAGAAAGATTGGGGCCCGGTTCCATCATCTCGACGTGTCCGACCCGTCGGCATGGGACGACCTTGCCCTTGAGATCACCTCCGCTCACGGTCAGGTCGATCTGGTGCTGTTGAACGCCGGCATCAGGCTGGGGGCCGCCGATGTTGGGGCCACCCCGGTGGAGGACTACCTCAGGCTCATCGGCATCAACCAGCACGGGGTGTTCTTCGGCCTCCGGGCCATGATCGGCCTGCTGGAAGCAGCAGGGGGCGGCGACGTAGTGGTGACCGCTTCCCGGGCCGCTCTCATGCCATTGCCCCTGGATTTTCCCTATTCGATGGCCAAGCATGCCGTGGCCGCCCTGGTCCGCAGCACCGCCGACGACCTGGCCAAGCGCAACATCAATATCAACGCCACCTGCCCGGGAACCGTGGCCACCGGATTCCTGGCCGGTGCCTCCAAAGAACAACTCGAAGCGGCCGGCATCTCCGTCATGGACCCCGAGGAAGTGGCCGCCGGGGTCATGACCATCATGGCGTCCGGTGCCACCGGTCAGTGCTTCCTCCACCTGGGTGGAACCCAACCCCAACCCTTCGACTTCGCCGCACCCCCCACCGGCTAACCAACCCACGGCCCGGGCACGGGCTCCGGCCAATCCCGGGATTGCCTACCCGATGAGCCTTTGCGGTTTGGTGAGTTCGCGCATGCGGTCGAGAACCGAAACGCCGAGTTGGTCCCACACGTGGAGGAGGTCCACCAGCACCCAGTTTTCTCGGATCTTTGGCACCTGGTTCCCCGATGAGTCCGCAATGTGTTCAACCCGCCAGAAGTCGAGGCTGCGCATGGTGATCTCGGCGCCAACGGGGGCGATGCCCAGCCAGCCGTCGCCTGTGAGGGTCATCGCCATGCCCGGCCAAGCGGTGACGCCGACGTAATCGCCATCGCCGAAGAAGTGGCTGGCACTCCCCTGGCCCCACGACCCCGACCCCTCGTATCCTCCCCCGTGTCGGTCGGGCATGGCGTTCAGGAACGGAATCTGATGCCAGTTCCGGAACCCGGAAATCCCCCGGCCGGTGCCGATCCCCGAAGGCCCGTACCAACTGAACCGAGGGTGCCACCAGTGCTCAAGCCGCATGGCCTCAACCGGTTCGGCCGGGTGCCGCCCCATGTCGGTGAGCATCCCCAGGACGTGCTCCGTGCTGGCATCCGAACGAGCCAAATCGCGGGGGCCGGACACCAATCCGTCCTCGGTGGCCGGTCCCGGCACGTGCCACTCACGGCCCAGGCTCGGCCCCATGGGCCACACACCGGCTTGCATCATCACCTCGGGCAGGTCCCACAGGGCCTGCATCTCCGCCACACGCCCATCCATCAGCCGGTAAAACTCGTGGAACCGCATCGACATCTGATGCCCGGTGGGGGGAATGCCCAGAAACTCCCCGGTGAAGGTGCCAGTGTAGTAGCCGCAGCAGCCTACCCAGTTGTGTCCGTAGGTGTCCGGGCCGGCCATGACGATGGTGTCGCGGCGCTCCAGGTCGGGCACTGCCCGATGAAGCGGCATCAATGCCTCACCGTAAAGCCCGCCTGCACCGTCGAGATCCTCGAAGGGAAATGCCAGATGCACAACGGCGTCAGGTTGGAACGTGTTGGCCAATACAGCCCGCACTGCTTCGGGCTCGAAGTCGTACAGAGCCCGGCGCAACCCGGACACAACTTCCTTGTTGACTTGGTGATGGTCAGCTATCTCTTAGCTCCTCCGGTAAGCCCACCCCGCACTGGGGTGGGTGCCAGGCCGTCACGAGCGGATCGCCAGGTACGTCGCTTTGTCGAAGAAGTGCATTCTGGTCGTGTCCACGTTGACCCGGATCCGGTCGCCGGGCCTGGCGGTGGTCCGGGCATCGAAACGCGCTGTACACCGGCTCTCGTCCTCGGCGCCTAGCTCGTCGAGGGCATCGGGGTCTCCGCTGTCCACGTTGGGAGCGGCGAGGCCGAAGTGCATAAGTGTCTCGGCGCCGAGGGCCTCGCGGACGTCAATCTCAACGTCGAGCCTCTGATCGTCGGGATGGTCGGTAACCACCCCGGCGTCCTCCATGTCCTCGGGGCGGATGCCGACCACCACCGGCTTGTCGATGTAAGAGGCGAGCGCTGGGCGCCGCTGGAAGGTCTGCGCGTCGAGCGCCAGCCGGTTCTTGCCGAGCTGAACCACCAGCTTCTCCCCCTCCTTATGCACGGTGCCCTCGTAGAGGTTCATGTGCGGCGACCCGATGAATGCGGCCACGAATACGTTGTCCGGCCCGGCGTACAGTTCCTCTGGAGCGGCCACCTGCTGAAGCACGCCGTCTTTGATCACCGCAACCCGGTCACCCATGGTCATAGCCTCGACCTGGTCGTGGGTGACGTAGAACGTTGTCACCCCGAGATCGCGCTGGATACCGGCGATGTCGGCCCGCATCTGGACTCGCAGCTTGGCGTCGAGGTTGGAAAGCGGCTCGTCCATGAGGAACAGGGACGGTTCGCGGACGATGGCCCGGCCCATGGCCACCCGCTGGCGCTGACCCCCGGACAGTTTGGAGGGCTTCTTGGCGAGCTGCTCGGTGAGTTCGAGCACTTTGGCTGCTTCCTGGACCTTGCGGTTCCGGTCGCCTTTGGGCATCTTGCGTAGCCGGAGCGGAAAGGAGATGTTCTCGGCCACCGTCATCTGCGGATACAGGGCGTAGTTCTGGAACACCATGGCGATGTCCCGGTCCTTGGGCTGCACCTCGTTCAGCAGCCGGTCGCCCACATAGAGACTGCCGGAGGTGATGTCCTCAAGCCCGGCGATCATTCTCAGCGCGGTTGACTTCCCGCATCCCGACGGGCCGACCAGCACCAGGAACTCGCCGTCAGCCAGCTCGAGGCTCAGCTCGGTCACCGCCTGGAACCCGTTGGGGTACACCTTGGTGATCCCATCCAATCTCACATCAGCCACCTCGACCCCCTTTGCATTTCCTATTGCTGATTGCCCTTGCGTTCTCCCGGCGACACCTCATGCTGATCCCTCCGTTGCGGCATCGGCAACCTTCTCCCCGTTGAGTTGGCGCATCCGGGCCAAGACGTCAAGCCCCTGCATGCTGAGCCAGTGCAATAGGTCGATGAAGACCCAGTTCTCGGCCAGCTTGTCGCCTTCTCGCCGGTACACATCTACTACCCGCATGTCCGCCGGCGTCGAGGAACCGGTCATGCCCAGAAAGCCGCCGGTGGCCACGTTGGTCAGGTTCGCCCAGCCGAAGAAGCAGGCGTATTTGCCCTCGGAGAATTTGGCCACGTGCCCGTTGAACTGTTTGTCCGAGAGGTTGAACCGAAACGGGAATTGATGCTGCTGCTGGTAGCGGTCAATCGTGTACGTGGCGCCGATGCCGTCCGGGCCCGACCAAATCATGTCTTCGTGCCACGTTTCGGCGAGCACTTCGGGGGGGAACCGGTTGCTGCCGTTCTCGGCGGCGATCCGGTTGGCTTCGCTGAGGTGGGCCACCATCCGGTCCACCAGGGCCAGTGTTTCGGCTCCCTCAGCCGGATCGTGGGGCGACAGCAGCAGGCCGTCGTGAGTCAGAGGGCCGGGATGTATGTGGGCCGATCCGGTCTGGGGCGGCAGCGGGTAATGCCCGGCCTGGCGCATGACGCTGATGATGTCCATGAACATGGCGGTTTCGGCAATCTGATCGGCCTCGACCCGGTGGAACTCGGCGTACCGTAGGAAGCACATCCGCCCGGTAGGAGGAATGGCCAGCCACGGCCGGTCGAACAAGCCGAGGAGATGACCCATCTGACACACCCAGAGCGACTCGCCGTCGTCGATGGCGTTGCGGCCGGCCAGGAAGACATCCGGTCGCCGCTGTACAGGGGAGAACGCCCGGCGGAGGGGCTGCCAGAACTCGGTTGCCACGGTCTCACCGCCGTCGAGTTCGTAGAACGGGTGCATGCCCCGCCACCGGTACGAATCGGTAACCGATTTGGCCAGGACCTCGGGTAGGTCGGCTTCGGCGGCCCCGTCGAGAGCGGCGTTGTGGTCGATCACAACCTGCTTGGCCCGCTGTACGTCACTGGACATGGGCGCTCCCGAACATGGTGGTAATCCCTCCACCGGGACATGCTGAACGCGAACTGGGTGGTCGAATTGCGCTCCCGAACATGGTGGTCAACCTTTCACCGCTCCGGCTCCGAGGCCGCGAACGAGATGCTTCTGAAACAAGATGATCACCACCACGATGGGCAGCGTGATCGAGACCGATGCCGCCGCCGCCTCGGTGATGGTTCGTGAACTCTCGCCACCGGTGAGCGACACGATGGCCACCGGAAGGGTCCATTCCGTCGGTGCCAGCACACGAACGAACAGGTACTCGTTGTAGGCCAGCAACATGGTGAACAGCCCTGTGGCGATGATGGCAGGCCACATCATCGGGATGATCGCCTTGCGGAATGCCTGAAGGCGGGTGGCACCATCCATCATCGCCGCCTCCTCTATCTCCTTTGGGACCTCCATGAAGAACGACCGGAACATCCAGATGGTGAACGGCTGGTTCACCGCTACCAGCGCCAGCACGATGGCCAGGCGGGTGTCGAGGATTTGGAGCGTGTCGATACCAGGAAAGTCGATCAGAGGGAAATTCCATGTCCCCAATCCGCTGCTCACCAGCCAGTCGTCGATTTCCTTGGCGCCGAAGAAGTAGGGCAGCACGAACGCCGTGCGGGGAAGAGCCCTGAAAGCAAGGGCCACGATGAGGATCACCGCACCGGATATCCCGGTGTATCGGGCCAGGCCGTAGCCGGCGAGTAGCCCGATTGACAGCGATATCAACATGACGAGAACGGTGACCACGACGCTGTTGATCAAGAAGTCGTACTCGTCGTTGACCTCCCAGATCTTCGGGAAACGCCAGAGGGCCGCACCGATAACCACGGCGACTGCCACAAACCAGGGCCAGCCGCGCCGTACCCTCTTGCCTACCTGACCCAGTATCAGGCAGATCGCGGCAGCGACGAGAATGTAAACCAGAACGCTCCACATGCTGATGTCGTCATCGTCGAGCCAGAAGGCCTTGTATGCGTTAGCCGTGGTCTCGTAGCCCCAGAGCACGGGCTTTTTGGCCGCTACGTCGCGGGTGAACTTGATGGAGGTCTGCATCGTCCACAGGAACGGCAGCACGCTCCACACCACCAACACCCCCAACGTGGCGTGCAGGCCGAATCGGAAGAGCTTGTTCGACTTCCGCACGTCAGTTCCGCTCCGCGATTTGGTCCTTGTAGCTGCGCCACAGGAAAGGAATCAGCACTACGAAAATGCCTATGACGGTCAACACGGCCAGGGCATTGCCCTTACCGAGGCGCCCGATGTCGTAGGCGGTGGCGATACGAACGTTGTACACCTGAAGAGTGTGTGCGTCGGTGAACCGGTTACCCGTCCAGACGAACACCGAGTCGTAAACCCGGTAGGCATCCATGATTGAGATGAGGCCCACGAACAACACCAGCACCCGCAGGTGGGGCAATGTGACGTGCCACAGGTTCCGCCAGAACCCCGCGCCGTCAATAGCGGCAGCCTCGAGCCGCTCTTCCGGAAGCGTCTGCAAACCGGCGAAGAAGGTGATCATCGCAAACGGGGTGATGGCCCAGATCGACTGGATGATGATGAGCACCTTGACGTTGCCCGCGCTGACGGCAAACGGGTCGTCGAACACCACCTCGTAGAGCCAAGAGAGCAGCCCGCCCCGCTCGAAGAGGTCCTTGTAAACGAGGCTGCCGACCACCGGTGTCACGATGAAGGGCAGCAGCAACGCGGCCATGTAGAAGCTGCGCCCCCGGCCCACCCGGTCGAGCAGCATTGAGAACGTGAGGCCGAGGATCATGGTCGCCGGGACCACGATGGCCACGAAGAGCATCGTGAACCGGAACGCGGCCCAGAACTCCGGGTCCGACAGCAGATCCCGGTAGTTGTCGAACCCCACCCACTCCGGGTTGTCAAGGTCACGGATCAGGAGCTTCTGAAAGCCCAACCATACGGTTGTGACCAGGGGAAACACCATGAGCACGAGCATCACCACGATGCTCGGGATTGTGAATCCCCAGAACGTGCGCTTGTTCATGTTCCCCCCTTTCGCTATCCGGGGGCGATCCTACGCCCGACCGGTCCCACCCGCCTCTGGGGCGACGCCCGCAGGCGCCGCCCCAGGGTTGGAGGGGCCTTGGGTGAGGGGTTAGAGCAGACCCTGCTCGCTTGCCTCGGTCAGGTACGCCTCTTCGGCAGCGGCCAGTGCCTCCTCGACCGGTGTGCCGTCGAGGATGGTGACAAGGGCTTCGCCCAGCTTGGCTCGGGCGATTCCTGCTGCTGGATGGGTGGAGTCCGCTCCTCGGCCGTTGACCAGGCTGGCCTCGGCGGCGGCGGCATCCCGGGGGCCGTTCGGGTGGCTCACACCGGATCGGGTCACCAGGCCGAACTCGGCAGCCGCTTGCTGGCTCTCAAGGTCGGTGGCGGCCAGAGCCACGAGGAAGATCGACTCAACGAGGTCCTCGGGGGTGCCGGCCGGGATCATCCAGCCGTCGATGTAGGCCGGTGCGGCCAGGATTCCACTGCCGGTGCCCAGCGCCGGGGCGAACTGGATGTCCCCGACAACGGTCGAGGCCTCGGGATCGTCCATGGCCGCGGCACGAGATGCCCACGTGTGGCCCAGGATGGCCTCGCCGGTCTGGAAGGCGGCCTGCACGTCATCGGTGCTGTAGGAGCCGGCGGCGTTGGGAGCGCAGTCTTCCCACATCTGCTTCAACAGGTTCGCTGCCTGGATGCCCTCGGGGCTGTTGAAGTTGGGCTGACCGGTCATCGGATCGGTGGGCGACACGCCAAGCGAACCGAGCACGGAGTCGAACTCGATCTGCCAGGCCCAGCCGGCCGAAAGCATGTAGATGAAGCCGATGTCGTATCCGGCGTCGCGGATTTGGGCGCAAGCCTGGAAGGCCTCGTCAAAGGTCGAAGGGACCTCCACGCCCACCTCTGCAAGGGCCGGCTCGTTGTAGAAGACATGCATCGTGTTCGACACCATCGGTATGGCGAAAATCTGACCATCGATGGAGGCCATGTCCCAAAACGCCTGATCGATCTGGTCGAGGTTGTATTCGTCGCGGTATTTGTCGACCAGGTCGTTGAGCGGTCTCACGAAACCCTGATTGGCGAGCTCGCCGATGAACGCGTTCGAGCCCTGGTACAGCTCGAAGGTTGGCGACCCGGTGGCCGCGTCCTGGGTCATGGCGTTGCGAGCCTCTACCGAGTCGAGGAACTGGTAGTTGAACGAGTAGTTGCCCTCCTCGCAGTCCTCCAGCTCTTCGGCATATTGGGTCACGATGGGGAACTCCCAGCCCATGATGTCGATTTCGATCCCATCATCGGGGTTGGGGATTGCGCACTCATCCGAGATGAGGGACGGCTCGGCGGGCTCCTCGGCCGGTTCCTCCGCAGGTTCCTCAGCGGGCTCCTCGGCCGGTTCTTCCGCAGGTTCTTCCGCAGGTTCCTCGGCCGGTTCTTCCGCTGGTTCCTCAGCGGGCTCCTCGGCCGGTGCTGCAGTGCTGCCTCCACTGCCAGTGGCAGCAGGGGCATCGTCATCATTGCCGCAAGCGGCAGCGATGAGCGTAAATGCGAGGAGGCAAGCGAGAAGTCGCCACCACCTCAGTTGTGCAGTTTTCATTTTGGTTATCCCTCCTGGGTTAGTGGTTATTGCACATCTCCAGCCAGCTCCCGATTACTTCGGTGAGCCGCGCCGGCTGATCGATCGTCGACAGGTGTCCCGCCTGTTCCACCACAACCAATCGGGCCTGAGGGGCACGGGCGGCGAGGTCGGCGTGGAGTTGAGGCGGGCAGAGCTTGTCCTCGCTCCCGCAGGCAATCAGCGTGGGGCAGGTGAGCGTCGATACGATTGGGCGGCGGTCGTATCGATTGAGCAGGGCGTCGTTCTGATTGAGAAACCCCTCCGGGCCGATAGCAGCGGCCATGGCGGTGATGAGGGGGCCGAGCTCGGCGAGCGACACCGTCATCGAGGGAAGGATCTCGTCGACGACGCGGCCGAAGTGGCCCTCACGCACATCATCGGCCCAACGGTGCCGAGTGTTCAATTGGGCCTCGTCGGGGGCATCGAGGTTGGTGTCGATTAGCGCAAGGCCTGCTACACGCTCGGGGGCACTAGAAGCGACCTCGGCGGCCACGATGCCCCCCAGTGAGAGGCCGGCAAGGGCAAACTGCGCTGGAGCTTCACGCAGAACCCGCTCCGCCATGGCCTCAATGGAGCCGTCGAGACTCAGGTCGGCCACCTGACTCGGCCCGGACAGGGCGCTGGTCTGATGGGCGAAGAGCCGCTCATCGCACAGAGATCCGGGCAGGAAAACCACGGGAGGGCTCACGATGGCACCCCCTGGATCAGATCGAGAGGGGCCAGGTACCCGTTTGCGTCGCGTCCCCAGCCCAACTCGCGGGATGCCTCCACTATCTGAGGATCCCAGTCGATCCGGGCCCGCTCGTCGCCTGCGCAAACCACCAGGCAGCTCGCCGGGGCCTCACCGAGGTTGGCCAAGTCCCGCCAACACCCGTCAGGCACCGAGACCACCGAACCCCCCGACACGGTACGAGCCACCCTTTGTTCAGCACCGTTGTAGGAGATTTGCCATTCGCCGTCACGGAGCAGGAGGGCCTGGGCTTGGTTGATGCGATGCAGGCCGGTGGTGGCCCCCGGGTCGAGTCGCAGCCATTCAAGGGTGAACCCGTGTGGAGTCCAGATGGGCGGTCGGTGGCGGCGATCCTCGGTAAGGCCGAAGCCGATGACCGGAGCCATGGTGCCGGCGTGGCCGGGCAGAGCGCTCGACAGCAGAGCCGCTTTTGACCAGTCCAGACGCTCGGGGCCGACAACCTGCTCTCGGATCTCTTTGTCGGTGTAGCTGTCGAACTCGGCTAGTAGGTCTTCGCTCACCGGCGGGATGGTGATGTCAACCGGATCACCGGCTTTGGCGTCCACCACCTCGTAGTCGGCCGACAGATACAGGCCGGTGGAGGCTGCGGCTTCGAGAACCTGGGGAGCCCACAGAATGCCCCCCGTATCGTCACCACCCAGGATGGTGAAGAGCCAGCCGTCGTCGTCGCCAATGTTCTTGAAGCCGCGGAACACCCAGGTGGGCACCGAGAACACGGTGTCGGGGCCGATCTCGACCGTCTGCTCCCCGTGCTGGCCCAACCGCATCTCCCATTGCCCCCTGGTGCAGATGAAGACCTCAGCCCGGTAGTGCATGTGCTGGTTGTTGACCACCCCGTGAGGCATGGCGGCTGCCCCGATGTTGAAGCCGTGGGACTCCATGAGGTTGACGGTCTGGGCCGCGTTCTGCGACACGCCAGGCCCGATCATCGAGTAGCTCGCCTTGCCTGCCGACCCGGGGATCCGAACATCGACAAAAGCCGCCTTGTCGGCCACAAAGTCGCCGGGTTCGATAATCCGCCGATCGACTTCGCCGGCACCGACGATCACCTCGGCCGAATCCCCTTGGAGGGGGTGTCGGGTCATCGGCCCGCCTCGCATTTCGAGGCGTGGTGATCGTCGGGCTGGTTGCTGCCCACCTCTAGGGGTGAGACGCAGCGATTTTCTCGATGGACATAGCGGGGCTCGAACATTGCGTTCATGAGGTTCCCAGGGGCCGGCCACCGTCGACGGCGATGATGGAGCCAGTGGTGAACGGAAGGTCGTTAACCGCGGCACTTACCGCCGCAGCTACGTCCTCGGGGGTTGCGAGACGGGCCAGAGGGGTTGCCCTCCGTTGCTCGTCGAGCACCTCGGGAGGCATCCGAGCGGCATACTCCCCCATCACCCATCCCGGCGATACCGACATCACCCGAATGTTTGGGGCCAATGCTCGACCGAGCGAGCGGGTCATGGAGTCCAGGGCCGCCTTGGAAGCGCAATAGGCCACGTTTGAGCCCTGCCCTGTAACCCCGGCCACCGAGGAGATGTTGACCACCACGGCGTTACCTGCGGCATCAAGCAGCGAGCGGAACGCCCGGATGGTAGCGAACGGTCCCCGCCAATTGGTGGTGAAAATCTCGTCAATCAGGTCGTCGTCGAGCCCGTCGAGATCATCATGACGGACCGGCCGGGTTACCCCGGCGCAGTTGACCAGCACCTCCACACTTCCGACCTCGGCGAGGCTCTCTGCTGCGGCGGCCAGAGACGATGACTCCAGCACTGATGCTCGTACGGCACGGTGCCCCGACCCGGGAAGTTCGGCCACGAGTCGGCCGGCCCGTTCGGCTGAGCGGTTGTAGCCGACGGCCACAGTCATTCCGTCCTGAGCAAGTCGGCGGGTGATGGCCGACCCGATCCCGCCGGTTGCCCCGATCACGACTGCGGTTCTCATGCTGGGGACTCGCCATATCGCCTAACCCGGATGTCGGCCTGGGCCTGGTGCCCTGCGAAGTTCTCGATGGCGCACAGCCGGCTGCAGTACTCACCGATCAACGCGCTCGAAGCCGGGTCGGTCACCCGTTGGTAGGTGACCGTCTTGATGAACTTCCCGACCCACAGTCCCCCCGTGTAGCGAGCCGCCCCCTGGGTCGGCAGGGTGTGGTTTGTGCCGATCACCTTGTCGCCGTAGGACACGTTGGTCATCGGACCGAGGAACAGCGCGCCGTAGTTGGTCATATTGTCGAGGAAGTAGTCGTCGTCGGAGGTCATTACCTGCACATGTTCGAAGGCCAGCTCATTCGCAATAGTCAGCATCTCGGCCTTGTCCCGGCAGACGATCACCCGGCCGTAGTCCTCCCATGCCCTTGACGCGATGTCCGCGGTGGGGAGGATCTCGAGCTGTCGCTGCACCTGGGCGATGGTGTCGAGTCCGAGCCGGTGAGATGTTGTGAGCAGCACGGCGGGAGATGTGGGGCCATGTTCGGCCTGGCCCAGTAGGTCGGTGGCGCAGATCTCACCATCCACGGTGTCGTCGGCCAGTAGCAGGGTCTCGGTGGGGCCGGCGGGCAAGTCGATTCCGACCCGACCGTAGAGTTGCCGCTTGGCCTCGGCCACGAACGCATTACCGGGCCCGACGAGCACGTCCACGGGATCGACAAACTCGGTGCCGAGGGCCAGGGATGCAACCGCCTGGACGCCTCCCAACAGGTAAATCTCGTCGGCTCCGGCAAGGTGCATGGCGGTCACCGTTTCGGCAGGCACGCCACCGTTGATCGGCGGGGTGCAAGCCGCCACCCTGGGCACTCCGGCCACTTTGGCGGTGAGCACGCTCATGTGGGCCGAGGCCACCATCGGGTAGCGCCCACCGGGCACGTAGGCCCCGACGGAACCAACCGGAATGTTCTTGTGGCCCAGCGTGACCCCGGGCAGGGTCTCCACCTCCATGTCGGTGAGCGAATGGAGTTGAGCCTGGGCGAAGTTGCGGATTTGGGCCTGTGCAAACCTGATGTCCTCGACCGTTGCCGGATCTACCCCGGCGACGATCTCCTCGATCTGCTCTCGATCCAGTTGGAACCGCTCGGGGGCCCAATTGTCGAATTCCGAGGACATCTCCCGCACCGCTTCCTCGCCGCGCTCTTCGATGTCGGTTATGAGCCCGCGAACCCGCTCTGCCAGGTCCAGGTCGGCTCCGTGAGCGCCCTTCTTCGTGGCATCCTTGAGTATCTCAGCCATCGGATCTCCGGGTTGTCCGTCCCGGACGCAAGGTGCCGGGCACCACGACGTTGGCGGGGGATTCGCCCTGTGGGGTGACATCGGCCATCAGAAGCTTGACCGCGTGGCTGACCAAAACGCTGGTGTTCTGCACCAAGGTTGTGAGGTCGTAGCTGGCCCACGAGGCCTCTGGCAGGCCGTCGAAGCCGGTGAGCAGGATGTCGTCGGGCACCCGGAGTCCGGCGGCTTGCAGTCCATCCGACAACCCGAAGGCAACCTCGTCGCTTCCGACCATAACGGCATGGGGAACGGAATCCCGCTCGACGATGTGGGCGGCGGTCTTGTAGCCGGCCTCGTAGGTGTATGCGCCTGCCTCGATGTACGGAAGCGCCACACCGGCCTCGGCCAGGGTGCTCACCGCACCCCGGTACCGCAGTTGATCGGTTGAGGCCCCGGCTATTCCACCCACGTAAACCGCTTCGGTTATCCCGACGGCGATCAGGTGACGAGCCAGTTCGCTCATCCCGGCCTCGTTGTCAACGGAAACCGATGGTACGAGCCCCACCGCGGCCGGCTGGTTGAACGCCACCACGGGAATGTCCTGGTTTCCGGTGCGAGAGAGCTGTTCGGTACCGATGGTTGCGGAAGCCAGAAGGAGCCCATCCAAGCGGTACTGGGCCACTGCGGCCAGAGCGACATCGACATCCTCGGGGTCGGCGAAGCTGAACAGCAGGAGTTGCCGGTCGGCCCGGGCGAGCTGCCTGCTGAACTCCGTCAGCACGTTCTGCCAGTACTCACCGAACGCGGGGACTACGGCACCGATGATGTTGGTCCGCTCCGATTTAAGGCTGCGAGCTATTGCGTTGGGGACATAACCCAGCCGGGCGGCGACCTCTTCGACCCGAGAGCGGGTGTCGTCGGAAACCAGGTGGGGCGACGAGAACACCCGAGCCACCGTGGCCTGCGAGACCCCGGACTCGGAGGCAACATCGACCGACGTCACCCGGCCGCTCCCCCCTCTAGCTGCTGCCACAAATCGCCAATTTATGAATACGTATTCATTCTGTCAATCCCTGGATTGCAGATGTCCGTGTTTTTGTCCACTGTTGTGGTTGCCCGGGCTTCGGTTTCAGCCGGTGTGGAGCAGGATCTGCTTCCAGATAGCGGTCTCGTCGATAAGGACGAACTCGCGTCTGAGCCCCCAGGGACCGAACTCGGCGTGGCTTATGCCCATCACGTGGACACGGACCCCGCTCGGCGCGCCGAATGCCCCCCAGCCGCTGTGTGTGCCATCCAGCGACCAGCGGATCGCCCCCCGAGCCGGCAGCCCGGCGTCATCACGTCCTATCTGGTGATGAACACTGAAGTGCGCGTCGGGAAACGCGGCCCGCAGTTGCGTCCAGAAGGTTTCAGCAGCGTCCCGGCCGTGGTCGGTCCGACCCCCCGGGAGTTCGATCTGCACAGCACGGTCGTAATCGGAACCCACCGTGGCCAGTTCTCCCCTCATAAGGCGGTCGAGTATGTCCCGGTAGCGGACCCCGGCCTCGTGATCGTTGCCTGTTCCCCGATAGGTGGCCGGCCTATCGGTGTTGGGCCCAAACGGCTTTGCTGCTTGCTCCGGGCCACCTTCGGCTTCAATCTGGTCGGCGGCGTACTGCTTGGGCTCCACTCCCAGTTGCCGCACGATCGCCCCCTGATCTCTGATCAGCCACTCGTCGTAGATCCGGTCTCCGCGAGCTGCACAATCGGCGATGATCCGGTACCGGAGCTTGGTGCCGGTTGCCGGCCCGTATGCCCCGTCGCCGTCATGGGTGGCGGTGGACAGGATGCGGTGCGAAGACAGGAATCCCCCGTCGGGGTCGCTGCTCCAGATGACGTCCTCTCCGTACAGTTGGCGGTCGGGAAACTCGGCCAACGTGGCCAGGGTTGCCGCAATGACCTCCTCGTTGCCGACGGTGACTCCGGCAGGCGACCGTACGGGGATGTCCGGGCTGTAGTAGTGGCGCAGGGAGTGGACACCGCGACCCTCCCAGATCTCCGCGGTTATGCCGAGGATGTAAGCGGGTGGATCCGCGAACCTCGAATCGAATCCTGCCATGTCTGTGTCAGCCGGTCCCCCGCTCAACGTGCTCCCCTTCCCTGGTCGTCGTGGCAGGATATGAATACGTAGTCAACACTGTCAACCATTACTGCCTCGGCATTCATGTTCTTGCGGACTGGCCGGCAACACTGGACGGCAGCTATACACCGAGCTAAGGATCAAGAGGTTGCGGCAGTGAGTCGCTGTTGGCCGGCACAAGGCCATCCATCAGGTCGAAGGTGACCATGAGACGGGTGCGGCCTCGCAGGATGTAGCTGTCCATGAAGGCGTCGGCGTGGTCGTCGGCCAGCGACAGATTGGGCAAGTCGAGTAGGGCGTTGGTGCCGACTTTGGCCTCCAGGCGTGCCAGGCCCTGCCCGATGCAGTAGTGCTCGCCGTACCCGAAGGCCACGTGGTCGTTGGTTTCCCGGTCGATGTCGAAGTTGTGCGGCACCGGGCACGCCCGGGGGTCGCGGTTGGCGGCTGCGAAGGCCAGCCAGGCGAACTGGCCACGGGCCACCGGCTTGCCGCCGAGTTCGGTGTCGCGGGTGGCCACCCGGTACAAGCCAGTCACCGGCCCCTCGTGGCGGAGCGCCTCCTCGACGAAGGCCGGCACCTGGTTCCGGTCGGCGGCCAGCCGGTCCCGCAGTCCGTGGTCGGTGGCCAGGCGGTGGCCGATGTTGCCCAGAAGCGTGGTGGTGGTCTCGTTGCCGGCCAAAAGGAACTGCCTCAGCGCGCCCATGCGCTCCTCGTGGGTCAGGGGTTCGCCATCAACCTCAGCGTTGGCAACATCCGAGATGAGGTCGTCACGGGGTTCGGCTTGGCGCTGTTCGACCATGACCGAGAAGTAGTCCTCGAACTCGGATTCCGACCTGATGTAGCTGCGCACCTCATCCCGGGTGGGATTGGCCCGCCCGATGGGAATGGCGAAGTCATCCGACCATCCCTTGAACGTCTCCAGCTCGTCCTCGGGAACCCCGAGCATCCGGGAGATCATCACCATGGGCAACAAGACGGCGTACTCGCTGACCAGATCGGCGCGACCCCGGTGAGCGAAGCCGGCTACGAGCTGATCGGACACCGCCTGCACTTCGGGCTCCAGCGCCCGTAGGCGAGCGGGGCGAAACGCCCGGTGCAGCGCCCTGCGCTGGCGCACATGCTCGGGTGGGTCGGAGGTGTTGAGCACCCGCCCCCGGGAGCGACTGCGAAATCGCCGGACCATCTCGGCCATCTCTTGCTCCTGCTCGATGGCGTCGGCGTGGACGGCCACCGGGTCCCGGAACCGGTAGGTGGCGGTGGGTGACCGGTTGGACCATGTCTCGGTGTCCACCACGATGTCGTGCAGCAGCTCGTAGCCGGTCACCACCCAGGCCCCCATGGCCTCGCTGTAGAAGGCCGGATCAGACGCCGACCGGATGTCGTCGAATAGCTGCCAGGGCGAGGCCAGCAGCTCCTCGTCCCGGTCGAGCAGCCGTTGAATCCGGGCATCCAGAGGCTCGTTCATCGCACTGTGCAAAAGGTCACGAGCGGGATGAGAAGAGCAGCCTCAGTCCAGGTCGAAGCGGTCCAGGTCCATTACCTTGGCCCAGGCGGCCGCGAAGTCGCTTACGAACTTCTCTTGACCGTCGTCGCAGCCGTACACCTCGGCGATGGCCCGGAGCTGGGAGTTCGAGCCGAAGACCAGGTCGGCAGCCGTGGCGGTCCACCGCCGCTCCCCGGTGGCGCGGTCGCAGCCCTCATAGACACCGGGCTGGTCCACGGACGGCCGCCACTCGGTGTCCATGGACAACAAGTTGGTGAAGAACTTGTTGGTCAAGGTCCCGGGCTGATCGGTGAGCACCCCGTGTGGGGACCCGCCGGCATTGGCGTCGAGGGACCGCATCCCGCCCACCAGCACCGTCATCTCGGGAGCGGTCAGGTTGAGCAGGAACGCCTTGTCCACCAGCAGCTCCTCGGCGGGACGCTTGTGGAAGTCAGCCAGGTAGTTGCGGAAACCGTCTGCGGTGGGCTCCAACACTGCGAAGCTCTCCACGTCGGTCTGCTCCTGGAAGGCGTCGGTGCGACCGGGCGAGAACGGCACCGCCACGTCGTGGCCGACGTCTCGGGCTGCCTTCTCGACGGCAGCGCATCCACCGAGCACGATCAGGTCGGCCAGCGACACCGGCGGGCCGCCCCGAGCGTTGAACTCGGCCTGGATTTGTTCGAGTGCCTCCACCACCTCGGCCACTCCCGATTGAATATTCACGTCCCAGGTGTTCTGCGGTGCCAGCCGGATGCGAGCGCCGTTGGCTCCGCCCCGCATGTCGGTGCCCCGGAATGTGGAAGCCGAAGCCCACGCCGTCGACACCAACTGGGACACCGACAATCCCGAATCCAGGATCATGGCCTTGAGGTCGCCAATCTCACCATTACCGATGGGCTCTCCCTCGGCTGTGGGCACCGGGTCCTGCCAGATCAGTTCCTCGTCGGGAACCTCGGGGCCGAGGTAACGGGACACGGGGCCCATGTCGCGGTGGGTGAGCTTGAACCAGGCCCGAGCGAAGGCGTCCGCCAGCTCATCGGGGTTCTGATGGAAGCGACGCGAGATCGGCTCGTAGATCGGGTCGAACCGCAGCGCCAGATCGGTGGTCAGCATCATCGGGGCGTGCCGCTTGGTGGGATCATGGGCGTCGGGCACTGTTTCGTCAGCGGTCCGGTCGGTGGGGCGCCACTGCTGAGCGCCGGCTGGGCTGTGGGTCAGCTCCCACTCGTAGCCGAACAGATTGTCGAAGAAGCCGTTGTCCCACCTGGCGGGATCGTTGGTCCACGCTCCCTCCAGGCCGCTGGTGATGGCGTCGCCGCCGGTGCCGGTACCAAATGTGTTCCTCCAGCCCAGGCCCTGCTCCTCGAGGCTCGACCCCTCGGGGTCGGCCCCCACGTAGGTGTCTGAAGCGGCACCGTGGGCCTTGCCGAAGGTGTGGCCGCCGGCGATCAACGCCACGGTCTCCTCGTCGTCCATGGCCATGCGGGCGAACGTCTCCCGGATGTCGATTCCGGCCGCAACCGGATCGGGGTTGGCGTTGGGACCCTCGGGGTTGACGTAGATGAGCCCCATCTGCACCGCTCCCAGCGGGGTCTCCAGATCGCGCTCGCCCGTGTAGCGCTCGTCGCCCAGCCACTCGTTTTCCGATCCCCAGTAGATGTCCTCCTCGGGAGCCCAGATGTCGGGCCGCCCGCCGCCGAACCCGAACGTCTCCAACCCCATGGATTCCAGCGCCACGTTGCCGGCCAAGATCAACAGGTCGGCCCACGAGAGCTTGCGACCGTACTTCTGCTTGACGGGCCACAGCAGCCGGCGGGCCTTGTCGAGGCTGGCGTTGTCGGGCCAGCTATTGAGCGGGGCGAACCGCTGGGCTCCGGTGCCGCCCCCGCCCCTGCCGTCGCCGATCCGGTATGTGCCGGCAGCATGCCAGGTGAGGCGGATCATCAGCGGGCCGTAGTGTCCGTAGTCGGCCGGCCACCACTCCTTGGAGTCCACCAGCACGCCGGCGATGTCCTGTTTCACCTCAGCGAGGTCGAGCGAGGTGAACTCGGCGGCGTAGTCGAAGCCCTCCCCCATCGGATCGGCCTCCGGCGAGTGCTGATGCAGGATCTTCAGGTTGAGCTGCTCGGGCCACCACTGCTCGGTGGCCGAAGCCCTCTTGGCGGTGTTGGCTCCCGTGAACGGGCACTGGCTCGCACTCTCGGACATTGGACCCTCCCTTGGGTTATCGGTTGGTTGTTTCGGATGAGCGCCATGGCCTCGACGGCCCGGCCCTTTACGGTGGGGATCAACCTCGGCTCGGTCCCTTAGGCTACCGCCTTCACCTGACTCAGGGACCTCTGACAATCCGACCGTATTTGTCCCTCCGGCAGCTGCCCTGTGGCGGGTCCGAGCCAAGACAAGAGGGCGGGATTCAGGCGGCGACGGCTGGACGTCGGGCCTCGCGCAGGGCGGCGAGGGCTTCTCGTCCGGCCAGCACCACAAAGAACTCCAAGACGCTGAACCCGGCGATGGTGGCCCCGCCGGCGGTGCCGTGATGGAAGCTCACCAGCAGACCGGCCACGACGGCCACCGCGCCGAGCAGCATCGAGGTAATCATGATGGCCGGAACCCGGTGTACGAGCAGCGACGCCGTGGCCGGAGGGCCTACCAGCAGGCCGAACACCAGCAGGGTCCCTATGGCCTGGAAGCTGGCCACGATGCTCAGGGCGAGCATGGCCATCAGGGCGGCCTGTGCGAGCCGCGGACGCATGCCCAAAGTCTGGGCCTTGGCCCGGTTGAAGGTGAGGGCCAGAAACGGCCGGTACAACACGACGGTGCAGGCGGCGACAACGGCTGTGGCGATTAGCTGGTTGCGAATGTCACCGGTGGTTACACCGAGAACGTCCCCAAACAAAAGAGCGGTTACCTCGATGGTGAAAGAACGGGCCTGGGACACGATCACAATGCCCAGCGACAGCATCCCCACGAATAGCAGCCCAATGGCGGTGTCCTCACGGACGAAGGTGCGGTTGTAAACCACGCTCACCAGCCCGCTCATCACCAGCGCGGAAACGAACGCTCCGACCAGGGGGCTGAACCCCCAGAGCACGGCCATGGCGATTCCCGGGATAACGCCGTGTGCGAGAGCGTCGCCGAGGAACGCCAAGCCTCGAAGCACCACCCAGGTTCCGACCAGGGAAGTGGCGATCACCGCAACCAGGCTGCCGAGCAGCGCTCGCTGCATGAACGCCGGTTCAAATGCGTCGACGAGATATTCCATCGTCACGCTGGAGGATCAGCCACCTAGAGCATCAGCGATGCGCTGGGCATTGGTGCGCATCATCTCAAGGTAGGTAGCGCCCCCGGACCCGGCATCGCCCAGGGACTCGGAAAACAGCTGGACGACGCTTATGTCGCCCACCTCGGAAGCCAGGGTTTGAGCCAGCTCGTCGGAGGCTGAGGTATCGGCGAAAACAGCGGGCACGCCCTTGTGTTCTATCACCTCGGCGAGACGGACCAATTCCCCGGCGCTAACGCCGTCCAGGGTGGAGCCACTAGGGATCACGGTGCCGACGACCTCGAAGCCATATCGGTCGGCAAAATAGCCGAAGACTTCATGGTTGGTCACCAGAATCCGCCGATCCTCGGGGATTCCGGCAAGAGTTGCGGCCACATCGGCGTCAAGGGCCTCGAGTTCGTCGATGTACGCCCGGGCGTTGGTGGCCAGAGCATCGGCGTCGACGCTGGCCACATTGGCGATCAGGAAGTCGGCAATGGCATCGGCAGCCAGAACCATGCGAGCAGGGTCGTTGAAGAAGTGCGGGTCGGTGCCCTCGTGGTGGTGGCCATGGTCGTGGTCCTCGTGCTCATGCTCGTCGTGCTCGTCTTCCTCATGCTCATGCTCGTCCTCGTGCTCATGCTCGTCCTCGTGCTCATGCTCGTCCTCGTGCTCATGCTCGTCTTCCTCATGCTCATGCTCGTCTTCCTCATGCTCGTGCTCATGCTCGTCTTCTTCGTGCTCATGCTCGTCTTCTTCGTGCTCATGCTCGTCGTGAGAATCGTGGGTTCCCTCTTCATAATCGATGGTTCCCACCGCGCTGATCACTTCAAGCACAGGCACGCCGTCACCCTCAGCAGCCTCGATGACATCGAGCAAGCCTTCCTCGAACCCGGCACCGTTGGCGATCAGCACGTCTGCGTCGCTGATCTGGGCAACCTGGCGCGCCGATGGCTGGAAGTCGTGGGGGTCGGCACCCACCGGCATGATGGTGACCACATCGAGTTCGTCGCCTACCAAGTTCTCGACAACGTCTCCGAGGATGTTGGTGGTCACCACGACGGTGGCCCGATCCGCACCCACAGCGGCATCGGTGCCTGCGTCATCGTCATTCCCGCACCCTGCAAACACGAGCGCGAGCCCCGCCAAAATCAGTGCCGTCAACCGGAACGAAACTCTCATAACCTCGACTCCTAACTGAGAATCACTATCAATACCGCCTCAAGCTAGACCTCCTGCAGCCTGGCGACAACTCAAAACGAGAATAGGTTTCGTTATTGGAGCGACCTAAGCTGTCTCGGTGCCACCGGCCATCACCGTGCGAGGCCTTGAGGTCCGCTACGGCGACACCACTGCCCTCACCGGCGTTGACCTTGCCGTTCCCCAGGGATCGTCGCTGGCCGTCATCGGCCCCAACGGCTCGGGCAAATCAACCCTGTTGGGTGCTCTGGCGGGAACGATCGTCCCCAGCGCCGGTGAGGCTGATGTAACAGGGCCAACACCCGCTCTGGTGTTGCAGTCAACCGATGTCGACCGCAGCTTGCTCATCACTGTCCGTGACACCGTCTCGTTGGGTCGCTACCCAAGTCTCGGGTTGTTCTCCCGATTTCGTGCCAAGGACCGCGCCGCTGTTGACGAAACGCTCGCTCGTCTCGCCATCGACAACCTGGCCGGCCGCCAGCTCCATGACCTCTCCGGCGGGCAGCGCCAGCGTGCACTGGTAGCCCAGGGTCTGGCCCAGGACACCGACGTGCTGCTGCTGGACGAGCCGGTCACCGGGCTCGATGTCGTGACACGGGCCCTCATCCTGGATGTGATTGACGAGGAGGTTGCCGCCGGCCGCAGCGTGGTGGTGACCACTCACAACCTCGAAGACGCCCAACGCTGTGATCAGGTCCTGCTGCTGGACACCTCCCCCATCGCCCTGGGGACTCCCGGCGAGGTGCTCAACGAGTCACATCTGCGGCGGGCGTTTGGCGGGCGGTTCATCCGCATCGGCAACGAGCTCCTCCTCGACGACCCCCATCACACCCACTGAGCACTTGTCCGCCGGCGACCCCACCGGATTCCCAGTCGTTCTCATTCGCGGCTAGCCTGACCCGATGGCCGTAACGGAGGTCCTTGCCGAGGTCGATCACGAGGTTGCTGCGCTACTCGGCAGGGCCGACCAGCGTTACACCAGAGGGCGCCGCCGCCTAGTCGCCGTTCTGCAAACCGGGGACGGGCCACTAACCATCAACCAGATCCTTGATGCCGACAACTCCCTGGCCCAGTCGAGCGTGTACCGGAACCTGGCCATCCTCGAGGAAGTTGGGGCGGTAACCCGCATTGCAACCCGAGACGGCTTCGCCCGGTACGAACTGGCCGAGCACCTCACTGAGCATCATCACCACCTCATCTGCACGAACTGTGGCGTGGTCTCCGACTTTTCGCTCGATCCCCGGGCCGAGATCGACCTCGACCGGGCGCTGCAACAGGCGGCAGAGCAGGCCACCTTCAACGTTGACAACCACCGCCTCGACCTGCTGGGTACTTGCTCTTCCTGCTCCTCCAACTGACATCCAAACTCATCTGATCCTGCCCTACACTTGGCGGATGGATACGCGTGGCCAGGGCTTGGAGCGCCTGAAGCGCAACGCGGTGAGGTTGGCGTGGTTCACCGTGGTCTGGAACCTTCTCGAAGCGGTCGTAGCTATCGGTGAAGGTGTCGCCGTGAACTCCTCGGCACTCATCGGATTCGGCCTCGACTCCACCATCGAGGTCTCCTCGGCCGCCATTGTGCTTTGGCAGTTCCGCTACTACCTGCCTAGCCAATGCGAAAGACAAGCGCTGCGTCTCATCGCTGCTTCCTTCTTCGCCCTCGCCGCCTGGGTCGGCTTCTCGGCCATTACCGACCTCGTTTCCCGGCACGAACCGGCTGCGTCACGAGTCGGCGTCGGACTGGCCATCGCATCGCTGATCGTCATGCCGATTCTCGCCGCCACCAAACGACGGGTCGGCCTGCAGATGGGGGCCGCCACAGTGGTGGCCGACAGCGCCCAGACATGGCTGTGTACGTCGCTGTCGGCGGTGCTCCTCGTGGGACTGGTGGCCAACTCTGCCCTCGGATGGTGGTGGGCCGACCCGGCCGCAGCCCTTGTCATCGGCACCATCGCGATGCGAGAGGGTGTCACTGCCTGGCAGGGTCACAACTGCTGCATCTCAATCGAACCCACGACCCCCTGCACCGCCCCATCCTGCGCCTGCTGCTGACCAAAAGGGCTCCTCTCTCAGAAGGACAGAGACCTCTCTCAGAAGGTCAGGGACCTCTCTCACACAGTCAGGGACTCGGAGTGGAGGAAGGGTTGACCACGGTGTTGAGGTCGGTGCCCAGGTAGCTGGCGATCACTCGGGGGTCGGTGCGAACGACATCGGGGGTTCCGACGGCGATGACGCTCCCGGCTTCCATGCAATAGACCCGATCGGTGATGCCCATGATGAGCGGCATGTCGTGCTCCACGATCAGGATCGAGGCGTCGAGTTCGTGGCGCAGGCTGGTGATCAGAGGGCCGAACGCCTCGGCTTCGCGTTGGGCTACTCCGGCGGTGGGCTCGTCGAGGCAGAGCACACGGGCATCGAGGGCCAAAAGTCCGGCAAGTTCGACGATGCGGCGGGTACCGGTGGACAACTCGCTGACGAAACGGTCGGCGTAGTGACCGAGCCCGAGGAAGTCGATCAGCTCGTCGGCCTCCGCCTTCCGATGGCGCTCGTGGGCGAACGTTGCCGGCAGGTGAAGTGCGGTTGCCAGCATCGGCGTGGCGCCCCGGGCTTCCAACGCCACCTGGACTGTCTCGCGAACTGTGAGTTCCGGGAAGAGTCGCGCTGCCTGGAACGTGCGCCCGAGCCCTCTACGAGCTCGCTCCCGGGCCGGGAGGCCGGTGATGTCGTCACCGAGCAACTCGAAGCTCCCCCGGGCCGGAACGAAACCGCCGACGGCGTTCATGAACGTCGACTTGCCGGCTCCGTTTGTTCCGATCAGTCCGACGATCTCTCCCGCCCGAACCTCCACCGTCGCTTCGTTCACTGCGAGCACGCCCCCGAACGCCACCGCTACATCGGTCGCTGCCAACATCGGGTCGTGGAGGCGGCGCGTGCGTGCCAGTCCGACCGACGGCGCCATGGAGGCGATCCGTTTCTTGGTGACGGGAGCCGGGTTTCGGGACTCGGCCAGCCCGATGAGCGCGTTTCGGGCTGCGTGACCCACCTGGACGAAGCCGCCGGGAAAGTACATGAGCACGATCAGCAACCCGACGCTGGAGGAGAACAGTGCCACGGTCTGGCTGTCGTCGAAAAAGCCCGGCAGCCCGTGGATCCAGATGGCCCCGAGGATCGGACCCACAGTCGAGCCCAACCCGCCGATCACAACCATCGCCACCAACTGCAGGGAATCCCCCACCTGGTAGAACCGGTCACCGAACGACACCGTATGGATGGCCCCGGCCAAAAGCGCCCCGCCGAGTCCGGCGATGCCGCCGGCCCATGCGAACCCGGTGAGCCTCGACCGGGTCAGCCCGATGGTGTAGGCCTCGGCGCTTTCAGGATTGTCGCGAACCGCAATGGCCGAACGTCCCGGTCCGGTTCGGCGAAGCCGAGCGACCACGGCGAGCACCAGCACCAGGGCCGCCAGGCACACGAAGTAGTAGCGGTGCTGGGAGGTGAGGTCGAGCCCGAAAAGGTCGCTGCGGCGGAAGGGAACGTTGCGCGTCTCGCCGTCGCTGAACAGCGGCCGGCGGAACAGATATTGCTGGGCGGCGAGCGCGAACACGAACGTCGTCACTGCCAGATCAAGGCCTCGGGCCCGCAGTGACCCCGCTCCGACGACTGCGGCCATGGCAGCGGCAATCAGCGCTGCGATGGGGATGGCCAGCATGAACGGGATGCCGTCGGCCTCGAACCGGATGGGAAAGAGCTCGAACTGCAAGGCGTCAATGGGGATGAACCCGGTTCCGACCTGCACGTCCATCGACGCCCCGTTGTAGAGACGAGCGGCGATCAGCGCACCGAACCCGGCGAACGTCATCTGCGAGAGCGAGAGCTGTCCGGCCCAGCCGGTGACGATGGTCACCGAGAGCCCGCATATGGCGAAGCACACCACGAGGGCGAACAGCAGATGGCGAGACGGCACGTCGGCCACGCCGGGGATGAACACGATAAGCACTGCCAGTCCGAGGGCCAATCCGACTGCCGGCACCGCCATGTGGCGTATCCACCAAACCTCGCGGAGGTGGGTCGGGACGGGGCGCACCTTGGGAGCGAACGAGAACGCGGCCAGTTCGGTATCGCTACGGCGTTGCAGGTACACGGCAACGAGCACGGCCAGCAGTGCGAGCCCGTCGGTGAGGCCGGCGCTGGTGAAGAAGTTGAACTTGAGCAGCGCTTCGGCCACCCCTATGGCCACACCGAACAGCACCGCTCGGGGGAACGACGCCATGCCGGCCAGCAGCGCCGCCACCATGGCCCGGCTCAAAGTGAAAGGGCCGAGGTTGCCGAGCCCGGTGGTGCCCCCGCTGAGCCCCGAAACCAACACGATCGACAGCGAGGCAACAAGCCCGGCGATGGTCCACACAAGAGTGGACACCCTCTTGGGGTTGATCCCCGATAGCCGGGAGAGCGCCGGATTGCCGGCCGACGCCGCCACCGCTTTCCCAACCATTGTGCGGTTGAGGAGGTAGCCGAGGGCGATGGCAATCAGCGGTGCCACCACGATCACGCAGAGCTGCGCGCTGCGCAGCCGGATGCCCGTTCCGGCCACATTCTCCCAGATCGCCTCGGCGAACAACGGGTACCGCTTGCCGGCCCCGTCGAGTTCGGGCAACTGGGAGACCACCAGTTGGGCGAGTTGGGCGATGCCGACGGTGGCCACCAGAAGGATTACCCGAGGAGCGGTGAACAGCCGGCGAACCACCACCAGTTCCATCACCGTCGCGAAGACTGTGCCGATGGCCAGCGCCACGAACAACGACAACCAGAAGGGCCAGTGGTAGTTGAGCACCAGCAGGGCCAGGATCGAGGAAGCGATCAGACCCATGTTCCCGACGGCGAAGTTGATCACCCGGGTGGCCCGGTACACCAGCACCAGGCCCATGGCGAGCAGGCCGATGACCAGCCCGGATACCACGCCGTCGAAGACGAGCTGCCGGGTGATCCACACGGCCAGAACCGGGGCGGACATCAGTCGCCCCTATAGCAGCGGTGCTCGGACATCGGCGGCCGTCCGTTGGTTGCGAGGTCAGCGGGGGGCGAAGGTATCGGCCTCGGCGTCGTACACGAACAGAGCGGGGGCAGCGTCGGATACCCACACTTTGTCCTGGGAAAATGTGCCGCTGGGCGAACCTGTCATCGGGAAGGTCCCGATGTCGTAGCCCGCTTGCAGGAAGGTCTCCGGTGTGAGGTTGGGACCGGCGGCGGTGGCAAACGTCACGAAGAGGTCCCACGCCGCACATATCTCGATGGTGCCGCCGACTGCCTGGTCCTCTCCGGCGGGCGCGAACGGGATGATGTCTTGCCCGGTGGCCTCTCTGATCAGGTCGAGGCACTCGGGTATGCCGTACAGCCCATCGGCGGCGAGCTGATCCTGAACCGGTGCGCCGGTCGCGATCAGGTTGGGGAACACGCTGAGGTCGGCGCCGAGCGCGGTGTTGGCCTCCACATTGTTGGCCGGACTCACTATGTTGAGGTCGGTCAGACCTGCCCTCTGCAACCCGGCAAGGCTCCCGGCCACCGAACCGTCGGCGTTGATGATCCACTCTGCGCCGAGCGCTCGCCACCGTTCGACATGGGTGTCGATCTCGGATTCGGCGGCAACCAGATCCTGGCCGCCGATCTGCTGTTCGGTTAGTTCGAGAATGTCGGCTCCCAGAGCCTCGAGAGCGTCCCTCGTGGCCCCCGCTCGAAAGTCGCTGCCTGCCGAGTAGATCACCACCTTGGCTCCGCTCAACTCCGGGCCGAGAAGCTCCAGCCCGGCCAGCAACGAGCTGAACTGATCGGGAATCGTTGTCATCAGCCTGCCGTTGCTGGATTCGATGTCGTCCGGCTCGAGGAGGGTGGTGTTGATCACGATGGTATCGTGAATGTCGGTGTAGCACGGGACGTTGCTGAAACCGGAGATCAAGAATCCGATCACCAGGAACACCTCGTTGTCTTCGGTCAGCGCTACACAGGCCTCGTCGAACGCCGTCTGATCCAGTACGTCCCACTGCTGGGTCACCATCTCGACCTGGCGACCGTGGATGCCCCCGGCCGCGTTGGTGGCATCCACCAGCGGCTGATAGCGAGGCAGGATGTCGCCGACGGGGGCAAACACCGTCACGTCTGTGATGGCGATGCCAAGGGTGATGGTGTCGGCGGTGACGCCTCGAGCGGTGGCTGTCAGCTCTACCGGGGCCTCCTCGGCCATGGAACCGTCGTCTCCTTCGTCGCCGCTTCCCGATGACTCGCCGGCCTCGCCGCCGTCGTCTTCGACGGCATCCGGGGTTGGTCCGGGCTCATCAGCCGGTTCCTCGGTCGGATCCCCGGCAGCGGGCTCGGCAGGCTCATCGGCCACCTCCCCTGCGCTGGGCTCTGCGGTCTCCTCGGCCACGTCGCGGGGATCAAGCACAACACGCTCATCGGTGTCCCCTCCGCAAGCGGCCGCCACGAGCCCAAACGCCAGCAAGATCGGAAGCCACACTTTTCGGAACATCGACATCCCCCTCTACTACCGCCAAACTATAGGAATGCCCAGCGACCAGACCATCGCCACCCGACTAATGCCTCATGTCCGACATCGCGACCTCCTCTATCCTGACGGCTCGCCCTACGACATCGATGACGTCCCCGCTATTCGGAATGCCACCTGCACATGAAGGTCTGCCTGTTGCCCTCACGATTGCATCCAGTCGGCTTTGACGGCAGTATTCGCCCGTGACCCCCTTTGACGACGCCGTAGGCCGAGTCGGCGCAGGAGCCGATGCCAGGGCGGAGGCTGAGGCGTTGGTGGCACAAATGACGCTCGAGGAGAAGTTGGGTTGCCTAGACGGTGACCTTCCTTTCTGGCCCGGTCTGTGGCAGATGATGCAGGGCTACGGCAGCCGGACATGGCCGGCCGCGCACGTTGACCGTCTCGGTGTTCCCGGACTCGACTTCGCCGATGGCCCGCGCGGTTGCGTTATCGGCCCATCTACCTCATTTCCCGTGCCTATGGCTCGCGGTGCCGGCTTCGATCCCGAGCTCGAGGAGCAGGTCGGCGAAGCGATCGGACTCGAATTGCGAGCCAACGGCGCCACCTTCACCGGTGCGGTGTGCATGAACTTGCTCCGCCACCTCGGATGGGGACGAGCACAGGAGACCTACGGAGAAGACCCCCATCATGTCGGTGAGATGGCTGCTGCATTCACCCGCGGCCTTCAACACCACGTAATGGCCTCCATGAAGCACTTCGCGCTGAACTCGATGGAGAACTCCCGCTTCAAAGTTGACGTGACCGCCGACGAGCGTGCGCTACACGAGGTGTACCTTCCACACTTCCGCCGGGTCGCCGAGGAAGGCGTGGCGAGCACGATGAGCTCCTACAACTCCGTCAATGGCGAATGGTGTGGTCAGAACTCGCAGCTGCTCATCGAAATTCTGCGTGAAGAATGGGGATGGGACGGGTTCGTGGTTACCGACTTCATTGCCGGACTCCGAGATCCGATTGTCTCGGTCCAGGCCGGTTGCAACATCGAGATGCCCTTTGCCCAGCAGCGGGCGATGGCGCTTACCGATGCTGTAGACGACGGGACCCTCTCCGTGTCCGATGTGGACGCCCGAGTCGCCGAGACGCTGTCAACTCTTCTTCGCTTCGCCTATGTATACGAAAAACGGCCACCTGCATCGGTGATCGGCTCCGAACAGCATCGCGCCCTGGCCCGGCGAGTCGCCGTGGAGTCGATGGTGCTCGTGAAGAACGACGCCCTGTTGCCCGTTGACCCTGGGAGTCTGGGCAAGGTGGCTGTGCTAGGTGAACTCGCTACCGCTGTGAACATGGGCGATGCAGGATCAAGCAATTTGGTCGAGGTGCCCAAACCGCTCACACCGCTGGACGGTATAGCCGAGGCCTTCCCCGGTGCGGAGATCGTGCATTCCGCCGATGACGCCACCATCGCAGCCGACGCTCACCTGGTCGTAGTTGTCGTGGGGTACACCCGCCTCGACGAAGGCGAGTTTGTTGGCGGCATTGGTGACATCATCCTCGACATCGCACCCCCCATGGACCATCCGGTCCTCGGTCTGGATCCCGAGGCAGCTGCGTCCGGCGGAGGCTGGGACGTTGACAGCTCCGCATCCGGTGGAGACAGGGCGTCGCTGCGGCTTCCGGCTGCCCACGAACGTTTGATCGAAACCATCGCGGCTCTGAACGACCGGGTCGTGGTGGCCATCGTTGCCGGTAGTGGAGTCGTCATGCCATGGCTCGACTTGGTACCGGCCGCGATTGTCTCGTGGTATGCCGGTCTCGAAGGTGGCCGAGCGCTGGCTGACGTGCTCACCGGCACCGAGCCTGGAGGTAGATTGCCCTTTGCCGTGCCCCGTGAGGAATCGGATTTGGTGCTTTTTGACCTGGATGCCACCGAGGCGACCTACGACCTCCTCCATGGCCAGTGGTACCTCGATTCGTGCGGGGTTGACACCCATCTTCCGTTTGGACACGGGCTGGGGTATGCGGACTGCAGAATTGTTGGTGCGGAGATGAATGGCGACCCCAACCGGCTCGTCGTAACCGTCGAGAACGTCTCCGACCGAAAAGGTCTGGCCGTCGTTTTCGCATTCGGCTCGGTGCCCGACTCGGAATTTCTGCGCCCGGTGCGCCGTCTCATCGGATTCGCAAAGGTACGCCTCGACGCCGCCGACCGAGTCGATGTCGCCATCTCCTTGAATCTGCGGCTCATGGACGTTCGGGTGAACGGCCAATGGCTTCGGGAAGACCGACCTCTGGTCATCTCCGTTGGCTTCGACGCCAACCGGGTTGAGCAGGTGATCTGACAATGCTGACCGTCGAGCAACGTGCCAGATGGTCGAGCGACGGGTTCTTCGTCGTCCGGGGCTGGGCCTCCGAGAACAGTGTCTCGGAAATGCGGGATCGCGCCGTGGCTCTGGCCCGCTCCGAAGAGGCCGGACACAAACGCCCCGACCTCATCTTCGACCTGGAGCGCCGGCTGGCCGACTCCCCCACCCCCGAAGGACGCCTGTCCAAGGTCTTTCGGATCATGCGCTCCGAGACCGTATTCCGGGAGTTCGCCACCGACCCGCGGTTGCTGGCCCTGCTGAGCGGCTTGCTCGGTGACGACATCGACTGCTTCCTGTCGCAGTTCATCTTCAAGAACCCGGGCGCGCTCGGCCAGCCGTGGCACCAGGACGAGTGGTATTTCCGGTTCGACCCGCCCACGCAGGTCGGGATCTGGCTGGCGGTGACCAAGGCCAGCCTCGAAAACGGGCCGCTGTGGGTGGTCCCCGGGTCGCACAGCGAGGAGTTACACGAAAACGTCGTCTCCGATCCGAGGGAGGGCGCCTCGTTGGGGTACATCGAGATACAATGCCAGGACACGTCTAGCGAAGAACCGGTGCTGATGGAACCTGGCGACCTCCTCGTGTTTGACGCCCATTTGCGGCACCGCAGCACCGACAATCTGAGCGATCAACTGCGAGCTGCAATGGTGTACCACTACTCGCCAGCCGGAACGGCCTACGACTCCCGCTTCAGCTTCAACCACGACTGGGTGCCGGTATTGCGGGGCGGTGCCCCGGTAGAGGTTGATCCGAAACCGGTGCCCATCGACTGGAGTTCGCTGGATCCGTCAGTTCTGGAAGCCCTGACCGACGGGATTACGGGGTTAAAATAGTGCGGTTGCATCCCTGGAACACGGGGTTCGAGTGGGCGTCGCCCGGTGATGCGCCCTCCACACTTGATTTCGACCAAATCAGCGCTTACGACCACGACGGGTTTTTCGTTTACGAGGGGTTGATCGACGCCGAAACGCTGGCATCGGTAGTGGCCGAGTGCGACGGATTCGAGGCCGAGGTCGAAGCGGGGCTGCGCCGGGCGCCAGACGGTCGGGTGGCCATCGCCGAGGCCGATGCCATCGTCTTCGCTCCCCATGTGGCGGCACGGTCGCCGGTCCTCGGGGCCCTGGCCCGTGACCCCAGGATCGCCGGCGCGGTGATCGACCTGCTCGGAGCGGACATCAACCTCTACTGGGACCAAATCGTTTACAAGAAGCCGGAGAAGCCACGGCGATTCCCCTGGCATCAGGACAACGGCTACACGTTCATCGAGCCCCAGCAGTACGTGACGGTTTGGTTGGCGCTCACCGATGCCACCGTCGACAACGGCTGCCCCTGGGTCGCCCCCGGCGTCCACCGCCACGGCACGCTGTACCACGACTACATCGACCCGCTCGGCTTCCAATGTTTCGCCGAGCCGCCGTCGAGCACGCCGGCACCGGTGGGCGCTGGCGGGGCGGTGATCTTCTCCTCGCTCACACCGCATCTGACCGGGCCGAACACCTCAGAGGCTGTCCGCAAGTCCTACATCCTGCAGTACGCCCCCGACGGGGCAGAGCTGCTCGAGGGCGACGCGTCACAGGGCCCCGCCAGCGGTCGCCGCCGCTGTGAAGATCCCGTGAACCAGTTCCCGGTGGCCCGTGGCGGCATCTGCCTTTAGCAACCGTGGGCACTCGCCCTCGGAAACGCCACCGTTCGGTCCGAGCAACTCACCCCGGGCTCGGCTCGGGGTATTGGGTTATCGTTTAGCCACAAGCTGTGCGACTAGGGAGGTGTCGTTGTGACTGTTCGGCGTTGGAGTGTGATCGTTTGTGTGGCTGCGCTGTTCTTCGCCTCGTGTGGCGGCGGCAACGGTGGTGATTCGTCGCCGTCCAGCGAGACCACCACAGCCCCTACGAGCGATGTAGAGGCGAGCGAACCAGAGCCGGCCGAACCTGCATCAACCGCTACAAGCGAACCCGAGCCGGCCGAACCCGATCCCGAACCAACCGAGGCGGCGGAATCGGCGGACCAACCGAGGCGGCGGAATCGGCGGACCCCGAGCCCGAACCAACCGCTACAGAGATACCGCTCACGGCGTCGTTCCGTGGGGTCACCGAATCCGAGATCCTGATTGGTATCGGCTATGTCGATGCCACCCTGTTCGGGTTCAACCGCGGCGACCTGCAAGCCCAGTGGCAAGCAGCGGTTGCTTCCGTCAATGAAGCGGGCGGCATAAACGGCCGCATGTTGCGGGCGGTGTACGGAAGCTTCTCGCCGGTTGGAGCGACGGAATCGGATGCGGTTTGCGTCCGCTTCACCGAAGACGAAGAGGTCTTCGCGTTCGTCGGTTTCACCCTTCGGAACAACGAACTCTGCTACACCTCGCTTTACGACACCATCGCGGTGAACGCGTACGCAGCCACAAGCGAGGCCATCAACAAGTCGAACGGGCTTTTGTTCTCCACGGAGGCAACGGCCCTCGGATTGGAGTTGGGCGCCATCAAGGCGGCGACTGAGGCTGGTCTCCTCGATGGCCGGAGCGTGTTCATTGTTGTCAATCCGGAAGAAGAAGGACTGTTGGCACCGGTCCGGGAGGCGCTCGAAGCGACAGGAGCGGAGGTGATCGGAACTGCGGTTTCCACAGTCACCGACAACGACATACCGGCCGCTGAGGCCGAGCAAGACGTCTTCCTGCAAAGGGCCATTGCCGACGGGGCCGACACCATCTATGGCCTGGCAGGAGGGGGGCTCAGCCAAGCGGGGGCAATCGAACGGGCCGGAGCCGATATCCCTCTCATCACTACTTTTTCCGGTGGCAACGTTTATACCACCCTGGGGACAGATCCCGGTGCGATTGACATTCGAGTCTTCGCTCCCGAACCCTTGGAGACGCTCCAAGCCCGTGGTGCGGCTGGGATTGACGACTGCCTGAGGCGCTACGAACAAGCCTCGGGGAACATGGTCAACGTGGGAGTGGACAACCCCGACCCCGACAACTTCCTGCCAACGGTTCGGGCATGTCGAGCAATTGAGCTCTTCGTGGCGATTGCCACTGCCGCCGGACCCAACCTCACCAACGACTCATTCGTGGCGGCGGCCAATTCCCTCGGGAGCTTCGACATGACCGGCGCGATCTCGGCGTCGTTGTCAAGCGGGAAGGTCGGCGCCGATGACTCGCCTCTCATCCCCTTGGTCTGGGATGCCGCCATCGGCACCTTTGTTCCCCCATCATGACGCAGTACAACCTCGATCCCGACTTCGGTCCGATCCTGGAAATGTTGCCCGCCGGTAACGTCGAAATGGCCGACGACGAGGCGGTAATCACCGCTCGTGCCAACGTCGCCCGCCTGTTTCCGCAGCAGGAGCAACGCGAGGATGTCCGCAGCGACGACCACTCGATCCCCGGTCTGGGCGACGACCCCAACGTTACGGTCCGGGTCTACACCCCGACAGCGGAGGCGAACGGACCGCGGGGCGCCCTCCTACACATCCACGGCGGCGGTTGGTGCCTCGGCTCGATCGACATGCTGGACAATGCTTGCGAAAACTGGGCAGTCGGCGCCGGGATCGTTGTGGTGTCCGTTGGGTATCGGCTCGCTCCCGAGAACCCGTACCCCGCTGCCCTTCACGACTGTATCGCCGCTCTGGAGTGGACCATGGCGCAGGCAGAGGCCCTCGGGGTCGACCCCGAGAGGATCGGTGTGGGCGGGGGCTCGGCCGGGGGCAACCTGGCCGCGGGAGTGGCGTTGTGGGCCCGGGACCACGACGGCCCGGCGATCCGGTTCCAGTATCTCCAAATCCCGGCGCTGGATGATCGCCTCGAAACCCCATCGGTGACGGACTTCGTCGACACTCCCATGCTCAATCGCAGCAGCGTCGAACACTCCTTCCGGCGCTACAAGGGGCCGCTTCACGGCTCCGACGACATCCCCTACTACCTTGCCCCCTCTCGCTGCGAGGACCTCTCGGGCCTTCCTCCGGCCCTTATCACCACCATGGAGTTCGACCCGTTGCGCGACGAGGGCATCATCTACGGGCTTCGCCTGCTTCAAGCCGGTGTTTCGGTTGAGCTGCACTCGTACCCCGGGAGCTTCCACGGGTCCGGGATGTTCCCATCATGGGTGAGCGACCGTCAGACCGAGGAAACAATCTCGGTATTGCGACGCCGCCTCGCCGAGGGCAAGTAACTCTGCTCGTTGCTGTACGGTCGCGCCCATGAGCGCAGAGAACAGGCAGGTCGTCGAGCGGTACTGGGATGCCCACTTTCGTCGTGACTGGGAGGCGATGGCGACCTTCTACGACCCATCGTGCCACTACACCGATGTCGGTGTTGACGGCGTCGGCGCCACCGGGCCCGAGGAGATCATCCTTCGCCTGAGGCTGGGCATCGAACCGCTGTCGGGATACTTTCACTTCCCCAAACACATGGTGGCCGAGGGCGACCTGGTCGTGACCGAGCACATGGAGCAGTGGCAATTCCAGACCGGCGAGGTGATCGACCACCCGTTCACGTCGGTCATGGAGGTGCGAGGCGGCCTCCTCGTGCGCTGGCACGACTACTCCCACCTGGGCAACCTGCTCGAACAGGCGCCCCAGTGGTGGCTCGACCACATCGCCCCCGGCTGGCGGTAACCGATCGCTCCTGCCCGGGAACCTTGCTGCCGTTAGGCTCCCAAGCGTGCCACCACGGCTTCTTCCCCCCGAGCCCACATCACTTGAGCCCAGCGCCGTCCAACTGCTTGAGTACACAGCTTCCAGGACGGGCAAGGCACCGCCGACCATTGAAATGCTCGCCCACGCGCCGCACCTTCTCGAACCGTTTCTCGGGTGGGCCGCCGCTCTCGCCCTGAATGGGAGTCTCCGGCGACGCGAACACGAGATCGTTGCGCTTCGCATTGCGCATCTCTGTGGTTCGGCGTTCGAATGGGACGAACACGTCGGGTTCGCACTTGAGGCGGGTCTGACGGCCCAGGAGATCGAGAGAATCCGAGCTTTCCCTGATAGCTCTCCGGACGACGAGCTGGACCGCGTGCTTCTCGACGCAACTGATCAGCTCCATAGCGACGCACTTGTCAACGACGAGACCTACGACCGCCTCGCCAAGTTCTTCACGCCAAGCCAGCTCGTTGAGATCCCCATGGTTGCCGGTCAGTACGCCATGCTCTCCATGCTCACCGGGTTCACCTCGATCCCAGGAATCGCAGGAACCGGATCCATCGACACAACACCCACCCACGGTCAGACCTGAACGAGCCACTCCGGCCACCCCAGAGCAATGCCCCTTACGTCGGAATGAAGTGGTAGAACTCGACGGCGTGACGGTTCGTACCTACCGGGACATCCATCCCACGTTCCCCGACCGCTCCATGTGGACGACAGCACAGGTGCTGGCCCACCGAGCCGAGAGCCACGGCGACGCCGTCTATCTGGACTGCCCCGAGGAAGGGCTCACGTGGACGTTTGCCGAGATCTTCGAGGTGGCCCGAAGGGTGGCGGCCACTCTGCGGGCGTCGGGGGGCGCGTCGGGCGAGCGACTGCTGGTGATGCTGCCCAACTCGTCGATGTTCATACGCACCTGGCTCGGGTCGCAGGTGGCGGGCATGGTGGAGGTTCCTATCAATACCGGCTACCGGGGTCAGTTCCTCGAGCATCAAGCCTCCACCGTGCAGCCGAGGTTGGCCGTGATCGACGGGGCCTACGCCGAGCGCTTCGTGGAGTCCCAGGCGGCTTGCCAATCCATCGAACGGTTCTGGGTGGCGGGCGACGACGCCGATGCCGGCATTGCTGCTTTGCGGGATGCGGGTTGGGACGCCGAGCCGTGGGACCGGTTGGAAGCGTCGCAGCCGGCCGACCCGGTTGAGGTGCTGCCCCGCGACCTGGCCTCGATTTTCTTCACATCGGGCACCACCGGGCCGTCCAAGGGGGTGATGATGCCCCAGGCCCAGATGTACTTCTTCGCCGACGAGTGCGTCTCGCTCACCCGCCTCACCGACGCCGACACATACATGGTCACCACCCCTCTGTTCCACGGCAACGCCCAGTTCCTCGCCGCCTATCCGGCTCTGGTAGCCGGTGCTCGGTTCGTCTTGTACTCGCACTTCTCGGCCAGCCGGTGGATCGACCAGATCCGCCAATGCGGGGCCACGGTCACCAACTTCCTGGGCGTGATGATGGATTTCGTGTGGAAGCAGCCACCCCGCCCCGACGACGCCGACAACCACCTCCGGTGCATCTTCGCTGCTCCCACCGCGTACTCGATCCTCGAAGAGTTCAAGGCCCGGTTCGGGGTCGAGGCGTTCGTGGAGGTTTTCGGCCTCACCGAAACGTCGATGCCCATCCTGTCGCCCTACGGCGAGGACCGCCCCCCTGGTGCCGCAGGGCTGGCTGCGGCCGACTGGTTCGATGTCCGGCTGGTTGACCCCGACACCGACGAGGAGGTTCCCGTCGGGGAACTGGGCGAGTTGGCCATCCGCACCAAGGTCCCGTGGACGTGCTCGATGGGCTACTACAACATGGCCGACAAAACGGCAGAGGCTTGGCGGAACCTGTGGTTCCACACAGGCGATGGCCTGCGCCGCGACGCCGAGGGTTGGTACTACTTCGTCGACCGGCTGAAGGACGCCCTGCGCCGCCGGGGCGAGAACATCTCGTCCTACGAGGTTGAGCAGGCTTTGCTCAGCCACCCTCAGATCACCGAGTGCGCCGTGGTGGCTGTGAAGGCCGATATCGAGGCCGGCGAGGACGAGGTAATGGCGTGGCTTGTCACTTCCGGCCCCATCGACATGGACGAGCTGTGGGCCTGGGCCGACACCCGAATGCCCGCGTTCACCGTGCCCCGGTTCATCGAGATCGTCGACGAACTCCCCAAAACCCCCTCGGAACGAGTCCAAAAGGTGAAGCTCCGAGAACGGGGCATCTCCCCCACAACCCACGACCGCACCAAGCAGGGTCATCGCGACGAAGCAGGGACCAGAAGGAAAGACCATTGAGATCGCGCTCGCGAGCCTGCAAGAAGCGCCGGAGCTTTACCTGAGGTTCCCTTCTTAGTGCCAGTCGTGGGTGGGGGGCATGGTTATGCCGGGGTTGATGTTGTGGAGATTGGTGGCGATGAGGTTGGTGGTGGTGTCGGTTCGGGTGATGCGTCCGGTGATGATGATGATTTGGCTGCTGAGTTGTTGGCGGCGCCGGGTGACCAGGTCGGGGTTGATGATTGCTTGGGTATCACCGGTTTCGTCTTCGATGGTGACGAACACTGTGCCGTGTGTGCCTCGGGGGTGTTGTCGGACTACGGGCCAGCCGGCGACGGTGATCTGTTGGCCGTGGGGGCGGGTTTCGGCGTCGGCGGTGGTGAGGACTTTGGGATTGAGGGTTGGTCTGATGAACTCCATGATGTGGCCTTTGGGGTAGATGCCCATGGCCTGGTACTCGCCCATCATTTTTTCTTTTTCGGTGAAGTCACGGAGTTGGGGGACGCGGTTGTCGGTGGGCAGCGACAGGGCGGTTTGGCCGTTGCTGGTGGGCCGGTTCTGTAGTCCCGACTCCCACAGCACCTCTCTCCGGTTGGGGTTGATGGTGTCGAACGCTCCGGCTTGGGTGAGCGACAGTATGGCTTCGGGTTTCAGCCCGGTGCGGCGCACGAGGTCGCCGGCGCTGGTGTAGGGGCCTTGGCGTTGTCGTTCGGCGGCAACGAGGCGGGCCGTTTTTGTTCCCACGTCCTTGACGAGCCCGAGGCCGAGCCGCACCGAGTCGCCTTCTGGGGTGCATTGGGGTTGGCTGTGGTTGATGCACGGGTTCAAAAACGCCACGTCGAACCGTCGGGCGTCTTGTTTGAGGGTTTCCAGTGGGTAGAAGCCCATTGGCTGGTTGTTCATAAGCGCCACGAAGAACTCGACCGGGTGGTAGCACTTGAGCCACGCGGCCTGGTTAGGCGGTCACCGCGAAGGCGTGCGAGCGGGACTCGGGGAACATGTAGTGGCCGTTGATCTTGGCGAAGATCTTTCGTGCGGTTTGTTCGGGGATGTCGTTGATGCGAGCGCCGCGGGCGAAGCGTTCCCAGCATGCGGCGATGAGGTGCTCGTTGTTGGGCCGGGTGAAAGCTCGGCGTACCTCGTCGGCTTCGGCTGCGGTCATCCCGGCAACGTCCTCGATTAGCTGTATGACCTGTTCCTGCCACACGATCACGCCGCAACCCCGCTCCAGGGCTCTTTTCTCCAGCGGGTGGTCGTAGTCCCATTCGGCTCCGTGGCGGTAGCGGTCCACGAACTGGGAAACGGCACTTTCCTGTACGCCCACACCGGGGCGGATGAGGGCCACCTGATAAGCGAGGTCGAGGAGGTTTCGTGACTTCAGCCGCTGAGCCATTTTGAGTTGCGCGGGTGATTGCAAAAGGAAAACCCCCTTGCACAAACCGGCGTTGATCATGTCGTAAACCCGGGGGTCTTCCGGGTTGATTCGGCTCAGGTCGGGCCGGGTGCCGTCCCGGTCGGCTATCAGGTCGAGGGCTTCGTCGATCTGGTTCAGCACCGGCAACGACAAGATGTCGATCTTGGCGAACCCGGCGTCGGCGACGCTGTGCTTGTCCCAATCCATGATGTGACGCCCCGCTGTGACCCCGGCTCTGGTGGGGACCATGTCGGGGATCGGGGTGCTGCTCAGCACCATGCCGCCGGTGTGCTGGCTCAACCCTCGGGGGGCGCCCATCAGCTCGGGAGCCAAACCAACAAGGTCCCGCCACCCGTGAGCGTCGGTTTTGTCGCAGAACTCGGCCATCTCGGCGGCCAGGTCGCCGGCGTGGTTGGAGTGCAGCCGCTTCGACAGCAACGACAACCGGTCTGCCGGCATCCCCAGGGCCTTGCCCAAGTCCTGGATGATGCCCTTGGCCTTGTAGGTGGTAACCGCCCCGGCCAAAACAGCGTGCTCAGCACCGAAGTGGGCGTGGACCCCTCGATCAGCTCGTCGCGCAACCCACGGGGGAAATCGAGGTCAATGTCGGGCAGCGTGGTCATGTCCTCGGAGATGAACCGCTCCAAGGTGAGGTCCCACTTCAGCGGGTCCACATGGCTGATGCCGATGAGGTAGCCGACGAGCAGCGCCACCGATGAGCCCCGCCCCCGCCCCGGCGGTCTTTGCTCTATCGGCGTGTTGGCGTCGACCTCACCCCGCTCCACCAGGATCTGCCGGGCCAAAACGGCGACCTGCCGGTACAACAGCAAAAACCCGGCCAAACCCAGCCTGTCGATCAAACAGAACTCCTCGGCCAATCGGTCCTGAACCCGTTCGGTGACGCTCCCGTAGCGTCGCACCGCTGCTTGGCGGCAGAGCTGTTCCAAATAGCCCAGCGGGGTGAAACCGGCGGGCACCGCGGCGTCGGGCAGCTCGTATCCCAAATCGGTGCTGAGGTCGAAACCGCACAACTCGGCCACCCGCCCGGTGTTGGCCACCGCCTCAGGACACCCGTCAAACAGCCGTTCCATCTCGGCTTGCGACTTGAGGTGCAAATGATGGTTGGGACGCAAACGGGGCAGCGCCCGGTCGATGGTCGTGTTCAACCGGGCGGCCACCAAAGCGTGCTGCAAACGAGCCCGACCCGGCGTGTGGTAGCAAACATCGTTGGTGGCCACCACCTCCACCCCAACCTCAGTAGCAACCCCTATCAGCCTGCGGTTGCGGTCGGTGTCCCCCGCCAAGAAGTTCTGCTGCAACTCGACGAACACCGACCCCGACCCAAACCAATCCGCATACCCCCTCAACAGGTTCCGAGCCTCACCGAACCGGTCGTCCTCCACCAGCCGGGACAACGCCCCGTCGCGCCGCCGGTCAACAACACCAGCCCCTCGCTGTGGTCGGCCAACAACACAGGAATCCAGCCTCGGATTCCGGCGATCCACCGCGTTGGCCAGAGTGAACAGGCGCGAAAGGTTGGAATACCCCTCCCTGGTCCGGGCCAACAGGCCCACCCTCGAACCATCGGCCAACCTCAACTCCCCGCCCGTCACCGGGCGCACCCCCAAACTCTTGGCCAACCGGGCGAACTCCAACGCCCCGCACAGATTGGTGTCGGTCAAGGCCAAAGCCCCGTAACCCAGCTCGGTGGCCCGAGTCACCAACTCGTGAACATGAGAAGCCCCCTCCCCGAACGAGTAAAAACTCTTCACCCGAAGCTCCACCCAACCCATCAACAACCCCGCCCTCAGGCGCTTTGGCGGTACCAGCGGTCATCGGCGCCGTCCCGGAACAAGGTGGTCAGCCTGCCGTCACCAAGACCGACCCGGAAATAGGAACGGGCCACCGGGTCGGGCAACCACCACAGATCGAACACCCACCGATCGTCGACCCGCGCCACGTCCACCCATCATCTGCCCGCTCGCAACGCTTGTGGCTCACCTTTCGAGCTCTCGCGCACATCCACCGGCTCGGGAACCAGCAAGGGCCTTACCGCGTCGGCTGCCGACGGGTCAACCGGGGTTTGGAAATACCGCATCTCCGGCACCGGATGCCACGGCGCCACCCCCGCGATGCGATACAAACCAACACCGCCTTTCCTCACCGACCGAAGCCGTCGATCCGCCTCCACCACCCGCCCCAACCGGTCACCCCGCGCGTCACCCAACAAGGCCAACTGGGTGGCCGACCCTCCGGTGAAACCCGACAACACCAACCTCACCTCCTCAACAGGAAAACGCGGCGGATCAGCCTCCACCCGGTAGCGCAACGCCTCGAAGGCTTCCTCCCACCCACTCACCGGCTGCTTGAACCCGACACTGCGCTCCCAAACCGGCCACCCCGCCGCCCCGCACGACAAATCCACCACCCCCACACGCCGACCCCTCACCTCACCCTAGCGAACGCCCTTCGCGACACCACCCCCACACGCCGACCCCCCACTTCACCCCTAGCGAACGCCCTTCGCGACACCACCCCCACCGCCGCCACCAACGTCTCCACCAACCCAGCCTGAAACGGCAACCCCAAATGCTCCACCACCGGCTCCTCAACCGCCCCGGGCACCACACAAGAATCGTCAACCCCGTTGCACAGCGACCACGTCCGCAAGCCCTCAACACCGAACTGATCGGAAAGCTGATGGCCATTCAACGAGGCCACCGCACCCATCGTGTGCAAACCGAACCGACGCAACTCCCCCCTCAAACCAGCTGACACCGGAAGCAAATCCACACTGTGCGAAGCAAGAAACCCGGCCACATCGTCCCCAACCCGGCCCACCCCCGAACTCCCACAAACCCGAGCCGCCACATAAGCCGGGAACTTCGCATCCGCCACCCCCACCCGAGCACCCAGTCCAGCAGGAATCGCGCCCGACAACGCCGAAACCACGCCCTCCTCGCCCCCGTACAACCCCTCAAGCCCATCCAACCCCACATACGCCACACCCAAACCGGCCTCCTCCACCAGCCCACTCACCCGCCCCAACCCGGCCACCACTTCACCAAACACCCGCCGATAACACGGCTCATCAGCATCAACCACCACCAAACCCGCACAACGCGCCAACGCCTCCTCCAACCCCATCCCCACCCTCACCCCACAAGCCGCAGGAAACCGATCAACAACCACAACCCTTCCCGACACCGGATCCCCTCCACAACCACCGCCGGGCGATCCCTCAACTCGCCACGCCGACCCATCTCCACCCTCGCCCGAAAATGAGTCACCAACACGCAGGCCACCCTCACCTGGCCCCCACGCAAAACACAAAACAACTACACAGGACCACCCTATTGACACCTGTGACACATTCACCCCAGCACCCCTGAAGCTCACGCTGACCTGCGGATTTCGCGCGGCTTGCCGAAGCTAGTAGTTCTCCTTTGGGCACCCCGTAATGCCTTCAGGGCCTCGCCTAGGTCAGCTGCCGGCCGTTACGAAGAACCGGTTTAGGGTGCAGCTGGGTACCAGTAGTCGGGGGCGACTGGTGGGACTCCTGCTGGGCGGTCCATGAGTTCGATGGTCGTCTTCAGGGGGCCATCTGTTTCGACGTAGGCGAATCGGATCGCATCCAGGCGCCCCTCCATGAGCGGAGGGCATCCCCGTTCGGTGAAGCGGGCCAGTGCGGCATCGAAGTCGAGTCCTTCATGCAGGGTGAGCACGTGGTGAAGGCCCTCGCCGTGCTCATCGAGGAACTCCTTGTAGATGGATGGGCCGTCCATCGGCTCAATCAGTTCCCACATGGTGGTGCCCGTCCACGTTACGGCGATCTTCATGCTGTATTCAGCGGGTTCACCCCGGATACGCATCTCGGTGAGCCGCGGAGGCTCAGCGAGAATCACCCGCCAAGGCCCCATGTCGAGTCGTTTGGTGTACTCCTCCATGGTTGCTTCGAGGTCGTGGACCACCAGCGCAACCTGGACAACCTCCGATATGAATCCGCTTGGCGACATGTTCGGCAACCGGTAGGGGCCTCAGCGGGTTTGGGTCAGTATGGTTTTGGCCAGGTTGAGGATGGTGGCCACGTCGTCGTCGGCCGAGGGGATGGCCTTGCGGTATGTGGCGAAGCCGTGGATCATGCCGGAGGCCTCGTAGAACGAGAACGCCGTCGGGACGCCGGCCTCCACCAGCTTGGTGGCGAACGCCCTCCCGGAGTCGCGCAAGGGATCGCATGACGCCGTGGCCAGCACGGTGGGAGCTAGCCCGACCACATTGCCGTTGAGCGGGGCGGCCCGCCAGTGCAAGCGAGCAGGGCGATAGGACCGGCGGAACCAGTTGGTGTCACGGCGGTCGAGACCGAACCCTTCGGCGAACAGATAGTTCGAGAGGTGATGGCCAAGGGGGTCGGCAGCGGGGTATATCGGGATCTGAAGGACCACCGGTAGGGCGGCAGGCCGGTCTCGTAGGGCCATGGCCGACACCAAGGAGAGCGTGGCACCGGCACTGTCACCGCACAACACGATCGAATCGAACGACCGACCGTAGGCATCATCGTTCTCTGCTATCCACCGGATCGCGGCTTCGGCGTCGTCAGGCGCTGCAGGCCATACATTTTCGGAGGCCAGCCAGTAATCCACCGAAACCACCGGCAAATCGAGGGAGCGAGCCACCTCGGCCGCCAGCGCGGCATGGGAATCGACGCTGCCGACAACGAACCCGCCCCCGTGAAAGAAAATCACCACCGGACCCGGTCCACGCTCGCTGCGGGGATCGAACAGCCGTGTCGGAAGCGACTCTGCGGCAACCACGTCACGGGTCTCGGCCAGCTCCCCGACCGGCTTGTCCAGCATTGCCATCCCCACAGGCACCAACTCACGAAGCTCGGCGATGTTGTCGTTGGTGAACTCCGGACGTGGACTCTTGGCCAGCTCGTCAAGAAAAGCGCGCACATCAGCACGGACAAAGTGGTCGCTCACGGCAGGCATTTTGCCGGATGGTCCCTATCGTCTCAACCTGATCCGGCTGCCGGCCTGGTCTGCCGACACCGACCCACTCCGAGAAACCATGGGCCGCTGCTACGGGGTGGTGCGGAGTTCGGGGAGGGTGACACCGGGGTTGCCGTCGGTCCAGACTCGGCTGAGCACCCGACGCTTGATGCGCCAGCCGTCGGGGGTGCGCACGGCCTGGTCGTCGTAGATGCCGGCCACCATCCACAGATCGCCACCCTCGGTGCCGCTCAGCACGTGCTGGGCGTGGACATAGCACCGGTGGGTGGCCTGATCGCCGTTGACGGAAACCAGATGGCTCCCCACCAGATGCTGGCTGGCGTCGAGACGGGTCAACGCTGTCGACACCCGTTCGATGATGGCCTCGATCCCGTCGTACTCCGCCCCGCCCAGAAACGCAGTTGCGTCCGGGGTGAAGACGTTACGCAGGTCGTCGAAGTCCCCGCTGTCCAGCGCCCAGCAATAGCGGGCCGCCAGGTTGATTATCGCTTGCTCGTCGGCCAGCTCCCGCAGCGCCTGATCCATGGTAGAAGGGCCGTTAGGTTCAGCGGCCACTGGGGGTGAAGGTGAGCGGCATGGTCTTCGGGGCCCGGGTGAACACTCCCACCGGCTTGGGGGCGAAACCGTCGAACTCGACGTCGTCCATGGCGTCCAACAATTGGTTGGTGGCGATCTCCACCTCGGTCTTGGCCAACATGGCCCCGATGCAGAAGTGCCGACCCAAACAGAAGCCGGTGTGGTTGGCCGCTCCCGAGAATGCCTTGGAAACGTCAAGGTCGTCGCGGAAGATGTCGAACCGGTCGGGGTCGTCGTAGTGGCGGGGATCACGGTTGGCCCCGGCGATGAGACAGGTCACCGTGGAACCGGCCGGGATGGTAACCCCGTGCATCTCCACGTCGGCCTCGGGCTGACGCATAATCATCTGCACCGGAGGTGAATGCCGGAGCGTCTCGGCAAAAGCGTTGTCGATGAGACTGCGGTCGTCGCGCACCGCCTGAAGCTGGCCGGGGTTTGCGATCAGGTTCATCATCATGTTGGCCATGGCCTTGTCGGTGGTCTCCCCGCCGGCCACCAGCAACAGGGAAACGAACGCCTTGATCTCGAGATCGGTCATCTGCTCGCCGTCGATCACCGCGGTACACAGGGTGCTGAGCAGGTCGTCGCCGGGGTCGGCCCGCCGCTGGGCAATGATCGGCATCATGTAGGTCTCGAGCTCGTCCTTGGTCTTGAGGCCATCAGCCATGACCTCCTCGTCGCCCACCAGGTTGCTGAGGAACGCCATGATCGAGTGGTACCACTTCTGGAATCGGGCGTGATCCGACTTGTCGAGCCCCAGCATGTCCACGATCACGTTGATCGGGAAGCGGATGCTGAACTGATCGACAAGATCGACCTTGCCATCGTGGCGGAAGCCGTCGATTAGCTCGCGAGCGTTGGCCTCGATAACCGGGACGAACTTGGCGGTGAGCTCGCTGCCCCTGAAAGCCGGGGCGATCAGGTTACGGTGAGCGGCGTGGTCGCGGCCCTCCATCTGGAGGATGGTCCGACCGTGGACGGGTTCGAGCTGCCATTCGTAGTTCTTCGACGTGAACACCTTGTCCTTGAAGGCCCGCTCGACGTCGTCGTAGCGGGAGATGAGCCACGCCTCGGTGGCCTCGTGGTACACAACCGGATGCTCCTCGCGCATCACGGCGAGCACCGCGTTCGGGTCGTCGGCAAAGGCTGCCGACAAGATGTCGGGTTCTAAAGCGGCCACTTGGTTCCCCCTTGAAAGCTCCACCACGATGGGTGTTCATGCAGGGTAGTTACTGGCGTTGCCTGTCACAATCTGCCTGGCAGTCGCTATCACTGGCAGTCACTATCCAGCGGTGCTGGCGTAGCCGGTGGGACGGCGACCAGTTAGCGGGGTTCGCGGGGCAGCCCGAGCACCCGCTCGCCAAGGATGTCGCGCATGACGTTGGACGTGCCGCCCATGATTGTGTAGCCGGGGGCGTAGCAGATGCCCCGGGTCCATGGGCTGTCGAGCAGAGCGGCGGGGCCGAGCTGGGCGGCGGCGAACTGGGCCACCTGCTGTTCGTGCTCGGTGCAGAAAGCCTTGGTGGCGGCGCTGAACCCAGCCGGGGCCTGGCCCAGCGCTTCCCGGTACACCAGGAGACGGCCCACCCGGAACTCGCTCTCCAACCGGGCTATCTCCTGGCGCACCCGGGGGTCGGACCGGTCGGCCACCGAAACGGCATGATGAAACAGAGCCCGGTTGGACACCAGCCGGTCGATGCCGCCCCGTTCGTGGGCGAGCTGGGCCATGGTCTGCTTGAACGCGTCCCCTTCGGTGCCCACCAGGTTCTCGGCCGGCACCCGCACCCCGTCGAAGTGAATCTCGCAGAAGTGGCGGTTGTCGATCATGTCGGTGATCGGGCGCACCTCGATGCCGGGAGAGTCCATCGCCACGATGATCTCGCTGATCCCCCGATGGGGCGGGCCGTCGGCGCTGGTGCGGCAGATCAGGTAGCAGTAGTCGGCGAGATGGCCGAAGCTGGTCCAGATCTTCTGGCCGTCTATCACGAAGTCGGAGCCGTCGCGTACCGCCCGGGTGGAGATGGAGGCCAGGTCGGACCCGGCGTCGGGTTCGCTCATCCCGATGCACCACGTGGTTTCCCCCGAGAGCATCCGGGGCAGGAACGTGACCTTCTGCTGTTCGGTGCCGTAGGCGATCAGCGTTGGTCCCATCTGGCGGTCGGCAAACCACATTGCCGCCACCGGGGCTCCGGCACCGATCATCTCCTCGGCCACGATCAGCCGCTCGATGGACGGGCGGCCCTGTCCGCCGTACTCGGTAGGCCATCCCATACCGATCCAACCCTCGGCGGACATGATCCGGGCGAACTCACGGGAGTAGCCATTGATCCACGAGTCGTTGTGCCGCCCGAACCGTGCCACCCCATCGGCGGCCACCGACCGAGCCCGGTCGCGCAGGGCCAGCAGATCGGGACTAAGGGCGAAATCCATGGCCGGCAGCCAGGGCTCCTACGGAGCTACTAGCTGGCGTCCATTAGCAGTGCGAGTGCCAGGGTGCTGAACGCGAACACCAGCGCAGTGGCGATGGTCAGCCGGTCGAGGTTCTTCTCCATGACCGTGGACCCGGCCGCCTGGGAGCCGAAACCTCCGCCGAACATGTCGGATAGTCCCCCGCCTCGACCGCTGTGGAGCAAAACAAGGAACAGCAACCCCAACGCCGAGACCACGTCGATCACCACCAAGGCAATAGTCACAAGGCGGAATCCTACCCGCTGAACTTCGCCACTGGCTCACCCGACCCCGATGACCGCGGGTCCACGATTTCGGACATCCCCACCACTACCCTGGCAAGCGTCGCCTCCGCTCCCGGCCAAACCACCATGAAGCTGCTCAAAACGCTCCCCAACGCGGCCAAAAGAGCCGCACTCGCGATCGCACGAACCATTCGAAGCTCAATCACCGCAATCCTCACCACAGCCAAAAGAGCCGCACTCGCCCCTTTCAATGCGATGGGCAGACTCTTCAGGATGCTCCGCCGGGGCTGGGAGCGGTTCATCCGAGCCCTGAAGAAGATCCTGAAGAAGATAAGGCTGCGCACCGCCGTCGCAATGGTGGCAGTGGTGGGCGCCGCATTCGCGCTGGGGATCGTTGCCACCCAGCCCTGGGAATCCGACGGTCCCAACGGCCGGGAAACTGCCGGCGAATCCCAGGGCGACTCATCGGAAACCGGTTCCGAGCCGGATCAGGCCCCTTCCGAACTCGACATCGAACCGACCTCAGCCGACTCCGAGGCCGGTTCGTCGGCACCCAGTAACGACTCCGGCCCGAACACCGACTCCGAAGCCAATCCCGACTCCAACACCGGCTCAACATCTACCGACCCTGACTCGGACTCCGAGGCCGATCCCGAGCCGACCTCGGAGTCCATCGTGCCGGAACTCACCCCCGTCTTTTTGGTATTGGACCAGGAACCGCCGCCCTACAGCCGTGCGCTGGAAATGGCCGCCAGTCTGGCCCCTCACGTTGTGTATCCCAGCGACTGCATGTCCCCGCTTACCCGCCCCGACCTGATGCCCAACGCTCCCCGTGTGTACCGGTCGGGAACCCACCAGGGCGTGGACTTCCTGTGTTTCACGCCGGGCCGCTCGGCTTTCGCCGCCCTCGACGGGCAGGTGGTTCTGGTGGTCAACAACTACGACGATCCCACCCCCCAAGACCGCCAGCGCCTCCTCGACATCGCCGCCGAGCTGGACAGGACGCCCCCCTACACGCTGCTGATGCTGTACGGGAACTACGTGGTGATCGACCACGGGGTCTTCCCCGACATTGGCCATGTGGTTTCGCTCTACACCCATCTGGAGAGCGTGGACGAGGGCATCCGGATCGGGGACCGGATCAGCGCCGGCCAGCGGGTGGGAGAGATCGGGAACCGGGGAACCTACGCCGCTGCCAACAACGATCACGACCAAGACCCCCACCTGCACTGGGAACTCCACATCGACGACCTGTACCTGGGCGCCGGACTCAACACAGAGCAGACCCGGTGGGTGTACTCCGCCCTGTTCTCCCTGGCCGACGAGAACGCCGAGGCAGGCTGATCGAGCCGCCGGACGGCTAAGTTCTCACCTAATGGTGGTAACCGACAGCGCCACGACGGCGATCAACTACAACCCGTTCGACTACGACATCGATCTGCGGGCCCACGACGTGTGGCGACGGATGCGGGACGAGGCCCCGCTCTACCGCAACGACGAGCACGACTTCTGGGCGCTGACCCGTTACGACGACGTGCTCAACGGGCTACTCGATGTGGAGACCTATTCGTCGCGCTACGCCACCACCCTCGACCTCATGGGTCCCGACGAGTGGCCTACTCCTATGTTCATCTTCCGTGACCCCCCGGAGCAGACGCTGCTGCGCAAGCTGGTCAGCCGGGCGTTCACACCACGAACCATCGCCGGGCTGGAAAACCGGATAGAGACCATCTGCGACAACCTACTCGACCCGCTGGAGGGCATGAGCATCTTCGACTTCGTCGACCGCTTCTCCGCGCTCCTGCCCCCCACCGTGATCCTGGCCCTGCTCGGGTTCCCCGAGGGCCTCGAACAGGACCTGCGGCAGTCGATGGACGAGGGGCTGCACATCGAGGAGTCGGCCACCGCGGGCAGCGGCAGGGAACTGGTGGATCGAACCGGCAACCTCTCGTCTCATGTGTACTCCCTGGTCCCCGGGCTGTGTGAGCAGAAGCGAAAGGAGCCGGCAGACGATCTGCTGACCATCCTCGCCACCCAGGAACGCGAGCTCGAGGACGGATCGTCCCGCCTGCTCACTCCCGACGAGATCATCGGTTATGTGGCGTTGATCGGCGGCGCCGGGGCCGAGACGGTGGCCCGTTTCCTGGCTTTCGCCGTGGTGCTGCTGTCCGATCACCCTTCGCAACTCGCTGAGCTGCGCAACGACCCCTCTCTGGTGCCCGATGCGCTGGAGGAGGTGCTGCGCTACGAGACTCCGTCGCCGGTGCAAGGGCGGCGAGTCATGCGCGACGTGGAGTTGCACGGTCAGGTGGTCCCCGCCGGGGCCAACATGTTGTTGGTGAACGGCAGCGGCAACCGAGACGAGCGTCACTTCCTCGACGCCGACTGTTTCGATATCCGCCGCAAGATCGACCGTCACCTCTCGTTCGGCTACGGAGCCCACTTCTGTATAGGCGCGGCGCTGGCCCGTCTCGAGGGGCGAATCGGCCTCGAGCAGATGCTCCGGCGTTACCAACACTGGGAGGTGGACCCCGACCGGCTCGAGTGGATCCACACGTCCACCGTCCGGGGCTACCGGTCGGTTCCCCTGGTCGTGGAGGTATCGGCGTGACAGAAGACAAAGCCGGCAGCCCCGGCAGTTGGGTTGTGGCCGTCACCTTCGGGGGCGAAACCCGTGAGATCGCCTACCGAGACGGCGACACCGTCCTCCAAACCGCTCGCCGCGGTGGTTTCGACCCGCCCTACTCGTGCGAAGCCGGCAACTGCGCCACCTGCATAGGGCGCATTTTGGAGGGCTCGGTTGTGATGAGGGAGAACGAGGCTCTTGACCCCGAAGACCTTGAAGAGGGCTTCATTCTCACCTGCCAAAGCGTCCCCCAGACGGCCCAAACCGCGGTCAAGTACGGGTTCTGAGCACCGGCTCGGCGGTGTCGTGGCCTGCTACTGGAGCCGGTAGCGGACGATGCGGGAGAAGCTGTCCACCTCCAGCGACGCCCCGCCCACCAGGGCCCCGTCGATGTCGGGTTGGCTCATCAGCTCCCCGATGTTGATGGGCTTGACCGAGCCGCCGTACTGGATGCGAACCCCGGCAGCGGCATCGGCCCCGAAATCGGCCCGCACCTGCTCACGGATGAGAGCGCATCCGGTCTGGGCATCGTGGGGGGAAGCGGTATGGCCGGTGCCGATAGCCCACACCGGCTCGTAGGCGATCACCATCCCCGCCACCTGATCCCGCTTCAACCCGGCCAGCCCGGCCACCACCTGGGCGGTGATGCGAGACTCGGCCTGGCCCGCGTTCCGCTCTTCCAAGGTCTCGCCGCAGCACATGATCGGGGTCATGCCGGCGGCCAGGATCGCCCGGAGGCGGCGGTTCACGTTCTCGTCGGTCTCGCCGAACAACTGCCGGCGCTCGGAGTGGCCGACGATCACGTAGCTCACCGCCAGCTTGGCCAGCATGGCCGCCGAAATCTCGCCGGTGAAGGCCCCCTCCTGCTCCCAGTGGCAGTGCTGAGCGCCGAGGGCGATGGGGATGTTGTCGGCGTCCAGCACCGTTTGAGCCGACCGGAGGTTGGTGAACGGCGGGTGGATCGAAACGTCGGCGGAGCCGTAGTCGGCGTCGTCGAGCACGTACGACAGCTTCTGAACGAGCTGGATTGCCTCCAGGTGGTTCAGGTGCATCTTCCAGTTGCCGCTGATCAGCGGCTTGCGGTCAGCCATGGTTTTCCTCCTTGGGGACGGTGGCGCACTCCCTCAGGGCCTTCATGCCGGGCAGGTCGCCCCGCTCTATGAGTTTGAGCGACGCCCCTCCCCCGGTGGACACGTGGTTCATCTCCCGGTCGAGGCCGAACTGCCGCACGGCGGCGGCGCTGTCACCCCCACCGACCACGGTAAACGCCCGGCTTTGGGCCATGGCCTGGGCCACCACCGTGGTTCCTGCCGCGAAGCGGGGGTCCTCGAACAGGCCCATCGGGCCGTTCCACAACACGGTGCCGGCCTCGGCGATGAGGTCTCCGAACTCTGCCGCGGTGCCCGGCCCTATGTCGAGCCCTCGCCAGTCGGGGTGCAGATCCACCCCGGCCTGCACCACCCGCTCGCCGGGGGCCAGGGCGGTGATGTCGCTGGGCAGCCTGATTGGGGCACTGGAGTCGAGCAGCCGGGCGCAGGTTTCGATGTGATCTGGCTGGAGCAGGGACCCGCCCACCTGGTGACCCCTAGCGGCCAGGAAGGTGAAGCACATTCCCCCGCCGATGACCACCTCGTCGGCCGTCTCCAGCAGCGCGTCGATCACCCCGAGCTTGTCGCTCACCTTGGCCCCGCCCAGAACGGCAACTAAGGGTCGCTTGGGCTTGGCCCGCAAACCGAGCAGCACCTCGGCCTCGGTGGCCAGCAGACGACCCGCTGCGCTGGGCAGGTATCGGGGCGGGCCCACGATGGAAGCGTGGGCCCGGTGCGACGCTCCGAACGCGTCGTTCACGTAGCCGTGGCAACCCTCCACCAGACGCTGGACCAGCCGGTCGTCGTTGCCGGTTTCGCCGGGGTCGAAGCGCAGGTTCTCGAGAAGCTCCACTCCGGGGGCCAGCTCGGCCAGCCGGGCCCGCGCCGGGGCCAGGGTGAACCGGGGATCGGGACGGCCGTCGGGGCGACCCAGGTGGCTGCACGCCACCACTTCGGCTCCCTGGCCGGTGAGCCAGCCGATTGTGCCCATTGCCGCGGTGATGCGGAAGTCATCGGCGATTCGCCCGTCGGCGTCGAGGGGAACGTTAAAGTCGGCCCTGAGCAGGATCCGGCGCCCGACCAAGCCGTCGAGGGCTTCGCTCAGGGCCTCGAGCGTAGGCAGCACCCCGGTTATCGGCTGCCCGCCGCGCCCACGATGGCGGTCAAGTCCACCAGACGGTTGGAGTAGCCCCACTCGTTGTCGTACCAGCCCGAAACCTTCACCAGGTTGCCCAGGGCCATGGTCAGCCCCGAGTCCAACGTGCAGGAAGCCGCGGAACCGCAGATGTCGGCTGACACCAGTGGGGCCTCGCTGTAGTCGAGCACCCCGGCCAGCGGGCCGTCGGCTGCGGCCGCGGCGAAGGCAGCGTTCACCTCGTCGCCCGAGGGCTCGCCCCTCACCACCGCGGTGAAGTCGGTTAGCGAGCCGTCGGGGATGGGCACCCGCAGGGCGATGCCGTCGAGCAGGCCGTTCATGGCCTGAAGCACAAGGCCGGTGGCTCGGGCCGCGCCGGTGGAGGTGGGCACGATGTTCACCGCGGCGGCTCGGGCCCGGCGCAGGTCGGAATGGGGGCCGTCCACCAAAGCCTGGTCCCCGGTGTAGGCGTGGACCGTGGTCATCAGCCCCCGCTCCACCCCGAAGGCGTCGTCCAGCACCTTCACCATGGGCACGAAGCAGTTGGTGGTACACGAGGCGTTGGACACCACCAGGTGTGTGGCCGGGTCGAAGTCACCGTCGTTCACCCCCACCACGAACGTGGCGTCGGCCCCCGAGGAGGGAGCAGACACGATCACCCGGGGAGCGCCCGCTTCGAGATGTGCGGCGGCCTTGTCCCGGGGGGTGAAGAACCCGGTGGACTCCACCACCACGTCCACCCCGAGATCGCCCCACGGGAGATCGGCCGGGTTGCGCTCGGAAAGCACGGTAAGGGTGTCGCCCCCGATCTCCAACCCGCCTTCTACCACCGAGACCGGGTCGGAGAACCGGCCCATTACCGAGTCGTACTGCAACAGATGGGCCATGGTCTCCAAGCTGCCCAGGTCGTTCACGGCCACGAACTCGAGGTCGGCACCGGCCTGGCGAGCCGCCCGGAAGAAGTTCCGCCCGATGCGCCCGAACCCGTTGATACCCACACGAATGCTCATAGCGGGGAGACTATCGGGCACTCCTGCCGGAATTGGAGGTTTGGCTCATCTTGGGGTGACCGGGCCTGGTTTTGCAGATCAGACATGGTTTGGATCGGTACCGCAGTGGCGACCCAGGGCTCGGGCCGCTTCCTCGGTTTCGGCTGGGTCGTAGGACACCACTACAACGTTCACGATGTCGGCTCCGGCTTCGCCCAAGGCGGTCAACCGGTCGATGGTTGCGTCGCCGTCGGCGAGGTTGAGCACGCCCGGCGGGCCGGGGCCCACCGCAGCAGGGCAGTTGGTGGCCACGGTGAACGGCTGGTCGGCACGGGGGGACTTCCGGCGCTCGTCGCGAAGGAAGCTCACGTGTTCCCTCAGTTCGTCCGGGGTCATGCGGGCGGCCAGCCAGCCGTCGCCCAGCGCAGCGGCCCGGCGCATTGCGGGCCGGGAGTGCCCACCCACGAGGATGGGCACCGGCGACTGCACCGGCTTGGGACGGAAGTTGAGGGGCAGAAAAGAGTGAGTCGGCCCGTCGAACGAGGGTTGATCGTGCTCCCACAGGGTGCGGAGGATCTCGATACCGTCCTCGAGCCGCTCCCGGCGACGGGAGAAGTCAACCCCGAGGGCGTCGAACTCCTCGGCAAGCCATCCCAAGGTGACCCCGAAGTCCACCCGGCCTTCCGACAGGAAGTCGAGCGTGGCCACGGCTTTTCCCACGATCACCGGGTTGCGGCACGCCAGCACGCAGGCGTTCACCGCCAGCCTGATCCGGTTGGTTGCTCCGGCCACGAAGGCCAAGGTGGTGAGCGCTTCGAGGCGGGGGTTGTCGGTGGGGTACGGGTACTGGCCGTCGGCCATCGTCGGGTTGGGTGAGTTGAACTCCACCGGGAAGGCGATGTGGTCGCCCACCCACACCGAGTGCAGGCCGGCCAACTCGGCGGCCCGGGCCACGGCCACAATGTCTCCGGCCGAGGCGGGACCTTCGTATGGCAGGCACAGGCCGACCAGCGGACCGCCGTAAGCCCTATTGGGAGGCCGGGCCGGTCCCGATCCCCCGGCCTCCGCGGGAGGGACAACCTCTCCGGCAGTCACTGCTACCGGCCGATGTCGCGATGGGTGATGAACGGGCTGACGCCGAGGTCGGGATCCTCGGTGAGGCGGCGATTGATGTCCTCGGCCACGAAAACCGAGCGGTGGCGGCCCCCGGTACAGCCGAAGGCGATGGTTAGGTACGACTTGCCCTCCCGCACGTAGGCGGGCACCAGCAGTTTGAGCAGGTCCTCGGTGTGGCGGAGAAAGTTCTCGGACATGGGCTGGCCGTTGAGCAGGAAGTCCTTCACCGCATCGTCCTGCCCGGTAAGCGGGCGGAGTTCCTCCACCCAGTAGGGGTTGGGCAGGAAGCGGCAGTCCAGCACCAGATCGGCGTCGAGCGGGATGCCGTGCTTGTAGCCGAACGACATGATGCGGCTGGTAACCGATTCCGGTCCGGCGTCCAGCTCAAACACCTCGTCGATGAAGCGGTTGAGCTGGTAGATGCTGTATTCCGAGGTGTCCACCACCACGTCGGCCTGGCTGCGGAGGTCGACGAGCGCCTCCCGCTCGGCGGTGATTGCGTCGGAGACGCCCATTGGCATGTCACCGGCGAACGGGTGACGGCGTTTGGTGCTCTCGAACCGGTTCACCAGCACCGGGGTGGAGGCGTCCAGGAACAGGATCCGCACCGGGCCCAAGGCCGACTCCTTGAGCGCTGCCAGCGCGGGGACCACCTCCCGGTAGAACTGGTTGAGCCCCAGTACCAGGCCGATCCGGGAGATGCCGCTGTGGGGGGATTCGGCGAACTTCTGCACTTCGGGCAACAGGGCGGGGGGCAGGTTGTCCACCACGTACCAGCCCAAGTCCTCGAAATGGTTGGCGGCCTGCGACCGGCCGGCCCCCGACATCCCGGTTATCACCACGAACTCGGACACAGCCTCAGGCTAACGGCCCCGATCGGGTGGCTTGCGCCCATTGCCAACATGGGCGGGGTTCAAGGTGGGGCTCAGGCGGGGGTGTGGAGCTTTTCGTGTACAGAGTGGGCCACCGCGTCGGGGAGCCAGGCCAGTTCCAGAAGGTCGTCCAGCGAAGCTCGCTCCACGGCTCGCACCCCTCCCAGCTCCTTTACCAGCCGGTTTCGGCGCACCGGGCCCAGGCCCTCGATGCCGTCGAGCGACGACCTGGTCATTCGCTTGCCTCTCAGCTTGCGGTGGTAGTCGTTGGCGAATCGGTGGCTTTCGTCGCGGATGCGCTGAAGCAGGTAGAGGCTCTCCGATGGTCGGGGGATCTCCACCGGGTCGGCCCGGCCAGGCACGAACACCTGCTCGAACTCCTTGGCCAGCCCTGCGGGGAAGATCTCCCCGTCGAGGCCCAAGTCGGCCAGCACCCGCTCGGCCACCCCGAGCTGGCCCCGGCCGCCGTCCACCACCAGCAACTGGGGCGGGTAGGCGAACCGGCCCCGATCCTCCACCGGCCGGTCTCGTTCGTCCAGGTAGTTGGTCAACCGCTGGGTGAGCACCTCCTCCATGGCGGCGTAGTCGTCGTTGCCGCCCACGGTTCGCACCTTGAACCGGCGGTACTCCGACTTGCGGGGCAGCCCGTCCTCCATCACCACCATCGAGCCCACGTAGTCCGACCCCTGAAGGTGGCTCATGTCGTAGCACTCGATCCGCAGGGGGGCCTCGGGCATTCCCAAGCACTCCTGGAGGTTGTTGAGGGCCCGGGCCCGGCTGTTGTGGTCGGTGGCTCTTTTGAGCCTGTGGCGGGCGAACGCGTCGGCAGCGTTGCGGGTCACTGTCTCCTGGAGGCGGCGCTTGGCCCCCCGCTGAGGCACCGAGATGACCACTTTGGAGCCCCGCTGTTCCCGGAGCCACTCCTCGTACAGAGCCGGGTTGTCGGGCAGGTCGGGCACCAGCACCTGCTTGGGAGAGCCCAGCGGGTTCTCATCGAAATAGAGCCGCTCCAACGCCCGGCTTACCAGTTCCGGGCCGCTGAGCCGGCCGGCCTTGTCCACGATGAACCCCCGACGGCCCATCACCCGGCCCTTGCGGACGTAGAACACCTGGCAGGCGGCCTCCAGCTCGTCGTCCACCATCCCGACCACGTCGTAGTCCTCCGAGCGGGCCCCCACCATCTGCTGGGCTTCGACGGCCTTGCTCACGCTGGCCAGCCGGTCCCGGTAGCGGGCTGCCTGCTCAAACTCCAGGGCGGCGGAGGCCTCGGCCATATCGTGTTCGAGGCGCTGGATCACCTCATCGGTGTCGCCGCCCAGAAAGGCGAGCAGGTCGTCCACCATCTTGGCGTAGCGCTCCTGGTCCACCTCGCCCACGCAGGGCCCGGCGCACTTCTCGATGTGGAACAGCAGGCAGGGGCGACCCAGCCGGGCGTGGTGGTTGAACTTGTTGTCGCTACAGGTGCGGATGGGGAACGTACGCAGCAGCAGGTCGAGGGTCTCCCGGATGGCGTAGGCGTGCCCGTAGGGGCCGAAGTAGCGGTTGCCCTTCTTCTTGCGGCCCCGGATGACCATGGCTCGGGGCCACTCGTCGATCATGGTCACGCATAGGAACGGGTAGCTCTTGTCGTCCCGGTAGCGGACGTTGAACCGGGGCTGGTGCTGCTGGATGAGGCTGTACTCCAGCATCAGCGCTTCCACCTCGTTGTTGACCTGAATCCACTCCACCGTCTCGGCTTCAGCCACCATCTGGGCGGTGCGGGCCGGGAGGTGTGCGGGATTTTGGAAGTAGCCGGCGAGCCGGGATCGCAGGCTCTTGGCCTTGCCCACGTAGATGATCCGCCCGTGCCGGTCCTTGAACTGGTATGAGCCGGCGGCGTCGGGAATGGTGCCGGTGGGAGGGCGGTTCATCATGCGCCGTTCATCCTACGACCCTGCTCCGGTGCAACCGGCTCGGCCCGGTCGGAGGTAATGCCGGCATCCCCTTTTCACCACCGGTTCGGGGTGAGTATGATTCTCCCCACGCCGACCGGGTATCCGGCGACATATCGAACTCTGAGGCCGACATCCCCGTGGCGAGGCGACCCGGCTGCCCCCACCGGCCTTCAATCAGGGTCCCAGCACCTCATGGAGGTTCCTACAAGATGTTGCGGCTGCAGCGTCCGCTCCCCGAGCGGTACACAACAGCATCGCCAGAGCAACTGGCGGGCTGGATCGGCGACGCCAAGGAGACCCTGGGTGAACGGCTGTTCATCCTCGGGCACCACTACCAACGTGACGAGGTCATGGCCTGGGCCGATGCCAGGGGCGACTCGTTCCGGCTGTCGGTTCTGGCCCAGCAGCGCCCCCAAGCCGAGTTCATCGTGTTCTGCGGCGTCCATTTCATGGCCGAATCGGCGGACATCTTGACCGGGGACCATCAGCAGGTGCTCCTTCCCGACCTGAACGCGGGCTGCTCAATGGCCGACATGGCCCACATCGACGAGGTCGAGGAGGCGTGGGACGACTTGGCCCGGGTGGTCGATGTCGACCGGGTGGTGCCCATCACCTACATGAACTCGGCCGCCGCGCTGAAGGCGTTCGTGGCCCGCAACGGTGGTGCGGTGTGTACGTCGTCCAATGCCCGGGCCGTGCTCAGTTGGGCGCTGGAACGGGGCAATCAGGTGCTTTTCTTCCCCGACCAGCACCTCGGGCGCAACACCGGGTTCGACATGGGGTACGACGAGAGCGACATGGCGGTGTGGAACCCCCGCTTCGAGCTGGGCGGATTGACCGAGGCACGCTGCAAGGAGTCGGTGTTGTTGTTGTGGAAGGGGCACTGCTCGGTGCATCAGCGGTTCCAGCCCGACCACGTGGGCGCTTTCCGGGCCGAGCATCCCGACGGGTTGGTGATCGTCCACCCCGAGTGCAGCCGGGAGGTGTGCGCCCTGGCCGACGAGGTGGGCTCCACCGACTACATCATCAAGGCAGTGGCCGCCGCTCCCGCCGGCTCGGTGATCGGGGTGGGCACCGAGGTTCACCTGGTGCGCCGGCTCGACAACGAGACGCCCAACAAGACGGTGGTGTCGCTCGACCCGCTGATCTGCCCGTGCTCCACCATGTTCCGCATCGATGCCGCTCACCTGGCCTGGACCCTGGAGGGGCTTGTGGACGGCAAGGTCCGCAACCGCATCACCGTCGATCCCCAGGTGGCCGCGGACGCCCGCATCGCCCTGGAGCGAATGCTGAGCATAACCTAGCTGAGCATTACCTAGTTGTGAGCCTGATGGCCGGGGTCAGGTCATGGCCCGAAGGTCGCGTTCCAGGTCCTTGATCTCGTCCCGCAAGCGGGCGGCGTACTCGAACTTCAGGTCGGCGGCGGCCTCGCCCATTTCTTCTGTGAGTGTGTGGATCAGGCGCTCTAGGCCGCCCGTATCCAGGTCGATCACCTCCGGGCGGCGCCGGGACTTGTCCAGGGTGCGGGACCGCCGTCCGCCGCCGGGAATGGGGGCCCCGTCCTCGGCGGGACGCAGCTCAGCCAGGATGTCGCTGACCGCCTTGCGGATGGTCTGAGGGTTGATGCCGTGCTGCTCGTTGTAGGCCTGCTGGAGGCCGCGCCGGCGGTGGGTTTCCGATATGGCCCGCTTCATGGAGTCGGTCACCATGTCGGCGTACATGATGACCTGGCCATCGACGTTGCGAGCGGCCCGGCCGATGGTCTGGATGAGCGAGGTCTCGCTGCGCAGGAAGCCCTCCTTGTCGGCGTCGAGGATGGCCACCAGCGACACTTCGGGTAGGTCGAGGCCCTCCCGCAGCAGGTTGATGCCCACCAGCACGTCGAACTCGCCAAGCCGCAGGTCGCGCAGGATCTCGATCCGTTCGATGGTGTCCACCTCGCTATGCAGGTAGCGCACCCGTACCCCCAGCTCCAGCAGGTACTCGGTGAGGTCCTCGGCCATCTTCTTGGTAAGGGTGGTGACGAGAACCCGCTGGCCTCGCTCGGTGCGGTCCTCGATGAGCTTCATCAGGTCGTCTATCTGGCCTTTGGTGGGGCGCACCTGCACCTCGGGGTCCACCAGGCCGGTGGGCCGCACGATCTGCTCCACAACCTGATGGGACACCCCGAGTTCGTAGTCGCTGGGGGTGGCCGACAGGAACACAACCTGGCCCACCCGTTCCATGACCTCCTCGAACCGCAACGGGCGGTTGTCCACCGCCGAGGGAAGGCGGAAACCGTGATCCACCAGGGTCAGCTTGCGGCTCCGGTCTCCCTCGAACTGGCCGTGGAGCTGGGGCACCGCCACGTGGGACTCGTCGATCACGGTCACGAAATCGTCGGGGAAGTAATCGAGCAGGGTAAAGGGGCGCTCCCCCGCTTGCCGCCCGTCGATGTGGCGGGAGTAGTTTTCGATGCCGTTGCAGAAGCCGATCTCCTGCATCATCTCCAGGTCGTAGGTGGTGCGCATTCTCAGCCGTTGGGCCTCGAGTAGCTTCCCGTCCTTCTCCAGCTCGGCCAGCCGCTTCTGGAGTTCGGTCTCGATGCCGTCGATGGCCCTCTGCATCCGCTCGTGGCCGGCCACATAGTGGGTGGCGGGGAACACCACCACCTCGCTCAGAGTCTGGAGCCGCTCACCGGTCACCGGATCGACGGTGGTGATCTGTTCCACCTCGTCGCCGAACAGCTGGATGCGGACCACGAACTCCTCGTAGGCGGGGTGGACCTCGATGGTGTCGCCCCGCACCCGGAACCGGCCCCGCACCAGGTTGGCGTCGTTTCGCTCGTACTGCATGTCCACCAGCCGCCGGAGCAGGTCACGCTGGTCGTTGGTTTCCCCCACCTTGGAGATGCACAGCAGGTTCTTGTACTCCTCGGGGGCGCCCAGCCCGTAGATGCACGACACCGAGGCCACCACGATCACGTCCCGGCGGGTCAGCAGGGCCTCGGTGGTGGAGTGGCGCAGTCGGTCGATCTCGTCGTTCACCGACGAGTCCTTCTCGATGTAGGTGTCGGAGGCCGGCATGTAGGCCTCGGGCTGGTAGTAGTCGTAGTATGACACGAAGTACTCCACCCGGTTGTCGGGGAAGAACTCCCTCATCTCGTTGGCGAGCTGCGCGGCCAGCGACTTGTTGGGGGCCAGCACCAGGGTGGGGCGTTGCACCTGTTCGATGGTCCAGGCCACCGTTGCGCTCTTGCCCGACCCGGTGATCCCCAGCAGCGTTTGGAACCGGTCGCCCCGGTTGAGCCCCTCGCTCAGCGCGGCGATGGCCTTGGGCTGATCCCCGGTCGGATCGAACCCCGACACCATCCGAAAAGCCGTATCCGGCGAACCGCTCACCGGAACGAGGCTAGTGGGACTGCCGCCCTCCCCCGGAGCCCCGTCGCCGTCAAGCTCTGCTAACGATTGCATAACCGGTTGCTCACAATTCCATGAGAACATTGCGGCGTGACCGCACCGGCCAAAGGGGGGATGCCCAGGCATCGGGAAGACCGCCCGGTTGCAGTTGTGGTGGAGGACGATCCCAACATCGCCGATCTGGTGGACATGTACCTGCAACAGGACGGTTACCGGGTGTACCAGGCTGCCGACGGCGAAGCCGGGCGGGAGCGCATCAAACAGCATCACCCCGAGCTGGTGATACTCGACATCGGGTTGCCGGGCGGCCTCAACGGTATCGATCTGTGCCGGGAGCTGCGGGAGGCCTCCGATGTTCCCATCATCATGCTCACCGCCCGGGACGGCGAGGTGGACCGGGTTCTCGGACTGGAGTTGGGAGCCGACGACTACATGACCAAGCCGTTTTCCCCACGGGAGCTGATGGCCAGGGTTAGGGCCGTTTTGCGACGGACCAAAGCCGGCGCCCTAGCCGCCACGCCGCCGGTGCTGCGGGTGGGCGACGTGGAGGTGGACACCGCTCGCCGGGAGGTGCGCCGCGACGGCGACCTGGTGGCATTGGCGGCCCGGGAGTTCGACCTGCTCCGGTACCTGGCCGAGAACCGGGGGCTGGCCCTCAGTCGCCGCCAGCTCCTCGACGGAGTTTGGGGGTACGACTGGGTGGGTGATGAGCGCACCGTGGATGTCCACGTGCTCCAACTCCGCAGGAAGCTGGGCGATGCCCTGACCATCACCACGGTGCGGCGCATCGGCTACCGGCTGGACTGAGTGATCGGGTGATGAGACGGCGACTGACCATTGCGGTACTGGGAACGGTGGTGGTGTCGCTGCTGCTGGCCGGCATCGTCACCTTGGCGTTGGTTCGTTGGGCCGACCGGCAGGCCACCCAGCGGTCGTTGGAGCAGGAGGCCAGCGTTCTGGCCGGCCTGATGGAGACGGTGCCCTTCGACGAGGTCCGCCCCCATCCCCGCCTGGTGATCGCCGCCCAGCGTCTGAACCGCAAAGACGTGGGCGTCGTGGTTATCAAGGACATGTCGGTGTTCGGGAAGTTCCCCGAACAGGTGCAGGCCAAGGACCTGAACCTGCTGGTGGTGGGGGCCAAGGAAACGGTGAGCGGTGTCCGGGGATCAACGGCGTGGGCAGCGGCTGTGGGAACACGGCCCGGCCCGCTCTCCACCGCGGTGGTGCTTACCGACGACGCTGATCAGTTCCTCGGCACGGTGTTGCGATGGCTGGGAGTGTCGGCCGCGGTCTCGCTGGTGCTGGGCGCTGTGGTGGCCACGGTGCTGAGCCGCCGAATTACCGAGCCGATGAGGCAGGCCCGAGACGCAACCCGGCTGATCGCCGGAGGCGACCTGAGTGTGCGGGTTCCGGTTGACCAGCACCACAGCGACGAGGTGAGCGACCTCTCCAGTTCCATCAACGACATGGCGGAGTCGCTGGAGCGGTCCCAGAGTCTGGAGCGCCAGTTCCTGATGTCGATCTCCCACGACCTCAGAACCCCGCTCACGTCCATACGGGGCTACGGGGAGGCCATCGCCGACGGCACCGCCGAAGATTGGGAGCAGGCTGCCGACGTGATCGTTTCCGAATCGGTTCGCCTGGAGCGGCTGGTCAGCGACCTGCTTGATCTGGCTCGTCTCGACGCCCGGGCGTTCACCTTGGATCGCCGCCTGGTGGACGTGGAAGCGGTGATCCGGGAGGTGTGTGCCGGTTTTGCCCCTCGGGCCGCCGAGCGCGACGTGGAGTTGCTGGTCGGTGGCCTGGCTGAGGCGGTTGGCTTGACGCCCGAACCGGTCACGGCATGGTGTGATCTGGGTCGGCTGGCCCAGGTGATTTCCAACCTGGTTCAGAACGGACTCAAGTTCGCCGATTCCGAGGTGCGGGTGGAATGCCGAACCGATCACGCCGACGGCACGGCGTGGGCAGTCGTAACGGTGTCCGATGACGGCCCCGGTATCAGCGAGGTGGACCGGCCCCACCTGTTCGAGCGGCTGTACGTGGCCCGTCACACTCCTCGGCCCGAGGAATCGGGGTCGGGCTTGGGTCTGGCCATCGTGGCTGAACTGACCGAGGCCATGGGCGGCACTGTGAGCGTGGACCCTCGCTCCCCCACCGGCACCCGGTTCACCGTGAAGCTGCGGGCCACCAACCCGGACCACGCCGATTGAGCCATGACATCGGGTTCTACCACCCGGGTCCCCCAGCTCAATGCGCGGCTCAGCTACGCAACCCACGCCGATTGAGCCATGACATCGGGTTCTGCCACCCTTATTCATATCCTGGTTCGGGGTTAACCGTTTGCTCATATGGGCGGTGAACGATGGTCACGCTCAACAACGGACAACCCAAGGAGAGAGCAAAATGGACAACATGATGGAAAACAACCCGGCGCAGGCCGAGGCGTCAAGGGCCGAAAAGCCGCCGACCCGGAAGTGGCGCGCCGGGAAGGTGCTGGCCGTCGTCACCGGTGCCGTGGCCCTGGTGGTGGGCTCGCTGGCCGTGTCCACCCTGTCGCCGTTCGGAGCGGCCGGGGCTCAGGACAACGACCCGGCGGAACCCGAGGCCCAGCCGGTGCTCATCTCCGAGGAGACAGGCACCGACGATGAGTCGGTCGAGGCCGACGACAGCGGCAAGTCGGAAGCCGACGACAAGGCCACCGAGGCCGACGAGAACTGCGACGATGGAAATCACCGGTTCGCCGGCAAGCCGAGGGGATTCGGTCGCCGGGGCCACGGTCTCATGGACCGGGGCGATCTGGAGGGCAAGATGGCCGAGTGGTCGGAACGCCTAGAAGAAAAGATGGCCGAGATGCCGCAAGCCTGGTCGGAACGCCTAGAAGAAAAGATGGCCGAACGGCAGGAAAGGCGAGTCGAGAGGGAAGCGAAGCGGGCCGAGAGGTTGGCGACGCTGGCCGACGCCCTGGGCATGGACTCCGACGCATTGGTCGAGGCCCTGCGTAATGGTCAGACAGTGGCTGAGCTGGCCGGCCACAAGTTCAGCCTTGACAAGGACGACTACCGCGAGACGGCAACCTCAGGCGTAGCAGCCTGAGCCCACCCTCCGAACCCCCGGCTCGAACGCCGGGTTACTGCTCGGAAGTTTCGGCTTCCTCCTCGGCATCCCCGCCTTCTTCATCGGAAGCGGGGATGTCGGCATTCTGAGCAGCATCCTCGGCAGGGCTCTCGGCAATGGGAGCTGCCTCAGCCAAAGCCTCGGCAACGGGGGTTTCCTCGGCAGGGCTCTCGCCTGTAGCCGTGGCCTCATCAGGAGCCTCGGCAGCCGGAGCTCCTTCAGCCGGTGCCTCTCCGGCGGGAGCCTCGCCCTCGCCGGTTTCGGAGTAGTACTGCGCCCAGGCTTCGTCCTGGTCGGCCTCCACGTCGTCGGCCATCGCCCCGATGTAGTTGCCCTCGGCGTCGTAGGCGTGCTCCCCGAAGTGCTCCTGGAACTCGGCAGCCACCACACCACCCTCAGCGGCCTGCTTGATCGACAGGCTGATGCGGCGCCTGTTGATGTCGAGGTCGATGATCTTCACCCACAGCTCCTCGCCGGGGGTAACCACCTGTTCGGGCAGGTCGATGTGGTGCGAGGAGATCTCCGAGATGTGGACCAGGCCCTCGATGCTCTCGCCCACCTGGACGAATGCCCCGAACGGCACCAGTTTGGTGACCCGCCCGTACACTAGCTCGCCCACCTGGTGGCTGGAGGCGAATTCCTGCCAAGGGTCCTGCTGTGTGGCCTTGAGGGAAAGGCTGATGCGCTCCCGCTGAAGGTCAACCTCCAGCACCTGAACCTCGATTTGGTCGCCCACCTGCACCACCGCGCTGGGATGGTCCACGTGCTTCCACGACAGCTCGGACACATGCACCAGGCCGTCCATGCCGCCGAGGTCGACGAACGCCCCGAAGTTCACCACCGATGACACGGTGCCGCTGCGGCGCTCCCCCGGCTTGAGGTTGTCCAGGAACTCCTCGCGCTGCTCCTTTTCGGTCTCCTCCAGCCAGGCTCGGCGGGACAGCACCACGTTGTTGCGGTTCTTGTCCAGCTCGATGATCTTGGCCTCAAGGGTCTGGCCGATATAGGGCTGAAGGTCGCGCACCCGGCGCAGCTCCACCAGCGAAGCGGGCAGGAACCCCCGGAGGCCGATGTCGATGATCAGGCCGCCCTTGACCACCTCGATCACCGGACCGGAGACGGTGCCCTCGTTCTCCTTGACGTTCTCGATGTTGCCCCAGGCCCGCTCGTACTGAGCCCGCTTCTTGGACAGGATCAGGTGGCCGTCCTTGTCCTCCTTCTGAAGGACGAGAGCCTCGATCTCCTCGCCCAGCGTGACGATCTCACCGGGGTCGATCACGTTGCGGATCGACAGCTCCCGGGACGGGATTATCCCCTCGGACTTGTAGCCGATATCGAGAAGCACCTCGTCCCGATCAACCTTGACCACCTTGCCGGACACGATCTGCCCGTCCTCCACCTGCACCATGGTGGCGGTGTAAGCATCGGCCAGGAACTGCTCCTCGATGTCGTGCTCGACCACCTGGCGGGGGATGTAGTTGCCTTCGGCGTCGAACGTTCCCACGCCCTCGGGAGGGGCTTCGGGGGTCGGGGGTGGGTCCAGAACGGCAACCCCGGTGGCTGCCGGCTCTGGTGATGCGGTTTCGAGGTCGGACACGATGATTGAAGCCTCACATGAGGATAGGGACAGGACAAAGGGCGCGCTCCGTCGCTGGGAGCCGGTTCATGCTAACAGCGCCCACCCCGATGGGCTATTTCTCTCGGCGGGCCGTTTGTGGGGATTTCAACCAGCGCCTACTTGGCGTCGGCCCATGTACGGCCCGATGAGAGATGCACCTCCAGGGGAACCCTCAGCGTGCAGGCCCCGGCCATGGTTGCCTCGGTGAGTCCGGCCACCTCGTCGAGTTCGGCCTCGGGAACCTCGAGGATCACCTCGTCGTGAACCTGGAGGATGATCCTGCTGTCCAGCGCTCTGGCTTCGAGTTCGGCGTCCAGCCGCACCAGCGCCACCTTGAAGATGTCGGCGGCCAACCCCTGGATACCGGCGTTCATGGCCTGGCGCTCGGCAGCCTGACGCACCTGCGGGTTTCTGGCGTTCAGCTCGGAGATTTGGCGACGACGACCGAACAAGGTCTCGGTGTAGCCCTTGGCCCGGGCCTCGGCAACCGTCTTGTCCATGTAGTCCCGAACGGCGGGGAACCCCTCGAAGAAGGCGTCGAGGATCACGGCAGCTTCGCCGGTGGGGATGTTGAGCCGCTGGCCGAGCCCGTAGGCCTCCATGCCGTAGGCCAGCCCGTAGGACACCATCTTGGCCGTTGATCTCTCCTCGATTCCCACCTCGGCGGGGTCGATGCCGAACACCTGGGCCGCCACCGCGGTGTGGACATCCCGGCCCGACTCGAACGCCCCTATCAGCCCCGGGTCCTCGGCCAGGTGGGCGATGCAACGCAGCTCGATCTGGTTGTAGTCGGCCACCAGCAGCAGGCAGCCTTCCCTGGACCTGAACACCTGGCGGAACTCCCGTCCCGCCTCGGTGCGTACCGGGATGTTGTGCAGGTTGGGAGCGTCCGAGCTGAGCCGCCCCGTGCGGGCCACCGTCTGCTTGAAGGTGGCCCTGATCCGGTTGTCGGTTTCGAGGCGCACTGCGGCCAGCAGCCCCTCGCCGTACGTGGAGCGGAGCTTCTCCACCTCCCGGTAGTCGAGCAGGGCCCCCACCACGGAATGCTCGGCTCGTAGTTTCTCCAGGGTGCCGGCGTCGGTGCTGAAGGCGCCGCTCTTGGTCTTCTTCTGCGGGGTAAGGCCGAGGGTGTCGAACAAGAGGGCGCTGATCTGTTTGGGTGAGTTGACGTTGATCTCCGCGCCAGCCGCTTCGATCACCACCCCCCTGAGCTTGCCGGCGTCGGAGGCCAGCTTGTCCCGCAACCCGGTCAGCCGGGCCTCGTCAACCTCGATGCCCACCCGCTCCATCCGGGCCAGCACCCGCACCAGGGGGATCTCCATCTCGTCGTGCAGCTCCGCCATTCCCGCTTCGGCCAGGACGTCCCCGAGGGGGCCGTGCAGGTGAGCCACGGCCAAAGCGTTGAGGGCGGCAAGCTCCGAGGGTGGGGTCTTGATCTCGCTCAGGTCCAACTGGCCCTCGGGGGGTTGGCCCACCTCAGGGAACCGCATGGTGGTGTGCTGCTCCAAAAGCCGTTTCACCGGGTATCGGTCGTCGCCCGAGGAGCCGATGTCGGACAGGTCGAGAAGGTAGGCGGCGATCTGGGTGTCGAACACCAGACCTAGACCGTCGGTATAGGCCAGCAACTCGAAGATGATCGGCTTGGCGTCGTGGGCAACGAACCGGCTCTCACCTCCGAAGAAGCGGCCGAGGGCGTCGCGCACCTGGGGTTCATCCATCGCCTCGGCTGAGAGCCACACCACCCGGCCCGCGGCCGCGTCATCAACCAGGGCGAGGCCGAGCAGTTGGTGGCGGTGAGTCTTGCCCGAGGCGTCGTCCCAGGCCGGGGCTATTGACACCGGTTCGGCCCGCCCGGTCAGCCCGGCCAGCGCCGAGGCAGCTTCGTCTCCCGACGGCGATACCACCTCGACGTCCAACTCGGTGATGCTCTCACCCGGGGTGTCGGACCCACCGCCCAGGTCCAAGCCCAACGTATCGGCCAGCAGGCCGTCGAAGCGACGGAACTCGAGCAGCTCCAGCAGCTTGGCCACCTCAACCGGATCGGGGTCACCGAGGCGCAGGTCTCCGACCTCGGCCTCGAGGGGAACGTCGCGCTGGAGCACCATCAACTCCAGGTTCATCCTCACCCTGTCCTCGGCCCCGGCCAGGTTCTCCCGCAACTTGGGGGTTTGGTCGTCCAGGTTGGCGAACAGCCCGTCTATGCCTCCGTAGCGGTTGATGAGCTTGGCGGCGGTCTTCTCCCCCACCCCGTCCACGCCGGGCAGGTTGTCGGACGGGTCGCCTCGCAACGCGGCGTAGGCCACGTAATCCGACGGGGCCACCCCGGTGCGTTCCCGGATCTGCGCTTCGTCGTAGATGGTGTACTCCGACACCCCTCGCCGGTTGTAGAGCACCTTGATGTGGGGGTCCTCCACCAATTGGTAGGAGTCCCGGTCGCCGGTCACCACCATCACGTCGTCACCCCGGTCCCGGGCCTGGGTGGCAAGGGTGGCGATCACATCGTCGGCCTCGAACCCGGCGTGATCGGAGATGGGAATCCGCAGAACCTCCACCAGCTCGCGGACCAGGCCCATCTGCTGGCGCAAGGTTTCGGGGGTTTTCTCCCTGGTGGCCTTGTAGCTGGGCAGGCGCTCGTGGCGGAACGTTGGTTCGGGTCGGTCGAATGCCACCACCACCTGGTCCGGCCGGTGGTCGCGCAGCAGATGCAGGAGCATCGTGGTGAACCCGTACACCGCGTTGGTCACCTGCCCACTGGCGGTCGCCATGTCCTCGGGCAGAGCGAAGAACGCCCGGTAGGCCAACGAGTGGCCGTCCACCAGCATCACCTTGCTCACGGGATGGCCTCCACGATCTCGGCGGCGATGTCGGCCATCGACCGCCGCTCGCTCATGGCCCGGCGCTGGATGTGGCTGTAGGCGTCGGCTTCGGTCATGGAGTGCGTGTCCATGAGATGCCCCTTGGCCCGGTCGATGGCCTTGCGGGCCTCCAGCCTGGCCTCGGTGCGGACCACCTGGTCGGACAGCCCACTCAGCTCCCGGAAACGGGCCAAGGCCATCTCCACGGCCGGCACCAGCTCGGCCCGCTCGAACGGTTTGACCAGGTAGGCCAGGGCCCCGGCGTCCGCAGCCCTGGCGATGAGGTCACGCTGGCTGAACGCAGTGAGCAGCAACACAGCGCACAACCGCTCGTCTCGGATCTGGCCGGCCACGGTGATCCCGTCGGTGCCCGGCATCTTGATGTCCAGGATCGCCACGTCGGGGCGCAGGTCCCTCACCAGGTCGAGGGTTTGGTCTCCCTGGCTGGTCTCCCCCACCACCACGTAGCCCTCGTCCTCCAAGGTCTCCCGCAAGTCGAGGCGGATGATGGCCTCGTCCTCGGCCAGCACGATCCGCACCGGCTCCGACGCCTCGTCCGACTCCGTGGGCATTTCAGACATCGGAGTAGAACCTATCGAGGAGATCGTCCTGCTCCTGTTCGAGCGAGCTGATCTCGTCCCGCAGCCGGGTGCGGTGCCGAGCCATGACCTCGGCCTGGCGGGCCGCGTCACGGTGCTGACGCTCGGAACCGGGCGTCTCGGACACCAGAGCCCGCAGCCGGGCGTCATCGGCCAACTCGTCGAAGTGGAGGCACTGCTCTTCGGTCACCTCCAAGTCAGCCCTCAGCCGCTTCAACCGGTCGGCCACCTCCGCCAGCCGACGTTCTACCCTGCTCGCGGCCATTGCCCGATGATATTCACCCCGGCCCAGCAGACCCTGCTCGGCGTGTGACCCGATCGCCCGCGCGAACTCGCCGGTCAAGGCGTACCCGCTGTGCGGAGTCCGGGGCCCGGCTGCCCGGTGTACCGAGGTGGTCTCGCCGGGGAGTCTGGTTTGGCTTTCTATTCAGTTGTCAAGGTGCAAGTTGCTGGGTTTGCGGTTCAACGAGCGATCTAGGCGATTGGCCTGGTCAGTGGCCGGTTGCCCAAGTGTTTCGTTGCCGTCGTGGTCGCCAGCGCCACAGGGTCAGTTGCTGGCCCTTGAGTTCGACACCTTGTTGTCCCATGTTTGCTGGGGTTGCCGGCGAGACCGGGTTAGGTGCTCGACCTGGGGGCCAGGTTCTGAGAGTTCAGTTTCTGAGAATGGGGTTGTGCTGGGCCGGCTGGTAGCGGGTGGTGCCGGTGTCCGGGAACGGATCCGGCGGCGGATGCACCGTGTACCGGCCGTCCGAGTCCTGGTGGACTTCCCAGCCGCGGTCGTGGATGTTGTGGTGGCAGCGGGTACAAACCATCATGAGATTGTCCAGGTCGGTAGGGCCGCCGTTGGACCACCAGTCGATGTGGTGCGCCTGGCACCAGTGCGGCGCTGCATCGCAACCCACGCAGCCCTGGTCTCGAAGCGTCAACGCGGCCTTCTGGCCTGGGGTCGCAATGCGTGTTCTGCGCCCCAACCAGAGCTTTTGGCCCTTCACCTTGAAAATGGCTGGCAGGATGTCCGCGTCACACGCCAGCTTCTTGAGTTCTCCAATCGGCAGGGGTTTCCCGTCGCTGAGCCGAGCGTTGACCAGCTTCTGGTTGATGACGTCGTAATCGGCCACCACCAACAAAGCAGTCCCCGACGCCTTGCCTTTCTCGGGCTCCAGGATCAGCTCGGCCAAAGCGTCAGCCATGCGCTGTTTGGGAGTACGCCGCTTCTTCGGATCTTCCTGGTGCCACAGCTCACGTTCTTTGGCCGACAGCACCGTCGCAATACGAGCCCCGGTCACCGGATCAAACTCTCCGGAGAGGACGAACATCCCGGTCTCTGCGCTCTCGAACGCTCGAGCCGTACGTCGCTCCTTCTGATTGTCCAGGATGGCCTGGCCATCGTCGTCGGACATGTCCTGCTGGTGACGGCGCACCAACTTGAAGAAGCGGTCGTAGTACTCACCCTGGGCTGCCCTCACCAACACGGTTTGGTCTATGGGCCCCTCGCCGGCAGCACGGGCAATCAGCCGAGCATAACTCGCAGGGATCACCCCGTCGGCCAACGCCTTTTGGGTCTCGGGCAGCTCGGCCAGCTTCTCGGCAACCTCCACATCCTGGCGGGCCTGACGATTCGACAACAGCAACTTGTCCCGAGCCACCCGCACCGCGGCATCGGAGTCGTGACGGCGAGATGTCTCAGCCAACACCTCCGACCACATCGCCTCGAGACGCGACATGGCCCGGGTCACCTCATCCGCCCGATTGTCCAGAGCATCATCGCTCAACTCGGCCACGTTCGCCGCCGCAACAAACACATCCGCTCCACAGCGGCTCACACTCTTTGCCATGTTCACCTCCTTTGCCATCCCCCACCGGGGGCTCGAATCCATCTCGTTGTCCATTATCCGGACCACGGTGACAGTTTCTCCTTGAGATCCATCACCTCAAGATAATTTACATCTCGTTTCCTATTATCCACATGGCGGTGACAGTTTCCCGGTCGCCGACACCCTGTCACCGCTCCACACGAAACCCCAGGTCACAGACCCAGAGCCGATCCCCACACCCTACAAAGGGGGTGCGACACTTTCCCCAGACCATCCCCAAGCAGCCGGCAGACCCACGACGGAAAGTAGGGGCCCATCCCCCACCGTCCCCTATCGGACCGCGAACACCCCGTTCCCGACCCTGACGAGACCCGACGAATTGTGTTGCAACCTGAAAGAGGTGGCGGTAGGGTGTCTACCAGTGCTCCCCGCCTGGCCTGCTTTGCAGGGCATGGCGGGGCTATCTTTTGCGGAGCCGCAGACTGCCAACTCAGATGGGCACGTCGCTGGGCTAACGCCCACGGCAGGAATCTCAGGAAGTGACGCCCTCCGCCAAGGCGAGCAGCAGGTCGATGACCCGCTTGTATTCCCCCGATGCCACCAGGTCAAGTGGCTTCTCGTAGGCAAGATCCGGGTTGGGCGAGCGCAGCCAGAATCGTGCCGCGTCATCACTCATCACCGAGCGGGTCAGGTCGACTACCGCTCGCAGCTCCAGTAGACGCTCCTCGGCTTCACGCCTGGGAACCGTCTCCTGAGTCCGCCAACGAGAAACGCTCCGAGGGTTGGTCTCGCTGACCCGAGCCAAGTCAGCCGTGTCAATCACACCCCCTTCTTCGAGGTGCTCCAATAGAGAAGCTAAAGTTGTCATCTGCCCAGAGCCCCCTCCGTAGCAGTACGTCGCACTAATGTCCCACGCTACGTCGGGGAAACGTCAAAGACGATTCAATGGACCTCGAATCCGGACACGGCTTCATCCCAAGGGTTGGCTGGGACGACTACAAGGCTGTGGACCGCTGCCTGATCTTGGGGCCGACGCCTACCTGCTTCCTGGTTGGATGCCCTCCAAATGGCTTGGATCTCGCGGGAGGAGGCAAGCAGGAGGCTGCCTGAGCGGAACTCTTGCCCCCGAATCTGCCATGACACTGTGCTCTATGTGAGAGCCAGCCAGGTGACGAGGTGGACGTCGTTGGGAGTGATTTCGGGGAGGGGTTCGGGCGGGACGAACGGCTCGAGGCCGAGGGTGCGGATTACGCCGAGGACCTTCTCGGCTTGTTCGGTGGGGTCCTCGTCACCGGTGATGGCGGCATGGAGGGTGCGGATGGTGCGCTCGGGGTAGGGGGCGTTGACAGTGTCGATGGCGCGATCGATTTCCTCCTGAGTGAGGTGTGGCGGAGAGTGCTCTCGAAGGATGTCAGCCACCCGGCGAAGGCGGGGCGGGATCTTGGGTTCGAGGTTGGCCTTGTCAGCCATGAAGTTCCACTGATCCACGATGTGCGCTCGGGCAACCTCCCAGGCGGCAAAGGCACCTTGCATGGCGGTGTCGTCGAGGTGCCAGTCGGTGTTGAACCCGGCCGGGGGGCGGGCCGTGCTCAGGCAAGCCAGGGTTTCATCCACCACGTCACCACCGGCACTGTCCCCCGATTCCACGAATAGGAACTGTGGCCGGTGGTGATCACCTACTCGGGCGCAGAAGACGTAGCCCGGTCGACCATCAGGCGCAGCAACGGCCATGCCCGATCCAGAGCCCCACGGAAGAGACTTGATCTGGCTAGCGAGATTGCCGTCTTCGAGCGCCTGGCGTAGTTCTTGGCGGAACTCCTCACCGGAAAGCACCCCTCGATCCGTGCCGCCCTGCTCGAAAATGATCGCCTCCTCGTTGCGAATGCGCTCGATTTCCTCCCGAGTCTCGGCAAAGTTGATCTCAACTCGGGCGGCTTGGTCGGGCAACACCTCACCCACGCCAATGCTGGCCGCGGCCTGGGCGATCTTGAGATGCAGCTGCTTCTCCAGGCCCAGCAAGTCGTCGAGCCGGTCGTCGGGGAACACACAGCGCAGAAATACCTCCCGATGGAGCGAACCGATGCGGTCGATTCGCCCGTGGCGCTGCACGAGCCGCATCGGATTCCACGGCAAGTCGTAGTTGATGATGTGGCGGGCTTGCTGAAGGTTGACACCTTCGGCCAGCACATCGGTGGTGACCACAATGTCGTAGAGGTCGTCGTCGAACCCCTCGGGGGCATCGGTGGTACGAGGAGCGAAACCCCATAGCACCGACTCCTTGCTCCCGGTCCCCGATGCACCCGATAAAGATGCGATGCGGCCCCGGTAGGAAGCCAGCCGCTCATCGGTCTGAGTGGCATCTTCCAGATGCTCGAAAACCCAGTCGACGGTGTCGGCGTAGTAACTGAAGATGAGGACTTTCCGCCGGTCACGCACATCTTCGGGGCCGATTCCCTCCGCTGCGGCCTCGGCAGCGATATCAGCCAACTCGTCAATCAACACGGCCAGGTTGGGATCGTCGGATCGGGTGACGGCACGGGCCTCGGAGGCAAAGGACACGAGCAGGTCACGGTCGCGCCGGACGTGCTCCCCCAACCGGGCAACGTCGTACCGAGCAGCATCATCGGTCACACCGACGATGCCGTCCAGATAGGTGTCGAGCTGCTCCTCGTCCATGTCGTCCGAATCGGTTGAGATCCAGTCGGCCAGAGCGTCGCCAGTGGCTACCCGACCATTGTCAAGCACCTGCAGAAACGCATCGTGGCTGGCAGCCATCCGAGTGCAAGTCTCAGCGAAAGCGAATGGTGACGACTCGAACCGCTTCAGAAGACCCGACCGCAGCAGCCCAGCGAGCTGCACCTCGTAGGAATCGACGTCATGATCGAGGCGATATTGGGATGGCGAGTAACGGGCCAAGCTCAGCGCTTGGGGATCACTGGTGCCGGCCTCGGAATCGAGCGCACGGGCGAACCGGTCGAAGAACCCGGGCATAACCTCGTCAAGCTGGTAGTTCACCTTGCGCACCCGGGGAGTGGGAAAGTCGATGACCTGTTCCTTACCCCCAACTCTGATGGTGTCGTTGGGATAGAAGCGCTTTACGAACGACCTGGTGCGACGTACCGAAACCGCGTCAAGCACGTCGAATAGGTGTTCGGGGGTGAGGTCGTCGGGGTTCAGTGCCATGGCCTTCTTGAAGTGGTCGTGTAGCGACCGAATCCCGGCGTCGGCGAACACAGCGTCGTTACGCAGGAAATACCCGAGCAGGTGATAGAGATCCCACAAGCTGTTATTCACAGGTGTGGCGGTGAGCATCACCAGCTTCTTGGGAGGCGATCCTTCCAGCAGGCGGCGTAGCGCCTGGGCCCGCTGGGTACCGGGATTGCGAAGGTTGTGGGCCTCGTCGATCACCACCATGGCGTAATCGTTGATGCCTGCCTTAAGCCTCGGAGGCTGGCTGTGCTCGGGGTTCAATCGGCCGTCCGCCATCATCTCCTCGTACGACACCAGTTCCACTGGCAACAGATGCTCGGAAATGAACGCCCGCCATGGACCGTCACGAAGCGTGGCAGGCGTGATGACCAGCACCCTCTGTCGGCGTCCGAGCGCGGCCTCCTGGATCAGCTCACCGGCCAAGAAAGTCTTGCCCAAGCCGACCTCGTCGGCGATCAGCACCCCGTTTCGCTCATCCAGGATGCGCCGAGCCCGCCACAGACCGTCGCTTTGGAATGTGGTGAGGTGGATCTGAGGTACACCCTCGTAAGCTGCCTCTTCTTCCAACTCCTCCCCGTAGAACTCCCACAGCATTCGTAGATACACGAGCTGGGGCACATGAGGCTCAAAGCGGGTCACGAACAGGGAGGCCAAGTCGTAATCGACCGCCTGCTCCCAAAGCTCATCAAACCAATCCCCCACCTTGCCCACCACATGGGGGGAGTAGTTGCCCAGGTTCAGCTCCAGGTTGGTGGCCAACCCGGCGTAGGTGAAGTTGGATGAACCAGCCACCACCCCATGGGAACGATCACACACCAAGAACGCCTTGCCGTGCAGGAACTGGCCCTCCAAGCGTCGCACCTGGACTTTTCCCGACCGTAGCCACTCCACCAATCGGCGCGTCACGGTATCTACCTCAAGGGTGAAGCCAAGATGGTCCCGCTCAATGACAAGGTTCTGCTCATGAGTGTCCAGAGCCTGGCGCAGTCGGGTGCGGGCCGCCCGCTGCGGGTGGGCCGACTCATGCCGCAGGGCTCGCCGGCGGTTCTCCGGCGGGGTTGGCTCCGCCCCCAACAGCAGGCGCGCTCCGGTGACGTGATCCAGCGAGTCGGCAATGAGCGAGTAGCCGCCCACGTTGAAGTAGGCGGTGGCGACGTCAAGGCGGGCCCCTCCGACGAACTCGGTGGCGGCGTGGGTAATGAACCCGTTCAGCGAATCTGCCACGGTCTGCCCATCCTGATTGATGACAAACTCGGGCTTCTCATTCATGGTCATGGAGAGTCCTGAAGTGTGAGAGGACGGCTGCGTGGCGGTCGGAGTAGTCCACCTTCTTGCTGAAGGTCTCGTAGACCACCGCCAAGTCATCGTCATCGAGACCATAGAGATGGGCTACGCAGGCATCCAGCTCGTAGATGAGGTCTTGCTTGACGGCCTCATCGTTTGCTGACCCCACCGGAACGCCCACCTCAGCGGCCCATTCTGCAAAGCGCTTATCCACCGCGGCGAGGCGACCGGCGATTTCGACCACTCGGTCTCGAATGGGGTGACCTTCCCCAGGGTCGGGAACAGGAAAGTTATTGAAGATGTGGAAATTGAGATTAATCTCGACATGACACACCGCGCGTACCAGTCCAGAATCATCGATGACAGAACTCCGAGCAGATAAGCCGTGTCACGCGCGGTGCCTTTCGGCCATAGCAGATATGGAGCCGCGTTGGTGATGACGATGGATCCCGGTACCAGAGCGGTGATCACCGTACGTGTGAATCAGTGGGACCTTAGTGACATTACGAAAGGCAATGCGTGGGCTCAGGCAGGGAAGGGTGTCAGGGTCCTCGATGTGTTCTTCGGAAACTCGGCAAACGGCGATTTGGAAGTTCTGTGCTGGCGACGGCGTTTCTGCTGAAGATGGTTGGTGATCTTCACCGGAGTCCACCGAGGCGTAGTACTCACCGGTATCGGGCTGCCAGAGATCAAATGATGCCCCTTTGTAGACGAAGCCAGAGGTCGCCCTCGACAGTCACGGCCGCATTGCCTCCATCGAGAGTGAACCGGTGCTTGTCGGCGGTAGCGTCGAGCTCTCGGTGCGGGCGGCTCTGTCCACCGTCGAGGATGAACCGGTGCTTGTCGTTTGTGGCGTTGAGGTCTCCCTGTAGTGGACGTACTCGCCAGGTCGGTCGGTCGGTCGGTCGGTCGGTCGGTCGGTCGGACGGACGGACGGACGGACGGACGGACGGACGGACGGACCGGTGTCCACCTCATCATCTCTCACTGCTGCTGGAGCTTGACGGTCACCGATTGTTGGGTGGGCCCTTAGCTTGCGAAACAAGCTCAGAGGCCCCGGGATGGGCGGGAAGCTGGGGGAAGCCTGCGTCTTCGGACCACGAGATGAACTCGTCCACCGGAATGCTCTCGGACCCCAACTTTCTGTTGGCCACATACTCTGGCCATCCGGAGTAGGGGCCGCCAAGCGTCACGGTTCCCAGGTTCTCCTTTCGCTTGCAAAGGGAACATAGTGCGACCGTGTATTGTCCATGTACCTCGTCGAATACCCAACCCCCGGTGTTCAACAACATAACCACATCGCTGAACGCTCCCCCCTCAAGAACCGTCTTGCGCCAACCCTCTGAACCTTTGGTCTGTAGGGCGGTGCGAGGGAGCACGATGCCAATTCGACCTGTTGACTGGCGAGTCAGATACCAATTCCGCCAGGCGAATGCCTTGTATAGATCTGTACGGCCCGAACCAAGGTCGGGAAAGACGTTGCGCAAGACCTCACGCATCTCTTCAGCCTCTTCCAGCTCCCGTTCAAATTCAGCCTCAAGGTCGGGTCGAGACCGTCTGAATCGGGTGATCTCGTCGTTCATTTGCTTGGTTGCCAGCCCCCTGATGCGGGGCAGGTAGGTACCCCACCACACATGCTCCTGGACAACCACTTGCTCCCAGGGTGGGTTTCCGATGAGGCAGTCGAATCCAGGATCGTCTCGGAGGAAGACCTCGGGAAAGTCTGTCGGGAAGTGAACGGGCTGCAAGGTCGCGACCTGCTCGACAACAGCAGGGCGCTGGGCAAGACGAGCGAATGCGTCCACTTCAAACTTCTCCGGAAGCGAACAGGCCTCAGCCCGATGTGCGGTGATCACATCAAGGATTGTTCGTAACTCAGCAACGGTGTCTTGGGCCTCTTGGTGAGCGGACCGAGCTTCGTCAATCTCCCTCTTGGTGGCATCGGAGGTACGGGCAAGACGACGCAGCGCATCTTTGGCAACCGATAGCAAGTCTTCGAATTGGCCACGAAACAGGCTCGGGGTACTGTGGTCGACATCGGGATCAAGCACGGATACCACCTCGTCGAGGGTGGCAACGCCGGAGAGGCTGTCGCCTTGGATGAGGTTGTGATCCAGGAATGACAACGGCAAGCCGGGAACGAAAGTGTGTACCCAGATGGCAAGGCGGGCCAGCTCCACCGCGATTCGGTTCTTGTCGACGCCGTAGATGCAGTGGCGAGCCACTTGGCGACGGAGCAGGGAACTCGACTCGACCTCAACCCCATCGGCCAGCTCGCCCAGCGCCATGAAGGCGGCTTCTCGCAAACGGTTCAACTCCCCTGTGACAGGGGCCACAGGGTGAAGGGAGAGCCAAGCCGACAGGCGGGCCTCAATGCGATCTACGGCGGCCACCAGGAAGTGAGCCGAACCCATGGCGATGTCGGCACAGCGAAAGTCGAAGAACGCATCGGCGAGCGCCGCGTTGTCACCGGACTCCCGTAGCTCGTCGAGCCGGAAGATGTGGTCGTCGAGCGCAGGCTCCAACGCGTTGTCCAGCAGGTGTTCGACCGCGAACGGCTTGGTGAAATAGGAACCGGTGGCCTTGCGGGCCCCTGAGCGGTTGTGGAAGTACACCGCACCTGCCTCAACCTCCACCTCATCACCTTCGAAAGCAGGCACAAACTGGTCTTCCCCCTTGATGGGCCTGACAGTTAGGTCGTCTTGGGCCACAGAGAGCTTCGACTCCAATAGCCCTTCGTAGATGGTGCCGAACTCCCGCACCGACAGCGATCGGAAGTCCACCGGGCCGATTCCCTCGGGACCCCGGTCCACCAACACCGCCGACAGGGCAGGACCGAACTCTGCGTTGGTGAGCTTCATGTCAGCAATGGCCGCACCCGACCGGCTCACCTCAGGATCGGTGGAGAACAAGCCGCCGTTGTAGGCCGGCACTCCCCAGTCGCCGTTACCGCGGTTCACCGCATCCCAGAGCTGGTTCACGTCGTCCCACAGGTCGGTTGCCTGATTGTCGTAGGTACCTCGGCCCTCGTGACGGTCCTCGGCAAGAAGTCGAGCCTTTCTCGACAGGGAGTGATCGGCGTACCGGCCGTTGGTGCGATAAGGCAGCAGGTTCTTGTCCTCGGCGTAGGCCACGAACAGGAGCCGGAACAAGATGACCATGACCTGCTCATAGGCATCGGCCAGATCATTCTCGGTCAGGTCGTCACGATGCCGATCGCTCGACAGCCGGGCAGCCACAGCGTTGGCCAAGTCAGACACCGTCTCGCGGTAGACCCGCTCCCTGAGCCGAGAGGCCAAGTCGGCCACATAGTCTGCCGACCGATCAAGGATCTCCTCGAGGGTGCCGTTTTCCTCAAGAGCCGCGGCGGAAAACAACAGATGAAGGTAGCCAGCGAGTTCGTCGGGCACCAGCGACAGATTCAGCTCCACGAAGGTCTCGGCCCGACCCTTTCGGCCTACACCGGTATCGGGGCGAGCGGCATAGAGGCGGATCTCCGATGCCCTGGTGAGGATGACCCAATCAACTCTCTCCCGATCGGCTAAAGCCAACGCCTGAGATACCGGCGAGGTGTTACCGAAGCGGCCCGATGGCGCCTCAAACGGCTCGTCTTCGTCGCAAAAGACAGCGACGGCGTGCTTTCGGCCACTGATGGTGAGCATGGAGGCGTTGATGGCGAGCGTTGAATCTCGAACCCCAAGCCTTCGACCAAATGGCGACCCCGACGCCCGAGCAGGGCCAAGGAGCGCCCGTTGGCCGAAGCCCAGTCGGACCGAGCGGGAACCCCGACCCTGAGTTCCTGGGTGGCCAGCAAGCCGACATTGCGAAGACCCGGAAACGGGGAATCCAGTTCCGGCATAGCAGCCAGCAGGAAGCGGGTGGCGGCATGGTGGGTGGGCTCGCGCAAGGCGACCTCCGCCAGCCTCTCGGCCTGCGACACTTCAATGTCGCGATGCACTACCGGCGGTTCCCCCACAGGGCCGCAAAGCGACACCCGCTCGCCCTCCGCTGTGGGATAGAACGCCACCAGCAGCACCGGGCTGGCCCGACCGGCCCGTCGCCTTAACCATCCCTCGCGCAACTCAGACATCTTGGGCTTCTGCGACGCTCGAACCAGCGCCACCTCCAGCCCGCTCGGAGCGTCCTGCACGAATACGCCGCCCGGCTCCAGAGCAGAGGGAAAGCCCGCCGGTGCCACCCAGGTGGTGGGGTCTCGCTCTAGAAGGAAGCCATCCACGAACCGGAGACACTACCCCGACACGACGGACGACATCTCCCCTAGCGCTTCAACCACCTTGCCATCGTGGCCCGAGAAATCCTCATATGGGCGGCCACATGAGACTGAGCCGGTTTGCCAGAGCGGACACAATCAGGCTCGCTACCAGGCAAAATGCAGTCTGGACTGGGTGCCCGGGGAGGGACTCGAACCCTCACTCCCTTGCAGGAACCGGATTTTGAGTCCGGCGCGTCTACCAATTCCACCACCCGGGCGGGGGGTTGGTGCGGAAAGCACCTGGTCTGGCGGGTGCCAGATGGAGGAAGGTCCAGTGTAGGGCCTCGCCACCTCCGAGGCTCACCAATAGCGCTCCTGCCCCCGATGGGTCCTTCGGTCGCCCACCCTGGGCATCGGGGGATTCAGGACGGGGTGCCCCCCTACCCCGATGGGCGCTTCGGTCCCCCAGGTGGGCGCCGCTGGGCCGTAGAGTATGAAACCCCGCCGCCTTTTGGGAGGTCTGACCCCTGATGATCTGTTTTACCTATCCCGGCCAGGGATCCCAAAAGGCCGGAATGGGCTCGGCGTGGGTCGACCATCCCTCTTGGGAGCTGGTGGCTGAGGCCTCGGAGGCGGCCGGACGGGACGTGGCCCGGCTCCTGCTACACGCCACCGACGATGAACTGCGCGAAACCCGCAACTCCCAGCTCTCCACCTTCATGATGTCGATGATCGCCCTTGATGCCGTCACCCGGGTCGGCATCGAAACCGCCGGTCACGCCGGGCACAGCCTGGGCGAATACTCCGCTCTGGTGGCCGCCGGTGTGGTTGATTTCATCGACGGAGTCCGCCTGGTGGCCGAGCGGGGCGAGGCCATGCAGGTCGCTGCCGAAGAACAGGGCGGCACCATGGCGGCCATCATGGGCCTCGACGACGACTTGGTCGAGCAAGCCTGCCAACAAGCCGATGGCGATGTATGGGTGGCCAACTACAACGCTCCCGGCCAGGTGGTCATTGCCGGCTCTCCCCCGCTGGTGGAAGCCGCCGGTGCAATCTCCAAGGAACTCGGCGCCAAGCGGGTGATGCCCCTACCTGTTGGCGGCGCATTCCACACCCCGTTCATGGCCTCAGCCCGGGACCGCCTCCAGAAGGCCGTGGGCCGGACCGAGTTCCGGGTACCCGACCACCCCGTGTACTCCAACGTGGACGCCGCCGCTCACACCGAGGCCGACTCGTGGGCCGAACTGCTGAACACCCAGCTCACCAACCCGGTGCGGTGGCGCCAGTCGGTCCACAACATGTGCGACGCCGGCTTCACCACCTTCGTTGAGTTGGGCCCCGGTGCGGTGCTCACAGGCACGGTGAAGCGCACCGCCAAGGAATGCAAAACCCTGAAGGTGAACGCCCCTGCCGATGTCGACACCGTCCTCGAAGCACTGGCCGGACCCCCGGTGACCGTGACCGGCCCCATCGAAGGCGAGGCCCTGTTCACCACCGAACGGCTGGTTGTGAGCCCAGCCGCCGGCGTATTCCAGCCCACCGACGACCACCTTCTGGGCACCACCATCCCCGCCGGGCAACTCCTGGGAAACATCGGCGACACCGAGGTCCGCTCCCCGTGGGCCGGCGTCATCATGGGTTTTTTGGCCGTGGCCGGGGAACGAGTGACGGCCAGCCAACCCATCGCCTGGCTGCGAACGGCCTGAAGCGAGCCGGGACGCAACCATGAACCGAGCCACCACCCCAAAACAGCCGCCGACAAGAAAACAGCCACAAACAGAGCAACAACCATGAACCGAGCCGCTATCTCCGGGTTGGGCACCGCGATGGGCCACGAGGTCATAACCAACCACGACCTGGCCAGGGAACTCGACACCAGCGACGAGTGGATCGTGGAACGCACCGGCATCCGGGAACGCCGTGTGGGGGGAAGCTGCCTGGAGCTGAGCAGCCAGGCCGCCCGAGTCGCCCTCAAGCAAGCCGAGATCGACCCCGCCGACCTCGACCTCATCATCTGCTCCACCTGCACCCCCGACCAGGTGTTCCCCGCCGTCTCCAACCGCCTACAAAACGAACTGGGCGCCACCTGCGGCGCCTTCGACCTGAACGCTGCCTGCTCCGGGTTCACCTACGGCGTAACCATGGCCCAGGCCCAGATCGCCGCGGGCATGGAACGGGTGCTGGTGGTGGGAGTGGACACCCTCAGCCGGTTCACCGACTGGGAAGACCGCACCACCGCCATCTTGTTCGGAGACGGCGCCGGCGCTGTGGTGATGACCCCGGCCCAGACCCCCGGCCACGGCGTCCTCAGCACCTACATGGGCTCCGAAGGGCGCTTCGCCGACCTGCTCACCTGCGACTTCGGCGATTACATAAGGATGGACGGCAAGGAGGTGTTCCGCCAGGCAGTGCGGGTCATGGTCTCGGCCAGCAAAAGGGTGCTCGCCGGCGCGGGCCTGCAAGCCTCCGACGTGGTCGCCGTAATCCCCCACCAGGCCAACCTCCGCATAATCGAGAGCGCCATGAAACGCCTGGACATCCCCCTGGAGCGGGCCGCCACCGTGCTCGAGGTAACCGGCAATACCTCGTCGGCCTCCATCCCCCTCGCCATGGATGCCGCCGTGACAAACGGCAACATCAACGAAGGCGACATAGTGCTCCTTGTGGGCTTCGGAGCAGGTATGAGCGTTGCAGCCGCGCTGCTACGGTGGGGCCAATGAGCGAATCCAGGGTCGCCCTGGTGACCGGCGGGAACCGGGGCATCGGCCTGGCCACGGCCACCGAGCTGGCCCGCAGCGGACACCGGGTGGCGGTTACCTACCGCAGCGAACCTCCCCCCGGCAACGGAGACGTCAACCTCCTGGCCGTGCGCTGCGACGTGACCGACGAAGCCCAAGTGGACGCGGCCTTCGCCGAAGTCGAGGACCAACTCGGCCCTGTCGAAGTGCTGGTGTCCAACGCCGGGATCACCCGCGACAAGCTGGTCATGCGCATGAGCGAGGCCGACTTCGCCGACGTGATCGACGCCAACCTCACCGCCGGCTACCGGGTGGCCAAGCGGGCCACCAAGTCGATGCTCCGCAACCGGTGGGGCCGCATCGTGTTCGTCTCGTCGGTGGTGGGAACTGTGGGCCAAGCCGGGCAGGCCAACTACGCGGCATCCAAGGCTGGGCTGTTGGGGCTGAGCCGGTCGCTGGCCAAGGAACTGGCCAGCCGGAGCATCACCGTCAACGTGGTTGCCCCCGGCCCGGTGGGTACCGACATGCTGAACCAACTGAACGACGACCAGCGCTCCGCCATCGTCGACGCCGTACCCCTCGGGAGGCTGGGCGAACCCGCCGAGATCGCCGCCGCCATAACGTTTCTGACCTCCGACGCCGCCGGATACATCACCGGAGCGGTGATTCCCGTGGACGGGGGCCTGGGCATGGCAGGATAAGGAATCCGAACGGATCACCAACAAAGGAGTAGAGAGAGCGTGAGCGACGACACCTTCACCCGCTTCCAGAACTGCACCGTGGAGGTGCTGTCGGTGGAAGCCGACCAGGTAACCCTGGAGGCCACCTTCGCCGACGATTTGGACTCCGACAGCCTCGACCTTGTGGAGCTGGTCATGGCGCTTGAGGAGGAGTTCGACGTCACCATCGACGAGGAAGAGTTGGAGGACATCGAGACCGTGGGCCAGGCCTTCGACTTGGTGACCGCCAAGCTGGGATGACCAGGCACCAAGAACCAGACGACGACTGCCGATCTGGGGACCGGCACCAGGGCGTGACCCGGTGACCGCTCCCCGCCGGGTGGCCGTCACCGGCGTGGGTGTTCTGGCGTGGGCCGGCATGGGCCAAGACGCCTTCTGGCAGGGGCTTCTCAGCGCCCCCGAGGAGGGGCGGCGGGTGATGGACCACTTCGACCCCCTGCCCTGGTTCGACAACCCCAAGGAAGCCCGCCGGGCCGACCGGTTCTCCCAGATGGCCCTGGCCGTGGCAGCAGAAGCCCTGGAGCAGTCGGGCCCGCTCGACGCCGACCCCGACCGGATCGGGGTGTGGGTGGGCACCGGGGTAGGCGGGCTGAGAACCCTGGAAGACCAGGTGCAAGTCCGCCTGGAAAAGGGCGAGCGGCGGGTGTCGCCGTTCCTGGTTCCGATGCTCATGGCCAACGCCGCCTCGGCGGCCATATCCATGCGCTACGGCTACTCTGGGCCGTGCGAAAACACGGTAACGGCATGCGCCGCGGGCACCCAGTCGATTGCCAACGCCGCTATGTTGATCCGAGCCAACCGCTGCGACGCGGTGATCACCGGGGGCAGCGAGGCGTCCAACTCCAAAACCGGCGAGGCCACCTTCCGCAACATGACCGCGGTGTCCACCGCCAACATCAGCCGCCCGTTCGACTTGGAGCGAGACGGCTTCATCCAGGCCGAAGGAGCCGCCATCCTGGTGCTGGAAGAATTGGAGACAGCCCGTGACCGGGGAGCGACGGTGCTGGGCGAGATAATGGGCGGAGCCAGCACCGCCGACGCCCACCACATCACCGCACCGGCACCGGGTGGCGCGGGAGCGGTGCGATGCATGGAGCTGGCCCTGGCCGACGCCGGGCTCAACCCCGACGACATCGTCCACATCAACGCTCACGGCACCTCAACCCCCCTGAACGACGCCGCCGAGGCCGAGGCCATCCAGAAGGTGTTCGGCACGCCGGGACCGCTGGTCACCTCCACAAAAGGGGTGACCGGTCACGCCCTGGGAGCGGCCGGGGCCATCGAAGCAGTGGCCGTGCTGATGGCCATGAAGCACGGCCTGATCCCCCCCACATACGGGTACGAGACCCCCGATCCCGACATGGCGCCCATCCGTATCGCGGCCGGGGAGCCGGCGGCGTGGACGCCGGGACCGTCGCTGTCCAACTCGTTCGGGTTCGGCGGCCACAACGGGACCGTGGTTATCGGACCTCCGCCGGGCTGATCGTCCCTACTTGTCCCGGTCCACCACCACGAAGAGCAGCTCGCACTGGCAGGCGAGTTCACCGTCAACCAAGGCTCGCCCGGCACCGCGTCCCCCCCTAGCCGAGAGCCTAGTCATCTTCACCTCCAAATCGAGGCGGTCGCCGGGGCTCACCTGACGGCGGAATCGGGCCCCGTCGAGGCCCCCGAACAGGGGGAGCTTGCCCGCGAACCGGTCGTCGTGAAGCACCACGTAGGCCCCGAGCTGGGCGATGGCCTCGGCCATCAACACACCCGGCAAGGTAGGGCGACCGGGGAAGTGCCCGGCGAAGAACGGTTCGTCGCCGGTGAGCTGCCAGAACCCCTGGGCCCGCTCGCCGGGAAACAGAGATGTGACCTGATCCAGGAAAAGGAACGGCGGCCGGTGCGGTAGAACGTCGCCGGGGAGTCGGTTACCCGGCACCAACCGCCTCGGCCAGCTTCTTGGGGGTGTCCTTGGGGCTCACCTTGTACCAGGCGTGCTCGATGTTGCCGTCTGTGCCCACCAGAAAGGCCGACCGGACAACCCCCAGGTAGGTCTTGCCGTACATCTTCTTGTCCCGCCAGACCCCGTAGGCCTCGGCAGCCACATGATCGGGATCGCACAAAAGGGCGTACCCAAGTTTGTGCTTCTCGTCGAACTTCTTCTGACGGTCGGGCTTGTCCCCGCTGATGCCAATCATCGTTATCCCATCCAGCTTTTCGGCCATGTCACGCACGCCGACGGCTTGAATGGTTCAACCGGGAGTGAGGGCCTTCGGGTAGAAGAAGATCATCAACCTCTGGCCGGAGTAGTCGCTCAAAGACCTCTCGTCTCCGTTCTGATCGGAGAGGGTGAACGCCGGCGCGGGGTCGCCAGGGGACAGCAGCCAATCAGCCATGGGGAAAACCTACCGGATCAGCTCATCTGCATTGGGAGATTGCCCCCAATTGGCCGATCAGGTGCCCTTAACCGCCGACTTCAGTCGGGCCCCGGCGCTGACCTTGCAGCCCTTGGAGGGAGCGATCTCGATGGTCTCACCGGTGCGGGGGTTGCGCCCGGTGCGAGCGCCACGGGATGTGGGCTCAAATGACACGAAGCCGGTGATCGACACCTTCTCGCCCAAGATCACCTGCTGGGTGACGACCGTCTCCAGGCTGTTGAGGACGGCCTCGACGGATCGCTTGCTCTCGCCGGTGCGGTCGCTGATGGTGCTGACCAGCTCGGACTTGTTCATGGTTTCCTCCTGATTTGGTTCAAGTTTTCCCGAAGTCAAGCAGACAAGAACCTGCCCCGAATAATCCTCAACTCAGCCCATGGCCCGGCGAAATCGCCCGACCAGCTCCCCCACTGCCGTCGGGCCCTCGCCGTCCAGCATCCGGCGCACCACCGCCGATCCAACCACCGCGCCGTCGGCCACACGGCAGACCTCCTCGGCCTGCTCAGGGGTGCCCACTCCCACCCCAACCAGCACAGGAACATCGGTGATCTGCTTGAGCCGGCCGGCCATCACCACCGCTGACGACGCCAGCTCCGAGCGCACCCCAGTCACCCCCAGCAGCCCCACCCCGTAAACGAAGCCCCGGGTGCGAGCGCAGATCCTGCCCAGGCGCTCGTCGGTTGCCGTCGGGGCGGCCAGCAGCACGGTCTCCACCCCGGCGGCGTCGGCAGCCTCGGTCCACGGCCCGGCCTCCTCCAAGGGCAGGTCGGGCAGGATGGCGGCTGCCACCCCCCGCTCGGCCAGCACGGAGGCGAACCGCTCCAGCCCGAAACGGAAGGCGATGTTGTAGTAGGTCATCACCGCCAGCGGGATGCCGATGTCGAGGGTGCCCAACTCGTCGAGCACCGCCAGCGGGGTGATCCCGGCGGCCAGTGCCCGGTCGTTGGCCTGTTGGATGACCGGCCCATCCATCACCGGATCCGAGAATGGAATCCCCACCTCCAGGGCATCGGCACCGGAGTCGGCTGCCGCAGCCAGAGCGCTCTGCCAGTCGCCCAGCCCGCCCGTCAGGTACGGGACCAGCGCCTTGCCTCCCCGGTCCCGGCGGGCCCGAAGGGCGGCCTCCAAGGCTCCCGGCTCAGCGGTCACCGCCTGTCACCCATCGCCATTGGAGGCCGGGTCGAGGCGGGCCATCATCTGGTCGACGTCCTTGTCGCCCCGCCCGCTGAGGTTCAACAGTACGGTCCGCCCGGCCAGCTCGCCACGGGCACGGGACACCCAGGCCAAGGCGTGGGCCGGCTCCAGCGCGGGGATGATCCCCTCGGTGCGCGACAACAGCTCGAACGCCCCCACCACCTCGTCGTCGGTCACCGACTCGTAACGGGCCCGGCCGATAGCGGCCAGATGGGAATGCTCGGGGCCGATGCCGGGGTAGTCGAGACCGGCGGAGATCGACTCGGCCTCCAACAGCTGACCGTGCTCGTCCTGCATCAGATACGACTTCGACCCGTGGACCACGCCGGGCACCCCCCGGCCGATGGCCGCTCCCCCGGCGGGTTCCACCCCCACCAGCTCGGCGTCGCCGTCCACGAAGCCGCTGAAAATACCGATGGCGTTGCTGCCCCCGCCCACGCAGGCCGTTACCACGTCGGGGTCGCCTCCGGTCAGGCTCCGGCACTGCTCTCGAGCCTCGTCGCCGATGACCCGGTGGAACTCCCGCACCATCCACGGGTATGGGTGGGGACCCATGACCGACCCCAGGCAGTAGTGAGACGACTCCACCGTGGCCACCCAGTCGCGCATAGCCTCGTTGATGGCGTCCTTCAGGGTGCGGCTGCCCGACAGCGCCGACCTCACCTCGGCACCCAGAAGCTGCATCCTAAACACGTTCAGGGCCTGGCGCTCCATGTCCACCTCGCCCATGTACACCACGCAATCCAGGCCGAGCAGGGCGGCAGCGGTGGCGGTGGCCACGCCGTGCTGTCCCGCTCCGGTCTCGGCCACCAACCGGGTCTTGCCCATCCTTACCGCCAGCAAGGCCTGGCCCAGGACGTTGTTGATCTTGTGGGAGCCGGTGTGGTTGAGGTCCTCCCGCTTGAGCAAAAGCCGGAGACCGAGCTCGCCGGAAAGGCGGTGGCACTCGGTGAGCGGCGACGGCCGGCCAGCGTAGTCGGCCAGCAGCCGGTCGAGTTCGGCACGGAATCCGGGGTCGTCCCAGGCGGAACGGAACGACTCCTCAAGCTGCTCGCAGGCCGGCACCAGGGTTTCGGGAACGAATCGGCCACCGAACTCCCCGAACCGCCCGCCCGCCGGCTCGGACATCATCCCAACTGAACCTGCGCCATCGGAACCAGCCACGACCGGCATTCGACCATCGGCATCGGCCACCTCTGGATTTTGTCCGTGGGCACCGGCCATTACCGGGGCTCCTCGAATTCCCAGTTGTAGGGCGACTCGGACGGTTCCCGAGCTTGATCCGGGGGCTCGGCCTGGCCTGCCCCCTTGGCTGCATTGATGAACGCCCGCAGCTTGGCCGGGTCCTTGCGGCCTGGGGATTGCTCCACCCCGGTGGACACGTCCACCCCGAAAGGACGGACCTTGGCGATGGCCGCGCCCACGTTTTCGGGGGTCAGCCCGCCGGCCATGATGAGCCTCACCCCGCCCGGTGCGCCCTCGGCCAGCGACCAGTCGAACACCTGGCCCGAGCCGGGGCTTTCAGAATCCACCAGCACCATGTCGGCCCCGTAACGGTCGGCCACGGCCAGGGCGCCACTACCGCCGGGAAACCCCTTAATCACCACCGGCACGTGCTCGCGCACCAACTGGGTGTCGGCCACGCTCTCCTGGCCGTGAAGCTGAGCCGCTTTGAGGCCACAACGGTGGACCAGCTCGATCACCCGCTGGGGGGCTTCGTCGCGAAACACCCCCACGGTGATGACCCCGGGAGGAACCCGCCCGGCGATCTCCTGGATCCGGGGGGGAGCGACCTGGCGGGGGGACGGTGCGAAGACGAAGCCCACCGCGTCGGCACCCAAGGCGGTGGCCAGCAGGGCGTCGTCGGCCGAGGTGATGCCGCAGATCTTTACGAACACTGGTTCCAAGCTACCGGCTGCCCGCTCTCCAACCGGGGTTCGGAGGCGATCAACGGTGGGCCGCAGCAGCCGGCGGGCGACCCTTGGCCGAACCGGGATTGCGGGCAGATCACCGGTGTACGGCGACGGTGTGGGCTTCGGTGCCGCTCACCTGCACCACGGCGGGCACCTCCACCGACCGCCTGACGTAGCCCAAGGCCACGGTGGAACCTGTGGCTGCGTCCCACGCCGCGCTGGTGACGGCCCCCACCTCGGCACCGTCGAGGGTGGCAATCGCCTCGCCGCCGGCCAATGGCACCCTGCCCGGCACCGTGACCAACCGCAGGTAACGAGGCGCTCTGCTGTCCCGGGAGTCCATCCGGGCCACCAGCTCCTGGCCGGTGTAACACCCCTTGGTAAAGCTCACCGTCCACGGCACCACCTCGGCCTCGGCGGGGATGGTGCGCTCGTCGATGTCCACCCCCATCTTCGGGAACCCCGCTCTGATCCGGTGGACCTCCAGCACCTCGGGCTCCACCAACAGTATGTCGGGAGGAACGTGGGGGTCGGGGCCGAGCACGTCGATTCCTCCTGTGGGAACCGGGCCGATGACCTCCCCTGACACCGCCACATCGCCGGCCCCCGGGCCCCTCACCGCTATGCACCGCCAGTCGAGGGGCTCCACCGCTACATCGGTGCGGAGCATGAACCGCTTGAGCCGGGCCGCCACCGGGTCGGCCGGGCCATCGGTGTCGAGGATGAACCGGTCGGAGGCCGTCCGGGTTACCCGCACGAAGGCGTCGACGCGCCCCTGGGGTTGCAAGATCAACGACCAAGCCGACCGACCCACCGACAAGGCGGCGATGTCCTGGCTGAGCTGGCCCTGAAGGAACTCCTCGGCGTCGGGACCGTCCACCGACAGCACCGAACGGTCAACGGCGCAGGCCCCCACCGTCACACCCAGATCAACCGCCCCGGTCATTTGCTCCGGCTCCGGCTCATCCGTCGAGCCACCGGCACCGCAGCCAGCAAGGCCCGAGCCTTGTTTCGACACTCCAGGTCTTCCTGGTCGGGGATGCTGTTGGCCACGATCCCGGCACCGGCCTGCACCGAGGCCCTGCCCCCCCGGATGACCATGGTGCGGATGGCGATGGCGGTGTCGATGTTGCCCGAGAAGTCGAGGTAGCCCACCACTCCGGCGTAGGGGCCTCTCTTGACAGGCTCCAAGTCGTCGATGATCTCCATGGCCCGCACCTTGGGGGCTCCCGACACCGTGCCCGCCGGGAGGGTGGCCCGCAGCACGTCCACCGGGGTGCGGCCGGGGGCCAGCTCGCCCGACACCTGCGAAGTGAGATGCATGACGTGGCTGTACCGCTCCAACGTCATCATCTCGTCCACCGTCTCGGTGCCGAAGGTAACCACCCTGCCCACGTCGTTGCGGGCCAGGTCGAGCAACATGATGTGCTCGGCGATCTCCTTGGGGTGCTCGGAAAGTTCGGCTGCCATCCTGCGGTCCTCTGCGGCGGTGCGGCCCCGGCGGCGGGTGCCGGCGATGGGCCGGGACACCACCCGCCCGTCGAGGAGCTGCACCATGGGCTCGGGCGAGCACCCCACCAGCGACACCTCTGGCAACTGCACGAAGTACATGTACGGGCTGGGGTTCACCTGGCGCAGCGCCCGGTACACGTCGAACGGTTCGGCCCCCAGGTCGAAGTCGTAGCGCTGGGCAAGCACCACCTGGAAGATGTCACCAGCGAAGATGTGCTCCTTGGCCACTTCCACCGCTTCGCAGTAGCTCTGCGCTCCCATGCTGGACACCGTTTCGGGCAGCTCCTCGTCGGGTTGGGGGGGCTCCAGCAGCGGCTCGTCCATGGGACGGGCCCCGTCAGCGGCAAGCTGCTCGAGTGCCGCCAAAGCCCGGTCGTAGGCTGCATTGATCTCGTCGGGTGACGCGCCGGGGGGGATGATCACGTTCTCGATGAGACTCACGCGCTGGCGCCAGTGGTCGAACACGGCGAGCTCCCCAATCACCGACATCACCGCGTCGGGCAGGCCCTGGTCGTCGGTCGGCACGTTGGGGAGATGCTCCACCTCCCGGACCACGTCGTAACCCAGATAGCCCATGAGGCCGCCGTGCAGCGGGGGCAGCTCGTCCATCACCGGCGAGCGCCACAGGCCCAGGATGTGCTCCACCGCGGCCAGTATCCCCTGGTCGAGCGGGGTCCCGTCGGGGAGCTCCCCGGTAACCCTCACCTGGCGACCCCGAGCCACCAGGGTGGCCAGCGGGCGTCGTCCGATGAAGGAGTAACGGCTCCAACGCTCGCCGTGCTCAACCGACTCCAGCAGGAACCCCGGCTCGGAGCCGACGGTGCGAGCGAAAGCGGCCACCGGGGTGGTGAGATCGGCGACCAGCTCCCGCCAGACGGGCACCACCGCCCATTGGGCGGCGAGCTGGTGGAACTGGCGGCGATCCGGTCGGATCACGAGGATTTCGGCTCGCCGAACGACAGGAAGAAACAGGAGTACTCCCCGGTGTGGCACGCCCCCCGGCCCTCCTGCTCCACCTTGAAGAGCAGGGTGTCGCCGTCGCAGTCGTAGTAGGCCTCACGCACGTACTGGCGGTCGCCGGAGGTCTCCCCCTTACACCAGTACTCCTGGCGGGACCGGCTCCAGAACCAGGTGCGCCCGGTGGCCAGGGTGCGCTCCAGCGACTCCCGGTTCATCCAGGCCATCATCAGAACCCTGCCCCCCTCGTGCTCCTGGACGACGGCTGGAACGAGCCCGTCGGAGTTGAACGCCACCTCGTCGAGCACAGAGGGGTTGAAATCTATGGGCGTCGTTGCCGGCATGGTCCCATCGTAGGATCAGTGGGCCGCTTCCCCGGTGCCATTTGCCGCCAGGCCCATGGTTTGGCGCCCTTGGTGTGGCCGGCGGCGGCGGGAGAGCCAGGTCAGAGGTACAGCCCGGTGCTGCCCTCATCGAGGCGGGGAGCGGCCACGGCGTGGATGTCCCGCTCCCGCAGGATGAGGTAGTCGGCGCCCCTAACCTCCACCTCGTAGCGGTCCTCGGGGTTGAAAAGCACCTGGTCGCCAGCCTCGACGGTGCGGACGTTGGGCCCCACCGCTATGGCCTCGGCCCAGGCCAGCCGCTTGCCCACCTGAGCGGTGGCGGGGATGAGGATGCCACCGGTGGAACGCCGCTCGCCCTCGGGTACGTCGAGCTGCACCAGGATGCGGTCGTTAAGCATCTTGATGGGGAGCTTGTCGGCGGGCGCGACCTTGCTGGCGGGGTTTGCTGCGCTGGCCATGAACCGGCAACGCTACTGTGCCGAGGGATGTCAAGCGACTTGAAACCGGCCCCGACCACGCTGAAAACCGACGACGGCCTCACCCTTGAGGCTGAGTGGGTGGTGCCCGACCGACCCAGGGCCAGGGTGGTGATCGCCCACCCGCACCCCCAGCACGGGGGGAACATGCAGTCGCTGGTGGTTTCGACCCTGTTCAAGCATCTGACCGGACCGGGTGGACGGTCCGGGCTCAACCATCAGGGTGAAGTTGAGGGTCAGGCTGAGCCCAAGGATCACGTTGGTGGTTGCGCCGTGCTGCGGTTCAACTTCCGGGGGGTGGGGAATTCCGAGGGCGAGCACGACTTCGGTGAGGGCGAGCAGCTCGACGTGCGGGCCGCGGTGGCGGCCATGGCCGGCCTCGACCACGACGGCGGCTCGTTGATCCTGGCCGGCTGGTCGTTCGGTGCCGACCTGTCGTTGACCTGCGACGCCCCGGAGCTGGCGGGCTGGTTCCTGGTGGCCCCGCCGTTGCGGATGCTCGACTCCGGGCGGTTCCGGGCCGCTCACGATCCCCGGCCCAAGTGGTTGGCGGTGCCGGAGCGGGATCAGTTCAACCCGCCCGACCAGGCCCGGTCGGCCACCGCAGGCTGGCTCAACGCCGAGGTTCACCCCGTCGGGGGGGCCGATCACTTCCTGGTGGGGCGCACCGCCAAGCTCAACGACCTTCTGGACGAGTTCCTAGCCCGGTTCTGAGCTATCGCGGGGCTGCCAATCGGACTATGGGAAACAGTCCAGGTCCGAACCGGCGACCAGGGGTATCAATCAGGCGTTGGCAGGGCGGATGGGGATGCCGGCTGCGGCCATGCGGTCCTTGGCCTCGGCTACGGTGTGCTCACCGAAGTGGAAGATCGAGGCGGCCAACACCGCGTCGGCTCCGCCCTCCACCACCCCCTCGACCAGGTGATCCAAGGTGCCCACTCCTCCGCTGGCGATCACCGGAACGTTCACCGCGTTCACCACCGCTCGGGTCAGCTCCAGGTCGAACCCGTCTCGGGTGCCGTCGCGGTCCATGGAGGTCAACAGGATCTCCCCCGCGCCCAGATCAACCACCCGGATGGCGTACTCGATGGCGTCGATACCGGTGGGGTTGCGGCCCCCGTGGGTGAACACCTCGAACGAGAAGGAGCCGCTCCGGGTGCTCCGGGGGGTGCGGCGGGCGTCAATGGAAGCCACAGCGCACTGGCTGCCGAACTCGCCTGCGATCTCGGCCACCAGCTCGGGTCGGTTCACCGCCGCTGTGTTCACCGACACCTTGTCGGCTCCGGCACGCAGCAGGAGGCGGGCGTCGTCCATGGTGCGAATGCCCCCTCCGATGGTGAAAGGGATGAACACCTCCTCGGCGGTGCGGCTCACCAGCTCCACGGTGGTGTCCCTCCGGTCGGACGACGCCGTGATGTCGAGGAACACCACCTCGTCGGCCCCCTGCTGGTCGTAGCGAGCAGCCAGCTCCACCGGATCGCCGGCGTCGGTGAGGTCCACGAAGTTGACGCCCTTCACCACGCGACCGGCGTCAACGTCGAGGCAGGGGATGACCCGTGCGTTGCTCGCAAACGGGCCGGCTGCCGGCGTCGTGGTGCTCATGGGCTCAGCACCTCCAGGGCCTCCTCAACCGAGAACTGGCCCTCGTATAGGGCTCGCCCCACGATCACCCCGGACAGCCTGCGGTGGCGGTCGCCGATGGCGGCCAGCGCGGCCAGGTCGTCGAGCGACGCCACCCCGCCGGATGCGATCACCGCCAGGCCGGTGGCGGCTAGCACCTCAGCCAGCCCGGTGGTGTCGGGTCCTGTCATGGTTCCGTCCCGGCTGATCTCGGTGACCACCACAGCTTCGGCCCCGGACGACTCGAAGGCCGCAGCCAGCTCCAGCAGGTCCCCGCCACCGCCTCGCTCCCACCCGTGGGTGGCCACCTCCCGGCCTCGGGCGTCCAGCCCCACGGCCACCGGCTGAACCGAGGACACCTGCTCCACCAGGCCGGGGTTCTCCACCGCGGCGGTGCCGATCACCACCCGTTGCACTCCGGCGTCGGCCAGGGCCGCGGCGGCGTCCCGGCTGCGAACCCCGCCACCGGTCTGCACCGGTATGTCCACGGCGGCGGCAATGGCTTCGATCACCGCCAGGTTCACCGGCTCACCGGTGCGAGCAGCGTCGAGGTCCACTACGTGGAGCCACGAGGCGCCGGCGTGGGTGAACTGCCGGGCCTGCCCAACCGGGTCGTCGCTGTAGGTGGTTTCGGCGTCGTACGACCCCTGGTAGAGCCGCACGCAGCGGCCGCCCCGAAGGTCGATGGCGGGATAGAACTGCATCTACCCCGCCGCGGCCCGGGCCTGGTTCACGAAGTTCTCCAGCAGTAGGAGGCCGGGCCGGGCCGACTTCTCGGGGTGGAACTGGGTGGCCCACACGTTGCCGTCAACCACGGCGGCGGCCACCGGGCCCCCGTAGTCGCAGGTGGCAGCCACGTTCCCGGCCATCGGCGCGGCAAAGGAGTGGACGAAGTAAACCCAGGCCCCGTCCAGGCCGTCGAGCATGGGGCTCTCAGCCCGTACCGCCAGGCGGTTCCACTGCATCTGGGGCCGTTTCACGTCGCCGGCCAGCAGGCGCACCTCCCCGGGCAGGATGCCGAGGCCCCGGGTTCCCGGTGCCTCCTCGGAACCCTCGTAGAGAAGCTGCAAGCCGATACAGATGCCGAGGAACGGTCGCCCGCCGGTCACCGCCATGCGAGCTTGTTCGTCGAGACCGGTCTCGACCAGCGCCTCCATGCACGGGCGGAATGCCCCCACACCGGGCAGCACTACCCCAGATGCCTCGGCGATCAAGCCGGGGTCGGCGGTGAGTCGGGCGTCGGCCCCTGTACGTTCCAAGCTCTTCTGGGCGGAGCGAAGGTTGCCGATGCCATAGTCCAACACTGCAACCAGCGGCCGGGTTGATGTTTCGGTCACAGAACGCCTTTGGTGGAGGGGATGGCGGTGCCCTCCACCCGGACGGCGTCGCGCAGGGCCCGAGCCACCGCCTTGAAACCGGCCTCAATGATGTGGTGAGTGTTGCGGCCCCGCCTTAAGGTTATGTGGAGGGTTAGGGCAGCCGAGGTGGCGAATGCCCGCCAGAACTCCTCGCAGAGCTGGGGATCGAACGGCGGATCGCCCAGGATCTTCTGGCCCGGAGGGTCAACCTCGTAGTGCAGGAACGGCCGTCCCGAAAGATCAACCACCGCTTCCACCACGGCCTCATCCAGCGGGACGGCAATGGACGCGAACCGGCGCACCCCGGCCTTGTCGCCCAGCGCCTCAGCGAAACACGACCCCAGCAGAATGCCCACGTCCTCAACGGTGTGGTGGGCGTCGATCTCCAGGTCTCCGGTGGCGTCCACCCGTAATGTGAAACCGCCGTGGCGGCCGAGCTGGCTCAACATGTGGTCGAAGAACGGAAGGCCGGTGGCGGCAACGCCGGTGCCCTCGCCGTCGATGTCGATGGAGATGTCGATGGAGGTCTCGGCTGTGGTCCGAGAAGAAGTGGCCGTCCGGGTTCGGGTTGTCATGTCAGCACCTCGCTCAGAGCAGTCAGAAACGTAAATCGGTTTGTCATGTCAGCACCTCGCTCAGAGCAGTCAGAAAAGCATCGTTCTCTTGGGGGGTTCCCACGGTAACCCGCAGGCATCCGGTCAGGCGGGGCCAGGAGGAGCAGTTCCGCACCAGCACCGACCGCTCCACGAGGCGCTGCCACACCTCGTCGCCTGGGACGGTGCGAGGCCGAAACAAAATGAAGTTGGCTCCCGATTCCCACTGCTCCACGGGCAGCTTGTCGAGCCCGGCCACCAGCCGCTCCCGCTCGGCTACCAGCGCGGCCACCCGCTCTCTCATCTCGCCGTCGAAGGCCAGCGCCAACCGGCCGGCCACCTGCTTGACCGCGTCCAGGTGGTATGGCAGGGCCGCCTTTTCCAGCTCGGCCACCACCCACGACGGGGCAACGAGATACCCGAGCCGGGCGGCGGCCATCGACCACGTTTTGGAGTAGGTGCGGGACACGGCCAGGGGGCGGCTCTCGTCCACCAGCGTCACCGCGGTGTAGGGGTTGAACTGGCCGTAGGCCTCGTCCACCAGCAGTAGGCCGGGCAGGGCCGTAACGTCGGCCAGCAACCTTTCGATCAGCTCGGGGCGTTCCACCATGCCGGTGGGGTTGTTGGGCGAGCACAGGAAGGTGACGGCCGGGCGGTGCTCGCTCACCATGGCCGAGGCGTAGCCGGCGTCGAGCCGGAACCCTTCGTCCCGCTCACCGGCGATGGCCTCTTTGGCGGCAAGGCGGGCGATGTGGGAGTGGAGGGCGTAGGTGGGCTCGAAGGTCAGAACCGACCGGCCCGGTCCGCCGTAGGCCAGAAGGAGGCATTGCAGCACCTCGTTGGAGCCGTTGGCGGCGAACACCTGCTCGGGGACTACCCCCTCGTGATGGGCGAGTGCAGCCCTAAGCTCGGAAGCAGCCCGGTCGGGGTAGCGATGCCATTCGATCCCGGCTATCTCGTCTCGGAGGGCTTCGGCCCAACCGTTGGGGGGCGGCACCGGCGACTCGTTGGTGTTCAACCGCACCGCCACCTCGAGCTGCGGGGAGTGGTAGCCGCTCATCAAGGCCAGGTTCTCCCGCACCACCAGGCGGTCGGGACCATCGTTTCCCGGTGTCCGTGCGGGGCTCATGGACGGGCCTCGTTTCCCGGTGTCCGTGCGGGGCTCATGGACGGGCCTCGTTTCCCGGTGTCCGTGCGGGGCTCATGGACGGGCCTCGGTTCCGATACCGCGCTGGTGGATCGACTGGGCGTGGGCATAGAGCCCCTCGGCGGTGGCGATGGTGGCCACGTGGGGGCCCACCTCCGACAACCCGTCCCGGTCGGCGGTGATCACGTGCATTGGTTTGGTGAAGTCTTTGGTGCTGAGGGCCCCGGCGAAGCGGGCGGTGCCGTTGGTGGGTAGCACGTGGGACGGCCCGGCCACGTAGTCGCCGAGCGAAGCCGGCGAAAGCACGCCCCGGAAGATGGCACCGGCGTTGCGTACCCCGGCGATCACCGCATCGGGGTCGGCGGTCATCACCTGGAGGTGCTCGGGGGCGATGAAGTTCACCGCTTCGGCAGCACCCTCGGGGCCGTCCACCACCACCGTGTACCCGTTGGACGCGAACGTGGCGGCGATGTCGTCCCGCCGGGGGGCCGACTCCAACTGGTGGGCCAGAGCGGTATCCACCCTGTCGGCGGTATCGGTGTCCCAGGTGATGAGCCATGCCAGACCATCTGGGCCGTGTTCGGCCTGCACGATGAGGTCTATGGCGGCGTAGTCGGGCGGGGTGGTGTCGTCGGCCACCACCACCACCTCGGAGGGTCCGGCGAATGCGGCGGGCACGCCAACCACGCCGGTCACGAGCTGCTTGGCGATGGCCACGAACACGTTTCCCGGTCCCACGATCACATCCACCGGGGCCACCGACTCGGTACCGAAAGCCAAAGCGGCAATGGCCTGGGCCCCGCCCACCGCGTACACCTCGTCCACTCCGGCCACCGCGGCGGCCGCCAGGGTTACGTCGGCCACCCGACCGTCGGGACCGGGGGGCACACACAGCGCCACCTGGCCCACCCCGGCCACCCGAGCGGGCAGCGCGGTCATCAGCACGGTGGACGGATAGGCAGCCCGACCGCCGGGCACGTAGCAGCCTGCTCGGCTCACCGGCTGGTCCCAGCTCGAGATGGAGATGCCCCGGCTGCGGTGATCGTGTTCGGGGGTGCGCTGGGAGGCGTGAAACCGGGTGATCGAGTCGGCGGCAACTTCAAAGGCAGCCCGCAAGTCTCGGTCGATCCGTTCTCGGGCCTCGGCGATCTCGGCAGCCGAAACCCGCCACGTTGGGGGCATGCACCCGTCGAACCGTTCGGTGTAGCGGGCCACAGCGGCATCACCTTCGGTCCGCACCGCTTCGATGATCTCCCGGACAGCGGACACCGAACCCTCAGAAACTGGTTCGGGCCTGGGCAGGCCGGCGGCAATGTCGCTACGGCCCCGGAGATCCAAACGTTCAAGTAGCGGTGCGGCCACGACCTGCAACGCTACCGGCCGGGCCAAACCGGAAACGAAGGTTTTGGCGGTTGGTGCGGTAGAAACTGAGGGTGAACAACGACACAACCGCAGCAGACGCCGCCGAGCTCAGCTCGCTGTCCAGCGTGATCCGGGAACTCGGCGGGCGGGTGGCGGATGTGGCCCGCCGCTACGAGGGCACCGACCGGGAGGACGTGTCGTTCGAGCTCTACGAGGTGGAGCGGGGCCTTCGGGGTGCGACACGCCGTCTCGACCGCCTCACCCGCAGCCTGTAAACCGGCCTGCAAACCCCCAGCCGAGAATCGGCAAGCCAGGCTCGGCCTGCAATTTGGCTGGCAAATCTGCAAGCCTAAGGCGGACACCCTTCGAGCCGACCGGGAGAGGAAATGTTCAATCTGCGTTTTGACCTGCGGACCCCGCCGTTTGTCGAGGTAACCCACGGCGAGCAATACCGGACCATGCTGGAGATGGTCAAGTGGGCGGACAGCCGAGGCTTCGCCGGTGCGATCACCAGCGAGCACCACGGCACCGAGGACGGGTTCATGTCGTCGCCGCTGGCCATTTCGGCAGCCATCCTGGGGGCCACCGACAACCTGATGTGTACGATTTCGGCCCTCCTGCTCCCCTACCACGATCCGCTACGGGTGGCCGAGGACATAGCCACCATCGACCTCATGGCACCGGGACGGCTCATCACCATCATCGGGCTGGGCTACCGGGAGTCGGAGTTCGAGATGTTCGGCAAGGACCGCACCCGCCGGGGCCGCGACACCGAGGAAGCCATCCTGGTCATGCAAAAGGCGTGGACAGGGGAGCCGTTCGACTACCAGGGCCGCACCGCCTGGATCACCCCCAAACCGGTCACCCAACCCCATCCCATGCTGATGGTGGGAGGATCGGTGCCGGCCTCGGCCCGGCGAGCGGCCCGGCTGAAGCTGCCCTACATGCCGCCGATAGGCGATCAGGAGCTGGTGAACCTCTACTACAGCGAAGCGGCCCAGGTCGGCCACGAGGGGGCGTTCGCGATGGCTCCCGACGGGCCCGGGCTGGTGCTGGTCACCGAGGACCCCGACGCCCTATGGGACCGAATCGGACCCAACCTGCTCTACGACGCTCAGGCCTACGCAAGCTGGCAGTACCCCGATCAGCGGTCGGGCTGGCATGTGGAGGCCGACGAGGTGGACGACCTGAAGGCCACCGACCAGTACGCGGTGGTCACCCCCGACCAGTGCGTGGAGCTGGTCCGCACCAAGGGGGCCGCCACCCTTCACCCGTTGTGCGGGGGCATCGACCCGGCCATCGGATGGGAGAGCCTGGAGCTGGTGGTGGACAAGGTCATGCCCGCCTTAGCCGAAGACAGCTGAGCGGCAACTACCAGATACCGGCCGAAGGCAAGAACCCGGCCGGCAGATACCTGGCTAGGAGATACCGGCGGAGGGGCAGAAATCGGCCAGCACGCATTCGTGGCACTGGGGGCGGCGAGCGATGCATACCCGCCGGCCGTGGAGGATCAGCCGCATGGAGAAGTCGCCCCGCTCGGCGGCCGGCACCATGGGGTTCAGCTCCAGTTCGACCTTCACCGGGTCCTTCTGCTCGGTGATCCCCAGCAACCGGGTAAGGCGCAACACGTGGGTGTCCACCGGCAATCCCGGCAGTCCCAGAGCCACACTGCGCACCACGTTGGCTGTTTTGCGGCCCACACCGGGAAGGCTCACCAGTTCGGAGAGTTTTCCGGGCACCTGGCCGTCGAACCGGTCCACCAAGCCCTGGGCCATGCCCACAATGTTGCGGGCCTTGTTGGCGTAGAAGCCGGTTGACCTAACCAGCTCCTCCACATGCGTGAGGGGCGCTCCGGCCAGGTCGGCGGCGGTGGGATACGCCTCGAACAGCGCCGGGGTGACCATGTTGACCCGCTTGTCGGTGCATTGGGCCGACAAGATGGTGGCCACCAGAAGTTGGAACGGGTCTGCGTGATCCAGCTCGCACTCCGCATCCGGGTACTCCTCGGTCAGCAGCTCGTTGGTTCGTCTCGCCCGGCCCTTGGGCGTGCGGGGCTTGGCCATGGACGGGATGGTAAGCGATCCGGCTCCAGAGCCGATGGTCATGGCGAATGGTTGGGGCCGGTGGTTGACGCGGACGGTTGAGGCCGACGGTCATGGCGAATGGTTGGGCCTGATGGTTGGGGCCGACGGCGTGGCTGATAATCCTCCTTGAGGCAACCGCTAGCGTGGCCGTCGTGTCCCTGACCGTGGAACGACCTGATCGTGGTGAGTTCGCCTTGTCGCTAACCGTGGGAGCCGACCAGCCCCGGGACGAGACCGCCTCTGCCCAAATCCAGGCTCTTCTCGACAGTGCCAACCCTGCCGGGCCGGTACAGCTCTGGATCGAACGAGCCGACGAGAGCGACAACGAGTTCGCAGCCAAACTCGGCTTCCGGCCCTACCGTGATCTGTGGCGAATGCAGCGGCCCTTGCCCGCCGACCGCTCCACTCTGGCAACCAGGGCCTTCGTGCCCGGCACCGACAACGATGCCTTCCTGGCGGTGAACAATCGGGCCTTCCACTGGCATCCCGAACAGGGAGGAATGACTGTCGACGACCTGGCCGATCGGATGGCCGAGCCCTGGTTCGACGCCCAGGGGTTCCGGCTCCACGAGCGGGACGGGCGCATAGTCGGCTTCTGCTGGACCAAGGTTCACCCCGACGAGACCCCACCGGGAGGCGAGATCTACGCCATCGCCGTGGATCCCGACTTTCACGGCCAGGGGTTGGGCAAGCCGATGACCCTGGCCGGGTTGGACCATCTGGCCGACCACGGGCTCACCGTGGGGTTCCTGTACGTGGAGGCGGACAACCACCCCGCGGTGGCCACCTACTTCGGCCTGGGTTTTGATCACCACTCCACCAACCGGGCCTACCGATGGGATCAACGGTGAGCCTGCCCCATGGACAAGCCAAGGTGGCCGCGGTGCGGTCGCTGTTCGACACCATCGCCCCTCGCTACGACCTACTCAACCGTCTGCTCACCTTCGGCATGGACCGACAGTGGCGGAGGCGGGCGGTGAGGGAGCTGCGGCTACCCGCCGGGGGGCTTGTATACGACCTGGCCTGCGGCACCGGCGACCTGTGCCTCGACCTGGAGGCCGCCGGCCTCAGCCCGGTAGGTTTCGACCTGTCGCCGGGGATGCTGCGGGAAGCGGCCAAGCACAACGCATCGGCCCGGATGCACGCCCCTCTGGTGCTGGGCGACGCTCTGCGCCTCCCCACCCCGGACGGGCGGGCCGACGGCATAACCTGCGGGTTCGCCCTGCGCAACGTGATGGACCTGGAGGGGTTGTTCGCCGAACTGGCCCGGGTGGTGCGCCCAGGAGGGCGGGTCTCGCTGCTGGAGGTGGCCGAGCCCTCCAACCCGGTCCTGCGAGCCGGGCACTGGGTGTACTTCCGCAAGGTGATCCCTCTGGTCGGCGGGCTGCTCTCGGACAGGGACGCCTACAAGTACCTACCCCGGTCGGTGGCCTACCTGCCCCCCGTCGACGAGATGCTCAACCTCCTGGCCCGGCAGGGGTTCGACGAGGTCAACCGGACCCTGCTATCGGGCGGCATCGCCCAACTGATCACCGCCACCCGATCCGGCTAGGCGAAGCCAGGGCCAGTCGGGGATCCACAAATGTCGCTTCTGTCCCGGCACATCCCCGATGGCGATCCCAACCGCTTGGCGCTCGCCGACCAGCGCACCACTCTGGGGTGGTTGGAGCTGGATGGGGTTATGAACCGAGCGGTCAACCTGCTCAGGTCGCTCGATCTGGGGCCGGAGCAGCGGCTCACGGTGTTCGCCGAGAACTCGGCCGAAACGGTTATCGCCTACGTTGCGGCTGCGCTGGCCGGGGCGTCGGTGGTGCCGGCCAACTTCCATCTGACTCCCGACGAGCTGTCCTACATCCTGGAGGACTCGGCCTCGGCGGTGCTGCTGGTTGGCCCCGAGACCGCCGAGCGGGCGGTGTTGGCCGCCTCCGCTGTGTCCGGCAAGCCCGGCCCCCAAACCGTCACGGTGATGGGATGGCGGTACACCGACCACGACCCCGACCGGGACGGGGTTCTCTCCTGGGAGGACGGCCTGGCACGAGTCGGCGCCGAACCGCCCCCCACCGACATACCTCCACTCCCCCACCTCTTCTACACCTCGGGCACCACCGGCCGTCCCAAGGGGGTGGAGGCACCCCCCGGCCTGTACCGGGGCGGTGCGACGGTGGCCGAGTACGCCGCCTCCTGTGTCACCCCCAACGCCGCCATCGGCACCCATCTTGTGGTGGGACCGCTCTACCATGCGGGGCCCTTCGCGGCCACCCGCAATCTCATCGGCGGCGCCCCGGTGGTGGTGATGGGTCGGTTCGACGCCGAGGCCACCCTGGAGGCAATCGACCGCTACCGGATCCGGGCGACCTTCATGGTACCCACCCACTTCATAAAGCTGCTGGCCTTGCCCGACGAGGTCCGCAACCGCTATCGCACCGACAGCCTGGTGTCGGTGGTACACAGCGGGGCGCCGTGCCCGGTGTCGGTGAAGCGGGCCGTTATCGACTGGCTCGGGCCCATCGTGTTCGAGGGCTACGGATCCACCGAGGTGGGCGGCTCATGCCACATCAATTCCGATGACTGGCTGGCCCATCCCGGATCGGTGGGGCGGCCGGTTCCCCCCTTCGAGGTACACATCGTGGACGAGGACGGTAACGAGCTGCCTCTCAACCACGAGGGCCGGGTGTACTTCATCGACGGCAGCGGGCGGGGTATCCGCTACCGCAACGCCCCGGAGAAGACTGCGGCTGCTCACCTTCGGCCGGGCGTGTTCACCCTGGGCGAGATCGGCTATGTGGACGACGACGGGTTCCTCTACCTGACCGATCGGTTCTCCGACATGGTGGTGTCGGGAGGTGTGAACATCTACCCAGCCGAGGCCGAACAGGTGCTCATGGAGCATCCCGGAGTGGACGATGTGGCCTGTATCGGCGTGCCCGACGAGGAGATGGGCGAGCAGCTCAAAGCCCTGGTGGTGCCTGCCGACGGCCACCCGACCCTCTCCGAGGCCGAGGTCATCGCCTTCTGCCGAGACCGGATCGCCCACTACAAGTGCCCCCGATCGGTGGGCTTCATCACCGAGCGGCAGTTGGGCCGCACGGCCATGGGCAAGATCAACAAACAGGCCCTTCGCTCGCCGTACTGGGCAACCCAGCCCGAAGGTCCCTAAACCGACCGGCACCGGCCTGCCTCAACCGCGCGAACACTTGGCATCGACTATAGTTTCACGCTTATGAGCACTAATAGGAAGAACCGGACTCTGTTTCTCGGCAGCAGCAAGCCCACCATCGTGTTGGGCTTGTTTGCTGTGCTGACAGTAGTAGCGCTGTTCGCCGCTGCTTGCGGAGGCGGTGACAGTGGCACAGCCGAACCTGAACCGGTTGTCACATCGGTTCCGACGGTGACAGAAGCGCCGGAACCTGCGCCGACGATGGATATGGACGCTGTGGAACCGACAGAACAAGTAGAAATATCTGAATTGGAACCGACGGAGCAACCAACTAATGTCGAACCGACATCTGAAATGATGCTAGAGGCAACACCCGAACCCACATCTGCCCCTACCGAAGCGCCAATACCGGACCCAACACCAGAACCGGAGCCGGAGCCGACACCTGTTCCTACCGAACCACCAACACCAGAACCTACCGAACCACCAACACCAGAACCTACCGAACCACCAACACCAGAACCTACCGAACCACCAACACCAGAACCTACCGAACCACCCACACCAGTTTTAACTCCGGAACCGACACCTGTTCCTACCGAACCACCGACACCTGTTCCAACCGAACCACCGACACCTGTTCCAACCGAACCACCCACACCTGTTCCAACCGAACCACCCACACCTGTTCCAACTCCGGAACCGACATTGGAGCCGATTCCCGAACCGACTGAAGAAGCGCAGGTGCCGATGCCGTCGGAGGGATATACGCAGGTCGCTGCGTTCAATTTGATGGCTTGCGGGCTTCGTGTGGATCAGGCCATTGATTGCTGGGGTTGGGGGATGACTCCTGACTTTGTTCCTTCTGAAGGAATTTTCACAGGATTGAAGAGGGTACCTCAGGGTGTTTGCGGGGTGCGTGTTGATGGGAGTATCGCCTGCTTCGGTGTAGCAGAGTTCTTGTCCGAGTCCGGGCTTTACGATGTGAACCTTGCTGAAGTTCCTTTTGATACCTGGGAAACTTCGACCGTACAAGATTTCACTTGCGGGATTCGTTCCGATAACAGCGCCATCGAGTGTTGGCCCGAACAAGAAACCCATCCGGACTACAAGCATCTTTTCGTGGACGCATACGTGGGCCCACCTGGGCAGTTTGTTGATGTAGCCGTAACGGATCGGGCGGTTTGCGGATTACGTGCCGATGGTTCTGTGGTTTGTAACACTTGGGGGTATTGGGATGGTTTCTACGAAGAGCCATTCCTTGGGATGCCAATGTCGTCAATATTCGGTGGTTCGGACATAGTGTGCGGCATTCGTGTCGACTTCAATGCTTTGGAATGCGTGACTGGTGGCTGGGCTGCTGAAGTTGGTATCGACGAGTGGTCCCCTGCTCCAGTCGTTGAAGTCTCTGCCGGGGATGAGCATCTTTGTGCTCTGAGAACCGATGCTGCCATCGAATGTTGGGGTGTCAACCGGTACGGTCAAACTGATGCCCCGGAAGGTGCCTTCGTTTCTGTGGCTGCTGCCCAGTGGGATTCTTGCGGGGTTCGTATCACAGGTGAAGTCGAGTGCTGGGGTCGCAGCATCGCGGAGTCGCTGAGGCAAGCCAAACTGGGGGATATGACTTATTTCAGGTCCGGGTCTGGGTGAGAAGCCTGTTGGTCGTCCCTGCGAGACTACGCTACTCCACCAAAGCCGGGTGGAGCGACAGGCAACACAGTGGCGGAGAGTTTCACCTCCCGCGGTGTTCATATCGACTGTGAAATCGTTTGCTGAAAATAGAACGTATATGAGTTCCTGACCTGACCCCCAGCGACGGCATGTAAAGCAACCGCAACAAGTGAGCGGACTGCTTCTCGTTTCTATCCGAAGTTTGCGAAAGTTTATAAGCCGAAGCTTCGGAACATTGCTCCTTGCCCAGTAGCATGGGTGGTTACATGCTTGTAATATATGTTCCATGCTCGAGAATTTCTCAGAAGATGTCAAACCTGAAAGCAGACCTCCCACAGTAGCGTTGGTCGAGGCGTTGTCACCATACCCGGCGCGCCGAATGCTGTGCATCATGCTAGCCGTGGCGTTGTTGTTCTCCGGATTAATGTGGTCACATGATCTGAAACCAATACATGATCTGAAACCAGTCGATGCGCTTGTTAATTGCTCTGATATACCCGGTTGGCACGAACACGACAGCCATAGCTGTCATAGAGAGAATCCGCCTTGTCCAGGGGGGCTGGACCACCATTGTCGTCGGTCACCCACCACTACCCCGACGCCTAATCCGACACCAACTCCCACTCCTAACCCTACTCCGTGCTCAGGTATGTTCCTACATGAGCACGACGGTAGTTGTCATGGCACACTGCGGACTTGTAACGGTGTGAAAGACGGTTTGCACCACGAACCCTGTCCCACTCCTAATCCTACACAGGATCCGGGCAAATGTCAAATAGGTTGGCATAAGCATGCCCCCCATAGCCCAGGCAATAGATGTCATAAGAACACTTCCACTCACAAGCATGGTTGTGACGGTAATACAGCGGATGGGGTAGACGATCATGGGAGTCACCGGCATCCACCTTATGGTCAGCCTCAGAACCCTTCGACAACGATTTGTCATTTGGAAAACGATTTGCATGACGCTGAGGTAGGTCAAATACCTGTCACTCAAGAACAATGTGATGATCCTACGTTTCGTCCGCCTTTCTGGCACAACGAGGGTCAATCCAACGCTCATTATCATGACGAGTTCGGTCCTTACGACAAAGACGGCGACGGTATACGGGAAACTTGCGCTCACACAGACGAACCTCTATGCCCGGCGTCAACACCCGGCTACAACCCTCCCCCAAAGTGGTTTCAAGGTCATCACTGTCCACTAGGCGGCGGCAATCCTGATCCGACTCCTGTTCCGACTTCGACTTCTAATCCGGTTCGGAGTGTTCCTTCGTCTCCTACTGGGCTGACGGTTTCTTGTGTGGGGACTACGGGTACTGTGTCTTGGAACGCGGTTTCGGGGGCGTCTTCGTATCGTGCTGTAGAGTTCGGGGCAGGTCCGGCTAGTAGAACGATTTCTCATCCTACTACTTCGTTTACTTACACCGGAAAAACAGGTGTAACAGATCGGTGGAGGGTGCGCGCTCAAAACTCGAACGGCAACTCGGCGTGGTCAAGTTATCGTTCGGCTACTTGTAGCGCCGCGTTGTCGCCTCCATCTACGCCGTCGTTCACTTCGACTACTTGTGTTAACACTGGCGGCAGTCGTCCGTTGTTGAGCGTGGAGTGGGGTGCTGTAGCACAGGCTTCGTCTTATAGGTTAGAGCGGGACACTGGAACGGTGTTGCATAACGGGTCTGGTTTGTCGTGGTCGCGTAATAACCCTGCCTGGGGTTCGGTTCATACTGTGAAAATCCGGGCAGAGAATTCGGCCGGGAATTCGGCGTGGTCGTCGTGGGTGACGGTTACTTGTCCGTCGTCATCGTCGCAGGTGCTTACTGTGCCGTCTGTTCCTGCGAATGTTGCGGCGTCTTGTGTGGGGACGACGGTTACTGTGTTATGGGATTCTGTTTCGGGTGCTGCATCGTATTTCGCTCAAGAGTTTGGTTCGGGTCCAGCGGATCGGACTATCGTTCATCCGACTACTCAGTTCACGGACACTAGAACAGCTGGTTTTTCTTATAGTTGGAGGGTGCGCGCCCAGAATTCGTTGGGTAATTCGGCTTGGTCTGGGTATGAGACGGTGAGGTGCCCTGCCCAGCAGGTTGTCCCGACAGGTGTCACAGCTGTTTGCGCGAACAACGTTGTGACCGTTTCTTGGACAGCGGTTTCAGGTGCAGCCATCTACCGGGTGCGCGAAGAAAACGGTAACGCCCAGTTTGATTGGGGATCGGGTCGCGTCGACCCGTTACCCACCTCAACAACGTTCACCAGAACAGCGGGTGAAACAACGAAGTGGCAGGTGCGCGCCCACCACGGCGGACAATGGCGACCATGGTCAACATACGCGTCAACCACCTGCTCAGCTAACAACACAGTCACAATATCGTGGAACGCTGTGTCAGGTACAACCTCATATCGTGCCAACGAGCTAGGCTCCGGGCCTGCTGACGAGAGCGCGTCCAGCCCAGCTTGTGATTTCGCCTGCTGAGCGTATAAACGCTGACGGAACGTTTGTTGTTGGTGTTGATGTTGGTGGCGGATTATGGTTGCCGCTCCCCCAGTCGAACACAGCGCTAGAGCCTTGTTCTTTCATCCTGTACCGTGTCGCACCTGTTACAGCCTTCCACGTGACAGTAACCGTTGTCCCAACACAAGAAGCAGTAACACCTGACGGCACATCCGGCGGAGGCGGATTGTTAGGGGGGGGGGGGGGGGGGGGGGGGGGGGTTACCGGGATTGCCAGGGTTAGGAGTCGTAGGCGGATTGCCAGGGTTGCCAGGATTGGGAGTCGTAGGCGGATTCTCGCCATTGTTGAGACATGTTTGACCGTGCTGTGGGAGCAGGTTACCGTTAGGCGGTGGGCAATGCACCTCTTGAGCTACGCAATAACCTGACCTAGAAGCATACACCAAAGGATTATGCATAAGAAGAACGACCGCATACGAATGATCTTCAGGAGGGTATTGTGAGGTATCGTTACAGTCTAGGGTAGGGTCCGGGCTAGGTGTAGGGTCCGGGCCGTGGAGGTTGTACTCGTAATGGCAAGTATTGGCTGGTGTCGGCGGTTCATCAGTGTGCTTATGGAAATGATGATCATTGCACCCATACGAGTCTGAGGTCGAGTGACAGTCTACCGAACCATGTTCATGCTCACCTGAAGAACAAGTCTCTGGATCAGGTGTTGGAGTCCCTGGATCAGGTGTTGGATCGGGACAAATGGGAGGACCGTCTTGTGGACAATGAAAGAAGTGGAGTGACCCGTGTCACGTCCCTCTGCGAGTTTTTAGTTGACTGCGAACATCAGCCCAACAAACAACAAAGCCGCTGCCAGTATGATCCCCAACATCCGACGCACAGGGTGAGGCGATAACGCCTCGGCTAAAGCAACCACCGGCGAGGTGGGCAGAGACTCCTGCTTGTGAGATTCATGTTCTAACATACTGTCAGATTACAATTACAAATGCAACCGTCCGACCTTACGTTTTCAGATAACTGGTATGACTCTACACAGTTCGCCCCAGATCTATAAGCATTTGCAATAAAGGAACGAGCAGTTAGCCGTGGTCATATATTGCAAAAGCCAACGTGTTGACTTATAAGTAGTAAAGAAAACCAGTTTACTCTGTACGGTCGCGAAACATGCCACCTTTGGGGTCTAAGAACTCATAGGCATTCCAACCCCAACACTCAATATCACCATCGGTGCGGATACCACAAGAGTTGTACTTGCCTGCTGCTACGGCGATGAACTGACCATCTGGCGCATCGGCTTTCCCATGTTTATTGTTACCCCAGCACTCGATGTTACCATCGGACATTAAAGCACACATATGATAAATCCCTGTAGCAAGTTGGGCGATGGGCCCCTCGGGCCATATATCCAATCCCTGCTCTGCACTCCAACCGTCTGTGCGACACTCTAGAGTGCTGTCGTCGGCACGGATACCGCAAAACATATTCGGCCCACCATGTAAAGACATAAACGTCGTACCGGGAAACGGATCAGCGTAGAAGCCATGCCACCGATCCCATGTGTTGCAGGCTACAGTACCATCCAAACGTAGCCCACAGATCGAACTATTCTCAGTTGTTACATCCGCGTATTCACCTTCAGGGCCCACATATGGCTCCCCATCCCAAATTGGGTTAGGGGGAGACTTAGACCAGCGCTCAATATTGCGGTCGTCGGAGCGGATACCACAGCTTAAGTATGCTTTTGCTGCGTATTCCCATGTATCAAAAGGAATCACATTAGTATCAATATCGTAAAAGTCCTCCGTCGGAACTAGATCTCCAAAATTGGTACTGCCCCAGCACTCGGCAGTGTTATCAGGGCGCAAACCGCAAATATGTTGAGTTGCTCGTTTCAACTCGGTGAACACACCACTAGGGGTCCCTACGTAATCGTCAATATGCCCCCAACAGTGAGCGGTGCCATCAGCACGAAGCCCACATCCCAAATGGTTGACAACCCCAACCCCGGAACCCACACCCGAGCCAACGCCCGAACCCACACCTGAGCCAACCGAGGCACCGGTTGAGGAGCCAGTGGATGAAGAGCCCGACCTGACAAGCATCCTAGCTGGGGTTGAAGCTGCTCTGGCTGATGTCGAGACCGTGCATTTCGAGGTCGACTACCTGGGCACCACCCGAGACCTCTAACACCCCGAATATTTTGCGGAGGTCCGTCTCCGGGGGTTGGAGTGTTCGGCCATCTTTCCCGACCAAATCCAGGGTGTGCTCGACTTCGAATTGACCCAATATGGCGTGACCTCGGACTTTCTCACGTTTATGGTGGCCTTCGAAGACGAAGTATGGATGGAACTAATAGGGGGTGGGATGGTTCCGCCCGAAGAAGACCATCCGATGAGGATTCTCTTCGACGACGTCACCCAGGCAAGTTCAATCGTGGCCGAGCAAGGAATTCTGGATGCCTCGGCTCTGGAACCGTCCCTCCGGCTCGCCGGCGAGGAGGACGTCGACGGCATGGCGAGCTGGCGGTTGGAAGGCACCCTGGATGCGAGCCTGCTGATCGCCCTGCTCCCCGAAGCCGAATCAGGCCACGAGGTTGACGTAGCAGTATGGGTCAGCCAAGACGACCACCTGATCCGCCGGGTTGAAGTCCAAGGCGCCATGAACGCCACCGAATCCGACGAACTGGGCCGCGACCTGCGCTTCTCCCGGTTCAGCAAAGAGGTGATCATCGAACGGCCCTCCGAGATGGAATACCTTTTGGGCCACGCCGTATGGGCATACACCGAGGCAACCAGCTTCCGCTTCGAGATCGACTACATCGACGCCACAAGGCCCTACGGCGGGTTGGGCCAACAGGTCGAAGTAGAAAGGGTGGAAGCCCGGGTTATCATCCCCACCGGCCAGGTGCAAGGCACAGTCACTGGCACCTCCGACGGCGCTCAGGCCAGCGTGGACATCATCGCCATCGGCGACGACATCTAGCTACGCCAAGGAGAAACCGGCCAGTGGACACCAGCGGACATCGCGAACCCGTTGGCATCAATCTTCACTCAAACCGAAGTGGTTCAGTTCGGCATCGACATAATCAACAACTTCGAGATAACCGGCGAGGAAGAGTTCAACGGGGTCAACGCCTGGCGCATAGAAGGCACCCTCGACTCCGGAGCCGTCACCATCTTGGAAGAAGCCACCCCCGGCTACAAGGTCCACATAACAATGTGGATCGCCACGGACACCTACCTCCCAATCGGATTCAGAACCGAAGGTCGGGTCAACGGCGACGAACCCGAGAACATCATCCGGGTCGTCACCTACTCGGAATACGACCAAATCGACCCCATCGAACCACCCCAATAGGTCGGGGCAGCACAGCCACGGGCCGCCGGCACCGAGCTGTGCCAAAGCCCCTAAGCGGAAAGGGCCAAGCCCAGGGTCAGCAGGGCTCCGTGGACTAGCTGCAAGCGGGCCGTGATGTTCAACATGGGGGCGGCAGCCGACTGCGCCAGCGCAATGTTGGTGGCGGGAATGGCAAACGGAAACGCGGCCAGCGACAACAGCATCCAGGGCTGGAAGATGGCCAGTGACGCTCCCACCGACAGAGCTCCCGACACCATCACCACGTACACCCAGCCGGTGGCCTTGGCCCCCAGCCGTACCGCCAGCGTCCTCTTGCCCACCGCCTGATCCAGGGCGATGTCCCTCAGGTTGTTAGCCACCAGCAGCGCCGAGGCCATCAGCCCCACCGACACAGCCACCACCACTGTCTCCCTGAAGATGGTTTCGGTTTGCACGTAGGTTGTTCCAGCCGTGGCCACCAGCCCGAAGAACACGAACACGAACACCTCTCCGAAGCCGGTGTAGCCATAGGGCCGGGGGCCTCCGGTGTAGAACCATCCGGCCACCACGCACGCCGCTCCCACCGCCACCAGCCAGGGGTTCACCACCAGCGCCAAAACCAGGCCGGCCGCCATCGCCACCCCGAACGCACCAAACGCCGCCCACCGCACCCGAGCCGGCGTCACCGAACCGCTGCCCACCAGGCGCACCGGACCGATCCGGCGGCGGTCGGTGCCCCTGATCCCGTCGGAGTAGTCGTTGGCGTAGTTCACCCCCACCTGAAGGGCCAGCGCCACCACCAGGGCCAGCGCCGCCCGCCACCACACCTCATCTGGTAGAGCGGCGGCAGTGCCCACCGCCACAGGAACCACGGCGGCCGTGAGCGTCCGAGGGCGGGCCCCCATCACCCAGAGCTTCACCGCCGGTTCTCCTGCCCCCCAGAGCTTCACAGCCAAGCCCTCATGGCCCCAGTCTTAGCCGAATCCGGCTTCAAAACCCACAGTGGGTAGAGTCAAACCCATGAACCGTCTGGGGGCGGAAACCAGTCCCTACCTCCGCCAGCACGCCGACAACCCGGTGGACTGGTACCCGTGGGGCGAGGAAGCCTTCGCCGCTGCCCGTGAAGCCGACAAGCCCATCTTGTTGTCTGTGGGCTACTCGGCCTGCCACTGGTGCCACGTCATGGCCCACGAGTCGTTCGAGGATCCCGAAACGGCGGCGGTGATGAACGACCTGTTCGTCAACGTCAAGGTAGATCGGGAGGAGCGCCCCGACGTGGACACCATCTACATGGAGGCCGTCCAGTCGCTCACCGGCCGGGGCGGGTGGCCCATGACCGTGTTCATGACCCCCGACGGGCGCCCGTTCCACGGCGGCACCTACTACCCCAAGGCCAGGCAGGGCCAGATGCCGTCGTTCACCGAGATCATGCACCGGATCCGCGATGTGTGGGTGAACCGCCGCCCGGATGTGAACGAGCAGGCCGACCAGCTAACCCAATCCTTGAACCGCACCGCGCAGATCCAGGCCGATCCCAACCGGGCACCGGATGCCGAGGGGGGCAGGGCGGTGATCCAGGCGGCCGCCGCCTTGCGCCAGCAGTACGACGCGGCGTGGGGCGGTTTCGGGAGGGCACCCAAGTTCCCCCAGACCATGAGCCACGAGGTGCTGCTGCGCTCCTACCGGCACACAGGCGACGAGGACGTGCTGAACATGGTGATCAACTCGCTGGACGCCATGGCGTCGGGGGGGATCTACGACCACCTGGGCGGCGGTTTCAGCCGTTACTCGGTGGACGCCCAGTGGATCGTGCCCCACTTCGAGAAGATGCTGTACGACAATGCCCTGTTCGCCCGGCTGTACCTGCACGCCTGGCAGGTGACCGGCCGACCCCGCTTCCGCCAGGTTCTGGACGAGACCATCGGCTTCGTGCTCCGAGACCTGCGCCACGACAGCGGGGGCTTCTACTCGGCCCTCGATGCTGACTCCGAAGGCGAGGAGGGTCGCTTCTACGTCTGGACCCCCGATCAGATCACCTCGGTGCTGGGCGACGACGGGGCCGAGTTCATGGCCTGGTACGGGGTGACCGAGGCCGGGAACTTCGAGGGGCACAACATCTTGTGGCGACCGGTGCGGGGCGATCTGATTCGCCCGGCCGGTGTGGAGCTGAGCCGGGAGCGGCTGCACTCGGCCCGCAACCTGCGCATCCCGCCGGGCTTGGACGACAAGGTGTTGCTGGAGTGGAACGGCCTGATGCTGTCCACCCTGGCCGAAGCGGCCACCGCCACCGGCAACCAGCAGTGGAGGGAAGCGGCCATCAAGAACGGCGGGTTCCTGCTCGACCGGCTCCGGCGGCCCGACGGCCGCTGGCTGCGCTCCTGGCAGGCCGGAGACGGGGACCGCCCGGCCCAGGCTCGGCACCTGGCCTACGCCGCCGACTACGCCGCTGTGATCGACGCCTTCACCCGCCTTGGAGAGGCCTCGGGCCAGGCCCGGTGGATCACCGAGGCAATCGCCGTGGCAGACGAGATGCTGGCGCTGTTCTGGGATCACGAACGTGGGGGTCTGTTCACCACCGGTTCGGATGCCGAAGCGCTCATCTGCCGCCCGAAGGAGATCACCGACAACGCCGTGCCGTCGGCCAACAGCGCCGCTGCGGTGGGGTTGCTACGGCTCGGGACCCTCACCGGCAACAACCTGTACCGGGATCGGGCTCGGGCCATACTCGATCTGCTTGGCGATGTGGCCGTCAACCATCCCAGCGGGTTCGGCCACCTTCTGGAAGCGGCCGACATGGAAGCCACCGGCCTGACCGAGGTGGTGGTGGGCGGCGACCGGCCCGACCTGGTGGACGCGGTGCGGGAGGGCTACCGGCCCAACACCGTGCTGGCCTGGGGTGAGCCCTACCCGTCCCCCCTGTGGGAGAACCGGAACGAGGGCTTGGCCTACGTGTGCCGGGACTACACCTGCCAAGCGCCCGTGGGCACTACCGAGGAGCTTTTGGCCCTTCTGTAGGCGCCCAGTTCGTCGCACCGGTCGGTACTTCCTCAGCCTTTAGTTGAGGTCAACCCCCCATAGCTCCGACCGGACGGCCTATTCCATCCACCCGGCATTGACAATGCCATCGGCTATAAGTGCAAATGTGCCTTCAACCAGACTGTTCAAACAGCCTGAAGGTGCCCATCTGACCGTTGGAGAACGTCACCAGCAGCCACCCGCGACTCAGATCCATATCTACGATACCGCCGCTGACGGCGTTCTCATGAATGGGGTTCGGGGTTAGGTTGGGTCGCGGGGGTCGTCGATGGTTACGGCGCTGACTTCGGGTAGCCGGGAGCCGAACATGTCGAGGGCTATCTGCTCCAGGAACTCCCGGGGCATGACGCACTCGCGGCATTCGGCCCCTTCGAGGATCAGCTGCAGCGACACCGCACCGCCGGAGGCCGACACCAGCTCCACGTCGCCGCCGTCGAGGGACACCAGGCCTCGCAACTCACCGACCGCCTCGTCCAACTGTGCGGTGTCCATCACTCGGTCTCCAGGCCGAGGTTGGGGGGGCGGGTGCGGGACAGGAAGGCCCCGGCGTCGGCCAGAATCAACTGGCCTGTGGTACACCGGGCCAGGTCGGACGCCAGATACACCGACAACCGGCCCAGCTCCTCGGGCAGGGTCTCCCGGCGCAGTGGCGTGGCAGCCACAATGGACTCGTAGTGCCCTGGCGGGAAGGCCTCCCTCACCTTCTCGGTGAGGGTGGTGCCAGGTGCGATGGCGTTGACCCGGATGCCGTGGGGTCCCAGCTCCACCGCCATGGTGGTGGTCAGATGGTTGATGGCCGCCTTGGCTGCCCCGTAGCTAGACATCATGGGGGACGGCCGTGTGGTCTCCCCCGAGCTGACGTTGATGATGACCCCGCTCCCCTGCTCCATCATCACCTTGGCCTCGGCCTGCCCGCACAGAGCGGTCAAAACGGTGTTCTGGTCGAGGATGTCCCGCCAGAACACCCCGTCCATGTCGATGAACCGGGCCACCGGGCGTCCAGCCATCATCCCCACATTGTTGACAGCGATGTCGAGCCGCCCGCCCCAGGCCACCACGTCGGCCACCAACCTGTCTATGGCGGCGTCGTCTCGCAGATCAGCCACGAACGACCGGGCATGGCCCCCCTCGGCGGCTATGAGGGCCACAGTCTCCTCGGCGGTGTCGTGCTGCACATCGTTCACCGCCACCGCTGCCCCCGCGGAGGCCATCCACCGAGCAATCTCCCGGCCGATCCCAGCTCCCGACCCGGTGACCAGGGCCACCTTGCCGGAATGGTCGATCTCTACGCTCACCCGTGCCGGAGCCCGACCCGGACCGCGTCGCGGTCGGCCGAGCGCTGGAGCAGTGCCATGGCCTCGTCGATCCGATCCAAACCGAACACCTCGCCCAGCAGGGGGCCGGTGGGGAACTCGCCCCGGTTCAGAATGTCCACCGCTTCCTCCATGGAGCGGTATGTGGAACCGGGTCCCCCTTGCACGGTGAGGCCCTTCAGGACGATCAGGTCGCTGATCAGCTCCACCGGGGCCATGCTCTTCAGCCCTGCCAGCAACACCTTGCCCCCCTGGCGCACCAGGTTGAGGCACAGCGGGACGGTGGCTGTTGCCTCGGCGGCCAGATCCACCGCCATGTCGGCCATGGCCCCACCGGTGATCTCGGCCACCAGCGCCACCGGGTCGGCCTCCGAGACGTCGATGACCACATCGGCGCCCACCTCGAGGGCAGTCTGGAGCCGCAGCCCGTCATCGGCGGTTCCGGTCACAATCACGGTGCCCGCACCTCGGCGCTTGGCCTCTGCCGCGCACACCAGCCCCATGTGGCCCGGCCCCTGCACAACCACCGTGTCACCCTCGGCCACCGGCAGCAGCCCGAACCAGTTGCACGCGCTGGCCAGGGGCTCGAATATGGTCAACTCGGCAGCGTCCACCTCATCGGTAAGCTTCATCAGGTGGGAGCCGGCCAACAGGCCCATGTACTCGCCGTATCCGCCCCACAGGCCGTGCTCGTCGTCCACCCCCATGGTGTAGCCGTAGAGATTGCCCAGGCCGAAGGGGTTGGTGTCGGTGGGTGGCACCCGCACGATGAGGTCAACCGCCACCCGGTCGCCCACGGCCACCCCCAGATCGGCGTCGGGTGCAAGCTCCGCCACCCGGCCCACGATCTCGTGGCCGGGTACCAGCGGGGCCTTCTCCCCCGGTACGTGTTTGTGGCCGTGGAGCTGGGCCAGGTCGCTGCCACACATGCCCACTGCTTCGACCTTTAGCATTCCGCCCCCGGGCGGCGATTCGGGCATTGGGAAGTCGTCGCGACGGAAGTAAGTTCCGTCGCCGTTGAACACCACTGCCTGGCACATGCTGCTCATGGTCGGTGGATCAGCCGATCCCGCTCTTCTCCAGGATGTGAACCCCGCAGCTCGAGCCCAGACCGATGACGTGGGCCAAGCCGACGTTGGCCCCCTCGATCTGGCGGTCGCCGGCCTCGCCCCGGAGATGGGTGGCCACCTCGTAGATGTTTGCCACTCCGGTGGCACCAATGGGGTGGCCCTTGGAGATGAGCCCGCCCGACACGTTCACCGGGGTCTCACCGTCGCGCCACGGGGCACCACGGTCGATGAAGTCGCCGGCCCCGCCGGGCTCGCACAACCCCAGGTTGTCGTAGTGGATGAGCTCTGCGGTGGCGAAGCAGTCGTGCAGCTCCACCAGGCTGAGATCCTCGGGGCACACCCCGGCCTGCTCGTAGGCGGTTTGGGCGGCGTTTCGGGTGAGCGTGTTCACGTCGGGCTGCATTTGGCCCGATTCCACGTAAGGGTCGGTGGTGAGCACCGAGGCGCTGATCTTCACAGAGCGGGATTGCTGCTCCCGGCTCAACGTGGCGAACCGGTCCTCGCCCACAAGCACCACCGCCGCGGCCCCGTCACCGGTGGGGCAGCACATAAGCAGGGTGTTGGGGTAGGACTGCATGGGCGAGGCCATGACCTCCTCGAGGGTGAACTCCTTCTGGTACTGGGCCAACGGGTTCAGCGTGGAGTGGGCGTGGTTCTTCTGGGCCACCTTGGCGAACTGCTCGAACCCCACCCCGTCGTTGTCGTTGGCATACTCCATGCCGGCCTGGGCGAACACGCCGGGCATGGTGTCGGTGCCCAGGATGCCGTCGATCGGCATCACCGCCCCGTACCGACCCGACGGCTCGTAAACTTTCTTGTCCTTGCGGGATCCGCCGGCCAAGAGCCCCATCTTGCCCATCTGCTCCACGCCGATGGCCATTCCCATGTCGGCCTCCCCGGCCCGGATGGCCATGATGACCGTGCGCAGCGCGGTGGCCCCGGTGGCGCAGGCGTTGGCCACGTTGTAGACCGGGATACCGGTCTGGCCGATCTGTTTCTGCACTTGCTGGCCCATACCGGAATTGGCCTGGAACAGGGTTCCGCACGCCAGCAGGTCCATATCGTTGACGGTCACCCCGCCGTCGTCCAGCGCCCCGAGGGCGGCGGACACCGCCAAATCCACGGCGTCCTGATCGGGGTAGCGGCCGAACGCCGTCATGTGCATTCCCAGTGCCCAAATGTCCTGTGCCATTTTCGGCCTCCTGTTGGTTGTCGGTTCTCTTGCTGTCGGCCCGTTCAGGTTGTCACACCGGGGCGTAGCCGAAGGCGACCGCTTCCACGCCGTCGTCGTCGGTGCCCGCTACGTAGGTGTCGAGCTTCACCTTCATGCCCAGCGAAATCTTGGCAGGGTCGGGCTCAATGTTGATGAGGTTGGACCGTACCGACGTGCCGTCGTCGGTCTGCACGATGGCCGACACGTACGGGGTGGGGATGCTGGGCGCAGCCCGGTACACGATGCTGAACGTTCGCAGGGTGCCGGTGCTGCTCACCGGTTCCACGGTGAATTCCCGATTCCCGCACCGGGCGCAGGCGTTGCGCCGCCCGAAGAAGCGAGCCCCGCACGCCGAGCACTGGTTGGCCTGAAGGTGGGGCTCATCGCCCAAAACTAGATAGTCCACAAGGGGGATCTGCACGACGGGAAGACTACCCCAGCGAGGTCCGACCCGTCCCAACCGCATGGTCCGGGCCGGCACCACCGGACCGATCCCGAGCCTTTGGGAAGGTCGGGAGGCTGAGCAGCCTCTACTCGGGGATGCCGAAGCCCTCGGGGAAGCCTCCGTCCTGGTAGCCCGATGTCTCCACCTTTCGGGTGATGCGAAAACCGTCGGGGGTCCGGGTGACGGTGTCGTGATACCAGCCGCCCACGAAGAACATGAACTGCTGCGACCCGTTGGGGTCGAACCTTCTCTCCTCGTTCACCGGCATACCCATCGGATTGTGGAACAGCGTCGTGCATTGGGCGGTGTCGCCGTCCCAGCTCCGGATGTAGGTCTTGCCCACAAGGTGCTGGGTCATGGGGAAGATGGCCAGGGCGGTCTGGAGCCAACGTTTGACCGTCGGATAGTCGGCGTTGGCGTCGGGGACGTCGGGGGCCGACGACGAGTAGTCGAGGTGGGCGTCGGGGGTGAAGACGGTATCGAGCAGATCCCAGTCCTTCTCATCGATGGCGATGGTGTAGCGGACGATGGTGTCCTCGATCGCCAGGCGGTCAACCGGATCAGGCATGTTCATAGCCCGCCACCGTAGTGGATGATCGGGCTTGTGCTCCCGGTCCAGCAGATGCCGTTCTATCCGGCAGGGAAATGGACGATCTCGTCGAGGGGGCGGCGGGGGCGAGCTGCCGAGCTGCTGGGGCGGTTGGGGGCAGGATGGCCCAGCGCCACCGTTCCCACGATCCGGCGCCCCTCGGGCAGGCCGAGTCCATCCCGAGCGGCCTCCTCGTGCTCGAACACCCCGAAGAAGCACGACCCCAACCCCGCAGCCGACGCACCGAGCAAGAGGCTGTCCACAACCATTCCGGCGTCCACCCACCAATACGGGACCGTCCATGCCTCTAGGTCCCGGCCCAGTCCGGTGTGGGCCTTGTCAGCCTCGCCATAGCGCCGAAGGTAGCGGTCGGGTTCGGTGAGCACTACCACCAGCACCGGGGCGTGGAGCAGCCCGGGCCACGGGAACCGGTCACGGCGGTCGGAGGTCAGGGTCAGATCCCAGTAGTGCTCGGGATCCTCCACGACGCAGAACTCGACCGCCTGGGTGTTGCCCGCCGATGGTGTCCGGCGGGCCCGGTCGATCAGCTCTACCAACAGCCCGTCGGGCAGCGGATCGGGCCGGAAGTTGCGGCACATGGGCCGCCGGGTGGGAACCGGGTCGCTCAGGTGTACTTGAGGAGATCCTCGGCCATGATCCAGCCGAAGGCCACCATTGTGTCGCCGTTGCCCCGGTTCACGTTGTCGAACATGGCCGCCACATCGGCAGGGATCCCGTCGGTCTTGGCCGGCTCGTAGTCGAGCAAGCAGGCTTGGCCTCCGTCGCCGACAACCCGAAAATCTCTGTCCAGATACCGGGACGCGGGGATGCTGAACCGCTTGGCCAGTCGCCGGCCCCAGGCCCGCTCCTCACCAGATGCCTTGTGGCCGGGCCGGGGGACGATGTCAACCAGAGGCTTGAACGTGTCGAACCCGCCGGGGTTGTCGAACTGGGTGCCCACCAACACGTCCTCGTCGGGAAACGCCATTAGCGCCCGGTGGAGTTGGGCCTCGGTCAACTGGCGCAGGACGGTGGTGCGCTTGGAGGTGCGGGCCACCGAGGCCAGCCCCACCAACACACTGGGGGTGCCTCCGATGCGCTCCAGGGTGGAAAAGGCGTACCCCCGGAGCTTCCCGTTTTCCCGAGCGGTGGAGATCAACACCCACTCCTCGGTTTGCTTCGACAGCAGCCCCACCGAGAATGGGTTGGGGCCGTCCACGCACATGTCGGCCATCTCGGACAGCTCAGCGTCGGTGACCGCTGTGCAGTCCTTGGTCTCCACCTCGATAGCCATTTGCGGTCCGCCCTCCTTGCTCGCCTCTCCCCACGGAGATCCCCCATGAGTCCCCTATAGTCCATCAATCTCCCCGGTGGGCGCGCAAACCCGCTGCTGCTCAAGGATTTTCGGGCTCCCGTTGCCCCCGGCAAAACACCAGCAAGGCGGGCTAAACGGCGATGGCGTCGCTTCCCAGCATCTCTCGCAGCTCGCCGATGAGCCCGCTCTCGGTGTCCACCTTGTAGTCGGTTGACAGCTTGACGCCCCGGTGTCCGTTTAGCACGAGGATCATCTCCGACTTTCCGGGATGATCCGAGATCACCGCCTTGAGGGACTCGATGCCCTCCGGGGACAGGATGTGGGCCGGCACGTTCACCCGAAGGGGGGCCTCCCCGTTGAGGGCCTCGAGGTTCACCAGCTCCACCCCAAAACAGATAACGCCTGGCTCGTCGTTGCGGCGATCCAGCCGTCCCTCGACGATCACCACAAGGTCGTCCTGCAGCTTGTGGCCGTGCTCCTCCATGGCTTTGGGGAACAGCGTCACCTCCACCACTCCGTACAGGTCCTCAAGGTCGCACACCGCCATCTGAGCCCCCTTGCGAGTCCACCGCTTGCGCAGGCCACTGACCACCCCGCCTACCTTGACCGAGGTGCCCTCCTCGACATCGGCCAGGCGGTCGATGCGGTGGGTGGTCTTCCGGCTCAATGCCCCCTCTATTCCCATGATGGGGTGATCGGACACATAGAGGCCCAGCATCTCCTTTTCGGCCGCCAGCTTCCTTGTCTTGTCGAACTCGTCATCGGGCACGATGATGCGCTCCTCGAACGCCTCGTCGGAACCGGAGCCGAACAAGCTCATGATTCCCTGGCTGCGTTCCCGCTGTTCCTGGATGCAGCGTCGCATGATGGGCTCGAACACGTTCAGCAGGCCCTTGCGGGGGTGGCCGAGCCCGTCGAAGCCCCCCGCCTTGATGAGGGCCTCGATCACCCCTTTGTTGAGCACGAAGGGGTCAACCCGTTGGCAGAAGTCCACGAAATCGGCGAACGGGCCATTCTCTGCTCTTTCCTCCAGGATCAGCCGGGCCGTTCCCTCTCCCACGTGGCGCACCGCGGAGAGCCCGAACGAGATGGCCTGCTCACCGTCCGCCGAACCCATGGCGGCGAAGTCCAACTCGGACTGGTTCACATCGGGCAGGGCCACCCTGATGCCCTTCTGACGGCACTCGGCCAGGTACACCGCAGCCTTCTCCAGCTTGTTCTTCACGCTGGTCAGAAGGGCGGCCATGTATTCCACCGGGTACTGGGCCTTGAGGAAGGCGCCCTGGTAGGCGATCAGGCCGTAGCCGTAGGAGTGGCTCTTGTTGAAGGCGTAGTCGGCGAACTGCTCGATAATGTTGAACAGCTCGGAACCCAGCGCCGATCCGTAACCGTTGCGCTCGCACCCGGCCTCGAAGGAGTCTCTCTCCTGGGCCATCAGCTTGCGATCCTTCTTGCCGCAGGCCTTGCGGAGGTTGTCGGCCTCGGCCAGCGAGTAGCCGGCGAACCGCTGGGCCACACGCATGACGCTCTCCTGGTAGATCATCAGGCCGTAGGTCTCGGCCAGGATGTCCTCGGCGTCGTCGTGGAACACCTGCACCGGCTGGCGGTCGTTCTTGCGGTCGGCGTAGTCGTTGTGCATGTTGGCGGCCATCGGGCCGGGCCGGTAGAGGGCCACCAGCGCGGCCACGTCGTCGAAGCAGGTGGGCTTCAGCGAGCGCATCAGCGACCGTATGGGCCCGCTCTCGAGCTGGAACACCCCGATGGTGTCTCCCCGGCTGAGCAGCTCGTAGGTGGCGTCGTCGTCGAGCGGCACGTCGTCGATGTCGACCTTCTCGCCCTGGGAACGCTCAATGAGCCCGATGGCATCCTCGATCACGTCCAGGTTTCGCAGCCCCAAAAAGTCCATCTTGAGCAGGCCCAGATCCTCCACGGCGTGCATCTCGAACTGGGTGACGATGGGGGCTTCCTCGAGGGTTTGACCAGGCGAGGCCTTGCGCTGCACCGGCAGGTACTCGGTGAGCGGTTCCTTGGTGATGACCACGGCGGCGGCGTGGATGCTGTCCTGGCGTCGCAATCCTTCCAGGCCCCGGGCCACTTCGATCACCTTGTGGGCATCGGGATCGCTCTGGGCCATCTCCCGCAGCTCGGCCGCCGCCTTGTAGCCGTCGGCGTACTCGTCGCTGTGCTCCATGCACGCCCACAGGGGGGTGTCGCGGCCCAGAACCAGCGGGGGCATGGCCTTGGCGAGCCGGTCGCCCAGGCTGTAGGGCAGGTTCAGCACCCGGGCGCTGTCGCGCACCGCGGCCCGGGCCTTGATGGTGGAAAAGGTGATGATCTGGGCCACGTGGTCCTGGCCGTACTTGTCGGAGGCGTAGCGGATTATCTCGTCCCGGTACCGGGAGTCGAAGTCCATGTCGATGTCAGGCATGGAGACCCGCGATGGGTTGAGGAACCGCTCGAACAGCAGGTCGTAGCGGATGGGATCCAGGTCGGTAATCCGCAGGCAGTAGGCCACCGCGCATCCCGCCGCGCTCCCCCGGCCCGGCCCAACCCGGATCCCCCTCTCCCGGGCGTAGCGGATCAGGTCCCAGGTGATCAGGAAGTAGGACGAGAACCCCATGTCCGAGATGACCCGCAGCTCGTAGTTGAGGCGGTCGGCCACCTCGTCGGACAGCTCGGTGCCCCACCGGGTGGCCGCCCCGTCGAAGGTGAGCTTGCGCAGGTAGGCGTCGGCGCTGTCGAAGTCGTCGGGAATGGGGAAGTCGGGCAACTGGGGTTTGCCGAACTCGATCTCCACGTTGGCCCGCTCGGCGATCCACAGCGTGTTGTCGCACGCCATCTCCAGCTCGGAGAACAACTTGCGCATCTCGGCCGCCGATTTGAGGTAGTGCTCGTCGCCGTCGAACTTCAGACGGTCGGGGTCGCTAACCAGCGAGCCGGTCTGCACGCAGAGCAGCGCATCGTGAGCTTCTGCGTCGGCCCGGTGGGTGTAATGGCTGTCGTTGGTGGCCAAAAGCGGTGCGCCGATCCGTTCGGCCAATCGGAGGAGCTGGGGGTTGGTGCGATGCTGCTCGGGGATGCCGTGGTCCTGGATCTCGACGAACAGGTTGTCCTTGCCGAATATGTCCTGTAGGCGGGCTGCGCTGGCCACCGCCTCGTCGTAGTCGTCCCTCATCAGGGCCTGGAGGACGTGCCCGCCCAGACACCCGGTGGTGGCGATCACCCCCTCGTTGTGCTGAGCCAGCAGGTCCCAGTCCATACGGGGCTTGTAGTAGTAGCCCTCCAGGAACGCCCGGCTGGAGAGCTGGATTAGGTTCTTGTATCCGGCCTGGTTCTCGGCCAGCAGGGTCAAGTGGTAGTAGATCTTCTTCCCGGTTTCGGTGTTGCCCCCGCCGTCGTCCATCTTGCCCCGCCGGGGCGGGCGCTCCTCCCGGCTCTCGTGGGCCATGTAGGCCTCAATGCCGATGATGGGCTTGATGCCCTCCGACCGGCAGGCCCGGTAGAAGTCGATGACCCCGTACATGTTCCCGTGGTCGGTGATCCCGAGCGCTGGTTGGCCGTCCTCGGCGGCAGCCTTGACCACCTCCCCCACCCGGGAAGCCCCGTCGAGAATGGAGTATTCGGTGTGGACGTGGAGATGGGTGAAGGAACTGGACACGACGCTCCTGTGGACAATTTGTGGCCTGTCTGTGGATAACTACAGGCTTGTGGTTTAGCCTTTCCCGACCATACCAAGACCGGCTGACACTTGCTCGGCCCGAGCCGATTCGTGCCCAAATCGGCTCAAGGAAATCAGACGGAGTCCGGCAACATCAGAGGTAGGTGCCGGGTGGCTGGGTGTCGCGAGAGGGCCGGGCCCCGGACGGCAGCTCGGCCCGGATGTTGGCCAGCTGCTGCTGGGCCGACACCTGCTGGGCAAACAGAGCGGCCTGGATGCCCTGGATGAGGCCCTCCAGCCAGCCCACCAACTGGGCCTTGGCCACCTGGAGCTCGGCCTGGCTGGGCGGGTGGTCCTCGGGGAACGGCAACATGAGGCGGTCCAGCTCCTCGCGCAGGTCGTCGGACAGCGCCGAGCTCAGCTCCTCCACCGATGTGGCGTATATCTCTCTCAGCCTGTCACGGCTCGACTCGTCGAGCGACGACTGGCGGACCTCGTCGAGGAGCTGCTTCATCATGGTGCCGACCCTCATCACCTTGGCGGGCTGCTCGATCGCCTCCCGGGACGACTCCTCGGCGGTCTTCTCCTGGCTGGAATGTGCCCCGTCGGTGATGACCTCTGCCGGTTCGGCCGGGCTCGATGTTCTGGATTCGGACATGGCGGGAAATCTACCGCCTGCTTTGTCGAACCCGACGGTCGGCTGGGGGAAACCCGGCGGCTCAGGCTCTGGTCCCATAACCGGCCAGGCAGGGAACCAAAACTTCGGCCGAGGTGAGCGAGCCGTGGCGGGCGATGAGCTGGAACGTCGTCTTGTCCTGGGCTTTGCTTGACTGCTGAGCCTTCGCTCCCGCCGACGGATGGGGTTTGGGCTCGGTGAACGCCACCTGGTCGCGGGGTACCAACGCCACGTCGCCCATCCGGAACCGGGCTTCGTCGCTCACCCGGGGGCCGAACCATCCCTCGTCCAGCACTTGCTCCAGACCAACCACCAAGCCCAAGGGCCGGTAGCGCTCCGCTGCTGCGTCCAGCAGATCGTCGGCCCGACCGGCTCGGGCGTGCAACCAGCAGAACCGGGCCTCTCCTGAAACCACCCCTGCCAGGGCCAGCACCTCACGGTCGAGCTCCACCACTGCATCTCCCACCACAACCAGCCCGTGGTCGGACACCACCAGCAGGGCCACCTCCGGGGGCAGCACGGCCAGGAGCCCTCCGACAAGGTGATCCACTTCGGCGTACTCGGCATCCAGGTGGGGGCCGAACCCGTACTCGTGGGCCACCCGGTCGGGACCGTCGTAGTAGGCGTAAACCAGCGGCGCGCCCCCCTCCACCAGGGCCTGCACCTCCACGGCAATCGAGCTGGTCAGCTTGTATCCCCGATAGTCCACCCCGTCGAGGTGCGCCCTTGTGAAACCGGTTTTGCGGTGCTCGCTACGGCTCACCACCGGCACCCGCTTTCCGAAGAACGGGGGAAGGGTCTGAGCCTGTTCGGGAATGATCTTGGCGCGGGCGTCGGCCTTCTTCTCCCCGATGGTCCAGCGCAGGGCGTTGAGGACCTGCCCCTCCACAAACATCCGGTAGCCGATGAGGGCGTGCTCGCCGGGGGTGGCTCCGGTAACCAGGGAGGTGAGCGCAGTGGTGGTGGTGGTGGGGGCCACCGTGGTGATGGGCCCGCCCTGCAGGCTCGACAACACCGGGATGAGCTCGGTTCGGGTTTGGAGCTGCTCCCAGCCCATTCCGTCGATCATCAACAGGACCACCGCCTGGGCGTGGCGGGCCGGTTCGGGCAGCCACCGGGCGGCATCGGGCGGGCCGAACAGGGCGGGGACCACGTTGGCAAGACAGGCACCTCGGTAATCGGGCAGCACCGGGAACTCGGCCCCCAAGCCGGCCGGGATCGATTGGGGTACGGAGCCGAGGTCGCTCATCGGCCCCAAGGTAGCCCGCTTCCCCTAGGGTGAGACACGGTGAGAGTATCGACGCGGGGCGACTACGCCAGCAGGGCTCTGCTGTCGCTGACCCTGCACGCTGACGAATCGGGGCCGACCTCGGTGCGCGACATCGCCGAGCGGACCGGTCTCCCCCAGCCCTACCTGGAGCAGATCCTCCAGGCCCTGAAGGGAGCCGGGCTGGTTCGCTCCAAGCGCGGAGCAGGCGGGGGCTACACGTTGGCCCGCCCAGCTTCCGAGATCAAGCTGAGCGAGATCGTGAGCGCGGTGGACGGGCCAATCGTGCTGGGCGACTTCGGGGAACCCCACCAGGACGGGGCGTGCGACCACGAGGGCCAGTGCGTGCTGCTGGCCATCTGGACCCACATGGGCGAGATCATGCACGACTTGCTGGGGGCCTACACCCTGGCCGACATCGCCGACACCGCTCGCGGCCTGCTGCCCTGGCCGGGATCGGACTGACGCTCAATCTTCACGCTCTGCCAGTGAGCGGGCCAGGCGGGAGAAATCCTCCGGCTCGTCCACGGCGAAGCAGAGCTGCTCCCCGGTTTCGGGGTGGCTGAACCCCAGCTCCTGGGCGTGAAGAGCCGGGCGGTTGAAGCCTTCGACTTCGGGACCGCCGTACAGCTCGTCGCCCACCACCGGATGGCCGATGGCGGCCAAATGAACCCTGATCTGGTGGGTGCGACCGGTTTCCAGCTTCAGCTCCAGTCGAGCGGCGTCGAATGCGCCCTGTTCCGATCCCGAGCCGCTGGGAGCGGGGAACCGGGCCACCACCTCGTAATGGGTGCGGGCCGGGCGGCCGTCGGCCACCACCGCCATTTTGATCGGATGGCGGTGGGAACGTCCGATGGGGGCGTCGATCACCCCCCGGTCGTCGGCGGGCAGGCCCGCCACCAGCGCGGTGTACCCCCGATACACCTCCCGGCGGCCGAGTGCGACGGTCAGCGCGTCGAAGCTCCGCTGGGTGCGGGCCACCATCAGCAGCCCTGATGTACCCCGGTCCAGCCGATGGACGATACCGGGTCGATCCGACTCACCCACCGAGGCGATCTCGGGGAACCGGGCCAGCAGGCCGTTCACCAGGGTTCCGGAACCGTGGCCCGAACCGGGGTGGACCACCACGCCGGGGGCCTTGTTGACCACGATCACCTGGTCGTCGGTGTGGATCAACTCCAAGGGCACCGCCGGGTCGGCCTCGGGGGCGGGTTGACCGTTTCTTGGGGGGCTTGACAGCCGAATCCGATCGCCCGATGTCAGCCGCTGGGATCGGCCCGCCGGTGGGTTCTCGTTGACCGTGACCATCTGCTCATCAATCAGGCGGGCGGCTTCGGCTCGGCTGCACCCCCACACCAGCGCTACCACACGATCCAGCCTCTCCCCCGCCAACCCCTCGGCCACGGTGCAGTCAAGGCTCATACGCAGCTGCTCTACCACGAAACTGCTCTACCACGAAGCTGCTCTACGCCGGAGTTTGACCGGCGGGTGCTTCATCGGCCGGGGTCGGGGTGTCGGGAGTCTCACCGGCGGGTTGGCGGGGGCGGGAAGCGATCATCACCAGGGCGATCCCGCCCACCACGATGGCGGAATCGGCCACGTTGAACACCGGCCACCACTGGAGGTCAATGAAGTCCACCACCGCCCCTCGCAAGAACCCGTTGCCGGTTCGTCCCACCCGGTCGCCGAGATTGCCGATGGCCCCGCCCAGCACCATGCCGAGCAGAGCCGGTGGCATCGGCAGCCATCGGCCTCCCCAGCTTGCCCAGGCGATCACCCCCACGAACAGCAGGGCCAGCACCGCGATGGTGGTGTCGAGGTTCTGGGCCAGGCCGAAAGCAGCCCCGGAGTTGTGGGTGAGATGCAGCCGCAGCGTCCACACCAAGTGGATGTCCCGGTCGTGAAGCGCCTCCAGCGCCCACCATTTGGTGAGCTGGTCGGCGGCCACCACCACTGCCGCCACCCCCAGCAGGATCGAGTTGTGGCGGCGACGTACCGGGGGCGGACTTGGCTTGGTGTCAGCCTGGGAGGAGGCCCTAGAAGCCACCGGCTTTGTGCTCAACCCGCTCAGCGGCCCAGGGGATGGCGTTGAGCCGCTGCCTGGGGATCGGCTTGCCCGACACCTGGCAGATGCCGTAGGTGCCGTTGTCGATCCGTGCCAAGGCGGCATCGATCTGGTCGACTGCGGCTCGGGCGTGGGCGCTCAGGGCCAGATCACGCTCCCGCTCCACGGCCAGGGTGTCGCCCTCGCCCGATTCCTCGTCGAACTGAACATCGCCGGGTTCCCGCTCCTCCACCAGGGAGTCGGCCTCGGCCTTGAGCCGGGTGGCCGAGGTGATGTAGCGGCTGCGTTCGGCCCACAGGAGCTTGCGCTGCTTCTCCAGGTACTTCTCGTCAAACAGCGGTTTCTTGGCCGCGGCAGGTTTTTTGGCCGCAGGCTTCTTCGCTGTCGTCTTCGCCGCGGCAGGTTTTTTGGCCGCAGGCTTCTTCGCTGTCGTCTTCGCCGCGGCAGGTTTTTTGGCCGCAGGCTTCTTCGCGGCAGGCTTCTTCGTAGCTGTCTTGGCCGCTGCAGGCTTTTTGGCCGCAGGCTTCTTCTCTGGCATCTGCGGCGGAAGTGTAGCGGTCGCCACCACGAATACCCCTATCCCCCCACCCTGATATGGATTTGGCGGGCACCGTCGGCTGCTACCACGACCACGCCAGACGGATTCACCGGCGACCGGGGCCCAAACGATGTCTGAATCGAGGCGCCCACAAGTTAGTTTGAAACCTCCGGCCGCCTCTTTCGGCCCCGCAGCTTCCCCGGCAACCCAGGAGGCCCTTCTTGCCCGATCCGACCCCTCCCTACCCCGAGGTTGACCCCAAACCCTTCTTCCCCGAGATCGAGCGCCGGGTGCTGGAGTCGTGGGCTCTGGACAAGACGTTCACCCGGTCGGTGGAGAATCGACCCGCCGGCACCGACGGCGACAACGAGTACGTGTTCTACGACGGACCGCCGTTCGCCAACGGGCTCCCCCACCACGGCCACCTGCTCACCGGCTTCGTGAAGGATGTAATCCCCCGCTATCACACCATGCGGGGTCGCCGGGTCGAGCGCCGCTTCGGGTGGGACTGCCACGGCCTGCCCGCCGAGATGGAAGCGGAAAAGGAGCTGGCCGTGTCGGGCCGGGCTGCCATCACCGGATACGGCATCGACCGCTTCAACGAGTACTGCCGCCAATCGGTGCTTCGCTACACCCAGGAGTGGGAAACCACCGTGACCCGCCAGGCCCGCTGGGTGGACTTCTCCCACGACTACAAGACCATGGACCTGCCCTACATGGAGTCGGTGATGTGGGCCTTCAAGTCGCTGTGGGACAAGAACCTGGTTTACGAGGCCTACCGGGTGATGCCCTACTCCTGGGCGGCCGAGACCCCCCTGTCCAACTTCGAGATCCGCCTCGACGACGCCACCCGTCCCCGCCAGGACCCGGCCATCACCGTGGCCTTCGACCTGGTGCCCGAACCAGGCGATCCGGGGGCGATGCGGATGCTCGCCTGGACAACCACGCCGTGGACCCTGCCTTCCAACCTGATGCTGATCGTGGGTCCCGACGTGGAGTACGCCATCGTTGAGTCGGGCGACGATTCATCCGGCACGAGCTACTTCGTGCTGGCGGCAGCGGGCCTGGAGAGTTACCAGGCCGAGCTGGGGCAGGGCCGGGTGGTTGGAACGGTTTCCGGTTCCGAGCTGATCGGGCGGCGCTACCAGCCCCTTTTCAACTACTTCGCCCCGCTGTCCGATGACGGCGCCTTCCGGGTGGTGGGCGCCGACTTCGTGGACACCGCTGAGGGCACCGGGGTGGTCCACGCCGCCCCCGGTTTCGGCGAGGACGACCAGCAGGCTGCCGAGGCCAACGGCATTCCCGTCGTGGTGCCGGTGGACGACCAGGGCAGGTTCACCGACGAGGTGACCGACTGGGCCGGGGTGAACGTGTTCGAGGCCAACAGCGGGATCATCGCACGCCTCAAGGAGCAGGGCCGGGTGTTGCGCCACGCCACCTACGAGCACAACTACCCCCACTGCTGGCGCACCGACGAGCCGATCATCTACCGAGCCCTGAGTTCCTGGTTCGTGAGGGTCACCGAGATCAGGGACCGAATGCTGGAGTTGAACCAGCAGATCAACTGGGTGCCCAACCACGTTCGGGACGGCCGATTCGGAACCTGGCTGGAGGGAGCTCGGGATTGGTCCATCAGCAGGAACCGGTTCTGGGGCTCGCCCATCCCGGTGTGGCGCAGCGACAACCCTGCATATCCCCGTGTGGACTTGTACGGCAGCCTCGACGAGCTGGAGCGGGACTTCGGGGCCCGGCCCACCGACCTGCACCGTCCCCACATCGACCTGCTCACCCGGCCCAACCCCGATGACCCCACCGGGGCGTCCACCATGCGCCGGGTGCCCGAGGTATTGGACTGCTGGTTCGAGTCCGGGTCGATGCCCTTCGCCCAGATCCATTACCCGTTCGAGAACAAGGACTGGTTCGAGCACCACTTCCCCGCCGACTTCATCGTCGAGTACATCAACCAGACCCGCGGCTGGTTCTACACCCTCCACGTGCTGGCCACGGCGCTGTTCGATCGCCCGGCGTTTAACAACGTGATCTGCCACGGCATCCTGCTCGGCCCGCAGGGTCGGAAGCTGTCCAAGAAGCTGAAGAACTACACAGAACCCGAGGTCGTGTTCGCCACCAAGGGAGCCGACGCCCTTCGTTGGTACCTGATCGGTTCCCCCGTTGTGCGGGGGGGCGACCTCCGCATCGACGATGCCGGGATCGACGAGGTGCTGCGCCAAGTCATTATCCCTATCTGGAACGCCTATTACTTCTTCACCCTGTACGCCAACGCCGACGGCATCGAGGCCGAGGCCCAGGCCGACTCCGACGAGTTGCTCGACCGCTACATCCTGGCCAAGAGCAGCCTGCTCGTCGAGGCTGTCACCCTGCGCATGGACGGCTACGACCTTCCCGGCGCCGTGGCCGAGCTGGAGGGGTTTATCGACTCCCTCAACAACTGGTACATCCGCCGCAGCCGGGACCGTTTCTGGGCCCCTGCACGGCCCGCCTCGGCAGCCGACAAGAGGGCCGCGTACAACACCCTGTACACGGTGCTCACCACCCTGGCTCGGCTGCTGGCGCCGTTCCTGCCCTTGGTGGCCGAGGAGATTCACAGGGGGCTGACCGGGGAGCCCAGCGTGCATCTGGGCGACTGGCCCGACCCCGGTAACCTGCCCGGCGACCCCCGGCTGGTGGCAGCCATGGACCTAGTGCGTGACGTGTGCTCCACCGGATTGCGGGTACGGGAGGACGAGGGGATCAGGGTGCGCCAGCCCCTTCCGTCGCTCACCGTGGCCGGGCGGGAAGCCGACTCCCTGGCTCCGTTCGTTTCCCTGGTGGCCGACGAGGTGAACGTGAAGGAGGTTCACCTAAGCGACGACTTGGCCGCTTACGGGGAGTTCGTGCTGCGGCCCAACGGGCGGGAGCTGGGCCCCCGGCTGGGCCAGGGGGTGCAGGAGGTTTTCGCTGCGGCCCGCTCGGGCGATTGGGAACCAAATGCCGACGGTACGGTCACCGTGGTCGGCCACACCCTTGCCGGCAGTGAGTTCGAGCTGGCCCTCAACCCTGTTGAGGGCACCACCGCGGCTGCTTTGCCATCCAACGATGCGGTGGTGGCGCTGGATACCGACATCAGCGCCGATCTGCTGGCCGAGGGCATTGCCCGGGATGTGGTTCGCTCGATCCAGTCGGCCCGCAAGGATGAGGACCTGGACGTAACCGACCGGATCAACCTCACGATTGCCGCCTCCGACGACATCCTGGCCGCTGTCGAGGATCACCGGGCTTACGTGTGCGAGCAGATCCTGGCCGTCGGCATGGAACTGGATCCCACCCCGACGAGCGACATGAGCCACACGGCGACAATCGACGCCGGCCCGCTGGGCTTCTCCTTTTCGGTGGCCGGCTAAGCCGTCCGTCAGGTTGCCGGGCTAGGCCATCGGCTGGCTGGGAGCCTGGTAATCCTGCTCCTCCATGCGGCGCCGCTCGTCGGCCGACACCTCCACGTTGGTTGGGGTCAGCAGGTAAACGTGGTTGGCCACCCGCTCCATCTTGCCGTTCAGCCCGTAACACAGGCCGCTGGAGAAGTCGATGAGGCGCCGGGCCACGTCTCGGCTGCAGTGCTGGAGGTTGACGATCACTGCCTGCCCGCCCCGATAACAGTCCCCCACGTCCTTGGCCTGGTCGAACGACGACACCGGGACCACAGATGGCTTGGACGGGCTGGAGGGAAGGGGACGGACGAAGCTGGTGCGAGTTTGGTCGGCGCGAGCATCAGCGGCCTGGGCGTCGCCCGAGGGGATGGGACGGACCGAGCCGACACCGCCTCTCATCGAGCCCGGATCTTCGGGCACTGGAGCCACAAGGCGTATGTCGGACTCCTGCTCGGGAGATTCCCCGGTGGAGAACTCTTCCTCCGTGCCGAATCCCAGCCAGAACTTGGTTTTCTGCCACACGGATGACATGGGTTCATCCCCCTCTCGGCAGTCGCTCACCTGATCCCCCTGATCGTACAGGAAGAAGACCGGGATTCGGGGACACCGGGGAAAGGACAGTGCAGAGGAGTGTGCCCGGATACCTCAGGGACGGGGACCGAAGAGGGCGGTACCCACCCTCACGATGGTCGCTCCCTCCTCCACCGCCACCTCGATGTCGCCGCTCATGCCCATGGACAGCTCTTGCAGCCCCAGGTCGGCAGCCTGGCCGGCCAGGAGGCGAAATCCGGGGCGGGAGTGCTCCGGCGGCCCCGGTGGGCCCACAGCCATCAGGCCGGCTACCTCCAGCCCTGCCTGCCGGCAACGGTCAACGAGCTGCGGCGTCTCCGACGGCTGGCAGCCACCCCGACCCTCGCCACCGGCAACATCCACCTGGACCAACACCTGGGCTCCCGGCGCCCACCGGGCGATCTCGGTGGCCAGCTCCGGGCGATCCACGCTCTGCCACAGGCCCACCAGCCCGGCGATCCTGCGCACCTTGTTGCGTTGGAGCCGCCCGATGAAGTGCCACCGGAGCATCGGCTGGTCATCAATCAGGCTCTCAAGGGCGTCGGCTTTCGATTGCAGCTCCTGGGCGTAGTTCTCCCCGATGTCAACCAGCCCGGCCTCCACTGCGGCAGCCACCGCGTCGGGGCCGAAACCCTTGGTAACGGCCACGACCTTGGCCCGATCGCCCCCGGCCCGGGCCAGCCGCTCCCGAATAACGCCGAGGCGCTCGGCTACCTGAGCCGGGCCGAAGGGAGGCGGGCTAGCGGAGGAAGGAGGGGATGTCGAACTCGTCATCAGCGTCGGACGCCAGCAGGTCGCTCTCGTCGCCGAACAGATCCGGCACATCGGAGGTCGCCTGCGGGCCTGGGGCCGGCATACGAGTGGCCTTCTCGCCGTCCCACCGGTCGAAACCGGCGGCGATCACCGTCACCCGGATGTGATCGCCCATCGACTCGTCCACCACGGTGCCGAAGATGATGTTGGCATCGGGATGGGCCACCCCCTGGACGATCTCGGCCGCCTCATTCACCTCGAAGATGCCGAGCCCTTCGCCGCCGGAGATGCTCAGCAGGATGCCCCGAGCCCCTTCAATGGAAGCCTCGAGCAGCGGGCTGGCGATTGCCTTGCGGGCCGCGCTGACCGCTCTGCCCTCGCCGGAGGAACGTCCGATTCCCATCAAGGCCGAGCCAGCGTCCTGCATCACCATCCGCACGTCGGCAAAGTCGGTGTTGATCAGCCCAGGTGTGGTGATCAGATCGGTGATGCCCTGAACCCCCTGCAACAGCACCTCGTCGGCCATGCGGAAGGCGTCCACCACCGACGTCTGATCGTCGGAGATGGTGAGAAGGCGGTCGTTGGGGATGACGATCTGGGTGTCGACCTTGTCCCTGAGCGCCTGGATGCCGCTCTCGGCCTGGACCGAGCGACGGCGGCCCTCAAACCCGAACGGGCGGGTCACCACCGCGATGGTGAGAGCGCCGAGGCTCTTGGATATCTCGGCGATGACGGGAGCGGCCCCGGTGCCGGTGCCGCCACCCTCCCCGGCGGTGATAAACACCATGTCTGCACCGCTGAGGGCCTCTTCGATGTCCTTGCGATGATCGGCGGCGGCCTGGGCACCGACCTCCGGGTCGCTGCCTGCTCCCAAACCGCGGGTCAAGTCTCGACCGATGTCGAGCTTCAACTCGGCCGAACTCATCAGCAGGGCCTGGGCATCGGTGTTGACGGCCACAAACTCGACGCCGCGCAACCCGGCCTCGATCATGCGATCCACCGCGTTCACACCGCCGCCGCCGACGCCGATGACCTTGATGACCGCGAGGTAATTCTGGGGATCAGTCATTGCTTCCTCGTTTCCTATACCTGAACCTTAACTCTAACTCTCAAACTCTGACTCTCTACAAATGGTTCATCCGATTATAAGTTGGAGGGCTCGGGTCATTGTTCGAGCATCCGTTCTTGGCTTAAGTGTATCCCTCCAGACGGTCTAGCCCTCTAGTTGAGATATAATCAGTCTACGAGCAGTTCTCGTTTCGGGTCAAAACGGGAAACTCCGGCACGCTCAAGTCGATCTTGGCCACACAGTCGAGGCGCTCAACCTGGTCCAGAACAGTGGCCAGCGAGGTGGCTTTCCCGGTAGGATCATCCCGCCCTCCCCAATGGGCCTGCCCGCCATGAGCCAGGGCAACCACCACCTCCCCGTTCGCCAGGGAGATGGGCCCGATGCCGCTGCCCGCCACCGGGATGAGAGCCTCGCTCACCTCGAGCAAGGGAAGGGTGGCTTCGTGCAGCCAACCCCCTGGCTCGGGGACGGTGTTGACCAACACGGTGGGCAGCGCAGTGGGGATTGGGGTTACCTGAAGCACCCTCCCCCGACGGTCCACCATCGCCCACCCGTCGGCGGCGGGAACCTGGGCAACCGCTTCCCGCTCGGTAATCTCGAAGGTGACCTTTCCGCCCCAGGTTCGGCTGGAACGGACTTGATCAACCCATGGAAGGGCGACTATCGACCTTCTGGGGCCGGAGAGGTCCAAGCCCAACAGAGCCGCCCCCGGCTCAACGCCGGCTGCTTCCAAAACCATGGCTGTCCCGGTGCGCTTAGCTCCGATCACCTCTACCTCGTCAACATCCAACAGCGAGCTCTGGGACACCCCGTAGGCGATGGCCAGCCCGGCAAGAACCACCCCAATCGTGATCCACAACCGCCTGCGGCGGCGGAACCGAACCCGGTTGCGTCGAGCCTCGATCCGAGGATCAACCTCTAGTTTAGGGAGAGGCTTGGATTGAGGCTTCTGGCTGGGGTTTTCGTCGGAGGGCATGGTCACCGTGGCTCATCGAACCAAGGACCGGCCCCGAAACCAACGAGGCGGGTTTCGGGCTTCAACTCCACTCCGAACCGGGAGTGGACCAGGGCAAAGACCTCGCCCATCAGCGAGTGGAGATCGTCGGCGGAACCACCGGGGTCGGCGATGAAGAAGTTGGCGTGCTTACCGGAGACCGTGGCAGTTCCCACCCGATGTCCCTTGAGCCCTGCGGCTTCGATGATCCGACCGGCGCTATCCCCGGCGGGGTTGGTGAACACGGAGCCGGCATTTTGACCTCCGGGTTGATTGTCGCGTCTCCACGCCACGATTTCGGTGATCTGCGCCTGCGAGGCGGACGCATCCCCGGCGGCCAAGCCCACCTCGGCCCACACCACCATGTGATGGTCGGCCAGCGCCGACCGCCGGTAGCCCAACTCCAGCCGATCCACATCCCAGTCTTCGACATCACCGCTGTGCAGGTCGGCGACCGTGGCTCGAACCAGGCAGGCGGCCATGTCGGAACCGTGGCCCCCTGCGTTCATGCGTACCGCTCCCCCCAGCGAACCGGGCACCCCCACCGCCCATTCAAATCCGGTCAACCCGGCGGCGGCGCTTCGCCGGGCCAGCACCGGCAGCCCGGCCCCACCCCCGGCCCGAACGCACGGTCCCTCGATCTCCATCCAGTCGCGGCCCGGCCCCAGCCAGACCGCCACACCGTCGAACCCCGCGTCGGCCACCAACAGGTTGGAGCCCTTGCCCACCACCAACAGCTCTGGCCGGTGAGCGGCAAGCACCTCGGCCAGCGCGGCAATGTCGGCGTCACCGTCCAGGGTCACCCCCACCCGTGCCGCTCCTCCCACCCTGTAGGTGGTGTCGGGTCCGATGGGGCGCTCCCGGTCCACCGATTCGGGCCCCAGCGCGCCGGCAAGGTCGTTGCCAAGCCGGTCCCAGTCGATGGTGCTCATCGCGCCCCGGAGAGCCTCGAGATCAACCAGTCGGGCATCTCGGTCAGGTCGCCGGCTCCGAGGGTCAGGCACAGATCACCGGCCCGCAGTATGTCGGCCAGGTGGTCGGCGGTGTCATCGAGGCCGGCGATGTAGGTGACATCCCGGTCGGGGTGGGCATCGGTAACTGCTCTGCGAATGAGCTTCCCGGATACCCCCGGTATGGCTGCTTCTCCCGCCGGGTAGATGTCGGTGATGACCACCACATCGGCGGCCACGAAGCAGTGGGCGAAGGTGGTCCAAAGATGTGCTGTTCGGGAGTAGCGGTGGGGCTGGAACACGCAAACCACCCGATCCCAGCCCCCCTCGGAAGCCGATTTCAACGCCCAGGCCACCTCGGTGGGGAGGTGAGCGTAGTCGTCCACGAAATCGATCCCGGCGGCTTCGCCCCGCCGCTCGAACCTTCGGGTCACCCCCTCGAACCCGCCAAGCGCGCCGGCGGCTGCCGTCCACTCCACCCCCAGCTCGCGGGCCATGGCCAACGCGCCCAGCGCGTTGAGGGCGTTGTGGTCTCCGGGCATAGGCACGGTGACCCGGCCCAAAGGCCCCTCTGGACCGGTGATCTCCCCTGCCACCGTGTACCGGTCGCGACCCGCCGGTTGCCACCGGTAGTCGGCCTCGGGGCCGGTGCCGTAGAGGATCCGGCTGCAGTGTTGCGACGCCTTCATGGCACCTGGGTCGTCGGCGCACACCACCAGCTTGTCGTCCACCCCGGTGCAGAACCGGGCGAACTCCTCCTCCAGCTTGTCGATCGGGCGCACGCTGCTCAGATGGTCGGGCTCCACGCTGGTCAACACCGCGCTGCTCACGTTCAGCTCCCCGAACGTTCCGTCGCTCTCGTCGGCCTCCACCACCAGCCACGGACCGTCGGTCCACCGGGCTCCGATGGCGCCGCCGCCCAACACCCCGCCGACCACGAAGCCGGGGTCGGTTCCGGTTGCCCGCAGAACATGGGCCAGCATGGCCGAGGTGGTTGTCTTGCCGTGGGTGCCGGTAACAGCCACAGTGGTTCTCAGGGCGGTTATGGCCGACAGTATCTCGGCCCGACGGTACACCGGGATATCTGCTTCTCGGGCCGCCACCACCTCGGGGTTGTCGTCGCTCACCGCAGTAGAACGCGCCAGCAGATCGGCCCCTACCACCTGGGAAGGGTCGTGGCCTGTGAACACGTTTACACCCAGCTCCCGCAAATGGTCGAGCACCGGTGAGTCGGCCTGGTCGCTCCCGCTGACCCGGTGACCCTGCCCGTGCAGGACGACGGCGATGGCCGACATGCCCGCTCCCCCCAGCCCTACCAGGTGGATGCGAGCAGGTACTCCCAGATCGACCACTCGTCTACTCCCCCTCCCGGCGGTCTGCGTGCTTCTCTAGCAGGTCGGCCACCCGGTCGTCGGCGTCGCGGTGGCCGCAGCCAAGGGCCGACTCCCCCATCGTGGCCAACCGTTCGAGGTCGGCCAGCAGGCCGTCAACCTCGGAGACCATACGGTCGGCGTCGAACTCGCCGTCGGGTACCAGAACCGCCCCGCCGTGGGAGACCAGCTCAGCGGCGTTGGCGGTTTGATGGTCGCCGGGGGCTCCGGGCAGGGGGATCAGCACCGACGGCAGCCCCACCACGGTGAGTTCGGCCAGGCTGGACGCTCCGGCTCGGCTCACTACCAGGTCGGCGGCGGCGTAGAGCCCCGGCATGTTCTCCTCGAACTCCACTGCCCGGTAGTCCAGCAGCTCACCGGCCAGGTCGGGGCGAAGGTGGGCCAGGTCCTGCCAGTCCCGGCGGCCCACAACGTGATGCACGGCCAGGTCACCTCGGCCGGCCCATCGACCCACCGCCTCGAACGTTGCCCGGTTGATGCGACCGGCCCCGAGCGACCCTCCGGTCACCACTACCAGGTTGCGCTCGTCGCCCAACCCGAGAGCGGTGCGAGCCGACGCCCGGTCCCGCAGGCGATCCACCCCTTGGACTTCGCCTCGCACCGGGTTGCCGGTGAGCACCGACCGGGGCAGCTCGGTGCCGGGAAACGACACCGCCGATGCCCGAGCCCACCGCCCGGCCAGGCGATTGGCCATCCCCGGCACCGCGTTCTGTTCGGCCAGCACTAGAGGGATCCTCAGGAGTCGGGCGGCCAACGCACAGGGCACGCTGGCGTAACCCCCCAGCCCCAGCACTACCGCGGGCCGGAGCCGCCGCAGCAGGCCCCAGGCTTGCACTACCGCCCGGGCCAGACCCCACGCCGACGGCAGGTTCTGCCAAGTGAGCCTCCGCTGCAGTCCCCGTCCCGGCAGGAGGGTCAGCTCGAACCCGGCGGTCGGCACCAAGTCTCGTTCCACTCCCCGGGCCGACCCAACGAAGTGGATGCTCGCGGGTTCGCGGCCCCGCCCCACCAGGGCTCGGGCCACGGCCAGGCCGGGGTGGATGTGACCGGCGGTCCCTCCCCCGGCGATCACCACCCAAACTTGGCGGCTCATGCTCTGGCTCGGGCCCGGGGGGAGGCCGTTTCGGTTCCGATCTGGCGGGAGATGTTGAGCAGGATGCCGCTGGCCACCATGTTCATCAAGAGAGCGGAACCTCCCACCGAAAGGAACGGGAGCGGAACCCCGGTGATTGGCAACACCCCGACTACTGCGGTGATGTTGATGAAGGCCTGGGCACCTATCCACACGGTGATGCCGGCAGCCAGGACCTGCCCGAATCGGTCGGAGGTACGCAGCGCGACGGCAATCCCGCAGATCACGAAACCGACGAACACGGCGATCACGAACACAGCACCAATCCAGCCCATCTCCTCGGCCAGAACGGCATAGATGAAGTCGGTGTGAGCCTCGGGCAGGAACCCCCACTTGGTCCGTCCCTCCCCCAGACCCACGCCCGTGGTTCCCCCGGAAGCGATGCCCACCCGAGACTGGATGGTCTGCCATCCGCTGCCCAGAGGGTCGGCCCACGGATCCAGCATGGACAGCACTCTGTCCCGGCGGTACCCCGATCCCCATGCGGCCAGAGCGGCCAAACCGCCGCTGAACAGCGACCAGCCGGTTAGCGGAAGCATGGGAACACCGGCCATGAACAGGGCGGCGAAGGCGATCATGACCACAACCACCGCGGTGCCGAGGTTGGGCTGTAGCAGCATGAGACCGGCCATGAGGCTGCAAACCACCAGCACCGGGCGGATGGTGATGCGGGCATCCCGCTCTCTGCCGGCCTTGTCAGCCAACCACGCTGCGGCGAACACCGCTATGGCCAGCTTGGCCATCTCCGAGGGTTGGAAGCTGAAGGGCCCGACGTAGATCCAACGGGTGGCCCCTTTGGTGGTGGTGCCGATGCCAGGCACCAGAACGGCGACCAGCAGCAGGCAGCTCAACCCGATGAGGGCGTTGGCGTGTTTCTGCCATCGCCGGTAGTCCATTCGCATCACCAGGACCATGGCCACCAACCCGCCGGTACACCAGACGAGCTGGCGCTGAATGGTGAACCAGGTGGTCTGGCCGATGTAGAGGCTGGTGACCGACGAAACCGACAGCACCATGACCATCCCGATGACGGTGAGCAGCAGGATCGCGCCGAACAGGAAGTAGAAGGGCGCGGTGGCCTGGCCGACCGGGGCGGAGAACAGCGTTGTGACCCAGGCTCGCCGATTTACCGAAGGGGCGACAGCGGTCATGGTGATTCTCCAATCATCTCCCGCACCAGGCGGGTAAAGTCCCGGCCTCGTTCGGCATAGGAGTGGTACCAGTCGAATGAGGCGCAACCGGGCGACAGCAACACGGCGTCACCGGACTGGGCCATCCGGGCCGCGGCGGCCACCGCATCGGCCATCGACTCGGCCCGAGTCACCGGGCACCGGCCGGCAAACACCTGCTCCACCTCGGGGGCGGCCTCGCCTATGGCCACCACCGAGCGCAACCCACCGGCCACGTCGGCCATTGGCCCCAGGTCGAGGCCCTTGTTGCGCCCCCCGGCGATCAGCACCGAACGGCCAATCGACCGCACCGCGGCACATACCGCGTGGGGGGTGGTTGCCTTGGAGTCGTCGTAGAAGCCGACCCCGCCGTGCTCGGCCACCAGCGTCACCCGGTGGGGCAGGCCGGTCCACTGCCGAAGGGCGGCACCCACGCCGTCGGCGTTTGCACCGCCGGCCAGGGCCACCGCAGCGGCGGCCAGGTGATTGGACAGCTCGTGGGGTTGCGACCGAGGTAACTCGGCAACATCGGCCAGCCTTTCCGACCGAGCCCACAGCGCTCCGTCCCCTACCCGGAAGTCACCCTCGCCGTGGCCGAAGGTCACCACCTGGCACCGGTCGGGGGCGTGGGAGGCCACCACCGGGTCGTCCCGGTTGACGATCGCCAAGGTGTGTTCGTCGGCCCGGCTCCATAGCGAGACCTTGGCCCTCAGGTAGCTGTCCAGCGAGGCGTGGACATCGAGATGGTCGGGAGCGAAGTTCAGCCACGCTCCCACATCAGGGCGGAAGCACCGGCTGTACCCCAGCCGGAACGAGGAGGCCTCCACCACGAAGGCAGCGGGCCGCTGATCCCGGATCGCCTCCACCAGCGGCGTCTCGGTGTTCCCGGCCACGCTCACCGCAACCCCCGAGGCCTCCAACATGGCGGCAGCCAGGATCGTCACAGTGGTCTTCCCGTTGGTTCCCGTTACCGCCAGCGTCGGGCGAGGGTCCCACCGCTGGGACAAATCGAACTCCGAAACCACCGGAACCCCTGCGGAGGTGGCTGCAGCGAGGGCCGGGTGGGATTCGGGCAGTCCCGGGGTGGGGACCATGACCCGAGAGCCGGCCACGAGGGCGAGCCAGTTGTCGGCGGCCGGTGGATCCACCAGTTCCACCCCCAGCGTCTCGGCCTGGGTGCGGCTGATCGCCTCGGGGTTGTCGTCGACCACAACCACCGGGCAGCCCCGATCCCTCAACTGGGCACAGACCGCCCGGTTTGTGACGCCGAAGCCCACCAGCAGCGCCCGGTCCCCACTCAATCGGCACCGCCAACCGACACAAAGTCGGCGTAGAAGAGGCCCAAAGCCACCGCAGTGGCGAACCCGGTCATGATCCACAACCGGATGATGACAGTGGTCTCCGGCCAGCCCCGGAGCTCGAAGTGATGATGGATGGGGGCCATGCGAAACACCCGGGTGCCGAACACTCGGAAGCTGAACACCTGGATGATCACCGACAGGGTTTCCATCACGAACAGGCCGCCGATTATGGGGAGAAGCAGGTGGGTGTTGGTGGCCAGGGCCAGAGCGGCCAGGCCGGTTCCCAGGGCCAGCGACCCGGTGTCGCCCATGAAGATGCGGGCCGGAGCGGCGTTCCACCACATGAACCCGGCGGCGGCCCCCAACATGGCGGCGGCCAGAATGGCCAGGTCGAGAGCGTGGGCTATGCCGTATATGTCCTGGTTACGGAACGCCCAGAAGCCGATGACCACGAAGGCGGCGTAGGCGAACACCGAAGACCCGGCCGCCAGGCTGTCGAGCCCGTCGGTGAGGTTCACCGCATTGCTGGTGCTCAGGATGAGGAGCATTGCCCACAGGCCCCAGCCCCACGGCCCCAGGTCGATGTTCAACGAGTCGTGGCGGGTGAACGAGAGCTGTGTGCTGACATCGGTGAAGTGGATCATCATCAGGGCGAACCCGGCGGCCACGATCAGCAGGCCCAGGAACTTGGTGCCCTTGCCCAGGCCCAGGTTCCGGGCTCGGGATACCTTGAGCCAGTCGTCGACAAACCCCACGATGGCCGATCCAATGATGGTGGCCATCACGATGAGGCCGGTGCGGGTGAAGATGCCATTGTAGAGGTCGCTGAACACGTACCCCGAAGTGGCTCCGACCACGATGGCCACCCCGCCCATGGTGGGGGTGCCCGCCTTGCTGACGTGACCCTGGGGCCCGTCTTGGCGGATGGGCTGGCCGATGGCGTGCTTGCGCAGGAACGGGACCAGAAAGCGGGTGCCAATCACCGAGACGGTTACAGCGATGGCAGCCGCCACCAGTAGGCGGATCACGAGGCCTGCTCCCTTTCATCCAGAATCTCCCGGATCACCACACGGTCGTCGAAGGGGATCACCCGGTCACCCACCGTCTGGGTGGTCTCATGCCCCTTCCCGGCCACGACCACCACGTCGCCCGCTGCGATGTGGGCCAGCGCTTGGGCTATGGCCTCTCGTCGGTCGGGCTGGGTTGAAAAACGGCCGGCCTGGGAGGGTATCCCGGCCAGGATGCCGGCGATGATGGCCTCGGGATCCTCGGAGCGGGGGTTGTCGGAGGTGATGATGGTGTGATCAGCCAATTCGGCGGCGGCTCGTCCCATCATCGGCCGCTTGCCGGTGTCGCGTTCACCGCCGCAGCCGAACACAACCCTCAGCCGCCCCGCACCGGAAACCAGCTCCCGGGCGGCGGTCAACACCTGGGCCAAGCCGTCGGGGGTGTGGGCAAAGTCCACCACCACCGTGAACGGATGGTTCGATTCGATCACCTCGAACCGGCCCGGCACCGGGGTAGCCGCCTCCAACCCGGCCACCACCTTGGGGATGTCCGCGCCCAGAAGCAGGCCGGCTTCGGCCGCAGCCAAGGCGTTGGCCGCGTTGAACCGGCCGATCAGGGCCAGCCGGATGTCGTAGCCCCGCCACCGAAGGGTTGAGCCCCCGGAGCCGAGTTCCACCGGCATCCTCCGAGGGTCGAAACCCACGGTGGGGACGGCGGGTTCGGCACCAAGGCGGCGGCCGTGTTCGTCGCTCAGGTTCACGACAGCCCGGTCGGACAGCTCGGGGGTGAACAGCCGGGTCTTGGCGGCGTGGTACTCCTCGATGGTGCCGTGGTAGTCGAGATGGTCGGGGGTGAGGTTGGTGAAGACGCCGACATCGAAATGGACCCCGTCCACCCTGTGCTGGTGCAGTGCATGACTGGACACCTCCATCGCCACCGCTGTCACCCCCTTCGACCGCCAGCAGGCCAGCTTGCGGTGCAGATCGAGAGATTCCGGGGTGGTGAGGGTGCCGGTGAGGGTGCCGATGGTCTCGGTGCGAAACCCAGCAGCGGACAGCACCGAGGCCAACAACCGGGTAACCGTGGTCTTGCCGTTGGTTCCGGTCACCCCGACAACTGTCATCGAGTGCGACGGGTGGCCGTAGAACCGTGAGCTGATGGGCCCCATGACCTTGCGGACCGAGGCGACCTTTAACTGGGGGCAGGCCAGGTTCAGGGGACGTTCCACCACCAGGCCGGCGGCACCCCGCTCCACGGCCTCGGGCGCGAACCGGTGGCCGTCATGGGTGGCTCCCGGCACGCAAAAGAACAGGTCGCCCGGCTGCACGTTGCAGGAGTCATGGGCCAGCCCGGTGATCGTGGCCGTGCTGGGGCTGTCAACCACGCCGGGCGCGGCCCCGGCCAACTCGGACAGCGCCACCGGCTGGGCGGTCACTGGCCGGTCTCCGGGACAGGCTCCGAGGTGGGCGCTTCGGACTCTGGCTCAGGGGCCTCCGGCTCAACTTCCGGAGCAGACTCTGGCTCAGGGGCCTCAGGCTCAACTTCCGGAGCAGACTCGGATTCAGGCGCCTCCTGGGTGGGGGCCGGCGTGGGCTGGGGGGTGGGGTCCGGTCCCAGCTTGGCTTCAACGGTGACGATGCCGGCTGGAGGAGCGATCCGGAGGCGTTGCATTGAGTACTTGGCCAACTCTCCGAACAGCGGGGCGGCAGACTGGCTGGCGTAGAAGTCGGTGACCGGCTCGTCGATCACCACAATCATCGAGAGCTGGGGGTCTTCTGCCGGAAAGAACCCGGCGAAAGTGGCCGTGTAGCGGCTGAAGCCCTCGGTGTCCTCGTAGCTGCCGTCCGACAGAACTTTCTGGGCCGTTCCCGTCTTTCCGGCGATGGTGTAGCCCGGAACCTGGGCGTTGCGCCCGGTGCCCTCCCGCACCGTGGTAACCAACATCTGCTTCATCAACGAAGCCGTGGTCCTCGACACCACCCTCACCGGCTCCCCCCGGTCCAGCGCGATCTCCTGACCATCGGCTCCGACCGCGGAACGAACCAGGGTGGGAGGCACCTGTACCCCACCGTTGGCCAGAGTGTTGTACACCATCAGCATCTGCAACGGCGTCACCAGAACGCCCTGCCCCAGGGCGAAGCTGGCCACATCGGTCCCGCTCCAGTCCAGCAACGGGGGCACCAGCCCCGACGCTTCTCCCTTGAACCCCAGCTCGGTGGCCGACCCAAGACCGAATCGGTTCATGTAGGCCGCCAGGCGGGTGGAACCCAGCGTCAGCGCCCACTGGACCGAACCGGTGTTGGACGACCGGGCGAGGATCTCCTCCATGCTGTAAATCCTGGTCCCGTACTCGGTGTGGTCGGTGAACACCTGGTCGTAGAGGGCGATGGAGTGGGTGACCTCCCGTATGTGGTGGGGCAGCCCGAAGCCTTCCTCGATCACACCGGAGAACAGCACGCTCTTCATCACAGACCCTGGTTCGTAGGTCCATGTCACCGCCTGGTTGGCACTGCTGGGAACGGGATTCTCCTCCTCGTCCCGTGTCACCGAGGCCATTGCCAGGATCTCGCCGGTACCCGGATTCATGATGATGACCGTGCCCCGGGCCGCGTCCACCTCCTCCACTTGACGCGCCAGGGCTCGCTCGGCCTCGAACTGCAGTGAACGATCGATGGTCAGGGTCAGGTCGGCACCGGGCTGCTCCGGGCTCACCCGGCGGGCCCCGGTGGGAATGGTGCGTCCGTCATGGCTGCTCTCCAGCACCATCTCGCCGGGCACCCCGCCCAGCAGGTGGTTGTACTGGTACTCGAGGCCGCTGATGCCCTCGTGGTCGATGTCGACGGTTCCAACTACCGCCTGCCCAAGTCGGGGGCCGGAGGGATTGAACCGGGCCGACTCGTCGAGCAGGAAGACGCCCTTCAACTTGAGGTCGGCCACCTGGCGGGCCACCTCATCGGGCACGGTGCGGGCCAGGTAAGCGTGCTGGTCGGGCTCGCTCAGCAGCTCGAACAGCCGGTCCCGGTCCATCTCCAGCACGGGGGCAAGAGCGACAGCGGCGACCAAAGGGTCTTCAACCAGGCTCGGGTCGGCCCATACCGTGTTCTGACTCACCGAAACCGCCAACACAGCCCCGTTGCGATCGAGAATGCGACCCCGGGCGGCGTTGAGCTGCACGGTGCGGATCCTCTGCTGCTGCCCATACTCCACGTAAGCCTCGGAGCGCAGGAGCTGGAGCTCGGCGAGTCGAACGCCCAACACCACGGCCAGCAGGGCGAACACCACCATCAGGGCCGCCCCCCGCCGGCGCCGGGACTGCACCCTCTTCACCTCCTCGGAGGTGCTCAACCCATGCCGCTCTCGTCCAGCTCCACCGGCGAGAGGTAGAAGCGGCTCTTCGGTTCAACCATCCCCAGCCTGTAGAGGGCCTCGGCAACGATCCGGTCAGGCGCTTCTGCCTCGGCCACGGCGAGTCGGAGCTTCTCGTTCTCGACACGGACCTCCTCCAGCGAATCGTTGAGGCCATCGAGAACACCTTGGCGATCGACGATCACAGCGTGGAAAAGGGCCAGCGCCGACAACACTGCCACCGCCAGAATGACCACCGTCCATCCCACCCTCGGTATCAACTTCCGGTGGGGCTTGGGAGCAACCTGGAGGTGTTGGCGGGCAGGGTCCGGGGCCTCCTGCGGTTGGGGCTGTGGAGCGGCCATCACGTCGCTGCTCATCGGGGGTCTCCCTCATCTTGAGCTTCTGTTCTTCGACAGAAAGACCGGAAACGAGCGCTGGATGCCCGGGGGTTGTCAGCCACCTCGGTTGGGCTGGGACGGAGGCTGCGTCGGGGAACCAGCTCGATGGACGGCGACGCCTGGCCCGTAGGTCGGGGCAAGCCCCGGAAGCGGTTCTCGTCGTCAAGACCGGCGCGGTGGCGCAATACGTGCTTGACGATGCGGTCCTCGCCACTGTGGTAGCTGATTACCACCCCCCGGCCTCCGGGGCTCATCCGATCGATGGCGGTTTCCAAGGCGGGCCGGATCTGGTTCAACTCGTCGTTGACGGCGATTCGGATGGCTTGGAACGTGCGCTTGGCCGGGTGCCCTCCCCTGCGGCGAGCCGGCATGGGGATGGCGTCCCGCACCACCTCGGCCAACGCTGTGGTGGTGGAGATGGGCCGGGCCGCGGTGATGGCCGTGGCGATCCGGCCCGCGTATCGCTCATCGCCGTAATCCCGGAGGATGCCGGCCAGCTCCTTGGTGGGCCAGCCGTTAACCACTGCGTGGGCCGACTCGTCCTGAGCCGTGTCCATCCTCATGTCCAGGGGTCCGTCGTGGCGATAGCTGAACCCCCGATCGGGGTTGTCCAACTGCGGTGAGCTGACACCGAGGTCGAACAGCACCCCCACCACCCGTGACACACCCAGGGAATCCAGCACCTCGCCGAGTTCGGCGAACCTGGCCTGGCGGATGGTGGCGTTACGGTCGGCCAGCACCGTGGTGGCGGTCTCAACGGCGAAGGGATCACGGTCCACTCCGACGAATGAGAGATCGTTGCGGGCGTTCAGCAGGGCTCGGGCGTGGCCCCCTCCCCCCACTGTGGCGTCGAGGAAAGTACCGGCGGGAACCGTGGCAAGGTGTTCCACCACCTCGGCCACCATGACGGGACGATGGCCAAAGCGGTTGTCGATCGTGGTCGGAGTTGTCCCCGTCATGTTTTTCACCTCCCTCTTCAGCCCGGCCTTTCGGCCTTATGGATTCTCCGGCTGGGAAACCGGCTTTTGCGTCCGACGTGATCGAACGGCAAAAATGTCGCTAATCGGCAGTCCTCCGCCCGGCGACTGCACTCCGGGATTTCTCCCCGGTTGTGTCAGATGGCGAGCGGGCGGAGTAGGGGCTTCCATCTCGTCGGACGGAGGACTGCCCATTAGCGACCCTCGTGGCACAGTTCACATAGGAACCACCGGTCTCGACCTCCCTCCGGTTGATTCACTCATGGCGATCTCCCTCATGGCGGTGTCCATCACAACCACCGGCCGATGTCATCGCTGCCCCGGTCCCCAAGGACCGATTCCCACTCGTCGGCGTCCCAAACCTCGCCACGGTTGAACACCCCGGCCAGCACCACCTGCTTGCCGATGCCCAGTTCCTCACGCTTGGCGAGCGGCAGGCTCAACCGACCCTGGGCATCAACCGGAACCTGCTCGAAGCTGGAGGAGAACCGGCGGAACTCATCGTCGTTGGCCTCCCCGTTACGAACCGCTGTTGCCAGGCGTTCCAGAGCGTTGCGGGCCTCATCCTCGGCCCATATGCCGATGCATCGGTCCTTGTAGATCGACACGTATGCCTTCTCGGCCAGCACCGGTCGAAAGGCCGGAGGCAACGAGAGCCGGCCCTTGTCATCCAGGGAACGGCGATGCTCACCGGTGAGCATGATGTTCCCTCTCGGGTCGGACGATGATTCCTCTTGGCCCCATTTCGTCCCACATTATCCCCTTTTGCTCCCTAGAGCAACCCCAACGCGCCACACGGTCAAGCGAGGGGGTGCGAGGCCAGGAAGCAACCACCGCAAAGTTGTCTCAGCCCAAGGCCACAAGAGCCTCCAGGAACGCGGCTCGAACGTGTTCGGTGCCCGCGGGGATTGGCGATGCGGCGGACGCGAGAGCTTCCCGCAACTCATCGCTTTGCTCCGGCGGCACGCTCAGGCGGGCCACCAACTCATCGGGGGTCCAGCGCAGGTAGGACAGGGTCTGGAACCGGGCGGTGGTCCGGGTGCGGCGCTGGGCCACCCCGACCGCTTTCGCCTCACCGATGACCACCTCACCCGGTCCCCGGCTGGCGAAGCAGGCAACCCTCCCCCACGCTCCGGGGTCGTAGCGCCGGCAGACCTCTGCACCCGTGACCCCCAGCGAGGCCAGCGCCGACGCCCACACCTGACCCAGCCACATTGGTGCCCGGTTCACGTCGTCGTCCCACAGCGGATCGTACCGGCCGATCACCACGTCGATCCATACCGAGGCCTCGGGCTCCACCAGCACCGCTCCCCCGCCGCTGCGGCGGCGGACGATACCGATGTCGCCCCCGGCTCTGCTGGTCACGGTGCCGGCAGGTTGGGCCGAGCCCAGGACCAAGGCAGAGTCGAGGGGTGACATCAGCCAAACCTCCCGTCCCGAAGCTGGATCGGGGACGAGGCTGTGCAGTTCTTCAACCGTCCCTCGGAAACGACGGGTTTCCCACCCGCCGCCGACGGTCACGATCAGGCAGTCTGAGCGATGGACTCGGCCGACGAATCCAAGTACGGCAGCCAGTCCGGGGGAACATGGCCCACCGCGGAGGCCACCCAGGCCGAACGAGGGGGCTCTGCCGGGGGACGCATCAGGGTCATGGGAGTCTCGGAGAGCAGCCGATCCCGTTTCGCCATGTTGCATCGACGGCAGGCCGCCACCACGTTCTCCCACGAGTGGGACCCTCCCCGGCTGCGGGGCCGGACGTGGTCGATGGAGTCGGCGTGGCGACCGCAGTACTGGCAGCGGTATCCGTCCCGGGCGAACACCCCCCGGCGGCTGAGACCTCCGGATCGGAAGAACGGCACCTTCACGAAGTAGCGCAGCCGGACCACCGACGGCACCTCCAGGTCGAGGCGCTCGGAGCGGAACCGCTCCTCCGAGGACAGAACCACCTCGGCCTTCCCGGCCATTACCAGCACCAGGGCGCGCCTGGGGGAAACCACGCTCAGCGGCTCGAAAGTGGCGTTCAGCACCAGCGCCCGGCTCATCCTGGAAACTTTAGTGGTCTGTCTCGCTCCGTCTGCGGGGATTACCGGGAACGCTCCCACGCCCGGCACCACCGCAGGTAAACCATCAGGTCTTGGCCTTGGGGTTGGGCCTGGGGGTGGCCGTACATGGTGACCATACGGAACTTCCTGTAGGCCGGATCGGGCCACCCCCGCAACCGCCACCCCAATCGGATGGCCGTGGCCCACACGCTCGGGTGGGCCAACACCCTCAGCACGGACGCCACCAAGGGTGGCTTACCCGGCGACCGAGACACCGTCTCGCTCTTGCCCGACCGGTCGCCAACCAGGCGGTTGAATCAACCAAGGCAAATCCTGGGGTCGAGCCACAGCTTCAAACTAGCGAACGTTACGATACGCACATGGGAACACTTGCCGTTACCGGCGACCACGACGCCGATCAACTCCTCCTCGATGACCCGTTCGCCTTGCTGCTGGCCATGATGCTCGACCAGCAGATCCCCATGGAGTGGGCATTCAAATCACCGCTGCGCCTCAAGGAGCGGATCCCCAACAACTTCTCCGCCGAGCGGCTGGCCGAACTCGACCCAGAGAAGGCCGAGGCTGCGTTCAAGGAGAAGCCCGCCCTGCACCGATTCCCGGGATCGATGGCCCGCCGGGCCCAGGAACTGGCCCGTCACATCGTGGGCCAGTACGACGGCGACGCTTCCCAGGTGTGGACCGGAGCCAAAACCGGCCAGGAACTACTCGACCGCCTCAAGGGCCTCCCCGGCTACGGCGACGAGAAGGCCAAGATCTTTCTGGCCGTTCTGGCCAAGCGCTTTGGGGTGACCCCCGACGGCTGGCAGGCCGCAGCCGGCCCGTTCGCCGACTCCACCCCCCGCTCGGTGGCCGACATCGACGGCCCCGAGGCCCTTGCACAGGTTCGGGCCTGGAAGAAGGCCCAGAAAGCCAAGGGCAAGACCAAGCAGGACTGACTCAATCCCAACGAGGCTCTCTGGCTGCCCCCCTTATCTCCTTTTCCCTTCGGTCAGGGGATGAGCGTGATCTGGGAGTCGAGCCAGCCCAGCAGGATGGATATGCAGCGGGGGTCGGAGTGCAGGCGGTGGCCGGCGCCGCCGATGATGCGCAACCCGGCGTCGCCGTGGGCCTCGGCGATGGCCCGAGCGTCGAGGGGCGACACCTCCCTGTCGTCGGAACCGTGCAGCACCAGCATCGGCCTGGGGGAGATGCGGGCGGCGCTCTGATCCACCCGGACGGAGTCGGCCGCTTGCCCCCAGGATTCCACCGATTCCGGGAAGTTCGGGGTGGAGATGATGCCCAGCGATCGGGCATACGAGACCACCCTCGAAGCGTCCAGGCCCCAATGGGCAAAGTCAACCGGGGCTCCCATGGCGGCCACCCCCCGGACCCTGGGGTCTTCCCCGGCCACGAAGGCAGCCAGAGCGCCACCGATGCCGAAGCCGGCCAGCCAGACCCCTTCCACCTGGTCCTGCCCAGTCAGGAAGTCCACCGCGCTGCGTACATCCTCGATCCATCCGTCCATCGAGAAATCGCCCTCGCTGTCGCCGCACCCCCGGTAGCTGGGCACCAGCGCGCCCCACTCCATGTTCTGGGCGATCCGGTCGGCCAGGGGATAGAGGCGCTCAGCGGCTCGTGGCCCGCCGTTGGCCGCCGACGGGAACCCGGGGCAGATAACCACGCTGGGCAGCGCCCGCACCCAAGTGGTCTCGGGCCTTGCCAGATGTCCGGCCAGCGTCAAACCACCGGCGGTGGGCCAGCGGGCCGAACCGCTGCGGGTCACACCGAACGGAGCCGGTAACCGCGATTGCGGGCCTCGGCCAGGGTGTCGGGCCCAAACACCAGGAACTGCTCCGAACCCACCAGCTCCTCTATGACCGACTCGTCGTGTATCGCATCGAGGTCGTACACCACCTGGGACCGCTTGTCCCCCACGAACCGGAAACCCTCCAGCGACCGAGGCCTGTCCATCTCCCCAACGTACCCCGCGGCTACGTCGATTCCCCCGCCGGAGGCGATTCTCCTGCGGTAGGCGATTCCCTGGTTGGAGAGGTATCCCCCGCGGGAGAGGATTCCCCGGTTGGAGAGGTATCCCCCGCGGGAGGCGATTCCCCCGCAGGCGGGCCGAGCGCGCCGATGGCTTTCAGGTACCGGCTCTCCAGATCGAGCACCACCACCACATCCACCGCATCAATGTCACGCCCCGACCTGGTGGCTCGGGCCAGCACGTAATCCACCGCCTCGTTGTCGCTGGTCACCACCTGCTCGTTGCGCCTCTCAGCCGCGGTGGGAATCAAGTCGGCCCGCCCGTAGGTGGCCGACCCCTGCCGGCGCAGGTGCTCCAACCGCCACAGCAGCACAGCTTCCACATCGTCGTAGCTGAGCTTGGCCGACAGTTCATCGGGCAGCCGGTCGGCCACGAAGTCCACCGCCTCGGCTAGGTCGTACACCGTCCGAGACCGGGTGTGAGCCAGTCGGGACGACACCCTCGTCACCGCGTAGGCGGCCATCCCGACCACCAATACCGCGGCGAGTATCAGGAGATAGGTCAGATCCCGATGCGCTGAGCCAGGAGCTCGCGGTGGTAGGTGGGATCGCCGAACAGCAGCTCGGACGACTTGGCCCGCTTGAAGTACAGGTGAGCCGGGTGCTCCCAGGTGAAGCCGATCCCGCCGTGGATCTGGATGTTCTCGGCCGAGGCGTGAAAGTAGGCCTCCGAGCAGTACGCCTTGGCCAAGCTGGCCACCGACGGAAGCTCGTCGTTCAGCTCCGAGGCACACCAGCCGGCGTAGTAGGCCGCCGATTTGGCCGATTCCACTTCCAGCAGCATGTCGGCACACTTGTGCTTGATGGCCTGAAACGAACCGATGGGCCGCCCGAACTGCACCCGATCCTTGGCGTACTGCACCGACATGTCCAGACACATCTGGGCGCCGCCCACCTGCTCGGCTGCCAGCGCCACCGCGGCCAGGTCTAGAACCCGTTCCAGAACCGGCCAGCCGCCACCCTCGGCACCGATCAGGGTTACCGGGGTGTTGTCGAAGTCCAGGCGGGCCTGCTTGCGGGTCTGGTCCATGGTGGACAGCGGGGTGCGGGTCAGACCGTCGGCGTCGGCGGGACACCAGAACAGGCTCACCCCGCCGGAAGTGCGAGCCGCTACCAGCACCACATCGGCAGTGTGGCCGTCGATCACGAACATCTTGGTGCCGGTGACCCGCCAGCCGTCACCGTCCGGTTGTGCTTCCACGGTGATGCCCGACTCGCCCCACCGCCCGTTCTCCTCGGTGAAGGCCAGAGCGGCCACGGCCTCGCCCGCAGCGATTCGGGGCAGCAGAGCGGACTTGGCCTCCTCGTCCCTGCTGTGGATGAGGGCGTTGGCGGCAAGCACCACGCTGGAAAAGAACGGGGCGCAAAGGAGGGCCCGGCCCATCTCCTCCAGCACCACGATCAGCTCGACATAGCTGAACCCACTGCCGCCGTACTCCTCGGGGATGATGAGCCCCTGCAAGCCGAGTTGCTCGGCCATCTGTGCCCAAACGGCGTCGTCGTAACCCTTCTCGGTGTCCATCTGCTCCCGGACGGCCGATTCGGGGGATTTGTCCTCCAGGAACTGCCGGACGAATCGCCGCAGCTCCTCCTGTTCCTCACTGAAGGCAAAGTTCACGTCCTGTTTCTACTAGACGGCGCCTGCGGTATCCATGCCCGGAGCCACCAACCGCCCAAATCACCACCCGACCGGCAACAAGAACCTGACGCGAAGTCGGATTCACCGCCGGGCCGGAGAATGGGGCACAATCAAGCAGGCCAAGTAAGAGACTTGAGCCGGGACCAAATCGGGGCCGACAGGTCAAAACCAGATTGCGAGCGAACCCGACATGACCCTGCACTGGCAAGACACCCAAGCCGAGATCCACAAAGTGGTGGTGGGGCCGATGGACAACAACGTTTTCGTGGTCCGCTGCCGCCAGACCGGGGAAGCGGTGCTGATAGACGCCGCCAACGAACACGACCTGCTGCTGGAACTGTGCTCGGCTCTCGGAGTGCGCACCATCCTGGAAACACACGGGCACTGGGACCACATCCAAGCCATCCCGGCGGTGCGCGACGCCGGCTACGACGTGGGGGTCACCGCCGAGGACGCCGCCATGCTCGACGCCTACGACTACCTGCTCGAGGACGAGTCGGTGATCGAGGTGGGCCGGCTCCGCTTGCACTGCATCCACACACCGGGCCACACACCCGGGTCGATGTCGTTCCGCCTGGAGGGTTCGCCCATCCTGTTCTCCGGCGACACCCTCTTCCCCGGCGGCCCCGGCGCCACCGGCTTCGAGGGAGGCGACTTCGACACCATCATCAAGTCGATCGACCAGAGGATGTTCTCTCCCCTACCCGCCGACACCCTGGTTTTGCCCGGCCACGGCGACCAAACCACCATCGGGTCGGAAGCCCCCAACCTCCAGGAGTGGATCGACCGGGGCTGGTAGCCGGCAAGCCCGCCGGAGTTTTCGGTTCTACCGACTCCAATCGTTACCCGTCCTCTCGATTCTCCCGGTTTCAGTCCTTCCCGTTCTACCGACTCCGATCCTTCCCGGTCCTCTCGATTCTCCCGGTTCCCGTTCTTACGGTGGTAGGGACGGCTACGTCCCCCGCGTAGAATGGACAGGTGGCCCCAGCCGTGCCCCCCCTGTTCGAGGTCGAGAACCTGCACGTCTCCACCGCCGACGGCATCCCCATCCTGTCCGGCATCGACCTGGTGGTGAGAGCAGGTGAAGTACACGCCCTCATGGGGCCCAACGGTTCGGGCAAGTCCACCCTGGCCAGCACGCTTCTGGCCAGTCCCGAGTACGAGGTAACCGGAGGCAGCATCCGCTTCAAGGGTGACGACATAACCGACTGGAGCGCTGATGTCCGGGGCAAGGCGGGCCTGTTCCTGGCCTTCCAGTACCCCCAGGAGTTCCCCGGCGTTTCGGTGATCAACTTCCTGCGCCAGGCCCTGTCGGCCCGCAAGGGCATCGACATGTCGGTGCTGGAGCTGCGGATGGCGATAATGGACTGGATGGAGCGCTACGGCATGGACCAGTCGTTCGCCGACCGTTACCTGAACGACGGGTTCTCCGGCGGGGAGAAGAAGCGCAACGAGGTGCTCCAGTTGGCCATTCTGGAACCGGAGATGGCCATCCTCGACGAGACCGACTCGGGTTTGGACATTGATGCTCTGGAGATCGTGGCCAACGGGGTGCAGGATGTGCGGGCCGACCGGCCGGAGATGGGAGTGCTGGCCATTACCCACTTCCGCCGCCTGCTCGACCATCTGCAACCCGACCACGTTCACATCCTGATGGGCGGCAAGATCGTGGCCAGCGGCGGCTTCGAGCTGGCCGCCCAGCTGGATGCCGAGGGGTTTGAGGCATGGCGTTAGATCCGGCTGTGATCCGGGGCGACTTTCCCATCATGTGTCGTCAGGTTCACGGCCGCCGTCTGGTGTACCTCGACTCGGCGGCCACGTCCCACAAGCCCCGTCAGGTGATCGACGCCATCACCGAGTACTACGAACAAACCAACTCCAACGTCCACCGGGGTTCGTACCAGTTGGCGGTGGAGTCCACCGAGGCGTTGGAGCAGGCCCGGGACAAAGTGGCCCGCTTCATCGGCGCCCCTCGGTCGTCCGAAGTGATCTTCGCCAAGAATGCCACCGAGGCCATCAACCTGGTGGCCCGCACCTGGGGACGGGCCAACCTGAAGCCCGGCGACCCGGTTGTGATAACCGAGTTGGAACACCACGCCAACATCGTCCCCTGGCACATGCTGGCCGCTGAGCAGGGCATCGAGCTGCGCTGGATTCCCATCGGCCCTGACGGCCACCTTGATCTGACCGATCTGGATCGGCTGCTCGACGGGGCTCGGCTGGTGAGCGTGGCCGCTGTGTCCAACGTGCTGGGGACCATCACCCCGGTGCGGCAGCTCGCCGACGCCGCTCACCGGGTGGGAGCGCTGATGCTGGTGGACGCCAGCCAGTACACCCCCCACCTGACTACCAACGTGGTGGAGATGGGGGCCGACTTCGTGGCGTTCACCGGTCACAAGATGTGCGGCCCCACCGGTATCGGGGTGCTGTGGGCCCGATCCGAGCTGCTGGAGGCCATGCCGCCGTTTTTGGGCGGGGGCGAGATGATCCTCAATGTGACCAAGGAGGGGTTCAGCACTGCCGACGTGCCGTGGAAGTTCGAGGCCGGCACCCCTCCCATCGCAGAGGCCGTCGGGTTGGGGGCGGCGGTGGACTATCTAACCGGCCTGGGCATGGAGGAGATACGGGAGCACGAGGTGGCCCTCACCGGCTATGCGCTGCGAACCCTCACCCAACGGTACGGCGACGACATCAAGATTCACGGACCCACCGAGCCGGCCGAGCGTGGCGGGGTTCTGTCGTTCGAGTACAAGGGGATCCACCCTCACGACCTGGCCCAGGTGCTGGATCAATCCGGGGTGTGCGTGCGGGCCGGCCACCACTGCGCCAAGCCGCTGATGCGCGTGCTGGGCTGCAACGCCACCAGCAGGGCGTCCCTTTACGTGTACAACGACGAGTCCGACGTGGACGCCTTGGCCGACGCTCTGGTTGACGCCGACGACATGTTTGCGCTCTGAGCAGGCCATGGCGGAGCCCGTCAAAAGTGCCCATTCACGATCCGGGGCCCGTAAGCTGGTGAGGCCGACGAGTCGCCTCTAGGCCCGATTTTCGCCGAGCCCAACTTTTGCCATGCCCAACCTTGAAGATCTTTACCGGGAGATCATCCTCGACCACTACCGCAATCCCCGCAACCGGGGAGAGCTGGAAGCTCCTCCTGCCGTCCGAGCCGAGGGCTTCAACCCCTTGTGCGGCGATGAGGTGATCGTCTATGTGGAGGTTGACGACGGGGTGATCAACGACATCAGGGTCGGCGGGCAGGGATGCTCGATCAGCCAGGCGTCGGCGTCGATGATGTCAATCGCAGCCAAGGGCCGCACTACCGGGGAGCTGCGCAAGCTCAACCGGGCGTTCAAGACCATGATGTCCATCGAGCCCGAGTCTGATGCCGATTACAGCAGCGACGACGCCGAGAACAACGGGTCCGAAGCCGGCAGCCCTGACATCAAGCTGGGAGACCTGGAGGCCCTGAAGGGGGTGGTCAAGTTCCCTGTGAGGATCAAGTGCGCCACCCTCTCCTGGATCACCCTCACCCAGGCCCTGGACGAAGCGGTTACTGCTTCGGAGGCTTAGATTCCGAGGCTTAGGTTCCGAGGCATAGGCCCGGCCTGACCGGCCAAACCGCCCAGGTCAGGGTATTCATAGCGGTATTGATTACGCGGTAGTCCGAACTCAGGCCACTGCGTTGACGCGGCGGGCGAATTCGAGGTCGAGTTCGGTGAGACCGCCGGCGGCGTGGTTGGTGATGTCGATCTCGACGGTGGCCCAGACGTTGGACCATTCCGGATGGTGGAACAGGCGCTCGGAGATCAACGCCACCCGGGACATGAACCCGAAGGCCTCGGAGAAGTCGGCAAACTTGAACGTGGCGTGGAGTTTGTCCCCCCGGTGTTCCCAGCCTGGAAGGTCCTCCAGGGCGGTGGCCACCTCCTCATCGCTGAGCAGTCGCTTGGCGTCGGCGTCTACGGCCATGGGTCTCCTCCCAGGTGAATGTCCACAGGGGATGTGGTTCGGATGTCGATCCAGGGGGTGTAACCGGTCTCCTCCAACTGGGCAGCTAGTTCGGGGCCCCCTGTCTCCCTGATAATGCCACCTATGAGGATGTGTACCACGTCGGCGTGGAGCACGGTGAGAAGGCGGCTGAAATGGGTGATGGCCAGCACGCCGAGGTTGTCCTGGTGGGTGGCTTCCTCGATGCGGTGGCTGACCGTAGCCAAGGCGTCCACATCCAAGCCGCTGTCCAGCTCGTCGAGGATGGCGATGCGGGGGCCAAGCACTCCAAGCTGGATCGCCTCGCTGCGCTTGTGCTCGCCCCCCGACAGGTCGACGTTCAGCGACCGGTTCAGCAGTTCGGTCCCGAAGCCCACCTGCTCGGCCTCGGCTGCCAACCGGGCAGCAACCGTGGTTCGGTCTCCCCCGGAAGCGGCCACTGCCGCCTCCAGCATGGTCTCCAGGCCCACTCCGGGTACCTCGGTGGGGTACTGATGGGTGGAAAATAGCCCGGCATGGGCTCGCTCCCACGGGGACAGGCCCACCAGATCGACACCGTCCAAGGTGATCGACCCCGCCACCACCTCGTATCCGGGCCGTCCCATGATGGCCAGGGCCAGGGTTGACTTTCCCGATCCGTTGGGACCCATCACGGCGTGGACCTCGCCGGAGGCCACCCGAAGGTCCACCCCGTTCAGCACCATCTGGCCCCCAACCCGAACGTGGAGTCCCTCGACCACCAACTCGCTGGAGCCTGCGTCACTCATCGCGGGTCCTCACTCATCGTGGGTCACCTCCAGCCACACCTGTCCCCCGTCCACGCCGGTGCGATAAACGGGTACCGGGTGGATGGCAGGCAGGGTCTCGGCTTCGCCGGTGGTCAACGAGAACAGGCTGCCGTGCTTCCAACACTCGATGGTGCCGTCCTCGGGATCGACCTCCCCCTCGGACAGCGAGTAATCGGCGTGGCTGCACGTATCGCCCAGGGCATACAGGTCATCGCCCAGACGGACCACCGCTACCCGGTGGACCGCGCCGGCAACGGTCACGTCGAACCGCCGAGCACCCTCGTCGGTCAGCTCCTCAAACCTGCACAGCACCACCCTTTCGGCGCTCATCGCCCCGCCTCTTTGGTTGAGCTCGTCCCGTTGGCTGAGCCTGCTTCGTTGGCCGGGGTCGATCCGTGGTGGCTCACCCCGGAGATCTTGGCCTGAAGCCGATCCCGCACCGCGGGCACCGCGCCGGGTACCGGAAACCGGTCCAGCACCTCGTCGAAGAATCCCGACAGGATGAGCCGCTCGGCGGTTTCGGTGGGCACGCCCCGGCTCTCCAAGTAAAAGAGTTGATCGGTGTCAATCGGCCCCACCGCAGAGGCGTGGTTGCAATGCACCTCGTTGTTCTCGATCTCCAGGTTGGGCACCGACTCGGCCCAGGCATCCTCCGAAAGCTTGATATTGCGGTTGGTTTGGTAGGCGTTGGTGCCCCGGGCGACGGGTCGCACCCGGATCAGACCGGTGTACACCGACCGGGAGGTGTCGTCCACCGCTCCCTTGAACAGCAGGGAGCTCGAGGTGTCGGGAGCGGCGTGGTCCTGGAAGGTGCGGAAGTCAAGCGTTTGCTCACCGTCGCCGAAGTACAATGAGACCAGATCACCGGTCGCTCCCCGCCCGAAGAGGTGGGTGTCCTGGCGCATCCGGGCGTAGGCGCCGCCGAACGCAGCCGACGAAGCCCGGAGGTGGGCCTGCGCCCCGATGTGGCTGACCTGCGACCCGATGTGCCAAACCTTGGCTCCGAGGTCCTGCACTGCCAGGTAGCCAACCCGTGCAGCCGCGGCCACCCTTATCTCGATCACTGGGCTCACGAAAGCGGCCACGTCAGCCGAGCCGTACAGCTCCAGCACCTCCACCGAGGAGTCGGCCCCGGCGTCCACGATCAGCCGGGGGAACACCGCCCCGCCGTCGGCGTCCAACCAGTGGCGCACCACGATTGGGGCATCCACGCTCACCCCCGTGGGTACCCGCACCAGCACCGGCTCAGTCGAGAACGCCGCGTTCATTGTGGCGAACAAGTCCACATCCACAGTTGCGGCCAGCTCGGAGTCCTGGGCTCCCAGGGCCCTGATCTCCACCCCCTTGGCTTCGAGATCGGTGGACATCTCCACCGATCCCAACCGACCGTTGCTGGTGTCTGCAATGGCGCTGTGGTGGGGAACGGGTGCCGATGACCGGTCGCCGGGATCGGAAACCAACCGGTACCGGTCGAGGTCGAGCCGCCCGATGGGGGTGTAGCGCCATACCTCCTCCTCAACCGACGGAACAGTTGTGGCAGCCACCTGCTCAGCAGCCGCCAACCGACGGCGCACCAGCCAATCGGGGCCGGGGATCGATCCGGCCACCTCCGGGGTGAACTTCGTCTTGCTCACAAGCTCTTCGTCAACTGATCCTGGAGACCGGCACTGCGGGCGTCACCCGGCGGGCCACTGGTCACCGGCGACGGCGGCGCCGCCGCTTCGCCTTCCCACCGCCTCCCAATCCCAGGCGCCGCCGGGACTTGTCTTTCTCTAACTCGGCCAACACCCGGGGACCGGCGGCGTTCACGATGTCCTCGGCCGCATCCAGCAGGGCGCCGATGCTCTCGTCGCTGCCCACGCTGGATGGCTCCTCAGGGGTGGGGGGCGTCACCAGCGTTCCGTGCGACCAGTTCACATCCACCAACCGCCGCTCGAAAGCGGAACAGTCGTCCGGGCAACGCCAAGGTGCCTCGGGGGCCAAGTCCAAGTCGCACTTCCGAACCGTGTCCCCGTTGGGATAGGAGCGGCTCTCAAAGTACTTGCAGTCCTGCCGCATGGGCATCAGCCGACAGATCCCTCCATCTGCAACTCAATGAGCCGGCTCCACTCCACGGCGTACTCCATCGGCAGCGTGCGGGTTATGGGCTCAATGAAGCCGTTCACGATCATGCCCATGGCCTGCTCCTGGGTCAGCCCCCGGCTCATCAGGTAGAACAACTGCTCGTCGGCCACCTTGGAAACGGTGGCCTCATGGCCGATCTCCGCATCCCGAGTGCCCACCTCCATGTAGGGGTAGGTGTCGGACACGCTGTCCTCGTCGAGGATCAGCGCGTCGCACTGCACGTGGCTGCGGCACCCGTAAGCGTCGTCCTCGACCCGCACCAAGCCCCTGTAGCTTGTGCGGCCACCCCCGTTGGAGATCGACTTGGACACGATCTTGGAGGTGGTCTCCGGGGCGGCGTGGGTCATCTTTGCCCCAGCGTCCTGGTGCTGGCCGGGACCGGCGTAGGCCACCGACAACACCTCACCAGAGGCCTTGGGCCCCACCATCACCACCGCCGGGTACTTCATGGTCAGGCGGGAGCCGATGTTGCCGTCGATCCACTCCATGTGACCCTCGGCCTCGACCTTGGCCCGCTTTGTGACCAGGTTGTACACGTTGTTGGACCAGTTCTGGATGGTGGTGTAGGTGACCCGGGCCGATTCCTTGACCAGGATCTCCACCACGGCGGAGTGCAGCGAATCACTGGTGTACACCGGGGCCGAGCACCCTTCGATGTAGTGAACCTGCGATCCCTCGTCGGCGATTATCAGGGTCCGCTCGAACTGGCCCATGTTCTCGGCGTTGATGCGAAAGTAAGCCTGCAGGGGCATGTCCACCGACACCCCGGGCGGCACGTAGATGAAGCTGCCCCCCGACCACACCGCGGAGTTGAGGGCGGCGAACTTGTTGTCTCCCGGCGGGATGACGGTGCCGAAGTATTCCTGCACCAGCTCGGGATACTCCTTCAGGGCGGTGTCCATGTCGCAGAACAGCACCCCTTGGCGCTCGAGGTCCTCCCGGTTGCGGTGGAACACCACCTCGGACTCGTACTGGGCAGTCACTCCGGCCAGGTACTTGCGCTCGGCTTCGGGAATGCCCAGCTTCTCGTAGGTGTCCTTGATGGCGTCGGGCAGGTCTTCCCAGGCGTCAACCTGAGATTCGGTGGGCTTGATGTAGTAGTAGATGTCCTCGAAGTCGATGCCCGACATGTCGCCGCCCCAGTTGGGCATGGGCCGCTTCTCGAACCGGGAGAGCGACTTCATGCGGAACTTGCGCATCCAGTCGGGTTCGCTCTTCATCCACGACATCTCCTGGACGATGTCGGCGTTCAGCCCCTTCTGGGGCTTGAACACGTAATCCTCTTCGTCGCTCCAGCCGAGCTTGTACCGGCTGAGGTCTAGAGCAAGGGCTTCCGACGACATAGTGAGTTCCTAGCCAAGAGGTGGATGTGACCCGGTTGATGGGACCTGGTGACCCGAATACTACCGGCGTTCAGCCTAGCAATCGCATCTCGGCCCGATATCGGTACCCGCGATCCACGTAACTCTGGGCATCCAGGCGATTCTGGCCCTCGGCCATGAACTCCTCGCGTACCTTGGCCGGCACTCCCACGGCCAGGGCCAGGGGCGGGATCGACATTTTGTTGGTGACCACCGCGTTGGCCCCCACCAGCGCGCCTCGGCCAACCACTGCTTCGTGAAGCACCACCGAAGCGGTGCCGATCAGCGCTTCGTCCTCGACCGTGCAGCCCTCTAGGTGGGCCAGGTGGCCGATCGTGACGTTGTCACCCACCACGGTGAGCAGTTCCTCGGTGTTGTGGATGACCGCATTGTCCTGGACCGAGGTCCGGGCGCCGATGACGATGCCCGCTCCGTCGCCCCTGAGGACAGCTCCCGGCCACACCGTCGACTCCGGGCCGACGCTCACCTGGCCGATGATCACGGCCTGAGGGTGGACAAACGCCTCGGGATGGACGTCGGGCTCAATGGCCCCCAGCGCGTAGAGAGGCATCGCGGTGGTTTCCCTCCGTCCGGTTCTTTCCGTCAGGTTCTTTTCACTGGCCGAGCGGGTCGAACAGGCCGTACTTCCCGCCCAGGAACACCAGCGGTCCCACGTCGTCTCGCTGCACTCCCAGATTGAGCACCCGGCCGAGCACGATCCAGTGATCGCCGCCTTCCACCGCCTGGTCGATCTCGCAGTCGATCCAGGCCAGCGAGTCCGGGAAGATAGGAGCGCCGGTGACCTTGGTGGACCAGTCCAGGCCGGCGAACTTGTCCTCGGCTTTGGAAGCGAACAGATTGGACATGTCGCTTTGGTCCTCGGCCAGGATGTTCACCCCGAAGTGGCCTGCGGCCTCGATGGCCGGCCAGCTCGTGGACGACTTGCCGGGCATGAACATGACCAGCGGCGGGTCGAGCGACACCGATCCAAAGGAGCCGATGGCCAGCCCGGCCGGACCGTCGGGTCCCGCCGCAGTTACCACGGTCACCCCGGTGGGAAACTGTCCCAGTACCTGGCGGTAGTGGGCCGGGTCGATCGATGGGCTGTCGGACACGGGGACTCCTCGGCAGGGCACACCTTGCCCCTCCAAACCCAGCACGTTACCGCCTGGAAGTTGCGGTGGTGGATGTTGTGCCAGTAGCGGGAACGGGCCGGGCAACGGTACAACCGGTTCTGCTAGCTGCCTCCAGCCTCGATGTGGGCCTTGATTCCGTTCACCACCCGTTGCATGTTGGCCTGGAGAACTCCGAGGCGACGGGCGATGGCACGGGCCTCCATGTCCGGGTTCTGTTCGATAAACCTGGTCAGCCCGGATGGCCCGGGGCCCAACAGAACACGGTGCAGCAACCGGGTGCCGCTCCCCACCAAGGGTTGAAGCTCGAAACGCCAACGGGCCCCCGGATTGTCGGGGTCGGATGTACACCACCCGAAAGCGGACGGTTCATCACACACATCCACGAAGCAGGGCATCTCCCGGTGGCCCAGGGTCTCGATGTGGTTCTGTCCGGTGAACCTCGCTCCCAAAGCAGGGCCGTCGAATCCTTCGTCCCAGCTGGCACCGTTGAACTCCTCAGAAAACCGGGCCGGGAGGTTGATATCGGTCACCGCGGCCCACACCACCGACGCTTCGGCAGCAATATCGGCCTCCACCACCATGCCGGGGCCATCGGCCATGCTCACCGCCGGGCCAGGCCCCGACTCAAAGGTACGACCGTACCGATCAAAGAAGGTGATCTCCCGGGCCGGGGTGCGGCGAGCAGGGCGGAAGTCCGTACCCTTGGTCCACGCCACCGGCAACATGGCGATTTCGGTGGTCGTGTCCGGAATGCCCAACAGCTCCTTCAGCTCCACTTCCCGAGCCAAAATGGCCGAGGTCCACGCACTGCCCAACCCCCGTGCCCGCAACGCCACGCAAAAGCTCCACGCACTCTGGATCACCGAATCGAACAGGCCCGGAGAGCCGCTCCCGTCGTGACGACCGACGATGGTTGGGATGACGATCACCGGCACCTCGGCCAGATGCTCGGCCAGATGGGCCGCAGAACTCATCATCGGCGCACTGGGATGATCGGTTCCCTTCAGACGGTCACGAGCCTCAATCAGAAAACGCCCCGCAGTCTCCCGGTACAACCGGGCCAGTTCGGCCTTGATCTTGGGGTCGCGCACCACAATCCACCGCCGACTGGTCTGGTTCCCCCCGGTCGGGGCCTGCTCGGCAATGTCGATGCAATCGAGGATGATCCGATCGTCAACCGGCCGCTCCAGATCCAGCCGCCGACGAACCGCTCTGGTGGTGGTCAGAGCCAAGTCCACCGCCTCAGTGTCAATCTTCATGACCGCCACACTAGGGCGGGCCTCGCAACGGCCCCCACGAATGGCCCTAGGGCTCGGCGCCTTGATGTCCGATGTTCGCCGGGGCTGCCGGGGGTGCGGAGGTGACATCAACGCCGTAGCTGCGGAGCGTTAGCCAGGTGCGGTCCCAGGACTCTTTGAGCCGCGAGGCCAGGTCGGGGTAGGTGTCGTTCATCAGCGCCTCGCCGACATCGATGATGGTGTAGGACCGCCGATCCACCCATGTGGGTACGGCGCTGATCCCGTCCACCTCGTACAGCTTCGGAGTGGCCGCTTCCTCCTCGGCGCGGGCCATGCCGGCGAGGCCCAGGCCAGCCCGGGTGAACACCGCGGTATGCGAAAGCAGGTCTCCGGTGAAGGCCAGCCGGGCCTGGCGAGGAGCCGGGTCAAACCGCGGTGAAGAACAACTCGGGGGCCACAGGGCAGTCAGTGCGGGTGGCGGCTTCGACGGGTGGGGCCACTCCGTTGGGGCCGACCATCCGATCCACCAGCGAGAGGGGCACCACCTCCTCGTCCGCATCCCACGGCTCCACCATTCCCAAGGTCCTCCGGGTGAGCGAGTCCCACATCGACTGGGGCAGAACCGAACCGGTACCGGCCACCAACCACACGGGCACACCTTCGGCGTGGGCCACCGCCGCAGCGGCCCGAGAACCCGCCACCGCCAGGAATCCGTCGGGGCCGACAGCAGCCGACTCCAACAGCACCGCATCGGCCGACGCCGCTGCCGCTCCCAGACCGCTCTCGGCCACCTCGGTCACCCAGCCATCCTGATCCGAAAGCCTGCGCACCAGGTGGCTCCCCTCCCCCAGCACATCCACCACCAACACCCGGAGGTCGCCCCTCAGCCGCAGCGCGGCACCGATCAGATCGGGCCAGCCCAGCACGCATACCTCGGCGTCATCGGCCAGCTCCCGAGCCAGATGGCGAGCGGTCCTGTCTTCGGCCAGGGCCTGAACGCAGGCGCGAACCTCCGTGCGGGGATCGGCCCCGGTCAAAACCCGGGCAGCCAGCCACAGAAGCGGCCCCGACGAGGGCTGGCGGGCAATCATGCGTCTACAGGTGGTAACCAACCCAGCGGGATCGTGGCCGAAGCTCAACAGCGCCCCCGCTGTCTCCCGCACCAGCGCTTCCTGGCCCACCCCCGACGACCGGGCCACGTAACGCAGGTGCTCAATGGGATGCACGCCCCCAGCGTAGGGGACCCGGAGTTGATCTCCGGCCTCGTGCCCCCTGCTCCTGCCATTCATCGGTTCCGACACCGGGTTGAGCCCCACGGCTGGGGTAACTTCGAGGGCAATGACCGCCACGCTCGATGCCGATGTGCCGCTGACGCCGATCAATGGCGAGCCTCGTCCCATCGGCGACTGGGTCACCGTATTTCATCTGGTCATGGTGGTTCTCGACCCCTACACCTACGAGAGTTCCTGGCTCATCGACACCGCGGGGCGCATCTTCCGCACGTTCAAGGGGGCCGACTGTCGGGTGGCGTTCCTGGTCACTGCGTCCCCCCAGGAAGCCGAGGAGTTCCTCGGCCCGTGGAGCAAGGAGTTCCTGGTGTTCGCCGACGAGGACCGCTCGGTGGTGCGGGGCCTGGGCTTGGAGTCGCTACCCGCCATCGTCCACCTCGACCACCAGCTCAACCTGCGGGCCTCTGCTCAGGGCTGGAACCCTCCCGACTGGCGGGACTTCACCACACAACTCAGCGAGGCGATGAGCTGGCGACCGCCGGTGGTCCCCGACACCGGAGACCCATCACCGTTTGCCGGTACGCCGGCGCTGGGCTGAGGGAACCCACCACGGGCTTCGGCAGGTGATCGGTGGCCGAGTTCTCCTACACCGAGCTGCTCCCCAAGGGGCCTGACACCACCACCGAGTACCGCCTGCTCACCACCGATCACGTCTCCACCGTCACGCTGGACGGGCACCGTTTCCTCCGAGTCTACCCCGAGGGCATCCGCCTGCTCACCAGCGAAGCCATGCGGGACATCGCCCACCTGCTGAGACCAGGCCATCTGTCCCAACTGGCCGCCATCCTCGACGACCCCAAGGCCTCGGCCAACGACCGCTTCGTGGCCACCGAACTCCTCCGCAACGCCAACATCGCAGCAGGCGGGGTGCTCCCCGGCTGCCAGGACACCGGGACCGCCGTTGTCGTGGGGCACAAGGGCGAGCGGGTGCTCACCGGCGCCGACGACGAGCGGGCCATCGCCCAGGGGGTGTTCGACACCTACCAAACCTCCAACCTCCGCTACTCGCAGCTCGCCCCGCTCACCATGTTCGAGGAGAAGAACACCGGCAACAACCTGCCGGCCCAGATCGAGATCTACGCCACGCCTGGCGACGACTACTCGTTCCTGTTCATGGCCAAAGGAGGCGGGTCGGCCAACAAGTCGTACCTGTTCCAGGAGACCAAGGCCCTGCTGAACCCCGAGTCGCTCACCCGCTTCCTCGACGAGAAACTGCGCACCCTCGGCACCGCGGCTTGCCCGCCCTACCACCTGGCCGTGGTCATCGGCGGCACCTCGGCCGAGTACACCCTGAAGGTGGCCAAGTACGCGTCGGCCCGCTACCTCGACACCCTGCCCACCGAGGGTTCCGAAACCGGACACGCGTTCAGGGACTTGGAATGGGAAGACCGCATCCTAGAGCTGACCAGGCATTTCGGGATCGGGGCGCAGTTCGGGGGCAAGTACTTCTGCCACGACGTGCGGGTCATCCGCCTTCCCCGCCACGGTGCGTCGTGTCCGGTGGGGATAGCGGTGTCGTGCTCGGCCGACCGCCAGGCGCTGGGCAAGATCACCGCCGAGGGGATTTTCCTGGAGCAGCTCGAGACCGACCCGGCCCGGTTCCTGCCGGAAGTGACCGACGACGAGCTGGGCCGCGAGGTGGTCAACATCGACCTCAACCAGCCCATGGACGACATCCTGGCCGAGCTGACCCGGTACCCGGTGAAGACCAGGCTGGCCCTAACCGGCACCCTGGTGGTGGCCCGCGACCTGGCCCACGCCAAGATCAAGGAGCGCCTGGACGCCGGCGAGCCCATACCGGCCTACCTGAGGGACCATCCGGTGTATTACGCCGGACCTGCCAAAACCCCCGAAGGGTACGCCTCGGGGTCGTTCGGCCCCACCACCGCGGGGCGGATGGACGCATACGTCGATCAGTTCCAGGCGGCCGGAGGCAGCAAGGTGATGCTGGCCAAGGGCAATCGGTCCCGTTCGGTGGTGGAGGCGTGCGCCCGTCACGGCGGCTTCTACCTGGGATCGATCGGCGGCCCTGCCGCCCGCCTGGCCAAGGACTCCATCCGCAAGGTGGAGGTGCTGGAATATCCCGAACTGGGCATGGAAGCGGTGTTTAGGATCGAGGTGGAGGATTTCCCCGCGTTCATCGTGACCGACGACAAAGGCAACGACTTCTTCACCGAAGTGGCCACCCCGGTCTCGCTGGGGTAGCCAAGCTTCAAACAGACGATGCCCCCAACCGGGCACGCCCGAATCGCAAGTTCAGTTGATGCCGCGCTCCTGGCCGGCCCAATAGGGCTCCCGCAACCGGTACTTCTGCAGCTTGCCGGTAGCGGTGCGGGCCAGCTCGTCACGGAACTCCACCGACGTGGGGCACTTGTAGTGAGCCATGCGGCTGCGGCAGTGATCTATCAGCTCGGCCTCTGAAGCCTCCGTTCCCGGGGCCAGCACCACCAGAGCCTTCACCGTCTCCCCCCACTTCTCGTCGGGCACCCCGATCACCGCTACCTCGGCCACCGCCTCGTGAGCGAACAGGGCGTCTTCCACCTCGATGGACGACACGTTCTCCCCGCCGGAGATGATCACGTCCTTCTTGCGGTCCGACAGCGTGAGATAGCCCTCACCGTCGATGAACCCGCCGTCGCCGGTGTGGAACCACCCCCCGGCCAGGGCCTCGTCGGTGGCCTCGGGCTGCTCCCAGTAACCCTCCAAAACGTGATTGCCCCGGGCCAGAACCTCCCCGTCGCCGTCCACCGCCATCGAGATTCCCAGAGCAGGAACGCCTTGGCGGGCCAGCTTCACCGCCCGTTCGGCCGGGGTGAGGTGATCCCACTCTGCCCGCCGGCGGTTCATGGTCAGATAGGGCGCCGTCTCGGTGAGGCCGTAGAGCTGAATGAACTCCCAGCCCAGCTCGGTTTCCATGCGCTCGATGGTGCGTGTGGGGGGCGGGGCACCGGCCACAGTCATGCGCACACGTCCCGAGCCGGGGATGTCGCCCTCCCAGTCCTGGGCGGCGTCGAGAACGGCGGCCACCACCGCAGGGGCCCCGCACAGGAACGTCACACCGTGGCGCTCGATCCGGCGCAAGATCTCCATGCCGTCCACCTTGCGCAGCACGATGTGGCGAGCACCGGAGCCGGTTAGGGAATAGGGCATGCCCCACCCGTTGCAGTGGAACATGGGCAGGGTGTGTAGGTACACGTCACGGTCGTTCACCCCGGCGGCCCACCCGAAGGTGACGGCGTTGAGCCACAGCGACCGGTGGGGCATCTGCACCCCCTTGGGCCGAGCGGTGGTGCCCGAGGTGTAGTTGATGGTGGCGGTGGCGTCCTCGTCGGGAACCCATGGCTGGGGCTCGGCATCGAACCTGTAGAGAGCTTGGTCGGATTCGGCTCCCAGCACGTAGCGGTGACGGCAGTTCACATCGGCCAGGGAGTCGGCCAGCTCCGGATCGATCAGCAGCATCGACGCCCCGCAGTGCTCCACGATGTAGCTGATCTCCTCCTGCTTGAGCCTGAAGTTGATCGGCACGCATACCCGGCCGTACCCGCTCACCCCGAAAAGGGAGACCATGAGCCGCGCTGCGTTGTGGGAGACGACGGCCACCCGCTCCCCGAAGCCGATCCCGAGGTCGTCGAGGGCGGCCGCCTGCGCCCGGGCGAGCTCTCCGATCCGGTTGTAGGTGAGTTCCCCCCACCCCTCGGCGGGCTGATCGGGCTCGTCCACGATCCCCACCCGGTCGCCGTACACCGTCTCTGCCCGAGCCAGGAAATCCCCCACACACAGCGCAACTTTCATGCCCAAACCGTACCCTGCGGCTTCCGCCATCGGGAACCGGCCGGCCGGGGGTGCTGCGGGTTCCCCGCTACCCACTCGTACACTTCCCATCGTGACCTCCGTACGGGTGCTGGGAATGCTGGGCAAGACCATCATCGTCATCGGACTGATCGTGCTGCTGTTCGGGATCTTCCAGCTCTGGGGAACCGGCATCATCGAGGCCCGAGCCCAGCAGACCCTCGAGGACGACTTCAACGAGCTGCTGGACGCCTCCCGCTCCCAGGGCCCGGAGGAATCCAACCGGCCCGTTTCCTCCACCCCCGAGCCGACCTCCGAACCAACGAACCCTCCGGCAACGATCGAGGCCCCCTCCGGGCCGGACGCCGCCCCGCCTTCCATCCAGGACCCTGAGCCACCCCCCGCGTCGTCTCCCACCGAGGGCCCGGAGCCTGCCACGGCCACCCCGACTCCGACCCCCGAACCGACCCCCGACCCCGAATGGTTGGCCCTGCTGTACAGGGATCCTGGATTACCCATTGCCCGGATTGAGATCCCCCGGATCAACCTCAACAAGACGGTGGTGGAGGGCGTCCGGGTCAGCGATCTCCGCAAGGGCCCCGGCCACTACCCCAACACCCCCCTTCCCGGTCAGGCGGGCAACGCAGCCATCGCCGGGCATCGCACCACCTACGGCGCACCCTTCGGCGACATAGACGAGCTGGTCCCCGGCGATCAGATCAAGGTCACCACCATCCAGGGAGAGTTCACCTACGAGGTGGTCGAGCAGGGTGACGGCTACGGGCACATCATCGTGCCGCCCTCGGCTATTGAGGTGCTCAGCCAGAACTTCCGCGACCACCCCAACCGTCTCACCCTCACCGCTTGCCACCCCAAGGGCTCGTCCCGGCAGCGCATCATCGTGGTGGCCGAGTTGATGGGCGAAACCGCGCCCACCTATCCCCGACCGGGTGAGGAACCACCTGCAGATGTGGAGTTGGCCGATGAGGAGGTGAGCGAAACAACCGAGGCTGCTGAGACTGGCGACGCGGTCGAAAGTTCCGAAGCGGCCGAGACCGCTACCCCCACCACAACCCCAACCGAGCCGGACAATGTTGCTGAGACCCCCGGAGCCGAGGAACTAGCTGGGACCGCAGAACCCGTGGATGATGCAGCGACGGCAGAACCCGCCCCGACAGTCACCAGCGGCCCGGCACCCTCCGAGGAGGAGCCGCCCCCGGCCTCTGCGGTCACTTCGGCCGATCACCAACCGCCGGGACCCACCCCGGTTCAGGCCACAGACAACCAAGCCTCGACTGATTCCTTCGGGGAGGGCCTCGACGGGGACTCCGGCGGCTACGCCCCGGCCATCATGTGGGGCCTGGCCGCTGCGGCCATCTGGTTCTCGGCCATGTTCGCCGCCAAGCGCTGGAGGCGGTTGCCCTCATATGCCATTTCTGCCCTACCGTTCTGCGTCGTGCTGTTCATGGCGTTCTGGCAGATCGACCGCGTCCTCCCCTCCTACTGACCTCTGCCGATGCGCCGCCGGATCACCCGAATTTTGGTTGTCGCAGTGCTCGGTGTTGGGCTGGTGGCCGCGGCCTGTGGGACCGACGAAACAGACGACTCCATTTTCAGCGAGGTCTTCGTCATCCCCACCCCCGCACCCGAGAACCTCCCCACCGAAGAGGACCTGCGAGACCGGTTCGAGGGCCTCACCACCGAGCCCTACGACCTGCTGATCGGGACTTGCTTCAACCAGTACACCTACCTCGATCGCAACGACCTGCCCGCCCAGGTAACCACCGCCGTCGGGTGTAACCGCCCCCACAACGCCCAGGTGTACGCGGTGGTGATCCACGATGCCCCTCCCGGCGCCCCCTACCCCGGGGAGGAAGCAGTTGACACCTGGGGCCAAAGCCAGTGCTACCAGCAGTTCGAGCCTTTCGTGGGGCTGGCCTACGAGCTGTCGCAGCTCGAAATCGGCATGATCACCCCGAACCGCGCAGATTGGATGGGCGACAACAACCTCCGCCGGATCTCCTGCTACGTGTTCAGCTACGAGCGGCTGCTTCTGGTTGGCACCATGGCGGGAATCGCCCTGTGAGGCTGGTTTGCGGCCCTCGGCCGGGCCGGCATCCGGTAGCCATATGGCCTCAGGCCCGATCCTCAGACCATCACCGCGGCCAGGGCGGCCCACGACTGGGGCGTCGCGCCCCCGCCTGAGCCATCGTCCGGGTCCCAGTACTCGGCCAACCCGCTCTTCATCGCCCCCCGGACGGTGGCCGTCGCCACCGCATCGGCCGCCTTGAGGCGACCGTGACGACGCAGACCCACCCAGATGAGATAGCCGAGCTGAGGCCACGCCGGCCCCCGCCAATACGACCGGGGGTCGAAAACCGACTCTTGGCGATGCACTCCTGCGGGTCCGCACCATCCGCCGTAGGCCGACAGGTCAACAACGTCGTCGGCCACGGCATCAATTTGGCCGGGCTCGGACGACACCAGCATCGGTATCAGTCCGTCCAGCGTTCGGACCCGACCCGAACCTTTCTCTGCGAGCCCGGCATCAGCCCAGGTCCGCCTCTCCTCAACCCACCGGGTGGCAAGGCATCCGGCCAGCTCCTCGGCACCGTCGGTGAGCTCGGAACGCCCGGTGATGATGGCCAGCTCTCGGGCGTTGAACACCACCAGGGCGTTGAATCCCGCCGAAGCGACGGAGAACGCCGGATTGCCCACCGGGGAACCGACCGGGCTGTATTCGATTGATGTCACCAGCTCGTTCTTGACCGAACGCCACACGTCCAGCGAGAACCCGCCGGGGCAGTAATCATCCCAACGGGGGCTGTCGTCGGCACCGCTTTCCCACGGGTGGCACAGGGTTACCAACCCCTCGGCGTGGCGGCGACGGTGGTTGAGCAGGAAGGCCACGCCCCGCTCGGCTCGAACCACCGTCTCCTCGTCCACCTCCACTCCCCGTCGAGCCAGCTCTGCCAGGGCGTGCCCGAACATGGGGGGCTGGGTGATGGATGACGCCCCCGGCCGCCTCCAAAGATCAATAGCCACACCAGGGTCACGCAGGTAGTTCATGTGGGGTACGAACCCGTCGGGAGCCTGGACCGACAAAGCGGTGCGGATCTCGGTTAGTGCCCTGTCGTCGCCCAACTCGGCCCAGCACACGGCCTGAAAACAGGAGTCCCACAGCCACTGCCACGGGTAGGTCACCAGGTTGGGAGCGGTGTAGCCCTCCGGGAGCCAGTGGGCCTCCAACACGGCCCTGGCCGCGTCCCGCACAGAAGCGGGGTCGAAAGCCTCCCGGTCGCTCATCCCTTCAGGGTCTCACGAATCAACCCGATCTGGTTACCTCGTGGGGGTGAGCCGCGGCGCGATCCTCTCATTCAGGCTGGGGTTGAGCGACGGGGTGTCCATCGTGGCCCGCCTGTGGCAATCCCTCCTGGCCGACATCGGCTTCGAGATGGTGACGGTGGCCGGCGAAGGTCCGGTGGATCGGGTGGTACCCGGGCTCGGCACCGAGCAGCTCGACGGCCCCGACACCGCCGAACTGGATGCAGCGTTGGAAGACGCGGACCTGGTGGTGGTTGAGAACCTCTGCACCATCCCCCTGAACCTGGCCGCGTCCCGAGCCGTGGCCCGCGCCCTGGCCGGCCGACCCGTAATCCTTCACCACCACGATCCCCCGTGGCAGCGGGAAAGGTTCGCTGCGGTCACAGAGCTGCCACCCGATGACCCCGCATGGCGCCACGTGGTCATCAACAGCCTCACAGCCCAGCAGTTCACCGACCGGGGATTGGACGCCACCGTGATCTACAACGGCTTCGACTGCACCGGCCCGGAGGGGAACCGGGCTGCCATGCGGTCCCGGCTGGGGGTGGACGACGAGACGCTGCTGGTGGCCCACCCGGCTCGGGCCATCGCACGCAAGAACATCCCCGCTGCCATCGCCGTGGCCGAGCAGCTCGGAGGCACCTATTGGCTGATGGGCCAGGCCGAGGAGGGCTACCAACCCACCCTCGACCGGTTGCTGGCCGAGGCTCGGTGCCCCGTAATCCATCGGCCGGTGGCACGCACTTCCGACATCTACGCCGCCGCCGACCTGGTGGTGTTCCCCTCCACCTGGGAAGGGTTCGGCAACCCACCGGTGGAGGCGGCCATCTGGCGGCGACCCTGCGTTGTGGGCGACTACCCAGTGGCCCGCGAGCTGGCCGAATTCGGGTTCCGGTGGTTCTCGGCCGACCGCATCGACGACGTGCGAGCGTTCCTAGACAACCCCGATGTGAAACTCATCGACAAGAATCAGGCCATCGCCAAGCAGCACTTCTCCTTGGACCGGGTTCGGGCCGACCTGTCGGCTCTGCTGGAAGACGCCGGTTGGTTACCGTGAGCAATAGCGGCACCGACGCCCTGGCAGCCCGCCGCCACCGGATTGCACGCTTGACTGTGGCCGGCCAACGGCTGGGTTACCTCCTGTTCCTGGTGGCCGCCGCGCTGTTCTTCACCGGCTTCGCCACCAGCTTCCGAGACGGCCTGGTCACCGCCATCGTGGCCTGCCTGGTGGCCGGCTCGTTAGTCCTCGCCCCTGCCATAGTGTTCTCCTACGCGGTCCGGGCCGCCAACCGGGAAGACCCCCTCCCCCCTTCCGAGAAATAGCCACTCCCTGTGGGTCAACGTCGAACCCGAACCCAGCCAACTCGTCTAAGGACTACGGGCTGATGTCGATCGGCACCTCGGGCAGTCGGCCCTCCACCACGTCGGGCAGGAACTCCCGTAACCGCTCTGGCAGCACCTTGTCTTTAGAGGCCAGCAGTTCATCCACCGTCCACCACCGAGCCTCCTCGAACGCCGCCGCTTCCAGAGCTTCGAGGTGCTGGGGCGCCCACTCGCCGCCATCGCGACACCAGGCCACATGAATGCGCTCGTTGGAGTCGAAGTGGATCCCGGCGAAGTCGAACTCCACGTGCTGGGTCCAGATACACGGCCCCACCTCCACATCGTCGAACCCGGTCTCCTCCCACAATTCCCGGCGGGCCCCGGCGGCCGAGTCTTCCCCTGGACCCAGACCTCCACCAGGGATCTCCCACCACGGCTCCTTATGGGGATCGATGGGGTCGCTGGCCCTCATCATGAAGATGCGGCTCTCACCATCGAGCAGCACCACCCGGGCCGCGGGGCGCCGCAGCGTCCATGCCATGAGCGACGACCCTACCCCCCTGCGCCTCCGGTCAACGCCACCCTCCCCCGCTCCTCGATGGACCCCTGGGCCCGGCCATCCGGTACAGTCCCGCCGGAAGTTCAGAACCGAGGAGTTGCAAAAGATGGAATTCGGATATTTCGCCCAGTGCTTCGTGCCCGACTTCGGCTACGAGAACAACCCCGACTGGGAGGCCCAGAGAATCAGGGACAACCTCGAGATCTCCCAGCTCTGCGACCGCAACGGGTTCAAGTACATCTGGGCCTCGGAACACCACTTCCTGCGGGAGTACTCCCACATGTCCTCCCCCGAGGTGTTCCTGTCGGCGGTGGCGTCCACCACCGAGAACGTGCATCTGGGCTCGGCCATCTTCAACATCACCGCTCCGGTGAACCACCCGGTGCGCTCGGCCGAGCGAGCCGCCATGATCGACCTCCTATCGCACGGGCGGTTCGAGTTGGGCACCGGCCGGGGCTCCTCATCAACCGAGGTGATGGGATTCGGGATGCCGGGAACGCCCCGCGACCCGGTCACCGGCCTGGCCGACACCGAGATCACCCGGGGCCTGTGGGACGAGGCCATCGCCCAGATCCCCCACATGTGGCGGGAGGGGACGTACAGCTACGAGGGGGACAGCTTCTCGGTGCCGCCTCGGGAGATATTCCCCAAGCCGGTAACCAAGCCCCATCCCCCGCTGTGGGTGGCGTGCGGCAGCCCGTCCACATTCGAGAAGGCCGGAAAGCTGGGCATCGGGGTGCTGTGCTTCACCATCGGTACCCCCGACGAGATCGCCCCGCTGATCGAGATCTACAAAAACGAGGTGGCGAGCTGCAAGAACCCTGTAGGCGACTACGTACACGACAACGTCATGTGCGTGGGCTTCGGCATCTGCCTTGACGACAGGGAGATGGCCATCGACCTGGCCACCCGGAGCCACATGTACTACTACCAATGCCTCGTCTACCGGTGGCTGGACACCTTCCCCAAGCCCGAGGGAATCCCCGAGTGGCCCGCGGTCATCCCCGAGCCCACCCACGACGACGTGAAGATGGCCATCGACGGCGGGTCGCTGTGCGTGGGCAATGCGGAGGACTGCGTACATGTGTCTCGCCAGTACGAGCGGGTGGGCGCCGACCAGTACGTGATCAGCCCGCTCACCTCCACTCTGCCCATGGATGTGGTGCGCGAGACCATCGTCAATTTCGGCAAGCACGTCATCCCGGTGATCGACACCGATCCGGTACACCGCTCCACCCGGCAGCGCGAGGCAGCGCTTGCTGCTGCGGGCTAGCCCCGGCGAACCGGCTCCAAGAGCCCGGCCAAAAATAACCCCGACAAAATCGCCGGAGGGTGTAGCCAAGCCGCAATCCACCGGCTAGCGTTTCAGTGTCTCCAGAATCCAATGTTGGGAGCAAGGACATGAAGATCAAAGTTCATCACTGGTTGGCCCTGCTCGGGCTTGTACTGGCTGTCTCGTTGATTGCCACTTCGTGCGGCAACAACGACGATGACGGCGACGATGACGGCGCAGCCCCCGAACCGACGGAAGAGGCCACTCAGGCCCCGGCGGCTACAGAGGCGGCTACAGAGGCTCCGACCGAAGAGCCGGTCACCCTCGTGCAGGACGGCGGCACACTGCAAGCGGTTCTGGACCGCGGCTTTGTGCGTTGCGGTTCCCGCGACGACGTGCCCGGATTCGCACTTCTCAATGAAGACGGTGAGTACGAGGGCTTCGATATCGACATGTGCCATGCCGTGGCCGCTGCCGTCTTCGGCGATGCCAATGCCGTGGAGATCGTGCCGGTCACCAGCGCCGAGCGCTTCACCGCTCTGGCCGCAGGCCAGTTCGAGGTGATGAACCGCAACACCACGTGGACTGCCACCCGTGACGGCCAGGAAGGTGCGAACTTCCTGTTCACCACCTACTACGACGGCCAGGGCCTCATGGTTCCGGCCTCCACCGGCTTCACCACGCTGGACGATCTGGCCGACGCCAACATCTGCGTGAGCACCGGTACCACCACCGAGCTGAACCTCACCGCGGTGTTCGCCGCCCGGGGCATCCCGTTCAACCCGCAGACCTTCGAGGGCTTCGACACCCTGGTGCCCGCTTACGAGGAAGGCCAGTGCGAGGCGATGACCGCTGACAGCAGCGTGCTCGGTGTGTTCAAGTACGAGATCGAGCAGAGAGGCGGCGCCGATCAGCACATCATGGCCGAGCTCATCTCCAAGGAGCCCCTCGGCACCGTGGTCCGTGACGGCGACACCCAGTGGGCTCAGATCGTGAACTGGGCCACCATGGCCACCGTGCAGGCCTGGGAGTTCGGCCTCGACTCCACGAACGTCACCAGCTACAGCGGGTCCGACCCCAACATCTTGAACTTCCTCGGCAGCGACGGCTTCGACCCCGGTCTGGGCCTTCCCACCGACTTCGCAGTGAACGTGATCTCGCAGGTCGGCAACTACGAGGAGATCTTCAACCGCTACCCGCAGCTGGGTGTGCTTGAGGGCAGCGTGAACGACCTCTGGTCCAACGGCGGGCTCATGTACGTCCCGCCCTACCGCTAGGCGAAACCCCGCTCGTCATTGACGGGCGCAGAACAGACCCAGTCTAAACACAAGGAGCCAACCGGTCACCAACCGGTTGGCTCCTTGTGTTTAGACTGCACGTTCAAGCTTGCCTATGAGCCTTGCCACTTCCACCAGCACCGGGCCCGACCTGACCGGAGTACCCTCGGTCCCCGCGTCGCGGCGGCTGCTGGCCCTGGTGCTAGATGTCATCCTGCTGGCCCTGATCGGGGTGATCTCGGTGTGGCAGTTGGGGTTCAGGCTCCTCGACGACTACAGCGACATCGCCGAGGTGATCCTGGCCTGGGTGTTCATCGCTGCTGTGCCTCTGGTGGCAGTCGTCATGGTTGCCGTGGACACCATCCGCATTGGGCAGACGCCGGGAATGGTGCTGATGGGCATCCGCTCCATCAACGACGGCTCAGCCAAGCGAGTGGTGGCCGACGACGACCCCAGGGTCCCCGACCCGGGCATCCCTCCGCTTTGGCGCGACGTGCGGATCCTGCGGGTGCTGGGACAAGCCCTGTCCGTTGTTGTCCTGGTGGCCCTGTTGCGGTGGATGTTCCACAACCTCATCAGCAACATGGATGCGATCGGGCTGCCCACCGACTTCGACTTCCTGAACCAGCCCTACCAGGTGGCCCTGCGCGACGCCTACGGCTTCAACCCCCGCAACGAGGTGTGGAAGGCGCTGCTCATCGGCCTCCAGAACACCCTGATGGCCTCGGTGGTGGGAATCCTCATCGCCTCGATAGTTGGGCTGTTCGTGGGCATCGCCCGGCTGTCGTCCAACTGGCTGGTGGCCAGAGCGGCCAGCCTCTATGTGGAGACCTTCCGCAACCTCCCCCCTTTGGTGGTGATCGTCTTCGTAGGCTTCGCCCTGTTCACCTACGGTCCATTTCCCAAATTCACCCCCACAGAGCCGCCGTGGCAGGGAACCTTCTTCGGCTCCGAAAGCAATTGGATCATCATCAGCAACAACACCTGGGCCATACCCTCGCTGGCCTCGGGGAGCAACGTCGGCGTTTTCTGGGTGCTGACCCTGCTGGCCGCGGTGGTGGCCATCGGGGTGTGGGTGTGGCGCACCCGGTACAACACCGCCACCGGCAACCCCCACCACCGCGTTCTGTGGTCGGTTGGGGTGTTCGCGGTGATCGTGGTGGTGTGTTTCGTGATCCTCGGCGGGCCGTACTCGTGGTCGTGGCCCGCGGTCTCCGAAAGCGGTCGCAGGGTGGTCGGCGGGTTCGGCACCAACTCCGGATACATGGGGCTGACCCTGGCACTGGGCTTCTACACGGCCAGCTTCGTGGCCGAGATAATCCGCGGGTCGATCCTGGCCGTTCCCAAGGGCCAAACCGAGGCGGCCATAGCGGTGGCCCTGAAGCCCGGGCAGCGCTACCGCTTCGTGGTGCTACCCCAGGCGATGCGAATCGCCATACCGCCCTACATCAGCGAGTGCGCCAACCTCATCAAGAACACCTCACTGGGCATCCTGGTGGCCTACCCCGACCTGGTACAGGTGGCCGTTACCGCGTGGGGCATCAACCATCCCGCTCCCCAGTTGCTGCTCATCCTGATGATCACCTACCTGATCATCAACCTGGTGGTGTCCGCGTTGCTCAACCTTTACAACCGATCCCTCCAGCTAAGGGAACGATGAGCCGATGACCACCACCCTGCCCCCCTCTGCCACCGGTTCTCCAGACCGCTCGCCCTCCCGGCCTCCCAACCGGAAAGTGCCGCCCGGCGTGTGGATACGGAAGAACCTGTTCAACAACTGGTACAACGGTTTGATCACCATCGTGGCTTTGGTGGTGGGAGTGATCGTCCTCATCCCCACTCTGCGCTTCGTCTTCATTACCGGGCAGTGGGAGGCGATACGGCGCAACCTCACCCTCCTGATGATCGGCACCTTCCCCCGCAGCGATCAGTGGCGGCTGGTGGCGCAGATGTACCTGATGGCCTCGGCCCTGGGCCTGGCCTGGGGGACGGCCACCGCAAGCAGCAAGGACCGGGCAGACGACACCGGCACTACATCCGTTCGCCCCACCGGGATTCAATTGCTGCGCCGTTACTGGCCCATCCTGTTGCTGCTGGTGGTGCTGTTGGCGTTCACCCGCACCATCTGGCCCACATTGTTCACCCTGTCCACCCTGGCCGTGGGGCTGGTGGTGCGATCGACGGCCATCCGCCTGCCTCGGTCAGCGCGGCGGATGTGCTGGCCCGTCGCCGGGTTCATGGCCATCGTGTCCTTCCAGGTAGTGGCGGGCACCGGGGGGATCTCGTGGTGGTGGATGAGCGGGCTGTTCGCCTACGTCGCCCTGCAACTCACCGCCAACCTTGAGTTCGATGCCGGCTGGAAGAGAAACGCGACCCGGCTCGGGGCCATAGCCGCCGCTGTGGTGGTGGTGCGCGTCGTCTACTGGCTAATCGGCAACTCCTCCAGCGTGAGCTGGGACGACTGGGCCGGTCTCTACCTCACGTTGGTGGCCTCAGGGGCCGCCATCATCCTGGCCTTCCCTCTCAGCCTGCTGCTGGCGCTGGGACGCCGTTCCTCACTGCCGGTGGTGCGCTGGTTTTGCGTTACCTACATAGAGGTGTTCCGGGGGGTGCCGCTCATCACCCTGCTGTTCGTGGCCAGCATCTTCATCAACTTCCTCCTCGATTTCGACACACCGTTGTCGCTGATGACCCGGACCATCATCATGTTCACCATCTTCGCCTCGGCCTACCTGGCCGAGGTGGTGCGGGGAGGCCTGCAAGCTGTACCCAAGGGGCAGATCGAGGCGGGACAGGCGGTGGGGCTCCAGCCCCCTGCGGTCATGCGCCTCATCGTGCTGCCCCAGGCACTGAGAGCGGTGATACCCGCCATGGTCGGCCAGTTCATCAGCCTGTTCAAGGACAGCTCGCTGCTCGCAATCATCAGCATCGTGGACTTCTACCGGGCCCGCGAACTGATCCACTCCCAGCCGGACTTCACCACCTCAGCCATAGCCGAAACCCTGGTGTTCGTGGCCTTCGTCTACTGGGCCCTCAGCTACACCATGTCCAAGGAAAGTCAGCGCCTCGAGCGCCACCTAGGAGTCGGAGAACGATGACAGACACCAACATTGCCACCACAACCATGGACGTCGACAGCGACGCCACCCAGATCGGCGACCGGGAGCTCATGGTGGAGTTGTCGAACGTCGACAAGTTCTTCGGTGATTTCCAGGCCCTCACCGACATCAACGTGAAGGTGGGCACCGCCGAGGTGGTGGTGGTGATCGGCCCGTCGGGGTCGGGCAAGTCCACCCTCATCCGGTGCATCAATCGGTTGGAGCACCACGACGCAGGCCACATTGTGGTGGACGGCACAGAACTGAGCGAGGACGTGCGCAACATCGCCCGCATCCGCCGGGAGACGGGCATGGTGTTCCAGCAGTTCAACCTGTTCCCCCACATCACGGTGATCGACAACATCACCCTGGGGCCCCGCCAGGTGCTCAAGATGCCCAAGAAGCAGGCGGAAGACAGGGCCATGGAGCTGCTGGAGCGGGTGAAGATACCCGAACAGGCCCGCAAATTCCCCGGCCAGCTCTCCGGCGGTCAGCAGCAGCGGGTGGCGATCGCCCGCTCGTTGGCCATGCAGCCCAAGGTGATGCTGTTCGACGAGCCCACCTCGGCCCTAGACCCGGAAATGATCTCCGAGGTGCTCGAGGTCATCAAGGAACTGGCCCAGACCGGGATGACCATGATCGTGGTGACCCACGAGATGGGGTTCGCCCGGGAGGCCGCCGACCGGGTGATCTTCATGGCCGACGGGGAGATCGTCGAGGTGGGCGAGCCCGAGCACTTCTTCACCAACCCACAAGAAGAGCGCACCAAGCTGTTCCTGTCCCAGATCCTCTAGCGAAACAGCCCGCCCTCTGGCGACGGCGTCAACCGTCGAAGGCTGCGAGGATCCGGTCGGCGGCTACGGCGGGGGTGAGTTGACCTCCTGCCACCTGCTGCTCAACCTGGTCGGCCACCTCGGCCACCTCGGGAGAATCCCGAAGGCGGTCCCGGAGGCGGTCCTCGACCATCGCCCACATCCAACTCACCTGCCGGCGGGCCCGGCCGCGGGCCAACTCCCCGGAGTCGGATACAACCCGGTAGTAGGCAAGGAGGTGCTCCCACACCTGGTCGAGACCGGTCCCCTCAATAGCGCTCACCGCCAGCACCGGTGGGGTCCAACTCGGATCAGCCGGGGCGGTCATGGCCAGAGCAGCCCGGTAGTCCCGCACTGCTCGCTGGGCGGCGATCTCGTTGCCACCGTCGGCCTTGTTCACCACCAAGGCGTCGGCCAGCTCCAGCACCCCCTTCTTGATCCCTTGAAGCTCGTCGCCCGCTCCGGGCAGCATCATCACCAAGAAGAAGTCCACCATGTCGGCCACCGCCGTCTCCGACTGGCCCACCCCCACCGTCTCCACCAGCACCACGTCGAAACCGGCTGCTTCCACCACCGCCATGGTCTCCCGGGTGGTGCGGGTCACCCCTCCCAGCGACCCCGATGAGGGCGACGGCCTGATGTAGGCCCGGTCGTCGGCCGCCAGGTTGGGCATCCGGGTCTTGTCCCCCAGGATGCTGCCCCCCGACACCGTGGACGACGGGTCCACCGCCAGCACCGCCACCCGGTGGTCCAGCCCGGTGAGATAACCGCCCAGAGCGTCGATGAAAGTGGACTTCCCCACACCGGGCACCCCGGTAATCCCCACCCTGCGGGCACCGCCTGTGGCTGGAAGAAGCCGTTGCAGCAGTTCGGTGGCCAGCTCCCGGTCATCGGGCCGGGTGCTCTCCACCAGGGTCACGGCCCGGCCCAACCACGTGCGATCGCAAGCCTGCACCCCCTCGACTGCGGCGTCGAGGTCGATCACCGGCGTACCGGGTTCCGGTCAGCCATCTCGGGAGTCCAGCACGGCCAGCAGCTCCAGGGCGGCGTCGGCGATCACCGTGCCGGGCCCGAAGATGGCCTCTGCCCCGGCGGCACGCAGCTCCTCGTGGTCGTGTTCCGGGATCACCCCGCCGACCACGATCTTGATGTCGGGCCGTGCCAGCTTCTCCAGCTCGGTTCGCAGCTCGGGGACCAGGGTGAGGTGGCCGGCGGCCAGCGACGACGCCCCCACAACGTGTACGTCGGCCTCGACGGCCTGGCGGGCCACCTCGGCCGGAGTCTGGAACAGCGGCCCCACGTCCACGTCAAACCCCAGATCGGCGAACGCGGTGGCGATCACCTTCTGGCCCCGGTCGTGGCCGTCCTGGCCCATCTTGGCCACCAGGATGCGAGGCCGACGACCCGTTCGGGCCGCGAAACCGGCCACCGCTTCCCTCACCTCGGGGATGCCGCTGCCGGTCTCGTCGTTTCGTCCCATCTCTCCCTGGTACACCCCGGTGATGGTGCGAATCCGGGGCGCATGGCGACCATACACTTTCTCGAGCGCCTCGCTGATCTCCCCCACCGTGGCCCGAGCCCTAGCGGCGTCCACCGACAGGGCCAAGAGGTTGGAACCCGCACTGCCCGTCGGCCGGCTCGCACCCTCTGTCAGCGCTTCCAGAGCCTGCCGGCAAGCCTCGTCGTCCCGCTCGGCCCGAAGGCGGTTCAATCGGTCGATCTGTGCGGCTCGCACCTCGGCGTTGTCCACCTTCAGAACCTCGACCGCTTCTTCCGCGTCCACCTGGTAACGGTTCACGCCCACCACGATCTTGGCCCCGGAGTCGATCCGGGCCTGAGTGCGGGCAGCGGCCTCCTCGATGCGCATCTTGGGAATCCCGGCCTCGATGGCCTCGGCCATGCCCCCGGCGGCCTCCACCTCGGTGATGTGCTCCCACGCTCGCCGGGCCAAGTCGTGGGTGAGCCGCTCCAAGTAGTAGGAGCCACCCCATGGATCGGCCACACGGCAGGTGCCCGACTCGTGCTGCAACAGGAGCTGAGTGTTGCGGGCGATGCGGGCCGAGAAGTCGGTGGGCAGAGCCAGAGCCTCGTCGAGGGCGTTGGTGTGAAGCGACTGGGTGTGACCCTGGGTGGCGGCCATGGCCTCGATAGTGGTGCGGACCACGTTGTTGTAAACGTCCTGGGCGGTGAGGCTCCAGCCCGAGGTCTGGCTGTGGGTGCGCAACGACAACGACCGGGGGTTGGTAGGCCCGAACGGCTTCATGAGCTTGGCCCACAGCAGGCGAGCGGCCCGGAGCTTGGCCACCTCCATGAAGAAGTTCATGCCGATGCACCAGAAGAAGCTGAGCCGGGGAGCGAAGGCGTCTATGTCGAGCCCCGAATCGAGCCCGGCCCGCACGTACTCAACCCCGTCGGCCAGGGTGTAGGCCAGCTCCAGATCGAGGGTGGCCCCCGCTTCCTGCATGTGGTAGCCGGAAATGGAGATGGAGTTGAACTTGGGCATGTGGGCCGAGGTGAAGGCGAAGATGTCCGAGATGATCCGCATCGACGGGGCCGGGGGGTAGATGAAGGTGTTGCGAACCATGAACTCCTTGAGGATGTCGTTCTGGATGGTGCCTGCCAGCTTGGCGGGCTCCACCCCCTGCTCCTCGGCGACCACGATGTACATGGCAAGGATCGGCAGCACCGCCCCGTTCATGGTCATCGACACGCTCATCTCGTCCAGCGGGATTCCGTCGAACAAGATCTGCATGTCCAGGATGGAGTCGATGGCCACCCCGGCCATCCCAACGTCGCCGCTCACCCTCGGGTTGTCGGAGTCGTAGCCCCGGTGGGTGGCCAGGTCAAAGGCCACCGACAGGCCCTTCTGGCCGGCCGCCAGGTTGCGGAGGTAGAAGGCGTTGGAATCCTCGGCGGTGGAGAATCCGGCGTACTGGCGGATGGTCCAAGGCTGGGTCACGTACATGGTGGCGTAGGGACCCCTGAGGTAGGGGGCCAGGCCGGGGTAGGTGTCGCAGAAGTCCAGCGGGGCGCGATCCTCGGCGGTGTACAGGCGGGCCACATCGAACCCCTCGGGAGTGGCCCACGACAACCGGTCGGGACTCTCCCCCGTCTCTGCCGCCACCAGATCGACCCAACCGGTGCCGTTGACCTCCGATGGGTGGGCCTCCGAAGCCAGAGGGTGGAAATCGACGGTGGAGAAATCAGGGATGGTCACAGGCCCAGCCTCTTGTGAATGGTCTCGAGGGCGACGAGCACGTCGCACCCCAGATGGATGTAGCCGTCGGCCCCCCAGCGTTGGTCGGGGCGTCCGGCCAGCAACACGTAGCCGCATCCGGCTTCCCGGAGAGCGGCCACCGTGGCGGCTCCGTGGGCCTCGTAACCATCGTCGGACGAGCACACCACCGCCACTGGCGTGCCCCACCGGCCCCAGGCAGCGGCCGCTTGGGCCGGGGTCTCGAAGCCGTCATTTCCCAGCGCCCTCACCCCTCCTGCGGCCAGCAGGTTGGTGGCGAAAGCGGACCGAGCGGTGTGGGCCGAGACGGGACCCAGGTTGGCTAGAAAAGCGGTCGGGCGGGATGGGGCGGCGTCGGCGGCGTCTCGCAGCGCCTCGAAAGGTTCGGCCAGGCGGCGCAGTTCGGGGTCGGTCACCATCGGGGGCCGTGTAACCGCTTCCTCTTCGAGGTCGGGGAACTCGCTTACCCCGGTGAGGGCCAGATGGCGGGTGGCCAAGTCCCGGTCCCGAGCAGCGTTCACCTCCCCGATGCGGTCGGCCAGGCTCGCTCCCGCTTCCAGCTCCTGGAACAGGCTCCACGCCTTCAACGTCATGGCGTCGGTGAGCGATTCCACGTAGTACGAACCGCCTGCCGGGTCGATGACCCGGTGGATCTGGGACTCGTCCCTCAGGAGATGCTGGGTGTTGCGGGCGATCCGCAGCCCCAGCGGGTCGGGCACCCCAATTGCGGCGTCAAACGGGCTAACCGTGATGGCGTTGGCCCCGCCCACCGCGGCAGCGAAGCACGCCACCGTGGTGCGGATCATGTTCACCCAGGGATCGCGGCGGCTCATCATTGTCCCTGCTGTCACCGCGTGCTGTCGCTGGGCGGCGGGGTCAATGCCGCACGCCTCGGTCACCCGAGCCCACAACCGGCGGGCAGCCCGCAGCTTGGACACCGTCGAGAATTGGTCCACCCCGGCGTCGTAGCGGAACTCCAGCTTGGCCGCAGCCGAGCTGAGATCGATCCCCGCTTGCCGGCAGGCCCGCAGGTAGGCAACTCCATCGGCCATGGAGCCGGCCAGCTCCTGGGCCTCACTCGCCCCGCTTTCGGCCAGCGCAGCGGCGTTCACCACCGCTGCCAACACACCGGGATACTCCCGTGACCGGGCCACCGCTTCTGCCACCTCGGAGTCGGCGGCATCAACCCCGAAGCCGCCCCGGGCTTCGGCAGGAGTGACCCCCCGGCGTTGCCACCAGCTCTCCAGCGAGACGGCCGCTTCGCTCCCCGGGGCCAGCATCACGGGCATGGTGTCCGGAACCCCCTTGAGCAGGGCGTCCAACTCATCCACACCGCCAGATCCGTCGAGGTGCAGCTCGACGGCGTCCACTCCCCCGCCCACGTCGGCCATCACCGCTGCGTTGCCGGTGGCCGGGCTGTGGGCCTGGCGAACCTGCCACCCCCCGCCCACCGGGCTGCTACCCCTGGTGTAGGGCGCCACTCCCGGCAGGCCGGCGTTGCCGCTGTGGTCGGCCCCGGTGTAAAGGGGCTGGATCGCGATGCCGTCGTAGGTGGCCCCCATCAACTTCTTGTCGAACGACGCTCCACGCAACACCTGCTCCACCAGCGCCATCCACTGGTCCCGCCCGACGAGATCGAAGTCCCCGGCCAGGCTCATCACCGTGTCGCTCACCCCCACGATGGTACGCCCTGGCCCTGTTCATTCCTGCCTTGGAAATCAAGACCGGCGTGTGAGCCGATGACTACCCGGTTAACTCATTGCCGGGTTCGTCTCCTTGGAAATCAAGACCGGCGTGTGAGCCGATGACTACCCGGTTAACTCATTGCCGGGTTCGTCTCCTTGGAAATCAAGACCGGTATGCAAGCAGAAGAGCGGTGTTTGTATTGTCGGGGCCGCCGGTAAACCGCCGACGCCAACAGGAAGCAGAGGCCCGCTTGTGACCATGCCCACCGACATCCCGATCATCGACACCATGGTCGGGTTCCCGAAGCCCGACTTCTCCACCTACGACTTCATCCGGACTCAAACCAAGGACGCCCAGAGCTCCGAGGAGTTCGACTTCCCGGTGGAGTACATATTCAAGGGAGTCCCCAAGGAGCTGTACGGCACCGACGACGACCCCGTTCAGGTGGTTCTGAAGGAGATGGACCGGTTCAACATCGAGATGGCCCTGGTGTCGTGCGAGGAAGAGACCGGTCAACGGGCCATCAAGGACAACCCAGGACGCTTCATCCCCTCCATGAACGTGGATCCCAACGACGTGATGGGCGAGGTGCGCCGCATGGACCAACTCCACCGGGAGTGGGACGTAAAGGCGGTGGGGACCTTCCCCGCCGGGTGCTTCCCCCAGGTACCCATCGACGACGCCAAGTACTACCCCATCTACGCCAAGTGCATTGAACTCGACCTGCCCATCTTCGTGTGCGCCGGGGTGCCCGGCCCACGGTTCCCTTTCTCCCCCCAGCATGTGGAACGCATAGACCGGGTGATGTACGACTTCCCCGAGCTCACATTCGTCACCCGTCATGGCTGCGAACCGTGGGAGGACCTGGCGGTGAAGCTGATGCTCAAATGGCCTGGCCTGCACTACTCCACCTCGGCGTTCGCCCCCAAGCACTACCCCGAGGCCATCATCCGCTACGCCAACACCCGGGGCTCCGAGAAGGTCATCTACGCCGGGTACTTCCCCATGGGCCTGTCGCTGGAGCGGATAATGACCGACATGAAGGACGTGCCGTTCCGGGACAAGGTGTGGCCTGGCTTCCTGCGGGAAAACGCCCGCCGGGTACTCAAGCTGGACTGAGCCGATTCAATCCGACCAACAACAGGAGCAAACACATGAGTGACCAACGAGTCGAGCAAACCTGGGAGACCCCTTCCCTGGAGGAGATCCCGGTCATCACCAAGATGCACGTGGAGGCTATGGAGTCCAGCAACGACACCATGGTGTGGAGCCAGGCCGGGATGCACCACGTGCTCATCCGCACCATCGGGCGTCGCTCGGGCCGGGAACACAAGGTGGCCCTGCCCTACTGGCGCGACCCCGACGGGCACCGCATCGTGGTGGCGTCGTTTGCCGGGGCCAAGGCCCACCCTTCGTGGTACTTCAACATGGCCGACCGGGACGCCAACCCCGAGCTGCTTGTCATGGAGGAAGGACGGAAGTTCTGGGCCGTAGCCGACATCTGCGAGGGCGACGACTACCAGGCCACATGGGACGGTCTGGTGGCCGACCGGGCCTGGTACGCCGACTACCAGACCAGGGCCCCTCACCGTCGGATCCCCCTGGTGCGCCTGGTCGAACAACGCCCGGCTTAGCGGCACCGCCTAGAGTTCACGGCCATGGAGAGTAGACCGGTTCGTACCCTGCCCCCATCCGGGGCCATCCAAGACGAGCGGGAGATCGAAGCCGTCATGAACGTGCTGCGCTCCGGGAACCTGTTCATCGGGGAGAACGTGGCCCGCTTCGAGGACGAGGTCTCCACCCTCATGGGCAAGGAACGGGGGGTGATGGTCAACTCCGGGTCCTCGGCGTTGCTCTTGGCCATCGGGTTGCTCGATCTAGAGCCGGGCGACGAGATCATCACCTCGGTGCTCACCTTCTCCACCGACGTGGCTCCGATGGTGCAGCTAGGGCTGGTCCCGGTGTTCGTCGACGTGGAGCCGGACACCTTCCAGATCGACGTAAGCCGCATCCCCGAGATAATCGGCCCCCGGACCAAGGCCATCATGACCCCCAACCTGATGGGCAACTGTCCGGACTGGGATGTGATCCGGGCTATCGCCGACGAACACGGCCTCAAGGTGATCGAGGACTCCTGCGATGTGCTTGACACCCGGCTGCGGGGCAGCCGGATCGGCACCCGCAGCGACATAAGCGTGACCAGCTTCGCCATCTCCCACTCCCTCACCTGCGCGGGCAACGGCGGGATGGTGGTGATGGACGACCCCGAACTGCACGACAAGTGCCTGACCCGGCGGCGTTGGGGCCGGCGGTCGGAGTCCTACCTGTACGGCTCTCGCCAGGGGGAGGACACCCGCTGGGGCCCCCTGGAAGACGGCACCATGTACGACCAGATCTTCATCTTCGACGACATCGGCTACAACTTCGAGCCGTCCGAGCTGGGCGCGGCCTACGGGCTGGTGCAGCTAACCAAGCTCCAGGAGTTCAACGCCCGCCGCCGCCACGCCTGCGACCGCTACAACGACCTGCTGGCCAACCACACCGACAAGGTGATCCTGCCCCGCACTACCCCGGACGTGGAGACGACGTGGATGCGCTACGGGTTCATCCTCCGTCCGGACTCAGGCTACGACCGCACCGAAGTGCAGAATTTCCTGGAAGACCGCAACGTGCAGTCCCGCATGATCTGGACCGGGAACATCCTGCGCCAGCCCGGTTTCGCCAACATCGAGCACCGGGCCCCCTCCGACGGGTTCCCCAACGCCGACCTGGTGATGAGCCACGCCCTGTCCATCCCAACCCACCACGGTTTGGGTTCGGACGACGTTGGATACGTGATTGACACCATGTCCGAACTGTTCGGCGGCTGACCCTGCAATAGTCGGGCAAGCTCGGGTGGATTCGGTCAACACCATGTCCGAACTGTTCGGTGGCTGACCTCCAACGATCTCCCGAGAATCTCTAGCATCGGCCCCGCCGGTGTGCTATCTTACAAAACAGTCCAGTTAGCCTGTTTTTGGATTGCCGGCTTTGGCTGTACTTTGTTCCACATAGGTAAGCCGCGAGGGGAGACTCACCATGCGAACCACCAAGTCCAATCCGACCCGAAGCTGGAGAGCGAACTGGGCTACACCGTTCAAACGGTTGACATCGACGAGAACGCCCAGTGGGCTGCCATCAACACCGGGGACATCGACGCCTCACTCGAGGTGTGGCCATCAGGCCACGCCGACAACGTGGCCGACTACATCGACAGCGCCGACGGCAACGTGGACAACGCCGGACTGATCGGCCCTGTTGGTGAGATCGGGTGGTTCATCCCCACCTACATGGTCGACCAGCACCCTGCGTTGGCCACCTGGGAAGGCTTCGCCGATCCTGCACTGGCGGGATTGTTCGCTGTGGCCGAGACCGGCGACAAGGGTCAGTTCCTCAGCGGCGACCCGAGCTGGACCATCTACGACGAGCAGATCATCGCCAACCTGAACCTGCCCATTGAGATCGTCTATGTCGGCTCCGAAGCCGGCATCCTCGCCGCTCTCGACGCCGCTTACAGCCGCCAGGACCCGGTCCTGTTCTACTTCTGGACCCCCCACTCGGCGTTCAGCACCTACGACCTCACAAGGGTGGCCCTCCCCGCTTACAGCGACAAGTGCTACGCCCAGGCCGATGCAGGCGGAATCGACTGCGACTACCCCGAGGACGTGCTGTTCAAGATCGTAAACGCCGACCTGGCCGGTAACGCCCCCGACGCTGACGCCTTCCTGCGAGCGATGAACTACTCCACCGCGGACCAGATCTCGATGCTTTCCGCCATCGAGAACGATGGCCTGAGCGTGGAAGACGCCGCGCTCAATGGATCGCCGCCAACGAAGCCACCTGGAGCGCCTGGATCCCCTCCTAAATCCGTACTGAAGAGCCTGCGCCGGTAGTCCATCCGGGCATTGGCGCAGGCTCTCAATCTTCCCGACTCGAATCCATGGCCTTATGTTAAGGAGCAGGCGTTGCACGACTTCGTCATAGTCGGAGGCGGATCGGCGGGCTGTGCGTTGGCCAACCGGCTGAGCGCGGACCCCGGCAACAAAGTGCTGGTGTTGGAAGCCGGGCGACGGGACTACAAGTGGGACGTGTTCATCCACATGCCCGCCGCCCTGGCCTTTCCCATCGGCAGCCGCTTCTACGACTGGAAATACGAAACCGAGCCCGAGCCCCACATGGGCGGTCGGAGAGTGTACCACGCCCGGGGTAAGGTGCTGGGGGGATCAAGCTCCATCAACGGCATGATCTTCCAGCGGGGTAACCCGGCTGACTACAACAAGTGGGCCACCGAACAGGGCATGGAGGGGTGGGACTTTCGCCATTGCCTGCCCTACTTCAAGCGTATGGAGACGTGCCTGGCCGGAGCCGACCAGTGGCGAGGCGGGGAAGGACCCTTGGTGCTGGAGCGGGGGCCAGCCGACAGCCCGTTGTTCACCGCTTTCTTCCAGGCGGTGCAGGAGGCCGGATACGACCTGACACAAGATGTCAATGGGTTCCGCCAGGAGGGGTTCGCCGCCTTCGACCGCAACATCCACCGGGGGCGGCGGATCTCGGCGTCTCGGGCCTACCTGCACCCGGTGAAGAAGCGCAGAAACCTCACGGTGGAGACTGGAACCCTCATCAGTCGGGTTCTCTTCGAGGGCAACAAGGCCGTGGGGGTGGAGTATCAGCGCCGGGGCCGGACTCGCACCGCCCGGGGCGCTCACGTCATCCTCTGCGCCGGGGCATTCGGCTCGGCCCAGCTCCTACAGCTCTCCGGGGTGGGTCCGGCCGACCTACTGGAGGCGCGGGACATCCCGGTGGTGGCCGACCGGGCCGGGGTGGGTGAGAACCTGCAGGACCACCTCGAGGTGTACATCCAGTACGCGTCCAGCCAACCGGTGTCCATGCAGCCCAACCTCAAGTGGCGACGCCGCCCCTGGATCGGCCTTCAGTGGCTGGCCCGACGTGGTCCGGGGGGCACCAACCACTTCGAGGGGGGCGGCTTCGTGCGGTCGAACCCCGACGAGTCCTACCCCAACCTGATGTTCCACTTCCTCCCGCTGGCCATCCGCTACGACGGCTCGTCGCCGAGCGGCGGACACGGCTACCAGGTTCACGTCGGGCCGATGTACTCGGATGCCCGGGGCCGGCTCCGGATCAAGTCCCGCGATCCGAGGGAGAAGCCTGCCATCTTGTTCAACTACCTCTCCACCGAACAGGACCGCCGGGAATGGGTGGAGACCATCAGGGTCACCCGCAACATCATGAACCAGCCGGCGTTCGCCCCGTTCAACGACGGCGAGCTGTCGCCCGGCCCCGAAGTGTCCACCGACCAGGAGATCATGGACTGGGTGGCCCGCGACGCTGAAACCGCGCTGCACCCGGCGGGGACGGCCCGAATGGGCACCGACGACCTGGCGGTGGTCGATCCCGCATCCATGCGGGTCCACGGCACCGAGGGGCTGAGCGTGGTGGATGCCTCGGTGATGCCCACCGTCACCAACGGCAACATCTACGCCCCGGTGATGATGATCGCCGAGAAGGCCGCAGACCTCATCTTGGGCAACGAGCCTCTCGCCCCCCAGGACGCCCCGGTTTACTCCGCCGAGCGGATCAACTCGCCGGCCGCCTCATGATCGGTGATCATCCTGGACACAAGGTCAAGCACCCTTCGGCGCTCATCTGCGGTGGGCGGGGCCAGCCCGAACAGGTCGATCAGCCACAGCCCGTCGCCCACAATCCGGGCCAGCAGTGCCTCCACATCGTCGAGCCCGTCGTCATGGCGCAACCGCTCCTGCCACTGGTGGAAGGTGGACCGGGTGCTGTCCAGCAAATCGTCGTCCACCGCTGCCGCGGCCAAAATCGACACCGCGGTGTCGGTGGCGGCCTTGGTCGGCTCCCGCACGTATTCGAGATAGGCCAGGGCGAAGGCTCCACGGCGGTCATCGAGGCCGTCGGCCAGCACGTTGAGTTCGTGGTCGAGCACCATCATCGCCTGATTGAGCAGGCCGACAATCAAGGCATCCTTAGATCCGAAGTGATAGAGGAACCCGCCCTTGCTCACACCGGCTCGGGCCGCCACTTTGTCGAGGGTGAGCGACGAAACCCCCTCCTGTTTGATCACCTCGGTGGCGGCCTGGAGGATCCGGTCCCGGGTGAGCACGGCCCGTTCCTGTTGGGGTTGACTGCCGGGCCGCCCGGTCGCTTCTGCCATCGCCGAGTCAGGGTAGCCCATTCCAATGCCCGATTTGCCGGGCGGTAGTATTGGCGGTCGGGATCAACGAGGAAGTCACCATGGACACGGCCACCGAGACAGTCAAGGTCGAAGGAGTGTGGAAGGTCTTCGGCAAGAAGGCCAAGGAAGCCCAGAGATGGCGATAGCGGGAGCCACCCGGGAGGAGATCCAGTCGGCCACCGGCAGCGTGGTTGCGGTTCGGGATGTGAGCTTCCACGTGGCACCGGGCGAGACGTTCGTGGTGATGGGCCTGTCCGGCTCGGGCAAGTCCACCCTCATCCGGTACGTATCCCACCTGGTAAAGCCCACCGAGGGAAGGGTGGAGGTGTGCGGCACCGAGCTGACCACCGCCGATGGCACCGTGTTGCGTAATCTGCGGCGCCAGAAGATGGCCATGGTGTTCCAGCATTTCGGCCTGTTCCCCCACCGCAACGTGGTGGACAACGTGGCCTACGGGCTCGAGGTGCAGGGGGTTGAGCGCCAAAAGCGCCAGGACCGGGCCCGGGAACTGCTCGACACCGTCGGGTTGGACGGATGGGGCGACCACTACCCCCAGCAGCTGAGCGGCGGGATGCAGCAGCGGGTGGGCCTGGCCCGGGCCCTGGCCGTGGATCCTGAGGTGCTGTTCTTCAACGAGCCATTCTCGGCCCTCGACCCGCTCATACGACGGGACATGCAGGACGAGCTCATCGACCTCCAGTACAAGCTCCAGCGGACGTTGGTGTTCATCACCCACGATTTCACCGAAGCGCTGAAGCTGGCCGACCGGATCGCAATCATGAACGACGGAGCGTTCGTGCAGGTGGGCACGCCGGTGGAGATCCTCACCAACCCGGCCAACGAGTACGTTCGGGCATTCACCCAGGATGCCCCAGTGGCCAAGGTTCTACAGGCCTACTCGCTGATGCGGGATCTCGACGGTGCCGCTATCGACCCCCAATGGTCGCAGGTCGCTGAGACCACGCCGTTGGAACAGGCCCTCCCCCATCTCATCGGTTCGTCCCACCCGGTTGTGGTTTGTGACGAACAGGCCACCCCGGTGGGCCTGCTGCACGCGAGCGACGTGGCCGGCGTGATGTCCGAGAGCCGCCCATGACCGTGGTGGAGGAGGCCCGCCGGGTGGTCTGAGGGCTTGGCAAATCATCGGGCCGGGGCCTTGTGAGACTCGTATTGGCGGTGGGTGCCTTCGTCGTCTGGATCCTGGCGTTCGCCCTGTTCACCGATGTCGGCGTCTTCCCCAAGTCCCTTGACATCAAGCTGGCCGATCCCATCGACCGGGCCCGGCGCTGGCTGGTCAACAACCAGACCTCCCACTGGCTCTACACCGTCTTTTTGAACCCGATAACCTACGCTATCGACTGGGGCATCCGCCGGTTGGAGTCCATCCTCAAGTGGTTCCCGTGGTACGCCTACCTGCTGTTCACCGGCCTCGGGCTGTGGTGGACCCGGGGCCGTGTCGCCGGGGCTCTGGGGTTGGCCGGTGTGGCGCTGACCGGGATCGTCGATCTGTGGGAAGAGTCGTTCGCAACCCTGGCCCTGATGGGGGTGTCGGTGCTCATCTCCATGGTCATCGGCATCCCGCTGGGTATCGCAGCATGGCGAAACCCCACCGTGGCCCGCCTGTTGCGTCCCACCCTGGACGCCATGCAGACCATGCCGGGGTTCGTGTACCTCATCCCGTTCGTGCTGCTATTCGGTTTCGGGCGGGTGCCGGCCATGATCTCCACGGTGATCTTCGCCCTGCCACCGGTGGTGCGGCTCACCGAGGTGGGACTTCGCAACGTGCCTTCCGCCACCGTGGAGGCGTCGGAGATGTTCGGGGCCACCGAGCGCCAGACGCTCCGGCTGGTGCGCCTCCCCCAGGCCAGGCCGGCCATCTTCGCGGGCATGAACCAGACCACCATGCTGGCCATGAGCATGGTGGTGATCGCCGCGTTCATCGGGGCCGGCGGCCTGGGCCAGGTGGTGCTGCGGGCCATGCAGAGCATCAACGTGGGCAAGGCCACCGAATCGGGAATCGCCATCGTGGTCATGGCCATAGTGCTTGACCGGTTCTCCACCGGGATTGCCACCGCCGACCCCGGTGCCGACGGGCGCGCCATCCGATGGCTGGCAGTGGGGAGCGCGGCAATCGCCGTGGTCGGAGGTCTCATCGGCCACAACGAGTACCCCGAGGCGTTCAACTAGCAGTACGCCCCCTATGTGAACGACGCCACAGACTGGGCCCGCGACAACCTCTACGACATCGGCGGCTCGGGAATCGGCACCGGCCCGTTCAGCGACTTCATAACCACCGAGTTCGTGACCCCGCTGCGCGATCTGCTTTCGTCCGACATCCCTTGGCCGGCCATGATCGGAGGCGGGGTGGTGTTGGACCTGTGGGCCCGCGGCCCTCGGCTGGCCGTGGGCATCGGGGCAGCGCTGTTCGGCATAGGGCTGCTGGGCATGTGGGAGCTGTCCATGGACACCCTGGCCCAAACCCTGGTAGGGGTGGCCGCCACCCTCACCATCGGGATACCCATAGGCATCCTCTCCTCGCAGAACGACATCTTCCGGACCGCCATAAGGCCGGTGTTGGACTTCTTCCAAACCATTCCCAGCTTCGTACTGCTGGTGCCGGTGATCACCCTGTTCCATGTGGGCCGCATTCCCGGAATCATCGCCTCGGTGATCTACGCCCTGCCCGCCGCCGTCCACTACACCGACCTGGGATTGCACCGGGTCCCAGCCGAAGTCCACGAGGCGGCCAACAGTTTCGGGGCCACCAGAGGTCAGCGTCTGCGCCGGGTGGAGATGCCGCTGGCCGCTCCCGAGCTGATGGTGGCGGTGAACCAGGCCATCATGCTCATCCTGGCCATGATGGTGATCGCCGGCCTGGTGGGAGGCGGCGGGTTAGGGCTGGAAGCGGTGAGGGGCCTGCGGCGCACCGACGCGGTGGGCACCGGCTTCGAGGCCGGCATCGCCATCGTGTTGCTGGCCGGCATCCTCGACCGCTTGACCAGGGCGATCGCCGACCGGCTAAGGCCCCCGGCCGGGGTCTGAACCGAACCGCCGTCCCGAACAGGCCCCAGCCCGGAGGTCGGCTGTCATAGCCTGATCAGCCGCTATCTGCGATCCACTCCGCGGTCGAGGCCTCCTGCTTGGTGCCATCGAAGGAGATGCGCTGGGTGGGCTCCACCTCGAGGATCACCCGCCGGGGCGAATCCAGGAAGCGGGCAAAGTGGCGCTGCATCTCCTCGCCGGTGTGCAGGGCAGCAGCCAGCTCGGGATAGAACCAGGCCTTGGTCTCGTCGTCGTCGTGAAGCCGGCAGATGCCCTTGTAGGTGACCGTCTGGCGGCGGGGCACCCCCTGGGCACCGGTGCTGGTCACCACCACGCACACCCGGGGGTCGCGGCGCGCGGCATGGATCCGGGCCCGCTGGGACGTGGCCGTGAGCCAGAACCGGCCTCGCCTCCAGATAAAGCTCATGATTACCCCTACAGGCCACCCCTGTGAGTTGGCCCAGATGAAGGTGCATTCGGTTTGGGCGGCAAGCATGGCTTCCTCAGCATCGGGGTCGAGCCCCCACAGCGTCACGTCCTCGTAGTTGGCAGATTCTGTGCCGGATGCCTCAGGGGCCGCAGCCTGCTGGTTCGGGTCTGGTTGCATGCTCACCAGTTTGGCTCGGCTATGGCTCTGGCTTCGACTTTGCTTCGATCCGGGGCCTGGCAACCCTGACTCCGGGCTGTGAGGGAAGGACTCCACAAATCGCCTCGGTCTAGCCTCGGTCCATGAGCAATACCATCGCATTCGGAACCGGGAAGGTCCCTGAGGATCTGTCGACCTACGGAGCGTGGGCCCGGCTGGCCGAGAGCTGCGGGTTCTCGATGATCACCGCCGGTGACTCCCAGTCGTTGTGGGCCGATCCGTTCGTCACCCTCACCGTGGCTGCCCACCACACCGAACACGCCCTTCTGTCCACGACGGTCACCAACCCGGTGACCCGGCATCCGGCGGTGGCGGCATCCACAGCCATGGCCCTTCAGCAGGCGAGCGGAGGTCGGTTCCGCTACGGAATCGCCTCGGGTGACAGCGCCCTGTTGAACATCGGGGAGCGCCCCGCGTCGCTCGACCGCCTGCGGGACTACACCGTGGCTGTGAGGTCGCTCAGCACACACGGGGAAGCCGAATGGGAGGGCCGCACCCTTCACACCCGATGGGGACCGGCGCCGGTCCCGGTGTGGATCGCCGCTGAGGGGCCACGCACCCAGTACCTGGCCGGTCAGATCGCCGACGGTGTGATCCTGTCCAACTCCCTGCCCGCCGAGGTGTGCGAGATCGTCCTCGGCAACATCGCCGACGGGGCCCGCTCGGTGGGCCGCGACCCCGACGAGATCGAGGTGTGGTGGTTCGCCAACCTGCTCTTCGCTGAGTCGGAGGAGGCCGGTCTGGCTCGGATCAAGTACCTGATAGCGGGCACCGCCAACCACGTTTACCGGTTCCACATGGAGGGCAAGGGCCTCCCCGAGGACATCAAGCCCCGGCTGACAGCCATGATGGCCGAGTACGACAGCCGCCACCATGCTTTCGAGCGCGGGGGCAACGTGAACGCCGGGCTGGCCGACAAGTACGGGCTCACCGAGTTTCTGGCCAGTAGGGGAACCATCGCCGGCCCGCCCGACTATTGCATTGAACGGCTCACCGAGCTGGCCGAGCGGGGGGTGAACCGGATGGTGCTGGCCCAGTTCATGCCCGACAAGGAGGAGTGGATGCGCACTTTTGCCGAGGTCGTGGCCCCGGTTTTCTGCCGCTGAACGGCAGCTACTCCCCCACTCAACAGGGCCCGTGGGACAGGAGAACTACGTCAGGTTCAGGAGGTGGCCGAGGCGCTGCTGCTTGGTGCGAAGGTAGTTGATGTTCTCGGCGCGAGGGTTTACTTCCAGAGGCACCCGGCGGACGATCTCCGCCCCGAACGAGGCCAGGCCATCCTGCTTGGTCGGGTTGTTGGTCATCAGCGCCACCCGCTTCACCCCCAGCTCGGCCAGTATGGCGGCCCCAATGCCGTAGGTCCTGGCGTCCACCGGCAAGCCCAGCTCCAGGTTGGCGTCAACGGTGTCGCGGCCCTTGTCCTGAAGGGCGTAGGCCTGCACCTTGTGGCCGATGCCGATGCCCCGACCCTCGTGACCGCGCAGGTACACCAGCACACCCGCTCCCCGGTCTGCGATGGCGTCCATGGCGGCGTGGAGCTGAGCGCCGCAGTCGCAGCGCCAGGAACCGAACACGTCGCCGGTGAGGCACTCGCTGTGGACCCGAACCAACACCTCGTCCGCCGTCGCCGGATCACCGAGGGTGAAGGCCACGTGCTCCTCGCCGTCGGTGTTGGACCGGAAGGCGTGGCACGTGAACCGACCCCAGTTGGTGGGCACCTCTGTGGTGGCGATCAGCCGGATCTCGGATTTGCGTCTCATCGCGGTCACCGAGAGTACAGCGCGGCACCCGAGAACAATCAGCCCAGGGATGAGCTACCGCCGATTTCGCTACCGGCCGCTTCCTTTGGACGGCCGAGCGAGCCGGGCTACTCCTCCCCGATCTCCAGCACGGTGCGCACGATGCCGCCGGTGTCCAGCTCGTCCATTGCTGCTGTGACCTCGTCGAGAGGGCGAAACTGGGTGACCAGCTCGTCGAGCAGGAGTTCGCCGGAACGGTACAGGTCGAAAATCCAGGGGAAGTCCCGGGCCGGCGAGGAGTTGCCGTACATGCTCCCGGTGAGACCCTTGCCGAAGTAGATCTCGGTGGCATCAATGTGGAACGGGGTGCCGGCCGGCGGCCCACCCACCATGACGGCCAGACCGCCCATGCCTATGGAATGCCAGGCGTTCATGTAGGTGTCCCCGGTGCCGATCACCTCGAAGGCGTAGTCGGCCCCCCGCCCCCCGGTCAGCTCCATTACCGCGGCCACCGGGTCGTCGTCGGATGCGTTCACGGTGTGGGTGGCCCCGAACTTCTCGGCCAGGGACAGCTTGGTGGCCAGCAGGTCCACCGCAACGATCTCGGCCGCGCCCATGAGACGGCACCCCTGGATGACGTTCAGCCCCACGCCGCCACACCCGTACACCACGCATGTGCTACCTCGGCGCACTTGGGCGGTGTTGACCGCCGAGCCCACCCCGGTGGGTACGCCGCAGCCCACCAGGCAGGCCACGTCCAGCCCCACATCGTCGGGGACCCTCACCGCCTTGGAGAAGTGGACCACGGCGTGCTCGGCGAACGATCCCACGGTGCAAAACGAGTGATGCACCTCCCCGCTCCGCTCGAAGCGGTGCCCACCGTCGTAGTAGGTGCCTATGGGGAACCCCATGTACTCCCTGCACCGGTTGGCGAACCCTGATGCGCACAACCGGCACCGGCCGCAGCTCGCCACCAGAGACAACACCACCCGGTCGCCGGGACTGATCCCGGTGACGCCGTCGCCGACGTGCTCCACCAAGCCGGCCCCCTCGTGTCCCAGGATCATGGGCGTCTCCCAGTCCCGGTTGCCGTGGTAAACGTGCAGGTCGCTGTGACAGATCCCGCTGTGGGTGATCCGCACCAGCACGTCCTGGGGGGCCAGGTTGCAGATGTCCAGCTCCACGATGTCGAGCGGGGCGTGAGCCTCCCGAAACACCGCTGCCCTTGTCTTCATGGTTTGGCCTCCTTTGCCGGCGGGTACTTCCCAACCCCGCCAACCCTCCCCCATGTCATCACACTTCCCGCTCCGGCATCATCCCCGTTCCAGATCAGGCCCGGCGAAACCATCAGCTCCCCAACCGACACCGGCATCACCCCTGTCCCAGATCAAGCTCGGCGAAACCCTTGGATCTGATGGCGGTTATCGCCCAGAACGCGGCCAGAATCCCCCCGTACAGAAGCAACACGAATCGCACCGAGACCAGATCGCCCAAGAAACCCCCGACAAAGGCCCCCAAGGGCAGCCCAGCCAGCACCGACATCATCCACACCGAGACCACCCGGCCCCGGAACTGCTCGTCCACCTGCACCTGCAGGGCGCTGTTGGTGGTTACGCCGTGGGCCATGTGGGCCATCCCGAATATGAAGTACCCCAACAGACCGATCACCAGCCAGGGAGTGGCCCCAGCCAGCAGTATCCCCGCGGCGTACACCCCCACGGCGATGGTCTCGGTGCGTGACCGGGCAATGAGGTCGCCGTACCGGGTGACATACAGCCCGGCCACCAGCGACCCGACCCCGAACGTGGCGGTGAGCCAGCCCAGCCCGCCATCGCCAAGGGAAAACACATCGTCGGCCACGCTCGCCACCAGGGCGAACGCGAACACCGCTCCGGTCACGGCCACCACGAACGAAGTGCTCACCGCCAGTCGCATGGCCGGACGCCGGCGGATGTAGGAGACGCCCTGGGCGAACTGCACCAGGAAAGGCTCCCTAGCCACCGGAGCGGATGGGCGCAGCGTGATCGGAGCCAGAAAGGCAAGTCCGAAGACGAAGCCGACGATGGTGACGGCAAACGCCGGCCCCGGACCCCACAACCAGAGGGTCAAACCGGCCAAAGCCGGGCCGGCCGCACGCCCGGCAGTGAAGGACAACGACACGAAGCGCACCGCCGACACCAGATCCTCGGCTGGCACCAACAGGGCGGTCATCGCCTGGGTGGGGGCCCACTGGAACCCCGACGCCACCCCCACCACCAACTGGAGTCCGATTATCACCCACGGGCTGAGTGCATCGGCCAAGTACAGCCCCAGGTACAAGACCGAGATGGCCATCTGCAGGCTGAAGGAGGTGATCAGGATGGCCTTGCGGCTAATCCGGTCGCTCCAGATCCCCGCCACCGGGGTCACTACCAGCGACGGGACCAGCACGGCGAACGCAGCGCTGCCCACCCAGGCGTTCGAGTCGGTCAGCTCGTTGACGTGGAACGGAACGGCCAACGACTGCATGAACTGGCCCGTTGTGGCGATGGACACGCCGATGAAGAACAGAACGAACCCCGGATGGGATAGGGCACGGGTTGGCGAGGGATCTGCGGGCACGTTCAACCGACAGTACTAGTGGTCCGCCTGTGAACCGGCTGTCACGACCCATCCAACCACCAGACGGTGTGCCAACATCGGATGATGCCCGAGCTGGTCCGCAACCGCCACGGCAGCGGCTCGTTCCGCCGACGCCTGCGGATGATCGCCCCCGACGACCAGACGGTGGTGGTCGGCCTCGAGGACGACATGCATCACTACGAGGCGGCCCTTAGCCACGACGGCCGGCGCATCACCGGCGTGGAGGCTGCGGGGCCTCGAATGCCCTGGGAGCCGTGCTCGGGCGCCCTCGACCAGCTCGAACTCCTGGTGGGATGCCCCCTCTCCGACGCCGCTACCGAGGTGTTCACCTGGACCGATGTCCGCCAACAATGCACCCATCTCTACGACGCCGCCGTGCTCGGGGTGCTCCACGCTGCCCGGGGTGAGACCGGCGTTCGCCAGTACGACGCCACCGTCCCCGACTGGGACCAGCCCCCGTTTGACGCGTGGGTCGCACGAGACGGTGTGGAGGTACTCCGTTGGCGGATGGGAACCAACCTGGAGATCGAATCACCGGAGCCGTTCGCTGGCCGCCGGATAAAGGGCGGGTTCCTTCCGTGGTGCGAGCAGACTTTTGGGCCGGACGAGGCTGAAGCGGCCTGGGTGCTCCAGCGCACCTCCTGGCTGTCCGCGGCCCGGCGCAGCGAGCTGGAGGACTGCGACGACGCCGTGGAGTCGGGCCTTTCTCCCGATGTCTGCTGGACATCCCAACCCGAGCGCTACCGGGTTGCTTTCCGACGCCGGGGAACGCTCCGCGACCACGGCCCCAGCCCCGACGCGATGCTCACCGATATGGAAGGCCGCTGGCCCCAACTCCCGAAAACAAACAGAACCTGAAAGGCTCACCAACATGGCCGAGCGCCGGCCCCAACTCCCGAAAACAAACAGAACCTGAGAAACTGATCGACATGGCGATTCAAGACGCAAGCCGAGAGCAATCCGGGGAACGGTTCGCCGAGCAGTTCCACGCCATCGTGAACAACACCGGCCGGGCCATCGTCGGGAAGCCCGAAGCTCTGGAGCTGGCCGTCATCTGCCTCCTGTCCGAGGGCCACCTGCTCATCGAGGACGCCCCCGGGGTGGGCAAGACCAGCCTGGCCAAGGCCCTGGCCGTTTCGGTGCAGGCTGAGTTCGGCCGGGTCCAGTTCACCCCCGACCTGCTGCCGTCCGATGTGGTGGGCACCACCATCTGGAACCGGGTCAGCAACAAGCTGGAGTTCATGCCCGGACCGGTGTTCGCCGGCATCACGGTGGCCGACGAGATCAACCGTGCCTCCCCCAAAACCCAGTCGGCCCTGCTTGAGGCCATGGCCGAGAGGCAGGTCACCGTGGACGGCACCACCCATACCCTCCCCCGGCCGTTCATGGTGATCGCCACCCAGAACCCGCTGGAGCACGAGGGCACGTACCCGCTCCCCGAGAGCCAGCTCGACCGCTTCTTGATGCGCATCGAGTTGGGCTACCCCGCAAAGCAGGCCGAGCTGGAGATCCTCGATACCCACGGGTCCGAGAACCCGCTGGACTCCCTGACCCCTGTGGCCGACGCTGACACCATCATCTCCCTGGCCGACCAGGCCAACTCGATCTACCTGGCACCGGACATCAAGCGCTACCTGGTGCAGATCGCCAACGCCACCCGAGACCACCCCAGCCTCATCCTGGGGATGTCCACCAGAGCCACCCTTGCCCTCCAGCGGGCCGGCCGGGTACGAGCCGCCTCCGAGGGCCGGGACTTCGTGATCCCCGATGACATCAAGCAACTTGCCGGCCCGGTTCTGACCCACCGGCTGCTGTTGAGCCCCCAGGCCCGGGCCCGGGGCACGCAGGCGGCCCAGATCGTGGACGATGTCATGAGCTCGGTCCCAGCTCCGGTGGGTTGAACCCCCGCGCCTTCCACGGAGACCGCCCCGTGCTCGCTGCCTTCCATCCCCGCTGCCGACCGGGCGGCTGACCGTGCCCACGCCCGGCGGCTGGTTACTCCTGGTCCTTTCGGGGCTGCTGGCCGCGTCCGGCCCTTTGTTCGGCCTGGTCGAACTGTTGGCGGTGGGCACCGCGGGAGTCGTTGTGGCCGTCCTGTCGGTGCTATACGTGAGGTGCCGGGGAACCCTCAAGGTGACAACCCGCACCATCCGGCCCCAGCAGGTCCACGTTGGCGAGAACATCCGTGTTCAGCTGGAGCTGGCCAACCCCCGCTTCCTGCCCACCCCGGTGCTGCGATTGGTCGACCGGTTCTCCTTCGCCACACAGAATGCCACCGATCATTTCGGTTCCCCCAACGTGCTGTTGACCCCGATTCCCGGTCGAGGCGACCTGACCGTCTCATACCGGCTGACGGCGGTTACCAGGGGGAGGATGGAGTCGGGACCTCTGGCGGTGACGCTGGCCGACCCGCTCGGAGTATCCACACGGCGCATCGAAACCGGCCCCACCGCCGAGGCCTTGGTGTACCCAGCGGTGGTACACATCGGCCCGCCTCCACGACGGGCGGGGGGCACCTTCGACGCCGTCCGTTGCAACCCGGTGACCCAGAGCAGCGACGAGCTGTACGGAATGCGCCCGTTTCAGACCGGCGACGACCCCCGGCGCATCCACTGGAGATTGTCGGCCCATCACGACGAGCTGATCGTCCGCCAGTTCGAGGAGTTCGCCCCCACCCATACCACGGTGGTGCTCGACACCCGCAGAGCCTTGCTCAACCCGCCCGCCGAGGCCGTGGGCGACGGGGAACGATTCGAGGCCATGGTGTCGGCAGCGGCCAGCATCTGCCGGGCCGGCCAGCGCCGAGGGGACCGGGTCCGGCTGGTCACCACCGCCGAATTCGATAGTGGCTACGGGTCGAGTTCCGCCCACCTGTACCGGATATTCGAACACCTGGCGCTGGTCAACCCCGACCACGGCAGCCTCGAGGCCACCGTGGACAGGATCAGCCACGAACCGGGCGGTGAGCTGTTGGTGGCGGTGGTGGCCGCCCTGGACGGCGCCGAGGCCACAGCGCTGGCGTCGGTGGGCTCGCAGTTCAACTCCAAGACGGTGGTGCTGTTCGGGGAGGCGGAACCCACCGAGCAGGTGGACAGGTTCGCCGCATTTCGCCGCCCCAGGCCGACCCAACCGCTGAGGGAGGCACCGCCCCAGGTTGGCGTCGGCACCAACCTGGTGATGGTCGAGGAACCTCAGGGATTTGCCGATGCCTGGAACGAGCTGGCGGTGTCCGCTCCGCTCGCTTACCGGACTGCGGCCGGGCCGGTCTCGGCGGAACCGCCCACCCTGGAAATCCTCGACCGCTGCCCATGACCTCGCCCCAAGCAAAGACCCCGCCTGCGACAACGACCAGCGGGCGCTTCGTGGCCCAGGTAGTGGCCCTCGAGGCCGCCGGGATGATCCTCACCTCGGCCACGGTTTTCTGCCTGGTCCGGCTGTTCGAGGGTGACGCCTGGGTTGCACCGGTTGTTGTCGCCGCGGCAGCCGCACACCTGCTGGCCCTGGTGGTACGCCGAATCGGGTGGGGCTTTCCGGTTTCTGCTCTGGTGAGCGGGGCCGGCCTGGTGCTCGTCGCCACCTGGTTGGTCTACTGGGACACCGCTTACTTTGGGCTGCCGTTCGGTGACACATGGTCGGTCATGGCCAATGACGTGGAGCGGGCATGGACCTCGTTTGGCGATCTCAGCCCTCCGGTGGAGCCGGTGGACGGTTTCGTTATCTGCGCGGTGGGTGCGGTTTGGTTGCTCGCTTTCCTCGTCGACTCGATTGCCATGCGAAACCGGGCCCTGCTGGAGCCGATGCTCCTGGCCACTGCTGCGGTCGGCTTCATCGGCGGGGTGGGCGACGAACGCCACCGGGCCTTGACCATCGGGGTGTTCACCGCCGCTCTGCTGGTGTTCGCTGTGGTTCACCGGGTGGTCGCCCAGGCGGCGGACGTGTCGTGGCTGGGAGGCGGCACCCGGGCCCGGGCGGGGCGGCGAGCGCTGCTATCGGGCGGGACGGTCTTCGCGGTGATCGCCCTGGGGGGAGCGATGGTCGCCGGACCGGTGTGGGGCAGCAACCAGGATCCCATCATCGACCTCCAAGAGGTGACGGAACGCGGCGAGAGCAGGCCCTCCCGGGTGGTCATCAGCCCACTGGTGGACATAAGAGGCCGCCTGGTGAACCAGTCGGAAACGGTGATGTTCCGGGTCCGAGCCGACCAGCGGTCGTACTGGCGCCTGACCTCGCTCAACCAGTTCGACGGCCAGGTGTGGACATCGCGGGCCGACTACGGGGCCAAACCCTCTGTGCTGCCATCCCTGATCCAGTCGGGGACCAGCGTGGAGGAGTCGATCCAGGAGTTCGCCATCGAGCGTCTTGCCGCAGTGTGGCTGCCGGCCGCCTTCGAGCCCCGTTACCTGGAGTCCGACACCACCGACATCAGCTACGAACCCTCCTCATCCACGCTCATCGTGGGACGGTCGCTGCCCAGCTCAAACGGGATCGCTTACACCGTCTCCTCGGCGCTGCCTCGTTTCGACCCCGACGCTTTGCGGGCCATTCCCCTTTCAGCCGCCCAGAGCCCGGTGCCCGACGACAACACCGCGCTACCCCCAGACTTCAGCCCCCAGGTGCGGGTGCTGGCAGCCGAGGTGACCGCCGGGGCAACCTCGGGCTACGAGCAAGCGCTGGCTCTACAGGACTACTTCCGCCGCGGGGACTTCACCTACGACCCCGGTGTCTCATCGGGCCATTCCGGTAACCGCATCGAGGAGTTCCTGTCCACCCGCCGGGGCTACTGCGAGCAGTTCGCCGGGACGTTTGCCGCTATGGCCCGGTCGGTGGGACTGCCCGCTCGGGTGGCGGTCGGGTTCACGGTGGGCGAATCCGATCCGTCCGACCCCGACCTCTACCTAGTTAGGGGCAAGCACGCTCACGCCTGGCCCGAGGTGTTCCTGGCCGGAGCGGGATGGGTGCCGTTCGAGCCCACTCCGGGTCGGGGCGCTCCGGGAGCCCAGAACTACACCGGTGTGGCCGAGAGCCAGGACACCAGCGGTCCGGCGGCGCCAACCCCCGATCCGGCCTCCGACCTCGAATCGGATGGTGCCTTCGGCGATCCGTTCGATTTCGGGAACCTCAACCCTCCCGACCAGCCCGTCAGCGGGGATTCGGTGGCTCCGGTTGACGACGAGGGCGGCGGTGTAAGCGGAACGATGTGGGCGGTGATTCTGGCCATTGCCGGAGTGGTAGCGCTGATCCTGCTCATCCCCTGGTTCAAGCTGGTGCAGCGGCAGATTCGACACCGCAGAGCGGCGGACAACCGGGAGAGGATCAAGCTGTTGTGGACCGAGACGGTTGACTGGTTGGCTCTCATCGGAATGACACCCCGGCTGGATGAGACCCACGGTGAGTTTTCCCGCCGGGTCACCGGTCAGGTGCAGCTCCACACCCCCGATCTGAGGCTCCTGGGAGACCTGACCGCGGCGGCGGCCTTCGCTCCTGTGGAGCCCACGGAGCGCCAGCAGTGGCTGGCCCGCACCTGGTCCACGTCGGTGCGCTCGGAGGTGTACTTCCGCATCGGGCGCCGAAAGCTGCTGGCCGCCAAGCTCAACCCCCGGCCCCTGTTCAAGAGGCGGCGCTAGGTAGGTTCTTCTACTCGCGCTCGGAGTTCTCGGCCCCGCCCCGGCGCAAGCGGTTGAAGATGCGGCGGCCTGGTGACCGCAGGTACTCGCTCACGTCGCCGCGGTTGATGCTGTGGCTGATCTCCTGGAGGCCGAAACGCCCGAGTTGGCGCAGGTTGCTCCACCCCCACAGCGAGGCTGCCAGCATGACCAGAAATCCGATGAACGACAACCAGTACGACGTGGACAGTGTGAGGATCATGTACACCAGCCCGGCGATGAAGGCCAGGATGGCCAGTCGAAGGTTGCGAGCCGGGTGGGTGAACACCGTGGTCCGCCCGACCTCGCGGGCCAGCACCGGGTCGGTTTCGTAGAGCTGTTCCTCTATCTCGCTGAGGATGCGTTGCTCGTCCTCGGAAAGTGGCACTTCCCTAGTGTCTCACAGGCCGGGCGGCCAGACAATGCCAGTTGTGTCGCAAAGAGCTCCAATACGGCTGGGGCCCTACGATGGCCTGCTCCATCCCAGCGGTCGGGGATGAACTGGGTCTGCTCCACCGGTGTGGATAGCCTCGTTTCCGAACCTGTCCCTGATCCGGTAGATGGCCCGATCGACGTCGTGCCACGAAGGGTTGGACGCAGCGTCCTCCAGGGTGAGCTGGCGTGAGCTGGGGTCTTCCAACTCCGACACCCCTATCCCGATCAGGCGCACCCCCGGATCAATATCCACCCCTTCCAGGAGCCGCTTGGCCTCTCGGGCCAGCACCACACCGGAATCGACCGGTGTAGCCAGGGTGTGCGACCGGGTGATGGTGCGGAAGTCCCCGAATCGCACCTTGAGGGTGATCGTCCGGCCCGCCATTCCCGTGGCCCGAAGCCGGGAGGCCACCGAATCGCTGAGGGCCACCAGCTTGGCTCCGATGGCTTCGTGGCTGTTCAGATCCTGGGGGAACGTCTCCTCCCTGCTCATCGACTTGGCCTCGGTCTCGGGCACCACAGGCCGGGGGTCGATGGCGTTGGCCAGGTCGTGGAGGTGGCGGCCGTGGGCTTTGCCTATGGTCTCCTCCAACCGGTCCAGGGGATACTCGGCCAGCTCGCCGATGGTGGCGATGCCGATCCGGTCGAGACGGGCCAGGGTGGCCGGGCCCACCCCCCAGATGTCGCTCACCGGGCGGGGCGCCAGAAAAGAACGCTCCTGTCCGGCCCGGACCTCGAATACCCCAATACCGGCCGACGGCCCCGCCGGGGTTGGGGTGGGCTTGGCCAGCTTGGAGCCCAGCTTGGCCAGGAACTTGATCGGGGCCACGCCGACCGCGCAGTTGATCTCCTCTTGCTCCCGAATCTCGGCCCGGATGAGGTGGCCGATTTGCACCGGGGAGCGGTGGGCACCGGTCACGTCGAGGAATGCCTCGTCAACCGACAGCGGTTCAACCAGAGGGGTGAACGAACGCAGGGTGGTCATGATGCGGTCACTCACCTCGCCGTACAGCAGGTGGTCGTCGGGGAGGAACACGATGTCGGGGCACAGCCGGCGGGCCCGGGTGGCCGACATGGCCGAATGAACCCCGTAGGCCCGGGCCTCGTACGACGCCGAAGCCACCACCCCCCGGCTGCCCGGCCCTCCCACCGCCACTGGGAGTCCCCGCAGCTCTCGGCGCCTCCGCAGCTCTACCGATACGAAGAAGGCGTCCATATCCACATGGAGGATGGCCCGGGGCCGGGAGCGGCTTGGGGGACTCTGCGGCATGGTCGTGCTGCTCACCGGTGGGCGACCGTGAGGTCACCGATGTCGGTGCCGGTCACCTGGTAGTGGAAGCACAGCTTCTCCGGGGGGCGTTGGTGGCACCACTCCAGCAGCGGCTCTCGCACCCAACGGGGACTGTGGACCAAGTGGGCCTCGCATTCGTTGAGGTCGTAGAAGTCGGCGTGCTCGACGATGCCGTCGGGGTCTTCCAGCACGATATCGCCTTGCCAATCCACCGCCCGGTGCGCTTCCACCCGGAGCCGCCAGGCCAGGTCGGTGAAGTCCACGGTGATCTCGTACTGCGGACCGTCCCATCGGTTCACGAAAATCCCGGTCTCCTCCTGCACCTCCCGGCCCAGCGCTTCGAGGAACGTCTCCCCCGGGTCCACCACCCCGCCGGGCGTGCTCCACTCCACCGAGTCGTTCCGCCGCCGGTTCCTCACCAGCAGCAATCGATCCTCCCGGAATACCAGACCCCCCGACACCGCCCAGTCCCGTACCCGCCCCGCGCCCCGACCCCGGCCGGCTCCACCACCCCGTTCTGACGACATCTCCTCCAGTATGGCCCGGATCAGCGACACCCACCCCCGGTCTCGATGTGGGTTTTGATTCCGTTCACCACCCGTTGCATGTTGGCCTGGAAAACCCCGAGGCGACGGGAGACGGCACGGTCAACCATCTCCGGGTTCTGTTAGGTGAAGCTGGTTAGCCCAGGCCCAGGTAGCTGGCCTTTTGAACTCCGTCGATGGCTTCGAGGGCGTCGGCCACTGCCTTGGGCACCGGCTGCGAGGTGGCGATCACCATGGAGGCTCCCTCGCCGGTGGAGGCCCGGCCCACATTCATGTCGTCGATGTTTATGCCCGCGTCACCCAGCAGCGTGCCGACTGCGCCGATCACCCCCGGGCGGTCGTCGTTTGAGACCAGGATCATGTGCTGGGCCGGCGGCATGTGGATGCTGTGGCCGTCGGCCAACACCAGAACCGGGTCGTTGCGAGGGCCCGACAGGCGGCCGCCCAGGCTGTGCCCTCCACCCCGCAGGGCGAACAGGTTCACATGGTCCTCGGCCGTCGGGGTGCTGATGGCCCTCACCACCATCCCCCGCTCCCGGGCCATGGTCAGGGCGTTCACATAGCTCACCGGCATGTCCGAAACCATCGACAGAATCCCCTTCACCGCCGACATGACTGCCACCGTGTTGTCGGGAACGCCAATCTCACCCTGGAACTCCACCTCCAGCACCGGCGGCAGCTTCTCGCACAACGACCCGAACAGGCGGCCCAGCTTCTCGGCCAGCGGCAGGTAGGGACGCAGCACCTCGCTGACCCCCTTGGCGGCCACGTTCACCGCAGCCGGCACGTACTCGCCGGCCAGGGCCAGGTTCACCTGCTCGGCGATGGCCTCACCGGCCTTGCTCTGCGCTTCCTTCGTGCTGGCTCCCAGATGGGGGGTGACCACCACCGAATCAAGGTCGAACAGCGGCGACTCGGTGGTCGGCTCGGCCATGAACACATCGACGGCGGCCCCGGCGATGCTGCCCCGGGCGACAGCCTCGGCCAGATCCGCTTCGTCCACGATGCCACCTCGGGCCACGTTGATTACCCGCAATGTGGGCTTCGCCCCGGCCAGCAGTTCGGAGTTGATCAGCCCGATGGTCTCGGGGGTGCGGGCCACGTGTACGGTCAAAAAGTCGGCTTCGGACACCATTTGGGGCAGGCTCATCATCTCCACCCCGAACTGGCGGGCCATCTCATCGGATACGTAGGGATCGCTGGCCACCACCCGCATCCCGAAAGCCTGGGCCCGCTCCGCCACCAGCCGCCCGATCCGTCCCAGCCCCAGGATGGCCAGCGTCTTGCCGTTGAGCTCCACCCCTTCCCATCGGGAGCGTTCCCACCGCCCGGCGGTGAGAGCGGCGTGGGCTTGGGGAACGTTGCGGGCCTGCGACAGAAGCAGGGCCATGGTGTGTTCGGCGGCCGACTGGATGTTGGACTGGGTGTCGTTCACCACCAGTACGCCCCGCTCTGTGGCCGCATCCACATCCACGTTGTCCAACCCCACACCGGCCCGCCCGACGATTACCAGTTCGGAACCGGCCTCAATCACCTCTGCCGTCACCTGGGTCGCCGACCGGATTATCAGAGCCTGAGCCCCGGCCACCGCTCCGAGCAGCTCGTCGGGCGACAGGTCGAGCCGGACATCCACCTCGTGCCCGGCGTCGTGCAGCAGCGCCAGTCCGCTCTTGGCGATCTTCTCGGCTACCAGGACCCGGGCCATCGCCTCAGGTTAGGCCGCTCATGGCAACCATCCGGGGAACATAAGGAGACGCCGGCGTGAACCTTGCCGCTACCTCTACCGGCGGATTTCCACCGGCGAGACGTCGTCGGCCAGGTCGAACCCCAGAATCTGGGCGAAGAAGGACAACTCGGCCTCCAGAGCGGCCACGATGCTCTCCGCTCGCCGGAACCCGTGCTGCTCGCCCTCGAACAGCAGGTAGGCAACCGGGATCGACCGCTCCTCCAGAGCGGCCACGATCATCTCGGCCTGGTTGGGGGGCACCACCACGTCTTCAGAGCCCTGGAGGACGATCATGGGAGCCTCGAAGTCGTTTACGAAGTGGATGGGCGAGCGGGCGCGGTAGATGTCGTCCGCCTCGGGATACGGTCCCACCAGGCTGTCCATGTAGCGGGCCTCGAACTTGTGGGTGTCGATGGCCAGAGCGGCCAGGTCGGCGATCCCGTAGCGGCTGGCCCCGGCGGCGAACACCTTGTGAAAGGCCAGAGCGCACAGGGTGGTGTAGCCGCCGGCACTGCTACCCCGGATGATGAGGCGGTCGCCGTCCACCTCGCCGGAGCGCACCAGATGGCGGGCCGCGGCCACGCAGTCATCGACATCGCAGACTCCCCAGAGCCCACGGATAGCCTCCCGATACGCTGTGCCGTAGCCCGTACTCCCCCGGTAGTTCACGTCCACCACGGCGATTCCCCGGCTGGTCCAGTACTGGATGCCGAGCTGGAGTTGGCTTCGGGCCGCCCCGGTGGGCCCGCCATGTCCCAGAACCAGAAGCGGTGGGCGCTCATCGGAGGGTGCCTTGGCCTCGGGATTGGTGGGCGGGTAGTACAGCCCATGGGATTCAGCCCCGTCGGTGGTGGGAAAGGTGATCGGGGTGGGAATCGACAGGTAAGCGGGGTCGAGCTCGGGGCGAGACGGCGGCCTGATCGTTTCGACATCGCTGGATGAGACATCGATGCGGACCCCGGATGGTTCATGCGCTGGAGAGGCAACGATGGCGGTGACAGCGCTGTCGGGATAGGGCCCCGCCGGGCGGAGACACTCGAACGACGTCCACGGAAAGTCCAGCCGCCTGGGGCTCGACCCGTCGGCGGGGACCACCCACAACTCGGCCAGCGACCCCCGCATGGCGGCCACCACTACCGTGCCGTCGTCGCACACCGCGTAGCTGGGGTCGTCGAACACCCAGGCGGGGCGATGCACTTCGGCGTCCATCTCCAATACCGCAACCAGATCGCCGCCTTCCACCCGGTACAGGTTCCACCAGCCGGTGTGGTCGCTCACCACGTACAGGGTTCCGTCGGAGCTCCACTGGGGCTCCACCATCGACCCTCTCCCCGTCACCACGCACCGGCCGTCCACCCACAGCTCGGTCTGATCCCACGGCATGTTGGGGTGGTTCCACTGGACCCAGGCCAGACGGTCGCCGTTCGGGCTGGGGCGGGGCCAGGCGTAGAAGTCGGCTCCCGATGCCAGCACCTCGGGGGCAACCCTACCGTCGCGGCTCAGCCGGACAATCTGGTTGGCTTCCTCACTGCCGCTGTGCTCGGCGCTTGCGACGCCGTGATGATCCTCACGGACGCACACCGTCGTGCCGTCCCCACCGGCCCGACCGTCGGCGTAACGGAAGCCGTGGGGGAAGTCGGGCTCGGGCGACACCGGCCGGGGTTCGCCGCCTGCAGGTACGTACCACAACCGGCCGTCGGCGTCGTTGGAGGCGTACACCCCGCCGGCGGGGTCGGGCCACCAGGCACCCCCTCCGTAGCTGTGGACCCGGGTTCGGACCGAAGCAGCGGGCCACACATCCACCCCGTCGCACAACAGGGCGGTACGTCCCGATTCGGAGGGTCGGGATTCGGCCCACCACACCCGGCCGTGCCGGTCCCAGAGGTTCACCAGGGTGGCGGCGTCGGCCACGATCGAACGGGCGGAGATGGGCGAAGGCCAGCTCCCGTAAGGAAGGGTTTTCGACTCGGCCATACCAGTCGCCTGCCCGCTTGATCCGTCGGCGATCAGCCCAGCAGGGCGGCGATGCGGCCGACGCCCTCGGCCAGGTCGTCGTCACCCAGCGCGAAGGACAACCGGGCGTAGCCGGGGCCGGAGAAAGCCTCGCCGGGCACCACCGCCACCTGAGCCTCGTCCAGTATCCACCCGGCCAGGTCTGCGGTAGTGTCGGGGATGTCGGAGCGGGCCAGCACCCCCTCGAACGAAGGAAAGGCGTAGAACGCCCCCTGGGGTTCGAGGCACGACACACCGTCGATTTCGTTCAGCAACCGGTGCAGGGTCTTGCGACGACGGTCGAACGCCACCCGCATCTCGGCTACGGCGTCGAGCGGCCCGCTCACAGCGGCCAGCGCTGCCCGCTGGGCCACGTTGGCCACGTTGGATGTTTGGTGCGACTGGAGGTTCACGGCGGCGGCAGCGGCATCGGGAGGACCGATCAACCAACCCACCCGCCAACCGGTCATGGCGTAGGTCTTGGCCACACCGTTGAGCACCAGGCAGCGGTCGGCCAGCTCGGGAACCACCACCGGCATGGAGCTGAACCGGTGGTGGTCGAAGGTCAGGTGCTCGTAGATCTCGTCGGTGACCACCCACACATCGTTCTCAGCTGCCCACCGGCCGATGGCTTCCACCCGTTCAACCGGATAGACCGCTCCGGTGGGGTTGGACGGCGACACGAACACCAGCACCTTGGTCCTGTCGGTGCGGGCCGCTTCGAGCTGCTCGACGGTGACCATGAAACCGTCGGCGGCGGTGGTGGGCACCTCCACGCACACCCCGCCGGCCAACCCGATGGCCTCCGGGTAGGTGGTCCAGTAGGGAGCGGGCAACAACACCTCGTCGCCGGGGTCGAGCAGCACCGCGAAACCGTTGTACACCGCGTGCTTGCCCCCGTTGGTTACCACAACCTGGGACGGGTCCACCCGATAGCCCGAGTCCCGCAGGGTTTTGGCCGCAATAGCCTCTCGCAGCTCGGGCAGGCCCCCGGCCGGGGTGTAGCGGTGGTTGCGGGGGTCGTCGAGGGCGGCCCGGGCGGCGTCCACGATGGCCGCCGAAGGGGTGAAGTCGGGCTCCCCGGCGCCGAAGCTGATCACCGGAGCCCCCTGCGCTCGGAGGGCCTTGGCCTTGGTGTCCACCGCCAGCGTGGCCGAGGGGGCAATGGAGGAAATGCGAGAGGAGATACGAGCCATAACCGCAGCCTTTCACACCCCCGGCCCGAATCCGATGCCGTTAGCCGCTCACCAATGCCGGCTGTGATTGCCCTGCGATTGCTGTTTCGGTCTAAGCAGGGGGCATTACTGGGTATCGTGAGCCCGTGAGCAGCGCGAGCACCCCGGCCAACGTCACCATCCCCCCCGACCTTTTGCCGACCGACGGCCGGTTCGGGAGCGGCCCATCCCGGGTGAGGCCCGAAGCCGCCGCCGCCTTGGCCTCGGTCGCCGACCACTACCTCGGCACCAGCCACAGGCGCCCCGGCGTGAAGGACATGGTGCGCCGGCTCCGGGAGGGGGTGGCAGAGATGTTCTCGCTGCCCGACGGTTACGAGGTTGTGCTGGGCAACGGGGGCACCACCGGTTTCTGGGATGCCGCCGTGTTCGGGTTGATCGAAACCCGCAGCCAGCACCTGAGCTTCGGGGCGTTCTCCTCCAAGTTCGCCTCGGCGGTGGCGGCGACCCCCCACCTGGAACCACCACACATCATCACCTCCGAACCCGGCACCCATCCCGAGGCCGAGGCCGACCCTTCGGTGGATGCCTACGCTCTCACCCACAACGAAACCTCCACCGGGGTTTCGATGGAACTCCGCCGCCCTGCCGGCGACGGACTGGTGCTGGTGGACGCCACCTCGGGGGCCGGCGGGCTGCGTTTCGACCCCTCCGAGACCGACGTGTACTACTTCGCCCCCCAGAAGTGCCTGGCAGCCGACGGTGGGCTGTGGCTGGCCTGCTGCTCACCGGCCGCCATCGAGCGGATCGAACGCCTTGCCGCTTCCGACCGGTGGGTCCCGCCGTCGCTCGATTTGGGAATCGCCCTCAACAGCTCCCGTAAGGACGAGACCTACAACACACCGGCTCTGGCCACCGTGTTCCTGGCCGTGCATCAGGTGGAGTGGATCAACCAGAACGGCCGCTTGGAGTGGGCAGCAACCCGCTGCGACCAGTCGGCAGACATCATCTACCCCTGGGCCGAGAGCCGGGATTTCGCCACCCCGTTCGTGACCGACACCGCGTTTCGTAGCCACGTGGTTGCCACCATCGACTTCGACGGGGTGTCGGCCGACGAAGTGGCCGCCGCCCTGCGCACAAACGGAATCGTCGATGTGGAGTCGTACCGGGCCCTAGGGCGCAACCAGCTTCGGGTGGCGATGTTCCCGGCGATCCCGCCGTCGGACGTGGCCGCACTGTGCGGATGCATCGACCATGTGGTGGAAGCGCTCCGGTAATGGCCGAGACGGGCTCCACCACCAGCAAGTTGCTGGTCGCCACCCCGCTCATCGGTGACGGGAACTTCGAGCGGACGGTGGTGTTGATGCTGAGCCACCAGGACGAGGGAGCCGCCGGGGTGGTGCTGAACCGTCCGTCGGGAATGCTGGCAGGCGACGCCCTCCCCCAGTGGGCACCTCACATCGCCTCGCCCCCCACCATGTTCATAGGGGGACCGGTGGCCAACAACTCGGTGGTGGCCCTCGCCCGGATGCACCAGCCGCCCGATGAGCAGTGGTGGGATCCAGTGCTCGGCCCTGTGGGCACCCTCGATCTCGACGCCGACGTTGACGCCGTGGCGGAGGTGGTGGACGGCATCCGGCTGTTCGCCGGATACGCTGGGTGGTCGCCGGGCCAGCTCGAGGGGGAGATCGACTCGGGAGCCTGGTTCGTGGTGGACGCCGACCCCGGCGACGCCCTCACAAAGGACCCCGGCGACTTGTGGGCCGATGTGCTCCGCCGCCAGCCGTCGCCCACCTCCTGGTTCGCCCACTACCCCACCCACCCCAGCCACAACTGAGCCGAGGCTTTCCTACAGCGCGGCCCGCAGCTCGGCAGCCAGGCGAGCCATCCCCGGCGGTGGGTTGAGGGTGTCGAGGTGGTCGAGGTCGGCCCGGGCCTCATCGGGGCGGCCCAAACCCAGTTGGAGCCACGCTCGCCACAGCCGGGCCCCGGGATGATCGGGGTGAGCCTCCACTGCCAGGTCGATCCTCTCGATGCCCTCGGCCACCTGCTCCTCCAGTCCGGTCTGGATAAGCAGCACTCCGCTGAACGTCAGTGCGCCGGGGTGGTCGGGGTGATCGTCGAGCACCGCCTGGTGCACCCGTAGCGCCAGCACCGGGTTGCCCTGATCGGGAGCCGTCGGGTCCCACAGAGAGACGGCTGCGGCCACCGCGTCGTCGGCGCTTATGCCGAGATCATCAAGGGCCAGCGGTTGGGTTGCGGCCTGGTTCCCGGCCAGCGTTTCGATTTGGCAGAGGGCGATGCGGAGCCTGAGGCCCTGGTCGGCCACCAGATCGGCTATGAACCCCGGCGGGTTCGACGCATCTAGGGCGGCCAGCTCGCCGGCCGCCGCGCCGCAATCGCCGGCCCGATGCAAAACGATGGCCCTGAAGGCCCGAGCGTCGGGATAGTCGGGACCGGCGGCCACTGCGTCGGCCAGCACGTCGACGGCTTCGGCATTCCGGTCCTCCAGCGCCAGCAACCAGCCCTTGTAGGCCAGCGCGGTGGGATTGGACGGCGACCGCTCCAGCACCCGGTCGTAGATCGCAATAGCCTCGGCCCGGTCCCCCCGGGCGAAAGACTCCTGAGCGTCGTTGAGCAGGCTTGGCACGCTGCTCACCGCGTCGTTGCCGGTGATGGTGTCGCCCGAGTGACGCGACCCCACCGCCAGGGCCAACAGCACCCCGGCCACCACCCCGATCACCACTAGCCCGGCCAACACCACAAGCCGACGGCCTCGTGCTCCCTTGGCTCGCTGGAGCCTGCCGGCGGTGTCTCGATCGCCCTGGCCCTGCGCCCCTCGGAGGGCCAGGGCCGCTCGGCGGGTGTAGCTGCGGACCAGCACCCGATGGTCCTCAGGGTCGAGGTCGCCGGCGGCCAGTTCGTCGTCGAGGTCGTCGAGCGACGCCAGCCAGAAGTCCCGCTCCTCATCCACCGGTATCACCAGGCTCGGACTCAACCGGTTCCGAGCGGGCCTTGCCGCCCGGCGCTTGCCCTCCCGCCGAGTCCGGCCTTGATCCTTCCAACCGGGCCCGGGCCTCGGCCACCAGCGCTAGGTCGTGTTCGGCGATTGCCCCGGCGTCGGCACCGTCTCGTCGCCAGCGGGCCAACACCATTGCCAGCAGCCCCGCTCCCACCACCAGACCGGCCACCGGGATCACCCACAACAGACCGCTAACGCCTGACGTCGACGGGGTGAGCACCACCCATTCGCCGTAGCGACCGGCGAATCGGGCCCGGATCTCGTCGTCGCTCCACCCGGCCACCACCAGACGGCCTATCTCGGCCCGCATCTCCCGGGCGATGGCAACGTCGGACTCCACCACCGACTGCCCGACGCACTGGGGGCAGGCGATGGTGGCCCCGATGTCTTGCGTCCGCTGGGCGTTGGTGCGGTCGTCCCGGCCGTCCACCACCCCGAAAACCAGCATGGTGACGGTTGCCACCCCCACCAGCAGCCACGACACGGCCATTCTTCGGCGACCTTCGGCAATCACGCCCCTGCTCCCAGGCAATACAGGGGCAGCACGACCTTTCGGCGGCCTTCGGCAATCACGCCCCTGCTCCCAGGCAATACAGGGACAGCACCGGCCACTCTTCGGCGGCCTTCGGCAATCACGCCCCTGCTCCCAGGCGTGATATCTCAGCCTCCAAACCGTGGAGGGTCACCCCGCCGGTGAACTTGGACGCCACCCGCCCGCCGGGGGCAACCAGGTAAGTCTCGGGCACAGCGGTCACCCCGAAGTCGATGGCGATCTGGCCCGTCCCGGTCATCACAACCGGCCAGTCTCCCCCCCGCTCGGCGAAGAACCCGGCGATGGCCTCGGCATCGTCCTGGAACACCACGCTCACCAGCCGCACCTCGGGGTTGTCCCGGTAGCGGTCGTGAAACGCCACCAGTTCGGGGTGCTCTACCACGCATTGCACGCACCAGGTGGAGAAGAAGTTCACCACCACCCAGCGCCCCCGCTGCTCGGCCATATTGAACCGGCCCCCGTCCAGGGTCTCCCCGGCGAACTCGGGAGCGTACACGGGCACCGGCGGCGATCCCCTCCCCCGGTCCGACAACGCGAACACGGTGATCAGCGCTGCAGCCAGCACCCCCACGGCTAGCACCGCCAGTCGAACGGGTCGGGATCGAACCACGCCGGGAGCCGGCCGGGACTTTTCCATCCCCTCCGCGTTGGCGCCGGAGTTCGAGGACAGCTCAGGCAACTCCCACCCCGGTTTCTCTGAGGGGCACCCCCGGCACCGGGGCGGACACCGCCATGGTGGGCGTGCGCCGACGCCGACCGGGGAACGCCGACAGGACAGCTCCGGCCAGCATGATGCCGCCACCGATCCACAGCCACAGGGTGAGCGGTTGGACGGTCACTCGCACCCCCGCCGGGCCTCCGGGTCCATCGGGCAGGTCCAACACCGCCACCTGGATGTCCCGTATGGGCGACGACCGGGTGCCGGGGGTGCGAACCACGCCGCCGTTGGCGAACCGGCTCACCCCCGGTCGAACCGGAGAGCCGTCCACCAGAACCACCGCCTCGATGGTCGTCTTGTTGTCGAACACCTTCTCCTGGGTGCCCAGGTAGGTGATCTCGTGCCCGCTGACGTAGGCCGTCTCCCCCGGGTCGACGGTCAGCTCGCTCTGGTGCAGGTAGCTGTTGCTGGCCGCAAGGGCCACCGCTACCACCACCACCCCGAGGTGAACCACCATGCCGCCGTTGGCCCGGCCCACAAAACCCCTCCACCCCTGCCGCCGGGCAGCCAACACCAACTGGCGCACCGCGGCGCCCCCCGCGAAACCGGCCAGGCAGAACGCCAGCAGCGGTGCCAATCCTCGAGCCCCCACCAGTAGAGCCACCAGCAGCCCGGCCACCCCCGCCCAGCTCGGCCATAACAGACGCTGCGACAACCTCTCGGTGGTGGTCTTGCGCCACGGCAGCACCGGGGCCACGGCCATCAGAAACAGCAGCAGCAACCCAACCGGCATGGTCATGCGGTCGAAGAACGGGGTGCCCACGCTGATCCGATCGCCGTTGAGGCTCTCCACGATCAGCGGGAACACCGTTCCCAGCAGCACCACGAAGGCGAACACCCCGAACAGCAGGTTGTTGGCCAAGAACGAGGCCTCCCTCGACAGAGCGGAGTCGATCTGCCCCGGCGAGCGGAGACGGTCGCCCCGCCAGGCGATGAGCCCCACGGTGACCACCACCACCAGGGCGAAGAACACCAGCAGGGCAGGGCCCACCGCATCAGCCGAGAAGGCGTGGACCGAGTCCACCAGCCCCGAGCGGGTCAAAAACGTGCCCAGGATGGTGAGAGCGAATGTGGCGCACACCAAAGACAGGTTCCACACCCGCAGCATCCCCCGCCGTTCCTGCACCATCACCGAGTGCAGGTAGGCGGTTCCGGTGAGCCACGGCAGCAGCGAGACGTTCTCCACCGGGTCCCACCCCCAGTAGCCGCCCCAGCCCAGAACATCCCACGACCACCACGCCCCCAGGATGATGCCCGCGGTGAGAAACGCCCAGGCGAACAGGGTCCACCGGCGGGTTTCGATCAGCCAGCCCTCCCCGAGACGGCCGGTGGCCAGCGCCGCCACAGCGAAGGCGAAAGGCACGGTGAACCCCACGTAACCCAGGTACAGCATCGGTGGGTGGACGGCCATGAGCCAGTGGTTCTGAAGCAGCGGGTTGGGGCCGGGACCGTCGAACCCCGGCGGCACCTCCACCCTGCGGAACGGTTGAGCCAGGTCGAGGTTCGGCCAGTTGAACATCAGCACGAAGAAGAACAGGGCGACGGTGAACAGCACCGCCATGGCCCACCCCACCAGCGGGTCGTCGAGGCGGCGGCGGAACTTGGTGACCACCACCACCAGGTACCCGGCCAGAATGAGGGCCCACAGCAGGATCGAGCCCTCCAGAGCGGCCCACAGGGTGGCGATGTTGAACAGCGGAGGGGTGGCGTGACTGCCGTTGGCCGCCACGTAGGACACCGAGAAGTCCCTGGTGATGAGGGCCCGCTCCATGGCCAGCACCGACAGAGCGGCACCGCCGAATACGAGCCAGGCGCACGCCTTTATCTGGCCCGGACGCCGGGTGGCCACCATGAACACCCCCAGGGCGGCCGCCGTCATCGCAATGGCGATACCTAGAACTCCGAGGGTGATGTTCACCGCGAGCTGCCCTCAACCCGGTTTCAGTACTGCCCGCGCTGTTCGGCGTCGTCGATGCGCTCCTGGTTCTCCACCCGGTAGTCGTTGTCGTGCTTGACCAGCATACGGTCGCTGGAGAAATACCAGCCGTCGTCGGCCCGGCTGGGGTAGTCATCGCTTCGCACCCAGTAACCGTCGATCACCACCGGCACCTCGGGTTGGAACTGGTCCGACAGCGCTCCGGTGTGGACCACGTCGGCTGTCACCCTGTCGAGGGTTACCGAGAAGGCCACCGCGGGCCGGCCGTCGGGAAGGGTGACCTCGCGTACCGTGCCGCTCACCGGCGAGCCGATCATCCTGAACCGGTCATCGCCCAGCTCCTCCCTCCGCTCAACCGCTTCGTCAACCTCGCGAAACACCAGGGTGGCGTCGGCCAGGGCTCTCCAAAGCACGAACCCGATGGCCAGCACAACCACTGCGGCGATCAGCACCGGTATCCACCTGCGGGCCCCCCGGCGAGCGGCACGGGGTGGACGGGGGGTGAGGTCCACCGGCGCCTCGACGGGGGATGCTTGGGCGTTGGGGTTGTCGCTCATCGTTCTTCGGGGGCCATCCACCGCCGCCGGTTCTTGGGCACCTTCCGACTCAGGGCCCGTCCCCTCATCAGCACCCACCCGGCGTAAACCCCCACCGCGGCCACGGTGATGCTCCATCCCGCCACCAGATAGCCGATATGGGTCATGGCCGCCTCCCCCGGATCAATCCGTTAGTTCTGTTCATGGTGCGACCTCGGCTTCGGCCCGGCGCTCGGCCAGGGCTTCGTCAACCTCGTGCTGCTCGATCTGACGCTCGAGGTAGGCCAGCCGGAACCGGTGCAGAAGAAGCCAGGTGAACAGCACCAAGCCCACCCCGAACGAGAACGACAGCGTGAACAGGGTTTCGTCGCGGATCTTGCGGGCGATGAGAGTGGACTGCTGGTGAAGGGTGCGGTTCTCCCACCAGTCTACCGACCGGTTCACGATCACGATGTTCGCCGCGCCCACCAGGGCGATCACAGCCGATCGGCGGGCTTGCGCCGCGGCATCGGCGGGAATGCGTCGCACTGCCAGGTATCCGATGAACACCAGCACCATGGTCAGGGTGGTCACCAGCCGTACATCCCCCCATTCCCACCAGGTCTGCCAGGTGGGTCGGCCCCAGATGGACCCGGTGACCAGGGTGAGCACCCCGAACACGGCCCCGATTTCTGCCGACGAGTGGGCCATGATGTCCCACCAGTCGGTGCGCCATCTCAGGTAGGCCACGCTGGCCACGAACGTGAGCCCGAACCCGGTGTACGACAAGATGGCCGATGGCACGTGGACGAACATGAGCCGCACGGCGTCGAACTGGCCCACCACGTCGCCATCGTCGGTGATCCGGGTGTCCTCGGGCACCCAGGCGAAGGCCAGCGCCACAAGTACCGCGAACCCGGCCAGCGCCAGCCAGCCCAGCACCCGGGTGGCCTTCGATGAGGTGCTTTCCACCTTCTAAGCCTCCTCCAACAACACGCCGTAACTCAACGCTCCGAACACCGCATAGATTGCGGCGAATCCCGCCAGTAAGCCCAACCAGGCCCAGCCTTCCGCTCCGGCCACGCCGAAGGAGTCCTGGAAGGCCCGGGTGGCGCCGATGAGCACAGGTGCCACCACCGGCAAGAGCAAGATGGGAAGCAGGGTTTCCCGCATCCCGAGCCCGGCCACCAGCGCACCGTACAGCGTGCCCGCCGCGGCCACACCCAACGCCGCAGCCAGGCCGGCGCACACCAGCAAGCCGAACCGATGCACGGTCACGTCGAACAGCAGCACCACCCCCACCCCGAGTACCACCTCCAGCGCCACGAGCTGCAAAGCGATTGCCGCCGCCTTGCCCCCGAACACCGCAACAGGGTCGATCCCGGTCAGCAGCAGCCTGTCGGTGGCCCCGTCTGCCAGGTCCACCGTGAACGAGCGCCCAATGGCCAACAGTGCGGCCAAAAGCACGGTTATCCAGAACAGGCCCGGGGCGTAGGTGCGCAGGGCCTGGTGGTCGGTGTCCAAGGCGAACCCGAACAGCACCAAAACGGTCACCGCGAACGGGGCGATCTGGTTGACCCCCACCCGCGACCGCATCTCGATCCGCAGGTCCTTACCCGCGATCAGCAACGCGTCACGAAACACGGCTGTTCTCCTCGCCCTCGTGGCGGAGCCCACCGCCGGCCATGGTCATCACGCGGGGGGCCAGGGTCCTGATGCGTTCGAGCTCGTGGGAGGCCATCATCACCGTCGCCCCGGCGGTCGCCGCGCCCCGCACCAGCTTGTCCACCGTGTCTCGCGACTGCTGGTCCAACCCGGCGTGGGGCTCGTCGAGGAGCCACAACTCGGGGCGGCGAACCACCAACGATGCAATCGAGGCACGGCGGCGCTGGCCGGCCGAGAGCCGCCGAACACGGGTGTCGGCCAACCGACCGGTGAGCGAGAGCTGCTCCAGGGCAGCGTCCACCTCGGCTCGGGAGCCGCCGGTGGCCCGAGCCCAGAAGTCCACGTTCTCCACCACTGTCAGATCGTCGTACAGCCCGGTGCTGTGGCCCAGCAACGCTACCCGCCGACGTACCAGGCGGCGTTCGTTCGACAGATCGTGTCCCAGCACCCATCCCTGCCCTGAGGCAAGGGGTGCCAGCCCTGCGCAAACCCGCAACAGGGTGGTCTTGCCCGCGCCGTTGGGACCCTGCAGCAGGACGATCTCCCCCGGCGAGATATCGAGATCAACCCCGGCCAGGGCGGGAAACCGCCCCAGAATCGTCACAGCGGCCCGGAGCCGGACGGCATTTTCCACAGCTCCTCTCAGGCTACAGGGGCGCTCGGTTCGGACTTAAGCCAAACCGCCTGCCGCCCCTGTCCGCTACTCGGCCTTGCCGTTGGCCTGGATCCTGCCCAGTGCATCAGGCTGGAAGACCGCCGTATGATCTCCGGGTGTTCGTTTTGGTGAGCGAGACCTCCCATGAGCGTCACCGCCACCATTTCGATGCCCTTGAGAACGACGTCCTCGAGAACCACGCCCTTGAGCTCCGATGGTTGACTCTTGCCGACTACGGCACGCTGATCGGACCATCCGACGCCGAACCTGAGGTGGCCTGGTTGTCCAGCGACTTCTTCTTCGGCGGGCTCCTCGACCGGTTCTTCGAGATCGTGGAGGGGGCTCCGGGCTTCCGCTGGCTCCAGTCGGCTGCCGCCGGGGTGGACCTCGAGGCCTACGACCGTCTGATGGGGCGGGGGGTTCGGTTGTGCAACGCCCACCTCACCGCCATTCCCATCGCCGAGTACGTGTTGCGAGCGGTGCTCGATGTGTTCCAGGAGGCCGGCCGGTGGCGGGTTGCTCGAGACGCCGGCCGGTGGGAGCACCACAATTTCGCGGAGGTGTGGCGGTCGCGCTGGTTGATCGTCGGGCTGGGGGCCATCGGCGCCGAGGTGGCCCGCCGTGCCCGGGCGTTCGAGGCTCACGTGACCGGGGTCCGTCGCAACCCGACCGGCAACGAGCCGGTGGACTCCATGATCTCGCCCTCCGAGGTCATCGAAGCCCTGCCCGATGCCGACGTGGTGGTGCTGGCCGCACCGGCCACCCCGCAAACCGAGGGCTTGGCCGACGACCGCTTCTTTGCAGCCATGAAGCCGGGAGCGGTGTTGGTGAATGTAGCCCGGGGCAAGCTGGTGGACGACGAGGCCCTCCTCGAGGCTCTCGATGACGGCGACCTCGGTGTGGCGATCCTCGATGTATTCAACACCGAGCCGCTGGAGTCGGGCCACCGGTTCTGGACCCACCCCAAGGTGGTGATGACCCCCCACTCGTCGGGAGGAGGCCTGGGGCGGTGGGAGCGAGGAGCCGAGCTGTTCTGCAACAACCTGCGCCGGTTGCTGGCCGGCGAGCCTCTCATCCACGAGGTCACGACCATGGAGCTGACCATCTCCAACCTTCCCTTTGCCCAGGGTCGGCAATGACCGAACCCACGGGTGCCTTGGACGGCCTGCGAGTGCTGGATATCTCGTCGTTTCTGGCCGCTCCCCAAGTGGCCACCTTCCTTGGCGACTTCGGGGCCGATGTCATCAAGGTGGAACCGCCTTCGGGCGAGGCCCTGCGCCGCATCGGGGCCAGCCGCAGCGGGGAGTCGTTGGTGTGGGCCATGGTGTCGCGCAACAAGCGGGTCATCACCTGCGACCTGAACCGGCCCGAAGGCCGAGACATCCTCCGCTTGCTGGTGGCCGAGGTGGATGTACTGGTCCACAACTACTCCCCCGCAGTGCTCGAAGGCTGGGAATGCACCTGGGAGCACCTCCACGCCATCAACCCCGACCTGGTCATGGTGTCGGTCAGCCCCTACGGGCACACCGGGCCGCTGGCCGACCGTCCCGGCGCGGGCACCATGGCCGAGGCGTTCGCCGGCCTCACCCACATGACCGGCGAAGCCGACGGCCCGCCCATGCTCACCTCTATCCCCCTGGGCGACACCCTAACCGGGGTTTTCGGCCTCATCGGCGTGCTGGTGGCGTGTTACGGCCGGGATGTGAACCGTCTTGGTGGTCAGCACGTGGACGTGTCCATGTACGAGCCGATCCTGACCCTGATGGGCAGCACCCTGGCCGCCTGGGACCCCGAAGGCGATGATCCGCCCCCGGCCCGGTTCGGTTCCCGCCTGGCGACCGGCGTGCCCCGCAACATCTATCGAACCGCCGACGACCGGTACCTGTGCTTGTCGGGCACCACCGATCGACAGGTGCAGCGCATCCTGGCCCTGGCCGGGCGGGACGGCCCCGAGGACCAGGCCAAGTTCGCCCGCATGAACGACCGGCTGGCCCACAACGACGAGCTCGACGCTCTGGTGGCCGACTGGATCTCCCAGCGCTCCCTTGATGAGGCGGTGGAGGTTCTGGTCGATGCCCGCATACCGGTGGCCCCGGTTCACGACCTGGCTGGCCTGCTGGCCGATGCCCAGGTGCAGGCCCGCCGCAGCGTCACCCTGATGGCCCACGACGTGCTGGGGAGGGTGCCAATGGTCACCCCCGCCCCGGTGTTGAGTGCCACTCCCGGCACCATCCGCCACCCTGGGCCCTCGGTTGGAGCCCACAATGCCGAGATCTACGCCGAGTTGTTGGGCTGGGATGCCGACCGCCTGGCCCGAGCCGAAGCCGACGGGCTGGTGTGACTACGCTGCGACCGTCCGAAACATCCACGAGAAAGAGCAGACAATGACCCCACAAGAGGTGGCCGCAGTCACCGCAACCCCCGTCGGCGCCCTGGGGCGCAGCTTTTTCTTCTCCGAGACGACCCGCCAGGCCATGGCCGAGTCAGGATTCAGCGGATTGCCCGGTTACGTGGGAGGCCGGGGCGGTGTGCTGGGCGACGTGGCCGCCGATGTGGTGGTGTCGGCGTTCGCCCTGTTCAACCCGCCTGTGATCGAGATCGGCTGGAGCCAGACCAAGGAGCAGGGTTCACCGGCCGATGCCGCCGCCGCGTTCAGCACCGGCGTCGGGCGATGGGCGGCCGAGACGTTCGGCCACCTCGACGGCCTGGACGACTTCGCCACCGCGGCCCGCGCCGTGTTCGACGCAACCGATCCGATGAGCCAGGCCCTCTACGCCGGCTGGCGGGCCATGCCTGTGCCCGACGACCCGGTGGCCGCTGCAGGACTCGCCCTCCAGGTGCTACGGGAGCTGCGCTTCGGGTTCCACGTACACGCTCTCAGCGCTGTGGGCCTGGCCCCGGTGGAGGCTGTCATCGCCCAGGCCGGCGTTGAGCAGGCCCAGCTCTTTGGCTGGAGCGAGCCCTTCCCCGACCCCGGACCCCTGCAGGAGCGCCACCGCCAAGCCGAGGACATCACCTCAACCCGGATGGCCCAAACCTACGAGGCCATCGACGCCGACCAGCGGGCCCACGTTGCGGCCACCGTCGCCGCTATAGCCGAGATCGCTCTGGGCTAGGTGTCCAATTCCGACAGGCGACCCCGAGCCTCGAACTCGGCACGAATCGATCCGGGCTAGGTGTCCAGAACCGACAGGCGACCCCGAGCCTCGAACTCGGCACGAATGACCTGCTCATCGTCGGAGGTCACCAACCGGTAGCCGTCCCCGTCGCGTAGCCATATCTCGTCGTCCGACTCCCATCGTTCCCGGCGCAGGGTGCGCTTGAGGATCTTGTTGGTCTCGGTCTGAGGCAGAGAATCGGCCCAGCGCACATAGCGCGGCGTCCACTTGGTGCCGAGGTCGTCCTGGCCGGCCAGGAACCGGGAGAACCCGTCGGGGTCGAAGGCCGCTCCCGGGCGGCGCACCACAGCCACCATCACATCGTCACCCACCGACGGGCTGGGCACGGCGTAAACGGCGGCCAGGTCGATGTCGGGGTGGCGGACCAGGATGCGCTCCACCGGAGCGGCAGCGAAGTTCTCGCCGTCCACCCGGAGCCAGTCGAAGTTACGCCCCGCGAAGTAGATGAACCCGTCGGCGTCCCGGTAGGCGAGGTCACCCGACCAGTAGATGCCGTCGTGTGTGCGCTCGTCGTCGGCCTCGGGGTTGTTCCAGTAACCCTCGAAGATGGGGGCCGACGCCATGGACACCAGCTCGCCGATGGCCTCGTCGGGGTTCAGCAACTTGCCGGTGTCGTCGAAGGAAGCCAGGGGTGCCTCCTCCCCGGTGTCGGGATTGAGGATTCTCACCGATTCGTCGCCCCGCCCCAGGGCGTTGGGCGGGGTGTCAGGGGTACGGCTCACCGAAACTCCCCCCTCGGTGGAACCGTAGGAGTCCTCAACCGGCACCCCGAAGCGATGGGAGAAGCGCTCGAGGTCGTGGACCGCTCCCTCGTTGCCGAACACCACACGCAGGGTGTTGTCGGCGTCGTCGGGTTGCTCGGGGGTGGCCAGGATGTAGGTGAGGGGCTTGCCCACGTAGTTGAAGTAGGTGACGCCGAATCGGCGCACGTCGGGGAGGAATCCCGAGGCCGAGAAGCGCCGCCGGAATGCTGCGGTGGCCCCCACCGTGAGGCAGGGGACCCACCCGGCCATGAGCGCGTTGGAGTGGAACATGGGCATGGCCTGATAGCAAACGTCGTCGGGTCCGATGTCCCTCATCGAGGTGAGTACCTCCCCGATGCGAGCCAGGCGCATCTGCGAGCAGATGGCCGCCTTGGGATCGCCGGTGGTTCCCGACGTGAACAGCAGCAGGTAGGGGGCCAATGGGTCGACTTGTACCTCGGGGGGGTCGGCGTCGGCGTAGGGGGCCAGGTCGTTGGCCCATTGCGGCGAGTCCACGTCCCACACCTTGTCGTTGGCTGCTCCCAGATCAAGGCCGTCCAACAGAGTTCGGTGGCGGCTCTCGGTGACGATCATGTCGCAGTCGGCGTGGGTGATGTCACGGGCCAGCTCGGCCCCCTGGCGTGTGGGGTTGATGCCCACCACCGCGGCCCCGGCCACGGCGGCCCCGCCCAGCAGCATGGAGTACTCCGGCCCGTTGTCCAACAGCACCCCGACGTGAAATGGCCCCTCCCCCCGCCGGCTCAACAGCAGGTCGGCTCGGGCTACACACCCCGCGGTGAACTCCCTGTAGGTGTACTCCTCGTCCTCGAACAGCATGGCCCGGCGGTCGTCCTCGGCCCGGTTCAACACCAGGTCCCTAACGGTGGGAAACGCTTCCATCCCCGGCATGGTAGGGAACAGACCACCTCGGGGTCGGGTTCACCTCCAAACAGCGAAACACGCACCGATGGCCCTATCGTTTCGCTGATCTCGGGTTCGGGGCGCCGAGGGAGAGCATCTCGCCAATCATGCGATCGACAGCGAGACCTCCTCGGACCGCTAGAACGCTGTGGGGTCCAAGAGGGCGGGGTCGAAGGGTGTAGTCGAGCCGGAGGTCAGACCGGTCCCCTGGTCGGCCAGCAGGGTTCGGACCACCGACACCGGCTGGTTGGATTCGATCAGCAGGGCGTAGGAATCGCCGCCGGTCAACCGATCCACCGGCACGATCAGGCGGTCTTGGGGGGCCACCTCTCGGGGGTCGAGCTGGGGGACGGGCACGATCTGCCCGTCGGCGACCTTCGACACAGTGACAAGGGCAATCGAGTCTCGCGAGGGGTTGACGACGGACAGAACTACCTCGGCTTCGCCAGCCCGGTTGCCCCCAACAAGGTGGCGGACCGCGGTGACCGGCGTGCCGAGAGTGACAGCGATGCCCGCCGGGGACGACAGTGCCGCGGCGGCCGTGACCCGCTCGGCCACTATCGGCACGCCATTGAACACCTGGACTGTGGCCCAGAACCCCTCTCCCTCCGGCAGACGACCCGAGACCTGGGTGGTGTACGGGGCCGGGGGAAGTGGATACGTCCCCGTCTCCCCCAGCACCAAGGCGACCCGCTGCTTCGGCGGAAGCGACACCTCAATCGGCACCACCGAACCTGAAGCATCGGGGAAATCCGACCGGATGCTCACATCGGCAGCTGCTTCGGTGTCCGACGGGTTGTACAAGACGATGTACTCGTCCACCCCCGGCCCGGTGGGCCCGCCCGGGAAAACCCAGTGGGTTTGCGGGTCGGCAATCCCCGGACCGGCGGTCAAGCCCTCCAAACCCTCAGAGCCGTCGAACAACTGGAGTCGCCCGGCCACGATCCGACCGGCCTGCGACTCGATTGTGGTGGAAACCGACGAGAACCGGGGCACGTGGTCGGTGGCGTTGACCATGACCAACGACCGAGCCGGCACCAACACCCCCCGCAGAGCCTGAGGCTCGCGGATTCCCTCATCGGTGGCGAACGAAAACTGCACTACCGCTCGGTCGGGGAACGGGTTGAACAGGGCGAACACCAGCCGGGCGTCCCGCCGGGTGGAGCCGGCCGCGAAGTGCCACACCGCCGACGAACGGGTTGCGCAGGCCACGACATCGAAGCCGGTCGGCCCCTGAACCCGCTGCTCGACCACCGCCAACCCGGAGTCCACCTCCACCATGGCGGCGGTGTACTGCGACTCGATCACATCGGCCAGCCGCAGCGACGACTGCGACTGGGCAGGCACCGGCAACTTCACCTCCACCGGTTCCGACACCGCTGCGGACGATCCGGCGAGCGTGGCCGGGAACACCGACACCGTGGCTGTGACAGCGGCGTCGGAAGAGTTGGCCACGATCACCGAATGGTCGGCGAACTCCCTGGCCCTCGACGTACCCTCCGCGCAGTACCAGACCCCTCCCTCCGCTTCGGGGCCGAGAGCCGAGCTGGTGATCACGTGAGCGGTAAGCGACGTGTTGGCCGCGGCCTCGTCGTCGCTGCTGCGGTCGGCCACCGCCAGCCCGACGATCAGCGCAAACCCCAAGACCACCAGCGGCCAACGCATCATGTCGCCCCTCACCGGACCCGCTCCCCGGTGTCATCCCGACGGCGGCCTTGCCCCCGGTTGAGGCGAGCCAACCCGGCCAGGGCCACCGCCCACAGCGCTACCTGCACGGCCAGCAGGAACCGGGTGAACCCCGAGGCGCCGGAGTCCGGCGCGGCCACCGGCCCGAGCGAAACAGGTGACGGTTCCACCGTGTTGTGATAGGTGGCGATCACCGAGGTCACGTTGCCGGGGTCCAGGTCAAGTTGGCCGTCCAGCGTGTCGGTCAGCCAGTCCGGCACCGGCTGAACCAGGTCGCTGTAGGGAGCAGGGGCAAGCCGCTCAACCACCAGGATCGTGCCTATCCCCCACCGGGACAGCTCGGCCCCCAGCCGCTTGGTCCCGGTCCCGGGCGCTCCAATCACCGCATCGGCCACCAACCTGGTTTGATCGTCCAGAGAACCGGTCCAGCGCTGGGCCACCGTGGGAAACCGGTCGGCATCCGAAAGACCGAACGACAAGCCCTCGGCCAGCTCCCAGCTTCCCAAAGGCAGCACGTCGGGATGGCCTATCCACAACACCCGATGCCCCTCGCCAACCTGGAGGCCGTCGACATCCTGGGAATCAACTCCGAACGGGACCACCTCGGCATAGTCGTCACCCGGCGCGTTCCAGTCCCCGTCGGAGACAATGGCCAACGCGGGCAGCATCCCCGCCACTATCGCTACCAGAGCAGTGAGAGGCACCACCTGACGCCACCCGAAGCGGTAGCGGCGCACATCCACCTGGAACGCCGCCACCCCCATCGCCACCGCAATGGCCAGCCCCACCGCTCCGGGAGCCAGAAGAACCTCGGGCCGGGGCAGCGGCACCGGCAACCAACCGTGCTCGGCAGCCAGCGCCGCCGCCGCGCTGCCCAGGTATAGCACCCACCCTCGCACCGCCCAGGCCAAGCGGGAGTCATGGGCCAGAACCAGCGGGAGCACAGCGGCCACCGGCAGGGCCCAACCCAACCGGTCGTCGCTGAACGGACCGGTGTCGAACCGCAACAGCGCGGCCCACGAATACCCGTCGCCGCTGCCGGTCCGATCACCTAGAAGAGACGTGAAACTCTCGGCCAGCCACGGCAAGTTGAGCACGGCGGCCACCACCATCCCGGCCACCACCACCAAGACCATCCGCACCATGCCCTCGGCGGTTCCAGCCAGGATGGAACCCAGAAACACCCCACCCACGATCAGAGCCGGCACCACCACCGCTTGGGGGGCCATGGCACCTACCAGGCCCACCAACAGGCCGATGGCCAGGGACTCCCGCACGACAGAGGGGTGGCGCGAACCGGGCCCGGCGATGCCATCAAGGTCGCCGAACGGCGCGAGCCGGGCCCCGGCCAGAACGGCCCGCACCAGCCAGGGAGCTGCTCCGTAAACCAGAAGCCCGCCCCAAACCCCGTTGGCGAGTGCGTTGTACGGCACCGGGTTGGCCAGGTACACCCCGAGAGCCACCACCTGGATCCACTGGGACCCGAACGGCCGCATGAGCCGCCACACCCCAAGCCCTCCCAACGGCAGCATCCCCACGATCAGCACCGTGCGCAGCAGGCCGGTGGCGCCCCCGAACAGCCAGCTCAGCACGGTCAAAATCCCTAGACCGGTGGGAGCGAACCCCTCCTGTCCCAACCCCAGCGGCCGGAATTCGCTCCACCAGCCCCTGGACAGCTCCGAACTCGACCCCAACGACGACATCTCCCCCACCAAGGGAATACCCCCGGTGATTAGGCTGCGGGCACCGAGCAGCATCAGTACCGCGACCAGGGTCCACACCGCCACCGGACCCCGAGCACTGCTCAACCGGGACAGGAAGGTTGTCTGCGCCGATGCCCTGGCCTCCATACCGATCGGCGCACCGAAGCTCTCCCGGCCGAACAGGTAGCCGGCGAACAGGGCAAAACCCCGCACCTGGGAGACCCGGACATGGGTGTCGCTCACCCGGCGGGTTCGGCCGATCTCCCGGCGCCGCCTCGCAATCGATCTCCAGCGAACCAGGTTGTGACCCCACGCCGCGACGATGTTGCGAGCATGGCCCAGCCGCCCGGAAACCAGCGAGGCGAGCAGCTCCACAACCGAGATGACCAGCGCCTGGGGCACCACCCTCACCGAGTGCCACACCCCGTACATGCACAGCAGTGTCCTCACCCGGTGACGGTGGAGCAGCCGGTGGGCCCGCGCCCGGGCGATGCGCTCAGGCAGGCGCTGGCGGTGTCGGACCACCGCCGAGGGCACCACCCTCACCCGGGCTCCCACGGTCCGGGCTCGCCAGCAGAGGTTCACGTGCTCGTAAGCGAACGAGATTTCCCGGTCGAAACCCCCGATGGCCTTGAACAGGTCGCCCCGGACCAGCACGCACCCCCCCGGCACGGCGAACACATCCTGGATGAGATCGTGCTGTTCCTGGTCCAGCTCCCCGGCCTCCACGGTGGGGATCACCACCCCGGTCTTGTCCACTGTCAGGGCCACCTGGAGGATGGCCGAGGGGTTGTCCCAGTCAACGTGCTTGGGGCCGACGATCCCCGAGTTGGAAGCGATGGCCTCCTCAGCCAGCAGACGCAGCGCATTGGGGGCCAAAACCACGTCGTCATGGCAGATCGCGAAAAAGTCGGGGACCGGGCCTTGGTCCAGAACATGGTTGGCTGCGGTGCTGAATCCGGGATTGGCGCCCAACCGATGGACGGCAGCGTCGGGCAGGATGCTGTGTATCCGGACGGTGGGGTCGGACTCGCTGCCCGCGTCCACCACCGTTACATCCACTCCGGGATGGTCCTGAGCGGCCAACGACTCCAACATCTCGTCGAACCAGAGCCCGGGATCGTGGGTCACGATCACCGCATGGATTTGGAAGGAGGGTTTGGCCGCCTTTTCGAGCTGCGGATCGGACTGGGCGTCGGCCACCTCATAACCGTACCGGCCCACCTCAAGATTCCGAGGTATGCAGCGAACGGCGTCGCTGCTTCGCAGACACCCCTGCGGAGGTGGCACACTCGTGACGATGCGTGCCCTGGTCACCGGGTCGCGGGGTTTTGTGGGGACTCACCTCGTCGCTCATCTGAACGCTTGCGATGACGACGTGATCGAAGTGGACCGCGTCATCGGCAGCCCCCCGATCGAGGACGCCGGGGCGGTTGCCGAGCTGATCTCCGAGTCCAAGCCGGACACGGTGTATCACCTGGCCGGCCAGAGCGACGTTGCCGCCTCGTGGGACGACCCCGTGGGCACGTTCCGCACCAACGCCGACGGCACCCTCCACGTGGTTCGAGCCTGCATCGACACCGGGGTGGAGCGCCTCCTCTCGGTCACCAGCAGCGACATCTACGGCCTGGTCAGCCACCAAGACCTACCCCTCGACGAGTCCGCTCCCCTGCGCCCGGTGAACCCCTACGCCGCTAGCAAGGCCGCCGCCGAGATGGTGTGCATCCAGGGGTTCTTGGGCCACGGCCTCGGGGTGATCCGCGCCCGGGCCTTCAACCATCTGGGACCGGGCCAGAGCGAGCGCTTCCTGGCCCCGGCTCTTGCCGCTCGCATCGCCGCCAACGAGCAGGCAGGACGGAGGGCGGTGCCGGTGGGCAACCTGTCGGCCCGGCGCGACTTCACCGACGTGCGCGACGTGGTGCGTGCCTACCGGCTGCTGGTGGCCCACGGAGAACCGGGCGAGGCCTACAACGTGTGCTCGGGTCACGACGTTGCCGTATCCGAAGTCGCCGAGCGACTGCTGGGGTTGGCCCACGCTCCGATGACCCTGGAGCAGGACACCCGTCTGTTCCGCCCGGTGGACCTCCCGGTCATGCGGGGCGACAGCACCAAGATCCACGCTGCGACCGGCTGGGCTCCCAAGATCGACCTGGCCGACACCCTGGACGACCTGCTGGACGACGCCCGCCTGCGGCTCACAGCAACTCCCACGGGAGACGGCCATGGCTGACCAACGCCCCCGGCGGGCGCTCATCACAGGGATCACCGGCCAGGACGGCTCCTACCTGGCCGAGTTCCTGCTCGACCGGGACTACGAAGTGGTGGGTCTGGTCCGGCGGTCCAGCACCGTCAGCTTCGAGCGCATCGCCCACCTTCAGAACCGGATCACCACCGTCAGCGGCGATCTGCTGGACGAAGCGTCGCTCATCGAGGCCCTGAGCCGACACCGACCGTCCGAGGTGTACAACCTGGCCGCCCAGTCGTTCGTGCAAACCTCGTTCGGCCAGCCTGTGCTCACCGGCGAGACCACCGCACTGGGGGTGACCCGCCTGCTCGACGCCATCCGCATCGTGGACCCGTCCATTCGCTTCTACCAGGCGTCCAGCAGCGAGATGTTCGGCAAAGTCCGGGAGGTGCCCCAGAACGAGGCCACGCCGCTGTACCCCCGCAGCCCCTACGGCGTGGCCAAGGTGTACGGCCACTGGATCACCATCAACTACCGGGAGAGCTACGGCCTGCACGCCAGCTCCGGCATCCTTTTCAACCACGAGTCGCCCCGGCGGGGCCTGGAGTTTGTCACCCGCAAAATCTCCCACGGGGTCGCCTCCATATCCCTGGGCCTACAAAACGAGCTGCGCCTGGGCAACCTGGAGGCCAAGCGTGACTGGGGGTTCGCCGGCGACTACGTGAAGGCCATGTGGCTGATGCTCCAGCAGGACGAGCCCGGTGACTATGTGGTGGCCACCGGGGAAACCCACTCTGTGCGGGAATTCTGCGAGCTGGCATTTTCCCACCTCGGTCTGCGCTACCAGGACTACGTGATCACCGACGACGCGTTCATGCGGCCCGCCGAGGTGGACCTTCTGGTGGGCGACGCCGCCCGGGCTGCTTCCATTTTGGGTTGGGACCGTGAGGTCAGCTTCGAGGACCTGGTCACCATGATGGTGGACGCCGACCTCGACCTGCTCCAGGGCAAGCTCAAGGGGATTTCATGACCGACGGCCCGTCCCGGGCCGCAGCCGGGGGCCGGGCATCACCCAGCGTGGTCACGCTGGCCGGAGGAGTGGGCGCGGCCAAGCTCCTGACCGGGATGATCCGGGCCCACCCGCCTCAAGACCAGCTCGCCATCGTGAACACAGCCGACGACACCGTCCTGCACGGACTCCACGTGAGCCCCGACCTCGACACCGTGGTGTACACCCTGGCCGGGGCGATCAACCCCGAGACCGGCTGGGGTTTGCGGAACGAGACATGGCAGGCCATGGACGCCCTCGACCGCTACGGCGGGATCACCTGGTTTCGGCTGGGCGACCGAGACCTGGCCACCCACCTCTACCGCACCCATCGCCTCAGCGGGGGGGCCGACCTGACAACGGTGACCGGCGAGATCGCCGCAGCGTGGGGACTGGAGCTACCGGTGGTGCCGGTTACCAACCACCGGATCGAGACCAAGGTAACCACCGTCGACGAGGGCGAGATCGGGTTTCAGGACTACTTCGTGCGCCGCCGCCACGACGTGGCCGTCACCGAGGTGCGGTTCGCCGGAGCGGCCGATGCCGAACCTGCCCCCGGGGTGATCGAAGCGTTGGCCGGGGCCCGGGCGGTGGTGATCGCCCCGTCCAACCCCATCGTGTCGATCGGCCCGGTGATCGAGGTGCCCGGTGTGCGCGAAGCGGTGTCCCAGCGCCGGGATTCGGTGGTGGCTGTGTCGCCCATCGTGGGCGGAGCCGCCCTGAAGGGTCCCGCCGACCGGCTCATGCGAGAGCTGGGCCACGAGTGCTCGGTGGTCGGGGTGGCCAGGTTGTACCGGGAGCTGGCCACCACCCTGGTGATCGACGAGGCCGACGCCCACCTGGCCCCCGACGTGGAGGCCGCAGGGGTGTCCTGCGTGGTGGCGCCCACCATCATGGACGGTCCCGAATCGGCCACAGCCCTGGCCCGAGTGGTGCTGGACTGCGCCATAGGAGCTCGGGCGTGAAGCTGGAGATCTTCGGGGTTGAGGGACTGCCCGAGATAGGGCCGGGCGACGACGTGGCCGGCCTCATCGCCGAAGCCGTCGAGCTGGCCGGTGGCGATGTGGTGGTGGTCACCCAGAAGATCGTGTCCAAGGCCGAGAACGCCATGGTTGCCGTGGACCCCGACGATCCCCTTGCCCACAAGCCGCTGGTGGAACAGGAGTCGGTGCGGGTGTTGCGCCGGAGGGGCGACCTCATCATTAGCGAGACCAAACACGGTTTCGTGTGCGCCAACGCCGGCATTGACCGATCGAACGTGGCCGCCGACCAAGCCGCCCTTCTGCCCGACGACCCCGACCGCTCGGCCCGGCGCATCCGGGACGGGATTCGGGCCCGGTGCGGGGTGGAGGTGGGGGTGATCGTGTCCGACACCTTCGGCAGGCCGTGGCGGCGAGGGGTGACCGACGTGGCCATCGGCTCGGCCGGGGTGCGTCCCATACTCGACCTGAGGGGCACCCCCGACTCCTCCGGGCGAGAACTTCAGGTGACCGAGGTGGCCATCGTCGATGAGCTGGCCGCGGCTGCCGAGCTGGTCATGGGCAAGGCCGACAACATCCCGGTGGCCGTCATCCGAGGTGTCGAACGGAGCTGGCTCGGCCCCGGCAGCATTCAGGCCGACCTGATTCGCTCCCCCGCCGAGGACCTGTTCCGTTAGGCCGGGGGCAGTCGTTCCCCGCTCAAGACGGCTCCCGGGGCAACAGCGCAGCCGTCGCCCACCACCGAATGGTCTCTGAGCCGGGCTCCGATACCTACCTCGGCTCTCTCACCCACGATGGATCGCTCCACCGTGGCGTCGCGGCCCACCCGGGCACCGGGCAACACCACCGAGCCCACAACCGACGCCTCCTCGTCAACCACCGCCCCCTCCATCACCACCGAACCGGTCACCGTGGCCAGGGGCGACACCGTGGCCGAGGGATGGATCCGGCCCCCATCGGAAAGGGCGATCTGCACCTCCAGGTAGGCCTCGGGGGTGCCGGCGTCCACCCAGAATCCGTCCCAGGCCACGGCGTACAGCCTCCCCTGGGCCGCCAAGGCCGGAAACGTCTCGCGTTCTATGGACACCCTGGCCCCTTCGGGAACCGAGTCCAGCGCGGACGGCTCCAGGGCGTAGATGCCGACGTTGATGAGGTTGCTGGGGGCCTGTCCGGCCGGGGGCTTCTCCACGAACTCACGCACCCGACCGTCGGAATCGCAGGCCACCACGCCGTAGCGGGACGGGTCGTCCACCGGTGCGAGAGCGATGGTGGCACGGGCCCCGGCTCGCCGGTGTACCTGCAGCAGTTCGCCCAGGGGTAACCGGTTGATCACGTCGCCGTTCACTGCAACGAACGTGTCGTTGACCCCCGCGGACCGTGCTGCGAAGGCGATCGCCCCTGCGGTGTCGAGCGGTTCGGGCTCCACCGCGTAGAACAGCTCAACGCCGGCGCAGCGACGCTGGGGGTAGGCGGCCTCGAACGCGTCGGGCCGGTATCCGAGCGACAGCACGGCCCGGGTGATTCCCTGCTCGCCGAGGCGACCCACCACGTGCTCAATCATGGGCCGGTCCACCACCGGCAGCATCTGCTTGGGACGGGTCAGGGTGAGAGGCCGCAGCCTGGTCCCGAAACCACCGACCAGAACAACCGCGTCCATGCCGGCCGATCGTTCTCAGCCGTCTTCTTCAACTACGGAACCGGCGACGAGTGGCAGCAGGTTCACGTCCAAGCCGGCCGATCGTTCTCAGCCGTCTTCTTCCACCCTCACGCCCGGGCTGTCCTCATCCACGTCCACCTCGATGGGAACCGGTCCCTCGGGCTGCCGGAAATCCGCCACCAGAGACGGCGACACACCGGTGAGATCGGAAATGGTGGGAGGAAGGGGCACGACCGAGTCGCGGGGTGCCAAAGCCAGCGTGAACGCCTCGCCGTCCTTCTTGAACCGGACATCCCCAAAGTTGTCGTAGATCCGCTCGTCGGGCTCCGACGCCACAGCGCTGAGCGCATCCGACCAGCGCACGATCTGTATCACCGCGGGTTGGTCGTCGCACACCGCATCCGCCGCGCTGATCACGCCGAACTCCTGGGCGGTGATGCCGTTCACGTCCATGGTCACGAACATTGCCTCGAAGAACTTGTCTATTGTGGCGTCCTCACCGGTGACATTGGCGGTATAAGGGTGAATGTGGATGATGCCGTCGGAATGGGAGTGGATTCCATCGGGGTCGTAGGCGTATCCCTGACTGTTGCGGCGCCCCTCGAAATGCGGTTGGAACGCCCCTCCACCCTCGGCGGTGCAGTCCCACACCCCGTAGGCCGAGTGCCAGTGGTCGCTCAGGCCGGGACGGGCCTCGGCGTCACGCTGGATGTAGGCATATGTCACCGTGGCGATTCCGAGCACGAAGATGAGCACCAACACTGCGGGGAAGCCGATTAGTTGGCGACGCTGTCCGGCCCCACCCATCGATGCGGCCCGCGCTACCTTTCGTGATCCAGAGCCTCTTGCCACAGCCCACAACGCTACCCGCCCGACCGGTCAAACCCACATCTCTGGGAGCTGAGAGCGAAGGCGTGGCGGAGGAAGTCGGTCGGCCCGGCCCGTGCGCAGCTACCGGCGGATCAACCGGTCGAACAGCTCGAGGTAGCGCTCGGCCACCTCCTGGGGACCGGGGACCTGCTCGGCATACTCCCGGCCCCGCCGGCCCATCTCGGCCAGACCCTCGGGGTCGTCGACCATTTCCCCCACCGCTGCACAAAAGGCGTCGATGTCTGCGGGATCGACCGTCCGCCCCCCGCCCGAGTCGGCCAGCAGCCTCTTGATCTCGCTGCCCCGGTCAACGGCGGCCAGAACCGGGCGTCCGGCGGCCAGAACCGAGTACACCTTCGAGGGAACGCTGGTGGTGCCCAACCCCTCCCGGAGCAACACCAGATGCAGGTCGGCGGCGGCCAGCACCTCGCCCAGAAGCTCGGGGGGCTGCCAGCCGACTAGGTGGAGGTTGTCCAGGTTTTCGGCGGCTTCGGCCAACATTGGGCGGGCCACCCCATCGCCGTTGATCACAAACTGCACGTCGTCCCGGCCCGCCCCGGCGAACCGTCGGGCTGCTTCCACCACCAGTTCCAGGGGCTGGGAGTGGCCGAGGTTGCCGGCGTACATCACAACCGTGTTGGCCGGGTCGCCCGATTCCCCCAGAGCAGCCCGGTAGGGGTTCTGCCGGTCGGACGGGACAATGCGGCCCACGTCGGCCATGTTGGGGATGACCACGACCTTGTCCGGGTTGTCGGCCTTGCCGGAATCGTCCTGGCCCAGCTTGGCTCGGATGTTCTCGGCCATTCCCTCCGACAGCGCCGTCACAGCCGCCGCTCGCCGGTATATCCAGCGCTCCAGCCTGGCCGCGGCTGCCGCCGCCCGGGTGCTGCGTAACACCCCTGTCTCCACAGCGGCGTCGGGGAACACGTCCTGCACGTTGAACACCAGCGGGGCTCGCCCCCGCCACGCAGCGGCCCAACCGGCTGCTCCCAGGGTGAGGGGAGGTGACATAGCGAACACCACGTCGCAGCGCCGGGCCGCGACCACCGCATCCGCCCCTGCCACCAGCGTGAACCCGCCGAACGCTGCCGCCCTGGCCACCAGCCGGCCCTTGTCGGCGGGAAAGGGATGCCAGCGCCGGACCCGGCCCCACGGTTCGTCTTGGGTCCGCACCAGCCTCCCGGTCCATCCGTCGGCCACGGCGTGGTCCTTGTACCACGGGAGGCTGGTGACGATCTCCAGCTCGCAGCCCTGGGCCACCCACTGCTCGCATATGGCGGTCATCACCTCTCCAGTGGGCGCGGTGTCGGGCTCGAAGTGTGGGCACAGCACCAGGATCCTCGGGGCACCGGTCATCGGGGCCTCATCCCACTACCCGGGTGTAGAGGTCGCAAAGTTCCCCTGCCGGATCGCGCTCGGCCAGCTCCCCGACTCTCGACACTCCGGCAGCGCCGAGCCGGACACGGGCCGAGGGGTCGACGGCCAGCTCCCTGATGGCGGCGGCCCACCCCGCCTCGTCGTCGGGAGCGACCAGACGGCCGCCCGATCCCACCACCTCGGGCAGCGCCGCGGCATCGGCGGCTATCACCGGACAGCCCCGGGCCATGGCCTCCACCACCGGCAGCCCGTACCCCTCGTAGCGCGACGGGAACACCAGGGACAGTGCCTGCCGGTACAGCCCGTCCAACACCGGGGTGGGCATCCGACCCAGGCGGTGCCACCGATCCCCCACGCCGAGCTTGTCGGCCAAACGGTCCAGCTCCGAGTCCAGCGGGCCGGTCGCTCCGGTGGCCACCAGCTCCACCTCCACCCCGCTCTCGGCCAGAATCGCCAGGGCCCGCAGGACCACGGCGTGGTTCTTGTGGGGGTAGGTCACCGCCGGATACAGCACGAACGGGCGGGACAGGTCGGGGGCCACCGCCGAAAGCGACATCTCTGCGTCGCCGGCGGAAGCATCCACCGGGGCGGGCAGCACCGCCACCCGATCCGGTTCGGCGCCGAGGCGCTCAACCAGGCGCTCCCGGCAGAATTCGCTCACCGTGACTATGGCGTCGGCCCGACGCACCGACCACGGCAGCATCGCCCCCAGGTAAGCCCTCTTCACCAAGCCGAAGTTCTCGGGATGGTCGAGGGGCTGTACGTCGTGAACCGTCACGACCGACGGATGGGTGCCGACAAGGGGCACGGTGCCCCCGAAATGGTGGACCACATCCACCCGGCGCCGGCGGCACTGCTCGGCCAGCCACGAGTTCTCGCTGAGCACCCGCAGCGAGCGCGCCTTCCCCACCGGAGCGGTTACCACCTCGTGGCGTTGAGCCAACTGCCGATGGGTTTTGGCCCACCCGGGCGGGACAAACAAGGTCAACCTCACTTCCCCGCCCGACGGGATCGCCGCCAGCATCCTGGCTGTGTAGTCCTCGCTGCCCCCCACCCGGCCGGCTCGCAGCCACAACAGGTTCACCCCCACCGAGATCATCGCGAGTTGTGCTCCCCGTAATTCGGCAACAGCCCTGCCCCCGACACCGGAACCTCATCCACCGAGATCATCGCGAGTTGTGCTCCCCGTAATTCGGCAACAGCCCTGCCCCCGACACCGGAACCTCATCCACCGAGATCATCGGGCCAACTCCTCGTAGACGGCCATGAGCCCCTCCGCTGTGCGAGACCACGAGAACTCGGCCACCGCCCGGTCCCGTCCCTTCCAGCCCAGGGCCGCCGCCCCACCGGGATCGTCCAGCAGCCCGACCAGTGCTTCCGAGATCTCCTCGACCCGGGTGGGATTCACCAGCAGCCCGGCGGTACCGACCACCTCGGGCAGGGCCCCGGCCGCCGAGGCCACAACCGGGGTGGCTTGCATCATGGCCTCCAGCACCGGCAGTCCGAAACCCTCGGTGAGGCTTGGGTAGCACACCACCGAGGCCGCCCGCATCAGGGCTCGTTTGTCGGCGTCGGACACAAACCCCAGCCGCCGCACCGACGGGCCCGCCGAGGCCACCGTGCGGCCCAGATTCGACTTCCACCCCGCCGGCCCCACCAGCACTAACTCCTCGCCCGTCCGTCCCAGCCGTTTCCACGCCTCCAGCAGTCGGTCCAGGTTCTTGCGAGGCTCCGCAGTGCCCACCCACAGCACAAACCGCTCTCCCACCCCGAACCGCCTGCGAGTGGCCTCGGCCTCGGACTCGTTCACCTGGCCGTCATCAACTGTGTTGGGTACCACCCGCACCCGGTCGGAGCTGATCCCGGCCGCGACGCAGTCGTCGGCGGAATGCTGCGACGGGGTCACCACCAGATCGGCCTGGGTGTGGGTCAGCGCCAGCGAACGCTTGAAGAACCGGAGGCCTCGAGCGGTGAAGTAGTCGGGATGGTGCAGAAACGCCAGGTCATGGACCGACACCACGAGGGGGGCCGTCCGGGGCGGTACCGCCATGGCGGTGGCGTGGATCACATCCACCGGCCCGGTGGCCCTCTCCACCGGAGGCCACCGCGCCCGATTCCAGCTCCAATAGAGGCCGGTCCGGGGTAGGTGCAGCGCCTTGGTGGGGATCGAGGGAGTGAAGGGCTCCGCCGGGGGCGCCATGTGCCAGGCCGACACCCCGACCATCTCCGGCGGGGTCGACAACCGAGCCAAGGCCTCCACCCAGTCCAACGCCGCCACCGCCGTACCTCCCGGCACCCGGTGCCAGCACTGCTCCAGCGTGATCGCAACCCTCACCGCATCGAGTCTGCCAGGCTGCTCCTACATCCGGGTGGCAGGTGCCGCCGGCCGGGCCCACCCGCTCGACTCGATGGACTAAACGAACCTCTCAGCTCACCAAAGTGCCGGGACTAACCCCTTCTATGTCCGTGCCGTCACGACGGATGGCCGTTCCGCCTACCCAAATGTGCTCGATGCCCTGGTTGCGGGAAATGAGCCTGTCGCCCTGAGCCGGAAAGTCGTACACACGCTCAAAGGGCTTTTCGCCAATTGTCTGAGGGTCGAATGCCACTAGATCGGCCGCCTTGCCCTTGGCTATAACCCCACGGTCGGTGAGATCCCACAACTCGGCGGGCTGCCCGGTCATCCGCCAGATGGCCTGCTCCAGGGTCATAGCCTGCTGCTCGCGCACCCAGTACCGCAGGGTGTAGCTCGGGTAGCAAGAGTCGCACAGCATGTCCACGTGGGCGGCGGCGTCATGGGCGCCCAGCACGGTACGCGGATCGCGTACCAGTTCGGTCAGCTCGTCCTTGGTCGTGACAGGCGTGTTCCGGAACCGGGTAACCAGGTCGTCCTCCAGCGCCAAGTCCAGCATTAGTTCGAAGGGATGCATGTCGCGTTCACCGGCCAATTCGGCCAACGACACACCTCTCAACTCATCGTGTTTCACCGTCTCTTCCACGGAGGTGCGGTGGAAGTACCCCACTATGTCACCGTCCAGAAAGTCGGTCTGTCCGGCGATGCTCTCAGTCTGCTCCCGGGCTCGCTGACGCCATTGGGGGTCGGAGTAAGCGGCTGCCATGGCCTCATGACCACGCCCCAGAATCTCCGCGAAAGCAGGCACTCGGCTCCATTGGTAGGGGTTCTCCAGACTCATCTGGGTTGTGATGAATCGAGTGCTGGTTTGTGGCCAAAGGTCACCACCCACAGAAACGCCACGCTCCAACATCTCCATGGCGGATCCTGGCCCCCCGAAGAGCCCTGGCAGCACCGAACCCCAAGTGATTCGCACTCCGTGATCCCGCGACATTTGAGCCACTTCCTCTATCTCCAACAGCGGTCCGTAGGTGATCTCGATGATCCCCTTACCCCACTGGGCCAGCGTCTCCACCAGAGCCTCCACCTCGCGCCGGTCGGCGAAGCGGCTTGGCACGGGTCGGCCTTGAGGGCCCTGGTGCGACGGAGCCTGCGAAGTGGAAATCCCAATGGCCCCGGCCTCCAGCGCCTCGCGCATGACCCTGCGTATGCTGTTCAATTCCTCATCGGTTGCGGTGCGGGAGAAGGCCGCCTCACGGCCCATCACGTAGAGGCGCACCATGCTGTGGGGCACAAAAGCCGCAACGTTGATTCGTTTGGGTAGTGCTCGTACAGCGTCGAGATATTCGGGGAAGGTCTCGAAGCTCCAGTCGATACCCGAGCGAAGCGTGTCTACCCTCATACCCTCCACCAGCTCCAGGGTCTCCATTATCAGTTCACGGTCATTGGGGTGGGCGGGAGCCACGCCGAATCCGCAGTTCCCCTGCACGACCGTGGTCACCCCGTGCCACGAGGACGGGGTGAAATCGGCATCCCAGAAAACCTGTGCATCAAAGTGGGTGTGGATATCGATGAATCCCGGGCACAAAACCAAGCCACTCAGGTCAACCTCGTTGTCGGAGGCGTCGGCGGGCACCTCACCAACGCTTCCGATAATCCCCCCGTCCAGCTCCACATCGGCCTGAACAGGCGGAACTCCCGTCCCGTCAATAACGGTCGCCCCTCGTAAGACGGTCGTCACTTTTGCCCCCTTAACTCTCCCCAGATGGCGAGAGTACACCTCTACGACAGCCACATCCCCGACGAGGAGGCGCATGTCAGCCGCAACCCCAACCATTGGGACGCCGACAACGTTCTTCTGACCGGTTTCGACTTCCTCGGCTCCGCCAGCGAGTTCCAAATCGAGCGGATCAAGGACGGGGAGGTGGACTTCTCCACCATGAAGGATACCGATCTGCCTCTGGCTCAGGATGCAGCCGACGACGGGGACATTGAGTTCATCATCACCCCCACGGTCCAGTACGGAGAGTTGTTCATAAAGGCCAGCGTGTCACCCTACGACGACATCCGGGTACGGCAGGCGTTGAATCACGCCATAAACCGCCCTGTTGCCGCCGAGTTCGTGACCGGAGTGCCCGGCTCGGAGTCGTTCGGGCCGATCGCACCGTCCAGCCCGGCCAAGGGGGTTGCTGAGAACCCCTACCCGTACGACCCCGAACGGGCCAAGGAGCTGCTTGCAGAAGCTGGTTATCCCGACGGTTTGACGATTTCGGTTGCCCAGATCGAGCAGGCGATCATGGCGGAAGCCTTGGCGGTGCCCATCTACCACAATTCAGGGCTTTCGGTATTTCGCCCGGAGGTGAAGGGCATAGGCCGGGGATACACCACCTGTGAAGAGGGCAACTTCCTCGACCCTATCTACATCGCCAAGGACTGACCGGGACTGGAACAAACCTCGTCGGTTGCGGACCGGAACAGCACTCCGGTCTGCAACCGGCAAAACTTGATCGGAGCACAATGAGCATCGACTATCAGGTCATCTCCTCTGACTCGCACGTAATCGAGCCTCACAACCTGTGGCAAAGACACGTACCCACCGAGTTCAAGGAAAGGGCACCACGCCTGATCTCGGACCCCGACACCGACCATCTGAAGTGCGCCATGGCAAGGCCATCTCCAAGCTGCCCAGTGAGCACTTCCACAACAACATCCGCGTTACCTTCATACGGGATCGCACCGGGATACTGGCCCGGGAGGTGATAGGCCTGGAAACCATGATGTGGGGCAACGATTTCCCCCATCATGTGAGCACCTGGCCCAATTCCCAGTCTGTTCTCGACCAGCACTTCGCCGACACACCCCCCGAGGTGCGTCAGGCCATCTGCCGGGACAACTGCCGAGACCTGTACGGCTTCTAGCAGCAGATCAAGATACTGAGGAGCTCAATGGGAACCCCCAAACAGGATGCACGCCCACTGCGCACGGTTGTGTTCAGCGCCGGGTCGATACGAGAGAGCATTGATGCAGCCACCACCTCGGGGGCCGACGCAGTGGTCATAAATGTGGAGGGGCCGGAAACCCCCTACACGCCCGAGGTTCGCGAGCGAGCCAGAATCACCGCCAGCGACTTCTTGGCCAAACAGCAACCCGGTTAAGGGCCCGCTCCTGTTCGTGAGGGTGCAGCCTCCGGCCACCGGACAAATGCTCGGTGATCTGCGAGCGGTTATGCATCCGGCTCTGGCCGGGATCATGTTGCCCAAGGTGGTCGGGTCGGGAGATGTAATCGCTGCCGACGCCCTTCTCACAAACGTCGAAACCGAACTCGGGCGCAAGGTCGGCTCCACCATCATCTACCCGATCCTCGAAACCGCACAGGGCCTGCGAATGGCCTACGAGATTGCCTCTGCGTCCGACCGGGTGGGATACCTCGGCGGTGCGGTCTCCCGATTCGGCGATATCTGCCAGGCACTCAGATTCCGCTGGACTCTGGAGGGCCGGGAGAGCCTCTTTCTGCGTTCGAAGGTGCTGGTGGACGCACGGGCCGCCGGCATCCGCTACCCCATTAGCGGAATGTGGGGCGGGAACACCGATGACCTGTCCGGCCTGCGCAATGCCGTCATAGCGCTGGGCATTTTCTTCACCCCGGTGTTCATCCGGCTCATCCGCGGCGAGGTGCGAACGGTGAGGAAGTCACAGCTCTGCGAGACCGAGATCTCCGTGGGCGTGCCCACCCCCTACATCATGTGGCGCCATGTGCTTCCCCTCATCGCCGCACCTTTGATCGTTCAGGCGTCCCTGGCGGTTGGCACGGCCATCCTGGCCGAGACAAGCCTTAGTTTTCTCGGGTTGGGAATCACACCACCCAATGCAAGCTAGGGAAACATCTTGAGGCAGAGCTTTGAGCAGATAGGGCATCGCACCTGGCCGATCTTCGTGCCGGGAACCGCCAGCGCCGCCACCGTTCTGGCTGTGAACGTGTTCGGTGACGGCCTGCGCGATGCCCTCGGACGGGTCGAGCAATGAGCCCAGCATCGCGGTTCACCAATGGACCATGCCGTGTTATGTACAAGGTAGGTGAGAGGTGACCAAGCCCCTGGTGGAAGTGGAGGGACTCTGCGTGGACCTTCCCACCGAGGGTGGCATGGTACGCGTGCTGGAGGATGTCTCGTTCTCGATCCAACCGGGTGAGGTTGTAGGGCTGGCCGGCGAGAGCGGCTCGGGCAAGACCATGACCGCCCTTACCATTATGGGCCTTCTGCCCACTCGCAAACCTGTTACCACCGGTTCCATCCGCTTCGAGGAACGCGACCCGCTCAAGATGGCCCGACGCGACCTTTAGCAGGTGCGCGGCTCGGAGATCAGCATGGTGTTCCAGGAACCCATGACCAGCCTCCACCCCGCCTACACGATTGGCGAGCAGATAGCCGAGACCGTTCGCAGGCATGAGGACGTCAGTCGTCAGGCCGCAAGGCTCAAGGCAGCCGAGATGCTCGAAGTGGTCGGGATACCCGATGCCACCGAGAACCTGGACAGCTATTCCTTCCAGTTCTCGGGCGGGATGCAGCAGCGGGCCATGATCGCCATGGCTCTTTGTTGCAATCCCAAGCTGGTGATTGCCGACGAACTCACAACGGCGTTGGACGTCACAATCCAAGCGCAGATCATGGAGCTGCTTCAAGACCTACAGCAGGAGTTCGGCATGGCTGTCCTGTTCGTGACCCACGACCTGGGGCTTCTGGCCCAGATATCCGAACGGTTGATGATTATGTACGCCGGACAGGTGGTGGAGAGCTCCGCCAGCGAGCAGCTCCTGCGCGACCCGCGCCACCCGTACTCCGAGGCCCTCATCAAAGCAGCCCCTCATCCCGCTTACTGTGGAGGGCGCCTTCCCGTGGTCCCCGGTGCGCCGCCGCGCCCGGGACGATACGACGAAGGTTGCCGCTTCTCTCCCCGCTGCACATACTCAACAGATGCGTGCCGCCTGAACCTGCCGTCCCTGGAGATGGTTGATGGCCATGAGGTTCGCTGCATTCGCCACGAAGAACTGCACGAGTCCCGCAGATGAGTTCAACCTCCGAATCGGCTCCCGAACGGCCGCAAACCGTTGGCGACGACTCTGCCGCAGCCCCGCTTGTGCGCGTGGAGGGTTTACGCAAGGTGTTCCCGGGGAACCGCCGGACCCAGCCGACAGTGGCTGTGGACGGCCTGGATTTCACCATCGGAAGAGGCGAAACCTTGGGGCTGGTTGGCGAAAGTGGCTCGGGAAAGTCCACCACCGGCCGTTTGCTGCTGCGCCTAATCGACCCCACAGACGGCTGCATAGAGCTCAACGGGCGGGACATAACCACCCTTACAGGGGCGGGGCTGCGGGACTTGCGGAGATACATGCAAGCGGTGTTCCAGGACATCACAGGGTCGCTGAACCCGAAGATGACCGTCGGGCAGATAATCAGCGAACCCCTCAAGTTTCATCAGGATTTGTCGAAGAAGGACAGCAAGGACCGCGCCGTCCATCTATTGGAGTTGGTGGGCCTCGGTCACTACCACCTGGGCCGTTACCCCTATAAGCTGTCCGGAGGTCAACGTCAGCGAGTGGGACTGGCCCGGGCCTTGGCTGTGGAGCCCGAATTGATCGTGCTGGACGAGCCAGTCAGCGCGCTGGATGTGTCCACCCAGTCGCAAGCCGTGAACCTGCTTGGCGAGCTCCAGGACCGGCTGGGAGTGTCGTACCTGTTTATCGCTCACGACCTTTTCGTGGTTCATCACGTGAGTCACCGCATTGCCGTCATGTACCTGGGCAAGATCGTGGAGATAGGAACCTCGGAACAGGTGTACCACAGCCCCCGCCACCCCTACACCGAAGCGCTGCTATCGGCGATCCCGCACCCCTACACCGATGTCGACCGCAGCCGGGAACGGATCGTTTTGAAGGGTGAGGTTCCCAGCCCTACCAACATCCCCAGTGGCTGCCGGTTCCGCACGCGCTGCCCGCACGCATTTGACCTGTGTGTTACCGAGCAACCCCCGTTGAGGCCCTTCGGCGACGACTGGGTGGCCTGCCATCTGCACCACGAGGGACCCACCTTGAACGGCGCTCCTGTGTCGGAACTCCGCACCCCATGAGCAGCCGAGCCGGCGCCACACGGACTCGATCCGGGGATGGACATCCGTCGTGATCTTCTGCATGTCCATCACCCCGTTCGGTGCGGATGGTTCTCTGGACGAAGCCGCCTTGAGATCGCATCTGCTGAGGGTGGCCGAGGGCGGGGCAGTGTGTACGTGTGCAGCCAGGGCAGCGGCGAGGGGCACCTGCTGAGCGTCGAGGAGAAGGTGCGTGCCTGCCAGGTTGCCGCCGATGCCATCGGCGGGCAGGTACCCGTCCATGCCGCCGGGGTGGGGCTGGGCGACACGGCGACCACCTTGGAGCTGGCCCGTCGGTGCTTTGACGCCGGGGTTGACGCCGTGCAGGTGTTGCCGCCCCGCACAGGGGCCGCTCCCCCTCGTCAGGACGAGCTGGAGCACTACTACCGGACTCTGTTGGAGAAGCTGGAAGGGCCCATTCACCTCTCCCACAACCTCTACCTGGCGGGCTACCCGCTGACGGTGGACCTCCTGGTCCGCCTGGCCAATGACTACCGGCACCTTGTGGGCCTCAACTGGTCGGACCCTGCGGTGCCTGCTCTGGGTGACGTACTGGAGGCGCTGGGAGCGCGGCTGGAAATACGAGTGGGCATTGTCGGGCACCTGTCGGCGGCAAAAGCACTGGGCGCTGCTGGGGTTTTGTGTTTCGAGCCGAACGTCGCGCCGTCTCTGGCCGGCGAGGTTCGGAACCAGTACACACCGGAAGGTTTCGCAGGGCTGCTGCGCCTCAATAGCCTGCTCTCCCGCTCCGGTAACCCCCGCTCACTCAAGGCGGCGCTGAGGCTCATGGGCCTGCCGGCCGGTGCGCTGCGGTCCCCGCTTCTGGACCTAAACGGCACCGAACTGGAAGAGCTGAAGGCAGGCCTCGCCCAACTCGGTTACCTTCCGAATGACGATCTCATCGGCACCCAACAAACAGACAAGGAGCATCATGAAAATCGACCCCACTCGTAGCTGGACTGCCGTCGAGGAGCGTCTGGCCGTCACCACCAACCACAGGCACCGGCTGCTGCTTCAGGTGCTGATCGACCACCTACAAGCAGAAGCCACCGAAGACTTCGACCGGCTGCTGTCAACCCTCTCCGACGATCCCCAGTACCACTTCTGGATCGCAGACTCGGGCTTCGACGCTGGGCCCAAGGGTTTGGCGGCGGTCACCTCCCACTACACCCAGTTGTACGAGGAAGGTCGCAACACGGTCCACTACGACATCGAACGCTTGGTGGTGGACGACTACTGCATCGTGACCGAGGGGGTATTCCATCAGGTGTACCCAGGTCGGGTGCTGCAGGACCGTGGCCTGGAGGTGGACGACCCGGCCGGGGCCTACGCGGTGACGATGCGGCTCGTACTGTTTTGGCCCTACAACGACGAGGGGAAGCTGGTCGGTGAGGACAGCTACTCCGACGGGCTCATGTTCACCCCGGAACGGGTGACCAAGCTGAACCCCGAGGACCTCCCCGGAACCTACAACGAACCCGCCCTCCGCTGACCGCTACCTCGAGATGAAACCCGAGCGGCAGGTTGTTTGTGAGGGGCTGGTGTTCCCCGAGACTCCCCGCTGGCACAGGGGGAGGCTGTGGTTCTGCGACATACATGCCCACCAGGTCAAACGTCTCAACCCCGACGGCTCATGCACCGTGATGGCCACGTTGGCCGACCGCGCCGGGGGGTTGGGATTCACCCCCAGCGGAGCCCCACTGGTGGTATCCATGCTGGACAAGCGGCTGCTGCGACTCAATGACGACGGCACCGTGACGCAAGTCGCAGATTTCAGCAGGCTCCCCTGCGAGTTCCTGCTGGACATGGTGGTGGACAGCCAAGGGCGGGCCTATATCGGCACCCGGAACCCGGACAGCATTGTCATCACCAATCCTGACGGCACAACCGAGGTGGCAACCGAGAACATCGTGTCCCCAAATGGCATGGCTCTACTGAACGACATGCTGATAGTGGCCGAGACCCGCTCGGAGCGCCTTGCCGCATTCGACATCGGCTTCGACGGTGTGGAGATACACGCGGCGCACAGCTACCTCCTGTCGGAGTTCCTCACCCCCGCTTACAACCACCGCACCGACGGATACGGGGGAAGCCTCGAAAATCGCATGAGATTCCTCATCAATGTGCTTCAGGCGGTGCGTTCCGCTGTGGGTCAAGACTTCCCTGTCGGAGTGCGCCTCAACACCGAATGGCAGTTGGGTAGTGGCAGCTTCACCCGCCACGACTCGATGGAAGCAAGCCAAGTCTTGGCCGATTCAGGTTTGGTGGACTTTCTCAACATGAGCGCGTGGGGCTAAGAGATTGCACTCATGAACATTGGGTCCCCGCAGGGCAATCTGGTTCCCGCTGCCGCTGAGACGAAAGCAGCCATCAAGTCGAAGATTCCGGTGTTCGTGGTCGGTCGCATCGTTGACCCTGCTCTGGCCAACCGGATCCTGACGGAAGGCAGCGCTGACATGGTGGCGCTCGGCCGGCAGGCCATCGCCGACCCGGAGTACCCCAACAAACTGGCCGAGGGCCGCCCCGAAGAAGTGGTGCGCTGCATAGGCGCCAGCCAGGGCTGCATAGGCCGCCACTACCAGCACATGCCCATCACCTGCACCCAGAATCCCACGGTGGGCCGGGAGAAGGAGTTGGGCATAGGCACGCTGCGTCGCGCTGAGCGTCCTCGCCTGATACTGGTGGCGGGAGGTGGCCCAGCCGGGCTGGAGGCGGCTGCAACCGCTGCCAGACGCGGGCACTCTGTGGTGCTCTGCGAGCAGGGTGAACAGTTGGGTGGCCAGGTTAACCTCATCACGCAGGTGGCTCGTCGCTCGGAGTTCGGGCAGGTGGTTGAAGTGAGGGTCGCACAGCTTCTACGCCTGGACGTGGAGATCAGACTCGGAGTGAAGGTTACCGGTGCTCTGGTAGACGAATTGGCCCCTGATGCAGTGGTCGTGGCCACCGGCTCAATGCCTCGCTCCGATCATCCACCGGCAGATCACTGGTCGGCATCTCAACACCAGCCTCTGGGGATACCAGGCGCAGACCTGCCTCATGTGTACACCCCATGGGACGTGCTCCAAGGCCGCCTCGAAGGTGCCAATCACGTGGTGTTGCTCGACGGCAATGGCTACTACCAAAGTTCCGACCCCCTGGAGTACCTCCTCGAACAGGGCACCAAGATCACAGCTCTCAGCACTCTGGGGATATTCGCCGCCGACATGCTCTACAACTACCGTCCTCAGTTCGTCGATCTGCTGCGGGGTCGTCCGGTGTCCTTCCACCCTTGGACTTCCATTACCCGGATCGGTTCGGACTCCGTTGATTTGTCCGACAGCCAGACCGGGCAGACATCCACTGTCCATGAGGTGGACGCCGTGGTGCTATCGGTGGGAAGCGTCCCCCGCAACGGCCTCTACTACGAGTTGCGCGACCATAACGTTGAACTGCACCGGATCGGCGACTGCGTCACCCCTCGGCGGGTGGAGCACGCCCACTACGAGCGACACCGTGTGGGCAGGGAGTTGTGAGGACAACCCCCTCGGCCCAGCCGCCTGCCCGAATCATCAAGTCGATTGGCAGGAGTCAGAGAAAGAACTGAACCCGAAAGTGAGTCAAAGCCAGATGCCGGACCAGACGTATCAGCTCATCTCCGCTGACAGTCACGTGAACGAGCCGCCCGACCTTTGGACATCCCGGGTACCGGCCAAACTGCGTGATCGGGCGCCGCGGATTGAACGCTTCGAGCAAGGCGACGCCTGGGTGCTGGAGGGGGTAGCCGATCCCATCAACTTCGGCATGAACGCCTGCGCCGGCATGGCCCCCGAGGAGATGAGCGGCTGGGTGTACTTCGAGGACATTCGCCGGGGTGGCTACGACCCTGCTGCTCGAATGCAGGAGATGGACCGCGACGGGGTGGACGCCGAGGTGCTGTATCCCACTCCCAGGCTGGCCCAGGCGATAGTCGCCAGCCCCGACCCCGAGTACCACCTGGCCATGGTTCGGGCCTACAACGACTGGCTCTCGGAGTACACCGCTCACGCTCCCGAGCGCTTCGCCGGGGTGATGTTGGTGCCCAACCGGGGAGCGGAGCCGGCCGCCGAGGAGATCCGGCGGGTAGCAGGGCGGCCCGAGATGAGAGGCGCCATGATCGGCTGCTACCCAAACGGCAGCTTGGAGATTCAAGCCGAGGACGACAAGATCTGGGGCCTGCTGAGCGAGATGGGCATACCGCTCAGCATCCACGTCTCGCTCTCGCAGGCGATGCCGGCCCGCCACACCCACAAATTGCCCGGCTACGGTCGGTTCTTCGACGCCCCCGAGCGGATGATCCAGTTCGTGTTCGCCGGCGTGTTTGACCGGTTCCCAGGCCTGCACGTTGTGTTCGCCGAGACCGACTGCGGCTGGGTGCCGTTCGTGAGCGAGCAGATCGACAACAACTACCACCGGCTGAACCCCATCAGCGGCTTCAACCTGGCCCACCCGCCGGGTCACTACATGGAACGGCACTTCTCCTTCGGCTTCATGACCGACAACTTCGGAATCGCCAACCGGAGCTGGATCGGCGTTCGGCAAATGCTCTGGTCGAGCGACTATCCGCACATAAGCGCCGACTGGCCGCTTTCGTGGCGGAGCATCCAGAGCGCCTTCACCGGGGTGCCTCACGATGAGCGCCATCGGATCCTCTGCGGCAACGCCCATGACCTCTACGGCTTTTGACCTGCCGACATCACCGACCGGCTCTCGCGGCTTCTACTTCATCGGCGATCGCCAGCAGCGCCTCTGGGCGGGCTGGGCCCCGTAGTATGGGAGTCGATGAGCGGCTTCTGGGAAGGAAAGCGGGTGCTTGTCACCGGGGGAACCGGGTTCCTGGGCCGGACGGTGTGCAGGCTGCTCAACGACCACGCCCCGACCCTGCTGACCGCCCCGTCCAGCGCAGACTTCGACCTGCGTGACCCCGAGGACACTCGTCACCTACTGGCGACAACGGAACCCGACGTGGTCATCCATCTCGCCGCCCGGGTGGGAGGCATCGGCGCGAACCGGAGCCGGCCCGCCGACCTTTACCTGGATAACCTGCTGATTGGGACCAACGTCATCGAGCAGTGCCGCCAAGCGGGAACCGGCCAACTCGTGGTGGTGGGCACCATCTGCTCGTATCCCAAGCACACCCCGGTGCCGTTCTCGGAGGACGCACTGTGGACCGGTTACCCCGAGGAGTCCAACGCCCCCTACGGTTTGGCCAAGCTGGCCCAGCTCGTGCAGCTCCAGGCCAACCGGGAGCAATACGGCCAGCAGGGCATCTACCTAATGCCCACCAACCTTTACGGACCGGGAGACAAGTTCCACCCCTCGGTGTCCCACGTGATCCCTGCTCTCATCAAGAAATGCGTGGAAGCGATCGAAGCGGGGCACGACCGCATTGAAGTGTGGGGTACAGGCACCGCCAGCCGGGAGTTCCTTTACGTTGACGACGCTGCCCGGGGAATCCTGCTGGCCGCCGAGCACTACCGGGGCCCCGAGCCGGTGAACCTGGGGGCCAATCACGAGACCCCCATCAAGGAGCTAGTGGAGGACGTGGCCGCTGCCACCGGCTTTACCGGACGGATCGAATGGGACCCCACCAAACCCGACGGCCAACCCCGACGTTGCGTTGACGCCGGCCGGGCCAAACGACTGTTCGGCTTCGAGGCCACCACCCCATTCGACGAGGGGCTGCGCCGCACCGTGGCGTGGTACCGGGCCAACCGTTACGAAGCCGAGTCCCGGGGAACCTCCGATACCGACGGGTTGTCGGCCCCCACCAGCAGTTCCACATCGGCCCCGTCGATCTCCTCGGCCAGCTCCAGCCGGGGCCACGGGACAAGGTAACGGGCCAACAGCTCCGCCTCGTCCGAGGACGACGGGCCGTAGCGGATCACCGACCGGTCAACATCGAACCGGGAGGCGTTGCCCCTCTCCACCACCGAGAACCCAACCCGCTCCAGGCCGCTCTCCACGCCAGCCACCGTGCCCGACGAGGTGGCGTTCAGCACTCGCACCCGCACGCCGGCCAGGCTCTCGGCCCGGAAGAACTCCAGCACCGGCGGAGCCTGCTCCTCCACCAGCAGTAGCACCTGCTTGCCGCCAATCACCGCGTCGGTAACCGGCAGCTCGTACCGCTCGATCTGATCGACCCGGAACGAGCGGAACTCCTTGCCCAGGTCCACCATCTGGCCCACCGTGATGCGCTCGTCGAGGGTGATGCTGTGGTTGTCGTTGTCGAGCAACCGGTCAACCACCCTCCGCAAGGTGAAGGGGCTGCGAATCCCCTTCTCCACCGCACGCTTGAACAGGGCCACGATGAACTCCTGCTGGCGCTGGTTGCGCTCCAGGTCGTTCCAAACTCCGAGTCTCACCCAATCATCGTCGTCGGCCGGATTGCCTCCGGCGACCAGCGTCAGCGGCCTGCGGGTCCGCACGTAAGCCAGCGCTGTGTCGGGATCGAGTGTCACCACGCCGGTCTGCTCGATCCGCAGAGCCAGCGAGTCGTCCCGGATGGGCTGGGTAATCTCCACCGGCACCCCGTCCACCTCGTCGACAATCTGCAGGAAACCGGCGAAGTTGACCTCCACGTAGTGGTGGATGGGCACTCCCAGATACTCCGACACCGTGTCCACCAGGGTCTCGGCCCCGCCGATGCCCCGGGCCGCGTTCACCCGCTCCGACCAACCCTTGCCTGCAATGGGCACCCACAGGTCTCGGGGAATCGACAGCATGGCCACCCGGTCGGCTTCGGGGTCGATGCGCACCAGGATCACCGAATCGGTGAGCAGGGTGTTGGCGTCCCGGTCGATGTGGATGGGGCTGTCGGGGTCGATGCCCTCGGCGCTGTCTATCCCCACCAGCAGGAAGTTCTGGGCCTGCGAGCTGCCCGGCTCATCCACGGACAGGGAGAACCCCACGATGGTGCGGGGGATCTTCGCAGTTCGCGACTTCACCATGGCCAGCCCCACAGCGCCGCTCACCGCCGCTACCACCACCACCAAACCGGCGAACACCACCAGGAGCTGCCCCCAGGTCCTCCTGCGCACTCTCGGCCGACGGCTCATCCCCGGCCAGTGTAAGGGCCCGAACCGGACTCCCTATGGAGCCTCCAAACCCTCGGGATTACTGGGCCCAGAGATACAGGCTGCTCGGGTACACTCCGCTCGATGAGACCGCGGCCTTTGCCGTGTCGGGTTGCCCCCGGTAACCATCCCACCCCGGGCCGCAGCCGGTCGCCCCTGGTTTCCGCCCCGGCCACATCCGCTCTGGGTAGCTCCCGGTGACCAACCCACCTGTCGCCGTGGTGGGACGCCACTTGTGTACCGAGCTGGCCGACGTGACCAACGACCTCGGCGCCCTGGAATCCAACGGGTTCTGGGCCGTGGCCATCGACTTCGCCGGGCACCCGGTGTGCGCTCGTTTCGAATCGGTGCGCCCGGCCCGGCCTTGGATGGGCCGACCCTGGAAGGGCCTGCCCGCGGATACCTGGACCAGCTCGCTCGACAGGGCCGGCTATATCGCCGGGGTGTCGGCCATAAGGGAGATGATCGCCGCCGGGGACGTGTATCAGGTGAACCTCACCCGCCACCTAAGCGCGCCGATTACCGATCCCGACGCCGACATCGCCGCTTTGGGGGCGGCGCTGGCCGAGGGCAACCCGGCACCCTACGCCGCGGTGCTGCGCCTTCCCGACCAGGACGTGTACATCGCCTCGGCGTCGCCGGAACGGTTCCTGGTGAGGGACGGCTCGTGGGTTGAGTCGTCCCCCATCAAGGGGACCGCTGCCGACCCTTCCGGGCTAACCGCCAAGGACCAAGCCGAGAACCTCATGATCGTGGATCTGGTGCGCAACGACTTGGGGCGGGTGTGCGACTTCGGCATGGTTAGCGTGCCTACCCTTTTCACTGTGGAGCACCACCCCGGACTGGTGCATCTGGTGAGCACCGTGCGGGGCCGGTTGCGCTCCGGCTGCGGGTGGCCTGAGCTCATCGATGCAACCTTTCCCCCCGGGTCGGTCACCGGAGCCCCCAAGCTGGCTGCCCTCGACGCCATCGCTGCCCTGGAGCCGGTGGGACGGGGCCGGTACTGCGGCGCGGTGGGCTGGGTGGACGCCGACCGTCAACGGGGCGACCTAAACGTGGCCATCAGAACCTTCTGGATGGAGGACGACCACCTCCACCTGGGCACCGGCGGGGGCATCACCTACGACAGCGACCCCGAGGACGAATGGCAGGAAGCCGAGTTGAAGGCCCGGAGGCTGCTGGCCGTGGTCACCGGGGAGCTGGTCCCGACATGACCGCCGGTGACTCTCGCACGGTCTGGATCAACGGCTCGCTGGTGGCCGAGGACCAGGCTCGTATCTCCCCGTTCGACCACGGCTGGCTGGTGGGCGACGCCGTGTTCGAGACCCTGGCCATCGTCAGGGGAATGCCGTTCACCGCCCGGCGCCACCTCGAGCGGCTGGCCCGCTCGGCCGAGCCCCTTGGGATCGTGGTGCCCGAAGCGGAAGTGTTGCGGGAAGCCATGATTGCGGTGGCCGCGGCCAACCGGCTTACCGAGGGCAGGCTGCGGGTGACGGTGAGCAGCGGCACCGGTCCGCTGGGCAGCGACCGGGGGGACGGCGCTCCCACCGCTACCGTGGTGGCCACCCCCCAGGCCCCCTGGCCGCCGACCACTGCGGTGGCCATAGTCGATTGGTTGATCAACGAACGCGGTCCCCTCTCAGGGCTGAAAACCGTGTCCTACGGGGGCAACGTGCGAGCGTTGGCAGCGGCCAAGGCCGTCGGAGCGGGCGAAGCCATCTTCGCCAACACCCGGGGAGAGCTGTGCGAGGGAACGGGCAGCAACGTGTTCCTGGTGAGCAAGGGGCGGCTCATCACCCCGTCGCTGGACTCGGGGTGCCTGGCCGGGATCACCCGAGAGCTGGTGCTCGAGTTGACCGACGCCACCGAACAAGACGTTCCCCTCGGGGCGCTGGCCCAGGCCGACGAGGCGTTCTTGACCTCCACCACCCGTGACTTGCAGGCCATTCACGCCGTGGACGGTCATCGGTTGCCTTCCGCTCCCGGCCCGATCACCGTAGCCGCGGCCAAGGCCTTCGCCCAGCTCAAAGCCACCAACCTGGACCCCTAACCGCTACGAAGCACCCCGGAGGTGGACGACATCTCCGACTACGATCCGTGTTCCATCGTCCAGGATCAACGCGCCTTGTTCGTCGATGTTAACCGCCACCGCTTCCCGCACCTCACCATCGGCCAATTCCACCGCCACTCGCCGCCCCACCGTCGCCGAACGCTGCCGGGCCGCTTCCACCAGCTTGTCTCGCCTCGTGGGCTGCTCGATTACGCCCAGCCACCACGACAGCCTCTCCAGGATTGCGGCCAGCAGGTCGCGGCGATCAACGGCACCGCCACACACCTCCTCCAGGGCGACCGCTGTTTCCGCTACTTCCGGGGGAGCGGCGCCGGTGGCCACGTTGATCCCCATGCCTACCACCAACGCGTCCAGGCGGTCGCCCACCACCACCGACTCTGCCAGCAGCCCTGCCAGCTTGCGGTCGTGCATCACCAGGTCGTTGGGCCACTTCAGCTCGGGCCTCACCCCCACCAGCGACTCACAGGCCTCCGCTGCGGCCAGGGCCAGCGCTGTGGTCACAAGGTGGGCGTCGTCGGGTTTGAGACTGGGCCGTAGTAGCACCGAGAACAGAAGGCCGGCTTCGGGAGCCGCTTCCCAGACCCGACCCCTCCGGCCCCGACCGGCCCGCTGGTGGTCGGCCACCAGCACCTCCCCGCCCGCCGCGCCCTGCCTTGCCCGCTCCAGCAGATCCGAGTTGGTCGAGCCCGTCTCATCCACCCACCGCACCCTAAAACCGAAAACATCCCTCACCGGCACACCTTCACTACCACCACATCACCTTCCCGCTCACCGAGGATCGAAAGCCCCACGCCACGACTCCGTTGCATTAGTCGCCCAATGAACCAGTTGACCTTTACGTTAGTTGACCCATACATAAGGCTCATCGAGGTCGCCGGGCAATTCGCCATTATTCGCGAAGGTGAGAGGCGGTCTGCCACCATATTGCCGTGCTGACCAAGGTGCTGATCGCCAACCGGGGGGAGATCGCCGTTCGGGTGATCCGGGCCTGCCGGGAGATGGGCATTTCCACCGTGGCGGTCTACTCCGAGTTGGACCGCAACGCCCTCCACGTGCGCATGGCCGATGAGGCCCACGCTCTCGGGGGTCAAACCGCGGCGGAGAGCTACCTGAACACCGAGGCCATCCTGGCCGTGATCGAACGCAAAGGCACCGACGGCGTTCACCCCGGCTACGGGTTCTTTTCCGAGAACGCCGACTTCGCCCGAGCCATCACCGCCCGGGGCGTGACATTCATCGGCCCCAACCCCGAGGCGATCGAGGTGATGGGCGACAAGATCTCCGCTCGCCTGGCCGCCGAGCGTGTGGGGGTGAGCGGGGTTCCCGGCACCACCGACCTGATCACCGACCCCAGCCAGGTGCGAGCCTTCGGCACCGAATTCGGCTATCCGGTGGCCATCAAGGCCGCTTACGGCGGTGGCGGGCGGGGCATGAAGGTGGTGGCCGACGAGAGTGCAGTGGAGGAGGCCATCGAGTCGGCCCAGCGGGAGGCCCTCAGCTACTTCGGGCGCGACGAGATCTACATGGAGCGCTACCTGGCCCAACCCCGCCATGTCGAGGTGCAGGTGCTGGCCGACAGCCACGGCAACTGCGTGTATCTCGGCACACGCGACTGCTCGGCCCAGCGTCGCCACCAGAAGCTCATCGAGGAGGCCCCCGCGGCAGGCATCGACCCCGACATCCTGGTAGCAATGGGCGAGGCCGCGGTCAAAGTCGCCCGAGGCTGCGACTATGTGAACGCCGGCACGGTGGAGTTCCTCTACCAGGACGGCGAGTTCTACTACCTGGAGATGAACACCCGGCTCCAGGTTGAGCACCCGGCCACCGAGCTGGTCACCGGAATCGACCTGGTGGAACAGCAGATCCGGGTGGCGTCCGGCGAGGCCCTGCCGTTCACCCAGAACGACATCACCATCTCCGGCCACGCCATTGAGGTGCGCATAAACGCCGAGGACCCGGCTGAGGGGGCTTTCCTGCCCTCACCGGGCCCGATCACCGAGCTGCGTGTACCCAGCGGTTACGGAACACGTTGGGACGGCGGCTACGAGGCCGGCGACGAGATCAGCCAGTTCTACGACAACCTGGTCGGCAAGCTGATCTGTTGGGGCCGGGACCGGCCCACCGCAATCACTCGAACCCTGCGAGCCCTGGACGAGCTGGAGGTCGGCGGTGTGGCCACCACCATCGGTGCCGACAAGGCCATCTTGGCCCATCCCGATTTCGCCGCGCTCACCCACTCCACCAAATGGGTGGAGGAGACCCTCGACCTCACCGGGGTCAAGAGCTCGTCCCTCCCCGAATCTGCCGGCGACGAGGAGCCCCTGACCCAAAGGGACATCGACGTTGAGGTCAATGGGCAGCGCTTCTCGGTGAAGATGTGGGTGCCGGAAACCGCTCCGGTGGTCGCGGCTTCCGCGGGAGCAGCGGTGCGACCCAAGCGGGCAGCGGCCGGCAAGAGCGGCGGGGCCGGCGGGGGTAGCGGCAACGTCACCGTGCCCATGCAGGGCACCATCGTGAAGGTGATGGTTGCCGAGGGCGACACCATCGAGGCCGGCGACCCCATCATGGTGCTCGAGGCTATGAAGATGGAGAACAACGTGTGCGCCGAGAAGTCGGGCACGGTGGTGGAGATACGAGTGGCCGAGGGCGACTCGGTGGGCGGCGGCGACGTGGTAGCGGTAGTCGAGTAGCGGCTGTCGGGTAGTCGTCACTCGGCCGCTTCAGCCAGCAGGCCGGACAGCGCGGGGTACACCAGCAGGCTGTCGGCAATGTGGGTCACAGTGAGGCCGGCGTTCACCGCCAGGGCCAGAACCGAGATCAGCTCCGCGGCGTGGCGACCCACGATCGACCCGCCCAACACCACCCCGGTGGCCGGATCGGAGATGATCTTCACGAATCCTCGGGGATCATTGTTGATGAGCGCCTTGGCCGACACCGAGAACGGCACCTTGGTAACCCGCACTTTCCGACCCACGGCGAAGGCATCGGCCTCGGCCAGACCCACATCGGCGATCTCCGGTTCGGTGAAGATGGCCGACGCCGCCTTCTCGTAGTCCATGTGGTAGTGGGTCTCGGGTCTCATCCCGAGGACGTACTCGGCGATCTTGCGGCCCTGCATGGCAGCCACCGACGACAACGGCAGCTTCCCCGACAGGTCTCCTGCCGCGAACACGTGAGGCAGGGTGGATTGCAGGTTGTGGTTGACCACCACGTAGCCGTCTCTGGTCTCGATCCCGATCGCTTCGAGGTTCAACGTCTCGGAGTTGGGCACCGACCCCACGGCCAAAAGGGCGTGGGACCCCTCGGCAACCCGCCCGTCGTCGCACTGAACCCGCACCTTCTCCTGGGCCACCTCGATTCCGCTGGCCCGGGCGCCGATGAACAGCCGAACCCCCCGGTCGAGGAAGTCCTCTTCAAGTACGGAGGCCACCTCGGGGTCCTTGCCGGGCAGGACCTGCTGGCGGCTGACGATAAGCGTGACCTGGGCCCCCAGGGAGTTGAACATGTGGACGAACTCCACCCCGGTCACACCCGAGCCGATCACCACCAGATGATCGGGCATCTCCGGCGGAGGGTAGGCGTCCCTGGTGGTGAGCACCCGGACGCCGTCGGGTTCAACCCAGTTGGGAATCCGGGGCCTGCTCCCCGTGGACAGCACGATGATGTCGGCCTCCAACATCTCGGTGCCCTCGGCGGTGGTCACCTCCACTTCGTAGGAGGACACCATCCGGCCCTCCCCGGTGATGAGCCTCACCCTTTGGCTGGTCAGCAGGTCTGTCACCGCCCCGCCCAGCTTGTTCTCGATGAGGGACACCCGGTCCCTCAGAGCGGTGCCCTCCACCTGGGGAACAACGTCGTCTAGGCCCATGCCGGAGATGCGGTTCAAAAAGGAGACCGCTCCCCCGGTGGCGATCATGGCCTTGGACGGGACGCAATCCCATAGGTGGGCCGCCCCGCCGATGATGTCTCGCTCCACCAACACGACCTCGGCACCCAGCCGGGCCGCATAGGTTGCACAGGTATTTCCGGCCGGGCCGCCGCCGATGATCACGAACCGGGTCGTCATGGCCACTAAGATACCCGCATCCGCGCCGCCCGGATAGAGCCTGTTCGATAGGGGCCGACTACGTCATCAGCCTCCTGCGCAATCAGCGCTTCGACTCGGGGTCACACAAGTACCGATACACTCCAGCCAGGTTTTCGTCCCAACGGGCGTGGCGAGCGACCAGGTCTTCTCTTCCTTGCTTCGCCAACCGCTGCCTCCGGGCTGGATCCAGAGCCAGTGCGACTATCTCCGAAGCCAAACCGTCGGCGGTTTGCGGGGTGCGAACACAGTTGTGGTCATCCCGCAAGAGCCAATCACCCGCCGGGTTGTCGAAAGCCACGACCGTTGCCCCACATGCCATCAGCTCCAGCGGAAGGTAGGAGGGATGCTCCGACACGGAGAGGGCGATCCCGATGTCGCAGGTCCGATAGAGGGTGCCCGTCTCGTGATAGTCAAGCCGGCCGAGGTGCATCAGATCGTTGTGAGCGTTGTCGGGAGGAGTCCACGACCCTGCTGTGATGATTCGCACCTTGTCACCCAGGCGCATCTTCACCAAGTGCATGGCCCTGGAAGCCAGCTCCCAGCAATTTCGGGTGTCGTCTGGACGAGCATTGAGAAACACGGTCACCGGGAGTTCGGGGTTGGGATCGACCCTGCCTTGGTTGTGGAATACCTGGTTGTCAACCCCGGGCCAGAAGTGGTCAGCCACCCCTCCATAGCGACTGCTGTACAGGTCGGCCAAGTGTCCGGTGTTGCACAGTCCGTACAAGCCGAGCCGATAGCTGTGCTCGGCTAGGGCATGGAGTGTGCCGGACGGATGGAACATGGGCTCGTAGTCTTGAATCAGGTAGAACCGACGGGCCTGCTCAGGTGCCCGAGCAACCGCATATGTGGTAGTCCAAGCGGTGGCCATGGCCACATCGGCCGGCGACACCTTGTCAGGGTTGAAGTCAAAATAGTTGTGATGGGCAACCAAGCTGTCGCCCAGCGCCGGGAACGCAGCCTTCATCCCCGACCGGAACCAGCGCTCATCGTTATCGACGGAGCTGGTCATCACCACAAACCGGTTCTCCACCCCGTGGTTCACGGCAAGGTGCTCTGCCAGCCGGAACACGGTGTGTATTCCCTCATAGAACGGGTTCTGGAACTGGGGCACGAACCAGTTGATCGTATGAACCGGATGGTGGCCCCTTATGCTGCGATGCCCCCGGTCCACCATATCGGCCAACTCTCGATCGGAGGTGGCCGCAAGCGCCATGGAGTGAGCCTCGCTTGATTCGCTTCGCTGGGGAGATGCCTCCATGGGCCGCTCCAAGATCCGGGTCAGCCGCTCGAGGACATCGAGTTCGTTTACGAGCCGCAGGGCGGGTTCGGGAAAGTCCACACTCAAGCTGGCCGAGAAAAACGGATCGCCACCCTTCAGCCACCGCTCGTAACTCCAATAGCTTGCAAACACGTCGTTCTCGGGCACGAAACGACCTCGGGTGGCCGACTCCCTATGCCGGATAGGTGTGGCCGCTGATACCACATTGCGATACCCGGCCTGCCAGGCCCTCACCCCGAGCACCACATCGCTGCCGCAAAGCACCAGACCCTCGTCGAAACCGCCTATCTCCTCGAACACCGAACGGCGCACTGCTAGGCAGGCACCGGTGGTAGCCAAAGCGTTGCGGGTCCAGTCGGTAGACCCCATCAGGCTGTCCGAGTGAGGGGCCATGCCCTGGAACAGGTGGTCGGCAAAGCCATGCATCCCCACGACTACCCCGCCATGCTGAATCAGGTTGTCGTCGTCGATGAGTTGAAGACCCACCACGCCTATTTCGGGGCGATGGGCCCACCCGCATATGTGAGCGAGCCACCCCGCGTCGCCCAGCGCGGTGTCATCATTCAAGAACACCAGAATCTCGCCTGTGGCCATTGCAGCGGCCCGGTTGTTGACTGCCGAGTAGTTGAACGGCTCGTCCCACCAAATGATCTCCGGGTCCAAATCGGCGGCCGTTTTGGCATACCACGCCTCGTTGCGAGCGCTACGTCCACCGTTATCCACGATAATGACCTGTACGTCGGGATATTCGGCCCCCCTGATGAGGGCCAGCGCATCTGCGACCAGCCTTCGGTTGTGACGGGTGGGGATGATGACGCTCACCGGCGGCAGCCGGGTGGAGGCCCACTCCGGGACGATCCCATCAGGCCCAAGCTGGGCTTTCGCAGGCCAGCTGTGGCGATCGAACCAGCGGTCGACTAGCTCCAGATGGCGGGTAGCCACACGATCTCGCTCACCCTTCAGCGTCTGCATGACTGTGGACAAGTGGTGGACCTGCTCGCGGTCGACGCCCACGCTCAACAAGAGGTCCCACCACAGGGAGTCGTCGTCCAACGCTGAAGCCTGACACCGGATCGCTGTCTCGGGATCCAAATGTCGGGCTCGAATGGCAAAAGCCCTTCCAATGTAATTGACGCACGTCAAGAGGTCGGGTGACCACCCTGGCTTGATTCGAGGATCCCCCACTTGACCCAGTTCTCGAGTGGTGTAGACATCCGGTGGCATTCCGGCCGACGCCCAGTCCCACACTTCGGCCACCTCGGCCAGATCATCATCCCAATACACAATCTGCACCAGTGGGTCCCGCCAGATGACTTGCGACATCTCGTAAAGCGCATCCGAGCGCAGTCGGTCTCCGGCTCTCAAGATAACGACCAGATCGTCGGAGTGGTCCTGCGCCAAGCGGCTGAACTCTCCGGCCAACTGTTCGGAACCCACTCGAACCACCTCGACCAGTCCCCAAGTCTGATCTTGCAACGACGCGGTAGTGGCTTCATCACCTTCGCCACAATCCACAATCAGCGCATGAACAGGTCGGGGGTGTATTCGCTCATCGAACAGGCACTTTTGGGCTGTAAGGGTTTCCTGGTTGGGAGGGATACGGAAAGACCACTGGTGGAACAGGAGCTGCGCCTTTCCCGATGGGTCATTCCCGGTCCTCTTCAGCTCCCGGGCACGCATCCACTCTTCCTGGGTGAGCCTCCACTGCTCCCGAGTACGAATGGCCGCGTTGCGGATTTCCCAGAACACCACCATTACGTCACGGAACCAGCGGCGGCGGCGACTTTCTTCGGGCAGCACCCGCCTGTACAGGCCTAACGCCAAAACCCTCCGGCGACTGTGTTGAGGCAATATCCGGCCAAGCGCCACAAGGCCGTCGCCGTTTGATGAATCATCTTGCCAAGCCGGGTCGTTTGCGAACAGTCGCTCCTCCGAAAAAGGGTCGTCCTGTGCCGAGTGATCACCAGACGCCGAATCGCGGCTGTGCTGCTCGCTGAATTGGGGGTCTGGCACCGGAGCAGACACTACTCCCCTCTGGGAGATCTGACCATGACGCTCCGTACCCGTGAAGATGGAAGGATCGGTGGCGTCCCTTACCTGGAATCGGCGGCAAGCCGAAACAATCCAACCATCGCCTCCGCGGACTTGTGCCAGGTAAAGGCCCTGGCCCGAATCCGGCCCCGAGCCACCAAATCCAAGGCCATTGCGGTGTCGGTCAACACCTGCCTCAGGGCCTCCGCGAGTTCGTCGGGACTTCCGGGACTGACATAGAAGGCCGCATCACCGGCCACCTCGGGAATGGAAGCCACCGACGTCGTTACCACGGGCACACCCGCCAACATGGCCTCCAGAGGCACCAAGCCAAACCCCTCATAGAGCGACGGATATGCCACAGCCGCAGCTTCATGGAGCAGGCTGGAGCGAGTCGGCTCGTCCACCCAGCCAAGCCGACATATCCGGGAATTGTACGGACTGTCGGCTACTGCCTGGTTCAACTCGTCGGCGGCATCACCGTCCGGGCCGGCAAGCACCAGCCGCAGGTCTCCCAGTTCCGAGGCCAGTTGATCGAAGGCCTCCACCAACGTCGTCAAGTCCTTGCGCCGGTCTGTAGACCCCAAGGCAAGTACGTAAGGGGAACCCGGCCTGGGATGCGGGCCGGGAGCAGTCAGGCATACCCCGGCGGGTACGACAACCACTCGGTTGGGGTCCACGTCGTAAATGTCTCTTACCTGGGCCGCTACGTATTCCGAATCGGTATGGACCCAAGCTCCCTGCCTAATGGCCGCCCGCACTGTTTGGCGATGACCGACGACTTGAGGAATGGCCATGGGAGGATCAAGTTCGAACCCCACGTCATGCACCGACACCACCGCGGCAGCCCGCCTGGTGGGGGGAACGATGTAGTTGGGGCCATAGACCACGTCGACTTCACCGGCCATCCGCTCCAAGCTGGGAAATCGCAGGTACCTCCAAAGCCGGCGCACTACCCGGGAGCGGCTTGTGCTGTGTACTTCCCTGATCCCGCCGGCCACATCGTCGGGCAGCCAGTTCCCGCCCACCCTCCCGATACAGAAGGCCGACACCTCAACATCCGCACGACACTTCAGCTCTTTGATCAACTCAGCGGTGAAGTTGCCAATACCTGTGCGCGTCCCCAACAGCGCAGTGGCCTCAACGGCCAACCTCACTGGCGCGATCGGAGCGGTGGAATCCGGATTCATCATGACCCCGCCGGTTCAGCTCACGAGCCGGCACGCCAGTGGCCGTCCAGGTTCAGCAGCCCGTTGGCTCTCGGGTCGGGCTCACCGGACACTTGCAACCAGAACTCACGAACCCGGCGGTCGTAGAGAAACGACGCGTCGGCGTCCTGAACCGCGGCGTTCACATGGAAAGCCCCCGAGCGGAACGGAATGCGAGCCAGCCGGTAGTCCACCCACCCCACCCCCTCCACCCTGCCCGCCCGAAAGCCGCCGATGTGGGACCGGGGGCCGGCCAGATGAAAGTTGTTGTGGTCGTAGAACCCCAACGAAAACACGGGGTTGTCGATCGGCTCGGCTGCGAAGAAGTGGATGCGCACCAACAGCGGGTCGCCGCTAGCAAACGTCTTGGGCTGGTGTCCGGCCCCGTCGAAAAACTCCAGGTCGGTGATGCGAAGCGGGGTCTCCCCGGCGTTGTCGGGGCGGGGACGGTGGCCGACCGAAGCCGCCCCCTCGGTGTCAACGGTGTCGAGGTAGGCGTTGATCACCTCCTGCGGGTCGCCCAGCGCGGCCAGCCTGCCTCGATTTAGCCACGCCATCCGGTCGCAGTTGGCCCGCAACATCCCCAGGTCGTGGCTCACCAGCACGATGGTCACGCCCTGGGAGCGGAGGGCGTCGAGGTGGTTGAAGCAGCGGAGCTGGAACTCCTCATCCCCCACCGCCACCACCTCGTCCACGATGAGGATGTCGGGATCAACGTGAACCGCAACCGCGAACCCCAGCCGCACGTACATACCGCTGGAGTAGATCTTCACCGGACTGTCGATGAAGTCGGCCAGGCCGGAGAACTCGATGATCTGATCCACCCGGCCGTCGATCTGTGCCTTCGACAACCCGAGCATGGAGGCGTTGAGGTAGATGTTCTCCCGCCCGCTCAGCGCCGGATGGAACCCGGCACCCAACTCCAACAGGGCCGAGGCTCGGCCGTTGATGGCCACCCGTCCCCCGGTGGGGCGGTAGATGCCGGCCATGATCCGCAGCAGGCTGGACTTGCCCGATCCGTTGCGCCCGATCACTCCGAACATCGACCCCCTGTGTACCTCGAGGCTGATGTCGCGAAGTGCCCAGAACGGCTCGCTGCGCACCCGGCGGAACCCTCGCCCCGAACCCCGCAGGACGCCGGTCCAAGCTTCCTTCAGGCTGCGGGGGCGTTCCAAAGGCAGGCGGAAGCATTTGGATACCTCCTCCACCACAACCGCGGGCTCGCTCATCGGACCACCGCTCTCCAGCGAAGATGATGCACATCGGCAATCGCGCTCATCAGATCACAGCTCCTCGGCGATATTGCGGGTGCGGGCCTTGAACACCAACCAGCCGACGGCCCCTACGGTGAGCGAGACCACCGCCATCACTCCCAACCGCAGCAAGCTGGGCCAGTCCAATCCGTACAGCAGCTCCCGGGATGCCTCGGTGAACTGGGCGATGGGGTTCAGGCGGATGATGTTGTTCACCGGCAGGCCCAGCGCCCGATCGGGAATCAGCGACAGCGGGTACACCACCGGGGTCACGTAGAAGAGAAACTGCACGGCAATGGACGTCAGGTAGCCCACGTCGCGGTAGCGGACGTTCCATGCGCTGAGCACCAGGCCGATCCCCAAGGCGAAAAACGCCAGCAGCACCAGCAGCACCGGCCAGAGCAGGAACGTCCAACTCACGTTCACCAGGCAGATGAGGATCAACATCAAGATGGCCACCTCGATAGCAGCCTGGATGAGCACGGTGAGCAGGTTGGCCACCGCCGGAGCCTCGGGGGGGAAGTACACCTTGCCCAGCAGCGACCCCACATCCAGCAGGGCGTTCATCGACCCCGTTACCACCCCGTGAAAGGCGTTCCACATGACCAGAGCGCAGAACAGGTAAAGGGCGAAGTTGTCGAAACGGCCGCTGCCCGCTCGGGGGGGCTCGAACTTGAGAAGCACCCCGAACACCAGGGCGTAGATGGCGAGGGTGGCAGCCGGGTTGAGCATCGACCACATCCACCCCAGCACCGACCGCTTGTACCGGGAACCCAACTCGCGCTGGACCAAGCGGCCGATCAGCTCCCGGTAACCCCAAATCTCCAGCGGACCGCCCCGGCCCACCACGTGAGCCCAGCGAAGCCCAGTCCCCGACCGGCCCTCCGTGGATGACCTCAGCCTGCTCACTGTTCACCCTCCGGATCGCACAGGTAGTTGTACACATCCGCCAGGTTTTGATCCCATCGGGCGTGACGGGCCGCAATATCGGCCAAGCCCTGCTTGGCCAGCCGGTCCCGCCGGGGAGGATCTCGTACCAGGGCGATGATTTCGGCAGCCAGTCCGTCGGCGGTCTGGGGAGCCGTCGCGCAGTTCTCATCGTGGCGAAGCAGCCAGTTCCCGGCTGGGTTCTCAAACGCCACCACCGTTGTGCCACAGGCCATGAATTCCAGCGGGAGGTAGGAGGGATGTTCCGAAGTGGTGAGGGCCACGCCGATGTCGCAGGTGCGGTACAGCGGGCCGGTCTCCCTGTAGTCGAGCTGGCCCATGTGTGTGATGAGGGAGTCCATGTGCTCGGGAAACGCCCACGACCCAGCGGTGACGATCCGGACATCATCGGCCAGGTGGTCCTTCACCAAGCGCACCGCCCGGGCGGCCAGCTCCCAGCAGTTGCGCAGGTGTCCGGGACGGGCGTAGATGAACACGGTCACAGGGCGGTCGGGGTCGGGCTTGATCCGGCCCCGGTCGTGGAAGATCGACTCGTCCACCGCGGGCCAGAAGTGTTCGGCCGTCCCTCCGTAGCGGTCCCGGTAGATGTCGGCCAGGTGTCCGGTGTTGCACAGCCCATAGAGCCCCAACCGGTAGCTGTGCTCGGCCAGCGCGTAGAGCGTGCCTGCCGGATGGAACATGGGCTCGTAATCCTGAATCAGGTAGAACCTGCGGGCCTGATCTCGAGCCCTAGCGGCAAAAAAAGCGGTGTTCCACATGGTGGCCATGGCCACATCAGCCGGCGGAAAATCGGATGGGTCGAACTTGAAGGAATCGTGGTATGCGATGGAACATCCGGCCAGTGATTCGAAGGCAGCGGCGATCCCCGACCGGTACCACCGCTCATTGTGATCGAGGGGGCCGGTCATCACCATGAACCGGTTTTCTACCCCATGGTTCACTGCAAGGTGGTCTGCCAGGCGAAACACGGTGTGTATGCCCCCGTAAAAGGGGTTCTGGAACTCAGGAACGAACCAGTTGACCACCCTCACCCTCCGATGGCCACGAACCTTCTGATGACTCTTGGTAACCACTTTGCCGAGTTCCCTGTCGGCTTCAGACATGAGAGCCCAGGCGTGGGCATCGCCAGGGTCGTTGCGCTGGTAGAAGACTTCCATTGACCGCCCCAACAAGTTGGTCAGCTTCGGCAAGACGCTGGGGTGCTCCTCGCAGTGCAGCACTGGTTCGGGGTGGTCGAGGCTGAGGTTGGGGGACCAGTAGGGGTCGCCCCCCATCAGCCATCGCTGATGGATCCAGTAGCCGGCGAACACATCGCCCTCTGGTACTTCGCGGTCCCGGGTGGGCGATGCTCGATACCGTACTGGGGTGGCCGCCGACACCACATTTCGGTAGCCGGCCCGCCTAGCCCGCAGCCCGAGCGCAATGTCGCTGCCGCAAAGCTCCAGGCGCTCGTCGAACCCACCGATCTCCTCGAACACCGACCGGCGTACCGCCAGGCAGTCCCCGGTCACCGACGAGGTGTTCCGGGTCCATCCGGTCGACCCGAGCAGGGTCTCCGAGTGGGGTTCCATGCCCTGGAAGAGATGGCCGGCCAAGCCTGTCATCCCGACGACGACTCCACTGTGCTGGATGAGGCCGTCCTCGTCGATTAGCTGAAGTCCGGCCAGCCCGATCTCGGGGCGCTGGGCCCAGCCGATGAGGTTGGCAAGCCAGCCGGGGTGACCGGGACCGGTGTCGTCGCTTAGGAACACCAGAATGTCGCCGGTGGCCTCAGCGGCGGCCCGGTTGTTGACCACTGAGTAGTTGAACGGCTCCTCCCACCAGATAATCCGGGGGCTCAAATCGGCGGCGTGGGCCTCGTACCACGTTTCATTGCTGTCGCTGCGCTCGCCGTAATCCACGATGACAAGCTCGAGGGCACCGTTGCCGGCCAAGCGGACCAAGTCGAGGGCGCCAGTCAACTTCTCGCGGTTGTGACGGGTCGTGATGATGATGCTGACCGCAACAGTTGGATCCGGATCCCAGGCAAGCTCAATGCCCCGGGTCCCGGCCACCGCCGTTGCCGACCATCCCGTCCGTGCCAGCCGGCGCTCCACCAGCTCCCGGTGGTAGGCCGTAATCTCGTCGCATCGGCGGCCCAACGTCTGCAACACCTCCGGTATCTGGTAAACCTGCTGGTCGGCCAGGTCGAGGCTCAAGAGCAGGTCCCACCACAAGGCGTCGTCGTCCCGCACGGTTGGCTGGTTCAGGGATGCAGCATCGGCCAGCAGGCTTCGGGCTCGCACGGCAAAGGCACGCCCAATGTAGTTGGCGCTCAGCAACAGATCGGGCGACCAGCCCGGCTTGAGCCGGAGACGGCTGAGGCTCTCCAGATAATCGCCGTGGTAATCCCCTTCGGGTTGCCCTGCCAGGTACCAATCCCACACTTCGGCCAACCCGGCCTGATCGTCGTCCCAGTACACCAGCTCCAACCAGGGATCTCGCCAAGCCGCCTGGGCGACCAGAAACCCCGCATCGGGCCTCAGTCGGTCTCCAGCTCGCAACAACACGACTAGATCCCTGGGACAGTCGCGGGCCAGCCGTTCGAGCTCACCAGCCAGGCCGCCCGGCGCCGTTGTCACGACCTCAACCCGCCCCCACGTCTGGTCTCGGAACGACTTCTCGGTGACCGCCACATCGCCGTCGTCGTCAATCACCAGCCCCCACAGCCTCAACGGCTTGCGCCACTCCTCGAACTGCTGACGCTGCACCGCCAAAGCGCTGGGGTCGGCCGGCAAACGGCAGAACCACTTCTCGTAGGTGATCCCCGCGTACGCCTCCCCCTCGGGCGCACTCAACAGCTTGGAGTCAATCCCAACCGGATCAGCCTCTATTGGCCAAGGGGCTTCGGTCTCGGACTGGTTTCGGCGTCGGCGCCACTCGTCTCGGGTGCGGGTCGCGGCGTTACGAACCTCCAGAATCACCACCATCATGTACCTGAGTAACCTGCGACGCCGGCTCCTACGAGGCATCACGCGGTCGAACAGTCGGCCGACCTTGGCGGCACCGCGGACAAGTGGGGAGCTACGGACGAAAAGGGAGTCGTCGGACCCCGGGTCACGGCTGTGCTGTGCTCTGGACAACGGCACGGGGCAAACCCTACCCCTCTACCCAACGCCCTCCTCGAAACCCCACCCCCGAGTAACCGCCAAGGGTCGGGCGGATGCCCAACGGACTACTGGTGCTCGAGGACCCCATCGGTTCCGTGGTGGCCCAGCACATCATCAACCGAAACCAACAACTGAGTCGATCACCCCCGCCGGATTAAGCTTGAGGCGGCGTTGTGGATGCGCTCCCTCAACGCCACCCGGGCAAGGCGGGCTTGGGCTTCGGCCAGTTCAGCTTTAAGCCGGTCCTGCTCCTGCTCGGCTCGGGCCACCTCGGCTTCCAGATGGCCCACCCGAGCCCGTTCCCGCTCATGAGCGGCCGTCGCCTCGTGAGCATCGGACAGCTCGGCGACGACGGCCCGCAACCTCTGTACTTCGTGCTCCATACGGCGGTAGGGGGCCATCGGAGACAAGAGTTGATCTATTCGTGACCGCCCGCCGGCGTCGTGGAGCTCGGCAAGTCGGATATCGGGTTGGCGGTACACCCGGGAGATTAGGTCGGCTTCCGCCTGGCGCCAGCGGGCCAGCAGCTCGGTGTCGATGTTCTCGCCGATGAGTTCCCCCAGATGCACAACCAGGCGGTCATTGCTCCAGGTCGCCGGCCACGGCAGCGTGCATCGGGCGCTCAGCATCGACGACACTGTCTTCTGCAGGCCTCGCACCACGGCCAGACGCACGTCCACTCCACCGGCGACCACCCATTCCCGGTCGACAAACTCGAGACCCCCTGGTACGACCACGAAGTTGTCCGGCCCGGAATCCAGCCACTGGGGAGGAAGAATCCGGGCCGCGTCGCCCGGCAGGAAGGGATGAGTATTGCCCGCAGAGCCAGCCGGTGCCTCCTGGGCCGCCAGAGCAGACCGCCACATGCCCAACAGCTCGGCCACCTCGCCAACTTGTCCCTCCCGGGCCCGATCCAGGATGCACTGCTCGAGGTTGCGACCAGCGTGGTAGGGCTCCTCGGAGACCTCAACCTGGCCCAGCCAACCGTCGAAGTCTCCATCCCGGTCGGGGGCCAGAAGCCTGCGCCGAATCGTGAGACTCGGTCCGTGATCCTCGCTTAGCCGGTCCCCGACTATTGCCTCCGCGAGCTGAGTCCAGCGCCGGCGGCGGTCGGGCGCCATCCGCCAGGCCAGCACCTTCTCGTCCACCCGAGCACTTGGCCCTTCAGGGGTCCGACCAGCCACCACCAGAAACGAGTTGGCCACCTCCGTCCCCAATCCCGCTTCCACCATGGTGCGGTGGGCGGCCCGGTCGTCGGCCACCAGCACCGGGCGGGCGTACACCCTGCTGACTGGGTGCCCCACGAGCTGTTCCACCATGTCGGCAGCCTCGGGCCGGTGGTAGATCCTCTCAGCTACCACGGTGGTGGCCAGCTTGTAATCGGGAAAGGGGTAAAGCCACTTCTGGGCGGTCAGACCGGCATCGGCCAGCATCTGGGCGAGTTGCCGGCGGGACCAGGTTGTCGGCTCGCCTGTCCGATAGCCCTCCCACCCCACCCAGGGAAGACCGAGATGGTCCTCGGGGTAGCCCAACAGGTACTTGAGCCCCAAGCGATTCTCAATGGCCAGAACTACCACCCCGCCCGGCTTCAGGAGCCCGACCACCCCTTCCAGCAGCGCAGCGGGCCCACCAGACCCGCCCGAGGCGGTGCCGGAGTACTCCAATACCCCAATAAGCAATGCCACGTCGTAGGTGCCGTCCCGGTCGTGGCCCAGCCCGTCCAGCGGACCACACAGCACCTCCACTCCGCCCAGCCCCGCGCACCGGTGAGCAATCAGCTCCGCTCGAGCGGCGCTGCCCTCCACCGCGGTGACCGACGCCCCCCGGTCGGCGCATATGCGGGTGTTCACCCCCGAGCCCGCACCTACGTCTAGAACCCGGTCGCAGGGTCCGATGGCCAGCGGAGCCAGGAGCGTGGCCCGTTCCGGAGCCAGGTGGTAAGCCGTGGGCCAGTCGCGCACCGCACCGGCCAACTCGTCGGACCCCACGCTGCGGTCACTGGCAGACCGCAGCACCTCCAACAGCTCGGCCTCGGCTCCGTCAGCGTAGGGCTGCGAATCGCCGATTGTGACAACCGGTAGGGGTTCGGGGTTCATTTTGGCAGCCGGACCAGCTCACCCCGGTTCAACCACGCCATCCGGTCACAGTAAGCCCGCTGCATCCCCAAATCGTGGCTCGCCAACACGACCATCACCCCAAACCGCAACAAACCGGGCCAACCCAACCCATACAACAGCTCCAGGCTGTGCAGTGCTCTGGACAACGGCACGGGGCAAACCCTACCCCTCTATCCGACGCCCTCCTCGCACCCCCACCCGCAAGCAACCGCCCCAGGTCGGACAGGGTGCTTGATGGGCAACATCGGCGCTGAAAGAATGGCGTGGCGGGCGGCTTAACCGGTTTTGGATGTTCTATGCCCATTTTGCGGTCAAATTTGTTGTCTCCCACCCGCCGACTCCAGCTCATCATCGCCGTCTTGGCGGTCGTTGCAGCTGGGCTGGTGGCTGCTCCGCCCTCTTCGGCCCAGGACCCGGAGACGCCCCCCGAACCCGAACCGGTGCTGATCGTCGATCCCAGCGCCACCATCCAGATCGATGGTAGCGGCTGGGGTCACGGGGTGGGGATGAGCCAATGGGGGGCCTACTCCCGAGGTCTGGCCGGGCAGAGCGTGGACGAGATCCTCAACTTCTACTACCGGGACACCGAGCTGCTCGGCAACTACGGCCGACCCGGCCCCGGTCCCACCCCGAACCCGACACCCACGTCCCAGCCCACCCAAGTGCCGCTCCCCACCCCTCCCGAGGGTTCGGTGCAGGTTCTGCTCGCTGCCGTCGACTCAACCACCCTGCGCCCCGAGGGCCTCAACCGGGTGACCGTCGATAACGTCAACATCCCCTACGACAACCAGGACGCGGTCCGACCGCCGGCCGGCACCGACATAACGTTCACCCGCCAGGACGGACTGTGGCACATCTCCTACCTCGGCATCGACGTCTGCGGGGCCGGATGCACGGGTCAAACCGCCCAACTCCACTTCGCCACCAACACATCGGTGTTCGTCTCCGACCTCGGCCGCTCCTACTCCCACGGCCGGTTCAACCTCATCGCCGACGACCAGAGCCCCAGCCGGTTCGACATCACACTCGACTACCTCACCGCCGGGGACTACTTCAACGACCAGTACAACTACCTGGGCACCCCGCCCTCGGAACAGACACAGCCCGATGACCCGGTGGAGGTACTCCTGGCCGCGACCGAAACCACCACCCTGCGTCCCGAGGGTGTCAACCGGGTCACCATCGACAACTTCAACATCCCCTACAACAACCAGGACGGGGCCCGAGCCCCGGCCGGCACCGACATAACCATCACCAGGAGCCAGACCCGCTGGACCATCCTGTTCGACGGCACCGATATCTGCGGGGCAGGTTGCTACGGCCAGACCGTCCAGCTCCTTTTCGCCACTGGCAGCTCGGTATCGGTGTCCAACACCGGCCGCTCCTACTCCCACGGCCGCATCAACCTCATGGCCGACACCACCAACCAGACACGGTTCCTCGTCATTTTGGACTCCCTCACCGTCGACAAGTACCTCACCGACCCCCACAACGACGTCCCGGAACTGGTGTTCGACCCCCCGGATCCGACCAACCCCACGGACCCAGAACCCGGACCACCCCCCGAACCGGTACACTCCGAGGACGCCATCCGTGTCCACCTGAGCACCGCCACTGGGACAACGCTCACCCCGCACGGTGAGAACCGCATCACCATTGACGGTCAGGGTGAAATCCGGGTTCCGCCTGGCACTCCAGTTACGTTCGCCCGCCACGCCGATAATTGGCACGTCTCCTTCAGTGGGAGCGATGCCTGCGGGGCCGGTTGCCACGGCCAGACCGCCCAGCTCCACTTCGCCACCGGCACATCGGTATCGGTGTCCAACACCGGCCGCTCTTACTCCCACGGCCGCATCAACCTGGTTCCCACCGGAGGGGAGCCCAACGAGTTCTACGTAACCCTCGACACCCTTTCCATGGAGCAGTACATGAGGGGGATCGCCGAGGTGCCAATGGACTGGCCCTCGGTCGCCCAACAGGTCCAAGCCATCGCCGCTCGAAGCTACGCCACCGCCACCCTCCGGGAGCGCCGGGCGTCACCCTCGTGGACCCGCCCCTTCGACCTCTACTCCACCCTCTGGGACCAGACGTTCGTGGGCGATACCAGGGAGAAGCATCCCAACGCCGGAGCGTGGCTGTTGGCCGTCGAGCGAACCGCCGGGCAGGTGCTGTTCCACAACGGTGCCCCCATCCGGGCGTTCTACTCCTCGTCCAACGGCGGCCACACCGAACTCAGCGGTTACGTGTTCCACGCCAACCTCCCCTACCTGCGGGCCGAACCCGATGAGTTCGACCTTCATGAAGAAAACCCCAACCGTTTCTGGCAGCGGGGCTATACCGTGGAGGAGTTCACCCGGTGGCTGAACGACCATACCGACACCTCGGTAGGCCGGCTCATCGGTATGGAGGTGGTCGGTGGTGCCGGAACGTCTGGCCGGCTCGACAAGGCCGACATCCGAATCACCGGTACTAACCGCACCATCACAGTCACTGGCAGCCGACTCCAGAGCCGCATTAACACCGCAGCCCAGCAGAGCAGCAGGCCACAACTTCTCTCCAGCAAGTTCTCGTTCGCCGTCCCTGAACCGACGGTCGCCCTCGAGCCTGGTGATCCGAGCCAGCCGCCCCCCGAGGAGACTTCTCCCACCGACCCCCCGTTCTACTCCGGGGTTATCGACAGCCCGGACTTCTGCTTGAACTTCAGCCTGGGCGGCCCGGTCACGTACCCGCACGACAGCGACGACGACGGCGTCGCCGATGTCTGCTCACTCCCCCGAACCCGCCGCGAAGCCGTGGCCCACCAGAGAGCGCTTGAGCAACTCGCCCTCGTCCACCGCGATCTGTTCACCGCTCGCTTCGCCGAGGAATGCCGCTCGGTTGCCGAGTCGTTCGGTGAACCGGACAAAGAGGCGTTCGACAAGTGCCAGCAGTACCGGGATCTTCCCTCGAGCACGGTAAACGTACCTGACCCCTCTCAGCCCGCCGATGTCCCGACCACCGAGCCGCAGGACCCGGAGACGCCCCCCGACGAGATGCCGGCTGCCGAGGATGACCGACTGTTCTATTCCGGGGTTATCGACGGCCCGGACTTCTGCTTGAACTTCAGCTTGGGCGGCCCGGTCACGTACCCGCACGACAGCGACGACGACGGCGTCGCCGATGTCTGCTCGCTCCCCCGAACCCGCCGCGAAGCCGTGGCTCGCCAGCTCGCCCTCCAACACCTGCCTCAAATTTCGGATGAGCTGTCCACCCTTTTTGACGCCTTCTTCATCGTGAACTGCCACAGCGTGCCGGAAACGTTGGGCGAGCCCGAAAAGGAACCTCTGGACAAGTGCGCTCCCTACGTCGGTGCCGAACCCGTCTGAGCCCTACCCAACCGGGGCCGGTCAGCCCGGTTGCCCGCCATCACGCAGCCTGATATCAGCCACTGGTCATATCGGGGCAGCCGGTCAGCCCAAAAGATCTGCCACCAGCCGCCTGAGCGAGCCCTCGAAGGGGGGTGGGCAATCGAGGTCCGCCAACCTCAGCGCCCGGTTCTCCAATTCCGAATTTGCAGGTCGCACCGCGGGCCGAGGCGAGTCGAGTTCGGCGGTGGCGATGGGGGTAACCAGGCCGGGGTCTCGGCCCGCGGTCAACAGAATCTCTCGGACGAACTCATACCGGGACACACCGCCCTCGTTGGCCACGTGGAACACCCCCGGTCTGCGGTCGACGCACAATCGCTCAATCACGGCGGCTACGTCAGGGGTGAACGAAGGTGAGCCCCGCTGATCGTCCACGAACTTCATCGGCCGGCCCTCGGCCGCCAGTCGCAGCACGGTGCTGACCGTGTTCGAGCCGTGCAGGCCGCACAGCCATGAGGTTCGCACGATGGTGGCCCCCTCCCCGGCTTCCCCCTCGCCGGCCAGCTTGCTGGCCCCGTACACCGACAGGGGGCCGGTGGGATCCCACTCGTGGTAGGGCTCGGGCTTGTCTCCGGAAAACACGTAGTCGGTGGATACATGACAAAGGTGAGCGGCAAACCGGCTCGCCGCCTCGAACAGATAGCGAACTGCCATGGCGTTGATCCGATACGCCCCCTCAGCGTCGGTCTCGCAACCGTCCACTGCGGTCATGGCGGCGCAGTTCACCACCACGTCGGGGCGTACCGACCCGACCGCGCCGAGTACCTGGTCCCGCCCAGTCACATCCAGCTCCACTCGGTCCACGGCGGTCACCTCGTGACCCGAGGCTGCGAACCGCTCGGCCACGTCCCGGCCCAACTGCCCGGCCGCCCCGGTCACCAGCACCCTCATCGGGGTGTTTCCCTGGGTTCCTTTAGCGGTTCCCACCACCAGCGATTGTCCCGATACCAGTCCACGGTGGCGGCCAGGGCCTCGTCCATATCCCGCACCGGTGACCACCCCAGCGCCCGCACCTTGGCGTCCTCCACCGAGTAGCGCCGGTCGTGGCCCAAGCGGTCGGCCACAGGGTCAATGTACGACTCGTCCCGTTCGCACAACGCCAGCAGTCGGGCTGTGAGATCACGGTTGGTCATCTCGTTTCCCCCGGCAATGTTGTAGATCTCCCCGGCCCGTCCCAGCCTCAAGATCATGTCGATGGCCCCGCAGTTGTCCTCCACGTGGCACCAGTCCCGCACGTTCATCCCGTCGCCGTATAGGGGCACCTGTCTGCCATCCAGCAGGTTGGTTATGAACAGCGGAATCACCTTTTCGGGATGCTGGAACGGACCGAAATTGTTGGTGGAGCGAGTCACCACAACCGGCAGCCCGTGGGTTTCGTGATAGGAAAGGGCGATGAGGTCGGCCCCGGCCTTGGACGCCGAGTACGGCGAGCGGGGCCCCAGTCGATCGGCCTCGGTGAACGACCCCTCGTCGATGGAGCCGTACACCTCGTCGGTGGAGATGTGGACCACACGTTCGAGCCCGAGCCGGCGGGCGGTGTCGCACACCACGTTGGTACCGAAGCAGTTGGTACGCACGAACTCGTCGGGACTAACGATGGAACGGTCCACGTGGCTCTCGGCCGCGAAATGGACCACGGCGTCGCAACCGGCCATGGCCTCGGCCACCGAGTCCCGGTCGCACACGTCACCTCTAACGAACTTCAGCCGGGGGTTGGCTTCCAAGTCGCGCAGGTTGTTGCGGTTGCCGGCGTAGGTGAGAGCGTCGTACACCACTATCTCGTCGTCGCTTCGACCCAGCACCCAGCGGGCGTAGTTACACCCGATAAACCCGGCTCCCCCGGAGACAAAGAGCCTCATGTCACGCCCGGGGCACGAAGCGGGGCCACAGCCGGTCGTCGATGTCGTGCCGGCGTGGATTGGCCTTGTCGCGAGCCGACAGAACCGGATCGTCCACTCCCCAGTCGGCTCCGATCTCGGGATCGTCCCACGCAACCCCCAGCTCGTCATCGGGGTTGTAGTAGCCGTCCACCAGGTAGGTGATGGTCATATCCGTTGTCGCAGCGAAACCGTGGGCCACACCGGCCGGGATGTATACCCCCCGGTGGTGGTTGGCGCCGTCGGGTTCGTCGCCCAGGTCCAGAACTTGGGTATTGGCCTCGGTGGGCGACTCCAGCCGCAGATCGTGGAGCACCACCCTGGCCCGGCCGAACGGCACGTACCAGTAGTCGGCCTGGTGGCGGTGGTAGTGCAGGCCCACCACCGATCCGGCCCGCCGGTCCCCCCGGTTGGCCTGGATCATCTCCCGGACCCCGGGGATCCACTCCCGGCGGAAGGTTTCAACGAACATCCCCCGGTCGTCCCGGAACACTTTGGGCTCCACCACAAACACCCCGGATATGACCTCGCTCGGGGTTACCGCGGCCACTGATTCTCCCCTCTCGGTCCGTGCTTCACTCCAGCTCCACCTGCGAGTGATCGGCCAGGGTCAGCCGAACTCCTTGGCGGCGCTCCGGCGAGCGGGACACTCGCACCTGCTGGCCGATAAGCGAGTCGGTGATTCGGCTTACGCCAACAATGTGGCTGCCGTCGAGCACAACCGAGTGGTCCAGCTCGGCATCGGCTATCACACACTCAGCGCCGATGGACGAGTAGGGGCCCACAAACGTGTTCTCGATCCGGGTGTCGGCCCCGATCACAGCTGGGCCCCGCACTGTGGAGTTCACTATTTTCGCCCCCTCTTCCACCACCACCCTTCCCTCGATCTTGGAACTGCCGTCCACTGCGCCGTCCACCCGCCGCTCCAACGTGTCCAGCACCAGCCGGTTGCACTCCAGTAAGGGGTCCTTCTTGCCGGTGTCGATCCACCAGCCGTCCAGAATCTGGTGGCTCACCCGGTGGCCGTTGCCAATCAGCCAGTCGATGGCGTCGGTGATCTCCAGCTCGCCTCGAGAAGACGGCCCGATGGACCGAACCGCCTCGTGGATGGAGTCGTCAAAAACGTAAACCCCGACCAGGGCCAGGTTGGAAGGCGGGTCGTCTGGCTTCTCCACAAGGTTCACCACATCGCCTTCGGGTCCGATCTCGGCCACCCCAAATGACGAAGGGTTCTCCACCGGGGTTAGCAGGATCTGGGCCCGGCACGGGCCGGCAGCGGAATGGTCCAGCAGGTTGGGACGCTGGTCACGGTCCCGCTCGAACCGCTCGACGAACTCCCCTAGGCCCTGTTCCAGCATGTTGTCGCCCAGGTACATGACAAAGCAGTCATCCCCCAGGAAATCACGAGCGATGAGCACGCAATGGGCCAACCCCCTGGGGGCGTCCTGGTCGATGTAGGTCACATTCACCCCGAAACGGGTGCCGTCGCCCACAGCGTCCCGAATCTCCCGGTGGGTGTCCCCCACAACGATGGCGATGTCGGTGATGCCCGCTGCGGCCATGTCCTCGATGCCGTAGAACAGCACCGGCTTGTTGGCGATGGGCACCAACTGCTTGGCCCGGGTGTGGGTCAGAGGCCGCAGCCTCGTCCCCGCTCCCCCCGACAGGATCAACCCCTTCATGCCCGGCCCAGTGTACGGCTTGGATCAACACCGCCCCCCAACCAGCCGGGAAGTAGGACCGTAGGGCAGAAACCCGTATGGCGTTGCGGCTGCGGAGCACTGACTGACACCCCTACTTGCAATTGGGCCAAGTCTTGGTAGCTCACCACTGGGACGCCGGCTGGCGTGACAATCGGGGGGTTGACCGCCCTGAGCCAGCGGCAGGGACTGGCAAGCAAGCGATAGGCAACTAGGGTGAAGCAACAAACAAAACTGCTGGCCCTACTGGCGATTCCTGGAGTGGAGTTCTGATTTTGTGTTGGGTCAGCCCACTATCGGAGAAGCAACGAAGCAACTCGTCATAGTACAACCAGACCGCTTCTTCATTGATCCCACCACAGTAGTGCCGATTCAGATTTCGAGCTCCCGCGTAGTGCATCTTCCGGCCCCTATAGCCCGACACTTCTACTTCAATTGAGTTCGGCGGGTAAGCGTCATCCGCGAAATGCGTCCACACCATAACGGTGTCAGTGATCTTCGCCAACCTCCCAATCAGCGATACGGGGTCCATCTGATGGTAGAGAACGCCAGAGGCGAGTGCAGCATCGAACTTGTTTCCGTCATAATCTGTGATATACCGATTGAAATCGCCGTATAGAAATTTGGCAGCGGCTAAGCCAAATAACTCCTTGATTATGAGGCAACGTTGAAACGCGCTTCGAAACCCCTCAATGGCTACCACCGACGCTACGCCAGCTTCGCAGAGCATCTTTGTGTGAGCTCCCTCCAGCGGGCCCAATTCGAGCAAGTGCTTGCCGTCAACACCGCCAACAGTCTCAAGCAACCAGTCGATTCGCTCGTCTGTACTTAGCGGCACATTCCCCCCCACGGTCTCACCGTCAAGCTCGAATTGGCTGACCCAATCACTTGTGGAATTGAAGGATGCCAGGCGGGAAGGGGGTGGCGTTGGTGGTTCGACCTGCTCTTCTCCACCACCGATACTAGATGCCAGCGTCGTCTCGTAACGGGCCAACATCACCTCGTAATTCGTCAAGTCCCGCTGGGACGCAAGGGACTGCTGCAACCGGTGTATCTCGGCATGAAGCTCATCCATCCGCGACAAGTGCGAGTCCAAGGTGCTCTTGCGGATGACGTGGACAGGCCCGAACCTCATTCCACTCCTTGCAGTTGTCGACCCGACCGCAGCTGGCTAGGCCATGGGGCGGGGGCGCAGAGGCCGTCCAGTTCCACCACTTGGATCCTGTCTCGGTTCTCCCAGGTGATGGGCTGGTTGGGGTCGGGCCTCAGCTTGTACTCCCGGAACGACATCTCGCTGGCGTCGAACGCCAGAAGCCGACCCACAAGACCATCGCCGTGGCCCAGAATCAGCTTGATGGCCTCCAGCGCCTGGATCGACCCGACGATGCCGGGCAACACCCCCAGCACCCCGGCCTCGGCGCAGCTCGGGGCCATCTCGGCCGGAGGGGGCTCGGGGATCATGTCCCGGTAGGTGGGACCGTTGCGGGGGTCGAACACCGTCACCTGGCCCTCGAACCGGAAAATTGACCCGTGGACCACGGGAATACCCAACTTCACCGACGCATCGTTGAGCATGTAGCGAACCGGGAAGTTGTCGGCACCGTCCACGATCACGTCGTAATCCCTGATGATGTCCAGGATGTTGTCGGCCCCCAGACGCACGTCGTAGGTCACCACGTTCACGTCGGGGTTCAGCGCGTTCAGCGTCTTCTTGGCCGAGTCCACCTTGCGGTCGCCCACCCGGTCAACGTTGTGGAGAATCTGGCGCTGGAGGTTGGATGCGTCCACCACATCCATGTCCACGATGCCCACCGTCCCCACACCGGCGGCGGCCAGGTAAAGGGCGGCGGGGGAACCCAAACCTCCGGCCCCAAGGCACAGCACCTTGGCATCCAGCAGCTTGAGCTGCCCCTCGGAGCCCACCTCGGGCAGCAGCAGATGGCGGTGGTAGCGGTTCCGCTGGTCGGGAGTGAGCGACGACGGCACAGCCCAGTCCCGCCCCTCATCCTTCCAACGGTTGAACCCCCCATCCATGGAAACTACGTCGCGGTAGCCCATCTCCTGCATCGTCTGGGCGGCGAACGCCGAGCGCACCCCGCCGGCGCACATGACCACCACCGGGGCGTCCTTGTCGGAAAGCCGGTTCTCCACGTTGGGTTCCAGGTTGCCTCGAGGGATGTGGACCGAGCCGGGAATGGCGCCCTGCTCGAACTCATCGGGCTCCCTCACATCGAGCAACACCGCTCCGGCGGCCAGCATCGCCTCGGCACCGGCCGGGTCGGTCTCCCGGATCTCAGCCTTGGCTGCTCTCAACAGTTCTCTGAATGTGGGCATAGCGGCAACTCCGAAAACGACCCCATGAAATAATCCCACAAATCCTACCGATTTAGTCCGATTTTACCAACCCCGGACTTGGGATCCGCCGGCCCGGTCAGGGGACGACGATGAGCGGCAGCGCCTCGCTGATCGACGCCGGCACCACCGCCGCGGCCAGGCCGTCGAACGGGGTGGGCTCGGCGTTCACGATCACCACACTCGCCCCGGACTGATGGGCCAGGGGAACCACGTTGGCGATGGGATACACAGTGAGGGTGGACCCCACCGCAAGCAGGGCATCGCAGCTCAGCGCAGCCTGCTCCGACCGGTGCAGATCGGCCATCACCAAGTTCTGCCCGAACGAGATGGTGGCAGACTTCAAAATCCCCCCGCAGATCCGGCACGGCGGGTCTTCCTCCCCAGCTCTCACCCTCTCCAGCGCGTACTCCATGGGGGCGGTGTCCCCACAGTCCAGGCAGCGGACCTTGGACGTCGTGCCGTGAATCTCAACCAGGCGCTCCTCAGAAGTACCCGCAACCCGGTGCAGACCGTCCACGTTCTGGGTGATGAGGGTGTCGAGCTTTCCCTGGCGCTCCAACTCCACGAGGGCCCGGTGGCCAGGGTTGGGCTCCTTACCCTCCCACATCGACCCCTCGGCCAGTCGCTGCCAGTTACGTCGGCGCAGTCCGGCATCGGCCACATACGACGACAGGGTGGCCGTCTTCTCGGCCTCGGGGTTCTTGGTCCACAACCCCTCCGGGCCCCGGAAATCGGGAATGCCGCTGTCGGTGGAGATACCGGCCCCGGTCAGCACCACCACCCTGTGAGCGGCACGAATCACCGCCCGGGCCGCCCCGATCTCGTCCTGCACCTCGTCAATGGGCAACATGGCCACCCCTAACGCCGTCCATTTCCTGTGGTCGGCCCCCCATCAACCGGTCGACCTATATGAAGGATTGACATAAATAATTGAAACAACATAATATCTATTGAAATCTTCCTCCGTAATGACCGCTCGGCGTCAGCCGGCAGAAACGATCCTCCCATGGGAACCTCTGCTACGCACTCATCATTGTGGATCGAGCCGTGGTTCGACTTGGTAACCGACGAGACCGGCCACGATCCCCGCTCAAACTATGTGGAGCAATACTGGCTCGGGGTCATCGGCCCCACTGCAACCTGGCTGCTCCGCTACACCGCCTGCGAGTTCGACCGCTCCCCCGAAGGGTTCGAGCTCCCTTTCATCGCCACCTGCCTGCAGCTGGGCCTCAACCCCCGGCCCGGACCCCGCAACAGCCTCACCCGAACCCTCGACCGTCTGGTGGCGTTCCGGCTGGCCTCACCGGGCCACGCCGGCTACGCCATCCGTCGCTACCTGCCCATGCTCAGCTCCACCCAAATCCGCCGCCTCCCCGAACACCTCCAAAGGTCCCACTCCAGCCAGTTCCCCGTCCCCCGGGTCGCTTTCTGAAGCCCAAGCCGGACGACACGCCCGGCACTCCCCTGCCTAGCGCCGAACCCCACGCACCGAGCGGCACCGCCCACCGCCTCGGCCATGAAGAGCGCTTCTCGACTAGAAAGTGAGCATGGACAACGATCTTCGGGCCTCATGGGACCAACTGTGCGACACCCTCAAGGGGTCGGTCGACTACATCTTCGACCCTCAACTGGGAGTTGACGCCTCCGAGCAAGCCGAGGGCCTGCGCCACCACCTGCGGATGCTCTACTGGGCCATCGACCGCATAGTCGAGAACGACGACCCCGAGCACCCCGAGCTGGGCTGGGTGTTTCCCTCCAAGGTCGGCCAGGACAACCCCGACGGTCTGTACATGTCGGCGCCGGTTGATTTGAGCCACACCTACCGCCTCACCGGCCGCATCGACACCCTGCGCTACCTGGGGTTGTCGCTCATGGACTTCCACTTCGGACGAGGCCGCATAACCCAGCTTGTTGATGTCGGCAGCCCCGACCTCACCGACATCGGCGGTGGTCGTATCGACATCATCATCAGCCCCGACCCCGACCCCGGCAACCACACCGGTGACTGGTTCCAGGTGGAACCCCGTCGATGCCGGCTGTTCGTACGCCAGTTCTTCTCCGACTGGGCGACCGAAGATCACGCCGAGCTGCACTTCGAGTGCCTCGACCCCATGGGGCCTCCCGGCCGGCTCGACCTGATCCGGGCCGTGGCCCAGCTCGACGACCTGGCCAACGAGATAAACACCGTGCCGAAGTTCTGGACCGACTTCGCCTTGGCCCAGCGCGACCGGGGCCAGATCAATTCGTTCGACCACGTCCCCGCTCACAAGGTGAGCGAGAGCGGGTTGGGGGGCAGCGAAAGGCAGTCCTACGGGCAGTGCTGGTACCAGGTGGCCGACGACGAAGCCCTGCTGTTCGAGGTGACCCCGCCGAACTGCCTGTACTGGAACATCCAGGTGGGCGACATCTGGTACCAGAGCCTCGACTACGTGAACCTTCCCACCACGATGAACGACTCCCAGGCTCGGCTCGACGCCGACGGGGTGCTGAGGGTGGTGATCTCCCACCAGGACCCCGGCATCCAGAACTGGATCGCGCTGGGAGGTTCGCCCCAGGGAGCCATCACCTACAGGTGGAACAACGCCGACTCCGTACAGGTGCCCACCCTTCGTCTGATGCCGATGGCGGAAATCGACAAGCATCTGCACCCCGACACCCCCCGGCTCAGCGCAGAAGACCGCCGTCAACTACAGGCCGAGCGGCGCCGCCACGCCCTGCGCCGCTTCATGCGCTAGCCCGACAAAACACACTAGGTAGCCGGCATGGGATTCACCGCACAATCCCCACCCGGCAGCCCGATAGGACACACTAGGTAGCCGGCATGGGATTCACCGCACAACCCCCGCCAGGCAGCCCGACAGGACATACGAGGTAGCCCGATGGTGCCTGCCGCTGCGGCCTACCTGGTCGCCGCGGTCCTGCTGGGCGCAGCCGGGGCCGCGAAAACCCTTGCTCCCGAACCGGCTTCGGCAACCCTGGCCCGGCTCCGCCTATATCACGCCCAGTGGGCCGTGAGGCTCCTGGGTCTGGTGGAGCTGGTGGTGGCAACCAGCGCGTTCATCCTGGGCGGCACGGCCCCCGCCACCGCCCTGGCAGCCTTGTACGCGGGGTTCGCTGTGGTGGCCGCCACCCTGGTGCGGTCGGGTCCCACCACCCCGTGCGGATGCTTCGGCCCCATCGAGATGCCGGTCACCGAACGCCACGTGACCGTGAACATTCTGGCCGCGGTGGCCGGTTTGGTGGCGGCGGCATGGCAAGTGGAAGCAATCGACAAGCTGTTCGATTCTCAGAAGTGGGTGCTGGCCCCGTTCATCCTCGCCGTAGCCATCGGAGCGGTCGGGGTGTTCGCCTGGCTCTGGCAACCGGCCCCGGCCCGCCGCTGACCGGCGGAGCCACCGGCAAGCCCTCGGAATTTCCGGGGCAGGTCCAGCAGCCTGGCTCAGGAATCCGAAGGGGGCTCGAAGTTGACCAGGGCGTCCAGCAGCATGCGCACCCCGAATCCGGTGCCCCCCTTGGCAACCTCGCCATCCTCCCAGTCGGTGAATGCCGGGCCGGCGATGTCCAAATGGGCCCAGGGCACCCCTTCCTCCAAGAAGTTGGAAAGGAACAACCCAGCGGTCAGCGCCCCGCCATAGGGTCCGCCGATGTTCTTCATGTCGGCCACCGACGACTCCAACTGGTTCTTGTAGTCGTCGGGCAGGGGCAGCCGCCACACCCGTTCGCCGGTGCGCTCGCCGGCGGCGGCCAACTGGTCGATCCATGCCTGGTTGTTGCCCATCAGCCCGGCCACCTTGGGGCCCAGCGCCACCATGCATGCCCCGGTGAGGGTGGCCAGGTCCACCACCGCATCGGGTTCGGCCCTGCACGCCAGAGCCAGCGCATCGGCCAGCACCAGCCGCCCCTCGGCGTCGGTGTTGAGCACCTCCACGGTCTTGCCGTTGGCCATCCTCAGCACGTCGCCGGGGCGGGTGGCATCGCCCCCCAGCATGTTGTCGGTCATCGGGATGTACCCGGTCACCTTCACCGGAGGAGCCACCCCGGAGACGGCGGCCATCACTCCCAGCACCGCGGCGCCCCCGCTCATGTCGCACTTCATGGTCATCATCCCGGTGCCGGTCTTGATCGAAAGGCCCCCGGAGTCGAACGTCAAACCCTTGCCCACCAGCGCCACCGACCCCCGGCACTCGACGTCCGGCTCCGGGGTGTACGAAACCTCCACGAACCGGGGCGGCTGCTCCGACCCCCGGCTCACCCCCAAGAGCCCACCCAGCTCGGCCTCCCGGATGCCATCCAAGTCGAGTACCGATACCTCCAAGCCCTCCCGCTCGGCCACCTCCACCGCTATCTCGGCGAACCGGGTCGGGGTGAGCGACCCGCCGGGTTCGTTCACCAGGTCGCGAGCAAAGCTCACTGCCTCGGCCACCAGCCGGCCCCTGTCCAACCCGGCGGTCACCGCTTTGCCTCCCGGCCCGATCACCGTGACAGTCTCCAGCTTGTTGGGCTTGTGCTCGGATTTGAACTCGCCGTAGGTGTACGACCCCAGCGTCATCCCCTCGGCTAGAGCTTGAAGCACTTCGATCCGTTCGACGCTGTCGGGCACCGCGTCCAGCATCGACACCGAGATGCGCCGCAACCGCCGAGCCGACCGAGCCAGGGCAGCAGCCGAACGCCGTACTGCTGCCGTGTCCACCTTTTCGGCCGGCCCCAACCCCACCACAGCCACAGGGCGGTCGCCCCCCGAGACGATCTCCACCTGCCCGGCCTTGGCCTCGAACCCACGCCCGTCGAGCACCGCCCAGTCGAGCTCGTCGGGCCGGTCGGCGTCGGAGCCCGAGCACACCCCCACAGCGTGTAGCTCGGAGCGAGCGGGAATCTTCCTGGCCGTCCTGAACGCGATCAACTGGTCACCTCTTCCACCCGGCAAACTCCAGCGATCTTACCCAGCCCGAACACCGACCCAATACCGGCAGCAACACCACCCAGCAAACTCCAGCGATCTTACCCACCCTTTTACCTGCTCCGAACAACAGGGCAATGCCGGGTAGCCTCGACATCCAATGAGTTCCTACCAAGAAGCCGCCCGCGAGCGGGTTCTCATCTACGACGGTGCGTGCGGTACCTACCTCCAGGAACAGGGCCTCACCGCTGACGACTTCGGCGGACCGGACCTCGAGGGCTGCAACGAACTCCTGTGCCTCACCCGACCCGAGGTCATCGCCACCATGCACGACCTGTTCCTCGGCGTGGGGGTGGACGCCGTGGAAACCGCCACGTTCGGGGCGTTCGCCGTGCCCCTCGGCGAATACGACCTCGCCGACCGGGCCTACGACATCAACCTGGCCGCGGCCCGCATCGCCCGAGAGGTGGTAGACGATCACCGGACCGACGGACGGCCCCGATGGGTGGCCGGTTCGGTGGGACCGGGTACCAAGCTGGCCTCGCTGGGCCAGATTCGCTACACCGAGTTGCGCGACGCCTTCGAGATCCAGGCCCGGGGCCTGATCGACGGCGGGGTCGACCTGTTCATAATCGAGACCCAGTACGACCTGCTCGTGGCCAAGGCAGCCATCAACGGCTGCCGCCGGGCCATGGCCGCTACGGGCCGCGATCTGCCCCTGCAGTTGCAGGTCACCATCGAGCTGACAGGCCGAATGCTGCCCGGCACCGAGATCGGCGCCGCCCTGGCCGCCCTGGCCCCGTTCGACCCGGTGGTGTTCGGGCTGAACTGCGCCACCGGCCCGGCCGAGATGAGCGAGCACCTCCGGGTGCTGTCCGAGCAGCACCCAATGCCGATTGCCTGTATCCCCAACGCCGGGCTCCCCCAGGTGGTGGACGGCCGCATGCACTACAACGTCGGCCCCGATGAGTTCGCCGGCCACCTGGCCCGTTACGTAACTGAGCTGGGGGTGAGCGTGATCGGCGGCTGTTGCGGCACCACCACCGAGCATCTGGCCGCCGTCATCGACCGCTGCGCCGGCCTCACCCCCGGCCCACGGGCCGCCACGTTGCCCCCGTCGGCCACATCCATCTACAGCCCTGTGCCCTTCTCCCAGGACACCTCGTTTCTCATTGTGGGCGAGCGCACCAACGCCAACGGGTCCCGCAAGTTCCGCGACGCAATGCTCGAGGCCGACTGGGACGGCTGCCTCCAGATCGCCCGCGACCAGGTGAGCGAGGGCGCCCACCTCCTCGATCTGTGCGTCGATTACGTGGGCCGCGACGGCACCCAGGACATGGACGAGCTGGCCCAGCGGTTCGCCACCGGCGTGGCCGCTCCCCTGGTGCTCGACTCCACCGAACCCGAGGTGATGCGAGCAGGGTTGGAGTGGATCGGTGGGCGGGCCGTCCTCAACTCGGCCAACCTGGAGGACGGCGACGGCGAGGGGTCACGCATCGACCGGGTGATGTCGCTGGCCCGGGAGTTCGGCGCCGCGGTTGTGTGCCTGCTCATAGACGAGGAGGGCCAGGCCCGCGACCTGGAGTGGAAGATGCGGGTGGCCCACCGCCTCCACCGCCTCGCCGTGGAGCGGTACGGGTTGGCTCCGTCCGACCTGATCTTCGATGCGTTGACGTTCCCCCTGTCCACCGGCGACGACGACCTGCGCCGCGACGGCCTGGCGACCATCGAGGCAATCCGACGGATCAAGACGGAGCTACCCGGCACATACACCACGCTTGGGGTGTCCAACGTGTCGTTCGGCCTCAAGCCGGCTGCCCGCCACGTGCTCAACTCCATGTTCCTCCATGAGTGCCTGGCCGCCGGGCTCGATTCGGCCATCGTCCACGCCGGTCGCATCATCCCGCTGAACCGCATCGACCCCCGTAATCGCGACATATGCCTCGACCTGATCTACGACCGTCGGGGGCAGGCCGGAGCCGCGTCTAGCGGGAACGGCGGCTATGACCCGCTCACCGAGTTGATGGCCGCGTTCGAGGACGTGAACGTGACGGTGGCCACCAAGGAGGACCGTTCCGGCTGGCCTGTGGAGCAGAGGCTGGAGCAGCGGATCGTGGACGGCGACCGCGACGGTCTGGAGGCCGACCTCGACGAAGCCCTGGCCACCACCCCAGCCTTGGACATCGTGAACGGCACGCTGTTGGCCGGGATGAAGGTGGTGGGCGAGCTGTTCGCCTCCGGGGAGATGCAGCTTCCCTTCGTGCTCCAATCGGCCGAGACCATGAAGACCGCGGTGTCCCACCTGGAGCCGCACATGGACAAGGCCGACGACCCCGGCGGCAAGGGGCGGATCGTGCTGGCCACCGTCAAGGGCGATGTTCACGACATCGGCAAGAACCTGGTGGACATCATCTTGACCAACAACGGCTATGAGGTCCACAACCTGGGCATCAAGGTCTCGATCAGCGAGATGATCGAGCGGGCCCAGGAGGTGGACGCCCACGCCATCGGCATGAGCGGTCTGCTGGTGAAGAGCACGCTGATAATGCGGGACAACCTGGAGGAGCTAAACACCCGGGAGCTTCACCACCTCCCGGTGCTGCTGGGCGGGGCTGCTCTCACCCGCACCTACGTGGAGCGAGACATGCGGGAGACCTACCGGGGGCGGGTGTTCTACGGCAAGGATGCCTTCGAGGGTCTGGCAGTGATGGACAGGCTGGGAGAGCTGCGCCGCACAGGGGCCGACGACCCGGAGTTCGGGCGAAGGCCAGGCGGGCGGGACCTGCCCCGCCGGGCTCGACGCGACGCTCCCGGCACCCCCGGCGACGATGTGCCCGAGCGGGCGCCGTCGGTGGACACCGCCAACCCGGTGTTCGAGCCCCCGTTCCTGGGATCGAGGGTGGTGAAGGGCATCCCGGTGGCCGGCATCGCAGAGTACGTGAACGAGACCGCACTGTTCCGCAACCAATGGCAGTTCCGCCCCACCGATGGCGAGGATGACCCCGCCTTCAAGTCCCGCATCCGTCCCATCATGCGAGACCAGCTCGCCTCTGCCACCGCCCAGGGCCTGCTCCTCCCCCAGCTCGTGTACGGCTACTTCCCGGCCAACGGGAGCGGTGACGACCTGGTGGTTTGGGCCGACCCCGACCGGACCGCCGAACTCTGCCGCTTCCGGTTCCCCCGCCAGCCCCGCGATCCCTACCTGTGCATCGCCGACTTCTTCCGGCCTGCCGACGGCGACGAGGTGGACTACGCCGCCTTCCACATCGTCACCATGGGCGACGAGGTGTCGAAGGCCGCGGCCAAACTGTTCGCAGCCGACCGCTACCAGGACTACCTGCTGCTGCACGGCCTGGGAGTGGAGATGGCCGAGGCCCTGGCCGAGTACTGGCACCATCGCATCCGAACCGAGTGGGGGTTCGTCGACGAGGACGGTCCCAGTTTGGTCGGGCTGTTCCGCCAGCAGTACCGGGGCGGGCGTTACTCCTGGGGCTACCCGGCGTGCCCCGACCTTGAGGACAACCTCACCGTGGCCAGGCTTCTGGAGGCCCACCGGCTGGGCATCGAAGTTGGGGAGGAAACCAGCTTCCAGTATCAGCCCGAGCAGACCACCTCGGCCCTCATCTGCCACCACCCCCAGGCCAAGTACTTCGTGGCCCGCTGATCGGGCCGGATCGATTTCCGCCTATGCGGTGTCGAGCAGCACCCGGGCCACCAAGTCCATGCCGAACGCTGTGAGGATGCCCAGATACAGCAGTCCGGTGGCAGCCATCACCGCCGAGTAGAACCGCTCCCGCAGCGCGGCACGGGCCAGCACCACCAATCCGACGGTGGTGATCACGCACGCCGCCCAGAACCACCCCAGAAGGCCGTTGTAGCCGTCGTCGATGGTGCCGTTCAGCACAGACACCATGCCGGTGGGCCAGAGCATCACCACCAGCTCCGGGAGCCACAGCACGCCGGTCCAGCGGACCAGCTCCAGCAAAGGCCCCCGGGCCAGGCCGGGCTGCACCAGGTACCAATGGCCCAGCAGCATGGCGTCGGTGGCTGCTCCAAGGAAGAACGCCCCCACCACGGTGCGGGCCACGGCCAACCCCGCCGGGTCGCCGGCTTCCAATCCCCCGACCACCACCCCGATCAACCCCACCATAGGGGCCATCAGGTCGAGCACCGGCGGGAACTCCGGGCGGGTTTGGTCGAAGCGCTGCTCGTCCCGGTCGATTCCGGTCATGGCCGCCACCTCGGCGCTGCGACGCTCCACCCGCTCCCGTTGCCCGCTCACCCCTGCCCGTCGCCGCACCACCGACACCGTCAGCGCCGCCGCGGTGGCTGCGCCGGTGGCCACCGCGGCCCAGTCCCTCACCGGCACCGGATCGGTTGCAAAGCCGACCCACGCCCCGCTTGCAGCCAGGATGCCGAAGAGGCTGCGCATCAGCCAGCCGTAGCCCAACCCCACCTCCCGACGGCGGGTGGTGATCCAGGTGAACGCCAAGCCTCCGACGGCGAGCTGCAACAAGACGGTGGCGGGCTGGAGGTCGATCACCGGTTTGGAACCCTCTCGGGCGTCGAGAACCGCCCAGCAGCAAGATGGAGTTTGATCACCGGATGGGGGGCCCGTCAGGCGTCGAGAACGGCCAAGTGGTGATCGGTGGTGGAGAGGTTGTGGGGGCCATCGGTGGCGGCCACCACAATGTCCTCCAGTCGCAGCCCCCAGCGCCCCGGCAGGTAGATGCCGGGCTCGATGGAGAATGCGTGGCCGGGGCGAAGCGCCAGGGTGTTGCCCTCCACGATGTACGGATCCTCGTGAGCCTCGGTACCGATGCCGTGGCCGGTGCGGTGGATGAAGTAGTCGCCGTAACCGGCGTCGGCGATCATGGACCGCCCCACCCGGTCCACCTCCTGGCAGGTCTGGCCCACCACCGCGGCCGCCACCTGTGCGGCCTGGGCCTCGAACAAAATGTCGTAGGCATCCAGCAGGTCTGCTGGGGGCTCACCGAGATGCACGCACCGTGTTATGTCGGAGCAGTACCCCACGCCGTCGGAGTCGGCCATGGTCCCGCCGAAGTCGCACAGCACCACCTCACCGGGCTGGATCACCCGTTCCCCCGCCTCGTGGTGGGGGCTGGCCGCGTTCGACCCGGCCGCCACGATGGCGAAGTTCACCCGCTGGTGGCCTTCGTCCAGCAGCCTCCGGCCCAGCTCGGCCGACACTTGGGCCTCGGTCCGACCCACCAAGTCGATATTCCCGGCTCGCAGGTCGGCGGCCACCCGGTCGGCGGCGGCGGCCGCAGCCCGGAGCGATTCCACCTCGGCAGCATCTTTCACCTGCCGGATAGGGCTGGTCAGCTCCGACGCCCGGCGGAACTCCACCGACGGCATGGCCTTCACCAGGTCCACCAGGAACCCTGCCCAAGTGTGGTCGCCGATGGCCGCTGTCTGAGCCGGACTGGCCAGGGAACGAACCAGGTCGATGGGGTCGTCGGTCTCGTCCCAGGCCGCCACCTCGAACACGCCGGGTCGTTCCACCACCCGCGGTGCCTCCAGCCTGGGGACGACTAGCTGGGCGTCGCCGTCTCGGGGCACTACCAGCATGGTCAGCCGCTCCAGGGGCATCGCCTCGTAGCCGCAGAAATAGGGCAGGTCGGCTCCCACCGACAGCAGCAGCACGTCAACCCCCTGATCGGACATGGCGGTCCGAACCCGATCCAGCCTCTGGGTAAACATGAGTGCCAATCTACCCTTTCACTTCTCCGGCCAAGAACTGGGCCTTGGTGCGAACAGAGCTACTGCTCACCGGCTCGGCGCCCCTGCTCCAGAGAGCCTCCCTTGGGCTTGAGTATGGGCATCCTGGGCGTGATGGGAGGCGCGGGTGAGCGGTCCGGCCTCCACATGGGAGATGCCAAGCGACTGGCCCACCTCCCGATACTCCTCGAACCGGTCGGGCGGCACCCAGCGGGCCACCGGCAGATGGTGGGTGGTGGGCCGCAGATATTGTCCGATGGCCACGATGTCGGTGCCCACCGCGGCCAAGTCGGCCAGGGTCTGGGCTACCTCGTCGTCGGTCTCCCCCATCCCGACGATGATCGACGACTTGGTGGTGAGGCCGGCGGCCTTGGCTCGGCCCAGCACCGCCAGGCTTCGGGCGTATCCGGCCGATGGCCGCACCGCCCGCTGGAGCCGAGCCACCGTTTCGATGTTGTGGTTCAACACGTCGGGACGGGCGTCGAAGATCATCTCCAGGGCCTCGGGGTCGCCCTTACAGTCGGGTATGAGCACCTCCACCGGTACCTGTGGGGTGCGGCTGCGAATGGCCTCTACCACGGCGGCGAAGCCGGTTGCGCCCCCGTCGGGCAGGTCGTCGCGGGCCACTGCGGTGACCACGGCATAGTCCAGGCCCATGGCGGCCACGGCGTCAGCCACCCGTTCCGGCTCGTCCAGGTCTGCAGGCTCGGGCCGCCGGGTATCCACCATGCAGAACCCGCACGACCGGGTGCATCGGTCACCGTTGATCATGAACGTGGCCGTGCCCTCGTTCCAGCACTCGAAGATGTTGGGGCAGCTTGCCTCCTCGCACACCGTGACCAGGCCCCGCCCGTGCAGCACCGACCGGAGCCTGCGGAACTCCGGGCCTGTTCGCAGAGCCACCCGCATCCACGGCGGCTTGCGTTCGGCCACATCAAGGCCTTCCCCAAGGCCGGCTTCGTCCATCCGGCGCCGCAACCGGACCGGCCGGCCCGGCACTTCGCCGGGTCCGAATCCTCGGCTGAACAGGCTCAGGTCCTCGGCGGCCTGCCGCCAGGCCACGTCGGCCCGCTCCACTTCCCCCGCTCCCCAGCGGCCGGCGGCCCTGGCCGCCACCGCGTCCACCGCGTCGCGCATGGTGGCCCTCCGCCCCTCGGCAGCCAGCGAGGTGACCGCCTTGTCGGGGATGCCGCAGGGCACGATGCGGCCGAACCAGTCCAGGTCGCAGTCCACGTTGAGGGCGAAGCCGTGCATGGAACGGGTACGGCTCAGGCGCACCCCGACTGCGGCAATCTTCCGGGGGCGCTCGCCTTCCGGGTCAACCCAGACGCCGGGGTAGTCGGGCAACCGTCCGCATCCCGCCACCCCAAGGTCACCCAGAGCGTCGATCACCACCTGCTCCACCGAGCGCACGTAGGCCACGGTGTCGGCCATGCCCCCGCCCCGCTTACCGGGCACGGTCATCACCGGATATCCCACCAACTGGCCGGGACCGTGATAGGTGACGTCGCCCCCCCGGTCGGCGTTCACCACTTCGGCTCCCACCTCGGCCGGGTCCACCAAGATGTTGGCCTGGTCGCCACGCAGGCCCAGGGTGAACACATGAGGGTGCTCCAGCAGCAGAAGATGGTCCCCGTCGCGCTGGAACATAGCCTTCTGGCAAGCAAGGGCGTCCCGGTAGGCAACCTGCCCCAGCCATCGGATCCTGAGGGTCACGGCCAATCCCTCAGCGCCGCACAACCGGCCCGGAAATCACAGCGTCTCCAGTGCCGTGGCTCCCCGGTCACGGAATCTCCGCGTGCCAGTCACGGGTCTCGATAATGGAGCGCACGTGGTCCAAAAACGCTGCCACGTAGGCCCCGTCGAACGCCCGATGGTCCCAGGCCAGAGCCAGCACCCCCACCGAATGGATAGCGATCGCCTCGCCACCGTCGTCGGTGGACACCACCACCGGGCGGCGACGAATCCCGTCGGTGGACAAGATGGCCACCTGGGGCTGGTTGATGATGGGGAACTGCATCATCGTCCCCCACTGGCCGGGGTTGGTGATGGTGAAGGTGCCCCCCGAGATTTCGTCTGCGCTCAGCTTCTTTGCCCGAGCTCGCCGCGACAGGTCGGCCACCTCCTCGGCGATCGGCACCAGTTTCTTGCGGTCGGCGTCCACCACCACCGGGGCCAGCAGCCCCTGGAAGTCGAGGTCCACGGCGATGGCCAGGTTCACGTAGTTGTGAACCACCAGCTCTCTCTCGCTCACGGAAGCGTTGATGTGGGGGTAGGAATGAAGGGCGTCGCACACCGCCCTAGCAATGAACGGAAGGTACGTAAGGCTGAAGCCGTGCTCGGTTTTGAACCCCTCCCGGTGGGCCCGCCTGACCTGCTCCACCCCCTCGAAATCCACTTCCACAGCGGTGAGTACGTGGGGCGAGACCGACTTGGACCTCACCATGTGCTCGCCGGTGATGCGGCGGATGTTGCTGAGGGGGACGACGGTGTCCCGCTCCGCCGACCGGGGCAGGGCCACAGGAGCCGGGGCCGAGGGGGCAACCGGTGGAGCCGCCGAGGACGGGCCCGAGGCTCGGTTCTCGGCGATGACCGCTTCCACATCGGAGCGGGTGATGCGCCGACCCTTGCCGGTGCCGGTGATCTTTGAAGGGTCGAGGCCGTGGTCGCTGATCAACCGCCTCACCACCGGCGACAGCACTATTGTCTCGCTGCTTGAAGCAGAGGTCTCGCTGCCTGAAGCAGTGGTCTCGCTACCGGTTGAGGTGATTTCGCCGCCATCTTCGGAGGCTGGATCACCCCGAGCCGGCTCGGCGGGTGGCTGCGGCGATGCCTCGACAGCAGCAGGCTCGGGAACCGAAGCCGCAGTGGGAGCCTCTCCCGGTTCGCCCAGGATGGCGATAACCGCTCCCACCTCTACCGTGTCACCCTCGGCGGCCACCACCTCCACCAACACCCCCGACATCGGCGACGGCACTTCCGAGTCCACCTTGTCGGTGGACACCTCAAACAGCGGCTCGTCCTCGGCCACCTCGTCGCCCACCTGCTTGAACCACTGGGTGATGGTCCCCTCCACCACCGTCTCTCCAAGCTGCGGCATGGTTATCTCAGCCATCGCGTCCTCCCGAGTGTGTAACCGGCATCTTCTCGATCAATGCAGAGCCCGCCCTGTGAGCGCCAGCACCGACTCGCCGAACAGCTCGCTCATCGTTGGATGGGGCTGGACGAACTGGGCGACATCGCCCACTGTGGCCTCCCAGTTCACGGCCAGATACCCCTGGCCGAGCTGCTCGGTAACCCACGGCCCCACCATGTGAACCCCGAGAATGCGGCCCGCCGTCCCGTCTCCGGACCGGTCCGCGATCACCTTCACCAACCCGTCGGTTTCTCCCACGATCATGGCCCTGCTGTTGCCCATGAACCGATGTGCAGAGGTCACAACGTCGAACCCCGCTTCGGTGGCCGAAGCCTCGGTGTGGCCCACGAAGGCCACCTCGGGATGGCAGTAGATGGCCCAGGGAACGTTGAGGTAGTCCACCGGTGCCGGCGCCTCCCCCAGAATGTGCTTCACCACCAGGATGGCCTCGGCGAACGCCACGTGGGCCAACTGCGGGGTACGGATCACGTCGCCCACGGCGTACACCCCCGTCGTCGTGGTACGGCAATACTCATCGACGGTAACGAAACCCCCGTCGTCGGTGGCCACCCCGGCTTCATCCAGCCCCAGACCGTCGGTGAACGGCCGGCGCCCGACGCACACCACAACCGCATCGACCTCCAAAGGGTCGCCGCCCTCGATGTCGAGCTCCACCCCACCTTCGGTAGCACGACAACCGCCAACCGCCACCCCGGCCCGCACCTCGATCTTGCGCTTCTTCAGCGCTCGAGCAAGCATCTTGGCCACATCGTCGTCGGCCCCCATCAAGATCTGGGGCAGCGCTTCCAGCACCGTGACCTTCGATCCCAGATCGGCCAGCAGCGAGGCGAACTCCAGCCCAATGGCCCCCCCGCCAATGATCGCCGCCCGCTCCGGCAGCTCGGTAATCGACAGGAACTCGTCGCTGGTCATCACCCGCTCACCGTCCACCTCGAAACCGGGCAGCGTCCGGGGCACCGACCCGGTGGCCAGCACCAAATGGTCGGCGGTCACCGTCACATCCCCCGACCCTCCGCCCGATACCTGCACCGTCCTGTCGGCCTCGAGCCTGCCCCAACCATCCAGCACGGTCACCTTGCGGCCCTCCAGCAGCTTCCCCACCCCCTTGTGGAGCTGATCCACAATCTGCTGCTTGCGGGCCTGAGCTGCGCCCATGTCCACCGCCGGGGAGCCGGCGGCAATGCCGAACCGGTCGGCATGGGACACGGTGCGATACACAGAGGCGGTCTCCAGCAGCTCCTTGGCCGGGATGCACCCCACATGCAGGCACGTGCCGCCCAACTTCTGCTTCTCCACCAGGGCCACGTCGAGGCCCGCCGCCGCCCCATACAGGGCAGTGGCGTAGCCGCCGGGCCCACCTCCGACCACCACCACCTCATGACTACTGCTCATGGTGCAGAGCTTACCGACCCCCAGAGACAGTCGAACTCAGCGCAGGATCAATCCGAGCCCAGCCCCGGTCGAACTCAGCGCAAGATCAATATGGCCTGCACCGCGAAGGCGATGAGAATCGCCACACCGCACAAGAGCGAAAGCAGGATCAGCCAGCGGGTGCTCATCGCAGCCTCAAACCCATCCAGGGCACCTCAACGAACTCCCCATCCACCGTTGCCTCGGGAACTCTCAGCGCTTGCGACGGCGGCGGCTCCAATACCAGCCCGCGATCTGTGCGCACACCACAGTCAAGATAATGGTGATGAGCAGCAGCAAGAACAGCGGAAGGTTCCAGTCCCACCCCAGGAAGTTGACCTCAACATCGTCTGTGTTTTGGGCGATGAACACCAGCAGCGCCACCGCGGCCAGCACACCGAGCACCATGCGCCAGTTGACCTTTCGGATCCGCTCACGAAACGACGGAGACTCGGGGTGCTCACCCTCGGTTCCCCGGTGCCCATAGGGAAGGTTCTCGCCAGGCTCTGCCATGGCCTCACCCTACCCAAGATCATCCCCTGGGGCGACCGCCCGCCTCACCCGGCTACTCCCTAAAGAAACCCACAAACCCGAAGACCGCCTCCCGCCTCACCGCCCAAACCCTGCAGAAACCCCCAAACCCGAAGACCGACCACGGCAACTCCGCCTACACTGGGCCTATGCGGGTAGCGCTCGCCGGTGCATCGGGGCTGATCGGCCGAGCCCTCGCCGGCCATCTCATCGCCGAGGGTCACCATGTGGTCCGGCTCACCCGCGACCCGGCCGCCCGGGCCGACGATGTCCGTTACTGGAACCCGGCCACCGGCGACATCGACGAAAACGCCTTCCACGACATCGAGGGGGTGGTGAACCTGGCAGGGGCCGGCATCGGCGACCGCCGGTGGTCAGAGCGCCGCCGCAGGGAGCTGCGCCAGAGCCGGGTGGACGCCACCGAACTCCTGGTTGAGGCCATGGGTGCAGCCCCCTCTCCGCCTTCGGTGCTGGTGGCCGGATCGGCGGTCGGCTTCTACGGCGACCGGGGAGACGAGGTGCTGAGCGAGGATGCCGGGCAGGGATCCGGGTTCCTGGCCTCGCTGACCGCCGACTGGGAAGCCGCCGCAACAAGGGCCGAAGACCACGGCATCCGGGTGACCCAAGCCCGCACCGGCCTGGTGGTGGCCGGCAACGCCCCCTTCCTCACCCGGATGCTGCCCCTGTTCAAGCTCGGAATAGGCGGACCGCTGGGCAACGGCCGGCAGTGGTGGCCGTGGATCGCCCTGGACGACGAGGTGCGAGCGTTGGCGTTCCTGCTGGAGTCGGAGATCACCGGGCCGGTGAACCTGTGCTCACCCCATCCGGTCACCAACCGGGAGTTCACCCGAACCCTGGCCTCGGTTCTACGCCGCCCGGCCGCCCTTACCGTCCCCCGCTTCGGGCCACGGCTGCTGCTGGGGCGGGAGCTGGCCGACGGGCTGCTGTTCGCCAGCGCCCGGGCCGATCCTGGGGTGCTGACCTCCGCCGGCTTCGAGTTCCACCACCCCGCCCTCCACACCACCCTGGAGAAGATCCTGGGCTGATCGGGCTTAGAACAGCGACTGCTCCTCCACCATGTCGTGGAGAAGATCCTGAGCTGATCGGGCCTAGAACAGCGACTGCTCCTCCACCACGTCCTGGTTGTCGGCGGCTTCGGTGGCCAAGCGGTCGGCCTCGTCGTTCCACGGGTTCCCGGAGTGGCCCTTCACCCAGTGGAAGTTGATCGACCGGGCTTCAACCTGCTCGATTATCTGAATCCACAGGTCGCGGTTGGACACCGGCTTCTTGTCGCTGGTCTTCCAACCCCGGCGGATCCAACCTTCCCACCAGCGATCCCGAAAGCAGTTCACCACGTAGGTGGAATCGGAGTACACCTCGATGGGTCCGTCCAGCGACCGCAACGCTTCCAACACTCCCATCAGCTCCATGCGGTTGTTGGTGGTCTGGGGCGCTCCCCCCGACCCGCACTGGCCGTCGGGTACCACCCACGCCCACCCACCGGGACCGGGGTTCCCCCGGCAAGCCCCGTCGGTGTAAACGGTTGTCGGCCTCTGGGCGTCAGCAGATGAAGGCACGGCGCCAATCATGTCACCGACCGCAGGTCCTCCGTCGACATTGGTAGGAAATCTCCCCGACACGCACCACCACCGGCTACCAGCACCCACCAGCTGTCCCACCGAGACCCCTTGAGCAGACCGAAAACCGGAAGTACTGGCACACACCCACCGCAGTTGAAAACATGAACCCGTGGCCGTGAACTTCTCTCACCAGCTACCCGACACCGACCCGGCCGAAACCCAGGAATGGCTCGACAGCATCGACGCCGTGTTCAGCGCCTCGGGCGGGCAGCGAGGCCGCTACCTGCTGCGCCGCCTCCTCGACCGGGCTGACGAGCTGGGCATGGGCCTGTCCGGCACGGTGCAAACCCCCTATGTGAACACCATCCCCACCGCCGACCAGCCGTTCTTCCCCGGCGACGAGTACATCGAGCGCCGCATCCGGGCCTTTATCCGCTGGAACGCCGCGGTGATGGTAGTGAGGGCCAACAAGCGGGCCGACGGCATCGGCGGGCACCTTTCCACCTTCGCTTCCTCGGCCGCCCTCTACGAGGTGGGGTTCAACCACTTCTTCCGGGGCAAGGAGGACGGGCTGCCCGGCGACGCCATCTACATCCAGGGCCACGCCGCTCCAGGCATCTACGCCCGGGCCTATCTGGAGGGCCGCCTTACCGAAGCGCAACTCGACAACTTCCGCATGGAGATCGGCGGCAATGGGTTGTCCAGCTACCCCCACCCCCGCCTCATGCCCGACTTCTGGGAGTACCCGACGGTGTCGATGGGCCTGGGGCCGATCAACTCCATCTACCACGCCCGCTTCTACCGTTACCTGCACGACCGCCACATCGAGGACACCAGCGATTCGAAAGTGTGGTGCTTCGTGGGCGACGGGGAAACCGACGAGCCCGAGACACTGGGCTCCATCTCGTTGGCCGGCCGGGCCAAGCTTGGCAACCTCATCTGGGTGGTGAACTGCAACCTCCAGCGGCTCGACGGTCCGGTACGGGGCAACAGCCAGATCATCCAGGAACTCGAGGGCAACTTCCGGGGCTCCGGCTGGAACGTGATCAAGGTGATCTGGGGCTCCCGCTGGGATGAGCTGCTGGCCGCCGATGTGGATGGCGTGCTGCTGGAAAAGATGCGTTCCACGGTGGACGGCGAGTACCAGCGCTACGCCACCGAAACGGGGGCCTACATCCGGGAGAACTTCTTCGGCCCCGACCCACGCTTGCGCGAGATGGCGGCCCACCTCAGCGACCGCGAGCTGCAGGACCTGCCCCGGGGCGGCCACGACTACCTCAAGCTCTACGCCGCCTACAAGGCCGCGGTGGAGGCAACCGACCGGCCAACGGTAATCCTGGCCAAAACCATCAAGGGGTGGACTCTGGGAGAGGGCCTCGAGGCCCGCAACGCCACCCACCAGATCAAGAAGATGACCACCGAGCAGCTCATGGATCTGCGGTCCCGACTCCATCTCGAGGATGAGGTGCCCGCCGAGGCCCTACAGGACGACACCCACCCCCCGTACTACAAGCCGCCCCCCGATTCCCCCGAGCACCGGTACCTGATGGCCCGCCGGCGTGAGCTCGACGGCCCCCTCCCCACCCGGGTGGTGAACATCCGCCGACCCATCAAGCTGCCCGACGACAAGATGTTCACCGACTACGACGAGGGGTCGAACGGACGTGAGGTGTCCACCACCATGGTGTTCACCCAGATGCTGCGCAATATGATGCGCGACGAGGACTTCGGCGCCCGGGTGGTGCCCATAGTCCCCGACGAGGCCCGCACCTTCGGCATGGACTCTCTGTTCCGGGAGTTCAAGATCTACGCCTCCGAGGGCCAGCTCTACGAGCCGGTGGACCACGACCTTTTGCTGTCCTACGCCGAAGGCCAGGACGGGCAGCTTCTTGAGGAGGGGATCACAGAGGCGGGGTCGCTGGCCTCGTGGACTGCGGCCGCCACCAGTTACGCCACCATGGGCGTGCCGATGGTGCCGTTCTACTCGTTCTACTCGATGTTCGGCTTCCAGCGGGTGGGCGACCTCATCTGGTCGGCGGCCGACTCCCGGGCTCGGGGGTTCCTGATGGGGGCCACCGCGGGGCGCACCACCCTTATGGGCGAGGGGCTGCAGCACCAGGACGGTCACAGCCACCTGCTGGCCTCCACCGTGCCGTCGTGCTGCGCCTACGACCCGGCGTTCGCTTACGAGCTGGGGGCCATCGTGCGCACCGGGCTGGACCGGATGTACGGGAGCGGTGACGGCGAGGATGTCTTTTACTACATCACTATCTACAACGAGAACTACCGCCAGCCCCGTCGGGCCGACTTCATCAGCGACGAGCACATCCTGTCGGGCCTCTACCAGTGGAACCACGCTCCCGACGGAACCCAGCAGCAGGCCTCCATCGTCTTCTCCGGCACTGCTCACCAGGCCGCTCGAGACGCCCAAGCCGAGCTGGCCGACCAGTACGGGGTGGGGGTGGACCTGTTCAGCGCTCCCTCGTTCAAGGCGGTCAGGGAGGAAGCCCTGGCAGCGGAGCGGTGGAACCGGCTGCACCCCGAGGAAGCTCCGAGGGTGCCGATGGTCACCCAGAGGCTGGGAGCGGGTAACGGTCCTGTGGTGGCCGTGACCGACTACATGACCCTGGTGCCCGACCAGATCTCCCGCTGGGTTCCTCGCCGCTTCCTCCCCCTCGGCACCGACGGCTTCGGCCGATCCGACACCCGGGAGTCGCTACGCCGGTTTTTCGAGACCGACGCCCGCAGCGTGATCGCCGCCGTCTTGAGCTGCCTGGCCGCCGACGGCTCCCTCGACCCCGCCATCGCCGCCGACGCCATCACCCGCTACAACCTCCAAGATCACCACTTCGACCCCACCGGCTGATCCCAGCCCTACCCCCGAGGGGTAGGGGGTCAGGCTGGTTGGAGTTGGTTCAGCTCGACCACGTTGTCCAGGAGGATTTTCTTCTTGGTGTCGTCGTCGAAGCCCTTGTCCTTCAACTCCACCAGGTAGTCGAGGGGCTTGGGCATCCCCTCGATGTGGGGCCAGTCGCTGCCGAAGATCACACGGTCGGCCCCCATGTAGTGGACCACCTCGGCCACGTCGTCCTCCCAGAACGGGTTGATCCACACGTGGCGGCGGAACAGCTCGGAGGGGTCCTCGCCGAACCAGCCCACGTTCTTTTGGGTGGCCTGGTCCAGCTTGCGGAACATGTCGCCGAGGAACTGCGAGCCGTTCTCCACCGACGCCACCCGCAGGTTGGTGAACCGCTCGAACAGCCTCTCCAGCGCCAGGGTGATGAGGTAGTCGTAAGCGGCCCGCTCGATGTTGTACGCCTTGATGCTGGGCTTGTACTTGCGCTGCTTGGCCATTTGCGACGACCCGAACCCATCCACGTCGTAGCCGTGGGTGGTGTGGCCGCTGTCGCCGGCGTGAACCACGGCGCAGATTCCGGCCTCGTTCACCCGGGCCCAGAACGGGTCGAAATGCTCGTCGGCAGGCGATTTGAACCCCTCGGCGGTCCACACTGCGGCCGGTCGCATCACGATGGTGCGCGCCCCCCGGTCGAGGCACCATTCCAGCTCCTCGCAGGCCCATTCCACGTCGCCCAGGGCAATGTAGGGAGCGGCGAAGATAGTGTCGCGGTAGTCGAAGCCCCACTGCTCTTCGAGCCAGCGGTTGAACCCCCGGAACAGGGCGCACACCGCCTCGATGTCCGTCTTGATGAGCTCCTCGTAGAGCACCCCCAGCGTGGGGAACAGCCACACCGACCGGAGCCCCTGCTCGGCCACTTTGTCCACTCGGGCATCCCGGTCGTCCACGTAGTAGCGGGGAAGCGTCTCCCGCTTGCTCAGCATCTCGGACGGGTTCCGACCCTCGGGATTGCCCCGGAAGTAGTCGTGCATCGCCCCGGGTAGGGCGATCGGGTCCCATGTGGGGTTCACCACCGCGTGGCTTATGGTGCCTCCCACTAGGTGGTAGCGCCGACCGTTCACCTCGGCCCACTGCACGCAGCGGGGATGCATAGCCGGGTCCACATGGCGGGTGAACGCGTCAACCGCCTCGTAGTAGTGGTTGTCGCAGTCGAAGGGGGTGTATCCGAGTTCGTCCACCGCCCCAGGCTACCGGCCCAGCACCGCGCCATGTCTGCTCGAACGGGTCCGCAAAGGTCGGTATCGTCATCGGACATGGACATGAAGCCCCCACAACCCGACCGCTCCAAGTCGAATGGATAGGTTCGACCTGAGCGAACGGGTGGCTATGGTCACCGGGGCCTCCCGGGGCATCGGCCACGCCCTGGCGTTGGGGCTGGCCGAGGCCGGGGCCAAGGTGGTGGCGGCCAGCCGCTCGCTGGAGGCTTGCCAGGCCGTGGCCGACCGGATCAACGCCTCCGGAGGCGAAGCCATGGCCATTTCCCTCGATGTCGGCCGCCTGGAGCAGCACCAGCCGGTGTTGGAAGCGGTAATCGAGCGGTTCGGACGCCTCGACGTATTGGTAAACAACGCCGGGGTGCTGCGTCCCCACCTCACCACCCGTGTAACCCCCGAGGAACTCGACGACATTCTGGCAGTGAACCTCAAGGGGCCGTTGTTCCTGTCGCAGGCCGCTCTCAACCATCTGGCCGCCGACGGGGGTGGGTCGATCATCAACATCGGGGCGCTGGGTGCCTTCCAGCCCATGGAGGGCATCGGCGCCTACTGCGCGGTGAAAGCGGCGATGGCCAACTGGACAACCACCATGGCTCGGGAGTGGGCTGGGCGAGGGGTGCGAGTGAACCTGCTGGTGCCCGGCCCGGTGGCCACCGACATGATCCTGCCCCGGGACCCCGAAGCCCGGGCCAAGTTCGAGACCGAAGTATCCGCCGAGACCATCTTCGGCCGCCTCGGGACCCCCGACGACCTGGTAGGGGCGGCGGTGTTCCTGGCCGGCGACGCCTCGGCATACATGAGCGGGCGACCGGTGTTCGTGGATGGGGGAATGCTGCGCTGACTCTCGCAGCGTGACTCTGACATTTCGATGGAGCCTCTTTCGGGCCCCCGGCAACCACAGCAGGACCCAGCCATTTGGATGGAGCCTCTTTAGGGTTCCCGGCAAACCGCAGCCGGACCTGGCCATTTGGATGGAGCCTCAAATAGTGCCGCGTTCGGGCTGTTGGCACCGGGTAGGGTCGGGCCATGGCCTCTGAGGTTCTGATCGCGCCTTCAGTGCTGCCCGCCGATTTCGCCCGTCTGGGCGACGATTGCATCGGCTTGGAGAAGGCCGGGGCCGACCGGATCCACTGGGATGTGATGGACGGCCGTTTCGTCCCCAACCTCACGTTCGGCCCCGACGTGATCGCCTCGGTTCGACCGCTGGTTTCGCTGCCGTTCGAGGCTCATCTCATGGTGGAGGAACCCCACGAACTGGCCCATCGCTACGCCGAGGCCGGCTGCGACTTGCTCATCGTCCATGCCGAAGCGTGCCCCCATCTGCACCGCACGTTGGCAGCAATCCGGGAACTGGGAATGGACGCCGGTGTCGCCCTCAATCCGGCCACCCCGGCCGCCGCGGTGGCCCAGGTGCTGGACCTGTGCAAGCTGGTGCTGGTGATGACGGTCAACCCCGGCTGGGGTGGCCAGTCCTACCTGGCGTCCATGGAGTCCAAGGTGGCCGAGGTCTGCGCCCTGGCCGCCGAGCGCAACTATGAAGTAGAAGTTGAGGTGGACGGCGGGATCGGCCCCTCAACCATCGGAGCCGCCGCTCGGGCCGGAGCCGAGGTATTCGTGGCCGGCAGCGCGGTGTTCTCCGACGAGCTGGGCTTCGACCACGCCATCTCCGAGTTGCGGAAAGCAGCCGAACGCTGAAAAAGGGACTCCTGATGGCAGCCCTGCTGGTGATTGCCATCGGCCTCGGGGGGTGCGGAAGCGGGGCCGGAGTTGATGTGGACGCCTTCTGCGAGCAGCTCGGCGTGGCAACCGGACCGGAAGGGGCACTGGGGTCGCTCGCCGCCGACCCCGATGCTGCCGAGGCGGTGTTCGATGAGTTCGAGAGTCTCCGACGCCTGGCCCCCCTCGAGATGGAGCCGCCGCTGGAGGTCATCATCGAAACCTCCCGGAGCATGATTACGGCGTTTGCCGAGTCGGACGGCAGCGCCTACGAAACCCTTCAAAGGTTGAGGCCCGAAATCGCCGACCTGACCGAGGCCTCCGAAACGCTCACCCGCTACGCCGTCGAACAGTGCGGCTTGGAGTTGCGCTCTGTGCCGGTGCTCACCCCCACCTACACCGACCAGATCCAGGGCGATGTGAACCTGGATGTGGAGGGCTGAGGCCGCCCAACCGCAGCAGCTCTCAGGCCATCTCCCCGCGCTTGACGATCACGTGGTCGATGATGCCGTATTGCTTGGCCTCCTCGGCGGTGAACCAACGATCCCGGTCCGAGTCGGCCTCCACCTGATCCACCGGCTGGCCGGTGTGATGGGCGATGCGCTCGGCCAGCAGCGACTTGACGTAAGCGTGCTGCTCGGCCTGGATGGCAATGTCGGCCGCCTGGCCCCTGACACCGCCTAGGGGCTGGTGCATCATGATCCGGGCGTGGGGCAAGGCGTAGCGCTTGCCGGGAGCGCCGGCGCACAGCAGGAACTGGCCCATCGAAGCACCGAGCCCCATGCAGATTGTCCCAACATCGGGAGCGATGAACTGCATTGTGTCGTAGATGGCCATGCCCGAGGTGACCGAACCGCCCGGAGAGTTGATGTAGAGCCAGATGTCCTTCTCGGCATCCTCCCCCTCCAAGTAGAGGAGCTGAGCGGTGATGTAGTTGGCGATGTCGTCGTTCACATCGGTGCCGAGAAACACGATCCGGTTCTTCAGCAGCCGGTTGAATATCTCGAACGAACCACGATCGGAGCTGCCCGACTCGAACAAAACGGGGTTGGTCATGACCCAATCGTACCGGCCTGCTGCCGCCAACCGGCTACCCGGACCACCGGCGACCAGGTCTCCATCGTCTCCCACAGCGTGCGCCAGGTGGGATTCGAACCCACACGGGCTTGCGCCCACAGGGACCTAAACCCTGCACGTCTGCCTAGTTCCGCCACTGGCGCGTCGCTCCATAAGGCTACCGGGAACCCCCTGCGACCACACCCAACCGGGTGGCCAGTGCCCGAAACGCCCGGCCCCGGTGGGAAATGGCGTTCTTCTCGGCTGCCGACATCTCGGCAAACGTCCGCCCGTCTCCCCCATCGGGCATGAACACAGGGTCGTACCCGAACCCTCCGTTGCCGCGGGGAGCGGCAGCGATGGTGCCGGAGGTCACTCCCTCAGCCAACACCTCTGTGCCATCCGGGAAGACAACCATGGCAACGGTACGGAAACGGGCCGACCGGTCGGATTCCCCCGCCAGCTCGGCCAGCAGCCGGTCGACATTGTCGGCATCGACCGCATTGTCGCCGGCATAGCGGGCCGACCGGACCCCCGGGTCACCCCCCAGAGCAACAACCTCCAGGCCGGTGTCGTCGGCCACAGCGGCACACCCGGTGCGCAGGCACACCGCGCTCGCTTTCAAGCGGGCGTTGGTCTCGAGGGTGTCGCCGTCCTCGATCACCTCGCCCAGGTCGGCAGGCCGTGGCAGCAACTCCACCGTCGATTGGGGTGAATCCACCTCCATGATGGCGGCGATCTCGGCCAGCTTGTGAGGGTTGGCGGTGGCCGCCACCAGGCGCAGCCTGGCCCCCTCTCCCCCGCCGGTACCCGCTGTGCTCGCTTGGTCCACTGCGCTCGATGCCTACAAGTGCCAGGTGATGACAAACGCCCAACCACCTTCCGGTGCCATCAATAGTTCAGCGTGCAGAGGGCGGATCGGCCAGAAGCTGGTTCTGGAGCTCGATGATCCGGCTGATTCCCGACGTGGCCAGGTCGAGTAGCTCGTCGAGTTGACCCCGGTGAAACGGTTGACCTTCGGCGGTTCCCTGCACCTCGACGAACTTGCCCGACTCGGTCATCACCACGTTCATGTCCACCTCGGCAGCCACGTCCTCCTCGTAGGGGAGGTCGAGAGACGACACCCCGTTCACGATCCCTACCGAAACCGCGGCGCACGCTTCCCGCATGGGGTGTTCGTCTATCTCGCCTCGGGCCACCAGCCGGCTGAGGGCGTCGTGCAAGGCGATATAGGCCCCGCTGATTGACGCTGTTCGGGTGCCGCCGTCGGCCTGCAACACATCGCAGTCGCAAATCACCTGTCGTTCGCCGAGCACCGACTCATCGATGACCGCTCGCAGAGACCGTCCGATGAGCCGTTGGATCTCCTGGGTGCGGCCTGACTGGCGGCCTCGGGCTGCTTCCCGGTTGACCCGTTCCGGCGATGATCCCGGCAGCATGGAGTACTCGGCGGTCACCCAACCCGTTCCCCGGCCCCTCAGCCACCTGGGCACGTCGGGATCCACCGAAGCAGTACACAGAACCTGGGTGCGGCCGAACGAGATCAGCACCGACCCGTCGGCCATCTCGGTGAAATCCCGCTGGAACTCGATGGGCCTCAACTGATCGGGAGACCGGCCATCGCTCCTCGTCATGAATCCGTCCTCATGCCTGTTACCTCCGGTCTTGTTGAACCACTTCGACCTGCCGGCCGAACGAGTCTGAAGCCTCGCACGCCACCGCCCCGCCATCCCAGCCGATTCGCAGGCCGACTGCTGATTCGCAGGAACGAAAACGGCCTCGACTCTGGCGGGTTGAATCGAGGCCGTTCGGCTGAAGCAGGGCTTCAGCATGGTGGTGTGGTTTGGGTACGATAACAGTAGCACCACGATCGGCCGATAGCACGTTGTGGGAAGAAAAACTTGCCGAGTCGTGCCCTGTGCTCGGAATCAGCGGTCAGAAGTAGATGATCGTTTCCGCCCGGGCCGTTACTTCCTCGATCGGATCGGTCCACGCCCCGGTAGACAGGTACTTCCATCCTCCATCGGCCGACACCACCACCGCGGTGCCCGCGTCGATTCGCTCGGCTACACGTGCCGCACCGGCCAACGCAGCCCCGGTGGAGATTCCGGCGAAGATGCCCGCTTCGGCGGCCAGGCGCCGGGTCCACTCGATGGACTCCCGTGGCCGCACGATTCGTTTGCCATCCAGGAGCTGATCGCCGCCCCACTTCTCGTACACAGGTGGGATGAACCCGTCGTCCAGGCTGCGCAGGCCATCCACCATCTCCCCGGCGGGTGGCTCCACGGCCAGCATCTGCACCGATGGCTTGTGTTCCTTGAGGTAGGCCCCCACCCCCATGAGGGTTCCGCTCGTCCCCAGTCCGGACACGAAGTGGGTGATCTGCGGGCAGTCGGCCAGGATTTCCGGGCCGGTGCTCTGGTAGTGGGCTCGGGGGTTGGCCTCGTTGCCGTACTGGTAGAGGAACGCCCAATCCGGGTTGTCGTCGGCCAGCTTCTGGGCCATGCGCACCGCCCCGTTCGACCCTTCGGCTCCCGGCGACCAGATGATTTCGGCCCCGAACACCTCGAGGAGTTGGCGGCGCTCGGCGGACACGTTCTCGGGCATCACGATCTTGACCGGGTAGCCCCGAAGCCGGGCGATCATGGCCAGGGCTATGCCGGTATTGCCCGACGATGGCTCGATAATGGTGCGGCCCGGTTCCAGGGTGCCGTCGGCTTCGGCCTCCAGGATCATCTGGCGAGCCACCCTGTCCTTGACCGACCCGGCCGGGTTGAGCCCCTCCAGCTTGATCCAGATGGAGACCGACGGGTTCGGGGACAGCTCGGAGATGTCGACCAGTGGGGTGTTGCCGATCAGGTCGACAACTGAGGAATGCGACGCCACTGGCCCCAGATTACCCCTCGACGGTTACCGGCTCCTCAGCAATCGCCCCCTCCAAGATGCGGTAGCAGCGCAGTGATGGCTCGGGGTCTTTCAGGGAGACGATCACGTAGAGCAGCGCCCCGAACGGATCGAAGGCTGAGGCGTCGTGCATGTCGGTGGGCGACGGGTAAGCGGTGGTGTGGGTGTGGGAGTGCATGACCGCCACCAAGGCCAGGCCTTCCTCGTCGGCAGTTCGCTCGACCTGGAGGTACTCGGCGTCGTCGAGCCGGTAGATGCGGCTGGACTCCGCCGCATTGTGCATCGGGAAGAACCGGGTGACCAGCTCGCCTGCTCCGGAAGCGGCCAACAGCCCACACGCCTCGTTCGGCAATCCCGCCAACGCGTGGGCGATGACCTCGCCGTGAACCTCGGAACTCAACCGCAGCACCGGCCCACCCTACCGGCGCAGATCGGCCATCGGCTGCTTGGCCTCCAACCGAGCGGGGCCGGGAAGGGCGGGCGTGGGCAAATGGTCTGGGTGTTGGCCCACGAGTACAGTCGGGGCCGCGGTGGTCAAGGTGGCCGCCGAAGCCGATACCTGCGCTGGAGGACCAGTGAGTGAGCCCTATCCCAACATCCTCGTATTCGTCGATTTTCCGGTCGGCGACATCGCCGCTGCCACCGAGTTCTACCGGAACGTGATGGGGTGGGAGATCGAGGACCGAATCAACGGCGTGTTCAACCGCATCGTGCCCGGCCAGAACTTCAAGCTCGACGACGGCTCCCAGGGTCCGACCGGCAACCTCCACATGGGCATCTCGCTGGCAACCGATCCCCGCCCCGACCCCCGCCCCGAGGACCAGCGGGGCATGCGGCAGATGCACGACGGCGGCCGCACCACCCGGGCCTGGATCCTCGTGTCCGACGACGACGACATGGACGAGATCATTGACCGGGCCGTCGCCAACGGTGCCACCGAGCTGTGGCGCCACCACTTCTGGACCGAGTTCGGAGGGGCCAACGCCTCGTTCCTCGACCCCTGGGGCAACCAGTTGATGCTCTGGGCCCACCTCGAGGACATCGAGCAGGATGAGGAAACCCACGAGCTGGTGGGCGACGCCAAGCTGCCAGACGGCTGGACAATCGAATAGTTGCCCTCTGTGCCCCTGTCTCAGGGGCAGTTGTCGAATAGTTGCCCTCTGTGCCCCTGTCTCAGGGGCAGTTGTCGAATAGTTGCCCTCTGTGCCCCTGTCTCAGGGGCAGTTTGGGTGTCAGCTCGTGATCGACCCGCCCGCTAGGGGGATAGTCTGGGCAATCATCCACGATGCTTCCTCGGAAGCGAGGTAGACGCACAGCGCGCCGACATCATCCGGGGTGCCCAGACGGCCGGTGGGGATCGCCCTGGCCAGGCCGTCTGTGATGCCGCTCCCGCCGGTGTTGTTCATTAGGCCCAGGGCAATCGAGTTCACCGTGACGCCGGTTCGGGCCACTTCCAGGGCCACCGACCGCAACAACCCGGCGGCACCCCCCTTGCCGGCCGAGTAAGCGGCTACCCCGATGGCCACGCCCACGGTGCCGGCACCCGAGACAATGCCGATGACACGGCCCCAGCCCCGATCCACCATGCCGCCGAGCACGGCGTGGGTGCAGTGCATGACCCCGCCGAGGTTGACCGCCAACGGGGCCTCCCACTCGTCGGGGTCGGTCTCCACGAAGGGCCGGGGCTGCATCATGTGACCGCCGCTGTTGCCCGCATTGTTGACGAGGATGTCAACGTGCCGGCCGGCGAGCGCGTCTCCAACCGCTGCGGGATCGGTCACGTCGAAGGGCAGCGGGTCGGCCGCCAGGCCACGCTCCCCCAGCTCGGCCGCCACCGCCTCGGCCCGATCGCCCACGAGATCGTTGACCAACACGTGGGCTCCCTGCCCGGCGAGCGCCCCGGCAACGCCCGCCCCCACGCCCTGGCCTGCGCCGGTTACCACCGCTACCCGCCCGGTTAGATCAAATATCGACACCTCGGTCCCCTTCCCCGTGGACAACCCACAGAGCGTAGCCACCGATTCGGGGTCTTTGGCACGGCGCCTCGGCCCGGTCGCCCATAACTTCACGGTCACTCCGTTGATACCCTGCGGCCATGGCCGATCTCCGACAGGCATGGGACGACTTCTGCGACGACCTGAAGGGGGCCGTCGACTACGTATTCACCGAGGATCAGGTATCCAGCTCTCCCGCCGATCAGGCCGAGGGCGTACAGCATGTGTTGCGCTCCCTGGTGAAGGCAACCCTTGCAACCGTGGAGAATGGTGATCCTCTCCACCCCGAACTCGGTTGGTTCCATCCGAGCAAGATGGGGCTGGACAACCCCGATGCGCTGTATCAGACCGCTCCACTCGACCTCACCGAGACCTACGTTCTGGACGGAAACGTAGGCACCGTCGCCTTTCTGGGTTTCACCGTGATGCGGATGGACTGGGGTGGTGGTGGTATCGAGCAGCTTCTGAGCATCGACAGAGAGGATCTCGCTGCGGATGCCGACGGTAATTTCTCGATCACGCTGAGTTCGATGCCCGACCCCGGCGACAAGGGCCATCCCTGGTTCGTGCTTCCCCCCAAGCGCACATCACTGATAGTTCGACAATTCCTCGGTGACTGGGAGAAAGAGCGACTGGCCGAGCTCTCGATCCGTTGCGTCGGGGCTCCACCGCCGGCACGTCCCACTCCCGAGACACTTGCGGCCAAGCTGTGCAGCGTTACCGCCGAGGTACAGCGGGTGCCTCCCTACTGGAACGACTACTACCGGGGCCACATCGACCGGGGCGAGGTGAACTTGTTCGATCACTTCGTGGCCAACAAGGACACCGCGCCCCTCGGAGGGCTGACCGGCCAGGAATACGCCGAGTGCTGGTACGACATAGGGCACGACCAGGCGCTCGTCGTCGAGGTGGAGATTCCGTCGTGCAGCTATTGGAATGTGCAACTCGGCGACATCTGGGGTCAATCCACCGACTGGGTCAATCGCCAGACTAGCCTCACCCGGGGCCAGGCAATGCTGGACGACGGTCTCTTGCGCCTGGTTCTCGCCCATGACGACCCCGGCGTAGCCAACTGGCTCGATCTGGCCGGGGCCACACAGGGGGTCCTACTTTTTCGGTGGAACCAGGCCGACGCCGCACCCGTGCCGACATGTCGCCTCGTCGACTTCGCATTATTGGATGATGTGATTCCGGCGTCCGAACGCCGCCTGCACCCCTACGAGCGCAAAGAACTGCTCCAGGCCCGCCGCAAGGCTGCGCTCCGCCGATTCCGCCGCTAACCCGCGCCGACGAGTACGTCGATGGTGAATGGCGAGTTCGGGGTGCCGTTCGGTCTCCAGTTGTTCACCTGCTACGAGGACACTGGTCCGCCTCCGCAGGGCATCGGAGTCGACATGATCGCCGACACCTGCGTCCAAAAGCGGGTCAATCGACCACCAGTCCTTTTGGACATATGAATGAGATCTCGATGCACAGACATGAATCACCTGGGTGATTCGTAGTGCGTGGCCAGCGGAGTGTGCCGAGTGAGAGCGGCGAAGTCGGCGTCGGCGTGGAGAATTGGAGCGTCGGCACGAATTGCTACTGCTGCTATGAGACAATCAATCAGCTTGCGGATGGTCTCGCCGTTCCGTCGGCAGATCCGGTAGAGAGCAGCGGCGTGGTCGTAGTCCTCGGCCTCAACCGAAACCAGCGTGGCCCGAGCAAGCAACCCGCGAAGCTGGCCAAGATGCTGCTCGTCGCGCGCACCAGCCAGCACCTCCATGCTGATCGCATCACAAATTGCAAGGTCACCGTCGAGTAGTTCATCAACCGCGTTGCACACCGCAGAGCCACTGCCACGCAGGAACTCGACCCATGCCGAGGTGTCGACAAAAATCATCAGACCCGGCTGGCCCGCATCTCGTCAAGATTGCCTTCCCACCCCGAACCCCGCATCCGTCGGGCAGTATCAAGATCAAGAGGCTCGGCTGCTAGTCGGCGTAGGGCAAGATTGACGGCATCACGTTTGGAGTCCAGGTTGAATCGCTCCATTACCGCCAGACAGGCCACATCGTCAAGATCAATGTTAGTGCGAGACATACACTAACGATACACCTACACCGCCGCGAGGCTCAAAACCATCAAGGACTTCACCGTGCTTCGCCAGGCCGGGGCCGGCCTCGAACTCCGCCGATACCAGGGCCGCCGCAAGGCTGCGCTCCGCCGATTCCGCCGCTAACCCATCGCCTCAACTCTTGTGGAGAACCTGACACTTCCCAGAACCGGACGAGGATGTTCTCCCCATTCGGCGCGACACATCGAGCGTTGACACGACCCAACAGGCGTTGTATGGTGTCAACATGCCCAGGGTTCGACATCCGAAGAAGGAGGTCGAAGCAGCCCTGGCCGAACTTGAGGATGCCGGATGGACCGTATCTCCAACAACCTCCGGACACCGTCGGGGCGTCGCCCTCTGCGCAGAATCCAGCCGATCAGGCTGCCAGATCTCGATCTGGTCAACACCAAGAAGTCCCGGCAACCACGCCCGTCAGATCAGACGAGCGCTCGACCGATGCAATCACACGACCGAACAAGAAAGCGAGGACAGATGATGACCACCCATACCTTCACCCTGATCGTCGATGGTCCCGATCTCCAATCAGACGAACTCGCCAACGCGGTATACGAGGCCGGTGGTGACGACGCCCTTATCGGTCGAGCCGACGGTATCCAGTTCGTCGACTTCGACCGCGACGCCGACTCCCTCCAAGACGCCGTACTGTCCGCTGTCGCCGAACTCGAAACCATCGAGGAAGTCACCGTGCTTCGCCTCGCCGACGCCGGGCTGGTCTCCATGGCAGACATTGCGGCCCGCACCGGCCGTACCCGCGAGAGCGTGCGGCTGCTCATCACGGGCGAGCGCGGACCGGGCGGATTCCCACCCCCAATGACCGACCCTCGCAGCCGCTACCGGCTATGGCGCAGCGACGAAGTCGAAACCTGGTTCCAAACACACCTCACCACGACACTCAGCGACGCTATCGACGACCACGTCCGAGCCGCGATCAATGCCGGCCTCGAACTCCGCCGACACCAGGACCGCCTCGGAACCACAAGACACTCAGACCTTCGAACCCTGGTCGGCATCTGAGCACCCACCGCGGACGCCGCAGCCTGCTGGGCGGGTTCTTCGGCGCGGTGCCACCAATGCGCATGCACCCTGGCGATGCGAATCATTGGAGACCCAACACGGCCCGCAGGCCATCATCAATCGCGTCCGTAAGCGCTCGAGGCAAGAGCCCAGTTCGTTCCACCAACCATGAACGATCAACCAGCTCAAGCCCAAGTGGCACGGCTACCGAGTCTCTCGGCAAGCCCGTTACCTCAGCCCCAAGCAGAACATTGCCTGCCAGACCCGCCCTTTCCAGGTTTGATATCAACGGGACGACGTGGGTCTGCCAGACCTCAACACTGAGAACGTCCTCGGACGACACGACGACACATGGTCGCTGCTTGTCCAGATCAAGCCAGTACACGCCACCTCGCGTTACCACGGTGCGCCTCGATCCATCCGCTCACCGATTTCCAGCGCTCTTTCCCTACTCGGGGGCTTGGCGTCGACCAATGCGGCATCAGCGCGAATCTGCTCGGCAAAGGTCATGGTCGACTGAGCCGCATGGCGACGGAGCTGCTCGGCTACCCACCTTGAGAACGGAACGTCAAGACTGCCGATTATCGGCAAAACGTCATTGGGTAAACTGATCGTCTTGTTTGGCATGTACGTATTATATGTACATACTCTCACCCCAGGGTAACGGAGCCGGTCGCAGACCCTCCGGCCCGCCGACGTGCCAACAAAGACCATCCGGCTCGGCTGGACCGCAACTCGTCGGGGTCGGCTAGCGGCTGTAGCGGATGAGAACGCCTCCGCTGACGATCCCGTATATCCGCGTACCGTTTCGCACTTACATGGAGAGGTGGAGATTCCGGAAGACCAACTTCGAACTCGGATGCGCTCAGATCCATGCAGGAATGTCTGGCAGGTCCGGTGGCCGATCGGCATCGGACAACCGGCCGGTCAGCCACTGCGCGAGTGCGGCCGCAGGGAGGTCGACCACACCGGCCTCCATTGATTCGGGGCCCAGTGACCAGGTTCTCGTCCTGTCGCCTGGTGCGAGGACCAACGACGGGCATCCGTCACGTGCCGACAGGGCGCCGGTCGTGTCGTCGAGCAGAAGATCAACCATGCCGAAAGGGAACTCGGCGAACTCGAGGTCCGCACCGATGTCGATCGCGTGGAGCCAGACCTCCCGGCTGCGCATCCACGGAATCTCAGACGCTGGGATGACTCGTCCCAACGCGCTACGGACGGTTGCCGTCCAGGTCCGCTCGTCGAACGCAGCGAGCGCGGCGTCCAGCTCTGCGCTGGTATCGACGAACAGTCGGCGGAGTGATTCCGGGGCCAGGGTTGCGGTCGACTCAATCTCAGCATTGCGCTGTTCTCTGCTCTCGTACATCGGGCACTCCACTCCGGTACGTGCCCAGCTAGCCAGTCGCACGAGAGCCTCGGCGTTGCGGGCGACGTGGCCGATTACGTGTGCCCGGCTCCACCCCGGGAGGGGGCCGGCAAGCGCGAAGTCAGCGTCATCGAGGCGTTCGACCGCGCCGAGAAAGTGCGCCGTCCCCTGCTGCATCCACGAGACCGTGACGGCGGGGTCGTGGCGCCCGCTCATTGTTCCCGTTCCGCTTCAAGTCGTGCGGCTATATCCGCACGCAGGGCCTTCTTGTCGACCTTGCCCACGTTGGTGACGGCGAGCTCGTCGACGATCACCAGCCGTTCGGGGAGCTTGAACCGCGCGACACCGACCTCCTCCATCGAAGCTCGGATCCTGTCGAGAGTGATCTCGGCACCAGGTTTGGGCACCACGTAAAGGCATACTCGTTCGCCTAGGTCGGTGTCGGGCATCGCCACAGCGGCGACATGGCTCACCGCCGTGAGGCGGTAGGTCAGGTTCTCGACTTCTTCGGCCGAGATCTTTTCGCCGCCCCGGTTGATCATGTCCTTGTCACGTCCCAGGACGGTCAGGTAGCCGCCAGGGGTTCGCTCACAGATGTCGCCGCTGCGGTACCAACCGTCGGGGGTGAACGCTCGCTCATTCTGCTCGGGTGCCCGGTAGTAACCGCGCGGGGTGTACGGGCCACGCGTGAGGAGGGAACCAGGCTGGCCGTCGGGCACGTCGTTGTCATCGGCGTCGACCAGGCGGACCTCGTCAGCGGGAGACACGGGACGCCCCTGCGTGGAACATATGACGTCGATCGGGTCATCGAGTCGCGTGTAGTTCAGCAGGCCTTCGGCCATTCCGAAGACTTGCTGGAGTCGGGGGCCGAGCTCCGGTTCGATGCGGCGGGCAATCTCGTCGGCGAGCCGGGCGCCACCGACCTGGAGTACGCGCAGGCTTGCGAGCTCGTCGGCGCCGTGCTCGGTGGCGTGCTCTAGCCAGCGGCCTGCAACGGCGGGCACCACGGAGGTGTGGGTGACGCCCTCCGCGGCCACCGTCGCGAACGCTTGCTTCGGCTCGGCCGAAGGGAGCATCACGACCCGACCCCCGGCGAGCAGCGTCCCGAGGATGCCGGGGCACGCGAGCGGGAAGTTGTGGCCGGCTGGAAGGCTGACCAGATACACCGTGTCCTCGGCGATCCCGGAAACCTCAGCGCTCACCCGGGCGTTGTAAAGGTAGTCGTCGTGGGTCCGGGCAATGAGTTTGGGCAATCCGGTGGTTCCACCTGACAGGAGGAAAACCGCAACATCTCGAGAAGATGGTTTGAGTGCCTCGATGCGGGCCGGATCTACGGCGTCGTCACCGCTCCGAGCGCACAGCGCACGAAGGTCGATGCTGTCGGGGTCGATGTCGTCGCCTGCGACCAAGACGTGCCATCTTCCTCCGGTGATCGGCTCGGCGGTGTCCGCGAGGTCATGGCCGAGTGCCTCGTGGTCGAAGTCGCGGAGCCGATCCGGCACCGCGATCGCCACAGCTTCGGCGTGTTCTGTCAGGTAGGTGAGCTCGGTACGGCGATGTGCTGGGAGCGCCATCACAGGCACGATGCCGATGCGGAGGCAGGCCATGGTGAGCACCACAAACTCCCAACCGTTGGGGAGCTGGACCACGATGCGGTCGCCGGCCCGCAGCCCCAGATCGAGCAGGCGAACGGCTGCGGCGTCGGCTCGGTCGGCCAGCTCGATATGGCTGAGACGGAGACCGGCAACCGGATCGATCAGGGCCTGCGCGTCGGGCGAGTGGTCGGCCACTCGCCGGAGCTCGGTGCCGATCGCTACGCCTGCCCAGTAACCCTCGGCGACGTATCGCTCGGCGACCTCGGGAGGCCACGGCACGGTGTGGTCACTTATCGAGCTGATAATGGTCCGACCTCCCGAGAGCCGTAATGACGGCATCCAGGGCGACGAGGCCGTCGTGGGTCAAGCGGAGCGGGTTGATCTCGATCGCGTCGAGGTGAGGATGGTCGTCAAGGAGACGCCCGATCGTCATCACCATCTCTCCTACCTCGTGGTCGTTCAAACTAGGACCGCCGCGCCAACCGTAGAGCCGGCGGTGCCCAGCCAACTCAGCGGGCATCGCCATAGCGTCACCACGAGAAATCGGCGCAACCCGGACGGAGACGTCGTCGAGCGCCTCGGCCTCGGTGCCCCCAAAACCCAGCACGACGACCGGTCCGAAAACCGGGTCGCGATGCCCGCCCAAAACAAGGTCGATTCCGGTAGGGGCCATGGCTTCTACGAGGAACCGTTTGGCCCCTGCGTGCTGAAGGGCATCGAGCGCTGCGTCGAGTTCGTCAGGCGTTCGAACATCGAGATATACGCCGCCCACCTCAGTCTTGTGGAGAATCGTGGCATCGAGCAGCTTGACGGCGACTGGAGAGCCGAGTTCATCTAGCGCGGCATGGGCGGTGACTCGGTCCGTGCAGACCTTGCGAGGCATGGTTTGGATTCCGAGTTGGTCGAGTACGTCTTTGGCTTGCGCCTCATCGAAGGCCTCCGCGTCGAGGTGGGGCACCATCGGGTCATCAAGGACTTCTGCTTGGGCTCGACGGTGCTGGGCCTGCGCGTCGGCCAGCAGAGCAGCAGTGGCTGAGGCCACACCGCGCGGATCGACCGCAGTCGCGATTCCGGCATCGAGTAGCGCAGCACGGATCCCACCGGTGGCGGCTGCAGTACCCCCGACGCCGACGACGAGGGGCACGCCGTCCACCCGGCCTTCGATCCCGGCCTCTACCAGGTCGACGGCCCCTGGCTCGTAAAGCGCGTACGCGGCAACGACGTCTGTCGCCGGATCGTTGGCAACCGCAGCCAGCACGTGGCCGAACTCGGTACTGGGCCTTCCCGTATCGACGGGATTGCGTTGGAATGTCAGCGGAGGCAGGAGCGTCGAAAGTTCAGCCTGGGTGGCTGCCGAAAGCTCGGAGACGTCAATACCACGTCCGCTCAGATCATCGAGGAGAAGAAGCCCAGGGCCGGCCTGGGCGGTGACCATGCCCACGCCGGCACGGGCCTGCGGTCGGCATCGCGTTACCGAAAGCGCGCCGACGGCGTCGACGAGCGCACGTTCGTCGTCGACAACAACCGCGCCTGCCTGTGCGAGCGCTGCGCGGGTGGTTCGCCATGAGGTTGAGAGATTCCCTGTGTGGGAGGCAGCAAAATCGGCCACATTGTTGCGGCCGACCACTAGCGCCACGACCGGTGTGCGCGGGGTGAGCCGTGCAACCGCGTCGACGAGTCTTGGGCCGTCATCCACCGACTCGATGTGGAGCGCGACCGCCGCTGTCTCCGGGTCGGCGGCGAGGTGATCAAGCACGTCGGGGATGGTGACGTCCACCGCGTTCCCCAACCCGACGGCCAGGCTGAGCCCTTGCCCTGCTTCGGCGAACAGGAATGCCAGTGCGTGATTCATGCCGCCGCTGGCCGCGACGATGGCGACGCGGCCCGGTGGAATGTCGGCAACGCCGGGCACGAAGCTCGCGGCGAGCTTGCGTCGCGGATCAATGAAGCCACTGGTGTTCGGTCCGAGGAGCCGGATTCCCGTCGAGTTCGCCCGCGCGGCGAGGTCATCCTGCAATGCGACTCCGGGGCCACCTGCCTCGGCGAAGCCGCCGCTGCAGATCATGGCGGCGCGTACCCCTGCGGCGGCGGCTTCATCGATCAGGTCGGGGCAAGCCGGGGCGGGCACGCACATGATCGCGAGATCAATCGGGCCGTTGCCAGCGGCGTCGGGAAGCGAGGTGTGAAAGCCATTACCGCGGCGATTCACGAGCTCGATCCTGCACCCGTCCCGCTCGAAGGGTTCGAGCGACTGTGCCATGGTGGTGCCGAGTTTCCCGGGGGTGTGGGACGCACCGACAACGGCGATCCTGCGAGGAGCGAACAGCGGTGCGAGCTCGCTGCCTGGGGTGGTCACGTCGCCGCTTCCCACTCGACCACAGTCCCTGGTGCCACACCGACAAGGTCGGCTCGACCCGACAAGATGGTGGTCACGGCCCGATCGCGGTCAAGGTCATGGTCGATGAGCACCGATGGCAGACCGTGGTGTAGTCGGGCTTCCTCGCTGAGCAGGACTCTCGTGAGGTCGCTGCCGCCGTATACGGCTACGCAGCTCGGGTGTTGATCGGCTAAGGCGATCAGGTTTGCCTTGGCAGCGGTCATGCCGGACTCGTCGTCGGGCGCTTGCACGAGCGCCCCCCAGGGACCGGACTCGGTGGCTTCGGTGCGCAGCGGCAAGATCGTCCCGTCGGCCGTCAGCGATATCGGCACCGCGGCCTTTTCGGTGACGCTCACGATCCGACTGGGAGCCGACCACCCGTCGTGGCCAATTGGCGTGTCGAGCGGAGGCGAGCCGAAGAGGTCATGCCATGCCTTGTGGCTTGCGGCTACAAAGTCGGGGTCGCGTCGTCCCACTCGACTTTCGTCTATGCTTCGGGTGAGGAAGTGGTACACGAACTGCCACGGCTCTAAGGCGTCATGGTAGACGCCAAACCTCTCCCACCAGGACAGGCTGGGGCGGGCTGCGTCCTGCACGTGCGTGACCGGAGGTCGAGCCGTTCGCTCGTACTCCTCGAACGTTGCGTCCATATCGGACCCATGTGTTGTGACCGCGGAAGCGAGAGCGACCGCGTCCTCCATGGCCATCTTGGTCCCGGAACCGACCGAGAAGTGTGCGGTATGGACTGCATCGCCGAGGAAGGCCACCGGCTGGGGAGCGAACGCGTGCCATGGCCTGGTGCGTCGGGTGACGAAGTTGGACCAGCGAGAGTTGTTGACGAGTAGCTCGCGACCTTCGATCTGGGATGCGAACAGATCTTGAAGATAGTCCTTGGTCCGCATGTCGCTGGGACCTGGCGGTTGGGTGACGTCGAACTCGTCGAGTCCAGCCCGGCGCCAGGTCGGTTCGTCGGCCTCAACTATGAACGTCGACACGCTTTTGCTGATTGGGTAGCCGTGGACGGCGAACGCGCCGTCCGGTCCGTGCTCATGCACGAAGGTCAACCCACCGAATAGGTAGTTGGTTCCGAACCAGATGAACTTGACCTCTGACGTCTCAACTGTGATGTCGAGATGTTCAGCAACCTGATCGCGAATTCTTGAGCCGGTGCCGTCGGCAGCAACAACCAGGTCGTATTCGCCGAGGTCGTCGAGGGTGACCTCGCTGGAGAAACGCAGGTCTGCGCCGAGGTCACGAGCCCGCTCCTGGAGGAGGAGCAATAACGTCGTGCGGACGATGGCAGCCATGCCGTTGCCGCCACAGCGGAGGCGCTCCCCTTTGAGGCGGACCTCGATTTCGTCCCAATGGCAACCATGGGTATCGAGGGCTTGCCGGAGCACCGGGTCTGCCTCGTGAATCCCCTCGAGCGTGCGGTCTGAGAACACGACACCGAAGCCAAAGGTGTCGTCGGCGCGGTTGCGTTCGAAGACGGTGACCTCGATCGACGGGTCGAAGCGGCGAAGCAGGGTGGCGAAAAACAACCCCCCCGGCCCGCCGCCCGCCACCGCGACGCGCATGGTCAGCCCTCCTTCACACAGACGTTTCGCATCTCGCCGACTCCCTGGACACGGGTCACCAGCTCGCTCCCATCGGTGAGGTACCGAGGTGGCTTACGGGCGTGGCCGACACCACCAGGCGTGCCGGTTGCGATGAGGTCGCCCGGCAGCAGCGTGATCACCTGGGAGATGTAAGCCACCAGTTCGGTCGGCCCAAAGACCAGGTCGTCGGTGTTGGCGTGCTGCACGACCTCGCCGTTGACCAGGCACGACAGCGACTCGGGCGCTCCTTCGTCGACAACCAGCCACGGACCCACCGGCGTACTGCGTTCGAAGGTCTTTCCCTGGAGCCATTGGGGGGTGTGGTTCTGGAAGTCACGGACGCTGACATCGTTTACGACCGTGTATCCAGCGATCGCGGCCGAAGCCTCGTCCATGCTCGCATGCCGGACCTCGACGCCGATAACCACGCCGAGTTCGGCCTCCCAATCAACCTCGTCGGAGACCTTCGGGAGCTGGATTTCATCGAATGCGCCGATTAGAGCGCCCGAGTACTTCGCGAACAACGTCGGGTGCGTGGGCTGCTCCCGACCCATCTCCTCGATGTGGTGCCGGTAGTTGAGCCCGACGCAGACCACCTTGTCCGGCCGGGGCACCAGCGGTGCGAAGTCGAGCGTGTCGAGCCCATGCCGAGGGCCGTCCGCCGCAGCGGCGTCGGACCTCCAGTTGGTGCGACCGAGAAAGTGCGTCAGGTTGTCGGCACCGAGCTCGACGGCGACATCCTCATCGACTCTTACGGCAGCTGTGCCTCCGTCTTGGAGGCGGATAGTGGCGAGGCGCATCAGGCCTGCTCCTTTCTTTCTGTTCGGTCAAGGCCGAGGTTTTCGAAAACTGGATCGTCGGAGAAGCGAAAGGCATCGAGGCCTGTTTCGGTTGCGAACGACAGCTCAGCCCAGGAGGGCACAACGAACAGATCGCCCTTCTCGAGCACGTGGCGTTGCCCCCCGAGTTCGATCTCGCCATCACCGTCGAAGACCTGCCAGACCGACGAGCCTGCAACCCTGGTGGCCGCGGTCCGACATCCTGGACGCAAGCGATGCATTTCGGTTCGGATCGTCGTAAGCGCGTCACCGCCCGTCGCAGGGTTGGTATACCGAACAACGGCATGACCTGGCTCGATGACGCCAGGGAAACCCTCGAGTTCGAGCTCGAGCTGTGCAGCCAGTGCTGCATCGGTCGACTCCCACCGGTATGCCATCAGCGGCGAGCCACTTGCCGTCGGAGCCCCGATCGGGACGAGCCCGGCATGGCCCCACAACCGCTCGTTGCGGGACTGAGAGGGCGTGTCTCGAGTCGACAACGTGTCCTGACCGAACTCGAAGAATCCGCCGTCGAGTTGTCGCACCAGCGGGATGTCCAGTCCGTCGATCCAGACCATCGGTTGGTCGGTTGTGTTGTGGTGCTCGTGCCACCGCATGCCGGGCGTGAGCAACAGGTCACCTCTACGCATTGCCACGGGATCGCCGTCGACGTTTGTCCACACCCCCTCACCTTCGATAACGAAGCGGAACGCCGATTGCGAATGGCGATGCGACGGTGCCTCTTCACCGGGGCCGAGGTATTGGATCGCGGCCCACAGAGTAGGGGTGGCGTAGGCCGTGCCGGGCAGTCCCGGGTTGGCAAGTGCGATGGCCCGACGTTCTCCCCCACGACCGACAGGGACGAGCTCACCCGAGCGGGCAGCGAGCTCGTGCAGGGTCGACCAGCGCCATACCTGGGGACCGGCGTCGGGTTGCGGGAACTCCGGCATCAGGCCTTCACGCTGGGTCCACAGCGGCGCCAAGTTGGCGGTCGCGAAATCGGCGTAAAGCTGGTCGAGCGCGGCTTGCTGGTCGGTAGTGACGATCTCGAATGGTTCTTCGACAGTCATCGCTTCCTCCTCCATCGCGCCGGTCTCACAAGATGTTGAGCCCACCCTCGGTGCGAGTCGTCGCAGGAGGTGGTCGGTCGTAGACACGATCGAAGGCCCTCCACGCTCGGTCCTCTAGAACATCGACGATGTGCAGGAATAGCCCGTGGGCCTCGTAGCCCGGCCAATCGTTGGGCAGCAGGTCGCTCGGCAGATCCGGATCACGAAATGGGAACAATCGGTACTCGTGAGTGATCTCGGTGCGCCGGACCAGAGCGTCTTCGTCGGACAACGAGGCCAGGGCCGACTCGGCCGTGAGTGGCTCGTGGCGGTGAACAAAGAACCGGTAGTCGTCGGCGAGCTCGTCGAGGTCCCAGTGCTGGGCAGCGAGATCGCGGTCGTCCTGCGAGGAAGACGTCCGTGCGACGAAGTCCTGCATCTGGATGCCGTCCGGCAGGGCACTGCTCAGCCCTTCGGTCTCGTCTCGGGCACCGATCCAGGTCGATGAAGCCATGGGCGCATAGCCGCGCCAGGCGAGCTCCTTGCGGGTCCGCTCACGGGCAGCCGAGGTGTGGGCATCGTGCTTCAGTACCAGGATGTGCCACTCGCCACGCCATGCATCGCGGCGCCGATCGAAGATCCGGCGGCGACCCTGCTGCAGAAGCGCCCATGCCCGGTCGCTGAGCTCGTAGTACGAGGTGCGACCGTGGCGCCGGGATGTGAACCACCCCTCGCGGCGCATACGCGACATCGTGACCCGTGTCACGTCCTCGGTCACACCGAACCAGGACAGGATCGTCGCCATGTCCCCGATCGCGATTGCGCCGCCTTGGTAACGGATGTAGCTCCCGAACACGTCGAAGACGATCGAACGGGTCTTCAAACGCGCAACCGGAGCACCGGCCTCGGACAGGGGTGCCACGCTCACGAGTCCTCACTGACGACGGGGCTCCGTTGCCAGCCGAGGCTGTCGATCTCGACCCGCATGGTTTCACCGGTCGTGAGGTAGCAGCCGCTCGCCATGCCGACTCCCGCCGGTGTGCCGGTCGAGATGATGTCACCGGGGCGCAAAGTGGAGAATCGACTGGCGAACTCGATCTGGGCAGCAATATCGAACACCATGTCCGAGGCGACCCCATCCTGCTTCAGTTCCTCGTCAACCCATAGACGCAGACCTAGCGCGTAGGGGTCCGGGACGGCTGCGGCAGGGACGATTACCGGGCCGATCGGAGTGAACGTGTCGTAGCCCTTCTGTGCGAACCAATCGGATGAGAAGAGCGGCCACTCCTGGCGCTGGATGTGGTCTCGTGCAGACACGTCGTTGCAGATGGTATAGCCGGCCACGTAATCCATGGCCGACTCGGCCGGGATACGGCGGCCGGTCCTGCCGATGACGACTCCGAGCTCAACCTCCCAGTCGACCAGCTGCGCGTCAATCGGCACGACGACCGGATCGGTGGAACCCACGACACTGCGATTCGGCTTGAGGAACATGTACGGGTCGGTGGCGCCGGCACCCACGGTGGTGCCCACCCGATCGGAGCCCTCGGCTTCGGCGGTGTGAGCGGCGTAGTTCGCTGCGGCGAAGAGCAGCAGTGCGTCGGGAACCACGGGGGCATCCATGGTCACATCCGCGAGCCGGCCGAGCGATGGGATGCGGTCGCGGTCGGCCCTGACCAGATTCCTCACGGCGAGGAGCCGATCGCTCCAGGCACCCCAATCGTCGAGCACATCACCGAGCGTCGCAGGCGGTTCCGCCCCAGCGAGATCAAGCAAGGCAACGGCTGCGGAGAAACCTACGACATGATCATCCACCACGACGACGAGCCCCGGCTGCGGAGCACGGGCGCGGCCAATGCCGATCTCGATCATATTCATGTCTCCCTCAGGCCGAGGAGAGTTAGCCAAGCTAACAAATCATCTAATACTTGTCGAATAGTGACATATAACCATGCAATCGTCCAATGTCGGCGCACTCTCGCTCCCGCCGTGTGACTGGACATAATCTCTGCGGCCATACCGTCCAGAGTGAGCTTACGATCATTGACACGGTACGCTCGCGCATCGTGCGGCAACCAGATCCCTGTACCGCCGCTGCTCTTAGGGTCTCCCGTCTAACAGTCCACTTGCAAACTCCGTTGTGATGTTAGAGACTCGCGCTCATGGGGGAGCCACAGCCGCTGGACGACCTGCGCCCGACGGCGTCACGCCCGCGCCCGAAGGTGTCACGCCCGGCCGACTGTGTCACGGCCGAAGGTGTGAGCAAGCGCTTCGGTTCCGTGGTCGCTCTCGAACGTGCATCGTTTTCGATCCCCGACGGCTACTTCAGCGCCGTGCTCGGTCCCAGCGGTTGCGGCAAGTCGACCCTGTTGCGCATGGTGGCCGGCCTCATCCCCTTCGAGGGCCGGCTCATGCTTCACGATCAGCCAGTCGAAGGGCCTCGTCCCGACGTCGCCATAATGTTCCAGCGCCCAACGCTGTTGCCGTGGCGGACTGCCATGGAGAACGTGCTCCTGCCCGAGGTCATCCGTGGGCGGGTCGGCAACGACGACCGCGAGCGAGCCCTACGCTACCTCCACCTCGTCGGACTCGAGGGTCGTGAATTCGCGTACCCAAAACACCTGTCGGGCGGGATGCAACAGCGCGTCTCGCTAGCCCGCCTGCTAATGACCGGAGCGGACGTGTTGCTACTTGACGAACCGTTCGGCGCCCTCGACGAATTCACCCGAGAGCGCCTGAACCTCGAGTTGCTCCGCATCCATGCCGAGATGGGCGCAACCACGTTGTTCGTCACCCACAACATCAGCGAAGCCGTATTCCTGGCCGACGAGATCCTCGTCATGACGCCGAGTCCCGGACATCTCGCCGGCATCGTCGAGGTGCCTGTCGAGCGTCCGCGAGACATAGAACTAATGCGAACACCCGAGTTCACCGACACCGTGTTCGAGGTACGAGAGATGCTCGGGGCGACCATATGACTGAGGCCATTGTCGACGTTGGGCTCCGAGGCAAGGCAGACCCGCGAAGGCGAGTGGTCCGATACGCCGTCCACACCTTGACTTTCCTTGCCGTGATCGGGGTCTGGATTCTCGCCTCCGAGCAGGGATGGATCAGCGAACGCATCCTGCCGTCACCGGGCGAGGTCGTCGAGTCCTGGTGGAACCTAGCGAGCGATGGCATCCTCGCCGACCACATCGGCGTCACCCTTTGGGAGGTGTTCGTGGGCTTCGTCCTCGGCTCAGCAGGTGCCTTCCTCATCGCTGTCGTCGCCTCATTCTGGGCCGACTTCCGCGCCGTCGTCTGGCCCTACATGGTGTCCCTTCAGGTAACCCCACGCGTTGCCATCGCCCCGCTGCTGTTCATATGGCTCGGATTCGGGGCACTCCCGAAGATCGTGCTCGCCGCGACCATCTGTTTCTTCCCTGTGTTGATCAACAGCCTTACTGGCTTGACGCTGGTCGACGAAGATGCCGACGAGCTTTTCCGCTCGCTCGGTGCGACCCGCTCGCAGCGGTTCTTCCGCCTGGCGTTGCCCGGTGCGCTCCCGGTTATCTTCGCCGGCCTCAAGACGTCGATCTCCCTCGCTCTGATTGGTGCAATCGTCGGCGAGTTCGTCTCAGCTCAAGAGGGCCTCGGCCTGCTCATCCAGCGGTTCTCGTTCCAGCTCAACTCATCCGCCGCGTACGCCGTGCTGCTGACCCTAACGGCCATCGGGCTCGCGCTTTACGGACTCATGGAGTTGGCCGACCGTTGGATCGTGTACTGGAACCGCGACGACCGGCTGCACCATCGCACTGAACGAGCTACATCAAGGCACTTGGCGGCGCTTGCCCGTGCTGCCAAGGCCTCCAAACAACCCATAAGAGGCTCCAAAGACCCAAAATGAAAGGACACCACAAAACCATGACAAGAAAGCTCCTAGCGCTCCTGATCGCGATGGCCATGTTGGCTGCCGCGTGCGGGGACGACGACAACGACGCTGGTTCGGCGGCCGATTGCGGAACGATCAACTTCCTGCAACCGATTCCCGAATCCATCATCTTCTGGCCGCTTCTCGTCTCGAATGAGCTCGGGTACTTCGCCGACGAAGGCATCGAGGTGAACCTCCTGCCAGGCGGTGACCTCCCCGAGACCGCGTTCGTCGAGAACGGTGAGGCCGATGTCGCCTCGGCTGGCGGCCCCGAAGTGTTACAGGCGATCGATGCTGGGGCCGACCTGATCGTCGTCTACGACTACTGGAACGTCGCGGCCGAAGGCTTGGTCACCCTCGCCGACGGTGCCGGAGCCGTCGAGGACCTCGTGGGAGGCAGGATCGGCCTCGTGACCGACAGCGATCTCGCCACGATCACGATCATCTTCGACGAGCTCGGTTTGGACCCCTCGTCGGTCGAGACCGTCCTGCTCGGCGAGAGCCCAGCGATCCTTGCCGAATCCCTAGAGAATGGTGATGTTGACGCGGTCGCCGGCGCGATCATCGACTTCATCGGCATGCAAGCGGCGGGCATCGACCTCGTCGATATCGCTCCCGAAAGCTTCAAGGCTTCTCCGACTGCGTCGTTCATCGTCACACCAGACAGTCTCGAGAACAACGCCGGCTGCATCGAGGGCTTCCTGCGTGCTTGGGCCAAGGGAACCTATGCCGGCCTGCACAATGGCGAGAACACCCAGGCGATCGGTCGTGCGGCCGTACCCGAGGAATGGGAGGAAGAGTCCGTCGGTGTAGCGTCCTACGAGGTGTCGATCGCTCCGCAGGAGCCGGTGGACGGTGAGAAATTCGGCGTCGTACAGAGCGAAATCTGGCAGTCCGTCGCCAACCAACTGATTGAGGCAGGCGAACTCGACGCCGCCGAGATCAACGTGAGCGATTTCATCGACCAAAGCCTGGTCGATGCAGCAAACGACTGGGACCGCAGCGAGGTTGAAGCCGACATCGACGGCTACGGTTCCTGACAACTATTGCTGTCCAATGAGTGACGGGTGCGGCCGCTGATGAGCGGCCCCGCCCGTCACTCATGGCGAGCGAGATCCAACTGCACCGAAAGAAGGCCATGGGAGAGATCCTCGGAATCGGTACCACGCACTACCCCGGGCTGACCGCGACCGATGAAGGGATGTGTTCGCTTTGGCAAACCATCATCAATGCCCCCCTCGTCGATGACGCGTGGCAAGACGAAGCGAGTTGGCCCGACGGCATGGCGGAGGAGATCGGCGACGACAAAGGTGTCGCTTCTGCAACTCGCTACCGCGAACGCATGTGGACCAACTTTCGCAAACAGCGCGAGATCATCGACGAGTTTGCCCCTGACTTCATCGTGGTCATCGCCGACGACCAGTACGAGAACTTCAAGGAAGACATCATCCCCCCCTTCTGCGTGTTCGGCCTCGACGATGAGTTCGAACAACAGGTATGGAGCACCGGGCCGTTGTCGAAGATCGGCAACTACTGGGGCGAGCCCAACGACCACACCGTTCAGCTCCGGGGCCACCGCGAGGGCGCCAAGTACATCGCCGCGGGTCTGCTCGAGCGCAATATCGCCATGCCGTACGCGTACAAGATGCTGCACTCCTCCACGCTGGCGCATGGCTTCAACTACACGGCGTTGTTTCTCGATGTCGACCGAATGGGGTTCGATCACCCGATCATCCCCCTCCATGTCAACTGCTACGGCAGCATGGTTATCAAGGCCGACGGCGCGTTCTCTCACCTGTTCAAGCCATTGGACGACGGCGACGAACTTCCCGACCCTCCGGGGCCGACTCCAGCAATGTGCCACGAGGTAGGCGCCCGGCTGGCCGAGGTCCTGAGCGAGAGCCCGTACCGTTCAATAGTCATGGCTTCGTCCAGCTGGTCCCACTGTTTCCTCTCGCCGAACTCTGGCTGGGTAGTGCCCGACTACGACGCTGACAGGGCGATGCTCAAGGCGCTGCAATCCGGTGACTACGACCACTGGAGGAATCGCACAACTGCCGAGGTGGAAGCTTCGGGGCACCATGAGATGCTCAATTGGCACGTCCTGATCGGGGCGATGGATCAGCTCGGTCGCTCCGCGGAGATCATGGACTACGTCGAGACGTTCATCTTCCAGTCCAACAAGTGCTTCGCTCTCTTTCCATCTGAATGAGCGCGGGCTACGACGTGACGACCGGCGAGGAGCAATCCCGCTGGCTCGGCGACTTGATTCGCGGTCGCCACTCAGTCCGGAGCTTCTTGCCAGACCCCGTTCCGGAAGACGTGATCAGCGATGTCTTCGACACGGCCCGCTGGGCACCGTCCAACAACAACTCTCAGCCATGGCATGTCGCTGTGGTGTCGGGAGCGGCGCGCGACGAACTCGAACGGCGCCTGCTCTCTTTGGTGGATGAGGGAGAACGGCCTGAGCCGGCGTTTCCGCCGTCGGCAGCCGGATTCGGCCCTGAGCACCAGGAACGCTCGAAACAGAACGGCCAGGGTCTCGGGATGCTGATGGGTATCAACCCCAACGACGGCGAGGCACGAGCAAGAATGGTGCGGCGCAACTGGAGCTTCTACGGCGCGCCGCACGTTGCGTTCTACTCCCTTCCGCTCACGATGGGCGTGGCAAACGGCGTCGACCTTGGCCTGTTCATCCATACGGTGGTCGTACAGTTGACTTCGCTTGGAATCGGGGCTTGTCTCCAAGGCTCGCTCGCTGTGCACCCGGGGCCCGTACACGAGATCGCCGAGATCCCGAAGGGTCATGGGATCGTGTGCGGTATGTCGTTCGGCTACCCAGACCCTTCGGCTCGCATCAACGAGTATCGAACCAACCGCGAACCACTCGAGAGGGTTGTCAGCTTCCGTAGCTGACGACCGGCAAAGGGTTCAGCTAACTCACGCAACCGTGTCGGGCAGCGGCACGCGCATTCGCTCGGCAACCGAGGACAGTTCGTCCCACAGCGCAGCGGGGAGTGTGATGCCCTGCTGTGCCCGACGTGCCATCTCTCGGTCGCCGCGTTCGCCAGGCATCAGGATCTCGTGAAACCCGTCCGCCAAAGGCTCGGCTGCGAGTTCACGAGCGAGGCGGTCAACCTCGGCCTGGAACACCTCTCCGAAAGGGAATACGGAGGGATTGAGCGCGGCCGCGACGGCATTTGTGACGTAGTCGGTCCGCTGCGCGGGGTCCTCGTAAGCGCTGGCCAACAGGGGGTATCCGCTCATCAGACTGGTCAGACACTCGATCATTAGCCCCAGCCCGGCCCCCTTCGGCCCTGCAATCGGGAGCGGCGTGACCGCTCGGTCGGGATCGGTCGTGACCTGACCGTGTTCATCGACGGCCGAGCCGTCGGGCAGGCTGGCACCGCTCCGGCGTGCCGCAGCCATCGTCCCCATCGACACCGCAGCACTGGCCATATCGAGCACCAGCGGCTCGCCGTCGGCTCGGGGCGCAGCGATGGCGAGCGGCGATGTCCCCAGCGCCGCACCAAGCGTCCCGTGGTAAGCCATCAAGGGTCGAGACGAGCATGTGGCGATCCCGATCATGCCGGCTCGGGACGCCTGCCGAGCATAGAAACCCATCGGACCGGTGTGCGTCGCCTGCCGGACGTTAATCCAGCCGATGCCATGAGCCCGCGCCCGGTCGATTGCTGCATCCATTGCGACGCGCATCGTGTATAGCCCCGGTGCCCGGTCGGCTTCCAGGAGCGCAATCGCCCCCCGGTCGGTGACGATCCGGATGTCGGCGTCCGGCTTCCGAAGGCCTCGGTCCATCCAGGCCATATACGACGGGATACGCAAGACACCGTGCGACGAGAGCCCGCGCATGTCTGCCCATACCAGAACCTCGGCTTCCGCAAGCGCCCAGTCGGCAGGCAGGCCGGCCGCAACGAAAAGATCGCACGCGAAACGCTGCAAGACCTCGGGTCGCAAACGGATCTCCTCACTCATTGTTCCTTCTGCCTGGGAGTCGTGGTACACCTTTGCCAACGTAATCCCCCGTGGCGCTCTATAGCCTGACCCGCCCGGCAACGAAAAGGACTTCAGCATGCAAGAACCAGTCACCTTTGTTTCCGACGGGCTGGACCTTGCCGGCATCCTCCACACTCCCGACGGCATGGCACGTACGGAGCGGCGACCATGCTTCATAGTCCTGCATGGGTTCGGGACGAACAAGGACGGCACGACACCGACGCAAGCAGCGGAGATCCTCGAGGACCTCGGCTACCTTGTGCTCAGGTTCGACGCACGCGGGTGCGGCGAGAGCGGGGGCGAACCGGCGTTCATCCTCTGCCAGGACCAAGTGCGAGATACCCATGCGGCCGTGACGTTCCTCAACAGTGTCGAGGGTGTCGACACAAGCAGAATCGGTGTCATCGGCCACTCATTCGGTGGCGCAGTCGCCCCCTACGCCACCGCCACTGACGAACGAATAGCGGGATGCATCTCCGTGGCCGGTTGGGGCGACGGCGTCGCGAAGTTCCGCGAACAACATCCCACCCCGCAGCAGTGGCAGAGCTTCGTCGCGAAGCTCGAACAGGGACGACGCCATCGACAGGCCACCGGTCGCCCCATGATGATCCCACGTTTCGACATCGTCCCGATTCCCGAGCACATGCGGCACCTGCTTGCTAGCGATTCCATCATGGAGTTCCCGGCTGAAACGGCGATGAGCATGATGGACTTCCGCGCTAACGATGTTGTCGGGCTCATTTCACCCCGCCCCTACCTCATCCTCCATCCGGCGGACGACACGGTGACCCCGACTTCTCAGGCGCTCGGACTCTTCGCCAACGCAAAGCAGCCCTGCGATATGCACCTGGTTTCCGGCGCCGACCACTTCATGCTCGCCGGCGGTAACGGCTTTGTCCGCCGGATCCTCGAGGACTGGCTCGACCGCCACTTTCCGATACGCGCAGCTCGCGGAGCGTCCGGGATCCACGGGCCGACATCGAACACCGACGAGTAGACCACAAGATCAACCAGCTCGCCGAACGGCACCTCCAAGCTGGTGAGGGCGCTCAAGTCTTCAACGCTGTCGATGGAGGTGTTGTTGAGCTTCAGCACTTCGAGGCTGGCGAGGCCGCTGCCGCTGAAGTGATCGGCCATGTCCAGGTCGTGTGTCTGGTCGTCGCTCAGGGTGAAGTCATCAAACTCCGCGATCAGTGACAACGGTTCGTCCTCTGGGTCCTCATCCGGTGGGTCTTCGGTGGCGGTGCTGATGTTGAGTGAGTAGGCACCGGTGGTGGTGGACGTGTCGTCGGCGATGGAAAAGACGGTGTCGTCGCCGATGGAAAAGACGGTGAGGTCGGCGATGGAAAAGACGGTGTCGTCGCCGATGGAAAAGACGGTGAGGTCGGCGATGGAAAAGACGGTGTCGTCGCCGATGGAAAAGACGGTGAGGTCGGCGATGGAAAAGACGGTGTCGTCGCCGGAGTCGGCGTCGGTGGCCAACTCGTTGCTGGCACCTGCACCTCTCGGGCTGCCTCACGGGTGTCGCCCTGGTCGTCAAGGCTGGGCTGGAACACCCACGGGCGGGCCTGCTTGATCGCCAACACGTTGTCTTTGGTGATCTTGAACTCGATCTCGATGGCGAACTGCTCGCCCTCTTGGATCTCGTAGAGCTGCTTGAACTTGTTGTGGATGGTGGTGAGGTTGCTCGCTAGCTGGGTGAGCTGTGCATTAGTCAGCAACAAGCCACCTGGTTCGACTTGGCCAGGATCTGGAAGGTGCCGTTGGGGTTCAACAGCAGTTCCTCAGGGATGCTGTTGGCGTCGGGGTTGGTGACCAGATTCTCCCCAGCCTGACTGTTCACGTAGTACGATTTGCCGTTGCCGTGCAGCGTATTCCAACTGACCGCGACGCCGTTGACTTTCTCGTCGTCGAAGTTTGGATGCACCAGCACACCCATCGCCACCGACGTGTGGTTCACCCGGTTGAACTCGCGCTCCAGGAACGCCCGGTAGGTCCACAGGCTCTTCCACACGTCAATGATCGACTTGTCGATCCCATCCTCTTCGGTCTCGTCGGGCCTCTGCATTTTCGAGTCGTACAGCCCTGCGCCGCTGAACCCAGGCAGGTCTTCGTTGTTGGTACTTGACCGGTACCGCAGCCACTGATCCTCGTCGTACTTGGCGTGCATTGCAGTCAGCGCGTCGATGATCCAATCCGGTGTCTTGCCCTTGTTGATCTTCTTGCGCAACTTCTTGAGCTGCTTCTCCTGCTCGGCATAATCGCTCTGAAAATCCTCATCGGCGAGCATCTCTGTTACGTCGTCATGCAGATCTTTGTGAGTCATGAACGCGTCGTAGAAATGAAACGGCACTGCATAACCCATCGGCACCGCTCCAGCAGGCAACCTCAGCTTCGACAGTTCCGCCATGTTCGCGGCCTTCACCCCAAACGCATCCCAATCGTCAAAGCCAATATCGCTTAGCGACTTGATCTCCTTCTCAGTCATGTCGCGCACCAAGGTCTGCGTTTCTTTGGGTCGCAGCGACTCATAGTGCGCCATCACCTCTGCGGCGGTCGCTGCCCGAATCGTGTAGCCCGAGGCAGTGACCTCGTAGAACACATGCTCGTCGATCAGGCTTTCCACCTGGTGGCCCTCGTCCAGTGCATCGCGGATAAACGCATTCGGCACCGCGTTCTGAATCGCCCGCAAATTCACATGCGACAACGGCGTCTGGTGAACCGTCGTAATGATCCCCGCAACCCGCGGCAGGTCATTCGGCAACGACTCGTAAATCACGACATCCCGAGGATTCGGACGATCACCGGCATCCATCTTCTTCAGAACCCCATAACCAGATCGCTCATTCAACGCCACAACCGGGACATCTGGCCTGATATCTGTCTCCGTCAAGACGCTGATTCGCGAAGCGTCATACAGGGCTTTCTCTTCATTGTACTTGTCGAGGCGCGAACCCCATTCTGCATAGTAGGCGAGCTTGTTCTCGAGAAATGACATCGCTGCAATTAACATCTCAAAGAACTCCGAGGTGCGCTCAAATGATGGGTCTCTCTCATATCTGAAGGCATACATTTCCAACCGGCCGTCAGAGGCAACTACATTAGGGTGAAAGGCGACAAGCCCCTTGGCAAAATCGCTGAACTTGCCGAGACCGTAGAGCTTTTGATGATAGAGAAAGTGACTATGACCGCGATAGGTATTTGTGTTCTGAAGGTAGAGATGTAGGTGACCGCCATCGACAATGTACTGAACTTTAAGTTTTCGATCGGAAAGGTCTCAAAACCAATGAGCAACTCATCCTTGTAGGCCAGCAACTCAAATGTCTGACGATCAGGAATCGCTGTCTGACCATGATGCGACACACTGTCGGCCGACAACTTGTTGATCTGCGCGGCGTTAATCGGGTTCATGTCGCCGAGGGAGTCGAGTTCGGTGATGTCGTCGATGCCGTCACCGTCGACGTCCGCCGGGGTCGCGACCTTGAACTTGTCCAGCCGATACTCGCTCACCGCCAGCGGTGCCAGCACCTCGGAGATCGTCGTCTCGTCCGCCTCGCCTCGGAACACCCGAACCGGCAACAGCGAATGCTCGGTGTGCTTCACATACAGCACGAAGTAGTCGTCGGTCGTCGATTCCACGGTCATCGGCATCTCAGTGACCGCCACCTCGACCACCGGAATCGAGTCGACATCCAAGGTGTACTCGCCGGCAGTGGACGACTCCGCCCCCTCAACCTTGACCTTGTACGTCCCAGCCGCCAGCCGCTGCGTCACCGAGAAGTTGTCGCCGTCGCCCGAGTCCTCATCCGAGGCCACCGACTCGCCGTCTGAATCCTCCAGGGTCCCGGTCGTGTCCGTGTCGCCCGTCGTCGTCACCGTCACATCGGCGCCGGAGTCGAGCGTGAACGAGAAGTAGTCCACATCGCCGGCGGTCAGCTCGCCCTCCGTCTCCGACGGCGCCTCGACGCTCGTCGCGGTGGCAGCGGTGTCGCCATGATCGTCGGCCGTGTCTTCGCTGTTCGTATCGTCGGTCGCGGCAGCAGCCCCCAATGGCCCTACTCCGCCAACCGGTACCAACACAGTTGCCGCTACCAGCAACCATGTCGCCACCAGGCGACTGGCCGCCGTCAACGGCCGACTTCCGGGCTTACGCCCCCTCCCCCCCCGCAGGGAAGGTGACCTGTCCAGATCGAGATTTCACCTCCGGTATGCTACAAAAGTCCGTAGGAGCCATCAAGCCTCGTACGGACCCCTCAGCCGGCAGGGACCACCCGCAATACGAAGTCGTGTCCGCAGCGAGCGCCGCTCATGCCCACGATCAGCGATTCCCGCAGGCCCCCGGCCCCCAATCGTCGGCGCTAGCGTCCGAGCCATGATCTTCGAAGTCAACCGCCAAGACTTCCGCCGGACCCGCGTCGTCGCCGTCGCGAACGCCGGACTTGCTGATGGCCAGGTCCGTCTCGCTGTCGAGCGCTTCGCTCTCACCAGCAACAACGTCACCTACGCGGTGGCAGGCGACATGCTCGACTACTGGGGGTTCTTTCCGGCTGACCCGCCCTGGGGCCGTATCCCAGCTATCGGTCTGGGCTCGGTCATCGAATCCTCGCACCCCGACATCGAGCCCGGTGGCCGGTGGTTCGGGTTCTACCCAATGGCGACCAAGCTGGTCGTGGATGCTCAACGACGGGGAGGCCAAGGGTTCCGTGACGTGGGACCTCACCGAACGAACCACGCGGCCACCTATACCGACTTCCGTGATATCTCCGCGGACCCGACGTTCGACATCGACCGCATCGACGAGTACCTGCTGCTGTACGCGATGTTCATGACGTCGTTTCTCATCAACGACCATCTGGGCGACCGAACCTTTGAAGGCGCTTCAACCACTATCGTGACCAGCGCCTCCTCCAAGACATCCATCTCGTTGGCGTCGTGTCTGGCCACTCGCGACGACGTCAGTGCTGTTGGGCTGACCTCGGCCCGTAATCGGGAGTTCGTCGAAAGCCTCGGGCTCTACGACCAGGTCGCCACCTACGACGAAGTCGCCCAGCTCGATGCATCGGCCCGCAGTGGAGTGGTGGACATGACCGGCAGCACAGAAGTGCTCTCTGCGATTCACCATCACTTCGGCGATGCGATGGCGTTCTCCATCAGCGTCGGCGTAACCCACTGGGAGGAACGAGACGCCGACGCCGCTCCCCTACCCGGCCCAACACCAGAGTTCTTCTTCGCTCCCGGCCAGTTGGTCAAACGAGTCGAAGACTGGGGCAGCGAAGAACTCCAAACCCGCATCGCCAGCGCCTACCACACCATGGTGGAACACAGCGCCAGCTGGCTCCGGGTCGAATATCGCCAAGGCCCCGACCGCATCGAGAGCACCTACCGAGACCTGCTCGAGGGACGAGCCGACCCCACCTCAGGCTTCATTTGCTCCATGCGCACCGTGCCACTGTCGTGACCCACCACCCGGTCTGCGCCTTTCGGACCTGGACGAGCGTGGCTTGACGCTCGCGGATCTCCTCAAGCACAGCTTCGAACCGGGGCTGGCCGTGTTCATCGCCTCGAAGCCGTTCAAAGAACTGCTCTGGGGTGTCGTCTCAATGCCAGGCTCCTTTGTAGACGTCGACAAGGTCGCTGTCGTCGACCGGGAACGGTTTTCTTTGCGCTGTAATCGAAGTCCTCGGCCAGCTCCCGGGGGCACCAACTCCACAGCCTCACGAACCAAACCCGAACCGCCGCCGGCGCGGAGAGTTCCCCACAGCCCATCTGTGGCATTGTCAGACAGGGTTTTCGGTGTGTCCTCCTCGATGAGTAGCTGAGTTTTCTCACCGAGTATCACACCGCTGGCCCTCCAAAAGAGGACCCCAGCAGCTACCCCCAAACCCCACCACCACAAGGGACGCCACCTGACGTCGGAGCGAGGTCATCCCCGCGAGCCCCGTTCGCGCTTGGTGCGTTTCTCAGCGCCTTCAGAGTTGAACCGCCACCGCATCATCTTTGGGCTCATGCCCTTCAAAGCAGCGGCCTTACCAAAGGGAACACCCTGCCTCGCGAACGCCATGACGACATCTTCTGGGACCAGTAGCACCGACGCGAGATAGTCCGCCTCCGCTTCGACGCGGACATCGTTGAGTGCCCGGTAGAAGGCCTCAACATCGAAGCCGCCTGCTCCCCCCTTCATCGCCTCAACCCCATTGACCGGGGCTCGAGGTCAAGCAGGCGGCGATCGCAGCCGGCGCATCAATTGGCCCCGACTTCATCCTCTACCTTGAGCGCCCCGGGTGCCGCCCCAAGGCCATCGGTGATTGTGACCCGGTTCCGATCAGCGACGAAATGTGCTTCATAGCCCTCGCACAAGACGACAACAGCTGATGTTGACCCCATCAGTCGGCGACGCGATCGACGAGATTAGGGGCGCGTTCGGCGAGTCGGTAAAGGTCGTGGCAGAACCCGACGGGAGCGCGTGGGTCGAACTCAGCGACATCCAGCTCCCTAGCCGGTACCAACCAGACCGCAGCTTCGTGCTCTTTCGCGTGCCGGCGCAATACCCCTACGCCGATATCTATCCGGTGTTCGTGATACCAGACCTCTCGACTAAGGATGGCGATGACCTCGGACCTGCGATGACCTCCACGATCGCGACGATGGGCGGAGAGACCCGAGCGGTGACCCAGATTTCTCGCCGATCGAACCGACTCGATGGCGCCCACCAGTCAGTCGTCCACAAGATCGACAAGGTGCTGAATTGGATGGAGACCCCGCACTAATGCAGACACAACCGTGGGAGCTCCACGTCACCGAAACGGACTGGTGCCGTGTCGAGGGCCACTTCTTCCCAGGCGACCCACGCGAACACGCCGGCGTCCTCGTCTGCGGTGTCTCGCGTGAGCCGTTGCGGAATCGGCTGCTGGTGCGTCAGTTCATTCCAACCGGCGAACCGGTGGACTACGGACGCGGCGTATCATGCGATGCACTACCTCACCGGTCTAGGCGCGACTGACGATGGTTGGCTCCACTTCGAACCCATCTCAGGCACCGTAAAATGGCTCGAACCCAGGCACGATCCCAGATGCACCGAGTGCGCCACCACCGGAGCCTCGCGCCGGAGCCGGGGTGACGGAACGTCGCTCCCAACGCTCGCGACCTAATTCATTGGTGGGCTCCGACAGCGGACTGCCCGCAAGGAAGCATCCGCGGGGGCTTCCGGACCACTGCCCTATCCATTGACGCTTCGACTCGGGAGAATTGCCACCAGCGGCGGAGCGAACAGAGGCGATTTGAGCTACTACGGCGAGCTCGAACTCAACCTGAATGACAAGAAGCCGGCCGAACTTCGCCCCGGGCAGGCGGGCGCGATCCGAGCGATGCAGACGTACGCAATCTCACGTAGCGACGAAGCCGCAATCATCGCGCTGCCCACCGGGTAAGGAAAGAGCGAACTCATCACGGTGGCTTCCCATGAAGTGGTGGGGTTTGGGGTAGCCGTGTGGGTCCACCATGTGCGGGGTCTGCGCGGTGTGCGCCTGGTGATCTCGGATGCTCATCGCGGCCTCGCCGCGGCCACTGATCGGTGGTACCAGGACGGCGTCCGCCAACGCTGTCGGGTGCAGCGCTAGGCCCTTTAGAACTCGACGATGTAGCGGGGGGTGAAGCTCTCGGGTTCGATGCGAACCTCAGTGATTCGGTCGGCTCGGTAGCTGCGGATTTGGCCTTGGTTGTTGACCGCCATGACGAGGAGGTTCCCTTGTTGCGAGCTGCGCAAGGAATATGGCTCGACGGTTCGTGGTCCGATGCGCCCGTCCATCGCGTGGTAGTTGATCGTGACCTTGAGTCGGTTTGCCCCAGCGAAACGGATCAGCTCGATCTGGGAAGTCTCACGCCATGAGGTCATATGGCGTGCTGGTCGCCAATCGGTGACATTCTCCGTCGGCTGGATCTCGGCCAGCGGGACTACCGGGAGTCTTCCATCGAACCAAGCAAAGAAGTCATCGAGTTGTGACCAGAAGTCCTCGAACTTCGGCAAGAATGGCAATTGGTGGCCGAGCATATTGGACCACTCGGTCTCGATCTCGTTTCGGAATCGTGTGGCTCGGATCGATTCGAGGGTCGGTGTGTCGATCTTGGCGTGCGCACACTTTGCTTCGAGCACTGCCATGACGTCAGGCGCCCGACCGATCAGGTCTGGGTGCCGGTGTGTGTGGACCACGTCGTAGAGGTCGCGAGGTCTACATCGCTCGGCGAGCGCTCGGATCTTCTCGCCTAGAAGCTCCGGCAGTGAATAGCAGGCCACCTCTGCAAGGTGAGGTGTTGTGGCACTGGCTGGTGTGTCGCTGAACGGGTGAACGACCGGACGCCGCTAGGGATCTCGTACGAGAACCTCGTCGGCTGTGAGATCGAGTTTGACTTTCGGTGGGGTCGGCGACCCGAGTGGGCCTATGTAGGCGAGCCGGCCCTCGACGGTTGGATGGCCTCGTTTGTTCTTGCGATGCCGGAACGCTTTGTCGTCGACGATGAAGCGCAGTCCGCATTCGTTGTCGAGCCACGCGGCGATCTCCGCGAAGGACGACTTCAGGTGATTGACGTCGAGATCGCTCTCGGTGACTGTGAAGTCGAGGTCCTCGGAGAATCGGTAGGTCTCGAACCAGCACTTTCGCAGACATGTACCGCCTTTGAACACCCACGATCGCGTGTGCTGGTGTTCGGCGATTCCCGCGAGTAGCCATCCCAGCACATAGTCCTTCTCGACGACATGGTGCGCGAGCTGCCACTCCCCCGCGAGGTTCGCTATCTCCCGTTTGGTGATCACGCGGAGATGTCTGCGTTGATGACGAGGCCCCAGTCGTTTGACCGCGACCCACGTGGGCCCAGTGACGGGTCAAGAAGCGGAAAACCAGCGGTCAATGGTCCCTTGATCGCCGATGTCTCGTGGCCGAGTGCATGCAGGAGATACCCAAGTCTTTTGATACCGGCACCGTTACCCAGGCGTTCAAGTGCCTCGACTAAAGCCTCGGCAGTCGAGTCTTCAAGGACTGCGTCGAGGACCTCCATCGTGTGACGGATCCCGCCACCGAGCGAGGGATTTGAGAGCATGTCCGCGACCGTGCGCTCTCTGCTCGACACTTTGATCTTCCTATCGCCGCGCCATTCTTGTTCGAGTCCCCAGGTCATGCGGTCTGTGGGGATGTGGTGAACGTAGTACGGTGCTCCAGCAAGCTCTTGATCGACACAGCGGACGCGTTGGGTGGTGGCAACGACAGTTGACCGGAAGACCTGGTCAGTCAGCGTCCAGTGGTTCGCAGCGGACCAGCCCGCGATGTAGCAGGGACTCCAGACCAGGTCAGCAAGGTACCAAGGATCCTCGTTCCACGTAGACGGGCTACGCGCATCAACAGGAACAGCGATGTACAACCCTCGCCGGACTCGACGCAACCACCCGTTCGCAGCCCACGCGGCAAGTCGACGAGCAGCAACGCCTCGGCTCTCACCGAGCATCTCGGCCGCAGCCTCAACCGTAACGGTTCGCCTTCCAGCCCCAAATAGTTCAGCGAGCTCACGCCTACTACGCGCCGACAGTCCTCCTTGCCGGCCGTTCGCGCTCATGGCCGACATCTTAGGTGCAATAGTTCCGGTTCGAGCCGTATTAATGGCTTCACATTATCGGGCGACAACCCAAGGCCAGAACATACGACAACAACGTAACTAATGGTGTCGGATTATCGATCTCCCGATCCCGTCGGCAAACCCCTCCATCCTGGCCTCGTCCGGAACCTCCCCGAGAATCCGCAAGAAGATCTCCGCCTTACCGGCTCCGACTCGCTCTGTTTGTGGTGTCGGAGGGGGGACTTGAGCCCACACACCCTTGCGGGCACTAGCCCTTCGAGCTAGCACATTTGCCTATCCCCCACTCCGACGAGGGTACTACCTGACCCGTGCATCGGTGCAGGTGCATAGATGCGGTCCGGGTGGAGGTCAGCGGTGCTGGAGTTGGGTGGCGATGAGGCGGTCCAGGATGCAAAGGCGCAGGTCACGCTGCACCGATGATGTCTTGCTGTCGAGGACCAGGTTCTGCGCCTCGTCGGGATCGGCCAGCCGGTGGAACAGCAGGTAGGGCTCGCCTCGGTCGTTGAGCACGATCTTCCACTCGTCGGTGAGCAACATCACCTCGCCCTCGAATTCGCTCAGCGCGTCCTCCCGGACCCGCTGCCCCCCGAACGCGGGCAACAAGGAGCACCCGAACTGCGGGTAGGAAAGCTCAGCACCAACGGATTCGGCGATGGTCGGACCCACGTCGATCCATTCCACCGGCGTAGCATCAACGGTGCCTGCGACCGGGGTTGAGGCCATGGCCGGAGTGCTCACGATGAGCGGCACCCGCACCGAGCCGTCGAAGAAGTTCATCTTGTAGATGAGACCGTGGTCGCCGTTCATCTCACCGTGGTCGGAGGTGAACACAATCACGGTGCGATCCAGCTCCCCCCGCTCCTCCACCGTACCGAGAATCTTGCCGATCTGATCGTCGATCAAGCTCACGTTGCCCGCGTAGTCGGCCCGCATCCTTTGCACTTCCTCAAGTGTGAGCGGCTGCTTCAACCACGCCGACCACCGGTCGAGGCTGCCGTCGGGCCGGCGATCGTCACGCTCGTGTGCGGGCAGAGGTGGAGGCATGGAAGAGGGGTCGTAGCGGGAGGCCCACGGCTCGGGCGTGTCCCAGGGCTCGTGGGGACCACCGAAGCTGACCCAGCAGAACCAGGGTTCGACACGATCGTAGGAGGCAAGGTACTCACAGGCACTACGGCCGACATACACATCGGCGTACTCCTCGAGCGGCAGCGAAGAAGGCCGCACCACCCACGGCCTGCTCGCAAACCGGTCATCGAGATCAGCCCGGTAGGCATCCAGCAGACCCAACTCGGCCCACCGAGCCGTCATATGGGTCATCACCGTGGCCGACATACGGGGGCCGGCGATCTCGTCAACGTCGTCGAGGCCGTAGGCGTGCAGTAGATGTTCCTTCTCCCGCAGGTCACCCGAATGGGCATGCAGATGGGTCTTGCCGAAAACGCTGGTCCGGTAGCCGGCGGCCCGCACCGCCTGCATCCAGGTGGGCGTTTCGGGAGACAGCGTGTAATCCACATGACCCCACACCCCGGTGTTGTGCGGATAATGGCCCCTCGCCAAGCTCACCCGAGCCGGCACGCAAATCGGAGACGTCGTCACACAGTTGCTGAACCGCACTCCACGAGCAGCGATCCGGTCGAGATTGGGAGTGTCAACCCACCCGCCTACGCAACCCAACGCATCCCACCGCTGCTGATCCGTTATCAGCAACAACACGTTCAGCCGCCGCTCACGCTCCTCGGACACCTCGCCAGGCTAAACCAGCAAGAGCCTTGGGGCCGTCAGGCCTTTTGGGTAAGCGGTCGTGAATGCTCGCACTTGATCTCGTCGGCGATCCGGTCGCCGTTACGAACCCTCGGAACTCGCTGGATCTCTCAGTCGTAGCGGTAGTCGACGAAGGCTTCGACTACCTGCGCCCGCAGCTCGGGGCTGCCGAGGGCATCGGGCCCGGTGGCCGCCAGCGGTTCGTCCAGGGCAGCGGCGAAACGGTCAAGCGCCTCAGGGAGGTTCATCGCGTTGTCGCCTCGTAGTGCTTTCTCATGAATCTCGGAGGTGGCGTACACCTTCGCCTTCCACGAAAGCGACAGCCGGACATGCTCGTCGCCGTATTCGGCAAGGGTGGTGCCATCGTCCACGACGCACCACCGCTCACCATCGAAGTCGAGGGTTGTGTCGATGGTCATACCGTCGGGCCTACCGAGGTCGTCGGGACCTACCCGCTCGACCTGGTGATGCATGAAGTCGTTGTCGCCCACCACGGCCGTGTTCCACATGTTCTCGTGGCGGATACTGCCGGTGTCGCGCCCTTCCGGCCAGTAGCGGAAAAACCCGCGCTCGCCCTGGTAGAACCACGCCACCGCCGTGATGATGGTGATGCGCACATCCTCGAACAAGTGCGAACCGCCCATGGCCTGCAAAAGCCAGCCCGGGGTGTTGGTGCGGTCCATGCCAACGAATTCGGGGATGTCGACATGGCTGAACCCAGCACCCGAAGCAGGCGTGTTGAGATTCACATAAACCTGCTCGGGCACCACTACCTCTGCCTGACAGATCTGCCTGGCCCCGTCGACGAACCCCGGAAGGTGCAGCAAGTGGTCAACGCCGTCGATCGACGCTCGCCCACCGGTACACCAATCACCCCGCCACACCGGGCCGATGAGATTTGCGGGCACGTCAAGGCGCCTCTTCGCGTCCCCTACCCCGGCCCGGTCGGCCGCTTCCGAGTCGATGAGGTAGCGGGCCGGCATGAAGTACGGCCCGTTCGCTCGGGCCAAGTCTCGTACCGCTTCGGGATCATCCACCACAGGGTCAAGGAGAACCGGCGGAAGACAACCAGCAGAACGCTCAAGCATGATCGTCACGGCCCGAGCTTAACATTCCCTTTCCGATGCCTCAGTACCGCCTGGAGGCAAGCTTGCAGCACTGGGCCTTCTCAAATGAGCCGGGATGAAGGTGCTTTTGGGAGGGTCTGCCTCAGTTGGCCCGGCGTCCCCGAGGAGGTCACAGCAATACCCGACGCGCATACCAACTGGTGTGTCGGAGGGGGGACTTGAACTCACCCTCCCCAAACCGTCAGCGAACGGCAATAGGACGAACTTGAGTTCTACGTCACCCGAATCAGCGAAGCCACCGGCATCCCGGCCGCCCACCTCGAAAAGGACTTCTGGGTCACCGAGATACTTCGCGGTGCCGCCATCGCGTCAGCAACGACCGGATGTTCGGTGGTGCTCAAAGGAGGTACAAGCCTGTCCAAAGCACACCGCCTCATTGAGCGATTCTCCGAAGACATCGACTTGATCGTCGTGCTCCCCGACAGCGGTAAAGGAGCACGCGACACCAAGCTCAAGGAGTTCGTCCAAGTCGGCCACCTCTTCTTCGAGATTCTGGTCCGAGCAATTGTCCGCCGTGCCGTGAACATGGACGATCTGTCCCGCTGCTGGGTCGGACGAGATTAGCCCTGCTTCAGCGGGAGACTTCACGTGCGTCACTCGGGCAGCCGAGGGGTTCATCTTGCAAGCGTCGAAGGCAAGCGTGTCAAAGTTCGCCGTCATGACGGTATGTATCCGTCCCAGGCCGACAAGCTCTGCAAGGTCGCGGTAGCCGCTACTTGCCCGGTCCGGTGGGACGACCACGTGTTCGAGAAAAAATCTGCGCCGCTTCTCGCGTGGGATGAGCACGTTGCGGACGATGGTTGGGTATCCGTCCGCCCATCCAACGTCTGAGTCATACCAGTCGTGCTCACGCAGCCACGGCATCCAGTAGCTCCGGCCCACAACCGGATCATCTAGATCGAACCCGTTCAGGCGGCAGTATTCCCACCGCACAATCAGCTGAGCAAGGTCCCCAGCCAGCTCCACGCCGGATGTCACCGAGGCGCCGGCACCCAGTAGGAGTACTGGCCGTGGCTCGCCATCTCTGACGACCGCGCCTACATCTGCGATGGTCGTCCTGCGCAGAACTGCCAAGAATCCTCCATACTACATCGACGTAAGTCGATCCTACCGGGAGTATCTGACACACTCGTCTCGTCATCGATCTCACTGCCGGCAGGCCGTAGATCGCCCACCGTCCAGACACCGTCGTTGAGAGGGAGCTGCCGGGATGGCATTGCTTTCGACGCCGCCGCCCCGAGGAGCGATGCCCGAAGAGGTTGACTTTTGGTGTCTTCCTGCCGATAATGGTGGAGTCTTCCGGTATTGATCTGGGAGAAAGACGCAAGCCCCGGAGTGCCAGGCCGAGGGCCCCCGACAGGGAGGCCGACTAGGACGGGAGCCGGGGCTTTCGCATTATTGGTCATCCGCTCGCTACCTCGACGCCCCGCCTAGGACCAGCCCGCCGATACCAAGCCCGGAGAGGAGCCCTTCTTAGACGCCCAACCAAGGGCTGGGGGCCGTCCGGGCCCCCACCCCGTCACGGGGACCACCATGCTCGACGAGACCGCACACATCCGCCGAAACCTCAACACCGACACCGCCAACCTCATCGCCTACATCGCCCCCGCTGCCGGACTCGACCCGGCGGACATCGACCGACTCGACCAACTCGCCGCAGCTCTCAGGCAGCGTCGCGAACCATGTCACGCCTCCGCCGAATCAGGCCGCACACGAAGGACAAAGCGACGGCTTCCGGCCACGAGTTCGAACCCGCTTCCACTGCCCGCCACAGCCATGACACGTCAGCGTCTCCTCTACCAGCCCTGCCTGCACCGCCGGCTGACGATCGCTCCTCGCGCGCGGCGTCGGTGCCGGCGCACAGTCGCTGCAGCGCTTCGACTGACGTCCCCCGACACCGCCTCGACGGTCCATGTGGTCAAGCAGTCCGGGCACGTGATGACCTTCAGCACACCCTCCACGGTGCTCGCCATGATCGCCCCGCCCGGAACGAAATCCAGTAAGTCATCGATCGAAACGATCGGAATCCCGTAGCGTCTGGCCTTGCCCGCCTTCCCCGAATTCGATTCCGGTTCCATCGCTGCAACCAGTCCAGTCGCCTTCGTCACGCCCTTCTGCACCACTAGACCCACTGACTCGGCATGCGAGTTCAGCTGCGAGCGCGAATAAAGCGGGTGATCGCCGGTGAACACCACGCTCATGCCCGACTCAACGGTGACCATCCCGCTGCGCTCCTGGTAAGGCCGCAACCGCGCCTCAATCCGACCAGGCTCCACCTCCAGAGCGGCCCCCACCCTGACCAACGCGTCGTACTCGTCCGGCGTCAACACGTGGTCGGCCAACGCGGAGTCAATCAGCTCATTGACAAAACGGCGATGCGCCTGACCAACCTGAGCTTCACCCAACCCCACAAAGCGAGCGATCTCCTCGAGCTCGGCCCGCTCATCCCGATCAAGGTGAAGATCCTCGACCGCCAACCCCAAGACCTCGAGATACGCCAGTACCGCAGGCTCAACCCCGTCGTAAGCCAAGCGCGCCGCAAGATCAGCGATCACCGGCGGATCCGGCAGCTCAACCGGCACCATGTCTTCACGCCGCAACACCCGCCCCGAACGCCGCAACCCCACCGGCGCAGCCGCCGGCGCGCCGGGCCTGCACCGCGACGCCACGACGCGCAACAGCGCCGCCGTCGCTAACGCATCGTCACGTGCTCGGTGCTGATCCCCGATCGTCACACCATGCGCCGCACACGCCACCGACAACTTCGTACCTGTCGCCAACAACGTGTCCACACCCGCCGGGATCACCAGCGAGCCACCAATCCGGGCGAACTCGGCTTTAAGCATCCGATGATCGAACGCCAGATTGTGCGCGGCCACCGCCGCCCCTTCCAGCCGGATCGCAACATCACCGGCCACATCGTCAAAGGTCGGCGCGTCCGTCACCATCGCCGCCGTGATCCCATGGATGTGGGTCGCCGACACCGCCCGACCCGGCTGAACCAGCGAGTCCCACACGTCCACGACCTCACCGTCGGGGGACAAGGTGACCAGCGCCAGCTCCACAACCCTGTCCTTTGAATAGACGCCGGTCGTCTCGGTGTCGACAACCACCAACCGGTCAGCCCCACCAAGCAGATTGTCCAGCACCGCCGCCACGGGACAACCCTACCCTCGGGGTTAAACCTGCGAGCGGGCCCGAGGCGTCACCCGTCCCGGCCCCGCCACCCGAAGTGCAAACAGGGGGCCTAGGCCGACGCGCCAGCTTCAGGGGCTAGTGCCCACATTCTCGCGGGTACCGCGGGTCTCTTCGAGAATGCTCCGGAGGAAGGGCTGGACAACAGCGCGTGGAGGTCCAGCCAGTCGCTGTGGGCGTTCCTTACTGTCCATGGCGTTTGGCGAGCGTTGCAAGGCTCTCGCCAGCGGTGGTCTGCCACCATTCGTTACCGTTGAGCTCACGGACTTCGCCGGTTGCCTCTTGGAGAATGTGTTTTGCGAAACCGGATGGCGCGCCCGTTTCGCCGTTGTGCTGCCATTTGATTGGGGCGGTTGAGTCACCAGTCCATGTCGCTTGACCGCGGGTTGGGTCCTCGGCGATCCAGCCGTCAAGCTGCTCTTTGAGCTCCCGGTTGATTCCACTCGGGACCAAGTTCAGTTGCTCTCCCTCTGTTAGGTCACCCGCTTCGATCAGGATCTTGACGGATTCGCGACGCCGCCGACGATCTCGGTTCCGTTCGCGTGCTTGACGGACCTCTTCGCGGCGCGGCGACAAGAGTAAGTCCTCAGTATCTGGTGGAGGGTATGTCTGCGAGACCACCAGGAAGGTGTCATCACCCCAGCGATACATCTGATACCCCAGCAACACGATCTCGAGACCCGCTTCTGACAGCCAGATGACGGTGTTCGTTACGGTCTCTGGGAAGTCACCCGCGATCAGCACGACTTTCGGCTGAGTCCAGCCGTCTGAGTCGATCGTTCCGCCCAAGTGCTGTTTGATCGACTCGCGAGCGTCGTCTGCCGAGATCTCCTCGTCGGACCGCTTGGACAGATAGTCCCGATGCGCGTCCGTGAGCGTGTCCTCATCGAAGCGAGACACCAGTGCGGCGTACTTGAGAGCCTGCAGCTCGACATCCTTGTGGGACGCGTCTCGTTTCAACTCGGCAACAATGAGCTGACCGCCCGAGTCGATCGCCAGCACATCGAGACGGTAGCGGCGCCCGTCACCCGCGGCCGTCTGCCACCGATCGAACTCGCTTGTCACGATTAGTGCGTCTTCGCCCAGCACCTCGGGGTTGCCGATGATCCACTCCTGCAAGTGCTTGCGCTCGAGGAACGCTGCATCGGCGAGAGTCACGGTCTCGAGACGTTCGGCATTTGCGTCCTTCACGTGGAACACGTACTCGTGCTGCATCAATCTCTGCCTCCTTGAACGACTGCGCTGGCCTGGAGCGACTGCGCTGGCTGACACACAGAATGCCAACCTAGCAACGCCACCACCGGTTGGACGCATCGAGGCATGCCTCGCGGGCCGATGCCGGTCACCGCTGAGACCTCCGCCCCCGACGGGTAACGCGAGACTCTCGCAACTTTCAGTATGCCAAAGCGCTACGCCCCGCCTCCGAGCCCCGCAGAACGGTGCGGGCGGTTAGCCACGGATTTCGGCTGGCTCGCGGCGGAGGTCTTTGGTCTTGTCTCGGAGGCGGGCGGCGTACTCGAACTTCAAATCGGCCGCCGCCGTCTTCATCTCCTCGTCGAGGGTGCGGATCAGGCGCTCCAAGTCAACGTCGGGCAGCTCGCCCAGGTCGGGCGACTCGAGCAGCGGCCTAGCCGCGAGCAGGCCGCTGCCCTGCTCGCCGCCGCTTGTGACCAAGATCACGATGGTCGAGGTCTACGTCGATGCTACCACAGGGGTGGGCCTCGATGCCATCACCCACCAGGCCGACCTCCGTCGGATCGAGGGAGGCCGTCTCACGCTTCGACCATTTCCGACGGTGAGTACTGCTCGCCTAGCAGTACCTATCGAGGCCATCCGAATCGCACCTTGGCCACGCGTGTTCGTAGACCTTTGACGTGCCGGGGTCCGAGGTGAAGAAGCTGCGGAACATCTCCGCGAGGTCCAGCGTGACGGCTGCGGGGTTTAGGAGCCGCGCCGCTCGAGACCCCGCTGAGCGCGCGGAGCACGCGATCGACCGGGTCCCCGATTCGGGTCACGCCTCAATCCGCTAGCACCTGACAAAGCCGCTCCGTCAAAGTCAGGACTCGGCGGCTGTAGTTCTCCGTGATCTGTAGACGCTGGCCCTCTTTGAGCAGAGTCGTCGGAACGGCCGCGAGGTACTTGTCGTCGACGATCCCGTCGCAATGGGTGAATATGTGCCTTGCAGCCCATGCTTCAAGGAGTTCGGGCCAGTCGCTGCCGAGATTCGAGCGGAGATCGATGGCGAGCCTCGCCTGAAACAGGTCGGCAAGGTCATCAAGGCGCTGAAAGACCTTGCCCTTGGCTTTCAGGTCCGCTTCGGCGCTGGGAACCCCTGCGCGGAAGATGCGTTCGGCCATCGCCTCAACAATGCCGACGACGTTCTCGATCGTGTCGACGTAGGTGCGCTGGAGCGCGCCCGACTCGCGAAGCACCGCTACCGCAGCTGGTTCAAGATCGGCAAGGGCGTCTAGTCGAAGCCGCTCGGCGGAGAGTGCATCCAGCGCCGACAGCAGTGGCGGGAGTAGCCCACACACCGGACAGAACCTATGTTCACCGAATACCGCGTACCGGAGGCTGCAGTCGCCGCATTGCCGCTCGCGCACCAGCCGTTCCTCATTGATCCCCGGTAACGGCGCCGGGTTGAACGGCCGGCTGTGGTACGTGACCTGAACCATCGACCCGCGCGACCGGCGGGCCATCCTTCCGAATGATCGGTCGAGGGTCCGCAGGACCTGCTGTGTCGCGTAGTCACTGGCCACCCGAGTCACACGCCTAAGCTGCTGCTGGGTCATGAAAGCGCTGCGGTCATCGTTGTGGCCGCAGTAGACGCACCACAACCGCAGATCATCCGGTAAGCCGAAGTAGTCCTCGTAAGCAACACGGAAGTGCTGCTCGCAAGAGGGGCACTCCCGACCGTAGTAGCCGTCCTCGTCGATCGGGGTGTCGACATTGAAGAGCACATGACCGTCGTCGCCCTCGCCAAGGAACTCAACTCCGTCGGGAAACCGGAAGCTGCTCACGCCACCAGTATGCACGCACGGTGTGACAAACATCTCGACATCCTCGCCCCACCCCACATCTTCCTCCATGCGGAACCTCCTGGTAGCGAGTTGCTCAACCTGGAGCGTCAAGACCTCTTGTCACGCCGAATCGACGTGCCTCCAGACATTCGCGTAGGACTGGTAAGCGTTCTGCTCTGATCGGGTCGGGCCCTCCGGCCACGCATGCTGCAACCTGCGTTCGCCCCACGCAAACGTCAGAACAGCCCGGCCAGCAGCATACGACTCGACCAGGTCCGAGCGAAGGTAAAGCACCTGGCCCGAGAAACCATCCGGCGCACTGAAGCTCCGAGCCGCGACATCGCCAGTCTCTTCAACTTGGTCGAGGCTTGCTGGCAGCCCCCGAAGTCCAAATGCACTGGAGAACGGCTTGCTCGGCACGAACCCTGCGGCCCGATTGACGCTGCTGTGGTGCGATTCCCATGCATACTCATGGGCCAGGCTCTCGACTGCGATAGTGCGGCCTCCTGCAACTACCTCTTTGAAGTAGAGATCCGCAGGGGTGACACCCGGTTCCGGCGCAGCGAAGCGTTCGTGCCATGGGAACTCGCCAGCGAACACGTAGTAGTCGGATGGCACGTCAATAAGCTCTCGGCCAGGGTAAGCCGCGGTTTTGAGAGCCGTGACGAGATCATCGCGGTCCGCAGCGTCTACTAGGACCGTGTTGATCAAGCCGAAGGTGTTTCGCCCGGTGGCCGCGTCTTCGCATTCGATCTCAGCGTGCGCCAGGACCCATGGACCCGGTGTCCGGTCGAGATTCTCCGGCCGAAGGAATGAGTCGGGTAGCCGTACCAACCCGCTCCGTAACCACCGGCGGTGATCCGCCGGCGTTCGTCGTGCCCAGGTCTCTAGAGGGACCGGCAACTCTTGTGGGGGCTCCGGGAAGGTCGGGTCGATATCCACTTCGAGATGGTTCGGCGGATGACCTGCTCCGGCCAAGGTGCCTGCAACGATGTGGAATCCGATCCAGGAGTACTTCTTGCCGTACCTTTCGACGTTCTGCGGCTGGTCGTAGCGGGGTAGCTGAGCAATTTGCCGATCGACTTCACTGAACAGCTCGCGTCGCCACCCGGCCTCGTGGACCACCCCAAGCACCTGATCGGTGGCCCGCTTATGCCCGACATGGTTGTGGTCGTAGTTCCACCGCCCCGGAAAGAGTCGGCCGAGTGTGTAGTTGTGAAAGTCCATGTGGAGGGTGCTGCGGACCTCTTCCCAGCGCGAGCCCCCTTCTGACAGGGCCGGAGCCAGCGGGCCATCGGAGAAATCGACCGGGTCGGCAACATTTTCCGGAACCACTGTCGGGTAGAAGGTCCGGGCCAGACAGAAGGTGCCTTCGACGTAGTAGCGGGCAAGGGCGTGCCAGGTTGGTGCGGAAGCGTCCGGGCCAGTAAGGGCCGCTTTGAGTGCCAGGAGATAGTCCCCAAGTGCAACCTCGAAGACCTCGTCCGGCAGCCGAAAGCCCGTAGCGGCTCCGTAGGAGGCCGCAAGCATTCGTTCGGTGACATAGGCATCATCGATCGTCAGGGACTCGACCGTGAGGGCGAAGAGCCCGCCCGGATCTCCCCGCCCATACCAATACAGAGCCATGGTTGAGGTATCACGGAGATCCCGATCCGTACTCGTGAGCGTCCACATCAGCCACCGCGCGCGCAAGAGATCAGAGTCCGTGCGACCTTTCTTTCGTTTCCACGACCTGACGAGGCTCTCTGCATCAGACCGGAGCCGATGACGGCGGTCCCTAAGCCACTCGGTCCAACGCAGGTCACGCTCTTGCACAGAACGCTCCCGCAGGATCCGATCGATGAACTCTGCGTTCAGTGGATGCTGCTCGGCTGCGCGGGTAGCCAGCAGCCTGTCGAAGATGTCTGTTTGGCCTCGAATCACATCCACATGGGCCGCGACCTGATCGACCGTGGATTTGTCCAAGAGTTCCGCTTCCAACCCAGCTGCAGCGTGTAGAGCATCGGCTCTCAGACCGTTGGAGACGACCCGCCAGAGCTGTGGCGCATCAGTGTGCGGCATGAGCCCTGCCAAGGCAGCAAAGATGTCGCTGGCAAGTGGATGACGCTGCGTATAGTTGCCAGCGAACAGCTTCGTGGTCTCTTCGACCCCCAACAGCTCTGCGATGCGAGCGCCGTTGGCACTCAACAGGCTCGAGGCGATTACGTGGCCCGCGAGCATGTCGGACTCGAAGGCCACTGTCGGATCGCCCGTTTTCCCACGCTGTGGGATTATCACGCCGTCGTGTTCAAGCGCCGCCAGCATGCTCTCCTGCCGCCGACTGGCTGAATCACCAACGATCGCCACTGCACGGGAATGAGCCATTTCGCGACTACTTGTTGCCCATAGCTCGGCACCGAGATTGTCGAGAGCGTTCGTGACATCGCGGCGATGAATCGATGGGTTTAGTTCAGCAATCCGTCGAACCGACGCGGCGATGTACTCATTGAACATCCCGGTAAGCGACTCAGGCGGGCACCCAACGCCAACCTGCTTCTCTCTAGTCGGGTTCGCGACGCTGCAGAAGATCTTCAGGGAGAGAGGATGGTTGAGCAATTCGAGCGGCAGCTCGGCGTCTGCCGGATCAATCCTGTAGTAGGTGAAGTACCGTTCGATTGCCTCGCCGATTTCGTCGGCGAATCCATCGAGTTCGAGGACCTCACTGACTTCGTCCGGTACAGCATCCTCGAAGAAATCCCCCCGAAGGGTGCAAATCACGACGACCGACGGGTAGCGCTCAAGCACGACTTGAAGCGACCTCAGCAGGGGCATCCATGCTCCCGCGTGCTGTGCCTCGTTCAACCCATCAATGACCACAGGCAGTCGGCAACCAGACCGCTCTGCCGCTGCGTTGACTGCCGCCAAAAGCTCCTCGAAGGTCGCGATCTTGGCGCCAGGTACGCTCACTTGACCGATGAGATCGTCGAGCGTGCCTCGCGCATCGAGATGCCAGCCACGGAGCAGCACCCCCGCTGGGCGTGAGCCTTCGGGGCTTGTGAGCTGCGCCGCAAGTTGCGTCTTTCCGTAGCCAGCGCTGCCCTTTACGACGACCAGCTGCGTAGAGAGGTGTCGACGGAGATCGTCGAACAACCGGTGGGCACTCCGTGTGGCGGCGATGAGGTTCGTCAGAGCGGGCGCCACTTGATGCTGTTCCGCACGCAGCCGCCGGAGGACAAGCGGGATCGCCACCGGGAATCGCGAACTCGACTGGGCAGACAGCTGAGATACGGCTGCGAAGGCTTGGCCCGAAGTCAGCGAAGTGTGGGTGTCTTTCAACGACTGAGCGATGAGTTGGGCACTCGTCACGAGCTCGGAGACCTTCGTCGCAAGAGGGTCGTCGACATCCGCACCTAGGCTTTTGACCGCGGCAGCGAAACGTTCAATGTCTGCTCCTGCTTCGGCGAGGTGCACCCACTGTGCTGGCTCTGCGAGCATTCGGCGCAGTTGCTTCTCCGTCGGCGAGGGCTGATGGACCTCCGGGATCCATCGGTCCCCTACTGCCGCAGCCGTGCGTTTGTGCGCCTCTGCGAGTCGCTCAGGCCTCATGATCAAGTCGCCGAAGTACGTTTCACGCAAGAGTGCGGAGTCGCCCACAAGGAGGTCATTCAACTGATCCGCGGTCCAGAGGTGGAGCCGCATGTCAGTCTCTAGAGCATTGAACCACTTCTGGTCGCCCTTCGTTAGCGGTCGCCTAGTCCAGAGCACCCAATCTGTTGCCCCAGTCACGTGCCGCTTCGTTGCTTCGAGAGCATCGACGATGTCCTTCCGCCGGTTTGTGCCTATCGCTCTTCCTGGTTGAATGTCCCACCATTTGCACTGCCAGCCGAACCAGCGGCCGGCGTCGCCTAGCGGACAGCCTCCCTGTTCGATCCGAAGGTGGAACTCGACCCCGGGCTGCTGCGCCGTAGCAGCGAACGACCCAAATCGGGAGTAGTTGAAGAAGATCGTCGCGCGGCATATGCCTTCGAAGTTCGACCAAATGTCTCCCGGGAGAGATGCAAATTCATCCCAGTTCAGAGGCGGCATAGCGTTGTGGCTCGCTCCCTCACTTACCGCGTCCGTACTTCGTGTCCGGGTAGTCGTGTGCGGAGTAGATCTCGATTCGACCGCCCTTGGCCAGCATCAGCTTCAGAAACGCCTCGACCTCGATCTCATCTGTAGTGATGACGACTGAGTCCCCATCGCGATTGACCCTCACGTCATAGAGGAACTGTTCGAGCTGCCCGGGGCTAAGGCTGTGAACTTCGAGGTCCAGTAACAGCTTCAGAATCTCGTCACTGTAGGAGTCGAGGGGCTCGCCCACCGTGAGGCGACCAGCATCTACCTCGGCCTCGACGGCCTCGGTGAGGCGCTCGATGACTCCCTTCACTGTTTCGGCGGTCACCGCTGCCTCGAATCGACCTACCATCACCAAGTTCATCGAGTGCGACGCGGCCCGGGATCCCAATGGGTCTCGGAAACCTCGACCTCCTCGACTAGAAGGTTGAGTCCTGACCGACGATCGAAGTAATGAACACCGTCCGGCCCAAGTCGCCTCTTCATGTCAGCTCGTTGACCTGCGTGTGCAGATCGCCGCGCAATCGGCCGAGGTCAGACGGAGTCGACGGAACTTGTCCGGACCGTGCCAAGCTCCCGAAGCCAACCATTAGCCTGCCACCGCCAGGACGTGCTGGCACCGACCCCAGAGTTGGGCGGCGAAGCCGTTGAAAGACAGCCACCCACTCGGGTACTCGTACGCCTTGGGGCCGCTGGTGATGGCCACGCAAGTGGCGTCGAGCATCCGTTCCTGGTCGAGCCGCTTGAATGCGGTGGCATACCGCTCGGCGTAGCTCATCCCGTCGAAGACCGGATCCACCTTCATGCCCTCGGGTACGGCCTTCCCCCCAAGCAGGTGCTTCGGGTCGGTGGTCTTCTCCGTCTCCTCGACGATCATCAGGTAGCCGATCCAAGGACGAAGGCCCGAGATCAGGAGACCTCTCTCGTGGGATTTCCAGACGTCGGCCGCCTGGCCGATGGCCTCCTCGACGCGGTTGTTGAAGTTGTTGGCCAGGCTCGATCCCTGCGACTTGGCCTCGACGATGGCGAGCGCATGTCCCTTGTACTGGAGCACGACGTCCCAGGACTTCGTCTCCCGGTAGAAGCCGGGGAGGTACATCGTGTCGCTCGGGGCGGGATCGGGCTCGATACCGGCATCCTCGACGACCTTCCGGATCAGTGCCTCGAAGGGCGACATGTGCTTGCCGGCCCGGACTGAGCCACTCGTCCCACCGTCGCTACGTCCGGCAAGATCAGCGGCGGCCTGCTGGTTCGTCTTGATCATCCAGAAGTCCTGAATGGCGGAGGCGAACGCGTCTTCGTAGTCCGGGACGGCTGGGGTCATCAGGGCTCCGTCAGTGACGTGAGAAGGCGGGACTCGGGGTCAACTCCGTAGAGTGGCCATGCGGCCGCCGAGGCTGCAGCTCGATCGCGTGCACGGAACGCCGTACGCAGGCCGTCCTGCGCCTCGTCGGAGAGGCCGTCCGGGTTCGGTACTCGGATCTTGCGGAGGTACTGGGCCTGGAAACGGTAGGTACCTCCGCGCATCTTCACGCAGTACGCGCCGACGAACAGGTTGGCCACGTCGGACAGCAGCAGACCGCCGAGAACCTCGAGGTCCCACCTCTCGGAGACAACGAAATACAGGTTGTGGTGCGGGTAGTGGCCGCCGCGGTCGAGGACCGGGTGAGCGGCGGCCTTCATGTCCGGCAGCAGAAGTTTCGGCCGGGCCTGAAGTGTGGGATCGACCTTGTCGATCGTTCGGTGCCATTTGGCCGGTTGGCACTTCGCCACGTGCCGGCCGCGAATTCGTTCGCTGTGGGCCTCGAGGTAGTTCGCAAGGCCGGGGAAGTTGTCCAGGTCGACAAGCTGGCCGTTCTCCCACGGGTTGACAAGATATCGCCCACCCCAGTCCGCATCGCCGCCTGAGATGTCGGAAGCCGTCAGCAATGGCAGGAGTCGAGCGCGTTCGACTCCGTCAGCGTGCGCGGTAACGAATACGTCATCGCAACCGGTTGCAACACCGATGCCGACTCGCGTTTCGGTCCGCGGATCTTCCAGGGGCGCGAAGTGCTCTTCGAGGTGAGCGATGAGCTCCAGTTCGTGTGGTGACCCTGCGGGCCAGTGTGCTCCACCCGAGAACCACGTCGAGAGTTCAGCTGCCTCGAACGCAGAGCTTGGCCGCGGCGCTTGAGCGTGGGGATTCGTGACCCACTTCGCAATAGTCCCGGCATCGCTCGGTCCGAACGCCGCAGTGGTGTCGACCACCTTCGCAGGGCCCTGGCGCCCGTTGCGCATCACCGTTATCGCTGGGTACGCGGCAACCGAGTCCTCGAAGGCATCGACGTCGTGGAGAACGAGCACGCCGTCGACGGCGTAACTCTCAGCGACGAGAGATCGCAGGTGCGAGCCGTACTGGTTTCGCATCCATCGATCGGCACAGATGAAGGCGAGCCCACCTTCGGGAGCGAGAAGCGACAGCCCTCGCTCGAAGAAACCCACGAAGATGTCTGCCCTTCCTCGCATCGTCGGGAGTTCTCTCCGGTACGCATCGCTGACCTCGTTGGGGATGTCCTCGAGCCGGATGTAGGGCGGGTTCCCGACGACGATATCAGCTTCGAGCCCGCGGTGGTCAGCGAGCAGGAAGTCCTCGGTCAGCACCCATTGGCCAGAGAGACGCTCGGCTACATCGACCGGTTCGCCGAGTTCGAGCAGCTTGGCCATTACGGCCTTGCGCGTGTACTTGGCGTTGTGCTCAAGCAGGTCGAAGCCTCGAATGGCATGGTCTAGATCCCGGAGTCGGCGTCCGTGGCGTCTGCACGATTCCGCCAGTCGTTCCACGATCGGGATGATGAAGGCGCCACAGCCGCACGAGGGCTCGACGATCACCGAGGCGCCGAGATCCTCCTCGGCCCGATACCCGACGAGGTCAAGGATCAGCTCCACGACCCATCGGCGGGTGAACACCTCTCCGTGCTCCCCGTCAGGGTCAGGCGTCCAACTCGGCCTCTCCGTGGCTACATCCATCAACGTCAGCTGCGAAGCCTGGCTCACTTGGCCTTCTCCGCAGCGTCCAAACTACAGCGCTGTGATCTCATGCACACGTATGCTACTGATCACGTGTGACAGCTATCCCGGCCCACCACGAGAGCGGGGCCAAGCCCACGGCGAGACGCTCCGCGGACTGATCGGTGACGCGACCCAACGCTGGCGGGACCACCTCGGTGCAACGGTCGACCCTGATGAGATCATCGTCAACATCGCTGGTGACATCGGGCTCCGCGCCGCGGCCGAGGTCACCCTCCACTGCCGAAGCCAGCCGTTAGCAATCTCTTAGCAGACCGACACACCCAGCACACCCTGCGGGTCTGGGCCCGGCCGACTCAATAAAGCATGGCCAGCTCGCCATGTGCCAGAAAGTACGGGTCAAGACCGCGTTCATTTGTGCTCGTCAACATATATTGACGAAGGCTGGCGAGCCCCATAGCATGGATCGGTGGACATCGAGCCCAGTGCCCGAAAGCACGGTGTTCCAGACGACGATATGCTTCACGCACTCCGACATCACTGGCGAGCCTTCGAAACGGACGTCCCGGGCGTGACTATGTTCATCGGTCCGGCTGCCAATGGAGCACCGCTGGAGATCGGCGTCGTCACTGACAACGAAGGGGCGGCCGTCATCCACGCCATGGCCGCCCGACCGAAGTTTCTCCAAGGGTGGTGGCAGCAGTGAGCAAGTCCCGAGCAGATCGAGCCGCTGCCCTCGAGCGCTGGGCTGAGCGGGTCAAGACCGAGGACCTGACCGAGGCTGAGACGTCAGCACTCAAAGATATCGCCGAGCTAGCGGAGCAACGGGACGAGGTCGATGACAAAATTCTCGACGCTGTCCGATCAGCCCGACGGTCCAACCGGTCGTGGTCGGAGATCGGTGCCATGTTGGGGGTGTCCAAGCAGGCCGCCCAGCGAAAGTACGGGCCCATCGTATCGAACGCGAAGAATTGATTCACCCGCGCCTGACCTCCGTCACACGGTGATGGTCACTCGTGCGGCTCGTGCTCGTAATCCGGTGGGGTGTCGTTGGGTGGTGACTCCGCCAACTGGGCGACGGCGACATCTGGGTCGAACACCCGAGGCTCGTCGTCAGGCCACTCCCCCACCGCGTACCGTTGTCCGTTGCCGACGAACTGATAGGCGCCCACCTGCACGTTCCCGGCGAGACTGATCGTCTCGGCGGTGGGATCCCACCACTTCTCTGCCATGTCGTCCGAGCCGGAGTAGTCGGTCCACGGGAGCCGGTCGTCAGTAAACGAGACCCCGATGCTGGTCACGCAGTCGCAATAGGAACCGAGTGATGGCGGATAGGCAAGGCAGCCGTCACGAAAGCTCTCAGCGGTGAGATCCGGACCGGCGAGGTGGAGACACGCCATCGCCCACGACACCATCGCGTTAGCCTGACTCACGATGTAACCGCTTGGCTCTCGTCCGTGATGCCACACGAACAACGGGCCAGCCCCGGCTCGGCGGCCCACCACACCCAAGGAGATCGGGCCCGGTCCGAACGCGTGGGCCCACTGCTCCTGGTCGTACAGGCGGGCAAAGAAGGGCGCGTCCTGGCCGGTGTACCCGGTCATGACCCACTCCGGGAACCACTGCTGGTCGGTCGTGGCCTGCGTCAGGGTGCCGGTGAATTGGCTGTCGGTGCCGGCGATCACGGTCGTGACACCGGCATCCCTCAGCCGGGCGACGATCAGACGGGCCCGCTCCTGGCGCTGCGTGCTCTCGGCCCCCTCGTCGTAGCTCAACGCCTCTGCCAGCTCGAAGCCGTGGCGTGCCACCTGCTCATCGATAAAGTCCCTGTCCCAGCGGTCGGTGTAGACCATCCCGATCCGACGGGGCTCGCCGACAAGGTCGTCGCCGGCCCACTGCACGGGATCGCCGGCGACCCGCTTGCCGACGTACTCGGTGACGTGGAGCACCATAATCCGGTCGTCGGGCTGACCGGACCAGCGAAAGCCGGGCTGGTCCTGGGTCTCCTGCCACGAGACGTTCGTGCCCCAGACGATCACACCTCGGGCCGCCATCTCGGCTTCAAACACTGCCCGCCCGTTGCCGTCGGTCGTAGCGTCGTGGACGAGGAACGGCGAGAAATCGTTGACAGCGCGGGTGGCGTCGGCTCGCTGGGCGACCTCGGTGGATCCGCTCGTCTCAATGAACTCGAGCCGAACCTCTCGACCCCAAAACTCGTAGTGGTGGTTGTAGACGTCAACGACATCCTTCCAGGCCTTGGGGAGGCCGCGGACGTCGTCGTGGACGTTAGTCTGGCCGACGTCGCCCCTCACAACCATGACGATCGCGTCGCCGGTGACCCCCAGTGCCGTCTCCCCGCCGTTGTCGGCACCGGCCGGCCACTCGACGACACACGGCGGAGCCGTCAGCGAGGGGACCCTGATCCTCCCCGTCTCGGGGTCACAGTTCGGGTTGGCCAGCGCCTCGTCAGTTCCAATCCCCGGGTATTCGGGCTCGGGTGGATCGGTGGTTGGCATGCCGTCGTCGCCACCGGTGTCGTCGTCGCCATCGGTGTCGTCGTCGGCGGCGGTTCCCTCAGTGGTAACCGGGTCGGCCGCCCCCTCATCGGCGGCCCCCTCGGTGGTAACCGGGTCGGCACCGGTGGACACCTCATCGGCATCGTCGTCGGCGGTGCCCTCGGTGGTAACCGGGTCGGCAACAGTGGACGCCTCATCAGCATCGTTGTCGGAGCCGCCGCTCGACACGATCAACACGACGACCACCACCAGGGCCACGGCCCCGATGACGATGTAGGGACGCAGTCGGCGCAGTTTGCTTTGCGCGGCGGCCGAGTCGGAGGTGCCGGTGGGTTCGGCCATCAGTCAGTCCTGGCTTCCGTGTGGGCTGCTTGGTCAATCTTCATCGCTCACCTCTACTGAGAACGAGCACATTTGGAGTAGGGCATTACTTTCAGCGCGTGTAAGCAAGCATAGAAGAATTCATAACAACTGGGTTCCGACATGAGCAGAGTGGCGAGGCCCAGACCTACCAATTCACCAGCCCAGATGCGATCCCCGGCGTGTCCGGCTCACCGTCGCGGGTCTTGATATCCCAGCACAAGGTACTAATGTTGTGCGAGAAGTACGGCCTAAGGGGCTGACAACGCCATGCGCATCATCGATGTCGACTCTCACTTCGCCGAGCCGAACGACTGGCTCGCCCACGCCGCGCCGGCGCTTGCCGCCGAGCTCCCTCCCCCGCAGCCGCTCGTCGACTCGGTAGCAGCAATGCTCGCGCCGTCACAGGATGACACCGCTCCCAAAGAGCGCCGGCCCCCGCGTGAGCTGCTGGAACCGGGGTTCCGTGTCAGCCTCGAGGAGAACGAGGCCCTCTTCTCCGACCACTACGACGCGGCCAGCGGTGACCCGTTTTACTGCGAGACCGAGCGCCTCGCGCTCCTCGACGCTGCTGGGATCGACATCCAGTGGGTCAACCCCGGGGCTCTCCCGGCATCGCTGATGCTGGCGACGATCTCCGGTCGGGGCGACCTCTCACACCCGATCATCGAGGCGTGGCACGGGTTCGCGGCCGACCATGTCGCCGGGTCGAAAGGGCGTCTCCAGCCCGTCGCCCAGATCGACATCAACGACCTCGAGTGGAGCATCGCCGAGATGACCCACATGCGCGGGGTCGGCAGTCGCGCCTTCCAGCTCCAGCACCACCCGGAGAAGTCACTCACCCACCCCGACTTCGAACCGTTGTGGTCGGCGGCGGAGGACCTCGGGATGGCCGGCTACATCCACGTCTTTTTCGGGCCACCGTCGTTCGGCGGCGTCTGGCGCAACAACGGCCGCGATCGCTCCGTAGGTCCCGTCCTTCCCAGCGAGCGGCGGGTGGAGACCCGTCGGTTTCTCACCGCGATGGCGATCGACGGTGTGTTCGAAGCCCACCCCAACCTCCGTTTCGTACTCGCCGAGACCGGATATTCGTGGCTGCCGCCCTACATGAGGGAGGTCGACCACAAGGCGTGCGAGCGCGACGTGAGCGGGCACGTGAGGGAGCACCTCGCCTGGCACCTGCCGCTGCTGCCGTCGGAGTACATCCAGCGCCACGTTCGCGTGGCCACCACCTACGGCTTCCAGTCGGCGGGGGTCGAGGGACTCCCGTTGGCCGAGGCGCTCGGGGCTCTTGCCTATCCCGACATGATCGTGTTCTCCACCGACTGGCCCCACATCGAGGGCGGCGGTAACGCCATCGCCGACCTCGGACGACTGCTGCCCGACGACCCAAGAATCCACGAGCGCTTCTACGGCGACTCCATGGACGACTTCATGGTGGCGCTGTAGTTCGAGCCGATCAGGTGACGTACGCACCGTTCAGCACCGCAGGCTCCACAACGAGGTCCGACGGGGAACACCACGACACATGAGCGTCTCCACCCACCTCCAACACGCCACCGTCGCGCTGATCGCCGTCCTGATCGGCCCGTCCCTCGCCGCCTGCGCGAGTCCGTCGATTGACGTCAGCGGATGTGATGTTGCGCTCATTGTCACCATGGAGACGCTCGACGGGCGTCTAACCGAGGACGGGGCGCTCCGGCACGGCCGTGTCTTCAAGCGAGCCGAGGGTGAGTTCTTCGTGAGCGCCGAGTTCCTCCCCGCCAACGAGGACGACGACTTCGACGGCGACATCCTCACCTGGTTCACCGAGGACCCAGAGGGGTCCGACTTCGTCGCGGTCGACGAGCATGCCCGTGACCACTCCGACCTTCCCGCGGCGGACTTCCACGTCGACGCCGACGGAGCGGTCACCTCTAGGGGCTGCGTACTCGTCTTTCGTGGTCAGCCAACTGAGGATGAATGCGAAGAGGGACGGGAGGAGTTCTGCTGAACTCCCCAACCGTCCTCCGCCACGTGCGCTACGCGGTCGTGTGGGCCATAGCGCTCGGCGCGCTGCAGTTCGTGTGGCCGACGCCCCCCGGCGTGATCGTGCAGGGCGTGATCCTGGGGTCGCTCACGGCGCTGGTCGCGATCGGCCTGTCCCTCGTTTACAAGACGAACGGCATCATCAACTTCGCCCAGGCCGATCTCGGCGTTGTACCGGCCACTATCGGCCTGTCCCTACTGCGGGACTGGGACTGGCCGTACTTCGTGGTGCTCCCGATCACAATCGTCGTGGCGATGGCGCTCGGATCGCTGGTCGAGTTCCTCTTGATCCGCCGCTTCTGGAAGGCGCCGCGGCTGATCCTTACGGTCGCTACCATCGGGCTCGCCCAGCTCTTGCTCGGCATCGGGTTCTATATCCCAACCCTCTTTAGCGACGAGGGCATCTCGTCTCTACTCCGGTTCTCCCGCTTCAAACCACCCTTCGACTTCACCTTCGAGATTGACCCGATCGTCTTCACCGCCAGTGACCTCCTGGTGATGATCATCGTGCCGGCCGTCATCGTCGGTCTCATGACGTTCCTCAAAAGCACCGACCTCGGCACCGCGGTGCGCGCGAGTGCCCAGAGCCGTGACCGCGCCTCGCTCGTCGGCATCGACGTGCGGGGCACCCAGAATGTCGTCTGGATCATCGCTGCGGTTCTGGCCACGGTCGGGCTGATGTTGCGGGCGGGAATGTTCGGGCTCCCGCTTGGCCCCGCTCTCGGCCCCGCGATCCTGCTGAGGGCGCTTGCCGCGGCGGTGATGGGGCGGATGCAGAACTACTCGGTGATGTTCGCCGGCGCCACGTTCCTGGGTGTGCTGGAGACGGCCATCATTTGGAACGAGGGCACGGGCAACCTCATCGACCCGGTCCTGTTCGTGATCGTCGTCGGTGTGCTTCTCATCCAGCGCCGCAATCGGGGCCGGGCGGAGGTCCAGGCCGACGCGTCGTGGGTCGAGATCTCGTCGGTCAGGAAGATCCCCCGCCAGCTCGCTTCGCTGCCCGAGGTCGACTGGGGTACGTGGCTCACGAAGCTCGCCGGCGTCGGCTTCTTGCTCTGGCTGCCCACCGCCCTGGGCGACACCGACACCAACTTCGCGTCGGTGGTCATGATCTACGCCATTATCGCGGTGAGCATGGTGATCCTCACCGGATGGGCCGGGGAGATCAGCCTCGGCCAGATGGGCTTCGTCGCCATCGGCGCCGCCACCGCCGCGGTGGTCAACGTTCACTACCAGTGGGACCTCACGCTCACACTGCTGCTCGCCGGTGTGGTCGGAGCCGTCGCGTCGGTGATTGTCGGGCTCCCGGCGCTGCGCATCCGCGGGCTCTTCCTCGCGGTGACGACCCTCGCGTTCTCGGTCGCAACGGCGTCGTTCCTGCTCGACGAGGACCGGTTCACCTTCCTGCCCGACAATATCAGCGAGCGCGTTACCCGGTTACCGCTCTTCGCGCGGATCGACGTGGAAAGCGAGCGTGCCTTCTACTACGTGTGCCTCGCCGTGCTGCTGGCGGTGCTGTGGACCGTGGGGCGGCTGGAGTCAACCCGCACCGGGCGTGTGCTGCGGGCGTCGCGCGACAACGAGGAGAACGCTCAGGCGTTCGGGGTCAACCTCATGCGTACCAAGCTGATGGCGTTCGGGATCTCGGGGTTTTACGCGTCGCTTGCCGGCGGGTTGTTCACGGTGCATCAGCAGGCGCTCGGGCAGGGCTCATTTTCTCCGGCCGAGAGCATTCGAGTGCTCACCATGGTGGTGATCGGCGGACTCGGCTCGGTTGCGGGGGTGGTGTTCGGAGCGGTGTTCCTCCAGGGCACCGAGTACTTCGGCGACGACCTCCCCGCTGACATCCGGCCGCTGTGGCTGTTCGCCAGCAGCGGCGTTGGTCTCCTCGTCGTGTTGATGTTCCTGCGCGACGGGCTCGGGGGGCTGCTCTATGAGCTCCGTCGCCGACTTCTCGGCATCGTGGCCTTCCGCCGCCAGATTTCCGTGCCGAACCTGTTCGCCGATCAGCGAGTCGACGACCGCACGGCGCCCGACGAAACGGCCGGACTCGGACATGCAGACCCGGTCACCATGCCGAGAGCGCCCCGCCGCGATGCCCAGGGTGTGTTCCGATATCTGCCGAGCAGGCCGGCCCCGGCCATCGACTACTTCACCTATCCCGACGTCACCCTGGGCGACGACCACGACGGGTCGCTGCTCAGCGTCCGGTCGATCGACGTGTCGTACGGACCCGTGCAGGTGCTGTTCGGTGTGAACCTCGAGCTCGCCGAGGGTGACCTCATCGCCCTTCTCGGCACCAACGGCGCCGGCAAGTCCACAGTGCTACGGGCAATCTCGGGGCTCTCGGTCCCGCGGGGCGGCTCGGTGTCGCTCGACGGTGCCGACATCACGACGATGGCACCACATCGCATCGCCGGGTTGGGGGTGACGCAGGTCCCTGGCGGCAAGGGCGTGTTCCCGGGTCTCACCGTGGCCGAGAACATTGCTCTCGGCGGATGGCTGCACCGCCGGTTCCCGGAACACCGGGAGCGGGAAACCGCCCGCGTCCTCGAGCTGTTCCCCGGGCTGTGGGAGAAGCTGCACGAGCCGGCCGCCAACTTGTCGGGCGGTCAACAGCAGATGCTCACTGTGGCGATGGCCCTCATGGCCAAGCCGAGGATCCTGCTCATCGATGAGCTGTCGCTCGGCCTCGCGCCGGTGATCGTCGAGCAGCTCCTCGAGGCAGTCCGGACCATGAATCACAACGGGGTCACGATCGTCGTCGTCGAGCAGTCGGTCAACGTCGCGCTCACGATCGCCGATACGGCGCTCTTCATGGAGAAGGGTGAGGTCCGCTTCCGGGGACCCACCAGCGACCTGCTGGAGCGCGACGATGTCCTTCGCTCGGTGTTTCTCGGAGGAGCCACGGCTCGGACAGCCGAGCGAACGCGGCCCGCGATCTCCCGGATCGGTGCTGCAGCCACACCCCGGCTCAAAGTCGAAGGACTCTCCAAGTCGTTCGCCGGCAACCGGGCGGTAGACCGGGTCTCGCTGCAACTGGGCGAGGGAGAGATCGTCGGGGTCATCGGGCCGAACGGGGCGGGCAAGACCACCGTGTTCGACCTGATCTCCGGACTCCAGGTACCAGACGAGGGACGGGTGTGGATCGACGGGCGAGACATCACCGACCTCGCGCCCGACCGTCGGGCCCGACTGGGGCTCGGGCACTCGTTTCAGAACTCCCGGCTCTTCGGGTCGCTGACGGTCGGGGACGTGGTGAAGGTGGCACTCGATCAAACGCTGGCCAGCCGCGACCCCGTGGCCGCGGCACTCGGGTTACCTGACGTGCGCAAGGCTGAACTCAGCCTGCAGCAGCGGGTCGACGAACTGATCGAGATGCTCGGACTCGACGCCTACCGAGACAAGTTGGTGTCGGAGCTGTCCACCGGCAGCCGCCGGATCGTCGACCTTGCCTGCCAGGCGGCGGGCGAGCCGCGGGTGATTCTCTTCGACGAACCCTCTTCGGGCATCGCCCAGCGCGAGGCGGAGGCGCTGGGGCCGATGCTCGCCCAGATCCGAGACGACACCGGCGCGAGCCTGCTCGTCATCGACCACGACATGTCGGTGCTCGCGTCGATCTGTGACCGGCTCATCGCGCTCGACCTCGGCGCCAAGGTGGCCGATGGAACCGTCGCCGAGGTGCTGGAAGATCCGACCGTGATCACCTCCTACTTCGGCGAGTCCCGCGCCACCATCGAGCGGTCCGACCTCAAAGAGGTGACATGACCAGGCTCGAGTCACTGCGGGAGCGAGTGGCGACAACCACCTCCACCATGCGGCGGTCGATCGTGTGGAAGCTGCTGTCGCGCCAGCGGGGGTCGGTGCGCGCCATCGTGATCCTGCTGGTCTTGCAGTCGGTGCTGACCCTCACGATCACCAATGCGGTCGTGGACATGGTCGACAACGGCATCGTCGACCAGGCCGCCCCCCTCGGCCCCTACGTGACCTACATCGCGAAGCTGGCTTTCCTTGCGTTCGTCGTCGGCTTCGCCAGCCGCCAGGTCAGCGCCCGCCTCGGCTATCAGCTGGAGTTCGATCTACGGACATGGCTCTACACCCGGATTCAGTGGGCCGACCTCCGCAAGCTCGACCAGATGCCCGCCGGTCAGCTCGTCACCCGGACGATGACCGACCTCAAGATGGTCCAGCGCATCATCCAGTTCCTCCCCACCATCGTCACGCTCGCGCCGACGACGATCTCACTGTTGCTCTACCTCGCGTACCTCAGTCCCCCGCTGGCGGTGATCGCTTCGGCAGCCCTGCCCCTCAACCTCTGGCTCCTCTCAAAGTTCCGGGTGCGACTGTGGGGTCTGAGCTGGGTGGAGCTCAACGAGCGGGCGGAGGTCGCCACCGCAATCGACGAGCCCGTCCGCGGCGTGCGGGTCATGCGGGCCTTCGGGCGCGAAGAGCACGAGCGGTCCCGGCTGGAGGCCACAGCGCTCCGCACCTACCGCTACGCGATGACCCGGGTCCGCCTCCTCGCCCGATACGACATCCTGCTCAAGGCCGTCCCCCTCCTCATCAACGCCATGGTGCTTGTCGTCGGTGCCCGGCTCATTGCCGCCGATCAGCTGTCGGTGGGAGTGTTCCTCGTGGCGTTCCAGGTCGCCGGCTACGTCACCGTCATCGCTCAGCTCCTCGACGAGCTGGCGAGCTCTTGGCAGTTCCTGCGCACCGCGCAGGGCCGGCTCTCTGAGGTGCTGGCCGTCGGCTCCCGGCCCACCGAAGGGCGACCGGCCGCGGGCCACTTCGAGTCCATCGAGTTTCGCGACGTGGGAGTCGCGTTCGAAGGTGCGCGGGTCCTGGACGGCCTCTCGTTCGTCGCCCGTCCCGGCGAGCTCGTAGTCGTGAACGGACCGCCCGGTTCTGGCAAGACCACCGTGGCTGGGCTCGTTGGCGGTCTTGCCGAACCCACGAGCGGTGAGGTGCTGCTCGACGGGAGGCCCCTCGGGGAGCTCGGCATCACCACGATCCGCACGATGGTGCGCATCGTCGCCGAGGAACCGGTGCTGTTCTCGGGATCACTGCGCCAGAACCTCGATCTCGGCGCGGCCTGGGCGGTCACCGACGACGAGATCGAGGCCGCCCTCCACGCCGCGGGCGCCGACGACATCGTCGCGGACATGCCCGACGGTCTTGACACGCAGGTCGGAGACCGCGGCCTCACCCTCTCGGGCGGGCAGCGCCAGCGGCTCGCCCTCGCCCGGGCACTGGTGGCGCGGCCGCGGGTGGTGGTGCTCGACGACGCCCTGTCGGCCGTCAGCCCTTCCCATGAGATGGAGATCATCCGGCGGGTCGGAGCCTTCCTTCCCGACTCGGCGGTCGTGGCGATCACCCGGCGTCCGGGACCAGCGTCGATGGCAGACACTGTCGTCGAACTCGTCGTCCACCCCGCCCCGACCCCGACGGCCGCGGTTGACGCTCCCCAGGATCGCCGCAAAGGCGCCATGCTCACCGAGCTGCAGGGCGTGGTCTCGTCGCTCAAAATAACCGACGAGACCCCGATCATTTCCGACGCCGACTGCCGGGGCGACGCGATGCCCCGCGTCCGGTGGTTGATCCGGACCACGTTCTTCACGCTGACGACCGTGCTCGCCTTGCTGGTGGTCAACTCCCTCGCCGGACTGGGCCCCGAGCTCTTGTTCAGCGAGGCAGCCGAGCCCGCCGAGGAGGAACGGATGGGCACCATCTACAGGATCGGCCTCGTGGTTGCCGTCGTGGGCGTCGTGTTCGCCATCAGCGGATACCTCCTGCGCATCCTTGCGATGAAGATCGCCCAGTCGATCGGCTACCTCCTGCGCCGCCGCGTCTTCCATCGACTCACCAACCTGGGGATCGACTTCTACGACCGGGAGCTACCCGGTGACGTTGCCGCCCGGGTGGTAAACGACCTCGACGCCATCCTCGACTTCGTCGGTGAGAAACTGTTCGGTTTCATCTCGAACCTCGCGCGGTTCGGCGTCGGCGTGGTGGTGGTGGTCATCCTCGTACCCCAGCTCGCTCCGACGATCATCGGCATCGTGGCGATCATCCTCGCCCTTACCGCCGTCCAGCTCTACTACGGCATGCGGGCATTCAACCGCGCACGCAACGACCTCGGCCATACGATCGCCACCTTCGAGGAGCACTTCGCCGGCCGCAGCGAGCTCCGCGGCTGTGGCGCGATCGACAAGGCCAACCGCCGCTTCGTCGAGGACGCCTGGGAGCTGCGCCAAAGCCGACGGTGGGCCACCACGATCGCCAACGCCTACTCGGAACTCGTCGGCCTAGCGACGCAGATCGGCGGGGCGCTCATCCTGGCCCGCGCCGGCGACGAGGTCCTCGTGGGAACCGTCGCCGTAGGCACGGCCCTCTCGGCCCGGCTCGTCGCTCAACAGGCCCTGCAGCCTCTGCCGTATATGAGCTCGGTCTACAGCGAGCTGCTCGACGCCCGGGTCTCCTGGCACCGCTTGCAGGAGCCCTTCGACTCCGAGATCCTCCCAGTCGAGCACCCCGGTGCCGTTGAAGCCGGGCCGCTAGCGGGTGACATCTTCTTCGACTCGGTGGCGTTCACCTACCCGGGTACGACCCGTCGCGTTCTCGACGACGTCTCCTTCACCCTCCCCGCCGGTGCGGTGACCTCGCTCGTCGGGTTCACGGGCGCGGGGAAATCGTCGATCACCAAACTGCTCACCCGCATCTACGACCCATCGGCGGGCCGGGTCCTCGCGGGGGGCATCGACATCAGGGCACTCGAATCGCGGTCGTACCGACGCCGACTCGGGATCGTCCCGCAGGACGCCTTCCTGTTCAGGGGCACCATCCGCTCCAACATCGCCTACGCCCGCCCCGACGCATCGCTCGAGGAGGTCACCGAGGCGGCGCGGGCGATTGGTGCCCACGAGGTGCTAGCCGGGTTGGAGGGCGGCTACGACCACCCTGTCGAGGAAGAAGCCCGCAACCTCACCGCAGCCCAGCGCCAGCTCGTCGCCCTCGCTCGGGTGTGGCTAGATCGCCCCGACATCCTTGTACTCGACGAAGCAACCTCGAGCCTCGGCGGACCGCTCGAGAATCGTGTCCTTGAGGCGATTCGAGAGCTCGGTGTCACCACCCTCACCGTCACCCACCGCCACAACGTGGCGCAGCAGTCGGACCTGACGATCGTGCTCGAGGCCGGCCGGGTCGTCGAGATCGGCCCTCCCACCGAGCTCGTCGGCGCAGGCACCGCCTACGACCGACTGTGGGTGGCGGCGGCAGCGACCACAACCGCAAGGGGGTGGACAAGCACTCTGTAGACATCTACAGATCGGATGTCTACACTGATCGTTAGGTGCCGTCGACAGCCTTCTCCCGCGACATCCACCAAGACGATTTCCTCGATGACCCGCACGCGTCCAAGTACCGCGACGAGTTGGATCGCCGCCCCGAGGCGTTCATCCGGCTCTTTACGGTGCTCAACGACCCCGCCAACGAACAGCGACTCATCGACGCCGAGATGCACCAGCTCCCAGCGCTTTGTGGCGTCGTCCGCTTCATCGAAACCGATCCCGAAATCAAAGCCGTCCTCGCCGAGGGCCGAGCGGGCCATCGCTTTCGCCAGACGGTCGGCGTCGCGCTCAAACTCAAGATGGCCAAACTCGGCTGGCGAACTACCGGCAGGAAGGGAAGCGTCAAAGGCGCTCGGCACTTCACGAAGGCCGAACACTACGTCGCCGATGCACCGACTCACCACGACCCAGCGTCGAGGGCCCTCGCTGCCCTTGACGCAATCTCAGCAATCGGCGACAACGACGAACGAGAAGAGACCGGACGGGAACTCATGGACGCGCTAGCCGCGACCCGCCGTTCCGAGGGACGCCCCTTCTGACGTGCTGATCGCCCTCGACAGCGGACCACTCGGGCTGCTCAGCAACCCAACCACCACCGGCCCAGGCCAGCAGGCGCAGGACTGGGCCCGCGACCGAATCTCCGCCGGTGACCAGATCATCGTCCCCGAGATCGCCGACTACGAGGTGCGCCGCGAGCTCATCCGAGCAAGCAAGAAGCAAGGCATCGACCGCCTCGACGAACTCTGCGCGGGACTCCCCTACCACCCGCTCTCCACACCCATCATGCGCGATGCAGCACAGCTGTGGGCCAAGGCCCGCAACGACGGTTACCCCACCGCCCACGACGCCGCGCTCGACGGCGACGTCCTGCTTGCGGCTCAAGCCCGAAACCTCCACTCCCAAACACCCAGCGAACGCGTCGTCGTGGCAACAACCAACGTCGCGCATCTCGATCGCTACGTCGACGCAGCGATCTGGACCGAGCTCTAGACCTCACGCCACCAACCAGGCGCCAGGAGTCTTCGGACTTGTCTCGCCAGTCCCCCATCGCCTCTCAAGCGGCAGCCAGCTCCGCAATGAACTCCGGCCACGCCTCTCCCCAAGGCTGGAACCGGTGCGTACCTTGGTCGAGAAGCGATCCCGGGTAGAGGACGTTGGCGTCGTATAGAGCTACGAACGCCATCGTGGCTAGTAGTTGAGTCCGATGTCTTGGGCTTCGCTGGTGAGCTCGTCGGCGATCTCTCGTCGTATTGCCTCGTCGCGGCGCTTGTACTCAAGCAGGTCGACCAGCAGGACCTTGCGTCGATTCCCCACCCGCCGGTAGGGGATCTCTCGTTCGTCGAGCAGCTTGATCAGATAGGGCCGGCTGACGTTCAAGAGGTCGGCGGCCTTCTGTGTTGTGAGTTCGGCATGTACTGGAGCGACCGAGACCGCGTTCCCGTTCGCCAGCTCTGCCAGAACGTCGACGAAGAACCCGAACGCGACTGAGGGCACCACGATCTGGGTGACACCTTCGGGTTCCTCGCTTACCAGCTGGACGTGCGTCGTTGGCATCGGATGGGAGCGGAGGAACTCCGTCAGCTGCTCGACAGCATTGGCAGCCTGCTCGGCACCCTGCTCATCCAGCAGCTCAAGTTCCCGCACAGATCCTCGTGCCATGACGCACGCACCTCCTGTGTGTTGTTGCGGTTCCTATCGGGTATGGTACCCGATAGTCCACATTTTCGCAATATTCGCAGTTCTAGAGTTATTCGCAACATCCGCATCATCTGCACCCAAACCGGCCAACTCATCCGAGCGCTCACCTTCGACCCCACCCGCGACTACCAACCCCAAAACAACAAACACTGATGTCGCCAATCACCCGCGACACCAGTCTCCAATGACTCGCGACATCACAATGGTGTCGGAGGGGGGACTTGAACCCCCACGCCCTTGCGGGCACTAGCCCCTCAAGCTAGCGCGTCTGCCAATTCCGCCACTCCGACGAGGGCACTGGCTGACCAGTGCAGCAGGTCACTCTACCGCGTGCAGCTCTGGTTGCTCCATGAGATTCCCGGACGGCGCATTGCCGACATCGGCCAACAGCGCTGGAAGCTCAGGGGCCTTCGATGAGAGGGACGAAGCGGACGGGGCAGAACGTTTCGGCCACTGTGTTGTTCCCGTCGCGGCGAACCAGGGTGAGGTTCTGGGAACGGTTTGGCGGCCCGACGGGGACAACCAGCCGACCGCCGTCTGCCAACTGCTCAACCAGCGATTTCGGGACGGTGGCTGCGGCGGCAGTGACCACCACCGCTGCGTAGGGTGCTCCCTGTGGGTGGCCCTGGGCTCCGTCGCCGCACACCACGGTGGCGTTGGCATACCCCAGCTCTTGCAGAACCTGGGCAGCGCTGTCGGCCAGCTTCTGGTGGCGTTCCACTGAGACAACCGACGAAGCCAGCTCGGCCAGAACCGCCGCCCCGTATCCAGAGCCTGTCCCCACCTCGAGCACCGAATCGTCGGGGCCGATCTCAGCTGCTTCGGCCATGAGGGCCACGATGTAGGGCTGCGAGATGGTCTGGCCGGACCCGATGGGAAGCGGGTGGTCACGGTACGCCTCCCCTGCCAGCTCCGGGCTGACGAACCGGTGACGGGGAACCGACCTCATGGCGGCCAGCACCCTCAAGTCGCGAACCCCTCGACCCTCGATCTGGCGGCTTACCATGGCATGTCGCCGCTCCCGGTGCCGGTCGTCGGCCCTGGCCATGCCCCATAATGCTCCACCGACACCTCGGCGGGCAGCCACTGGCCCGGGAACTAGGAACCGGTGGAGGTCATCGCCGGGTAGACGCTGGTTTCCTCGAATATCGCTTGAAGAGCTTCGGCGTCATGGGTGAAAGACCGGTCGTCGAACTCGGCAGTGGAATCCCAGGGGGGAGCGGGAGCCCACCACGGCGGCAGTTCGGAACCACCGTCGGAGGTCTCCTCGGGGACGAATGCCAGGCACCACTGCCATGAGCCCTTCGGATCGCTCCCGTCGGTCTCGGGATGGCCGCCAGGGGGAACCAGCGCATAGGTGAATCCAGGCCCGGGGCCTGCTTTGTCGATGCCGCGGCTCGGGAGCAAGCGGGTGTTGGGGGGTCGCTGGATGCGAGCGGCCAGAAACGGCAGAGCCAGAAGCAGCAGCACGATGGCCGAGGTGACCGCGGTTGTCAGGTTCAAATCAGGCATTGGGGGGTGCCTCCATAGCAACACAAACCCCTTTAGCCCCACCCGCAACAGGGAATCTTACCTATCAGACCTCAACGAGATCAACCATCTATGAGGCCAACCCTGTTCGGACCGGCCATTGACGCTGCCGACCCAGCACATGGCTGCTCAGTCGAACAGCCTCACATCACCACCACCGACCGGAGCACCTCACCCTGCTCCATGCGGTGAAATGCCTCCTCCACATCCTCGAGCGAAATGGTCTCGGAGACGAACCGCTCCAGGTTCAGCCGCCCCTGAAGGTAGAGGTCGATGAGCATGGGAAAGTCCCGAGACGGCAGGCAGTCGCCGTACCAGGACGACTTGAGGGCTCCACCTCGGCCGAACACCTCGATCAGCGGCAGGTCGATGCGCATCTCCGGGTTGGGCACTCCCACCAGTACCACCACCCCGGCCAGGTCTCGGGCGTAAAAGGCCTGCTCGTAGGTCTGGGGTAGACCGATGGCCTCGATGGCCACATCCACCCCGTGGCCTCCGGTCAGCTCCCGGATTCGCTCCACCGGGTCCTCCCGGGACGAGTTCACGGTGTGGGTGGCGCCGAACTCCCGGGCCCATTCCAGCTTGGTGTCGTCGATGTCCACCCCGATGATGGTGTGGGCCCCGGCCAGCCGCGACCCCTTGATGGCGGCGTCACCCACCCCACCGCAGCCGAACACAGCCACGGAATCACCCCGGCCCACATCGCCGGTGTTCATCGCCGCTCCCAAACCGGCCATGACCCCACAGCCGATTAGCCCGGCCACCTCCGGGCTGGCCTCCGGGTTGACCTTGGTTGCCTGACCGGCGGCCACCAGCGTCTTCTCGGCAAACGCCCCGATGCCCAGAGCGGGCGACAGCTCCCGGCCGTTGAGTGTCATCTTCTGGGTTGCGTTGTGGGTGGCGAAGCAGTACCACGGGCGACCCCGCTGGCAGGCACGGCACTGGCCGCACACCGCCCGCCAGTTCAGGATCACAAAGTCACCGGGTGCTACGCCGGTCACGCCGTCACCCACCGCTTCCACCACCCCGGCTGCCTCATGGCCGAGGAGGAACGGGAAGTCGTCGTTGATCGCCCCCTCCCGGTAGTGGAGATCGGTGTGGCAGACGCCACAGGCCTGCACGGCCACCAGAGCCTCGCCCGGACCGGGATCGGGCACCTCAATGGTCTCGATGCTCACCGGCTCGCCCTTCGCCTTGGCGATTACGGCTCGTACCTGCTGGGCCATTTCCTGCTCCTTTCGCCGGGTGCGCCGACCTTCAGGGCCGGGGCCTGACGCCGCGAACCTACTACGCCTCAACCGCCACGGCGATGGAGCCTTGCGGACTCAGGCGTCCAGGAACCGGGTCACGGCGATGCCCGAGCCCACCGAGCCCACCGCCGCGCCCAGCCCGATCATCTGGAACCCCAGCGTCCACACCCGGGAGGGATCCACCGTGAACCCCCGCAGCAGCTCGAGCGACACGTCGTCGTTGATGACGCTGAGGAAGTTGTTGGTGAGCCAGATCAATGGCATGGCGATCACCCCGCCGATCATCCCCTGGATGAGGCCCTCGAACATGTAAGGCACCCGGATGAACCAGTTGGTGGCCCCCACCAACTTCATCACCTCGATGTCCCGCCGCCGAGAGAACAGGGTCATGCGGATGGTGTTCAGGATCAGCACAGCAGCCACCACCAGCAGGATGATGGCCACGATAATGACCCTTTGGCGTAGCCCGTTTGACAGGTCCTCAATGGCCCGGATGGTCTCGCTGGCGGTGACCACCTTGGCCACACCCGGCTGGGTGCGGAACGCAGCGGCCAGCTCATCCACTCGCTCCGGCAGGGTGTCGGTGGGTTTGACCCGGAACGACGCCGGCAACCGCTCGGGGGTGATCACCTCCACCAGCTCGGGCGAATCGCCCAACAGGTCCTGGACTTCGGCGAAAGCCTCGTCCTTGTCGATGTATGTGAACCCGCTGACCTCGGGAGAGCCATCGAGCTGGCGACGAATGTCGGCCTCGAGCTCGGGGCTGATTTCGGGTTCCATGAACACGATGAACTCCACGCCGTCCTTCCACCGCAAGGTGGCGTTGTCCACCGCGTCGCCGAACAGCAAAGCGGCCCCAAGCAGCGTCAGCGAGACGGTCACGGTGATGACAGTGGCCAGCGTGAGGGTGACGTTGCGGCGAAAGTTCCGGGCCGTCTCCCGCAGGACGTAGTCCAACCGCAGGCTCATCGGCTATTCGTAAACCCCGCGGGACTGGTCCCGGACGATCTGGCCCCGGTCGAGTTCCACCACCCGTCGGCGCATCCGGTCGACAATGCCCTGGTCGTGGGTGGCCATCACCACTGTGGTGCCGGTGCGGTTGATGCGGTCGAGCAGCGTCATGATACCCAGGGACGTGTTCGGATCGAGGTTCCCGGTCGGCTCGTCGGCCAGCAGGATCAGAGGTCGGTTCACAAAGGCTCGGGCGATGGACACCCGCTGTTGCTCCCCTCCAGAGAGTTCGTCGGGGAAGTTGTGCATCTTGCGGGACAACCCCACCAGCTCCAGGATGGCCGGCACCTTGGTTTTGATGACGCTCCGGGGGCGGCCGATCACCTCTAGGGCGAAGGCCACGTTCTGCACCACGGTCTTGTTGGGCAGGAGTTTGAAGTCCTGGAAAACGCAGCCGATGTTGCGGCGCAGGAACGGAACCTTCCAGCTCGGCAGCTTGCCGATGTCCCGCCCGGCTACCAGCACCCGGCCACGGTCGGGGTTCTCCTCTTTGTTCAAGAGGCGCATGAACGTGGACTTGCCCGAACCGGACGGCCCCACCAGAAAGACGAACTCCCCCCGCTGCACCTCGCAGGTGGCATTCTGGAGAGCGAGAACCTCGCCCTTGTACACCTTCGTGACGTTTTCAAGCTTGATCATGGGCGATGAACTCCGAACTGCGGATGTGGCCCAGCCCCCGTGGCGACGGTCGTGAACGCTCGAACCACGCTACCACCGGCACCCGACGCCGACGGGTGCCCCTGCGCCGGTCCCGCCGCCACGCTCACGACATCCGCCTCCACCGGAGGTAGGCCTCGATCAGCTCGTCGAGGTCGCCGGCCAGCACCGCTTCCACGTTGCCGATCGACACCCCGGTTCGGTCGTCCTTCACCTGCTGGTAGGGGTGCAGCACGTATGACCGGATCTGGCTGCCCCACTCGGCCTTCATATAGTCGCCGGCCAGCCCGGCCAGCTCGGCTTCCCGCTCGGCTCGCATCAGGTCGGCCAGGCGGGCCGCCAGAATCTGCATGGCCCGGTCCTTGTTCTGGTGTTGGCTGCGCTCGTTCTGGCACGAGACCACGATGCCCGACGGCAGGTGGGTGATCCGCACCGCCGAGTCGGTGACGTTCACGTGCTGGCCACCCGCGCCCGACGACCGAAAGGTGTCGATCCGCAGGTCCTTGTCGTCGATCTCCACCTCGTCGGATACCTCGTCGAAGAACGGCACCACCTTGAACTGGGCAAACGCAGTGTGCCGCCGGGCGTCGGAGTCGAAAGGCGAGATGCGGACCAGCCGGTGGACACCTCGCTCGGATTGCAGCAGGCCGTAGGCGTTGCGCCCGGAGATGTTGAACTCGGCCGAGGAAATCCCCGCTCCCTGCCCCTCCGACACCGAGTCGACCTTGAAGTTGAAGCCCCGCCGTTCGGCCCAACCCTGGTACATGCCCAGCAGCATCTCGGCCCAGTCCTGGGCGTCGGTGCCCCCGGCGCCACTGTGTAGCTCGCACACCGCGTCGGAGTCGTCGTGCTCGCCCCCCAGAAGCGACCGCAGCTCCAGCTCGTCCACCTTGGTGGTAAGCGACTCCACCAGCCCGGCGATCTCCGGCTCCAACGACTCGTCGCCCTCCTCGGTGGCCAGAAGGTGCAGCGTTTCGGCGTCTTCGAGAGCCGATTCCAGCCCGGCGAAAAGCTCCAAGTCCTCCATGAGGACCGAAAGGTCTCTGGTCACTTTGCGGGCCTGGTCGGGGTCGTCCCACAGGCCGGGGGCGGCGGCCGCCTCCTCCAGCGCTGGTCGGCGGGCGGTCAGGTCGTCGATGTGCAGGTAGCGGCGGGCTTCGTCCAACCGGGTGCGGAGCAGGGCAAGATCACTGGTGAAATCAGGCACGGGAGTCCTCGGAGATCGGCAGTCAACGACCGCAGCACTGCTTGAACTTACGGCCCGACCCGCACGGGCAGGGAGCGTTGCGGGGGGTCTTCTCCAAGTCGGACTTGACCACCGGCACCTTCGACCGGGCTTGCGACTCCTGCACCATCGCGGGGGCGGCCCCGGCCCGGGCCAGCGCCGACTGGGTGGACGGGTCGGCCGGGCCCGACTCGGTTACGTTGCTGGTGCCCGCCTCGTCGTTGCCGGCGGGAGCGTCCACGTTGATCTCCACGTGCATGATGTAGGTGACGAAATCCTTGGCCACCCCGGCCATCATCTGGCCGAACATCTCGAACCCCTCCCGCTGCCACTCGGTGAGCGGATCCTTCTGGCCGAGGGCTCGCAGGTTGATCCCCTCTTTCAGGTAGTCCATTTCGTAGAGGTGCTCCCGCCAGCGCTGATCGATGATCCGCAGCATGATCTGGCGCTCCACCTCCCGCATGGCCTCGGCGCCGACCTGCTCCTCCCGCTGCTCGTAGCGCCCCACCGCCTCGCTCATCAGCATCTCGTACAGGTCGTCGGAGGTACCTGACCCGGACATGTCGGCTGCGCCGATCTCCGACGGCCACAGCGCCTTGATCTCGGTTTCCAACTGGTCGAGGTCCCAATCGATGTGGTCGTCGGAGGTGCAGTGTGCCGACACCACGGCGTCAACCGTCTCGCCCAGGAACTCGAGGGCCTCGGCCCGCAGATCGCCACCGGACAGGATCTCGGCCCGGCGCTTGTAGATCACCTTGCGCTGCTCGTTGAGCACCTCGTCGTACTTGAGCACGTTCTTGCGGGTCTCGGCGTTCTTCTGCTCCACCGTGCTCTGGGCCCGCTCGATGGCCTTGGTCACCATCTTGGCCTCGATGGGCACGTCCTCGGGCAGGGCTTTGTCCATCACCCAGTTCATGGCTCCGGTGGCGAAGATCCGCATGAGGTCGTCCTCCAGGGAGAGGTAGAACCGGCTCTCGCCCGGGTCCCCCTGGCGGCCTGAGCGGCCCCGGAGCTGGTTGTCGATGCGGCGACTGTCGTGGCGCTCGGTTCCCAGCACGTACAAGCCGCCCAGCTCCCGGACCTTGTCGCCCTCAGCCTGGCACTCGGCCTCGTACTTCTCGGTGAGTTCGCCGGCCCGGGCCAGGCCCTCGTCACTGTTGGGATCGAGCCCCTCGGCGGCCACGTCGCGTCGGGCCAACGCCTCGGGATTGCCCCCCAGCACGATGTCCACCCCTCGGCCTGCCATGTTGGTGGCCACGGTTATGGCGTGCAGCCGCCCGGCCTGGGCCACGATCTCGGCCTCCCGGAAGTGCTGCTTGGCGTTGAGCACCTCATGGTGGATGCCCCGCTTGTTCAGCACGCCCGACAGCTTTTCGGAGTTCTCCACCGACACCGTGCCCACCAGCACCGGCTGGCCCCGCCCGAAGCGGCTCACCAGGTCGTCGACCAGCGCATCGAACTTGCCGTTCTCGCTCTTGTAGATGAGATCGCCCTGGTCGGCCCGCACCACCGGGAGGTTGGTGGGGATCGGCACCACGTGAAGGCCGTAGGTGCCGAACAGCTCGTTGGCCTCGCTCACCGCGGTACCGGTCATCCCGGCCAGCTTGTCGTAGAGCCGGAAGTAGTTCTGCAGGGTGATGGTGGCCAGCGTCTGGTTCTCCTCCTTGATCTTCACCCCCTCTTTGGCCTCGACCGCCTGGTGAAGGCCCTCCGACCAGCGGCGACCATCGAGAACACGGCCGGTGAACTCGTCGACGATCTTCACCTCGCCCCGCTGCACGATGTAGTCCTTGTCCCGGTGGTACAGCTCCTTGGCACGCAGCGCGGCCTGGAGCTGATGAACCAGGTTGGCGCTGACCGAGTCGTAGAGGTTCTCCAGGCCCAGCGCCTTCTCAACAGCGTGGACCCCCTCCTCGGTGGGAGCCACGATGCGCTTCTCCTCGTCCACGTCGTAGTGAACGTCGCGCCGCAGGCCTCGCACGATGCTGGCGAACCGGTAGTACGTCTTGGCTGCGTCGGCGAGGCGCCCGCTGATTATGAGAGGGGTCCGGGCTTCGTCGATGAGGATGGAGTCGATCTCGTCAACGATGCAGAAGCTGTGGCCCCGCTGCACCTGACGGTCGGCCGACATGGCCATGTTGTCCCGGAGATAGTCGAACCCCATCTCGTTGTTGGTGCCGTAGGTGATGTCGCAGCCGTACTGCTCGCGCTTGAACTCCGAACCGCGCTCCCCCGGCACGACCAGGCCAACGGTGAGGCCGAGCCACCGGTGGATGGCCCCCATCCAGTCGGCGTCCCGAGCGGCGAGATAGTCATTCACCGTGACCACGTGAACGCCTTTACCGCCCAAGCCGTTCAGGTACACCGGAAGGGTTGACACCAAGGTCTTGCCTTCACCGGTTCGCATCTCGGCCACCCATCCGAAGTGAAGGGCCGCACCTCCCATGAGCTGCACGTTGTAGTGGCGCTGGCCGATCACCCGCCACGCCGCCTCCCGCACCACCGCGAAGGCCTCGATCAATAGGTCGTGGAGGTCTTCGCCCCGTTCAAGGCGCTGGCGGAACTCCCCGGTTCGGACCCTCAGAGCGTCGTCGGACAGCGCCTTGGTCTCGGGTTCAAGCGCGTTGATGTCGGGAACCAGGTCTTCGAGGGCCTTCAGCTTCTTGCCCTCGCCCGTGTTCAGGATCTTCTTGAACACACTCATGTGCGTTCAACTCTACCTTTGCCGCCCCACATTCCAATCAGCGAAGGCGGCTCCGGCCGGCTTGCCCGACGAGCGGAAAGGCTCTCAGCTTCTACCGCCCAGTTTGCGCGGGTTAGCTGGCCCGGCGCTCCCGGGTGTGGTGCTGGCGATCCACCCGCCTGGTCTTGGTTCGGCGGAGCTGGCGCTCGAGCTTGTCCACCGCCCGGTCCAAAGCGGCGAACGGTGTGGGACCGTTGACCCGGCTGCGGATGTGGTAGCCGTGGCCCTTCAATGTGACCTCGCAGACATCGGGGTCGGTGATGCGGGGATTCTTCTCCTCGCTGAACCGGACCGTGGCGTGATCGATGCCCGACAGGTAACGGTCGAGCTTGCCCACCTTGGTTCTGGTGGCCTCCCCCAGTCTCTGCGACACCTGCATCCCGCTGCTGCTGATGGTCACGTCCATGGCCGCTCCTTTTGACTGGGGTTTCGTTCTGGGTTCTCATGGTAGCCACACCGGGCCGCTATCGGGAGGAAGGCAGCGGAGTGGCCCCGGCCACCACCCCCACCACCCGCCGAACCCCCTGTTTCATCAGGCAGGTTGCCGCGGCCTGAAGGGTGGCTCCGGTGGTGACCACGTCGTCCACGATCAGAACCGTTTTCGGGGGTGGTCGGCGGGGGGCGAACACCGGGGCGCCGCAGCGCTGGCGGCGGCTGCGGCCGGTTTGGCCCGCGGCGTCGACTCGTCGCAGGAGCGAGGCCACGGAGAGGCCCGTTTCCCGGCCGAGGGCCCTGGCCAGGAGTTCGGCCTGGTCGAAACCGCGGCGGTGGCGGCGGCGAGGGGAGGTCGGAGCCCAGGTGATGGCGTCCACCGCCAGATCCGGTGGCAGGGCCCTGGCCATGGCCGATGCCACCCACCTCACCGAGGCCCGCTGGTTGCGATATTTGAGCCGGGCCAACACCTCGCGGCCCGGCCCCACATAGGCGAAGGCCGCCCACAGCTCCGATAGCGGATCGGGCGGTGGTATCGGCCCAACCGGTTTCATGGCCGCGGCACACCGCTCGCACGGCGACGGCCCCGGCTCCTGGCAACTTGCGCATAGGCACGAGATCAACATGCCCGAGACCCTAGAAAGAGCCGGTGACAGTTCCTTCGGCCAGGCTCCGAACCGGCCTCCGGGCCGGAGCTAGGTGTACTCGGCCGGGATGTTGGTGATGGTTTGACGTGATGAGGATCTTCTGAGTGATGTGGGGATTGCCGTTTCCACTCACCAAGAGGTCCTCATGTCTTACCGTAACGCTGGACTCACGCCGTTCGCCCGTTGGTTGATTGTTGAACGCGTCCAAGCAGGCCAGCCCGTCGCTCATGTCGCGAAGGCAATGGGTGTTTCGCGCCAGTGCGCTCATCGCTGGATCAACCGATTCAACGAGGCCGGCGACGAAGGCCTCGAGGACCGTTCTTGGCGACCGCATCGGTGCCCCAACCAGACTCCCCCTGACGTCGAGGAGAAGGTGCTTGCCGCTCGACGCGAGCACCGGACCGGCCCCGATCAGCTCACCTACGAAGTCGGGGTGCCGGCGCGAACCATCAGCCGGATCTCGCGACGCAACGGAGTCCCACGGTTGCACGACTGCGACCCAATGACCGGCGAGGTGATCCGGGCCTCGAAGACAACCACGATCCGCTACGAACGCGACCGGCCCGGCGAACTCGTCCATATGGACCTCAAGAAGCTCGGCCGGATCCCACCCGGTGGTGGCTGGAAAGCCCACGGCCGACAGATGGGCTCAACAAGCGAACGCAAGAAGACCAAGATCGGCTACGACTACACCCACTCGATCGTCGATGACCACAGCCGCCTCGCGTACTCCGAGATCCACGACGACGAAAAGGGCGAGACCTGCGCCGAGTTCTTCGAGCGCGCCATCGAGTTCTTCGCCAGCCACGGCATCACGATCGAGCAGGTGATGACCGACAACCACTGGAGCTACAAGCACACCACCCGCCTGGGCGAGCTCATCGACAGCATCGGCACAACCCACAAATTCATCCGACCCCACTGCCCCTGGCAGAACGGCAAAGTCGAACGCTTCAACCGCACCCTCCAAACCGAATGGGCCTACCGGCAAGTCATCGAAACCAACGACACCCGCTCAGCAGCCTTGCCAGACTTCCTCCACCGCTACAACCACCACCGACCGCACCACACCCTCAGAGGACACCCACCCATCAGCCGACTGTCACCAACCTAATAGCCGAATACAACTAGTACCGGTAGTGGTCGGCCTTGAAGGGCCCTTCTACCGGAACGCCCAGGTAGTCGGCCTGGCCGTCCGACAGCGTGGTGAGGCGCACCCCGAGAGCGTCGAGGTGCAACCGGGCCACCATCTCGTCGAGCTCCTTGGGCAGGGTTGTCACGTCGGTGCCGTAGGCCACGGCGTTGGCGTGCAGCTCCATCTGGGCCAACACCTGGTTGGTGAAGCTGCACGACATCACGTAGCTGGGATGGCCGGTGGCGTTGCCCAGGTTCAACAGGCGGCCCTCCGACAGGATGATCACCGAGTGGCCGTCGGGGAACACGTACTCGTCCACCTGGGGCTTGATGTTGACCCGCTGCACGTCGGACATGGCGTTGAGCCCGGCCATGTCGATCTCGTTGTCGAAATGGCCGATGTTGCCCACCACCGCCTGATGCTTCATCCGGCCGAGGTGCTCGGCGCTGATCACGTCCCTGCACCCGGTGGCGGTGACGAACAGGTCGGCGGTGTCCAGCACGTCCTCGAGCCGCTTGACCTCGAAACCCTCCATGGCCGCCTGCAGGGCGCAGATGGGATCGACCTCGGTGATCACCACCCTGGCTCCCTGGCCCCTCAACGACTGGGCGCAGCCCTTGCCCACGTCGCCGTATCCGCACACGACGGCCTGCTTGCCGCCGATCATCATGTCGGTTCCTCGGTTGATGCCGTCGATGAGCGAGTGACGGCAGCCGTAGAGGTTGTCGAACTTGGACTTGGTTACCGAGTTGTTCACGTCGATGGCCGGGAACCGCAGCGTACCGTCGGCCTTCATGCGGTAGAGCCGGTGAACCCCGGTGGTGGTCTCCTCGGAGACCCCCCGCACCCCGGCGGCGATGGCGGTCCACGTTCCGGGGTCTTCGGCCAACGATCGTTCCAGCAGCCGTCTGATCTCGGCCAGGTCCTCGGAGTCGGCGTCGTTAGGGTCACCCGCCGTACCGGCCGCCTCGGCGTCGGCCCCCATGTGAACCAGCAAGGTGGCGTCGCCCCCGTCGTCGAGGATGAGATTCGGCCCCCCGCCGTCGGGCCAGCGCAACACCCGCTCGGTACACCACCAGTACTCCTCCATGGTCTCCCCCTTCCAGGCGTACACCGGAATCCCCCGGGGCTCCTCGGGGGTGCCGTCCGGTCCGACGGCCACCGCGGCAGCGGCCGGGTCCTGGGTGGAGAACACGTTGCACGACGCCCAACGCACCTCGGCGCCGAGCACGGTGAGGGTTTCGATGAGCACCGCTGTTTGCACCGTCATGTGCAGCGAACCGGTGATGCGGGCCCCGGCCAGGGGCTGATCGTCGAAGTGCCGGGCCCTCAGGGCCATGAGGCCGGGCATCTCGTGCTCGGCGAGACGGATCTCCTTGCGTCCGGCCTCGGCCAGGGCCAGATCGGCCACCTTGAAGTCTTGCTCAACGGGCATCGTTGCCCACCTCCTGTTTGACGAGGGAAATCACCGGGCAGGCCCAGCCGGAACCCGGCAGGCCGCCGCTGTTTCCCGATGTGCGATCGGACAAATCACCGTGTACGTCCGAGCAGAGACTGGCGAGCGGACACTATGGACGGCACCGGGCCGGGGTCGAGGCCGATGGAGGCAGCCATCTCCAGCGAAACGATCGACCCCTGGTACATGAGATCGAAAATCTGGGCCACCGGACCCTCGCCCGCCGCTTCCACCGTATGCACCGCGCCCACCACCTCGTCCACCAGCTCGACGAGGATGTCGAAGCCCCGCATCACCTCGGGATGCTCGTGCTCGTGGCGCAGCACCACCATGCTGAACACCTGCCGGGTGAGGTCGCCGTGCTGGCCCCAACCGGCAATCTCGTTGTGCAACACATCGGGCACCGCGGCGCTGAACGCCGGGGCCTTGGCGTTGGTGTTGATCATGTTCTTCCAGTGCTGGGCGGCCACCGAGCCAAGCCCGCCTCCGCCGTAGATCAGCGGCACCGTAGTGCTGAGCCGGCGGGCCAGCGCTGCGGCCGGGTCGCGAACCTGCTCTCGCCGGCGTCGAATCTGGTCCACGGCGTGGCGTACCCACTGCGAAGCCCCGGGGAAAAGGCCCATCTGCTCGAGGACGATCATCGGGGCCACGGTGAGCACGCTCAGCCCGGCTCGAGGCAGGTTGAGCGTCGGATCCACCGACACCAGGGGAGCCCCCCAGTCGGCGGCCATCTGCGCCAGCCGCCCTCCACCGGTAACTGCCACCACCCGCCCCCCAGCGTCGGCGGCCTGCGACGCGGCCTGGATGATCTCAGGGGTGTCTCCGGTGGCCGACAGTGCGAACACCAAGGTCTGATCGTCCACGTAGGACGGCGGTTGGTAGCTCTTCACCACCACTATGGGCAAGGGCATGAATGGTCCTGCCGTAACTGCAAGAAGGTCACCGGCGAACCCGCCGGGTCCCATGCCCAGCACCAGGACATTGGCAATCTCGGAGCGTTGGGGGAGCCGGTCGAGGTTCTGGGAGCGGTCGAGCGCATCCAGCATCTGCTCGGACAACCGGTTGACAGCCGGCCACATACCCAGCGTGTCCACCCGGGTGCCCTTCATCGGCCCCATCCGGTTGGCCCCGGCGTGGTCACGACGAGAACATGGCGCAAACCGAAACGCAGCACCGGCGCGGTCACGACGAGAACGTAAAGGGGATGGACTCCGACTCGGCCTCGCCCATCAGCCGCTCATGTTCGGCATCATCCACCGCCTCCGCCTCGTCGATCAGCATGTTGGGGATGTCGTCGTCCACCCGATAGCGGCGCTTCAGGCGGGGGTTGTAAAGGGCATCCTCGTCCGAGAAATACAGCAGCGGCCCCTTGTCGTCGGGACAGGCCAGGATTTCGAGCAGTCGGGGGTCCAGCGCCATGGCCCTAGTCTTACCCATCAACGAGCCTCTGCCCTACCCGATAGCCCCGTCCTTGTTGAGGCTTCCGACCTGGGCTCGGAACACCAGCCCGGTTCCGGCCACCTCGTAGTCCCCGGTCCCGGCGGGTATCCACACCGCTCCCCCGCTGCCGATGTCGTGGCCCGCGACGCTCACCCGCCCCGAGGCGCACAGAACTATCTCCGGCCCAAGGCCACGGCAACCGGCCCTCCCATCCACCTCCATCCGGGTGAGCCGGAAGTCGGGAACCGGGGGAAGGAAATCAAACAATGGCCCGTCCGGTGTCGTGATCGGCACCTCCAGGGGGCGGTAGTCCACCACATCCAGCAGCGCCGGGATGTCCACGTGCTTGGGGGTGAGCCCGCCCCTCAGCACGTTGTCGCTGTTGGCCATGATCTCCACCGCCACGCCGTGCAGGTACACATGCAGGTTCCCCGCACCCAGGTAGAGGGATTGTCCCGGTTCGAGACGCACCAGGTTCAACATGAGGGCGATTGCCACCCCGATGTCGCCGGGGTGATGCTCCCCAATACGCACCGCCCATTGCCGTTCCAGGGCAAACGGGCCGGGCCGGGTGCAGGCGTGGGCCACCTGGCGGGCGAGGACGGCTCCGGCTTCGGGGGGCTGCTCCAGCAGCCACCGCAGGGCGCGGTCGGTCTCGTCGGCACTCAAGAGTTCGACAAACGGACCCAACCCGGGAATCTCCAGCGACTCGATTAGCGCCACTGTCGAGTGGGACGACCTGAACCCGCACAGCGCGGTGAACGGTTCCAGCGCGCAGATCAGCTCCGGCTTGTGGTTGCGGTCGCGATACAACCGGTTGTAGGCGTCGATCGGGATACCCCACTCGTTTTCGGCGGCGAACCCCTCCTCAGCCTGATGTCGGTTGGGGTGGGTCTGGAGCGACAGCGGCTTGTCTATCGCCAGGATCTTGAGCAGGAAGGGCAGCTCGTTGCCGAAACGACGGGCCGTCTCCTCACCCAGTTCGGCTTCCGTGTCAGCGGCGATTACCTCGTTGAGAGGGCGGTTTGTCCCCTCACGCCGCAGCAGGGATAGCCCCCTGGGGTGGGCGCCCAGCCACAGCTCGGCCTGGGGTTCGCCGGTGGGGTGCGTTCCCATGATCCGGGGCAACGCATCCACCGAACCCCATGCGTAGGGCTGCACCACGCCGTGCAGAACACCCGGTTCGCTCACCCCTTCAAAATATGCCCGTCGGGTGCGATCCGCACACTGCGTCTCCCGGCGTCACGCCGACAAAACCAAATCGACCATGGCCACCAAGCCGCGTCACGCCAGCCAAAGCAGGTTGACCACAGCGATCAGGTTGAAGCCGACGTGGGCCCAGATTGCCGGACCCAGCCGGCCGTAGCGCTTAACCAGCAGCGCTGCGATGATCCCGAAAGCCATTAGGGCGGGAAATAGGAGGAGCTGAAAATGGATGGCCCCGAACAGCGCCGACGAGGCCAGCACGCCCACCACAGCTCCCCACTTCCGCTCGAACGCTCTCAGGGCGAGCCCCCGAAAGAACAGCTCCTCGAAAATCGGAGCACCCACCACCACCCCCAGCATGACCATGGCTATGTCGCCGCCGGTTGCGGCCCGATCGGTGATGGACCGGGCCGGCTCGCTCACATCGAATTCGAAGAATTGTTGGAACGGTGCGTAGATCAGCCACACCACCAACACCTGGGAGAGCAGCCCGGCCACCAACCCCACCGGGATGTCGGATATCCGCATCGACCAGCCGAAATCCCTACGCAAACCGGTGCCCCTTCTGGTGGCGGCCACGAACACGGTGATGGCCAGGCCGGCCCACAGACCGATCTGGCCCACCGGCAGAGTCCACAGCGGCAGGGCCGGATCGCTGCGTTCCTGGTCCAAAGCGTCGCCCATCCCGTAGCGGCCCACGTACGATCCGGTTCCGGTCTCTCCCGAAGTATCCAGTCCGGCCACGGCCAACACCACCGCCAACACCACAACAGCCGCCACCCACGACGCCACCAACCCGATGAAGACATCGGGCAGACCCCAGCGGATATCCCCCGGCCTGTCCCTGTCGGCTTCCGGCATCGGAACGCAGCGTAGGGCACAGAGTGGTGTAATTGTCCCTCACCACCCGTAGAATTGGCCGATGGCCTCGCCCCCTCCCCCGCCACCCCCTCCCCCCGAGGGGCGTGAGCCTCAACGCGGGGCGAACCCGCCGCCCTCGAGCTCGAGCCGGGTCCCCCGCTGGATCTGGTTCATCGTATTCGGGGTTCTGGTCGCCCTCCTCATGTCCAACGTGTTCAGCGGTGACGACAACGGCGAGGAGGTCTCGTACTACGCGTTCATTACCAGCGCCCAGGCCGGGGAGGTCAAGGAGGCCCTCTACAACAACAACAACGGCAGCATCAAGGGCGTTCTGGTCGATGGGTCGAAGTTCCACTCCACCGGCCCGATACCACTGAGCGACGACGACCAAGATCTTCTGAAAGCCAACATCGGGGAGGAATTCGATTACGAGACCCCCGGCAACAGCATCTGGCAGACCATCCTGCCCCTGCTGATCCCGGTGGCGTTCATCTTCCTGATCTTCTGGTGGTTCCAGCGTCGAGCCCAAGGCCAGATGAGCGGCATCATGTCCATAGGCCGGTCCAAGGCCAAGACGTACACCACCGAGCGCCCCGGAACCACCTTCGAGGATGTAGCCGGATACGAGGGGGTGAAAAAGGAGATCGTCGAAGTGGTCGATTTCCTCAAGCATCCCGACAAGTTCGCCCAGATCGGGGCCCGCATCCCCAAGGGTGTGTTACTGGTGGGACCGCCTGGTACCGGCAAGACGCTGATCGCCCGGGCGGTGGCGGGAGAGGCCGGAGTGCCGTTCCTGTCGGTGACCGGTTCGGACTTCATGGAGATGTTCGTCGGGGTGGGGGCCAGCCGGGTGCGAGACCTGTTCCAGTCGGCTCGCAAGATGGGTCGAGCCATCATCTTCATCGACGAGATCGACTCCATCGGTCGCAAGCGGGGCGCGGGCCTGGGCGGGGGCCACGACGAGCGGGAGCAGACCCTGAACCAGATGCTGGCCGAGATGGACGGGTTCGAGGCCACCGAGGGCATCGTGATGATGGCGGCCACCAACCGGCCCGACATCCTCGACCCGGCTCTGCTGCGCCCCGGCCGGTTCGACCGCCAGGTGGTGGTCCCCCTTCCCGAGGCCGACGACCGCCTGCAAATCCTCAACGTGCATGTTCGAGCCAAGAAGATCGCCGCCGACGTGGACCTGCCCATGGTGGCCAGAGGCACGCCAGGCATGAGCGGCGCCGACCTTGCCAACCTGGTGAACGAAGCGGCCCTGTTCGCGGTGCGGGGCGACTCCGACCAGATCCGAATGTCCCACTTCGAGCACGCTCGTGATCGGGTGCTGATGGGCCAGCGCCGTGAGTCCATGGTGCTGTCGGAGGAAGAACGCCAGGTCACGGCGTACCACGAAGCCGGCCATGCGGTCTGCGCTACCGCTCTCCCCCACGCCGACCCTCTCCACAAGGTGACGATCATTCCCCGGGGCATGGCCCTGGGGGTGACGATGACCCTCCCCGAGGAAGACCGCCACACGCTGCGGCGCGACTACCTCGAGGACATGCTGGTTATGCGCATGGGCGGGCGCATCGCCGAGGAACTGGTGTTCGGGGTGTCGTCGAGCGGCGCCGCCGACGATTTGGCCGGGGCCACCGAGTTCGCCCGCCGCATGGTGCGAGAGTGGGGCATGAGCGACCGGATCGGTCCGATGGCGTGGCGCAGCAACGGTCAGGTGTTCCTCGGCGACGACCTGATGAACAGCCGGGAGTACAGCGACGAGACGGCACGGGTGATCGACGAGGAGATCTCCGAGATCCTGCGGAACCAGGAGAACCGCTGCAGGGCGGTGCTCACCGAACACCGCAACGGCCTCGACCTGGTGGCACGAGCGCTGCTGGAGCACGAGACCATCTCGGGAGATGAGGTTTCCCGCCTGGTAGATCTCGGGGCCCAGGGCCCCATCGGCGACCCCCGTGACCAAGCCGCCGCTGTCCTGGGGATCCGCAAATCCGAACCGGAAACGGCGGCCTCGATTGCCGTCGCCACCGCCGCTGCCGACTCGGAGGACTCGGACACCTCGGAGACGTGGCCCGCACCCTGATCACCCTGGGGGTGATCGCCGGGGTGCTGGCGGTGGCCTGGCTGGTCCGGCGCCTGCGCACCCCCGCTCCCACCGCTCCCACCTATTCGGTTCCGGCCCAACTGGAACGCTGGGATTTCGCCCAGCCCAACACCGACTGGCTCTTGGCCCTGTTCACGTCCAAGAGCTGCTCCACCTGCGCCGCGGTGGTGAAAGCGGCCGACGGTTTGGCCAACGGATCGCTGGCTGTCCAGGAGGTGGAGTATCGCCGCCACGGCGAGCTTCACCGTCGCTACGCCATCGACGCAGTGCCGCTCGCCGTGTTGGCCGACCGGACTGGAGCGGTGCGGGCCTCGCTGGCCGGCCCTGCCTCCTCGGGCGAGCTACGCGCCCTGGTCAACTCGGTGGGCCTGCGATGAGCCTGGCCCGGGACCTGGTGCAAACCCGGGAGTTCTTCACCCCCCGGGCTTCAGGGTGGGAAGACCGTTTCTCCGACGACGGCTCGGCGTTCGACTGGGCTGTGGAACAGCTCCGGCTCTCCCCCGGCGATGTTGCCATCGACGCCGGGTGTGGAACCGGTAGGGCGCTGGTTGCGTTGCGGGCCGCTGTGGGCCCTGCGGGCGCTGTTCTCGGCCTTGACGCCACCCCGGCCATGCTCTGCGAAGCGTCCCGCCTTGGACGGCAATCAGTGTCGGTATGCACGCTGGGGGACGTGAGGCACCTGCCGGTTCGCCACCGATGCGCCACCGGGATCCTGGCAGCGGGGCTGCTCCCCCACCTGCCCGACCCCGCCGGAACGCTGCGGGAGTTCGCCCGGGTGGCGGTGCCCGGTGCCCGCCTCGGCGTGTTCCACCCCATTGGACGCCTCACGCTGGCGGCCCGGCACCGGGAGCGAGGCGCAGACGCCCACGACATGAACATCGACCCCGGTCGCATCGAGTCGCTGCTGGCCGAGGCTGGTTGGGTGCTGGAATCCTTGGAAGACGCCGAACACCGCTACCTGGCCCTGGCGGTGCGCGATGGCTGACGCCGACAGTCCCGTCCTCTTCGAGATTGTCGATGGGGTGGCGTGGGTCACCATCAACCGCCCGGAGGCCAGAAACGCCATCAACCAGGCGGTTTCGGAGGGCTTGGCCGGGGCCTGGGACCGGATCGAGGCCGAGGATGACATCAAGGTGGCGGTGCTGACCGGAGCGGGCCGGCACGCCTTCTCCGCCGGGGCCGATCTCAAGGAGATGTCCGCCCGGGCCGAGCGAGGGTTGCCCGCCCAGTTTCGGGACAGCCGCCTGGCCCGGGGCGAGGTCTCCAAACCGGTCATCGCCGCGGTGAACGGCGTGGCCTACGCCTTCGGGTTCAACCTGGTCATGCAGTGCGACCTTTGCGTGGCCGCTGACCATGCCCGGTTCGGCATCCTCGAAGCCAAGGTGGGCCGGGGCTCGCCGTGGGCCGCCCAGCTCGGCTGGCTGATACCACCCCGAGTGGCCATAGAGCTGCTGTGTACCGCGGAGCCGGTATCCGCGGCGCGGGCTTACGAGCTGGGCTTGGTAAACCGGGTCGTGCCCTCCGACGAACTGAGATCGACCGCCGCCGGCCTGGCCGCAACCATCGCCGCCAACGCGCCGCTCACCGTCAGAGCCGGAAAGGCCATGGTTCGGGCCACCGCCGGGCTGTCACCCGAAGAAGCGGCCGCGGTGGCCAATCGAATCTACGAACCGGTTTACGCCAGCGACGACGCCCAGGAAGGCCCCCGCGCTTTCACCGAGAAACGACCACCCCGCTGGCAGGGCCGCTGACCTCAACCCGGGGCGCTGAGCAGCTCTTCCAGGACACCCTTCCGGCAGGGCCGCTGACCTCAACCCAGCGTGCCGAGCAGCTCTTCCAGGTTGTGGGGTCCCGGCGTTCTGGCACCTGATTCGATTTCCACCACCAGTTCGTACACCGCGTCGTTTACCGGGGTGGGAATGCCAAGAAGCCGGCCCTGCGATGCGACGTAACAGCTGAACGAGTCGATCTCCGTCTTGTGACCCCGCTCGATGTCGGTGGGCATCGAGCCTTTGACTTCGCCCAGCTCCGCCGCGGTGGCCTCCCACGCCGCGGCCAGCTCCTCGAACCCCGGCCCTCCCCCACCAGCGATCAGGATCTGCTCGGCGGCCATACCGCTCACCGGCTCGACGTCGTGGCCCAGGGCCCGGCCCACCGCCACGGCCTCCGATCCACAGACCAGGCTGATCCTCCGGGGCCCCGGTTGCTCCCGGCAGTCCCTGGCTCTGCCGCCGAGCACGGCGTTCACCGGGTTGCTCATACAGTTCATCACCAGCTTCGACCAGATGGCCCCCCAGATGTTGCCGCTCACTGGTGTGCTGACGCCGCTACCCAGAGCCGACCGCACCCGCTCCACCCGTTCGGTTCGGGTGCCGTCGAGTTCGCCGAGCAAAAGCGTGGGCTCCCCGTCCACACGCACCCGGCCCGGTTCGACCACCTCGGCAGGGAACAACACCACTGCGCCGACCATCCGCTCCGCACCCAACAGCTCCGACAGCTCGGGTTCGTTGACCCCGTTCTGGGCCGAGACCACGGTGGCGTCGTCGCTCAACCGGGGGGCCAGCAGCGGGGCCAGCCACCGGTTGTCGAACGACTTGGCCGCGATGACCAGCACATCGATTGTTGGGATGCGCCACCATTCCCCGATGTGGAAGGCAGGGACTCGGGCCACCCGAGGCTCGGCCGACCCCGGTCCCAGCAGGCGCAGTCCGCCGTCTCTGATGGCCTCCACATGGTTGGGCCAGGGATCGATCACGCTGACCTCACCTCCACCGAGGGCTACCTCGCCCGCGATGGCACCCCCTATGCCTCCCGCCCCAGCCACGACTACATGCATCAACAGCCCATGCTAGGCAGGCACCCTCGGGACGTGACCGGGTGAGCCGTGCTACGAATGCACCATGGGTCTAACCCGATATCGAGACGTGGAATGGTTCCAGCCCGTCGAGAACCCCGACCCCGACGACACCGGCCTGGAGAAAGCGTGGCTGCACAGGGGGTCGTTCTTCGCCCACGCCATCCGGCTGGACCCCGGCTACGTGATCCCGCCCCACAGCCACGACCGGGATGAGCTGATGGTGGTGCTGGCCGGCAGCGCCACCCTGGACAGCGGCGTGGTGGTGGAACCGCCTGACACCCTGCTCTTGGCCGCCAACCTCGAATACGGCTTCACCGCCGGACCGGAAGGGATGGAGTTCATGGTGGTACGCACCGGACAGGCCGGCCTCAACATCACCCCTTGAGCGGACCATGACCAGACCGCCCAAAGACCTCACCCCCCTGGTGCGGCCCCGGTCGATCGCCCTGGTCGGAGCCACCCCGCCAAGCGGCAACAAGCTGGGCTCGTGGGCGCTGGGGAACCTTCTCAAGCACGAGGTGCCGGCTTCGCTCCATCTGGTGAATCCCCGCTACGACCGGCTGGAGGGTCGTCCCTGCTATCCCGACCTGGAGTCCGTTCCGGAAGTCCCCGACCTGGTGATGGTGGTCGTGCCCGCGGCCGCGGCCATAACCGTCCTTCGCCAGGCCGAGGCCATCGGCTGCCACGCGGCCATCTTGTTCAGCGGTGGGTTCGGGGAAGGCGACCGGGCCGGATCACCGCTGGACCTGGAGTTGCAGGCGTTCCTGAACGACACCCAAATGACGGTGTGCGGACCCAACACCGACGGCATCATCAACTGCGTGGACCGGATCCCGGCAGGGTTCCCGCCCTACGCCATGTCCGATGAGCTTCCTGCCGGGACCCTGGGGGTTGTGTCGCAGAGCGGTGCCCTGGTGTCGTCGCTGGTCCAGCACCTTCTGGGCAACGGGCTTGGCCTCACCGTGGGGTTCGCAGTGGGCAACGGCATGGACCTCACCACCGGCGATTACGTTCGCTACCTGGCCGGCGACGACCGGACCGAGCAGATATTGGTGTACGCCGAGGGGTTGCGCGACGCCGAGGGGTTTTTCGACGCAGCCGACACGGCCACCGGGGCCGGAAAGCCCGTATTGGTGTTGAAGGGTGGCCGCTCCCCCGAGGGTGCCGACGCTGCCCGCAGCCACATCGGAGCGATGGTCGGCGACTACGACGCCTTCGCGGCCCGCTGCCGACGACACGGCATCCTGCTGGCCCATGACCTGGCGGAACTGGCCGCCCTGCCGCTGGCCCGAGGCCGGTGGGGACGGCGGATCGGGGTGATGTCGTCCTCGGGAGCAGTGGCCGGAATCCTGGCCGATGCCGCCCGTGACAACGGCTTCGAGCTGCCCCCACTGGGCCACGGCGCCCAGTCGGTACTGGCAGGGCGCATGACGCTGGGCGAGCCCCGCAACCCACTCGACCTCACCGGCCAGTCGGCCACCGACCACGAACTGCTCCCCGCCGCGCTGAGCGCCATGGCCGGCGACTCCGGCGTGGATTCGGTGGTGTTCGGGATGCTGTTCGGGCCCGACTTCGCCATCGACCGCCAGGTCGATGCCCTGGTCGCCGAGGCCAAGCGGGGCACCCCGGTTGCGGTGTTCAGCGCCCCCGGTTGGCGACCGGTTGACTATCCCCGTCTGGCCGAGGCCAACATCGCGGTGTTCGGCTCGGCCGATCTGCTGTTTCGCTGCCTGGCCGCGTGGGACACAGAGCCACAACCGGAAACGCCATTGCCGCTTCCCGGCCCCGATCACGAGGAAACGTTCGACGATCTGCTGGCCGAGATTGCCGCCCCCACCATGGCCCCGGCCGACTACGTCGGCGAGCACCCCGCCGCTGTGAAGCTGACAGCAGAGGGCCTCGATCACAAGACCGACCTCGGCCTGGTGAGGCTGAACGTCGACCCTGCCGATGTGGGCGCCGTCGCCGGGGAACTGCAAACCAAGGCCCGGGAGTTGGGGTTGCACGGCGGGATTGTGGTGGCGCAGCCTATGGCCGAGCCGGGGGTTGAGCTGATCGTGGGCATCAGGGTGGACCCCGAGGTTGGCCCCTGCGTGGTGGCCGGACCGGGTGGGGTGCTGGCCGAACTGGTTCACGACGTGGCCGTCGCCCCCGCTCCGCTGAGCTTCGCCCAGGCTCACGTCCTGCTCGATGCCACAAGGGCCAGGACGCTGCTCGACGGCTACCGAGGCCGGCCCCGATGCGACCGCGACGCGGCGGCCCGGGTATTGGTACGGCTGGGCCGCATCTGCGCTCGCGACCTTCTGGAAGCCGAGATCAATCCCCTGATCGTGCATACTTCGGGGGTCACCGCCGTTGACTGGCTGATCGGCGGCCACCGGAGCTGACGCTGGGAGCGGCCATGGAGTTCACCCCCGAACAGGAACTGCTGAGGGACTCGGTGCGGACTTTCGTCGCCCGGGAGATGCCCGATGCGTTCGCCAGGGAGTGGGATCTCAAGGGTGAGCCCCCTCTGGAGACCTACCAGCGGTTCGCCGACGCCGGGTTCATGGGGGTGGGAATCCCCGAGCGCTACGGCGGGCAGGGGGGTGGCATCGTCGAGGTGGCCATCGTGTTGCACGAGTTGAGCCGGGCCATGATGTCGTTCGCCATCATGGTGTACCGGTCGGCCATCCACGCTTCCGGGGGTCTCCAGGCATACGGATCCGAAGCCCAGCGGGAGCAGTTCCTGCCCGACATCGCCACCGGCAAGTACAAGTTCTGCTTCTCGCTCAGCGAGCCCGACGCCGGGTCGGACGCTTTCAGCCTGAAGTGCCGGGCGGTGCGCGAAGGCGACGAGTACGTGATCAACGGCACCAAGATGTGGAGTTCCTTCGCCCGCCACGCCGACTACGTGATGCTGGCCACGCGCACCTCCGACGAACCGGTGAAGCAGGAGGGCATCACTTTCTTCGTGGTTGACCTGGCCAGCCCCGGCATCGAGATCACCCCCATCGAGACCGTCGGGGAGCGGGCCAGCGGCACCAACATGGTCACCTACACCGATGTACGGGTGCCGGCATCCAACATCTTGGGCTCAGAGGGCCAGGGGCACCGCAACCTCCAGACCAACCTGGAACGGGAGAGGTTCTCCTCGCTGCCCATCAACCTGGGGCCGATGGAGGCCATCCTGGAAGAAGCGATCGACTATTCCAACACCCGGGAGCAGTTCGGCCAGGTCATCGGGCGTTTCCAGGCCATTCAGCACATGCTGGCCGACGTAGCGGTGGATGTGAACATCGCCCGCACCCTCACCTGGGACCTGGCCCGGCGCATTGCCGTCGGCGAACGGTGCGCTCTTGAGGTGTCGATGGCAAAGCTGTGGATCAGCGAGGCCATGATGCGGGCCAGCTACACCGGCATGCAGGTGATGGGCGGCTATGGCTACACGCTCGACTCCAACATGCAACTCCACTGGCGCAACGCCCGCCTCGGCACCATCGGGGCGGGCTCCAGCGAGGTTCAGCGAAACATCATCGCCCGCCAGATCGGGGTAGGTGCGAAACAACCGGAGGCAAACCAGTGAGCGAACCATCGGTACTGGCGGAGTTGACCGGTCGAGACCCCCACGACCTAGCCCTGGAGGACGACACCCACCAGCTGAGCTGGGCCGAACTCGACCGCCGCACCCACGCCATCGGGCGGGGCTTGCTCGACGCCGGTGCGTCACCAGGCGACCATGTCGGTCTGGTGTGCTCCAACCGCACCGAGTTCGTGGAGATCATGCTGGCCTGCTTTCGGGCCGGATTGAAGATGACCCCGATCAAGACCAACTGGACCGCTTCGGAAATCGGCTACGTGCTGGACGACGCCGGATCGGCGCTTGTGGCTACCGACACCCTCGCAGCGGCAGACGCCGCCGGCGAACGACCGGTGATCTGGATTGGCGACGGCTTCGACGCCTGGGTAAACGGGCAAGACCCAACTCCGTTCCCGGCTGGCGGAACCGGCTTTCGCATCCCTTACACGTCGGGTACCACCGGCCGTCCCAAGGGGGTGGAGCGAACGCTGGACTCGGAATCGACGTTCGAGCAGTGGTGGTCGCTGTCCTCGCTGGGAGCCCAGGGGCTGGGTCTCCCCCGGGACGGCAAGCACCTCATGGTGGCGCAGCTCTTCCACGGCGCTCCGCTGGCGTTCGCTCTTGGAGCGCTGGCCAACGGCACCCCCATGCGGATCATGGACAGGTGGGACGCCGACCGGGCCGTGGACGTGATCAACGACGGGGTGACGGCCACCATCATGGTGCCCACCATGTTCCGCCAGCTCCTGGGGCTGCCCGCCGAGCGCCGGGCCGAGCTCGACTACTCGGGCCTGGCCACCGTGCTGCACGGCGGTGAGCCCTGCCCGGTGCCGCTGAAGCGGGGCATGATCGAATGGTGGGGGCCGATCTTCACCGAGTACTACGGCTTCACCGAGGGCGGGATGACAATGTGCAGCTCACCCGAGTGGCTGGCCCGACCCGGCACGGTGGGTACTCCCATCGGGGGGCTGTCCATCCAGATCGTGGACGACAATGGCGAGCTGTTGGAACCAGGCGAAGCCGGCACTGTGTACTTCCGGCGTCCGGAGGGCCGCTACTTCCGCTACATCAACGCCGACGACAAGACCGACGACGCCTACAACGACGACGGGTACTTCTCGGTGGGCGACATCGGCTACCTCGACGAGGACGGCTATCTGTACCTTTCGGGCCGTAGCTCCGAGGTGATCGTGGCCGCCGGGGTGAACATCTACCCCGCCGAGATCGAGGATGTGATCTTCGCGGTGGAGGGGGTGGCCGACGCTTGCGCCGTGGGCGGACCCGACCCCGACCGGGGCGAGCGGGTGGTGGTTTTCCTCGCCGTGACCGACGGTTTCGACGCCGACGAGGTGACCGCAGCCATCGACGTAGCCTGCGCCGAGCACCTCGCCGGCTACAAGCGCCCCCGCCGCTACATCATCCGCCCCACCGTCGACCGCGACCCCACCGGCAAGGTGCTCCGCACCAAACTCCGCGACCAGCTCTGGCCCTGAAGGCCCTGAAGATTCACCGCCTGGCATCTCCCGCATGTCTTATCAACGCCCTGGTCATCTCAGGCGTGATCGGCAGGTCGGTGACGGCCCCTGGCAGACCGACCGCCTGTTCAACGGCGGCTGCCAACACGGCACCACACGCATTGGTACCACCCTCTCCTGCCCCCTTGACCCCAAGCGGATTCGTGGTGCTGGGAGCATCCTCGGAAATCAGTATCTCCACCGTGGGGCTCTCCGATGCCGTAGGCATCAAGTAGTCCATAAACGAGGTCGCCAGCGGCTGGCCCATGTTGTCGTAGAGGAACTCCTCAAGGAAGGCGCCGCCAATGCCCTGCGCTACACCGCCTTGAATCTGACCTTCAATCAACATCGGGTTGATGGCACGACCGACGTCGTAGGCCACAACGTACCGTTCGATATTGATCGCCCCCGTGTGGCGATCGATTTCGACGACCGCGGCATGGGCTCCATACGGATATGTCATGTGGTCGGTGGCGAATGTCGCTTCAGCCCGCAACGGTTCGCCATGAGCCAAAGCGATCTCGGCCAGGGTGAGGGCCCTACCAGGTTGCCCGCGTACACCGATCGCCCCCGACCTGTACTCCAGGTCCTCCACGCTCGCCTCGAGTAAGTCGGCCGCAAGCTCGCGGCCGACTTCTTTGACGGCATCGGTCGCCAAACGGGAAGCAGACCCTGTCATCACCGTTACCCGGCTCGCGAACGCGCCCATTCCGCGCGAGATGCGGTCAGTCTGGCCATGGACCACCTTTACGTTCCGGTAATCCATGCCGAGATCATCGGCACAGATTTGGGCAACCACGGTTTCGACCCCTTGCCCGACCGAAGCGGCGCCGGTCACAACTTCCACGGAACCATCGCCATGGACAGAGATCTGAACGTCATCGAAGGGCCCGAGTCCCGACTTCTCGACGAACATGGCTATGCCCAGCCCAACCAGTTCCCCGGCTGCCCTCCTCTGCGCCAGCTCACGGTCGAGTCGTTCGAACTCAATGTGGTCAACGAGTCGTTCGAGTGTCCGAGGGTAGTCACCCGAATCCAGGACTACCGACGTACCCAGAGCGGACAGCTTCCGGTCAAACGGCATCGCATCGGCAGGGATCAGGTTGCGGCGCCGGATACTTACCGGGTCGAGTCCAACCAAACGAGCCGCTGCCTCGACCACTCGCTCACAAACGAAGGTCGCCTCGAATCGTCCGGGAGCTCTGTATGTGCCCGACGGCGTCTTGTTGCTAAGGCATATGCGACCCCGAGACCGGTATGCAGGCAAGACATAGGGGCCGGGCAACATTGCGGCGGTCAGCGAAGGCACTGTGGCGCCATGAGTACGGACATACGCCCCCTGGTCGCACCAGAACTCATCGTCAACCGCGGTGATATGCCCATCACTGTCCACGGCCGCCCGGACTCGATGGCGTTGATCACGGCTGTGATTGGCCGCGACAAGGTGTTCGCGGCGGTCTTCGACCCACTTCACGGGCCGATTCAGACGAAGAGCAGCCCACGCAACCAGCACGTCTTCCGGGTACAACTCACCCCGAATTCCGAACCCCCCTCCCACCTGACACTCGCGGCCTACTACCGATTGAGGACTCAGGCCAAGCATGGCGCTGATCGCTGCGCACGTGTAGTGGGGCACCTTTGATGCCCCATGGAGTTCGAGGCAACGTGAAGTCGGGTCCGGCCGGGCAATCAGGCCCCGCGTCTCCATTGGGACACCAGAGTGGCGACCGATGGCAAGCTCTAGTTCCAGTATGTGGCAGGCTTCGGAAAACGCCTGGTCAACCTCCCCGTACTCACTCTCAAGCACCATGATCTCAACTGGTTCAGCATCAACCGGCTCTATTTCCACGATGACAAGCTCGGTGATGTCCTCAGCCAGATAGGCATCCTCTGCGACCACGACGGCCACCGGCTCACCCACGTACCTAACCGCATCTCGGGCCAAGACGGGTTGCCGGTGAGGCACAAGCTCGCTGTATCCGATCTGGCGGAAGTCGATTGGCGGCAGCGCAGCCAGATCCTCACTGGTCCAAACGCCGACGACACCAGGGGCCAGGCGGGCTTGCGAGACATCGATGTCGATGATCAGGCCATTCGCCACCTCGGAGCGAACCACTCGCAAGTGGGCTTCGTTGGGAAACGAGATGTCGGCAACAAACCGACCACTCCCCAGCAACAGCGGGCCGTCCTCAAGACGGCGAACCGATTCTCCAATCACGGTTGGTCGCGGACGCTTCGAACCGCTTCGACGATGGTCTGGTACCCGGTACAGCGACACAGGTTGGAGGACAGGGCTTCGCGCAACTCGTCGTCGTCTATGTCGGGTTCCCGGTCGAGTATGCCGACGGCCAGCATCAGGAACCCGGGAGTGCAGAACCCGCACTGAAGGGCGTGGTGAACCGAGAAGGCCTCTTGGAGCGGATGAAGCTCCGAGGGACTGTCGGCCAGACCCTCGATGGTGGTGATCTCACTGTCGGCGGCCTGCACGGCGAACATGAGGCAAGCACGAACAGGGTCACCATCCACCAGCACAGTGCAGGCGCCGCAGACCCCGTGCTCGCACCCGAGGTGAGTTCCGGTCAGTCCGCAGTCGTCGCGAAGCGTGTCTGCCAGAGTCCGTCTCGGTTCCACCTGGATATGGTGCTGAACCCCGTTCACGGTCAGCGTCACTGGCCCTTTGTCCGGAATCAACGAGAGTCCTCCCGAGAGCGGATTAGCGTACGAACCCTCTCGGGCGTGGCCGGCATCTCATCAACGGCCAGCTCCAAGGGGGCCAGTGCATCGGAAATCGCATTGAGGACCGCAGCCGGAGCGCCGATGGTTCCACCCTCCCCAAGGCCTTTGGCCCCCGTTATCGTCGCATCCGTGATCGTCTCGAGGTGCCGTATCTCTATGTCGGGAATCTCAGCCGCTGTTGGCGGCAGGTAGTCCATGAGCGACGACGTCAAGATGATCCCGTCATCGTCATAGACAACCTCCTCGAACAGCGCGTTTGCGATTCCCTGCGTAACCCCACCTCGAATTTGCCCGTCCACGATCATGGGGTTGATCAACCTGCCGGCGTCTTCAACCACCACGAACCGCGTTACCGTCGTCGCACCGGTCTCCGGGTCGATTTCCACCTCTGCTACATGGCAAGCATTTGAGAATGTGCCCGCTGGATCGTACGAGGCTTCCACCGCCAACCCGGCCGGAGTACCGGGATCGAGCCGTTCGGTGTGGTGATGAGCAATCCGGGCCAGTTCCGGGATGGGAATCCCGATGTCCGTCCCGACTACGTTCGCCCGCCCATCTGAGAAGACGATGTCGTCGGTGTTGGCCTCAAGCACTGCTGAGGCCACCTGGGCCAGACGATCACGCAATCGGCCTGCTGCTATCTGAGATGCACCACCCGATATCACCATCGAGCGGCTGGCAAAGGTTCCCCACCCATACGGCGTACGGTCGGTGTCACCGTGGACGATCCGGACCTGGTTCACGTCAATGGCCAGTTCATCGGCGATCACTTGGGCCAGGGTGGTTTCGAGACCCTGCCCGTGTGGTGAAGCCCCTATGGACGCTTCGACGAACCCCGATGGGTCCATGGTCATGGTGACCGTCTCGTAGCCGGGGGTCACGCCCATAGCTCGGGTGGCGAATACCGGAGTGCCATACCCGGTTCGTTCCGCGAAAGTGGCGATCCCGACGCCAAGCAGCGGCCCGCCACTCTCCAGGGCACGAGCCTGCCGGCTCCGGAACTCATCGAGCCCAAAGTATTCGACGGCCGCGTCAAGCGATTCGACGTATGTCCCGGCATCATGCACCACGCCGGTCACCGAGGTGTGGGGAAAGTCGGTTACCAGGTTCCGCCGACGTATCTCAACGGGATCGATTTGGAGGCGGCGCGCTGCTGTATCGACCAATCGTTCAATCGCGGCGGTGATCACCGGACGGGAAACCCCGCGGTATGGAGCAACTGGGCAGCGGTAGCTGCTCTCGCCTCGGGAACGAACTCGGTACTGGGCCACCTTGTACGGGCCGGGAAGCTCACCCAGCGCCATAAGCGGCTCCACTCCCCACGTAATGGGGTAGCACGACCACGCACCGACATCGCAGGTGACCTCGGCGTCGATGGCAAGCAGGTCCCCCTCGTCAGTGAACCCGCCCTTGACCCAATAGGTCTGATCGCGGCTGTGCCAGGACGAGGCGAGGTTTTCCGACCGGTCCTCGATCCATGCCACACTCCCCCGTCGCTGCAATGCCAGCCATGCGACCACAACGTCCTCACGGGCAAGCGGCAGCTTCTGTCCAAACCCACCCCCTACGTCGGGGGCCACCACATGAACATCGGCTTCGGGAATTCGGAGCAGGTCGCTTATCGCAGTTCGCACAACATGGGGAGCCTGCGTGGAGGTATGAACTTTCAGACGCCCGGTTCGCGAGTCGAACTCAGCAGTGGCTCCGCGCGTCTCGAGAGGCAGCGCTGCCTGCCGGTGAGACGTGAGGACTACCTCCACCAGATGATCGGCGCGACCAAGGGCTTCTTCGATGCTCTCGGAAACGAACTGCCCTTCCACAACCGTGTTGGTGACAGCTTCGGCGGAATGAACCAGCGAGTCGTCGCATGGCTCCAGATCGACGACAACCTGCTCGGCCAAGTCTTCGGCTTCTTCAGGCGTTCGCCCGACAACGACGGCAACAGGCTCGCCCACGAATCGGACACGGTCACGGGCCAGCAGGGGTTGGCGGACCTTTACGAAATTCGGGATGTGAAGCACTGCGGTGATCTCGCCGACACCGGCCGCGTCGAGGTCGGTCGCGGTGTAGCAAGGCCCATCAATGGATCGGATCACTCCCGTCGGCAACGAGCTGCGAATAAATCGCGCCGTCACCATCCCGGACGCCACGTCCCCCACATAACGGCCCTCACCGCGGACAAAAGCTGGGTCCTCAACACGACGCAGTGACCGCCCGACCCAGGGGCCACCCGACGTCATGAGAGCGCTCGTCGAGTCAGCGCCCGCACCAGGTCGCGCCGGTATTCGGCTGACCCGTGGATGTCTCCCCGTGGGTCTACCTCCGTACCGGCTACCTCCGATGCCGCATCTATGGCATCAGGGCCTGTTGACTGACCGACCAGCGCGTCTTCGGCTTGGGCCAAACGGACTGGTGTTGCCCCGACACCCGCGGCGCCGATTCGTGCTTCAACGACTCGTCCCTCCGCGAGCCTGACCGCGGTTGCTATCGCGACTACCGCGAAGTCGCCGGATCGGCGGCTGAACTCCGAGAACCCTGTTCTCCAGTCATCGCCCAACATTGGCAAGCGGACTTCGGTGAGCAACTCGTCATCGGCTATCGAGGTGGTGAACGCCGTCTCGAACAGGTCGGCGGCGGCAATGACCCGTTCCCCGCGGGTGGACCTGACAGCAATGTCGGCGTCCAACGTCCGGGCCAGGAGGCACCACTCGGCAGCGGGGTCGGCATGGGCGATGGAGCCGCCGAATGTGCCACGCAACCGGATCGGGATATGGCCGACATGGCGAGCCGCACTGGCCAGCACCGAACTCAGCGGCCCATCGAGCTGGGGATGCTCAAGCGTGACATGACGCACCCGGGTTCCAATCCTGAGGTGCTTCTCATCCCTTGCGACCTCGTCCAGACCCGGAACCGCGCCAATGTCGATGACTACTTCAGGCCGGGCCAGACGAAAGTTCATCATCGGAACCAAACTTTGCCCACCGGCCAGGATTTTGGCCTCGTCACCATGCTCTGCCAGAAGTTGCAGGACTTCGGCTACGTCATGAGGCCGCTCGTAACGAAATGCTGCGGGCTTCACAATATTGAGCCATCGTAGGCCAGGCCGTAAATGTCGACACGCCGGTCGTCTCGCGGCCGTATCAACGGTCCTCGAACTTCGGCTCGTTGTACGTCATCGAGGTCTACGGAAATAACCGGCTGTTCCTCCTCGGTGCCCGATAGTGGGCCCGCCACCACCCGACCAAAGCTGTCGACCACCACAGATGATCCCAGAAAGTCAACCCCCGAGTGCGTCCCCACCTGGCTCACGCAGGCGATGAACACCTGGCTCAGGTTCGCTTGGGACACGGCGCCTTGAACCTGGGGACTGAATCCTGGGGTAACCCGTTGCGCAGCATCGAAACCGGCGGTCCAGGCAGTTGGCACGCAAATCAGCTCGGCACCCGACAGTGCCAGCACTCGGACGACTTCAACGAATCTCAAGTCATAGCAAATGCACAAGCCCAAGCGCCCCACCGGGGTCTCGATTACTGGGAGGCCTCGATCCCCCGGAGTGAAGCACACCTTCTCCTCGGCGAACAGATGCAGCTTGCGGTAGTGGCCGATAACCCCTGTTCGGTCAACGACCACAGCGGTGTTGTAGTACGCCTCGCCGTCGCGCTCGCAGAACCCACCGACGATCAGGCCGGAGTGGTCAGCGGCGATGGCGGTCCACGCCTCGACAGTTGGCCCCCAGAGGGGCTCTGCCGTGCGGGCAACCTCGTCGGGCCTCACCGTGTACCAAGGCACGACCAATTCGGGGAGAACAATCAACTGGGCACCCTGGTCGAACAGCAGTTTCGCTGCTTCGGTGGTCCTTGATCGATTTTCGCCTGCATCGCCGGGTGAGCTGCCCATCTGGGCCAACCCGATAGCGACAGGACGCGTCATAGAGCGCCGCACAGTTTGAGCAGATGTTGATCGGGGGGGCATGGACCGCCAACGCTTACGATCCGGCTACCACGGTCGGCACGAACGGTGTGCTTGACACCTGCTGGGACATGGACGGTATCCCCGGCCTCGAACTCAAGAACGCTGTCGTTGTCGAGGTCCGCGACTGAGCCGCGGCCCTCGAGGATGAAGATCGTGTCCTCCGATTCGGGATGAGCATGAGGGACGTTCATCTCCCCGGGCTCAAGGACAACGTAGTTCATGTTCGCTATGTGCGCACCCACCCCGGGCCAGACCACCAGGCGGGCATCATTGGAGATCATCGGCATGTAGAGATCCGGCTCATCTCGATGGAATAACTTGATCGCCATTGCTCAGCCTCCCAAATGTCCGTAGAGCGCCTGGTCAGGGGGACATGGCCCACCCAAGAGGACTGCCCCGTCCCCACCTGCGGTGAACTGGTAGTTCGTTCCTGGCTCAATCAACAACATGGATCCGGTGATCGCGTCGCAGCGTTCACCGGTGTCGAGGTCAAGCATGGCGCCGGTGCCTGTCGAAACATGATAAACGCACTCCGAATCATGGCTTAGGTTGACAGTCCGTCCACCGGGGTCAAGGGTGATGAGGTGCATCGAGCGTTGTTCTGCACCAGAGCCGGGCCACACTATGGCGTGCGCCGACCCACCGGTCTCGACAACCGGCAATCCAGGTCCAGGCTCAGAGGCTCGAATGACCTTCACTCTCTTGCGACTCATGTCTTCAATGAGGGCGGACTCTATCACGGGCACCCGACCGCGGAGCTGCCGATGGGGCATCGTCCCCCTGTTCGAGCGGAAGGACATGCTTGCGCGACGAGTCAATGGCGCGACTATCCTCCTCCCCTACTGACAACCGGAGTGAGTAGGTGAATCAAGCCGGCGAAATCGAGCAACCTGCACAACCGTGGTGGAGAGTCCCACAAAGCTCGGAATTGCCTCCTTACGCAAGAACGATTCTCGCCCTGGCCACCACGCTTGCCCTTGTAGCGGCCTTGATCCTCGCCGTTGGTGCGAACCCCCTGAAGGCGGCCGAGGCAATCATCGAGGGATCACTCCTCGAGCCGTTCTTCCTTGGACAAACCCTCATGATTGCGTCCATTCTGGCCCTTACAGGCCTTGCCGCAGCCCTGCCCTTCACATCAAGGTTGTGGAACATCGGAGGCGAGGGGCAGATGTTCGCCGGCGCGATCGCGGCAGTAGCCCTCGGCATCGAATTGCCCCCGGGAATACCGAGGGTGCTGTTCATCCCGCTCATCATCCTGGGATCGTTTCTGGGAGGAGCGATATGGGGGCTCATCCCCGGCGCTTTGAAGGCGTACTTCGGCGCGAGTGAGATCGTCACGACGCTGATGCTGAGTTTCGTCGCCGTGTTCATCGCCAACTACGTCATCTCCGAGACTTGGCCGGACCCCTTCAGTCAGAAGACCATTTCGATCGCCGAGAACGCAGAATTCCCGGAAATCTGGAGCACCGCGAACGTCGACATCAGCGTGCTCATCGCAGTCGCGATGGCGGCCCTGGCCTGGCTGCTAATGGCCAAGACATCGCTCGGCTTCTCGATACGGGCAATCGGGTCGAACGCCAATGCGGCACGGCTGGCCGGCGTGCGAACAAAACAGGTCACCATGTTCACCTTTCTGGTTGCCGGTGGCTTCGCCGGGCTTGCCGGCGGAGTAGCCGTAGCGGGAATCTTCAATGACCTCGACCTCAACTTCTCGAGCAACTTTGGCTTCATCGGCATCGCCGTCGCATTGCTGGCAAGGTTGAAACCGCCCCTGATAGTCCCAGCCGCCTTCCTGTTCTCGATGCTGCGCGTTGGGAGCAACAGCCTGCAGGCCTCGGCAGACATCTCGCCGTCCCTAGGTGACATCATCGTTGCGGTCTTCGTTATTGTGTTGATGGTCACGGGGGCGATCCGCTTCCGTTACGCCCAGAACGTGGTCGACTAATGCCAACTGAAGCGGTCGTCATCGCGTTCTTCGCCACTGGCTTGCAGCTAATGGTGCCGATCCTGCTGGCTGCGTTGGGGGAAACCGCTTCCGAACGTAGCGGAGTGCTCAATGTGGGTATCGAAGGATCGATGTTGATCGGCGCTCTCGCCACCGCCATTACCGGCATCAAAACCGAGAGCGTCACCCTGGCTTTGGCCTTCGGCTGGTTCGCTGGAATATGCGCAGGGGTGGTACTGGCATTCCTCTACGTCAACCGTGGGACGGATCAGATCGTCACCGGCCTCCTGTTCAATGTGTTTGCGTTCGGCCTCACCGGATTGCTGGATGACCGATTCATCGGCGGTCAAATCGGTCCGACGCTCTCACCGCTGGACATACCTCTGATCGGCGATATCCCCAAAATTGGAGACGTGTTGAACGAGCAAAACGCCATGTTCTGGTTGACGCTCGGCGTTGTCTTCTTAGTCTTCTACCTGATGAACCGCACGTGGTGGGGCCTTTACGCCCGAGCTGCCGGCGAGCGCCCGCGCGCCACCGAATCCGGAGGACTCGATGTGCAGCGATTGCGCTACCCGGCAGTGATCCTCGGCAACAGCCTCGCGGGACTGGGGGGAGCCGCTCTGGTCATGTCATCCGCCGGAGGATTCGTGCCAGGTATGACCGAAGGCCGTGGCTTCATCGCACTCGGCGTTGTCGTGGTCGCCCGCTGGCATCCGTTTTTGGCCCTGGCTACATCGGCCCTGTTCGGCCTCAGCCAAGCTCTCCAGTTCGTTGCAGGACAGGTGGATCTGCTCGATGGTGTGCCCGACCAGCTTTGGTTGGCCCTGCCCTACATTGCGACCGTGCTCGCCGTCCTGTTGTCTCGTGGAAGCCGGTACCCATCCGCAGTGGGCATTCCGTGGCGGAGGGAATCCGCCAGCCGAGCGTAACTCTCGCTGGCGCTTCTGGGAGCAAGGCCCTATATTCGACGGTGGCCGGAACATTCAGGTGTGGCCAGTAGGCCCGGGAACTTGAATAGGCCCTTAACCATGGAGGGGACCATGACAATTGACCGACTGCCGAAACTCTTAGCCATCCTTTTGGCCTTGGTGCTGATCTCAGCAGCCTGTGGCAACGACGATGACAACGAGTCTGCGCCTGCGGAGCAGCCTGCTGCCACCGAGGAACCCGCACCGGCTGCCACCGAGGAACCCGCACCGGCCGAGGAGCCGTTCCGCGTCGCCATGTTCTATCCGGGAACCAACGACGACCTGAGCTGGTCCAACGCCTGGTGGGACGGTGCCCAGAGTGCAATGGCCCACCACCCCAATATCGAGGTTGAATTCGTCGAGTTGCTCAACGAGCCGGACGCCTACGTGCAGCAGGGGTCGGCGTTCGCAGACCAAGGTTACGACTTCATCCTGTTTGCCCACGGTGCCATGGTCGATCCCGCGATCGAGGTAGCCACCAACTTCCCCAACACTCAAGTTTGCATGGCACCCCACCATCCTGCGCCCGACGCGCCTGCGCCACCTGACAACTTGTGCTGGGTTGAGGTTGATCAGCACAACGCAAACTTCTTGACAGGGGCCATCGCCGCACTGGTCACCCAGACCGGCACCATCGGCAGCATCAATGGCTTCGAGTTCCCAGCGCTGACCCGCCAACCCGAGGCCTTCCACCTCGGTGCCCGGTGCGTGGACTCCAACATCAACTTCTCTCAGGAGTACGTCAACACATGGGTTGACACCGCGTTGGCCAAGGCGGCCGCCCAGTCCCTCATCGCTGGTGGAGCCGACGTGATCCTGTCGGCAACCGACCAAGCAGTGCTGGGCATTATCGATGCAGCGCAGGAAGCTGACACCCAGATCTGGGTGGTGCCGTCCTACTACGACAGCTTCAGCATCGCCGGTGACGTTGTGCTCACGTCGGCGGTCCACGGACTGGCCGAAGCAGGCGAAGTGATGATCGAGCGTGCTTACGCCGGTGAGATAGGCCCTGGGTCGTTCCATCAGTTCGACGCTACGAACACTCCGGGCATTTTGGCCGCCCCGCTCTACGACAATGCCGATGCACTCAGCGCCGAGGACATGGCGGTCTTCGAGGAACTCGAGGCAAAGGTCCGGTCGGGGGAGATCACCATCCCAGATGAGACGGCCGGAGATCTGACCGTCGGCTCGGTCGGCTCTGGCGGCGACATCGACGTGGCCTCGATCGGCTGTACACCGCGCTGACCAGGTAACGGCCCTAGGCGTCTCCGGGGCACGGAACTATGGCTCCTGCCCCCGGAATGGTCCTTCAGCGGCGCTCTGGGAGGCGATGCAGGACTCGCCTTCGAGATCTCAGACGAGAACAGGACTCCGGTTCGTAACGAACAAAACCAAGGAAAAGGACATCATGGCAAACAACGACCGCATTGCCGTCTGGGGCGGCGAACCGAAACCCCTCATGCCGTACAGCCCCGCGATCAAAGCAGGCGGCTGGGTCTTCGTCGCCGGACAGCTCGCTTCTGACTTCGTGACCGGCCTCGCACCCGAGGCCGGAGGTGACGGGCGAAACCCCAACGGCTACAACCATCTCGAGCTTCAGTCTCGTTTCGTGCTGGAGAACCTCCAGTTGACCCTCGAGGCGGCTGGATGCGATATCAGCACCGACATCGTGCGGATCTACCAATGGTTCACGTCACCCCACCCCACCATCGAAGAGTTCTCCGCTGGGAACTCCTGGCCCCAGATCAGCATCACCCCGTACCTGCGCACTCGTGACGAGTTCGTACACCCGCCTCGGCCTGCTTCGACGGGCATGGGTATCCGCGAGCATGGCCTCCTCGTCAACAAGACGATCCTCGAAGTTGACATGATCGCCATTCCCGGCGGCGGCAGCAAAGGTTTCGAGGTCCCTGAAGGCGTCCCCTCCCCCCTGGCAGGGTACTCACCGGCAATCCGGCGGGGCGACTGGATCTTCTGCGCAGGGGAGATACCCGTTGACTGGATGGGCGATTACATGCAAGGCAACGACATGGGCAAGCCGAGCGGCATCGCCCCCGAGGCCCGCGTCAACCCATACTTTTGGTACGGGTCCGAGATCGAGAGCCAGACCGATTACGTCCTTCAGAAGCTGGAGAAAATCGTCCAATCTGCCGGCGGTTCCATACAGAACACCGTGAAGGCCACCGTGTACCTGGCCAGCCCCAATGACTTCGAGGGTATGGAACGCGTTTGGAAGCAGTGGTTCCCCGAGAACCCGCCGGCACGCGTAGTCATCCCGTACATGGGGCTGGGGGGCATGGGCAGCCGGGTCGAGATAGCGCTCAAGGTACTGGCCGACGACGCCTCGATTCGTAAGGAGACGATCGAGACCTCCGATGCCGTCAAGTCGCCCTGGCATGAGCCACAGGCCGTGAAGGCGGGAGACTTCTTGTTCTTCAGCACCGCTATTGCCCACGACGAGCTCGGCAACCTCCCCGCTTCGGTGCAACGCCATCCGGAGTTCCCGTGGTACAAGCAGCCACCCAAACTGCAGATGGCCTACATCATGGACAACGTCTCGGCGATCTGCGAAGCGGCCGGAACAAGTGTGGAGAACATCGTCCGGCGCCAGTGCTTCCACGATGACTTCACCCATTTCCAGCAGTCGATTGAAGAGTGGGCCACCTACTTCCCCGGCGACAGGCCGGCGTCCACGACGCTGGCAATCGGAGGGCCACTTCAAGTACCTGGCGCCCAATTCCTCATGGACTTGATTGCGTACGTGCCGCCTGGGTGAGCATCCTCGCCTATCTCGTCCGGCGCGTTGATGACGCAGACCTGATGACCGGAAGGCGCCCGTTCACCGCCTGGGAGAGCTGGAGCACAACCAATGGATGAGATCACACAGGTGAACGGCTATCCGAGGTATTCGGCCGAGGAGATGGACCAGCGGTACCGCCGGCTCAGAGATCTCATGGACCATTACTCGCTGGATGCGGTGCTGATCGGCGGAGTAACCGGACCGCACGACACATCGGTCCAGTACTACTGCAATTGGCCGCCGCTCTTCCCGGTGTACTTGATCGTGCCACTCGATGATGACCCGGAAATGGTGGTCCGTCTCTGGAACCATCTGCCTGACGCCGAACGAATTTCGGTGGTCAGCAAGATCACCTTCGGTGGCGACACTCATCAAGAGCTAGTGGCACGTACCGCCGAGCGCCTAACCGGATACCGTCGAATTGGCACGATCGGTGTAGTCCCCTACACGGATGCCGCCGCCTTCGGGCCGGAGCGCCTTGTCGACCTCAACCTGGACTACCACAACATCCGCATGGTCAAGACGCCTGAGGAGATGAGCTACGTCCGCATCGCCTCAGGTATGAACGACGATGCCGTGGCCGCGCTGGCGTCGACCGTCTCCCCCGGGATGAACGAGTACGAGCTGGCCAAAGTCATCGAGGATGTGTACCTCGACCGGCGGGGGACCAACTTGATCCACTTCACTTTGACCACCTCGATGGCCAATCCGGAGTTCGTCGTTCCTCACCAGTACCAACCCGACCGGGTCATCAGAGCCGGTGATGTCCTGGTAACCGAGATCAGCACCACCTTCTGGGGCTACACCGGGCAGATCCTTCGAACTTTCTGCATCGGGTCGGAACCCACGCCGCTATACCAGGAGCTGTACGAGGCCGCGGAGGCCGCGTACTCGAAAATTACGAACATCCTCCATGCCGGAACGACAGTCGGTGAGGTCCTGGACCAGGCGGAGTCGATACACGAAGCGGGTTTCGACATCTGGGATGACCTCGTTCATGGCTATGGGGGCGGCGGCTACCTCCATCCAGTGATTCGCACCCGGCAGAATCGCGGCGCCACACACCCGGACGATTGGGCTTACCCCGAAGGCGCGCTGGTAGTCGTCCAGCCGAATGTCATTTCGGCGGCAGCGCGTGCGGGTGTTCAAGTGGGAGACTCAATGTGGCTTCGATCCGACGGAGTCGAGGTAACTCAGAGCCACCCGAGGGAGTTGATCCGCTGTGGCTGAGAAGGTCGTCGAGCTCCACCGTATTTCAAAGAGATATGGCAGTATCCGCGCCAACGACGCCATTGACTTCGATCTGCGCGCCGGTGAGATACATGTCCTGCTGGGCGAGAACGGAGCCGGCAAAACCACGCTCATGAACATCATGTTCGGCCATGTCCTCCCGGACTCAGGCACCATGCTGGTCAGGGGCCGGCCGGCCGACATCGAATCCCCCCATGACGCCCTCGCGCTTGGCATCGGGATGGTGCATCAGCACTTCTCGCTGGTCCCCACGTTCTCGGTGGCCGAGAACATCGTACTTGGATCGCGCCCCACCACGGATTTACGCCTCAACCCCGCAGCCGTCCGCCGTGAGATCGCCGAGTCGGCCGACAAGTTTGGTATGCCACTTGACCCATCCACACAGGTTCGCGACCTACCAGTTGACCTCCAGCAGCGTGTTGAGATCCTGAAGGTCCTCCATCGTGGCGCGAATATTCTCATTCTCGACGAGCCGACGTCGCTGCTCGGGCCCCGTCAGATAGAGAACCTGCTGGACATCCTGGAAGAACTGCGTTCCAGCGGGCATTCGATCGTGCTGGTAACCCACAAGTTGGCGGAGGTCACACGGGTGGCCGACAGAGTCACCGTAATCCGCGCCGGCAAGAAGGTGGCCGAAGTGGAACGAGGGGACTTCGATGAACGCACCCTCACCATGGCGATGACCGGAAGAGACATCAGCACTCTTGAAGTGGCCCGAACTTCACTCGAAGGCGAAGTAGGTGCTGCCCTTCAAGTTAGAGACTTGGTGACAACAGGGGTCGGGGGCAGTTCCCTCGATGGGTTGAGTCTTTCGGTGCAAGCAGGCGAGATACTCGGTATCGCAGGAGTCGAGGGGAACGGGCAGCGCGATGTCGTTGATGGCATTACCGGGCTGAGTGAACTCGAGGCCGGTACGGTGCTGATAAACGGAGTGGATGTGACCGGCGCCGAGCCGGCAACGCTTCGCGACAGCGGCCTTGCCGTCATCCCCGAAGATCGCCACGGCTGGGGACTGATCCTCGACATGACGCTGGCCGAGAACCTGGCCGTCAACGAGATTCCTGCGGGCAAGTTCACTCGACGTGGACTCCTCGATTGGAAGCGCATCAAGAACCAAGCCGCCCAAATGCTCGAGGAGTATGACGTCCGACCCGCCGATCCGGACCTGCCGGCGAGCTCCCTTTCGGGTGGCAATCAGCAGAAGGTTATCCTGGCGCGCGAGTTTTCCCGGAACCCGAAAGTGCTAATCGCCGACAACCCGACGTGGGGACTCGACGTTGGTGCATTCGACTATGTTCATCGGCGCCTGCTGCAGATCAAAGAGGACGGAGCGGCCGTGCTCTTGTTGTCGTTGGACCTGGATGAGCTCCTCAAGCTCAGTGACCGTATAGCAGTGATGTTCCGAGGACGCGTCGTCCTGGAGCGCAAAGTGGACGAGCTGAACATGGACGAACTTGCACTGGCCATGGCAGGGAGCCCCTCAGGAGTGTCGTGACGGCCGGCCCGGAAAAGGCTTGAGGAGCACCATGGGTTTCGTCGGGAGTTCGGTAGCCAGGCTCGAGGACCCACGGCTCCTGCGCGGCGCAGGCCGATTTGTGGATGACATCGATCTACCGGGGCAACTTTGGATGCGGGTCGTGCGCTCAAACTGCGCCCACGGGCGGGTGGCAGGGATCGATACCTCCGCGGCAGCATCCATGGCCGGTGTCCGCCTTGTCCTCACCGGAGCCGATGTCGCCCATATCGAGCCCATTCCACTGCGGTTGCCTTTCGAGGGGCTCGGTCTTGAACGGGCGCTACAGCCTGTCTTGGCCCGAAAACGGGTCCGTTATGTGGGCGAGCCGGTAGCGCTCGTCTTAGCCGAGGATCCGTACTTGGCCGAGGATGCAGCGGAAGCAGTGATCGCTGATATCGAGCCGCTGGACGCGGTGCTGGACATGTTTGGTGCTCCCGACGAACTGTCGCTTTGGCCTGAATCCTCAAATGAGCTGTGTGTTCTCGAGAAGGGATACGGCGACATCGCTTCGGCGTTTGCCCGAGCAGAACGTGTTGTAACCACAGAAGTCTCCATCGGGCGCCACTCGGGTGTGCCTCTCGAAACCAGAGGACTGGTATGTGACATTGACACCGGCCGCGACGAGATCACGGTTTGGGGCGCGACGCTGGTCACGCATTACCACCGACAGGTCTTGGCCCGCCTGCTGTCACGACCCCCTTCCAGCATCCATATGCGTTCGACAGACGCCGGTGGGAGCTTCGGTGTCCGGGGTGATTTCTTCCCCGAGGATTTCCTGGTCGCCTATGCGACGGTCCTCACCGGACGACCGGTCAAATGGATCGAGGATCGGGCAGAGAACCTCACCACCACCAATCATGCCCGCGAGCAGACCCACCGCATGCGAGCTGCATTCGATTCCGAAGGGTGCCTGTTGGGGCTCGAGGCTGATGTTTGGCACAACAAGGGGGCATATATTCGCCCAACCGGGGTCATTGTGTCCGAGCTCACTCTGGGATTGATCCCCGGTCCCTACCGGCTGCCCTCTTTTGCGTCGAAAATCCATGTCATTACGACCAACAAGACTCCCGTAGGCCCATATCGAGCGCCCGGGCGCTACGAAATCACAGTGGCTCGAGAGCAGTTGCTCGATATGGCCGCCGCCGAATTCGGTCTTGACCCGGTGGAGATTCGTCGCCGAAATCTGCTCACAACCTCCGAGTTGCCTTACGAACCCGGTCTTGAACTGGCTGGTGAGTCGTTCGTTCTCGACTCCGGTGACTTCATCGGTCTGATTGACCTGGCAGAGACAAAGTACAACGAGTGGCATGACGAGCTCACCGGTGTCGAGAGCGGATACCGGGGAATCGGACTGTCGGTGTTCATGGACAAGAGCGGGCTCGGCCTTTACGAGACGGGAGCAATAGACATCGACACATCCGGGGCGGTCCGGGTGTTCATAGGGGGTTCGTCGTCCGGTCAGGGCATCGAGACGGTAATGGCTCAGATTGCCGCCGATGAGCTGGGGGTGGAACCCGCGAGCATCCAAGTTGTACACGGGGACTCGGACCAGATCCCCGACGGGGTGGGTTCTTGGTCCAGCCGCTCAACGGTGATCGGCGGCGTAGCGGTGCAAACTGCCGCTCGCCGCACAGCCGACAAGGCAAAGCGGATCGCCGCGAACCTGCTTGAGGCTGCGGTTGACGATCTGATTCTGGCCGAGGGTCGAGCGTACGTCGCGGGGGCACCAACCAAGTCAGTGACCTTCGGACAGATTGCCGAAGCATGTGGAACGCTTGAAGCCCTCGAACACGGTGAGAGCCCGGGGCTTGGAGCTCGTGAGGTAAACGTCGACGAGCGAATGAACTACCCATACGGGGCTGTTGTAGTCGATGCTTCGCTCGACGCCGGCACGGGACAGGTGCGGCTGAATCGAGCTTGGGTGGGGTGCGAGGTCGGCAACGCCGTCAACCCGAAGCTGGTTGAGGGACAGGTACTGGGAGGATTCGCGCAGGGGGTGGGTGGTGCATTGCTTGAGGAGTTCGCCTTCGATGAGCAAGGACAGCCCAAGTCGGCGAACTTCATGGACTATTTGATGCCAGTGGCAGCCGACTTGCCCCAGGTCGAGACCGCGGTGCTCGAAAACGCCCCGACCCCGACCAACCCTTTGGGGGCCAAGGGAGCCGGCGAGGCCGGCATTGCAGGCACGGGCGGAGCGATCGCCACGGCGGTCAGCCAGGCGCTCGGTGACCCTGGCGCGGTTGATGCCCTCCCGATCACTCCTGAGTGGGTGCTGACCCAGCTCGCAGCGCCAAAAGAACGCTAGGACGATCCAACCCCTCACAGCTCTTGTGGCACCTGCCTCGCTGACCAAATAGATTTGGCCCAACAGAACCGTGGCCCATCAGGCCATCCCCTCAAAAGCGGAGTCATTCATGAAGACCGAGATGTACGCATATCTGGACGGGCAGAACCGCAAGATCTTGCCTTCCGGCACAAGCAACTTCGCCGATGCTTTCGAACGTTGGCTCGACCCCGACAAGACGGCAATCGCTTGTATCGATATGCATCGTGGCCACATCGGCCCCGAAGATGAATTGACCTGCCCAACGCCGCGGGCCCGAGAGAAAATCCCGGCTCACAACATGTTCCATCGCATGGCCCGTGAGCTTGGAATACCGATAATCCATGTCCAGCACTGGCAACGGTACGGTGGGATCGACGACTTGAACTCCAAGCAGCACAACCGCATGGCCAACTGGCGTGTGCTGTACGAGCTGTACCTGCCGCCGAACCCGACAATGGACGAGCACAGTTGGGAAGGGACGAAGTGGCTGGACATTCTGGTTGAGGAGGAGCCAGGTGACTATTACATCCGAAGCAAGAAACGCCTCTCCGCCTTCTTCCCTACGGATTTCGAGTTCTTGCTCCGTCAGCTCAACGTGACCAACCTGGTCCTGACGGGAACCATGACCGATGCCTGTGTCCTCTCGACGGCGTTCGATGCCGCCAACCGCGATTTTCGGGTCATCGTTCCCGGCGACATCGTGGCCGGGGCAAGCCAGGAGGCCGAGGACGCGGCACTGCTCGTCATTTCCCTCCACCTTGGGCTTGTCACCGATGGCCCCGCCATCATTCGAGAGTGGTGTGCCCGCAAGGGCGTTCCTGTTCCGTGGGAGCTTGACGGCATCATGAAGATGACCGAGGCATCTGGCATCCTTGAGGACGTGGAGGCCTTGGTTTAGCCACTGGGCTCAGGCTGCGGTGTAACCCCCGTCAACGAACAACAGGTGCCCGTGAACGAAGCCTGAGGCGGGCGAGGCCAGGAAAACAGCCGACCCGGCAACGTCGCTCGGCTGCCCGACCCGCCCGGCTGGAACCCTTGGAATGAACGCCTCCAAGAAGCCAGGGTCATCGAGGAGGTACGCGTTCATCTCGGTTCGAACCGCAGTAGGGGCGATGGCATTGACGTTCACACCGTGTGGTGCCCACTCCAAGGCCAACGTCCGGGTCAACTGCATCACGCCGCCTTTGGAGGCGCAGTAGGCAGCGAACCCGGGAAAGCCAACGACGCTGAAAGTCGAGGCCAGGTTGATGATCTTCCCTGCGCCGGCCTCAATAAAGCGTCGGCCCGCAGCTTGGCAGCAGAAGAACAGGGCCTTGAGGTTGGCATCCAAGGTTGCGTCCCAATCTTGCTCGGATACGTCGAGTGACGGAGCGGTCAACTGGACACCAGCGGAATTAACCAAGATGTCGAATCCGCCAAGTTCATCAGCGAGTTCTGCGAACACCTGAGGGATCTTTCCTACATCGGTGAGGTCGGTGGCTCTGGCCCCGGCGGTCTGGCCGAGACCGCGAATCGCAGCAGCGGTTTCGTCGAGCAGCTCGGCCGTGCGTCCGATCACGGCAACATCTGCGCCCGCCTCGGCAAACGCCACCGCTATGGCTTGGCCGATCCCCCTGCCTCCACCGGTCACGACTGCTTTCTTGCCGGACAGGACCTTGCCTGCTGATTGGTCTTCGGTCATCTTGTCGACCTCCGATTCTGCCGGTTAGCCGGCGTTCTGAAGCGCCCGGTACACATTGTCCGGTCCCAATGGCGTTTCGGTGATCTTGGCGCCAAGCGGAAGCAAGGCGTCGGCAACAGCATTGGCAATGGCGGCCGGCGAGCCAACCGCACCGCCTTCGCCTGCGCCCTTCATCCCGTCGCGGTTCAAAGGTGTCGGCACTGACATGTGCTCGACGATCATTTCGGGCATGTTGCCAATGGCCGGCACCAGGTAGTCCATGAAGTTCGTGCTCAGCGGTTGACCGTCGTCGCTGTAAACGATGTCCTCAAAGAGCGCTCCGCCGATACCCAAGGCGACACCGCCTTGAACCTGGCCGTCCACAAGAAGTGGGTTGATCAGCGCCCCGGAATCATTCACGACCACATGGCGAAGCAGGGTAACCACGCCCGTCTCAATGTCGACCTCCACGGTCGCAACGTGGCACCCGTAGGCAAAAGTGTTGGTGTCTGGGTGGTAGATGTCCGTTGCATCCAGGGTGTACTTGTCGACTCCCTCCGGTAGCGACTGTCCTGGGGACACTCGGGCCGCAATCTGGGCCAATGAAACCGATCTGGCAGGCGACCCCTTGACAAGGACTTCACCGCTGACCAGTTCGAGATCTTGGGGGGCAGCCTCAAGCATCTCTGCGGCGATGCGAACTGCCTGCTCCTTGATTGAACTGGCGGCGTGACGTACAGCCGTGCCACCAACCGGCGCGCTCCGGCTGGCGTAGGTGCCCACTCCGCTGGCCACGAGATCTGTGTCCCCATGCACGACCACAATGTCGTCGAAGTCGACTCCGAGTTCGTCGGCGGTTATCTGGGCAAGAACGGTGTCGTGGCCTTGACCGCTGCTGCAAGCCCCAGTGAAGACGACCACCTGGCCGGACGGTTCGACTCGGACACGACCGCTTTCGTAGGGGCCTAGACCCGTCTCTTCGACGAAAAAACCGATTCCCATACCGATGAAACGGCCCTCGACCCGCGCCTGTTCTTGCTCTTGCCGGAATTCGTCCCACCCTGCCGCCTCAAGGGCGCGACTCAGGCATGCCTGGTAGTCGCCCGAATCGTAGATGATCTCTCCGGCGAGCACGTTTCCGATCCCGCGGTGGAGCGGGAACGCATCCGCCGGGTACATGTTGTGCTTCCGCACTTCGGCCGGGTCGACACCGACGGCGGCGGCAACCATGTCGATGATACGCTCCATGACGAACGCGGCCTGAACGTGGCCCACGCCTCTGAAAGGGTTGAGTGGCGTGGTGTTGGTCATGACGACTGATGACACCAACTGTTGATGAGCGATGTCGTAGGGGCCCGAGAGCATCGAAACTGCAATGAAGGGCTCAACCAGCGTCAACCGCTGAAGGTAGGCACCAGTGTTCGTGACGGCGTGGTCGCTAATAGCGAGAATCCTGCCTTCGTCGTCGTAGCCGACCTCTATATCGTGATATTGCTCTCGGCCGTGAGTAGAGGCCAGGAAGTGCTCATATCGATCCTCCACCCACTTGATCGGGCGGGAGACCTGACGGGCAGCCAATCCCAGGACGATTTCCTCGGGGTAGGGCTGGAGCTTCACCCCGAAGGCACCGCCGACATCGGGAGCGATCACGCGGATCGAGTTTTCCGGCAGCCCCAAGTAGTCGGCAAGGGTGGCCTTGAGGCTGTGGGGTACCTGAGTTGAAGACCACATGGTGAGGCCGTTGCGCATCTCGTCCCATTGGACGATGACTCCCCTGGTCTCCATCGGTGTGCCCGCATACCGTTGGGTAACGAAACGATCGCTGAGCCGGTGCGGCGCGGCGGCAAGCACCGATTCGGCATCACCCAGCGAGTACTCCAACACATCGGCCACGTTCGTTTCGGTATGAACCAGTGGAGCGCCGGGAGCAACAGCCGCGGCGGGCGTTGATACCGCCGGCAGCGGCTCGTAATCGACGGCAATCAATCCTGCGATGTCCTCGGCGATGTATCGGTCGCCCTCAACAACCAGCAGCGCGACCGGCTCGCCGACGTACCGGACCTTGCCGGCAGCGAGAACGGTTTGGTTGAACGGCTTGGTGGTCTCCTCGGCGTCAATGCAGGGCAAAGGTGCCAACCCAGACGGTAGGTCTCCAGCCGTCAGGACACAGACCACACGGGGGTCGGCTACCGCCGCGCTCGCGTCGATACCACTTATGACTGCATGGGCGTGAGGGCTGCGGATGAACACCGCGTGGACCATTCCGTGCAGCTTGATGTCAGCCAGATAATGGCCGTCTCCCCGAAGCAGCCGGGGGTCTTCTTTTCGCCGGACACTCGCCCCAAACAAGCTCACGCTCCACCTCCACGAAGTCTGACCGCTTCTTCCACCGCTTCAACGATCTTCACGTAGCCCGTACAACGGCAGAGATTCCCACCAAGACCCTCGACAATTTCTCCCCTTGTCGGTGTGGGGTTCTTTTCGAGAAGCTCAGAGATGGTCATTACGAATCCTGGGGTACAGAAGCCACATTGCATCCCGTGCTTGGCCCAGAAAGCCTCTTCGATGGGACCGAGTTCACCATCACGGGACAGACCTTCGAGCGTTGTGACCTCGCTCCCGTCGGCCTGCACAGTCAGCAACAGGCACGCCCGTGCGGTCGCGCCATCGACAAGAACGGTGCAGGCCCCACACACGCCATGCTCACACCCCAGGTGCGTGGCGGTGAGGTCCAGCCGCTCTCGAAGGAAATCGGCCAGTGTGAGACGCGCCGGTACCAAGACTGACCTGTCGATACCGTTCACCTTTATCGTGGCGTTGTGGTCGCTCATCGGGCGCGCTCCAAGGCTTGGGTGAGTGCTCGCCGGCTGGTCACCGTGGCGAGGTGCAAGCGGTAGTCACTCGTGGCGTGTACATCGCTCCCCGGCGTGAGGCCATCGGGGGCAAACGAGGCTGCCTCGGTCGGGCTTGCCCCACCGAGAATCGCTGCCTCTACTGCCTTGGCGCGTACCGGGCGATCCCCGACGCCGATCAATGCCAGGCGGGCTTCGACAGGATCGCCGGTGTCAGAGATCTCGAGTTGGCAGAGCGCACCACAAAGAGCAAAGTCGCCAGGCCGGCGGGCGATCTCAACCACGGACCAACCGGTCCTCCGATCCGATGATGGCAACTCGACAGCGGTCAGGATCTCATCGTCAGCGATAGCGGTGCTCATGACGCCCTGGAACAGCTCCTCGGCTTCGATGGTCCGATCCCCAGCAGGACCGACCACATGCACCCTGCCACCCAGCGCCAGTACGACCCCCGGCACTTCCCCGGCCGGGTCAGCGTGGGCAACGCTCCCGCCAATAGTTCCACGCGACCGGATTTGTGGATGCCCCACGTGGCGTAGGGCCTCGCCAAGGAGAGGGCAACGATCGGCCAATAGCGGGTCGTGTTCAGCCCGGCTCTGCCGCGTCATGGCACCGATCAGCAGGCGATCTCCCTCATCGGTGATGTAATCGAGCCCTTCCACCCGGGCAAGGTCGACAAGGAGTGAGGGGCTGGCGAGTCGGAAGGCCAACACCGGAATCAAGCTCTGGCCACCGGCCAGTACTTTTGCCTCAGCATCGCTCCCAAGGGCGTTGACCGCGTCACCAATCGAGGTCGGAGCTACGTAGTCGAAGTCGGGTGGTTTCATCAGACAACACCACGGATGCGCGCCCAGGCATGCACCAACAGGTCGCGGTTGGACTCACGCCAGCATTTCAGAGGCGCCGATCCTTCGTGCATGAGACAGATGTTGCACGAGACGCAATCCACCATGCCGGTTCTTCCTGCCTCGATTTGACGGACCAGATCAGGCTCGCGAATGAAGGGACGAGCCAGGGAGACGAAGTCGGCCGACCCGTCTTCAATCACTTCATTCATGAGTTCGATGGTGCGGACTCCCCCGATAAGAATCGTCTGCCCTTTTGCCGACGCCTTGTGTCGTTTAGCCTCCTCCCGGTAGTACGCCTCCTTCACGGGAGCGGCAAACACACGATGCAGGAGCTTGTCCTGCAGGGCCCGTCTCCTGGTCACGCCGACATATCGTGCCGCGCTTTCGGCCCGTGGTGACATTAGACCTGCGGAAAGCTCAATCGCGTCCACGCCTACTTCGTCCATCATGAGGGCCGTGGCTCGGCCTTCCTCGACCGGCAAACCTCCGGGAACGTAGTCCCACATGCCGATCTTGTTGGTAATCGGAAAATCGTCGCCTACCGCCGACCGCATCGACTTGTAGGTCTCTAGCAGCAGACGCTGGCGGTTCTCAAGCGATCCGCCCCACTCGTCCTCGCGCCGATTCGTGGCCGGCGACAGGAACTCCGAGAGAAGGTACCCATGGCCGGCATGGACGTGAACCCCGTCAAAACCAGCCTCCCTAACCCGACGGGCCGCGTTTCCAAACGCCTGTACCGCTTCCCAAATCTCCTCGGAGCTGGCCTCTGCCAGGGGCAGGCGGTGAAACTGTGGGTTACTGACCACAGAGGGGGCGAGCGGCTGGATCGATTCGTCTCGGCTCTGACTCCCTGCATGGTTGAGCTGGGCAAATATCTTGCCTCCCTCGGCATGGACCGCTTGAGTCAGTTTCCTCATCGGTCCTATGACTTCATCGCGGTCAAGCGCGGTCATGCCTCGGATGTAGTTGCCCCGAGGATGTACTGAGCAGTGGCCAGTGAAGATGAGTCCGACGCCATTGCGGGCCAGCCGAATGTGAAAATCGTGGTACTGCTGGGTGATGATGCCACGATCGTCGGCCATGGTCTCAGAAGTAGACGAGCGAATGATCCTATTGCGGGTCTCCACCCCCGCAAGCTTTCCCGGCTCAAGTACTGAAGGCGGTGGCATCGGTTACCCCCTCAAATACCGGGCGAGATAGTCGGCCATTCGAGGTCGGACCAGCTGGCCCATGTTGTGACAACAGTGGTCACCGTCAGGTTCGACCACTATCTCTGCCTGGTCGTTGCCTGCCAGGCCGGCGCGCAGCAGGTCAGTCTGGCTCGGGGGGAAGATCGGGTCGTGGAACCCCTGGATCAACAATGTGGGGCATGACAGGCTGCCGATGACCGGTGAGAGATCGAACGTTTCCCGCAGGTAGGCGCGGCCTTCATCAAGATCCTCGTACCCCGAGACGTAAACGAACCCTGCTCGAGTGTGCGGAGGCATACCGTCAAAGTCGGACATGTCGGAGAACCCACCCCACGCGACGCAGACCTTGAGCCTCTTGTCCATGGCCGCGGACTGCATTGCGTAGTACCCACCCAGGCTGCGGCCGAGGACTCCGATTCGGTCGTCATCCACTTCCGGGCGAGCGCTGACCGTGTCAAGAACCGCCGATGTATAGCGGTCGAAATCGGCGCTCAGCTTCACGTCGAAGAACATCTCTCCCTGACCGGGACCATCAAATGCGAAGGTTGCCAGACCACGACGGTGACAAAGCGCCTCGAACAGGTAACTCTCCTCTTTGGTGGACTCCAAGCCGCCAATAAGCACAGCACACGGATGGGGGCCTGGCCCGGCGGGGAGGCGAAGATAGCCGGGTATCGTTGTGGCCTCGAAGCTGATCTCCACCCGCTCGGCAGTAGCAAGGAGATGAGGAGCTGCCAGCTTGTACATCTCAACTTTTTTTCGTTGCCCGTGCTCACGGCGCTCGGGCTCGTGGAACCACATGAGCTGTCCGTAGTGCCATGAAAGCGACGAGTGCCAAAGCCACTCCCCGCCGCTGACCCGGTCGCCGGCGTCAAGTGCAGCCAACCCCAGAGCTTCGTATCGCTGAGCGGTCTCGACCCAGAACGGCAGCCACTCGGCCAGATCGCCCAACGCCCTTGCCGCGGCGAAATCCTGATACGGAATGCCGTCAGCCAACATCCTCCCCGGGTTCAGAATGGCCTCGACCTTTTCGGGCACCAAGTCGCTATTGCTCATGGGTGACCTGCGTTTCCGAGGATGTACTTCTGCTCACCGGCATCGGATGTGTTCTCCCCTGCTGTAGCAACAATAAGCGCTGCAAGAAAGTTCCGCTAGCGGCCTTGGGGTCGCTAGCGGTCCGAGCTTGACGGCTGCGGCCTGCTCGCAACAGTGGCGAGGACTGCATCAACGATCCCCTGGTATCCGGTACAGCGGCAGATGTTGCCGCTGATCGATTCCCGCACCTCCGTCTCGGTCATTGAGGACAGCTCATCGAGCATCGAATCGATGGTCATGAGCAGGCCGGGGGTGCAGAATCCACATTGAAGCGCATGAGCTTCGCTGAACGCTGCTTGAAGCGGGTGCAATTCGGGGCCATTGGCCAAACCCTCAACAGTTCTGATGGTGGAGCCATCGACCTGCACTGCGAAAAGTAGGCACGATCGGACACCATCGCCATCGAGTTGGACGGTGCAAGCCCCACAGACGCCATGCTCGCAGCCAACGTGCGTCCCGGTAAGGCGCAGATCGTGACGGAGGAAATCCGACAGCAACAGGCGCGGAGGGACTGAACGCTCGTACACCACGTCATTGACTTCCACTTTGATTGGGTGAGTCGTCACGATGCTTTCCCGGCGTCGGGGCGGCTCACGAATGGATCCCGCCTCACGGATCACTAGCCCGATTTCAGCTGGTCAAGGTGTTTCGGCCCCTGCATAAACCGCGGGGTCCACCAACTGAAGAACACGTATCGGAGGACGTCAGCTTCGGTGGAACCGAATTCTCCGGTCTCAACGAGCTCCCCGAGCCAGGTTTGCTGCTCCGGACTCAGGCGGACTGGAACGTCGGTCATCGAGATGGGGTAGTTGACGAAGTTGGGGATGTACGCGTCGTTCTTGCGGAGTTCGCGGTCAGCCTTGATTGGTTGAGAGGCCAGGTCCTCGGTGGTGCGCTGAGTTGCGAACTTGCCCAACTCCGGTCGCCCGTCGAACTGTGCAAGGTCTTCGGGGCGACCCTCGTAGACCGCGATCCGTAGTGGCTTAAGCTCGAAATTGCTCGTCGCCATTATGTCGGCTCCACAAACGTTGGGAACTGCCAGCAGGTCGATCAAGGCGACGATTTCGACGTAGTCACCCTTGCGGGCGCGGTTGTCAGCAATGTACGGGTGGCCCGACGCATCCAGGCCGGTGTGCATGAAGAAGTTGAACGAGTCGTGTACGTCGTCACTCGTCAATCCGTACTCCCGCTGCGCTTCGGCCTGGATGTCGTGACAGTTTGTGTGAACTGCGGCCCCGAATTGGTATTCGAACAGCAAACCGCTGCAACGCGGGTACAGCACATCATTCGTACTGACCGTGTCAGCGATGATTGCCGCTATGGGTCGATCCCGCGGCGGTGCCGACCAGAGGAAGTCGCCCGTGGTCGGATGCATACCATGCATATGCCTGGTCCGACCTGTGTGGAAGTGCTCTTTGTAGTCGTGAAGGTTGAAGCAGTTGAAGTCTGCGCACTGGCCTCCCACGCCAACCTGCTCGACTCGCAGAACCTGCCCCTTCAGGAGCTCTACCGCTTTTCCAGTGGCCGGCTCCATCACGTGCTCGTACAGCAGTGCTCGTTCGGTCATGAGAAGTGGTCCGAGTGGAATTCCTGCAACGCCTGCTGCAGTAGGTCGGCCCGGCTATCCGCTCCGGTCCGTTCAACGGTCCGGTCAACCAGCTCAAGCTGCTGCTGGTTCAGCCTCACAATCACTTCTCTTGAGTCCTCATTTGGGTCGCCCACAATGAACCTCCCCTCGTTCCAGTGGTACCAGTGAGCTGCAACCTACTACGCCACCTCCGGTCGGTGTGATGGAAGACCCTGCACGGCAATGGCATCTATCTCAACCAGGAGTTCAGGGATCACCAAGCCGCTGATTTCAATTGTTGAACTTGCCGGCGGGTCCACAGGGAAGTACCGTGCCCGGACTTCCTGCACTACAGGTAGATGGGCCATATCGGTAAGGAACACTGTCAAGCGAACAACATCCCCCAGCGTGGCCCCACCCTCTTCGAGTACTCGCTGGAGGTTATCGAGGGTTGCCTCGGTTTGGGCCGCCGGATCCCCCGGTCCGATGACTGTGCCTTCAGGATCAAGGGCGACCTGCCCAGCGACAAAGATCATGCGACCGGAGTCGCAGACGATGCCCTGGGAAAACGGTTGAGGATGTTCGAAGCCCGCGGCAGCCGGGTCCCACACCCCAACCGGTTTCAACACGTGTTTAGCGACTATAGAACTCGAGTCTCCCCCGATGGCCACACCGGCTGCATGGCCGATTGACGAACCTTAGCGGGCGTCCCCGGAAATTTCAGGAGCGCTGGACCCCGTTTGCTGCTGCTTCAAGCAACTTGCCGCGTCGCCGAGCGAGGTCATGAGTTCCAAGAGGGGGAAATCGCTGCCGGGAGCAGCGAGGAGAGCGACTCCCACCGACCGGGATCCGCCGTCTCGGCAGACAGAGAAGACCGCTTGGGGAGCCCCGGTGAGGCTGCTCGGAGCGGCGAGGCGAAAGCACCCAACCCTGAACTCGGCCAACTGCTCGTCACTCCACTTCCGCATGGGGCCGTGTTCGAGCATCACAGGAAGTACGACCACCGTTCCCGGTTCGACCGCGGCGGTGAACTCCTCAACGTAACTTTGTCTCTCCCTGTAGTCCTGTCGTTTGGATATCGCCGAATCCTGTGAGAGGTTTTCGCATCGCTCGAGCCTCAACCGCACATCGTCAGCAAGAGCGGCACTATGCTCTTCGACCCACCTCCCGTGGATCGACCAGATTTCCCGCCCCTGAAGCCGGGCGAACAAGTCTCCGGCATCCACACTGGTGAACTGGCCAAACTCAATCTCCTCCAACGGGACGGCCGTGATCTCGGCTGCCGCCTCGGCCACAGCTCTTCCGACGCGATTGGTGTCGGAATCGGCTAGGCCGAAAACGTCCACGGCGAGCTTGACGGCGACAGGAGCACCGTTGCTGACGGATCCAGGTGCGATAACCCTCAGCACATCGGCAATCGTTGAGGCTCGTAGGCCAAGTAACCCGACTACATCGAACGAGGGGGCCAGTGGGATTACCCCGTTGGGATCGATCAACCCGTACGTGGGTCTGATGCTGTGCAAGCCACACGCGGCTGCGGGCACTCGAATCGAGCCGGCGGTATCAGTGCCGAGGCCGACATCGGCGAGTCCCGCGGCAACCGCAGCGGCGGACCCCGACGATGAGCCTCCACAGAAGAGCCCGCCGTCCGTCGCGTTCCGAGGTGGCACCCCTTCTCCCACATTGCCGATTAGGGAGTACGCGAGTTGGTCCATTTTGGCAAGCCCGATTAGGTCGGCACCGGCGTCGAGCAGGCGGTTCAGGATCGTTGAAGTCGTTGTTGCTTCAGCATGGGTGGACCTCCAGAGCCGGTGGCCGAACGAACTCCGGTGGCCTTTGAGGCTGAAGAGATCCTTCGCAACGAATGTGAGACCCTGCAAACTTCCGTGATCCCCCCCGCTCATGGCAATGCTGTTGGGAACGAAAGCCCCAATGCTGGTCGGGTCAGCGGTCATGGTCCTTGTCCACCCTTGGCGTCCGGGGCTGGGTTGCAAAACAACTCAGAATCTAGGAACCTTCAACACTACTGAAGCCCAAGGAGCGTCCGTCCAATGCCCTTTGAAGTCCGCAAGATCCCATTCGAGAGTGTCCAGGACACCTCTGGTCTTGAGCAAGCGATCGCTGATGGTGCCTTCCGGGGCGACCAGATCATCGGCATTGTCGGCAAGGTCGAGGGCAACGGCGGGGTCAACGACTTTTCCCGCATCTTGGTCGACCGAGTACTTCGCGACTTCCTGGTTGAACATTGCGGGCACTCGCGGGAGTCGGCACTCACGGTGCCAATGGCTTGGTCCGGCGGCACAGACGGGGTGATCTCGCCCCACATGACGGTGTTTGCCAAGGTCGATGGTCCCGCCGAGCCTTCGGATGAGAAGCGTCTCACCGTCGGGCAGGCAATCTCGGTGCCAATACTGCCCGAAGAGATAGGCCGCCTCACGATGCTCGACAAGGTGGCCGAAGCGGTGAAACTGGCCATGGCTGACGCCGAAATCGATGATCCGGCCGATGTCCACTATGTGCAGACCAAGACGCCGTTGTTGACGTCCGAACGCATCGCTGACGCCCGAGCGCGGGGCAAGACGATCGCTTTGGAGGACACAATGGAGTCAATGGCGGTGTCCAATGCGACTGCAGCATTGGGGATCGCGACTGCACTTGGCGAGATCGAGCGGCCTCGTGAGGATCAGATCGCTAAAGACCTGACGGTCTACTCGTCGGTAGCGTCGTGCTCGTCGGGCGTGGAGCAGACCGAGGCCCAGGTCGTCGTGGTCGGCAATCGTCTCGGCGTGGGTGGCCCCTATCGGGCAGGCCACTCGATCATGGAGGACAACCTCGACTTTCCCGGCATCTACCGAGCCATCCGGTCGGCCGGCCTCGAACTGCCCGACCGCCCTATTCCCGAAGACCTCGACGGCCGCGTCGTGAACTGTTTCATCAAGTGCGAGGTTGACCCGACCGGACGGTTGCGGGGGCGGCGACAGGTGGCGCTGAACGACTCCGACATCCATCACACGCACCACACCAAGGGAGCTGTCGGCGCCGTTGCCGCCGCCGCGCTGGGCGATCCTGCCGTGTTTGTTTCTGTTGCCGGGCTTCAATCCGGACCGGCGGGGGGCGGATCAGTGGCTGCGATCGTGGACCTCGGCTGAGATGGCGCGCCTGCCCGGCCTGCCCCCCGGATCCCTCACCTCCGAGCAACAGACCCTGTACGACGCCATTGCAGGAGGCGATCGAGCAAAAGACGCATCGTTCCCACTAACCGATGACAACGGGGCTTTGGTCGGGCCCTTCAACGTCCTGCTCTACAGCCCACAAGTCGGGAACGCCGTGCAACAACTCGGTACCGCTCTGAGGTTTCATGGCTGGCTCAACGATCTGGTGCGTGAACTGGCGATCCTCCTGGTCGCCACGTACCACGACTGCGAATTCGAGCGGTGGGTGCATGAGCCGATCGCCCGGAAGGCCGGCATGAACGATGACCAGGTTGCCGCCCTGCGTGCGGGGACGCGACCCTACTTGGACCGGGACGACCTCAATGCCGCATACGACTTCTGCCTGTCAATACTGCACCGCGAGCCGGTCGCCGACGATTCTTATCAGCGGGCAGTCGAGGCACTCGGAGAATCCGGCGTGGTCGAGCTGATTGCGGTTGTCGGCTACTACGGAATGCTGGCCCAGCTCATGGGAACCTTCGAGGTTGAACCACCTTCTTGATGATTGCCTCCTCAGGCTTCCGGAATCCGTGGGACCAGAACCCAGTTCGGGTAGTCGGGGCCGAAATGAACCGTGACCTCGTTGTCAAAAACCTCCGGAGGACGGTTCCTGATGTCATCGTGCAGGAATGGGCCGCACCCACGTAGCTCATTCTTGAAGTTCGACAGCTTGAGCCCCTCGGTGTCGCCAGCCCATTCGTAGTCGCACCCCCGAATGGTGAAACCGACCCGGTAGCCCGCGGGTATCACGATCGATGTAGGCCAGATCTCGATGTCAAGCTCGTAGATCTCCCCCGGCACCAGAGGCTGCTCCTCGTCATGGGTGTGATACGGCCTCCACACCTCGGACAAGGACTCGTCCAGCTTCCGATGCGATGCGCGCAACCACCCCTGGGCTATCGGCGTGTGAGGGTCGATAGCCCCCATGAACGTAACTTCGTCCCCGTCAGGGTCGAAAACCCCGAATACCAAGAACAGGTCAGCATCGGTCGTCGAGGACGAGATGTGGAGCTTGGCCGAGAGCGGGCCGGTCACTTCAGTTTCCTCGTCGACTGGGTCCGCATAGAACGTGAGCCCATCACCCATGGCGTCGTACGAAATCGTCGCGGCCGTGGCAACCGGCTCATGCACAAGGGTCTGACCCGATGGATCGAGGTGCAGCTTGGTCCAATCGGTCCGCGGGATCGGCCAGTCGGCTTCAGCACGTTCGACAAACCGGTCCACATGGCGGATCAGAAGCTGCACCTTCGACTGCCCGTCCCACGCGGAGTCGTCGCCCTGGAGGTACTTGGCGAAGAATCGCTTCTGAAGCTGAACCCCGTAGTCGGTGTAGTACTCGGTCCAGTGTTCAATGCCATGGCACTCGAGGTACTTCTCTTTGGATGCAGCGCGGATGTACGCCTCGAAATTGCCTCGGGGGTGAAGCCCCTGTCCACCCCAGTTCGACGCCGACAGGAATGGCACGACCACTCTTGACCAATCAGGGGATCTGTCCTTGTGGTACTTATCGTCGAGCGGGTGGGAAGCGATCTCGTTCCCGAAGTCGCATCGATTGGCCCGCAGCTCTTCTTCACTCAGCGTCTCCGGGCCGGCGACGAGTTCACCGGTCACTACGCTTCTCGATCCGTTCTCACCTACGCCGTGTTGCACGGTCTTGATCTGCATGTCGTACCAGTTGTCCCAGAATGTTGACAGGATTCCGCCGTGGTGGGTCATGTCCCGGTACCACTCCGCTGCCCCCTCCCAAGGGATCATCGCCGTGAGGTGAGGGGGCTGGAGTGAAGCTACGTGCCATTGGTTGATGGCGTAGTACGAGATCCCCGACAAGCCGACCTTGCCGTTGGACCAGGGTTGAACGCCGGACCACTCGATGCACTCGTAGAAGTCCTGAGTCTCACGAGGTGAGAAATGATCGATGTAGCCAGGGCTTCGACCTGCCCCTCGGGAGTCCACTCGAACGCACACGTAGCCATCAGGCACCCATTTCTCGGGGTCACAGACTTCCCAGTTCTGATACTTGTTCGTTGAACCCTCCACCACGTCAGGGTGCTCCTCGGCCATGCGGTTCCAGGCACTCGGGTAGCCTTCTTGGAAGGCCAGACCCTTGGCATAGGGGCCATAGCTCAGGATTACCGGGTACTGCCCGTCGTCATCGGGGCGGTACACGTCGGCCCGTAGCCGGGGTCCGTCGTCCATCTCGATCACTACGTCCCAGTCGATCCGCATGCCGTCTCGAACCTCGCTGGTGGTGCTCATGGATCTCCTCGTTGGGTCGGGTTTCTGGCGCTAGCCGTCGCAGTCTAGAAGGGCTCTCGACTGGACGTGTGCTGTCTCCAACGTAACTTGCCGGCAGAAGGAGCGTACCTTGGGTCACCAATGCAGGTGTTCACTCCCGGGCGTATCGGACGCCTCGAGATAAAGAACCGCTTCGTCCGCGCCGCTACTTCGGAGACCATGGCGACCGAGAGTGGGGGCGTCACCCCTGCGCTGGTGGAACTCCACCGGACTCTGGCCGCAAAAGGAGTGGGGCTGTCCCTTCTCGGTCATGCGTTCGTTCACGCCCGCGGTCAATCGCTGCCAAACCAGACAGGGATCCACGACGACTCAATGATCCCGGGCCTGGCCCGTCTCACTCAGGCTGTCCATGATGCCGGTGGGAAGATATTCGCTCAGCTCGCCCATGCGGGCAATCAGAGTGGAATGGGCAACTTCGCATTGCTCGCCCCATCTTCGGTGCCCAACGCTCTGACTGGATCCGAGGCTGAGGCAGCTAGCGATGAGGAAATCGAGGAGGTGATAGACGCCTTCGGCGTGGCCGCCGTTCGAGCAGCGGATGCGGGATTCGATGGCGTACACATCCACGCGGCCAACGGGTACTTGATCAGCTCGTTCAACTCCCCCTATTCGAACACGCGCACCGATCGATGGGGCGGCGATGCCGGCCGGAGGTCACTGCTGCTGACGAGGGTGTACCAGTCAGTCCGTGAGGCGGTTGGGCCCGATTTCCCGGTGACAGCAAAGGTGGGCATGGTGGATGAGGTTGACAACGGCTTGCAGCTTGCCGAGAGCGTCGAGCGCGTGCGGGTGCTGGCCGGCCTCGGTCTTGATGCAGTCGAGGTGAGCGTTGGCCTGATGACCTCCGGAGCCGATTCGTGTCACAAGTACGTTGCCGTTGACCGGCGACGGGCTCTGTCGGATCACCTCTACCACCGGATGTTCTCCCCGCCGAACCGCGAGGCGTACTTCGAGCCCTTCGCTCGCGCCATTCGTGCCGTTGCCCCCGACCTGAAGGTGCTTCTGGTGGGCGGAATCCGGACCACCGACACTGTCGAGCGGGTCCTGGCCGAAGGGTCCTGCGACTTTGTCTGCCTGGCCCGACCTCTCATACGCGAGCCGGACATCGTGGCCCAGATTGAAGCCGGTCGCAGAGGCCGGTTGGATTGCACCTCGTGCAATCTCTGCCTCGAGAACGAGGGGCTACACCGTTTGCAGTGCTGGCGCACTCCACGTGTGCGGCTCCTACACGCTGCGGTTGCTCAGCTTCGGCGCTTGCGTAAAAGTGGGCCTCATTAACAGCATGAGTCCCATGCCACGTTCAATTGCTTCGAGGCGATTGGACACCCAGAGGAGGAGCCGAACGCATGGCCACGCCAGACATCACTGTTGAGCTGCTGAACCAATACTGCACCGATTACCGCAACTGGGGTCGCTGGGGGGCAGATGACGAGCTCGGAACCCTGAACCACATCACTCCCGAAAAGGTCGTCGAGTCGGCTGGTCTCGTCAGAAGCGGGAAGGTCTTTTCGCTACAACTTCCTTTGGACGGCCGAGGCCCCCAAACGGGTGCCTTCGGACGCGTCAACGCGATTCATCAAATGGTCGCGACCGGCACCGATCACGTCGAGGGTGCCCAGGATTGGCCACTTGGCTGGGGCGTTGCCGACGACACGCTGTTCATGTTCCTACAGGGCGGGACCCAGTGGGATGCACTGGCCCACATTTTTCACAACGGGGTGATGTACAACGGTTACGACGCTCGGCTGGTATCGAGCACGGGAGCCGACAAGAACGGCATCGAGAACCAAAAGACGGTGGTGTCGCGCGGCGTGCTGCTGGACATCCCGCGGGTGCGCGGTGTCGAGTATCTGCAGCCCGGAGATGCAATCACCGGCGAAGACCTGGACATGGCCTGCGAGCACCACGGAGTCGATGTCGGCACCGGTGACATGGTGCTCATCAGAACTGGGGACATGGCCCGGCGGCGTGAGCTTCCGGGTTGGGATGGGTATTCGGCGGGCGACTCGCCTGGACTGTCGCTGTTGGCGGCACCATGGCTGGCCGAGCGTGAGGTCGCGGCGATTGCCACGGACACTTGGGGAGCCGAGGTTCGGCCGAACGAAATCGAAGGCAGCTTCCAGCCATTGCACCTGGTCATGGTGGTGAACATGGGGCTGTTCGTCGGCGAGATCTGGTACCTCGACGAGCTGGCGGCCGATTGTGCCGAAGACGGTGTCTACCAGTTCCAACTTGTCGCCCCACCCCTCGTCATCCCTCGAGCTGTGGGCTCACCCCTCAACCCTCAAGCAATCAAATGACCTCCGGTTAGCTTCCGGTGCCGCATAATCAGCCGGTGGGCTCACCCCTCAACCCCAAGCAATCAAATGACCTCGGCCAGATAGCTTTGCCTGAGAGCATCACCGATCGTCCCGTCCGGCTGTCGTCGCACGCAGTCGGCCTTCTTCTCACAACCGGCGGCGTCCTGGTTCTGACGCCGGACAGCCTGCTCATACGACTTGTCGATGCCGACGCTTGGACCATTGTCTTCTGGCGGGGCGCCCTTATGGGCCTGACTATCTTGGCGGTGACAGCCGTTTGGTCACGGGGTCGAACTCTGGCTCAGTTCCGATCCATCGGGCGCGCCGGCCTCGTCGTGGCGGTGCTGTTCGCATCACAGCTCACCTTGTTCGTAACGTCGATAAGCCACACGAGTGTGGCCAACACGTTGGTCATATTCGCAACCGCTCCGCTGTTCGCTGCGGTGCTCAGCAGGATCTTCCTAGCCGAACCCGTCCCTCTGCGAGTCTGGCTGGCCGTGACGGCAAGTTTGGGAGCGGTTCTGTTCATCTTCGCCGGAAGCATTGGCACTGGCCGCCTCGGCGGTGACCTCGCGGCTACCGGTGCCGCTCTGGCCATGGCCATCGGTCTCACCATCATGCGCAAGAGCAGTCACGTCAGCATGATCCCTGCTTGGGGGATTGGAGCGTTGTTGGCTGCCGGCTTCAACGTCTGGTTCGCCGAACCGCTCAACATCACCGGAGACGATCTTCTTGTCCTGCTTCCCAGCGGAGTGCTTGTCCTTCCAATCGCATTCGGGTTGATCGCACTTGGCCCCCAACGAATATCTGCCCCGGAGACCGGCCTGCTGATGCTCCTGGAAACGATTCTGGGACCCTTGTGGGTGTGGTGGGTACTGGACGAACAGCCCAATGCTGAGGCGCTGATTGGCGGAACGATCGTCATAGCAGTCTTGGCCGCCAACTCAGTGCTGGGGCTCAGGCAGTCGGCACGCTCGGGATAGCAAGCAGCCTCACCGTAAGCGGTGCTCCGCGAGGGGCAGCCGGTTCAGTTGCCTGGTGCGAACAGTCCAAAACGCCAATCTGGATCACCAGGGATCATCGTGGACTCGAACTGGGCCTGTTGACCCATGCGTCGTGACCTGGCAGCAACCTTCTGGGCGAGGTCAAGTTGTTGGTACCCCCAACCAGCCAGTGCGGTGTCCAGGTCGTTGCCCGCCAGAAGGTGGTCTCGCAGCGCCCACCCATCGGCACACGCCTTGGCGGTACCAGCCGCCACATGGGGCCGCAGTGCAGTAGCCGCATCACCGATGAGAAGTATGCGGCCGTGAACGAAGCAGTCCGCGGCCATGTCGAAGATCGCCTGGATGAACGGCTCCTCACAGGCAAGAACCACATCGCGAAGCTGTGGGGCAAGGAGCCGTACTGCATCATCGTGAAGCGCCGCCACAAAACGATCTTGGGCCAAGCCCGGCGGCATTGTGGCCGGCCTATGCAGGCCATTCCGATCCACCATTAGCTCTTCGAACTCAGACTCCGATGAGTTGCGATACCACACGAAATTGAGCGCTCGCTCCCCCGGGATGACCGAGTCTCCGGGTCCCGGGATGGCATAGACCAAAATGTGGGCGTGGTCCAGTACCTGGTAGACCATGGCATCCTCGAATATCTCTGCCGTGCCCGGCTCGAGATCGCCCTCATACACAGTGCCGCGCCACGCGACATACCCGGTGTAGTCGGTCGTGGTGTGGGGGGAGACGATCTTGCGTACCGTTGAGGCAATGCCATCGGCTGCGACGAGCAGATCGCAGTCCCGCGATGCTCCGTGCTCGAATGTGATGGACACACCACGGGACGAACGGACGCATCCCGTGACGTTGTGGGACAAGTGATAACGATCGCTTGGTAGGACGTCGAGCAGCGCCCGGTACAAGGTGTTCCAGGAGGTGAACCGGTTGTAAGTGGGAGCAGTGTCGACGATGAAGCCGGTCCGGTCGACATAACTCCAGTTCGTGAGAGTCAACGCCACTTCGGCAGCCTCGGCGCGACCTTCGCCCAGCGCCGTACCTCTCTCCGTGAAGTAACGCTCGGTCACGGGAAGCACGACTATGCCGGCCCCTCGTCCTTCCAGGGCGCTTGTGGAGCGCTCGTACACGTGAACGTCGTGGCCGAGTTCGTGGAGCAGGATGCCTGCCGTCAACCCACCGATGGACCCTCCGGCAACAGCGATACGGAGCGGGCTGATGCCCGACGGTGTCATGCAGCGGCTCCCCCGCGAAGCTCGGTGACTATTCTGGAGAAGGATAAGTGGCGCAGGCTGGCGATGCACTCCGACGGCAAGGAGAGGAAGCAACGCTGTTGCGCCACCCCACAATATGGTCCTGATTACAGAACACGAGCCCCGTGTTCTGTCGAGGGTGGATTACGAAGAGCGGCTCCTGCTGTGATCCGAACGTCGCAGCTCAAATGAGGCCAGGAGCAGGAGGTAGCCAATGGGTGAGGTCGTAGAGCTTGAGGCCGCCGACGGCCATGCGCTGTCGGCCTATGTGTCGGGTAGGCAGGATGCGGCGGCTGCCATAGTGGTCGTTCAGGAGATCTTCGGGGTGAACGCTCACATCAGGTCGGTCGTCGACGACTACGCGGCCATGGGTTACCTCGCTATTGCCCCGGCGATGTTCGACCGGGCCGAACGAGGCGTAGATCTCGAGTACACGCCCGAAGGTCTGCAAACCGGATTGGCCATCCGCACCCAGATTGACTGGGCGAAGACACCACTCGACGTCGCCGCCGCGGCCAGCCGCGTTGGCCGGCCACGGCCTACTGCTGTTGTGGGGTTCTGTTTCGGAGGTGGCGTGGCATGGTTGGCCGCCAATCTGATCCCCATCGAAGCTGCTGTGTGCTACTACGGGGGCCAGATTCACGAGTTCATCGATGTCTCGCCGCAATGTCCGACCATGTTGCACTTCGGGGAGATCGACGACATGATCCCGCTCGATGACATAACCGCCATCGGTGCCGCCCATCCGGATGTCGAGGTGTACATCTACGACGGTGCCGACCATGGATTCAACTGCGACGTGCGCTCCTCGTATCACCCTTCGGCCGCAGCGCTGGCTCAGCAACGAACCAGCGCTTTCCTCCGTTCGCATCTGGGGGCGTAGCTACAGCCCGAAGACCCGTGCGGCGTTCCCACCCTTGATGGCGATCCGGTCGGCATCGGTCAAACCCTCGGTCCGGTTGATGAGTCCAATCGGATCTCTCTCGCCCATGTCGAATGGAAAGTCGGTACCAGCCATAACCCGTTCGCTGCCCACAATCTCGACGAGATGCCGGAGGTAGAGTGGCTGAAAGACCACAGAGTCGTAGAAAAGACGCTTCATGTAGTGGCTGGGCGGATGGTCGGGGATGTGTGTGCGGGTCTCGGGGCGAACCTCCCAGGTGTGGTCGGCACGTGACGCATAGAAAGGCAGGTAACCCCCTCCGTGCAGCAGCACTACCTTGAGGTCTGGAAGTTCTTCGAACAGCCCTGAGAAGATCATTCGATTGGCTGCCACCATGGTTTCCAACGGGTTGCCAATGCAGTTGGTCATGAAATAGTCGCCGAACCGGTGGCTCTCCTCATAGCCGTTCGGGTGCAGGATGACAGGGATTCCTTTGGCTGATACCGCCTGCCAGAAAGGCCTGAAGCGCAGCTCGTCGAGGTTGTGACCCGCTATCGTTCCTCCGATTTGCAAGCCCTTGAAGCCGAGCACTTCAACCGCCCTGTCCATCTCGGCGATTGCCAAGTCGACATCCTGGAGGGGCACCGTTGCGCCAAACGCCGAGAACCGGGACGGTAGGTCGGAAACGGCCTTGGCCAGGTTGTCGTTCTGAAGGCGTGCCGCTTCTGCTGCAACCCTGGGCGGCGCCCAATACCCATACTCGGACACAAACGTGGCCAGGCCCTGTATGTCGATTCCCATTGCATCCATGTGCTCGATTCGGGCATCGGGGTTCGTGAGCGGATCGATGATCTTCGAGAACAACACCTGGTTCTGGTCACGGGACTCCTGGCCCATGAAGTAGATGTATGGCTCGTCTTGGGGTCGGGCATGGGGGCTGAGCAGCTCTGAAGCAGGCAAAGTCGCCAAATGGCAGTGAACGTCGACCGTCGGCGTTTTCTGATCCATCCATGGTCCCCCTGACTGTCTCTCTCCAGGATGAGCCCGAACTCTACGTGATCTAGATGGCGATCAAGAGTGCTGCGCCAAGCCCGGACCGGGAATGAACCGTCCCCGAGGCGGGGCCTCGGCATTGAGAATTCGACCCCGCAGCAGCACAGACTGTACTTGGCCTCGCACTTTTCGCCCGGCGTAGGGCGTCCACCCGGCGCGGGAGACTATGTCTTCATTTGTGATCTGCCTTACCGCATTTGGATCAACGACAACGAGGTCGGCGTCGTAGCCCACCTCGATCCGGCCCTTGCCGCGCAGTCGATACTGCTCGGCGGGCCTCTGAGCGTATGCCTCTACAACCCGCTCCAGTGATGTTCGCCCGCTCAGGGCGGCATCCACCATGAGAGCTACGGTTGTATCCAGGCCGGGAAGGCCAAAATGGCACTCCCAGATGGTGCCTTCCCGCTTTTGGGCCTCGGTTGCTGGAGCATGATCGGTGGATAGGTGGCTGATCGAACCGTCGTTGAATGCGTTCCACATGCGGTCCTGATCTTCTGCCGACCGGATCCGGGCCGGTGGTGTGAATTTGCGGAACGATCCGTGCTCGTGGATCTCCGACTCAAAGAGATAGAGGTACTGAGGGCAGGTTTCTGCCACGATCGGAGATCCGGCAGAGCGTTCCCGCTGGATCAGGTCGATAACGTCAGCACTGCTCGCGTGGGCAACGGTGGCTCGAACCCCGGTTGCTCTCGCCAGCAGTGCCGCTGATCCCACCGCGACCAGTTCCGCCTCACGCGACCGCCACTCGGGGATCACCCCCGGATCAAGGCGCCCCTCGGATTTCAGCCGCCGTTCGTTGCGAGCTGTCATCAGGTCGTCTTCGCAATGCACGAGGCAAGCCGCGTCGAGGCTCGCCAAATCCTGAAAGACATCCAGCAGGATCTCGGGTGTGACTGCGGGGACCCCATGTGTGGCGCAGGTGAATATCTTGAAGAAGGTCACACCAGCCTCCCAGAGGCTGCGCATCTCGTTGGTGTGCTCCGGGAAAACGTGAGCCGCGAATGCGTAGTCCACATACGATCGGCCCCGCAGGTGGTTCCACTTCTCGGTGAACCGTCCGGCGTCAGTGAGCGGCCAACCGTGGGTGTGCTCAACGATCGTGGTAACCCCTTGGCGGGCGGCAGCCCGGGTCCCGGTCGGAAAATCCTCTCGGGTCGAATCGCCCGGTTCCATCAGATGCACATGTGTATCGACCATTCCGGGGAGCACGAACTGCCCGTCGGCTTCAAGCACCACCTTGGCGGATTCAGGTCGGTCCGGTTCGAGGACTGCCGCAACAGTGCCATCTCGTACGTATACATCGGCACGCCTGCGGCCGGTCGCGGTCACGACGGTCCCGCCCCGGACCGCAAGATCAAACGTCGCGTCGGCCACCGGCTTCAGGATCTGTTGCGATGCACACGGAGACTGCCACTCCTGATCGGTTAGTACACGATCATTTCGATCATGTTGCCCCAGGGGTCGTTGAAGAACACCTGGCGGAGAGCTGCCGGCGAGTCCTGGAGTTCCCAAACTGCGACACCGTGGGCATCAAGGTGCTTCATCATCGCCTCGATATCGTCAACCTTGAATGCCAGATGACCCTCATTCGGGCGGATCGGCGAGTCGGCACCCCTCATGCTGCCGTCAGTTGTCAGATGCACAGGAATGCCTCCGGCATCGAACCATGCTCCCGGGAAGCCGAAATCAGGTCGGGGAATCTGGGTCAGACCGAGGATCTCCCGATAGAACACGATCGCTTCGTTGATATCGCCAACCGAAAGTGACCCGTGGTCAAGCTGGGTAAGTCGTGGCATGTGTACGGACACTCCTACGATGACGGGAGCCGGACGGAGATTCTAGCCCGTGCTCCGGCGGGGCACTCCGGCGCGACTCTGACAGCCTCTTCCAAAGCACGCCGCGTCAGCCTCCGCTCCGGTGCGCGCGACCGCGCGTAGGCTCGACTCATGCGAGCCGCGCAACTCACTGATGTAGGGGTTGTCGAAGTCTCTAATGTGCCAACGCCCGATTCCGGGGATGCGGCCGTGGTTCGACTGGAGACCGTCGGGTTGTGTGGCACCGACACAAGCATCGTGTCAGGCAAGATCCCCGTGGAGATGCCGAGGGTGATGGGCCATGAAGGAGTTGGAGTCATTGAGGTTCCCGGATCGGAGGCCGAATTCGGTGTTGGCCAACGGGTCCTCATCGACCCAGGAGTCTCATGTGCCCAATGCCACCTATGTCTCCGGGGATACCCCAACCTCTGCCGCAAAGGGGGGCTTCTTGGCCGAGACTTCGATGGGGTGTTTGCCGAGTATGCGGCGGTGGCAGAGCGGCAACTGCTCGCCGTCCCCGACGATGTTTCCTCGGAGGCAGCAGGCCTGCTCCAAGTGCTGGGCACCTGCGTCCACGCAGTATCGAAAGCACCAGCATCATCAGGCGAGTTCGCCGTTGTAATTGGCCTCGGCGTCGCCGGTCAACTGATCACACAGCTCCTGGCACTCCAGGGAGCGCAGGTCATCGGGATCACCCGATCCGAACAGAAGCGTGAACTCGCCATTCAACACGGGGCAGTGGCGGCTACTTCTCCTGAGCAAGCGGCCACGGTGGTCGAGCAGCTGACCGATGGCCGGGGGCCAGGAGTAGTCGTCGAAGCTGTGGGAACCGTGCATACATTTGCCCAGGCCATCAGCCTCGCCGGCTTCGCTGCGACCGTCGTGCTCTACGGCACTACCACCGAGGTCGAGGGCAGGCTGCCGTACTACCAGCTCTACTTCAAGGAGTTGACGCTGCGAAACCCACGGGGGGCTACAAAGGCCGACTATGAACGAGCCATTGCTCTCGTCGCCGCCGGCGACATCAAGGGAGTCCCTCTCGTCTCTTGCAGATTCGGCCTCAATGATGTCGAGCAGGCCCTCGATGCTGCACGAGCATCATCAACGCTCAAGGTGCTGATGGAGCTGGAATGAGAGCACTGGTGTCGGGCTTGGCGCTGAGGCATCGGACTCGGCGAGCAAGTTAGGGTGGAATCGTGAAGGAAGCATTTGGCGTACTGGCTACCGACTGGCGCGAGGGCATCAACTGGCAAGAAGTCCGGGAGTGGCGCTTGCAGAGGGCCCGTGAGGCCATGCGGCGTCATGGCCTCGGGGCAATGCTGCTGATGTACGATGAGAACATCCGATATGTGACGTCCACCATGACACCCGGCTGGAACCAGCTGAAGCCAGGTCTGCGCTACGCCGTCCTTACTGAAGGTAAGGAGCCGATCCTCTATGAGCAGGGTGACATCGGATATCACATTCGCGAACATTCGCCCTGGATCCCCAAGGAGAACGTCCGCTACTCATACGCCTGGATAAAGGGAGCCGCGGGGCCGGCTTCAACCGCACAGGTCGACAAGTTCAGCAACGCTCTGATGAACGACCTGGAAGACGCCGGTGTCACCGATCAGCCATTGGGTGTCGACTTCATGGACCTCAACATGATCCGCGCCTTCGAGGAGCGGGGCATCAACTGGGTTGATGGCATGACCCCGATGATGGAGGCGCGATCGATCAAGAGCCCAAACGAGCAGAAGGCCATGCGAATGGTCGGCTCGATCTGCGACGTGACCCACTACGAGCTTTCCCAATGGCTGAAACCCGGCATCACCGAGAACGAGGTCACCGCGTTCACCATGGAGTACCTCTACAACTTCCCAGGCATGGAGAACGTCGAGGACGTCATAGTCTCGTCTGGGCCAAACGCGTGGCCCAACTGGCGAAATCACGGTGACCGGATCATTCGACCGGGAGACATCGTGATCATTGACCTGGCGGCACTGACCTGGAACGGGTTCAAGTCCTGCGTTTACAGGACCTACTGCGTAGGTGGTGAGCCGACCGACGAGCATCAGCAGTACTACGACCTCGCCTCCAAGTGGCTCTGGGATTCGATCGAGCAGGTTAGGCCGGGCGTTACCACAGCCGACATCGCAAGCGTTTGGCCGTCTGCCAAGGAGATCTGGGGCTACGAGGAAGAGGACGAGGCTGCCGCAAACCTCTGGGGCCATGGCCTCGGGCTGGCCCAGTACGATCAGCCGGTGATCTCGAGAATCTGGTCGCTCGACCATCCTCAAGAGATCCAACCCGGCATGGTCTTCGCTCTCGAAACCCAGCACGGCAAACTTCACGAGTTCGGAGTTCGTCTCGAAGAGATGCTGGTGGTCAACGACACCGGCATCGAAATGCTGTCCACTTTCAAGAGTCACGAGATCATCCGAGCCGGATGACCTCAGACCGCTACCGAATACGCGGTCTCGATGATCCAACGACCACCGATGTCGCTGTAGGTGGTGCCAAAGGGGCCGGTCTCGCCCGGGCCCGCGCCGCAGGATTCCCGGTACTCGACGGATTCATCATCCCGCCGGCGTGCTCAGAAGAGGCCTTGGGCCGGGCAGTCGAGGTGCTCGAGTCCCGCGGCACCGGTGGGTCAAGGATGGCCATCATCGGGTACGACTTGCCCGACTGGTTGGTCGAACAGATCGAGCAGTTTGCTGCTGCCCTACCGCCTCCCTACATCGTTCGCTCCTCCAGCGTGCTCGAAGGCAAGGGCGAGTGGGCAGGAGCGTTCACTTCGGTCCCGGAGATTCAACCCGGCGAAGTCGGGCAAGCGGCAAAGAGCGTCTGGGCAACCAGTTTCGCAATCGAGGTACTGGAACGATTCGAAGCTTCTGGAATAGCACCAGGGGGTGCGCCTATGGGAGTCCTGGTTCAGTCCGAGATTCAACCCGACTTTGGTGGGGCGGCCATGGTCAATGCCGCGGGCGCAGTGACCGTCAACGCTGTGAAGGGTACGCCGCGGGACTTGATGGCGGGGTGGGTGCCTGGAGTGCAGGCTGTGTACGAGGATGGCGTCCTCCGGGGCGAAGAGTGCGTCGCTCTGATGGGTGAAGATCTGATCCTGGCGATAGTGGATATGGCGATGAAGGTGGAAGAGACGCTCGGCTTCAACCTCATCGAATGGGCGACCATCGACAACGCCCCCATCTTGCTGCAGGTTCAGAGTTCGGCCATTCATGAAGTTGAGACGGCGATGGTGGTCCCGGCGGCGCTGGCCCATCCTTTTGCGCTTGAGTTTGTGCGGATGGCGCAGCGTTACCCGGGAGCGATCGGTAACGAGCTGGTCCTTGGCTGGATGCCGGCCGTCGGCGCTGACCTGAGTGCGACGACGTACATACCAACGGGTGACCGAGAAGCCGTGCTGGACGAAGCGCGGGAAATCGCAGCAACGCTGACCTCCCAAGCTTGGGGGAAACCGGCGCCGATGGCCTCGGCGCAAGCAGAATTGGTGCTCCGGCGATTGCGAAGCGACCGTCCAAACGAATCGATCGACGCGCTGCGGGAACTGCAACCGGTCAGCCTGGCCCTGGCCCAGAAACTATTGGGAATGGTCGAGTACCTGATTGGAACCGATTTCGAGCCCGGACGAAGGGGCATGGGTCGCTGGGAGCCCGTTATGGCAGGAGTGCTGGCACTACAGGGGGATCCGTACGAGGGGGAGCCTGGTGTTGGGGGTGTGGGAGCCGGCCGGATGGTGTGGCTCGACAGCTCCAAGCAGACCGGTCACATACGACCACGCGACATCATCGTCACGCAGTATCCGCTGCAGAACTTCTCCCCTCTGCTGTGGGATGCAGCAGGAATCGTGACGGTCGGAGGGGCGCCAACCGCGCACCTGCTCGAAGTCGCTCGCTCTCTAACCGTTCCCGCGGTGATCAACTGCCCTATAGCTCATATCATCAAGGCCGGTCCTCGCCTAGGCATGCTTGACGGTGACGCCGGCCGCGTGGCGATAGCCAGAGACTGAAACAGGATGACTGACAAGACCCCTGTAGGAGTCATTGGACTCGGTGTGATGGGTTCGGCCATGTCCCACCACATCATCGCGGGAGGTCATGAGGTCATCGGGTTCGATGTCGACCCCACTCGGCGCGACAAGTTCCCCGGTTTGGCCGCTAAATCGGTTGCAGACGTTGCCAGCCGGACCCAGATCGTTCTGCTGTCCCTCCCGTCATCCGATGCTCTGGCGCAAGTATCGGCTGAGCTCGCTGCGAGTGCGTCGCCGGGGACGGTTGCCGTCGAGATGGGAACGCTGCCGCTGGCAAGCAAGGAAGCGGCCCGTACACTCCTCGCCGAGAGCCACATCGACCTCATTGACGCTCCGGTTAGCGGTACCGGGCTCCAGGCTGCCGACGCGACCCTCGTTGTGTACTCGAGCGGAAATGAAAACTCCCACAATCTCGTTACTCCGATCTTCGACCTGATCGGCAAGCAGGCCTTTTTCCTAGGTCCCTTCGGTAACGGCTCACGGATGAAGTTTGTGGCCAACCTGCTGGTGGTCGTACACACTCTGGCGGCTGCTGAGGCACACCAACTGGGCAGTGCGTGCGGCCTGGATCCCGAGCTGGTTCAAGAAGTGATCGGCGCTGGAGTTGGCTCCTCGGCGATGTTTGAGATCCGAGGTCCGATGATGGCTGCAGACCTCTACGAGCCACCATCAGCTCGCCTCGCACTGATCCTTAAGGATGCCGCGATCATCGCCGACCACGCCAGAGACCTTGGTTCTCCAACCCCGTTACTCGAAGCAGCCGTTCCTCTCTATCAGGCGGCGATCGATGCAGGGTACGGCGATCTTGATGCGGCCGCTCTACGCAAGCTGCTGGCGGAACTCGGGCAGCTTTAGCGGGTGTTCGACATCGGCCGCTCTTCACGTACCAAGTGAGCGGTAAACGTCAGCGGCCCACAACCATCAGGTGATCCACCACGACCGCTCCCTGGCCCTGGGCCCGGACGATGACGGGGTTGAGGTCCAGCTCGAGCAGCCGGTCGTCCAGGGCGGCGGCGAGGCGGGCCACCGACATGACCACTCCGACGAGGGCATCCACGTCGGCTACGGGACGGCCACGGGCCCCATCCAACAGGGGAAAGCCTCGCAGCGAGTGGATCATCTCCCTGGCATCGGTTTCGTCAAGGGGCAGGGGCCGCACTGCGGTGTCGGCCAGAACCTCTGCGAACACGCCCCCGGTGCCGACCATCACGGCGGGTCCCAAGGTGGGATCGCGGGTCACACCCACGATCATCTCTGTGCCACCCTCGATCATCTGCTGGATTTCAACTCGGTTGATCGAGCTGCCGGTAGAGGTCTCGGGGGCCGCGGCCCGAGCCCGATCCAGCACTGTCCGATAGACCTGCTCCACCTCATCGGGCGAACCCACCCCCAGCTCCACCAACCCGGCATCGGACTTGTGGGGAAAATCGTCCGAAGCGATCTTCACCGCAACCGGCAGTCCGATCTCGGCCGCAGCCTGCCGGGCAGCCGCCGCTGAACTCACCACCCGGCCGGCCACCAGCGGTATTCCAAACGCCCGCAACACCCCGGCACCATCGACCGCTGGCCCCGACAGGGCCTCCTCTGTTCCCGGCGGGAGATCGGTGGGCAGCGGTGGCCGCACCCGGAACGTGCTCTGGCGTCGTTGGTAGCGGTGGTAGGCAGCGAGAGCGGCAAAGCAACCCCGAAACGAGCGGAACAGCGGTATCCCCGACTCCACCAGCCGGTCGAAGCCCGGCTCGTCCACCTTGAACGAGTTCCACGTGGCGATGATCGGCTTGCCGTCCTCACCGGCCAACGCGGCGATGTCGTCTCCCAACAGGTCGGTCATGGGCGGCACCGCCCCGGTCACGCCCACCACCGTGTAGCCCACCGAGGGGTCGTCGCCGATGTCGCGGATTACCTGGCGTCGGACCTCAGCCGGTTCGCTCACGATGAAGGTGCCCCCGTTGTCCACCGGATTGGACACCGTCAGGTAGCCGGGAATGTGGCGGTGCAGCTTCGCCTGGGTCTGTGCCGACAACGAAGGCACCGAGACGCCGGCCAGCGCGGCGGCCTCGGCCATCAGCGCGCTGGATCCCCCGGAGATGGAGTAGAGCCCCGCCCCCTCGGCCACGCCCGGCCCCAGCTTGGCGAACAGGGCGGCCGTCTCCAGCAGCTCATCTAGGTCGCCCACCCGAACCACCCCGTACTGCTCGAACAGGCCGTTGATCACCGCATCCGAACCGGTGAGGTGGCCGGTGTGAGACGACGCCATGCGAGACCCGGCGTCGGTGGCACCCATCTTCAGCACAACCACCGGTTTGCGCTGGGCGTTGGCTGCCTCCAGGGCGGTGCGCAGTTTGGCCGCCGAACGGAACCCCTCGATGTAGGCGGCGATCACCGCGGTGTCGTCGTCGTAGGCGAAGTACTCGATGAAGTCGCCGGCCTCGAGGTCCACCTCGTTGCCGCACGGCACCTGGCGGCTGAACCCGATGCCGAAGTGGACCCCCTGCACGATGGGCCGGCCGTTGTGGCCCGACTGGGTGACCACCCCGATCTTGCCCCCTCGCAGCCCCGGCACCTCGGGCATCGGCTCGAAGGCGTTGGTGTTGGTATTGGGGCCAAAGATGCGAACGTTGTGTCGGCGGCCTGCTTCGCCCAGCGCTTTCTCCAGCTCTGCGCCCTCGGGGCCGACCTCGCTGAACCCCGACGAGAAGACCAGGGCGTAACGGACCCCGACCCCACCGCACTCATCCACCACCGAAGCGCACACCGCCGGGGGTGTGGAGATCACCGCCAGCGTGACCGGCTCGGGCACATCGGCCACCGACCGGTGGATGGGCACGGCCCCGATCGATCCTCCCCGTGGGTTGACGAGGTGCCAGTTGCCTTCCCCCCAGCGGGCGTCCATGGCGGCCCTCAGCTCAGGTTCGGTCCGGGTCCGGTCGACGCCGCCGATCACCGCCACGCCGTCGGGGTGGAAGAACTCCTCTAGGTCGGCTCGCTTCTGCACCATGGGGAACCGATGGTAGCGATGCGGCAAGCTACTCTTTCGGCCATGGAGATCGGACACGTCTACGACATGCCGCCGATGCGGCCCGACGACGCCCGCACCACCTACTTCCCTGCCGGGGTAATCAAGATCGGGGTTGAGTATCGCGACCTCACCCCCGAGGCTCTGATGGAGTACTACGGGGGCGACGAGGCCTATATCGAGGAGCTACGGCGCACCGCACCGCTGGGCATCGAGGACCGGGGGGTGTCGCTGCACGTTTTCGACGCAGACGGCCAGTGGGAGTACCTGCGCTTCGACCTGTTCGAGGACGCCCCCCACTACCACTACAACCATCTGGGCGGCGGGCGGAACCACATCATCCCCTTCGACGAAACCGCGCACGGGCCGATCGCCGAGTGGGCGGTGAGCAAGATTCGCTCCGCCGAGCTGGCCCCCATGCTGGCCCAGGCCGGCGGCGCCGAACTGGCCGAAGCGCTCGACCCCGACATCCTGGCCGACGTGGCCAACCAGGTTGCCGCCTACGCCGCTGAACTCCAATCCCGCCTGGCAGCCACGGCGTAGAAACCGAGGCTCGTTTAGCCGGCGAGCTCTCCGAAGTCCACCTGGCCGGTGATGATGGAGCCCTGAAAGGCGTTGTCGATGTTCACGTTCACCCCGGACACGAACGATGCGGCGTCCGACCCCAGGTAGGCCAGCAGGTTGGCCACCTCCTCGGCGGTCACGTAGCGGCCCCCGCTGTGGGAAGCGGTCCAGTCGATGACCGCCTCGCCCATGGTGGCCTTGAAGTCGGGCAGCAGCGGGGTGTCGATCGGGGCTGGGCAGGCGCTGGCGATGCGCACGCCGTTGTCCAGCATGCCCTTGGCTGCCTGCATGGTGAAGATCTGCACGCACTCCTTGGAGAACATGTAGCCGTCGGCCACCACCTCGGGATGCTCCTCCACCCAGGCTACCGCCTTGTCCCAGTCGTCAATCGACAACAGCTCGGTGATCTCGGCCTGATGCTGAATCCAGTTCATGCCGGCAATGGAAGCGGTGTTCACAACCGCTCCCCCGGCGGGGATCTTGGGCAAAAGGGCGTCGGTGAGGCGCATCAGGCCTAGGGTGTTCACCTTCATCACGTCCACCGGCGAGAAGGTGGCGGCGATGCCGGCGTTGTTGAACAGCACGTGTACCGGGGCGTCGATGGCGGCGGCGGCCTCGTCGACGGCAACCGGGTCGCCCAAATTGGCGGGGATGTACCGGGTGATCGGCCCGGTTGGTTCCTTGATGTCGAGGGCGATGATCGACGCCGCCCCGAGATCGGCCAGCAACTCCACCAGAGCGGCTCCGACACCGGAGTAAGCACCGGTGACGACCACGTTGCGTCCTTCGTAGCTCATAGGGTTGGACATGGGGGACCTCCTCGTTGGATGGCTCAAATGGAGTAGAGCAGCGGGCGAATCCTAGTGCAGGTGATGGCAGTACTGACCACGACGGACGGGCACCGTCGGCTGACCCCGGCCAACGTCATCGGACTCGCCCCGTCACCGTACGGGGTAACCTCGGGATCGCCCCGGCCGCAGCAATGCACAAGGAGAACCCAGTGGACATCAACGACATGATCCTGGTGAGCGTGGACGACCATCTCTGCGAGCCGCCCGACATGTTCGACCAGCATCTCCCGGCCCGATGGCGAGACGAGGCGCCCAGGGTGGTGCGCACCGATTCGGGCGACGACGTGTGGACGTTCAACGGCGCGGTCATCCCCAACGTTGGTTTGAACGCCGTCGCCGGCCGCCCCAAGGAGGAGTACGGCGTGGAGCCCACCGCTTTCGACGAGATGCGCCCCGGCTGCTACGACGTCCACGCCCGGGTCAAGGACATGGACGCCGCCGGGGTGCTGGGCTCGATGTGCTTCCCGTCGTTCCCCGGTTTCGCCGGGCGGCTGTTCGCCAACCATCCCGACAAGGGTTTCGCCGCCGACCTGATCCGGGCCTACAACGACTGGCACATCCACGAGTGGGCCGGGGCTTATCCCGGCCGGTTCATCCCCATGGCGCTACCCATGGTCTGGAGCGCCGAGGAGTGCGCCGCCGAGGTGCGCCGGGTGGCCGAGCTGGGCTGCCACTCGATGACCTTCACCGAGAACCCGGCCAAACTCGGCCAGCCCAGCTTCCACAGCGACTACTGGGACCCCCTTTGGGAGGCGTTCAGCGACACGGCAACGGTGTGCTCCATCCATCTTGGATCATCGGGCGAGATCGTCATCACCGCTCCCGACGCTCCCATGGACGTGATGATCCAGCTCCAGCCCATGAACATCAGCCAGGCCGCTGCCGACCTGTTGTGGTCGTCCATCCCCCGCCGCTTCCCCGAAATCAAGATCGCCCTGTCCGAGGGCGGCACCGGATGGATCCCCTACTTCATGGACCGGGCCGACCGCACCTACGACATGCACCACCTTTGGACAGGGCAGGACTTCGAGAACCTGCTGCCGAGCGAGGTGTTCAGGCGCAACTTCCTTACCTGCTTCATCAACGATCCGGTGGGGGTGGCGCTGCGTCACGAGATCGGGATCGACAACATCTGCTGGGAGATGGACTACCCCCACAGCGACTCCACCTGGCCCGACGCCCCTGAGAAGCTGGCCGAGACCCTGACCGGGGTGCCCGACGACGAGGTCGACAAGATGACCCACCTCAACGCCATGGACTGGTATCAGTACGACCCGTTCGCTCACCGTGACCGGGCCGATTGCACCGTGGGTGCCCTGCGAGCCTCAGCCACCGGCCACGACATCTCGGTGCGGTCGATGGACAAGGGGCGCCACCAGGGCAAGGACCGCGACCTGGCCGGTTTCACCTCCAGGGGGCAGGGCGTCAACCGCTGACCATCGTGCAGGTAGGGTCGCCCCATTACTTGGTGGCGGGAGGAATCCACCGGATCCCGGTGCTAGGGGCCAAAGGTCACCTCCACGCCGCGGCGTTCGCCGTAACCGGACCCGACCCTGCCGCCGCGCTCGACGACGTGGGGGCCGACCTGATGGTGTGCCTTGTAACCGAGCCGGAGATCGCCATGCGCTACCCCGAGTACTCCGGCTGGCTGGCCAATCCTGCTCCTCACCTGGCCATCCACCTGCCCATCGAGGACCACGGCATCACCACCGACAATGCCACCCGGGCCCTGGTAGCCGACATCAACGACCATCTGGACCGGGGAACCGGCGCCATCGTCCATTGCGGGGCCGGGTACGGCCGAGCGGGAGTCGTGTGTATCTCGGTGCTCACCGCCCGTGGTATGGATGTGGACGACGCCGTCGCCGCTGTGCGAGCCGCCCGCCCCGCTGCCGGGCCCCAGTCGCCCGACCAGGAGGCTCAGATCATCCGCCTGGCCGCCGGAACCTAGCTGCCGCCGGCAACCAAACTCCCCACGCCCTACCTACATTCCTCCGGCGATCTTGAAGTCGTGGCCGGTGACGTAGGACGCCGCGTCGGAGGCCAGATACAGGGCCAGCCCGATGATCTCGTCGCAGTCGGCAACCCGCTTCATCATGGTGGCCTGGCCCGATCGGGTGGGAAACTCCGGATCGAACCGGGTGGAACCCTTCATCATCTCCGACATGAACGGCCCCGGGGCCAGGGCATTCACCCGCACGTTCAGCTCGGCCCACTCCGAGGCCATCGACCGTGTGATGTTGTTCAGCGCCGCCTTGCTGGACGTGTAGATCCCCACCCGGGGACCACCGCCGTAGGCCCCCATGGTGGTCACGTTGATGATCGACCCGCCGCCGGCCTCGCCCATCCGGGGGGCCACCATCCCGGCCAGGCGCATCGGCCCCTTCACGTTTACCGCATACACCTTGTCGAAGTAAGCCTCGGTGCATTCGGCGACCTTGGTGGGCACCGGGTTGATGCCTGCGTTGTTGACCAGCACGTCTATGCGGCCCAACTCGGCGTAAACCTGCTCCACGAAAGCGTCGATCTGGTCCCACTCCCCCATGTGGCAGGCCATACCCCGCACCGGTTGGCGGGTCCCGTCGCCCAGCTCGGCGTTCAGCTCGGCGGCGGCTTCGTCGCATCCCGGCTGGCGCCGTCCGGTGATCACCACATCTGCTCCCGCCCCGGCGAAGCCCCTGGCCATCGACCGACCAATACCCTTGGTACCTCCGGTGACCACTGCCACCCTTCCGGTTAGATCGAATATTGAGAGATCGGACATGGCGGCCATCATATGAGCCAGCCCGACCCCGGCCCTCACCCGCGAGCGACCGTGGGTTGCCCTGCCCACCCGACACCTACCCTCACCCGCGAGCGACCGTGGGTTGCCCTGCCCGCCCGACACCGGCTCCCACGGCCTGGCTCAGACCTGCCTCAACGCTCATGGCTAACCTGCCGGGCCATGCGAGCATGGCGAGTACATCAGTTCGGACGGGCCTCCGAGGCGCTTCGGCTCGACGAGATCGACGAACCGGAACCCGGTCCGGGCATGGTGAGGGTGGCGCCCACCCGGGCGGCGCTCAACTTCAACGAGATCGACGGGTGCCACGGCCGCTACCGCACGGTGAACCCCGACCTCCCCTACACCCTGGGTATGGAGGTGCTCGGCACGGTGGATGCCGTCGGGGAGGGGGCCGAGGGCTGGCTGGGCCAACGGGTTCACGCCACTGCCGACATGGCGTTCGGGGCCTACGCCGACCGTGTGATCGCCCGGCCCGACATGGTGTTCCCCGCTCCCGAGTCGCTCGACGACACCGACGCCGCCGCCTTCTTCTTCCCGTTCCACCTGGCCTGGCTGGGCATTCACGAGCGGGGTCGGGTGCAGCCGGGAGAGTGGGTGCTGATCCACGCCGCTGCCGGCGGGGTGGGTTCGGCCGCGGTGCAGCTAGCCGTGGCCGCCGGGGCCCGTGTGATCGGCACCGCCGGGACCCCGGAGAAGTGCGAGTTCGTGCGATCCCTGGGAGCGGAAGCGGCGGTGGACTACCGGGCCGGTGATTTCGCCTCCGAGGTGCGGGATATAACCGGCGGCACCGGCGTGGATCTGGTGTTCGACGGGGTTGGCGGCGCGGTGACCGTGGCGTCGCTTGGATGCATGGTTCGGGGCGGGCGGCTCATGATGATCGGGTTCGCCGGCAACATCGACGCCGAGGATGCTCCCACTGTCACCCCCAGGGCGCTGTGCTTCGCCCAGGTGTCTATCGGCGGCGTTCTGCTGGCATACCACAGCGACCCGTCCTCGTTTGGGGGGATGGCTGGGTTCAACATCAATCCGCGTTCGGTGGGCGACCGCATACACGCCGAGCTGTGCCGTTTGCTCGACGAGGGGAAAATCCGCCCGCTGGTGGGCAAGACGATCGGCTTCGACGAGCTGCCCGTCGGCCTCGATGAGATGGAGGATCGCCTCACCACAGGGCGAACCGTGGTGATCTACTGAGCCCGTCCGACTCAGCGGGGGCCACCATTCCCCACGGCCTGCATCAGTCCTACCAACAGCCCCATCGGCGACGATCTGCCGCGGGGCGTTGCGATGGGCCAGAATGGGGCCATGACCGATCTCGATTTCCTCGCTTTCGACGCTGACAACCACTACTACGAAGCCACCGACGCCTTCACCCGTCACCTCAACCCGAAGATGGCAAAACGGTGCATGCAATGGGCCGACATCGGGGGGAAGCAGCGGCTGATCGTGGCTGGGCGGATCAACCGCTTCATCCCCAACCCCACCTTCGACCCGGTGGCCAAGCCCGGCGTGCTCGACCAGTATTTCCGGGCCAAGACCTCGGCCAGCGACATGCGGGAGGCGTTCGGCGAGCTCGACCCGATCAGCCCGGCGTACCGGAACCGGGACGAGCGGCTGGCCCTCATGGACTCCCAGGGGTTGGGCGGCTGCTTCATGTTCCCCACCCTCGGAGTGGGGATGGAGGCTTGCCTCGAACACGACCTCGGGGCGATCACCGCCGCTTTCGGGGCGTTCAACCGGTGGCTGGACGAGGACTGGGGCTTCTCCTACCAGGAGCGCCTGTTCACCGCCCTTTATCTGAGCCTGGTGGACGTGGACTGGGCGCTGGGCGAGCTGGAGTGGGCCCTTGACCGGGGCCTGCGGGTGGTGAACTTCCGGGCTTCGTCGGTACCCGACGGCCACGGCAACTTCCGCTCGCTGGGCCACCCCGATCACGACCCGGTTTGGCAGTTCCTCAACGACAACGGGGTGTGCGTGGCCTTCCATTCCGGCGATTCCGGCTACTCGTTCATCAACCACCGCTGGGGGCTGAGCACCGAAACCGAGGCCTTCCGCTACAACCCGCTCCAGAGCCTGCTCTCCTACTCCCCCATCAGCGACACCATGGCCTCGCTTCTGGCCGACGGGGTGCTGGTGCGGTTCCCCAACCTGAGGGTGGCCACCATCGAGACCGGCTCCTACTGGGTGAGGCCGCTCATTCAGAAGCTGGAGAAGACCTACGGCCAGCACCGTCACGCTTTCGCCGAGGACCCGGTGGAGACGTTCCGGCGCCAGGTGTGGGTGTCGCCCTACTACGAGGACGACCTGCACGAACTGGCCGGGCTGATCGGCACCGACCACATGCTGTTCGGCTCCGACTACCCCCACGCCGAGGGGCTGGCCGATCCTGTGTCGTTCGTGAACGACCTCGACGGGTTCAGCGACGCCGACATCCGATGCATCATGTGCGACAACGGGGCGTCGCTGTCGAAGCTGGCCGCCTGAGCAAACCGGCGGCCCGACCGGGCCGGCACCACCCCCACCAGAAAGGGGCCACCCATGGCCTGGGATTTCCAGACCGAACCCAAGTTCCAGCAGAAGCTCGACTGGGCCCGGGCGTTCGTCGATGAGCACGTCCTCCCCCTGGAGACCGTCGAGCTGGACGTGACCGACGAGCAGTGGGCCGCGCTCACCGCCCCGCTGAAACAGCAGGTGAAGGACGAAGGGCTGTGGGCCTGCCACCTCGACCCCGAGCTGGGCGGCCAGGGCTACGGGCAGGTGAAGCTGGCGCAGATGCACGAGATTCTGGGCCGGTCGTCGATCGCCCCCGGAATCTTCGGTAACCAGGCCCCCGACTCCGGCAACGCAGAGCTGCTGGCCATCGGCGGCGACGAGGAGCAGAAGCGGCGGTGGATGGAACCGCTGCTGGCCGGGGAGTTGCGCTCGGGGTTCTCGATGACCGAGCCCGACGTGGCCGGCTCCGACCCCACCCTGCTGCAAACCTCGGCCATCAAGGACGGCGACACCTGGGTCATCAACGGCCACAAGTGGTTCACCTCCGGGGGTTCCCACGCCGATTACTTGATCGCCATGGTGGTGACCAACCCCGATGTCCACCCCTACCAGGGGTCGTCCATGTTCGTGGTGCCCACCGACACGCCCGGTTTGGAGATCGTGCGGGACGTGCCCAACATGCACCACCCCTACGAGGGCCGGTTCGCCCGTCAACCCGGCGGCCACTCCGAGGTGATCTACACCGACGTGCGGGTACCCGACGATCATCTCATCGGCAACCCCGGCGACGGGTTCGTGCTCGCCCAGAAGCGGCTCGGCCCAGGTCGCATCCATCACGCCATGCGCTGGATCGGCCAGTCGCAGCGGGCGCTGGACATGATGTGCGAGCGAGCCCTGTCCCGCTACTCGCACGGCAGCCTGCTGGCCGAGAAGCAGATGGTGCAGGACTTCATCGCCGAGACCCGCATCGACATCGCATCGGCCCGGCTGCTGTGCCTGCACGCCGCCTGGCACATGGACAAGCACGGCTCCTCGGCGTCACGCACCGAGATCGCCATGATCAAGGTGTACGGCACAAAGATGCTGTACAACGCCATCGACCGGGCCATCCAGGTACACGGTGCGCTGGGCTATTCGGCCGACATGCCGCTGGAGGAGATGTATCGCAACGCCCGGGCCTCCCGCCTGGTGGACGGGGCCGACGAGGTTCACAAGGTGACCATCGCCCGCCGCACCCTAAAGGAGTACGCCGCGGTGGACGGCTACCCGACCGAGCACATTCCCACCCGTCGAGCCGCCGCACTGGAGCGGTTCTCCGAGCTGTTGGACATCGAGGCGCTCAATAACTGACCCCTGGGACACAGGCCTGCCGCCGGTAGGATCGCGGGAATGTCCCGGCCGCTGCCACTGCGCTTCCTGCAGTCGGCGGGGGATGCCAACCAGCTCCCCCACTCCCGGTGCGAGGTGGCCCTGGTGGGGCGATCCAACGTGGGCAAGTCGTCGCTGCTGAACGCCCTGGCCAACCGCAAGAACCTGGCCCGCACCTCCAAGGCGCCGGGCGCTACCCGCTTGTTGAACGTGTACGAGCTGGACGGCGAGCCGGGACGGTGGCTGGTTGACCTGCCGGGATACGGCTATGCCAAGGCCCCCAAGGCACAGATGGCCGGGTGGCAGAAGATGATGGACGGCTACCTGCTCGATCGTCCCACCTTGGTGTCGACGCTGCTGCTCATCGACGGGCTCATCGGCCCCACCCCGCTCGACTGCCAGACCGCCGAGTGGCTGTCCCACCACGGAGTCGCCCTGCGCCCGGTGGCCACCAAGGCCGACAAGGTGAAGTCGTCCCGCCGCGCCGCCCGCCGCGCCGAGCTGGCCGCCGGCCTCGGCCTCGCCCCCTCCGATGTCCTATGGACCAGCGCCGCCAAGGGCCAGGGCATCCCCGAACTCCGCTCCGAACTATCCACCACCCTCCGCACCAACCCCCTATAGCCCTTCCCCACCCCCAGACAGGGCAAGTTTCGCCTGGTTAGAGCGTATTCCCGCCCTGATCCTTGCTCGACCGTGGACACACTGAACACGAGGTAGCGCTGATTTGCGGCTTCTCCCCCGACAACTCCGATAATCCGTTTCTGGCAGCCGATACCTCCCTGCGCTTGGTCTGACCTCGGCTCAATCGCCGCTGACAGGGAAGCCGACGGCGGCCTCCAGTTCGGCCATCGCCTGGTCGGGGTTCACCACCTTGATAGTGGTCATCCCCATCGCCCGGGCCGGTTTGAGGTTCACACCCAGGTCGTCGAGGAAGACGCACCCCGAAGGCTCGACGCCGAGCGCATCACAGGCAAGGATGTAGAACGCCGGATCGGGTTTACGAAACCCGACCACCGATGACTCCACCACCACGTCGAAACAGCTCAGCACGTCTGCCAGTTCCGGCGACCGCTCGCTTGACGACATCGGCTCCAGGTTGTTGGTGAGCAATCCGGTCTTAAGCCTTGCCGCGCACCGGCGCACCGCTTCGGCCATCGCCGGGCGCAGCTCCCCTCCCAGGCCGTCGAGCACCGCCATACCGTCAACCTTGTAGCCCAACTCTTCTGCCTCGGCTTCGAACCGCGGCGCGAACTCAGCCACTGTGATGTGGCCTCGCTCCATTTGCGCCCAGGCGTTGGAGTTGGGGTTGGTGGCGTTGATCCGGCGGATCAGACCCTCGGGCAACCCGTTGGCCCGCTCGTAAGCGGCAAACCCCTCCCAAGGGCCCGACACAATCACCCCACCCAGGTCGAACAGCACCGCTTCCATCACCTGCCGACCCTACCCACCCGACCTGCGTCATCGAACACCGCCCCCACCGAGGCCAAATGCTCGCTCAAGTCGGTGGGGCGGCCTGGATGGGGCGGGGTTGGCGGGGCGGGATCGGACTGGAAGTGACGATGTTGGTGATGGTGTCCCCGAGGCTCCAGAACCGTTCGGTTACCTCGCTCAGATGGGCCACGTCGCGCAATCGCACCCTGATGACGTGGGATTCGCCGCCGGTGACCCGGTGGCACTCGATCACCTCGTCAAGCTCGTCGGCCAGGCTCTCGATGGCGGCGGCGTTGGCCCCGGCGGAATGGACCCGGATGATGGCGAGCAGCGGATACCCCAACAGCGCGGGGTTCACCGCCACGTGGTAGCCGGTGATGATGCCTGCCTTCTCAAGCCGTTGGATCCGGCTGGCCACCGCCGGGGCGGTCAGCCCGACCCGCTCCCCGAGCTGCCGATAGCTGAGCCGGGCGTCACGTTGGAGCTCGTCCAGCAGCATCTGTGAAATGTCGTCCAACAACATTGTTCACCTCCTGTAGCCCCAAGTAGCCGACACGGCCGCCAGACCCGAAAAAATCCAGAAACCGATGTTTGACAAGGCACGCCGCCCCTTGGGAGCCACCCAATAGCTATATCGCAAGTCTGTTGCGAATGATACTTTCGATATTATCACCTATAAGGCGATTATAGGTCCAGTATTCAAAGCATTTGGCAGCAATAATCGTTGACACCACGCATCCTACTCCAGACCCACGGGGCTGGATATTGACGGCATGGCGCGATGCCTCGCTGATCTAGGCGTGGATGGCTAAGCGCTCGGCAACCCACTTCCCGGTTCGACGGCGGCTGGGCATCAGCAGTCCAGCGGCTATGGACTTCAGGGTAAGTTTAGCCATCGTCGATTGTCTCATCGGCCTCGGTCTTGGCACCTCCGGCCAGCTTCAGGTCTAAACTGGCCTCTCCCACTGCGTCGGGAGCAGAGGTCATGAAGACGGCGTGGTCGCCGGTCTCGATCAGCAGGAGGCCGATCAGCTTGACAGTCTCAAGGCCACTCGGATTGAGTTGACCCCTATGGGTTGGCTGAGTCGCCAACAGCCCGCTTGAGGCGCTCCACGAAAGCGACGTTGATGCCGTGGCGTGCAGCCCGCCTGACGTCCACGTCCATCAAGTCAATGATCACATGGTGCGCATCGAAGTGCTCACGGGCGGCATTCAAGGCTTCATTCCAACTGGCCTCATTGCGAGGCCAGCCTTTCTCGGCAGGGAGTCTGCAAAGGGTCTCGCTTGACTGCAATGCCGCTTGCAGACCTCCGAACAGAGGCAGCAGCTCCAACTGAAGCCAATAGTCAGCCACCTGCATGTAATAGTTCAGGCCGTGACCGGGTTCGAGAGCGGACAAGACCGCCTCGACCTCAGCCCGTATCGTTTCAGGCTTCGCATCCAGCATCTCAGCTAGGGAGCGGACAAGGTCTTCCTGCAAGTCCATGACAGGAGGCTAACCGTCAGGGCAAGGCGCTGTTCGGGGGAATGTGTCACTGGTGGTGGGTATTGTGGTGTTCATGGATTTCAGCCCTTCTACCAGGGGAAACAGAACAGGCAGGGGCATGACTGCGACCGGGTGCGGCACCGGAGCCGATGCCGGTGCGGTGACGGTGGTTCTCGATGTTGTTGACGTGACCGCTTTGAGCGACGCCGAGTTGGATGGTCGTATTCGCCGTTTCGGGAACGCTGAGAATCGTCTGTCGGGGTTGTTGGCCCAGTCGATCTCGGAGAAGAAGCGCCGCAGCGGGGCCTATGTGGCCGCTGAGACGTTGAAGACCAAGTTGCGCCAATCCGGCCGCCTGGCCCACCGGTCGGTGCGCTACGCCGAACAGCTCGATGGCCTCAAGGCCACCCAGAACGCGCTGATCGACAGTCGGATCACCCCCGAGCACGCTCACATCCTCGTCCAGCCGCCCAAACCGGGCCGCTGGACGAACAGAAAAAGCTGGGCGCAGCGGAGTCGCAGTCCCCGGAACGGTTCCAGACCACAGTGCGCGATCACCAAGCAGAGTTAGCCGACGACGGTGACGGATCGAAACACCTCGAGCGGCAAAAGAAAGCTCGAATGGCTAGTTTCACTGAACAAGACGACGGGATGTGGAGGTTGTACGCGTTGTTCGACCCCGTCACCGCGCAACGCATCCGCAGCTCGTTGAACAAGAAAACCGACATGGCGTGGCACGCCAACAACGGACGCGAACGCCAAGAAACCCGCCACCGACGCGCTGATGCCATCGCCGAGCTGTTAACCCGCACCACCCACGATGGTTACCAGCAACCAGCCTCGGCGAGCGTGGTATTGGTGGCCGACTACGACGTCATCGACCAAAAACTCGCCCACCCTCGCCTCGCCGACGGAACCCGCACCCCTGAAGACGAGTTCCACAAACTGGCCTGCAACGCCGAAATCCTCCCAGGCATCTTCAACAGCGACCTCCAACCCCTCACCCTGGGCCGTCAACGCCACGCCAGCCCCCAACTAAGCGCCGCTCTCATCGCCCGAAACCAAGGATGCATCGGCTGCCACACCCAACCCGAATGGTGCGTCACCCACCACACCACCGAATGGCACTTGGGAAGACCCACCCAACCCGACAACCTCGTCCTGGTCTGCCACCCCTGCCACGACAAAATCCACCACCACAACTGGACAATGGAAACCCACCCCGACACCAGCCGCTACTACCTCAAACCCCCCTGACAACACCCCCCCCCCCCCCCCAAACACACCACCAAACTCCTAATATGAACCCCGCCAGAGCCAGAGCCTCCCGCTGCCGACTCGCCCGACACACCCCACAAAGACCCGAACCGGAACAACACGAAACTGAACGCTGGCACCACCGCACCAGCGCGAGCCTCAAGCATCCCTTAAGTCGAGGAACTCAGACGACAGGTCGCAGGCCGCGGGACAGCCGATGAGGGCCAGGGTGCGGCGGAAATCTTCGGTGAACAGGTCCAGCACATGCTCCACACCGGCCTCGCCTGCGGCGGCCAGGCCGTAGAGGTATGGCCGGCCGGTCATCACCGCGTCCGCACCGGTGTGGTGGGTTTAGTTAAGAGGAGAGACCATACTTTATGGATATTTCTCCTCGACTACCCTTGAATTAGGGGCGCGTGGTGATTGCTTCTATAGGCCATGAGAGAGTTGCCAGCAATGTCACCAACCGGTCGATGTCCAAAGGGGCCTGTGCCTTGGCCCATCGCCTGCGAAAGGCGCTGTCGTTTATTGCGACGGTTAGCTTGGTTGCTGCTTTCGTCGGCTGTTCGGGTGGCGGCCCTGATGACAACCCGCTATCAGAATCAACGCCCTCTGCGGCCAGCATGGCCGAAACCGGTGACAGCAGCCAGCCAGGGGCAACCATTGGATCGGGTTACTCGCCGGTTGCAGGCTGGTCGGAAATCGGTCTGCCCGACTTTGTTGGGGAACCGCACTTCTTGATGGTGTGGACAGGCAACGAGATCTTGCTGTGGGGCGATTACCCCTACGATTCAGATAGAGATTACCCCTACGATTCAGAGAGAAGCGAGAGGAGCTCGTTTGGGGCCGCTTATGACCCGGAAACCGGTGATTGGCGGCGGCTTGCCGACATACCGGGGCCAGCCAGGTGGGGTTCGGCAAGCATCTGGATGGGCGAAGAACTGATCGTGTGCTGTGGCAGGCACTCTTCCTCATCGCTTGCTTACGACCCGGTATCGGATGCCTGGCGCACGCTTGCCGACGTACCGACAACAAGCGCGTTTAGTGCCGATGCTGTCTGGACTGGTGCCGAGATGCTGGTTGTCAACCGCGAGGGCGTCACGGCCTATAAGCCAGAAAACGACGAATGGCGAGCTGTGGTACGGCCCCCGGCGCGTCTGGGGAATCTCGGAACACGCCGAGAGGTCGCCTGGACGGGTGCCGAGCTGATCGTGTGGCCGGCACCCATCTCAAGATCCCTGCACACTGGGCTGGCCTTCGACCCCGAAGGCAACACATAGAGAGAGCTGCCCGAACCGCCTGCTTGGCCTGCGATTCCCGACATCTCGTGGACCGGCGAAGAGCTGATCTTGTGGGGCGACCTTCCCGGCTCCGTTTCGACCGACTATTCCCAGCGCGCAGTCGGTTCGGCCTACGACCCATCCACAAACAGTTGGACTGCACTGCCAGACGCCCTACGCGAACCCGAAAGCTGCGAATGCAACCTGGGCAGCCAGACCCTCATCTGGACTGGGACTGATCTCATCGTCTCCACCGGCCACTTCGGCACTGGCCTGGAAACCACAGACTCCCTCCTGTTGCGGTTCCAACCCCGAACACAGACCTGGGAAGTCCTCGGCCTGTCCCCCGTGTCGGGCTATGACATCACGGCCATGATGGCAGGCAACCGGATTGCCTTGCTGTGGCCCGGTGGGACGCTTCACCTGTCCGAACCCAACTGGGCGCCCCAAGGCCAACCGCTCCCGATAGCCGGAGGTTGAAGCAGCCGGTTCCTAGACGAGGTTTTCCACGAAGGCTTCGAGCTGGCGAAGGTTATGCACCTCGAACACCCCGTCACAGTGAACCCCGTACTCGGAGACCACCGAATCGCCGGTGTCCCAGTAAGCACCAGGCTCGGGGTTGAGCCAGAGCACCTTGCGGGCCCGGTGCTCGATCTCCTTGAGAATCCAGGCTTGGAAAGCGTGGTAGTTGTTCCGGGCATCACCCAAAATCATCACCGTGGTCCTGGGGCCGACATCCAAACTCCAGTTGGCAAACACCCCCTGTCCCGCCAGAAGCAGCTGCTGCTCGAACCTGCGGGGGGTCAGCCGACCGGGCAGGCTCAGAATCGTCTGTCGGGGTTGTTGGCCCAGTCGATCTCGGAGAAGAAGCGCCGCAGCGGTGCTTTTGTGGCCGCCGAGTCGCTGAAAACCGAGTTGCACCAATCAGGCCGCCAAGCCCACCGTCGGTACGAGGTTCACCTGCCTCTTGGTCGGAGGAACTCATGCGACAGGTCGCGGGCAGAGGGGCAGCCGATGAGGGCCAGAGTGCGGCGAAAATCCTCGGTGAACAGGTCCAGCACATGCTCCACACCTGCCTCGCCTGCTGCGGCCAGGCCGTAGAGGTATGGCCGGCCGGTCATCACCGCGTCCGCTCCCAAGGACAAGGCCATGGCGATGTGGCTGCCCCGGCGCACACCACCGTCGCAGATGATGTCTACGTCTCCACCCACGGCGTCGGCCACCTCGGAAACGAGTTCAAGTGCGGGCGGGGCGGCGTCCAACTGCCGGCCACCGTGGTTGGACAGGATCACGGCATCAACCCCCTGCCCGACCACCAGCTCGGCGTCGGCAACCGATTGGATGCCCTTCAGGGCCAGCTTCCCGTCCCAGTGCTCCCGCAGCCAATCGATGTCGTTCCATGTGAGCCCCTGGTCGAACTGGTTGTGGGCGAACTCCGACAGGCCCAGAGCAGTGCTGCCGTCGTAGCCCTTCACCCCGGCCAGGTTGGCGAACGTGATCGGCTCCGACCTCAACAGCGACCATGTCCAACCCGGACGGCGCAGCCCATCCCACACCGTGTCGGGTCCCAGCGTGGGTGGCAGGGTTAAACCCCGGCGTACATCCCGCTCCCTGCGACCGAACACCGGGGTGTCCACCGCCAGCAGCACCGCTTCGTAGCCGCAGTCGGCCGCCCGCCGGAGCCATTCGGCCACCAGGCCCCTGTCTCGCCACATGTAGAGCTGAAACCACAGAGGGCCATCGCTCACCGCTCGCACCTCTTCGATGGAACGGGTGGAAAGGGTGGACAGGCTGTAGGTGATCTCCCGCTTGGCAGCGACCCGGGCCACGGCCAACTCCCCATCGGGGCAGACGATCCGGGTGAACCCGGTGGGAGCCATCACCAACGGCAGGGGGTGCTTTCGGCCCATCAGCACCGCCGAAGTGTCGATTTCCGACACGTCCCGAAGCACTCGAGGGACGAACTCGTAGGCATCGAAAGCGGCCGAGTTTCGGGCCAGGGTCAGCTCGTCCTCGGCCGCCCCGTCGATGTAGTCGAACACCCCGCCTGGGAGCCGCCGCCGGGCCAGTTCCCGAAGGTCGGCAACTGACGCCGCCCGGTTGAGCCGCCGCTTGGCCCGGTTCGGCTCGAACCGCCGAAACCGCACCACCGACCGCAGCGTCTTGATTGTGCCCACCCGAAGAATCTAACCAATGAACCCCCAGGCCCAGATCACGGCTTGGGGGCCACTTCCCGGAGTCGCCTGGGCGTGGGAGACTGGACGGAGATGAGCAGACCCGAGCCGGATGGCAACGACCTGACGGATAGCTACCTAACCAATGGCTACGCAATACGGCGGGGGCTGGTGCCCGGCGACATGATCGGCGACCTCAACCAGCGATTCGCCGACATTGTGGCCGGAACGGTGGCCCCGGCCTTCAACATGCAGGTGGCCCGCAACGTGGAGGTGGCCAAGGGGCTGGTCACCCCCCGCACCCCGGCCCACGGAATAGCCAAGGTGAACTTCGTACACAACGACCCGGTGATGGCCCGGTACACCTTCCACGAACCCCTGCTCAACCAGGTCGAGGCGCTAATCGGCGGCGACATCATCGCCATGAACAGCATGTACCTCAACAAACCCCCCGAAGTCGACGGCCGCCACCCTCTCCACCAAGACCTGCACTACTTCCCGTTCCGGCCCGCCGGCAACATCGTCGGGACGTGGACGGCGCTGGAACCGGTCACCAGGGAAAACGGCTGCCTGGTGGTGCTCCCCGGCACCCACACCGGCGAGCTACTCGAGCACGACTACCCCGACTGGGAGCATCACAACTTCCTGTTCCTGGGAGCCAAGGGCATCGACCCTGACCGGCGGGTTCACCTGGAGATGGAACCGGGCGACACCGTGTTCTTCCACCCCTTGCTGGTACACGGGTCGGGGTTCAACCGCACCGAGGGGCTACGGCGGGCCATCGCCGTCCACTACGCCAACGCAAACTGCGAGGACATCTGGGGTGGCACCACCGATTACGTACAGGGCATCGATCCCCGCCTCGACTACCGCCTCGTCAGGGGCGAAGATCCCCACTGCTACGCCGCGAAAGCCCAATAGCCGCTCAAGGCTCCTGCTAAACACCGTGGCCCAGGCCAAATCCAACATGAACGTTGACCCGCGAGCCGGGAAACAACTGCGAACCGTCACCAGCGCCCAAGTACGATGACCGGGCGATGACGGCCCGCAATGTCCCCGACAAGCCCGCGCTCGAGGGCCTGGAAACCAAGTGGGACGAAATCTGGGAAACCAACGGCACCTACCGGTTCGATCGCACCGCTACCCGAAGCCAGGTTTACTCCATCGACACCCCGCCCCCGACGGTGAGCGGCTCCCTGCATGTGGGCCACATGTTCAGCTACACCCACTGCGACACCATCGCCCGCTACCAGCGAATGCGGGGCAAGATGGTGTACTACCCGATGGGCTGGGACGACAACGGCCTGCCCACCGAACGCCGGGTGCAGAACTACTACGGCGTGCGCTGCGACCCGTCCCTGCCCTACGACCCCCACTACCAGCCCCCCGACAAACCGGGCAAAGACCAGCAGCCCATCTCCCGGCGCAACTTCGTGGAGCTGTGCGAACAACTCACCGCCACCGACGAACAGGCGTTCGAGGAGCTGTGGCGCCGCCTCGGGCTGTCCATCGACTGGTCGCTCACCTACGCCACCATCGACGAACGCAGCCGCCGGGCCTCCCAGCGGGCATTCCTGCGCAACCTGGCCCGGGGAGAGGCCTACCAGAGCGAGGCCCCCAGCCTGTGGGATGTGACCTTCCGCACCGCAGTGGCCCAGGCCGAGCTGGAGGACAGGGAGCGCCCCGGCGCCTACCACCGCCTGGCCTTCCGCCGCCCCGACGGCAGCGACCTGCTCATCGACACCACCCGCCCCGAGCTGCTGGCCGCCTGCGTTGCCGTGGTGGCCCACCCCGACGATCAGCGGTACCGGCCCCAATTCGGCCAAACAATCACCACTCCCCTGTTCAAGGCCACCGTGCCCATAGTGGCCCACGAGCTGGCCGACCCGGAGAAGGGCACCGGGGCGGCCATGATCTGCACCTTCGGCGACACCACCGACGTGACCTGGTGGCGGGAGCTGAACCTGCCGGTGAGAGCCATCGTGGGGCGAGACGGCCGGCTGGTTTCCGACCCGCCGTCGGGCATCGAAACCGGGCCCTACGCCGAGATCGCCGGGCGCACCATCGCCGGAGCCCAACAGCGTGTGGTGGAGATGCTTGGCAAGTCGGGCGAGCTCATAGGCGAACCCCGGCCCATCACCCATCCGGTGAAGTTCTTCGAGAAGGGGCAGCGACCGCTGGAGATCGTTACCTCCCGCCAGTGGTACATCCGCAACGGCGGCCGTGACCCCGACCTGCGCGACGCCCTCATCGAGCGAGGCCGGGAGCTGAACTGGGTGCCCGAGCACATGCGAGTGCGATACGAGAACTGGGTCGGTGGGCTGAACGGCGACTGGCTCATCAGCCGCCAACGCTTCTTCGGGGTGCCCTTCCCTATCTGGTACCCACTCGACGCCGACGGGCAACCCGACCACGACCACCCCATCATCGCCACCGAGGACAGCCTTCCCATCGACCCGTCGTCCGACACTCCCCCCGGCTACGGGGAAGACCAGCGCGACCAGCCGGGAGGGTTCACCGCCGACCCTGATGTGATGGACACCTGGGCCACGTCCTCGCTGTCGCCCCAGATTGCCTGCTGCTGGGAGGACGACCCCGACCTGTTCGAGCGCACCTTCCCCATGGACCTCCGCCCCCAGGCCCACGAGATCATCCGCACCTGGCTGTTCGCCACCGTGACCCGGGCCCATTTCGAGCACGACGCCGTGCCGTGGTCCACCGCGGCCATCTCCGGCTGGGTGCTCGATCCCGACCGCAAGAAGATGTCCAAGTCGAAGGGCAACGTGGTCACCCCCATGGACACCCTGGAAACGTTCGGCGCCGACGCCCTGCGCTACTGGTCGGCTTCGGGGCGGCCGGGAACCGACACCGCTTTCGAGGAAGGCCAGATGAAGGTGGGCCGCCGCCTGGCGGTGAAAATCCTCAACGCCAGCCGGTTCGTGCTCAACCAGGATCCCGCCGAGGCAGGCGCCGAAACCGTCGAGACGCTCGACCGGGCCCTGATCAGCCATCTCGGTGACCTGGTGGAGTCGGCCACTGCAGCGTTCGACCGGGGCGACTACGCCCGAGCCCTGGAGCTGACCGAGGCTTCGTTCTGGTCGTTCACCGACGACCACCTGGAGTTGGTGAAGAATCGGGCCTACGGGGGCCGGGGCGGGGCGGCACGCGAGTCGGCTCGCTACACCCTCGAGCTGGCTTTGACCACCTACCTGAAGTTGTTCGCCCCTTTCATGCCGTATGTGACCGAGGAGGTGTGGTCGTGGTGGCAGGAAGGCTCGATCCACCGCTCGGTGTGGCCCGAAGCCGGCGAGCTGCGGACCGCAGCCGGTGATGTCGATTCCAAGGTGGCGGCAGTGGCCGCCGATGCGCTGCGGGAGATCCGCCGGGTGAAGAGCAACGCCAAGGTGCGCCTGTCCACCCCGGTGGTAACCGCCACCGTGACCGACACCGGCGAGCGGCTGGCCCTTCTGGAAGCGGTGGCCGAGGATGTGGCCGACGCCGGGCGGTGTCGGGAACTGCTCACCGCTGTCGGGCCGGAGCTGTCGGTGACCGCGGAGCTGGAAACCGAGACCGCGGCCTAACCCGGCAGGTGGCCATGAACGCCTGGCTCTCGGTCTCACGGCCTCCACCAACCAGAAAAACCAGCCATGAGAACCGGCCATGAACGCCCGGTACGCCTTTGGCATGGCAGTCGTGGCTGGCGTCTTGGTCTGGGTTCCGATCGGATGCGGCAGTGGCGACGGGCAATCCATAACCGTGTACGCCGCGGCGTCGTTGACCGAGGCGTTCGAGGACTTGGTCGACGAATACGAGCAGGCCAACCCCGATGTGGACGTACGGCTCAGCTTCGCCGGCAGCGCCCGGCTCGCCGCTCAGATCGAAGCCGGAGCCGGAGCCGACGTGTTCGCGTCAGCCGACGGGGCCAACATGGCCAGGGTGGTGGACGCCGGACGAGCTCACGGCCAACCGGAGGTATTCGCCCGGAACCATCTTGCCCTGGTGACCCCGGCGGGCAATCCTGGCCGGGTGCTCACCCTGGCCGATTTGGCCGACGACTCCCTCGTGGTGGCGGTGTGCGCTCCCGAGGTGCCGTGCGGATCGCTGGCCCGAGCGGTGCTGACCCAATCCGGCGTCACGGTGGACGCCGACACCGAGGAGACCAGCGTGCGAGCTGTGCTAACCAAGGTGACCCTGGGGGAAGCGGACGCCGGCCTGGTGTACGCCACCGATGTCGCCGCCGGAGGCGACAGGGTGGAGGAGGTACCCATCGACCACTTCGGCCTGGCCACCGACTACCCGATCGTCACCCTCAACAACCGGCCCGAGACCGCTGCCTTCACCGAATTTGTGACCGGGCCAAAGGGTCGCAACGTGTTGGCAAGACATGGATTTGAGCTTCCATGAGGCAACCAGAACACCGGCACAGTTCCGGGCACCGCCCACCGATGTTGGTGATCGTTGCTGCCGCTCTGGCTGTGGGTTTTCTGGGATTGCCCCTGGTGGGGTTGCTGCAACGGACCCCGTGGTCGGCGCTGGGAGAGGCTCTGGGCCGGGCCGACACGCTGGAGGCGTTGCGGGTGTCGGTGGTGGTGTCGCTGCTGGCCGCCGCCCTGTCGGTGGTTCTGGGGTTGCCTCTGGCCTGGATGCTGGCCCGCTTGGCGTTCCGGGGCCGGGCGCTGGTGCGGGCCTTCGTGCTGCTTCCCATGGTGCTGCCCCCCGTGGTGGGAGGTATCGCACTGTTCTTCGCCCTGGGCCGCCGGGGGATCGTCGGCCGGGCACTCCACAACGGCTTCGGGTTGGACACGCTCATCGGAACCACAGCCGGTGCGGTGATCGCCGCAGCGTTCGTGTCGATGCCGTTCTTCGTGATCACCGCCGAAGCGGGACTCCGCCAGCTCGACCCCCGCCTGGAGTCGGTGGCGTCCACACTGGGAGCGGGCCGCTGGACCGTGATGCGCAGGGTCACCCTGCCGTTGCTGGCCCCGTCGCTGGCCGCTGGGGCAACCCTTGCCTGGGCTCGGGCTCTGGGCGAGTTCGGGGCCACCATCACGTTCGCGGGCAACCATCCGGGGAGCACCCGCACCCTGCCTTTGGCCATCGCCCAGGCCAACGAGGCGGGCCAACCCGAGGCGGCCATCGCAATGTCGGTGCTGCTCATCGGGGTGTCGCTTTTGGTGCTGGTGGGCCTGCGCCACCGCTGGATCCCCACCAGGAAGCCCGCCGGGCAGACCAGCGCCCCAACCCAGCCCGAGGACCGAGCCCCATGAGCATCGAGGCCCAAATCCAGGCGCAGGCCGGGGAGTTCACCGTTCGAGCCGATTTCGCCGTTCCCGAGGGAAGCTGCGTGGCGGTGGTCGGCCCCAACGGCGCCGGCAAAACCACCCTGGTTCATGCCCTGGCCGGCTTGATCCCGCTGCAGCAGGGCCGAGTTGTGCTGGCCGGGCAGGTGGTGGACGACCCGGCCCGCGGCATCCGGGTACCACCCGACCGGCGCCCCATCGCTCTGCACAGCCAGCACAACCTGCTGTTTCCCCACCTCAGCGTGCTCGACAACGTGGCCTTCGGCCCCCGATGCTCCGGCCTCACCACCCGCCTGGCCCGCCAAGCAGCAGGGGCATGGCTCCACAGGGTGGGGCTGGCCCACGCCGGCGACCTCCGACCCGAACAACTCTCCGGCGGGCAAGCTCAGCGGGTGGGCCTGGCCCGAGCGGCAGCCTGCGAACCCGAAGTGCTCCTGCTGGATGAGTCCCTAGCCTCTCTGGATGTCGAGACCCGAACCGATTTGCGCCATCTGCTGGCCGACATCGCCGCCACCCGAGTGCTCATCACCCATGATCCGGTGGAAGCCAGGGTGCTGGCCGACCAGCTCCTCGTAATGGACGGAGGCCAGATCGTGCAGGCCGGAACGCCCGACGAGGTGACCGCCGATCCACGCACCCCCTGGACGGCGGGGCTGCTGGACGTGAACCTCCTGGCAGGCACGGCAACCGGAACCGAGGTGGCCCTCGACAGCGGGCTCGCCCTGACCACCGCCACGCCCCTCACCGGACGGGTTCTGGTCACCTTCTCGCCCGCTGCGGTCACCCTTTCGGCCGAGCGGCCCCACACCAGCGCTCGCAACGTCTGGGAGGCCGGGGTTGTGCGGGTCCAGCCCGAGGGTGACCGGGTTCGGGTGCTTCTGGGAGCGCCGGCACACTGCCGAGCCTGGGTCACCCCCCAAGCCGTGGGCGAGCTGGGCCTTGCCGCGGGCGCTCGCTGCTGGGCCTCCCTCAAGGCCACCGAACTCGCCGTCCGCCCCGCCTAGCCCGGGCTGGCGCTAGCCCGAAGGCTCCTCTGCGTACATCTCAACCCGCCCCCTAGACGAAGTCTAGGGGGCGGGTCGCAAGAAGCACCCGCGACCAAGCCCGAATTGGGCGCGTTTCGCGCGTTGTCGCGCGCCCTGAGGCTGCCCGTGAGCGGGCCTGCCCTGCGAAAGCCCAGGTCACAGGGTTGCGTTTGGAGCAACCGTTGCCAAGTGTCAGCGGTGTAACTACAATCTTGAAACTTCGCTTTATCAGCCGAACCCGGCGCAATTTGCCGATCCGCAGGGGTGGGAGGGGGGCCTAAATGACACTGGTACACGAGCCGCTGGCCGCAGTGGGAAGCCACCAGATGGGGCTTGACCATCGAAATGGCGATCACCGGGAAAACGGTGCGACCGGGATGAGGGTGCGCAAGCGCAACGGCGATTTGGAGCCGGTGGATGTCAACAAGATCGTGAACGCGGTGGCCCGCTGCGCCGAGGGCCTCACCGGGGTTGACCCGATGCGGGTGGCCACCCGGACCATCTCGGCGCTGGCCGACGGGGCCACCACCCGGGAGCTGGACGAGCTGTCCATCCGCACCGCCGCCGGGCTCATCGTGACCGAACCCAACTACTCCAAGCTGGCCGCTCGCCTGTTGTCCACCTGCGTCGACAAGGAAGTCCGCAACCAGAACATCCCGTGGTTCACTGAGTCCATCGCCTGTGGCCACCGGCTGGGCCTGATCGGCGATGAGACTGCAGCGTTCGCCGAGGCCAACGCTCCGGCGTTGAACTCGTCGATCAGCTCCCTGCGGGACCGCAACTTCGAGTTCTTCGGGCTGCGCACTGTGTACGACCGCTACCTGCTGCGCCACCCCGATACCCGTCAGGTGATTGAAACCCCCCAGTTCTTCTTCCTGCGGGTGGCGTGCGGCCTTTCGGTGGACGCCGACGAGGCTATCGCCTTCTACGATCTGATGAGTTCGTTGGCGTACCTGCCGTCGAGCCCGACGCTGTTCAACTCGGGCACCGTTCACCCTCAGATGTCGTCTTGCTATCTGCTCGACTCCCCCGAGGACAGCCTCGACGGCATCTACGAGCGCTATACCGACATCGCCCGGCTGTCCAAGTTCGCCGGCGGCATCGGGGTGGCCTGGCATCGCATCCGCTCCAAGGGGTCGCTCATCCGGGGTACCAACGGCTTGTCCAACGGGATCATCCCCTGGCTCAAAACCCTCGACTGCTCGGTGGCTGCCGTCAACCAGGGAGGCAAACGCAAGGGCGCCGCGTGCGTGTACTTGGAGAGCTGGCACGCCGACATCGAGGACTTCTTGGAGTTGAAGGAGAACACCGGCGATCACTCCCGCCGGGCCCACAACCTGAACCTGGCCAACTGGGTGCCCGACCTGTTCATGGAGCGGGTGGAGAAGGATTGGCAGTGGTCGCTGTTCGACCCCAAGAAGGTGCCCTACTTCACCGATCTGTACGGTGAGGAGTTCCGCCTCGCTTACGAGGAGGCCGAAGCCGCTGGCCTGTACGAGCGGCAACTCCCCGCTCGCCAGCTTTACAGCCGCATGATGCGGTCGCTGGCGCAAACCGGCAACGGGTGGATGACCTTCAAGGACGCTTCCAACCTGCGCTGCAACCAGACCGGCCAGGACGGCAAGGAGAAGCGGACCGTTCACCTCTCCAACCTGTGTACCGAGATCATCGAGGTCACCAACTCCGATGAGACAGCGGTGTGCAACTTGGGGTCGATCAACCTGGGTGCTTTCGTCAGCGACGAGGCCAACCGGAGCCGGGCAGCCGACCCCGAGGGTTCCGAGGTTGAGGTTGACCCGGAGAGCCTGATGGACTTCGACCGGCTCGGCGAGGTGGTCCGCACGGTGGTGCCGTTCCTCGACCGGGTGATCGACATCAACTTCTACCCCACCTCCCAGGCGGCCTCGTCCAACGCCAAGTGGCGGCCGGTTGGGTTGGGGTTGATGGGCCTGCAGGACGTGTTCTTCCGCCTCGGTCTGCCGTTCGACTCCGAACAGGCCCGCAAGCTGTCGGCCCGCATCTCCGAGGAGATCTACTTCAACGCACTGTGGGCTTCCACCAAGCTGGCCGAAAAGCACGGTCCCCATTCGGCCTTCGACCTGACCCGGACCGCCGCCGGCTACCTCCAGTTCGACCTGTGGGACAAGGAGCCCTCCGATCCGGCTCGGTGGCAGGAACTCCGGGACCGCATCGCCGAGTACGGGCTGCGCAACTCCCTGCTCATCGCCATCGCTCCCACCGCCACCATCGCTTCCATCGTCGGCTGCTACGAGTGCATCGAACCCCAGGTGTCCAACCTGTTCAAGCGGGAAACCCTTTCCGGGGAGTTCCTCCAGATCAACCGCTACCTGGTGCAGAACCTGCAGGAACTCGACCTCTGGGACGAGCAGATGATCGCCGACGTGAAGCGGGCCGAAGGGTCGGTGGCCGATATCGAACGCATCCCCGACGACCTCAAGGAGGTGTACCGCACCGCCTGGGAAATCCCACAGCGGTCGCTCATCGACATGGCCGCCGACCGGGGGGCGTTCATCGACCAGTCCCAGTCGCTGAACCTGTTCATGGAGTCCCCCACCATCGGCAAGCTCAGCTCGATGTACCTGCACGCCTGGAAGTCGGGGCTGAAAACCACCTATTACCTGAGATCCCGACCAGCCACCCGCATCAACCAAACCACCTCCGGCTCACCGTCCTCGAACGGCTCGGCGACCGATGTCGAAGCGGTGGCCTGCTCCCTGGAGAACCCCGAGACCTGCGAGGCGTGCGACTGATGGCCCTGGCAGAAACCCCCCTAACCCAACAGGATTTCGCCGGAGCGACGGCCCGCCAACTGCAGCCGGATACAGCCCCGGGATCACCGGCCGAACCGCAGCCAGACCCCAACAGGGGCGATTCCCGCATCCTGGATCCGGGCTTCAAGCTGACGCTGCGCCCCATGCGCTACCCGCAGTTTTACGACATGTACCGCGACGCCATCAAGAACACCTGGACGGTTGACGAAATCGACTTCTCCGACGATCTGGTTGACCTGGAGCGCACCCTCCTACCAGCCGAGAAGCACCTGGTGAACCGGCTGGTGGCCTTCTTCGCCACTGGCGACTCCATCGTGGCCAACAACCTGGTGCTGAACCTCTACCGCCACGTCAACGCCCCTGAGGCCCGGATGTACCTGTCCCGGCAGCTCTACGAGGAAGCGCTGCACGTGCAGTTCTACCTGACCTTGCTCGACAACTACATCCCCGACCTCGCCGAGCGGGAAGCCGCGTTCGCCGCCATCGACAACATCCTCTCCATCCGCAAGAAGGCCGATTTCTGCTTCCGGTGGATGGACTCGATGGACGACATCGACCACTGCCACACCCCCCAGCAGCGCCGCCAGTTCCTGCTCAACCTGATCTGCTTCGCCACCTGCATCGAGGGGCTGTTCTTCTTCGCGGCGTTCGCCTACGTGTACTTCCTGAGGTCCAAGGGGCTGCTGAACGGTCTGGCCGCCGGCACCAACTGGGTGTTTCGCGACGAGAGCTGCCACATGAACTTCGCCCTCGAGGTGGTGAACACCGTCCGGGCCGAGGAACCCGACCTGTTCGACGCCGAACTCGGCGAGCAGGTCGCCACCATGATCGAAGAAGCCGTGGACTGCGAGCACCAGTTCGCCGCCGATCTGCTCGGCCAGGGCGTCCCCGGCATGTCGGTGGCCGACACCCGCAGCTACCTGGAGTTCGTGGCCGACCAGCGACTGGCCCAGCTCGGCCTGCCCAAGCAGTTCGGAGCGAAGAACCCGTTCTCGTTCATGGAACTCCAGGACGTGCAGGAGCTGACCAACTTCTTCGAGCGCACCGTGGCCTCCTACCAGGTGGGTATCGAAGGAGACGTTGCCTTCGACGAGGAGTTCTAGGCTCCTGCGGGCCTGACCAGCTCCAGCAATACCAGCGCTTTCTCCTTGGCCCAGCCCGAGCTCCTCAGCTCGTCGGCGGCTGTTTTCACCTGGGCCACCCGGCGCAGCAAATCATCATCAGCCGACTCGATGCGGGACTGACGCCTCAGATACAGCAGCTCCCGCTGGGCCACCTCGAACAGCAGCGCCATCATGGCGATGTCCTGACTCCGGCGGCTGGTCCGCAGCTTCTCATCCTCGGCGGTGAAAAGCTCGCTCAACAGGTTCTTCAACCCCGGCTCGGCCTCGGCCAACAAGACGTCCAGCTCGGGGTACTCCAGCAGGGACTCGAACGCGCTCCGGTACAGGGGGTAGTCGAACATCTCGGGCACGATCTCGGGCCACACCGCGCCGGGTTCGTTTGCCGCCAGCCACAACACTTGGCGCTCGACATCGTTGGGCGGGGGACTGTCAGGTCGGAGGTCGTCCGGGCGGGAGCCACCGGCTTCCCGGTACTCCTGTTCCTCGTACCCGCCTACGCCGTTCCCAGCTCCGGGGCCGGCGGCCTCGGCGGGATGGGGAGCGCTGTCGGGGCTGTCGGCCGGCGAACGACCCCGGCCGCGCCCTGATGATTTCCCATTCCCCGCTCCGCCCCGGCGGGCTCGGCTCCGGCGGTAGTCTGCCGCCACCTTTCGCAGGTGATCGGTGCTGATCGAGCAGCGGTCGGCCACCGCCACCAGGTACTTGTCCCTGACCTCGGCGTTGGGATGCTCGGCCACCAGCCGGGCGGCCCGCTCCCCGGCTCGGACCTGGCCCTTCACCGTGGCCAGATCAGCCTCGCCCAACACCCGGTTGATTCGGAAGTCCATGAAGTCCACCGCCCCGTCCACCGCTGCCACCAGCCGTTCGGGGTCCTTCTGGGCCAGCTCTCCGGGGTCGGTGCCGGCCGGCAGATCGGCCACCGCCACCTCCAACTCTAAGGTGTGCTCCCAATGGGAGAACCGCTCGGCGGCGGTCTGCCCCGCGGAGTCGGCGTCGAAGGCCAAGACGATGCGGGGAACGAACCGGCGCAGGATCCGCACATGGTCTTCTGTGAGCGCTGTGCCGCAGGTGGCCACTGCCCGGGTGATGCCGGCCTGGGCGAAGCCGATCACGTCGGTGTAGCCCTCGCACACGATCACCTCACCAGCGTTCACGATGTGCTGCTTGGCCCAGTTCAGGCCGTACAGCACCCGGGACTTGCGGTACACCGCGTTGTCCACCGAGTTCTTGTACTTGGGACCCTCCCCGCCGGTGAGGATCCGCCCCCCGAAGCCCACCGGCTTGCCTCCGACGTCGAAGATGGGGAACAGCACCCGGCCCCGGAAGCTGTCCTGGATGCGCCCGCCCTTGTTGCGAAATCCCAAACCGGCGTCGGAGAACACCTGCGCCGCCATCCCCTTGTCGGCCCCCACCCCCAGGCCCACCGCCAGGGCATCCCAGTCGTCGGGCGCCCACCCCAGCTTGTACTGGCGCACCACGTCGCCGTCGTAACCCCGATGGCGGAGATAGCCACGGGCCCGGCCGGCGTCGGGAGCAGTCAGCAGCCGCTGGTGGTACCACTCCACCGCCTGTTCCAGAGCCTCGGTGAGCCTGTTCCGCTTGAGACGGTCAGCACCCTCGCTGGGCGACGTGTAGCGCAGGGTAATCCCGGACCGCCCGGCCAGGCGCTCCACCGCCTCGGGAAAATCAAGGTGCTCGATGCTGCGGATGAAGGTGATGGCGTCGCCGCTGACCTTGCAGCCGAAGCAGTGGTACACCCCCATCTCGGCGTTCACGGAGAACGACGGGGTTTTCTCGGGGTGGAACGGGCAAAGCCCCTGCCAGCGACGCCCGACCCTCTTCAGTTGAACGTACTCGCTTATGACCGCGACGATGTCCGTCGCCTCTCGCACCCTGGCCACGTCGTCATCGTGGATGCCCACGGTCTGAGACTACGCCGCGCCTGTGACAATGGGCTCAGCGCGAACCCTGGGATGCCGCGAACCGGAATCGAACCGGGATCACACCGAGCTTGCAGCAGCAACAACAGCTTGCGCCGCAGCCAGGCGGGCCACTGGCACCCGGTGGGGCGAGCACGACACGTAATCCACCCCGGCGGAGGCCAAGAACGCTATGGACGCCGGGTCGCCCCCATGCTCGCCGCAAACCCCGATCTCGATACCGGGACGGGCTGAACGAACGCCGGCCACTGCGCCGGAAATGAGGCGGCCCACCCCGGCGGTGTCCAACGTCTCGAACGGGTTGGCGTCGAGAAGTCCGTGCTCGGTGTAAGGACCCATGATCCTGGCTTCGATGTCGTCTCGGCTGAAACCGAACACCATTTGGGTCAGGTCGTTGGTGCCCACCGACAGGAAGTCCACATGGGGAGCGATTTCGGCCGCGACCAGCGCCGACCGGGGAGTCTCGATCATGGCCCCCACCGGGATGGATCGCCCGGCCAGGTCGCCTGACACTTCGGCCACCTCGTGGGACACCAGGGCTCGCACATGGGCCTGCTCGGCGGCTCCCATTACCAGCGGCACCATGACCTGCACCTGCGGGTCGCCCCCCGCTCCCACCCGAGCCGAGGCTGCCAACGCCACCGCCCTGGCCTGTGCCCGGTAGAGCTCGGGGCGCAGCACACCGAGTCGGACACCCCGCACGCCGAGCATGGGATTGTGTTCGGCCAGCTCAGGGTGGTCGGGCAGGAACTCGTGAAGGGGCGGGTCAAGTAGGCGGACGGTCACCGGCAGGCCGTCCATAATCTCCAACAGCGCGACCAGGTCGCCTACCTGCGCCTCTACCAGCTCATCGAGAACAGCAGGCGAGCCGTCCAAGATGGCCCGCTGGATGAGCGGCAGCCGCTCCCCCAGGAACATGTGCTCGGTGCGGCACAACCCCACCCCGGTTGCCCCGAACTGCCGGGCCACCCGAGCAGAAGCGGCATCATCGGCGTTGGCCCGCACCGCCAGGCTTCCGAGTCTCAAGTCATCAGCCCAGTTGAGCAGCGTGAACAGCTCGTCGGGGATGTCCACGGCGCCGACCGCGGCCGACCCCAACATCACCGTGCCCGACGAGCCGTCGATGGTGATGGAGTCGCCGGGGCGCAGCTCCTCCTCGCCCAGTCGCACCAGCGCGGCTTCGTCATCCACCACCAGCGCTTCCACCCCCACTACCGCGGGGATTCCCCACCCTCGGGCGATCACAGCGGCGTGGCTGGCCATGCCCCCCTTGGCGGTGACAATTCCGGCGGCTATCGACATGGCCACCTCGTCGGCCGGGGTGGTGAACGGGCGGACGTAGATTGCCGGCACCCCTTCGCCGTCGGCGTCGAGCACCGAGTCCACCGTGAAACACACTCGGCCCGATGCCGCTCCCGGCGAAGCCGCCACTCCCTGAGCTGCGACCGGGCCGGCCTGATCGTTGGTCATCCGGGCGTGCAACACCGCTTCCACGTCATCTGGGGCAACGCCCAGAACCGCTTCGGTCCGGTCGGCGTCCCCCCGCTCGACCGCTCGTACCGCAGCAACAACGGGACTGCTCAAGAGCCGGAACCCTCCATGGTCAGAGCCCGAGCCTGCCCTGAAATAGGCCGGTCAACGCAGTGTCCGGAATCGGCCCACCCCATTGTTTCTCGCTCAGAGCCCGAGCTTGGCGTCGAGGTGTCCAACCAGGTCGTCGATTGGCACCCGGTCTTGTTCCATCGTGTCGCGGTCGCGCACCGTGACCGCCCGGTCTTCCAGGGAATCGAAGTCCACGGTCACGCAGAAAGGGGTGCCGATCTCGTCCTGGCGGCGATACCGACGGCCGATCGACTGGGTTACGTCGTAGTCGGTCATCCACCGGGGCTGGAGCAGGCCCAGCACCTCCTCCGACACGGACTGGAGTTCGGGCTTCTTGGAGAGCGGCAGAACGGCGGCCTTGTAGGGTGCCAGGCGGGCGTGCAGCCGCAACACGGTGCGGGTTTCCCCCCTCACCTCTTCGGTGTCGTAGGCGGCCAGCAAGAACGCCATCATCGTGCGGGTAGCCCCCGCGGCCGGTTCGATCACGTGGGGCCGGTAGCGCTCGTCGGCCTGCTGGTCGTAGTAGTCCAGATCGACCCCGGAGTGCTGGGCGTGCTGGGTTAGGTCGTAGTCGGTGCGGTTGGCGATGCCCTCCAGCTCGCCCCACCCCCACGGGAACAGGAACTCCACATCGGCGGTTCCGGCCGAGTAGTGGCTCAGCTCGTCGGCATCGTGGGGGCGCAGCCGCAGCTTGGCGGGGTCGATACCCAGCTCGGTGTACCAGTCCATGCGGGCACCGCACCAGTACTCGAACCACTCGGCGGCCTCGCCGGGGGGCACGAAGAACTCCATCTCCATCTGCTCGAACTCCCGGGTGCGGAAGATGAAGTTGCCCGGTGTGATCTCGTTGCGGAACGACTTGCCGATCTGGGCGATGCCGAACGGCGGCTTGGTGCGGATGGTGTTGAGCACGTTGGCGAAGTTGATGAACATGCCCTGGGCTGTCTCGGGCCGCAGGTACACGTCGGCTCCGGCCCCGGCCACCGGACCGGCCTGGGTGCGGAACATCAGGTTGAACTCCCGGGCCTCGGTGAACCCGCCGGTCTTCCCGCACTGAGGGCAGGTGTCGGGATCGTTGAGTTGGTCCTCGCGGTGGCGGGTGCCGCAGTGGCGGCAGTCCACCAGGGGATCGGTGAAGTTGGTGAGGTGGCCCGACGCCTCCCACACCTCGGGGGGCGACAATATAGAAGCATCAAGGCCGACCACATCGGTGCGGAGCTGGACCATGGTCCGCCACCAGGCGTCCTTCACGTTGCGCAGGAGCAGCACGCCCAGCGGTCCGTAGTCGTACGCGCTGCGGAAACCGCCGTAAATCTCGGCCGACTGGTACACGAACCCCCGCCGTTTGCAGAGGTTGACAACCTTGTCCATCAACTGTTCATCGCCCATCAAGAACTCCCGGATCGCAAAGTAACCAGCCCACCACACCCACGCGGCCTATCTCGCATCAATAGTTTGCTGCTCACCGGGGGCCGGCCAATCCCGAACCGAGAGCCGATCCGCATCAATAGTTCGCTGCTCACGAGCTGCCCACCGGGGGCCCGGCAAATCTCGAACCGAGAGCCGATCCGCATCAGATATACGCGCTTCCGGCTCGGAGGCGGCGTTCGAGGTGGTGCTCGATGGCTGCGGTGGCAAGTTGCTCCACCTCGACGGTGACCGGCGATGGTGACACCGCCAGGGCTGCGTTCAATCCCCCGCCCAGAACCAGGCGGAGCAGTTCCAGCCCGTCGGCCGACAGCGGCGACCCCCTGCGGCAGCTTTGGCACCGCACCCCGCCGCTTGCGTAGTCGAACGCCACCAGGTTGTCGGTTGATCCGCAAGATGCGCAGGCTCCCACCTCGGGGCCAACCCCGTCGTGAACCAGGAGCTTGAGGTAGAAGGCGGGCACCACCAGCGCCGAGTCACCGGCGTCCAGCGAGCGCAGCCCGCCCAGCAGCATCCGGTAGAGGGCCGAGTCTGTTTCCCTGTCGACCCCCACCCGATCCACCGCTTCCAGCATGGCCATTGCCTTGCCCAAGCGGTTCAGGTCCTCCCGCACCTCCCGGAATTGGTCCACCGATTCGGTTTGGGTCACCACATCGAGCTCGCTTCTCCCCCGATGGAGCTGGAGCTGCACATGGCTGGTGGGTTCGAGGCGGCCGCCGAACCGGCTGCGGGTTTTGCGCACCCCCTTGGCCACCGCCCGAACCTTGCCGTGGTCGCGGGTGCAGAACACCACGATGCGATCGGCCTCCCCCAGCTTGTAGGTGCGAAGCACGATGCCGTGGTCCCGATACAGGCTCATCGGGGTGTCCCGCCCGCCCGCCGACAGTCAACTTTGAAACAACCCGCCCCCGAGAGATCACCGTGACTCATCGGGATACGCTCCCAGCCCCCAAGAGATCACCGTGACTCATCGGGGTAGGCCCTCACCCCTTGGGCTATCAGCCTCAGACCCGGCCGAAGCGGCGGTCTCGGTGCTGGTACTCGGCGATCGCCTTGTACAGATCGTGGCGAGAGAAGTCGGGCCACAACACGTCGGTGAACACCAGCTCGCTGTAGGCCAGTCCCCACAGCAGGAAGTTGGAGATCCGGTACTCCCCCGAGGTGCGGATGATGAGGTCGGGCTCGGGCATCTCCTCGTCGTAGAGGTGACGTGCGATGGTCCGCTCGTTGATCATGCAGGCCGGAATGCGCCGGGAGGCGATTCGGCGCACCGCGTCCACGATCTCGGCCCGACCGCCGTAGTTGAACGCCACCGCCAGGGTCATGCGCTTGTTGTGCCGGGTGAGCTCTACCGCCTTGTCCATCTCCTTGATCAGGCTCTTTGGCATCCGCCAATCGCGGCGCCCGAGGAAGCGGATCCGCACCCCCATTTCGTTCAGCTCGTCGCAGCGCTGCTGCACGGTGGAGCGGTTGAAGTCGAGCAGGAACTGCACTTCGTCCTCGGGGCGGTTCCAGTTCTCGGTGGAGAAAGCGAACACGGTGAGCCACTCGATGCCCAGCTCGAGGGCACCCTCGATCACGTCGAACAGGGCCCTTTCGCCGTTCTCGTGGCCCTCGGTGCGATCCATGCCCCGCTGCTGGGCCCAACGCCCGTTGCCGTCCATCACGCACCCCACGTGACGGGGGATTCGACTCAGGTCCAGGGTATGTCCGGGCAGGCCCACACCTGCACGGTACTCCCTGGCAAGACCAGATTTAGAGCGGTCGGCCAACCCAAGTCCATTTCCCGAGTCTGTCACCCCCACAACAACACCCCCACCGTCAAAAGCTCCCCGTCCGCCAACCCAAGTCCATTTCCCGAGTCTGTCACCCCCACAACAACACCCCCACCGTCAAAAGCTCCCCGTCCGCCAACCCAAGTCCATGCCCCGAAGTTCCCGCCGGGTGGGGGTAGCGTCGGGGTGATGTCGGATTTTGCCGGTCTGGAGCAGGCGCTGGAGTCGGTGGTCTCGACGCTGGATGGGGGCGGCGAGCGGCGGCCGGGCCAGCAGGCAATGTGTACCGCGGTGGCCGAGGCCATGGAGTCGGAGCGTCACCTGGTGGTGGCTGCAGGCACCGGAACCGGCAAGTCCCTGGCATACCTGGTGCCGCTCGTGCTTGGTGAGGGGCCTTCGGTGGTGGCCACCGCTACCAAAACCCTCCAGGATCAGCTCGTCGGCAAGGACCTTCCTCAGCTGGCCGGTGCCTTGGGCCGCCCGGTGCGCTTCGCCGTGCTGAAGGGCCGCTCCAACTACCTGTGCGTCCAGCGGCTCAAGGAGCATCTCGACGACGCCCAGTTGAGGCTGGACATCGCCGACGGCCCCCGGGCCGAGATCACCCGTCTTTCGGTGTGGGCCCAACGAACCGACACCGGCGACCGGGCCGAGCTGGACTTTGAGCCCTCGCCTGTCGCCTGGGATGCGCTCAGCGTTTCGGGTCGGGAGTGCCCAGGGGCCACCCGGTGCCCGTCGGGTGCGTCGTGCTTTGCCGAGAAGGCCCGCCATCAGGCCGAGGCGTCCGACATCGTGGTGGTGAACATCCACCTCTACTGCCTGCACCTGTTCAGCGAGAACCCCCTGCTGCCCGAACACAAGACGGTGGTGATCGACGAGGCTCACCTTCTCGAGGAGATCGTGTCCGACACTGCGGGGCTGTCGTTGACCGGTGCCCAGTTCGACCAGCTCGCCCGCAGCATCCGCTCGGTGGTGGCCGAATCCGCCACCGCCGATGACGTGGTCGACGCCGGGGTTCGGCTGCGGGAAGCCTTGGGCCCCTACCGAGACAAGCCGCTGCCCGTTCCCCTGCCCGACGAGCTCCAGCAGACCGCGGTGTTGGCCCGAGGCAGGGTGGAGCAGGCCGGGGTCGAGCTGCGGGCCATCCCCGACGACGCTCCCGTTGATGTCGGGGCTCGGAAGCTGCGGGCTCTTCGCTCTGCCGATGCCCTGATCGAGGAGCTGAATCGGGCGGTGGCGGCCCAGGAGTCCGAAGTGGCCTGGGTGTCGGGCACCGAGCATTCCCCGGCCTGGCGGATCGCTCCTATCGAGTTGGGCGGGCTGTTAACCGAGCGTCTCTGGGAGGAAACCACCACGGTGCTGACCAGTGCCACCATCCCCATGAATTTGGGTGTGAACCTCGGGCTGTCGTCCGAGAGCCACGAGGCCATTGATGCGGGCAGCCCGTTCGATTACGAGGCCAACGGGCTGTTGTATTGCGCCAAGCACCTGCCCGATCCCCGCAAGCCGGGCTACGAATCGGCCCTGCACGACGAGCTGGAGGCGCTGATCGAGGCAGCGGGTGGGCGGACTTTGGCCCTGTTCACCAGCTATCGGGCCATGGACGCGGCCGCCGAGGAGTTGCGAGGGCGGCTGGATCACAAGATCTACACCCAGCGTGACCTGCCCAAGGCCGAGCTGCTGCACCGGTTCGCCACCGAGGTGGAGAGCTGCCTGTTCGCCACCATGAGCATGTGGCAGGGGGTGGATGTGCCGGGCCAGTCGCTGTCGCTGGTGACTATCGATCGGCTGCCGTTCCCCCGGCCCGACGATCCCCTGCTGGAAGCCCGGCGGGAGCGTTGCGGTGCCAACTCTTTCCGGTTGATCGACCTGCCCCGAGCCGCCACCAAGCTGGCCCAGGGTGCCGGGCGGCTGATCCGCCGCACCACCGACCGAGGCGTGGTTGCGGTGTTCGACTCCCGAATGGCCCGAGCCTCCTACCGCTGGGAACTGGTACGCGCCCTCCCCCCGTTCGACCGCACCCCCGACCGGGACCGAGCCGAGGCCCTGCTGCGCTCCATCCGGGATGCGTGAGGGTGGTTTGAGCTAGCTCTAGTACCCGAACCGGTCGAGCATCTCGGGGCGGCGCTGCCAGTTCTTCTCCACCCCCACACGTAGCTCCAGGTATGCACCCTCGGGCAACTGGGCCCGGGCTGCGGTGCCCACCGCTTTGAGCACCGAGCCGCGCTTGCCGATCACCATGGGCTTCTGCGACTCCCGCTCCACCAGGATGTCCACCCGGATACGGGGCCACTCCCAATCGGTCACCGCCACGGTTATGGAGTGGGGAAGCTCGTCTCGGGTCACGGCCAGAAGCTGCTCGCGCACCAGCTCGGCCACCCATCGGGCCTCGGGCATGTCGCTCACCATGTCGGTGGGATAAAGCGGGGGGCCGGGGGGCATCAGCTCGCACAGCCGGTCCACCAGAGCGTCCACCCCCTTGCCGGTACGGGCCGACGTGGGGAAGTACTCGGCAAACCCCAGCTCACCGGCTGCGGCCAACTGGGCAACCACCTTGGCCCGGGAAGCGGCATCGGTTTTGGTAACCACCACGATTGAGTCGGAGTCGAGCTTCTCGGCGATGAACTGGTCGCCCCGGCCCAGCTTCCGGGTGGCGTCGATGCACAGGCACACCACATCAACATCGCCGGCCGCCTCGGAAGCGGTGGCGTTCAACCGTTCGCCCAGAGCAGTTCGGGGTTTGTGAATGCCGGGGGTGTCCACGAACACCACCTGCACCCCCGGCCGGTGCAACACCCCCCGCACGGCGTGGCGGGTGGTCTGGGCCTTGTCGGAGACGATGGCCACTTTGGTGCCCAAGATGGCGTTGAGCAGCGTGGACTTGCCCGAGTTGGGTCGGCCCAGCAGCGTCACGAACCCCGACCGGAAGCCTTCCGACGGGTCGGTCTCGCCGGGCTCTGCCTGCGATTCCCCCGCTGCCGTCGCCCCGTCGTCAACCACGGTCCAAGGCTAGCCAGGGATGCCCAGAAACGCCTCCGCCGAACTGTCAGACATCAGGCCCTTAAATCCTCCAGCGCCCCGGCCCACACGGGTTGGCCTCGAAACACCTCTAATGATCGGGCCTCCCCCGGCCTCCCTGGGTCCCCTACAACACCTGTAAACACAATATGACTACGAAACACCTCTAATGATCGGGCAAGCACCGGGTACTTTGGGCCGATGGCCAGGTCTCAACCGGGGTCGAACAAGGGGACAACCAGCACCGAAGACCGCATCAAGGTGGTGGCCACCAACCGCCGCGCCCGGCGGGACTACGAGATCCTGGATGAGTACGAGGCCGGCCTGGTTCTGGTGGGGTCGGAGGTAAAGTCGCTGCGGGAGTCCAACGTGACGCTGGCCGAGTCATACGCCCGCATGGCGGATGGCGAGCTGTGGCTCCAGTCCCTGCACATCGCCCCCTACAGCCACTCCGGTGCCTCAACCAGCCACGACCCCGACCGTCCCAAGAAGCTGCTCTTGCACCGGGGGGAACTGAACCGCATCCGGGCCAGGATGGAGCAAGACCGGTTGACAGTCGTTCCCCTGTCGCTGTTCTTCCGTCGGGGGCGGGCCAAGGTGCTGATCGGGCTGGCTCGGGGTCGCCGCAAAGCCGACAAGCGACAGGCCATCGCCGAGCGTGACGCCCGCACCGAGGCCGACAGGGAGATGCGCCGGGCCGCAAAGACCGGACAAGCGCCCAGATAGGGCCAACCCAGGCTCACTTCGCTCGGTCTTCGACGAAAATCAGCTCTGAGTGACTGTCACCGGCGCTGGTATCATAGCCGGGCACCTTGACAATCGTGTACACGGGGCTGATCGGTTTCGACGTTGGAGCCGGGAGCTGCGCTGTGCGACCCGAGTTGCTCAGACTCGCAAAACGGGGCAACCAAATAACCGACACTGATCGTGTCGCTCTCGCCGCCTGATCCATCAGGTGAAGAGAGTCATCGCGACCGGCAACGGCACGCGGGGCCGGTCCACCGCAGCCCGGCAACAGAAGCGGTGGAGACAGTAGGGACAGACCACTGACGGCGGGAAAGACCGTTGACTCCGGGAAACAGACCCGGCGGCAGGCCCCCTAGCGGGGGCCACCCGACCCGGCGGCGCGGCAGCCATCAACGCCGCAAACCAGGAATGGTCGTATCGCAGCCAGAAACCACCCAGCGGACGGGGGTTCGATTCCCCCCAGCTCCACCCTCAAGACACCCAACCGCGCTGACTATTGCCCCAAACCGAGTCGAGATCTCAGCTAGGGACCACGATGATCGGACAGGCTGCTCCTGGGCTCAGGCGAGGAGGGTGTCGGAGCGGACTCGTTGGCGCTCGGACGGGACGTCGGGGTTGAACGCAGTTCGGAAATGCCGGCCATTACATCTCGGTGGCTCGCCAGCAGTACCAGGCGGCCACGCTGCGGTAGGGGCGGAACTCGTCACCCCAGGGTTCCAGCTCCGACGCGGCGGGGATTTCGCTCAGGCCGTGGGCCAGGGCGTAGCCCCGGCGCACCCCCAGGTCGCCCACCGGCCAGACGTCGAGACGGCGCAGGGAGAAGATCAAGAACATCTGAGCCGTCCAGGGCCCGATGCCGCGAACCTGGATGAGCTGGGCGATCACCTGGTCGTCGGGCAGCCGCCCCAGGCGGCTCAGCTCCAGCGAACCCTGCTCGCAGTGGGCGGCCAGGTCCAGCATCGCCCGAGTCTTGGCCCCCGAAAGCCCAGCGTCTCGCAGCGGATCTTCCCCAAGCGCCAAGACCGCCGCCGGCTCCCACACCGACACCAGCTCTCGGACCCTGCCCCAGATAGCCCCGGCAGCCTTGCCGGCAAGCTGCTGGTAGGCGATCTCCCGGCACAGCACCTCGAACCTCTCCCCCACCTTGGGCTTGGGACCGAACCGGGCCGGTCCGAACCGTTCCACCAACCGACCCATTACCTCGGAGGTCTCCCCCAGCGCCCGGCTGGCTTCGGCCAGGCTTACGGAAGCCATGTGTTCCCCGCCTGCAGTCCGAGCTTCATCAACCCGGCGAACCCAAGAGTTCCGACACCGCCGCCGAAAGCACCGGCTCAGGCCGGCGGGGAAGCCGGGACCGGCCTCACGATCACCCGGGCGATGCGACGACCGGTGACCCTCTCCACCGACAGCTCCCAGCCACCCACCACCAACTTCTCGCCCTCGTCGGGAACATGACCCAGGGTGTTGAAAATCAGACCCCCCACCGTGTCCCAATCGCCGTTGGGAAGGGGTGCGCCCAGCACGTCGCTCAACTCGTCGATGGGAACCCGCCCATTCACCCGGACCGTCCCCGGCCCCATGCGCTCGATCATGGGCTCTTCCACGTCGAACTCATCGACGATCTCACCCACCAGCTCCTCGATCAGGTCCTCCAGGGTGACAACCCCGGCGGTGCCCCCGTACTCGTCCACCACGATGGCGATATGGAACTTCTCCGCTTGCATCTCGCGCAGCAACCGGGAGATGAGCTTGGTCTCGGGCACGAAATTGGCCGCTCGAGCAACCGCCATCGCAGGGGAATCGACCCCCTTCTCCCGTTCAGCCCTCATCAGATCCTTGGCGTGGACCACGCCCACCACATCGTCGATCCCGTCGGCATACACAGGCACCCGGCTGTAGCCGTGCTCGATGACGATGTCGATGGCCTCCCCCACCGTGTGCCGATCGCTCACCGCCACCATGTCGGTGCGGGGAACCATCACCTCACGGGCCACGGTGTCACCGAACTCGATGATCTGCCCGATCAGCTCTCGTTCCTCGGGGTCTATGGCATCCGACGCCTCAGCTGCCTCGGCCACGGCCAGCAGCTCTTCCTCCGACACCTGCGGGGCCTCCCCCCGCCACCGTCCTCGGAGCAATCGGCGCAGCGGGCCGGACCAGAAGGGGGGCTTCATGCCATACCCGCCGTGCGACACTCTGCTCTGGCTGATCGGCGCCCGTTCTGTGACCCGTGGCCGGCCCAAACCAACGGGGCATTGAGCAGCTCTTGTTCCCGGGCCTGCATGCGCTCGGCATCGGAGTCGTCAATGTGGTCGTAGCCCAGCAGGTGAAGCGTCCCGTGGACCACGAGCAGCGCCAGCTCGTCGTCAACGGCTCGGGCGTGAGCGACGGCGTTGTCCGCAGCCACCGATGGGCAGATGACCACGTCACCCAGCAGTCGGGGTTCGTCGAGGGCTCGGGGGGCAGTGCCGTCGTCGGCCCCGAATGCCAGCACGTCGGTGGGCCGGTCGAAGCCTCGATGGGTCAAGTTCAGCGCGGCGATGTCATCGGCGGCCACGAACGACAGACCCACCTCCCACGGAACGGCCACCCCCTCGGCGTCCAGAACTCGGCGCATCAGGTCGGCCCAGCGGTCGGCGTCAACGGGCAGGTCGTCGCCGACATTGGTAACCAAGGCGGTTCCCGAACAAGGCCCAGCCTCGGCCATGGGCCCGGCCTCCACAGTCACTGCTTGGCCTGCTCGTAGGCGTTCACGATGTCGGCCACGATCCGGTGGCGGACCACGTCTCGGGAGCTGAGATGCACGAACGACAGACCGTCGATGTTGCCCAGGATCTTCTCCAGTGAATGCAGCCCGCTGCGGGCCCGGCCTACATCCACCTGGGTCACATCACCGGTCACCACCGCCTTGGAGCCGAACCCGATGCGGGTGAGAAACATCTTCATCTGCTCGGGGGTGGTGTTCTGCGCCTCATCCAAAATGATGAAGCTGTCGTTCAGGGTCCGGCCCCGCATGTAGGCCAGGGGGGCGATCTCGATGACCCCTCGCTCGATCAGGGACTGCACGCCCTCGGCGTCGAGCATGTCGTACAGCGCGTCGTACAGCGGCCGCAGGTAGGGATCGACCTTGGCGATCATGTCCCCGGGCAGGAACCCCAGACGCTCGCCTGCTTCCACCGCCGGCCGGGTCAGGATGATGCGCTCCACGGTGTGTGCTTGCAACTCCCGCACTGCGGTGGCGACAGCCAACCAGCTCTTCCCCGTCCCGGCCGGGCCGATCCCGAACGTGATGATGTTGTCGCGCATGGCATCCACGTAACGGCGCTGACCGGCCGACTGGGGTCGGATAACCCGGCCCCGGCCCGACCGTAGAACGTCGGTATCCATGACCCCCGAGGGGCTCTCGTCGGCTTCCACCATCTGGATCGCCCGCCCCAGCATAGGAGAGTCGAGCTGATGACCACCCTGCACCAGAAGGACCATCTCGTCGATGAGCCCTGCCACCCGGTCGGCATCCCGGCCCGATACCGTGATCCGGTTGCCCCGAACGAAGATGTCTGTGTCGGGAAACGACTGCTCAATCTGCCGCAGGTGCTGATCGCGCTCGCCCAGCAGGACCGCCATGAGCCCGTTGCGCTGGATATCGATGACGACCGGCGCTGCGGTGGTCATTCAGGATTCAGCATCCGCGCCGCTGTCACCGCTTGCGTCTTCGGCCACGCCGACTGGGACGGGGCTGGGGTACAGATGGCTGAGCGTGCCGGGCTCGATGCGGCTGCGGTCGATGAAGGCATCGACGTCGGCCTGCTGGACCCGAATAACCCTCCCCATCCGATACGCGGGCAAATCGCCCTCGTTGATGAACCGGTACAACGTCCTGGTTGTGATGCCAAGCCGCTTTGCCGCGGTCTCGGTGCTCAACCACATGATCTGGGAATCACTCATCTGCTTCTACCTTACTTCTACAGGCTGCGCCGTGCCGCGCAGGACCGAATGAAAAACGTCCATGGGTAAATTATGGCCCCAAGGGTGACAGTTGGTTTCGAGGGCAACAGAAGAAACCCCGGACAATGCCGGAGACAATGGAACCGGACCGCCCCGAAACCGGCCACCCACCGGGTCAAACCGCCTCGGGCTTCGGTGTTTCACGGGAGTGGCGGAGCATCTGCACGGCGCTGACAATGAGCAGGCCGGCAAACAGGTAGGCCGACAGTCGAGGGCTCAGTTGACTCGCGCCGAGAGCAGCCACGAACGCCGAGGCCACCCCGGACACACCGACGGCCAGGGCAGCGGAGGGGTCCAAGTTGCCCACCTTGCGGTTCCTCCAGGTGCCGATGATGGATGTGGGAAGGATCACCAGCAGAGAGGTGCCCTTGGCGGTGGCGTCCAGAAAGCCGAAAAGCAGGATCATCGCCGGAATCATCACCACCCCGCCGCCCACCCCCATGGCTCCCGACAGCAGGCCGGTGGCCACGCCGCAGCCGATGTAGCCGATGGCCAGCCAGAAGGTGATGTCGCTGTGGCCATCGGTGTCGGGGACGATGGCCAGGAACCGGGCTGCGGTGGCCAGCAGCAGCAGGGCGAAGCCGATCCTCAGCATCCGGATGGGGGCGTGATGGAGCAGCGAGGTGCCGGCCGACACCCCCACCGATGACCCGGCGAAGATCAGCAGGCCGGGAAGCCAGGCCACGGCACCGTCGAGCAGGAACCCTCCCAGCGCCGATGCGGAGATGATGATCATCGCCCCCAGTGAGGTTCCGTGGGCCCGGCGCTGTTCCATCCCCAGAAGCAGCACCAGGCAGGGCACCATCAAGATCCCGCCCCCCACCCCGAACAGGCCGGACAGGAAGCCGGAGGCTACTCCAACCCCTACCGGACCCCACCGTGTACTGCTCACTCGGTGGCGGCCTGCTCTCGCAGCACGTACTTGAGCACTTTGCCGGAGGCGTTCAGGGGCAGGGCGTCGGTGAACCGGACCCGGCGCGGCACCTTGTAGTTGGCCATCTCGTTGCGGCACCAGGCGATGATCTCCTCCTCGGTAGGATCGGCACCGGGAGAGGGCACCACGGTGGCCACCGCCACCTCACCGAGGCGCTGGTCCGGGAGGCCGATTACCGCAACCTGCCCGATCTGGGGGTGGGCCAGCATGATGTTCTCTATCTCGGCCGGGTAGGCGTTGAACCCCCCTACGATGAACATGTCCTTCTTGCGGTCGGTGATGTCGATGTTGCCGTTGTGGTCCATCACCCCGATGTCACCGGTGTGGAGCCAGCCGCCTGGGTCGATGGTCTCTGCCGTCTGCTCCGGGTCGTCCAGGTAGCCCCGCATCACGTTGTAGCCCCGCACCACGATCTCGCCCGGCTCGCCCCGGGACACTTCGGTGCCGTTGTCGTCCACAATCCGGACCTCGACATCGGGGATGGCCCGCCCAGAGGTGCGGGCGATGGTCTCAGGGTCGTCGTCGTGACGGCACATGGTGGCGATGCCCGACGCCTCGGTGAGCCCGTAGCCGGTGACTATGGTCTCGAACCCCAGCCGGGCCCGCATCTGAAGGATCATCTCCACGGGAATGACCGCGGCCCCGGTCACCGCCAGCCGCAGGCTGGACATGTCGAAGGTGTCCAGATCCGGGTGGTTCAGGATGGTCTGGTAGATGGCCGGCGGGCCGGGAAGCATCGTGATCTTCTCGGCAGGAACCCGGGCCATGACCGACGGAACGTCGAACACCGCGTGGGGGATGTTGGTAGCCCCGGTCATGAGACAGGCCAGGATGCCCGAGTTGAGGCCGAAGGCGTGGAAGTAGGGGTTGACGATGAGATACCGATCGCCGGCTTGCAGGCCAATCACATCGCACCACGATTTGAACCCCCTGCAGATGGCGGAGTGAACCAGCATGGCCCCCTTGGGCAGGCCGGTGGTGCCCGAGGTGAACATGATGTGGCACAGGTCGTCGCCCCCCACCGCGGCGGCCCGATGGTCCCCGTCGGCCTCGGCCACCATCCCCGCCCGGTCGAGGAACTCGGAGAAGCCGGTGGTTCCCTCGGGAACGGTCCCCCTCAGCACGACGATCTCGTCGAGGCTCCGGCCACCGTCGGCGTCGCGAAGCAGGGCCACGTAGTCGGTGTCGAGGAAGTCGGTCACGGTGAACAGGATGCGAGCCCCAGACCGCTGGAGGATGTAGTCGGCTTCCCGGCCCTTGAACCGGGTGTTCACCGGCACAAGCACGCCACCGGCCAGATGCACCCCCAACCCGGCCACCACCCACTCCCAGATGTTGGGTGCCCAGACCGCCACCCGGTCGCCGGGTTCGATGCCCGAGGCCATGAGGGCCCGGGCCGAGGCTCGGACCCGGTCGCGCAACTCGGGAAACGACCACCGCACGTCGCCATCGACCAGGGCCTCGTGGTCGGGGAACCGGCGGGCGGCGTCATCGACCAGCTCGCAAATGGTGTTCCAAGGAACATCAGCCATGCGCTGACCCTAACCCCATGGCGTGACACTTTTCCCATGCGGCAGTACGGCCACAGAGAACGCGACCGGGCCCGGCTCGCCCCTGGATTCAGGGCAAGCCGGGCCCGATACGGCGGTTATGGAGACTGCCGGCCTGCTTTCGGACCGGCAGTCAGGGTGAGGGTTTACCGATCGGGGTCGCCGTAGCAGACGAAGTCGTAGGCAACCTCGAACTGTCCGTCCACCACCTGCACCATGCCGGTGCAGTCGGGAGCGACAACATGGTCGGCCGGGTACTTCACAGAGCCGAGCCCGCCGGCCTGCTGGGTGGACTCGAAGCCGTCAACGTTAATCGCCTGGTAGAAGCTGGCGGTGTTGAGGTCTTCGCCGGCGGCGGCGATGAGCTGCACCATCAGATCAGCCGACCAGTAACCGACAAGGCTGCCGAAACCGGGGAACGCTTCTACGGCGTCGAAGTCGGCCAGAAGCTGCTGGATGGCCGGTTGGGTGTCGTCCAGCGGTGGCACCTGGGTCACCGCGAACCCACCTTCCAGGGCTTGGCCCAAGTCGGGGCTGGCCTGGGGCAGGCCGGGCACGTAGGTCAGGTAGTCGGCAACCGGGCCTTCCCAGCCCGAGGCGGCGATTGACGCCTTGAGGACGATGGCCCCGGAGAAGTCGGTGGAGTTGATCACCACGTCTGGGTTGGTTTCCAGCACCATGTTCACGAACCGGGTGGGATCGGTGATCCCGCCGGTGCTCTCGGTGGGCACGAACTCGTTGAAGGCCAGCTTGCCGGCCCACAGGGTTTCGTACAGAGAGGCACCGGCACGACCGGCATCGTCGTCGCTGTTGAAGATGCCTACCGTGATGTCCTCGGTGCCGAAGTAGTCGTACCAGATGTTCTGGACCGACAACAGAGGATCGGCACCCTCAACCCCAAAGGCGAAACCGCTCAGGCAGCCGTTGAAGCCGAAGCCCCAGGCATTGGGAGCGCAGTGGCCGGGCATGAAGCCCCAGCCGGTGAACGGCACCTGGTTCTCTGCCAGGTAGTCGGTGGTCTGAGGCAACAACACAGCCGAGGTGGACACGATCCCGAACACCTCGTCGTTCTCCACCATGCTGCGGGCCCCTTCGAAGTTGGCCTGCGGATCGCTGCCGTCGTCCACGAACTGGACCAGCTCGACGTTGCGTCCACCGGGCAGCTCGCCGTCGCGGTTGGCCCGATCGAGCCGGGCGTTGATGCCATCCTGGAACCCGGCGTACAGAGCGTCCTGGGTCATGGCGCCGAGCCGCACCGTGTCATCGGTGACCCCTCGTGTGGACGGCTCGAAGTCCACGGAGTAGGTGAAGGCACCCCATGTCCGGGAGGTCATCTCCTCGTCCATGGGCTCCTCATCGTCCATGGGCTCTTCATCGTCCATGGGCTCTTCATCGTCCATGGGCTCTTCATCCATGGGCTCCTCGTCATCCATAGGGCTCTTTCATCCATGGGCTCCTCTTCATCCATGGGTGCGTCGTCCATGGGCTCCTCTTCGGCTGTCGGAGCCGCCGTCGCCTGGGAGGCCGGCGTCTCGTCGTCGTCGTTGCCACACGCCGCGGCCAGCAGCAACAGCGCGGCCAACAGAGCCACGAGCTTGTAGAGCAGTGAAGTTCTCATTTCCCCTCCAATGGTTGGAATGCCGGACATAGTAGGGCAACCGGTCTCACATGTCACCCGTGGGGCGGCCATCGACGAGGTCGGTCAACCGGCCCCCAAATCAGGGCCTCGACCAGTTAATCAGCTTCCTGCGACACTTCCCCGAGATAGGCGGCGTCGAGCTGCTCATGGTCCACCTCGGAGCGGGGTCCGTGCCAGGTGATGTGACCCAGGCTGATGAAGGCCACCGAGTCGGCGATTTCCAGCACGTCCCTGGCCTTCTCCTCCACCAGCAGCAGGGCCACACCCCGCTCCTTGAACTCGATGAACAGCTCGAGGATCTGATTGACGATGAGCGGGGCCAACCCCAGCGACGGCTCGTCGGCGATGAGCACCTCTGGGGGGTTGGCCAGCAGCGGAGCCAGGGTGAGGATCTGCTGCTCGCCACCCGAGAGGTTGCCGGCCAGCTGATTCTGGCGCTCCCCCAGGATGGGGAACCGCTCGCAGCAGAGTTCGTGATCCTCGGGGTCGGGCAGCCAGAGCTGCATGTTCTCCCGCACGGTCAGGCCGCTGAAGATTCCCCGGGCCTCGGGAGCCAGCACCACACCGGTGCGGGCACGCTGATGGCTGCGCAGACCTGTTATGTCCCGACCGGCCAGGGTGATCGTTCCGTGTGTGGCCGCCAGCATCCCCGACGCCACCGCGCAGGTGGTGGACTTGCCCGCACCGTTGGGCCCCAAAAGGGCGGTGATCTCGCCACGGGCCACCGACAAGTTCACGCCGTGGAGGGCTTCCACCAGCCCGTAGCCTGCCCGCACTCCGGCCAGCTCCAGAGCGGGCGGCTGCTCGCTCTCGGGCCGGTCGTCCGACTCTGAAGCAGCGGACGGAACCGCCGGGACCCCGGACGGCACGGGAACATCCGCAGGCTCAGACGCAGCCGGAATCGACGTCTGATCCGGCTCCGGTGGCGCCGCCACCTCGCCTCTCCATGCCGCCAGCCTTCGGCGCCAAGCGTCGCGTCGAACCCGGTTCTGGGCCGCTGTGAAGGCGATTATTCCGTCGGGCTGGCGGGCGAGCTGCATGGCGCCGAGGCCGAACATGATGGCTGGGATGTTGCGGGCCTCGTCGTACTGGTCGAAGCCGTCCCAGTCGATGGGATACCAGGAGTAAACCCGGGCCAGGCTGATGAAGGCCAGCAGCGCCAGCACCCCCAAGATGCCCGGTGACAGGGGCAGCCCGGCCTGCCGATCTCGCACCGCAGTGGCCAGCGCGGCGGCCCCCAGCACCGAAGCGGCCAATACCACGTGCCACGATTCCAGCCACTCCAGGTGCCAACCGGTGCCGAACAGGTGGCCGCTGGCCGCCACGGTGACACCGGCCATCACCGCACCCCCCGGCCGGCGGATGCCGATCAGCACCACCACCGCCAGCCAGAACAGCCCGGCCTGGGTGGTGGCTGTGAACGGGGTCACGTTGCCGATGAAGGTTGCGAAGAACACCCCGCCGAATCCAGCCAGCAAGGCCGACAGAGCGAACACGGCCAGCTTGGTGCGCACCACCGAGTGGCCCGAGGTGGCTGCAGCCGGCTCGGAGTTGCGCACCGCGATGATGGCCCGCCCGGTAACCGACCTCTGAAGGTTCCTCACCAGCCACCCAGCACCGAACACCAGCAACACCAGCAACACCGCCAAAGAGGTTTCGTCCGCAAAGTCGAAGGGACCGATCTCGGGTCGGGGGATGTCCCATCCCTTGGTGCCCTGGCCGTTCTTGAACCAACTCCACTCGAACAACACCCGCTCGCCCATGAAGGCCAGCGCCAGGGTCGCCAACGCCAGCGGCAGCCCCCCGAGCCGCAGGGCGGGCAGGGCCACGATCACGCCGAGCACCCCGGCCATGACCGTGCCCACGATCAGAGCAGGGATGAACGGCAGCCCCGCCTTGTTCAGGATCAACCCGGCGGTCATGGCGGCCATTGTCACGAACGCGGCCTGGGCCAGGCTGACCATGCCGCCCAGCCCGGTGAGCAACACCCACGACATGAACACCAGGGCGAAGGCCAAACCGGTGATCCACAGGCCGAGCCAGAACCGGTCGGCCCACACGAACACCTGGAGCACGATGAACACCGCGCCCAGAGCCCAGGGCAGGCGCACCCTCCAGGCGGGCAGGTCGTTGGTGTAATCGGTTGAGGGCGGGGCCTCAGCCACCGTGCCGCTTCGCCGGGTGCGGTCCCTGGCCATGAACAGGAGGCCCACAAGCAACACCACGAACGGCACCGAACTCTCGAAGCCCCGGATGTCCTGGGCGAACGTGGCGTACCGTCCTACCCAGCTCGTGACCACTCCCAGAGCCACCCCCCCGGCAAACGCCAGCGGGATGGAGCGCAGCCCGCCCACCACCGCCGCAGCGGTGGCGATGAACATGAACACGTTGTACAGGTTGGATTCGAGGGAGTTGAACACCGGAGCGCCCACAACCCCGGCCAGCCCGGCCAGCATCGTGCCGATGATCCAGGCGGCCGACGAGGTGAACGATTCGCTGACCCCCCGCAACCCGGCCAGGTCGGGGCGGTCCACCACCGCCCTCATTTGCAACCCGAGACGGGTGTGGCGCATCAACGCCCACAGCGCCACGGCCACCACCACGGCCACCACCAGCACCGTCCACTGGTTGCTGCTGATGCGTAGGTCGAACCCGCCCAGGTCGTAGGTCCACGTCTCGCTGGGTACCTTCCAAACCCCAGGGGTGAGGAACACGTAGTCGGTGGTTCTCAGGCCCCAGTCCCAAGTCTTGGTGCCCAGGTCGACGATCAGTTCGGCCATGGCGGGCAGGGCCACGAGGATGCCGATGGTGGCCATCACCTTTGCAGCGTCGTTGGCGCGGGCCAGGGGCCGGAACACCGCCACGTTCAGCAACTGCCCGAGCAGGGGGCAGAACACGAACACCACCAGGAAGAACGCCAGCAGCCGCATGCCCAGGCTCTCGATGCCGAAGGCGTTTATCAGCTGGAAGTAGAGCATGGCCGAGGTGTAGGCGATGCCCCCGTAAGCCAGGTTGAAGATGCCGGTGGAGGTGTAGCTGAGCGTAAGCCCGGCGGCGATCAGCGAGTAGATGGCACCGCTGATCGCCCCGCTCACCAGCAACTGGATGAACTCTCCCACCCGGTTATGTCCTCTCCCCCGACCCGGCTTCGTGCTGTCCGGCTCCCGACACTCTATGACGCCGGCCCGGTTGGATTCCGAAATGCCGCCGCGGCAACCCCTCCGACCGGAATAATCCTCGGGGCCGCAGACATCGGATTCCGAAATACCGCCGCAGCCGCAACCCCGCCAGTCGACTCTGTCGTGTGGCCCATTGGTCAAACGTGGCACACTTGGGCATGACCGCAGCGCCAGAGCTTCTCAGGGTGATCGACGTCGACACCCACCTCACCGAACCCCATGATCTGTGGAGCAGCCGGGCCCCGGCGGCTTATGCCGATCGGCTGCCCCGGGTGGCCGACGTTGACGGACGGCCCCACTGGATCCTCGACGGGGAGCCCCTGGGTTTCGCCACCGCCAGCGGGGTGGTGCGCCCCGACGGCAGCAAGGCCCTGGGTACCGACTTCATGGGCTGGACCATCGAGGACGTCCACCCAGGCGCCTACGACATGGACGCCCGGGTGGAGGTCATGGACCAGCTCGGCATTCACGCCCAGATCATCTACCCCAACTTGGCCGGCTTCGGCAGCCAGAAGTTCGGCCAGGTCGAGGACGTGGAGCTGAAGCGGTTGTGCGTGTCGGTTTACAACGACGCCATGGCCGAGATCCAGCACGACTCCGGCGACCGGCTGTTCCCGATGGGGCTGCTTCCCTGGTGGGACATCGAGGGGTCGCTGGCCGAGGCCGAGCGCATCGTCGGGTTGGGCCTGCGGGGCATCGTCATGTGCAGCGACCCCCAGCTTCGGGGCCTTCCCGATCTGGGCGAGGAGGACTGGAGGCCTCTGTGGGAGTTCTGCAGCGACAACGAGCTGCCGGTGAACTTCCATATCGGGGCCAGCGAGAGCTCGATGGGGTGGTTCGGCACCTCGCCCTGGCCGTCACAGGGTGACGACGCCAAGCTGGCCATCGGCTCGGCCATGATGTACCTCACCAACGCCCGGGTGCTGGCCAACCTGATCTTCTCCGGTGTGCTGGAACGGCACCCCAACCTCAAGATCGTGTCGGTGGAATCGGGCATCGGGTGGATCCCCTTCGTGCTGAAGTCGCTCGACTACCAGATGGACCAGCTCAAAACCGACATGCAGTCGCAGTTCAGCCTCCGGCCCAGCGAGTACTTCCGGCGCCAGATGTTCGGCTGCTACTGGTTCGAGGACCTGGCCCCGGACATGCTCATCAACGAGGTCGGCCCCGAGAACGTTCTGTTCGAGACCGACTTCCCCCACCCAACCTGCCTGTACCCCTACGGAGTGGAGCAGGCCACCGACGCCCTGAGCGACCTTGGCGATGGCGTTGCCCGCAAGGTTCTCCAAGACAACGCTTCAGAGCTCTACAAGATCGCGGTGTAGCCGGCTGATTCAGAGATCCTCGTACTCGATCCGGTCGCGGTGTAGCCGGCTGATTCAGAGATCCTCGTACTCGATCCGGTCGCTTCGTTGCGGCTGGCGGCCGGTGCGAAACGGGCACAGCGCCGAGTCCACAAGCAGGAACCGGTGCCACCCAACCACCATGTCCTCCACTGCGGCCCGCCACCGAATGAGGCCCTGGTCCACCCGCTGAGCCTTCTCGAAGTCGGCCCACGCTTCCCAGGTGGGTACGGCCCACAACAGGAACGCCTCGTCGTCGGCCACCATCGCCGTTTCCCACGCCCCGGCCAGTTCCCAGCCGTAGGGCTGGTAGGCCTGGAGGGCGTCGGTACGCACCTTCTCCAGGAACTCGGCCGATGTGCCTCGCCGGAGGGACACCTGCTCGTGGGCGTAGCACTCGCCTCGCACCCCGTCGGCACATAGCTCGTCGATGGTCCGGGTCCACGGGGCGGGCACCAGAAGCCGGTCGTAGCCCGAGCTGCGATAGTTGGCCGCCTCGGCCCACCACTTGGCCAGTTTTGGGTCTTGCATAGCGGCCCCCTGGCACTCGTAGCGAAACGAGGTGGCCATGCCGTCCCAGCCGTCCTCCTCCCACATGTTCAACACCTGGGGCCAACCCCGGGTGGTGCCCAGGATGCCCCACACCCCGTAACAGAGCTGGTCGCGCTCATCCTGACCGATGGGCGACCAGTTGGCGGTCATGTGGTGCATGTAGTTGGCCCGGTTCTGACCGATGATGTCGATGAACTCGTGGATGTACAGCTTTTCGTTGGCCATGTTCAGCCCTTCCTTCCCTGTCCGAAATCGGGAACTCGCTTGTTGAGGAACGCATCAACTGCTTCGCGGTGGTCGTCGGTGTCGAAGGTGATTGCCTCCAGCGCGAAGGCCAGATCGTAGAGGCGGTTCACCCGGTCCTCGAGCTCCTTGTTGCACAGCCGCTTGTTGAACTCGATGGCGTGGCGGGGTCCGGCGGCCAGGCGGGATGCCATAGCCACCGCCTGCTCCAGCACCTCCGAGGAGGGGGCGAGATGGTTTACCAGCCCGAACCTCTCGGCCTCGGAGGCGTCTAGCAGGTCGCCGGTCATCAGCAGCTCTTTGGCCCGGTTTAGCCCTACCAGCAACGGCCACAGCACCGCTCCCCCGTCCCCGGCCACCAGACCGGCGTTCACGTGGGGGTCGCCGATCCGAGCCGAGTCGCTCATGTAAACGATGTCGCAGAACAAGGCCAGCGATGCGCCCAGGCCGATGGCGTGCCCGTTTACAGCGGCCACCATGGGCTGGCGCACCCGCAGCGCCCCCCGGGCGATGTCGATGCCGTCGTCGAGCAGGTCTGGGCGACCCTCGGGGTAGCCCGCACCCAGGTTCTCCTCCATAACAGCGAAGTCGGCCCCCACGCAGAACGACCGGCCCGCTCCGGTCATCACCACCGCTCGCACCTCGGCGTCGGAGGCAATACACCGGTACAGGTCCCGAAGGTCGAGATGCATCTGCTTGTTCAAGGCGTTGCCCCGGTCGGGCCGGTTCAAGGTGGCGGTGAGCACTCCGGTGGGGTCGATCCCGGTGGCAATGGTCTCCAGGTCGTAGCGGTCGGCCATGGGGATAGCTTGGCACCCTGGAAAACGGCGGCAACATTTCGAGCCTGGCCGCAAGGCCGTAGGGTCTGGCCGACAGGAGCTATAGGGGAGGCTGCGGCGATGAGAGCTTGGGTAGTAGAGGGGTTGGGAGCCCCGTCCGAGGTGCTGCGGCTCACCGAAAGGACGCCCCCCGAACCCAGAGATGGAACGTTCCTCATGCAGGTGGGAGCGGTGGGGATCGGGCTGCCCGACGTGTTCATGTGCAGGGGGGAGTACCCACTGGCGCCTTCGGCGGCGTCGTTCACTCCGGGCCAGGAAGTGTGTGGGACCGTGGTTGAGGCCGGCGCCGGTGTGGATCTCGCCCCCGGAGACCGGGTGATGGCCGTTACCTCCTTTCAGACCGGCGACGGCGGATTCGCAGAACTGTGCCTGGGGTTGGGCGAGACGTCGTTCCCGGTGCCCCACTCGATGGACAACGCCGCCGCGGCCGGGTTCGTCATCCCCTACCACACGGCGTGGATCGGCTTGGTGCGCCGGGGAGGGCTGCGTGCAGCCGAGACCCTGCTGGTACTGGGAGCCGCGGGAGGCACCGGGGCGGCAGCCTGCTCGTTGGGAGCGGCTCTGGGCGCGACGGTGATCGGGGTGGCCGGCGGTCCCGACCGGTGCGACGCTGCTGCCTCGTTCGGCGCTCATCACACCGTCAACCACCGAGAGGGGGACATCGCCGCCGCGGTTATGGACCTCACCGGAGGGCGGGGGGTGGACGTTGTGTACGACCCGGTGGGGGGCGATGCCTATGCCGCGGCCACTCGCTGCGTGGCCCGCGACGCCCGCATCGTGATAATCGGCTTCGCCAGCGGTCAGTGGGCTCCGGTGAACGTGCCCCACCTAGTGCAGCGCAACTACTCGGTGGTGGGGGCCATCCCGTCTCGCTTCAGCCGGGACGAGAAGCTCGCCGACCACCGGGAATTGAGCGCGCTGTGGGACGCGGGCAGCATCGGCTCTGTGGTGAGCGCCACCTACCCGTTCGAGACCCTGCCCGAGGCCATGACAGCGTTGGAATCCCGCCGGGTGATCGGCCGGGTAGCGCTGGAGGTAAACCCAACCGGGTAATCTGCGGGCCACAGCAACCCAGAGCAGTTGCACAGGGAGGAATACCGTGGAATTCGCCATCTTCTTGCAGGGATCGCCTCGGCGGGGTGGGGCTCGCAGCCCCTACTGGGAGCACCAAGCCTTCGAGAACGAGCTGGAGATCGTCCGTGTCGCCGACCAGCACCACTGGAAGTACGTGTGGGTGAGCGAACACCACTTCCTGGAGGACTACTCCCACACCTCTGCCAGCGAGGTGTTCATGGCCTACTCCTTCGCCCAGACCTCCCAGATACACATGGGGTCGGGCATCTTCAACCTCAACCCCACCGTCAACCACCCCATCAAGCTTGCCGAACGGGTGGCCATGCTCGATCACATGAGCAAGGGCCGGTTCGAGTTCGGCACCGGCAGGGGCGCGGGCAGCCACGAAATCGGCGGTTTCGGCCTCGACCCTTCCGAGACAAAGGCCAACTGGGACGAGGTGATCTGGGAGTTCAGGAAGATGTGGGGAAGCACCGCCTACTCCCATCCCGACGGTGCCGCCTTCCAAACCCCGGAAACCGGCACTTGGGGAACGTTCAACGTGCTGCCAAAGCCCTACTGCCATTCCCATCCGCCCATGTGGGTGGCCGCCGGCAACACCCCCACCTACGAGAAGGCCGCCCGCCACGGATTGGGGGTGCTGGGGTTCAACGTGTCGGCCATCTACGATATGGCCCCGCACGTGGATGCGTACAAGAACGCCATCGCCTCGGCCGAGCCGGCGGGCGACTACGTGAACGACAACGTGATGATCGCCAACGGCTTGGTGTGCCTGGAAGACGGCCAGGAGGCCCGCCGTGTGGCGTGCGAGCAGATGCAACTCAGCTACCTCCAGTCGCTGGTGTTCAAGTATCACGACACCTTCCCCAAACCCGAGGGGCTGCCGGAGTATCCCGTGCTGGTGCCCGAGCCCTCCATGGAGGATGTGGAGGCCCGCATCTCCGAAGGGTTCCTACTGTGCGGCGACCCCGATGAGGTGCTGGAGCAGGTGCGCCGCTACGAGGAGATCGGATGCGACCAGGTCTCGTTCGGATTCCCCATCCAGCTCAGCCAGGAACACGTGCTGGAAACCATCCGGCTGTTCGGCACTCACGTGATTCCAAAGCTCGACACCGACCCGATGCACCGCAGCACCCGGCAGCGCATCGAGCACGGCGGGCCGCTGGAGCTGACCCCCGACTCGCTGTACGAAGTCCCCCGGGCCGAGGAGTACAAGTAGCCGAAAACCGGGTTCGGGAGTGTTGACGTGACCGGCGGTGTACTAAACCGGGATGAGCTGCGGGAGCCGCTGTCCCGGTGGCTGGCCCACCGGCTGGGCGCACAGCAAGTGGACATCGGCCCGTTCGAGGTGCCGTCGGGGGGCTACTCGGCCGAGACCTTGCTGTTTGATGCGGCCATCCACCGGGGAAACGGCCCCACGGTCGAGCGCCTCGTGCTCCGGCGGGAGCTTCCCGAGCCTCCGGTATATCCCCAGCAGGCTCCGGGTGAGCTGGATGTGGAGGTGGACATCCAGTACCGAGTCATGACGGCGGTGGCCTCTCAAAGCGACGCCCCAATAGCCCCGCTGTTGGGCTACGAGGCCGACGAGGCGGTGCTGGGTGGGCCGTTCTTCGTCATGGGGTTCGTGGGCGGGGACATTCCCCGGGAAGACCCGATCTACACCCGGGAGGGGTTCTTTGTGGACGCCCAACCCGACCAGCGCCGCAAACTTGTGGACCGGGGTCTGCGAACCATGGCCCAGATTCACGCCATCGACTGGCAGGCCGCCGGGCTGAGGTGGCTTGTGGCCACCGGCGACCGGCCAGGTACCGACACCCAAGTGCGAATCTGGCGGGACTACTCAGACCGCGAGCTACAGGGCCGGACCCATCCGATTCTGGAGGCCGGTTTCACCTACCTACACGAGAACATGCCCACCGGCGACGGGCTGACCCTCAACTGGGGCGACGGCCGGCCGGGCAACATCATCTGGCAAGACTTCGAACCGGCCTGCGTCACCGACTTCGAGGCGGCCTGTATCACGTCTCCCCTGGTGGATTTGGGGTGGTGGCTCATGTTCGACCGTTGGTCGCACGATCACATGGGCAACCTGCCCCGATTGGAGGGCGAGCCCTCCCGGCCGGAACAACGCGACATGTACGCCGCTCATTCGGGGAGCGACCCTGGCGACACCACTTGGTACGAGGTGTTCGCCGCCGCCCGCTACACCGCCATCGTTGTGAGGGTGATGAACCGCACAGTTCTGCGAGGCGAGTTGCCGGCCGACAACGTCTTCTGGCTGGAGAACCCTTCCTCGGACTGCCTGCGGGCCCTGCTGGACGAAGTCTGATTGGGGGCCGCTCTGGGCAGGGAAGGCTTGGAACTCCCGCCGCCCCTGAACCCCGTAGGTGTGCGAACCTGGCTAGCTGTCGACCACCCGGTCGGTCTGCTCCCGATACTCGAACACCAGACGCACCAGCCAGTAGCGCATGAACCGCCGGAACGAGCTGACCACGATCATCACCAGGCCCACCAGCGTCAAGCTGAGGCCGAACAGGGCCGACACCACCAGGTCGAGGTGGTTTACCGAGTTCGAGGCACCGGCGGTCATGATGAACGAGACCAGGGAGAAAGCGAGGCCGACCAGGACGAAGAGCACCCCGATGCGGAACACCCAACGGTCGGGGTTGGCCCGACCCCCGGAAGCCCGGAGCTTGCCCACTTCCTCATGGAACTGCTCCAGCCGGCTGTTGTCGCCAGTGGCTTCGGTTGCATCACTCATGGTGCTCTCCTCAGGAAATGCCCAGATAGGCAGCGGTCAACTCTTCGGCGATCTCGGCGGGGGCCCCGGTTCTCTGGATCCGGCCGTGCAACATGATGGCCGCCACGTCGGCCACTCCGAGAACCTCGTGGGCAAACTGCTCGACGATCAGGATGGAGAGCCCAGCCTCGGCCAGGGTGGCCACCTGCTCGTAGAGTTCCTCCACGATGATCGGGGCCAGCCCCATCGACAGCTCGTCGAGCATCAGGATGGCCGGGTCGGTGGACAGCGCCCTGGACATGGCCAGCATCTGCTGCTCGCCGCCCGACAACGTGCCCGCAGTCTGGTTGCGGCGTTCCTGCAAGCGGGGGAACTGGGCGTAGGCCCGCTCCTGCACTTGCTTGTAGGACACCCCGGCGTAGGTACACATCCGCAGGTTTTCGGCCACGGTGAGGTTGGGGAAGATGCCCCGGCCCTCGGGCACCAGGCACACCCCGGCCCGGGCCAGACGGTCGGGCGAGACGCCGTTCACCTCGTGGCCGTCGAGCAGCACCGATCCGGCTTGGGGCTGGATCTGCCCGCTGGCCACTCCCAGGGTGGTGGTTTTGCCGGCCCCGTTTGGCCCCAACAAGGCATACACCTGGCCAGGCATGACCTTGAGGTCCACCCCGTGGAGCACGTCGATGGTGCCGTAGCCGGCCCGGATTCCGACCAGCTCCAGCAACGGGTTTGCCGGTGCCGAACTCATTCCCTGCTCCCCGGATAGACCGCACGGACCTCGGATTGTGTCGACACCAGACTCATTCCCCGCTCCCCAGGTAGGCCTCTCGAACCACGGGGTTGGCCTGCACCTCGTCGGGGGTGCCCACCGCGATGATCTTGCCGAAGTCCAGCACGTGGATTCGAGCGCACACCCCCATTACGAAGCTCATGTCGTGTTCCACCAGCAGCACGGCCAGCTCCTCGGATTCATCGGCCACCAACTCCAGGAGCAGCCGGCCGATGGAGTTGGTCTCGTCCTCGTTGAGCCCCGACGACGGCTCGTCCAGCAGCAACGCCCGAGGCCGGCAGGCAAGAGCCCGGGCCAGCTCCACTCGACGAGCCGTCCCGGTGGGAAGGGTGCCCACCGTCACGTCGGCCACGTCTTCGAGTCCGACCTTGCCCAGCATCTCGTGAGCCACCTCGCTCACCTTCCGATGCTTCCACTTGGATCGATGGTTCTGCTCCACGGCCACCCGCACGTTGTCGAACGCACTGAGCGTGTTGAACGCCTCCAGCTTCTGGAAGGTGCGGGCAATGCCCATCTGCGAGCGCCGGGACACGCCGGCTCTGGTGATGTCGGTCCCGTCGAATACCACCTTCCCGCTGGTGGGCGGCAGCAGCCCTGTGACCACGTTGAACAGGGTCGTCTTGCCCGCACCGTTGGGGCCGATCAGCCCGGTCACCGCGCCGCGGTCGATGTCCACCGAGGCATTGTCCAGAGCCACGATACCGCCGAAGCGCATGACCACTTGCTCAGCTTCGAGCAGCGCCATAACCCTCCTTCGGTACCACTTCGTCCAATATCCCCAAGCGCCGGTCGATGGCGATCACCTCTTCGGGGGTGAACGGCCTTTCCAGGCCCAGCTCGCCGATCTCCGGCTCCCGTTTCTGGGCGTTCTCAGCAGCGATCTCGGCCCGGGCGTCACCGCGCCACGGCAGGATGGGCGAGAACCCCCGTCCCATCTCGAAGATGGCCCCTCGGGGGTTGAACACCATCCCGAGCACCAGCAACCCCGGCCCGTACGTGGTCATGATGTCGAGCAGGGTGACCAGGAAATCGACGTTCCCGGCGTCCTCCAGCCGGAGGGCAAAGCCCTTGAACAGCGGGATGAAGATGAGGAAGATGCCCGCCATCGGGATCGACACCCCGGCCGCGGCCACCAGCAGCACGATGTTGAACCCGATGAGCAGGTCGAATCCCTGCACGCTGTCGACGTTGCCCGACACCGTGGCCCAGAACACACCGGCAATACCGGCGATTGCCGCCGATACGGCGTACACCACCACCTTGGTCCACACCACCGGCACTCCCAGGGTGGCCGACGCCGCCTGCGAGTCGTTGATGGCCACCCATCTTCGCCCGAATCGGGACCTTCGCAGCAGCACCAGGGCGAACACGAAAACAGCGAAGACGGTCACCATCAGCATGAAGAAGCCCCGGCGGTCGTCGAAGGTAACCCCGAACAGCTCGATGTGGGGGAACTGCCGGCCGGTGCCGATGATGGGCATAACCCAGGGGTGGGGGAAGAAGATCAGCGACATGGCCTGGGCGAAGGCCATGGTCATCAGTGCCAGGTACAGCCCCCGCAATCGGGCCGCGGGCAGCGCAACCAGGGCTCCCAGCGGCGCGCACAGCAGCCCTACCAGCAGGATCCAGTAGCCGTTGCCGCTGTCGCCGGCCAGTTTGAGATACACGAACGCCCCGAACCCGGCGAAGGCCAGCGGTGCGAAGTTGATCTGCCCGGCCCAGCCGATCAGCGGGATCAACGATGTGCCGATTAGAGCCAGCGCCATTGCCTCGTTGGCCGAGTTCAGCTCACGACTGCCCCAAGAGCCCGGGTCCCAGATCCCGAAGTCCAGCCATCCGCCCGAGAACGCCGCCCCCAGCACGATTATCAGGCCGCAGCCGATGAGCCCCTCCCACCAGTTGGTGTAGCGCTCGTGGCGCCGGAGGTTGTGGGCCAGCCGTCCAACCTCGAGGCGGGCCTGGGGAAGGGCCACCACCACGAACAGCAGCATCAGTGGGGCGATGGAAAGGTGGGCGAAGCGGAAGTCGGGGCCGAAGTCGAGCCACGCACCGGTGTGGGCTCGCAGCAACCCCAAGAGCATGGCCCCGATCACCGCCATGGGCAGGTTTCTCAGAGCGCCGAACGCGGCGGCGGCGAACGCGATGATCACCACGTTGTTCAACGTGGCCGGGTCGAGGCCGAGTTCGGGGGCGATGAGGATCCCTCCCAGCGCTCCCAGCATGGAGCCCAGCGCCCACGAGGTGGATGACACCACGTTGGGTCTGGCACCGTTGAGGGCCGCCAGCTCCCGGTTGTCCACCACAGCTCGCATTGCGGTGCCGATCCGGGTGCGTCTCAGCAGGAAGCGCATGGCCACCGCGATAGCCACGGCCACCATGAACACGATTAACCGGTGCCAGGGAAGCTGGGCCGGCCCCAGATCGATGCCGTTGTTGATCCCGAATAGGTAGGGCACCCGCCGGGGGTTGTCGGCCTCCCAGATGTCGCCCACCACCGACAGCAGCAGCACCATGATCGCCACCGTCACCATGAGCTGCACCACCAGCGACGCGGTGCGCAGGCGCCTCATGATCACGATGTCGAGGAACACCCCCATGGCGGGGGCGAACAGGATCACCACCACGAACAGAGCCAGGATGGAATGCCATCCCCGGTTCACGTGGAGTTCCCAGTACAGGAAGGCCGAGAACACCCCGATGGCGCCCTGGGCGAAGTTGAACACCCCGGTGGTCGTGTACACCACCACCAGACCGGTGGCGTACATGGCCCACAGAGCGCCCAGGAAGAGACCTATGTAGGTGGTAACCAGGAAGGTCTCCCCTGTGACCGGGGCACCCTTCCAGGTGAACACGGCCAGAATGGTGGCCCCTACCACCGCCATCAGGGTGGCAACGGCGACCGAGGGGCGAATCCCCGTAATCACGAGACTTCAGCCTTATCCAGCCTGTATTGGTTGAGGGCTCCGGCTAGCCGCCGAACTCCTGACCCCAGTCTCTCGTTAGCGAGACCACGTTGTCGGGGTTGCAGTCGAGCTCTCCCCTCTCCTCGGGGTAAACCCGAACGAATTCGTTGTCCTGCACCTGCATCAACATGAAGCAGGGCATGATCTCCTCCGTGGTGGAGTAGTCGGCTGGGCTCCACCAGCCGTTCACGTCGTATGAAGTCACGTTGCGGGCCGTGTCGAGAACCGCCTGGCGAGTCAGCCCGTTGGGGCCGGACTCGGCCATGATGCTGTTCACCACGTGCTCGAACAACACACCGGCTGCCCACGAGCCTGCCGCCCAGGCAGCGGGGAACGGGTTGTCGATGGCCTCCATGAAGTCGGCCAGTTCCTGGTTTTGATCAACCTCGTCGAAGGGCAGGAACCAGATCCAGGCGTAGGTGCCCTCCACCACGTCTCCGGCTTCCAGGAATGCCGGGGTGTAGCAGGAGAGCTGGCACATCCAGACTTCGGCCTCCACACCCTGGGCCACGGCCTCGCTCCGCCACTTGATCATCGATTGATCGTCGGAACCGGTGTAGGCGAAGTTGGAGTCGGCATCCCTCATGGCCTGGAGGAAGGCACCGTACTCCGACTGGGTGGTGAACCCACTCACCCCCGGTTCGGCGTCGATTACCACGCCGATCTCCTGGAAAGACCGCACCTGAGGCATCGACGTAGCGATGGTGGACGGCAGATCGGATGGAATCAGGTACACACCGTTGAGGTCGGGCTGCACGTTCTCCTGTATCCACTGCACGTGGCCGACCTGGGACTGTGCGGTCCGGGGGCCGGTACCTCCGTAGGGGCACTCGCTGTTGGGCCTGCTGGTGGCAAACGTCACCACCGAGCACTGGTGGGATGGCTCGGTGGTGATATAGGCGAAGTCGGGTACGCCGATGTCATTGCCGTGGGCGTCGGAACAGCTCTGCAAATCGGTGGTGTCAAGGGCAAACAGAGCAGTCGTGCCGATCAACGCGAACGCGCTCTCGCAGGCCACCAGGAAACCATTGGTGGACTCTGTGGGGTTGATCTGCGAATCGTGCTCGAGAACCTCGATCTGGCGGCAGGCCAAGCCACCCTCGGAGTTCAGCTTGTCGGCCCAGGCCTTGACCCCGTCGATGGATCCCTGGAACAGGCCAGGGGCCAGCGGGGATCCCACATCGGCCATGACCAGCACGGTGATTGTGTCCCCGGTGACGCCGATGTCGGTCGCCTCCAGCTCCACGTTGGCACACGGATCGGCTTCGGGAGTTGCCTCGGGCTCGGAGTCGTCCATGTCATCGTCCATGTCACCGGAATCGTCCATGTCGTCATCCATGTCACCGGAATCGTCCATGTCGTCATCCATGTCGCCCGAGTCGTCCATGTCCTCATCCATGTCACCGGAATCGTCCATGTCATCGTCCATGTCGTCATCCATGTCATCGGAATCGTCCATCTCCCCTTCGGTTGCCTCCGGGATGATCGGGTTGGGGGCCGAGCCGTCATCGTCGTTACCGCCGCACGCGGCTGCAACCAGAGCGAGCACTGCCAAGAGACAAATGAGCCAACGGAATTGCTTCACGCTTCCCCCTTCATAGGCCCGGCAGGCCACTCGGACCACCGGTGATGAATCAGCCGACATTGTTACCCATGCGCCACCAGCGCGCCACCCTTGCCCATAGCGCCCATCCCAGAACCGCTACGGATAGCGGCTAGCCGCCGAATTCCTGGAGCCAGTCCATCGACAGCGAGACCACGTTGTCGGGATTGCAGTCGAGCTCTCCCCTCTCCTCGGGATAGACCCGAACAAAGGCGCCGTCCTGCACCTGCATCAACATGAAGCAGGACAGCCTCGTTTCCGCGGTGCTGAAGTCGGCTGGGCTCCACCACCCGTTCACATCAAAACCCGTCACGTTGCGGGCCGTGTCGAGAACTGCTTGACGAGTCAGCCCGTTGGGACCGGATTCGGCGACGATGCTGTTGACCACGTGCTCGAACAACACTCCGGCCGCCCATGAGCCTGCTGCCCAGGCAGCGGGAAACGGGTTGTCGATGGCCTCCATGAAGTCGGCCAACTCCTGGTTTTGCTCAACCTCGTCGAAGGGCAGGAACCAGATCCAGGCGTAGGTACCCTCCACCACTTCGCCGGCCTCCAGGAAGCTGGGGGTGTAGCAAGAGAGCTGACACATCCAGACCTCGACCTCCACACCCTGGGCCACGGCCTCGCTCCGCCACTTGATCATCGACTGATCGTCGGAACCGGTAAAGGCGAAGTTGGAGTCTGCATCCCTCATCAGCTGGAGAAACGCACCGTACTCCGACTGGGTGGTGAACCCGCTCACCCCTGGCTCGGCGTCGATCACCACGCCGGCCTCCTGGTATGACCTCAACGTGGGCATCGAGGTTGCGATGGTGGACGGAAGGTCGGATGGCACCAGGTACACACCGTTGAGATCGGGCTGCACGTTCTCCCGGACCCACTGGATATGGCCGACCATGGAGTTGACCGTCCGGGGGCCAGAACCCTCGTAGGGGCACTCACTGTTGGGCCTGGTGGAGGCAAACGTCACCACCGAACACTGGTGGGATGGCTCGGCGGTGATGTAGGCGAAGTCGGGAGCGCCGATGTCGTTGCCGTGGGCATCGGAGCAGCTCTGCAAATCGGTCGTGTCGAGAGCGAACAGAGCAGTCGTGCCGATCAACGCGAACGCGCTCTCGCAGGCCACCAGGAAGCCGTTGGTGGTCTCGGTGGGGTTGATCTGCGAATCGTGCTCGATCACCTCGATCTGGCGGCAGGCCAAACCACCCTCACTGTTGACGTGGTCGGCCCAGGCCTTTGTCCCGTCGATGGCACCCTGGAACAGGCCCGGAGCGAGCGGGGATCCCACATCGGCCATGACCAGCACTGTGATGGTGTCCCCGGTGACACCGATGTCGGTGGCCTCCAGCTCCACGTTGGCGCACGGGTCGGCTTCGGGAGTGGCCTCGGGCTCGGCGTCATCCATTTCATCATCCATGTCGCCCGAGTCGTCCATGCCGCCCGAATCGTCCATCTCGTCATCCATGCCGCCCGAGTCGTCCATCTCGTCATCCATGCCGCCCGAATCGTCCATCTCATCGACCATGTCATCGGAGTCGTCCATCTCGTCATCCATGTCGCCCGAATCATCCATCTCGTCATCCATGTCATCGGAGTCGTCCATTTCCGCTTCGGGGGCCGACGTGGGATCTCCTGAGGTAGTGGCAGAGCCATCATCGTCGTTGCCACCACACGCGACCCCCACGAGAGCAATCGCCGCCAAAAGACAGATCAGCCAACGGAATTGCTTCACGCTTCCCCCTCCATACGCCCGGCGCACCACTCCGGCCGCCGATGATGAACCTGCCGACATTGTTGCCCACCCACCACCAACGCGCCACCCTCCCCGGCCACGGTTACGGCCGAGCGAGGTGGGCGCGGAGGGGCTCGAACCCCCGGCCTCTTCCTTGTAAGGGAAGCGCTCTTGCCATCTGAGCTACGCGCCCGCTGAAGCTGCCAGCCTAGTGGTGCCCGCCGGCCGGCCCAGAACCAAAATCGGCCGTCCCGACGGGATCAGAACCCCTGGCGCTGGGCTATGACCTCCGAGAGCAGCGACGGGGTTGCCGCTGCCAAAGGGAAACGCTGCTCGGACAGGTCGTCGGGCAGAAGGGACCGCCCTCGAGCCTCCCCCAGGGCCACCCCCGCCTCCGAGCACACCAGAACACCCCCGAGGTAGTCCCAGGTGGCGTGACCGCCGATGGTGCAGTCGATGTAGGCGTCGGAAACCCCTTCGGCCACCGCACAAAGATCCAGAGCGATCGAGCCCTTGACCCGATACTGGGCCCAGCCCAGATGGCGAGGGGGCAGGCCGGTCAACCACACCGTGGCGGCCCCCAACGATGCCTGAGACGTAGGCCCGGGGCCTTGATACGGCGCGTCCCCAGCCGCCGGTGTCAACTGCTTGCCATCCACCGTCGCACCCTGGCCCCGAACCGCACGGAATGACTTGCCGTTGGCCAGGTCCTGCACCAGGGCAGCCAGGAGCCCATCGGAATCGACCGCGCACATGCTGGTGGAGAACCACGGCATACCCCGGGCGGCGTTGCTGGAACCGTCCACCGGGTCGAGCACCACCACCATGGAGCGATCCGCCTGGTGAGAGCCTGATTCCTCGCTGAACACCCCGAATCCGGCCTCGATCAGCACTCCTCGGGCCGCTTCGTCGGCGGCCACGTCGAAGCTGTACTGGCCCTCCCGTGCGCCGGTCATCTTCCATCCGTCCAACCGGGCCACCACGTCGGCCACCGCAGCCGCGGCCCGGTCGAAAACGGCGAGAATCCGGTCTCCATCCACGGCGTGAAACTAACCGGTGTCGGCCGGCCGGTAATGGATAGCCAGAACAGGAAGTTTCATGGCAAGGTGGGGCTCTTGGCTGCTGTAGATCTCGCCACCTTTATAGCCGACCTCAAGGATCACGCCGCTGATCACGGCTTCCACGTCCACGACGACCGCCATTTCGTTGAGACCTACTCCATGCGCCAGGCCTGGGAGGTGGACTTGCACCCCGCCGTCGCCTGCGGAGGCCCGCTGGATGTACACATCACCCTGGATGTGGACCCCCGGGTCATGCTAGGCTTCGAGGATCACCTGATGGACCTGCCCGAGGGCATGGAACCCACCGAGGACTTCAAGCTGCCCATGGTGGTGTCGTGGAGTCTGCCACCCCTGCCCGATGGTCCCGACCTGCTGCTCTTGGCAACCGACCTGGCCGGCATCGGCGGCATGGAGCTTCCCCTCAACGTGTCGGCCATCGACGCCTACACAGCGGTCACCGACGCTCCGAAGCGCAGCGTCACGATCTCGGCCAGTGTGGAGGTTTCGATCAGCCGGATGTTCACCGGGGAGGAGTGCCTGGGCGGGGTGCTCCCCAAGGTTGCGGAGATCAGCGAGTTCCTGCTCGACCGAGCCCCGGCCTGGCTGGGCGAAGACCTGGCGTGATCATCCCGATCGGGCCGATACCCAGCCCCGATCCACAATTCGAGCGTCCCGACACCTTGTGAACTTTTGGCAACAGATCGGCAGCGCCGGATAGACTTTCGGCCCAATGAGCCGTCGGCTGAAGCTCGTTCTGGCCCCGGAAATCGCCGGTAGCAACCGTAGCTGGCGCCATTTTCCCGGGCAGGTCGCCATCGTGTCTGTGGCGGCGCTCATCTACTTCGGGGTGCGGATGCTCACCAAGGGAGCGGAGACAGCCGCCTTCAAGAACGCCTACGACCTGTTGACCTTCGAGTCATCCCTGGGCCTGGACTTCGAGGCGTGGTCCCAGGCGGCGGTGCTCGACTACCACTGGCTGGTCACCTTCTTCAACTGGGTGTACATCTGGCTCCACTGGCCGGTGATCATCGGCGCCCTGCTGCTGCTTTACCACCACAACCGGCACCGCTACACCCTGATGAGGAACGCCATGCTGGTGTCGGGGGCCCTAGGCCTTTTGTTCTTCGTCTTCTTCCCTGTGGCCCCGCCACGGTTCTTCGACGGTTTCACCGACACTGTGGCCGAGCTCTCCACCTCCTACAAGTACCTCCAACCCCCGTCCGTGGTGAACAAGTACGCCGCGCTGCCCAGCTTCCACGTGGGATGGAACGTGCTGGCCGGGGTTGTGCTGTTCCGCAGCGTGCGGTCGATTCCGGTGCGGATCTTCGCGGTGGCTTCTCCGTTGCTGATGTCGGTGGCCGTGGTGCTCACCGGCAACCATTGGGTGATCGACGGTTTCGTTGGCATCGCCCTGGCCATGATCGGCCTGTACGTGGCCCACCGCCTGGGCTGGCTGACCCGCTGCTGGCAGGCGACCGACAAGCAACCCTCGGCCGGGGAAGAGGTGCAAAGCGAAACAGCAGAACCGGAAGATAAAGCCGACCCAGCAGAGGCAACCGGCAAGCAACTGGTAGGAGTGGGCCCGGCGGGGATCGAACCCGCGACCGAGCGATTATGAGTCGCCTGCTCTGACCACTGAGCTACGGGCCCGCTGACATCCTACGGGCCAGCGGCCCGGAAACTGAGCCGTTTCGCCTACCTTGCTCCGGGGGTGAGACTCGAACTCACAACCTAGCGGTTAACAGCCGCTTGCTCTGCCGGTTGAGCTACCCCGGATCAGCCCGCCATGCTACCCGGCCGGGGTCGAACTCTCGCATCCATTTCATTCATCCAATACCACCGCCACCACCGACACCGCCACCAGCGGGACGCCCAGCCACTGCCACCCACCCAACTGCTCGTCGAACAGCATCCACGCCCAGATCACCGCCATGGGAGGAGCGGAGATGTTCAACAACGAGATGGTGCGCAGAGGCACGTAGCGATGGCTGTAGTTCACCATCAGGTGCGCCAGCCCTGCCGACACCGCCATGGTGGCGGCCACCGCCCAACTCCGACCGTCCCCTATCACGAGGGGATCGCCCGACAGCAGCGCAATGGGCAGCATCAGCCCGGCAGCCACCGTTGACCAACCGGCCTGGTACTCCAGCGCGCTGAGATGATCCCGGGCCACTCGGGACACCGCCAGGTACCCGGCGAACGACAACATGGCCACCACGGCCAAAAGGTCGCCGGACCGAGACCCTCCCAACCCTCCCCCCGACCCTGCAAAGAACACCAGCGCCACCCCAGCGATGGCCATAGGGGTGGCGAGAATCGCCCGGAAGCTGATCCGCTCGCCGAACACCCGGTTGGCCACGAACAACAAGACGATGGGAGCGGTGGCCCCTACCACGATGGCGTTGGCCACGGTGGTGGTTTTGATGGCAGTGAAGAACGTGGCCCCGTTGATGGTGAACACCATTCCCCCGGCCAGGGAATGGCGCAGCACCCGGCGGTTCAGCCGACCGCCCCTCAGGTGCAGGGCGGCGATCGACCAGGCAGCCGCCCCGGCCAGGCGCCAGAAGGCAAACGGCAAGGCGGCGAACTCGTTGTCGCGCACCAGGATCGGCCCCCAACTGAACAAGAAGATGCCGACCGACGCGGCCCACATCCCCAGGCCCCACCCAGCTCCGGCGGGGCCGGCGTCGGCCCGCCCCGGCCCCGACCCAGCGGCAGGAGAGCTAATGGTGCAGCGCCGACCGGGTCACTGCGGCAACCCGGCGATCAACCCAAGCACCGCGTCGGGATCGAGCGGCTGGCGGGTGGGATACACCCCGAACGGGGCCAGAGCGTCGGCCACCGCGTTGAACACCGCCGGGGGTGCTCCGATGGCACCGCCCTCGCCCATGCCCTTGTGCCCGCCGGGGGTGTCCGAGGGCACGACCACGTGGCCGTATTCCAGGGTTGGCACCTCGGCCGCGGTGGGCACGAGGTAGTCGAGGAAGGTGGACGCCAGCGGGTTGCCGTTCTCGTCGTACACGCAGTGCTCGTAGAGCACCCCGCCGATTCCCTGCACCACTCCCCCGGCGATCTGGCCCTCCACCACCATGGGGTTGATCATCACCCCGCAGTCCTCGCTCACCACGTAGCGCAAAAGGGTCACCTTGCCGGTGCCGGGATCGACTTCACAGGTACACATGTGGCAGGCGTTGGAGTGGGTAACCGGCGGGGCCTTGTAGCGGGACGTGTGCTCCAACCCGGCTTCGAGCCCTGGGGGAAGGGCGTCGGAGTTCTGATAAGCGGTGGCCGCCACCTGAGCCAGCGTCATCGAGGCCGACGGCGTGCCCTTCACCGAGATTACTCCGTCGGCTACCTCGAGGTCGTCAGCCGAGGCTTCCATGAGGTGAGCGGCGATGGCCACCACCTTGTGCCTCACACCCGACGCGGCGGCTCGAGCCGCACCCCCGGCGATGACCGCCGAGCGGCTGCCGCCGGTGCCGAACCCGTAACCGGAGCCGTGCCCCTGGTGGAGGGTCACATCCTCGGGTCGCACCCCCAGCTCGTCGGCCACCAGCTGGGCGATGGTGGTCTCCAGGCTCTGCCCGTGCGACCCGGTGCCCATGAACACGTTCACGTGGCCGTCGACCTCAACTCGCAGCATGGCGGACTCGGTGCCCAGCGCGCCCATACCCATCGACGATGGTTCGATGTACAGGGCGATACCCAGGCCCAGATAGCGGCCCTGCTCACGGGCTTGGGCCTGCTCGGCGCGGAACCCGTCGTAGTCCATCATCTCGGCGGCCTGCTCCAGGGTTCGGTCCGGGGAGATGGTGGTTTCGTAGAACAGCCCGGTGGGGCCCTGGTAGGGCAGGTCGTCTTCGGTCAGCACGTTGCGGCGGCGCAGTTCGAGGGGGTCCATGCCGATCTCCCGGGCCACCCTGTCGATCATCTGTTCCCGGGCCACGCTCTCCATCTGCCACGGCCCCCGGTAGGCCCCCCTGCCGCAGGTGTTGGTGTAAACGGTGCGGGCCTGCCAGCCGACAGGCCCCATCCGGTAGGGACCGGGGAACTGGAGCACGGCCATCGCCCCCGGAGTGGCCGAGCCTCCCAGCGGGTAGGCCCCGTCGTCCTCGAGCTGGCTGAGGTCGGCTCCGAGCAGGCTGCCGTCGGCCCCTACCGCCATCTTTACCGTGACCTGTTCGAGCCGGGCGTGGTTGGATGCCAGCAGGTTCTCCCGCCGGTCCTCGATCCACTTCACCGGGCTGCCCACCAGCTTGGACGACACCAGCACCGCCATCTCCTCGCGGCCCAAGAACATCTTCTGGCCGAACCCGCCACCCACGTCACCGAAGTGAACCACCATCTTGTGCTCGCCGATGCCCAACACCCGGGCCCCTGTTACCTGGAGCTCGTGTGGGCTCTGGGTGGACGACCACACCTCCATCACCCCGGCGTGGGGCTGCCAGGAGGCCACCATGCCCCGGGTTTCCATGGGCACGTTGGTTTGACGGTGCTGGTGCCAGGTTTCGGTCACCACGTGGGCGGCGTTGGCGAACACCTCGTCGAGTCCGGGGCTGGGCACGCCCAGATCGTGAGCCAGGTTGCTCCCCAGCTCGGGATGGACATGGTCGTCGGCGCCGGCGGCGGCCTCGTAGTCCACCACCGGGCTCTGCGGTTCGAGCTCTATCTCGATCAGATCGAGGGCGTCCTCGGCGATGTAGCGGCTCTCGGCCAGCACCATCACGTAGGGGTCGCCCACGAAGCGCACGTCGCCGGCGGCCAGCATGTTGGCCGGGGGTGCGGGTGATTCCGGTGGGTGCATGGAGCAGCGCAGCGAGTCGTTGTGGGGGTTCAGGTCGGAGCCCCGGAACACGGCGATAACGCCGTCGAGAGCTTCGGCGGCGGCGGTGTCCAAGCTGGTGATTGTGGCCCGGGCCAGGTCGCTGCGCCCGAAGGCGGCGTGCAACATGCCGGGCAGCACGATGTCGTCCACGTACCGGCCGTGGCCTGTGACCAACCGAGGGTCTTCCACTCGGCGCACCGACTGGCCCACGTAGCGAGCGGCTGTGGTGCTCATGGTTGCTCACCTCTCATAACGGCGGCTGCCTGCCGGGTGGCGGCCACGATGCCCTGGTATCCGGTACACCGGCACAGGTTGCCGGAGATGCCGTGGCGGATCTGTTCGTCGGTGGGGTCGGGGTTGGCTTCGAGGAGAGCGGCCACCGTAACCACGAAACCGGGGGTGCAGAACCCGCACTGGAGGCCGTGGCAGTCGCGGAACGCCTCCTGCACCGGGTGGAGGGTGTTGTCGTCGGGAGCGAGCCCCTCCACGGTGGTTATCTCGGCACCGTCGGCCTGCACCGCGAACAAAAGGCAGGAGCGCACGGCCTGTCCGTCGACCAGTACCGTGCAGGAGCCGCACACCCCGTGCTCACAGCCCAGGTGAACCCCGGTACACAGGGCCTGCTCCCGCAGGAAGTCGGCCAACGTCAGCCGGGGTTCGACAGCAGCTCTGCGGGCCCGCCCGTTGACCCGGATCGAGACCGGCATCGAATCAGCCATCGCCGGCCTCCAGTTGCGACAGTGCCTGGGCCAGGACCCGACCCACCAGCGTGGACCCGGCTCGGCGGCGGTAGTTGGCCCCGGCGTGGACATCGCTCACCGGGTCCATGTCGTCGGCGGCCAGGCGTCCGACCTCGCCGGCATCCACATCGCCCACCGTCACGCCCATCAGGGCGGCCTCCACCGACGCAGCTCGCAGTGGCGTGGGCCCGACCCCCAGCATTCCCACCGCGGCCCTGTTGATGCGCCCGTCGGCGTCGAGGCCGATACCCACACCCACGCCGGCCAGGGCGAAGTCGCCGCTGCGCCGGGCGATCTCGTCGAAGGCGAACCCCGCCGGCTGGTCCCAGGCGGGGAACCGAAGGGCCACCAGCAGCTCGTCGGGAGCCACCGAGGTCATGAACGTGGACTCGAAGAAGTCGGCGGCGGCCACCTCCCTGGCGCCCGATGCCGAGGCGATCTCCGCGGTGGCTTCCAGCGCCAGCATCACTGCGGGATACTCCGAAGCCGGGTCGGCGTGGACAATCGAGCCTCCGATGGTGCCTCGGTTGCGGATCTGGAAGTGGCCGATGTGGGGTGTGGCCATGTGCAGCAGCGGCACCCGCTCCCTCACCACCGGGTCGACCTCCACCGCGGCCTGCCTCGTCATGGCCCCGATGCGGACCTCCCCGTTGCCTGCCGTCACGCCGAACAGCTCGTCCACCCGGTTCAGATCAACCAGGTGCTCGAAACGGGTGAGGCGCATGGCCAGCATGGGAACCAGGCTCTGGCCGCCGGCCAACGGCTTTGCGTCGTCGCCGTGCTGAGCCAGCAGCCCGGTCACGTCGGACACCGATTCGGGGGCGTGGTACTCGAATGGGGCGGGCTTCACTGTCTGCGACTGTAGCCCGACGGCGGTGACTCGGGGCATCCCAACCGGGCCGGCTCCGGCGCCTACCGCTCCGCGATGCGATCCGGCAAGGGTGGGCGACGGTTCCGGGGTCGGGGGTTGGTCCGTGTGACTGTTGGGCGAGGTCGTCTGGCAAACTGGCGTGATGGCCGATCAAGCCGAGGCCCTCCGCAGCTACTGGAACGACCGGGGAACGGTGTGGGTGGAGCACCGGTCGAGGCTCGACACCATGCTGGAGCCCCTGGGCGAAGCGGCCCTGGCCCGGCTGCACCCCGACCCCGGCGAGCATGTGCTGGACATCGGGTGCGGCACCGGCACCACCACCCTTGAGCTGGCACGGCTGGTGGGCCACAGCGGGCATGTGACCGGCATCGACGTCTCGGCCCCCATGCTGGCCGAGGCGAGCCGTCGGGTCGAAGATGCCGGGCTGGGCAACGTTTCGTTCGAGGTGGGCGATGCCGCTGACCACCGGTTCGAGCCCGGGCGCTACGACGCCGTGTTCTCCCGGATGGGCATCATGTTCTTCGTCGAGCCGGTGGCCGGGTTCACCAACCTGCGCCGGGCGCTGAGGCCGGGTGGGAGGTTGAGCTTCGTGTGCTGGCGGTCGCCGGCGGAGAACTCCTGGGTGAGCGAACCGGCCCAGGCCATCGCCAAGGTGCTGGGTCCGCCCGATCCGATGGACCTCGACGCGCCGGGACCGTTCTCGCTGGCCTCGGCCGACCGCATCCAGTCGGTGCTCACCGCAGCCGGGCTGGTGGATATCGACATCACCCCCCACGACCAGCCGGTGAGCGTCGGGGGCGGAACCACCGACGAGTTGGTCCGCTATTACATGGATCTGCTGCCCGGCAATTCCATCCCCGACAACGCCGACCAATCGGTGATCGACAGAACCAAGGCGGCGCTGGGGGCCATGGTGCAGAACCGCCGCACCCCCGAGGGCATCGTGCTGGGCGCGGCGGCCTGGCTGGTGAACGCCCGGGCCTGAGGGCTCGGACCAAAGGCTCGGGCTAGCCGCCCGTTCGGGATTCCAGGAGCAGGCGCCGAGCCTCACGTCCGGCCACAGTTGACCACAGCACGATCAACCCGGAAACCAGGGCCAACAGAACGTGCATCTCCCTCAAGCCAATGCTGTCGGCCAGCGCACCCATGGGGAACGCCACCAGGCTCTGGGCGCTGAACGAGATCATCAGCAGGCTCTGCACCCGCCCGTGATACACCGGCTGGGCCAGCAGCAGAGCCATTGACATGTTGGTGGTCTGGAACACCATGGTGGCCGCTCCCAGCACCATCATCACCGGTATCGCCACCAGCTCGTTGGGGGTGACGGCCATGATGAGCACCCCTACCGCCACCCCCGCGGTGGACAGCACCCTGATGCGCCACAGCGCCGAGTTGTCCCGCATCCGGGCCACCAGCAGCACGCAGACCGTTCCACCCAGGGCATTGGCCCCCTGCAGGATGCCCAGCCATCCCGCTCCCACCCCGAACACGCTCTCGACGAACTTTGGCAGGAACACCATGTAGGGCATGGCCACCATAATCATGAGGAAGGTGGAGATCACCACCACCCTCAGGTAGGGGAACCTCCCCACGTAGCGGATCCCGTCGCTGATCTCCTCCAGCGGCCCCCGGGCCTCCCGCCGGGCCGGTCGCCCGGAGGGGAGCTGCATCACCGGAATGGCCCCCACCGCGGTCAAACCGCCGGTGAGCAGGTACACGCCCTCCATGCCGAATCCGGGGGTGGCCACCAGGAACCCGGCCAGGGTGGGGCCCACGATCTGTGTGCCCGAAACGGTGAGCTGGGTGAGGGAGACGGCGTTGGGCAGCAGATCACGACTCACCACGTCTCCGGTCATGGCCACCCGGGCCGGGCCCATGAAGGCGAACGACGCCCCCTGGATCAGCGACACCAAAAGGAGCATCCAGAACTCCTCCCGGTCGATGAGCACCATCACACCGAGCCACAGGGCGCTGATGGTGAGCGACGCGTGCGACCCCACGATGAGCGAGCGTCGGGAGAACCGGTCGGCGGCCACTCCCCCGAACGGGGTTATGGCGAACATGCCGATGCCGAATGCAAACATGACCGATGCGAAGGCCAGGTTGGAGTCGGTCAGCTCAATGGCCAGCCAGCTCCGGGCCAGAATCTGCATTCCCACGGCCAGAAACGCCACCAGGCCCGACCACCACAGCTTGGCGTAGTGCCGGTTGGACAACGACGCGAACGCCCGGCCGGAACCAGCTAGGGACGCGTCGCTCACACTGTGAACGTACCGGCCCCCGGCTGCCGTCGCCCTACGAGACGCCAAAGCCTCCTGAACTGTCACCCCTCGGGGTTACCTTCTCTTGAGGTCTCCCCTCTTTTGGGGTTCCCCGTCGCATGGGGTCGGCAGCACTATCGTCGAGACAAGCCCCCCTCCACCGAGAAATCTCCCCATTGGAGAGAGTTTCCCCAGCAGAAAGCCCCATTTGTGAGCACCGACGAGGTTTACCTCGACTACAACGGGTCGGCACCGCTTGACCCCCGGGTGGCCGAGGCCATGATGCCGGTGCTCTGCCACGGGGTGGGCAACGCCTCGGCCGTCCACCGCAACGGGCGGCGCCAGGCGGCGTTAACCGACACAGCCCGCGAGCAGGTAGCCGACCTGGTGGGGGCGCCCCCATCGGGGGTGGTGTTCTGCGCCGGGGCGACCGAGGCCAACAACCTGGCGCTTCTCGGCCTGGCGGAAAGCGCACCAGTGGAGCGGAACCGGATCGTGATATCCGCAGTCGAGCACGCTTCGGTGCGCGAACCGGCCCGATGGTTGCACGAACAGGGTCGCCTCAAGGTGGACGTTGTGGGGGTTACACCTGGCGGGTTCGTCGACCTAGACGAGCTGGATTGCCTTCTCGGCGCCGATGTTCTGGCCGTGTCGGTGATGGCTGCCAACAGCGAAACCGGCGTTTTGAACCCGATCCACGACGTGGCCGAGCTGGCCCACGGAGCCGGTGCATTCTTCCACTGCGATGCCACTCAGATGGTGGGGCGGCTGCCGCTGGCCATGGACGACGTCGGCATCGACCTGTTGGCGCTCAGCGGCCACAAGATCTGCGGCCCCGGCGGGGTGGGGGCCCTGGTCGGAACCCGCCACGCCCTGGATCGGATGCGCCCTGTAATCCTCGGTGGGGGTCACGAGAGGGGGCTGCGTTCGGGGTCGCTGAACGTTGCCGGGATTGTGGGGCTGGGCGAGGCCACTTCGCTGGCCGGTAGCGAGCGGGAGGCGGAATCGGTGCGGGTTGGGGAATTGAGAGACCAGTTGGTTCGGGGCCTTCGGGCCGGGCTGGGCGACGTGTACGAGAACGGTGACCCCACCCGCAGGCTGCCCAATACCGCCAACGTGCGCTTCGAGGGGGCCGACTCCGAGGCGGTGGTGTTCAACATCGACCCGGTGGCCGCTTCCACCGGGTCGGCGTGCAGCTCGGGGGCGATCGACCCCTCCCCCGTTCTGTTGGCCATGGGACTCACCCGGGACGAGGCCTTCGAGTCGGTGCGGTTCAGCCTGGGGCGTTTCACCACAAAAGCCGAGGTGGATGCTGCTGTGGGACAAACTGTCACCGCGGTTCGCTACGTTCGTGACATGACCGGCACAACCTCGAAGGCGGCGCTCTGATGCGGTTGACCGATGCAGCCGAGCCCATGTTCGCCCGCCACGAGACCTTCCACCCCCGCTACGGCTGGTTCCGCAAGGCGTTCGAGGCCGCTCTCTACGATCACCACGCCTTCACCAACGACGACGCCACCATTGAGATGGGGGTGGGCAAGAACATGGTCAGGGCGATCCGGTTCTGGGGCCTCGCTGCCGGCGTGGTGCAGGTCGAACCCGAGCCCGCCAACCCCCGCTCCCCCGGCGTTGTGCCCACCGAGTTCGGACAGATGTTGTTCGGAGACGAAGGCAGTGCCGGTTGGGACCCGTTCATGGAAGACCCAGGCACGCTGTGGCTCCTCCACTGGAAGCTGCTGTCACCCCGGTGCCTCCTGCCGGTGTGGTGGGTGGCGTTCAACGAGTTGGCAGCCGTCGAGTTCGAGGCATCAGATCTGGAGTCGGCCTGCGCCGCTGAAATCGACGCCGCTTCGGAGTGGGCCGTCCCCCACCCCTCGTCGATACGCAAGGACGTGACCGCCCTGTTGCGTACCTACGCTCCGGCCGAGCGAACCGCCCGCACCAGCATCGACGACCTGCTGGACTGCCCGCTGCGAGAGCTGGGCCTAATCACCAAGTCCGCGGCCACCGGAAAGTACCGGTTCGCCATCGGCCCCAAGCCCACCCTCCCGCCAGCGGTGGTGGCCCATGCCGTCCTCGACCATGCCTCCCGCACCGATCTACAAAGCCGCACCGCGTTGTTGAGCCGCATGGCCGATGAGCCCGGCTCTCCCGGTCGGGCCTTCCGACTGACCGAAACCGAGCTGGCCGACGCCCTGAGGTCGGCTGTGGCCGAGTCGGAAGGTGATCTAACTCTGGCCTCTCCGGCCGGTTCCCCGCAGCTCGCCTGGAGCAAGAACACCCGGAGCCTGAGCATCGAGGTGCTCAACCGCTACTTCGGCCCCGGCTCGAACGGCCCGGGATGGGAGCAGGCCGATGATGAGCATGAGGCCGTTGCCATGTCGCGGTTGCCGGTCGGATTGGGCGTAACGTAGTGGTGGTGCTGTCGGAACACGTCGAGGTGGCGAGGCGCTTCGCCCGCTCCGCCAATCTGGAGCGCGACGCGGCCCGCACCGGCCCCCTGGAGGGCTATGTGGTCACGGCCCGAGCCCTCGACATGGTGAACCGTATTGTCTGTGCCGCCGAGGACGGACGGGCCGGAGGCGCTTGGTCGCTCACCGGGCCCTACGGGTCGGGCAAGTCGTCGCTCGCGCTGCTGCTCGACGGGTTGTTCGGCCCGGCCGGAGAAACCCGCCACGCAGCCTTGGCCCTACTTGACTCAGCATCGGGCTGGGGAGTGCTTACCGAGAGAGAGAGAGAGAGAGAGAGAGAGAGAGAGAGAGTAGAGCGCTCCCATCTCCGGCATAGGACAGAACAGCGGGGATTCCACCGGGGCCTCGTCACCGCCGACCGGGAGCCGCTCACCTACACCGTTCTGCGGGCCCTCCACGCTGCCGTAACCCGAAGCTTCGGCGGTGTTCCCTCCCCGGTCAGCTTCCGAGCTGCCGACACTTTGAACCACGCCCTTGACGACACCTCCTCCGGCGACCCGCGTCGCCCGGGGCCCTCCCCCGCTGCCCTTCTGGAGGTGTCCCAATGCCTCGCCGCCGACGGCCCGTTGCTGCTGGTCATCGACGAATTCGGCAAGAACCTGGAAGCGGTCGCCGACCGGTCCGGGCGCAGCGGGTTGGGCGACGAGAGCACCGATCTGTACCTGCTCCAGCAGCTTGCCGAAGCCGGCCAGGGCGACGGTCTACCCATCTTCCTTCTAACCCTTCAGCACCAGTCGTTCGACGACTACTCGGCCGCCATGAGCCCCTCCATTCGTCGAGAGTGGGCCAAGGTTCAGGGCCGGTTCGAGGATGTCGCCTACGTCGAGTCGCCCGCTCAGATCCGGGCGCTCATCGGCTCGGTGTTCCACGTGGGCGACGAGGGCTTGGCCAGCCGGGTCCACCGCTGGTCCCACTCGTTGGCCCCGACGATGAAGTCGCTGGGCGTGGACGACCTCTCCGATCCGGCGATGGTGGCCTCGTGCTGGCCCCTGCACCCCATCGCCGCGGTGGTGTTGTCGGAGCTGTGCCAGCGCTACGGCCAGCACGAGAGGACTTTGTTCTCGTTCCTGGCCGGCCAGGAGATGACCAGACCCGGCGGCTACCTCGACACCACTCCCCTGCCCGGCAAGGGCCCCCTCCCGACCCTGGGCCTAGATGCGGTGTACGACTACTTCGTCGGCGGCGCGGGCCCGCTGTCGATGTCGCAGGCCGCAAACAGCCGGTGGGTGGAAATCGCCACCCGGCTGCGTGACGCCCACGGCCTCTCGGAACGCCAGAAGCAGGTGGCGAAAGCCGTGGCCATGCTCAACCTGGTCTCCACCTCTGGAGCCATAAGGGCCTCCGACCATGTGCTGGAGATGGTCGAGCCCGGTGCCGGGGAAATCCTGAGCACGCTGGCCGACGACGGGATCATCACCTACCGGGACTTCGCCGACGAGTACCGCATCTGGCAGGGAACCGATATCGACGTTCAGAGGCTCATCGAGGAGTCCCGCCAGCGAGGCAGCCACCGGCCCCTCCTCGAGGTTCTGTCAGCCGGGGACGACCTTCAGCCGGTGGTTGCCGCTCGCCACAGCGCGGTAAACGACTGCCTCCGGGTGTTCAGCCGCCGATACACCTCCGGCAACAACAAGGAAGCGCCGCTGGAGGCGTTCTCCCCCTACGACGGCGAGCTTCTGCTGCTGGTGGACGGCGACGAACCGCCACCGTTGATGGGCGCTGCCTCCGACCGGGCCAAGCCCACGGTGGTGGCCATCCCGACCCCGGCCGATTTGGGCGGCATCGACGTCGCCGCCCGGGAGGTAGGAGCGTTGACCGGCGTGCTCGATGCTCCCGACGTGGAGTTGGACTGGGTGGCCCGCCAGGAATTGGGCGAACGCCTGGCCCTGGCTCAAGGGGAGCTGGACCGGGCGGTGAGCACCGCTTTCGGCACCCAGTCGTGCCGGTGGGTCCTGCTACAGGCCGACAAGGAAATCGCCCTGCGGGCAGGCCGGGGCACCTCCGCGCTTTCGGATGCCGCCAACCGCTCCTACCCGAGTACCCCCATGGTTCGCAACGAGATGCTCAACCGCACTGCTTTGTCCTCCCAGGGGGCCAAGGCCCGGCGGCTGCTCATAGAGGCAATGATCGAACAGGGCGACCGGCCCAACCTGGGACTGGAGGGGTACGGGCCCGAGATGGCCATGTACAAGGCCGCCCTCTCCCACACTCGCCTCCACATCCGGGACGAGGAAAGCGGCGAGATGACCTTTCGAGCGCCTCGGGGCCGGGGCGCAGCCGAGAGGATGCTGCCGGCCTGGAAGGTGCTCGAAGCGGAGTTCGACCGAGCCAAGCGCCGCAAGGTGAGCCTGCAGGACGTGTATGCCTCGCTGCAAACCCCGCCAATAGGGATGAAGGCCGGCGTGGTGCCGGTGCTCATTGTGGCCGGGCTTCTGGCCCATCGCGATGTGCTCGCCCTCTACGAGCACGGCACGTTCAAACCCCGGCTCTCATCGGAGATGGCCGAGCGGATGGTGAAGAACCCTGGGTTCTTCGAGATCAAGCACTTCGCTGGCAACCGCGGCGCCCGCCAACAGGTGGTGGAAGCGCTGGCTGCCCAATTGGGCATTGCCGTCGATGCCCCCACTGCCGGCAGAGACAGACGGGTGGGAAACGTGCTGGCGGTGGTGGCCAACCTGGTGGACCGGTTCCGAAAGCTCGACGCCTACTCCCAGCAGACCCGCAACCTGACCCCGCAAGACCTGGCGGTACGAAAGGCCCTGCTGCTGGCGGTGGAGCCCGACGAGCTGTTGTTCTCCTCCCTGCCCGAAGCAATCGGCCTGCCTCCCGTTCTCGAGGAAGGCGACTACCCCGATGCCGTTGGGTTGGCCTCGGCTGTTGTCGGCGCCATGGAAGCCCTGGAGGGAGCCGGAAGCCGGCTGATCGTCGATTCGTACCGGCTTTTGGTCTCGTTGGGCGAAGGCAACACCCGGGAAGCGGTCGTCGAGCGAGCGGCGGCCATCAACCCCGACGTTTTGGACTCGACCATGAGGCCCTTCGTGCTGGCCCTGGCCAACGACGGCACCGACGACGACATCGATTGGGCCCGGATCATCGCCACGGTTGTCTCCCAGAAGTCTCCGGCGGAGTGGACCGACGACGACGCTCGCCGATTCCAACTGGTGCTTCCCGAGAAGATGGCTACTTTCGAGCGGCTGCTGGCCCTCCATGCCGACCTGATGGGGCCGGGTACGACCGCCGAAGACACCGGCACCGGGGACTCTGCCAATGAGCATCACCCATCGTCAGCGTTGAGAGTGACTGTGACCTGGACGGACGGTCGGGAGCACGCTCGGCTGGTGAACGTTGCTACGGATCATCTCAATGGGCTGTCGGAGGTGCTTGATGAGGCCCTCGCCAGAGCCAGTCAGGTGACGGGAAGCGACGAGCAGGCTCGACAGGCGCTGCTGGCCCTGCTGGGCGGTCGGGTGCTGGAGGAGGCGACCAATGGGTGAGCAGAGCCGGACGGACGGCTGCGAGGCTCGCCATATCTGCGGGATCTCCGGAGGCAAGGACTCCAGCGCGCTGGCGGTGTACATGAAGGATCAGGTGCCGCAGATGGAGTATTTCTTCTGCGATACCGGCGCCGAGCTGCCTGAGACCTACGAGTTCCTTGCCCGTCTCGAGGTGATCCTGGGTAAGCCCATCGCCAGGCTGAACGCCGAGCGGGGTTTCGACCACTGGTTCGAGGTCTTCCGGGGAGCACTGCCGTCGCCCCAGATGCGCTGGTGTACCAAGAACATGAAGATTAAGCCCCTTGAGCAGTGGATCGGTGACGACCCAGCTGTTTCGTATGTGGCCATCCGGGCCGACGAGTCCAACCGCAAGGGATACGTCTCCACCAAACCCAACATCGAGAGCCGTTTCCCATTCGTGGACGACGGCATAGACCACGCCGGGGTGATGCGCATACTCGACGACGCCGGAATCGGCCTGCCCGCCTACTACGAGTGGCGCACCCGGTCGGGATGCTACTTCTGCTTCTACCAACGCAAGGCCGAGTGGATCGGCCTCGCCGACCGCCACCCCGAATTGTTCGACCGGGCCGTAGCCATTGAGCAGAAGGTCCTCCAGGACGCCGGCGTGGGTGGCGACGCCGACTTCACCGACCAAGCCATGAAGGGCCGCCAGTACACATGGTCGGGAGGCGAGACCCTCCTCCAACTCCGCTCCCGCCGCTCCGAAATTCTCGAACGCCACGAGACAGCCCTGAACCGAGCAGCCAAGACCCGCCACAACGTCCCCCTCATCGAAGCCCTCGCCGATGCCCTCGACCAAGACGACAACACCCAACCCTGCACGGTGTGTGCCCTATGACCATTGACAGCGCCAATGTGTCATTCACCGGGTTCGGGTTGTCCACACAGCAGTTTCTGGGGACACTCCGTGAGGCCGACCTCAGACGACTAATCGATCCCAACATCCTCCCTGTGCTCGATGCATTCTTCGGTGGACGCATCCCAGAGGACGAGCTGCGTCAGGCATCTCTATCCCTAATCGATGTCAGCGACCTGCTCGCCGACGAACAAAGCAGGCAATTTGTCGTGGACTTGGTTCCCGGCGTCAAGCGTGGCGAGCTCGAAGAACGAACAGGGGCCAACCTTGCGGAAGCCAAGTCATGGTCAACTTCTCAAGTTAACAAGGCGCGTGACTTCTTCGGATTGATCGAACAGCGAGTCTCTGGTCCACCACCAGCCTCCGTGAGCACAACTCTGCCTGCATATGGGCTGTTCGACCACCAACGCAGCGCCGTGCGGCGACTAGAGCCTCTCCTGTGGCAGAACCTTAAGCGGGTTGTATTGCATCTACCCACCGGAGTGGGTAAAACCCGCACTGCCATGCACATTGTCGCCGAATCTCTGCGCCGTCATGACCCGTCCGTAGCAGTATGGCTTGCTTCAGGACAAGAGCTGCTGGAACAAGCAGAGGCATCGTTCAGAGAAGCTTGGCTCCACTTGGGCAACCGCGACATCCAAGTGGGAACGATGTGGGGCAACCGAACCCCAGATCTGGAACAGTTCACAGATGGATTCCTCGTTGTAGGACTTGCAAAGGGGTGGTCTTCTCTGTCTGGCAAGAATCCCGACTGGGCACTCCAGCTATCGCAGCGCACCAGACTTGTTGTCTTTGACGAAGCTCACCAGGCCATCGCCAGGACCTACAGCCATATCACTGAAGACCTGACCTTCGACCACCGATGTTCTCTATTGGGCTTGACTGCCACACCGGGAAGGACATGGTCAGATATTGACAAGGACGGCCAGCTCGCCGATTTCTTTGGACAGAACAAGGTATCCCTAGAGGTTCCCAGCGCTAGTCCCATAGAGTTCTTGATCGACAATGGCTATCTTGCTCGTCCGACCTTTCGAACCTTGTTCGCCGAACCAGGAAGTTGCCTCAACGACCTGGACAAATCCGCAATCGCGAAATCTCTGGACATCCCTGATGAAATCATCGAGAGATTATCATTGGAAGAAGAATATGTGGCAGCAGTCATAAGTGCTATCGAAGCACTTCTTGGGGCTGGCCACAATCGTCTACTCGTCTTTGCTGGATCAGTAGCTCAGGCACAGATACTCACTGCCGTTCTGGCCATTCGGGGCACACGTAGCGGGGTGGTGACTGGTGAGACAGGCGATCAGATAAGGCGAAGGACCATAGCGAACTTCAAGAGCAGGGACTCCGAACCGATGGTCCTGTTCAACTATGGTGTCCTCACAACGGGGTTCGACGCCCCGCAAGCCAGCGCAGTGGTTATTGCTCGCCCCACAAAATCACTCGTTCTATACAGTCAAATGGTAGGCCGAGCCATACGCGGGCCGAAGGCAGGAGGCACTGAAACCTGCGAAGTGGTGACCGTTGTGGATCCGGAACTTCCTGGTTTTGGAAATGTCGCTGAGGCATTTCACAATTGGGAAGACGTATGGGCATAGATCCCCGTCAACTGGCAATCACTATCTTGGAGTGAAAATATAATACTTGGAGGGAGTCATGGACTCTACTACACCAAACGCCAACGAGCAGCTGAGTTTTTCAATCATCAATACTTCTATGGCTGTGGATGCCATGCGCGATAGTGGTTACAAGTCAACGGCGCATGCATTGGCAGAGTTGATCGACAATTCCATCGAGGCAGGGGCCACAACCATTGAATTGTTTGGGGTGGAGAAACGCGAGATGAGAGACCGGCGAAAGACCTCTCGACTTACACATTTGGCTGTTCTAGACAACGGAATCGGTATGAACGGAGACGAGCTTCGCGGAAGTCTCCGCTACGGTCATGGCACTCGAAGCCAAAGACGGGGGATCGGCCGATTTGGGATGGGTTTGCCAAACTCCTCAATGTCTCAAGCCAAGCGCGTAGATGTGTGGTCCTGGCAAAATGGTGTCACCAACGCACTCCACACATGGTTATCAGTAGACGAGGTGAGCGAAGGTAGACGTGAGATTCCAGAACCCCGACTTGATCCAATACCAGATATGTACATGCAAGGCAGCCGGTTCGGATGTGAAACTACTGGAACTCTAGTCGTTTGGAGTGAACTGGATCGAGTTGAATGGAGGCGAGCTGCAAAGACATTTGAGCATGCAGAATTCTTGATTGGAAGGATCTACCGCCGATTTCTGGCAATTCAATCAGATCGTCTGCACCCTCAAGATCCCAGGAATGAAGAGATCGGTCCTCAACGCAAGATCATCTGTATACCAATGGAAATATCCACAGATGGAGAAGAGTGCTCAGTGGATGCCAATAGCATAATCCAGGTTAGGCCTAACGACCCTCTCTATTTGATGAGCGGGACTTCTTGCCCCGAAGACTTCGGACCTCCACCAATGTTTCGAGAATTGCCCACAGGACCAATAGTTCTTGATGTTCCTCATAAGGGTGAAATGCATAGTGTGCGAATCCGAGCAAGCCACTCCAGACCACACGTTCGAGATTCCAAGCACATAGAAGCCGAATGGCCGAGCAATTTTGCCGGTGGAGATGCGGGGCGAACACCGTGGGGCAAGCACGCGGCCAACAATCTTGGGGTATCAGTTATGCGGGCCCACAGAGAGATCGAGATCGATCAAGGATGGGCAAATGACTACGACCCGACAGAACGGTGGTGGAAGGTTGAGATAGACTTTCCTCCCTCACTCGATGAAATATTTGGAGTCACCAACAATAAGCAGGGGGCAATGACCTTCCAACGCATTGCCCACTTCAAATGGGAGCGGGAACGACTTGAAGATGAGGAGACCCATAAGGATGTTAAGGATCGAATGGAAGCAGACGGCGATCCTCGCATTCACCTGTTGGAGCTCCACGGACAGGTACACAAGGCAATCGAATACCTTAGGCGCCAAGTAAAGCTATATAAGCAGACTCGTGGTTCGCGCCACAGCGACGACGGATCAGATACCGCAAACCAACTTGCCACCGGAGAGATTGAACGGCGCATTGATGAAGGACACCGTGGTCAGTCTGACGTAATGGAACAAGACATTTCAGAAGAAGAACGACAGTCTCATGAAGTCAAGTCTATGCTTAATTTAGGTTTGAATGTAGATGAAGCACTTCGATTGGTCGTGGAAACAAGAGAAGCTGGCGACAAAGTTCGGTGGATTCAAGCCCACCAGGATTCTGAGAGTTTCTTTGGGGTGGAAAGTTTGCCTGGTGTTATTCAAGTAGTATTGAACTCCTCCCATCCTGTTTCCAGGGAACTGTATGATATACTCCACCTTGATACAGAGGAGATGGATGTTGACGACATCTCCGAACGCTTGCAAAGATCGGCTGCAGCATTTCGTTTACTGTTATACTCCTGGGCCCGTTACGAAGATGAACAATACAATGGTTCAAAACGGCAAATACAAAAGACACGGCGAGAATGGGGAAAATACGCTGAGGACTTCTTCACTCTAGAAGATGAACCTCTGGAATATGTAGACCGAGTATGAAGCTGCACCCACACCGCATTGGAGATCGAATCAGAGCTCTATTCTCTGATCACCCCGCCCGTGCGATCATAATTGCACCGTTTATCAAAGAAAAGACCCTGCGCTCCATCACATCTATCCTGTCTGATAGCACTTACTTGCACTGCGTGACGAGATGGCTGCCGCAAGACATAATCCAAAGAGTGTCAGACTTAGAGGTGATTGACCTAATCGAAGAAAGAGGCAATGCCGATCTTGCTTTGGTCCATAATCTTCATGCCAAGATATTTTGTGCAGATGACCGTTGCTTGATTGGATCCGCCAATGTAACTGGTGCCGGATTTGGGGATTCTCAATATAGCAACCTAGAAGCAATGGTTGAAGTTTCGATTGACGATCCAGGAATTGCTAGCACCCTGAAGGAGATTGAAGAGCTAGAAGTATCAGCTACTAGAGAGATAGTTGATCAGCTACGTGCAGTGGCGATGCACTCGTTATCCTTGGATCTTCCCGTAGTACACCAAGCTGAATGGACTCCATTCAGCTTCAAACCCGCACGTGCCTTTGCATTGTACTCGCAACACTACTCGCATCCCGGTGATGTCCACCTTGTTGAAAGCGATCGCATTGTCTTGCGGGACATCTACAACGCAAACATTATGCCAGGAAAATCAGAGCCTGAGTTCAACGAGCACATTCGGAACAGACTCGCGCGAATCCCTCAGGTTGGCTCTTTGCTTGATGGCACCGTTGATGAATCCATCAATTCTGATGAGCTAGGTACTTTCTTCAGACAAAACAGTATGGAGGGCTTCTCAGAAGACGATATGTGGAGGGCTCTAGTAAATTGGATGACATACTTTTACGAGGATCGAGTTATGGGGCAGGAGATCACAGAGGTAGTCCTCCGCCGTGCCCGAAGAGTGACCTAAGACGGCCTTCATCGAAATTCGAGAAGCGCCTCGGCCAAGTGTCCCGACCAGAAATCCCATTCCGGTGGCTGCCCAGACGGATTCCATCCTGGACCAAACTCCAAGTCAGCCTTCTCCAAGACAAGACTGCTGATTGGCACCGCGTTCATCCCTGCAAGCTGTTCGAGCATCTCCTCGATGGTCGCAACTCGTCGGCATCGAACGCCGTTTGTCTCCGATACCGGGTGGAACCGGACAATGGCTCCAAGGGTCTCGCTCCGACTAGCGAGAGATGATGACATATGACCAGCTAATTGAGGCTCTACAGCACCAGCCAAATCTAGCCAAGGAAATCTTGTAGACTTAGAGGAGCTATATCCCTAGTCTGACCCTACGAGCTCCATCGCAGTTCAAGTCCTGTTCTTGTGATGACGTACACATACGGTCCAGGTCTTGAAGCTCGCTGAACGATGCGGTTTAAGTGACGCGTGATTCGGTCAGCCATCTCTGCTCCTGACAAATGCGCGTTGTTCAAGCAGAAGACTCTCAAAGTTGTCTCACTAAGAGCGTCCCCATGATCGCGGATGATTGAGTAATCCTTGGTCAGCGCCACCCAACCTTCTTGGTCGGCTCTATAGATCCAATCTTGATCACCCGTGCGCTGATCCGATCCATGGGTGTAGACATCAGCCATGGGATTGCTTGGTATCCCCGTTCTCGTATAGCGGCCGGAACGTCGTACCTACCAAGGGCACGATCAAGAAAGAAGACAGGTTTTTCGAGGTCAGGCTGCTTGTGCCTGCGGCCAGATGGCATTGATAGCCTCTTCGATGTCCTCCGAGGGTGTGTCGTAGTCTCGCTCTATGGAAGTGATGGGTTCACCAGCCATGAACCTGCTCCGCACCGCCGACAGCGGAGCACCCCCGTTGACGAACAGAGGGTCACCACTAGCCACCCCTGGAATGACACGCAACAGCCTGCGGTCTGTCACCGGGAGAATCAGCTCACTGGCCCAATCCCCACCCGATTCGTCGAAGGTGATCCTCTGCAAGTACTCATCAATGACCTCGTGAAACACCCGCTGTCCTGACACTACGACAACCAACAGGCGAAGCTGCCTGTCCTCTTCACTCTCGGCATAGTCAAGAAGGACCTGGGCACCATCGCTGTAGAGCCTCTTGGACGCCAGAGCATGCCCCAGCTCGTCTTTCTCGCTAAGGATCTTCAGGGCGCTGCGGATGCGCTGCATCGGAAGGCCCGTCTGCCGGAAGGCTTGAACTACGGTCGCCTCTACGAGACCGATGAAGGGAATGGTGCGGTCGTCGCCCTCGGAGCGGCTGAGCGATGTGACCACAGGTTCTCGCTTGCTCGCAAGCCCTCGCTTCACGGGATGCTTGTCCCCGATTGCCCACGTAGCCAGAGTTGACCGGCTCATGCCCACAAGACGGGCTGCCTGGGACATGGTGTAGAGCCGGCGGTTGAACCGCATGTCTTTCAAAACGCCACCTACCCGGTGTTGCGACCGTTGGTTGTAACTCTACTGGACACCCGATAAGACTCAGGGCGGGTTACAGACTGTCCCGGGAGGCAGAGAGGGCTTGGGCTTCTTGATCCTGCTTGTTGACGAGTTCGTCGAGAACGCGATCGGCGTAGGCCAACTCCTCATCAGTCAACTTGCCATGGTCGGCTTCCCAGGCCTGCACGGCCTGCAACCCTTCTTCGATCATCAGCGCTCGCTCGGCGGCAGCAAGCCCCGAAGACAGGCTCGTCTCGTGTAGAGGCGCTGAGTGTTCTTGTTCGGGCATAAGGGACCAGGCTATTGCAGTCAAACCCTGAGAGGTTGGAGGTAGTCTTCCAGGCCTTCCTCGTCGCGCAGCAGCGTCCAGCCGCAGCGCTGGGCCAGGGCTTCACGGCCTTCGTCGAGGCCGCGGGCGATGATCCGGTCGTTGGCGGCGAGCACCGTTCGGCCCCGGGGATGGTAGAGGTAGCGGCCCGCTCGACGGATGGCCGGCAAAAAGTTGCCCTGCGACACGACATGAGACTGGCATCAACGGTGCTTGCAGCTCAGGTGCTGGGATCGTCACCGATCGTGTCCCAGTAGTCGGGGTCATGGTTGTAGTCGGCTATCTCTACTACGCCTGGCTCAATGAGGACTCCGGCGAAGACGAAGGTGCCAAAGATCGGGTCGATGATGTGAAGGGTGCGAATGTCAGGGTCGTCCTCAAAAGTTGCTGGTCTTGTAGCGGGCGGCGACCTCTGCCGACAGCCCTCTGCTGGTTGGCGTCCTTACCTGGGGGAATCCGAGGAATGCGGTCGATAGGGGGATCGTCTCACCCACTTCGGTGAGCTGCCATCCGGGTTCCTGATGTGACAGCTCGCTGACCTGCACCGCAGTCATCCCTGCAAGCTGTTCGAGCACATCCTCCATGGTCTTCAGCTCGTCGTCATCGAACAGGGAGAGGTCAGCAGGTCGTGTGGGCACCAAGCGGTGCTGTGGCCGACCCAGGAAGTCCTCCTTGACCAGCCGAGCCGCCCCGGAGTCGATAAGGCGCTTGCGCACCGGCAGCATCTGGTGGGGCGCGGGACCGTGGGTGAGGTGCTGGAACTCGCACCCCGAGATCACCTTGTGGTGGCGACGCAGGTGTGTGAACTCCGCAAAGAACAAGACCTTGTTCAGCTTCGTGGCACCTCCGGCCCGGTCGTCCTTCAGCCGATCAGCAACGAGAAGAACCATCTCGGCGAACTTGTCCTCGTTGTAGGAGATGTCCATGACCCCATCCTAAGCACCGGGGGTAACAGCTTCTGTCAGAGGGGCTACAGGCTTTCCAACAAGACGGGACGAGGCAGGTTCTCAGAGGGGTTGGAGGTTGTCTTCCAGGCCTTCCTCGTCGCGCAGCAGTGTCCAGCCGCAGCGCTGGGCCAGGGCTTCACGGCCTTCGTCGGGGCCGCGGGCAATGATCCGGTCGTTGGCGGCGAGCACCGTTCGACCTCGGGGATGGTAGAGGTAGCGGCCCGCTCGACGGATGGCCAGCACCGTGAAGCCGGGCTCGATGTTCAGCGCCAGCTCCCGCAAGGTGGACCCGTCGGCCCCGCTGCCCTCGGCCACCGGAAGATCGACAAGCACCTCATCGGAATCACCCAGGGCAATCTCCAGAATCGGATGCACATCCTCGCCCTGTTCCACCAGCAGGATCATCTGGCGAGCCTGGTCACCAATGTCCTCGGCGGCCTGGCCCAGATGCAACAAACCCCGCAGCGGCGCGGGATCGATGTTGTTGGCCGCCGCTCGCAAAACCCACAACTCGAGCTGATGGTTCATCTCGTCGAGCCGACCCTCAAGGTGTCGAACCTCGGCGGCCATCCCCCGGTCGTTCAACACCAGCGCCGAGTAGGCCAACCCCACAGCGGCCTCCGACAAGTCCTTCATCTCCACCAGCACGTCCACAGCTCTGTCAAGATCGGAAATCCACGGATCCTCCGGGACAGCCGGCTCCTCCCACATAGGAGCCGCCGCCAGTTGATGCAGCCGCATGATCCCCGCCGGCGAGCCCCTCAGGAACAGCACGTCACCGGGCATCATCACCTGATCGCCCCCCACATCGGTAATCCAGCTCCGCTCCCGCCGAATGGCCATCACCCGCATCCCAGCCACCACCGGCAGCTCCAGATCACCGAGGGGACGGCGGACCATGTGCGACCCCTCCTGAACAACCAGCCGGTGCGACACCTCCTCGGCACCGGACATGTTGGCCACCAGCTCGGCCGGGATCCCCAGCCTGCGGGTCACGATCCGGGAAATGTCCACCGCATCGTTGGCTATCCGCTCGATGGCGCTTATCACCTGAAGCACCGACGACATGCCCACGGCCTCCTTGGGATGACGCACCGCCATGATGCAGACCGCTCTCATGTCCTGCACCAGCTCGGTCATCTGCACCTCGAGCTCGTCAACCTCGGTGGCCATCTCGGGATCGCCGAAGTACAGGGCGGCGTAGGCCAGATCAACCATCAGCTCGGAAAGGTCCTTAGCCTCTGCGAGCATGGCCCGAAGGTTGCGGGGGCGATCATCCATGGCTGAAGGCTAACTACCTCCCAGCCAGGTAATGGCAAATATGAGGGTGAACGCCCCCACCAGATCGAGCACCGCGGACACGATGGGAATGCCCACCGTGTCGGGATCAACCCCGAATCGCACCGCAGCGATGGTCCCGTAGTAGGCCATGACCACCACCGCCACCACCGCCATGGCTCCCCCGGTCACGGCGATGCCCACCAGGCGGCCTGCTCCGGGCCCGGCCAGGTCGGTGAGCACACCCGCGCCCTGCGACACCAGGGCGACGATGGCGAAAACCGGCACGGCCAGCCCGAACGTCATGCCCAGATCGGCCCGGGCCCCCCGGCGGGGCACAACCGAGGGGTCGATCAAACCCAAATGCAGCTTGCTGGACAGCCGGTTGGTCAGGATGCCGCCCAACGCCCCGCCCATGGCCAGATAGCCGGGCACCAACACCAGCAGCACCGGCTGATCGGCGAACACCTCAAACCGGTTCTCCATGGTGACCCCGGCCATCAACGACAGGAAACCAGCCAGCACAAGCACCGGTATCGATTCCCGAAGGATGGTCCGCAAGTCCCTGGCTTTCGACCGGGTGGCGGCAACCAGCGAGAAGACCGTGACCGCCGCCACCACGCCGGCAACCACCGGGGTCACCACGTCGCGCCGCACCAGATGGGAAGCCAGGATCAGCGTCGGAAGGGTCAGCACGTCCCCAGCAGCCGTCACCATCGGGGCGGTCACGTTGTCGGGGTCGAGGCCCCACCGCACCGACCCGGTGGCCATGCCCAGCGCCACCAGCAACACGAACACCGAGGCCAGCGTCCCCCCGACCACCGAGACCACTACGTAATCGGCCACGCTGATCGCCCCCTCAACCCCCACACCGGGAGCCACCGCCGAAGCCAAAAGAGCCAACCCGAGCGAAAGGGCCAGGGTCAGAACCATGGACGCCCACACGTTCTGGCCCACCACGCTGGAGGTGCGCAACGACAGGCGAAACGTCCCGGTGTGGATGGCGGTACCCAATCGGCTGCCCAGCGCCCCGAAGATGTTGCCCCGCAGTGCGATGGCCGCCGGCACCAGCAGCAACAGGCCGGGCAGCTCGGCCAGCCGGTCGAGGCTGCGGCCCAGCACCACGCCGGCAACAACGCTGGTAACCGCCAGCACGCTGAGCGCTCCCAGCGACTGGCCCACACCCCTCGGATCGGGCCCGAGCAGGTGAATCCGGGGCCGGAAACCCGCTGGCCGGAACAGCCGGCACTGGAGGTTTCTCGGCATCCCGGCTCTCGTCACCCGGGGTCTTGTTGTCCCGAAGCAGCCCGACCCAACCGGCGCAGGAGAGCCTGACACTCGTCCCAGGCATCCCGCAGGATGTCGGCCACGGGCCGAACCTCGTCGATCCGACCCATCACCTGACCCCCGAAGGGGACGGCCACATCCATCCGCCCGCCGAAATACTGGTCCATGAGCCGGTCGAGCCCGGGCAAATGCACCTGGTCCTGATGCTCCAACTCGGAGGTCAGCTCGGTGCGCAACGCCCGCATTCCGGGCCGCCCAAAACGGTTCAGCACCACGGTATCGGTGTCGGCGGCGTCCACCACCGCCTGCTTCCAGTTGTCGTGGACGGGCGACTCCTCGGCCGACAGCATCCTGGTACCCATCTGCACCCCGTCGGCACCCAACACCAAGGCGGCGGCCATGGACACCCCGTCGCAAATCCCCCCGGCGGCGATCAGCGGAACATCCACCTCTGACGCCACCAGCGGCGTGAGCACCATGGTGGACGAACCGTGGGGGTTCTTGAAGCCGCCACCCTCCACCCCCTCAACGATGAGGCCGTCGACTCCGGCATCCACCGCCTTTTGGGCACCACGCAGGGTGGGCACCACATGGAACACGGTGACCCCGGCTGCCTTCAACATTGAGGTGAACCGGCCGGGGTCGCCCGCCGATGTGGTGACAAACCGGACGCCCTGTTCGATCACGAAGTCGATAACGGTGGCGTCGGGCACCAGAAGTTGGGCGATGTTGACTCCCCAGGGGCGGTCGGTGAGATCGCGCATCCGGGCGATCTCCACCTTGATCTCGTCGAGTTGGCCGGAGGAGGTCTCGATGATGCCCATGCCCCCGGCGTTTGACACCGCCGAGGCAAGCTGGGCCCGGGCGATGTGGCCCATGGGAGCCTGCACCACCGGTATGTCGATGCCCAAAAGTTCGGTAACGCGGGTTTTCATTCGGACCTCGAAGGGACGACTCGGCAAACGGGAAGCTCGGCGGTCATTTGTGCTTGGCGGACTGTCTCCGGCGGTGGATATGACGCAGCACCGGGGGCAAGGGGCGGTGCCGTGGGAGGTGAAGCAGCGGCAGACGGTAGTAGGGCGAGTGCCGGTCCGAGCTCCACTTGCCGTCGGGCGCATGGGTGATGGAGGCCAGCCCGATCAGGCAGGTGTCGTAGTTAACCCGCCAACCGGCGAAATCGGCCCACGCCTGATCCTGATCCTCCACCAGCGGCACCCCGGCGTCGCTCAGGGTGTCGTACACCTGGTTGAACTCGTGGCGACGGATCGAGATCGGTGCTGTGGGGGCAGGGTCGGGGTCGTAATCGATGCCGAAGAAGTCGCTCACGTTGCGCAGCGCCAGGAATCCCGACCGGATCAAAAAAGCCGCATCGGGCGACCGGGGCACCGCCACGGTGGACTGCATGATGGCCGCCGTGTCGAGAATGGCCCCGGCAGCGGTAACCCACGAACGGTCGTGGCGAACCGATCGGAAGAAGGCCAGAGCCGGATAGGTCTGATGGGACTCCTCCACCTGGATGAACCAGTGCTCCCACTCGATCCAGGTATCACCCAGGGACTTGAGGCCGCCGGACTCGTGGGCCAGGATGATCATGGCCTCCGGGGTTGGCGGAGTTCCCGCTCTCACCTCCAGTCGAGCCACCGCCGCTTCCCGGGTGCTGAACGCGCTGTACATGGTCGGCAGGAAACTGATCAGCAACGCCACGATGCCGAGACCGATGAGGGCTTCGACAATGGCCAGGATCAGGGTGAGCAGGGTGTCGGTTTCCCGAAAGCCCAGGGTGGTGAGCGAAGACCCGCTCAGGACCAGCGACTCCCGGTAAGGGTGTACATCCAGCGACCAGAACATGAGCGAGAACCCGTAGATGATCCCCGCTCCCCACACGATCGGCAGCAACATCAGCGTTGTGGGGGCGTAAAGGGCCAGACGTGCGTCGCGTTCCCGATAAGACCTCCGTTTGCCGGCCAACAGCGAGAACACCAGGTGCATCCCGACGTAAACGAACCGGATCACGATGCTCTGATCGGCCCTGGGGACGATCACCGTATGGATGGCGACCAGGAGGGTGCCCATGGCAATCAGAAGGCCCAGTGTGAACACCACCCCCTCGTACCATTCCATGCTGCTACCTCTCCATGCTCTGATCGATCAACGACTTGGCTTCTCCAGGCTCCTGGTTTTCCCGGTTCCGGCTCTTCCCGGCGGCTGCCGGCCAACAGCCCCCATGCTACGAGACCGCCGGCAGCACCCCGGTGAAAGGGCTGTTGCCACGGAGCATCAGTGGGGGCCTCGGCTAGCGAGCCTGGGCCGGGGAAGTACTGTTCAGCCATGACCGCCACCGAAACCAGGCATCCGGAAGCCAACGAGGCAACCACCAATCAGCCAGGAACCACACAGATCGCCATCGGCGCCGAGCTCACCAACGATGCCCCGGTCGGCACCGCAATCGGGGCAGTCCCACCCCGGCGAACCCCGGTGAAAGTCCCCACCCACCGCTACATCTCCCCCCAGTGGGCCGAGCTGGAGATGGCCCACGTGTGGCCCCGCGCCTGGCAGCTGGCCTGCACCGTCGACCACGTGGCGTCGCCGGGCGACTGGTTCGAGTACTCGGTGGGGAACCTGTCGGTGCTGGTGGTACGAGACCAAAACGGCGTGTTGCAGGGGTTCCAGAACGTGTGCCGCCATCGGGGGAACGTGCTCTGCACCGGCTCGGGGTCGGGCCTGAGCGAGCTGCGCTGCATCTACCACCGGTGGTCGTGGACGCTGGACGGCAAGCTGCGGGAGGTGCCGTCGCGTCGTGGTTTTGGAGCCCTCCGTAACGACGACTACCCGCTGTTTCCCGTGCAGGTGGGCACCTGGGGTCCGCTGGTGTTCGTGAACCTCGACCTGGATGCCGAGCCGCTGGACGATTACCTGGAGGCAATCCCCGGCCTGCTGGAGTGGGCCCGACTCGACGAGTACGCCTGCGCTTACGACCTCACCGTGCCGTTGCCGTGCAACTGGAAGACCCTCATCGAGGCGTTCAGCGAGACCTACCACGTTCAGGGCATCCACCGGGAAATGCTGCCGAGCTGCGACGACGTTAACTCGGTGAATCGCCTTTACGGTCGGCATGGATCGCTGCACCAGCCTTACGGGGTGCCCAGCCCCCGGCTGCGCGACGGAGCCACCGACCAGGAGATCTGGGATTCCATCATCGTCACTCAGGGGGGCCGCTACGGCCAGGACTCCAAGAACCCCGGACCGTGCCCGCCCGTGCCCGACGGTGGCAGCGTCCGGGATGTGCTGGAGGAGTTGGTGCGGACCCAAACCGCTGCCAAGGGCCTCGACCTCAGCGACTTCGACCAGTCGCAGATGCTGGACCTGTTCCAGTTCAACCTGTTCCCCAACATCACCGTGATCGTGATGTGCGACAGCATCACGGTGCTGAGGTCGCGGCCGGGCGAAACCCCCGACGATGCCTTCATGGATTTGCTGCACCTCGACCGTCGCCCGCCGGGAGGCGACCGGGGCCAGCCCATGCAAGCCACCGTGGCCGCCGAGGACGCCACCTTGAACCTGGTGTTCGACCAGGACCTGTCCAACCTCCAGCGAGCCCAGCGGGGCCTGCACCAGCTGGGACTGGACCACATCGTGCTGAGCCGGGAGGAAATGCGCATCATCAACCTCCACTACAACCTGGAGGAGTTCATCGGTATCAGCGAGCTGTCGGCCGAGGCGGTGGCCGAGATTGAGTCGCTGCGAGCCCAACCCGCCGCTATTGGTCCCGAAATCCCGGCCTGAGGTTCCAGCCTGAGGTACTTCCGGGGTGGACCAGCTCGAGTCAGCCGGCTTCCCGACCGGCCCTGCGACGCTGGCGGGCCACCTCGAAACACAGCACGGCGGCGGCCGAAGCCACGTTGAGCGACTCGACCGATGATGAGGTGGGTATGCGCACCCAGCGGTCCACCTCGGTGGCCGGCCCATGACCGTGGGACTCGTTTCCCACCACCAGGGTTAGGGGGCCGGTGAGGTCAACCAGGTCGTGGGGCTCGCCCCGATGGGCGTCGGCTCCGACCCGCTCGCCGACATCCCCCGCCACCGCCAGGGGAACCCGAAACAGCGCCCCGGCCGAAGCCCGCACCGTCTTGGGGTTCCACGGGTCTACCGAACCGGCACCGAAAACCACAGCCTGGGCCCCGGCGGCCACCGCGCTGCGAACGATGGTGCCGGCGTTTCCAGGATCGGCCACCCCGGCGACTTCGACCACGAAGTCGACGTCAGCCGGTGGCGCATGATCGGGAATGCGAGCCGTGGCCATGACCCCCTGAGGCGTGACCACCGAACCCACCTTGGCCAGTACCCCCTTACCCACCGTCCAGACCGGGACTTTGGGGGCACCTTCGAGCACCGGGGGGTCTTGCGGCCCGACACCGGCCCGGGCAAGGTCGGCTCCCGGCTCGACGAACACGTCCACCAGCTCAACACCCGATGCCACAGCCTCGGCCAGCAACAGCGGGCCGTCGATAACGAACTTGCCGGTTGATGTCCGGTCCCGGCGCCGGTGGGCCAGGCGGCGCAGCTCCGCCACCCGGGGATTTCGTGAGCTGAGCAGTGGTGCTATCCCGCCGAGGCGTCGGCTGTCTCAGCCTCGCCCCGAGCTATTTCCACCAGAGCGGCAAACGCCTCGGGGTCGTTGACGGCCAGATCAGCGAGGATCTTGCGGTCAACCTCCACGTCGGCCTGCTTGAGACCGTTGATGAACCGGCTGTAGGTGGTGCCGTTCTGCCGACACGCGGCGTTGATGCGCTGGATCCACAGGCGACGGAACTCGCCCTTGCGAGCCCGGCGATCCCGGTAGGCGTACTGGCCGCTGTGCAGCAATTGCTCATTGGCTGCTCGGAACGTGCGGCTCTTGTTGCCGTAGTAGCCCTTGGCTCGTTTGAGGACAGCTCTGCGGCGCTTGCGAGCGGTAGCAGCGCGCTTGACCCTGGCCATAATTCGATTCTCCTGGATTATCGGGTGGTTGGTTCTCTGAAGCTCACAGCCCCAGCTGGCGCTTCACCGCCGGGGCATCGGCCGACGACACCTGAGAAGGGCCCCGGAGCTGCCGCTTGCGCTTGGGGGCCTTCTTCTCGAGAATGTGGTTCTTGTAGGCACTGCGGCGGCGCAGCTTACCGGTGCCGGTTGTCTTGAACCGCTTGGCCGCGCCACGGTGGGTTTTCATCTTGGGCATTTCAGCTATCTGCGCTTTCCGGAGCGGTGTCGCTCAATCGGGCTTCGCTCTCTGGAGCATCCTCTGTTTGCGAAGGTTGCTCGGCTGGAGCGTCTGTGGCCGCGGCCGCCGATGCGGATTTGGAGGTCTGTTTGCGGGACTTTTTCTTTCCCGGCCCCAGAACCATCACCATGTTACGGCCGTCCAATCGAGGATAGACCTCTATCTTGGCCACTTCCTCCACCTCGGCGGCAACACCATCGAGGATTCGCTTCCCCAACTCGGGATGATGCACCTCACGGCCCCGGAACATGATCGTGACCTTGACCTTGTGACCCTCCTCCAGGAAGCTCCGCACTTTGCGGGTTTTGGTCTCAAAGTCGCCGGGGCCGATCTTGGGCCGGTACTTCATCTCCTTGACGATGATGTTGGTGCTGTTGCGCCGAGATTCCTTGGCTCGCTGGGCGGCCTCGTACTTGTACTTGCCGTAGTCCATGATCCGACAGACCGGCGGGTTCGCTTTCTCAGCGACCTCCACCAAGTCCAAGCCGGCGTCACGAGCCATGTCCAACGCCTCTGGCAGAAGGCGAATTCCGATCTGCTGCCCATCCGGAGCCACCAGACGAACCTCTCGGGCTCTGATCCGGTCGTTGATCCGGGGCTCAGCATCTGCCGAAGCTATGGCCGATCACCGCTCTGCAATGCGCATAATCCTCTCTCTCGACAATTGGGACTGGCACGCCGGAATCTTTGGGCGACCCCACTTGCGTGCTTGAGTTGCGGGGTAACAGTATCAGCGTTGGGAGACAAAAACGCCAGACGGGGCCAAAGACCGGCCAACAAGGATCCAAGAGCAACCATTTGCACACTGTCATGATGGGCGGTGAGCACCCAGTCGCAAGGAGCACGAAACCATGAGCACACTGTGGACGCCGGGGGGCGAGGTACCAATAGACGACGGCCGGGGGCGGGCCGGCGGCGGCCAACCCGCTGCATCGCAGGGGCCTGCCGACGCGGGGATTCCCGACGATCCTCTGGCCGGGCTGAGCGACGAGGAGCGGGCCGAAGCCGAGGAGATGGCCCGGCAGTTGGCCGAGGCCCGGGAGCAGATCGCCGGCACTCCGGCGTCGGTTGTAGTGGGAAACCACGCCATGGGCCTGTACGAGCTGGGTGCCATCCACCTGAGCCAGCAGCCGCCAAACCTCGACGAGGCTCGCCTGGCCATTGATGCCCTCGGCGTGCTGGTGGACGGGTTGGAGGGCCGCCTCGGAGAGCACGAGGCCACGCTGAAGGACGCCCTCCACCAGATCCGCATGGCGTTTGTGCAGGTGTCACGGGCGGTTGAGGAACCCGAGAGTGCCGACGATTAAGACCCGGCCAGAACAACCACGCCGGTGGCCTCCCACACCCCTCGGTGACCGGGAGCAAGCGAGAAGGTAACCGGGGTGTCCACCGCGATGGTGCGGGTGCCGTCGACAACCGCGGTGCAGTGAAATGGATAGCCAGCGACGCTGCCCGCTTCGTGGTCGGCGGCGATCTCTCCCCAGCCAGTGGCTTCGTCGAAGCTCGTCACCCGCCCTGCCATCGACGCACCGGTTCCCAGCAAGTGCAATCCAATCGGCTCAGTGGACGATCTTGGCCAGGGGCAGCTCGATGATGTCGCAGGCACCGGCGTCGCGCAGGTCGGGAATCAAGATGTTGATGTCGGCCTTGGGCACCACCGTTTCCACCGCATATCCGTGGCCTCCGAAAAGCTCGTTGACCGTGGGCGCTTTCATGGACGGCAGCAGGTCGATCACCTTGTCCAGGTTCCCGTCGGGCACGTTCATCTTCACGAGCACCTTGCCCCTTGCTTCCAGCACCCCGCACAGCAAGGTGTGAATCTGCTCCATGGCGTGACGGCGCTGGGGGTCGGCGTAGCTGGCCGGGTTGGCCACCAGCTCGGTGTAGGAGGTGAGGATGGTGTGGATGATCTTGAGGCCGGCCGCTCGCAGCGCCCGACCGGTCTCGGTGATCTCCACCACCGCATCCACAATGTCGGGGGCTTTGGCCTCGGTGGCACCGTAGGACAGGGCGATGTCGGCTTGTATCCCCAGTTCCTCGAAGAAGCGCCGGGTCAGTTCGGGGTACTCGCTGGAGATCCTCACCCCCTGAGGGAGATCCTCGACAGCGTTCCACGGGGACTCAGCCGGGACGGCCAGCACCATCCGGATCGGCCTGGAGGTGTTTTTCGAATAGCGGAGTTCGCCCAGCGACACCACCTCGCTGCCGGTCTCGACAACCCAGTCCCTCCCTGTGATGCCCAGATCGAACAGCCCGTCGGCCACGTACCGGGGGATCTCCTGGGGGCGCAGGATGCGAACCTGGTCGATGCGGGGGTCGTTGATCGTTCCCTTGTAGGCAACATCCGAGCTGCGGTTCACCGGGATATCGGCGGCGTCGAAGAGCTCCAGGGTCGATTTTTCCAGCGAGCCCTTGGGCAGCACCAAAGAGAGCATGACTCCACGCTACCGGCCATCGGCAGCCAGCCGGGAGTCAATAGATGGAGTTGCCATCTCGGGTTGGGGCCGGGGTTGAGGCCGGGCTGGTCGACCGGCCGTGTTGTTCGGGCTTGCCGCGCAGTCCTGCCGTTCAGGCGGGCGAAAGGTCGATCCTCAGGTCGGGTCCCAGTTTGACCACCGAGGTGATCTCCCCCCGCCACAGGTCCGAAATGGTGGCCGCGCCTGGACCGGTGAACATGGCCCGGCCGTCGTCACCTCCGAACAGGGCCGGAGCCAGATACACGCAGTACTGGTCCACCAAGCCCAACCGGTGGAAGGCGGCCGCTGTGGCCGCTCCCCCTTCGACCAGGAGTTGGATCACGCCACGGCCCCCCAGCTCGTCGAGCACCTCTTCCAGCGGCCCGTCCAGCTCCAAGGCCGGGTGGATGCGGGCGTCGGGCGGGGCTGAGCCCAGCACCACCCGCTGCGGCTGACCGGAACGGGGGGTCACACCGGGGGGTGGATGCCAGTCGCGCACGGTGAGAGCCGGGTCGTCGGCTCGAACGGTGCCTGCTCCCACCAGCACGGCGTCGCTCTCGGCTCGCAGCCTGTGGACGTCGGACCGGGCTTCGGGGCCGGTGATCCAGCGGCTTGTGGCATCGGGAGCGGCGATGCGGCCGTCCAGAGTGGCGGCCAGCTTCAGCACCACCCAGGGGCGGCCGGTTCGCCGGTGCTTAAGGTAGGGGGCGAGCTGCTCGGTGGCCTCGGCCGCTCGCACCTCGGTCTCTACCGTGATTCCGGCCTCTCGGAGAGCGGCAACCCCACGTCCGGAAACTTGCAGGTCGGGGTCTTGGATGGCCACGAACACCCGAGCGATGCCGGCGGCGACGATGGCCTCGGTACACGGACCGGTGCGACCCTGATGGTGGCACGGCTCCAAGGTGGTGTAGAGGTCGGCGCCCCGGGCCCGTTCGCCGGCGGCCTCAAGGGCGTTGATCTCGGCGTGGTTGGCCCCCGGTGGCGAGGTTGTCCCGGTGAACTGGGCGTCTCCGGTGTCGATCACACACCCAACCCACGGGTTGGGGGAGGTGACCAGCCGGCATGTGCGGGCCGCGGCCAGCGCCCGCTCCATCATCTGGCTGGTGTGATTTTCGGGGCCGGTGCTGGGAGGTGTCAATGCTCGGTTGGCTGGTCGGCCAGCAGGCGCAGCGCGTGGGGAATGACGTCGAGCACCGCCTCCAGGCATTCCACCGACCCTTTGGGTGAGCCGGGCAGGTTCACGATCAGCGCCGTGCCTCTGGTGCCCGCAATGGCCCGTGACAGCCGACCGAACGGGCTCACCAGCCGGGACGCCTCGGCAAGGCCGTCGGCCCGGCGCTCCAGTACGGCGGCGGTTCCCTCGGGGGTGAGGTCTCGGGGGCCGAAACCGGTGCCCCCGGTGGTGACGATGAGCCCGGCAAACCCGTCGGACATCTCCAACAGGGCGTCGCTTACCGACTCGACACCGTCCTCAACCGCCCTGCGGTCGGCCACCCGGTACCCCTGGGCGCCGAGCAGCTCCACCAAGGCGTCGCCCGAGCCGTCCTGGCGGGTTCCGGCGATCACCCCGTCGGAAACGGTGAGGACTTTGGCTGCCAGGCCCGCTGTCTCTTGATCACTCATGGTTTGCCAGGCTACCCACCGGGGGCTCGATCGCTCATGGCTTGCCGTCGGGCGCTCGGTAGATGGCAGCGAACATGGCGTCGGTCTGGTGGTGTTGGGGCAGCACCTGGGCTCCACGGGCTCTGGGACGCCACCGGACATCAGCCAAAGGCATGGGGTCGAATCCAGGGAACTCCTCGGCCACCATGTCGTCGATGGCGGCTGTTTCGGCGGTGGTCATGGTGCAGACGCTGTAGATCACCACACCACCCGGTCGGACCAAATCAAACGCGGACCGCACCAGGTCGGCTTGCAAGCGGGCCAGCTCCTCCACGTCGTTGGGGGTAACCCGCCAGCGGGCATCGGCCCGCCGCCCCAACGCTCCCAGCCCGGAGCAGGGGGCGTCCACCAGCACTCGGTCGAAGATGCCGGGGCGAAACGGCGGGTGGCAGCCGTTGGCCGTGACGACGCCGGCCAGGGTTGAGCCGGTGCGGGCCGCGTTGGCTGCCACCATCGAGGCCCGATGCCGGTGATAATCGGCGGCTACCACCGTCGCCGTGCTGCGAGCCAGCGCGGTGGCCTTACCCCCCGGGCCGGCGCACATGTCGAGCACCCGCTCGGCGGGCTGAGGATGGACCAGCTCGGCCACCCATTGCGAAGCTCGATCCTGGCCGTAGCCGTCGGGGCGGATGGCGGTTGGCATCGGCCGGTTCATCTGCTCCAGGGCGGCGTGAGCGTTGGTTGCCCCGAGGTCGGCCTCCAGCCGCTCGACCATCCAATCCGGGTAGCTCAGCCGCACTGCGGCAGAAGGCCAGCCCTTATCGGAAGACCAGTCGGGCTCCAGCTCGGCCACCCGGCGAAGGACGGCGTTGACGAACCCCCGGCGGGACCGGGGAGCGGCCGCCACCGTCTCGCTGACCGCGGCGTAGGTGGGGGTGGACATCAGGTGAAGCTGGTAGGCCCCGATTCGCAGGAGGTTGCGGGTGCTCAGATCGGGTGGGTCGGCCACGAAGCCGTCGATGAGGTGGTCGAGGGCCCGCCTCATGCGGGTGGCCCCGTAGAACATCTCGGTGATGAGCGGGGCGTCGCGCTCGGGCAGATCGGCCGAGGCCAGCACCAGATTGGCGTAGGCGTCGTCCCTTTCGATCCGGTCCAGCAGCCTGGCAGCGATGGCCCGGGGATTTTTCATACCAGCCGGTCGCCGGGGTTTGGGCGTGTCCCCCGGAGCCACGCCTCGGCAGGTTGGCGGGCCTTGCCCTCGGCCTGCACCTCCACCAGCCGCAACCGGCCCCGACCGGTGCCGACCAGGGGGCCGTCCAGCTCCCCGGGATGCCCCGACCCGCCGACCGATTCCGCCGCCCAGATTTTGAGCGTCCTGCCTCGCCAGGTTGTCCAGGCGCCACCCACCCGCACCTGTCGATAAAGCAACTCTGCCGGCTGCTCCCAGTGCAAGCGCAGATCGTCACGGGTGATCTTGGCCGCGTACACCGGCTCGCCTAGCTGGGGCTCGGGCGGGCCCAGGCCGTCGCGCAGCGATCCCACCAGCATGGGGACGGCAGCGTCGATCATCTCGGCCTGTAGAGACGCCGCGGTGGCGTCGGGGGCAATGGGAATCTCCACCCGTTTGTGTACCCGGCCGGTGTCGAGCCCCTCGGCAACCTCCATTAGGCACACCCCGGTGAGCGAGTCTCCGGCCAGGATGGCCCGCTCAACCGGAGCCGCTCCCCTCCAGCGGGGCAGCAGCGAGAAGTGGACGTTGACCATGGCCAGCCGGGCCAGCACGTGGGGCTTGATTATCTGCCCGAACGCCACCACCACCCCTAGGTCGGCATCAACCTCCAGCACGTCGTCGATTTCCGAAGTGACCGGGATGCCCAGGCTCTGGGCCGCAGACTTGACCGGGCTCGGGGTGGGAACAGCCCGCCGTCCACGCCGCTTGTCGGTCTGGGTCACCACCAGGGGAAGCTCGAACCCGGCCTCGGCCAGCGCTTCGAGGAACGGAACCGATTCCGATGGGGTGCCGAGGTAGACGAGCCGACGGATCTCAGCCGGCGGGTCGATCACGAGGCCCGGAGGACGCGGAGTTCATCAGCGGCCGATCGCTCAAGAGCGCTCATGGCAGCGACAGCTCGGTCCCGGTGGCCGGCAGGCGTCCCCCGCTGTCCATCGCCCGCCGACGCAGTATGCGTTTGGCCTCTCGCCGCTGGTCCTCATCCAAGTAGTCGAGCAGCATCTTGCCCTCCAGGTGGTCCAACTCGTGCTGGAACAGTCGGGCCTCCAGGTCCTCGGCTTCGATGGTCACCTCATTGCCGTCGAGATCGAACGCAGCCAGGTGTATGCGATGAGGCCGGATGATCTCCCACGACAGCTCGGGCACAGAGAGACAGCCCTCGTTGAACGACCACTCGCCGTCGCTCTCGGTGATCACGGGGTTGACCAACACGCCGGGGCCGTCGCCGAAGTCGTACACGAAGAAGCGCTGCGATACCCCCACCTGAGGGGCGGCCAGGCCGATGCCGGGGGCCTCGTACATGGCGGTGAACATGCGCTGGCACAGATCGGCCATCGCCCCGTCGATGTCGGTCACGTCGGCGGCAACGCGACGCAGCACCGGGTCGCCGTACACCCGGATCCGAAGGGGGGCCATGGGTTAAGGCTACTTCCGCTCCGCGGGAATCTCCCACCAAGACGGCAGCCGGCATCGCCTGCGCCCCTGCGGAGGATGGAGGCTACCGTCAACCCGTGGACTCGCCACCAGGACCCAGCCACTACTTCAGCTCGTCGCCGGGCGGGATGCAGCGGCCGGGAACGGTGAGGCTGCGGGTCGGAGACCTTGATGTGGAGTTGGCCACAGACCGGGGGGTGTTTGCCGCCGACGAGGTGGACTGGGGAACCCGGTACCTGCTGGCCGAGTGCCCCCGGCCTCCTCAGGGGGGCCCGTTGCTGGACCTCGGTTGCGGGTACGGACCTATCGCCGTGGCGCTGAACCGGTGGGCCCCGCAGGCTCCGCTGTGGGCGGTAGACGTGAACCCTCGGGCGCTCGAGCTGTGCCGGGCCAACTTGCATCGACTCGGTGGTTCCGACGATGCCGATTCAGGCAACGCCACGGTCTGCCATCCCGACGACGTGCCGGCCGGGGTTCGGTTCGCCGCCATCTACTCCAATCCCCCCATCCGTATCGGCAAGGCTGCCCTCCACGACCTGCTGGCTCTCTGGCTGGGTCGTCTCACCCCCGACGGACGGGCCTACCTGGTGGTGAACAAGAACCTGGGCTCCGATTCACTGGCCCGATGGCTCAACCGACAGGGATGGCCCACCACCAGGCTGAGCTCTCGCCGGGGCTACCGGATCCTCGAGATCAGGGGTTCTGAGTAGCGGGACGGCGCTAGCGCCGACGCTAGATCGCTCTGATTGGGTCCACGTCGATGCGGAGGCGGCCGGGGGGGCGCTCCACTGCAGCCAGGGCGCCACAGAGGGTATCGTAGTCGGCGGCCCGCAGGAAGTGTTGCCCGTCGGGACCGGCAGCGACGCGGATGTCGGGGGGATGGCCGAGACGTTCCATGTACTCCCCCGCCGCGGCTCCCGACACCACCGCCATCGCCCCGTAGGGTGGCAGGCCCAGCTCCCGGCGTCGGTCGCGCTCGGAGCGGGCCAGAGACGCCGGATCGGCCCGCAGCGCGGCCACCACCACCGGATCCTCGGGCAGGCGGGTTTGCAGCAGGACGCGTCCCTCTGAGGGGCGTGGCCCGGTGATCCGAGCCGCCCGGGCCACCAGAGCCAGCGCCTGTTCCCTGCCCCGGAACCGGGATACCAGCAGCTCCTGGTCGAACTCCAAAAACGCCACGGTGTCGAACGGGCGGCCCAGATGCAGCACCGCTTCGGTGCCCACCACTACCCGAGCGGTTGGCGCCCCCTCATAGCCGCTGCCGGTGACCTCGGCCACCGGGGACTTGACCAGTGCCTCCACCTCCTCGCGCACCCGGCTCACCCCGGCTCTGAGGTTGCGCATCCCGGTGGAACCGCACTCGGCGCACACCGTTGGGCGGCTGTGACCCTCCGCCCGGCACACCAGGCGATTCTCCTCGGCCTGAACCATCGACGAGCCGCAATCGGTACAAATGGCCAACTCGCCGCACACCTTGCACGCCAGAAGAAGCGACCGTCCCTTGCGGTTTAGCACGCATGCCACCCGGCCCCCGTCGCGCAGCGCCCTCACCAGCACATGGGAGTACAAACCGGCCCGGGCCGGGTCCTCGCTTCGGCGATCCACCACCTCAACGTGGGGCCAACCGTCACGCTCGGCTCCCCGGCTCGGTCGGAACAGGCGCCGGGACCGCAACGCTTCCAGGCTGGGTACCGGCGACACCAGCACGCAGGGCGCACCGGCCCGGCGGGCCCGCTCCATCACCACATCCCGGCCGCTCCACGTGGGTGCCGACTCCGAACGGTACGACTCGTCGTGCTCGTCAACCACCACCACCGCGGCGAGTTCGGGGGCCGGGGCCCAAGCCGCTGACAGGGTGCCCACCACGGTGGCCCCCGCGGTGGCCGAGGCCCAGCCCTCAGGGTGGCGAACGGCCCACGCCCCAGCTCGGCGCAAACCCCGCACCAGGGTGGCGGCCCGTTCGTGGTCGGGCACCAGGATCAGGGCCTGGCCTCGTGCCGCCGCTGCAAGGGCGATGGGCAGCGGATCCTCGGCTGGGGTCAAGCGCAGGGTGCCGCCCTGCCCTTCGAACAGGTCGGCGTGGTCGCCCGAATGTACGAGACGGGAGCGTTGGGGCCGGGCCGGGGAGGCCACCATCCGGGGCGGGGAAGCGGTGCGCAGGAAATGTGCCCGGCGTCCGGCCCAGCGCCAGGCGGCCCAGCCGCTCAGCTCCAGCAGTTCGGGGGCCGGTCCCAACCCGCTGAGCTTGGCCAGCGGGGCGACTTCAACCCCGTCTGGCGGGTCTACATCGGTCGCCGTGACCCAGCCACCCACCCGCCTGCCATGCAAAACCACCCGCACCATGGCCCCAACTCCCAGCCGGGGGTCGCCGGCCCACGCTTCGGGTACGGCGTAGGTGAACTCTCGATCGATGGAGATGACGTCGGGAAGGACCCGGACGTTCAACACGCCTGTGGACGGACCACTAGCCGAGCCCCAACGCGGAGCGGAGTTCGTCCGCCCGGTTGGTGCGCTCCCAGGTAAAGGTGCTCTCGGGGCTGCGTCCGAAGTGTCCGTAGGCCGCCGTCTGCCGGTAGATCGGGCGTAGCAACTCCAGGTCCCGGATGATGGCCGCGGGCCGCAGGTCGAACAGCTCGCTCACCTGCGCGCTGATCTTGGCCGGGTCCACAGCCTCGGTGCCGAACGTCTCCACCATCACCGAGACCGGGTGGGCGACGCCGATGGCGTAGGAAACCTGCACCTCGCAGCGGCTCGCCGCCCCGGCGGCCACCACGTTCTTGGCCACCCACCGGGCAGCGTAGGCGGCCGACCGGTCCACCTTGCTCGGGTCCTTGCCCGAGAAAGCTCCGCCGCCGTGGCGGGCCATCCCCCCGTAGGTGTCCACGATGATCTTCCGGCCCGTGAGCCCGGCGTCGGCCACCGGGCCACCCCGCACGAACTTCCCGGTTGGGTTGACGAGAACCTCGTAGTTGTCGTCCCGGAACTGCTCGGGGATCACCGAGTCGATTACCTGCTCCTTGAGGTCGTCCTTCATCTCGCCCAGGTCCACCCCGCCGCGGTGGTGGGCCGACATCAAAACGGTGGCCAGCCCCACCGGCCTGGTCCCCTCGTACTCGAACGTGACCTGGGTCTTACCGTCGGGCCGCAGGTAGGGCACCAACCCGGCCCGCCGAACCTCGGTCAGGCGCTCGGCCATCCGGTGTGCAACGTGGATGGGAAGGGGCATCAGCTCCGGGGTCTCGTCGCAGGCGAAGCCGAACATCATCCCCTGGTCGCCGGCCCCCTGCTCCAGCGGGCTGTGCCGGTCCACGCCCTGGGCGATGTCTGGCGACTGGTCGTCGATGGACACCATCACCCCGCAGGTGTTGCCGTCGAAGCCGTAGTCCTCCCGGTCGTAGCCGATACCCACGATGGTTTCCCGCACCACCTTGGGAATGTCGATGTAGGCATCGGTGGAGATCTCACCGGCCACCACCACCAGCCCTGTGGTGACCAGCGTCTCGCACGCAACCCGGCTGGAGATGTCGGCGCTCAACAGGGCGTCGAGCACCCCGTCGGAGATCTGATCGGCGATCTTGTCGGGATGGCCGCCGGTGACCGACTCGGACGTGAAGCGGTACCGGCTCACGGAACCTTGGCTCATTGATTCTCCTACTTGTCGGCCTGAGCGTCGGCTCGGCGGTTTCTGTCGGCGATCACGAGGTCGAGCACGGCTTGGGCCACCTCGCGCTTGGAACGCATCCCGACCGGGTGAACCCTACCGTCGCAGGCCAGCACCAGAACCTCGTTGGTGTCGTGAGCGAACCCGGCGTGGTCGGCGGACACGTCGTTGGCCACGATGTAGTCGGCACCCTTGCAGTTCAACTTGGCCGCAGCGTTGTTGGCTACGTCGCAGGTCTCGGCTGCGAACCCCACCACGGTCTGGCCCGAGGGCTTCGACCGGACCAGCGACGCCAGGATGTCGGGGGTGGGCTCCAACTCGATGGTGGGCATCCCATCTCGCTTCTTGAGCTTCTCGCCGGCGGGGTCGACGGGCCGGAAATCGGCCACCGCTGCGGCCATTATCACCACGTCGGCTCCGGCTGCTGCTTCTGCGACAGCGGCGGCCATCTGCTCGGCTGTTTCCACCTCCACCACGGTGGCCCCGGCCGGGCTGGGGCGGTCCACCGTGGTCACGATTGTCACCTCGGCGCCTCTGCCGGCAGCTTCTTGGGCGAAGGCGTAGCCCTGCTTGCCGGACGAGCGATTCCCGATGTAGCGCACCGGATCGATGGACTCCCGTGTTCCGCCCGCGGTCACAACCACCGACAAGCCGGCCATGTCACCGCGGGGAGCCGGGTCGCCTGCTTGGTCCAACACCTCGCTCACCGCGGCCACAATGTCGGCCGGTGGGCTGAGACGGCCGGCCCCCTCGTCGCCTCCTGCCAGCCGGCCCGACTCCGGCCCCACGATGCGTACTCCCCGGCGGGCAAGCAGCGCCACGTTGTCGGCCACCGCAGGGTGTTCCCACATCTCGGTGTGCATCGCCGGGCAGACCACCACAGGAGCCCGGGTGGCGATGAGGGTGGCGGTCAGAAGGTCGGAGCTGATCCCGGCCGCGTAGGCCCCGATCACCCGGGCGGTTGCGGGTGCGACCACAACGCAATCGGCGGTCTGGCCCAGGGTGGTGTGGGGGATGGGATCGTCCTCGTCGAACAGGCTCATCCGAGCCGGTTCCGAGGCAAGGGCGTCAAAAGTGGTGCGACCGACGAACCGGGTGGCACCCGAGGTGAGGACCGGGATCACGTGGGCCCCGGAGTCGATCAGCAACCGGCACAGCTCGACTGCCTTGTAGGCGGCAATTCCACCGCTGACCCCGAGCACGATGCGCTTGCCGGCGAGCGCAGTCATGGCCGGTCAGGAAGCGGGGTCGAGATCGGCTTCGGTATGAGATGCTTCGGTGAGGGCTGCTTCATCCGGGGCGGCCTCGTCGCCACCCGCTTCACCGGTGGGAATCGCGGCCTCGGCCAGCAGCTCCGGATCGGGGAACTCGGCCGGGTCGGCCGCCACGATTTTGTCGGCGGCGATCTCCTTGAAGGCAATCGAAAGAGGCTTGCGCGACATGGTCAGCACCTGCGGTGGGACCATGGCCCCGAGACCCTCGCCCAGCTTGCCGAAATAGGAATTGATCTGGCAGGCCCGCATCGCCCCCAGCGTGACCAGGCGGAACTTGGAGTCGGTGCGGCCCAGCAGCTCCTCGATGGTCGGATACATCATGGTGTCGTGCTGTTCAGTCATCGGCGCGGCCCTCTTCGAGAAATATGGCTGACCTCGGACTGCCTGTGTTGGCTGTGCAGCCCGGAGCGGCAAAATCCTATCAGCACTCCGGGGCCTTATCGTTATTGGGAACCGATAGCCATCTGGTGATTGTCAGCGGGAGCCTGCCTGGTGGCGGCGGGTTTGGTCGATGAGCGAGGCGATCTCGGCCACCGCGTCGTCGAGACGGTCGTTCACCACCCTGATGGCACCGATGTCGTCGGCCTGGTTTCGCTCGGCGTCTGCGATCGCCAAGCGCTTGGCGATGTGGGGCTCGGTGTCGCCCCGGCCACGCAGCCGGGACTCCTGATCGGACGGCGTCGGGGCGTCGACGAAGATGCACAGGGCATCGGGGTAGCGGTCGCGCACCTGGGCTGCGCCCTGAACATCGATCTCCAGCAATACGTCACTACCGGCCGGGGGGTTGGGCCAGGGGGTGCCGTAGTTGTTGCCGGCAATCTCGGCCCACTCCACGAACCCGTCTTCGGCGGCCCGACGAGCGAACTCGGCGTCGTCGACGAACACGTAAGCGTCTTCGGCCTCGTCGGGACGGCGTTGCCGGGTTGTCCACGACCGGCTCAGCCACAAGTTGGGGTCAGCGGCCACAAGAGCGGACGCGATTGTCCCCTTGCCGACCCCACCGGGGCCGGACAAAACGATAATCAGAGATTGCTCTAGTCGCCGCAGCGTTCGAGCAGCGAGGCTCGCTGCTGCTCGCCCAGCCCGCGAATGCGACGGCTGTCGGCAATACCGACCTCGTCCATCATCCTGCGGGCCCGCACCTTGCCCATACCGGGGAGCGACTCCAACACGGTGAGCACCTTGGTACCGGCGACGACCTCGTCGGTTTCCGCTTGGTCCAGCAGGTCGGACAGCGAAATCGACCTCATCTTGAGCTTGGCCTTGATGTCAGCACGCTTGCGACGTACCTCCCCGGCCTTGGCCAGAGCGGCTTGACGCTGTTCAGCGGTTAGTTGTGGGGGTCCTGCCATTACATCATTGTAGTTCCCGCCTCAACCCGAATTAGGGATCATGGGGACAAGCCCCGGCCCGAGCCGTTCAGAGGTGACGGATGGCAGCGGCAATGCTCCGGGCCTTCTCCCCCATCTGCTGCAACGCTTCGTCCAATTCGCCCTTTACGGGCCGGCCTTCCCCGTGCCTCAACCGGTCGGCCAGCATCTGGAACTCGGCGGTGACCGCCCGCCCGACAACCAGAATGGATGCCCCGGCGGTAATGGCCGCCTCCGGGGTGGCCACCTGAACCTGGTCGTGGTGGCTTGTGCCGGGCGGCCGGATTCCGGGCACAACCCGAACCAGATCGGGGGCCACTTCTCTGACCACCGGAATATCGGCAGCGGCACAGATGACCCCGCCGCAGCCGGCATCCCGGGCCAGCGTCACCCGCTCCTCCAGCACCCCTCGGGAGCGGTCAGGCGCGCTGGTCAGGATGGTCACCCCCAGAATCTGCCCGGCACCGTCGCTGCCCTCGGCCATCCCCTCGACCCCCGCTCTCAGCATGTCGGCTCCCCCGGCGGTGTGAACGGTGAGCCACCGGGCTCCGGTGCGTCCCACCTGGGCTGCGGCCCGGCCCACCTGGGTGGGGATGTCGTGGAACTTGAGGTCGACGAACACCTGGTAACCCAGCTCGGTCATCGCCTCCACCGCGGCGGGCCCGGCCCCGGCGAACAGCTCCAGGCCGATCTTGGCCACCCCCATCCAGGGGCGGACCGCTTCGGCCATCAAGCGCGCCTGAGCCAGATCGTCCACGTCCAAAACGATGGCCAAGCGCGAATCGGGCCCGGTCACGCCACGGTCACTCATGGGCTGCTCCCACCAGCTCGCCTACGTGGCCAACCCCGTGGGAGGCGCACCACTTGGCAAGACCCCGCACGATCTTGACCGGAGCACGGGGGTCGGCGAACACCGCCGTGCCCACCTGAACGGCGCAGGCCCCGGCCATCAACATCTCCACAGCGTCACGCCCGGAGGCCACCCCTCCCACCCCGACGATAGGAACCTCGGGCATGGCGGCATACACATCGTGGACCGCCCTAACCGCTACCGGCCCAATGCCCCGGCCCGACACTCCTCCCCCACCTCCGCCCAGCAGAGGTTTTCGGGTCTCGACATCGATCACCATTCCCAACAGGGTATTGATGAGGGTGACAGCTTCGGCACCGGCCTCGGCCGCTGCGGCGGCCACCTCTACCAGGTCGCCGGTGGCGCTGAGCTTGGCCCACCGGGGCAGACCGCACGACCCGGTGGCGGCCACCACAGCCTCGGTCATGGCCGCCGAGTGGGAGAACATCCGACCTCGGTCCTCCAGGTTGGGGCAGGAGACGTTCACCTCCACCGCCACCAGGGCTTCCCGACCGGGATGGTCGGTGGAGGCCAGCAGCTCGGAAGCGGCGGCGTAGTCGTCCACTGTGCGACCCCAGATCGACACCACCACCCGGGCTCCGGCCTCGGCCAGGACGGGCAACTCCTCGGCCAACCAGCGGGGCAGCCCCGGACCTTGCAAACCGACGCTGTTGATCATGCCGGCGTGTACCGAATGAACCCGGGGCGGGGGGTTGCCGGACCACTCGTAGGGGGCCAGCGACTTCACAACCACCGCACCCAACGCCGAGAGGTCCAAGTAGCGGGCCAGCTCGGTGCCGTGACCCACCGTTCCCGACGCTGTCATCACCGGGTAGGGCAGCCTCACCGATCCCACCTGGGTGTCCAGCTCCAAATCCGGCCCCCGGCGGCTGAACTTCACGGGCTACCCAGCGGTCCTAGTGGTCCAGCTCGAAGGCCAGTTGATCGCTGGTCACCCCCCGGTGGTACTCCTGCAGGGTTCGGACCCTCAGCGGGTGGCGGGCCCAGTCGGCCATACCGTTGGCGGCGGCCAGGCCGGCAGAAGCGGTGGTGAGCAGAGGCACCCGATTTCGGCTGGCAGACCGGCGGATGTGGTCCCCGTCGGCTCGGGACCCCCGGCCCCTGGGGGTGTTGACCACAAGCTGCACTTGACCGCTCTCGATCAGCTCCACCACGTCGGGTCCGCCTTCGCCCACCTTGGCCACCACGTTGGCCACCGGCACACCGGCGTCGGAAAGCGCCGCAGCCGTGCCCGCGGTGGCTGCAATCGAAAGGCCCAGCCCGTTGAACACCTGGGCCATCTCCACCCCGGCGGCCTTGTCCCGGTCGGCCAGCGACATGAGGACCGTCCCCTGGGAGGGCAGCGGCCCGCCGGCGGCGATCTGGCTCTTGGCGAAGGCCAGGCCGGGGCGCAGGTCGATGCCCATAACCTCGCCGGTGGACTTCATCTCCGGACCCAAAATGGCGTCGGCCTCGGGGAAACGGTTGAACGGCAACACCGCTTCCTTCACAGAGATCTGATCGCCCGACACCTGGCGTCGGAGCAGACCCTCGTGGCGGAGGTCGGCCAGGCTGGCCCCCATCATCACCCGGGTGGCCACCTTCACCAGGGGCACGCCGGTGGCCTTGGCCACGAACGGCACGGTGCGAGACGCCCGGGGGTTGGCCTCCAGCACGAAAACCTGATCGGCGGCGCCCACGCCGTAACGCTTGACGGCGAACTGCACGTTGATGAGCCCCACCACGTCCAAGGCGTGAGCGATGTCCTTTACGTGGCGTTCCAGCAGGGCCACTGTGGCCTCCGACAGGCCCACCGGCGGCAACATGCAGGCACTGTCGCCTGAGTGGACCCCAGCCTCCTCCACATGCTCCATCACCCCCCCGATGAGCACCTCCCCGTACATGTCGCGGATGGCATCCACGTCCACCTCGGTGGCGTCCTCCAGGAAGCGGTCGATGAGCACCGGGCGCACGGCCGACAGCCCACCCTCCCGGCCCAGCGAACCGGATTCGGCCATCTCAGCCATGGCCTCGCTCAGGTCTTCGTCGGTGTACACGATGACCATGGCCCGGCCCCCCAGCACGTAGGAAGGTCGCACCAGCACCGGATAGCCGATCCGGTCGGCCACGGCCAGGGCTTCTTCCACCGTGGCCGCGGTGCCACCCGCCGGCTGGGGGATGTCGAGCCGGGAGCAAAGGGCGATCCACCGTTCCCGATCCTCGGCCAGGTCGATGCTGTCGGGGCTGGTGCCCACCACAAGGCCGTCGGGCAGCTCGCCGGCCAGCTTCAGCGGGGTTTGGCCGCCAAGCGACACCATGATCCCGGCGATTCCGGGGCCGCCCGCGGCCTGCGAGGAGCGAACCTCGGCATCGATCACGTTGAGGACGTCCTCCTCGGTGAGCGGCTCGAAGTAGAGGCGGTCGCTGGTGTCGTAATCGGTGGACACCGTCTCGGGGTTGCAGTTGACCATGACCGTCTCGTAGCCGGCATCCGACAGAGCGAACGAGGCGTGGACGCAGCAGTAGTCGAACTCGATTCCCTGGCCGATGCGGTTCGGTCCCGAGCCCAGGATGAGCACCTTGGCCCGGTCGGAAGGGCCCACCTCGCCGACATCCTCATAGGTGGAGTAGTGGTACGGGGTCTCGGCCTCGAACTCGGCCGAGCAGGTGTCCACCGTCTTGAAAGTGGGCTCGACCCCGGCGGCGATCCGGGCCGCCCGGACCTGGCCGGCGGGAAGGCCCCACAGGTAGCCGAGCTGCTCGTCGGAGAACCCGAACTGCTTGGCCCGCTTCCACATCCGGGGACTCATGGCGTCGAAGCCGCATTCGGCTAGAACGGCCCGCTCCTCGGTGATCTGGAGGAGTTGGTCGCAGAACCACGGGTCCACCCAGGTGGCCTCGTACAGGTCGGCCACGGAGACCCCCCGGCGCAGCAGGGCCTCCAGCTGGAAGATCCGCTCCGGGGTGGCCACCGCTGCGGCCGCCAGCAGCTCGTCGTCGCTCAGCGAGTCGTAGGCGGCTTCGGCGGGGTCGGCGTTGAGGCCGTGGCGGCCCAGCTCCAGAGAGCGCAGCCCCTTCTGCAACGACTCGGTGAAGGTCCTGGCGATGGACATGACCTCCCCCACCGACTGCATCTGGGTGTTGAGCACCCCCGACACCCCGGGGAACTTCTCGAACGCCCACCGGGGAATCTTGGTGACCACGTAATCGAGCACCGGCTCGAAGCAGGCCGGGGTCTTCTCGGTGATGTCGTTGGGAATCTCGTCGAGGGTGTAACCCACGGCCAGGCGGGCGGCGATCTTGGCGATGGGGAACCCGGTGGCCTTGGAGGCCAGCGCCGAGGATCGGGACACCCTGGGGTTCATCTCGATCACCACGTACTCGCCGTTGTCGGGGTTTACCGCGAACTGGATGTTCGACCCGCCGGTTTCCACCCCCACTCGTCGGATGCAGGCGAACGCCGCGTCCCTCAGCGTCTGGTACTCAACATCGGAGAGGGTCTGGGCCGGGGCCACGGTGATCGAGTCGCCCGTGTGGACTCCCATCGGGTCGAGATTCTCGATGGTGCAAACCACCACACAGTTGTCGGCCCGGTCGCGCATCACCTCCAGCTCGTACTCCTTCCACCCGGCAATCGACCGTTCGATGAGGATCTCCGAGATCGGGCTGGCCGCCAGCCCATGGGCCGCCATCTCCCGGCCCTGCTCGGGGGTGGAGGCGATGCCGGTGCCGGTGCCACCCAGAATGTAAGCGGGCCGGATGATCACCGGCAGGCCGATCCGCTCCATCACCTCGACCGCCTCGTCGAGGGTGTGAGCGGTGGCAGACGGGGGCACGGGCAGCCCGATGTCGATCATGGCCTGGCGAAACTCGGCCCGATCCTCGGCGGTGGCGATGGCTTTCTGGTTGGCCCCGATCACCTCCACCCCGTACTCGTCGACTACCCCGGACTCGATGAGCTCCATGGCCAGGTTCAGCGCGGTCTGGCCTCCCAGGGTGGGCAGCAGGGCGTCGGGCTGCTCCCTGCGGATGATGCCGGCGAGCACTTTCCGGCTGAGGGGCTCCACGTAGGTGGCGTCGGCGAAATCGGGGTCGGTCATGATGGTGGCCGGGTTGGAGTTGGCCAGCACCACCCGATAGCCCTCCTCCCGCAGCACCCGGCAGGCCTGGGTGCCGGAGTAGTCGAACTCGCACGCCTGGCCGATCACGATGGGGCCCGAACCGATGAGCAGGATCGACTCGATGTCGGTGCGCTTAGGCATGGCCGGGGTCTCCCGTTGAGGGATGTGTGGGGTGTACCGAGAGGCGCACCGTCGGTGGCAGGGTCGGGCGCATCACGGGCGTTCCATCAGCTCGTCGAACTGGGCGAACAGGTACCGGGAGTCGTGAGGGCCGGGGCCCGCTTCGGGGTGGTACTGGACGCTGAACACCGGCAGGTCTCGGCAGCGCAGGCCCTCTACCGTGTGGTCGTTGAGGTTGATGTGGGTGACGTCGGCTCCGGGGATCGAGCTGTCGGCCACGCAGAAGTTGTGGTTCTGGCTGGTGATCTCCACTGAGCCGGTGTCCAGGTTGCGCACCGGATGGTTGCCGCCGTGGTGACCGAAGGGGAGCTTGTAGGTTTCCCCGCCCAGCGCCGAGGCCAGGAGCTGGTGTCCGAGGCAGATGCCGAAGATCGGGACCTCACCCAAAAGGGCAGAGATGGTGTCCACCGCCCCGGCCACGGCCTCGGGATCGCCGGGGCCATTGGATAGGAACACACCATCGGGCCGACGGGCCAGAATGTCGGAGGGTGAGGTACGGGCCGGCACTACCTCCACCGAGGCGATGGTGCGCAGGTGGTGGACGATGGTGGCCTTCAGCCCGAAGTCGAGAGCCAACACCCGGTGGGGCCGCAGTCCGTCACTTCGGGTGCTGGGATAGTGCTCGGCTTCTTGCCTGGTCACCGTGGCCACCAGATCGACCCCGTCGGTGCCCGGCTCGGCCTGGGCGGCGGCTCGCAGGTCGGACTCGGGAGCGGTTCCGAAGGCACCGGGCATGGCTCCGGCGTCGCGGATGTGGGTGGTGAGCCGCCTGGTGTCCACCCCGGCGAGGCCGGCGATGCCCTGGGAGACAAGGAAGGCCTCAAGGTCGCCGGTCGAGCGCCAGTTCGAGCGGCGGCGGGCCATGTCCCGCACGATGACTCCCCGGCAGAACGGCTGCCTGCTCTCGTGGTCGGCCGGGGCGACGCCGTAGTTGCCGATGTGGGGGTAGGTGAAGGTGATGATCTGGCCGGCGTAGGACGGGTCGGTGATGACCTCCTGGTAGCCGGTGAGCACGGTGTTGAACACCACCTCACCCGATGTCACCCCACCGGGGGGTTCGGCGCCGATGGCCTCGCCTTCGAACACCTCGCCGTCTGCCAGCACCAGTGCAGCCGGACGGATCATCGGCTCGGCTTTCTGTCGACCGGCCCGAACATCCCGAAACGAACTCCCAGGCCGATCATTCCCTCAGCTCCCCGTCGACCATCACCGCTGTGCCGTTGACGATGGTGTGGCGCACCCGGCCCCGTACCCGGCGCCCGGCGTAGGGGTTGTTGCGGGAACGGCTGGCCGTGTCGTCGGGATCGACAGTCCAGGCTTCGTTGGGATCGAACACGCACAGGTTGGCGGGCGAGTCGGGGGCGACCGGGCCGCCGTGGACGCCCTTCAGCCCGGCGATGGCCGCCGGTCGCCACGTCAACAGCCCCACCACCTCCGCCACGGGGAGACTCAGCTCGGTTAGGGCCAGGGCCAGGGCCGTCTCCAAGCCCAGCATCCCGGGAGGTGCCTGGTCGAAGGGCCTCTCCTTGGAATCGGCGGTGTGGGGAGCGTGGTCGGTGGCGATGGCGTCAACCGATCCGTCGGTCAGGCCCTCCCGCACCGCTTCCCGGTCGTCGGCGGGGCGTAGAGGCGGGTTCACCTTGAACACGGGGTCGTAGGAAGCGCAGGCCTCGTCGGTGAGGGTGAAATGGTGGGTGGCGGCCTCGGCTGTTACCGCCACTCCTGCCCCTCGGGCGGCCCGGACCATGGCGATGGAGCCCCGGGTGGAGAGGTGCTGGAAGTGAACACGGGTCCCGGTGAAACGGCTGAGAGCGATGTCTCGCATCACCATCAGCTCCTCGGCTTCGGCCGGCACGCCGGGAATGCCCAGCCTGCTCGACCACTCCCCCTCATGCATATGGCCTCCTGCAACCAGGGAATCCACCTCGCAGTGCTGGGCCAGGGTCACCCCCAGTCCCCCTGCGTATTCCATGGCCCGACGCATGAGCCCGGCCTCCTGGACACCGTTGCCGTCGTCGGTGAACAGGTGGACCCCCAGCTCGGCCATCTCGGCTATGGGAGCGAGTTGGCTTCCCTTGCGGCCGACGGTGATCGCCCCTGAGGTGTACACATCGCAAGGTGCTTGGCGACCCAGGGCCAGCACCTCCTGCACCACGGCGGCGCAGTCGATGGGAGGATCGGTGTTGGGCATTGCCACAACCGCTGTGAAGCCGCCTCGCACCGCGGCCCATCCCCCGGTCTCGATGGTCTCGGCCTCCTCCAACCCGGGCTGGCGCAGGTGGGTGTGCATATCGACAAAGCCGGGGGACACCACGCAGCCCGACGCGTCCATGATCTCGTTGCCCGACAGGCCGGGGCCGACCGCGGTGATGCGACCGTCTTCAATCACCACATCGGCCATCCGTTCGCCGGTCTCGTCGATGACCCGGCCTCCCTTGATGACCAGGCTCATCTGATGGTCGCCCTCACGTTCGGCTGTCCTCTAGGAACTCGCTCTGCGGGCCGGCCGATACTTGGGCGAGCGGGCTCGGAGCGGGGTCGGCCCCCAGCAGGAGGTAAAGCACGGCCATTCGCACCGCCACCCCGTGACGGACCTGTTCGTTGAGGGTGGCGTTGGGTCGGTCGAGAACCTCTGGGGCGATCTCCACCCCCCGGTTCACCGGGCCGGGGTGCATGACCAGCGCTTCGGGACGCAAGCGAGCGGCCCGATCCACCGAGAGCCCCCACTGGGTGGTGTACTCCCGCAACGACGGCAGCAGGGCTTCGCTCTGGCGCTCCTTTTGCACCCGCAGCCCGTACACCACATCGCAATCGCCCACCACCTCGTCGAGGCTGGGGGCCAAGTTCACCGGCCAGGTGTCCACTGCCGGGGGTAGCAGGGTGGGAGGGGCGGCCAGAGTGACCTTCGCTCCCAGAGCGGTGAACGCCAGCACACAGGACCGGGCCACCCGGGAGTGCTTGATATCGCCCAGGATCACGATGTGCCGCCCGGCCACCGAACCGAGGCGGTCCCGGATGGTGTAGCAGTCGAGCAGCGCCTGGGTAGGGTGTTCGTGCCAGCCGTCACCGGCGTTGATGACGCTGGCCTGGGTCCATCTCGAAGCCTGGTAGGGCACGCCGGCCGAGCGGTGGCGTACCACGATGGCGTCGGGACCCATGGCGGTGATGGTGGCCACCGTGTCTCGAACCGACTCCCCCTTGTTGACCGACGAACTGGACACACTGAACCCCATCACGTCGGCCGACAGGCGCCGGGCCGCCACCTCGAACGAGAGCCGGGTGCGGGTGGAGTCCTCGTAGAACAGCATGGCCACCGTCCGGCCCCGCAGGGCGGGAACCTTGGGGATGGGCCGCTGTGACACCTCGGTGAAGTGATCGGCCAGGCGGCACACCTCGTCGATGCCGTCGGCCCCGAGGTCGTTGATCGACAGGAGGTGCTTCGAGGCCAGGGCGGTCATTTGACCACCTCTCCGAGGTCCACGCCCCCCTGGTGGGCGTCCACCATCTCGTCTCGGCGGGTGGGCAGATTCTTGCCCACGAAATCTGGGCGGATGGGCAGCTCCCGGTGGCCCCGATCCACCATCACCGCGAGCTGAACCGAGGCCGGACGCCCGTAGGTGTTCAAGGCGTCGAGAGCGGCCCGGATGGTGCGGCCGGTGAACAGCACGTCGTCCACGATCACCACCGTTTGGCCGTCGAGATTGCCGGGGATGCGGGTGGGGGCCTCGGGCAGCAGGGGCCGCAGCCCGAAGTCGTCACGGTGGAAGGCCACGTCGAGGGTCCCCTGGGGGAGGCGGTCCCCTTCGATCTCGAACAGGGCGTCGGCGATCTGCTCGGCCAGCCACACCCCGCCGGTTTGCAGCCCGATGACGACCACCCCGTCGAGGCCGTGATTGCGCTCGACAATCTCGTGGGCCATGCGCCAGGTGGCCCGATTGATGTCGTCGGCGTCCATCACTCGGGTGCGGGCAACGAAAACGCCCCCATATGGGGGCGTTCTGCGGCGCTCGCGCTCAGCCAATTCCGGTTTCCTCCATGTCCGTATGAGCCTCACCGGACTCACTTCACGGTTGTCCCGAGCACTATACACCTGCGGTCGGTTCATCGTGTGTCAGTCGCACCTCCGATGCCACCTGGGAGAGCAGGCCGTTGATGAAACTCCCAGAAGACGAGGTGGAGTACTCGTGGGCCAGCTCGACAGCCTCGTTGATGATGATGCCCACCGATATGTCGGGGCAGTGGGCGAGCTCGAAGCTGGCCAGGCGGAGGATGGCTCTGTCCAGGGCAGGCATTCGTGCCACGGGCCAGCGGTCGGACGCCTCCTCGAGGCGAGCGTCAATGTCGTGTTGGTGGCGAGCCGTGCCGGTGACCAGGGTGTGAGCGTAGGGATCCAGCGGCAGTTCCTGGGCAGCCAGCAGCTCTGCCATTTCCACTCCCTTGGCCTCGGCCTCGTAGAGCAGGCCCAGGGCTCGTTCCCGCACCTGGTGGCGATGCGACCCGCTAACCAGGGGATCCGGTGGGCTCACAACCATGCCCCTGAGATCGGTTATGCCCGGCTGATGTAGGCGCCGGTGCGGGTGTCCACCTTGATGCGATCGCCGGGGTTCAAGAACAGCGGCACCTGTACCACCAAACCGGTCTGGCAGGTGGCCGGCTTGGTTGCCCCCGAGACACGGTCGCCCTGGACGCCCGGCTCGGTGTCGGCCACATCCAGCTCGACAGCGGCCGGCAGGTCGGTGCCCACGATTTCGGTGCCGAACATGCCGAGGATCACCGAGTTGTTCTCCACCAGGTAGTTCACCGCATCGCCCAACACGTCGGAGCCGACATGGAGCTGCTCGTAGGTCTCGCTGTCCATGAAGACGAACCCGTCGCCATCGGAGTAAAGGAACTGCATCTCCCGGCGGTCGATGTTGGCCCGCTCCACCTTCTCCCCCGCCCGGAACGTGCGGTCCAGCACCGCCCCGGTACGGGCGTTCTTCAGCGTGGTACGAACGAACGCCCCGCCCTTGCCCGGCTTGACGTGCTGGAACTCGACCACGTTGAACAGGCCGTCATCGAGGTTCAGCGTCATGCCGTTCTTCAGGTCGTTGGTGGTGATCGTGGGCATGGCCCAAGTCTGGCCCACCCCAACCCCTCAGGCCACAGCGAGCGTGCCCCCGCCGGTACCGGTGACGCACGCCGGAGTGCTCGGACAGGTTTGGCGCGGAACTCCCCGCCAAGCCCGCCTGTCCCAAGCACTCGCCGGTATCGACGTGCAACCGCTGAACGAACAGATGGGCAAACGTGCAGGCCAACTACTGGGCGCATCAGGGCTGTCCGACGTCATCGACGCCGCCATCATCCTCCTGTGCCAAGACGGCGACGAAATAGTCACCTCCGACCAAGACGACCTGGCATATCTCGCAGCCACCGTCGGCCTACACATCGAACTGATCCACCCCTAACCAAGTCGGACAAGTAGCCGCAGACCCTCAAATCACGCCAGACACACAAAATTCCCGACAAACTCGGCCGGTGCTACGGCATCGCGAAGCGCACCCCGGCGGGAGGTGTGGCTGGCTTGAAGTAGTCGAATCCGCCCCAGCAGTGGACGAAACCATCCACCGCGATCCCACAGATAGCAAAATAGCCGACAGAGATAGTGGCGAACTGCACCCCAACAGGCGGCGGAATGAGCGGCCCTTGCTCCGGAGTTTGGGATGCGCGGTTACCGCCCCAGCAGTGGGCAAAACCATCCACATCCAGCCCACACGAATGCGCTCCGAGGCCGACGTCGATAGTGGTGAACTGCACCCCAACAGGCGGCGAGGCCAGCCCACCCTTGTTCCAGCCCCAGCAATGGGTAGCACCAACCACGTCAATCCCACACGAATGCGTGTGGAAAGCGGCGATAGTGGCGAACTGCACCCCAACAGGCGGCGAGGCCTGCCCATGCTCGTTCCAGCCCCAGCAATGGGCGAAACCATCCACCGCGATCCCACAGGAATAAAATTTGCCGCCGTGGATGGTGGCAAACGTCACATCATCGGGTGGCGACGACTGCCCGTAGTAGTCGTTGCCCCAGCAATGGGCGAAACCATCCGCATCAAGCCCACACGAATTAGCGAAACTGGCGGTGATAGTCACGAACCTCACCTCCTCCGGTGACGACAACAACCCGGGTTGACGTTCGGCGTAGCCCCAGCAGCGGACGGTACCGTCAACCGTGATCCCACACGAATGGTTCGTGTCGACGACGATGGTGGCCGTGGTCGGCTCGGGCGGGGAGTACTCCGGGTAGGCCTCCGGTGTCGGTTCCGGCGTGGGTGCCGGTGTCGGCTCGGGCGTCGGCTCAGGAGTCCGTTCGGGCGTGGGCTCCGGCGTCGGTTCGGGTGTCGCAGCAGGTTCTGTCGGCTCGGGCTCGGGTTCGGGGGTGGTGGCCGGTTCGGTGGGTGGTGCCATGGGTTCGGTTGTGGGTTCAACCGTTCAACCAGACGCCGGACCGCAAGCAGGCAATCCTGCGCATCGGCAGCGTTGAAGCCCTGAAGCATCCCGGCAAAACCCGCAGGACTGCCTTCACGTCCGTCCATTTGGCCAACGGATGAAGGCGGTTCTGCCTGGACAAGGGGACATGGGCTGTTTGTAGCCGGTCGAGGGAATGTGTCACAGCTCCTGAGTAGTGTGTGGGAATCGGCTCTGGGCTTGTGAGCTGGGGTTTCGCGAGAGGCGGTGGCAGGGTGCCGGCGACGGGGAAACTGTCACCACCATGTGGATAATAGGAAACGAGGCAGGCACCAACGGAAGGTAACGGAACGTCAGGGGAAACTGTCACCGTGGTGTGGATAATGGACTACGAGATGGATTCAAGCCCCCGGTGTGGGGCGGAAGATGACAAAGGAGGTGAAATGAGCCAGAGCAAGAAACAACCGACGCCACCTGCCCCTGCGGAGGCTGCCGAGGGCGGATGTGGGGCGACGGTGTGTGTGAACGCTGTTGACAGGTCCGAGATGGACGACGCTGAGCTGCGTGCGCTGTTGCAGGCGGCCCGCCGGGCGGAGTCGAAGCTGGCGGCCATCACGGCTGGAATTCTGGTTGACCTCAAGAATCTCATTGGTGCAGAGGAGGCTCAGCGAGCGGTTCGTGACGTATTGCAGTCGTCTAGTCGTCAGGCCCGCCAGGACGTGGAGGTCGCCGAGAAGCTGGTCGAGCTGCCTGAAACCCAAAAGGCTCTGGCCGACGGGGTAATCCCCGCGAGCCATGCACGGCTCATTGCCCGAGCCGCAGGAGAAGGGCCTATAGACGAGTCGGTGTTGCAAGACGCCGCTCAGCGTGAGGATTACACCCGGTTCAACAAGACGGTGCGCCGCCACCAGCAGGACATGTCCGATGATGATGGACAGGCCATCTTGGACAACCAGAAAGAACGGCGCACCGCAAGAGCGTTCGAGAGCAAAGAAACCGGCATGTTCGTGGTCTCCGGGGAGTTCGACCCGCTAACCGGGGCTCGTATCGCCACGGTGCTGTCGGCGAAGGAACGCGAGCTGTGGCACCAGGAAGACCCGACCAAGCGTCGCACGTCGAAGCAGCGCATGGCCGACGCCCTAGCCGAATTGATCCTGGAGCCCGAGAAAGGGCAAGGCCTCGGGGACTGCATTGTTGGTGGTGGCCGACTACGACGTCATCAGCCAGAAGCTGGGCAACGCTCGGCTCAGCGACGGAAAACCCCTGCCGGTTGGTGAACTCAAGAAGCTGGCCTGTGAGGCGGACATCCTGCCCGCCATCTACAAAGTGAAGGGTCAGAAGCTCTGGTTGGGTCGCAGGACTCGAACCGCCACCGAACCCCAGAAGGCCGCTTTGACATTGCGAGACCAGGGCTGCGTCGGCTGCGACGCAGCACCGCACTGGTGTCAGGCACACCACATCGACTGGTGGTCAAACGGCGGACCCACCGACCTCGACAACCTCGTGATGGTGTGTACCCGCTGCCACCACAACATCCACGACCACAACTGGGAAGTCCACCAAGACCCCGACGGCCGCTACACCGTGCAACCCCCACCAGATCCGTTTCCTGACACCGGCACCAGCAGCAATCTGCCGGCCCAACACAACCCCATACTCAGAAACTGAACGCTCAGAACATGGCCCCCAGGCTGAGCACCCGACCCGGACTCGCCGGCAACCCCAGCGAACACCGGACACCAAAGTGCCGAGCCCCAGGGCCAACACCTGACCAAGTGGCGCTGGCAACCACGAAGGCAACGAACCACCAACACAAACAGCCCTTGACCAGGCCAACAGTGAAGATCGCTCATTGAACCCCAAACCCAGCAACCGCACCTTGACAACTGAATAGAAGACCAAACCAGGCTCCAGACTGAGCAAGGCCCCGCCCTGTGCCAGGTGTGGGACGGTGGGAGCGGCTGTTGGCTGCGGTCAGTACGGCTCGAAGCGGGCGTTCAGATTCGCCATGTCCGCCATGTTGCCCTCTGTGATCTCTGCGTGGGGACCCTGGGTGATCTCTGCGTGGGGATCAACCTCGGAAGCGGCGGGCTCGTGATCGGCGGCGGACGGCGATTTGGGCGGCGCGCTGGGCGGGGGTGAAGCGGGTCACGAAATTGGGCAGGTGGCGGTCGAGGTCGGCAAACGGCACCACTTGGCCTTGCGGGGTGGGCATGGTGGTGCTGAGTACCCAGCGGAACGTGATGAGGGCCTCGGGGCGCCCTTCGGTGTCGAGCCAGTTCTGCACACCTGGGTCGTTGTGAGCCACCACGATGCGGAAACGGCCGTCGGGATCGGTGGCGATCTGGGCGTTGTTCAAACTGACCGTGCGGTTGGCGAAGTCAAGCGACTCGAACCAGGCGTAGCTGTAGATCATGAAGGACCAGTACTGGGCCTGCGGCACGTCGCAGGTCACCACCAGGGCCTCGTCCGGACCCAACTCGTAGGAACACCCGCCGTAACCGATCGCATCGGCCCCACCGGGCACCGAACGAGGACCGTAGAACACGTTGGGCGGTGCGGCCCGGCGGCTCCGCTCCATCCACCGGTTCCAGAACACCAAAGCGTCGTCTGCCCAGCCCACCGCCCGCTCCAACCCATCAGCCACACGTGCCGGATCGAGAGGCGACGGGGACTCACCCTCGCTGCCGACTCGTTCAATGAAAAAGCTGCCTGGTTCGTCCGCCTCCCAGTCCACGCAGTACTCCCGGATCGAGAGATGGTCGGTGTGCTCGTCGATGGGCAGCCAATTGCCCTCGTGGGGGGTGGCACTGGCGATGAACGAGAAGCGGCCGTCGGGGTTGACGGCAAAGTCATCGTTGGATCGCTCCGCGGTGATCCCCAACCGGTTCTGGTGCATCTCCCCGTGAGCACTTTGGATCACGAACAGCGCTCCGGGAGGCAACCACCCCGATACCCGATAGGTGTTCTCCGCACTCACCTTGGCTCTCCAGTAGGAGTTGTCCACGTTGGGGCCACCCCAGCGCATGATGTCGTCGTTGTGGCGATACATGACGGGGAAGTCCCGGTCGTCCATCTCCACCTGCTCCAACAACCCCTGCATCAACAAGCGGTACAGATGGCGATACCCCTCAGCCCGACCGGCAGCGTCACCGGGAAACTCCTCGCCCAGCAGGCGATCACCCGACGCTTTCAACCGGTCGCAGAACTCCCTCCACGCCTCACCTGACACCAAACGCTGCTCATCGGACATCCCGCCACGGTAGTAACCCAATCCAGCGAGCGCTCCGACGACAAGGGCATCCGAGTACTGGGCCGACGGGCGGGCGGCGACCTGGGGAAGGCGAAGGGTGTTCAACCCAACGACGGCACCCCTTAGACTCATCGGGAATGGCAAGAATCCGAGTATCCACCACCATTGAGGCTCCCGTGGAGGAGGTGTGGGAGGACCTTCGCCACATCGACCGCCACGTCCAGTGGATGGCCGATGCCGAGTCGATTTCCTTCTACAGCTCCCAAACCGAGGGCGTGGGCACCGCGTTCGAGTGCAAGACCAAGATCGGCCTGCTCAAGACCACAGACGTAATGGTGATCACCGAGTGGGTGGAGCCCTCGATCATCAGGGTTCGCCACACCGGACTGGTGGAAGGTGAGGGCTGCTTCACCCTGACGCCGGCGGGAACCGACCGTACCGAGTTCTGCTGGAGCGAGGAGCTGGACTTCCCGTGGTGGATGGGCGGACTGCTGGGCGACCTGGTCGGCGGCCGTGTCCTGGAGTGGGTGTGGCGCCGCAACCTTGCCGCCCTGCGCAGCCGATTCTGACCGACACTTCCGTAGGCGTGATCTCCGGCTACGGCTAGTTCGGCCAGCGGGTGGCCGCCCACAGCGCTCCCACAAAGGACGCCGCCGCCACTACCAGCGCGGTGAGCAGGGACACCGTGACGGGATGGGTCAACCGGCGAGTGCCCACGTCGACGGTCTGATCCCATCCGGTCGAATACACAGAGGCCGTCTGGTGTTGTCGCCGGATGGCCAACGCAGTGGCCAACCCCACCAGGAACCCGCCCACCAGGCCCCCGATGTGGCCGCCCAGGGAGATGGATCGCACTGTGAAGCTGATGACCAGGTTGATGGCCAGGATCGGGCCCAGCGGGGTCTGGAACAGGCCGATTCCCTGCACCAGCGACAGGGCGGCGAAGGCACCCAGCAGCCCGAAGATTGCTCCCGACGCCCCGGCCACCAGCGAGTTGGGTGTTTCCAGGAGCGCTCCGAACGCCCCACTCACCAGCGAGGCGAAGTACACAGCCGTGAACGGAATCCGCCCCAAGCTTCGCTCCATCACCACTCCCAGGATGTAGAGCGAGTACATGTTCACCGCAAGGTGGAACACGCCGTGGTGCAGGAACCCGCCGGTGAACACCCGCCACCACTCTTTGTAGACGTCGATGGCCCCACCCCAGGTGGCAGCCCTAAAGGTCAACCCGTCTGTGTTGGTGCTCCCCCCACCAAGGTTGTCGCCCATGACCATACCCACGATGAACACCACCACGTTGACGGCGATGAGCCCATAGGCAACGTTCCAGGAGTCGATTCGGCGGGGGATCACGGGGACATCTGGTTATCGGGACACCCCGGTTACAGGCCGACAGGCGAGCCGTCGGAGAACAGCGTCTGGCCCGCGTTCACCACCTCGGTGACACCCTCCACCCGGTCCTTCAGGATGCGCTCCACCCCGGCCTTGAGCGTCACCGTGGATGCCGGGCAGCTCACGCAGGCCCCCACCAACTCCACGGTCACCACACCGGTGTCCTCGTCCACCCCGCGCAGGAAGATGTCCCCGTTGTCGGCCTGCACCGCCGGGCGGATGGCCTCGATCACCTGGGCTACGGCGTCCTGCACCCCTCCATTGTGGCAAGTGGCGCCTCGTTCGCCAACCTTCCCACCCCACTGGCCCCGAACCTTCCCCTGGCTCTCTCCTGCCGGCCCACCTACAGTGCCGCCTCCAACGCCGTTGACCAGGGCGAGGGTCTGGCAGACTCAATCCGTGGAAGTACTGGCCCACCAGGGCGGTTGGGACGAGATCCTCTTGGTTGCCGGTCCCTTGGCGCTGCTGGCCGGCCTGCTGCTTCTGGCTAACCGCCGGGCCTCTCGCGGCGGACGTCGGCGCCCAGAGCGCTGAGCTTGCCCACGAAATCCTCGTAGCCGCGGTCGATGTGCTGGGGATCGGCCACCACGGTCTCCCCGTCGGCAGCCAGCCCGGCCACCACCAGGGTCGCCCCCGCTCGGATGTCCGAGGCCCTCACCGGCGCCCCGCTGAGACGGGGCACGCCCCGGATAACGGCGTGATGGCCCTCTGTGCGGATGTCGGCCCCCATGCGCACCAGCTCGTCCACGTAGCGGAACCGCCCCGAGAAGAGGTTTTCGCTTACGATCCCAACCCCCTCAGCCACCGCCAGCATGGCCACCAGCAACGGCTTGCAGTCGGTGGGTAGCCCGGGATACGGCAAGGTCGAAACATCAGCCGATCGCAGACGACCGCTGCTCATGGCCCACATCCCCTCGGGGTCCGATGAGGTTCGCACCCCCATCTCCCCCAGCTTCCTGCACAGCATCGCCATGTGGTCTGGCCGGGCTCCCCGCAGGGTGATCTCCCCACCGGCCATCCCCAGAGCGGCCAGGAACGTGGCCGCTTCGATCCGGTCGGTCATCACCGTGTGCTCCACCGAGTGCAGCTCGCTCACCCCCTCGATCTCGATGGTGGATGTGCCCGCCCCGAACACCCGGGCCCCCATGTGGTTCAAGAACCCGGCCAAATCGGCGATCTCCGGCTCCCGGGCGGCGTTGTCGATCACCGTGGTGCCCTTGGCCCGAATGGCGGCCATCATCACGTTCTCGGTGGCACCCACGCTGGGAAACTCAAGCAGCACCTGATTCCCGGTCAGATTCTCGGCGGTGGCGTAAACGTCGCCGCCGGACACCTTGAACCGGCAGCCCAGGGCCTCCAGGCCGGCCACATGCATGTCGATCGGGCGTGGGCCGAAGTCGTCCCCACCCGGAAGGGCAACCAGAGCCTGGCCAGTGCCCGACAAGAGGGGTCCGAGCACCGCGGTGGAGGCCCTGAGCCGCTCTGTGAGGGCGTAGGGGGCCTCGGGGGTGATCTCGGCGGGGCGGACGATGGTGAGGGCGTCGCCAGAACGGTCCACCGATACCCCCATGGCCCGCAGCACGTCGGCCATCACCACCACATCGTCGATGGCGGGAACGTTGCGGAGCACGAAGGTTCCTTCGGTGAGCAGGCAGGCGGCCATGAGCTTGAGAGCAGAGTTCTTGGCCCCGCTGATCGGTACCGACCCCTCCAACGGGGACCCGGAGCGCACCACAATCCGGTCTTCCCGATCAGCCCGCTGCACCTGCCAAGTATGCTCCCTCGCCCCCACCAAATGGAAGCAACTGCTCGGATCCAGTTCCCGGAACGCACCGGACCCCGCCGAAACAGACGCCGGTTCCCCGGGCTGGCAGTGCCCGGACACCACCCCTCAGTAGACTCCCCGGCAGCCCATGCCCCGTGTGATCATTCGCCGCATCCTGGGGGCCGAGGATGCCGACCGCGTGCTCCACGGTCCCGACGGCCTGTTGACCCCTCGATTCGACATCGTGCTGGAGCGCCCCGCCAACCGCAGCGAGTACCAGGCCGCTCCCGAACCGCCACCGACCCGAACCGAGGCCGGCTTCACCGCCGTCGAAGGGCCGGTTGACCACTACCGGCGATTGGTCACCGTCGAACCCGCCGACCACGACCGGGTTGTCGTCACCGAGAGGTTCGACTACCGGCTGTCCATCCCGGTTTGGAGGGTGCTGTTCAACATCCCGTTCAAGCGGGCACTGTGCCAGGGTCGGGACTGGCCGTGGTGGCATCCGCCCGACCGGTTCACCGCCCGCCAGGCACGCGTGGTGGCCCTGCTGGCCACCCTCTCGGTCGCCTCCGGGTTTCTGGGGTCGCTCATCGGGCAAACCATCACCTTCGCCGGAGACGAGTTCGGAGCGGGCGAATCGGCCCAGGGAATCACCCTGTCCCTGGTCCGTCTGAGCATCCTCATCACGGTGGTAGTGGCTGCCGTTGGCGACCGCAGTGGCCGGCGGCGCACCCTGCTGTTGGCCGCCGCCGGATCGATCGTGGCCGCCTCCGGTTCCGCGCTGGCCGTGAACCTGGCCACGCTGGGTGTGGCCCAGGCCGTCTCCCGGGGGCTGTCCCACGCCATGGCCCTGCTGGTGCTGGTGTTTGCCCTGGAGGAGGCGCCGGCCGGATCCCGGGCCTACGTGACCTCGATGCTGGCCCTGGCAGCCGGACTTGGCTCGGGAATCGTCGTCGGGTTCGTGCCGCTGGCCGACCTCGGGACCTCGGGGTGGAGGTTGATCTTCCTGGTGGCGCTGGCCGGGTTACCGCTGGTGGCCTGGGTGGCTCGGGGGCTTCCCGAATCCCAGCGATTCGAGGCGGCCCGGCTGCGGCCTCGTAGCAGCCTGCCGCCCGAGCACCTATCCAGGCTCATGCTGCTGGCCGCCACGTCGTTTTTCATGCTGGTGTTCCTGTCCCCAGCGGCCCAGTTCCAAAACGAGTTCCTCAACAACCAGCGGGACTTCAGTGGAACCAAGATCGCGGTGTTCACGTTGCTCACGGGTTGGACGGCCGGGCCGGGGTTGTTCCTGGCCGGCAAGCTGGCCGACCTCCGGGGGCGGCGGACGCTGGCCGCTCTGTGCGCCGGCAGCGGGGCTCTGCTTTCCCTCTGGTACTTCACCCAGACCGGATGGCCCATGTGGGTGCTGTTCGCCCTGGCCACCCTGGCCGGATCGGGCACCGTGCCGTCGATGGGGGTTTACCGGGCCGAGCTGTTCGGCACCGCCCGGCGCTCGGAGTCCAACGGCCTGCTCGGCGTGGCCGGGGTGGCGGGAAGCTCGGTGGGGCTGGCCGTGGCCGGGTTCATGATCGAGAACTGGGGGTACGGAACCGCCTTCTCGATCCTGGCAGCCGGCCCGCTGCTGGTGGTGCTGATCGTGCTGCTGTACTACCCCGACACCACCCGCCGCTCCCTAGAGGACATCAACCCCGAGGACTCGCCGGAACGGTGAACTTGGGCGAACTTGATCGTCACATGTAGGGCCGGACGAGGTTGCGCAGGGCCACGGCCGCCTCCACGATTGCGGCGTCTCCCTCAACCGGATCGGGTCCGGCCACCAACCTATCTCGAAGCCCTTCGGCCCCGTCGAGCATCGAACGCCAGAACTCGGCGTCGTACCCCCACGGAAGGCTGAGCTGCACCACAAGATCGTGGGTTTCGGCGAAATCTTGTATCGCCTTGGTGTCCGAGGAGTTGCGGCGGAGGCGGTCGGCGGCCAGAAATAGCCCTTCCAACACCTCATAAGGCTCGACGCCGGGCAGTCCGGGACCGAACGAACCCTGGGCCACTGCATTGGCCAGCCGGTCGAACACGGCATCCACGGCCTCCTCGTCGGCTTCGGCCACCAGAAGGTTCCCGGCGTAGTCGATCTCATGGGCGATGCCATCGCTCAACAACTCGGCCAGCACATCGGCCTTGTAGTCGTCGTCGTACTCCGCCATCTCGTACACCATGGAGGGCTGGGTGTTGTCGAACTCCGGCAACTGTGACCTCAGCACTCCCTCGACCGCCCTGTCCACCGCCTCCTCGTCGCGGTCGAGCACGATCAGGGTCGGGCCCAACCAGGCGTGCTCCAAACCCTGCTCCCGCAGCGCTTCCTCCAGTCGGTTGCGGGCGTCGTAGGCCCACTCGTGGAACTCGTAGGCGAGCTGCTCGTCGTCGGGGCCGCCCACCTCCTCGGCCCTCTGAGGCTGAGTCGGGAAGGTGGCCACACCGCACTCGGCGCACTCCGACACATCGTCGTCGTACGGGCTCCCGCACTGAAAGCACCAGACCATTGCAAACATGCTGGCAGATGGGGACGGCGCGGTCGCAAGACAGGCCCGCCGGCGACCCCGGAAATTTGCCGTAAACACTGGCCGCAGAGGGTGGAGAGGGCGGCACGGCGATACTACGGTGAGGTTCGTGGAATCATCGCCCGAGGCCCCCGACCGCAACCTGGCGATGGAGCTGGTCAGGGTGACTGAAGTCGCTGCTCTGGCCGCTTCCCGGTGGATGGGCCGAGGCGACAAGGAGGGTGCCGACGACGCCGCCGTCGAGGCCATGCGGGTGCTGTTGCGCACCGTGCCGATGGACGGGATCGTGGTGATCGGTGAGGGGGAGAAGGACGAGGCCCCCATGCTCTACAACGGGGAACGCATCGGTGACGGGACTCCCCCGGAATGCGACATCGCCGTTGACCCCATCGACGGCACCACCCTCACCTCGCTGGGCCGGGGCAACGCCCTGTCGGTGATCGCTGTGTCGGAGCGGGGGTCGATGTTCGACCCGGGGCCGTGCGTGTACATGGAGAAGATCGCCTTCGGCCCCGAGTGCGTGGGCCACGGAATCTCCCTGGAGAACTCCCCGACCCAGAACCTGGAACTGGTGGCCGAAGCCAAGAGCGAGTCGGTTCGGGACGTGACCGCGGTGATCCTCGACCGGGACCGCCACGCCGAGCTGATCGCCGAGGTACGCGACACCGGGGCCCGCATCCGGCTCATCCCCGACGGTGACGTGGCCGGTGCCATCTCCACCGCTTGGCCCGAATCGGGAGCCGACATCCTGTTCGGCATCGGGGGCACCCCCGAGGGGGTTATAGCGGCGGCGGCCCTCAAGTGCATGGGCGGCGAGCTGCTCGGCCGCATCTGGCCTCGCAACGACAAGGAACGCAAAGCGGCCGACAAGCAGAAGATGGACGTGAACGCCCTGCTGACCGCCGACGACCTGGTCCGCGGCGACAACTGCTTCTTCGCCGCAACCGGGATAACCGACGGCGAGCTTCTGAAGGGCGTCCACTACAGCAAGAATCACGCCAGCACCCAGTCGCTGGTCATGCGGTCGAAGTCGGGCACCGTCCGCCTGGTGAACGCCGACCACCAGTTGGAGAAGCTGAGCAGCTACGCCGCGGTCGAGTTCGGCTAACCCCCCTCCGGCATGGGGATCGGCTCAGCGGTAGCAACCCCGCTGTCGCGGCAAAATCAGCGGTACTTGCCCGCCCGACAGGGAGAACTCAGCGGTTGCTGCGGCGGGCCGACCAACCGAGAATGGAACGGCGGAGGCCCCGGGGCACCTTGGTGCTGAACACCGCCATCACCTGATCGAACCGGCTGGTCACCACCTCGGCCTTGGCTCGGGCCGCTCCGGCCAGGGCCTTGGCGGCAACCGAGTCGGCGTCCTTCCACCCCACCGAAGGCCATCGGTCCAGGTTCCAGCGGCCCCGCTGGTGGAAATCGGTGCGGGTCAACCCCGGCAACACGGTGGTAACCACCACCCCGCTGCCCCGAAGCTCCTCGTGGACCGCCTCGCCCAGGCTGGTGATGAACGCCTTGGTAGCGGCGTAGGCAGCCGCCAAGGGCAACCCCTGAAGCGAGGCCATCGACGACACCAGCATCACCTGGCCGTGGCCCCGGGCCGTCATCTGCCCCACAGCGGCGTGGGTGAGCCGGGTCAAAGCGATCACGTTGAGCCTCAACATCTCGTCCACCTCGGCGGGCTCGTGAGTGTGGAACAGCCCTTCGTAACCCATCCCCGCGTTGTTCACCAACAGGTCCACCGGGTCATCCTCGGCCACCACCCGGCGCTCCACGGCGGCCAAACCCTCGGGGTCGGTGAGGTCGGCGGCCAGCACCTCCACCTCCACCCCCATATCGGCCCTCAGTTCGGCGGCCATCTTTTCCAGGGACTCCTTGCCCCGAGCGGTGATCACCAGATGCACACCGGCCTCGGCCAGACGCACGGCAATGGCCCGACCGATGCCCGTTGATGCTCCGGTGACCAGGGCCCGGTTCCACGACCTGCCCTGAGACCGGCCCGCCCAGAGCCCCAATGGTGCCCTGCCCCGCGAGTCTGATGCGCTCACACCATCACGGTACCGTCTGGCATGGACGTAGGCGGAGTGGTGCTCACCCACGGAGCGGGCGGTGACCGGGATCACCACACGCTGGTGGCCTTGGCCGACGGTCTGGCCCCCTGCCCGGTGGAGAGGATCAACTTCCCGTATCGCGACGAAGGGCGAAGGTTCCCGGACCGGGCGCCCAAACTGGTGGCGTTCCTCAACGAGACCGTGCCCCGGATCGCCGACCGGTGGGGGGTGGCCGCCGAGAGCCTGATCCTGGGCGGTCGCTCGATGGGAGGGCGCATCTGTTCGATGGCGGTCGCCGAGGGCCTTCCCGCGGCCGGCCTGTTGCTGTTGAGCTACCCGCTTCACCCGCCTGCGAAACCCGAGAACCTGCGAGTGGCTCACTTCGGGGCGATAAACGTCCCCTGCCTGTTCATCTCCGGTGACCGCGACCGGTTTGGCACGCCCGCCGAATTCGCCGCCCACCTGCCGGCCATCCCCGCTCCGGTCACCACCCACTGGCTCGAGAACCAAGGCCACGATCCCAGGAACCGTGACCCGGAGATAATCGCCGCAACTACAAGGTGGGTGAACGAGTCGTAGCAGGCAACAGCCCTCGAGCCGGGGGCGACCTAGAGGGCTCTTCGATAAGCGCCTTGGCGGGCTGGGTCAGTCGACGACGGCGGAGTCGCTCAGCAGGGCAACCATGTCGTGGGACACCTCCACGAAGCCCCGCTCCACGTTGATGGTGGTCTTGGTGCCTTCGGTGGTGTAAACCCGCACGTCGCCGGCCACCAGCACTCCCAGGAACGGCACGTGGCCTGGCTGGAAGGCGATCTCGCCGTCGGTGGTGCGGGCCACCACCATTTCGGCCTCGCCGGTGTACACGACCTCCTCGGGAGAGACCAGCTCCACGCTGAGAGGCACTAGCCGTCCCTCCGGTTCATGTCCGGCTGTCGGTGAACGCTCAGCAGCACTTCTATGCAGCCTCGGCCTCGAGTTCGGCGGCCTTGCGCTGGGCGTCTTCGGCCCCGCCGACCATGAAGAATGCCTGCTCGGGCAGGTCGTCCAGCTCGCCGTTGACCAGCGCCTCGAACGAGTCCACCGTCTCGCCAACCGAGGTGAAGATCCCGCTCATGCCGGTGAACACCTCGGCCACGTACATGGGCTGCGACAGGAACCGCTGCACCTTGCGGGCACGGGACACGATCACCTTGTCCTCCTCGGAAAGCTCGTCGAGGCCCAGGATGGCGATGATGTCCTGCAGCTCCTTGTAACGCTGGAGGATCTCCTGTACACGGCGGGCCACGCCGTAGTGGCGGTCGCCCACCACCTCGGGCGTCAAGATGGTGGAGGTGGAGGCCAGCGGGTCCACCGCCGGGTAGATACCCAGCGCGGCGATGTCCCGGCTCAGCTCGGTGGTGCCGTCGAAGTGGGTGAACGAGGTGAACGGCGCCGGGTCGGTGTAGTCGTCGGCGGGCACGTACACCGCTTGCAGCGACGTGATCGAACGGCCCCGGGTGGAGGTGATGCGCTCCTGGAGCTCGCCCATCTCGTCGGCCAGCGTCGGCTGGTAGCCCACCGCCGAGGGCATCCGGCCCAACAGGGTGGACACCTCCGAGCCGGCCTGCACGAACCGGAAGATGTTGTCGATGAACAGCAGCACGTCCTGGTTCTGCACGTCCCGGAAGTACTCGGCCATGGTCACGCCTGCCAGGCCCACTCGCAACCGCACGCCGGGCGGTTCGTCCATTTGGCCGAACACCAGGGCGGCCTTGTCGAGAACCCCCGATTCCTCCATCTCCAGGAAAAGGTCGGTACCCTCACGGGTGCGCTCCCCCACGCCGGCGAACACAGAAACGCCGCCGTGCTGGGTGGCCACCCGGTTGATCATCTCGGTGATGAGCACGGTCTTGCCCACACCGGCGCCGCCGAACAGGCCGATCTTGCCGCCTTCCTTGTACGGGGTGAGCAGGTCGATGACCTTGATGCCGGTCTCGAACATGCGGGTGGAAGGTTCCAGTGAGTCGAACGACGGGGCGGGGCGGTGAATCTCCCACTCCTCGCCCACATCCAAGGTGCTGCGGTCGGTGTCCAGGCAATCCCCCACCACGTTCCACACGTGGCCCAGGGTCACGTCACCCACCGGCACGGTCATGCCCTTGCCGGTGTTGCGCACCACCGTGCCCCGGGTCAGGCCGTCGGTGGGCTTCAGCGCGATGGCGCGCACCCGGGCGTCGCCGATCTGCTGGGCCACCTCGGCCTTGACCGTGGTGATCTCCCCGTCCACATTCACGTCGAACTCGAGGGCGGTGTTGATCTCCGGCAGAGCGTCCGGGGGGAACTCGGCGTCGATGACCGGACCGGCGATAGCGACCACCCGACCGTCTTTGAGGTTCTCCGACATCAGTTCTTCTACTCCTACTGGTTGGCGTTCTACTGGTTGGCGGTGGTGGCAAGGAGGTCGGCGATTTCGCCGTCGTCCTCGTCCGTCAGTGCTTCTGCGCCGCCCACGATCTCCATGATCTCGGTGGTGATGGCGTCCTGGCGGGCCCGGTTCATGGCCCGTGTGAGCTTGGTGATCAATTCCTCGGCGTTGTCGGTGGCCGCTTTCATGGCCCGCTGGCGGTTGGCGTGCTCGGAAGCTGCCGCGTCCAAAAGCGCCGAGAACAGCCGCGACTCGATGTAGCGAGGCAGCAGGGATTCGAGCACGCCCTCGGGGGAAGGCTCGAACTCGAAGGCTGCCCGCAGCTCCCCCGAACCGGAGGCGGCGATCACGTCGATGCTCTCCAGGGGCAGAAAGCGCCGCACCGCCACTCTCTGGGTACCGATGGTGATGAACTCCATGTAGGTCAGGATCACCTCGTCGATGGCTTCGGACTCGAAGCGGTCGGCCACGATCTCGGCCACTTGGCGGGCGTCATCGTAGGTGGGGGTGTCGCTCATGCCGGTAAAGGCCTCGTCGATTCGGTAGTTGCGGAACCGGAAGTAGTCCTGGGCCTTCTTGCCGATGAGGATGAGCGAGTAGTCCCTGCCCTTGGTCTGCGCGTCCATCAGCTCTCGCTCGGCCGCCTTGATTACCGAGCTGTTGTAGGGGCCGGCCAACCCCCGGTCGGAGGTGATGACCACGAACCCAACCCGGCGTACCGTCTCCCGGCGCTCCAGCAGGGGGTGCGACGCCTCGGCCCCGCCCGCGGCCACGTCCTCGATCACGCTGGTGAGTTTGGTGGAGTAGGGCCGAGCGGCGTGGGCCCGCTGCTGGGCCTTCACCACCCGAGTGGCGGCGATGAGCTCCATGGCACGGGTGATCTTCTTGGTGGACTGCACCGACGAGATACGCCGGCGAAGCGTCCGTTCCTCACCACCCGGCACGGGTCAGTCGTCCTCGGTACGGTCGATGTCGGTTTCCGGCAGGGTGTTGTCGGCGTCCACCACCCCGGCCGCGGCTGCAGCCTGGGCCTCGGCTTCGGGTTCGTCGCCGTCGGGGGCTGCCGACGTCTCGAACTGGTCGGCGAAGGCGGCCACTGCCGCTTCCAGGCCGTCCTCGTCCACGGCGCCGCTGTCGACCACCCCGGACAGAAGGCCGGCGTGGCGGGTACGCACCCATTCCAGGAGTTCCGACTCGAAGCGGGCCACGTCCTCCACCGGAATGGAGTCGAGGTAACCCCGGGTGCCTGCGTACAGCGACACCACCTGTTCCTGCACCGGCATTGGCGACTGGATTCCCTGCTTGAGCAGCTCGGTCAGGCGATAGCCCCGGTCGAGCTGGGCCTGCGACACAGCGTCGAGGTCGGAGCCGAAGGCGGCAAAGGCCTCCAGCTCCCGGAACTGCTGGAGGTCGGCCTTGAGCGTTCCCACCGCCGTCTTCATGGCCTTGATCTGGGCCGCCGAACCCACCCTGGACACCGAGATGCCCACGTCCACCGCAGGCCGCACCCCCGACTTGAACAGGTCGTCCTGCAGGAAGATCTGCCCGTCGGTGATGGAGATCACGTTGGTGGGGATGTAGGCCGACACGTCGCCAGCTTTGGTCTCGATGATGGGCAAGGCGGTTAGCGAACCCGCGCCCCGCTCGTCGCTCAGCTTGGCGGCCCGCTCCAACAGCCGGCTGTGCAGGTAGAACACGTCGCCGGGGTAGGCCTCACGGCCGGGCGGGCGGCGCAGCAGCAGCGCCATCTGGCGGTAGGCTTCGGCCTGCTTCGAAAGGTCGTCGTACACGGCGAGGGCGTGGCCGCCGTTGTCCATCCAGTGCTGGCCCATGGCGCACCCGGCATAGGGGGCCAGGTACTTGAACGGCGCGGGGTCCGACGCCGGAGCCACCACCACCACGGTGTAGTCCATGGCCCCTCGCTCGGCCAGGGTGGCCACGGCCTGAGCCACGGTGGATGCCTTCTGGCCGATGGCCACGTACACGCACTTCACCCCTTGGCCCTTCTGGTTCAAGATGGTGTCCAGCGCAACGGTGGTCTTGCCGGTCTTGCGGTCGCCGATGATCAGCTCCCGCTGGCCTCGGCCGATGGGGATCAACGAGTCGATGGCCTTGATACCGGTCTGGATGGGCTCGTGTACCGGCTTGCGGCCGATGATGCCCGGAGCCTGCACCTCCATGCGGCGGCTCTCGGCCCCGGCGATGGGACCCTTGCCGTCCACCGGCTCGCCCAGGGCGTTGACCACCCGACCCAAGAGGGCGTCGCCCACAGGCACCGACAGGATGTCGCCGGTCGAACGAACCGCCTGGCCCTCCTCGATCTCGTCAACCTCGCCGAGCACCACCGCGCCGATGGAACCCTCGTCGAGGTTCAGGGCCAGCCCGATGGTGCCGTTTTCGAACTCCAGCATCTCGTTCACCGCCGCGCCGGGCAGCCCGGAGATGCGGGCGATGCCGTCGCCCACCTCGGTGATCCGCCCCACCTGGGCCAGCTCCACTGTTGGCTGGAATCCCTCCAGGTTGCGACGGATGGCGTCGGCTATCGCGCCGGTCTCGATGGTCAGCTCTGCCATTGCTCTCCTCAGTAAGAAACGTTTCCGTGGCCGGCATTCACGGGACTAGAAGGTGTCCCGCAACTGGTTCAGGCGGTTGCGAATCGACCCGTCGATGATCTCGTCGCCGATGGTGGTAACCACCCCGCCCATCACGCTGGGATCAACGATCACCTTGACCTCCACCTGGTGGCCGGTTGCTGCGCTCAGCGCGGCGGCCAACCGCTGGGTCTGGTCCTCGGTCAGCGCCACCGCGGCTCGGACCTCGGCCACAGAGCGGCCCCGGTCGCGAGCGTTCAGCTCCACCGCTTCCCGAGCGATGGTGCTCAGATCGGACGACCGTCCGGCGGCCACGATCATCGACACCATGGCTGTGGTGGTTTCCGACGCGTGCTCGCCGAGTAGGTCCTCGACGATCTGCTGGCGGCGGGCGGCGGGGATCTGCCGATCGGACAGCGTCATCCGCAGCTCGTCGGAACCCTCCACAGCTCGGGCCACCCGGAACAACTCGTCGGACACTTGGTCCAGGTTGCCCTCGGCCCGGGCCACAGAGGCCACCGCGTCGGCGTAGCCGGCCGATCGCTCGCTCATCGCCTTAGCCCTGGTCGGCGCCCACTCGGGCGATGTAGTCGTCAACAAGTTGCCGCTGCATCTGCGGATCCTCCAGGCTGCGGCCCAGCACCGCCTCGGCGGCACCGAGGGCGATGTCGGAAACCTCCGACTGCAAGTCGGCGATGGCCTGGCGCTTTGAGGCCTCGGCGTCGGCCGCGGCCCGCTCCCGCATTTCGGCGATGTCGGCCTCGGCCCGAGCCTGGAGATCGGCACGAACCGTGCCGGCCTGCTCCCGGGCCTCGTCCACGATCCGGGCGGCCTCGGCTTTGGCGTCTGCCAGCTCCGCTTCGTAGCGGGCTCGCACCTCGGCGGCTTCGTTCCGCTCCCGGTCGGCGTCGTCGATGGCACCCTGAATCCGCTCGGCCCGCTGGTCCATAAGGTTCTTCACCACGGGGAACAGCTTCCAGCGCATGAGGGCCAGCAACACCACGAACGCCGCACCGCCCCAGATGATCTCGGTTACCTCCGGGATGATCGGGTTGGGGGCTTCCAGGCAGCCTTCGAGGTCCTTCTCCCAGGCCTCCTTCAGCTCCTTGGCGTGCTTGTCGCCGTCCTTGTACTGCGTCTTCAGGTTCTTGACCGCGGTGAGGCCTTCGCCCTCGATGCCGTCGAACTGGGCGGAGTCCAGCTCATCGAAGACGCAGGAGCCCACCGTCTCGCCCGCGGCGTGGGCCGCCGACGCGCCTAGCACGACCGCGGCCACCACCACGGCGGCCACGGCTCCCAGCCGCCGGATCATGGCAGAAGGAGTATGAAGACGACGAAACCGATGAGGGCCAACGCCTCGGTGAAGGCGATGCCCAAGAACATGGTTGTTCGGGCCACACCGGCCGACTCGGGCTGGCGAGCCATGGCCGTGATGGCGTTACCCACCACGGTGCCGATGCCGATGCCAGGGCCAATGGCGGCCAACCCGTAGCCGAGACCGGCTCCTATGGCCTTGAGACCCTCAAGGAATTCGCCGGCTTCGGTAGCCGCCTGGGCAAGGATGGAAAGCAAGGTGTTTCTCCTAGTGCTCGGGGTGTAGTGATCCGCCGATGTACACGGCGGTGAGAATTGTGAAGATGAACGCCTGCAAAGCGGAGACGAAGATCTCGAACGCGGTGAGCAGGACAAGAGCAGCGAACGGCAGCACGGCGGGTACGTAGAAGAAGCCCCACAGGGCAGCCGACAGCACGGCGAAGGTAACCAGCAGCAGGTGGCCGGCCACCATGTTGGCCCAGAGCCGGATGGCCAGCGACAGAGGGCGGATCAGGATGATCTGAAGCAGCTCGATGGGGGCCACCAGGATGTAGAGGAACGTGGGTACCCCCGGTGGGAACAGCGCACCCTTGAAGTAGGCCCCGAAGCCCTGGGCCTTGATCCCCACCACGTGGTAGATGGCCCATACGACCAGGGCCAGAGCGAGGGGAACGGCCATACGGGAGTTGGCCGGGAACTGGATGAACGGGACTACCTCGAAGATGTTGCTGAAGAAGATGAAGAAGAACAGCGTGGTCAGAAAGGGCAGGAATCGGCGGCCGTCGGGGCCGATGGTCTGCATGATGATGCTGTTCTCGACGAACTCGATCCCCGACTCGACCACGGTCTGCGTCCCGGTGGGAACCAGCGAGCCGCTCCTCCCGGCGATCCAGAACAGCCCAGCGGTCAGCACGAGCGCAGCCAGGTAGATCATCCCAGTCTTGTTCAGGGCCACCAACGTGTCGTTGAACAGGATGTCGGGCCAAGTGAACAGGTGCGAGACCGGGGGGAACTCCAAGGCGAATACGTTCACGAACGGGCTCCTTGTGGCTTCAAGCCGGGATAAGCGAGGGACATGGAGACGTACCGGGTCTCCCAAACGAGCAGAACAATATGGGCTGCGACCAGCGTGATGACAAACGGCAGCACTTCAAACCACCCGGTATTTCGCACCAGGAAGTAAGCCCCCGTGAGCAGACCCAGGCGCACGAAGTAGCCGCCCAGCACGCTGGCCAGCAGGATGTTGGGGGAAATCCGCACCGACCAGGTGATCAGCGCGGCGGCCAGCCAGAAGTTGGCCAGAATCAGTCCCAGGGAATAGGCGCTCGACCACAGGCCGTCGAAACCCCAAACCCCGGCACACACCCCGACCAGCACCGGACCGCCGATCAGGCCTCGGCGGATGATGTCCTGGGCGATCTCCCGTTCGGGGGTGTCGCCGCCGGCCGCCTGCTCCGCGGTGATGGGCTCAGCCATCGGCACTTCCCGACTCTCGCTCGGCCCGGCGGCTGGGCAACTCACGGTCGAAGGCATCCATCCGCTCGCTGTAGGTTCTCATGGCCTTCCAACCGGTGTACGTGGCGGTCAACAGTCCCAGAGCCAGAGTGAAAGCCGGGGCCGTACCCAACGCCCGGTCGATGAGCCAGCCGAAGAAGGCGAACACAGCGGGGGTGGCCACAAGCTCAAAGGCGATGGACAGGGCATCGCCGGCGCTCTGATGGCGGTTCGGATGGTGGTTCTGCGTCATTGCAGTTGGCACAAAAGGGTCCCTCTGGAGGATGGCTTGGCCTTGCCCGAAATCGTCTCGCGATCAAACCCCCGGGGCCAAATCATCACCGCGAGATTTCGCTCGGCTACATGGCCCGACGGCGAATCACCGGGTGGAACACCGTGTAGAGCATCAGCACCAATACCGCCAGCGCCGGCACCATGATCGCCTCACCCTCCCCGGTGTAGGTGGGATACAGCACCAGTCCCGACATCAGCGCGGTGAACAGCCAGAGGATGAGCACGCTGCGCCGGTGGCCGTGGCCCAGGTTCATCAGGCGATGGTGCAGGTGCTCCTTGTCCGGGGTGGTGATGCTGGTGCGGGCCCGGGTCCGCCGCAATACGGCCCACAGCACATCCACGACCGGGACGGCGAGGATGATCAGGGGGATGAGCATGGGGGCGAACAGGAAGTAGGTCTGTCCGGCGAACGGCTCGCTGCTGCGCCCCCCCACCGACACGGTGGAGGCCGCCAATAGGGTGCCCAGAAACAGCGCCCCGCCGTCGCCCATGAAGATGCGGGCCCGGTGGAAGTTCTGGGGCAGGAAGCCCACCGCCACCCCGCTGGCGATGATGGCCACAAGCGGGCCGATGTTGCTGGGGAGCAGCACCTCGACGTCGGTCAGCTTTACCGAGTACACGAAGAACGTGAGCCCAGCAATTGCCACGATGCCGGCGGCTAGGCCGTCCAGGCCGTCGATCAGGTTGATGGCGTTGACGATGGCCACCAGCCAAAGCACCGTTACCAGAAAGGCCAGGTCCTGTGACAGGATGAGCACATCCAGAACCGGCAGCCTCAGGTTCAACACGGTCACCCCGGCGAACGCCAGGATGCTGCCAGCCAACACCATAGAGGCCACCTTGGCCGGTGCCGACATCTCCCGGACATCGTCGTAGGTCCCGAACCCGAACATGACCAGCCCGGCTATGACGATGCCCACCGGCTCCGACGAGGTGGCGAACACCACGTCGAAATCGCTCTGCAACCAGGCTGCGCCCATGGCGGCCAGAAAGCCGATGAACATGGCCACCCCACCCAGCATGGCGGTGGACCGTTCGTGGATCCGTCGGGGGTCGGGCTCGGCCATGAGGCCGATCCGCTCGCTGATGCGCCGCACAACCGGGGTGGCCACCAGCGTGACCCCCACCGCCACCGCGAAAACGGTCAGGTAGCTACCGATTCCAGGCGACATCGGAGCGGCGGGTTGTGCCCTGGACTTATCCGACCGGTGAGTAGGGGGTGAACCGGCTGCACAGGTCGGCGACGTCGGCCCGGACCTCCGCCACCACCGCCTCGTCTTCAGGGTCGCGCAAGGTTTGCCCGATCATCTCTGCGATCTGGTTCATCTCATCGGCACCCATTCCCTGAGTGGTGGTGGCCGGGGTACCGATTCGCACCCCGCTGGCCACGAACGGGGAGCGGGGATCGTCGGGCACGGTGTTCTTGTTGAGCGTGATTCCGGCCCGGTCGAGCACGTCCTGAGCGATTCGGCCGGTGAGGTCGGCGTCGAACGTCCGCAGGTCCACCAGGAGCAGGTGGTTGTCGCTGCCTCCCGACACCATCCTGAAGCCCTCCTGGGCCAGGGCCTTGACCAGAACCGAGCTGTTGGCGACGATTCGGGCCGCGTAGTCGGCGAACTCCGGGGTTGAGGCCTCGGCGAAGGCCACCGCCTTGGCCGCGATCACGTGCTCGAGGGGGCCACCTTGCAGGCCGGGGAACAGCGCCTTGTCGATGGCCGGGGCCAGCGCCTCTGTACAAAGCACCGCACCGCCCCGTGGGCCGCGCAGCGTCTTGTGGGTGGTGAAGGTGACGATGTCGGAGTACGGGACCGGGTTGGGGTGGACACCCCCGGCGATCAGGCCGGCGATGTGAGCGGCGTCGAACATGAACAGGGCTCCCACCTCGTCGGCGATGGCCCGGAACGGCTCGGGGTCGATGATGCGGGGGTAGGCGGTGGCACCGGCCACGATGAGCGACGGCCGGTGCTCGAGGGCCAGGTCCCGCACCTGGTCGTAGTCGATGCGCTCGTCGCTGGCGGTCACTCCGTAGGCCACGAAGTTGTAGGTGCGGCCGGAGATGTTCACCGGTGAACCGTGGGTGAGGTGGCCACCGTGGTCCAGGCTCATCCCCAGCACTGTGTCGCCCGCTTCCAGCACCGCCAGGTAGGCGGCCAGGTTGGCGTTCGCCCCCGAGTGGGGTTGCACGTTGGCGTGGTCGGCACCGAAAAGAGCCACCACCCGCTCTCGGGCCACCGACTCCACCTCGTCGATGACCGCGTTGCCCCCGTAGTAGCGCCGACCGGGATACCCCTCGCTGTATTTGTTGGTGAGAACCGACCCGTTGGCGGCCAGCACCGCCGGCGAAGCGAAGTTCTCCGAGGCGATCAGTTGCAACGTGGTGTTCTGGCGCTCCACCTCGCGACCGATCATCTCGAATACCGGGTCGGTACTGCTGTCGGGCCACATGTTGGTGGCGTCAGCCCCTGCAGTTGTCTCCGTAGTCGTCTCTGTGGTCATTTCCCACCTTCGCTTTCGGCTCTTTCGGCTCTTTCGGGCAACAACGCGTCAATCTTGGCCACTCGGCCCACATGGCGACCCTCCTCGAAAGACGCCTCCAGGAAGGCGTCCAACGCTTCCCGGGCCAGTTCGGGGCCGATCAGCCGCTCGCCCAGGCAGATAACGTTGGCGTCGTTGTGGGCGCGGGTCAGCCGGGCCGACGTGACGTCGTGGACCGTGGCCGCTCTGATGCCCGGCACCTTGTTGGCTGCCATGGCGATGCCGATCCCGGTTCCGCACACGCAAAGACCCAGGTCAGCGTGGCCCTCAGCCACCTTCCGGGCCACCGATTCCCCGTAGTCAGGGTAGTCCACCCGGTCGGTGCCGTGGGTACCGCAGTCGATCACCTCGTGGCCCATGGTCTGCAGGTGCTCCACCAGGGCGTCCTTGAGCTGGACCCCGGCGTGGTCGGCACCGGCGGCGATTCGCGTCATCGTCCGTAAACCTATCTTTCGTGAGCGACAGCTTCGAGGGAACTTTGGGCGATAGCCCCTTCCCGGAGGACTTTGAGGCCCGATTCGGTCACCTCCACCACCGTGGAGGGCGGAGCATGGAGCCGGCCCCCGTCGATCACCAGGTTGACGGTAGGGAACGCCGCCGCAGCGGCCACCGCGGTGTCGGGGGTGGGCCTGCCGCTCAGGTTGGCGCTGGTGGTGGCGATCGGTCCTACCGCGGTGGCCAGCGCCTGCACCAGTGGATGGTCGGGGCACCGGACGCCGTGACCTTGTTGCACGATGGTGAGCGCGCCGGGCCAGAACCGCTCCATGAGCCGCAGGGCCATCGGCAAGGGCTGGAACAGCTTGGCGGCGTCGGTGGGGCGAGCCACCAGCACGGCCACAGCCTTCTCCTTGGGCCGGTGCTTGAGCTCGAACAGCAGTTCGGTGTTCTCGGGCAAAGCGGCCAAGCCGTACACGGTGTCGGTGGGGATGATCACCGCCCGGTTGGCCCTCAGCTCGTCGGCGGCCGCCTCCACCCAACGGGCGGCGTCACCGGGGCCTAGCCGAGCCGGCACCGCAGGACCCGGTCCCGACCGGCTAGGTCGAGGGTCACACCCTCAACCTCCAGCCCGCTCTGCCGGGCGAAGTCGGCGGCCGCTTCCATCTGCGAGGGGGCCAACTCCAGCAACACCAAACCCCCAGGGCTCAGCCAGCGGGCAGCCCCGACCAGGATCCGGCGGGCGCCGTCCAGCCCGTCGGGGCCTCCCCGCAGGGCCGACACCGGTTCCCAGTCGGCCACCACCGGGGGCAGCGGCTCGTCGTCGCCCACATACGGCGGGTTGCTCACGATCACGTCCAACGTCCCGGCCAGATTCTCGGGCAGGGCCTCATACCACGACCCCTGAAACACCGACACCCTCACAGCGGCCCGACCCAAACCGGCCAGGTTGGCCCGGGCCACGTCAAGGGCGGGCGCCGAGACGTCGGTCAGCACCACCTGGGCCGCCTCGCACTCGGCCGCCACCGCCAAACCCACCGCCCCGCTGCCGGTGCCAAGATCAACCGCCACGCCACCAGGGGCGTCCCGGTGGGCCAGCTCGTCTATGGCCAACCCGGCCAGCACCTCGGTTTCGGGCCGGGGGATGAGCACCGAACGGTTCACCATCAGATCCAGGCCCCGGAAACCCCAGCGGCCCAGCACGTACTGCAAGGGCTCTCCCACCACACGGCGGGCCAGCATCGAATCCAGGTAGGCCACCTGACGTTCGGTGGCCGCCTGGGTGAGGCCCACGTAGTACTCGCCGCGCTCGTAACCCGAGGCTTCTTCCACCATCCGGCGGGCCTCCACCTCCGCTCCCGGCACGCCGGCTACCTCGAGGCGGCGAGTGGCGTCGGTGGCCAGATCGCCCCAGGTGATGATGTTCGCCGCCGGACCGTTCACAGCCGGATCGTTCGCCACCTGGTCAATTGCCGCCGGGTCGATTGCCGTGGGGCTGAAGGCAGTCGAGCTCACACCAGTTCCAAGTGGTCTCGTCGTTCGGCGTCGGCCAGAGCGTCCACCACCTCATCCAGCGCCCCGGCCAGGATCCGATCCAGCTTGTACAGGGTCAAACCGATGCGGTGATCGGAGACCCGGTTCTCCTTGAAGTTGTAGGTGCGGATCTTCTCCGACCGGCCGCCGCCGCCCACCTGGCCCCGGCGCTGCTCGGAGAGTTCGTCCTGGCGCCGCTGCTGCTCGGCCTGAAGCAGCCTGGCCCGCAGAACGGCCATCGCCTTGTTGCGGTTCTGGAGCTGGCTCTTCTCGTCCTGCATCGACACCACCAGCCCAGTGGGTTTGTGGGTGATACGAACGGCGGAGTCTGTGGTGTTCACCGACTGGCCGCCCGGACCCGACGACCGGTACACGTCGACCTGTAGGTCCTTCTCCTCGATTTGGACCTCCACCTCTTCGGCTTCGGGTAGCACCGACACCGTGGCCGACGAGGTGTGGACCCGTCCCTGCGACTCGGTCACCGGCACCCGCTGAACCCGATGAGGACCGCCCTCGTACTTCATCCTGCGCCAGACGTCTTCGCCTCGCAGCATAAACACCACATCGGTGTACCCCCCCATGTCGGAACTCTGGGCGCTCATCATCTCCAGCTTCCACCGGTTTGCCACAGCAAAGGCCTGGTACATACCAAACAGGTCGCGAGCGAAAAGGTTGGCCTCCTCCCCTCCCTCGGCGCCCTTGATCTCCACGATCACGTTCTTGCCGTCGTTGGGGTCGCTCGGAACCATCAGCTCGGCCAGCTCGGCCTCCAACCCGGCAACGGCCTCGGATGACGCCTTTATCTCCGCTTCCAGAAGGCTCTGCTCGCCGTCATCGGCGTCGGCCAGCATCTCGGTGGCGGCGGCGATGTCCTCCTGGTGGCCTCGCAGCTCCCGGATGCGCGTCGCCTTGGTCTCCAGCTCCTTGTAGCGGCGAGCCACAGCGGCGTAGGCGTCCTGGTCGCCGAGCAGCTCGGGGTCGGCCAAGCGGCCCTCCAGCTCTACGAACTCCGCCTCGATCTCCTCGTAAGCGGGATACCCATCCATGGGCTCAAACTAATGCCATGCCCAAGCGGGATCGGCCTCAAAAACCGACCCGGAGGGGGCTCAGGACTGGCGGGGGGAACGCTTGCGCTGGCCGTAGCGACGCTCGAAGCGCTCGACCCGGCCTGCGGTGTCCACGATGGTCATCTGGCCGGTGAAGAACGGGTGGCTGGCGCTGGAGATTCCCACCTTGGCCAGGGGGTACTCGTTGCCGTCCTCCCACACCACAGTTTCGGTGGTGGAGATGGTGGACCGGGTGAGGATGGACGTACCGGCCGAGGTGTCCTGGAACACCACGAGTCGGTATTCGGGATGGATTTCGGGCTTCATGCTCCTTCTAGCCTCACACCCCAGCGGGGCCTTTCGCCACTTCCTCCAGGAAAGCGTTGTTGTGGGGGAAGGTTCGCAGGCGGTCGATAAGCAGCTCCAGCCCTGCGGCCCCGCCGGCGTTGCCGTCGCTGGAGATGCCGTTGAGCACCCGGCGCAGCTTCCAAACCTGCTGGAGCTGGCGGCGCTCGAACAGAAGCTCCTCGTGGCGGGTTGAGGATGCATCGACGTTGATGGCCGGGTATATGCGGCGCTCGGCGATGTGGCGGTCGAGGCGCAACTCCATGTTGCCGGTGCCCTTGAACTCCTCGAAGATGACCTCGTCCATGCGGGACCCGGTTTCCACCAGGGCGGTGGCCAGGATGGTGAGGGAACCGCCCTCCTCCACGTTGCGGGCCGCTCCGAAGAACTTCTTGGGCGGGTACAGGGCACCGGTGTCGATACCGCCGGACATGATGCGCCCGGTGGCTGGAGCGGCCAGGTTGTATGCCCTCGAAAGGCGGGTGATGCCGTCAAGCATGATGACCACGTCCTCGCCTCGCTCCACCATGCGCTTGGCTCGTTCGATGGTCATCTCGGCCACATGGGTGTGCTCGTCGGCCGGGCGGTCGAAGGTGGAGGCTGCCACCTCGCCCCGCTTCAGCCAGCGCCGCATGTCGGTGACTTCCTCGGGCCGCTCATCCACCAGCAGCACCAACAGTTGCACCTCGGGGTTGTTGAGTTCGATGGACCGGGCGATCTCCTTCATGATCATGGTCTTGCCCGCCTTGGGGGGCGACACGATCAGGCCGCGCTGGCCCTTGCCGATGGGCGACAGGAGGTCAATGATCCGGCACGTCATGTTGGTCGGGTCGTCGGCGCGTTCCAGGCGCAGCTTCTCGTCGGGGAACAGGGGGGTGAGGTCCTCGAACTTGGGCCGCTGCTTGGCCGACTCCGGCGGCATCCCGTTGACGGTGTCGATGTGCAGGATCGCCGGGTTCTTCTCGTTGCGGGTGGCCGGGCGGCAGCCGCCGGTGATGTGGTCGCCCTTGCGGAGCCCGAACTGGCGGACCTGTTTCACCGAAACGTAGGCGTCCTCCTTGCTGGGATGGAACCCCTTGATCCGCAGGAAGCCGTAGCCGTCGTCTCGCAGGTCGAGATGGCCGGAGATGGCGATGGGATCGCCGGCCCAGGGCTCCTCAGGCCGGTCCCGGTCGTTGCGCCCCCTGCGCCTGCGTCGGCGGTTCCCTATCTCGGGCTGGTCGTCCTGATGGCGGGAACGGTCCCGATCCTGGCCGCCACCGTCACGATCTCGACCTGAACTCTCCCGATCCTGGTTGGAGCCACCGCGATCCCGACCGGCGCTGTCGCGATCTCGACTGCTGCTGCCACCCCGATCTTGGTTGGAGCCACCGCGATCCCGACCGGCGCTGTCACGGTCCCGGCCTGCGCCGTCCCCATCGCGACTTGTTCCACTGCGATCCCGGCCGGAATTGGTCCGGGCGCTCGGGCCATCGTCGGCCCCATCAGGCTGGGTGCCGTCCGAGGCCGGCTCGGTCTTGGTCTCCTCCGCCGCCTCATCGGTGCCGTCCACAGCGTCTGCTACCTCGGCGGTGCCGGGTAGCTGGGCGGGACCAGCCCCGTTGCCGGTGGACCCGGCCTGGCCGTCGCCGCCTTCGCTGATGCCGGCCAAGTCGAGGATCATGTCCACGATGTCGGCCTTGCGGTCTTTGGGGCCAGGGCGACCGCCCATGGCCTTTGCGATGATCTGGAGCTGCGCCCGGTCTTTGCGCTGAAGTTTGGACCGAGAGAGCTCAGTGGTCTCTACGCTCACGATTCTCCCTTGAAAGTGCCTCAACAGTTGTCTTGCGGCACGTCGCTCGCGAATGCGGGCGACTGGTTCGAGCAGCCGTTCGCCACAGGGACACCGACAAATGAAATGTCGAACTCGACCGAGCGGTCAGAAGGCTTCCCAAGGAGTCGCGGGCAGTTCCGCAACCCCAACGCCGGCCACGTTACCGCAATACCCGCTCCCTGGCAAACACAAGGCTTCGGTGAAGCTCCGGAGGCGGTCGCTACCGGGTTGCGGCCCCGACAGTGTGGTCGTTGTTCAGCAGGGTGGGCATGAGATGGTGGCCGGGCACCGGCTCGGCTGTGGACACCCCCCGTTCGGTGTAGGTGCCCCCCGGTCCATCCGTCTCGGAGTCAACCAGAAGGTAGGGAACCGGGTCGTCCACATGGCCTCGCAGCGTGAGCGGGGTGGCGTGGTCGGGCAGCAACAGCAGCCGCCAGGGACCCATCTTGTCCAGACCTTCCACCAGGTCGGCCAGGATTCGCCGGTCCCAGTTCTCCAGGCACCGGACCTTCTCCTCGACGTTGCCCTCGTGACCGGCCTCGTCGCTTGCCTCCACGTGGATCACGTACAGATCGGCACCGGAGGCCAGCCCGTCCAGGGCGGCGTCACGTTTCCCCTCGTAGTCGGTGTCGTACCAGGCGGTGGCTCCGGGCACGTTGGTCACCGTCATCTCGGTGAGCACCCCGATTCCCCGCACCAGATCGACCGCGCTGACCAGCCCGGCGTCCACCCCGTGCATCTCCTGGAACGATGGCATCACCGGCTGGAAGCCCTGGCCCCACAGCCAGATCTGAGTGGCTTTGAGATCGAACCGGGCCAGCACCGACCGGGATGCTGTCTCCAGCGCGGCCAGCTTGGGTCCGGCGGGCCCTTGGGGGCCAACCACGGGCAGGTCGGACATCTCGTGGGGAGGGGTGCATTCCGCGTCGGCCCAATCGGCCGGGGCGATCATGGTGTGGCGGTACTGGACGCCGGCGTGGAAGCTGACCTCGCCACCCAGTTCGGCGTCCAGCGCGGCTATAGCCTCGGCGGCCCGTTCGGAATCGGGGTGCCCACCGGAGAAGTCGGCCATGATCCCGTCGCCGGTCACCGTGACCAGGTTGCACCGGAACGCCACCTGCTCGGAGGTGAGGGTTAGTCCGAGGGCGGCAGCCTCGATCGGCGACCGACCGGTGTGGTAGCGGGTGGGGTCGTATCCGAAGATCGACATGTTGCCCACGTCACTGCCCGGCGGCATTCCGGGAGGGATGACCTGGGCCAGCCCCACCGTGCCCCGGGCGGCCAGCGAGTCGATCACCGGGGTGTGGGCTGCTTCCAGCGGGGTGGCGCCGCCCAACTCGGGAACGGGAAGATCCGAACACCCGTCGGGAATACAAACCACGTACTTCACGACACCGGTCCCCCACGCCAACCCTGCGACCGCTGCGACCGCTGCGACCTCAGCCGGCAAACCACGTACTTCACGACGTCCGATTCTTCCAGAACTTCATCTTCGGCCCGCTATCGGTCCGACCCTGGGCCGGTGTGGTCGCCAACGTATGCCTTAACCGCGGCGAGGTCGTTGGGAAGGCACCGGTACCGCTCCGGGCGCTCGATGATTTCGGCCAACGATTCGGGCCGGGGTGGCCTCACCCCGATGGCCGTTTCCACCGCGTCGGCAAACTTGGCCGGGTGAGCGGTGGCCAACACCACCATCGGCCCGCCCGAGCGGCTCCGGGCCCGTTGGGCAGCGGCCAAGCCCACCGCAGTGTGGGGGTCGATGATGATGCCGGTGTCGCGGTGGAGCCGGGAGATGGTGTCGATGGTCTCGTCCTCGTCCACCCGCACCCCCTCCCAACCGGGTGACAACTGGCTCAGGATGTGGGGCTCGATCTGCATCCCGCCGGTGGCCCGAAATCCCTCCAGCGTCTCGGCGGTGCGGATGCCGTCTCGATCCAGAAGGTCGAACAGCAGTCTCTCGAGGTTGGATGACACCTGGATGTCCATGCTCGGCGACAGCGTGGGATGAACATCGGAGATGGCCATGGCCCCGGTGGTGAAGAACTGGGTCAGGATGTCGTTGCGGTTGCTGGCCACCACGAACCGGTCAACCCCCAAACCCATCTGCTGGGCGACATACCCGGCCAGCACGTTGCCGAAGTTGCCGGTGGGAACTGAAAACGACACCGGCATCGACAAGTCGAGCCGGGTGGCGGCGGCCACGTAGTACACGGTCTGGGCCATGACCCGGGCCCAGTTGATGGAGTTGACCGCGGAGAGCTGGTGGTCGGATCGGAAGGCGGCGTCGGCGAACATGGCCTTCACCAAGTCCTGGCAATCGTCGAAGGTGCCCTCGATGGCGATGTTGTGAACGTTGGCGCTGTCCACCGTGGTCATCTGCCGCCGTTGCACCTCGGAGACCCGCCCGTGGGGGTGCAGGATCACGATCTCGATGTTCTCCCGGTCTCGCACCGCCTCTATCGCCGCCGAGCCGGTGTCGCCCGACGTTGCCCCCACGATGGTGGTCCGCTCGCCCCGCCGAGCCAGCTCCTCGGCAAACAGGCGCCCCACAAGCTGAAGGGCGATGTCCTTGAACGCCAGCGTGGGGCCGTGAAACAGCTCCATGAGCCACAGCCCGTCGCCCAGGTCGACCATTGGGGCCACATCGGGGTGGTCGAATCCCCGGTAGGCCTCCCCGACCATCTCGTCGAACCGCTCCCGGCTGTAGACCCCGTCCACGAACGGCCACATGACCTCAGCCGCCAGGGTCGGATAATCCTGTTTCCCGGTACCGGCAACCCGAGCCAGGGGAGGCAATACCGGCCAGCGGTCGGGTACATACAGCCCGCCGTCAGCCGCCATCCCGGCCAGCAGCACATCACCGAAATCCAGGACCGGTGCCCGGCCCCGGGTGCTGATGTACTTCACCGGCCGGCCTTCACTTGCTGATCACTCGCAGCAGCGCGGGGGCTCCTCGCACCGTGTCCAACTCCCTTAGGTCGCCCAGCGTGGCCTGCACGTGGCGCTCGGTGGCGGTGTGGGTGATGAACACCAGCCGAGCCTGGTCGCCCAAGCCCTCCTGCTCCATGGAGCGGATGCTCACGCCGTTGTTCCCGAACACCCCGGCCACAGCAGCCAGCACCCCGGGCCGGTCCAGCACCTCCATGTTGATGTAGTACTCCGACTCCAGGTCGTCGATGGGGCTGATCACCGCCTCGCCCAACCTGCCGATGGGAGTCCAAGTTCCCTGGCACCGGTTTCGGGCGACGTCGATGAGGTCGCCCAGCACCGCGCTGGCCGTGGGCCGCCCACCGGCACCCCGCCCGTACAGCATCAGCTCCCCCACGGCGTCGCCCTCGATGAACACCGCGTTGAACGAATCACGGACCGAGGCCAGCGGGTGATCCACCGGCACCATGGCCGGATGGACCCGAACGGCCAGCTCGGGCTTGCCCTCCACGTAGCCCACTCGCTCGGCGATTGCCAGCAGCTTGACCACGTAGCCCAGTCTTCGGGCGAAGTCGATGTCGGCGGGCTCGATGCCGGAGATGCCCTCACGATTCACGCTGCCGGCCACCAACCGGGCCCCGAACGCCACCGTCGCCGCAATCGCCGTTTTGGCCGCGGCGTCGAATCCCTCCACATCGGCGGTGGGGTCCCTCTCGGCGTATCCCAGTGACTGCGCGTCGGCCAGCGCATCGTGGTAGCCGGTTCCTTGCTCGGTCATCTGGCTCAGGATGTAGTTGGTGGTGCCGTTGACGATTCCCATGACCCGGCGGATTGGTTCGGCTGCCAGGGATTCCCGCAGCGAGCGGATCAGGGGGATCCCCCCGGCCACCGCCGCCTCGAAAAGCAGATCAACACCGGCGGAGTCGGCCGCGCCGTAAAGCTCGGACCCGTAGTTGGCCAGCAGCTCCTTGTTGCCGGTGACCACCGGTTTGCCCTGCGTCAGAGCGGCCATCACCAGCTCGCGGGCCGGCTCGACCCCTCCGATCAGCTCCACCACCACATCCACCTCAGGGTCGGCCACCACCGCGGCGGCGTCGGTGGTCAACACGCCGTCGGGCAAGACCACATCGCGATCCCGGGAGGCGCTGCGAACCGCCACCCGCACCACATCCAGCTCGATACCGGTGGATTCGGCGATCACCCGCCCCTGCTCCCTCAGCAAACCGACCAACGCCGACCCCACGTTCCCGCAACCCAGTATGCCTACGCCGATTCGCATCCGAGGTGAATCACTCATCGGCACCACCGTACCGGCTCTGTTCCCCGTGATTGGCAAGATTTCGGCCCCTCCGATTGGCCGTTGACCGAAGATTTGGCCCCCGAAACAGGCGAGTTATGTTGATTTTTCTTCATTGTGATGTATTTTGCTTTCCATGACGTCCGATGACCTGTTCGCCCGGGCCGAGGAGCTGAGGCGTCAAGCCGCGGCCTGCGAGGGAGTGAGGGCCGAGGTCGACGCCATCTGGCTCGGACTCGACGACGTGCTCGACCCTGTGTTTGCCCACCATGTTCCCGATGTGTGGCAGTCGATGGCCGCCGACGCCAGCCGGTTCCGTCTCCACCAACAGCGCTCCCACCTCGCCCTGGCCCGCTACGACATCCAGGAGATCGCCGGCCGCCTGCAGGCCCGAGCCGATGAGCTCGCCGCCGATGCCTTCTGGGTCGGGATGGCCGCCGAGGCCGCTCGCCGGCGCGAAGCCGAGGAGTTGGCACTGTCGGAAGTATATTTTCGATAAATCTCTTGCTATTTCCATTTTGGGCGGCTAGTAAAGAGACCTGGCCCTACGGCCCGATGAATCAGCTACCCACAACCAGGGGATCCCCGCCGGAGGGAACTTCCCCGAGAAAGGAATCGCCGTGTCCATGCTCACCATGAACACCGAGGAGATGGACCATCTCCAGCAGCAGTTCACCGTCTTCGCCGGTCAGGTGGAGGATCTCCGCACCCGTCTCACCGCAACCCTGGAAGGCACCACCTGGACGGGTGGGCGGGCCGAGCACTTCCGGGGGGTGTGGCACGAGCAGTGGTCCCCCTCGCTCGGCCAGCTCCAGGAGGCGCTCACCGATCTGGCCACCTCCATCGGTCTCGAGCGCCAAAACACCATAGCCGCGCTCGACACGGTCTGACCAACCCCGCCGGCCGATCCACCCTGATCCCCGGCTGGACCCGCTCCGTCGAGGCTTCCCCTCCCCCCAGTGCGCCTGCTCTTCGACGGGCCGGACGGAACCCGGGAGGTGTGCGTCACCGGCGGGACGGTCACCAGCGTGGGCGAGTTGGCCGAGGCCCTGGGCATCCCCCCTCCTGCCTCTGGCCTCTGGGTACAGGACCGATGGGCGGCCGCCGGGTGCAGGCTCGACGAGGCCGGGGTCGTTGACGGTACACGCGTCGGTGTTCGGGCCGGCCCCGGCCCTGACCAGCCGGGTTGGACCCTGGAGGTGATCGGGGGACTCCGGGCCGGCGACCGCCACCGGCTCGGCGACGACGGGTTGGTGGTAGGCCGCTCACCGGACGCCGACCTATCGGTACAAGATGCCGGATTGCGACCCCGCCACGTTCGCTTTCTCTTCCAAAACCTGAACGGCCATGAACTGGATGGCCATGAACTGAACGGCCAAGGCCAGGCAAGCGACAGCGGGAAAGGGCACGAGCTTGGAAGCAAAGCCGGCAGAGTCATGGTGCAGTTCGACCGCGGCGACCCCGAGCCGTTGGAAGCATTGAAGCCGTTGCGGGTGGGTAGCACCTTGATCCAGGCGACCCTCTCCCCCGACGACCGCCCCCACCGCCAAGCCGCGGTGTTGGGGTACACCTCGACGGGAAAGATCGCATTCAACCGCCCACCCCGGCCGGCTCCCCCCGAGCCCCCTCAACCCCTACCGGCTCCGGCCCACGAACCTGCCCGAGCCTCTCGCTCCATCTCCTTCGGTTGGGCCGCTCTGGCAGGACCGCTGCTGATCGGGATCCTGATCGCGGTGCTCTACCGGCCGTACATGGCATTGTTCGCCCTGCTCAGCCCCCTGATGATGGGAGCGAACTGGATCGACAACCGTCGCCGGGACCGTTCCGACCGGCGGCGCTCCCGGCGGCGAAACCAGGATGCGCTGGCCGATTTCCGGGAGGCTGCCGTCGCAGCCCACGCTGCCGAAACCCATCGACGGCGTGCCCGTTACCCGCCCCTGGCGGAAGCGGTGAGGCGGGTTCGCCAGCCCAGCATGAAGCTGTGGGAGAGAAAACCCGGCCACGACGACTTCATGACGCTGGTCGTCGGACACGATTCGGTCCCGTTCACTCCCCAGCTCGCGGTGGACGGTTCGAACCCGGCGCCCGAGGTTGCCGACGTGCTCGACCGGCTCGGCCCCCTGGTGAACGCACCCATTCCCGTGAATCTCGGGCCGGGAGAGCTGCTGGGCTTGGTAGGCCCTCGCGAAGCAACCACCGCAATCGCCCGAGGGTTGCTCCTCCAGGTCGCCGCCTTTCACGGCCCCGCCGATGTGGCCGTGCTGGTGGCCGTCGACGACACCACAGCGCCCGGTTGGACGTGGGCCTCCTGGCTCCCCCACACCGCGCACCCAGCCCTCGGAGGGCACCGGCCGATGATCGCCCCCCGTCGGGCCGCAGCCGCCGAACTGGTCGCCGACCTGACCGAGGCCCGCCACCGCCATCACGGCGGAACCTGGCCCCAACTACTGGCCGTGGTAGACGGCGAAAACTTGGTCACCGGAAGACAGCCCCCAGTGCGCCCCCTGCTGCTGGGTGCAGCCGGGCCGGTGTCGGCCATCGTGCTGGCCGCCAATGTGGACGAGCTCCCGGCAGCGGCGACCACCGTCATCGAAGCCTCCGACCGGTCGGGAACGGTGAAGCTCACCACGTCAGGGTCGAACGAGACCATCGCTTCGGTGCTGGCCTCTGGGATGAGCGTGGAACTGGCTCGAACCACTGCTCGCTGTCTGGCCCGCTTCGAGGATCCCGACCTGTCCGGCGCCGACACCGGCATCCCCGACCACACGTCGCTCTTCGAACTCCTCAACCTGCCTGGCCCCGATGACGGCCCCGACGGTTTGGCTGCGGCCGTCACAGTCCGATGGGACAAGAGCGAAGCCGCCGACAGCCTGGTAGCGGTAATCGGAGCCGACAGCCATGGCCCGTTGACCATCGACATGGTGGCCGACGGTCCCCATGCCCTGGTCGGCGGCACCACCGGATCGGGCAAGAGCGAGCTTCTGCGCACCATGGTGGCCTCGGTGGCCGCAACCTGTTCGCCGACCCAAGCCAACTTCGTCCTGGTCGACTACAAGGGAGGTAGCGCTTTCGACGCCTGCTCCTCGCTTCCCCATGTGGTCGGCCTGGTCACCGACCTCGACGACCGGTTGGCCGAGCGGGCCCTGCGGTGCCTCGAAGCCGAGCTGCGCCACCGCGAGCAGATTCTGAGAGACCGGGGGGCCGGCGACCTGGCCCACTACCGGTCACTGACCCCACTCGGGGCCCCACCATCCGGCGACGAGCCATCGTGGCCACCGCTGCCCCGGTTGGTCATCATCATCGACGAGTTCGCAGCGCTGGCCAAGGAGCTACCCGCGTTCATGGATTCTCTGGTGAACGTGGCCCAGCGGGGCCGCAGCCTGGGCATGCACCTATTGCTGGCCACCCAGCGCCCAGCCGGAGCGGTCAACGCCAACATCCGAACCAACACCGCCCTGCGCATCGCCCTGCGGATGCTGGACACCGCCGATTCAATCGACATCCTCGACAGCCCGGAAGCCGCCGCCATCGGCCGCGACCAACCGGGCCGGGCGTTCGCCCGACTCGGCCCCGGCGAGCTTGTGGGGTTCCAAGCCGCCCTCGTCACCGGGTCCACCTCTAACCATCAAGGGCTGAGGGTGGTGCCGGCCATCGACGGAGCGCCGGAAACCGCACCGGAACCCGCTTCCTGCGACGACACCGCCACCGACCTGCTCCGCCTGGTGGAAGCCACAGCCGTAGCCTGGAGTCGCCGCCAAGCCCCGCCACCCCGCCGTCCCTGGCCCGATCCCCTGCCTGAGATCGTTCCGCTCGAATCTCTGGCCTCCCACAGCCCGGAGCCAGGTTCTTCGGCGGCGTTTGCGCTGGCCGACAATCCCGACCGCCAGTGCCAGTACCCCCTGTCCTGGGACCCCAACCAGGGCAACATCCTGTTCACCGGCATCCCCGGCAGCGGCCCGGCAACCGCTCTGATGGCGTTGGCGGTGGCCCTGGCCGGTGCGCGCTCGCCGGTCGGTTTCCACCTGTACGCCGTGGAATACGGTTCCGGGGGGCTCGCACCCCTGAAAGGGCTGCCCCACTGCGGCGCGGTGATCGGCTCCGGGGAGCAGGACCGCCTACGGCGGCTGATTCACCGCCTGGAACAGGAGTTGGACCGGCGCTTGAGCCACCACCGCCATCCCCACGACACCGGGCAGTCCCAGCCGCCGATGGTCATCACCTTGTTCGACAACTGGACCGGCTTGGTCAAGAGCCTCGACACGGTAACCGACCACGGTTTGCTGTCGAGCCTGGAGCGTGTGTGGGCCGAGGGTCCGGCCGTCGGGCTGTACATGGCGGCCGCCGCCGACCAGCTTTCGCAGGTGAGCCGAGCCATCCAGGCCGCCACCCCCCAGACTTTCGTGTTCCGCCTCGGCGATCCGATGCAGTACCACCAGTGGGGCATCGCAGTGGGCGACCCCTCCACGCTGCCACCCGGCCGAGGGTTCGCCATCGGCTCGGGGCTCGAGTTCCAGGTAGCGATACCCGACGGAGGGGCGGCCACCGCGGTGGCGACCATCGCCCGAGCTCACCCGGCCACCGGCGGACCACCACCGGTGGAGACCCTTCCCCCACGTGTGAACGCCTCCTCGTTGGACTCCGCCGAGCTGTGCCGTACCCCCATCTACCTTCCGTTGGGGTTGAGCGACAGCACGCTGGCCCCTGTCGGGTTGACCCTCTACCCCGGTGAACATGCCTTGATTCTGGGGCCGGCCCGGTCGGGACGGTCCACCGCCTTGGCCCTTGTCGCCTCGGTGGCGGCCCGGGCCGGGGGTCGGGTGGTAGCGCTGGTTCCCGAGGGATCGCCGCAAGCCGCGGGCTCCGACGTCGAAATCGTGGCCCGAAACCCAGGTGAACTGCTCCACGCTGCCGAAACCGCCGACCGACCCGTGCTGGTGCTGATCGACGACGTTGAAACGGTGGACGATCCCGACGGCAGTCTGAAAGCGCTGGCCGCCGGAAGCGGTTCCGGCCTGCACATCGTGGCCGCCGGGCGGGCCGACCGGCTGCGCACCGCCTACGGCCACTGGACGGCGGAGATCCGCTTCTCCCGCACCGGGGTGTTGCTCCAGCCCAGCCCACTGGACGGCGACCTGTTCAGCCTCCAGCTCCCCACCCGCACCGCTCTGCCCACCATCGCCGGACGGGGCTGGCTGGTCCAAAACGGCCAACCCACCATCATCCAGATGGCAACCTGCTGAGCGGGCTGAGGATCAAACCCGGCGCTCAGCCACCTCGGCGCTCAATCAGACGTCGTGGCGAATCAAATCCTCGTAGGTCTCCCGGCGAACCACGAGCCTGGCGTCACCGTCGCGAGCAAACACCACGGCAGGGCGGGGAACCTTGTTGTAGTTCGACCCCATGGAGTGGCCGTAGGCCCCGGTCACCGGGGTAGCCAGGATGTCGCCCACCTCGATGTCGCCGGGCACCCAACCCTTCCGCACCAGAAGGTCGCCCGATTCGCAGTGCTTTCCGACCACCCGCACCGCCTTGTCACGATCACGGTCGGTGGCCCGGGGCAGGAACGTCTCGTATCCGCTGCCGTACAGCACGGGACGGGGGTTGTCGCTCATGCCGCCGTCCACCGCCACGTAGGTGCGAATGCCGGGCAGGTCCTTGATCGTGCCCACCTCGTAGAGGGTGATGGCCGACGAAGCGACCAGCGCCCGGCCCGGCTCCACCCCGACCGGGGCGTCGAAACCAGCCGCGGCGCAGGCTTGGCCGATAGCCTCTCCCCACTCCGAGATGCTGGGGGCCGTCTCGCCCTCCACGTAGGCCACACCCAAACCGCCCCCCAGCGACAGCTCGGGCAGCCCGTAGGGTCGGGCGAACCCGACGATCACCTCCACCGCTTTGCGGAACGATCCCAGGTCGAACACCTGGCTCCCGATGTGAGCGTGCAGCCCCGCCAGCGTCACCGACTCGGCCTGTTGGGCCCGGCGGATTGCGGCGTCGGCCAGCCCGGTGGAAGCGGTGAACCCAAACTTGGTGTCATCCACCCCTGTGGTCACGTACTCGTGGGTGTGAGCCTCCACGCCGGGGGTGATCCTCAGCAGGATCCGGGGGCAGGCGCCGGTGGCCTCGTGGAGGGCGTCCAACCGGTCCAACTCGTCGAAGGAGTCCACCACGATGCGGCCCACCCCGGCTTCGACAGCGGCGACCAGCTCGCCGGCCGACTTGTTGTTGCCGTGCATCACCAGCCGGTCACCGGGTACCCCAGCCGCCTGGGCCACGAACAGCTCGCCCCCGGTGGAAACATCGAGGTGCAGGCCCTCCTCGTGAACCAAACGGGCCATGGCCAGACACAGGAACGCCTTTGACGCGTAGGCCACCGGCCCCTCGAAAGCGGCCCGGGCCTGGCGGCACCGCTCCCGCACGTGGGCCTCGTCGTAAACGAACAGCGGCGTGCCGAACTCCCCGGCCAGGTCCACCGCGTCGCACCCTGCGATCGACAGCCGCCCGCCGGCCCCCACCGACGCGTTGTCGGGCAGAAGATGCAAAGGCAGACTCGACATCGTCGCTCCTACATCGTCTCGGGCGCGCTCACGCCCAGAACGCTCAGGCCCACGGCCAGGCCCACTCGGGCCGAGTCGATCAGCACCAACCGGGCTTGGGTGAGCTCGGGAGGGATGTCCGAACCCACCACGTAGCAGTCGTGGTAGAAGCTGTGGACAGCGGCTGCGAACTCCCGGAGCCAGGCGATCACCCGGTGCGGGGCCCGCTCCCGGGCAGCGGCGGCGATCACCTCACCGAGGGTGGAGAGTTGGCGCATGATCTCCAGCTCCCGCTCGTGGACCAGAACGGTCAGGTCCACATCGTCAATGCCGATGCGGGTTACGCCGTCGGCTGTCGCTCGGGTAGCGATGGAGCACACCCGGGCGTGGGCCATCTGCACGTAGAACACCGGGTTCTCCATCACCTGGGCCGCGGCCTTGCCCAGGTCGAAGGTCGGGGTGGAGTCCATCGACTGGATCAGGTAGGTGAACCGGGTGGCGTCCGAGCCCACCTCGTCGATCACGTCACGCAGCTCGATGATGTTCCCGGTGCGCTTGGCCAATTTCACCGGCTTGCCGTCCCGCTCCAGCTTCACAAGCTGGGTGATCACCACCTCCAGCCGGTCGGGGTTGCTCCCCAGCGCGGCCATAGCCGCCTTCATGCGAGGCACGTACCCATGGTGGTCGGCCCCCCAGATGTTGATGAGCAGGTCGGCCCGTTCGAGCTTGTCCCGGTGGTACGCAATGTCGGGCAGCAGGTAGGTGTACTCCCCGTCGGACTTCACCAGCACCCGGTCCTTGTCGTCTCCGTGATCGCTCGACCGCAGCCACCGGGCTCCGTCGTGCTCGTAGGAGGCACCTGCTGCATCCAGTGCGGCCAAGGTCTTGTCGATCGCTCCCGAATCCAGCAGCGACTGCTCGCTGAACCAGGAGTCGAACTCCACCGCCATGGAGCCCAGAACGGCTCTCTGGTCGTCCAGCGCCCGCTGCTTCCCCCAGTGACGGGGATCGGTATCGGCGGGCATCTCGGCTGCCCAGTCGGCGATGTACTGACCGCCGTAGCCTTCATCGGGGACCGGTTCGCCGGCGGCAGCTGCGGCCAGTGAGGCGGCGTAAAGGTCCATCTGGGTGCCCCGGTCGTTGATGTAGAACTCGCGGTGGACGTCGTATCCGCACCGCTCCAGGAGCCGGGCCACCGCGTCGCCAAAAGCCGCCCCTCGGCCGTGCCCGGCGTGGACCGGTCCGGTGGGGTTCGCGCTCACGAACTCCACGATCACCGATTGGCCCTGGCCGAAGTCGTGGCGTCCGTAGCGCTCAACACCGGCGGCCACCGCCTCGCGGACCACGCTGTGCAACCAGCTCGGGGCCAGCTGGAAGTTGATGAAGCCAGGACCGGCCACGCTCACCTCGGCCACGTGCTCGGGCCGGTTCTCCTTCAGCCAGGCCGCCACCTCCGAGGCGAGGTCCCGGGGGTTGCGCCCGGCATTCTTGGCCGTGGCCAGGGCGGCATTGGACGACCAGTCGCCGTGCTCACGCCGGGCCGGACGCTCCAGGGCGGCCTCGAATCCACCAGGCAGGTCGATTCCAGCCGCGGTCAGAGCGCTGCTCAGGGCGTTTGCGAGGGAGATGCGGATGTCGGCCATGAAGTGACCAATGGTAGAGCCATCCCGAGGGGTATACTCACCCGGTTACTGCCCACGTAGCTCAGGGGATAGAGCACCTGCCTCCGGAGCAGGGGGCCGCAGGTTCGAATCCTGCCGTGGGCGCACTTTTCTCTTGTGCTGCCTAGGGCCCTGTCCTCTCGACGTGAACCGACAAATGAGCAAGCACAGTTCAGGCGCAGCTCACTGAGACGCCACATGCGCTCGGTGAGCGCCTCCGGCACCGGAGTCGAGCTCAATAGCACGGACCAGTCGGGAGTTGGCACCCTCGAGGGGCTGCGTGAGGTGCTGAGCCAGCTAGGCAGTTCCTTCGGGCTATGGTACGTGACGAAGGCGAGTCGCGCCTAGCCGACATCGCCGGGCGTCTAGGCGTCAAAATCAATTGCGCAGGCGTCTACCGCCAGCTCATGCTGCGCACAGGCATGATCCACCCCTCAGGCCGAGGCCGCGTCACCCTCGCCCACCAAGGCGCGTTCAGGACGACGACGTTGCATCCCAAATGCCTCTCTGCCATGAACGATCCAACGCAGGATAACAAACAGCAGAATTACCGATATGTATCCAACGCCGAATACCTTCCAAGCCGCCTGCTCATCTCCAATTTCAACAATACCTGCAATGGAGGTAGCCACAATTCCCAACACTGCAATGAAGACACTGAGGACTTCGACTACTCGTAAGAGTGCACTACGAACTTCTTCCTGCAACTCACCTCGCAGATCCTCCGTGTTTGCATCGATATCCTTCTTACCTGATTCAACGTAGCTGTCAATAGTTGCGCTTGTAGTCTGCCGCAAGTGTGCCTCCAGACTGAGAGAGCTGTGGAACTGTCGAGCCTCGGAAATGAAGCGTTGATCGAAAGGTTTAGCTGTTTGTACGGCCAGGGCTGCCGCTTCCACGGCCTTCTCCAACTCACCCTCACCTATTGCATACTCTATCTTGGCCAGTGACAAGTAATGAAGATAACTAACGCGTCTAGATGAAGTCCCATCTGCAGTGTCAACTAGTCTCCTGATTTCGGTGTGAACCCAAGTAGCCCATTCCTTGGCCGCCCCTTCTGGCGAGAGAAGAGTGTATGGCAGAAGTACGATTGAACTACAAAGCAAGTGAAAGGACCATCTGAACACATGATCGGGATCCGGGTGATCGGGATCCGAGCTTGACGCTTCGGTACCTGTGACCCTATCAATTCGCGCCAGCAATTCGTTCAGTCGACTCACTGAAGGGAGGCCTTGGGTCATGGATGTTTCTCCGTCGCTGCTTGCCCTTCCAAACTGTACATATACATAGGCACACTCGAGTGGCAAACAGTCCTCATAGGGGTCATAGTCGGACGTGATTCTCTTGTTAGACCACTTTATTAGTCGCTCTACTTCCAACCATCGTCCGTCTTCATGCGCAGATAGAGACAGCAGAATTGCAACAGCAACTATCGCACGGTCCCGCACAGACACTACCTCCTGCCCATGATCTCCTCTCTTCGCTTTTTCCACAGCATTCGAATACTTGCTACTATTCCTCAACGAATCATCAACAGCGTTGACAAGTTTAAGCAGTGGATCCTCCAAACCAACCTGTTTGTCATCGGTTGTTGACTGAGCGTCGGTGTTGGCTTGATTGAGTTCTTGCGCATCATCGCGTACATTCTGAAGCAGTCGCCGCATGTCTTCATGAGTCGTGATCCTATGAAGATCGGCGGCCAGCTTGAGCAGCGGCCCGTCACGTTTACCATTACCATCAACATGGTCATCAGCCTTCCATCGACGTCTGATGAAGTCTGCGACGTCGCGGCTTAGTTGGTCTATGTCAGGGTGGAGTTTGCCATTCATGTCAACTGGCGGCTCGATATATTACTCTTGCGTGCGGTGCATCTTCGTGTTGCTGGTCAGGCTCTTCCGGCTCTAGGTACTTAACGATTAGGCGATCCTTTGCGTCGGATTCCGCAAACCAGTTTCTCAAATCTTGTACTGTCGTGCAAGCTTGGAGCGCTGCACGAGTAGACGGATCGGAGAGGTCTCGCTGGTAACGTCGATCGTCGACAGCGGCGACAGCGATTACCCGGCCGAGAGACGAATTGTTGACGTTTTTCTCAGCAAATCTGGCAAGACCTTTGACCTTGTGTACGGCGTCGCTCAGGTATAGACCGTGAGGGTCGATGATGTCGAGGACGATCTGCTGGTTGGAGGTGGGATCTCGGCGGAATGCCAAAAGATCCGGGTAGAGAAGCGCTGGATTGCCATTGCCGCGTGTCCAGGGAATGGCAAGGCGCCAAGTCTGCGGAGTGCGCTCGTTGCGTAGCCATGCGACCACGTTGCTGTCCCGGATGAGTCGTTTGGCGCTGTCTGTCTCCCAACTGTTTAGCTTCAGTAAGCAGACTTTAGAACCTACGCCCGTGTAGAGGTGTTTCGTAAACTCCTTAGCGGTGCTCGGTTCTTTCGCTGTGATGCGGGCAGCGAGGGCGGGCGACGGTTCGACGGCGACTGTCTCAGATGCCGATCGGAAGAGCAAGCGCAAGTCGTCGGCTTCAAGGTCGGACAGGGTCTTGATCCTGGTGTCGTGCTCTTCCTTCCACTCATCGATGAGCTGCTGAGCCTTATCCTGAAGCCCCGTGATCCGTTTGTGCTGGTTGTCGGCGTCTTCGCCAAGGAGCAGAGCCATGGCGGTCGCCTTGGCGGTCCTGAAGTCCAATCCGTCGTCGCTGTAGGTGCTATAGAGGTGTTTAGCAAAGTCGAAGCCTACCTTTGCGCGATCACTCGCGATCTTCTTGTCTAGGAGCGTGAGCGCCCGGTTCAGGTCGATGTCAGAGCGAGGCATCGACTCGCCCTCGATCTGAAACTGTTCGTCTCCGCGCTTTTCGATCCCGCCTTGCCTTACCTCTAGCTGTTCCATCACGCTCGCCACGAAATCGCCGCTGCTGTCGCCGATCTGGTGTCGGGTGGCCTTCGACTCGTCGGACTCGGCCCGCGCGCTAGAGGTCGCGGAGGATTGGGTCACGGTCTGATCCTGTATGCGTCCTTCCTGGGGCTGGCGCGCCTGTCTCGTCGCGTGAAGTTGCTGCGCGAGCCAGCCGCCGAGCGCCTGCGGCGGCTGACCGGTTGCCTGCTCTAGCTGACGTTGCAGCCACGCACTCATCTGATCGCTTGCTGTCTGAGCCGCATCCGCCACGATCGGCGGAGCATCGATCTTCTTGCGAGCCAGTTTGTCAGCGATCCGCATCAGGCGGTTGACGGGCGTGCCTCGGACGCGCCCCTCCATCCGGTAAGTGGGTACTGAAGCGACGACCGACCTGATATCCCCGATAGTCTCTTGATCGAGCGCTGAGTTGAGCTCCAGATCAGCCGCAATGTAGGCATTCGAAGCCGTTCCCATGCCAGGTTTGCTATCCGTACCGTCGAGAATGTTGAGAAGTTCGCTCAACGCTCGCCTGTCGAAGCGCGGCAGATAGAGATCTACACCGTTCAGCAGCTCGGCCTCGGGTCCCTGTCCCTCAATGATACGGCGGAGCGGAGCGCGTACCATCCGCCCCACCAACTGGGCGATATGCGTCTTGTCCTTCGCTGTGCGAAACGACATCATCACCTCGGCGCGAGGGCAGTCCCAGCCCGTCGTCAGAGCAGACTTGAAGACGACGACTTGGATGTCCTGGTTGTCGTTGATGCGAGAGGGCTCGACACGTGACACGGTGTCCCATCTCTCGCCGGCTTGAAAGGCATGCACGATTGCACGTTTCCGGTCTTCAGGCGACAGATCAAGAACGCGCGTTACTGTCTCGAGAAGCTGCCCCAGGTCGGTTCTTGACAACTTTTGGTCTGTGGATGATTTCTGGCCATCCTCCACTTGTACTAGCATGATCGGCCTGATAGTGCGCCCGTTTGATGTATGCTTGCTCCACGTCGACGCAAACGTGCGGTAACGATTGAGCGCGGTCTCGAGTAGCGTGAAGACAGAGACAGGACTGTCATCAGGTGCGTAGCGCAAACGGATAGACTGCTTGACCAGACCTGATCTGCGCACATCACCGGGATCGATCTCGACAGAGCTGCTTGGGCGTCGACCGCTGTTCTTGATCAACTTCTCAAACCGCTCTGGCGTAGCCGAGATACCTATCACCATTGGGCTTGCTGGCATCAGCTCCTTCTGGCCTTCGCGATAACCCTTGATGAATCGCTGCATGATTGAGGCGGGAGCGTCATCGCCCCGGCCTGTGGTCTTCGCTCCTTGGTGAGCCTCGTCAATGATTACCAGAAGATTCTCAGGATGCTCCTTGATCGTCTTCGTCATTACATCCCAAAACGTGTGAGGTCGGGAGTCTGATCGTTTGACAAGATTACTACTACTTGAGAGCTTTTGGGTGTTGATAAAGCAGATCTTTCCAGTCGGCAACAAGTCATCGACCAAGCTTTTGTCGTCGATCATCATCAGTCTGCCCCCAAACAGTTTGCCCGCAAACGAGCCGTCATCACTGAGCATCTGGATCATGCGCTCGTTGGTTTGATCGTTCAATTGCGGATCACTTGTGAGCCACAGGAACGTCGTATCGTCGTGACCAAAGTCACCGTCGAAGTCAGGATGACCTTGAAGCATTGCCTCGATGACCGCCGACATGATGACGGTCTTTCCTGCCCCCGTAGTCGCAGATAGTAAGATCGTGTGACAATTTTCGCCTGTCGCCTTCGGCGGAAAATCTGGAAAGGCTTTACGAGCTCGTTTGATTTCATCAAGTAACTTATCACGAGCCTTCTCCTGATAGTCGACTAGCTTGTACTGCATCAGACTTCTCTCAAGGATTGGAAGCAACCGAAGACATCGTAATAGAGCTGCGCAACACGGACACTTCCGTTGACTGCAGCATGAATCTCATCTCTGAGTTCCCGTGCCGATCCCTCGCTGTATGTGTTGACCCACACATGCGTGATAGTTGGATGGTCGGCCAGATGATGGCAGAACCGCTCAACGTAAGCCTCGTCAAGCAGCACTCCATACCGACATCCTGCTGGAATCATGTGATCATCAGGCAGTAGCCATGGAGGTGGCGGATCTGGGAGATGTGTCGAGGGGCATGGTCCGTAGCTCCCCGACGCTGCCCAGAGCATCGGGTGCAGTTCGTCGAATATCTTGCAGTGGTCGCGCATCTCGAGCAGTTGGGGATCTAGGCACTTCAGCCTCAAGAAGGTCGCAGTCGCTGGCAACCCATCAGCGATGGGTCGTTCGTAGAGCGGCGGGAGATACTTGCCAGACACAGGATCACCATTGGGTGTACGCCCGGTCAAGGCAGCCTCTACACGGGGCTTCGTGACTCTCTGAAACACGCCTCGCGCCTCCCATTCGACATCGCCGGGGGCGCATCCATCGGCTTCCAGCGACTTTCGTGCCCTGGCAGAGACCTCGTTGTTCGTCACAAGCACGCACTGTCGTCGTCCGCCGTCAGACACGTTAAGTGCCGCAACCGCATGAAGCGTGGTACCTGATCCCGCGAAGAAATCAAGGACTACAGCGTCCGGACGATCGGCGATTATGGCTGATATTGCGTCTAGAGTCGAATAGAGTGACTTTGGGAAATCAAACCTACTGTTGCTCTCACCGAATAGCTGCTTCAATAGAGTAGTGCCGTGCCTTCCGGCGTCATGGCGCTTTCTGTGCCATACCGTCATCGGGCGTTTGCGTTGCAACTTGGGGGCGATCTTGATCGGCCCCGCGAAGGCCTCTTGATGCTCCTCAATCAGCTCGCCAGCAGCGAGCTGTTGGAGCTGCCTTCTGCTAAGGTAATACAGGGTCGGCTGGCCCTTGTTCCAGTTGACCTTCAGAGCTCGTTTCTCTTGACGTTCTCGTAGTGTGTCAGGTTTTACAGCCCAAGGGGCTAGGCCACCAGCTTCATGCCACGGCCAGGCAATGTATGCCGTTGAAGATGGGGGAACGTCTTCCTCGCTAATGTGTGATAGATCGACGGAGTGGATGTCAAATAGTCCAGTCAATTCTTGAGGCGGTCGCCAAGTGTTCAGTGAATCGGTGTCTGCAGCTAATTCACCAGCATCGCGGCGCTGTGCGTGAGTTCTTCCTGTTCCGATGATATACCGGTTCTTGTCAAAATAGATAGGATAGACTAGGCCAGGTCGATCCCCGGGTCGGCTGCCCGCCCGAACGAAGGAGCGCGGGCCAGCGAACCTCACGGGCGACAGGTGGCACGTTTCCGACATCATACTCGTTGCCTTTAGGAATCGTAAGTAGGTCATCATAAGCATAGCTTACTTCACTGGAGCCGAAGAAACAGAAAAGTGCGTATTCCTCTACTCGTGAGAACCAACTCTGCTTGTTCCCTCTTGGACTGATCACTATGGTGATCATCTGCTGTTTCGTGTCAGGGTACTCTTGACTCAATAAGAGCGCCAATCTATGGACCTCTGCCTCATCGATCGTTGCGATTAGAACACCGTTAGGCTTGAGCAGTGTGCGAGCTACTTGCAGTCGACGCTGCATCATGGCCAACCACTTTGAGTGCTTGTAGTTGTCGGTGTCTCCAACGATTCGGTTGTTGTAGGCCCACTCGGTGGCTCCCGTATTGTAGGGAGGGTCGATGTAGATGCAGTCGACGCTTTCGGCGTGGGTGTACTCGAGGAGCTGGAGGGCGTGGTAGTTCTCGGCCTCGATCACGAGGTGTTGTGGAGCTTGAGGGTCGGCTCCCGGTCCCTCTACTTGGCCGAGAAGCTCGAGGGTGGGGTAGATCGGCTGGCCGAGCCGGGTTACCGGGGTTAGCTCCTCGGGATCAACCTCAACGGTGTCGGCCGACCCGAACGGTCGGACCGAGGCGGTTGCGTCTACCTGCGCGTCTGGGCTGGGGGGGGGGGGGGGGTCGCTAGCACGTCAACGACCACGTCGTTCCATAGCGCGGAGCCGCCGACCTGGAGTGGCAGGCCCGGCAAGGCGACGGCTTCGGGCTGGTGCTCCTCGAATACCAGCCCGAACTTGCGGCGTTCTTTCAGAGTCTCGACCTCACGGCGTAGGCGATTCCGGAGGTCCGGGTCGGTTACTCGGTCGAGGAGGTCATCTACGTACGCCACTGGCTCGGAACATAGCGCGGGTCTTACACAGCATCAAGTCTCGTGCGCTCCCGGTCGGCTGGAGTGGACTCTGACCGACGGCGGCCGCGGGCAGCACCCCTGCCCCCGAGCGTCACTAGGTGACTTGGATGATTTGGATCGGGGGGGATGCCTTCGGTGCCCCGCCCTGCGAGCCTCGCCCGGACTGTGGCGACGTATACTCCAAGCATGCAAGATCCTGAACAGCCCAAAGCAGCGACTCTGCACCTGCGTACCCGGATCACGCTCCCCTGTACGAACGATGTCGAGCCCTTTGAACCCACCATCGTCGAGCGGGGCGACGACTCCTACTACAAGCCACCGTTCAACTAGCCCGTACCCGCCCTCTTGTGTACCTGAGTGCGGTGGCCGGCCGAGGTGGTGTTGGGCCCTTCTCTCCCCTCATCGTCGAGGGGCGGTTTTGGGGGCTGAGGTAGGCAGACCGCCTATGGATGGCCTTGGGTGGTTGGGGTGAGTTTGGGGCCGACGATTTGGGCTCCGTTCTGGGCGGCCAGGGCGTTCAGCTCCTCCCCTGGCATTCCCTGGGCTTCGGCCCGGGGCACATCGAGGATGAAGCCGTCGTGTATGCCGGGGGTCAGCATGCTGATCAGACGACCGGTGGGTGACTCCGTGGGGCAGTCGTAGAGGAAGCAGTGAGGCACCCGGGCCGGTATGTGAACGGTGAAGCCGGGACCGCCCTCCACCTCATCGTCGCCCGTCCGGAACCGGAAGGTGCCGCTGACCACGTGGAAGGTTTCGGCCTGCTCCTCATGTATGTGCAACGGAGTTCCGAAACCGGGCTCTATGTCCTGGGTCCGCAGCGACAATAGCCCGGAGGTCTCCTCCCCGAGCAGAGCGATCTCGTACCGGGATCTGGTGTCCTCAGAGTTGGTCATCACCACTGGGCTGGTCATTCTGGCCTCCTCGGGTGCGGGCCGTGCTCGTGTTCCGGGCCGACACGTGAAGGCTACCCACACGAATACCCAAACGGTCGCCCCGGCATGGCAAAGTTGGTCCATGGCAACAGCCCCAGCCTCAGCCAAGGTTCGATGGACCCACCAGTGGAAGGAACTCTACGAGGAGGTCATCGACTCCGGGCTGTGTACCGGCTGCGCCGGGTGCGTCATCGCCTGCCCCCACGATGTGATCGGCTACCTGCACGAGCCCGGCCAGTACAAGCCGTTCCACCTCGAGGAGGAGCTGGGCCTCACCGACTGCATTCACGGGCAAAAGGGGTGTACCTCCTGCACCAGGGCCTGCCCCCGGTTCCGCACCTGGGAGGCGGAGGCCGACGAGCACCTGTTCGGGCGAATCCGCAACGACGACGAGGTGTCGGGAATCTTCAGCGACATCCTCCTCGTCCGGGCCACCGACGACTACGTGTACGACGTGGGCCAGGACGGTGGGCTGGTGTCGGCCATCTTGATCTGGGCTCTGGAGAACGACGTGATCGACGGCGCCTTAACCTCCTTCCTGGAGGGAGGCGACGCCGACGGGTGGAAGGCAATCCCCGGCCTTGCCGTAAACCGGGAGGAGGTGCTGCGGGGCGCCGGCAGCCGCTACACCTACTCGGCCAACACGCTGGCCTACCGGGAGGCCAAGGAGCAGGGGCTCGAACGCCTGGCCCTGGTGGGGATGAGCTGCCAAACCTCAATCGGCCCGGTGATGTGGAACCGCAAGGTGGGCAAGGTGGGGCGACCAATCAAGCTGAACATCGGGCTGTTGTGCTCGAAGAGTTTCGACGACTCCATGTTCGAGGAGCTGTTCTGGGTGAAGTACGGGCTGCCCACCGACCAGATCTCCAAGATGAACATCAAGGGCGTGTTCCAGGTGTGGATGAAGAACGGCGACTACCACGAGATCAACCTCAAGGAATGCCACGCCTGGACCCGGGAGGGCTGCAACTTCTGCCCTGACTTCGCCGCCGAGCACGCCGACATCTCCACCGGGGGAATAGGCGATGCCACCGATTGGACGCTCACAGTGGTCCGCACCGAGCTGGGCCGGGCCGTCATCAACGCCATGCTCGACGACGGGGTGATCGAAGCTCGTCCGGGAGATGACGATCCCGGAGCCGTCGCCCTCATGCACAAGCTGGCCGCCAAGAGCCGCCAACGGTGGCCGGAGTGGGCGGAAAGCACGGTCCGGGTCGGGGTTTAGCTGGTCGCCAACCGGTGGGGGCCTACCCTGGCCGGCTCCATATGCCCAAAGCGGTTTGAACTATGCTCCAGCGGGCAGGTAACCGGTCAAACCCCGGTTATGTCCAGGATGCACTGCCTGACGATTGAACCAATCACATCATTGTCACGGTGAGCGTTGATGTCGCCTCGCATGTCGTCGTCGATGTCCTTGAATTCCTCGAAGTCCAACTCCACCCTCACCTGGTCGAAGACGCACTTGCACACGGAGGCCAGGTCTCTCTGGATCCGCTCCTCGACGTTGTCTTGGCCCGATTCCCAGCAGCCGTCCCTGAAGTTCCTCTCGGCCTGCCCGACATTGGGTTCGCACAGCTCGCCATCACCTGGGCAGTACTCGGCGGCGTTGTCGGTATAGGAGGTCGGGGCACCGGAGTTTCCGCAACCCGCGGCCACGAGAACAAGCACTACCAGCACACCCAGCAACCGGCCTTTAGTCACAGGTCCAACGGTACCGCCCTGTAGCCACAAGTCGCGAACCATGCCGGCCTTGAAGCAGCCCGCATCTGGACCGGAGCCCGATCCAGATGCAGCCCGAACAGGGCGGGCAGCCGGGGCAGATGTGGCGCTAGGCAGAGTCGGCCAGCTCCAACGCACGCTTGAACACCGCGTCCAGCATGTCGGGCGTAAGCCGTTTGGTGAAGGTGTTCTGCTGGCTCACGTGGTACGAACACACCACCACCCCGCCATCCCGTGCGGCAACCTCCAAGCCGTGGGCGAACTTCGGCCTGGGCTTCACACCCAACTCGGTGGCAATCGCGCCGTAACCGATCGCCCCGAGGGCCACGAAAACCCGAGCCCGACTCAACAAGGCCAACTCCCGCACCAGAAACACCCGGCATGCGTCCCGTTCGGCCCCGGTGGGCTTGTTCTGGGGTGGAGCGCACCGCACAGGAGCGGTGATGTAGGCGTCGTGCAGCACTAGGCCGTCATCCATGTCGGTGGAGTCGGGCTGGTTGGCCAAGCCCATCCGGTGCAACGAGGCGTAGAGGAAGTCGCCCGACCGGTCCCCCGTGAACATGCGCCCGGTGCGGTTGGCCCCGTGGGCCGCCGGCGCAAGCCCCACCACCACGATACGGGCGTCGGGATCGCCAAACCCAGGCACCGGCCGACCCCAGTACGTCCAATCCCGGTAAGCGGCCCGCTTGGTGACCGCCACCTCCTCCCGCCAGGCCACCAACCGGGGACAGGCCCGGCAGCCGGTAACATCGGCGGCCAGTTTGCCGAGTGTGTCCCCTGAACTCACGAACCGGCAAGATAGACCATTAGAGGACCATGCCCGGAAAATCCCGCAAGCCCACGCTGGTGCTACTGGTGCGCCACGGCCAAACGCCTACCACCGGCGCCGTGCTGCCGGGCCGGGCCCCCGGGCTGCACCTCAGCGACCGGGGCCGGGAGCAGGCCGAGCAGGCGGCCGCTCGCATCGCCGCCCTGGGAGCCGACCGGATCGCCGCGGTGTACGCCTCGCCCATGGAGCGCACCCGCCAGACCGCAGCCCCCATCGCCCGGGCCGTCGGCCGCCGGGTGCGGGTCCACGACGGTCTCAACGAGTGTGACTTCGGCCGCTGGACCGGCCGCCGCCTCAGCGACCTGCGCCGCCGCCGGGATTGGAAGCAGGTGCAACGGTCTCCCAGCAGTTTCCGCTTCCCCGACGGGGAGTCGTTCGCCGAGATGCAAACCCGGATGACCGACGCGGTGCAGGCGCTGGCCGCCCGCCACGCCGGGGAGACCGTGGTAGCGGTGTCCCACGCCGACACCATCAAGGCGGCGGTGTCCCACGCCTCGGGCGCTCACCTCGACATGTTCCAGCGGATCGTGGTGTCGCCCTGCTCCATCACAGCCATCCTCTACGGTGACGACGGGCCCCTGGTGCTGGCGGTGAACAGCACCGCCGACCTGAAATCCCTGGTTCCGTCATGAGCGCTTCCTACGACTTCCCCGACACCGAGCACTTCACGGTGGGCACCATCGGGCCTCCCGGCCAGAGGGTGTTCTACCTCCAGGCCGGCGTGTTCGGCACCGTGGTCACGCTGAAGATGGAGAAGCAGCAGGTGGCCGCGCTGGCCGAGTATCTGGCCGAGGCCCTGAGGGAGATCAGCGACGATCCCGATTCCATTGTGGCCGAGGCCGACATCGGCCTTATCGAACCGGTGGAGGAGGAGTGGACGGTGGGCGGCATCGGAATCGGCTACGACGCCAATGACGACCGCATGATGATCACCGCCACCGAGATCACCGACCAGGAAGAAACCGATGACCCTGCCACCGCACGGTTCCGGATAACCCGCAACCAGGTGGCCGGGTTTGTGGCGAAGGCCCGACAGGTGGTGGCCTCGGGCCGACCCCCGTGCCGGATCTGCGGGGCCCCGCTCAACGATGACGGCACATGGTGCCCCTGCTCCAACTGATGGAGGCACCTCGCTCAGAAACCGAGTCGCCGTTCCGACACCGGCCCGCTCTTGGTGATGACGAAGCAGCGGAACTGCTCACCACCGGCGACCTCGAGGTCCTGGGGCGGATGCCGTGGAGCTCGAACATGACGTTCCTGGTCGATGTCTGCACCCCCGATGCCCCCATTATCCAGGGGGTGTACAAACCGATTCAGGGTGAGCGGCCCCTGTGGGACTTCCCCGCCGGCCTGCACAAGCGGGAGATCGCCGCCTTCGAGCTCGCCCGCACACTCGGATGGGGCCTGGTGCCGCCCACAGTGCTGAGGGACGGCCCCATAGGCGAGGGTTCGGTACAGCTCTACATCCCCACCGACTACGACGAGCACTTCTTCACCGTGCGAGAAGAGCCTGCTCATCACCGGTGGCTACAGCAACTGTGCGCGTTCGACTTCCTCATCAACAGCACCGACCGCAAGGGAGGCCACATCCTGCTGGGCCACGACGGTCGCCTCTACGCCGTGGACAACGGACTGTCGTTCCACTGCGAGTTCAAGCTCCGCACCGTGATCTGGGACTGGGCCGGGGACCGACTGCCCGACGACCTGACCGCTGACTTGCAACGGCTACGAGACGACGGCCTCCCCCCTTCTATGGCCGGCCTGCTGTCTCTGTTCGAGCGAGACGCCCTGATGACCAGAGCCGACGCCCTACTGAGCGAGGGGTGCTTCCCCATCGACCCCAGCGGCCGCCGTCACCCCTGGCCCCTGCTCTAGAACATGGCGACCGGGCTTATGGCCAGAGTCGGTCCGCTGCGAGGGCTTCGTGGAAGTGGTCGAGAGGCCAGACATGGATGCCGTCTTCGGTTGTGAAATCACGGGCACCGTTGTAAATGAGAATGCGGCGGGTCAACCCGGCCAAACCATCAATGGCTCGCAAACCCTTGAGCATGGTGGTGTTGTAACCGGTTGAGGCCTTGACCTCGACAGCGAGATGCTCATTGCCGCGAGTGAGCAGAAAATCCACCTCGGCATCCGACTCGGTGGGCGACCAGTAAGCGATGGCATCAAAGATGTCCTGGATCTCGTTGTGGGCCCTCAGCAGTCCATAGACCCATCCCTCCAATAGTGCGCCGCGCTCCTCGGCGGCCACCGGGCCGAGTTGGCGCTTGACGGCTCTCACCAAACCGGGATCAACCCAGTAGAGCTTGGGGCGCCGCCGCTCCCTCACCCGGAGCTTGGCCTCGAAAGCCTCCAACCGGGTTACCAGGAGCGTGTCCTCCAGCACCTCCAGATAACCGGCCACCGTGTTGCGGGCCACCCCCGTATCTCGGGCCAAGCCGGCCACGTTGAGTGTCTGGGCATGCATAAGCCCTGCCACCGGGAGGAACCGTACGAAACCGGGCAGGTTCCGCACCGCGGCCTCGGCTCTTATCTCCTCACGAAGATAGAGATGGGTGTAGCTCTCCAACACCCCACGACGGTCATCTGCAGCCCACACCAACGGAATCGTTCCGAAACACAAAGCGTCGTCCAGATCGAAATCGCCACCCAACTCGGCCGCAGTTAGCGGATACATGGCCTTGCGAGCCGCCCGGCCGGCCAACAGGTTTGTGCCCGCTGATTTGAGCTTGCGGGCGCTGGACCCGAGCAAAGCGAACCGCACACCTCGCTCCTCAATCTGGCGGTGGACCTCATTGAGGAGCGCAGGAATGCGCTGCACCTCGTCCACCACCACCCACCCCCCCGGCTCGATTCCCGAAACGAGGTTCCCGAACAACGCCGGATCGGCCAGCAGGTCGGTGAACAGGGCCTCGTCGAGCAAGTCGAAGCGCGTAGCCTCGGGCAGCATCATGCGCACCCAGGTGCTCTTGCCAACCCCCCGCACACCGAACAGAAAAAAACTCCGCTCGGGAACGGCCAAAAGCCTCGCGTACACCATACCAGCAAAAATAGCCGAAAAAAGACAGCTACCTATACATATTTCGACTCACCCGACCGATGACAGGGCCCGAGACGCCAGACGGGACAGGCCGGCGACCCCAGCGGCCGCCTTCACCCCTGGCCCCTGCTGTAGGGGTGGGGCTAGGGGGCGGGGGTTAGCTCCGAGCCTGGAGTGCCTCGATCAGCTTGGGCAGAACCTTGTGAACGTCGCCCACCACTCCGAGGTCGGCGATCCCGAAAATGGGGGCCTCGGCGTCCTTGTTGATGGCGATGATGTTCTTGGAGCCCTTCATACCCACCATGTGCTGGGTCGCTCCCGAGATACCGCAAGCCACATACACGTCTGGCTTGACCACCTTGCCTGTCTGGCCCACCTGATGGGAGTAGGGAACCCAGCCGGCGTCCACGATGGCCCGCGACGCCCCAGCCGCGCCACCGAGAAGCTTGGCCAGCTCCTCGATCATGGAGTACTTCTCGGCGTCGCCCAGGCCCCGCCCGCCCGAGACCACGATGCCGGCCTCATCCAGCTTGGGACCGGACGCCTCCTCGGCGAAGCGATCCACCACCCGGGCTGCTCCGGTGGCCCCCAGGTCGGGAACGGGCAACGCCGCAACCCCCGCGGGAGCCCCGCCGCTCTCCTCGGCGGCGAAAGACTTGGGCCGAACAAGAAACAGGCCGATCCCCGGACCGGTGAACTTGGTGCTGACGTTGACCGTGCCTCCGAACACCGGCTCAGTACCCACCAACGAACCACCGGCGTCGTCGAGCTCGACCACGTTGGTGATTACAGGCACCCCCAACTTGGCCGAGAGCCGACCGGCCACGTCCCGGCCGTCGTAGGTGGTGCCGAACAGCACCGCATCTGGGGCCGCGCCTCCCTCGATGGCCGCGGCCATGGCCGACGCCACCGCAGGACCGGCCAGCTTGTCGCCCAGATCGCCTGTGGCGTGGACAGTGCTGGCCCCGTGGGCCCCCAGCTCGGCGGCCACCGGCTCGCCCTCGCCGCCCACCACCGCTTCCACGGTGTCGGCCAGCTCGCGGGCCCGTGTCAGCAACTCCAGGCTGATGGAGGCCACTTGGCCCCCCGAGGCCTCGGCAAACACCCATATCGTTCCCATGACGCCTCCTAAACGACCCTGAGTTCTTCGAGCAACGCAATGATGCGCTCGTGGGCATCGCCCTCGTCGGTGATGATCTCGCCCGCTTCCCGCTCGGGAGCGGGGCTGACATCGGTGATCTCCTGACCGCTTCCGGGCCAGCCCACCTGCTCGGCGCCGACGCCCAGATCGCCGATCCCCACCTGGTCCATAGGCTTGGACTTGGCCGCCATGATCCCCTTGAACGACGGGTAGCGAGGCTCAACCACCCCGGCGGTCACCGAGACCACCGCCGGCAGCGGACATCTCACCTCGTCGTAACCGGCCTCGGTCTGGCGCTTCACCGTGATCTTTCCCCCGTCGGCCTGGATCTCCTTGGCGAAGGTCACCGAGGGAAGGCCCAGCAGCTCGGCCACCTGCTCGGGAACCGTCCCGGTGTAGCCGTCGGAGGATTCGGTGGCCGCCAGAATCAGATCGGCCTGAGCCCTGCCGATGGCGGCTGCGAGCACTCGGGCCGTACCCAGGGCGTCTGTGCCGGCGAGCGCCTCGTCGCTCACCAGGATCGCCTTGTCGGCTCCCATCGCCAGGGCGGACCTAAGCCCGTTGACCTCCTCGTTGGGCGCCATCGACACCAGAGTCACCTCGCCCTCGCCGGCGGCGTCGCGAAGCTGCAGAGCCATCTCCACGCCGTAGGAGTCCGACTCATCCATGATGAGCTTTATGTCCCGCTTGAGCGTTTTGGTCTTCGGATCGAGCGCCCCGGGGTCGGCTGGATCGGGGATTTGCTTGACGCAGACAACAATGTCCATAGCCTGCAAGTCTCCCACCCGACTCCCACGGTGCAAAACCAAACTGAGGGGTTCCGGTGCGATAGCCGGCGATCACCTTTGATCGACTCCAGGGGCGAACCCGGTAGCGTTGAGAGCCTGAAAGTTCTGCTGCTCGTCAACCCTCACGCCTCCTCGGTAACCGCCCGAACCCAGGCGGTAATCCAGAAGGCCCTTTCCGCTGATCACGAGGTAGTTCTGGCCTCCACCCGGCGGCGGGGGCACGCCTCTCGGCTGGCCCACGGAGCGGTGGCCGACGGGTGCGACGTGGTGGCGGTGCTGGGCGGCGACGGCACCCTCAACGAAGCGGTCAACGGGCTGGCCACATCCTATGTGGCCCTGGCCCCGCTGCCCGGAGGATCGACCAACGTTTTCGCTCGCACCATCGGGCTGCCCGACGACCCGGTGGAGGCGGCGGCCATGCTCCTCGAGACCCTGGCCGCAGGCAACATCAAACGGGTGGGGCTAGGCCAGGTGAACGGGCGGTACTTCATCTTCCACGCCGGGGTGGGGTACGACGCCGCCGTAGTTCGGCAGGTGGAGCGACGAGCGGGGCTCAAGCGGTACGCCAACCACGCCCTCTTCGCATTCGCTGCCGTCGACACCTGGATGCGCCACTACGACCGGTCCCGGCCCCGCTTCACCGTGTACCACGCCGACGGGGAAGCGGTTTCCGGGCAGTTCGCCATCTGCCTCAACACCAACCCCTACACCTACCTGGGAACCCGCCCGTTCAACGTAGCTCCCGAGGCAACCCTCGACAGGCCTCTGGCCGTGGTGACCATGCAGTCCCTGAGGGCCGGAAGGCTCCTACGGGTTGCCGCCGGTGCCCTAGGATATGGCTCCCCGGTGGCCTCCCACTCGCACGTCCACTCCCGATCTGACGTTTCCAACGCCGTCATCGCCGGAGACACCCCCTTCCCCTACCAACTAGACGGCGACTACCTGGGCGAGACCGCTCACCTCGAGTTCCACCACACCCCCGACGCCCTGTCCCTGGCCCTCCCGCTGGTCTGATCGACACCAGCCCCGGATTGGCTTCGGAGACGGTGGCATTTCAAGGCCTTACCGGTTTCAGGGCCTTACCGGTTTCAGGGCCTGGCTGGTATCAGGAAACGCCCTGTAGAACCTCTTGGGCCACGTCGGGAACATCGGTTATCACGCCGTCGGCCCCCATGGCCGAGAGCTGAGCGATCTGGTCGGGCTCGTTCACCGTCCACACGTTCACCGCCAGCCCCGCGGCGTGGGCCGCTTCCACCAGGGCCGGGCTGGTCGAGGCGAAATAGGGGTGGATGGCGGAATGGCCCGCGGCCACCACCCGTCCCACCAGCAGATCGGGGGCCAGCACCTCGAATGTCAGGTACGCAGTGGGGATGCCGGGGTCGATAGCCCTGATCCGGTCGATGGCCTCCATGTCGAACGACGACACGATCACATCGTGGCCGTCCACACCCACCCTCCAACCCAGCACCAGCCCGGCCACCGCGGCGGACACCTGGTGCTCGGCGTCGTAATCGGGGTCGCCCGGCGCGCTCTTGATCTCTATGTTGATCAGCACCTCCCGCCCGACCTCCGGGGCCCGGCACACCTCCATCACCTCGGCCAGGGTCGGCACCCATTCGGGAAGCTCCTCATCGTTCAGCTCGACGATGGCCCGGCCGTCGGACAGATGGGCATCGTGATGCACCACCAGTACGTCGTTGGCCGTGCGCCTCACATCCAGCTCCACCCCGTCGGCATTCAACTCCAGAGCGGTGCGGAACGCGTCCAGCGTGTTTTCCCTCTCGGCAGCCGATGCCCCCCGGTGAGCGATCACCTTCACAATGCCCCTCCCCCGGCCAGCCTCACACCGCTCCCAACCCGGCTACAAGCCCGACCGGAAATAACATTGCCAACACCAGCAAACATATTCATCAACAGCCCCTCTTGCCACATGAGCTACACGGCTCTATCATTTTCACTTCCTGCCGATCACAACTTCCCACTGCACGACGCGATGGTGCGAGAGCCACCGCCGACATTGGCCAGGGACATCGGCACAGGAGGACGAGTGATTACCAACAGTTTGATTGCTGACAGCTTCAGCAACGAGGCCGCCAACGACTGGCGGTGCCATGCGGCCTGCCGCGACACCGGCCCCGAGCTCTTCTTCCCTGTGGGAAGCACCGGGCTGGCGTTGGAGCAGATCGAATCGGCCAAGGTGGTGTGTGAGACCTGCATCGCTCAGCCCGACTGCCTGGAGTTCGCCCTGGCCACCAACCAGGACTCGGGGGTCTGGGGCGGACTGTCCGAGGAGGAGCGCCGCGAGATTCGCCGTCGCCGGGCGGCCGAACGCCGCCAGGCCATGATGTTCCCGGCCTAGGCTGCACCGCAAAACCCCTCCCGGAGCCCTAACCGACAAGCGACAGCCGCTCATCGCCTGCTTCCCGAGTCCACCCCCAGCAGGGGAATCGCCACCTCCACCACGGTCCCCAACCGGGGCAGTTGGCTCTTGCCATTCCCCACATCCCCTTCGCCCTTCTCGTCGCCGTTTCGTCCCCCGGCCCCGTTCCTCATCGAGATGCTTCCCCGCAGGTCAGTGCTCACCAGGTTGCGGACGATGGCGATACCCAAACCGTCGGCGCTGGTCACGTCGAAGCCCGGCGGCAGCCCCACCCCATCGTCGATCACCCTCACACAAACCCTGTCGCCGTCGTTGTCCAACTCGATCCGCACCTGCCCACCGGGCGGCTCGGGGTAGGCGTGGTCCACCACGTTCTGCAAGCACTCGTTCAGAACCACAGCCAGAGGGGTGGCCACATCGGCGGCCAGCTCCCCGGCGTCACCCACCACCTTGAACTCAACCGGTCGGTCGGGGCCGGTCAGCCCCTCCTTCACCATCCGCACCAACGACATAACGATCTCCACGAACGGCACGTCGCTGTTGGCGTCCCGGGACAGGATTTCGTGGACGATGGCAATGGCCCGGATGCGCCGAACCGATTCCTCGATGGCGTCCCGGGCCTCCTCGGCGGTGACCCGGCGCCCTTGCAAGCGCAACAGCGAGGAGACGGTCTGCAGGTTGTTCTTCACCCGGTGGTGGATCTCGGCAATGGTGGCGTCCTTAGACATCAGGATGCGGTCGCGGCGGCGCAACTCGGAGATGTCCCGCATCAAAACGAGGGCCCCGGTCACCTCCCCCCGTCCGATCAACGGCAGGCACCTCAGCACCACCGTGCCCTGATCGCCGTGCTGGATTTCCTCGGTCTGAGGCAACCGGGAGGCGAACGCGGCCCGGATGGCCCGCTGCTCCAAACCGATCTCGGCCAGGCGTCGCCCTTCGGCGTCGCTGTGCAGCCCGAGGCGATGAAGCGCCGACGCTGCGTTGGGCGACAGCAGGGCGATCCGCCCCGAGGCGTCGAGCACCATCAGCCCGTCGCCCACCCGGGGGGACTCCTCAGTCTCGATGTCGTCCACCGGGAACGGGTACTCCCCCTCGGCGATCATGGTCGCCAACCGTCGGAACAGCTTGAAGTAGCTCATCTCCAGCTCGCCGGGATCGCGCTGGCTGTCGGGGTTGAACTCCCGCGACAGCACCGCGGTCACCTCGCCGTGGCAGCTAACCGGCACCGCCAGGGTGCGCAGCCGGGGCTGTTCGGCCTGCGCTATGCGGCCCCCGTCGGTGATGCGGCCCTCCCGGTAGGCCACGTCCACCAGGGGGCGCTCCCGGGGGGTGAAGCACGCACCGACAAGGTTGTTGCGGTGTACCGACCGGGCGGTGGTGGGGCGGACCTGACCCACAATGGCGTAGCTTTCCGGGCCGGTGTCGGTGGAACCGCTACCGGGACCGGCGCCAACCGGCACGTACAGGAGCAGATCGGCGAACGAGATGTCGGCCAGCGGAGCCCACGTCCGCATGAGCCGTTGCAGGTGGTTCAGGCGCGACTTGGGCAGGCCGGGTGCCAGTTCCTCCAGGCTCGCCATGTCCAGAGTTTACGGACTTGCCCTACCCCCGCCGGAGCCTGCTGAGTGGCTGGTGGAGGACGATCAACCTCCGAAACCGATAGCTCGACCCTTCGCCGACGGGTCCAGCTCCACGTAGGCCACGCTGGCGGCGGGGAATCCCACCTCTCGGCCCCGGCTGTCGGTGAGCCACAGCATCTCACCCGAGGTCAGGCCCGAGGTGATGGACTCCTTCACCGCTTCGAGGTCGGAGTCGGGGTCCAACTCCACCTCGATTTCCTTCTGGCTCTGGGCCACGCCGATCCGCACGTTCATTCGTCTCTCCTCATGACATCTCTTCCAATGACTAGGTGATCTTCAACTCGGGACGGTAGATCCGCCGGGGCGGCGGATTGTCCACCACATGGGCGGCCATGGCGGCAAAGGCCGCTCCGGCCTCGGAGTCGGGAGCGGTGGCGGCAATGGGGTTGCCCCCGTCGGCTCCCTCCCGCAGGGCCGGCAACAGAGGCACCTGGCCGATGAGGGGAACTTCGAGCCGGTCGGCCAGCTCCCTGCCTCCCCCGGCCCCGAACAGCTCGTAGCGTATCCCGTCGTCGCCGGTGAACCAGCTCATGTTCTCGATCACTCCTCGCACCGTGAGGTTCACCTTCTCAGCCATGAACGCCGCCCGCTGGGCCACCCTCTGAGCAGCGGGCTGGGGGGTGGTCACCACGTATACCTCGGATCGGGGTAGGAACTGGGCCAGCGAGATCGAGATGTCCCCGGTGCCTGGGGGCAGGTCCACCAACAGAAAGTCCGGCTCGTCCCACGCCACATCGGTGAGGAACTGCTCCAGCGCCTTGTGCAACATGGGTCCCCGCCAGATCACCGCCTGATCCTCCTCGGCAAAGAACCCCATGGAGATGCATCTCACCCCGAAGGCCTGGGGGGGCACGATCATGTCGCCGGCCATCTCCGGCGGACTGTCGATACCCAGCATCCGGGGAACGGAAAAGCCCCACACATCGGCATCCACCACCGCGGTGCGATGCCCGGCAGCTGCCAGGGCCACCGACAGGTTCACGGTCACCGACGACTTGCCCACACCGCCCTTGCCGGAGGCAATGAGCATGACCCGGGTCGATGACTGCGGGTCGGCGAAGGGAACCGCACGGCGGCCACCGGCGGAGGTGTCGCCTTGCGATGCCATGCCGGTAGATTACGGCATCGACTTCCCGTTCCTTGTGCCGTGACCGCTCGCCATTACCTCGATCACGCCTCAACCTCGCCAATCCGGCCCGAGGCGGCCGATGCCATGAGCCGCTGGTGGGCCGCCGGCCACGGCGACCCTTCCCGGATGCACGCCGAGGCGCTGGCCGCCCGTTACGAGATCGAACAGGCCCGTGAGCAGGTGGCAAGCTGCTTCGGGGCCCGGTCCCGGGAGGTGGTGTTCACCAGCGGGGCCACCGAGTCGATCGCCGCCGCAGTTTGGGGGGCGGCTGAGCGGGGCCGCCACCAGGTGCTGAGCGCGGTGGAGCACTCTGCTGTGCGATTGTCTGCCCAGCGATTGGCGGGCCAGGAACACCGCACCACCGTGGTCGGGGTGGACAGCACCGGTCGGGTAAGCCCCGACGAGATGGCCGCCGCCGTTGAACCCGACACCGCCGCGGTCCACTGCCAGTGGGCCAACCACGAGGTGGGAACCGTGCAGCCGGTGGCCGAGCTGATCGCCGCCTGTCGGGAACGGTCCCCCGACGTGCTCATCCATGTGGACGCCGCCGCCGCGGCGGGCCGTGTTCCAATCGACTTCGCCGCCACCGGCGCCGATCTGATGTCGATAAGCGCTCACAAGTTCGGCGGGCCGCCCGGCATCGGCGCGTTGCTGGTGCGCCGGGGGCTGAGGATTTCTCCCTTGCTGGTGGGCGGCGATCAGGAAAGGGCCAGGCGGGCCGGACTGGAGAACGGCGCGGCCATAGTCGGGTTCGCCGCGGTCTGCGCCACGCTTCACGACGGCAGCCTGGAGGCCGAGAGCGATCGGGCCCGGGCCCAAGCCGACCGGCTCCGGGAGCGGGCCGGGACCATCGAAGGGATGGTGAGCTTCGGCCATCCCACGCACCGCCTGCCCCACCTTGTGTGTCTTGGAATCGCCGATGTGGAACCCCAAGCCGTTCTGCTGGGCCTCGATCGGGCCGGGGTGGCCGCCCACTCGGGCAGCTCGTGCGCGGCGGAGTCGCTGGAGCCGTCGCCGGTGCTGGAAGCCATGGGAGCCGACGCCCACCACTCGCTGCGATTTTCGGTGGGATGGTCCACCACCGACGCCGACGTGGACGCAGCCGCCGGTGCCCTGGCTGTCGCACTCGATGATCTGCGACGCCTCTAGCGGCATCTGAACCGCCCCTGGGTCACACCCCCTCGGCGGCGGTCAGCCCAGCCAGTCGAAGAAATCCGGGCCGGACAGGGCCGACGAGATACCGTCGAGATCCTCAACGTGCAGGAACTCGAATCCGGCTGCTTCGGCGTAGTGGCGATCCACGTCGGTGTCACCGATGTGGATGTAGCGGGTGGCCTCGAACTGGTCGCGCACCGCTTCCAAATGGTGCTTACCTCCCACGAAGTCAACCTCGATGCCGTGGATGTCCCAGAGGCGCTGCTGGTCGGAGCGAACCCGGTCGGACCCGCTTCCGATCACAAAACCCCTGGCCTTGGCCTCGCGCATCGCCTCCAGCGCTATGGGCCCAGGCGGGTCGCCGCACTCCAGCGTGCCATCAATGTCGAACGAGATGAGGATGGGCGCAGGTTAGCTTTGCTGGCTCGGGAGGGAGGACTCGAACCCCCAATATCGGGACCAGAACCCGGTGTGTTGCCAATTACACCACTCCCGAATGAAGCGGCCAGTGTACCCCTCTACTCCCCGCCGGGAGCAACGTGATTTAGCCGGGTACGGGCCGCGGTCAGGCGACGCAGCACCTCTTCGCGGCTCAGATGGTTCACCATGGGCTCGAACAGGGGCGGCCCCACCGAACGACCGGTCACCGCCACCCTCACGGGGGCCTGGGCTTTGGAGCGGTTCACCCCGTTGGCCTCCCCCACGCCAAACACTGCTTCCTTGACCGTGTCCGGGTCCCACGAGCAATCGGCCAGCGCCGCAATGGTTCCGTCGAGAATCTCGGCAGCTGACCGGCCCCGCACCACCGCCTTTTCCCAGGAGCCCTCGTCCACGGCAGGCTCGGCCAGGAACAACCAGTCCACCTGGACGACGATGCCCGACAGGGTGCGCAGCTTCTCCTGCACCAACGGGGCCATCGCGGCCACCACCTCGGGGCGGTAGCGCTCCGGCGGCCACGGCACCCGTTCGGCAGCCAGATGGGGCTCCAGCGCGTCGAGAAGCTCGCCGGGGCCGAGTTGGCGGATGTACACACCGTTGATGTGCTCCAGCTTGGTCTGGTCGAAAAAGGCCGGGGCTCGGTTCACGTCCTCCAGCCGGAACTGCTCCACGATCTCGGCCATGGGCCTGATCTCCACCTCGTCCCGGGGGCCCCATCCCAAAAGGGCCAGGTAGTTGGCCATCGCCGAAGCCAAGAACCCCCGATTCCGGTAGCTCTCCAGCGACACGTCGTCGCGGCGTTTGGACAGCTTCTTGCGCTGCTCGTTCACCAGCAGCGGTAGGTGCGCGTAAACCGGCGGAGTGGCCCCCAGCGCCTCGGCCACCAGCACCGCTCTCGGCGTACTCGACAGCAGGTCCTCACCTCGAATGGCGTGGGTTATGCCCATGTCGGCGTCGTCAACCGCGTTGGCAAGCACGAAGGTTGGCGACCCGTCGGAGCGCCATATGACGAAGTCCCCGAGCTGGGCGTGGTCGAACGACACATCGCCCCGCACCACATCGGCCACCACCGTGGTGCCGTCGGGGGTTCTGAACCGAACCGCCGTGCCCTCGGCCAACTCCCGGCCCGGCAGTTCGTTGTCGTCGGCGTCGCACAGGTAGGCCCGGCCTTCGTCCAGAAGCTGCTGCACCGCCTCCCGGTGGCGCTCACGGCGTTCCGACTGGTGGTACGGACCCTCGTCGTAGTCGATGCCGAGCCACTCCAGGTACTCGAAGATGGCGTGGGTCAGCTCGGGGCGGTTGCGGTTCTCGTCGGTGTCCTCGATCCTCAAGATCATGGTGCCGCCGGTGGCTCGGGCGAACAGCCAGTTGAACAGCGCGGTGCGAGCCGACCCGACATGCAGGTAGCCCGTGGGCGACGGAGCGAACCGTACCCTGGGCCGGCCGGCCGAGGTCACCATAGATCGGGGATGAGCCCGCCCCGGTCGGCCTGGCAAGCCAGCTCAACCTCGCGGGGCGACAACCGCAGCGCAGACTCCGGCACCAGATCGACCAGGTGCCGGGCCTCGCCGTAGTGGTGGGGATGGCTGAGGCCGGCGAAAAGCTCCCGGCGCCGGACGGCGAGCCGGTCGTCGGGACCGGGGGGCAGGAACCCGAACACCCGGAAGGCCACCTCCAGGTCGGCGGCGATAGGAGCCCGACCAAATCCGGCGGCCCGCTTCAGCGCCACCCCCACGCAGCCGGCGATCACGTCCTCGGCGTACTCGCCGGCCAGCAGGTGGAGTTGATCCTCGAACCGGCGGGCCAGTCGCAGGGCATAGCCCTGGTCGGGCCCGGGCACACCCAGCCCCTCGCCGGCGGGCTGCCCGCCGGTCAGCTCGCCGGGCCGGTCAGCCATCCAAGGTTGGGGATGTCTGGGGGGTGACACGTAGTGCCGATCGGCCAGAGCGGTGTCGTTGGGGACGTAATCAGGTGCTGCCATCGTCATCCTTGCTGTGGAGGAGCCCATAAACCAGGCTGTCCACCAGGGCCTGCCAGCTCGCCTCCACGATGTTGGTGGACACGCCAATGGTGGTCCATACCCGGTCGCCGTTGGTGGAGTCGATGATCACCCTGGTCACCGCTGCGGTGCCGGCCGCTGTGTCGAGCACCCGCACCTTGTAGTCGATGAGCGAAATGGCCCCGAACGCCGGGTAGCGGTCGGCCAGAGCCAACTTTAACGCCTCGTGCAGAGCGTTCACCGGCCCGTTCCCCTCGCCGGTTGCCACCCTGCGCTCGCCACCCACGTGGAGCTTTATCGTGGCCTCGGTGTCCATCTCCACCGCCACCTCGTTCCACGCCCGGGCCCCGGTGCCCGACCGGTGCTCGGTGGACACCTTGAACGACTCCAGCTCGAAGTACGGCTGCGTCCACCCCGTCGCTCCCCGCATCAGCAACTCCAGGGAAGCGTCGGCCACCTCGAAGTGGTACCCGGCGTGCTCCAGCTTCTTGAGGGTTTCCACGATCTCACCGGCCGCCTTGCCGTCGATCTCCAGGCCCAGCTCCCTGGCCTTGATCTCCACCGTGGAGCGTCCCGCCATCTCCGACACCACGAACCGGGTGCCGTTGCCCACCGACGCAGGTTCGATGTGCTCGTAGGCGTCGGAACGGCGAGCGATGGCGCTGGTGTGCAGGCCGGCCTTGTGAGCGAACGCCGACGACCCCACGTAGGCCTGCTGGGGGTCGGGGGTGATGTTCACCAGCTCTGCCACGTGATGCGACACCGAGGTGAGCCGGTCCAGCCGGTCGGGGGGGACGGTCTCCACCCCCATCTTCAGGCTGAGGTTGGCGATGATCGACACCAGGTTGCAGTTGCCGGTGCGCTCGCCGTAGCCGTTGATGGTGCCCTGCACCTGGGTGGCCCCTCCCCGCACCCCTGCAAGGGCGTTGGCCACCCCGCATCCGGTGTCGTCGTGGAGGTGGACTCCCACCGGGGTGTCCAGAAAGTCCACCACCGCGCCCACCGTTTGCTCGACCAGGGCGGGCAGCGTGCCGCCGTTGGTGTCGCACAGCACCAGCCGGTCGGCGCCGGCCACGGCGGCTGCTTCCAGCACCGCCAGGCTGTACTCGGGGTTCTCCCGGTAGCCGTCGAAGAAGTGTTCCGCGTCGAAGAACACCGCAAGGCCGTTCTCCTTCAGGAACCGCACGGAGTCGGCCACCATGGCTACGCCCTCGTCGAGGGTGGTTTGAAGGGCCTCGGTGACGTGATAGTCCCAGCACTTGCCCACGATGCAGGCCACCGAGGTGCCCGCTCCCACCAGGTTGGTGAGGGTTGGGTCCTGGTCGGTGCGTCCTTTGGCCCGGCGGGTTGAGCCGAATGCCACCAGGGTGCTCGTTTCCAGCTCCAGCTCGTCTCGGGCCCGGGCGAAGAACTCGTCGTCCTTGGGGTTGGAGCCGGGCCATCCCCCCTCGATGTAGTGGACGCCGAGGTAGTCGAGCCGCCGGGCGATGCGAAGCTTGTCCTCCACCGTGAGGGAGATGCCCTCGAGCTGGCTGCCGTCGCGAAGCGTGGTGTCGTAGATCTCAACCCGTGCGGGAAGCGGTCGGGCCGCAGCGCTGATCAGATCGGCGGAACTCACCGGGTGCTCACCGGGCGAACTCGGCTAGGGGCACGCTCGTTCGGGGGCCGGCATCGAACCGGCCGCCGCCGAACCAGCGTCAACCATCGACATGCTCGTTCCAGTGCCGGTACTGGGCCTGCCGGCCTCGCACCGCGTCCTGGAACACCTCCTGGATCTTTCGGGTGATGGGGCCGGGGTCGCCGATCTCGCGGTCGTCCACCGACCGGATGGGCACCACCTCGGCTGCAGTGCCCGACAGGAAGGCCTCGTCGGCCAGATACAGGTCGCTGCGCAGCAGGTTGTCGGCCACATACGGGATACCCAGGTCGTTGGCCATGGTGCGGATGGCGTCCTGGGTGATGCCCTCCAGCGCTCCCACGGAGGTGGGGGGGGTGATGATGGTGCCGTCCCGCACCACGAACAGGTTTTCGCTGGCGCATTCGCTCACGAAGCCCTGGGGTGACAGCAGGATGGCCTCGTCGTAGCCCGACTTGACCGCCTGAACCTTGGCGAGCTGGCTGTTGATGTAGTGTCCGCACCCCTTGGCCGCTGTGGGCATGGAGTTTGGGTCGTGGCGCTGCCACGAGCTGACCATTAGCCGCACCCCGTTGCTGATGCCCTCGTCGCCCAGGTAGGCACCCCACGGCCACATGGCGATGGCCACGTTCACCGAACAAGGAAGCGGGTTCAGCCCCATCTCCCCGTAGCCCAGGTAGGCCAGGGGGCGGATGTAGCAGCTGTTCAGGCCGTTGGCCCTAACCGTCTGCTTGGTGGCATCCACCAGCTCGTCCACCGTGTAGGGGATGTCGATCTGGAGGATTTTGGCGCTGGCGAATAGGCGGCGAATGTGGGGGGTGAGCCGGAAGATGGCCGCACCCTGGTCGGTCTCGTAGGCCCGGATGCCCTCGAACACACCGTTCCCGTAGTGAAGCGTGTGGGTGAGCACGTGGACGGTGGCGTCGGCCCAGTCCACCAGCTCGCCGTCCATCCACACTTTCTCCGTGGTCTCGATTGGCATCGTGTCACGCCCTTTCTGCGTTGCTCACACCAGTCCGGCGATGGCATCGCCGATGTCGGTGGTAGTGCCGGTTTGGGTTGTCGGGTCGGCGCAGGCGGCCCGTATCCGGCCGGCGGCCTCGGTCTCGCCCAGAAAGTCGGCCATCATTGCCGCCGACAAGATGGCTGCGGTGGGGTTAGCCCGGCCGGTGCCCACAATATCGGGAGCGGAGCCGTGGACCGGTTCAAACATGGACGGTCCGGTGCGGTCGGGGTTCAGGTTGGCCGACGCGGCCAAGCCGATCCCCCCGGAGACCGCTCCCCCTAGGTCGGTGAGGATGTCCCCGAACAGGTTGTCGGTAATGATCACGTCGTAGCTCTTGGGGTCGTCCACGAAGTAGATGCACGCCGCGTCCACGTGGTTGTAAGCGGTGGCTACCTCGGGGTACTCCTCGGCCACCTCGTTGAACGTTCTCTCCCACAGGTCACCCGAATAGGTCAACACGTTGGTCTTGTGGACCAGGGTGAGATGTCGTCCGGCCCGGCTGCGGGCCAGCTCGAAGGCGTAGCGGACGCAGCGCTCGACCCCGAACCGGGTGTTCACCGAACCCTGGGTGGCGATCTCCGCGGGGGTGTGGCGGCGGAGGAAACCGCCCTCTCCGGCGTATGTGCCCTCGGTGTTCTCTCTGATGACCTCGAAGTCGAACGAACCGTCGGGGGGTCGGAACGGGCGCCGGTTCACGTACAGGTCGAGCTCGAAGCGCATTCGCAGCAGCAAACCCCGCTCGATGACGCCGGGAGGCACCTCCGGGGTCCCCACTGCGCCCAGAAACAGAGCGTCCAGCCCCCGCCACTCCTCAAGAACCTCATCGGGCAGAACCGTGCCGTCGCGGAGGTAGCGAGACCCGCCGAGGTCGTAGTGAACCGGGTCGATATCCACCCCTGCCGCGGCCAGCACCTTCATGCCCTCGGCAACAACCTCAGGGCCGATGCCGTCGCCGCCGATAACTCCGATGATGTGGTTGGCCATAGATCGTTGCCCAGTGTGAACGCTGGAGCCCGCATTCGTCAATGCAATTGGGCATCCATGATCTTGCTTACTCGGGCTCGGCGGAGCGCGTGTTCTAAAATCTCCCTCCATGCCCGAAACCCATGAGCTGTCCCAGGCGGCGTTCGACCGTCTCAATTCGGAGTTCCAACAGCTCACCACCGTCGGACGGGTGGACATTGCCCGCAAGATCGAAGCGGCCCGGGAGCTGGGCGATCTGAGCGAGAACGGCGACTACCACGCTGCCAAGGACGAGCAGGGCAAGATGGAAACCCGCATCGCTCAGCTCAGAGCCATCCTGAACAACTCGCGGATCGTGGAAGCCAGTGGCGGCACGGAGGTGGCCGTGGGGTCGGTGGTGACAGTGGCCCACGACGGCGACCCCGATGATGTCGAGACCTACCTGGTGGGGTCGATCGAGGAGCGCAGAGACGGTCTCGACGTGATCTCGCCGTCGTCACCGATGGGGGCGGCCATTCTGGGAGCGAAGATCGGCGACACCCTGTCGTACGAGACCCCCGGCGGCACGCTCACCGTCCAGATCGTGTCCCTTGAGCAGTAGGCCCGCTCCCGGTTGGTTTGCAAGGGCCGGCCGAAAGCCATGAGTAGCCGGACCCCGGTCGGGCCCACCCTGCCCCCGGCCGGTTTGTGGAGCTTCCCGACCGGGGCGAGCTGTTCGTCCGCCATGTCGAGGGACCGCCGGGCGCGCCCACCGTGATGTTGCTCCACGGCTGGACGGTGACCGCCGATTTGAACTGGTACCCGGCCTACGAACCCCTGTCGCAGCGGGCCTCCATAGTGGCTTTCGACCATCGGGGCCACGGTCTGGGCCTGCCCACCCGGCGCTTCCGGCTCTCCGACTGCGCCGCCGATGCCCTGGCCGTGGCCGACACCCTGGGCATCGACCGGTTCACGGTCGCCGGCTACTCCATGGGTGGAGCCGTCGCCCAGCTCGTTGCCCGGTCCGCTCCCGACCGGGTGAGCGGCCTGGTGCTGGCCGCCACGTCCACCAGTTTCAGGGGGCAGGGATGGCGAGCCGTCCGGTTCGGGCTGCTCCCGGTAATCGCATCCACCACCCGTTTCGCCCCGAGCCCGATCCGCCGGTGGGGGTTCGAGCGAACGGTGGTCGGCTCGTTCGGCCCGAGAATGGGGAGGTGGGCCCAGTCCGAAGTGCTCAAGGGCGACCCTCAGGCCTTCCTGGACGCCGGGACTGAGCTGTTCAACTTCGACTCGTCGTCGTGGATCGGCGACCTGTCCATGCCGATGGCTCAGGTCCGCACCGTCGGCGATGGGGTAGTGCCCGACAGGCTGCAACTCATGCTGGCCGAGGCCGTCCCCGGCATCTCGGTAAACGCCTACCGGGGCGGACACGAGTCGGTGGTCACCGACTTCGACAGTTTCTGGGCGTGCATGAGCGCCGCACTCGACTCAATCGAAGCGGCGGCCGACCCCGAACGACAGTCCGATTCGACCAGCCGTCCCTCCGACCCAACCACCGTGGACAAGAGCCGGTAGCCTCGGTTTTCCGGCCGGAAATCGGGAGTTCAAATGGGCGAGACCCTCAGCGAAAAGGTCTGGAACCGCCACCTCGTACACACCGCCGACGGGGAACCCGACCTTTTGTACATCGACCTTCACCTCATCCACGAGGTGACCTCGCCCCAGGCCTTCGACGGCCTCCGCATGAACGGGCGGACGGTGCGGCGGCCCGACCTCACCGTGGCCACTGAAGACCACAACGTGCCCACCGCCGGGATCGACCAACCCATCGCCGACCCCATCTCCCGCCGCCAGGTGGAGACCCTTCGGGCCAACTGCGAGGAGTTCGGTATCTCCCTTTACCCGATGGGCCACCCCGGCCAGGGGATCGTGCATGTGATCGGACCAGAGATGGGCCTCACCCAGCCGGGGATGACCATCGTGTGCGGCGACAGCCACACCTCCACCCATGGGGCATTCGGGGCTTTGGCCTTCGGCATCGGCACCAGCGAGGTCGAGCACGTGCTGGCCACCCAGACCCTCCCCCAGCAGCGGCCCGGCACCATGTCGGTGACCGTGGACGGGGCCATGCCGGTTACCTGCACCGCCAAGGACGTGATCCTGGCCATAATCGGGCGCATCGGCACCGGCGGAGGTATCGGCTCGATCATCGAGTACCGGGGTCCGGTTATCGAGTCGCTTTCGATGGAAGGCCGCATGACGGTGTGCAACATGTCGATTGAGGCCGGGGCCAAGGCCGGGCTGATCGCCCCCGACGACACCACCTTCGAGTACCTGCACGGGCGGTCGTGGGCCCCAACCGGGGCGGCGTGGGAACAGGCCCTCGACGAGTGGCGATCCCTGACTACCGACGAAGACGCCGCTTTCGACAAGGAAGTCCGCATCAACGGATCAGAGCTGGTTCCTCATGTTTCGTGGGGCACCAACCCGTCGCAGGTGGTCCCCATCAACGGCGCCATCCCCGACCCCGACAGCTTCCCCGACAGCAGCGGGCGGGAAGCCGCCGCCCGGGCCTTGGAGTACATGGACCTGGCCCCTGGCACCCCGCTGCGGGACATTCCGGTGGACACCGTGTTCATCGGCTCCTGCACCAACAGCCGCATTGAGGACCTCCGCATCGCCAGCGCGGTGGTGGAGGGTCGCCGGGTGCGCCCCGGTGTTCGCACCTTCGTGGTGCCCGGTTCCGGCGCGGTGAAAGCCCAGGCCGAGGCGGAGGGGCTGCACGAGGTGTTCAAGGCGGCCGGCTTCGACTGGCGGGAGCCGGGCTGCTCGATGTGTTTGGCCATGAACCCCGACAAGCTGGCCCCCGGCGAGCGGTGTGCCAGCACCTCCAACCGCAACTTCGAGGGTCGCCAGGGAAAGGGGGGGCGCACCCACCTGGTGTCACCGGCAGTGGCCGCCGCCACTGCAGTGGCCGGCACCTTCGCGACCCCGGGGGACCTGCTGTGAACTCCGTGCGAACCATCACAGCCCGAGTGCTGCCCCTCGACCGCAGCGACGTGGACACCGATCAGATCATCCCCAGCGACTGGCTCAAACGGGTCGAGCGCACCGGCTTCGAGCAGGGCCTGTTCTCGGAGTGGCGGGAAGACCCGGATTTTGTTTTGAACGACCCCCGCTTCGACGGCGCTCGCATCCTGGTGGCCGGACCCAACTTCGGCACCGGCTCCTCCCGGGAGCACGCGGTGTGGGCCATCCAGCAATACGGGTTCGAGGCGGTGATCTCCCCCAGATTCGGCGACATCTTCCGCAACAACTCCACCAAGAACGGGCTGGTCCCCGTGCAGGTGAGCGAGCAAGCAGCCCGGGCCCTCCTCGACGCCGTGGCCGGTGATCCGACCATCGATATCACCATCGACGTGGAGCAGCTCACCGTGTCGGCCCCGGCCGCTGGGGTGAGCACCGACTTCCCCCTCGACCCAGCCGTCCGGCACCGCCTGCTCAAGGGTCTCGACGATATAGCCCTGACCCTGGTACACACCGAGGCCATCGACCGCTTCGAGGCCGCTCGCCGGAACTGGATGCCCTCGCTCGGGTAGCGTTGCGCATCGGAATCTCTCAATCTCCCGTCCTCGGGAACCGGATCAAACGCCCCCATCGTCATATGACCATGACGAAACGCGATGCCAAGCTGCACGCAGCAAGGGGGATGAGGGTGAGCATCACCGGACTGATCACCGCAACCGCTCTTTTGATAGGTGCCTGCACCTCGGGCACCAGCCACTCCCCCGGTATCACCGGAGGGGGTTCGGCAGGACCCGCCGGCAGCGGCTCGGGCACCGCCGAGCCCACCGTGGTGCTGGAGGACATCGAGCGGGTGGCTTCCCTGCGCACTTTCGACCAGTGCAGCTCGCTGCTGGAATACCTGCGGGCCGAGACCGTGGCCCGGGTGGGGCCCTACGGGCTGGATGACGGGCCCCGCTTCGGCATCGAACCGTTCCCCATGCCCATGGTGGAAATGGCCACAGATGATTCGGCCTCGGGCGACATGGCGATGTCCGAGCCGGCCATGGCAATGCCCGATGTGGCCGAATCGTCGGCGCCCTCGGCCGGCGCCGACGGTGGCGGCTTCTCCGACACAAACGTGCAGGTGGTCGGGGTGGACGAACCCGACATCGTCAAGACCGACGGCAACCGGATCCTCGCCGTGGCCCAGGGCCACCTGCACTACGTCGACCTCACCACCGGCGATCCGCAGTACCGGGGACGGGTAAACCTGGCCTCGGATTGGGGCCACGAGATCTTCATGCGAGGCGACCGGGCCCTGGTGTTCTCCACCAGCTACTCCCACGACCTGAGGCCGGTGGCCGAGGATGAGGTGCTGGGCGGAGCCGCTGTGGGCGACATCCTGCCTCCGGGCACGTCATCGGCCCTCATCCAGGAGGTGGACCTGTCCAACCCGTCGGCCATGAGAGTGGTGTCCGAGCTGCGGGTGGAGGGCCACCATCTCAGCGCCCGGGCGGTGGGATCGACGGTGTGGGTGTCGCTGTCGAGCTATCCGGTGCAGTTCCAGTTCGTCTATCCCAGCGGGCCCGACGCCGAGGACGCCGCCGAGGCCACCAACAAGGCGCTAGCCGCCTCCGCCGGCCTGGGGGCCTGGCTGCCCAGCTACCGCTTCGACGGGCCCAACGGCACCTCAGCCGGTTTGCTGCCCGACTGCGACCAGCTCTACTCCCCTGCCGAGTTCTCCGGGTTCACCGTGCTGTCGGTGCTCACCTTCGACATGGACGAGCCGCTCGATGCCGGCGACGCCGCCTCGGTGCTGGCCGACGGACACACCCTCTACGGCTCGGGTCAGTCGCTGTACATGGCCGGCAGCACGCCGATAATGGCCGAGCCTGCCGACGACGGCCGGGATGTCGCCGAAGACATGATCTTCCCCCAGCCCACCGAGTGGGAAACCACCGTTCACAAGTTCTCGGTGTCGTCCGACGGCCCGGCCCGCTACGAGGCCTCGGGCACCGTCCCCGGCAGCCTGCTCAACCAGTTCGCCATGGACGAGCACAACGGTTACTTCCGGATCGCAACCACCCTCGGGGAGCCTTGGAACTCTGAGAACTCAAGTAGCCAGGTGGCCGTGCTCCAACAGGAGGGCCGCCTGCTGACCGAGGTCGGCAACGTCGGGAACCTGGGCCTGGGCGAACGCATCTACTCGGTCCGTTTCGTGGGCGACACCGGCTACGTGGTCACGTTCCGCCAGGTTGACCCCCTTTACGTGCTGGATCTGTCCGACCCCACCGCCCCGAGCGTTGCCGGCGAGTTGAAGATTCCCGGCTTTTCCACCTACCTGCACCCGCTGGGTGACGGTCTGCTGGTTGGGGTGGGACAGGACGCCGACGACACCGGGCGCACCCGGGGTGCCAAAGTGTCGCTGTTCGATGTGAGCAACCCGGCTGCGCCCGCGGAGCTTGATGTGATCGTGTTCCCCGACGGCTACAGCGATGTCGAGTGGAACCACAAGGCCTTCCTGTACTGGGCCCCCGAGGAGATGGTGGTCATCCCGCTCAGCCAGTACCGCAACCAGGACTTCGTCGGGGCGGTGGCGCTTCGTGTGAACCGCAACGGCATCTCCGAGTTGGGCCGGTTGTCCCACCAAAAGGAGACCTCCCTGCTCCCAGGTTGCCGTCCGGTGAACAACCCGGAGATCCAGCGCAACTTCGGGGCGAGCAACAACGACCTCCGCATCTGCCCGCTGGAAACTTCCGACAACGGCTTCAACCATGAGTGCGAGCACATGAAGCCGGAGTGGGCTCGCGAGGAATGGCCCTCACTGGACATCTCCGACAATGAGGTGCTGCTGATCTGCTGGGTGTGGACCCCGCCCATTCAGCGCCTGCTCGTGGCCGACGAGGTGCTGTGGTCGATGTCCGACCAGGCCCTGCAGGCCAACCGCTTGGATTCGTTCGCCTACGTGAAGCACTTCGACCTCCGACCCTGACCAGGGCGAGTCCCCTCCTCAACCGATCTCCGGTCCCCCCGCCTCGACCGGTCGTGCGTCGGCGTTACCCCAGCCCGGCGTACGACCGGTTGAGCGCGCTCACGATGGCCCGCATCGAGGCAGTGGTGATGTCGGTGTGGATCCCGCACCCCCACAGCTCCCTTCCGTCCACCAGCAGCTCGATGTAGGCCACTGCCTCGGCGTCGGTTCCCCCGCCCCTGGCGTGCTCGTGGTAGTCCACTACTTTCACCTGCCGGTCGATGATGCCGTTGAGGCCGCTCACGAAGGCGTCCAGCGAGCCGGCGCCCTCTCCGTGAACCACCAACTGCTCCGACCTCGAGGTCAGCCGGGCGGTGACCACGGTTCGGTCGGCACCCCGGGCGTTCTGGGCCGACTCGTAGCCGTTCAGCCTGTAGGGCTCGTCCAAGTCGAGGTACTCGGTGGCGAACTCGCTGTAGATCTGGTCGGCGGTGACCTCCTCGCCGGTGTCGTCGGCGATCTGCTGGATGACCCGGCTGAACTCGATCTGCATCCGCCGGGGCAGGTCGAGCTGTACCTCGGTGTGGAGCAGGTACGACACCCCGCCCTTGCCGGACTGGCTGTTCACCCGCACCACGTCCTGGTAGGTGCGGCCCACGTCCTTGGGGTCGATGGGGATGTAGGGCACCTCGAACAGGGTCTGCCCGCTCTCCTCCATGGCCTCGAAGCCCTTTTTGATGGCGTCCTGGTGCGACCCGGAGAACGCCGTGTACACCAAGTCGCCCACGTAGGGGTGCCGGGGGTGGATGGGAAGCTGGTTGCAGTCCTCGGCCACCCGGCGCAGCCCGTTGATGTCGGAGATATCCAGCTCGGGGTCCACTCCCTGGCTAAACAGGTTCATGGCCAGGTTCACCACGTCCACGTTGCCGGTGCGTTCACCGTTGCCGAACAGGGTCCCCTCCACCCGGTCGGCCCCGGCCATGAGCCCGAACTCGGAGGCGGCCACCGCAGTTCCCCGGTCGTTGTGGGGGTGCAGGCTGAGCACGATCCGGTCCCGACGAGCCAGGTTGCGGTGCATCCACTCGATCATGTCGCCGTAGATGTTGGCGGTGGACATCTCCACCGTGGCGGGCAGGTTGATGATGACCGGCTTGTCGTGGCCGTCGGCCAGGATGTCCACCACCTCGTCGCACACCCGCTTGGCAAAGGGCAGCTCTGTGCCGGTGAACGACTCGGGCGAGTACTCGTAGAACACCTCGGTGCCCGGCACCTGGGCCTCCAGCGAGCGGCACCATTGGGAGGCCCGGGTGGCGATGTCGGTGATGCCGTCCATGTCGAGACCGAACACCACCCGGCGCTGCACGGTGGAGGTGGAGTTGTAGAGGTGGACGATTGCGTCTGCCGCCCCGTCGATGGCCTCGTAGGTGCGCTCGATGAGCTCCCGGCGGGCCTGGGTCAGCACCTGGATTCGGACATCGGCTGGGATGGCCTTATGCTCGATTATCTCCCGCACGAACCGGAAGTCGGTCTCCGACGCCGAGGGGAAGCCCACCTCAATCTCCTTGAACCCCGCTTCCACCAGGGCGGTGAACATCTTCCACTTCCGCTCGGGGTTCATCGGCTCGATGAGCGCTTGGTTGCCGTCGCGCAGATCCACCGAGCACCACCGAGGAGCGGCGGTGAGCACGGCGTCGGGCCAGGTGCGATCGGTGAGCTGGACCGGCTCGAACGGGCGGTACTTTTCGATCGGCATACCCGATGGCTGTTGGGCCGGCAGGTGCTCACCGTGCGGTGCAGCCGTTTTGCCGGTTGTTGAGGGTGATGATGAGGTTTCCATGGGTTGCCTTCATTCGGGTCGGGTCACGAAAAAACCCCCTGCCCTTGCGGGATCAGGGGGCTGGGGCGAACACCTGCTGGTGTTCGCCCTACAAGAGCAGCAAGTGGGTGTGGATGCGGCTCACGGGCTCCACTCTAGGGCCGGCACCCACCCGGTTTCAACACCGCTCCTGCGCGGGCGGCGCTCGTAGCCACCGACGGTGCTTGCATGATAAATACGCTGTCGGTACACGTATCATTGCGGGATGGCCGATGAGGTGTCGCCCGAGGAGCGCACCGCACAGCCCCCACGAGGGGCGCGCTGGCTGGCCTTCGCTGCCATCCTGGTTGGCGGGTTGTGCGGCGGACTCATCGGCTTCGCTTTCATCGATCTCCAGTGCGAGGGCGACTGCAGCCTGTGGACCGGGCTCGGCGCGCTGGTCGGGGCGCTGGCGGGAGCCGTGGGCCTCGCCGTGGTGGCTGTGTTGACCCTGCGAGCCATGGACGAGTGGCGCCTGTTCGGCGGGCGCCGCCAAAACCGGGGCAAGGACTAGTTCAAGGCTCGGACCAAGCCGGGGGTCGATCTAGGCCGGTGCGGTCGATCTAGGCCGGCGCAGTAGAGAGGGCGGTAACCGTCCGGTCGATGTCGGCGTCGTCCACATCGAGGTGTGTCACCAGGCGGACGATGCCAGGGCCCAGCAACCCGGCCCGGATACCGGCCTGGCGCAAGTGATCCAACAGGCCGAGGGCGTCGCGATGGCGGAAAGCCACCACGTTGGTGAACGGGCGACCCAGGGCTGCCTCCTTGTGGCCGAACCGGGCGTCGGGCCACCGGTCGGCAACCACCTCGCCGATGCGGTCGGCCCGGGCGTGGTCGTCGGCCAGCCGTTCGACATGATGGTCGAGCGCGTACAGACCACCCGCGGCGATCACCCCGGCCTGGCGCATGGCCCCGCCCAGCCGCCGCCGGTGTATCCGGGCCTCGTCGATGGCATCGGCCGGCCCGGCCAGCAGCGACCCCACCGGTGCGCCCAGTCCTTTCGATACGCACGACATGACCGTGTCGGCGCCGGCGGCCAGATCGGCCGCAGTGGTTCCCAGCGCAACAGCGGCGTTGAACAGGCGGGCACCGTCGAGATGCACCGTCACCCCCAAGTTGCCGACCGCGGCCGTGTCGTCAACCCCCACCGCCAGTCCTCCCGAGGACAGGTGGGTGTTCTCCAGGCAGATGAGCGAAACCGGGGGCCAGAACCCGGCCTGGCCTGCGGCAACTGTCTCGGCTGTGGCCTCAGGATCGAGAACGCCGCCTTCGTCACCCACGGCGTAGAGCTGGAAGGCGTTGTTCAACCCGGCGGCACCGCTCTCGAACGACATCAGATGCTGGCGCCGTCCGACCACCACGTTGCTGCCGGCATCACCGTGCAGCCGCAGGGCGATCTGGTTGCCCATGGTGCCCGACGGCACGTATACCGCCGCGGGCTTGCCCACCAGCTCGGCGAACCGCTCCTCCAGCCGGTTGACCGTGGGGTCCTCCCCGTAACGGTCGTCGCCCACCGGTGCCGAGGCCATGGCCGTTCGCATCGGCTCGGTGGGCTGGGTGAGCGTGTCCGACCGGAGATCCACCACTCCACGAGTTGCCATGTCGCCCAGCCTACGGCTCCCCCTTCCGAAATGGACTTGTTGTGCCGCCTAGGGTTCTGGCCATGTCCGAATCAGAAACACCGGTGTCTGCCGGTAACCACCCCGACGCCGAACCGGGTTGGGACCGCCTGGAGCAGGTTGCCGTCGAAGCCGCCGAGGTAGCTGCCGCTCTATTGCGGGCCGAGGCTGGGGCCGAGCTTCAGATCTCGGCCAAATCGTCCCGCACCGATCTGGTTACCGACATGGACCTGGCCTGCGAGGCCGCCATCGTTGACTACCTGGCCACCCACCGGCCAGGGGACGGTGTTGTGGGCGAGGAGGGCTCGGTTGCAGACGGCACCACCGGCGTGCGCTGGATCATCGACCCCATCGACGGAACGGTGAACTTCGTCCACGGGCATCCGGGGTACGGGGTGTCGGTGGCCGCGGAATCGGGCGGACTCGTCGTGGCCGGTGCGGTAATCGACCCGGTTTTGGGCGAGACATTTGCCGCTCACCGTGGGGGTGGGGCCCGGCTCAACGGGCGACCGCTCAGGGTTCGTTCCGACGGTGATCCCGCCCTGGCCCTTGTGGCCACCGGTTTCTCCTACCAGCACGAGCGTCGGGTCCGCCAGGCCGAGGTGCTGGGCGAGCTGTTGCCGTTCATCGGCGACATTCGGCGGGTTGGCGGGGCGGCAGTTGATCTCTGCTCGGTGGCCTGCGGCCGGGTGGACGCCTTTTTCGAGGTAGGGCTGAACGAATGGGACTACGCCGCCGGAGTGCTCATCGCCGCCGAAGCAGGGGCCATCGTCCAAGACCTGTGGGGCGCGCCGCCCAGCAAGGACTTCGTCTTCGCCGCCGCCCCCGGCGTGTCCGACGCCTTACTGAAGCTGCTACGAGACGCCAACGCCGACAGCGTCTAGTCCGGCTTGCCCGTGGTGCGAAGGGCCATTGAGCAGATGATGCGAGGTTCGTGGTCGTTGGTGTCGCCGCCTTTGGGGTGCCTGGAGAGCTGGTCGTTTCTCCAAAGCTGAATGACTGACTCCGCGAGATTCTCGAGGCTGTGATCCTTGAGGACGTTGGCAATCTGCTGAGTAGCAGACTCGAGGAGCGGGTACTCAATGATGGCGTCCAACGCTTTGACCAGGTCATCTCTGGAGAACCACAGGGTGTCGTGAAAGGAATCCAGGTGTTGGTTTAGCGATTCTCAAACCTTCTTGCGGACCCCGTACAGGGCACTGCTCAAACGGCTTGGTGAGGTGCCGAGTGGACCGTCAAGAGCAGCCTCTACCAGCGCGTGGTGATTGTCTAGTCGAGGCACGAACGGCGTCTCCGGGTCGCACTCGGCCCGTCGCAGCGCCTCCTGCGCGGTGATGCGCAGATACCTTCGGGCCGTACTTGCGCTGCGCAGCTTGTTTGGACACACCGAGCATCGCACCGATCTCGGACCAGCTCCAGTGGGCGTTTCGTGCCGATCGAACCGCTTCGGTGAGCCGCTCATTGAGTCGGTCCCGCTCCTCGGTAAGCCCGGCGATGACTCGCAACGCAACGGAGTCAGCTTCTTTCAGGTCTGCAGTCTCAACACTGTCCGCCCAGACCTCCAGAGCCTCGGCCGGCTGGGCCCGCGTCTTGCGTGCGCTCTCCTCAATCTCCACCCATACATTGCCGGAAAGCCCCAGCTTCGTCAACATATGTTGACGGCATATGAGGCGGTGTGGTGCTGCAAGAGAGAAGATTGGGAGCTTCAGCCAGCTGTTTTGAGTCTGTCGGCCTCCAGGGTTCGCGGGGGGGGATGTGTCACCCCTCGCCAGTATTGTGTTGGGATCGGCTCTGGGTCTGTGACCTGGGGTTTCGCGAGTATCGGTGGCAGTGTGCCGGGGGCGGGGAAACTGTCACCACCATGTGGATAATAGGAAACGAGACAGACACCAACGGAAAACAGCAGACCGTCAGAAGAAACTGTCACCGCGGTGTGGATAATGGATTTCGAGACGGATTCAAGAGCCCCGGTGTGGGTGGAAGATGACAAAGGAGGTGAACATGGCAAACAGCGAGGGCCGCTGTGGGCAGGATGTGTTTGTAGCGGCGGCGAACGTGGCCGAGTTGAGCGATGACGCCTTGGACAATCGGGCCGATGAACTAAGCCGAGCCAAGTTGCGTATCGAGGCGATGTGGTCGGAGTTGTTGGCCGAGACATCCCGCCGTCACGGCTCGGAAACTGCAGCGCAGGCGGTTCGTGACGTGTTCCGGTCGTCGAGCCGTCAGGCGCGCCAGGATGTGGAGGTCGCCGAGAAGCTGGCCGAGCTGCCCGAAACCCAAAAGGCGCTGGCCGACGGGAAGATCCCTGCGAGCCATGCCCGGCTGATCGCCCGGGCCGCAGGAGAAGGGCCCATCGACGAGTCGGTGTTGCAACAAGCCGCTCGGCGTGAGGACTACACACGGTTCAACAAGACGGTGCGCCGTCATCTACAGGACATGTCCGATGATGATGGCCAGGCCATCTTGGACAAACAGAAAGAACGGCGCACCGCAAAAGCGTTCGAGAGCAAAGAAACCGGCATGTTCGTTTTGTCCGGCGAGTTCGACCCGTTGACCGGGGCTCGTATCGCCACGGTGCTGTCGGCGAAGGAACGCTAGCTATGGCACCAGGAGGACCCGACCAAGCGGCGCACGTCGAAGCAGCGCATGGCCGACGCTTTGGCCGAGCTGATCCTGGAGCCCGAAAAGGGCAAGGCGTCGGGGACTGCCTTGTTGGTGGTGGCCGACTACGACATTGTGAACCGCCGCCTCACCAACGCTCGGCTCAGCGACGGAAAACCCCTACCGGTTGGTGAACTCAAGAAGCTGGCGTGTGACGCGGACATCCTGCCCGCCATCTACAAGACCAAGGGCCACAAGCTCTGGTTGGGTCGCAAGACTCGAACCGCCACCGAACCCCAGAAGGCCGCGTTGACGTTGCGGGATCAGGGCTGCGTGGGTTGCGACGCCGCACCCCACTGGTGCCAGGCACATCACATCAACTGGTAGTCCAACGGCGGACCCACCAACCTCCACAACCTCATGATGGTACGCACCCGCTGCCACCACAACATCCACGACCACAACTGGCAAGTCCACCAACACCCCGACGGCCGCTACACCATCCAACCCCCACCCGCCCCGTTCCCAGACACCGGCACCACCAACTACCAGCCCACCCAACACAACCCCATACTCAGAAACTGAACGCTCAAAACATGGCCCCCAGACTCAGCACCCGACCCGGACTCGCAGGCAACCCCAGCGAACACCGGACACCAAAGCGCCGAACCCCTGACCAAGTGGCGCTGGCAACCACGACAGCAACAAACCACCAACACAAACAGCCCCTGACCAGGCCAAAAGCGAAGGTCACTCATTGACCCCCGAACCCAGCAAACGCACCTTGACAACTGAATAGAAAACCAAACCAGGCCACTGGCACAGGCACCGATACCCCGTAATGCGGGGGTGCCGGGAGTGTCCGACGCCCTGCTGAAGCTGCTACGAGACGCCAACGCCGACAGCGTCTAGGAGATATGAGCCCTCCTGCCACGCATGGCGGCGGAAAATCGGGCACCATTTCAGGGTGGGCACTCGCATCCTGACCATTGAGGACGACGAGAGGATCCGAACCGCGGTTCGCCTGGCCCTCGAGGATGAGGGCTGGGACGTTCTGGAGGTGGGCAACGGCCAGGAGGCCTACGCCGCCTTCTCGGAGACTCCGGCCGACGTGGTGCTCATCGACATCATGCTCCCCGACATCGACGGGTTCGAGGTGTGCCGGTCGCTGCGCCGGACCAGCGACGTGCCCATCATCATGGTCACCGCCCGAGCCGACACCCACGATGTGGTCGCCGGCCTGGAAGCCGGTGCCGACGACTACCTCACCAAGCCCTTCGCTCCCAAAGAGCTGTCGGCCCGCATCCGGGCCCTACTACGCCGGGTGCGAACCGCCGACGCCGGGGCCGGCGATCTCCGCTTCGGGCGGCTCGAGATCATGCCCGAACAGGGTGTGGTCACGGTAAACGGCGAGGAAGCCCACCTCACCAAAACCGAGTTCCGCCTGCTGGTGGAGCTGGCCACCAACTCGGGCAAGGTGCTCAGCCGGGAGACCCTGCTGGAGCGGGTGTGGGACCTCGGGTACTTTGGCGACGGGCGCCTGGTGGACGTACACATCCGCCGGCTGCGCACCAAGATCGAGACCGACCCGGCCAACCCCCGCCACGTGGTTACCGTCAGAGGCCTGGGGTACAAGCTCCAGGCGTAGGAGCGAGCACCGATCGATGTCCTGGCCCTCCTCGGGTTCCAATGCCCGCAAGCCAGGGTTTCGGGCCCGAATCTGGCGAGAAGCAGGCTCCCGAGCCCGCCGGTTGGGACTCCGCACCCGCATCATCTTTGCCTTCGTCCTCACCACCCTGTTGCTGTCGCTGCTGCTCACGGTGACCGTGTTCGCCCTGACCCGCCAGAACCTCCTCGACGGGCGGGAGAACGACGCCCTGGCCACCGCCGGGTTCAACGCCTCGTCGGTCAAGCGCCGCCTCAGCCCCGAGATCGATCTCCAGAACCTGGTCAGCACGCTGGCCACCCCCGAGGGCTCACGACCGGTCCTGCGGGTAGGCAGCGACTGGTTCCAGCAATCCTTCGAATTCGAGTCGGGCGACATCGACGAACGCCTGCGTCGAACGGTCGAGAGCGGAAGCCCGGCCCAGATGCGCTACCGGGTGAGAAGCAAGCCCTTCTTGGTGGTGGGCATTCCCATCCCCGGCCTCAACGCCTCCTACTACGAGGCCACACCATTGGACGAGGTCGAGGACACGCTGGGGTCGCTGGGTATCATCCTGGCCGGGGCCAGCGGCGCGGTAACCCTGGCGTCGGCCGGGGTCGGTTTCTGGGCCAGCCGCCGGCTTCTGCGCCCGCTGGTGGACATCGGCGAGGCGGCCCAGTCCATCGCCAAGGGGGATCTCAGCACTCGTCTGGAGGCCGGAGCGGCCCAGGAGCTGGCGGCTCTCACCGACTCGTTCAACACCATGGTGGGGGCCCTTCAGGACCGGATCGCCCGAGACGAGCGGTTCGCGTCCGAAGTGAGCCACGAGCTCCGCTCGCCGTTGATGACCCTGTCCGCCTCGGTGGAGGTGATGAACACCCGCCGGGACGAACTGCCCGAACGGGCCCGCACCGCTCTCGACCTGCTTACCGAGGACGTCAACCGGTTCGAGCACCTCGTGGCCGACCTGCTGGAGATATCCCGCTTCGATGTCGGTACCGCGGAGCTCGACCTGGACCTGTTCAACCTCCTCGAGTTCGTGGAGAACGCGGTGTCGGTGGCCGGCCCGTCGACGGTTCCCATCGCCTGCGACCCGGCGGCGGCCCATGTGCGTGTGCGGGCCGACAAGCGCCGGCTGATGCAGGTGATCGACAACCTGCTGAACAACGCCCAGAAGTACGCCGGAGGTGCCACCGGCATCACCCTTGGGCAATCCGGGAGGGAAGTCGAAATCGTGGTTGAGGACGCCGGCCCCGGAGTGGAACCCGACGAGCGGGAGCACATTTTCGACCGGTTCTCCCGAGGGCGCCAGGGTGGCAAAAGAGGGGTGAGCACCGGTGTGGGCCTGGGGTTGGCCCTGGTGGCCGAGCACGTCCGCCTCCATCAGGGGCGTGTGTGGTGCGAGGATCGACCCGACGGCCAATCCGGCGCCCGCTTCGTCGTCAACCTGCCCATCGCGGTGCCATGATTCGCCTTCCAGCGCTCCGGGGCCTTTTGGTAGGCGTGGCTATCGCCTCGCTTGCGGTGGCGGCCTGTTCGATCCCCGAGGACACCCGGCCCCAAGCCCTGGACTTCTCCCAGCTCCCCGAAGAACTGTCCATCACCCCCGAGCCCACACCTGAACCCACGCCGCGGGTGACCCAGGAGGTGCTGATCTACCTCATCAACGAGAACGACCTGCTGACGCCGGTGGTCCGCAACGTTGCCAGCCAGGCCCTCATGACCACGGTGCTGGAGGCCCTGTTGTCCGCTCCCAACGACGAGGAGACGGGGCAGGCCTTGTCCACAGCGCTGCCCGCCGAGGTCGAGGTTGTGTCAGTGGACATTGACCGGGCCAACGACCTGGTCACGGTGGCTCTGCAGTCGGAGGTGTTCGTGGAACGGTTGGAGGGTGAGACCCGCCGGCTGGCTGTGGCCCAGCTCGTGTTCACCTCCACCGAGGCCGCGGGAGTAGGCCGCTTCCTGCTGAGGCTGAACGACAACCCCGTTCCCCTTCCCACCGACCAGGGCGAGAGCGAGGCTCCGGTAACCCGCGGCGACTTCTGTTCGGCCGACCCCGAATGCCAGCCCGAGCCCACGCCAACCCCGGAGCCCACACCCGAACCCACACCCGAACCCACACCCGAACCCACACCCGAACCAACCCCGGAGCCCACACCCGAACCAACCCCGGAGCCCACACCCGAACCCACACCCACCCTGCCTCCCAACTTCACCCTCGACCTGACGGGAAACGACTCGTAGATGGGAACATCCACCTGATGAGTTCCGACCGCGAGCGACCCGGCGGCGGCCTCACCGGACCATCTGCTGCCACCCCGGCGAGCAGCGGAACCGGCCAGCCTCAGGCGTGGAGCCAGTCCCTCGGACCCCGGCGACTCATCCTGGACATCTTCGGTTCGTTCGTGCGGGATTTCGGCGGCTGGATCGCGGTTGCCAATCTGCTGCGCCTGTTGGAGACGCTCGGAGTCGGGACCGGGGCGAGCCGGGCCGCCATCTCCCGAATGAAGGGCAAGGACATTCTGCGCTCCGAGACCCGTGACGGCCGCAAGGGGTACACGCTGACCGAGGACGCCGAGGAGTGGTTCAGCGACGGCACCAACCGGATCTTCTCCACCAAGGACGAACCGGCGGCCACCCGGTGGCTGCTGGCCACCTTCTCGGTTCCCGAAGCCGACCGCGACGTGCGCTATCGCATCCGGACCCGGCTGACCGGCCTCGGCTTCGGCCACCTGTCCGGCGGGCTGATGGTGGCCCCCATTGCGATCCGGGAGGAAACCGAGAGGGCGCTGGAGCGGGCCGGACTTCTCGAACACGTGGCGCTGTGGGTGGCTGACTACCTGGGGTCCACCGCCGAGGACCGGATCGTGGCTTCGGGGTGGGACCTCGACCTGATCCACCGGGCCTACCGGGACTATCTGTCGGCGGTCGCTTCCCTCACCAAGGCGGACGCACCGTCTTCCGACGAGGAGGCATTCGTCGGCTACATCCGGAACGTGAGCCAGTGGCGCGACCTGCCTTTTCTCGACCCGGGCCTGCCCCGGTCGCTGCTGCCCGAGGATTGGCCCGCCCCCGAGGCCCGCAACCGGTTCCACCGCATCGCCGACCGGTACCGGGCCGGCGCCTGGCGCTACGTGATCAGATCGATGACCGACACCGGGTGAACAACCGCAGGTCAGGCAGGCAGCAACCTCAAACCTCGATCACCGGGTGGGTGATGGTGCCGATCCTCTCGACGTGAGCGGTGATGGTGTCACCGGGCCACATCCACTCCTGGGGGACCCGGCCCGCTCCCACACCCTCGGGCGTGCCGGTAGCAATGATGTCGCCGGGATCAAGGGTCATGCCCTCGCTGATGTCCTCAATCAGGGCGGGAATCTTGAAGTACATGTGGCGGGTGTTGGAGTTCTGCTTTACCTCGCCGTTCTTCTCCAGCCACAGGTTGAGGTTGTGGGGATCGGTGATCTCGTCGGCGGTCACGATCCACGGCCCCATAGGTGCGTAGGTGTCCTGCCCCTTGGAGACGATCCACTGCCCGGCGCGGCGGCAGTCGCGGGCCGACACGTCGATCAACACGGTGTAGCCGAACACATGGTCCATGGCCTGCTCGGCGCTTATCCGCTTGGCCCGAGTACCGATCACCACGGCCAGCTCCACCTCCCAGTCGAGCTGCTGGGTGAGTTGAGGGTTGTGCTCGATGGGGCTCCCCGGCCCTCTCACCGCGCCCGGCGGCTTCGAGAAGACCACCGGCCGCTCCGGCATCCCCGAGGCGGTGTCCAGCGCCACCGCCGACTCGGCGGCGTGCTCGACGTAGTTCAGGCCGATCCCCCAGATGTTCTTACGAGGCCGAGGTATGGGAGCAAGCAGGTCAACGTTGCCGAGCGGCACCGCAACCCCGGGAGCATTCACCAACCCGTCGTCAACGAGGAGCTCGCTGGTGGCGGGAATGGCACCAGGGCCAAGGTCGATGAAGTCGAGCATGGACGCCGGTAGCAGCATCGAGGCCCGCTCACCGAGCCTTTCGACATCCACCATCTTGTCGTTGGACACGGCCCCGAGGCGGGGGGACAGGGAATCGGGCGTGCGGTAGGTGGCAAGCTTCACGGTTACTCCTCCCGATGGGCCGGCGGAGCCGATTGGTCGTCGGTGGATAGATTGCCGGCCGGGTACTGGTGACCGTCATTTTCGTCAAGGGCCTGCTCCCGCCAGAAACCGAGCTTCTCCACGACGGGAAAGTCGTTGAAGCCGAACAGGCACGCGTCGGTGGCGGCAGAAGCGTTGGCGTGCTCGTGCCAGGCCCACGACGGGACGCAGAAGATGTCCCGCTCGGTCCAGTCGAACCGTTGGCCGGCGATCACCGACCATCCCGAACCCTTGGCCACCTGGTAGATCACGTTGCCGGTGTGGCGGTGAGCTCTGGTGGCCTCGCCGGGGCGGAGCATCTGCATCGACGCTCCCATCGTCGCCATCACGTGACCCCCGGTGTGGGGGTTGGTGAACCGCAGCATGACCCCGTCGTGGTCGCTGTGCAGCCCGGCTCGGGCCGCTTTGTGGAGGGCCTCGTAGGACTCGTCCCACCCGTACCGAAGTAGCGGGGAGAACGACTCCTCCCACCGGTAACGCGACGGGAGCAGCCCCACCGATCCGAACAGGCCGGCGGAGTCGTTGGCCGGGAACGACCGTGTCTGGTAGCCGTCGGGGTGGACCTCGTACCAGTTGGCCTCCAGGGCGTTGGCCAGGGGGATGTCGAGCCCGTCCTGCCACAGACATATCTCGCCGTCGTCGGCCACCCCGTGGTCGTGCCACGTTCCGTTGGGAGTGAGCACGAAGTCCCTGGGGCCCAGATCAACATGGTGGCCATCGAAGATGGTGTAGCCGCCCTTTCCCTCCATGATGAAGCGGAGCGCTGAGGCGCCGTGGCGATGGCCCGGAGCCCGCTCGCCGGGTCGCATCACCTGGATGCCGCTGAACAAAAGGCCGCACGCCGCGCTGATGTCCCTACGCCGGGGGTTGCGGAGATACACAACCCGGCGGCCCGCGTCCTCGGGGCTCACCAGATCAAGGGCCAGCAGGGCCTTGTCCCGCAGCTCGGCCCAGGGCCACAGAACCGGCACCGCGTTAGCGTGGGGCTCCCACGGTTCGATGTCGTTGGCCACCGTCCACAGTGCGCCGGTGTCCAGCCTGTCGAGGTCGGAGTAGTAAGCGGCCAGCTCCTCGTTGTCCCGCACCCGGGCCCGGCCGAGCTGGGTGTCGCGCTCATCGACTGTGGCGGTTTGGGCATCGGCCTTAGCAGTCATCGTCATGTCCCCCAGCAGCTTCGTAGTCGGCGACGGTCAGGTCAACCGGGCCTGCAAACGGCTCCTCGGGACCCTTGGGCGTCCGGTCCACCCTCAGGTCGAAGATGTCGAAACGGTTGTAGTGCCCGGTGAGGTTGTGCATCTGGGTGGGCTCGACACAACGGGCCAGGTCAACCTCGCCGTAAACGATGCCCTCCTCGTCGATCAGGGGGTCGCCTATCACCGCCCCGTCGGGCCCGATGATCCCGCTCCACGCCGCTCGCCGGCGGGTGAACATCTCGGCGGCCTCGGGGCGGGCCGACACCATCTCCTCGACGATCTCATCGGAGAGGGTGGAGCACGCCGTTATGGCGAAGAGCTTGCCCTCGAAAGCGTGAGCGGCCGAGCGGGTGTGGATGGCCGCCGCCATGTCGTAGTCGGCCGGCGCGGTGGGTAGGGCGATGTAAGCGGCAACGTGGACCAGCTCCCCCTGCTGGAGAAGGGCGAACCGGGCCAGCGGGTTGGTGTTCTCGCCACAGGCCAGAACCCCGAGGGGCCCCACCGGGGTGTCGTGAACCACCAGGCTCGATCCGTCTCCCCCGGTCCAGGTGAGCTTCTCGGCCCAGGTCGGCACCAGCTTGCGGTGACGGCCGATGAGGCGGCCGCTGTCATCGATGGTCAGCAGCGTGTTGAACAGGGTTCCGGCCCCGATGGCCGAACGCTCGTTGATGCCGATCACCACGTGAACCCGGTGGCGCTTGGCCGCGGCGGCCACATCCCGGACCTCGGGCCCGGTGGCGCTCACCGATGCGTCGTGGAGGCGGCGGAACCAGGAATTGCCCTCCAGCGGGCTCATGATCCAGTTCCAGTAGGGGTAGCCGGGGATGAACACCTCGGGGAACGCCACCAGCTTGGCGCCGTTGCCGGCGGCCTCTTCAATGAGGCGACACGCCTTGGCAGCGGTGGCCGGCGTGTCCAGAAACACCGGCGAGGCCTGCACGGCGGCAGCAACGTAGGGCGGGGGAAACTCGGTCACCAGTCCGGGACAAGGATGGCCGGGAGGTGCTTGATGCCGTGGATGTGGTTGCTACGGAGCCGCTTGACCTCCCCGTCGAGGGTGATCGACCTGACCTGGGCGGCAAGCTCCTCGAGAACGATCCTCACCTGCATTCGGGCGACGTGCGATCCGAGGCAAAAGTGCGGCCCGCTCCGCCCGAACGACAGGTGGTTGTTGGGGGCCCGGTAGATGATGAACCAGTCGGGGTGGTCGAAGTGGGCTTCGTCCCGGTTGCCCGACACGAAGTACACCGCAACCTTGTCCCCGGCCCGGATCTCGGCCCCGCCCAGCTCAACATCGGCGGTTGCCGCTCGGCGCACGAAATGCACCGCGGACGCCCATCGCAGCACCTCGCCGGCCGCCACGTTGCTGTCGATGGTCCCCGCCCGGAATCGCTCCCACTCGTCGGGGAAATCGGCGATGGCCTTGATGCCGTGGGAGATGGTGTGGCGGGTGGTCTCGTTGTCGGCCACCACCAGCATGAGGAAGTAGTTGCAGAACTCCTGGTCGGTGAGCGGCTCGCCGTCTGCCTCCCCGAGGGCGAGGGACCCGACCACGTCGTCCACCGGAGCGGCCCGGCGGGCCTCCCGCAGCTCCCGCCCCAAGTCGAAGGCCTCCAGCGAGGCCGGATGCCCGAACGGGAGGAGTCGCCGCTGCTCGACCGGATAGTTCCCCATCTCCTGGTCAATGTACTCGGGGTCGTCGGTGCCGATGAGGGCGTCGCTCCACCGGATCATGTCGGCCCGCCGGTCCGGTGGGATGCCCATCACCTTGCACAGGGTGAGGATCGGGATCTGCTTCGACAGCGCATCCACCACATCCACTCCACCGGCCAGCATCGACTCCTCAACGAAGGCCCGGGCGCAGGCCCTCACGAACTCCTGGAATGCCCGAACCGCCCGGGGGGTGAACTGGCGGGATGTGACCTTGCGCAGGGTGGTGTGGCGCGGCGGGTCGGTCTCCAGCAGCGTGCGCCGAGACTCGTTCTGTTCATCGTCGAAGTCATCCAGGCTGATGACCCCGTGGCGCGAGGTGTAGGCGTCGGTGTCACGCAAAACGGTGACGATGTCGTCGTACCGTGTGACTGCCCAGAAGCCCGCCTGGCCATCGCCCCGCTCGTTCCAGCTCACCGGGGCTTCGCGCCGCAAGCGGGTGAACTCGTCATGGGGAACGCCTTGGCGCCACAGTTCCAGATCCGACAGGTCGATCAGCGTCGTAGGCTGCCTGGCATTCATCGTCGCTACCCCCTCCCGTCAATAACATACCGTATTTCAGGCGACCGTTCATAAACTGTATTAGCATTAGACTCCTGGTGGGTGACATGGGGCCTCGGGACCATCACCCGTTTGGCGCTGTTGTCAAGCACATGAGCAGGAATTACCGTGAGAGGTTCAGCGCCCAGTCCCTGTCGGGTTGCTCTGGTGACTGTACGTAGATTTTGCGATCACATTGAAGTTGCCCGACAGATTCGATACAGTCGGGCCATGACCCCCGAGGGCCAGGCACCCGCCGGCGCGACACCGACTCTTCCCGTTTCGGTCTCCGACCACACCTCGTTCAAGGTGGCGTGGCGGGAAGCGGGAAGCGGTCCCCCGGTGCTGTTCCTTCATGGTCTGGGGGGCACCCGTACCGCATGGGGGCCTCAACTCCGAGGCCTGGCCGGGCGGTTCCGATGCATCGCCTGGGACATGCCGGGGTACGGGCACTCCCAGCCGGTCTCCCCTCTCACTTTCGACGCCATCTCCGACCGGGTTGTGGCCCTGCTCGACCACCTGGAGATCGACACCGTCGACATAGTGGGCCTCTCGTTTGGCGGCATGCACGCCCTCCACACCGCCATCAACCACAAGAGCCGGGTCAACCGCATGATCCTGGCCAACACCAGCCCCGCTTTCGGCCTTGACGGCACCACCGCCGAGGGGTGGATCCGATCCCGGCTCGACCCCATCAGCGAGGGGGGAACCCCCGGCGATCTGGCCGAAACGGTGGTGGATGCCATCGCTGCCCGCCCGTTGACCGGCCGGATCCGGGCCGAGGTGGTGGGCGCGTTCTCCGAAATCCCAGCGGCCGGGTTCCGGGCTGCGGTGGAGTGCCTTCCCACCCACGATGTCCGAAGCTTGCTCCCCGCCGTGGAGCACCCGGCGCTGGTTATCGTCGGGGAGCACGACGAGGAAACCCCCGTGGCCTACTCGGAGTTGCTGGCCGACCTTTTGCCCCACGCCGAGCTGCGGATTCTCCCCGGCGTCGGGCACCTGTCCCCCAGCGAGGCACCGGAGAGGTTCAACCAGCTCGTAGCCGACTTCCTGTCCCCCGATCATCATTACACTGCCGAATAGGAACCCTCATGACCGACGTCCGAACCCCCAAACCGATGGCCAACGCCCCCGCAAAGGAATCCCAGTGACCGACGTCGCAACCCCGGAGCGGATGGCGATTGTCAACAAGATGGCCGAACTCGGCCCTCAAATCGCCGAGCGGGCCGATGCCGTTGACCGCGATGCCGTGTTCCCCCACCACACCTGGGACGACTTCCGAGCCGCCGGGCTGCTGGGCATCACTATCCCCAACCACGCAGGCGGGCTAAGCGGCGACTTCGTTGCCTACGCCCTGGCGTCGGAGGAACTGGGGCGCCACTGCGGATCGACAGGGTTGACCTTCAACATGCACGTGGCCACCACCCTTTTGGTGGGCGAAGTGTCGGAAGCGCTCGGCCTGCACGGCGAAGACAAGGCGTTCCTGGACGATCGGCGAAAGACGCTGTGGCAGGGGATCGTCGACGAGGGCCACATCCACAGCCAGCCGTTCTCCGAGGGCACTGCCGCGGGGGCCACCGCCGGGTATGCCACCCGGGCCGAGCCGGTGAGCGATGGCTACCTGGTGACCGGGCGGAAGATCTTCGCGTCGCTGGCCGGGGCGTGTACCTACCACAACGTTTTGTGCCATGTGGAGGATGACGACCGCCTCCGCCTCCTCGGCGTGCCCCACGGCGGGGAGGGCGTAACTATCGAAGGCGAATGGGACCCTCTGGGCATGAGGGGCACCGACTCCCGCAACCTGGTGATGAAGCGGGTGTTTGTGCCCCACGAGCACGAGTGGCTGCCCCCCGGCGTGTTCAACCAGCTTGCCGCTCGCTGGCCGTACTTCTTCATGACCCTGTCGTTCACCTATCTGGGGATGATGCGGGGGATCCTCGACCACACCGAGGCCTACCTCAGAACCGGCGGGCGTCGGGAGTCGGCGGTGCGCCAGCAGGGTTGGGCCGCCATGCAGCAGCGCTACGAGCAGGCTCAGGCCCTCTGCTACCGGGTGCTGGCCGACACCACTATTGACCCCGACAGCGAGAAGGTGCGCCGGGCGTGGACATCGCTCATCACGACCATGGAGGGTGCCCCCGAACTGGCCGCCACCGCCATCCGCATTTGCGGGGGAAGGTCGATGCTGCGGCCCAGCTACCTGGAGCGGGCCTACCGTGACGCCCGCTGCGGTGCGGCCATGCTGCCGTGGAGCGTTGAGGTGTGCCTCAACCGGCTGGGGCGCTACGGCCTGTTCGACGAGGAAGCGGCGTAGTGGCCCAGACGCCCGAGTCCACAGCAGCCGAGTGGCGCTGGGTGAACCGCTACGCCGAGCAGTTCCGGGCCTGCCAACTCCAGCCTGGGGAGGTGGCCGTGCTCCTGTACGAAGCGGCCAGCAGCCCGCTCATCGTCAACACCGCCCGGCTGGCGCTGGAAATGCTGGGCGCCGCCGTTGCCGACGTCCGGATGCCCACCCCGGTGAATCCGGGACCGGTGCCCATCCGGTCCACCGGGGCCTCACAGGCCCTCGCAGGGCATCGAGCTGCCGTCTCCGCCTGCTCATCGGCCGACTTCGTGGTGGACTGCACCGCCGAGGGCCTGCTTCACGCTCCCGAGTTGGGGCGCATCCTCGACGGCGGGGCCCGGATATTGATGATCTCCGCCGAGCACCCCGAGAACTCCGAACGCTGGCCTCACGACCCTGGCCTGGAGGCCAAAGTCGCCCACGGTGTGAAGCTGCTCGAGGCGGCATCGGAGATGACCATCACCTCGCAGGCGGGCACCGACCTGCGGGTTGACCTCGACGGAGCGGTCCGGGCCGGTTCCCACGGCTGGTGTACCGAGCCGGGCACCATTGCCCACTGGCCCGGAGGTCTGGTGCTGGCATTCCCGGCGGCCAACACCGTGAACGGGACCATCGTGTTGGCCTCGGGGGACATAAACCTCACCTTCAACGAGTACATCCGTGAGCCCATCACCTTGCGGCTGGTGGACGACTATGTGGTTGCCATCGAAGGCAGCGGGCACGACGCCGAGCTCATGCGGTCGTACCTGGCCTCGTTCGGGGAGTCCGACGCCTACGCGGTGAGCCACATCGGCTGGGGAATGAATCCGGCGGCCCGGTGGGAGGCCCTGGCCATGTGGGACAAATCGGCCCTCAACGGCACCGAGCTTCGGGCCTTCGCCGGCAACGTGGTGTTCTCCACCGGTGCCAACGAGGTAGCGGGCCGGTTCTGCCGAGGCCACTTCGACCTGCCCATGCGCAACTGCACCGTCGCCCTCGACGGCGAAATCGTAGTTGACGCCGGGACCCTCCACTCCGACCTGACCTAACCGCTGCCATCAGCACGCTTCGACGGCTGAAGCCCCACACTCCTCCCTAGCATCAGCAGGCCAAATCGAAGCCGCTTGCGGATCTGTGTGTGTACGATAGGCGTATGCCGCGGATGCAGGTTTACCTCCCTGACGAGCTCTACGACGCTGTCAAAGCGGGCCAGCTTTCTCCGTCTGAGCTTCTTCAGGATGCGGTGCGAGCCGAACTTCAACGCCAGACACTGCTGGAGGAAACGGAATGTTATCTTGCCGAACTCATTGACGAAGTCGGCGAGCCCTCCGAGGAAGCCATCGCCAAGGCGGAAGCACTGTCACGACGCATCCGCTCTGCTGCCTCGACAACCATCGCTCGTTGACCAACCTCATCCTCGACTCAGGTGCCGTCAGCCGCCTTGCCCGACGGCACCCAGATGCAGCAGCGCTCATAGCGGTACTCAAACGCGACGAGCTATGGCCACCCCTCGTTCCCTCCGTCGTTCTTGCCGAATCGACAACCGGCCGCCAACACCGTGATGCCAACGTCAACCGCTTCTTGAAGACCTGCGGCATCGTCGAGCACGTTCCGGAATGGCTCGCCCGCCGAGCCGGCACCCTGCGGGCTCTCGCCGGTCAAGGCTCGGCCGTTGATGCCCTGGTGGTTGCCATCGCCGAACCCGACGGCGCAGTACTTACCACCGACCTCAAAGACCTCCGTGCCCTGGCCAGTCACACCGACGGCGTCCGAGTTCTCCGGGCCCATTGACTGGATAGGGCCGAGCGTGCCGGAGTCCAACACTCCGGTCTCACCGCCCGGCCACTTCTGAACCAACCGACAGCAATTCGGCGATGGCTTCCGATTTCGCAGTGACGAACGTCCTGCCTCCAGATGTCCGCCTTGGTATCTGATCTGATACCATGCGGGTTGTGGATGCCGCCGTGGTGATTCGTACCGCCAGAAGTCGGGCAGGACTGACGTTGCGAGAGCTTGCCGCAAGAGCTAGGACCTCCCACTCGGCCATCGCATCCTACGAAGCAGGACGCAAAACGCCCTCCACTGCCACCCTGAACCGGATCGTGGAAGCAGCCGGGTTTGCCCTCGATTGGGAACTTCACCGCCGAGTGCGAGGCGATGGCCGGCTGGACCGAGGCACGGAACTGGCCGCCGTGCTCGACCTCGCCGAAGAGTTCCCGGCCCGTCACTCCCCCACCCTTGAGTACCCCGTGTTCGGACGATGCCCCTCGTAGATCGCATCGTCTCCCGCCTCCAGTCCCTGGCCAATAGGAAATAGCCCTGGGCGCCTCTGTCAGATTCCAAGGTTCCCCTTTAGGTCCCACTGTTTTCTTGGCTGACATATCGAGTGCAAGGCCCCCCCCGCATGGGCGGTGGCGCGTTAGGGGAAGGCGTTAGGGGAAGAAGGTGCGGGCTACGTCGTAGAGGGCGGGGCTGACCGGCTTTTGTTCGACGACCGCGTCGGCGAGGCGCACTCGGACCACCTCGCCGTTCTGGAATGCCACCATTGACCCCCAGTCGGCGTCGTGGACGGCGTCGATGGCAGCCACGCCGTACCACGAGCACAACACCCGATCCAGAGCCGATGGGGTGCCGCCCCGTTGCACATGACCCAGCACCGTCACCCTGGTGTCGTAACCGGTGCGGGCTTCGATTTCCGACGCCACCACCTGACCTATGCCTCCCAACCGCACGTGGCCGTACTTGTCGATCTCAGGCTCGGGCAGCTCCAGGGTGCCCTCCTTGGGCCGTGCCCCCTCGGCCACCACCACGATGGACGCCCACCGTCCCCTCTTGTGGCGCCGAAGGATGGCCTCCGCCACCGCGTCCATGTCGAAAGGCTCCTCGGGCACCAGGGTGAGCGTGGCCCCTCCGGCGATGCCGGCCCAGGTGGCCACGTGGCCGGCGTGGCGGCCCATCACCTCCACCACCATCACCCGGTCGTGGGACTCGGCGGTGGTGTGCAGACGGTCGATCGCAGCGGTAGCCACTCCGACAGCGGTGTCAAACCCGAACGTCAGCTCGGTCAGCCCGATGTCGTTGTCGATGGTCTTGGGCACGCCCACCACCCGAGCCGCCCCGGCCTCCTGGACCTCCGAAGCCGCCGACAACGTGCCCTCTCCCCCGATCACGATGAGCGCATCGGTGCCGGTTTCGGCCATGGCGCTGCGTACCCGCTCGATACCACCGTCGTACATGCGGGGCGACATCCTCGAAGTACCCAAAACGGTGCCGCCCCGAGGCAGCGTGCCTCTCATGCGGTCTACATCTAACTCGATGTAGTCGCCGTCGAGAACCCCCCGCCAGCCGTCGAGGAAGCCCAGTACCGTGTCGCCGTAATGACGCTCGGCCTTGCGAACAACGGCCCGGATCACCGCGTTCAGCCCCGGACAGTCACCGCCCCCGGTAAGGACCCCGACCCTCACCGGCACTCAACCCAACTTGGCCGAAGAACCCCGACACCAACCATCCCGACTCGCACCACCCCAACCCTCACCGGCCTCAGCCCAGCTTCGTCATGGTCTGGCGAAGCTGGCGCACCGCCTGGGCCGTGCGCTGCTCGTTCTCGATGAGAGCGAACCTCACGTGGCCCTCGCCTCCCGGGCCGAACCCCACACCGGGCGACACCGCCACCTTGGCCTCCCGCACCAGCCAGGAGGCGAACTCCACCGAGCCCATCTCCCGGTATGGCTCGGGAATCTCGGCCCACACGAACATGGTGCCCTGCGGCGGCTCCACCTCCCACCCGAAACGGCTCAACCCCGAACACAGGGCATCACGCCGGCTCTGGTAGATGTCGCACACCTCCTTGGGGTGACCGGCCGCCTCGTTCAACGTGACCGTGGCAGCAATCTGGATGGGCTGGAAGGTGCCGTAGTCGAGGTACGACTTGAGCTTGGCCAGCGCTGCCACCACCTTCGGGTTGCCCACCATGAACGCCACCCGCCATCCGGCCATCGAGAACGACTTGGTCATGGAGTACAGCTCCACCGCCACGTCCTTGGCCCCCTCTACCTGCATGATCGACGGAGGCAGGTAGCCGTCGTAACCCAGATCGGCGTAGGCGAAGTCGTGAACCAGAAGCACATCGTGTTCCTGGGCGAAGGCCACCACCCCGGCCATGAACTCCAGGTCCACGCACGCCGTGGTGGGGTTGTGGGGAAACGATAGCACCACGATCCGGGGCTTGGGCCAGGAGTACTCCCACCGTTCCTTCATCGTCTGGAAGAAGTCCTTGCCGGTGCTTAGAGGGATTTCCCGCACCTCGGCCCCGGCAAAAAGTGGGGCGTACAGGTGAATCGGGTACGACGGCGACGGCACCAGCGCAGCGTCGCCCGGCTGTAGCAACACCCACATGAGATGGGAGAACCCCTCCTTGGCCCCAATGGTGTTGATCACCTCGGTGTCGGGATCCAGATACACCCCGAACCTCCGGGCGTAGTACCCGGCCAGAGCCTCGCGCAGCTTGGGCAGGCCCCTACTGGCCGAATACCGGTGGTTTCGGGAGTTGCGAGCCGCCTCGGCCAGCTTGTCCACCGCGATATCGGGCGACGGCAGATCGGGATTGCCGAATCCAAGGTCGATGATGTCGTGACCTTCCCGGCGATATTCCACCTTCAGGTCGTTGATGATGGTGAATACGTAGGGGGGAAGGTTGTTGATCCGGCGGAATTCCACGGTACCAATTTACCGCCGGAACATCCGGCCTACTGGGGTTTTCCCGCTCCCGACTCGGCGTGGCTCTGCAGGTTCTCCAGCGCGGTGCGCATAATGCTGGCCTCGGCCCGGCGCTTCACGAAACCGGGAAGGGGCACCGCCATCTGCACCGCCAGGTGGTAGGTGACCTCGGTGCGGTCGGGCTCTCCCGGCACCGGGTTGAAGCAGTACTCCCCGTCGAGGCGCTTGGTGAGGTCGCCCTGAACCAGCCGCCACGACACACGCAGCGGGTTGGACCCGTAGAAGTACTCCAGCAGGTAGCTGGTGCTGCGACCCATCGCAGCGGCCCGAAATGACACCAGCCCGCCCCGGCCGTCGTCGTCCCGACGGACCACCTCCACCTGCTGCACCCCGGTGGCCCATTGGGGGTAGGCCTCGAAATCGCACACGATCTCGAAGCACCGTTCAGGCGACGCCTCTATGGAGATGCTCTTGGTCGCCTGGTCAAACATTGTCACCGTTCCTGGTCATGGGGCGAAATCGCCGTTGTCGTGGGTTGTGCTGGGGGAGGTCCGGGGTGGGAACGTCCCGTGCCGGGCCCCCCATACGCCGGATAGGCCCAGCGCATAGACGGGTACAAGGATACCGAACGCGGACGCAGAAAACGGTCGCGCCGACGCCGTTACCAGCGCCACCGCCAGCTCCACTCCCAATGCCGCCATCATCGTGAACCGCACCGACCGGGGGGCGCATCCTGCCAGAAAGTACAGGCCGCCCACCCCGATCAGCTCGTAGCGGCTCCTCTGCAACGCTGTTTGGAACGCCACCAGCATGGCCACGCATCCGGCGGCGAGCAGCCCCAGCGACACCACTGCGATGGGAACGGCCATCGGATCGGGCACGATCACGGTGAGGGCGGCCACGGCGACGAACACCTCGGTGCCGTACCAGCAGGCCCGGATCAGGCCCTGGCCGTCGGCCCCGTCGGGCAGCAGCCGACTGCCCAGCAACCTCAGCGCCTCCCCAGCTGCTTGGTCGGCCCGAAAAGAAGCCGCCGCCGGTCGGCCGGCACGGTCAGCGACTCCCCAACTGCTTGATCACCTCGGACAGCACCGTTCGCAGGCGCTCGGCCATCTGGTCGTAGGAAAATCCGGCCACCGTTCGCAGCCGGCTCTCCAGCCCCATTTGCTTGAGGCGGACCGGGTCCGACAGCAACGAATCCAAGGTGGCGGTCACCGCATCCACCTGGCCGGGCTTGTCCACCACCAGACCGGTCCGGCCGTCCTCCACAGCTTCTGCCGCTCCACCGCTGTCCCCAGCAAGCTGGGGCACACCCGCCGCGGCCGCTTCCAGGAACACGATGCCGAACCCCTCCTGCTCCAGCCCGCCCCAGCGTTGGCGGCACACCATGGCGAACACGTCGGCGCAACCGTACAGAGCGGGCAGGTCGGCGTCGGTTACGCGGTCGAGCAGACGGGCCGGAGCCCCCACCTGCCCGATAAGGCGGTCGAGCCGAACCCGGTCGCGCCCCGCCCCTGCCACGGCCAGGGTGATCCCCGGATGGCGGTCAACCAGGCGGGCCGTCGCCGAGATGAGCACGTCCATGCCCTTGCGGGGCACCAGCCGGCTGATCGACACCACAACCGGTGCGTCCACCGGCAGACCGAACCTGCGCCGGGCCGCTTCCCGCCCAGCGGCATCGAGGGGCTTGAACCGGTCCACGTCCACCCCGGGGGGCACGATAACCGCGGGCAGGGCCTGGCCCGCGGCCCGCTCGGCCTCGACCACCGAGTACCTGCCGGCGGTGATAACCACCTGGGCACCGCACAGCACGTTGGCCAGCACCTTCTTTGTGCCCGGCAGGCGTCCGGGCACGGTGACCTCGGCACCGTGGAGGATCACCCCATAGGGGTGGGGCAAACGGGGAGCCAGCGCGCCCAGCGGAACTGCGGGGTCGTAGAGCACCAGCTCGGCACCGATCTCATCTGCCAGTTCGGTGATTTCCCGGCCCATCTCCGGTGTGGGGAGGAGGAACTGGCGGGGCGACCGGATGACCCGGTGATTCTGCTTGACATCCCACGCCGCATCGCCGGGATATGCCCGGGTCAGCACGCACACCTCCTCGGGAGGCAGGCGGCGCCACAGCTCCCACAGATAGTTCTGGATGCCGCCCAGCTTGGGCGGGTAGTCGTTGGTAACCAGCAGATGCTTGACCATGGCTCAGACCGGCTCCCCCTGGCGCACCCCGAGGCGCTCGGCGGCCCACGCAGCGTGGCGCACCAGCATGGGGTCGTCATCGGTTAGGTAGCGATCCACCGTATCGGCCACATCGCGGTCGGTGCCCCGCCCCGAATTGCCCAGCGCCACCAAGGCGTTGCGCCGCACGTAGCGAGGCTCGCGGCGGGGGATGTACCAGCGGCCGTACCGGTCCATCAGCTCGCCGTCGTCAAGCCTCAGCTGCTCCACCAAGTCCACCCATGCAGTATCGACCTCCGGGTGGTCATCGCCATTGACTTCCAGATCGCCATTGACTTCCAGGTTGTTGTCCCCGTCGGAGCCTGCGGGGTTGGGGTGGCCCGGCGACTCGGCCATTCGGTTGGGCGGGCAGACCTCTTGGCAGTCGTCGCAGCCGTAGATGCGGTCGCCCAGCGCCTCGCGGTACTCAACAGGGAAGTCCCCGTCGGCCTGAACCAGCCAGGCAAGGCACCGGCGGGCATCCACCACACCGGGAGCCACGATGGCCCCAGTCGGACAACCGTCCATGCACCGTCGGCACGGCCCGCACCGTTCGGCTGCCGGAGCCGACGGCTCCAGTTCGGCGGTTGTGACCACCGTGCCCAGCACGAACCAGCTACCCCGACCGGGCAGCAGGATGTTGCTGTTCTTGCCGTACCAGCCCAGGCCGGCCCGCTGGGCCGCTTCCCGATCGACCAGGGCGTTGTCGTCGGCCACCACCTTTGCCCGGTGCCCGGCCTCCCGCAGCTCGACGGCCACCCGTGCCAGGGCATCGCGCAGCGTGGCGTAGTGGTCGCGGCGGGCGTATGCCGCCACCCGGCCAATCGCCCGGTTGGGCGGCGGCGGGGTCGGGCGCCGGTAACCGAGCGCACCCACCACCAAGGAGCGGGCCCCCTCCACCACCCGACTGGGGTCGGTGGAACGGTCGGGATTGCGATAGGTAAACGCCATTCCCCCGTGAAGTCCCCGGTCTCTCCGCTCGAGCAGGTCGGTCCGGGTGGAATCGAACCGCTCGGCGGGGGCCACACCCACGGCGTCGAGACCGGCGGCCAGTCCGATGGCCACAACCGAGTCGGCGTCGAGCGCGCTCACCGGTGTCCCGCTCACGGCCATGCCAGAGGGTCGTCCACCTCCACCCCCATCATCTCCAGGAGCTTGTGGGGATGTATGAGGTTGGCCCCCTGGTCGCGGGCCTGCTGGCGGACCTCATTGTCCTGCGACACCACCGCGATGGGCCGGCTCTTCGGGTAGGCCCCGCACAGGGAGGCGATGCGGTCGTCGGCGGTTTCCGGCGGCGTCGAGAACTCCACCTTCACCCCGACAGAACGGGGGGTGGTCTGAATGTAGTCGTAGTCCACCTGCTGGCCGTCGAACACCACCACGAACTCGGTCCCGGCGTACCGGGCGCTCATCTCCTCGACCTTCTGGAGGAACCGTTGGCGTTGCTCCTGCACGGGCAACTCACCCCAGCTCTTGTGGGTCACGTTGTAGCCGTCCACCAGCACCGCCAGGTTGGGCACGTGACGCATGAGGTGCTCGGCGGCTTCCACGGTGTCGCGGAGCATTCCGGGGGGCAGGTCAGCCGGAATCCGCTTGGTGGGCGACTCGGCCGACATGTCCGGCGGTTCCGGCTCCGGCTCGGCGGGCGGCTCGAACCCGGCCTCCCGGGCCAAAGCCACCTCGTTCTCGGCCTCCGCCAACCGCTGCTCGAGCTCGCCGGTCTCAACCTCGTGCTGGCGGCGGGAGTCTCTCAACTCCTTGTCCAGCTTGCTGCTCTTGGCCTGGGCGCTCTTGAGCTTGGCCTCCGCCCGGGCAAGCTGGCGCTGCACCCGGTCGAGTTGGTCTTCGGAGGCCTTCTTTCCCTCGGCCAGCTCTTCCCGCTCGGCGGTGAGCGCCTCCACGTCGCCGGCGGCTTTTCGGACCTCGGCCTGAGCCTGGGTGGCCTGCGTTCGGGCCGCTTCACGGTCTCGCTCGGCCTTCTCCCGCTGCCGCTCGGCCCGCTCCGCCGCGGCCTCGGCCCGCTCCAGCTTCTGCTCCAGCGCCCGGATGCTCTGGGCATCTACTTGCCTCTCGCTCTGCTCCTCTGCGGCAGCGGCCAGCTCCCGGCACTCGTCCTCCCACCCTTCGGGACGGGTCAGCCACAACCATCCGATCCTGCCCACACCGTTCTCATCGATCCCGGCTGCGACTCGCTCCCTGAACTCCTCGTCGTCTTCCACCACGGCACGCACCTGACCCAGCGCCTGGCGGGTGAACTTTGCGAAGCCGACGAACCGCTTCAGCCGGGGGGGAGGGTCAATCGGTGGTTTCTCCTTGAGCCCGGCGCGGGCCACCTCCATCGCAGCGATAAGCGAATCTCTCAGCTTCTCCGTGGACGGAAAATCGGCGTTGGTCATCGATCACCCAACATGAGCCGGATTACGCCGAGCCCTCTTGGTGTTGAGCGGCGTTGTTCGAGATCACTGTGAAATCCTCAAGCACTTGCCGGGCCCGCCCGTCGTCGATGGACTCGGCTGCGGCCCCTATTCCCTCCTCCAGGCTATCGACAGTTCCCGCAACAATCAGAGCGGCCGCGGCGTTGAGCACCACGATGTCGCGATGGGGCCCGGGTCCGCCGTCGAGCACCCGCCTGAGATGGTCTGCGTTGGCTTCGGCGTCACCGCCCACCAGGTCTTTCGCGGTGGCTGGAGCCAGCCCGAGTTCGGACGGGTCCACCGTGTGGTGGAAGGTGTCGCCATCTCGGAGTTCCCAGAACGATGTGGGACCGGTGGTGGTCAGCTCGTCGAACCCGTTGTGGCCGTGGACGACCATGGCCCGCTGCGACCCGGTGGCGGCCAGAACCTCCAACATTTTGGGGGCCATGGCGGGGTCGCTGGTGCCCACGAGCTGTCGCCGGACCCGGGCCGGGTTGGCCAGCGGGCCGAGGAAGTTGAACACCGTGGCCACCCCCAGCTCCCGGCGGGCCGGACCGGCGTGGCGGATGGCGGGGTGAAACAGGGGGGCCAAACAGAAGCCGAACCCGGTCTCGGTCACGCACCGGGCCACCGCCTCGGGGCCGAGGTCGATGGCCGCGCCCAGCGCTTCCAGCACGTCGGCCGAGCCGCACAGCGACGACGCCGACCGGTTGCCGTGCTTGCACACCCTCGCTCCCGCTCCGGCGGCCACCAGCGCGGCGGCGGTGGACACGTTGATGCTGCCGCTGTTGTCTCCCCCCGTCCCGCAGGTGTCGATGAGCCCGAGGGCGGCGGCGTCTACCGGCACGGTTTGGGCCACGTCCAGCATGGCAGTAAGCAGCCCCACCAGCTCCTCGACGGTCTCCCCCTTGGTCCGCAGGGCCACCACGAACCCTGCGATCTGCGCGTTGGTGGCATCTCCCCGCAGGATCTCGGTCATCACTGCGTGAGCAGCCGGAGTGGTGAGGTCGCCGCCCGCGGTCAGCATCCTGAAGATGCCGGGCCATCCCCCGTGCTGATCGAGATGCTGATCGATGCTCACCAACCTAGTGTGAACCATCCAGATCGACCGGAGACAACCCCGACTATCCAGCCAACCCGACATCGACTACCCCAGTCATCTATCCGACCCGACAACGGCGCGATACCGACAATGGAGCGACCCATGAACATCTGCGTCCTCGACGTGGGAACCAGCAGCATCCGCTCGGTGATCACCGACGGCCACCGGATCATCTGCCACCGCCAGAAGCCGACGCCACCCGACATTCCCGAGCCGGGTCTGGTGGAGTTCGATGCCGCTGCTATGGCCGCTGTCATCCTCGAAACCGCCACCGAGGTGATCGACGAGGTGGGAGGGGTTGACGGGGTGGCGGTGACCAACCAGCGGGGGTCGGCGGTGCTGTGGGACCGCCGCACCGGCGAACCGGTGGGCCCGGCCCTGGGTTGGCAGGATCTGCGCACGGTAGACGAGTGCCTGGCCTGGCAAGGGGAAGGGCTGCGGCTGTTGCCCAACGAGTCGGCCACCAAGCTCGCCTGGCTGCTCAACCACCAGGACCCCGACAACACCCGCGACCTGTGCTTTGGGACGGTGGACTCTTGGGCGGTGTGGTGCCTCTCGCAGGGAGACCGCCATGTGGTCGACCCGTCCAACGCTGCGATGAGCGGGATGCTGGCCGCCGACGGGAGCGGTTGGTCGGACGAGGTGATCGGCATCCTTGGCATTCCCCCCCGGTGCCTGCCCGAGATCGTGGACTCGACCGGCGTAGTGGGAGCGGCCCGGGCCCTGCCGGGGGCCCCGCCGATTGCCGGCATCATCGGCGACCAACAGTCGTCGCTCATCGGCCAGCGATGCGTTCAGGAGGGGCAGGCCAAGCTCACCTTCGGCACCGGGGCGTTCCTCGACGTGTGCGTCGGCCCCGACCGCCCGCCGTTCGAGAAACGCAGCGACCGGGGGACGTTCCCCATCGTGGCCTGGCAGGAGAGCGGCAGCCTCGTCTGGGGGGTGGAGGCCATGATGATCGCGGCGGGGTCGAACATGAGTTGGCTCATCGAGGACGTCGGACTCGTATCGGCGGCGTCGGAGTCGGCGGAGATGGCCGGACGGGTGGCTGATTCCGGGGGCGTGGTGTATGTGCCCGCCCTGTTCGGCTTGGGCACTCCACACTGGGATTTCGGCGCCCGCGGCGCTCTGTTCGGCATCACCGGAGGAACCACCGCCTCCCACATCGTGCGAGCGGTGTTCGAGGGGATCGCCCACCGGGCCGCCGACCTGGCAGAGGCCGCCGAAGCGGACAGCGGCTACCGCTTCGAGGGGTTCCGGGTGGACGGCGGCATGTCGAAGAACCCGCTTTTCACCCAGATTCTGGCCGACACCTTGGGCCGGCCCGTGGAGCTTTGCCCTGTGGCCGAGGGAACCGCCCTCGGTGCCGCCGTTCTGGCCGGGCGGGCCCTCGGGCAGTGGGCGAGCTGGCAGGAGGTGGCCGACTCGTGGGCTCCCCGGGCGGTGGTCGAACCGGCCGGCACCGTGGACCGCGACCGCTGGCACGACGCTGTGGAGCGGGCCGCCCGCTGGTACCCCGAGCTCTCGGCCATCGACTTCTGAGCAGATGTAGTACCGGGAGCCGAAACCCCCTCGCTCCGGGGGCTGGAAGCTGGCAAACTGACCGTGACGGTGAGTCGGCCGGGTGGCCGCGGCATCGGGGCCCGCTTGCCGGGCCGTGGTGTCGAGGAAGGTCGGGACTCCGCAGGGCAACGGTGCTGGCTAAACACCAGTCGGGGCGACCCGAAGGAAAGTGCCACAGAGAACAGACCGCCGATGGCCCGGACTCCGGGCACAGGCAAGGGTGAAACGGTGCGGTAAGAGCGCACCAGGGGTCGGGGTGACTCGGCCCGCTAGGTAAACCCCACCGGGAGCAAGGCCAAGCAGGGGACATGGTGGCCCGCCGCCCCACCAGGGGCAGTCCCCGGGTAGGCCGCTTAGATGGATGGCCACCCATGGTCCTCAAGGACCGGGACAGAATCCCGCCTACAGGCCGACTCACCGTCCCCCCTCCCCCGTCCCCCGATCCGATGAGCCCCAGCGGACCGGATCAGTAGGCCGGATCGGCAGATGGGATCAGCGTCGGCGGGGTCGGGGCGGCCTCATGCGTTCGCGAGGCAGACGGCCCTGGGTGCAGAACAGGCGCAGTGCTTCCCGATCTAGCAGCCCGAACCGTCGCACCGCCCAAACCCCGACGACAACCCCAGCTGCTTCCAGAGCCACCAGCGCGGCCACGGGCTTGAGTTCGGGCAGGTCGTCGGCGCCTACCTCCACCCCTAGCACCGGCCACCAGAACAGCTCGGTCCGCAGCCACGCCCCGTCCAACACCAGGAACATGAGCAGACCGATGGGCAACCCCAGCCAGCGGCGCCGGCTCAGGCGGCGACCCCGGGTTGCCACCATCACCACGGCCAGCACCACCAGCGACGCCCCCAGGGTGTGCAGCGCCCACGGGCCTCCCGCTGCCAGCTCGACAAGCGGCAGTACCGAGCCGAGCATCACCATTCGGTAGTCGAGCGCAGGGCTTTCGAACACCAGGGCCACCAGCACGAAACCCAGAGCCAAGAACCAGATGAACACGAGACCGGTCGGGGTTCAGGTCCGGACCAGGATGCGGCCGCACTCCTCGCAGTGGCACACCTCGTCGGCCGGAGCGTGACGGATGCGATCCAACTCCACGGCCGAGAGCCCCAGATGACACCCCTCGCAGGTGCCGTTACGAAGCCGGGCCACCGCCACGCCCCCCATGCGACTGCGCAGGCTCTCGTAACTGGTCATGGCAGCCTCGGGAATGTCGGCAGCCTCGGCCGACCGGGCGGCGGTTTCCTCGTCGATCTCGACCTGAACGGCGGCCTCTGCTTCGCCCAGCCGGGCTTGCGCCTCCTCCACCTCCCCGGCGGCGGCCTCGGATTGGCCGGCCAGAGCCTCCACCTCGGCTTCGGCGGTTTCGATGGTCTCCATCAGCTCCAGCGCCTCGCTCTCCTTGGCGGAGCAGCGTGACCGCAACCCGTTCACTTCTTCTTGGAGGGCCAGCAGCTCCCGGGTGCCGGTGACCTCGCCGGAGTAAAGCCGGGCGTCCTCCCGCTTGACCCGCTCCTCGAGCACTGCCAGCTCATCCTCGTTGCGCTTGAGATCGCGCTGAAGCTCCAGGCGGCGAAGCTGCACCGCCTCCCGCTTCTCGCCCACCGCCTTCAGCGCCTGACGGCAGGAGTCCAGCGCGGCCCGTTCGGGCAGGGTGTCGAACCGGTGGCGAAGCTGGTCGATGCGGGTGTCGCGGTCTTGCACGGCGAGCAGCCGTTGGAAGTGATCTTCGCTCACAGCCCCCCGATACTAGATTCCTCGACACTCGGTTCAACCTGCGCCGGGGCGGATTCCTCGATGGGACCGGGGGTGCCGCAGTACAACTCGATGGGCTCCCCCTCGGCGTCGGCGAACTCGCTCAGCCCGCAGGGCTCGATCCCCCCGGTGATCAGGAGATTCACGCAGGTGTCGTAGGCCTCGTCCTCGTCGGTGTCCACCGGCACCATCACCACTTCCGGTGGTGGCTCCCCGCCGGGGGTTGGTTCCTGGGCCTCCGGCGCCGGGCAGGGATGGCCCACCGTGAACACATCCTCCAGCTCGATCATGCGGGACAGTCGGGGCTCGCTCGGGCAGGTCTGGAAGTCCACCACCGGCAATTCCTGGTGGTAGCTGGTCATGAACCGCCCCCACGCCATGGCCGGATAGGAGCTGCCGGTTACCCCTCGCATGGGGAGGCGCTCTTTGGGGTTGCCCATCCACACAGCGGCGGCAAGGTATGGCGTGTATCCCACGAACCAGGCGTCGGCCGACTCTTCGGTGGTGCCGGTCTTGCCCGACGCCGGCTGTTCGGGAAGCTGGGCATTGCGGCGCCCTGTGCCGTTCACCATGTTGTTGGCCAGCACGCCGTTGGCCCAGCACGCCGAGCGCTCGCCCACCACCCGCCGGCCCGACAGCTCGTGCTGGTAGAGCACGTTGCCCTGGCGGTCGACGACCCGCTCGATGTAGTAGGGCTCGTACCGATAACCGCCGGTGGCGATCACCCCGTAGGCCGACGCCATGTCAATGGGGTGGACCTCCTCGGAACCCAGCGGCAGCGACCCGTAGGGCTCCAGCTCGGAGGTGATGCCCATCTGGACCGCGGTGTCGATCACCTGCTCGATTCCCGCCTCGCGGCCCAGCCGCAAGAAGGCGCAGTTGGACGACACCCTGATCTGATTGGTGATGGATTCCACCTGCCCCGGCGAACGGGCAAAGTTGTTGGCCACGTAGGGATCGGGGAAACCGCCGGGGTTGGGAATCTGGCACGGTCCTCGCCCGCTGACCTGGTCGCTGGGCTGGTACCCCTGCTCGAACAGGGTCATCATCACGAAGGTCTTGAACGCCGACCCCGGCTGGCGCTCGCCCTGAGTTGCCAGGTTGAACTCCTGGTCCTGCTGGGTGAAGTCCGGCCCTCCCACCAGGGCACGCACCGCCCCGGTGTCGGGATCAAGCGCCACCAGAGCCATGGTGGCCTCGACCCCGGCGTGCTCACCGGTTTCGTACTCGACCAGGGTGGAATCGACGGCGTCCTCGGCCTGGCGTTGAGCCACGGGGTTGAACGTGGTTTGGATGCTCAGCCCGCCCTGGAACACCTGCCTGAAGCGGTCCTCCTGGCTTCCGCCCAGGTAGGTGGGGTCGTCGAGGAGCTGCTGTTTCACCTCCTCCACGAAGTAGCTCTTGGGTGGAAGGTCAACCTGCTCGTACACCTCGGTGGGCAGCGGTGTGAGGTGGTACTGGTCGGCCTCGTCTTGGGTGAAGTAACCCAACGTGGCTAGCCGGTTGAGCACGATGCGCCTCTGGCGCAGAGCCAGGTACGGGTTGACGATGGGGTCGTAAGCGCTGGGACTGCTGATGAGGGCGGCCAAAAGGGCGGCCTCGGGCCAGCCCAGGTCGATGGCATCAATCCCCCAGTACCTCTCGGCGGCGGCCTGCACCCCATAGGCACCCTGGCCGAAGTACACCGTGTTCAGGTAGAGGTGGAGGATCTCGTCCTTGCCCACCTCTCGTTCCAGACGCCGGGCCTTGGCCATCTCCTGAAGCTTGCGCTCGGCCTTGACCTCCTGGCCCACCCCTCCCAGGTTCTTGATGAGCTGCTGGGTGATGGTTGAGCCGCCCTGGGTCACCCCTCCGGCCCCCACGTTCTCCAGCCCGGCTCGGAACACGGCGCTAAGGTCGATGCCGGAGTGCAGGTAGAAGTTCTCGTCCTCGACGGCGATCACCGCGCTCTTAACCTGCTCGGACATTTCGTCGAGTTCGACCAGACCCCGATTCTCGATGTAGCTGAACACGTCGATGACGTCGCCGTTGGCGTCGTACACGTAGGAACGGATGGACAGCTCGTTCACGCTCACGTTGTCGGTGAGGTTGTCGTCCTCGGGAGTGGAATCCCACGACTTCACCACGTCCACCGCGGGAGGCACGGCCACGAACAGGGTGGCGGCCAGGGCCAATGCCAGCATGGGCAGGAGCACGACCAGACGGAGCAGGTGGGACAGCCACCTCAGGTAGTCCTTCACCAGACTCCCTACGCTACCGGCCCGGCCTGCGCTTGCGGGCGCGGCCCGGTGGCATCACCTCCGGGGAGATCAGTAGCTGCCGCCCAGCTTGGTGTGGTCCCAGCTGATGGTCTTCTCCGCCTTTACCACCACAGCGGTGCGCTTTTGGGCCATGCCTTCAGCTGCTTTCGACAGCATCTCCCGGTCGATGTCGGGGTTGTTGCGGTCCATCACCTCCAGCGCCAGGCGGTGGACCACCTCGGGGTCGGTGTGCAGCTCAGCCCGCCCGTTGATCGAGACCCCCCGAAGCTGGTCGTAAACCACGCCGTCCTCCAGCAACACGGCGATCCGGTCGTCCCGTTCGAGGTTCTTGATCTTCTGCGACTTGGTGTAGGTCTCGAACACGAGGTCGCCGTCCACCACCGCGAACCACAGAGTGCTCAGATGCACGCTCCCGTCCCGGTTGATGGTGGCTACCTGCAGGCTCTTCTGCCCCTCGATGAAAACCTCGATCTCCTCGGGTGTCATCTGGATCCGGTCGCGACGTTTGGCCATGCCGTCAGCTTTCCATACCGGCTGGGCTGTAGGTCATTCGTCCAGCTGTCGCCCCTTTGCCGGGCTGTTACTCGTCCAGAATCGCCCGGGCCCTTTGGGCCAGCGGCTCGTCGATCATCTGGCCCTCGAAGGAAATCGACGCCTCACCCCGGGCCAGCGCCTCGTCCCACACCGCCAGCAGGGCCCGAGCTCGTTCCCGGTCCTTGGACGACGGGGAGAAGCACTGGTTGGCCAGCGGCACCTGATCGGGATGGATGCAGAGCTTGCCCTGGTAGCCGATGGATCTCCCCAGCTCGGCGTCGGCCCGGAACAGGTCGTCGTCACCGAACGCGGTCACCACCTGATCGAGCACCGTCACCCCCGCCAGGCGAGCAGCCAGCGCCACCTGCGAACGGGCGTAGAGCACCTCCAAGCCGGCGTCGGTGCGGACACCGCCCATGTCGGTTATGAAGTCCTCGGCCCCGAAGTAGGCAGCGGCAACGTGGGGGTGGGCCAGCACATCGGAGGCCCGGGCCACTCCGGCCGCAGTCTCGATTCCGGCGAACACCCGGAGGTGGGCAAGGCCCGCTCCAGCGAGCGCTTCGCGTACCTCATCGACCTGGGCTCGGGCCTCCACCTTGGGCACCACAACCCCGGTCAGCTCTTGCGCCAGGCCGTGGGCCATGTCGCCGGCGAACCACTCGGTGCCCGGCGGGTTCACCCGAACGAACACCGCCAGGTCGCGATGCCGGGCGCTCAGCTCGGCTCCCGACGCCTTGGCCTGGGCCCGCGCCTCTGCTTTGGACGCCGGAGCCACGGCGTCCTCCAGGTCGAGTACCACCCCGTCGGGACCGCTGCGGGGCAGCTTGGCACACATGTCGGGCCGGGCGGCCGGTGCGAACAGCAGACTCCTCAACCGGTGCAACGGATCGGGGGCGCCGGACCCTGTCATGCCAGCTCCGGCCGGTTGCACTGCGGCGTCGAACCAGGCTTGGGCGAGAGGTTTTCGGTCATGCCAGCTCCGGCCGGTTGCGGAACTCGTCGAGGGCTTCGGGGTTGGCCAACGCCTCAACGTTGGTGATCGGCCGCCCGCATATGGCGTCCCGCACGGCCAGCTCCACCGTCTTGCCGCTGCGGGTTCGGGGGATGTCGCTCACCGCACCGATCACCGCCGGGACGTGCCGGGGGCTGGCCCCTGCTCTGATCGCCGATCTGATGGCCGCCTTCAGATCGTCGTTCAGCGCAACACCTTCCACGAGCTTCACGAAAAGCACTACCCGAGTGTCGCCCCCGACCGGCTGGCCCACCACCACGCTCTCGACCACCTCGTCCATGGCATCCACCAGACGATAAATCTCGGCGGTGCCGATACGGACCCCGCCCGGATTCAAGGTGGCATCGGAGCGCCCCGAGATCACGTACCCCCCGTGCTCGGTGGCCAAGATGTAGTCGCCCTGGTGCCAGCGGCCCTCGAAGCGTGAGTAGTAGGCGTCCCGGTAGCGGTCGTCGCCTCCGTCTCCCCAGAACCCCAGAGGTTGCGACGGGAACGGGGTCGAGCACACCAGCTCGCCCGCTTCCCCCGGGCCGAGCGGCGAGCCGTCGTCCCCGTACACCTCGATGGTCAGGCCCAGGGAGGGCCGTTGTATCTCCCCCGACCACACCGGGCCGGTGGGATCGCCCCCTACCAGGCATCCGCACAGGTCGGTTCCCCCCGAGATGGAGGCGAGATGCACATCGGCCTTGACGTGCTCGTACACGTAGTCGAACCCGTCGGACGAAAGCGGCGAGCCGGTGGAGCAGATGGTACGGAGAGTGTGAAGGCGGTGGGTGCGTCGGGGTGACAACCCGGCCTTGCGCAGCGAGTCGATGTAGCGGGCCGATACCCCGAACAGGGTGACGCCGGCCCTGTCGATGAGGTCGAACAGAGCGTCAAGGCCGGGATGGGCCGGGTTGCCGTCCCACACCACCGAGGCCGCTCCCGACGCCGACGCGGAGGCCAGCCAGTTCCACATCATCCAGCCGGTGGTGGTGAAGTAGAACACCCGGTCACCAGGCTGTACGTCGCAGTGGAGCTGGTGCTCGCACAGGTGCTTGAGCAGTATGCCCCCGGCTCGATGCACGATGCACTTGGGTTGCCCGGTGGTACCCGACGAGAACAGCACGTAAAGCGGGTGGTCGAAGTCAAGCTGCTCGAACCGGATGGGCCTGGCGGGATGGGGCTCGATCCAGGCCTCGAAGTCTACCGTGCCGTCGGGCGGCCCGGGGACGGCGCCGGTGCGGTTCAGCACCACGGTGGTGGTCACGGTGGGCAGGCCGGCCCGGATCTCGCCCAGCCGTTCACGGCAGTCGAACCGGCGGCCCCCATAGATGTAGCTGTCCGCCGCGAACAGCATTGCCGGCTCGATCTGGCCGAAGCGGTCGAGCACCCCTGCTGGGCCGAAGTCGGGCGAGGTGGACGAGAACACCGCCCCCACCGAAGCCGCTGCCAGCATCACCGCGTACGCCTCCACCACGTTTGGCATCCAGCACGCCACCCGGTCGCCGGGTCGCACCCCCTCGGCTCTCATGGCAGCCGCGATCCGCGACACCAGCCGCCGCAGCTCTCCCCTGCTCATCTCGGAGTAGGCCCCGGACTCGTCGGCGAACACCAACGCGACCTCGGCGTCGTCACCGGCCAGAAGGTTCTCGGCGAAGTTCAGCCTGGCCCCGGGAAAGAAGCAGGTGTCGGCCATGTGCTCGGCCCGGCTGATCGGAGCCTCGAAGCGCTGGGAGGCCACCACCCCACAGAAGTCCCAAACCGCCGCCCAGAAACCGCCCAGGTCATCGACCGACCACCGGTGGAGCTGCTCGTATCCCTCCCCAGGGCCGATTTCGATGCCTGCTCGGGCTGCGAAACGGGCCAGGTTGGTATTCGCCACCCGATCACTGTCGGGCATCCACAACAACCCGCTGCTCATGCCCCGATGTTACGGGGCGCTCCCCACCGGCGATCACCCCAGGCGATCAGGCCACAGCCACCCACCACCACGCCACCGCTGCCACCACACCAAACACCAGGGCCAGCTTGATGGCACGCTTAGCCAAAAGGGCTACAAACCCGAGCACAGCCACCACCCCTACCACCACCCCGGCCAGCGTCAGATCGGGGTTGGTTGAGGCGAATTCCACCAGGTCGTCGGGGAGGCGATCCTTAACGTCATCCGGCACGCAGTCCAGCGCCCTCTCGGGGAGCCTGCTGATCGCCCCGCTCCGCAGCCGGTCCAACAGCCCCGCATCAACACACTCCAAACCTTCCGGCAGTTCCTGCACTTGTGCGAGCAAGGCCATCGGTACATCTTCCCCGATGAGGATGACGATTCCGCGCATCCCACCACCACCGGGCAAAGTAGAAGCATGGGTAGCGGTCCCTGCTTCGGTCTCGAGGAGGCCTACGCGGTGGATGGCCCCGAGGCCAGCCGCACCCTGTACCGGGAGTGGGCCGATACCTACGAGAGCGAGTTCTTGGCGCCCCGAGGGTACGTGTACCACCATCAGGTGGCCGAAATGTACGTCGCCCGACAAGTCAGCGGTCCGGTGCTGGATGTTGGGTGCGGCACCGGAGTGGTAGGCCAGGAGCTGGACCGCCTCGGGGTCGGTCCCATCGATGGGCTGGACCTGTCGCCCGAGATGCTGGCCAAGGCCCGGGCGAAGACCGGCGACCAAGGCCCGGTGTACCGGAGCCTCTTCGAGGCCGACCTCACCGGCCCACTCGACTTTCCCGACGGCGGCTACCGCGGGATCGTTTCAGCTGGGACGTTCACCCACGGTCATGTGGGGCCCGAGGCGTTGCCCGAGCTGCTGCGGCTGGCTCAAGCCGGGGCGGTTTGCGTGCTGGGCATCAACTCGGCCCACTTCGCTCAGCGGGGCTTTGCCGACCGCTTGGACCGGTTCATCGACGACGGTGCCATCCACAAACTGGAGCTGGTTGAGCGGAAGATCTACGCCGATTCCGACCGGACCGACCCCGACCAGATCGCACTGCTGGCCGCGTTTACGGTGCTGTAGACCTACCGCTCACGAAACACCGGCACCTGTGCTTACCGCGCGCTGGTACCAGCGCTCGCCTCACGCCTGGCGTCAGCGCAGGTCGGCCAGCTTCACCAGTTCGGGCTCGATGCGCTCCACCGGGCCGGTGGGCAGGAAGAACCGCCAGAAGATGCTCCCCGACGGCCGACCCTCGGTGTCGAGCCAGTTGTAAACCCCCGGGTCCTCATGGGCCACCACGATCTTGAACGTGCCGTCGGCCTCCAGGGTGGTGTTGGCCCGGTTGCGGCTGGTCCGGCGGTTTGCGTAGTCGTAGGTCTGGCCGAACCGGGTCCACAGGCACACGTTGCCGAACTTGCACTCCGGCCACCGTCCGGTCATCACCAGAGCCTCGTCGGGAGCGATCTCGTAGCGCCCCATGGTGTAGTAGGCGTCGAACGCCGCGAACCCCATCGTGCCGGGCGGTTGGGGGTCGGGCAGCAAGTTGGCCTCGCGGCTGACCCACGAAGGCAAGGGGTAGGTGCCGGGCACGGGTTGCTGCACCGTCTTGCCCAGAACGTGGGTGGTTACCCGACCGATGGCCGCGGCCACCGTTTCGTCGTTCCACACCGTGGCCGGTCCCACCGGCGAGAGGCACTCGATGGCCAGCGGGATATGCAGCGAGTCGTCGGCCGCCGCAGGCTGGGGGTGCTCGAAATAGTGCCGGGTGGTTATGCGGCCCGAATCGGGGGGCAGATCCAGCCAGTTGCGGTCCCGGGGCTCGCCACCCAGGAACACCTCGTAGTTGCCGTCGGCGTCCACGTCGATGTCGTCGTCGTTCAACACCCCGCCGGTGCCGGTGGCGTACCGGCCCCCCGACGAACCCAACTCCACGGTGAACGACGTGTACACCGCACCGGCCAGGTTGCCGGTGACCCGATAGGCCCGATCTCCGGCCACAGGAGCCTCGAAGTAAATCGCGTCGGAGTTGTCGCCGGTGAACTTGCGGGTGGGCGACACGATGCGGCGCCACACCGGACGACCGGGGTCGAACTCGGCGTGGGCGAACACGCCCGACTGGAGGATGTGCAGCACCAGTCGGTGGCAGTCGGCGATGTCCTGCTCGCCGGAAACCCCCCATTCCTCGCCGCAGAAGCGGTTGCTCGCCTCGGCCAATGCCTCAACCATTGCCGCCCACGCGGCCTGGGTCTGGGTTTGATCTGTCATATCGACTACCTCCCGGGTGTCGCCATCATCCACCATATTGTCAGACCCCCTCGGTATCGTCTCAAGGTGGACTTAACGCTCCTGGACGCCTCTCCCGAGGGCGCTGCGCAATCGGTGCCTGCTCCCGAGGATGTTGCACAGGCGGGCGCGGTGGCCGAAACACCCCCGCCGCTGGCCATCCAGGTCATTCGCAGCCCCAAGCGTCGCAAGACGGCGGCGGCAAAGGTCATGCCCGACTGCATCGAGGTGCGGGTACCGGCAGGGATGACCCCCGAGGCCGAAGCCGAGATGGTGTCCTCCCTGGTCACCCGTCTGGAGCGAAGGCGAACGGCCGAGGCCGGCGGGATTGACCTGGCCGAGCGGGCAAACAAGCTGGCCCGCCGCTACAACCTGGAGCAACCCGAGTCGATCCGCTGGGCCGAGCAGAACGACCGGTGGGCGTCGTGTACTTCGGCCCGGGGCACCATCCGCGTCTCCACCCGGCTGGCCCGAGTCCCGGGCTGGGTGCTGGACGCAGTGATCGTGCATGAGCTGGCCCACCTGATCGAACCCAATCACGGCCCCCGCTTCTGGGAGCTGGCCAACCGCTACCCCCGCCAAGAGCGAGCCTCCGGCTTCCTGGAGGCAATGAGCAGCGGCCACTGCGATCCCTGCCATTCGGTCTGATCCGGCCCAGCGTCGCCGAGACCGGGAAGGCAGGCTGAGAGCGTTGTACGCTCACCGCAGGGAATCGCCACGATGGAGCGGCACGAAACAAACCTGACTGCCGCTCGCTGAAGGGAACCACGATGGAACTGCACGAGATCGAACTGAGCGTGGTCTACGGCTTCTGGAACCAACCCTATGAGGAGCGTGAGGCCGCCTTCGCCCTCCTGCGAGCCGAGGACCCCATCCGCCACTTCCCCGAGCGCCCCCTCATGTTTGGCGACGAGGAGATCCTCCCTGCCGGTCCGGGCTACTGGGCCATCACCCGCCACGCCGACATCATCGAGGCCAGCCGTCGAGCCGACCTGTTCTGTTCTGGAGGCGGCAGCCAGATCGCCGACCTGCCCCCCGAGTTCAACGAGTTCTTCGGCTCCATCCTCAACATGGACGACCCCCGCCACGCCCGGCTCCGGTCGCTGGTGTCCCGGGGCTTCACCCCCCGCACCCTCACAGACGTCACCGAGCAGGTAGAACGCACCGCAGCGGAGATTTGCGACGACCTCGCCACCATGGGCGAGTGCGACTTCGTGACCGAGGTGGCCGCCCGGCTCCCCCTGCAGATCATCTGCGAGATGATGGGCATCCCCGAGAGCGAGTACCAGAACGTCTTCGACTACAGCAACATCATCCTGTCGCAGGGCGACATGGAGTACATCTCCCGAGAGGAGAACATGCTCGAAGCGATCCTGCTGGCCGGGGAAGGGCTGGCAGGGATCATGAACGATCTGTCCGCTGCCCGGCTGGCCGAGCCCACCGACGACATCACGTCGATTCTGGTTCACGCCGAGGTTGACGGCGAGCGCCTCACCCCCGCCGAGCTGGCCTCGTTTTTCGTATTGCTGTGCGCGGCGGGCAACGAGACCACCCGCAACGCCATCAGCCACGGCCTGATCGCCCTTACCGAGAACCCCGACCAGCGCCAGGTTTGGCTGAACGACATCGACGGGGTGGCCACCACCGCTGTGGAGGAGATCGTGCGCTGGGCCACCCCGGTGATCCACTTCCGGCGGACCGTCACCACCGACGGCGCCAAGCTGGGCGACAAGGAGTTCAAGGCCGGAGACAAGATCGTGCTCTGGTACAACTCCGCCAACCGTGACGAGGCGGTATTCGAGAACCCCTACAAGTTCGACGTGCTCCGCAAGCCCAACGACCACATTGGCTACGGCGGGCCAGGCCCCCACTTCTGCCTCGGCGCCCACCTGGCCCGGCGGGAGATATCGGTTATGTTCCGCGAGCTGTTGAAGCGGTTCCCCAACATCCACGCCACCGCCGAGCCCGAACGCCTCAACTCCAACTTCATCAACGGCATCAAACACCTCGACTGCTCCGTCAACTGATCGACCAACCCCAATACCAATACCCAACAAATCCCCATAGACCCCATAGAGGAGAAAAACCATGCGTGGCGCCGTACTGCACACCAGCCCTGGCGAGCTGGTCGTCGAAAACCTGTCGGTGGACAAGCCCAACGCCAACGAGGTGCTCATCAGCACCTCCCACGCAGGGCTGTGCCACTCCGACCTTCACTTCATGGACGGCCACTGGCCGGTCGCCCAGTCGATGGTGATGGGCCACGAATCGGCCGGGGTGGTGGCCGCGGTGGGCGAGGACGTGACCTACGTCAAGCCCGGCGACCACGTCATCACCTGCGTGTCGATGTGGTGTGGGGTGTGCCGCACCTGCCTGGAGGGCAAGCCCTACCTGTGCGTCGACGCCGACAGCATGCGCTCGGGCCGCCCCACCCCGTCGCTCACCTTCGACGACGGCCGGGGCGGCTGCACCGCTTTCGCCGGTCTAGGTTCGTTCGCCGAGGAGCTGCTGGTCCACGAGCGAGCGGTCGTGAAGATCCGGGACGACATGCCCCTAGACCGAGCCGCTCTAATCGGCTGCGGGGTGACCACCGGGCTGGGAGCGGTGATGCGCACCACGGCGGTGCCGGCCGGATCCAGCGTGGTGGTGATCGGATGCGGCGGGATCGGGCTGTCCGCCGTTCAGGGAGCCCGCATTGTGGGGGCCACGCTCATCATCGCCGTCGACCTGGTGGAGTCCAAGCTGGAGATGGCCCGCATCCTGGGCGCCACTCACACGGTCAACGCCTCGGAAACCGACCCGGTGGCGGCCGTCCACGAGATCACCGGGGGCGGTGCCGAGTACTCCTTCGAGGCCATCGGCCTTGCCTCCACCGCCGAGCAGAGCTGGCACATGATCGGCGTCGGGGGCACCGCCACAATCATCGGAATGCTCCCCATGAACAGCCAGGTGACCATCCCCGGCGGGGAGATAATCCTGAGAGAGAAGAAGCTTCAGGGGTCGCTCATGGGCGGCAACCGCTTCCGCCTCGACATGCCCAAGTTCATTGACTTGTACCTGGACGGGCGGCTCAAGCTCGACGAGATGGTGTCGGCCACCATCGGTATCGACGAGGTAAACGACGGCTACGCCGCCATGAAAGCAGGCGAGACCTTGCGCTCGGTCATCGCCTTCTAACCCTGACGATGGCTCCGAGCCGGACTATGGCGGGCAAGGTGGCCATCGTCACCGGCGCGGGTCCGGGGGTGGGTCGGGCCTGTGCGCTGGCCCTGGCAGGCGATGGTGCCGACCTGGCTCTTGCGGCCCGCCGGGACGAGCCGTTGCAGGCGCTGGCCGCCGAGGTTGCCGAGGCGACCGGGCAGCGGGTGGTTGCGGTGCCAACCGACATCGGCGACCACGCCTCGGCCGCGGCCTTGGCCGACGCCGCTGCCGACGAGTTGGGCCGGGTGGACGCAGTGGTAAACGTGGCCACAGCAGGCGGGGCCCGCTCCACCGTGGCCGACATGGATTGGGATGACTACCGCCGAGCGGTGGAGGTCAACATCCTCGGCACCCTGGAGGTGAGCCGTCGGGCCGCCGAACACATGCAGCTCACGGGCGGAGGGTCGATCATCCAAATCAGCACGCTCAGCACCCATTCAGTGCCCGAGAAGATGGCCATCTACACCTCCACCAAAGCAGCGATGCAAACCGCTTCGATGGTCATGGCCAGAGAGCTGGGGCCTCACAACATCAGGGTCAACATCGTCACTCCCGGCTACATCACCGGCGCCAACCTGGACGGCTTGTGGCAACGCATCGCCGCCCAGACGGGCAGGACAGCCCAGGAGGTGTCCGACCGCGCAGCCAGGGCGGCGGTGCTGAACCGCCATGTCGACCCCGAGGACATCGCCGAGGCGGTGCTTTTCCTGGCCTCGGAACGAGGTCGGGGGATTACCGGCCAGGAGATAAGGGTGGACGCCGGACAAATCCTCGGCTGAGCGGGCTCAGCGTGGGCTCACCCTCCCGACCAAACGGAGCCGTTTGTGGCCCAAACTCATGCTGGTTGAGACTGGGCAGGCTCAGGCCGGGCTCAGATCCTCGGCCAGAACGTCGGCCATGGTGTCGAACACCATGGCGATCTCGTGGTCGGTGATCACCAGGGGCGGGCACATGGCCAGAGCGGTGCCGATGGGCCGCAGAATCACGCCCCCATCGAGGAGCTTCGTCCGGGCGAGGGCGGCGTCGTAGCCCAGCTCTGCGGCATACACCGCTCCAGTGCCCCGGTAGCTTTGGATCAGGCCATCGGACTGCAGGGCGTCCAGCCCCTCGGTGAGTTTGGCGGCCAGATGCGGGACCCGCTGCACTAGGCCCTCGGATTCCATGAGAGCCAGGTTGGCCACCCCTGCGGCCATGCAGGTGGGATGCCCGGAGTAGGTGTAGCCGGTTCGCAGCATCCAGCCGGGCTCCTCCAGCACATCGCACACCGCCCGGCTGCAGATCACCCCTCCCACCGGCTGGTAGCCGGAGGTGACCCCCTTGGCGAACGTCATCAGGTCGGGGGTGACCCCGTAGTGCTGGGCCCCGAACCACGACCCGGTGCGACCGAACCCGCAGATCACCTCGTCGAGAATCAACAAAGCGCCGTGGCGGTCGCACAGCCGCCGCGCCCCCTCCAGGTAACCGTCGGGAGGTGGGAACACTCCCCCGGCCCCCTGCATCGGCTCGGTGATTACCGCCGCCACCCGGCCCTCGTGAGCTGCCATGGTGGTGCTCAACGCCTCGATGTCGTCCCGGGGCACCTCCACGAAGTGGGGCACCAGGTCACCCCAACCCTCCCGGTTGCCGGCGATGCCCTGCGCCGAGGTGCCCCCGAAGTTGGTGCCGTGATAGGCGTCGGTGCGCCGGATTACCACTTGCCGGTCGGCATCACCCCGGAGCTGATGCACCGCCCGGGCGATCTTGAGCGCCGAGTCCACCGCTTCCGAACCCGACCCGCAGAAGAACACCCGGCCGTCGGGGTGGGGCGACCGCTCGGCTATCAGCGACGCCAGCTCCTCTGCCGGTTGGTTCGTGAACGGGAAGAACGTCTGGTAGGCGTCCAGCATCCGCATCTGGTCGGCTACGGCGTCGATGATCTCGGCCCGACCATGGCCGACCTGGCAGTACCACAGGCTGGCCAAGGCATCCAGATACCGCTTCCCCTGGTCGTCCCAAAGCGTGCAGCCCTCGGCACGCACGATGGTCACGAAATCTTCGGCTGCCGGGGGGGCAAAACCGTGCAGAAACTTCGATCGCATCGGCTCAGTCTAGTGACTGTCTTTGCCCCTCTGCCTGTCAAAACGGCGCAATCCCGCGAGGCGCGACCCGGCCTTGCCGGGGATGCGACAGCCTCATCAACAATGAGATAGTCAAGGGCGATGAAACTGGGAATCGGCGTTGATGTTTGGAACCAGGCTCGACTGGAAATACCGCTGGCCAAAGTCGAGCTCGCCGAGCGCCTGGGCTACGACTCGGTGTGGTCGGCGGAGATCTACGGGACTGACGCCATCACCCCTCTGGCATGGATCGCCGCTCACACCCAGCACATCCGGCTGGGCACCGCGGTATGTCAGGTGGCGGCCCGCCCTGCTGTAACCACCGCCATGCAGTTCGGCACTCTCGAGGCCCTGGCCGGGCAGGGGCGGGCCATCTGCGGGCTGGGCCTGTCGGGCCCACAGATCGTGGAGGGGTGGTATGGCCAACCGTGGGGCAAACCCAACGCCCTGCTGCGCGACTACGTGACCATCATCAAGAAGGTGTTCGCCCGCCAGGAGCCGGTAACCCACGACGGGCCTCAGATCAGCCTGCCCCACACCGGCCCGGGCTCGCTGGGGGTCGGCAAGCCGCTCAAGTCGATCCTGCACATGAACCCAGACATACCCGTGTTCCTAGCCACCGGAGGCCCGGCCAACACCGCTCTCATGGCCGAGCTGGCCGACGGCTGGCTGCCGCTGGGCTACACCCCCGACAGCGCCCACCTCTACACCGAGGCCATCCAGAAAGGGCTCGACTGGTCGGGGCGCACCTGGGACGACATCGAGATACAGGCCGGGGCTCGGGTGTCGATCACCGACGACGTGCAGGCCGCCATCGACTCAGCCAAACCCCAGTTCGCATTCCTCGTGGGGGGCTACGGCACCAGGGAGCACAACTTCCACCGCGACGCCATGGTGAGGCGGGGGTTCGGCGAGGCGGCCGAGCGCATCCAGGAACTGTTCATGGCCGGGCGGCGGGAGGAAGCGGTGGCTGCGGTGCCCGACGAGTACATCGACGACGGGGCGCTCATCGGCTCTCGCCAACGCATCAGAGAGCGCTTCAACCGCTGGAGCGACACCAGGGCCACCGGCCTCACAATCCGAGCCGACACCGACGAGGAGATGGCCTACATGGCCGAGTTGGCCGAAGCCCGTCCCCGCCCAAACGCCTGAACGGGGGCTATTGAATGACGGCTGTGGCCGAGCCGATTTTCCTGTGTACCGGCACGCTGGGCCGGATTCCGTGGGAGGAAAAGGCCCGAGCCGCAGCCGGCGCAGGATTCGCCCGCCTGTCCATCTACCAGCGGGAACACCAAAAGCTCCTTCAGCGTGGTTGGGAAGACGGAGCGCTCCGGAAGCTGCTCGAGGAGCTGAACCTGGGGGTGGCCGAGTACGACGGCGCCGTGATGACCATGCAGTCCCCCGACGGCACCGACGAGATTGTGGCGGCGGCTGCCACTCTCGGCGCCCGGTCCATCACCGTCCTGGAAGGGCCGTCGGAGCACGGCGGCTGGGTTCCGAGAGACAACCTGGGGCAGGCTGCTGCCACCCTGGGCGAGATTGCCGATCAAGCCGCCGACCACGGCATCCTGACCCTGATCGAGCCGTTCGCCTGGTCACCGTTGGACGACCACCGGGTCGCAGCCCGCATCGTCGAGTTGGCCGACCGGCCCAACACGGGCCTGTTGCTCGACACCTGGCACCTGTGGCGGGGACCGGAACGGGGCCGCCTCGACCGGGGCATCGACCCCTCCATCATCAAGGCAATCCAGATCGGCGATACCGGCCCCGAGCCCCCGGGCAACCCAACCGGCCACGAGCTGGCCCACGAGTGCATCCACCACCGTCTGATGCCCGGCGACGGGCATGGCGACCTCGCCGGGATGCTGGCCGATCTCAAAAGCCGGGGAGTCAAAGCCCCACCGGCCGTCGAGGTGTTCTCCGATGTGCTCTACGCCTTGGCCCCCCACGACGTGGCCCGGCGGTGCATGGACAGTGTCGGCAGGTTGCTTGGCGCAGTCGAACAGCGAGGGAAGTAGATTCGGGCTGTGAGCAACGACACCGCAACCTCAGAAGCTGTTGACCCCATGGTTGACGACGCCATTGATGCTCTATTGGCCGAGCACGACCCGACCACGATGTCGGTGAGCGAGTTCCGGGGCCACCAGTACGACTCCGGCTTGGCCTGGGTGCATTTCCCGGTGGGCTTCGGAGGCCTCGGCCTGGCCCCCCGCTTCCAGCGCCACATCGAGAGGCGGCTCAGCAACGCCGGAGCCGGGCCCCCCGATCCGGGTTCGTTCTTCTTCTTCTTGGCCGGGCCCACCATCGTGACCCACGGAACCGATGAGCAAAAGCGTCGCTTCCTTCGCCCCATGTTCACCGGCGAGGAACGCTGGTGCCAGCTCTTCTCCGAGCCCGGTGCGGGCAGCGATTTCGCCGGTTTGGGCACCCGAGCGGTGCGCGACGGCGACGTGTGGACAGTGGATGGTCAGAAGGTCTGGAACACCCTGGCCCATCTCGCCGATTGGGGGATGCTGGTGGCCCGCAGCAACCCCGAAGCCCCCAAGCACAAGGGGCTCACCTACTTTGCGTTGGACATGCGGGCCGAGGGGGTGGAGGTACGTCCCCTTCGGCAAATCACCGGGGAAGCGGAGTTCAACGAGGTGTACTTCACCGGGGTGCGGGTACCCGACGCCGACCGTATCGGCGACGAAGGCGAAGGCTGGAGGGTGGCGCTCACCACCTTGATGAACGAGCGCACGGTGATCGGGGGCAGCGGCGCCCCCAAGCGGGGTTCGGGCAGCATCGCCGAGCTGGTGCGTGTGTGGTCGGAGCTTCCGGCCGAACGGCGTTCCACCACCCGCCTGGACCGGGTGATGAAGCTGTGGAGCCAGGCCGAGACCCTGCGTCTCACCAACCTCAGGGCCGCCCAGAACCGCCGAGCCGGTAACCCCGGCCCCGAAGGGTCGGTTGCCAAGGCCATCCACGCCGACCTGAACAAGGCGGTGTTCGAGGAGTGCATGAACCTGATGGGCGCGGCCGGTATGGCCGGGGTTGACTACTCCTTCCGTCGACCGGAAACGCTGTCGGAAACCGGGGTGGAGAGCGGGGTGGGCCATGCCTTCCTGCGAGCCCGGGCCAACTCCATCGAAGGCGGCACCAGCGAGATCATGCGCAACATCCTGGGCGAACAAGTACTGGGCCTGCCCGGCGAACCCAGAGTGGACAAGGGCATCCCCTGGAACGAGATCCCCCGCAACTAACCCCTCTGGGGGTGTGAGCAAGGAGAGAGCAGATGGAGCTAATGCAAACGCTAGAGAAGGCGGCCCAGCTTGTGCAGGCCAGTTCCCTGAAGAACGAAGCCCAGGTGAAGCAGGCCATCATCGTCCCTATCCTCCGGTCGCTGAGCTGGGACGACTCCGAACCCGAAGAGTTCCTCCCCGAGTACCAGGTGGACAACGGGCAGGTCGACTACGCGCTATTTGCTCACCGAAAGCCCGTCGTCTTCGTTGAGGCAAAGCGGCTCGGGAACCTCAGCCCCCAGGGCGAAGCTCAACTTTTCGGCTATGCCGTGAACAAAGGCATCCCGCTCCTGGTACTGACCGACGGCCACACCTGGGACTTCTACCTGAGCATGGCGGCTGGCGAGCCATCTGACCGCCGGTTCTGCCGAATCGAACTCGGAGGCTCAACCAGCAACCGGCTATCCCAGTTCGAAGACTCGTTCTCGAAGTACCTGGAGAGAGAAAGAGTCATCTCAGGACAGGCACGGCAGGATGCCGAGGCACACCTTGAGGACAACAAGCGTTTGAGTCGGGCCAAAGACGACATCCCCCAAGCGTGAAAGAATCTCCTCTCACCCCCCAATGAGATGCTGGTTGACCTTCTGGCCGAGGAGGTAGAGAGCATCCAGGGAGCCAAGCCTCGACGTGAAGATGTAGAAACCTTTCTGAGAACCCACATTGCCACCCCCACTGGCCAGGACTCGCGATCGAGCAGGCAATCCAGGCCCACACCCACGTCTGGTGAACAACCGACTACTCTGCCCGACCAGAGCACGAAGCCGACCCAAACGACAAAGGCAAGAGCAAAGGGGCCACGGATCGTCGGCTATCGCATGGACGATCAAGAGGTGGAACTGGGCTCTGGGAGAAGAACCCTTATAGCAGTCCTCAAGGAGTTTTAAGAGCGTGACCCTACCTTCTTGGAGCGCATGTACCTTGATCCCAGAAATAGTGGAAGGTTGAACAAGCTGGTGTCCCGAAACCGGGAAGAGTTGTACAGCAAGGAGTTCCCAGAGTCCTTCTATGCCGAACTAGGGGGTGGCTGGTGGGTAGGAGTCCATATGGGTGCAAAGGATATCCGCCATAAAATCGAGCTGGTCTGCGATGTAGCAGGCGTCAAGTTCGGCACCCAGCTCAACCTGATTGAACGATAGACCCAGCATCTGCCTCGTGTCCATGCTCAACGCTCGGGGCATTGGCCACCGTAGGGGTGACGAAGTGGTGCTGCGCACTTGCTTCAACGATCCCATGAGCCTCAACGTGCCCTCCTCCCGCCCTATGGCACCGCCAGCGGCTCCCCCGGCCCCCCACAGCCTCAACTTTGTTCTGCGAGCCGACGGTGCTGTCGAGGATCAGCCCGACCTGTTTCGCGCCGAGGTCCCGCCCGGCGACTGGCTTTAGGTCGAAGCCCCCGGAGGCGGCGGTCACGGCCCACCCAGGTGACCCTTCCCTGAGCCCCAGGGAAGCCGACGGGAGGCTAAGTGCCGTTGGTGGTGCGGTGGTGGGCAAGGCGAACACCCTCCATAATGCTGGTGTAGCCGGTGCAGCAGCACAGGGTGCCAGACAGAAACCCCCGAGTCTCCCGGTCGGAAGGCACGCCCAGCGCGACCCAATCCTCGTAGAGCTTGACAAGGGGGGGTACCTTGCTCACTGAAAGTCCTTGTCCACAGCGCACGGAGTGCCCATGGGCATGTGACCCACATACTGGATCGAGCGATCCTGTCCAGACTATTGAAAGGGTGAACGTCGTGTTTGAAGCAATAGAAGGCAAGTCATTTTTAGGCTCCCTCTTTGACATGAGCTTCACGTCTTATGCCACGCCGAGACTTGCCAAGCTCTTGTACGTCATTCACATGACCCTTGCCACATTCATATATGTTGGAGTCATCCTGGTTGACACTTCCTTCTTGGATTCAGTTGGAACAATTCTTGGAGTACTTATCGGGATCATTATTCCTCTGATCTATCTCCTATTTGCAAGAGTATTCATTGAAGCAATAATGGCTATATTTTCTGGAGTCAACGACCTAAGGAAGATCGCTCAGACCCGGGACTAGCTGTAACTTTTGTGGACAAAAGACCAAGCAGTGAAGAAAGTCTATCCAATTTCATTTGGAATCATTGGAGTGATTGGTGGCATCATACTGGGAATCCCTTCATTCGTTGTCAGCTGGATTACGGATTCCAAGCCACCATTCTTCGATACCTACTGTGCATCAACTTCAATCTGGACCGGAGAGTGTGAAGTCAGTATTGTCGGAACCACTGCAATGGGACCAATCGGAGGGGCCATATTCTGCTGCATCGGACTCCTCATTGCTGTCGCAAATAGACGATAATGTGCAGTCAGCTGTTGATCACGCTTTGCGTGCTAGATTCTCACAATTGAAGGACCCGAGTGCCGTGGTGAAGGACTGGACCCGTCGGAGATTGAACACCGACATCAACACTATCCCGTCGATACCAGTTTCATCACCCAGGCGGACTCAGTCGGAACGCCGGCAATCCGGATGGCCACCAAAAGGGACCAGGAAGCACACCGTCGCCATCCGGTCCCAAGCTGGTGGGCTAGCAGGAGACTTCCACGACTGAGTCATGTAGCGAGGCTCGCAAGAAGGACGGTATCCACTCTGGTGGGAAAGTGGCAAAAGGCACCACTTCGGCATACGCCTTTGGAATGAGCTGGGGTTGAACGACGTCCAGGCCAGAGAATTGCTTCAACGAGACTGTCACAGGACGAACAGGAGGGGCCCAAGCACTTGGTACGCGTTCACCTGAATGCCGAAGAAGGGGTGAACTGGTGGGCCGAAGACGACCTCGGATTCACCGGGGGTGCCGACCGCTTGGCTGACCTTGTGGGGACCATCGAAGAGTGGGCGAAAAGCGAGGGCATCTCCCCCGAGGACCTAGCGATCCGCTTGGTGTCCTCGGACACCCCGTCAGCCAAGGGGTTGACCCTCCCATAAGCGACCTAACCGAGGTACGAGTTCAAGCCAGACCACCCCTCGACCGATCACCCGAATCAGCCAGCAGCGGACCTAGCGGCGTTCAGCACGGGGGCATCGTCCCCTGACGCAGGGACGACAGTGTCACTTTACGGATGAACGAGTGCATGGTGATAAGGGGCAGCGGCACCTCCGGCTCCCCGCAGCCTCAACTTTGTCCTGCGAGCCGATGACGGCGCCGAGGAGCGGGCTCAGGTGTGGGCAAGACGGTCGCTGACCAGTCGGTTCAGGCTGACCCCCTCTTCCGCGGCCGCCCGGACAAGATCGCGGTGTAGGGACTCTGGCACCCGAACGTTGAACTTGCCCGAGAACCTCCGCTCGGAGATCGGTTCGGGAACCGGATCGCCTGTCGACTCCAAATCAACCACAGTCTCGGCAACAAGATTGACGAGCCCGCGCAACGCTTCGGTTTGGTCGGAGTCAAGCCACGACAGCGACGGGAACTCGGCAACGGTGGCCACGAACTCGTCGTCCTCAGCGGACCACAAAACCCGGTAGGCGTAATGCTTCACATCGGTCACTTCTGCTCCCCCATAAGCTTGTCTATTGCCTTTAGCACCTGACGAACCTGGTACGGCTTCGCCGCACCGCTACGAGACCTCTGGATATTCACCCGTGGGTCTCCAGGCCACGGGGTCTTGAATACCTCATGGGACGTTCCAGCCTGTCGTGATTCACCGAAAAAGTGGACACACACAGCACGAAGGTCGTTGTAGGAGACGTTCCGCGGGGCGTTCCGCATCGCGGCAACCAACCGGTCGATCCTGTCCACTGTTGAATAGTACTATTATTAGTGGCTCATTGCAACCCTAGAGCCCAAATGCCAAGGAAGCGTGCCCACCACCAATGGGCGAGAGTGAGTATGCACACTTGCACCATTTCGTGTCCCCAGGAATACACTGAAACTGACTCATAATGAGTTTCAGGGGGGTGAATTGGTCGGCCTAGTGTGTCCGCCATCGTGATTTCCGTGGATCTCCAACGGTGCCCATAGTGGCAGCGCTGACCTGCGACCGGGTGTCCGGTGAGGGCGACAAGCCGACTCTCGCCGACATCCTGCTTCAATGACATGGCTATCCCCGCTGCCCAGTTCCCGTGCCACAAGGCACGCGTCGTGCTCAAGATGCTCCAACGCATCGGCTACAGGGTCGAACGACAGAAGGGGTCGCATCGAAAGCTAGTGGCCAACGGTCGCCGGCCAATCGGGTTCGCCTTCCACGACGGCTCCGAGGTGCCGCCCCGGGCGCTTCGGCACATGCTCGTAGAACGGGCTGGACTGAACGATAGTGAAATCAAAGAGTTGCTTGGGCAAGACTAGGACAGGACGAACAGGAGAGGCCTATGCACTTGGTACGCGTTCACCTGAATGCCGAAGAAGGGGTGAACTGGTGGGCCGAAGACGACCTCGGATTCACCGGGGGTGCCGACCGCTTGGCTGACCTTGTGGAGTCCATCGAAGAGTGGGCGAAAAGCGAGGGCATCTCCCCCGAGGACCTAGCGATCCGCTTGGTGTCCTCGGACACCCCGTCAGCCAAGGGGTTGACCCTCCCATAAGCGACCTCACCGAGGTTCGGGTTCAATCCCGACCACCCCTCGACTGATCGCTTGGTTTGCGCCGGCCCGGGTGCCTGCTCAGGTCGGTAGGCGTTCGGGGTGGTGGTGGAGCCAGTTAATGACTGCTTGGGCTACGGCATCGGGCTGCTCGGGGAGGAGGGCGTGGCCCGCGTTGGCGATCACTTGCACATGCACACGGTCGCCGTAGGCCTCGGCCAGGGCGTCGGCGTTGGCCGGCACGGCCAGCACATCGTCGGCAGGTTGCACCGCCAGCATTGGAACATCACCCCCCGCCCACCAGTCCTCAAGGGAAGTGGACACCGTCGCCTGCTCCTGGTTTCGGGCCAGCGACCCGTACCAACCATCGGCCCACGGTTTGGGGTCGTTGCCGGGGGCGAAGAAGGCCCTTGCCACAGCGTCCAGGCGAACCTCGGGCGGCTCCCTGGTGTCGAACACCTTCCGCAGCGTCGCAGCCACTTCCTGCGTCGGCGGGATGAGACCGCCACAGGCCAACAGCACCAGGCTCCCCACCAACTCCGGGTGGTTGGTGGCAACCATGCGAGCGATGCGGTTCCCGTAAGCGTGGCCCACCACCGTGGCCGGACCGCCACCCACTCCGGCAATGACCTCGGCCACATCGCCTGCCAAACACGCCAGGGTCTCCGGGCGGCTGGACACCGCGCTGGCCCCGATACCCCGAGGCTCGGGACAGGCCACGGTGTAGCCCGCGCCGGCCACATCTACAGCCAGGCGATCAAAGTCCGACGCCCCCCGGCCCAAGGAAGGAAGCATCACCACCAACGGCCCCTCCCCGCTGACGTGAACCTCGATCGAACCGTCGCCGGTGGACACCATCACGATTGGCGACTGTAACCCAGGGCCGTCCCCTACGGCAGGCAAAGCCCATTCCTGCCTCTTGCTAGCATCACCAGAACGCTCGGACGAGCTGGAGACTCGCGGGGATGCACGCTAGGAGGCGGTCAAGGGTCTTATCAGGACAGGCATGGCGGGACGCCAAGGACGACAAGCGTTTGGGTCTGGCCGAAACATCTATCTCCCATGCGTGGAAGGAAATGCTCACACCTCCTGATAGTCGTCTGGTAGATCTCCTCTTCGAGACAGCGAGCAGCGTTCCCGGCGCCAAACTCAGACGTGAGGATGTGGAGAGTTTTCTGACGCGCCAAGCCGGGGTTCAGTTGCCACTTGCTTCGCCCTTGGCACAGCACAGTTCGTCCTTTGGGAAGCGAAGGGAGAGTAGCGAAAATCAACGGATCGTCGGCTACCTGCTCGAAACCCACGGGGACCTTCCGGGCAACGGAAGGCAAACTGCGATAGCGATCCTCAAGGAGTTCCAAGCACGCGACCCAAGTTTCTTCGAGCGCTACTACTACAGCCACAGCAACTCCAAATGGGGAAGGCTAAAGGTGATGTCACGAGACCGCTCGGAACTGTTCAAGGAATCGGAAGCACTATCCCACGCTGATCTTGGAGGGGGTTGGTGGACCGGCATAGACATGAGCACCGACCATCTTCGCCAAGTGATCAAACAAGTGCTCAAAGAGGCCTTTGAGGTGGCAGGCATCAAGTTAGGCACCGAGCTCGCACTGATCGAACGATAAGTCCGACAAGCGGCCGATCACCACTCGGCCTCGGCGTCGGGCTGCCGAGCAATCTTGTTGGCCCGGTAGCCTGACAGGATCATGACCGTAAGTGAAACCGACACGGCCCTTCTGTCGGTGGAAGGCCTGTCGAAGTCATTCAGCGGGACGAAAGTACTGGAAGCCTGCGACCTGGCCGTTGAGCCCGGAGAGATCGTGTCCCTGCTGGGACCCAGCGGGTGCGGCAAGACCACCCTCCTACGGCTGATCGCCGGCTTGGAGCGAGCCGACGGCGGGGTGATCCGCCTGAAGGGCGAGGTGGTCGAAGGCAACGGGACATGGGTCGGGCCCGAGAACCGGCAGGTGGGCATGGTGTTCCAGGATTGGGCCCTGTTCCCCCACCTCACGGTGAGCGACAACGTCGGCTATGGACTCCCCCGCCGCCGCCGGGATACGGAAGTCCCCGAGGTCCTGCATCGGGTGAACCTGCCCGGTGTGCAGGACCGGATGCCCGAGACCCTCTCCGGGGGTCAGCAGCAGCGAGCGGCACTGGCCCGGGCGCTGGCTCCCCAACCCGCCGTCCTGCTTCTGGACGAGCCGTTCTCCAATCTCGATGCCTCCTTGCGCCGCGAGGTTCGCACCGAGGTCCGCCACCTGCTGCAGGCCGGAGGCATGACCGCCGTCTTCGTGACCCACGACCGGGAGGAAGCGCTGGCCCTTGGCGACCGGGTGGCGGTGATGAGCGAGGGTCAGATCGTGCAGATCGGTGTACCGGGCGAGATCTACCAGCGTCCCCGCACACCGTGGGTGGCCGGTTTCGTGGGCGCGGTAACCATGTACCCTGCCACCGCCGAGGGAACCGTGGCCGAAACAGACTTCGGATCGGTGCCCCTGCAGAGCAGCCACCGGGGACCGGTACAGGTGGCGATCCGGCCCGAGTCGGTGGACCTTCGCATCGACGATCCCGAGGCGGCATCCCATGTGGTGGAGCACTACGAATACCGGGGGCCTTCGACCCTGGTGACGGTTACCGGCCCCTGTGGTGTACACCTACAGGCTCGGGTGAGCGGCACTCCCTCCCTCGACCTCGGCGACCGGGTACAGCCGGTGTACACCCACCCCCCAGCCACCGCTTGGCCAACCCAGTGATGTAAAGCGGGCTTTACACCGACCTTGAGGCCGGGGGTACAATTCCCGGCTGTGACCGACGCCGCTCTCCGATCACCACAGCAGCGCGGGCTCGTACCAAGTCCCCGGCGAGAGCAGCCATAGTGCAATCATCTCGGGCCCCCACCGCGCTTCGGATCGTGTCGGTGCTGGTTGCCATTGGCTTCGCCTTCCCAGCCGGCTATCTGGTGTGGCGCAACTTCACGTTCCAAAGCGACCCACTGGAGGTTCTGTTCTCCGAGCGCACCCGGGGGCCGCTGTGGCGGACGGTACGCTTGGCGGTGCTGGTGTCCGCTTCCACCGCCGTACTGGGCACCGCCCTGGCCTGGTTGACCACTCGCTGCGACGTTCCCTTCCGCAAGCTGTGGCAGGTTCTGTTGCCGCTACCGCTGGTGTACCCCACCTTCGTGGGCGCCGCTGCCCTCACCCGCACCCTCAACCCCGGAGGGCTGCTTTCCGACTGGCTGAACAACCTCGGCGTGACCTGGAACGTCGAGATGCGAGGCCTGTTCGGAGCGTGGCTGGCTCTGACCTTGTTCACCTACCCGTACGTGTTCCTGCCGGTGGCCGCCCGGCTGCGCCGGTTGTCCGGTTCGGTAGAGGAAACCGCCCGGCTCCTCGGAGACCGGCCCATCACGGTGATCCGCAGAGTGGTCCTGCCCCAAACGGCCACCGCCATCAGCGCGGGCACCCTGCTGGTGTTCCTCTACGCCATCAGCGACTTCGGAGCGGTGCAGCTCATGCGCTACGACACGCTCAGTCGGGCCATCTACACCACCCGGCTCAACAACCAGTCGGTCTCCCTGGCGCTGAGCGTGATCCTTTTGGTGCTGGCCGCGGTGGTGGTGCTGGCGGAGTGGACGGCCACCCGGCGCTTCGGCTTCTCGGCCCCGACCCGTTCGAAGCGGCCGGTTCTCTACCCTCTGGGAAAGGCCAAACCTGTGGCCCTGGCGTTTGTAGCCGCAGTGGTGGTGTTGGCCCTGCTCGGCCCTGCCGCTTCTCTGATCGACTGGGCCATCGACGGCATCTCGTTCGACGCATCGGGGGGCCGTGAACTGCTCATCGGGTGGGGCGACATCTGGTCTCCCACATGGAACACCGCCTACGGCAGCATCCTAGCCGCAGCGGTTTCGGTGGCGGCGATCCTTCCCGCTGCCTACCTGGCGGTGCGCTACCGGTCCCGCATCGGGGCGGTTGCCAACACTGTGATCGTCTCCACCTTTGCCCTGCCCGGCATCCTCATCGGCCTGGCCTTGCTGTTCTGGACGCTGAAGACCGACGTGGGAAGCCACCTCCGCAACACCCTGGTGCTGCTGGTTTTCGCCTACGTGGTGCGATTCGGCGGCCAGACCATGCGCACCTCCCAAGTGGCGGTGTCCGCCGTCTCATCCCGGCTGACCGACGCGGCCCGCACCCTGGGAGCCCGATGGGTTCGCCGCTTCCGTTCCCTGGAGTTGCCGCTTATGGCTCCGGGGCTGCTGGCCGGGGGCGGGCTGGTCATGTTGTCGGTGATGAAGGAACTCCCCATCACCCTCTTGATCGCCCCGTTCGACTTCCCCACCCTCACCACCAAGGCGTTCAACAGCATCGAGGAGGCCTACGTGGCTGAGGCCGGGGTTTGGTCCGGGATACTCGTCCTGCTGTCAGCGGTGCTCACCTGGTTGCTGGTGGTGCGCCGGGCCGACCACTTCGACTAGCCAAGACCCCCCACGACCAACCTGGGGCAAGCGGTATCGGGCTTGGGGTTCGGGCTAGGCGAACCTGGCCGAGCGCATGGCCATGATGTCTCCGTTGTCGGAGGCTTCCTGCAGTTCTCGGGCCTCGTCCGGGCCCTTCATCCGCAACGGGCACGAGACCGACACGTCCATCACCTGGTTCAGACGCCCGAAGGCGATCCAGCAGCCGATGGCCAGGGTCATCTCCACCAACAACTCGTCTCCGAAATGCCCAACCATGCGGTCCATGAACTCCTGGTCGATGGACAGATGGTCGGTGGCAAATTTCTCGCAGTACTCAAGGGCGTCCCGCTCGGCCTCGCTGTAGCCGGCGTAGTCGTCCCGGTTGCCGACGTGGAGGTAGTCGTCCTCACTCAGTTCATATTGCGTCAACGACGCAACTCTGGTGTCCAGTCAAACCACGCACTGGTTGATCTGGGCGATCCTCATCCGCAGCAGCTCCCGCAAACGCACCGGGAGCTTGCTCTCGTTGTACACCGCGCCGCTGAACGCCGATGCCGGGCCCGACAGCGCCGGGGTCATCATCCACAATCGGTGCAGTTCCTCTTCGGGACCATCTGGGATCCTGATTCGTGCCATTGGTTCTCCTCGTTTTCTCCTTGCCCAATCCACCGGGCAAGGGCTTCGGTTCCTTCTGCCCAGATGAGGCTCCGGCCAAAGCCACGACAACAGTACCGCTCCGGGCGCGGCGGCGAACATGTTCCCGAAGTTTCTTGCCCGTACTCCTTCTATCCGGAAACCGCCGGGTTCTGGTGCCGCATTCCCCCCAGGGTGCCGTAGAAGACCCCCGCCAGCACGATCACCGCCCCCACCGCGCCAACAGGGTGGGGCAGCTCGTTGAGGAAGGCCGCTGCCCACACGATGCCGGCTACCGTCTCCCCCGGGGTGAACAGGGCAACTTCGGCCACCGGGGCGTAGCGGGGTGCGCTGGACAGAGCCAGGCGGCCGAACGGGTTGAACACCAGGCCCATGGCGGCAATGGCCAGGTAGGCCCGCAGGTCCAGCGAGAAGGGGGACGCCGCGAACACCGTGGCAACAGCCGTGATCACCCCGCTGATGGCGAGACCCACCGGCCGGCTCATGTCGTCAAACCGCCGCCACATGGTCAGGCTCACGGAAAAACCGGCCACAGCCAGCACGGCTAGGAAGTCGCCGCTCAACGTCGGCTCCCCCAGCGAGCTGGAAACGATCACCCCGATCCCCACCATGGTCAACACGATGGCCAGTCCGGTTCTTCGTGTGATGCGCTCCCCCAGCCATATCCAGGCGCTTATGGCGGCCAGCATCGGAACAGCCGACACGATTGCCACCACGTTGGCCACCTTGGTTTGTGTAATGGCGATTATGAAGCAGAACTGGCTGGTGGCGCTCAACGCCCCGACCACCAACTGTTGCCACCAGTGGCGGCGGAACGACTCCAACGGCCAGCGGCCGTCCATCCGCCTGCTCAGGGAGGTGTAGAGGGGAATCGAGCAGAACGCCACCCAGAACGCCACGTCGATACCGTCGGCCTCCGAGAGCCGCACCCACAACGAATCGGTGGATACCGCCAGGATCCCCACCCCGGCCAGCAACCAGCCCAGACGACGATCGGAGAGATTGAATCGAATGGTGGGCCGTAAGGGACTCGAACCCCTGACCCCCTGCGCGTCATGCAGGTGCTCTAGCCAACTGAGCTAACGGCCCGGAATGAACCAGCCTAGCAGGAACAACGTCGCCGTTGACCCTGACAACCCCGATCGAGCGCCGGGCGGGATTTGAACCCGCGATCCATGGCTTTGCAGGCCACTCCCTTCGTCCGCTCGGGCACCGGCGCATGCGGGGCCACCGAAGCGTCCCGCCCCGACAGTGTACGGGATCGGCTCTGCGGGACCACACGGAGTTTGCGGCTCGGGAGTTTGGGGTACGAGAGTTTGCGATATAAAGAAGCCGATGCAGCAGCCAGAACAGGAGCCGACCCGTGGGCGAAGCTGAGGATGCCCTGATCGGGCCGGACGACGACAACTTCCATCCCCCGTCGGATGACCCCTGGGAGACCGAGACCTGCTGGTATGCGTTCTGCGTACCCGAGCGCTCGATGATGGGCTACCTCTACAGCTGGATCCGACCCAACCTGGGCATCGCCGGAGGAGGGGCGATGGTGTGGGACGACACCGCTTACCTGCCATGGGAGGTGCCGTTCTTCGACTACAACCACAGCCTCCCGCTACCCGACGGTCTCGACCTACGTAACGCCGAGCTGCCCACCGGGATGCGGGTGTCGGTAATCGAACCGCTCACCAGCTACGAGCTGGGCTACCGCTACCGCCATGGCGACATGTTCGAGGCCGAACTGCGATTCGACGGCCTCACCCCGCCCCACGTGTTCACCCGCGGCGACCCGCCGTTCTCCATCGCCAGCCACATCGACCAGCCTGGCCGGGTCAGCGGGCGCATCCGCCTCCACGGCGAGGAGATCGACGTGGACTGCAACGCCATGCGAGACCGGTCGTGGGGGCCGCGCACCGACCTACGGGGGTTCCGCATCGGCTACTCCTTCGGTACCGCATCGGCCGACAGCGCCTTCCTGTGCTATTCGCTGCCCCGAGAGGAGGGCGACCCGGTGAGCGCCGGCTACTACCTGCGCGACGGGATTCGGGCCGACATCGTGAGCGGGCAGCGCCGGGTGGTGCGGGATTCTGAGCCCGGCTACGCCACCGCTTTCGAGCTGGAAGCCACCGACGAGTTGGGCCGGGAGCTACGAGCAGTTGGCAACCCGGTCAGCCGCATCATCTTCAACCCCTACCCCAAGATGCTCACCTGGGTGAGCACAACCGCCTGGGAGTTCGACGGTGGCATCGGCTGGGGGGAGGACCAGGACTGCTGGCGCCCCGACCAGTGGTCCCGGTATCGCCGCGGCCTCCGCCGTTAGGGTCGCTTCCATGCTCATGTTCTGCCCGGCTCATGTTCTGCCTGCGACCGGGCCGAGTACACCATGAGTGAATCGGGCCAGAGGCTCCTCAGCCCCGACGAGCTGGCCGAACTCAGCCGTCCTCCCCGGATCGAGCTGACCGATGCGCTGGCCGCCGACCCCGATACAGCCGTAAAGGTGTTCCGGCGCATCGACCGGTCGTACCGCAACTTCATCGACGGCTTCGGCACGTGGCTCGCAGCCACCCAGCAGTTCGTCGACGAAAACTACGGCTTCGACGGCCTTCAGAAAATCGGCTCGGCCGATGACACCTACCGGTCGGTGCATTTGCACGGGCTCACAGTCGAAGACATCGACAGCCGCCACAGCACCGACCGGGCCAACGAAATCGAGCGTCTCATAACCGAGGGCGACCACGAATCAGCCATGGAGCGTTTCGCCGCTCTGGAGGACGGCTACCGCCGGATTCACCATGTGGAACATGACCGGGTGACATCGGTGCTGTCGCAGGTGTACCGGACCTGGGGGGCCGATGTGCTGGAGCGGTGCATCCGCTTCGCCGCCGATCAAACCCTGCTGGGGTGGATGCCTCACGACGTGGCCCGGCCGGCCGACGTGAGGGTGAGGCAGTGGGCCGCGATGCAAAAGGGCAACTTCGCCGACATCACCGTGGAGGAAACCGACGACGCCTTCGTGATCAACCTACACCCGTGCGGAACCTGCGGCCGTCAGGTGGCCGACGGGTGCTACGGGGAGAACCTCGACTTGGCCGTTGTTGCCGAGGATCATCCCCTCACCTTCGGGCGGGGCCCGGCCCCCATCTACCGCACCCATGTGGCGGTGATGCACTTCCTGATGCCGATGGAACGCACAGGGGTGCCGTGGCCGGTTATTCGCTGCCCGGAGGGGATGGCCGCCGAGCCATGCCGGGTGGTGCTGTACAAGGACCCATCAGCCACTCCGCCGGAGGCTTACGGGTTCGCTGCTGGGAGCAGATGACCGGGCTCGAGCCGGAGGCTTACTCGTTCGTTGCTGGGAGCGGATGACCGGGCTCGAGCCGGAGGCTTACTCGTTCGTTGCTGGGAGCGGATGACCGGGCTCGAACCGGCGACCTACACCTTGGCAAGGTGTCGCTCTTCCAACTGAGCTACATCCGCAGGGCTGCCCATCATAGCAAGCCCGCTTCGGCCAGCCACTGCCTTAGTTTCTCGCTGAGGGGAAGGTCCCGGGCCACCCGGCGAGCGTGCGGGCTCATCTTGTCGAGCGTCTTGTTGAGGACGCCGGCCATGTGCTCGTCGCCCAGTTTTTCGGCCAGTGCCTCGAACTGGGTCTGGAGAAACACCAGGCACAGCGCATCCTCATGGGTCTGCACCCGAGGATCATGGCCCAGGCCCCGTTTTGTGACGATGGCCGACACGTCGGCGGAGAACGCCTCGTCGTAGCCCACCGCGGCCACGATCTCGGCCACCTCGGCGGCGTGGCGTTTTCCCTGAGCGGTGCGCCACCGCAGGTAGCCGGCCCGGCCTTCGGGGTAGTCGGACCGGGGCAGCGCCCACCGCCGGAGATGATGGGCCCTAGCCGCCACAAGTTGGGCCTCGTCGGCGTCGGGGTCGAGGCGCCGGACCCACTCGGTCATCAGCTCGGCGTGAGCCTGCTCCTTGGGCCGGGCCACGCCGGCGACAACGATGGTGTGGGGATCATCCGCGTTGGCCTCGTCGATGGCGGCAAGCGCCGCTTCCAGCCTGGCGCTGCGTCCACCGGTCGGAGAACCAGAATCCGGGCTCATCTTGGCCGCCTGTCAGGAATCAGCCGGGGGACGCAGATCCACCCGTAGCACCAGAATGCCGTCCTCGATGGCGCCGGTGGCGTCGCCGATGATGGCGAAATCCTGGAAGTCCTCCTGGGCCCGGCGGATGAACAACGTCCTTTCCTCGCCCCCGACCGGCGGCAGGGGCCGGGTGCGGACGGCCTCGGCCCGCTCCCGGAACCGGGTGATCATCGCCTCCACGTCCAGTTCGTCGGCCATTACCCGAGCGTACCCTCATCGTCGGAACGGTCGGCGGGATGGCAAGACGAGGTTGGCGAGCTGTCGCCGGTTCGCACCCAGTAGACGAAGGTGCCCAGCAGGGCGACGGCGGCCACCCCGATCAACACGGCCAGCACCACCCGAACTTCGGAGTCGGACTTGTCGAGCGACGAGGGGGTCTGGGCGCTGGGCTCCTCCGCCTGGGCCACCGATTCCGAGCCAACTACACCGGGCTGCGCAAACGCCGACAATCCCCCGGCCCCTGCAGCCCACACCAGCGCCCCGGCCAACGCGGCAGCCACGATCAATTTCCTCAGCGGTCTTGCCATCGCCTCGACCTCGGCCTCACGGGTTCCAGTCTCGCACGCCCCGCCACCGGCCCCGGAACGGTCACCGCTGGTGGCGGGTCCCAGGCGCCGGACCGGCACCGGGCGACCTCAGCAGGTGGCTTTGTCTGCTGCTTGGCGCAGGTCGTCCACCACGTCGTCGTCGTGCTCCAGGCCCACCGACACCCGGATCGTGCCGGGCCCGATGCCGGCTACGACCAGCTCTTCGGGGGTCATCCCGGCGTGGGTGGTGGACGCCGAGTGGGTTACCAGAGTCTCCGGGCCGCCCAGCGAGGTGGCGATCTGCGCCAGCCGGACGGCCTCGATGAACCTCTCCCCCGCCTGGAAACCCCCCACCAGATCGAAACACAGCAGCCCGCCGAACAGCCTCATCTGGCGCCGGGCCAGCTCGTGCTGGGGATGGGAGGCCAATCCCGGGTAGCGCACCCTCTCCACGCCGGGATGCTCCGAGAGCGCTTCGGCCAGCTTCATGGCCGTGGCGCTCTGCCGCTCAAGGCGAACCCCCAGGGTGCGAAGGCCCCGTAAACCGTTCATGGCGTCGAACGGGGCGGCGTTGGCCCCCTGCAACACGGCGAAACCCCACAAGGAGGCCACCAGGTCGGCGCTCCCCGACACCACCCCCAGGGTGGCGTCGTTGTGGCCGGCCAGACCCTTGGTGGCCGAGTGCAGGCTCAGGTCTATGCCGTAGTCCAGCGGCCGGGTGATGTTGGGCGGGGCGAAGGTGGAGTCCACAACGGTGAATGGCCCCTTGATCGCCCCCAGAGCCTCCAGGTCCACCAGTTCAAGGCAGGGGTTGGCCGGGCTCTCGGCCAGCACCAGCATGGTCCGGCCCGGTCGCACGGCGGCACGGAACGCCTCGGGGTCGGTGCTGTCCACAAAAGTCACGTCGATCCCGAAGCGGGGACACACCGCCTGGAGTAGGAACCGGGTGCCGGAGTAGAGCTGGTGCTGGGCAACGATGTGATCTCCCGACGAGCACAGTGCGAGCACCACGCAGCTCACCGCACCCATGCCCGACGCGAAGGCCCGGGCCGACTCGGCTCCCTCCAGGTCGGCCACCGCCTCCTCGAACGCCTGCACCGTGGGGTTACCGTTGCGGGTGTAGTACCAGCCCTCGTCGGGGTCGAGCGCCATGCGGCGGCCCGCTTCCAGCGACGGGATACGGAACGTGGTGGTGGGAAACAGCGTGGGGGCCAGCTCCGACCCGCCCCGACGACGGCCTCCGAGCACGGACACGGTGTCGGGATGGCTGAACCCACCCGGATCGGGAGCCCCCACCACTTCCCCCGCCGCATCACCCGGCATTGCCGCCCACCTTCTCCAGGAAGTTCCTGATCGCCTCCCCCACGGCATCAACTTCCAGCAGGAACCCGTCGTGGCCGTGGGGGCTGTCCACCACCGTGTAAACGCACCGCCCGCCGGCGGCCACCACCGCGTCGTGGAGTTCCACCTGCTGGCGGGGCGGGTAGAGGGTGTCGCTGGAGATGCTGAGCGACAGCACCGGCGCGGTTATCCGGCTCACCGCCCCGCCGACACCGCCCCGGTCCCGGCCGATGTCGTGCAGGTCCATCACCCGGTTGAGCACCAGGTAGGTGTTGGCGTCGAACCGCCGGGCCAGCTTCTCCCCGTGGTAGTCGAGGTACGACTCCACCTGGAACCGGTCCCACTTGCCGTACACCGAGTGATTGTCGAACAGCTCCCGCCCGAAGCGGTCCTCGAACACCTCGTCGGACCGGTAGGTGATCTGGGCCAACGACCGGGCAATGGCCAGCCCGGCGTGAGGCCCCTGGCCGGGTGGGCTGTCGTAGTAGTCGCCTCCCTGCCACTTGGGGTCGAGCACCAGAGCAGTCCGCCCCACCGCCGACCATCCGATCTGCTGGGCGCTGGCCGCCATGCACCCCGCCAAAGAGCACACCGACCTGACCCGCTCGGGGAACATGACCCCCCACTCCAGCGCCTGCATGGCCCCCATGGAACCCCCGACCACCGTCAACCACTGCTCCACTCCCAGGTGGTCGGCCAGTCGGCGCTGGGAGCGCACGATGTCACGCACCGTCACGGTGGGGAACTGCGAACCGTACGGACGGCCGGTGACGGGGTTGAGCGATGAAGGCCCCGTGGTGCCCTGGCACCCGCCCAGCACGTTGGCGCACACCACGAACAGCTCGTCGGTGTCGAGTGTCCGACCCGGTCCGACCATCTCCCCCCACCAACCAGGTGTGACATGGCCGTTGCCGGCCTCTCCGGCCACATGGGAATCACCGGTGAGGGCGTGGCAGATGAGCACCGCGTTCGATCCGTCGGGGGCCAACCTTCCCCATGTTTCGTAGGCCACGGTGATCTCCCGCAACGCACCGCCGCCTTCCAACTCGAAAGACCGGGGACGGTTCAGGGTGAAGAACTGGCGGTTTCCCGGAGGGTCGCCCTGCTGCCAGGCCCCCGTTGCCGGCAGGTCGTCGCGGTAGCCCCGAGGATGGGGAGAAGGCTGAGCGGCATCGGGTGGCTCCACGGGAGGGCGGCGCTCGTCGCTCCGGCTGCTTGGTTCCGGCATGGCCCTCCCTTCGCTCTGTTTCATGGGAGGGCCGTTGTTGCCGTTGCGATAAAGCGCGGACACTTGGTTGCCTCCGGCCAGGCCGGAAGCCACATCTCCCGCCGAGGCGGGCGAGCACCTTGGGTGTCCCTCCCAGGTTGCTGGACCCATTGTCCGGGTTGGGGTTCCGGACGCAAGGCCGCTCTCGATGTAGGTAACCAGGCTAGCGGTGGGTCAATGCCAGGCTCAAACATATTGCCTCCGTGCGCCGGGCCTACTTCTGCTGCAACAACCCCTGCGGGCTGCCGCCGGGGGTCAAACCGCCTGGGCCACCGGGTCCCACTGGTCGAGGGCATCCAGGCGACCGTCGTTGGAGAACATCTCCACGATGGGGACGTCCAGCGACAGGCGGCGCTGGAGCCGCTTCACCACCAACTCCTCGTTCCACAACGACAATGTGACGGCCATGCCCGACTCCCCGGCCCGGGCGGTGCGTCCCGACCGATGCAGGTATGTCTTGTGGTCGGGCGGCGGGTCGTAGTGGATCACCACGTCCACATCCTCGATGTGCAGACCCCTAGCCGCGACATCGGTGGCCACCAGTGCCTGAATCTTGCCCGAGGCGAACCGAGCCAGCGAGCGTTCCCGTGCGGTCTGGCGGAGGTCGCCGTGGATGGGTTCGGCTTCCACGCCCTCGGCCTTCAGCTTCCGGCTGAGGCGGTCGCAGCCATGGCGGGTGGTGGAGAACACCAGGGTGCGCTGGGAGGCCCGGATGATGGCCGCCGCCACCTTGACCTTGTCCATCTCGTGGACAGCCACGAACCGGTGCTGCATCTCCTCCACCGTGACCTGCTTGGACTGCACCTCGTGGCGGGCCGGGTTGCTCTGGTACCGGCTGACCAGGGTGTCCACCACACCGTCGAGGGTGGCAGAGAACAGCAGCGTCTGGTGACGGGACTCCACGTGGCGGAGGATCCATTCCACCTGGGGCAGGAATCCCATGTCGGCCATGCGGTCGGCCTCGTCCACCACCACGATCTCCAGCTTGCCCACCGACACCGCCTTGCGGTCGATCAGGTCGATGAGCCGCCCCGGCGTGGCCACGATGATGTCCAGCCCGGCATTGAGCTTCTTGATCTGGTCCTCCATGGACGCCCCGCCGTACACAGGGGCCAGGGCCAGGTTCCGGCACCGGGCCAGCGGGCGGAGTTCCTTGGCAACCTGCACGGCCAGTTCCCGGGTGGGAACCAGAACCAGGCCACGCACCCAGGGCGATTCGGCCCGGGAGAGGTTCTCCACCATGGGCAGGCCGAAGGCCAGGGTCTTGCCCGAGCCGGTCTTGGCCTTGCCGCACACGTCCCGACCGGCGAGCGCGTCGGGGATTGTGAGGGTTTGAATGGGAAACGGGGAGTGGATTCCCCGATCATTGAGCGTCTCCACCAAGTCGGAGGCGACGCCCAAAACGGCAAATTCTTCTGTCATCTTTGTGGTGCGGGCGACGGAAGGAAGCGAACAGGTCGTCAACCCGCGTCTTCAGGATACCGGCTCTGGGGCTCAACAGTGACGTTTTCGGCTACCGGTTCTTCGGGTTCCGATTCGTCGCCGGACTCTGCGCCATCGTCCGACTCGGGCTCACCTTCGGATTCCGGGCCATCCTCGGACTCGGGCTCATCGTCTGTTTCCGGTTCGGACTCCGAGCGCCGGCCCCACAACAGGAAGACCACCGAGGCGACGATCAGGCCCAGCATCAGCCAGATGTTCACCCGCACCCCGGCCAGTTGGCTGGCGTAGTCCACTCGTATGGTCTCGATCCACAACCGGCCCAGCGAGTAGCCCAGCACGTACAACCCGAACAGGCGGCCCGGCTTCAGCTTGAACCGTTTGCCCACCCACAAGAGCACCCCCACCAGCGCCAGATTCCAGACGCACTCGTAGAGGAAGGTGGGGTGGAAGGTCTCGTCGTTGAGGTACTGGGGGCGGCGGTACTCGGGGTCGATCTTCAGTGCCCACGGCAGGTCGGTGGGTCGCCCGTAGAGTTCCTGGTTGAACCAGTTACCCCACCTCCCGATGGCCTGTCCCAGCGGGAGGGCTGGTGCCACCGAGTCGGCGATGTCGGCCAGGGGGATGCCCTTTCTGCGGGCGAACACCGCCATCACCAGGGTTGCGGCGATCACCGCTCCGGGGATTCCCAACCCCCCTTCCCAGATCTGCCAGGCCTCGCCCCAGTTGTCGTCGTCGTGGAAGCTCCGCCAGTCGGTGATCACGTGATAGATCCGGGCTCCGATCAGCCCGGCGATAACCGCCCACACCGTGGCCGAGCTAGCCAGCTCGGGGGAATGGCCCCGCTGGGTGAACCGCCTGGCAAACAGCCACGCCGCCGCCAACACGCCGAGGGCGATCATCAAGCCATAGGCCCTCAGCTCCAGGGAGCCGATCTCCAGGCTTCTCGAGCCGGGGCTGGGTATGGATGCGAGAATCACCTCCTCACTCTGCCACGCGGCGGCCTCGTTTACTCACCACTGCCTCCTATCCGACCGGCCAAACCTGACTAGATTGCAGGCCATGACCGATAACGCACGATTGATCGAAAACCTCCTCTACACCTACGCCGAGCTAATGGATGCCGGCGATCTGGAGGCCGTGGCCGACCTGTTCACCCACGGCAGGATCGTCACCACCCCGGAGGCCCCGGTGGCCGAGGCGGTGGTGGGCCGCGATCAGGTACTGGCCATGTACCAGAACTCGGCCCGCCTGTACCCCTGCGGCACTCCTCGGACCAAGCACGTCACCACCAACGCCATCATTGAGGTGGACGACGACGCCGGCACTGCGGCGGGCCGCTCCTACTACACCGTTTTCCAGCAGGTCGACGACTTCCCACTCCAGCCCATCATCACCGGTCGCTACCACGACACCTTCCACCGCATCGACGGCACCTGGTGGTTCGACCAGCGGATCATGCTGGTGGACCAGCTCGGCGACATGAGCCGTCACCTGCTGTTCGAGCTGGATCTGTGATCGTTGCCGCGGGGCGAGCACGCCCCGGGGAGAGCCGACCGTGACCGACCTCACCCCGGCCAATCTGTTCGGCCTGGAGGGGAAAACCGCCCTGGTCACCGGGGGCGGCAGCGGCATCGGTGCCATGATCGCCGAAGGATTGCTCGGCGCGGGTTGCCGGGTGATCATCGCCTCCCGCAAGCAGGCTCAGCTCGACGAGGCGGCCGAGAGGCTGTCGGTGATCGGCCCGATCGAGGGGATCACAGCCGATCTGTCCACCGTGGAGGGTTGCGGTGCGCTGGCAGCCGCGGTGAGCGAGCGAACCGAGCGGCTGGACATCCTGGTCAACAACGCCGGGGCCACCTGGGGGGCGCCGCTGCGGGAGTTCCCTGACTCGGCGTGGGATCGAGTGCTGAACCTGAACGTGAAGGGGGTGTGGCACCTCACCGTGGCCCTGCTGCCCCTCCTCGAGAAATCGGCCTCCGCCGACGATCCGGCCCGGGTCATCAACCTGGGCTCCATTCAGGGATTGCAGGCCCCCGACATCGAGAACTACTCGTATTCGGCCAGCAAGGCAGCGGTCCATCACATGACCAGGGTGCTGGCCAAGAAGCTGGGCGGTCACCACATCACGGTGAACGCCATCGCCCCAGGGGCGTTCCGCTCCAAGATGATGGCTGAAACCCTGGACAACTTCGGCGACCGGATCGCTGCCCAGACCGTCCTGGGTCGGCTGGGACGACCCGACGACATGGCCGGTGTGGCCCTTTTCCTGTCTGGACGAGGCGGGGCGTACCTCACCGGCGCGGTCATCCCGGTGGACGGCGGCTACGCCACAACTCTGTGAACCCGCACCCGCCGGCTACCTGTAGGAGACCGCTGTGAGACCTGTATTCATCGAAGTCCGGGCCAACGAGTACACCGGTCGAGACGCCAACCCCAACGTCCCCTGGTCGGTGGATGAGCTGGTCGCCGATGCGGTGGCCTGCACCGAGGCCGGGGCGTCGATCTACCACTTCCACGGGAGAGACCCGGCCACCGGAGCACCCGCGTGGGACGCCGAAACCCTGGGCTCGGTCATTGCCGGGGTGCGCGAAGCCTGCGACCTGATCCTGATGCCCACCCTGGGGGCTTCCACCGTGCCCGACCCCCACGCCCGGCTGGCACCGGCGCTCGAACTGGCCGCCGATCCGGCCACCCGCCCCGAACTCGCCCCCATCGACCTGGGCAGCTTCAACATCGACCCCTACGATCCGGCGGCCCAGGCATTCGGCAACCCCGACATCGTTTACGTGACCCCGCTTCGGGCCTTGCGGGAGATGGTGGCCGCCACCGCCGGGGCCGGCATGAAGCCAATAGGGGCGCTGTGGACGGTGGGATCGGCCCGGCTGCTGTCGGCCTTCCTCGACACCGGCGACCTCCACCCCCCGGCATACGGCGAGGTGACGTTGTCGGACGCGTGGCTGTCGGGGCACCCGGCGACGGTTGACGGGCTGGACGCCATGACCCGCTTCCTGCCCGACGACGGCCGGGTCGTGTGGGGCTGCCTGGCCTACCACGCCGATCTTCGCAAGCTGGCCCCCGAGGTGATCGCCCGCGGCGGCCACCTCATCGTAGGGTTGGGCGACTACCCCTATCTCGAACTCGGCACTCCCACCAACGCCGACGTCGTGACCGCTCTGGCCGCCTGCATCGAAGACGCTGGAGCGGAGCGGGCCACCGTCGGCCAAACCCGCAAGCTGCTGGGGCTGGCCACCGGCGACCTGTAGCTCCCTGCTGGCCGCAGCTAGCTGTCCAGCCGAGCCAGCAAGACTCCTTCGGGAGAGTCGAGGCCGACGGCAAACTCGGCGGTGCCACCTGCGGGGCGCTGCGACGAGAACGCCACCCGCCACCGGCCCTCGGGGAGCGGGAAATCGGCGGGTGCATCGCCGACGTTGAGCGCGCACACGCTGTCGCCCCGCCGGAAACCGATCACCGGCGACGACCGGTCGGCCAGCCACTCCACGTCACCCCCGTGGAGGTCGCCCAGCTCCCGGCGCACGGCCAGCAGCTCCCTGTACTTGGAGAGCAACGACCGGGGGTCGTCACGTTGCGCTGCCACCGTCTCGACCTCGATTCGCCCCACCGGGAGCCACGGGCTCTCCCCGGCGGTGAAGCCTCCCGACGGCCCCGGCTCCCACGGCATCGGGGTCCGGCATCCGTCCCGACCGTCGGACGGGTTCCGGTTGCGGATGGCCACCGGATCACGCCGCAGCTCGTCCGGCACATCAACATCGCCCAGGCCCAGCTCGTCGCCCTGATACAAGAAGGGCAGGCCCGGCAGGGAGAACAAAAGAACGCTGTAGGCCAGCGCCCGTGCCCGGCCCAGCTCACCGGCCCCCAACCGGGTGGGTGCCCGAGGGTCGTCGTGGCTGCTCACCGCCCAGGAGAAATCGCTGGGCGCCACATCCAACGCATCCCGGAACGTGGACCACATGGCCGACGGGTCCCACGGAGTGTGCATCGGGGCGAAGTAGAACGCCCGGTGCAACCCGTCCTGGTTGGCAACGTACCGGCTGACCCGATCGGGGTTGTTGTCCCTCAGGTACACCTCCCCCAGAAGCAGGGCATCCCGAGGCTCCACGATGGACCTCCAACGGCGGTAGATGGCGGTGTTGCCCGCCTGGTCGAGGTCGTAGCGGTGCTCGAAGCAACTGAACACCTGGCGTGGCCCCATTCCCGGGGTCACCGGAAACCGCTGGGGGTTGTCGAGCATGAGCATGTTCTTGACCAGACCCTGGGCCACATCCACCCGGAAGCCGTCCACGTCTCGATCCAGCCAGAACGTGAGCACCTGGTCGAACTCCCGCACCAGGTTGGGATTCGACCAGTTGAGGTCGGGCTGTTCGGGCAGGAACAGGTGGAGGTAGTACTGCTCCGACTCGGGGTCGAACGTCCAGGCCGGGCCGCCGAAGTGCGACACCCAGTTGTTGGGCGGGCCGCCCCCGAGCGACGGGTCCCGCCAGTGGTAGTAGCCCCGCATCGGGCCGTCGAGGTCGCTCCGGGAGGCCCGGAACCACGGGTGCTGGTCAGAAGTGTGGTTCGGAACCAGGTCGATCAGCACCCGGAGCCCCAGCCGGTGGGCCTCGGCCACACAGGTGTCGAAGTCGTCCAGCGTGCCGAAAAGGGGATCGACCCCGGTGTAGTCGGCCACGTCGTAGCCGAAGTCGGCCATGGGCGACGGGTAGAAGGGGGTGATCCACACGATGCCCACACCCAGCCATGCCAGATAGTCCAGCTTTTCGGTGAGGCCGGGCAGGTCGCCCACCCCGTCGTCGTTGCCGTCGGCGAACGACCGGATGTAGACCTCGTAGCCCACCTCGCGGTCCCACCAGCGCTGAGGGCTGCCGGCCATCTCCGAGGTGCTCTCTTTCTCCGGTGTTTCCGGTCCTCTGGTGTAGGCCCGGGCTGCTCAGTCGAAGGAGATGACGCTGCGCACCACGTCCCCCGACTTCATGGCGTCGAAGCCGTCGTTCACTTCGTCGAGGGAGAATGTGGCTGAGACCATCTCGTCGAGCATCAGGCGGCCGTCGAGGTAGAGATCGACGAGGCGGGGCATGTCCACCCGGAACACATTCGACCCCATGAGCGACCCCTGGAGCCGCTTCTCCGACATGAACAGATCCTGACCTTCGATTTCCACCTTGGTTCCCGGCGGGATCATGCCCATGACGGTGGCGGTCCCGCCCCGGCGGATCATTCCGAACGCCTGCTGGGCGGTGAGCGCCAAGCCGATGGCCTCAAAGGAGTAATCCACCCCGCCTTTGGTCAGCTCAAGAACCTGCTCCACCGGGTCGCCGTCGGCGGGATTCACGGTGTGGGTGGCGCCCAACCGCAGGGCGGTGTCCAGCTTCCGAGGCTCGGTATCCACTGCCACGATGGTGGTGGCCCCCGAAATGCGAGCAGCCTGGATCACCGACATACCCACGCCCCCGCAACCGATCACCGCCGCCGACGAGCCGGGCTCCACCCCGGTGGTGCGAAACACCGCCCCGGTGCCGGTGGTGACCCCGCAGCCGATGAGAGCAGCCCGGTCCAGCGGCATGTCCTCTCGCACCTTCACAACAGCGTTCTCGTGTACCAGCATCTGCTCGGCGAACGAGGACAGATTGGCGAACTGGTTGACCTCCTTGCCGTCCTTGCTGAGGCGGGGAGGCTCGCCGGGCGATCGGACACATTCGACGCGACTCCTCACACAAAGGTAGGTCCGGCCGGTCAAGCACACATCGCACCGCCCGCAGAACACCGACAGGCAACCGATTACGTGGTCGCCGGGCTGCACCTCGCGCACATCGGGTCCGACCGCTTCCACCACCCCGGCTGCTTCGTGGCCCAGCACCACAGGACGGGGTACCACCCAGCCCTCGGTTTCCATGAAGTGAAGATCGCTGTGGCACAACCCCGACGCTGCGGTGCGCACCAGCACCTCCCCGCCGATCGGCGCATCCACCTCCACATCATCCACCACCAGCTCGTCATGGTCGTCAATGAACAGCGCTGCCCGCATTGGTTGCCTCCCCGGGTTGTAGTCGTGTCAAGCCCCGCCAACCTAGCAACGCCCGTCAATCCCCCGCCGAAAGCGGGTGACAATTGGGGCGGTTCAGGAGCAACCCGAGGTGTTGCCGCAACCGGGACAGGCGTGACAACTTCCCGCCCTAACCATGAGAACACCGCAGTCGAAACACACCGGGGCGTCGGCGTTTAGGGTCGGCCGGCGGGTGAACGGCGACGGCGGATCGGGGGCCACGTCGTCGGCGGGCAAGGCCACCTCAACCTGCTCCTCCACCCCGGGCAGGGTGGGCTGGGTGCGCTCGTCAACGGTGTAGATGCCCAGGCCGAACCGCTCCTCGGGTTCGAGGTATTCCACTGCCAAACGGCGGAACAGATAGTCGATGAGGCTGGTGGCGATGCGGATGTCGGGGTCGTCGGTCATGCCCGCCGGTTCGAAGCGCATACCGACGAAGGCGTCCACGTAGGCCCGCACCGGCACCCCGTACTGCAACCCGTGGCTCACGGCCATGGCGAAACCGTCCATGACCCCGGCCAGCGTGGAGCCCTGCTTGGACACCTTGATGAAGATCTCACCGGGGCGGCCGTCCTCGTACTCCCCTACGGTGACGAAGCCCTTGCAGTCGGCCACTCGGAACTCGAAAGTCCGGCTGGTGCGGGACCGGGGAAGCCGGCGCCTCCGTGGCTGGACCTCCCCCGCGGCCGCATCCGAGGGGTCCGAGGAGCCCGCGGGGTCGGCGGCCTGGTGTGTTTCCGACGAGGTGTCCGACACTGAAAGAGGCTGGCCCAGCTTGCAGTTGTCCCGATAGATGGCCAGGGCCTTCACCCCCATCTGCCAGGCGTCAACGAACAACTGCTGGATCTCGGCTGATGTGGTGTCCTCCGGGACGTTCACCGTCTTGCTTATCCCCCCGGAAAGCCACGGCTGCACCGCAGCCATCATGGCGATGTGGCCGTTCGGGGAGATCACGTTGTCACCCATGGAGCAGGCGAACACCGGCAGATGGGCCGGGGCCAAGTGCGGTGCGTCCACCATCGACCCCCGCTGGTGGACGTGGGCTTCGATGTCGGCGATCTGCGCCGGGCTGTAGCCCAGCCGTAGCAACGCCGGACCCACCGTCCGGTTGACGATGGACATGGTGCCGCCCCCCACCAACTTCTTCGTCTTCACAAGGGCCAGGTCGGGCTCAATCCCGGTGGTGTCGCAGTCCATCATGAACGAGATGGTTCCCGTGGGGGCCAGCACCGTGGCCTGCGAGTTGCGAACACCCACCGTGTCGCCCAACTCAACGGCGGCGTTCCACGCCTGCCGGGCCGCGTCCAACACTCCCAACGGTGTGGGCTCCCCCTCCAGACGGCTGAGCGCGTCCCGGTGCATCCGCAGCACCCGGCGGGTGGGCTCCCGGTTCTTCTCGAACCCGTCGAACGGCCCGAGCCGGGCAGCGAGGTGGCCCGAGGTTTCGTAGGCCACCCCGGTCATCAACGCGGTAACCGACGCGGCCAGCCCCCGACCCTCATCGGAGTCGTAGGCCACCCCGAGCGCCATGAGCGCAGCCCCCAGGTTGGCGTAGCCCAAGCCGAGCTGGCGGAACCGCCGTGTGGTGTCCCCGATCGCTTCGGTCGGATAATGCGAGGGGGTCACTAGGATCTCCTGGGCCACGGTCATCACCCGCACAGCGGCGCTGAAGCCCTCCACGTTGAACGAGCCGTCGCTTTCGATGAACGCCAGCAGGTTCAGGCTGGACAGGTTGCAGGCCGAGTTGTCGAGATGGAGGTACTCCGAGCAGGGGTTGCTGGCGGTGATGCGGCCGGTTTCCGCCGCGGTGTTCCACCGGTTGATGGTGGTTTCGAACTGCACGCCCGGGTCGGCGCACTCCCAAGCCGCCTCCGCGATCTCCGACAGAAGCCACCGAGCCGACACCGTCTCCACCACCTCGCCGGTGGTGCGGGCAGTGAGGTTCCACTCCTGATCGTCGACCACCGCCGACATGAACTCGTCGCTCAGCCGCACCGAGTTGTTGGCGTTCTGGTACTGGATGGAGTGGACATCGGCCCCGTCCAGATCCATGTCGAAACCGGCGTCGCGCAGCGCTCGGGCCTTCCGCTCCTCAATGGCCTTGCACCAGATGAACTCGCTCACGTCGGGATGATCGGCGTCCAGCACCACCATCTTGGCCGCTCGCCGGGTCTTGCCCCCCGACTTGATGGTGCCGGCCGAGGCGTCCGCTCCCCGCATGAAGCTCACCGGGCCGCTGGGCGTGCCGCCGCCCTTCATCTTCTCCTGCCGGGAACGGATCCGGCTGAGGTTCACTCCTGCACCCGACCCACCCTTGAAGATGCGGCCCTCCTCGCCGTACCAGTCGAGGATCGACTCCATGGTGTCGTCCACCGACAGGATGAAGCAGGCCGACGACTGCGACTTCGCTCCGGCCACCCCGAGGTTGAACCACACCGGCGAGTTGAACGCCGCCCTCTGGCGCACCAGCAGCCAGCGCAGCTCGTCGGCGAAAATCTCGGTTTCCTCGGGCCCGATGAGGTGCCCGGACTCGGTGCCCCACGCCACCAGAGTGCCAACAACCCGGTCGATTACCTGACGCAGCGAGGTCTCCCGCTCAGGGGTCCCCAGCCCCCCTCGGAAGTACTTCTGAGCCACGATGTTGCCGGCGTTCACCGACCAGTCCGCCGGAAACTCCACGTCGGTCTGCTCGAAGGCCACCTCGCCGTCCATACCGGTGATGCGAGCGTCACGGCGGTGCCAGGCCACCTCGTCGTACGGGTGGGTTCCGGCCCGGCTGAAGTGGCGGTACAAGCCAATCCTGGTGCGATCAGATGCCAGAGCCATCAACACTCCCCAACGGATGCGACCCTTGGAAACGCATCCGGCTCCTCAATTTTATCGTCGATTGCCGAAGCTGCGGCGTGAGCGGCCAGGTCAAAGGAGCCTCTGGACGAGGCATGTCCGAAGAGGACACGTCAACCCGCCCTTCGGACGGGCTGAACCCCTCAAGGAGTCGCCTTAACCCCACATCGGTTTTCGGCGCCAGCCACCAATCCGACCGCTTACGCCGCAGCAATCGGTCACGGTAGAGCATGGAACCTGTGGACGGAAAGGGGACCCTTGTGGATTTCAGGTGAATTTCGGGAAACCGGCTGAACCGGGTGGCCTGCTACGGTCGACAGCCGATGGATCAGCTCTTCCCCCGGTTCACCCCCGACGTGGATCCGTTCGATCTGCTGGCTTCCGACCGCCGCGATCCTCGTCCCGACCGACCGTGGCTGATGGTGAACATGGTCACCTCGGTGGACGGGGCCACCTCGGTGGACGGCGTGTCCCGGGGATTGTCGGGACCGGAGGACAGGGAGATGTTCGCCGCCATCCGAGCGGTGGCCGACGTGATCTTGGTGGCGGCAACAACCCTCAGACAGGAGGGCTACGGGCCGCCCCGGACCCGACCCGAGGTCGCCGCCGACCGGCTCGCCCGGAACCAGGCACCGAGACCCCGCTTGGCTGTGGTCAGCCGTTCGCTGGAGTTGGACTTCGCAGCTCCTGTATTCGACGACCAGCCTCCCCCCCTGCTCTTCACCGTGGCCGACCCTCCCGCCGAACGCCTGGCCGACGCCGAGGCCGTGGCCGAGGTTCACCGGTTGGGCACAGACCACGTGGACTTGGCCGAGGTGTTGGCCCGTATCGGGCGCTCTGGGGCCCGGGTGGTGTTGGCCGAGGGCGGACCCGGTCTCAACGGGCAGCTCGTGGCCGCTGGGCTCCTCGACGAGGTGTGCTGGACGGTGTCGCCCCTGGTGGTGGGAGGCGACACCCCCCGGATGGCGCAGGGCGCACCACCGCAACCCAACCGGTTCCGGCTGGCCCGGGTGCTGGCCCGAAACCAGACCCTGTTCATGCGTTACCTCGCCCATTGACCTGTCGCCTCCTGCCAAGACCGCGAACCGCTGCTAATCGCTGAGGGGGCTGACCGGCACCGCGGTGTCGTTCACCACCACGTAAGCCGGGGCGGTTTCGGACAGGCCCACTGGGTCCTGCGGGGACAGCGTCCACCGAAGCTCCGAGGCCAGCAGCGAGCTGAGCCACAGGAACAGCAGCAGCAGTGCGGCTACCAGCACCCGGCGGAACCAGTACACCCTTTCGGGTACCGGTCGGCGCGACGGCGGGGAAGAGCCGTCGGACACAAGGGCCAGCGCCGGACCGGCCAGGGGTGGGTTACAAGTCGGTTGATCAAACATGGGTAATGCCATGTGACCATTGTCCAGACAGCGGTGACAGTTTGTCCGTGGAGGGCCGAGGAGGCCCGGTCAGCCAGCGGTCAACAGCTCCTCAAGCACCTGCCGGTAGCTCTCTATGGCCGACCGTTCCACCCGCTCCTCGGCGGTGTGGGCCAGGGTCGGATCGCCGGGACCGAAGTTGGCCGCCGGCACGCCCTGCTCGGCGAAGAAGGCCACGTCGGTCCATCCCAGCTTGGCTCGAACCTCCAACAGGTTGCGCCCGATCAGCCTCTTCACCACGGGGTGACTCAAACCGGGCAAAGCAGCGGGAGACCGGTCGACCACTTCAAAGGCATCACCGTCACCCATCACGGGAGCCAGCAGCTCTGTGAGGAAAGCCTCGGCCTCGGCGGCGTTGCGGTCGGGGGCGAACCGGTGACCCAGCGTCACCACGGCCGCATCGGGCACCACGTTGCCCGCCACTCCACCCTCCACCGCCACAGCCTGCAGGGACTCCCGATACCGGCAGCCGTCGATCTCCGGCGTGCGGGGCTCGTACCTATCCACCACCGAGAGCAGCGGTGCCAGCCGGTGGATGGCGTTGGTTCCCATCCACGGTCTTGCGGTGTGGGCCCGGACTCCTGCCAGCGTGACCTCTGCTCGAAGCACCCCCTGACAACCCGCTTCCAGCGCTCCCCCGGTGGGCTCGCCCAGCAAGGCCACATCGGCGGCCAGCAGGTCGGGGCGAAGCTCGAACAGCTCCCGCAGCCCGTTGTCGGCCAGCCGGACCTCCTCACGGGCGTACACCAGCCAGGTCACGTCCACGGCGGGCTCCTCCACGGTTGCGGCCAGGTCGAGCATGACGGCCAACGCGGCCTTCATGTCGGCTGCTCCCAGGCCCCACAGAACGTCGCCGTCGATCCGGGCCGTGGCGTTGCCGTTGGGTGGCACGGTGTCGCTGTGGCCGCCGATCAGCACCCGGTGGTCTCGGCCCAGGGAGGTGCGAGCCACGACGTTGTCGCCCACCCGGTCCACCGTCAGCGCAGGCACCGATCTCAGCCGAGCCTCGATGAGGTCGGCGATTGCCTGCTCCTCATACGACACCGAGGCAACGTCAACCAGCTCGGCGGTTTCGACCAAGAGATCAGCCATGGCGACCAGCCATCCCCAGCTCGGCGGTTTCAACCAACAAATCAGCCATGGCGAGAGCCGATTGTCAGGTCGCCGCGCCGTGTTGGCGCAACACGTCGTTGAGCTGGGCCTTGTCGTGGCGTTCGCCGGGGGCGAGGTGGCGGATCACCAGCACGCAGGGCAATCCGAACGTCCCGCCCTCGAACGTCCGGGGTCGGGTGGCCGATACCGCCACCGACCAGTCGGGCACCACGCCCCTGCCCAACTCCTCGCCGGTGGCCGAGTCGATCACCGGGATCGATCCGGTGAGCACGCACCCGGCTCCGAGCACCGCCCCGTTGCCGATCCGGGCCCCCTCGGCCACGATGCAGCGGCTCCCCACCAGGCAGTCGTCGCCGACGATCACCGGCGCCGCCTGGGGGGGCTCCAGCACACCGCCGATTCCCACCCCGCCCGACAGATGCACGTTGGATCCGATCTGGGCGCAGGAACCCACCGTGGCCCAGGTGTCGACCATGGTGTTGGCCCCCACCCGGGCGCCGATGTTCACGTAGCTGGGCATCATGATCACGCCCCGGTCCAAGAACGAGCCCCGGCGGGCCGACGCCCCGGGTACCACCCTCACCCCGGCAGCCTGGTAGTCGGTCTTGAGGGGGATCTTGTCGGCGTACTCGAACGGCCCCAGCTCCATCGTCTCCATCTCGCTCACCGAGAACAGCAACAAGATGGCCTGCTTCAGCCACTGATGCACAACCACCTCGCCGTCGTCGCCCACTTCGGCCACCCGAGCCGCCCCGGTGTCCAACAGGTCGACGGCCTCGTCCACCGCGGCCCGGGCCTCCGGGTCACCGTCGGTGAGCGGCGTCCGGTCGACCCACAACGCCTCGATTCGGGTTTGCAGATCACCCATTCCAACTACCTCGCTCGTTGTCCTTTGGCCGGGGAAACCCGACCGTTCATGTCCGCTGCTCCGCACTCCGGCTCAATCACCGGACACCCCGACCGCTCATCCGTCCACAGCTATGTTGACCTCGCAGGCCAGACGATCTTCGAGCAGGTCGATCCGATCGTCGGGGGCGACCGCGGCCGCTCGCGCATAGCCCGCTCCCCGTGAACCGTAGAACTCGCCGGGGCTGATCAGCATGCCCATCTCCTCGGCGGCCCGGCGAGCCAGCGCCCACCCGTCGCCGCCGGGAGACGCCGCCCACAGGTAGAGGCCACCGCCTGGCAGGTGTAACACCGGGGAGAGTAGCAACAGAAGGTCCCGCAGCCGCCCCAGACGGGAGCGGTAGATCTCCCGCTGTGCGTCCACGTGAGCATCGTCGTTGAACGCCGCCACCGCCGCGGCCTGAGCCGGGCCGGGAATCATCATCCCGGCGTGCTTGCGAACCTCCGACAGGTAGCCCACCAGGTCGGGATCGCCCATGTAGAAGCCGGCTCGGATGCCCGCCATGTTCGACCGCTTCGACAGAGAGTGGACGGCTACCACCCCCTCGGGACCCTGGTGCAGGATGCTGGCAGTACCGGGCGCCATGTCGGCCCAGATGTACTCGATGTAGCACTCGTCGCTGAACACCGGCACCCGATGGTCCCGCCCCCATTGGGCTATGGAAGCCAGGTTCTCCAGCCCGCCCGCCGGATTGCCCGGCGTGTTCACCCACAGGCACAGGGCCCGGGCCGCGTCGTCGGGGTCCACGGCCTTGAGGTTGAGGCACCACTGGTTATCCACCGGCACCGGAACCGCCCGGCACCCGGCCAGCTCTGCACCCATTGCGTAGGTGGGATAGGAGAGCGCCGGGTACAGCACCGTGTCCCGGCTGGGGTCGCGCAACCGCAGGTAGTGGGGCAGGGAGGCCACAAACTCCTTGGTTCCCACGCAGCCTGCGATCCCGGCCCCCGTGGCGTCCACCCCGAAGCGGCGGGACAGCCAGCCGATGGCAGCATCCCGGTAGGCCGCCGAGCCCACCGAAGCCGGATAGCCCCGCTCGGCGCTGGATGAGGTGAGGGCTTCGATCACGACACCGGGAGGCGGGTCCGACGGGGCGCCCACCGAGAGGTCGACACATCCGCCGTCGAAACGGTCGGCGATGGCCCGCAACTCTTCGAGCCGGTCATAGGGGTAGGGAGGCGGGGTGAATCCGGTCATCAGTACCTAGTGGTCCGTATGCGAATCGGCTGGAAGGTTTGCGACGGCAGTGGTGCCAATCTACCCCACTATCCATTCGGAGAGCCGAGCCGCAGACGCCCGGTCCATGCTGGCCTGGAGCCGGTATCCGGTGCTGTCGGTGTCGGTGACCAGCACCCGTCCGGCTCGCTGCACCGCGGCCAGCACCTCCCCCCGGGCGTAGGGCACGTGCAGCTCCACGATTACACCGCCGGAACGCAGCTCATCGTCCATGGCAGCCAGGAGCTTGTCGGTCCCCTCCCCGGTGGCGGCCGACACCATTACAGCGTCCCGGTTCATCCCCAGCGGGGTGTCGCGCCCGGCCAGTAGATCGTACTTGTTGTACACGAGCAGCTCGGGGACGTCTCCGGCGCCGATCTCCTTCAGCACCCGCCGCACCGCACCGATGTGGGCATCGGGATCCGGCCCGGAGGCATCCACCACATGCAGCAAAAGGTCGGCCTCGGCCACCACATCGAGGGTGGAGCGAAACGCCTCCACAAGCTGGTGGGGCAGCTTCCGGATGAAGCCCACGGTGTCGGTCAACAGCACCCGCTCCCCGCCGGGCAGCTCCAGGCGACGGGTGGCGGCGTCGAGGGTGGCGAACAGGCGGTTACGCACCAGCACCCCTGAGTCGGTGAGCCGGTTGAGCAGCCGGGACTTGCCCGCGTTGGTGTAGCCGACGATGGCCACGGCGCTCTGGGCCGAGCGGCGGCGGCTCCGGCTCTGCACGTTGCGGTTCTTCTCGATGTCGCGAAGCTGCGCCTCCAGCTTGTGGATGCGCCGCTGGATCCTCCGGCGATCCACCTCGAGCTGGGTCTCGCCTGGCCCCCTGGTGCCGATCCCCCCGGCTTGCTGGCTGAAACCGGAGTTCCGGCGCAAGCGGGGCAGCCGGTAGCGAAGCTGGGCTAGCTCCACCTGGGCTTGACCTTCAAGGCTGCTGGCGTTCTGGGCGAAGATGTCCAGGATCACCGCGGTTCGGTCGATGGCGGTGCGGCCGAGGATTTTCTCCAGGTTGAACTGTTGAGCGGGGCTCAGCTCGTCGTCAAAGACCACGGTGTCGGCATCGAACCGCTCGCACAGCTCCAGCACCTCATCGGCCTTGCCCCGACCGATGAACGTGCCCGGATCGGGGGAGTTGCGGCGCTGCACCACCCGTCCCACCTCATCGGCTCCGGCGGTGTCGATGAGGTGGGCCAGCTCGTCGAGGTCGGCGTCTGTTCGGGCCGGATCGGTGTTGCCCACAGCCACACCCACCAGCACGATCTTCTCCCTGAAGGCCCGCTCGATGAACGCACCCGACTCCCCGCCGTGGGTTCCGAACCCGCCCCGATGGGTCTCGTGCTCGGCTTCCGTGTGCTCTCGTGATGGTCGCCCCGGTTGATCCACGCCTCGCTCCCCGTCCACGTTCAACCGGCGTTCACGCTCATCGCAAAGACGGTCGAACCGGTTTCCACGTCGGCGACGAACACCGACGGACCGGTGAGGGTGGCCGCATCGCCAAGCTCCACCACCACGTCGCCGCCGGCCATGGACACCGGCACCGCAGGCCCCACCAGCCCGCGCTGGTGAGCGGCGTGGGCTGCGGCGCAGGCTCCGGTCCCGCACGCCTCGGTCACCCCCACCCCTCGCTCCCACACCCGCAGGGTGATTCCCCCGTCGCTGTTCACGCTGAAGAACTCGACGTTGATGCCCCCGGCGGCTGCCGCTTCGGCCAGGCGAGCGCCGTCGGTGGCCACGTCCACATCGGCGGCGTTGGGGACCTGCACCACCAGATGGGGATTTCCCACGTCGGCGGTGGTGAACCACAGGGCATCGGGGTGGTCGATGCCGGAAACCTCCGGGCCGGGACCGACCCTGCCCATATCCACCCGTGCCTCTATCACCTCGGAAATTGCGGTGGCGGTGACCGCCACGGTTCGTACCCCGGCGTCGGTTCCGATCCGCAGTTCCACGCCGCTTCGGGTTCGCCGGAAGCGGGACTGCTTGAGTTCGCCGTCTCTTCGCACCGCTGCGTGGGCCAGGCAGCGTATGCCGTTGCCGCTCATCTCGGCCCGGCTGCCGTCGGCGTTGAACAGCACCATGGTGATGTCGGTGCCCGACGACCGGTCGCCCGGCAACCCCCACAGGAGGCCGTCGGCTCCGACGCCCCTCGTGCGGTGACACAGCCCCCAGGCCAGCGCGGGGGCGTACTCGGGCAGCTCTTCGGCGAACGCCACCAGGAAGTCGTTCCCCAAGCCGTGGTGCTTGGCCAGCCTCATCGTTCCAGTCTGACAACTCCGGCCCCTTCCGCCACGCCTCATTTCGCTATTTCCCCGTCGCTATTTCGGCTGCCAGTCGCTCGGCTTCGGCTTCGCCGTCGAGCCAGACGATTCGGGGGTCGCGCCGGAACCACCGCTCCTGGCGGCGGGCGAACCGACGGGTGCGGGTGATGGCCACCGCCACCGCCTCATCCAGCGACATCTCCCCGTTGAGGTGGGCCAGCAGCTCCTTGTAACCCAACGCCTGCGACGCGGTGCGCGACATTGCCGGGCCAGCCGCCAGGGCTTCCACCTCGGCCAGGAACCCCTCGGCCATCTGCCGGTGATAGCGCTGCTCAATGTGGCGATCAACCTCGGAGCGGGCCAGCCGAAGCCCGAACTGGGTCACATCGCTAGGGGGGTAGGTGTCCAGGCCCGAACCGTAGGACGAGAACGGGCGGCCGCTGCCCACCGTCACCTCCAGCGCTCGCACCACCCGGCGCCGGTTGGTGGACTCCATGCGGGCCGCAGCCACCGGATCCAGCTCCACCAGCCTGCGGTGCAGCGCCTCGGTGTCGGGCTCGGCTTCCAAAGCGGCCGCCGTCTCGGGAAATCGTCCGGGGATGTCGAGGTCGTCGATCACCGCCCGGTGATACAACCCGGTCCCTCCCACCAGCACCGCTCGCCGGCCCCGCTCGGCGATGTCGGCCCGGGCCCGGCGGGCCGCTGCCAAAAACTGGGACACCGAGTAGTCCTGCGAAGGCTCCACCATGTCGATTAGGTGGTGAGGCACTTGGGCCTGCTGGGTCGGGGTGGGCTTGTCGGTGCCGATGTCCATGCCCCGGTAAACCTGCATGGAGTCAACCGAGATGATCTCGGCGTCGCCCAGCAGGTGGGCCACGGCCAGCGCCACCGCCGACTTGCCGGTGGCGGTGACCCCGACGATGGCCAGTGGGCTCAGATCGCCGCCACCGGTATCCGGGTGCGCCACCTGGGCGGCGCGGTTACCTCGGCCAGCTCGCCCCGCAGGTGATGAGCCCCGGCCGCTGTCACATCCACGGTGGCGAACGTCCCCGGTTTGAGCGTTTGGCCCGAGGGGAAGTGGACCAACCGGTTCTGGCGGGTCCGCCCGGTGAGCACCTCGGGGTCGCGCTTGGACGGACCTTCCACCACCACCTCCTCACGGCGACCGACTCGGGCCTGGTTGCTCCGGAGGCCGGAGCGATCAACCACCGTGCGTAGCCGCTCGAAACGGTCCCGCACCTCGTCGGGATCGCAGTAGCTGTCCACCATCTCCGCTGCCTCGGTGCCGGGCCGGGGCGAGAACACGAACGTGAACGCCGAGTCGTACTCGGCCTCGGCTGCCACCAGCAGCGTCTGCTCGAAATCTTCCTCGGTCTCGCCGGGAAAGCCCACGATGATGTCGGTTGACACCGCCAGATCATCCACGGCAGCCCGAGCAGCCCCGAGGCGGTCCAGATACCGCTCGGCGGTGTAACCCCGGTGCATCGCTGCCAGCACCCGGTCGCTGCCCGATTGCAGGGGAAGGTGCAGGTGCTCACACACCGAAGGAACCTCGGCCATGGCCTCGATGGTCTCGGGGCGCAGGTCCTTGGGATGGGGGCTGGTGAACCGGATGCGCTCGATGCCGTCCACCTCCCCGACCGCCCGCAGCAGATCGGCGAACAGCGGGCGCAACGCAACGTGTTCGCCGGCCTGGCGCCTGTTGCGTTGCAGATCACGACCGTAGGAGTTCACGTTCTGACCCAGCAGGGTGATCTCGGTAACCCCACCGGCCACCAGATCGGTCGCCTCCGACACCAGAGCCTCCATCGGGCGGCTGATCTCCGCTCCCCGCACCGCGGGCACGATGCAGAAGGCGCACGAGTTGTCACAGCCCACCTGGATGGTCATCCATGCCGCATAGGGGGCATCCCGGCGTACCGGCAGCGCAGACGGAAAACTGTCGCGGTCGTCGGAGGCCGCTTCCTCCAGGATCTCCACCACCGGACCATCGGCGGCAGCGTTGATCAGCTCGGCGGCCCGATGCACGTTGTGGGTGCCGAACACCACATCAACATGGCCGGCCCGGTCTCGGATCAGTTCCCGGTCCTTCTGGGCCAAACAACCCGCCACCGCGATCTGCATGTTGGGGCGAGCCTGTTTGAGCCGCTTTAGGTGGCCGAGCTGGCCGTAGAGCTTGTTGTCGGCGTTCTCGCGGATGCAACAGGTGTTGAGCACGATGACATCGGCCGACTCCATGGCATCGGCCGATGTCATCCCGGCTGCTTCCAGCAGGCCGGCGATGCGTTCGGTGTCGTGCTCGTTCATCTGACACCCGTAGGTGCGGATGTAGTAGCTACGACTCACCTAACTCATACTACCGAGCGACCAGTACCCGCTCCCCAGCCGGTTTGCAGGTTTACGGTTAGCCGGTTTGCACGGGGGCTTCCTGCTCCACCGGCTCGGGCTCGGCAGGGTTCACCGCCTGCCACACCCGGTCGGTGATCTCCACCATGATCTCGGGGTGTTCGGCCAGGAACGCCTTGGCCTTCTCCCGGCCCTGACCGAGGTGCTCGCCCTGGTAGGTGAACCAGGCCCCGGACTTGTCCACGATGTCCAGATCGACCCCGACGTCCAGCAGCGAGCCTTCCCGGCTAATGCCCTTGGAGTACATGATGTCGAACTCGGCCTGGCGGAACGGCGGGGCCACCTTGTTCTTGACCACCTTGACCCTGGTCCGGTTGCCGATCACGTCCACCCCCTGCTTGAGGGACTCGATACGGCGAATGTCCAGCCGGACCGACGAGTAGAACTTCAGCGCACGGCCACCCGGCGTGGTCTCCGGCGATCCGAACATCACGCCGATCTTCTCCCGCAACTGGTTGATGAAGATGCAGACCGTCTTTGACTTGTTGAGGTTGGCGGTGAGCTTGCGCAGCGCCTGTGACATGAGGCGGGCTTGCAGGCCCACGTGGGTGTCGCCCATGTCTCCCTCGATCTCGGCTCGAGGAGTGAGAGCGGCCACCGAGTCGATGACGATCACGTCGAGCGCTCCCGACCGGATCAACATGTCGGCGATCTCCAACGCCTGCTCACCGGTGTCGGGCTGCGAGATGAGCAGCTCGTCCACATCCACCCCGATGGCCTTGGCGTAGACCGGGTCGAGAGCGTGCTCGGCATCCACGAATGCGCAGATGCCTCCGTTTCTCTGGGCCTCGGCCACCGAGTGCAGCGCCAGGGTTGTCTTCCCCGACGACTCCGGGCCGTAGATCTCCACAACCCGGCCCCGGGGGAGCCCACCGACTCCCAGCGCCAGGTCGAGAGCCAGGGCGCCGGTTGGAATGGTCTCGATGGCCATGGCGCCTTTCTCGCCCATCTTCATGACCGCACCGTGGCCAAATTGCTTCTCGATCTGGCTCATGGCCATCTCCAGTGCCTTCTCTCGCTCCACTGCTCCTCCTTGTATGGTCTGATTCGCGGCTGCGAATTGGTAAGGGAACGTCGAGGCATACTCTAAAGACGACCTGTGACAACTTGTCCCTAACTGGTTACACGAGCGTAGTTACACCACCCGAATTAGACAAGCACCCATGCGGCCCGAGCCGACCCCCAAACCGCACTCAATCAGGCGAACCCCACCAACTCCCAGCCTGTCCACCGACCACCCCCGATCCGGTACGGTGGCCCCATGGCAGAGCGAACATTCTCCGACCGGGAACTGCGTGAGAGGCTCAGCGCCGAGCAGTACCACGTCACCCAGCAGGCCGGCACCGAGCGGGCCTTCACCGGCGAGTACTGGGACTGCAAGGACGAGGGGGCCTACCGCTGTCGGGTGTGCGACGAGATGCTGTTCTCCTCGGAGGCCAAGTACGACTCGGGCACCGGCTGGCCGTCGTTCTTCGAGGCGGCCGGCGAGGGCAAGGTCGAGCGCCACACCGACACCAGCCATGGAATGGTGCGCACCGAGGCGGTGTGTGCGTCCTGCGGTGCCCACCTCGGCCACGTCTTCCCCGACGGCCCCCACCCCACCGGCGAGCGCTACTGCATGAACTCGGCTTCCCTGCGTCTCGACCGCGACCCTTCCACAACAGAGAACTGACGGGCGAAGGCCGGCGGCGTCCCCTGGCGGCGCTAGATCCCGGCGGCACCATCCCTGGTCCCGGCGGCGTTAGCTCCCGGCGAGCACCCGGGTGCGGAGATTGTTCAGCACCGAAACGGTGGTGAACTGTCGGGTGCGCTCCCGGTCGAAGGGGAACTTCACCCGAGTGGCCTCCACCTCCCCGTCCACCAGCGTGGCCATCCACACCGTGCCGGGTTCCTCCCCGTCCAGCGGATCGGGACCGGCCACCCCGGTAACGGCGATGGCGCAGTCGGCGTTCAGCAGTCGGGCCACTCCCCGGGCCATGGCCTCCACCGCTTCCTCGGAGACCACCGGACCCTCCGGCACCTCCAGCAAGTCGAACTTCACCTCGGGGGCGTAGGACACCAGCGAGCCCCGGAACACGTCGCTGGAACCGGCCACGGCGGTGAGCCGAGACCCGATCAACCCCCCGGTGAGCGACTCGGCCAAGGCCAAAGTCCATCCCCGCCGGCGCAGCGCTTCAAGCACCGCCGACTCCATGGTCTCGTCGTCCACCCCGAACACCACATCGCCGATGATCCCCCGAACGATCTCCTCCTCGGCAGCCAGTATCTCGTCCACCTCTGCATCGCTCGACGCCTTGGCCGTGAGCCGCACCTTGAGGCCCTCCATCCCCGAGGCCAAAAAGGCGATGGTGCATTCGCCGGTCTCGTCCAGCCGTTCGATCTCCTGGTGCAGCTTCTCGGCCAGGCCCGATTCGGAGTCGCCCCACGTTCTGAGGGTGCGGCTCTTGATGACGGCGGTTATCCCCGCTCGCCGCTTGAGGTCGGGAACCACGCACTCCCCCACCATCTGCTGCATCTCCCAGGGCACGCCGGGCACGGCGTACACCACCTTGTCGCTGTTGTCACCGGCGGAGATCATGAACCCCGGTGCGGTGCCGGGCATCACCGGCAACACCTCGGCCCCGTCGGGCACGTCGGCCTGGCGCAGGTTGTTCTCCGGCATGGGCCGCCCCCGACCCCCGAACACCGACGAAATGCGATCCACCAGGTCGTCTCGCCGCACCAGCTCCACCCCGAGGGTGGCGGCCACAACATCACGGGTGATGTCGTCCTGGGTGGGCCCCAGCCCGCCGCACATGATGATCGAGTCGCTGCGTTCCAGAGCGTGGTTCAGCACCGCTTGCATGCGCCCGAAGTTGTCCCCCACCTTCACCTGATGGTGCGAGTCGATGCCCGCCAGGGCGAGCTGCTCCCCGATCCACGACGAGTTGGTGTCCACAATCTGGCCGAGCAGCAGCTCGGTTCCCACCGCTATGACCTCACAGTTCACGCCCGGAGGCTATACCCCCTGCTCGGCACAGCGGCATCCCCGGCACCCAGGCCGGTGATTTCGACCCTTACTGCCTCCTAGCCTTATCGCCTCAGAGTTCGGTAAGCCGGTTCGATGGTTGTGTTGATGATCTCCACCCGCTCGTCCCAGCCGATGAAGGCGCTCTTCATGGCGTTTACCGCCAGCCGCTCGATTTCGGCCCAGCCGAAGCCGAGATGATCGACGAGCTGCATCACTTCCCGGGTCATCGAAGTGCCGCTCATCAGGCGGTTGTCGGTGTTGACCGTCACCCGGAATCCCAGGTCGAAGAGCTGCCTGATGGGGTGTTCGGCCATAGACAGCGCCGCCCCGGTGTGAACGTTCGACGAAGGGCACAACTCCAGGGGGATGCGCCGGTCCCGCACGTAGGCTGCTAGCCGTCCCAACCTGGGTGTAGCTCCGGAGTCGTAATCGATGTCGTCCACGATGCGAACCCCGTGGCCCAGGCGCTCGGCGCCGCAATACTGCAACGCTTCCCAGATCGACTCCCGTCCGCTCCCCTCCCCGGCGTGGATGGTGTGGTGGAAGTTCTCCCGCTGGATCAAATGGAAGGCGTCGAGATGCTCGGTGGCCGGGTTGCCGGCTTCCGGTCCGGCCAGGTCGAAGCCCACCACCCCCCGGTCGCGGAGGCTCACCGCAAGCTGGGCGACCTCCGTCGAGCGATCGTTGGCACGCAGGGCGGTAAGCAGCGTTTCGACGCGGATGGCCCGCCCCGCGCTGGCAGCCTCGAAGCCTGCCAGCACCGCCTCAACCGCATCGCCCATGCTCAGCCCCGCTTCGGTGTGCAGCTCGGGAGCGAACCGGACCTCGGCATACACCACCCCGTCATCGTCGAGGTCCTCGACGCACTCGGCCGCCACCCGCTCCAGGGCGGACGCTGTCTGCGTGACCGCCACTGTGTGGGCGAACATCTCCAGGTACAGCACCAGGTCGAGACGGGAGGCCCCCTGCACCATCCACCGGGCCAGCTCGTCGGCGTCGGAGGTGGGAAGACCCGAGTAGCCGGCGACCCCGGCCAGCTCGATCAACGTCTGCGGCCGCAGCCCCCCATCCAAGTGGTCGTGCAAGAGCACCTTGGGAGCTGCTCTTACCTCTTCGGCTGTAGGGCGCATAACCGGCTCAAGGCTAGTGTCCCGACGGACAGCGAGAGACGTCGACCCCTGGCAAGCCGCCTAGCTGTGGAGCGCCGTTCAGATCGGGATGAGCGCCTGCAGGCTCAGTCGTCGTCGCAGACCTCGGTTGGGTCGGGGGTGTCGTCGTCCACGTCACCGACGGCGATCTTGTAGGTGCGGGTGACGGTCTCGCCGTCGACGGTGCCGGTCACGGTCTCATGTCGGCATTCAGCTACAAACTGCGCAGGCTGCTTGTGGTGGATGCGACGCGGAGCGGCAAGAAAGCCACCTTCGGATCAGCGACCGCCTACAGCGACCCGTACTTGAGGCGGTTCCCCGACATGGTGGCCGGTGGGGATATCGCCATCGACATGGATGCGCGCTACCAGAGCCCCGAATCCGACGCCATCCGCGACCACGGGACCAAATTCAGGATTGCCCTTTCCGATCTGCCCAAGCTCTATCAGAACATACGCACCATCTAGGAGTTGCCATGACACCAGAAGAACCGCCGCCCGAACTGGAAGACCTCTACGATCCCGACGAGGTCTTCCAGTTCGACGGAACGCCCGAGAATCTGGCGGATGCGCTGTTCAAGGGTGCGCAGTGAGCGTCGCTTCGCCACTTAGGGATATAAGCCCCGGGGGTTAGAAGAGTCGCCAACAACGCCAGCGTCGTTACGAGGGCAACTCGCATCCTAACGGAGGGGGAACGCATTACTGAGTAGCCTCCCCCCCCCCCCCCCCTCCTACAAAGGGCATCCGTCAATGATAACAGCTGACGTTAGGAAGACCGCAACATCCCCCCTTCACTCACCCCCCAACCGGCACCCCAGCCCCCTGTAGACGACTCCTGGCCTGGCGTCAGGCGACTTCGGCGGGCACCTCGATCTCCAGCTTCGCCTCTATCCGAGCCAACCGCTCGCCATGAGCTCTCAACTCACCGGTGAACTTGTCGGTAAGCCTGACTTCCAACGAGTGAATCTCCTCGGTCAGCTTCTTGTCCAAGCGGTTAACCTTGTCGTCCAGCTGTCGGATCTCGCCCGTGAGCTTCCTGTCGAGCACCTCGAACTTGTCCTCGAGACGATGGAAATTGGAGTTCATCATACGAATGCTGAACATGAGCATGGACAACATGCCGGCCGCCAAGCCGCTCAAGATCGTGATGATGACCGTGGACATCGGGAATCTCCTCTCCCAGACGAGAGACTAGTGGCTCCTCTGCGTTGACGCTCACACACCCTATCGGCACAAAGCACCACAGTAAATAGGATATAATGTCAAATACTCACAATACATCAAAGAACAGTAGGGATGATGTGATACTCAGCCTCGCGCCCGGGCTAGGAGAGGTTCTTGCCCCCGAAGATCTCCGAGACCGAGGTGTCCTCGAACACAGCGTCGATGGCGTCGGCGATGATCCCGGCCACCGAGAGCACCTCGATCTTGTCGATCTGCTTCTCGGGCGACAGGGGCAAGGTGTTTGTGATGACCACCCGTGAAATCACCGAGTTCTTGAGCCGGTCGATGGCCGGGCCGGAGAACACACCATGGGTGGTCACGGCGTAAATCTCCGCCGCACCCCGGGCGGCCAGCGCATCGGCGGCCGCCACGATGGTTCCCCCGGTGTCGATCATGTCGTCGATGAGCACACAGGTACGGCCCTGCACATCGCCCACGATCTCCTTGGCCTCCACCGAGTGCTTCACCCCCTTGGCCCGGCGCTTGTGAACGATGGCCAGATCGGCACCCAGCTCGTTGGTGTAGCGCTCGGCCACCTTCACCCGCCCGGCGTCGGGAGACACCACAACCAAGTCGCCGCCGATACCCTTCAGGTAATCGGTGAGCACCGGCATGGCGGTTAGGTGATCCCAGGGGCCGTCGAAAAACCCCTGAATCTGCCCGGAGTGGAGGTCGACGCTCAGCAACCGGTCGGCACCGGCGGCCCGAAACGAGTTGGCCATGAGCTTGGCGGTAATGGGCTCACGCCCCTCCGACTTGCGATCCTGACGGGCATACCCGAAAAAGGGGCACACCGCAGTGATGCGCTTGGCCGAGGCCCTCCGGGCGGCATCGACCATAACGAGGTGTTCCATCACGGCGTCGTTAATGGTGGCGTGGCCGTGAGCAGTGTGGCTCTGGACGATGAACACATCGGTGCCCCGAACCGACTCCTCGAACCGGCAGTGGATCTCCCCGTTGGAGAAATCGGCGATGTTGGGTTCCACCATGTCCTCGTCGAGAGCTTCGGCTATCTCGGTGGCCAGGGCGTGATTGGCCCGCCCCGAGACGATGACCAACTTCTTCTTCGTGACCAGTTCCATAGGGATTCAGCTTCCTTCGGTTGAAGCGGGCGGGATGTGTGTGCCGGGTTCCAGCGCGATGTAGGCCCCCACTCGAGCGCCGGCACCGATCTCGGCATCGGTAGCCGAAACCGCTTCCACCACCGCGTGGTTGCCGACAACGCAGTCGACCAGATGGGTGTGGGGGCCGACCACCGCTCCCTCGCCAACCACGGTGTCGCCCCGGAGCACCACGCCGGGATGGATCACGACGTCGGTGGACAGCTCCACGCTCACGTCGATGTAAGCGCTGTGTGGGGCCATAATGCGCACCCCGTCAACCATCCAGCGCCGATTGATTCGCTGGCGCATCTCGGCCTCGGCCAGCGCCATCTGCTCCCTGTCGTCCACCCCCAGCGCCTCGGTTTCGTCGAGGGGGTAAGACCCGGTGGAGTGACCGGCAGAGGTGAGCACCGACACGGCGTCGGACACGCTGTACTCAAGACCCGAGTCACCGGACGCCACCCGGCGCAGGGCGGGTGACAGCAGGCTGCGGCGGAAGCAGTAGGCGTCGGGGCTCAGCTCGGTGGCGGCCACACCGGAGGCTCGGTGCTGGGCGACGGCTTCCCGCAGAGTGCGGCCCTGGATCAGGGGGATGTCGGCGGAGAGCACCAGCACATCCTCGTCGTCGATGTCGCTGTCGAGAGCGGCCAGCCCGGCGGCGGCGGCATCGGCGGTGCCGCACTGGACGGCTTGCTCGGCAAAACCGATCCGGGTGGGGAGGGCTTCCTCGGTGACGTGCTTGGCTACCTCCTCTGCCCCGTAGCCGACGACCACCATGATCTGGCGGGGGTTCACCGACTCGAGGGCGTCGAGCACATGCAGGAGCATGGCCCGGCCGCACAGGTCGTGGAGGGGCTTGGGTCGCCCGGAGCGCAGCCGGACGCCCCGGCCCGCGGCCAGAACCACTGCGGAGATGGGTAGCGAGTTCATTGGGATGAGCATCCTCGGTCCGCGGGCAGGCCCGCTTCGGACATGGACCCCAAAATCATGGACTCTTTTTAGCGCGGCTGGCGAGGCAGGACTCGAACCTGCAACCTCCTGGTCCAAAGCCAGGCGTTCTGCCACTTGAACTACTCGCCAAGGGGGGCCTTGGCGGCCTGCTGACAGGCACCCGTGTCAGGCTATCCCATTGACCCCGGCCGACCTTGCGGGTTATTTCCCGCGGGGTGGTGGGCTGTCGCTCCCGGACTTGGCCATGGTCCGGGTTGCTGCTTGCCGGCTGTTGCCTGCGAGGCGGGAGATTGGTGCTGGGTTATTGCACAGGGCGGTTGTCGGGCTACGGTGATGGCGCCATGGGATCCCTCATCAAGAAGCGCCGCAAGCGGATGCGCAAGAAGAAGCACAAGAAGATGCTGAAGCGCACACGGTTCCAGCGGCGAGCCCGCGGGAAGTAGCTCCCCCTCAGCGCTGTGGCGGCGTGGCGGGCACGGTGCGGACCACCACACGACCCTCGCCGGGGTAGTCGCCCTCCACGAACCAGGTCGAGCCGCTCCCGGCCAGCCGCGCCAACCGGCCGGTGGCCTGTTCCAATTCCCGTCGGTACTCGTCGAGTCGAGGCTCCACCTCCAGCGCTGCCGGTTCCAGGTCGTTGCCGTTGGCCCCTTGCGGACCGCCCATCTCATCCCAGCGGCGATACACCGCCGGGGTGGAGCAGCCGAAGGGGGGCGTGAGCAAGGTGAGGGTTTTGGGCTCGAACTCCAGCGGCTCGATGTGCTCGCCGATCCCCGTCACCCGGGCTCGACCGCCCACCAGGCAGAAAGAAACGTCGGCACCCAACTTGGCCGCTGCGACCACATCTGTGTAGCCGGCCCACCGGAGGATGGCCGCCGCGTTGGCCGACCCACCGCCCAGCCCCGCGCCTGGGGGGATCCGCTTGGTCACCGTGACCCGGGCCGAGCGCCCGACCAGGGCCAGCGCACGGGTGATGAGGTTGTCGTCGGAGTCGATTTCTGCGGGGTTGATCTCGCCGGTACTGGTGATGGCGACGCCTCGGCCCGGTTCGATCTCCAGGGTGTCGGCCAGATCGAGGGTCACCATCTCGGCGTCGATGAGGTGGTAGCCGTCGGGCCGGGTGCCGGTGATGGCGAGCGACAGGGTGAGTTTGGCCGGGGCCGCAACGGTGGGCATCGGGCTCAGGCTACGGCAGCCAGGTCGGCCCATTCGGACAGGGTGAGCTGTTCGGGCCGGAGGGTGGGGTCGATGCCGGCAAGGGCGAACCGGTCGGGGGTCAGATGGGCGGCGAGGGAACGGCGCAGCATCTTGCGGCGCTGCCCGAACCCTATACGGATGAGTTCGAAGAGCCGGTGGGGATCGGCGGCCACCGCCGGGGCGGGGCGGCGGACCAGCCTCACCACCGACGACGACACCCGGGGCCTGGGGTGGAACACCGAAGCCGGAACCGGACGGACGATACGGGCCTGGCTCCAGTAGGCCACCTTGAGGGTGGGAATCCCGTAGGCCTTGGTCCCCACCGGGGCCACCAGCCGCTCGGCCACCTCCCGCTGCACCATCACGGTGAACGTTGCGATGGCGGGCTCTGTGTCGAGCAGGTCGATGAGCAGTGGGACGGAGATGTTGTAGGGCAGGTTGGCCACCAGATCCCACTGCCGGTTGTCGCTTCGGAGCCTGTGTCTCCATTGGGCGGTGGTGGCGTCGGTGTGGACGATCTCCACGTTGGGGACATCAACCGTCTCGGCGAGCGGGGCCAGAAGCCGCCGGTCGGCCTCCACGGCCAGCACACGTTCGGCCACGTCGGACAGAGCCCGGGTGAGCGACCCCAGACCGGGGCCGATCTCCACCACGCACGATTCGGGGGTGAGCTCGGCGGCCCGCACCGCCGCCGCGATGGTGTTGGGATCGACAACGAAGTTCTGGCCCATCGCCTTGCTGGGGGCGAGCCCGTGGCGGTCGAGCAGGCTTTTGACCTGGTTGCGGGTGAGGGTCACGGCTCGGCCCGGTGTGGCGGTGGGGCTGGTTAGGGGTCGAGCCGGTAGAAGGCCGACGCATTTTCCCAGGTGTGGCGGGCCACCTCTTCAACGTCGAGACCGCAGGCCCGTGCCAGGGCCTCGCCCACCAGGGGAAGGTTGGCCGGGGTGTTGCGCCGACCCCGAACCGGCACGGGAGCCAGGTAGGGCGAGTCGGTTTCCACCAGCAGGCGATTCGGCGGGCACAGCTTGGCCGCCTCCTGCACGTCGTCGGCCGAAGGGAAGCTCACGATCCCGCTGAACGACAGGTACGCCCCCCGGTCGAGCGCGGCCCGGGCCTCGTCGGGACCGCCAGTGAAGCAGTGAAACACCGTGTGGCCGGGCACGCCCGCCTCGTCGAGGATGGCGAAGGTGTCGTCCCACGCTTCCCTGGTGTGGATTACCAGGGGCATTTGGTGGCGGTGGGCCATCTCGATCTGGGCGGCGAACGCGGCGTGCTGGTCGGCCGGCGGGGAGTGGTTGTAGTGGTAGTCGAGCCCGCACTCCCCCACCGCTACCACCCGGTCGGACTCCAGCATGGCTTCGATGCCCCAGATCCCGTGGCGGGCTTCGTGGGGATGAACCCCGACGGTGGCCCACACCCGGAGGGAAGCGGCTGCCTTGGCCAACGCAGCTGCCGAGGTGGCGGCGTCGGTGCCCACATCGATGAGGCGCTCCACCCCGGCCTCCACCGCCTGAGCGACGGTTTCGGCAATGTTGTCGAGTTCGAGGTGGCAGTGGTTGTCGGCCCAGCGCACTGTTAATCACGCAAGCGGGGAAAGAGCGGATCGCCCTCGGCCACCGTCAAGCCTCCGGGGTACTGCCCCCACGCTGCCGCCTCGGGTAGGCGTTGGTCGAGGGGGGATCCGGCCAGGCCGATGCGGGTCCAGGCCGACTGGCACGATGTGGGAATGGCCGGGGAGGCCAGCACGCACACGATGCGAAGGGCTTCCAGAACGTTACCCAGCACCGCTTCGACCTCGGGGCCGGGTTCCATCTTCCACGGTTCGGTGGCTTGCAGATACTCGTTGGCCTCTCGGATGAGACGCCACGTGGCCTCCAGCGCCACCGAAGGCTGGAACCGGTCCCAGGCCGCCGCGGCATCCGTATAGACCCGTGCGGCCACCTCGCCGAGAGCATGGTTGGGGTCGGGAGCGGGGCCGGTGCCCCCGGACTTGCGATGCACCAGCGTGGAGGCCCGCTGCAACAGGTTGCCGAAGTTGTTGGCCAAGTCGGTGTTGTAGCGGTGCTGGAGGGCTTCGTGGCTGACCTCGCTGTCGGGGCCGAACGGGGTGTCGCGGAGCAGGGAGTAGCGGAAGCCGTCCACACCGAAATCGTTGACAAGGTCGGCGGGGGCGATCTGGTTGAACGCCGACTTGGACATCTTCTCCCCGCCCACCAGCAGCCAGCCGTGGACATGGCATCGGGGCAGGTCGGTCACCCCGGCAGCCATGAGCATGGCCGGCCAGTACACGCAGTGGAAACGGATTATGTCCTTGCCTATGAGGTGGCGCACCTCCGGCCACCAGGTGGCGAACCGGTCGTCGTCGTGGCCGTAGCCCGCGGCGGTGGCGTAGTTGGTTAAGGCGTCGTACCACACGTAGAACACGTGGCCCTCGGCCCACGGCACCGGGATGCCCCAGCTGATGGAGGTGCGGGAGACCGAGATGTCCCGCAGGCCACCCCGGATGATGCCCAGGGCCTCGTTGCGGTAGCCCTCGGGGGTGATGTTCTGGGGGTTGGCGTCGAACCACTCCAGCAGCGGCTCCTCGAAGGCCGACAGCTTGAAGAAGTAGTTTTCCTCGGTCATCCGCTCCACACGGCCCGACTCGATGTCGTGGTCTTTTACGTCGTCGTCGGAGAGGTAGGTCTCGTCGGATACCGAGTACCAGCCGTCGTACACCGCCGGGTAGATGTAACCGTTGTCGTAGGCCCGCTGCATGAGGGTTTGCACGGCGTGGTGGTGGCGGGGCTCGGTGGTGCGGATGAACTCGTCGTTGGCCACGCCGAGCAGCTCCCACACCTCCCGGAAGCGTTGGCTGGTGCGGTCGGCCTGCTTGAGGGGGGACAGTCCGTTGGCCTCGGCGGCACGCTGAACCTTGAGGCCGTGCTCGTCGGTGCCGGTGAGGTAGTAAACGTCGTCGCCCAGCAGCCGGTGCCAGCGGCTGACGGCGTCGCCGTTGAGGACGGTGTAGGCGTGGCCGATGTGGGGGGCGTCGTTGACGTAGAAGATCGGGGTCGTCAGGTAATAGCGCGACACCGGTTCACCCTACTGTTTGGCTGCTGTGGGCCTCGGCGGTTTCCGGCGACCGATCCCGGCCTCAGCCGCCGAACATCTCGGCCGAGCGGCGGGCCAGCTCGTCGGGTTCCACGTCCTCCACGTGGGAGGAGACGTTCCAGCGGTGGCCGAACGGGTCGATGAGCATGCCGCTTCGGTCTCCGTAGAAGTGGGTTTCCACCGGGCGTTCGGCGGTGGCCCCGGCCTCGACCCCCTTGGCGAAGGTGGCGTCGGCGTCCTCCACGAAGACGCTGAGCGTGACGGCGGTGCCGCCGATTGTTTTGGGGCCGACCACGCCCATCTCCGGGTATTCGTCGGACAGCATGATGACGCTGTCGCCGATGGCCACCTCGGCGTGGCCGATCTTGCCTTCGGGAGCGGCTATCCGCAGGCGCTCGGTTGCGCCGAACACCTCGGTTAGGAAGTCGATGGCCGCGGCGGCCCCGTCCACGCAAAGGTAGGGGGAGACTCGGGGGTAGTCGTCGGGGATGGGATTGACGTCGCTCATGGGGTTCCTTCGTCGGGGGGCTGTGGGGGTTGCCCCCTCAGTTTGCCAGACTGATCTGGTAAACGGCCCTTCGGGACAACCCCAGGTCGGCGGCCACTGCGGCCACCGCGTCTCGCCGGGACAGGCCCTCGGCCTGCCTGTGCGCCAGGGCGGTTTTGATCTGCTGCTCCGACGGCGGGGGACTTTCGGGGCACCCGGCCACGACCAGCACGTGCTCGCCTCGGGGCTCGGTGCCGGCTGCCCGTTCGGCGGCGTCGGCCAGGGAACCCCGCCACACCTCCTCGTGGAGCTTGGTCTGCTCCCTCACGATGGCCACGGCCCGGTCGCCGCCCAGGGCTTCTGCCAGATCGTGCAGGGTTCGGGCCAGCCGGTGGGGTGCCTCGAACACCACCATGGTGCGGTGTTCTTGGGCCAGCTCCTCGATGCGCTCGGTTCGGTGGCGACCCTTGCGAGGCAGGAACCCCTCGAAGCAGAAGCGCCCGGTGGGAAGGCCGCTCACCACCAAGGCGGCCAGAGCGGCCGACGGTCCGGGGATGGTTTCGACCTCGCCGCCCGCGTCGAGCGTGGCGTGTACCACCCGGGCCCCCGGATCGGATACCGCAGGGGTTCCCGCGTCGGTAACCAGGGCCACCGTGTTGCCGGCGACTACCAGTTCGGCGATCTCGGCGGCGGTGGCGGTTTCGGTGTGCTCGTTCACCACCAGGAGCCGAGGAGCGGTGACCCCGGCGTGGGCCAGTAGACGGCCGGTGCGCCGGGTGTCCTCGCAGGCCACCACGTCGGCTTTGGCGAGCACTTCCACCGCTCTTGGGGTGAGGTCGCCCAGGTTGCCGATGGGGGTGGCGACCAGCACCAGCTTCCCTGTCATCGCCTCCCCCTTTCGTTTATCGGTGAGCCGGCGGCCACGGGGCCGGTTGCTCGTGGGCCGGTTGCCTTCGGGCTGGTCATCCTTTCTCCGAGGCGGTCTGGCGGATTTCCAGCCGGTCGCCCGGCCTTATGCCCCATCGGACGAACGACCCGGCCTCGGCCTCCAGAACGGCTCGGGCCCGCCACACCGGCCGGCCGACCCGGTGCCTGTCCATCGTCGCCGTTTTCAACACCACAAGATTGTGGTCGAGATGGGCCACGTCGATGGGGAACCGCATCCCCATGGTGTGAACAGAACGGGCCGGTAGCAGAAGCAGCGCCTTGTCGTATTCGTCACGGCCCAATAGCCCCACCATCCTGGCTCGCCGGCTTGTGGCGACCTCCACGGTGGCCAGCACCCTGTCATCGCAGATGAGCCACGCCATAGGGTGATTTTTCAACCCCGATGGCCTCATTTCAAGAGACATTTTGGCTGGGGACTCGTTGGCCGGATGTTGGGACAATTCCACCTATTGGTTGACCTAGACGTTGAAGCGGATTTCCATCACGTCGCCGTCGGCCACCTCGTAGTCCCGGCCCTCGGTTCGCACCAAGCCCCGATCCTTGGCCTGGTTCCAGCCACCGACGTCGAGCAGCGCCTGCCAGTCGATCACCTCGGCTCGGATGAACCCCCGCTGGAAGTCGGTGTGAATCCGCCCCGCGGCCTCGGGGGCCTTGGCTCCACGGCGGAAAGTCCAGGCCCGGGTCTCCTTGTCGCCGGTGGTGAAGAAGGTGCGCAGCCCGAGCAGGTCGTAGGCGGCGTGGGCGAAACGGCCCAGAGCACCTTCGCCCAGGCCCAGGCCGTCGAGCAGCTCGGCCCGCTCCTCCTCGGGCAACTGTGCGGCCTCGGCTTCGAGCTGCACGCAAACCGCCATGACCCCGGCCCGACCCTCCAACTCGGCCTCCACCGGGGCTTGCAACTCCTCGGCCCCGTCGAGCTGGTCTTCGCCGATGTTGACCACGGCCAGCACCGGGCGGTTGGTAAGGAGGAAGCTCTCCTTCAGGTCGAGCCGCTGGGCGTCGGACAGGTCGCTGCGGTAGATGGGGATGCCCTCGCCCAACACCTCGGCGGCAGCGTCCAGTGCGGCCACCTCGGCGGCCAGCGATGGGGCTTGGATGGCCGACTTGCGCCGTTTCACCAGGCGGTTCTCCACCGATTCCAGGTCGGCCAGCGTCAGCTCGATCTCCAGCACCCGGAGGTGCTCAAGCGGGTCGGTCGGGCCGGGCACGTCGGCATCCACGAACGCTCGCAACACGTACACGATGGCGTCAACCTCACGGATGCCGCCCAGGAATCGGTTGCCCAGCCCCTCCCCCCGGCTGGCTCCGGCCACAAGCCCCCCGATGTCGGTGAACTGCACGCTGGCCGGGGTGAGCACCTTGGAGCCGCTGAGCCGGTGCAGGGCGTCGAGGCGGGGGTCGGCCACCTTGGCTACCCCCGTGTTGGAGGTGGTGGTGGCGAACGCATAGGGAGCGGCCAGAACGTCGGAGCCGATCAAGGCGTTGTAGAGAGAGGACTTGCCCGAGTTGGGTAGGCCGACGAACCCGAAGCGCTCCACGGATCGTTCACGCTAGCGGGAGCCGGTAGAATCGCTCGAACACTCGGAGGTCCGAATTGTCGAAGCGCACCCAAAAACGCAAGGCCCGAGCCCGACGCAAGAAGGCCAACCACGGGCGCAAGCCCAATGTCGGGCGCAACAGCTAGGGGCGGTTCCTCGACTCCGCCTGCTGAGGCGGGCCTGCTGATCTACGACGGCGACTGCGGGTTCTGCACCGCCACCGCTCGCTGGGTGCAGCGTCGCCTGCCCGACGGTTCACATGTTGTGGCGTCGCAGGAGGCCGATCTCGGTGTGCTGGGCCTCACCGCCGAGGACGTGGCCCGGTCGGCGTGGTGGATCGGCATCGACGGCGTCCCCCTCGACGAGCACCGCAGCATGGCCGGTGCGCTGCGGGCCATGGGCGGACTGTGGTCGGTGTTGGGCAGGCTGTTGACCTTCGGCCCGATCAGCCCACTGGCCGGATTTGTGTATCGCCGGGTAGCCGCCAACCGCTACCGCATCCGCAAACCCGGCACCTCCCCCACCTGCGACCGCCCCGATTAGCCCCGTCACCGCCGCCTAGCGGATTACCCCGTACCGGGTAGATTGCACACTAACTACCCGAGATTTTGTACACTAACTGCTCGATGGATTGCATGTTCGCCCTGTACGGGGGCTTCTGGAGGTCGGAAGAGCTGTGACCGGAAACGAGGAGACCTACTCAAAGCGTGTGGTGGATGTCGAGCTCGACGACCTGCTCGAAGGGTTGCCCGCGGTCTGCGTGCAGGGTCCCCGTGGTGTGGGGAAGAGCACAACCGCCATTCGCCGGGCCAACACAGTCTTCGAGCTGGACAACCCCGCCGTGCTGGAAACCGTGTCCGCCGATCCATCGTTGATGGTCCAGGACCAGGGGACGACCCTGCTGGATGAATGGCAACGGCTGCCGGCCTCCTGGGATTTGGTCCGCCGGGCAGTGGACGCCGACGGGCGCCCCGGCCGTTTCCTGCTCACCGGTTCGGCGTCTCCTCTGAACCGGCCCACTCATTCGGGCGCGGGGCGCATCGTCACCTTGCGGATGCGTCCCCTGTCGCTGTTCGAGCGGTGGTGGGAGCTGGTGTTCGGTGAGCCGGCCGTGAGCCTGGCGGCATTGATGGCTGGATCGGTTCCCGAAGTGTCTGGCGAAACATCTGCTCGGCTGGCGGACTACGTTCGGGCGATCACGGTGGGCGGGTTTCCCGGGATGCCCCACGAACCGGGCCGAAGCAGCCGGGCCGCCCTTCGGGGCTATGTGGATCGCATCATCGACACCGACTTCGTGGAAGCAGGCCACCGGACACGAAACCCGGGGGCGCTCATGCGTTGGTTGACGGCATACGCCGCCGCCACAGCCACCTCCGCTTCCTACGAGACCATCCGTGACGCGGCAACCAGCGGCCACGACGACAAGCCCAGCAGAGGTGCCACCGGTCCCTACGTTGACACCCTCGAGCGCCTGTGGTTGCTGGACCCGGTGCCCGCATGGCAACCCACCAGGAACCGCCTCAACAAGTTGACCGGCAGGGCCAAACACCACCTTGCCGACCCCGCTCTGGCCGCCTCCCTCCTGGGGACGAGCGCCGAAATGCTCCTCGAGGCCGAAGACACCGACGCTCCCGCACTCCGGGAGGGGTCGCTGCTCGGTCACTTGTTCGAGTCGCTGGTGGCGCTCAACCTCCGGGTGTACGCACAAGCCTGCGAATCTTCCGTCGGCCACTTCCGCAAGCAGGGGAACTCACGAGAGATCGACTTCATCGTCTCCCGACCCGACGGGCGCATCGTGGCCATCGAAACCAAGCTCTCCCAAACGGTAAGCAACAAGGACGTGCGCCACCTGCACTGGCTCAAGGAGGAGATCGGCCCCGACCTCCTCGACGCCATGGTGATCACCACAGGAAAGTGGGCATACCGACGAAAGGACGGCATCGCCGTCGTCCCCGCCGCACTCCTAGGCCCCTAAGCCCCTCCCCTGGGATGTGGAGCCGCCAGTTGGTGGGCGATACACCCGGATGATGACGCCTATTTCGACGGAATTGCCGGTTGGAGGCTCCCGACGGTAGTGTCCCGTTTGCAGGCCCTTCCGCGGTTTTTTCGCCAATTTTGAGGGAACCGTTTGGGAAGGGCCTGCCACTTTCTTCGACGCAGTTTGCCGGGCCTTATTCAGGGCGGTCGTTAGTGGTGTGGCCGCCTCGGGCGGCGACGGTTTCGGGGAGTGGAGCAGAACCTCGCTTGTAAACCTGGGTGGCGGGGCCGCTGCGGTAGTTCAAGAAGCAGTAGCCGGTGGGGCCGGCGGTGATGCGGTAGCGGACGTTGGCGGGGATGCACAAGATGGCCCCGGGTGCGGCTTCCAACGATCCCAGTGAGATGCTGCCTTCGAGCAGGTAGATGATCTCGTCTCGCGAATGGTGGTGAGCGGGGCCGGAACGAGGGGTGGCCCGCTCCACTCTCAGCAAGGTCAGCGGGGTGGACTCCCAGCTGGAATCGGCAAACCAGGTGGCATGGGTGCCCTTTGGATCTCCGGAAAAGCCCCAGCCCCGGGCACCGAACACATGAACCCCACCACCGTTCACCCCAACAGGCTCAGCCGACCCGAACCGCACCACCTGAGCCTCCTCGCCGGCCGACAGCTCGACGCAGGCCCCCTGCTCCACGATCATCGCTCCACTGGCAGGGCAACAGCCAACCAAAGACCCATCGGAAACAACATCGGCTTGACCCGACACCACGTAGACCGCCTCGTCGCCAACGGCCGGATCCCAAGACAAGCCGCCGCCCGGCACCAGATCGAGGATTTCAATCCAGAGGCTGTACCCGTCGGGGCTGAACCGGCGGGAGGTGCCGCCCTCGATCCGCTCCGCGGCCAACTCGGCCGACGAAGTGAGGGTCAGCTTGGCCACTGGACCAGGGCCGGCCGGGGCCTAAACCTCGGCCTCTTCGAGTTGGAGGTCTTCGTACTCCTCGCCGGTGTCCACCCAATCCTCGAACTCGATGACGTGGATCTCCTCGAACCGGCGGCGGAGCCAGCCGTCGCCCGCGTCCAAAAGGCCCAGCTTCTTGCAGTTCGGCACGATCTTGGAGAACAGGATGTTCTGGAACGGCTTGGCCTCGGGGGGCAGCGAGAGGAAGTTGGCCACCATCGGCCGCACTGGCACGCCCATGCGCTCCCACACCTCCTGGGAGACGAACCGGTCGCGCATCCGCACCGCAGCCTCGAAAGCGAACTCTTGGCGCTCGCGCAGCTCGGCGGTGGTGAGGTTGGCGTAGAACTCCTGGAGGCTGAGCACCCCGAAAGCCACATGGCGGGCCTCGTCGGCCATCACGTAACGCAGGAGCTTGCGGAGCAGCGGCTCGGGGGTGAGCTGATGCATGAAACCGAAAGCGGCCAGGGCCAAGCCCTCCACCATGATCTGCATCCCCAGATAGGTCATGTCCCAGCGGCTGTCGTTGATGATGTCGTCGAGCAGCAGCTTCAGGTGGGCGTTGATCGGGTAGGAATCACCCAGCTTGGTTTCGATGTACTGGCCGAAAACCTCCACGTGGCGGGCCTCGTCCACCACCTGGGTGGCGGCGTAGTACTTGGCGTCGATCCAGGGGACGGTCTCGACGATCTTGGCCGTACACAACAGCGCCCCCTGCTCGCCGTGGAGAAACTGGCTCATCCGCCACTTGAACGACTCCAGGGAAAACTCCCGCCACTCGTCCTGGCCCCAGTTGGCCGTGGGCAAGGTTGGGTCACGCTCAAACTCCACGTCGGAACCACCCTCGGAGAACACCGAGAACGCCTCGTAGGGGTCAACCTCGATCGACCAGTCGAGGTCGGTTTGGGCGTTCCACTGCGACGTTTTGGCCTTCTCGTAAAGGCGCTCGAGCTGGGGGCGGGCCCCCTTGGCGTAGTCCCAGGTGAACAGAGCGTCGCTGTTGTCCTGCACGGCGTGAATCACCGAGGTGACATCGCTGTTGGTCTGGCTGATCTCGATGATGGTGTCGATGTCGTTGACGTCGCCCCGCCCCAGGATCTCCTCGTCGGTACGAGTGGTCAGAGTCATTTGGTCCTCCTCAGCGGCGTTCTCGAAAACCAACCGCATGAATGATACCCCCGCCCGGTTGGGACACAACCAAGGTCACTCTATGGTCACCCCACGGTCACTCCAGGGAGTTCAACCCCTCGATGACGCAACCGGCGGCCGCCCCGCCGTCCACCGGCAGATCAACCCCGGTTATGTGGGACGACTCGTCGCCGGCCAAAAACAGCACGGCGGCGGCGATGGACTCAAGCGGAACCTCGCCGGGGATGCCCCGGTTGGCAGAATAGGCCTCGGTCTGATGCAAAAACGGCGCCATCTGCTGGAACCACGGGGCGTACATCTCCGGGTTTCCCCCGGCGGGACACACGGTGTTGACCCGGATGCCCTGGCGACCCAGCTCCAGCGCAGCGCACTTGGAGAGCCCACCGAGGCCGAACTTGCTGGCGCCGTAGGCCGACACCCCGTTCATGCCGATGAGGCCGTCGATGGAGCCGACGTTGACCACCGACCCGCCGCCTCCCGCTCGCATGGGCCCCACCACGGCTCGGATGCCCAGGAACGGCCCCAAGAGGTTCACCTCCAACACCCTGCGGTATTCCTCGGCGGTGGTGCGCTCAATGGTCCCCATGTGGAGGATGGCGGCGTTGTTGACCAGCACATCCACGCGTTCTATGCTGCCCACCACCTGATCCCAGTCGGCCTCGTTGGTCACGTCGAGGAGGGTGATCCCCTCCCCTTCACAGATGTCGGTGGCCACAACCACCGCTCCCTCGGCCCTGAACCGTTCGGCGATGACTGCCCCGGTGCCCCGGGCGGCCCCGGTAACGATTGCTGTTTTTCCCTCAAGCCTTGCCATGGGCTCACCCTAACCCCGCAGTGAGCCGCACCCCTCGGCTTCGACGCGATCCACTCCAACCCGACCGGTGGTTCGCCGGCTGCGCAGCAGCCCGCCGTTCGACCTACAAGTTGTCATCGCGCTGGGCTAACCTGACGAACCTTGCCCCATGCGTCAGCCTGACCTGGCCTGGCGAAGGGCACCGTACCGAGAGCATCGACCGAAGGAGTTCACCGATGCGCAAGAAGTTCATGTTCGGGTTGGCGGTGCTGCTCACTCTGGCCTTGGTGATGGCCGGTTGTGGCAACGACGACGATTCCGATTCGACCCCGGCGCAGGCCACCGAGGCCCCCGCTACTGTGGCGCCGGCCACCGAGGCCCCCGAGCCCACCGAAGCCCCCGCCACCGAGGCCCCCGAGCCCACGGAAGCACCGGCTACCGAGGCACCGATGGGCGACGAGACCGAGGCATCGTCCCTGTTGACCCTGGAAGAGGAGTGCGAGGCGTGGGGCGGGCTCCAAGCCCCCGAAGGTTTCCGGGTGAACATGGTCACCGACATCGGCAAGGTGGACGACGGCACGTTCAACCAGTTCGCCTACGAGGGCATGATCGGCGCTGCAGAGTGCTTCGGCATCGAGGACATCAGCGTGATCGAGACCGCCTCGGAGGCCGACTACGACGCCAACCTCAACACCTCGGCCAGTGAGAACCCCAACGTGCTCATCACCGTGGGCTTTCTGATCGGCACCGACACCTTGGTCGCGGCGGAGGAGAACCCCGACATCAACTACATCGGCATCGACCAGTGGCAGCCGGAGTATCCGTCCAACTACGTGGGCGTGCTGTTCAACGAGCACGAGGGCGGCTACATGGCCGGGGCCCTGGCGGCTTCGATGAGCGAGTCGGGCGTGGTCGGCATCGTTGCCGGTCGTGAGGACGTTCCCCCGGTGGTGAAGTTCGTCAACGGATTCCGGGCCGGCGCCGAGTACATCGACGACGAGATCCAGGTGCTGTGGGTGTACAACGAGAGCTTCGTCGACCCGGCCAAGGGTGCCTCCGACGCCCAACAGTTCATCGGCGACGGTGCCGATGTGATTATGGGCGCGGGCGGCCCCACCGGTTCCGGCGGCGTGAAGGCGGCGGCCGAGGCAGGTGCGTGGGCCATTGGCGTGGACCAGGACGAGTACTACACCACGTTCAACGGCGGCACCGCTCCGGGTTCGGAGTACCTGATCAGCTCGGCCATCAAGCGGGTGGACCTGTCGGTGTTCCGCAACATCGCGGAGGTCATTCAGGACACGTTCGAGGGCGGGGTGTTCCTGCTGACCGCCGAGAACCTGGGCATCACCTACGCACCGTTCCACGACGCAGCGGTGACCGCGGAAGCAGCCGCCAACGTGGAGATGGTGCGGGCCGGTCTGGCCGACGGCAGCATCACCACCGGGGTGTGCGGCATCGACGGCCTGTTCCTCGGCCAGGGTTCCGCCTGCGACTGAGCGCCAAGAGTTAGGCGGCGGTGGCCTCCCGCTGCCGCCGCCTTTCTCAACTACTTGAAACCGATGCCGTAGCCTGGGCGACGCATGGCTCAGGCGAACAGCAGCACATCACCGCCCGTGGTGGAGGTGGAGAGCGTCACCAAGACCTTTCCGGGGGTGATCGCCAACGAGGATGTGAGCCTCACCCTCAACCAGGGGGAGATCCACTGCCTGCTGGGTGAGAACGGAGCGGGCAAGAGCACCCTGGTGAACATGGTGTTCGGCCTGTACCGGCCCGACCGGGGCACCATCCGGGTACGGGGCGAGCCGGTGCGGTTCGAAAGTTCGGGCGATGCCATCGCCAGGGGCATCGGCATGGTGCATCAGCACTTCCAGCTCATCCCGGTTTTCACGGTGGCGGAGAACATCATCCTCGGCAACGAGGTCACCAAGGGGGCATTCCTCGACCTGGACACCGCTCGTCGCCGGATCGAGAACCTGGCCGACCGGTACGGGTTGGCGGTGGACCCCGACGCGGTGGCCGGCGAGCTGTCGGTGGGCGAACAGCAGCGGGTGGAGCTGGTCAAGGCCCTTTTCCGCGACGCCGACATCCTGATTTTGGACGAGCCCACAGCGGTGCTCACCCCCGGCGAGGTGGACGACTTCTTCTCTGTGGTCGAGAACCTCACCAGGCAGGGCAAGTCGATCATCTTCATCACGCACAAGCTCCGCGAGGTGCTGGCGGTGGCCGACCGCATCACCGTGCTGCGTGCCGGCAGGGTGGTGGGAACCTCCACAGCGGCCGGAGCCACCCAGCAGTCGCTGGCCAACCTCATGGTGGGCCGAGACGTGGTGTTCAGGGTGGAAAAGGCAGAGGCCGATCCCGGCCAACCGGTGGTGCGAGTGCAGGGACTTCGGGCCGACGACGACCGGGGGGTGGAGACGGTCACCGGGCTGGACGTGGAGGTGCGAAGCGGGGAGATCTTCGGCATCGCCGGGGTGGAGGGAAACGGCCAGCGGGAGCTGGTGGAGACCATCTGCGGGATGCGCCCAGCAACCGGGGGGCGGGTGGAGATGCTCGGGCGGAACACCACCGGTTGGTCCCCCCGCCGGATCAACGAACTGGGGGTGGCCCACGTACCGGAGAACCGCAGCAAGCACGGGCTGGTGGCCCAGTACTCCATCGCCGACAACCTGGTTCTGAACCGTTACCACCACCGCAAGTTCTCCAGGCACGGAATCCGGGACACCTCGGCTATCCAGGCCGAAGCCGAAGACCTGATCGAACGGTTCGATGTCCGCACCCCGGGGGTACACGCCACCATCGACACCCTCTCGGGGGGGAACCAACAGAAGGTGATCGTGGCTCGGGAACTCACCCGCGACCTGAGGGCGCTGATCGTGGCCCAACCCACACGAGGACTGGACGTGGGCTCCATCGAGTTCATCCACCGCAAGATCATCAAGCTGCGCGACCAGGGGGTCGGCGTGCTGTTGGTTTCAGCCGAGCTGGACGAGATCATGTCGCTGTCCGACCGGATCGGCGTGCTCTACAGGGGACGGCTGGCCGGGACCGTGGACGCTGCCGGTGCCACCCGTGAAGACCTGGGCCTGCTCATGGCCACCGGGGCGGCAGGAGGCCAGTCGTGAGCGGGGTGGGGAACATCAACGCCGGGTTCAACAGGGCAGCCGGCCAACTCCACCGCTTCCTCACCGAGACGTGGCGGCTCCAGCCCCTGTATGTGTCGTTCTACGCCATCCTGCTTTCGTTCGTGGTCGGTGGGGTGCTGGTGCTGATCATCGGGGTGAACCCGTTCGACGCCTATTGGGCGCTGCTGCGGGGCATGGTCGGAGGGGGCAGCGAGCTGGCCGGTTCGGCGGCCCGGTCGGTGCCGTTCATGGGGTCGGCGCTGGCTTTGGCCTTCGCTTTCCGGGCGGGGCTGTTCAACATCGGAGCCGAGGGACAGCTACTGGCCGGAGGGGTGACCGCGGCGTGGGTCGGGGCGCTGTCGTGGATGGCCGACCTTCCCGGCATCGTGGCCATCCCCCTAATCCTGGTGGCCGGGACGCTGGGCGGCGCAATCTGGGGAGGCATCCCCGGCGTGCTGCGAACCCGGACCGGAGCCCACGAGGTGATCAGCACCATCATGCTCAACTCCCTGATCCTGTTCGGGGTTCGCTGGATGGTGAACTCCCGCGACCCGGTGGTGTTGCGGGACACCGACAGCACCGTCCCCCGCACCGACCCCATCTCCGACACCTCGGTGCTGCCCGAGCTGGTGGACAGCCAGCCCGCTCTCCACACCGGGTTGCTGGTGTTGGTGGGGGTGTGCCTGGTGGTGGCGTTCGTGCTGAACCGGACAACCTTCGGATTCGAGGTGGGAACGGTGGGCCTGAACCCCCACGCCTCCCACTACGCGGGCATCAACGTGAACCGGGTGATCGTGGTGTCGATGGCCGCTTCGGGGGCGTTCGCCGGTCTGGCCGCTGCTTCGGAGATCTCGGGCACAACCGGGTTCTTCCAGCCGGGCACCTTCGCTCTAATGGGCTTCGACGGCATCGCCATCGCCCTTTTGGCCCGCACCAACCCGGTTGCCATCGTCGCCGCAGCGTTCCTGTGGGGTTCGATGCTTTCGGGCGCCCCGCTGATGCAGCAGGAAGCCGACGTTTCGATCGACGTGGTGCGCATCATCCAGTCGCTGGTGCTGCTGTTTGTGGCCGCCGACGCCATCGTGCGGTACCTGTTCCGGGTTAGGGAGGCCGACCGCAACCCGCTACAGGCCATCTCCGTCGAGGAGGCGGTGTGACCACCGTCGAGCACGCCGCAGGAATGACCAGGAACGTCGAGGAGGCGGTGTGACCACCGTCGAGCACGCCGCAGGAATGACCAGGAACGTCGAGGAGGCGGTGTGACCACCGTCGAGCACGCCGCAGGAATGACCAGGAACGTCGAGGAGGCGGTGTGACCACCGTCGAGCACGCCGCAGGAATGACCAGGAATACCGGATGGGCAAGGCTGGATCGCCAATCGGTGATCGGGCTGGGATTCGGCCTGGCCGGGGTGGCCCTGATCGCCGGGGTAGCACCGGCCATAAGCGGGGCGTCGCGACGGTTCAACTTCGAGCCGCCCCCCGACCCAGCCGGGGTGGGTTTCCACCCCCCGACGGTGGTCGTCATCATCGGGGTGCTGTTCCTGGTCACCGCAGCTCTGGGGGTGGCCTCGGACCCGGCTCGACGGTGGGCCGGACCGGCTCGGCTGCTCAGCGCTCTGGCCCTGGTGCCGCTGGTGCTGGTGCTGAGCCTGGCCCTGTCCGACAACCCCAGCACCAACATCGTCAACCTGTTCAACGAGTCGCTGGTGCTGGCAACCCCGCTGGCCCTGGGAGCGATGACCGGACTGTGGAGCGAGCGGTCGGGAATCATCAACATCGGGATCGAGGGCACCATGCTGGCCGGGGCCGGCATCGGCTACATGACCTACGCCACCATCGGCGACGCCCATTCCACCGGATGGCTGTGGTTCTCGATCCTCATCTCGATGGTGGCCGGTGGCCTGGTGGCCGGTCTGCACGCCGCACTGTCCATCCGCTTCGGGGTGAACCAGATCGTGTCCGGGGTGGTGATCAACCTGTTCGCACTCGGGCTGACCGGCTTCTTGCGCTCCGAGGTAATCGTGAAGACCGGCATCACCACCGGGGTCGGCACCGCCGAGTTCGGGCTGCCGCTGCTGTCGTCCATCCCTGTGGTGGGCGACCAGGTGTTCCGGGGCCAACCCATCTACTGGATGATGTACGTGGTGGTGATCGGCACGTGGCTGGTGATGTTCCGCACACCGTGGGGATTGCGGGTGCGGTCGTGCGGGGAGAATCCCCATGCAGCGGAGACGCTGGGAGTAAACGTGCTGCGGATCCGATACCAGTCGGTCATCTTGGGGGGTCTCATCGCCGGGCTGGCCGGAGCGTGGTTCTCGATGGAGTCGCAATCCCGGTTCGAGGACAACATGACCAACGCCGCCGGGTTCATCGCGCTGGCCGCGCTGATCTTCGGCAAGTGGACCCCGTGGGGAGCGTTCGGAGGGGCGGTGCTGTTCGGCTTCTCCCGAGCGCTGGGCACCCGGCTCCAGTTCCTCGGGGTGGAGATCAGCGGGTTCCAGATTCCCAGCGAGTTCCTCCAGGCCCTCCCGTTCGTGGTCACGCTGGTTGTGGTGGCCGGGGCGGTGGGCCGGTCGGTTCCCCCGGCGGCAGCAGGCCAGCCCTACCACCGCAGCTGCTAGCGGGTGGAACCAGCAGCCAGGAAGGAGCAGATCGTGGAAGCCGACCGGATGATTGCGTGGGACGAGCTTTGGGCGGCGGCCCAGCAGGCGTCGTCCGAGGCCTACGCTCCCTACTCGAAACTGTCGGTGGGGGCCGCCGGGCTGACCGACGATGGTCGGGTGGTGACCGGGTGCAACGTGGAGAACGCTTCCTACGGCCTCACCCTCTGCGCCGAATGCGCCCTGGTGGGCGACCTCCATCGCACCGGGGGTGGGCGGCTGGTGGCTGTGGCGGTAACCGACGGGGACGGGAACCCGCTCACCCCGTGCGGGCGGTGCCGTCAACTCCTCTACGAAGCGGGCGGGGCGGGGTGCCAGGTGAACGAAACCCAAACGGTGGGCGACCTCCTACCCGGCGCCTTCGGCCCCGACGACCTCCCCTGAACGGAGCACTTCCGATGAATGCAGTGGATCTGATCGTGGCCAAGCGGGACGGCAACGAGCTGAGCGACGAGCAGATCAACTGGTTCATCGACGGGGTCACCTCGGGGGCCATCCCGGCCGAGCAGGCTGCGGCGCTGCTCATGGCCATCGTGTGGCGGAGCCTGGGCGACCGGGAGCTGGCCACCTGGACCTCGGCCATGGTCAACAGCGGTCGGCGCCTCGACCTGTCGGGCCTGGAACAGCCCACGGTGGACAAGCACTCCACCGGCGGGGTGGGCGACAAGGTGTCGCTGGTGCTGTGCCCGCTGGTGGCGGCGTGCGGGGCGGCGGTACCCCAGCTCTCGGGGCGGGGCCTGGGCCACACAGGGGGAACGCTGGACAAGATGGAGGCCATCGCCGGGTGGCAAGCCGGGCTGAGCCACCAACAGTTCCTGGCCCAGCTTCGGGACGTGGGCGCGGTGATCGCGGCGGCCACCACCGACCTGGCCCCCGCCGACCGGGTGCTGTACGGGCTGCGAGACGTGACCGGAACGGTGGCGTCGATCCCGCTCATCGCAAGCTCGATCATGTCGAAGAAGATCGCGGAGGGAACCGCCGGGCTGGTGCTGGACGTGAAGTTCGGCTCGGGGGCGTTCCTGCCCGACCCGACCGACGGCGAGGCGCTGGCCCGGACGATGGTGAACCTGGGCCAAGCTCACGGGGTGGACACTGTGGCGCTGCTAACCGACATGGATCAGCCTCTGGGGTTGACGGCAGGCAACGCCCTGGAGGTGGCCGAGGCCCTGGACACGCTGGCCGGGGGCGGCCCGCCCGACCTGGTGGAAGTGACCCTGGCGTTGGCCCGAGAGATGGTTGAGGTGGCCGGCCTCGACGCCGACCCGGCCGAGATGCTGGCCTCGGGCCGGGCCATGGACCGTTGGAGGGCGATGGTGGCGGCGCAGGGCGGCGACCCCGCCGCTGCGCTGCCCGACGCGCCGGTGGTGGATCACTGGACCGCACCGGCAGCCGGGGTCATCACCAGAATCGACGCCCTGGCTGTGGGGGTGGCGGCGTGGCGGCTGGGCGCGGGCCGGGCCCGCAAGGAGGACGGCGTGTCGGCGGTGGCCGGGGTGCGCCTGCGCCGGACCCAGGGCGACCGGGTGGTGGCCGGTGAGGTGATTGCCGAACTCCATACCGACGACTCCGACCGGTTGGCAACAGCTCACGAAGCCCTGTCGTCGGCGCTCACCGTCGGCTGGGAAACCCCGCCCGCCAGGCGCCTGGTGGCCAAACGGATTGCCTAGCGTTGGCCCGATGATGCCTCCACTGTCTCCTCAGGGCCGATGATGATCGACGCCGTCGGGCTGGATGCCGACGACACCCTGTGGCACAACGAGACGATCTTCGCCGACTACGAGGCCCGGATGGCCGAACTGGTGGCCCGGTACCTGCCCGACGTCGACTTCCACGAGCGGCTCATCGAACTGGAACGGCACAACGTGGCCATCTTCGGCTACGGCATCAAGGGGTTCGTTCTGTCGATGATCGAAACCGCCATCGAAGCCACCGAGCAGCGGATAACCGCCGAGGAGATCCACACCATCGTGGGGTGGGCGAAGGAGATGCACGCTCACCCGGTTGAGCTGCTCGATGGTGTGGCCGAAACAATCAGCGAGTTGGAGCGCCGCTACCGCTTGGTGCTCATCACCAAGGGCGACTTGTGGAACCAGGAAGCCAAGATCGCGGCGTCAGGGCTGACCGACAGCTTCGACGCGGTGGAGATCGTGGCGGAGAAAGACCAATCAACCTACGCCCGGGTGCTCGAACGCAACGACATCCACATCTCCCGATTCGTGATGGTGGGCAACTCGGTGCGCTCCGACATCGAGCCGGTGGTGGCCTTGGGCGGCCGTGGCGTCCACATCCCCTACCACCTCACCTGGGACCTGGAGCACAGCGCCATCTCCCCCCACCCTCGCTGGGTGGAGCTGGCCGATATTCGGCAGCTCCCCTCCTGGCTGGCCGACCAGCAGTAGCGCTACCTGCTGCTACTGGGCCCGATCGCCGAGACGTTCCGCACCGGGGTCGAAGCCGGGGATCTGGTACTGCACGGCGCCCTGATGAGCGGCCAGCGCTTCCAGGGCCAGGGCCTCTACCTCCTCCCAGCTCGAGGTCCGGGGCGGTTCCAGGTGGCGGTTGTACAACTGGTCGAACACGACCACGGTGCGCCCCTCTTCTCGCAGGGCCTCGATGTTGTGGGGAGCGTCCTCGATGTACAGGTCGGCGTCCACCGCCGTCTTGCCCCCCACAAAGCACAGATCCCGGTAGGGGATCTTGGCCTTGTCGAGCCATTCGGCGGTGTCCCCGGCGCAGATGGCGTGATCCCAGTTGGTGTAGAGACGGTGGGTGATGATGCGAATCCACGCCCCGGCCTCCGACAGCCGCCACAGGGCCTGGGAAGCTCCGGGCATTGGTGGCATGTTGGCCAGCATCCGGTGGTCGACCACAGCCTTGCGGTGATACTGCTCGAAGTCGCCCTCTTCGAATCCCCACTCCTCGAACCCCCACCCGCATTCCAGGGTCAGCGACTCCTCGGGTACTCCCTTTTCTTGGGCCACGATCCGGCGGAAGGCCACGGTGTGCTGGGCGCACACACCGTCGAGGTCAACGCCGAGGACGAACTGCGACGTGCTCATCGCCCCTTGGGGTGCCAGACCGTCTTGGTCTCGCAGAAGGCATCAATGATGTACGGGCTCTGGGCGGCGTCGGCGGCCCACTGCCGCTCGGCGTCGCCGGCGCTCACCACCCTGGTGATGGTGGCTGCGGCCTGCCGGGCGGCGTCGGCGGCGAGGCTTGCGTCGCACCCGGTCACGTCGAGCACATCCACCGCGGCGTGAGCGGCCAGCGGGGGGACCAGCTCGGCTCGATGGCCGGTGACGATGTTGACGACCCCGGCGGGAATGTCGCTCACCGCCAGGGTCTCGGCCAGGGTGACTGCCACCAGGGGGCAGCGCTGCGATGCCAGAACCACCGCTGTGTTGCCGGACACGATGGCGGGGGCCAGCCGGGACACCAGGGGCAGCAGCGCCGGTTCGTCGGGGGCCACGATGCCCACCACCCCGGCGGGCTCGGGCACGCTGAAGTTGAAGTAGGGCCCGGCCACCGGGTTGGACCCGCCCAGCACCGAGGCGAACTTGTCGGCCCAGCCTGCGTACCACACCCAGCGGTCGATGGTTGCCACTGTCTCCGTGGCGGCCGCCTCGGTAGGGCCGGCGTAGGCGGCCTGCAGTTCGGCACCGAAATCCGACTGTCGGGACTCCATGACCTCGGCCACCCGGTACAGGATCTGGCCCCGGTTGTAAGCGGTGCGCCCGGCCCAGCTCTCCTGGGCGGAACGAGCGGTGGCGACCGCGTCCCTCACGTCCTTTCGTGATCCGAGAACGGCGTGAGCCAGCAGGGTGCCGTCGGCCCCGGTGATCGGGTACGACCGGCCTGACTCCGAGCGCTCGAAAGCCCCGCCGATGAACTGCTTGTACGTCTTCTTCACCTCCAGGCGAGCGCTCATGCCACCAACTCCACGTAGGGCAAGAGGCCGGTCACCCTCCCGATGTCCAGGTAACTGCTCATGCCACCAACTCCACGTAGGGCAGAAGGCCGGCCCGGCCGCCTTCCCTGCCGTATCCGCTTTCCCGGTAGCCGCCGAAGGGACTGGCCGGGTCGAAACGGTTGAAGGTGTTGGCCCACACCACGCCGGCCTTCATCCGGTCGGCCATCCACAAGATGCGCGACCCCTTCTCGGTCCAGATGCCCGCCGACAGCCCGTAGGGGGTGTTGTTGGCTTTGGCCACTGCCTCCTCCGCGGTGCGGAATGTGAGCACCGACAGCACCGGCCCGAAGATCTCCTCCCGGGCTATGCGGTGAGCGGTGGAGACGTTGGTGAACAGCGCCGGAGCGTGGAAGAAGCCCCTTTCGGGCAGCGCGCACTCCGGGGTGTACAGGTCGGCCCCCTCGGCCACCCCCTCGGCCACCAGCTCCCGGATGCGGTTGAGCTGGGCGCTGGAGTTGATGGCCCCGATGTCGGTGTTCTTGTCGAGGGGGTCACCCACCCGCAGCGTGTCCATGCGCCTGCGGAGTTTGTCCACCACGGTGTCGGCCACGGTCTCCTGCACCAGAAGGCGGGAGCCGGCGCAGCAAACCTGGCCGCCGTTGAAGTAGATGCCGTTGACGATACCCTCGGTCACCTGGTCGAGGGCGGCGTCGTCGAACACGATGTTGGCCGCCTTGCCCCCCAGCTCAAGGGTGAGGCGCTTGCCGGTGCCGGCCAGGGCTGCGCCGATCACCCGGCCCACCTCGGTCGATCCGGTGAATGCCACTTTGTTCGTCCCGGGGTGAGCCACCAGAGCGGCCCCGGTCTCGTCTCCGCCGGTGACAATGTTCACCACACCGGGGGGTAGCTCGGCGTCGCGGAGCACCTCGGCCAGCAGCAGGGCGGTGAGCGGGGTGGTCGGGGCCGGTTTCAGCACCACGGTGTTGCCACAGGCCAGCGCCGGTGCCAGCTTCCACGCCGCCATAAGCAGCGGGAAGTTCCAGGGGATCACCTGGGCCGCCACCCCCACCGGCACGGCCCGGCGACCGCTGAACGCATAGTCGAGCTTGTCGGCCCACCCGGCGTAGTAGAAGAAGTGGGCAGCGGCCAGCGGGATGTCGAGATCGCGGGACTCCCTAATCGGCTTGCCCCCGTCCATGGTTTCCAGCACGGCGAACTCCCGGGCCCGCTCCTGCAGCAGCCGGGCCACCCTGTACAGGTACTTGGCCCGCTCTGCGCCGGGAATTTCCCGCCAGCCTGTTTCCCAGGCGGTGCGGGCCGAAGCCACAGCCAGGTCCACATCGGCGGCGTCGGCGGTGGCGACCTCGGCGAGCGTCTCCCCGGTGGCCGGATTCACGGAGGGGGTGAACCTCCCGGCGGCCGGCTCGACCATCTCCCCGTTGATGTAGAGGCCGTACTGCGAGGCCAGGCTCACCGGGGCGGTTGACTCGGGAGCCGGGGCGTAGTCCAACCCGAAGTCGGCCATCGAGCCGTCGGGGCGGTCTGGGTGTTGGTCGTCGGCCAAGGCGGGGGTTGGGTTCTCAGTCAACGCTGAAATCCTCACGCCGCTGGTAGCGGCCGTCGCGGAGCTTGGCTCGTTGCATCAACACGTCGTTGAGCAGGCTCGACGCGCCCAGCCGGAACCGCTCCGGGGTCAGCCAGCCGGTCCCCAATGTCTCGGCGACGATCACCAGGTAGTGCCAAGCCTGTTTGGCGGTGCGGATTCCGCCGGCCAGCTTGAGGCCCACCGGCCGTCCGGTCTGCTCGACCATGTCCCGGATGGCCTCTGCCATGCACAGGGCGGTGGCAGGGGTGGCCGAGACCCCAATCTTGCCTGTGGAGGTTTTGATGAAGTCGGCTCCGGCCACCATGGCCAGCATCGACGCCCGCCTGATCTGGTCGTAGGAGCCCAGCTCCCCGGTCTCCAGGATCACCTTCAGGTGGGCCGACCCGCAGGCTCGCTTGGCGGCGACGATCTCGTCGTATGCCTTCCGGTACCGCCCGGACAGGAACGCACCCCGGTTCAACACGATGTCGATTTCGTCGGCACCGGCGGCTACCGCGGTGGCGATCTCGGCCAGTCGGGTGTCCAGTGGAGCCAGCCCGGCTGGGAACCCCCCGGCCACGCTGGCTACCAATACCGGGCTGCCGGCCAGCGCCTCGACGGCGGTTTCCACCAGCTCGGGGTACACGCACACTGCGGCCACCGGGGGTACCGACCAGTCGCCGGAGTCGGGATGGCGGGCCCGTGTACACAGGGCTTGCACCCGGTCAGGGGTGTCGGCGCCCTCAAGGGTGGTGAGATCGATGCACCGGATGGTGGTGTCCAGGGCGGCCGCCTTGGATGACGTTTTGATCGAACGGGTACACAGCGCTGCGGCCCGCTGTTCCAACCCCACGGCGTCCACCGGGGTGAAGCGCACCCCACCCACGAACTGATCTGCTCCTGTTGGGGTGTCGGCGGCCCGTAGATCGGTCACCCGCTAAAGGATAGGGGCGGGCCGGTGCGATTGGGCAGGCCGGAGCAGCAATAGGAAGCCGACAAGGAAAAGCCGATAAGGAAAACACGCCCGGAGAGATCACGCCCAAAGAGAATGCGCCGGGAGAGATCACGCCCAAAGAGAATGCGCCGGGAGAGTGTGCCTAGGGTGAGGCCATGAAGGTTGAGGTCATCGACCACCCTCTCGCCCAGGCCCACCTAACCACCCTGCGCCGGGCCGATACCCCATCACCGGAGTTTCGGCGCACCCTCGGCGAGCTGAGCGTGCTGTTGATTTACGAGGCACTGCGAGGGCTACGGTCGGACACGGTACAGATCGTGACCCCTTTGGGCCCGGCCTCCGGGGTGCAGATTAACAACCCCCCGCTGTTGGTTCCGGTGTTGCGGGCCGGGCTGGGGATGCTCGACGCCGCTCAACGGCTGCTGCCCGAAGCGACGGTGGGTTTTGTGGGGGCCCGTCGCAACGAGGAGACGTTCCAACCCGAGGCTTACCTCAACACCGTGCCCCCGGAGTTGGACGGCCAGGCTGTGCTGGTGCTGGAGCCGATGCTGGCCACCGGCGGGTCGATGGCCCACACCTGTCAGGTGCTGGCCGAATCGGGAGCGGGGCCGATCACGGTGGTGTGCGTGTTGGCTGCTCCCGAAGGGTTGAAGCGGCTGGAGTCAGCGGTGGATGAGGCTCACCTCTTCACCGCCGCGGTTGACGAGGGGCTGAACGAGCACGCCTACATCGTTCCCGGCCTGGGCGACGCCGGCGACCGCCAGTTCGGCCAGCTCTGAGCCGGGGCTTTTTCAATCAGTCGGAGCCTCGTTGGTTGGACGACCCTTCGTGAATCAGCCGGGGCTTAGTTGATTAGGCGACCCGCCGTGAATCAGCCGGGGCCGCCGAGATCGGTGTCGTAGGCGCTGTACACCAGATCAACGGCGTGGTGGTTGAGCTGGCCGACCCGGTGGGCCAGATTGGTGGCCGACCGGTGCAGGCTCGGAGCCGGCTCCGCCGTGTGCAGCCTCTCCATCTCCTCTCGAAGCGTTGCCTGAATCTGCACCTGCTCGGCCCGGAGCTTGTTCACCTGTGGCACCAGCCGGGGGGCCACCTCGATGCAGTCGTCGTACAACCCAAGGTCGCAATCCGAGCAGAAGCCCGTGAGCGCCCGACTCAACCGTCCCAGTTTCTCCTCTAGGCGTCGCACCCAGTCCTCGGAGTTGTCGGCAGGCATGCCCTCGGAAAGAAACAAGTTCAGGTCGGCTCCGGCCAAGCCCAACTCAATGCGCCAGTCCTTGTTGTCCCCCATAATGATCTCCTCGTCACCATGCGGGAACGACCACGCTGTCGCTCGTCCGTTGGTTGGGAGCTTAGGCCCCGATCGCCGGGCGCGCCAGAAAAACTTTGGCCGATTAGGGCGGAGAGCTACCGAGGCGAGGGGCGCAGGACGTCGCCGGGCTGGGCGGCCACCCCGTCGGAGTCCACCTCTCCGTCGCGGCGGATCGGGGTGCCGTTGACCAGCACGTGGGTGATGCCGGAGGGGGCATCCGCGGTCAGACGCTCGGCGTTGGCGGGAAAGTCCCGCACCCGGCGCAGCGGCCCGGGGGCCACGGTGTCAGGGTCGAACACCACCACGTCGGCGTAGGCCCCTTCCCGCAGGTAGCCCCGGTCGGCGAGATTGAACATGTCGGCCTGCACCGCCGAGAGCTTCCTGACCGCCTTTTCCATGGGCATGAGCTCGCGGTCGCGCACCCAGTTGCCCAGAAAGTCGGTGGCCTGGGGAGCATCACAGAGCTGGCCCACGTGGGCACCTGCGTCGGACAGGCCCAGGGTGCAGCCGTCCTGCTGCAGCAGCATGGCCACCCCCTCGGGGTCGTCGTTGGCGATGACGCAACTGATCCTGGTGGACAGGCCGTCGGCCACTGCGGTGTCAAGCAGAACGTCGAGGGGGCGGACCCCCTGCTCGGCGGCCACGTCGGTGAGGCGCCTACCGATCAGCTCGGGACGGGTGGCCGTTTCGGCGATCTGGAACGTCTCCCACCGGGGGCGCATCGCCCTCTGGTGCTCGAAGGCCTCCGCGGTTCGGTTGCGCCAGTCCTCGTCGTCGTAGGCCTTGAGCCGGGCGTCTTGGTCCTCGCTCATCAGCGCGGCGAACTCGGGATTCACGTTGAGGGTGAACGGGTCGGTCATCACCATCTGGAAGGTGAGCGGGCGGGGGGTGACCTGGGGCCAAACCTCGATGCCATCGCCCCAGGCGTCCCGGTTGCGAGCCGCGCTCTGTATGTGGTTGCCGTTGGGGAAGGTCAACAGAGCGCCGTAGGTGAACGGCACCCCCACCTGGGGTTGAAGGGCGTACAGGTCGTCGATGCCGACCGGTTCGCCGGGAGCCACCGACACCACCCCCCGGCGCTTTTGGCCGAGCACACCGATCAGGGCCTCGAACTCGTCACGGGTGGAGAAACGGCTTGGCACGGGCAGCCCGTCGGCCCCCCGATGGGTCATGGCGAAGCTGGTTGCAAGCCCGGCCGCCCCAGCGTCGATGGCTTCGGCCACCACCTGCACCATGCGGTTTACCTCTTGTTCGGTTGCGGCCCGCTCGTAGGCCTCATCGCCAATGGCGAACAGCCTCAGGGCTGTGTGGCCGATGTAGGCCCCGAAGTTGAGAGCGATGCCCCGACGGGAGATGGAGTCGAGGTACTCCGGGAAGGTCTCGAAATCCCAGGGAATGCCCTCGGCTAGGCTGTCCACGTTCATGTCCTCGACGTTTTCCAGCGTCCGGGCGATGAGCTCCCGGTGGCCGACCCTGGTGGGGGCGATGGAGAAACCGCAGTTGCCGGCGATCACCGACGTGACCCCGTGGTAGCACGACGGGGATAGGACGGGATCCCAGAAAACCTGTGCGTCGTAGTGGGTATGGATGTCGATGAACCCCGGGGCCACCACCTGGCCGCCTGCGTCAAGCTCCACTTGGCCCGACAGCCCCCGGCCGATCCCGCTGATGCGGTCGCCGGTAATGGCAATGTCGGCCTCCTGTCCCGGCTCGCCCGAGCCGTCAACCACAAGTCCCCCACGAATGACGATGTCTGTACTCATGGGCTCAAGTGTCCCACGCTCAGCTCGAACGCGCCCGCCCGAACCCCGGAATGCATGACCGCGCCCACGTCGATCACCTTGGGGCCTGCTCGCACCACCCGCAGCGATGCGGTTTCGCCGGCCCGAAGTCGCAGGCTGCGCTCGCCGTCGAACTCCAAAAGGCACGGGCCGGCCACCTCCACGGGGTCGCCCAGCGACAGGTAATCGCTGCGGGCCACGCCGACGGACGCGAACCATCCGGGGGCTAGAGGAGCCCTCACCATCCGGGCCGGGCGACGGCTGGGGGGCGTGAACTCCAGCACCACCCCGCGATCCTCGTCAGGTGTACAGGGGAGTATGGCGCCGGCAAGTCCGCTGAAACCGATAGCCGCGGGGTCGGCCCGGGTACACACCCCTACCATCATGGTTTCGGGGTCGAACAGCTCCAGCGAGCCGACGTATGGGTCGTCCACCGCCACCGCGTCGATCAGGGCAAGGTCGCTCGCTGGCTCGGCGCCGGATTCCGCTCCGTCTGGGCGGTGGACGTCGACGGCCACCACCTTGGCCCGAGCCGAATGCCTGTCGATGGCCACCTTCCTGGTGGCCATCAGCCCTGCGGCCACCCCGGCCACCGTCGGTTCAACGTGAATGGGAAAGGCGTTGTTGGTTCCGGTGGACAGGGGGATCAGCGGGACGTCGGGCCATCCCAGGGCCAGGGCTCGGTTGGTACCGTCACCGCCCAGGCTTACCACCGCCCCGCAGCTTGCGTCCCTCATGGCTTGGGCGGCATCGGTTGAGTCCCGCTCGTTGTGGTGCAGGGGCAGGTCGAGGATCTCGATGTCCAGGGGCAGCCGGAGGTTTTCGGTGGCCCGCCGGGTGATTGAGAACGGATCACGGGTCAGCACCACCCGTTCGACGCCCGACTCGGCAGCTCCGTGGATGACCCGACGCAGGATGCTGATCTTGTCCTCGATGGTGGACGAGCCCGCGCTGGTGAGCAGCCGGCGTACGTCGCTGCCCGAGCGGGGGTTGACCAGGATGCCCACGGCTGACATCCCCCCATGTTGGCAGCATCGGCTTTGTTGCCATGAAGCCCGGCCCGAAGAGCTGTGCGGCACGCACTCTACTGCTCGGCACTGGCGAGGTCGTTTTTAGGGTTTGGCCGCGCGGCGCGTAAGGTAGTGGGGCACTGGTTTTCAAGGAGGTGCCGCCATGCGCCGGGTGCACATTGCAGGGATGGTGTTGCTGTTGGCTGTGATCGGCGCGGCCTGCGGTGGCGGGGGGACGACTACGGAAGACCGGCCGATCGGCACAGGAGCCACAGGCACGGCCGTCCCCACCCTCGACACGACCATCCCGACGCCGCCCCCCACCCCGGAGCCCACCGAATCGACGCCGGAGGCGTTCATCTACGTGGTGCAGGAGGGTGACACTCTGGGCAGCATCGCCGCCGAGTTCAGCACCACCCTGGACGCGGTTATCGCGATGAACGAGTTGCTCGATCCCAACGTCTTGAGCATCGGCCAGCAGATCGAGATTCCCCAGGACGTGCCGGTGGTGCTGAACACCGACGGGACGGTGCGGCCCGGCGACCGCACCCACACGGTGTCGGAAGGAGAGACCCTTTTGGAGATCGCCCTTCAGTACGGGAAGACGCTCGACGAGCTGCTCGATGCCAACAACATCACCGCCCCGGAGTTGCTTCAGATCGGCCAGTCGCTCATCATCCCCGCGGCCGAGGAAGTGTCCGCTCCGTAACCGAGACCCGTGCCGGGCCGGCGCCTAGGTCGCGTGCCCGGTATCGGCTGAACCGAACCGCTGCGAACCCCGAGGCGGATATCCACAATTTGGGCAGGCCGCGCTCCTAGTGTTGACTGTATGGCGGTTTCGGCAAGAGGACGGATTTTCGCGGCTTGGGCCCGACGTAAGGCAACCATGTGGTGTCCCAAGTGCGACGTCACCTGGTGGGGAACGGTGCGCGACAACTGCTGGTCGTGCCGTCGCCACACCGCCACAACCCCGGCGCCCACTCCCCAAGTGCGGATTTTGGCCTCCAGCACGGCCGGCGAGTCGTGAACGTTGAGTTCGCGATTCCCGCTCTCATCATCCTGGGCTGCGCACTGCTCATCGGCCTAGTCGCCTACTCAACCAGAAAGAAGCGGGCCCACTGGGACATCTTCCCCGGTCCGCCGCCCGAGGCACAGGCCGAAGCCTCCGACCGGTTCTCCGAACCTTCCGGGGCGCCACCCAAGGGTGCCGACTCCGACGTCGATGCTGATGCCGATGCCGGAGAAGACCCGGTCCACACCAAGACTGCTCTGCACCTGATACCTCCACCTGCCGGAGAGGAGCCCGCCGTAGCCGGTGTGACCGGGGCCGGGGCGGCTGGTTTGGCCGAATGGCACCAGCGCCACGAGCAGGCGGTGACAGAGTGGATCGAGAACCATCAGGCCGTGCTCCGCAAGGTGAACGAGTCCGGGCTTCGGATCGATCTGGGCAACCGGGATGAGATCATGGCCGGCTACGAGGAGCTCGCCCCGAGAATACGAGCGGCCATCGCCAGCCACCCCTCGCCGGTGATGCGAGCCGAGCTGAGTGCCATGCACGTGGCCAGCGAAGCAGCAGTGTTCGCCGTGCTGAAGAGCGACTACGAGACCGCCCGGCGCCAGCACCTCGTGTATGTGCAGTACCGGGACGAGTGGATCGAGCGGTTGCGGCAGTTCTCTCCCGAGCCGATGAGCAACCTTCGAGCGGTAATGGCCACCTCGGAATTCGAGCTGGAGGAGATCCGCTCGGCGCTGGAAACCGCCCTCGACGAGACCGACGACACCGACGACCCGGAGGCCGACTTCGAGGCCCCGCTGGTGGTGAAGGAACAGCAGCCGTCGGCTCAGCGGGTGGCGGACCAGATTGAGGAAGCGCTGGAGGCCGCGGTGGGCGATCCCGAGGACACCACCGCCACTCTCGAGGGGGGCCGGGTGCGTCGCCTCCTCCGGGGCAGCCTTGGCAGAGAAAACCGGAGTGGGCAAGACTGAGAGCGCGGTTTCGCCGCTAGTCTGAAACACCCCGACCCTGCCAAATGGCCCTGCCTATCGAGGAGCGAAAATGGCAATCCAATTGGGCGACAGCGCCCCCGACTTCACCGCCGAAACCACCGAGGGGACCATCTCCTTCCACGAATGGAAGGGTGATTCCTGGGCGGTGCTCTTCTCCCACCCCAAGGACTTCACCCCGGTTTGCACCACCGAGCTGGGCTACACCGCCCAGTTGGCCGAGGAGTTCGCCGCACGCAACGTGAGGGTGATCGGCCTGTCGTGCGACTCGGTGGACGACCACGTCGCCTGGTCGCAGGACATCGAGGACACCCAGGGCATCCGTCCGAACTTCCCGATGATCGGCGACGCCGACCGAACGGTGGCCGACCTCTACGACATGATCCACCCCAACGCCAGCGACACCATGACCGTCCGTTCGGTGTTCGTCATCGGGCCCGACAACACTGTCAAGCTGACCATCACCTACCCGGCCAGCACCGGGCGCAACTTCGACGAGGTCCTGAGGGTGATCGACTCGCTACAACTCACCGCCACCAAGAAAGTGGCCACCCCGGTGAACTGGCAGCAGGGCGACGACGTGATCATCGTGCCCGCGTTGTCCAACGACGAGGCCGCGGAGCTGTTCCCAGGTGGGTGGGACGAGCAGAAGCCATACCTACGGGTTGTGGCCCAACCCTGATCGGCAGTCCCTTGACCATTACAGATTCCGTGGCCACTTCGGCCACCGTCGCCGCCCGGGCGGTGAACGCCACCAAGATTTACGGCTCCGGCGAGACCGAGGTACGGGCCCTCTACGAGGTGGACATCGATTTCGAGCAGGGCCACTTCACCACCATCATGGGCCCGTCGGGTTCGGGGAAGTCCACGCTGATGCACTGCATGGCCGCCCTCGACGACCTGACCAGGGGGCAGGTGTTCATCGGCAACACCGACCTGGGCACCCTCAACGACCGGGGGTTGACCACGCTGCGGCGTGACCGGGTGGGGTTCATCTTTCAGGCCTTCAACCTGGTGCCCACCCTTTCGGCCATCGAGAACATCACCCTGCCCATGGACCTGGCCGGGCGCGATCCCGACCAATCGTGGGTGGACAACGTGGTGTCCACGGTGGGCCTTAGCCATCGGCTCACCCACCGGCCCAGCGAGCTGTCCGGCGGGCAGCAGCAACGGGTAGCGGTGTCGCGTGCTCTGGCCGCCAAGCCCGAGATCATCTTTGCCGACGAGCCCACCGGCAACCTCGACTCCCGAACCGGGGCCGAGATTCTGGCTTTCATGCGCCAGGCCGTTGATGACTTCGGCCAAACCATCGTGATGGTCACCCACGACCCGGTGGCGGCCGCTTACGCCGACCGGGCCGTGTTCCTTGTGGACGGGGGCATTCACGGGGAGATGGCCGATCCCACCGCCGATCGGGTTCTGGACTACATGAAGGAACTCGGCGATTGATCTACGAGCCGGTAGATGACTGATCAGCCTCACACTGCGAGCCTTCGTTGACCCTTCTGCGCTACACCCTCAAGAGCATCGCCGGAGCCCGCATCCGGTTTGTGCTCACCACCCTGGCCGTGGTCATCGGGGTGGCCTTCACCGTTGGGGTGTTTGTGACCACCGACGGGTTGCGCTCGACGTTTGACGACCTGTCGCAGGACATCTTCCAGGGGGTGGACCTGTCGGTGCGCTCCGAGGTGGAGTTCGGCGACCGTGACTTCGGCGCGCCGCTGGTGGATACCTCGCTCGAGGACACGGTGCAGTCGATAGACGGGGTGGCCGCCGCCGAGGGCGGGATTTTCGAGTTCAACGTGATCGCCATCAAGCCCGACGGCGAGCCTCTTACGAGCGCCGGCCCGCCCCAGATGGGGGTCAGCTGGCCCCGTGATACCCAGCTCAGCCAGGTGAGCGTGTGGCCCGACGGCATCAGCCAACCACCCCGGGGGCCCGATGAGTTCGCTTTGGACGCCGACACGGCCCGGGAAAACGGCTTCGTAGTGGGTGAGCGCTATCGGGTGTCAACGCCGTCGGGCACCAGGGAGTTCACCCTGGTGGGCCATTTCCGGTTCGGCACCGGCGAGGAAGCCAGCTTGGGGGCCCAGATTGCGGCTTGGGACACCGATACCGCTCGGGAGGTGCTGCACAACGGTGGTGGATTCGACAGCATCGACGTGCGCCTTGAGCAGGGGGCTTCCAAGGAAGCGGTGGCGGCGGCCATTGCCGCCGCCGTGCCGCCGGGCCTCGAGGTGGTGTCCAACGAGCAGCTCGTGGAAGAGCAGGTTGACTCGTTCAACGAGGTAATCGGGTTCTTCCAGAACTTCCTTCTGGCCTTCGCTCTGGTCATTTTGGTGGTGTCGGCGTTCATCATCTACAACACGTTCACCATCGTGGTGGGCCAGCGCATCCGTGAGCTGGGTCTGCTGCGGGCGCTGGGTGCCAGCGGGCGCCAGATCTCCCAGACGGTGGTGGGCGAGGCCATCGTGGTGGGGCTGGTGTCCACCGGGATGGGCCTTGGTTTGGGGGTTGTTCTGGCTCTGGGGCTGGAAGCCATGTTCAGCGCGTTCGGGGCCGACCTGCCCGATACCCCCACAGTGGTCGGGCCCAACACGGTGATCGCGGCGATCGCCATCGGTGTGGGGGTCACCTTGGCGTCGGCCATCTGGCCGGCGTTGCGGGCTCGCCGGGTAACTCCCATGGCGGCGCTGGCTGACAACGCCCGGCTGGGTGCCTCAGATGTTGGTCGGGCCCCGGTGTTGGGAGCGGTGCTTCTGGCGTTGGGCGTGGCGGCGACCGTTCTGGGGGTCAGCTCGGAATCAGCCGGCCTTATCGTGGTCACCGCTCTGGTAGGTTCAATCCTGGTGTACGTGGGCGGGACCCGCTTGCATCCTTTGGCGGGCCGGGCCTTGGTGCTGGCGCTCGGGATCGTTCTTTTGGTGATGGCCATCTTCGTCGACCTGTCCACCACCAACATCCTTGCCATGCTGGGTATGGGCGCCCTGCTGGTGTTCGCGGGCTTGAACCTGGTGAGCCCAACGTTCGCCGATCCGGTGGCCCGAGTGCTGGGGTGGCTGCCGGCCCGCTGGTTCGGGATGAGCGGGGTTTTGTCCCGTGAGAACGCTGCTCGTAGCCCCCGGCGCACGGCCAGCACCGCTTCTGCGTTGATGATCGGCCTGGCCTTGGTGTCGATGGTGACGGTGCTGGGCCAGTCGTTCAAGCAGACGCTGTCGGACACCCTGGAGGATGCGGTGAAGGCCGACTGGCTCATCTGTATTGAGGACTGCGGTGACTTCTTCGCCTCGTTCAGCCCGGAGGCCACCGAGGCCATTACCGCCCGGCCCGAGGTGGGGTCGGCTATTTCCTTCCGGCAGCGCTTCGAGAATGCTCGCACCACCGCCAACGGCGAAATCCAGGACATCGGATCGACCGACCTTCAGGCCCTCCCCCTCCATATGGACCTCGACGTGAAGCGGGGTAGCGCCGAGGGGGCCGGCCCGGGTCAGATCCTGCTGTACGAGGACGAGACCGACGACCTGGGGGTGGACGTGGGCGACGGGTTGGAGTTGGAGTTCCTGGGTGGGCAGAGGGTTGACTTCGAGGTGGCGGCGATCTTTGACGACAACTCGGTGATGGGTAACTGGGTGATCGACCACGCCGATTGGGATCGCTACGTGACCGGCTCGCAGGACCAGTTCATCTCTGTCATCACCGCGCCGGGTTACACCGCCGATCAGGCTCGGGCGGCGTTGGAGGAGGCCACCGCTGATTATCCCCAGCTCGAGGTGCGGGATCAGGCCGAGTTCCGCCAGGCCCAGGAGGACTCGATCAACCAGTTCCTCGTCATCGTCAACGTGTTCCTGGGCATATCGCTGGTGATCGCCCTCATGGGCATCGCCAACACCCTGGCCTTGTCGGTGTTCGAGCGCACCCGGGAGATCGGGCTGCTGCGAGCGGTGGGTATGACCCGGCGCCAAACCCGGTGGATGATCCGCTGGGAGGGGGCCATCGTGGCAGCGTTCGGCGGGCTCATGGGAACGGTGGTGGGCATCCTGTTCGGCTGGGCCGCGGTGATCGTCATTCCCGACAGCTTCATCTCTACGTTCTCAGTGCCGTGGTTGACGCTGTTTGTGTATATGATCGTGGCCACCCTGGCGGGATTGGTGGCCGCTTACTTCCCGGCCCGGCGGGCCAGCCGCCTCAACGTGCTCAAGGCAATCTCCTACCAGTAGCCGGGCTGCCGGTAGTCAAACAACGGCTTCGGCGGGCTGGTTCACAGTTACGCTGCCCCTATGGAGGAGGTCCCTGGCCGGGAGGCCGCGGCATTGGCGGAGACCGACGAGTGGCGAGCGCTGGCCGCTCATCGGCGGGGCCTGGATTCGGTCCACCTGCGTGATCTGTTCGACGATGACCCCGGCAGGGGCGAGCGATTTTGCGCCCGTACCGATGGGTTGCTGCTGGACTACTCCAAGAACCGGCTGACCGCCGAGACGGTGGAGTTGCTGGCTGCCCTGGCTGATCGGGCCGGGCTGCGCCGCCGGATCGAGGCCATGATGGACGGCGAGGTCGTGAACACCACCGAGAACCGGCCCGCCTGGCACACCGCCCTGCGCCTTCCCGATCCGCCTGCTGAGGTTCGCGACGAGCTCGAGCGGATGGCCGCTTACACCGAGGAAGTTCGCCGGGGTCCGTGGGACGCGGTGATCAACATCGGTATCGGCGGGTCGGACCTGGGCCCGGCCATGGCCACCCAGGCGCTGAGTGCTTACGGCGACCGGGGGTTGGAGGTGCGGTTCTTGTCCAACGTGGACGGGGCTCACTTCCGCTCGGTAACTCGGGGCTTGGACCCGGCCCGAACCCTGTTCATCGTGTCGTCCAAGACGTTCACCACCCCCGAGACCCTCACCAACGCAGCCACGGCCAGAGCCTGGGTGGAAGAAGCGGTGGGCCCCGGCAAGGCGGGCGGTCACTTTGCTGCGGTCACGGCCAACCCTGATGCCGCCCGGGCGTTCGGCATCGACGATGGGGCCGTATTTCGGATGTGGGACTGGGTGGGCGGCCGCTACTCGGTGGGCTCGGCGGTGGGGCTGAGTGTGATGATCGCGGTGGGGCCCGACGCCTTTGCCGCCATGTTGAGTGGGATGCACCAGATGGACGAACACTTCCGCTACGCCCCGTGGGGTGAGAACCTCCCCGCCCTGCTGGGGCTGATCGGGATCTGGCATCGCAACTTCTGGGGCCATTCCACCCACGCGGTGCTCCCCTACTCCCAGGAGCTGGCCCAGTTTCCTGCATATATCCAGCAGCTCGACATGGAGAGCAACGCCAAGTCGGTGCGGGCAGACGGCACGGCAGTCGATGCGGCTACCGGTCCGGTGGTGTGGGGGCAGCCGGGCACCAACGGCCAGCACGCTTTCCACCAGCTCCTCCACCAGGGCACCGACGTGGTGCCGGTGGACTTCATCGGGTTCTGCCGGCCCAACCACGAACTCGACGGACGCCACGATCTGCTCATTGCCAACCTGTTTGCCCAGGGGCAGGCCCTGGCCTTCGGTGCCCCCGACACCCCGGACCCTCACCGTCGCTTCACCGGCAACCGGCCCAGCACCGTCATCCTTGGCGACCAGCTCACCCCCGAGGGCCTAGGTCGGCTCATCGCCCTGTACGAACACAAGGTGTTCACCCAGGCCACTATCTGGGGCATCAACCCGTTCGACCAGTGGGGCGTGGAGCTGGGCAAACACCTGGCAGCCGGTATCGCAGACGAGCTGGCCGGAACCACCACCCCCGACGCATCCCAGGACTCCTCCACCCGCTCCCTCATCACCCACTACCAATCCCTCAGGCAGCACTAACCCGCCGCCCCTGCCGGTAGCGATGCACCGCCTCGGAGAGATGCTCGAAACCCTCACGGCAGGCTGCTTCCACCAACATCGACTCGTTGATCGGACCTTGGCCGACTTCAGGAGCCATTCGTGCTCATCGGCGGCGATCAGGTCAAACATGGATCGGACCCCGTATGCGTCGGCAACTACCCTGAACAGCTCCACAAGGTCAGCGTTCTTGGCGACATTCTCGGCAAGGCGCTCACGGACCCTTCTACCGAAGTACACCCAGGCTAACTGCCGGGTTACCACCACTGGTCGAACGGTCGCCGCGATACCTCCTGGACCTGTTGGTCGCGGGAATGCCAGGCAAGCTCGCGGCGGCCCCCAGCAGCGGCTGATCGACAGTCAACGCCGTCAAGTCCAGCGTCGAATGCCGCCTGCCCAAGAGATTGGCAAGTCTCATGAGGAATGAGACCGCCTTGGGCGTCGTAGGGATAGCTTGTCGGCAAGCCAAGGCTGGTCAGACCGTCATCGGTGTAAGCGTCCGCGGCCTCGCTGGCTGGCACGGTTACCTCGATGAGGATCGGCGCGGTCACCGGGTCTAGGTCCTCAGGTCCGTACGGCAGGCCATCGAACAGTCGCCCGACATTGGCCTGGGCTGTGTCGACAACTGCGTTGAGGTACAGGCAGGCGAGCCCGGGAGGGTTCCATCGCTGCCCCGGAGCAACGGAAGCAAATGAAGGATCAAGCGGGTCGGACCAGTCGGGATCAGCAACGCGGTAATGCGTGCCCCCGACTGGAACAGTCTTGATGTTCACGCAACCCGTGCATAGTCGAAGCTCTCCTTCACCGACTGCAGGAGCCATTCGTGCTCATCGGCGGCGATCAGGCCGAGCATGGTTCGACCTCCGTAAGCGTCGGCACTGCGTCTAGCAACCACGGCTGGCAATCCTTCACGCAGACGATGACGAAGTATGTCGGAGATCTCACAAACGGTGCCGATCTTCTCAACTCGTTCGACGGGCGGCCCGGCAAGGAGCCACTTGTCAACAGCCTGACGGGTCACTCCCATGAACTCTGCTACGTCGCTGCTCGTCAGTCCCAGCGTGGTCATTGCCCGCCTCAGCGGCGATGTGCGCTCCTGTTCGTACTCGACCTCAGCGATCGACTTGAGGAACCAGCTAAAGCGATGTTCGTCTATGTCTCGGTGTGCTCGGATGCATTGCTGGGGTAGGCCAACCGTGAAGCCACGGAGCCGGTCAACCAGGACGGTGATCAATCCAATCCCGTCTTGCGATGGAGCGACCCAGGGCAGTTCGGCTGTGTCACGACGAAGAAGCTCAAAGACCACTGCGGACGGGGGAAGGACATCGGGATTGCGTGCCGGGAGCGCGGTTAGCACGTCTGCGGCCTCATGTGCATAGACCCAGTAGCGCCGCACCGAAGCCCTGTCTCCTCCGATAGAGAGCTTCGGCATCAACCGGTCAAGAGCGGCCACGATGTCCGGGACCACACTCGCCGCGATGTCCGATGCTGCTTCCAGATCCTGCTCGAGTAGCTCCTCAATCTGCACCATGACCGAAGTATACTGCAACCATTTAGCAATCACAATAAGTTGCCGAACGAACCATTCACCAAGATCACCTGCCGGAACGCTGCTGCCCCTAGCGGGCTGCTTTGACCTCTTCGACGGCGAGAGTCATCACATCGTCTTCTGACAGGTCTGCGTCTTTGGCGACATTCTCGGTGAGACGCTCGCGGGCCCGACGACCGAAGTATTCCCAAGCAGACTGGCAGGTCATCCCGAGACCCTCGCCGATCTGCTCCCATGTGTAGCCGGCATCTCGCGCTGCTGCGATCTGCTGCCAACGAAGATCGTCAAGCTCTGCCTCGGAGCGCGCCAACTCCCGAAGAGCGTCAAGCGGCTTCGCTGGGAGTGCATCAGCCGTAACCAGACTCATGTCGGCAGGAAACCCTGACAACCCAATGGCAACAACAGACCTGTGCCTCTTGGCGCTGTCCCGCGGGGATTATTCGAACTCGGGAGGGCTAGTGGCGCCGGGGTTGGAGGCGTTTTCGGAGACGATGCGTTGGGTGGCGTTCGGAGTCAGCACCACGAGGCGCACCCCGCCGTCATCATCTGGGACGTCCCCGGGGCCTTCGGCGAAGACCTGGATGGAGGTGAAATTTCCTCGGTCGGCTTGGTTCGAGATGCGATTCTTGACCTCGTCGTCGGCATCTCGGTCCGAATAGTTCGATGCCGCCCGGTCAGAGGCAACGCGGGTGACATTCGGCTGCAGCGAGTACCAGTACTGGGCTCCATCGACGTAGAGGTGGGTGGCCTGGCCGGAGAGCCGCCTGAGAGCGTCAGCGAACTGGCCGACCGGCTCGCCGGGCTGCACACAACCCAACACTACACGCTTCAAGTCGACGCCTCGGGACCCATCGGGCTTGGCAGCCGACCCCATGTACACCGTGCGAGCAGCCCGGCGGGTCGCTGAGATGCGGCCGAAGTGCTTGTGCTCTTTGTCGATGCGCAATGGCAACGCGTTCTCGCCATCGACGTCCGACTTGATGACCGGGTCCCACCCGTCCTCCAGGTACTTCTTCATCTCCGACACCAACGCCCCGGAATCCATGGGCAGGTTGCCGGGCATTATCAGCAACGACTGGTCGCCTCGCTGCCACAACTGCGAAACCGCCAACGCCATGAGGCGCAACACACCACGGGTCCGCTGAGACTTGTCCGGTGCCGACCAATCACCGAACAACCGGTCGAACAGCTCGGGGTGAATCGAGTACGACAACTCCATCCGTCTTAGGGCCTGAGCCTCTCCTGCATGAGGCGGTCGAGCCCCTGCGTCGGCAAGCAGCCGCTCTACGTGAGCACGTTCGTCACGTGCCTGCGAAGCTCTTGAGGCCGCTCGTGCTCCGCCTCAGCGGCGAAGTGCGCCTGGCGGCTCCTACTCGCTTTGCAGCTCTATCTTGAGGTCTTCGGCTGGGTAACCGTACAGCTCGAGGAGCTGCCGGGATCTGCGCTGAACGTATTTTGCCGAGTAGTTAGTTTCGATGTACAGACCGGTAGAACCGATCTGGCCTGCCCTTATAAAAAGGTCAGCGCTGCTGGAGACGAAAGGCCTCATTTTTCCAGCCAATTCTTCGGTCTTCTCCAAGAAGTCATTGGAATGCCGGTCGTGCATGATGGTCGCAACCTCCTCTAGGACCATCGCCCAACTCTTGACCTCCCTAGCCTCCCCCCAGAGGGTCACAGATGTGGGCTTGGGAGTTCGGGCTCTTGATGCACCTTTGGCCGGCTTGGATCGTTCCTTGGCCGACTTGGATTGATCCTTGGCCTGTTTGGAAGATGTTGCGGTCTTCGATGCGTCGGCTTGACCCTCTCGAACAACCGCCCTGATCGGCATGTCCTGCAAGACATCGGCAATCTGCTCGGGGGCAGGGCGCAACCCCACTTCGGCATAGACCTTCTTTGCCAGTAATTCGACCAATTCCTGGTCAGGGCCTCTGAGCATCTTCTCCCAAATCCCAGGTATCTCGGAATTGAGGTGGTCTGCCTCCCTCAAAGCCTTTAGCACCTTCTTCGCCCTCTCCTCAGCCTCACCGCTCACCAGACTGCTCTTGCCCAGGAAGTCCTGGAGATCGGATGCAAACTCCTCAGGTGCCTAGCTGAGTTCTAGCTCGGCGAACCGTCGATCAGTCGGGGGACCGGCTTCGCGAGGAAGGAACAGCCACCACGTATAGCCATCAGTTAGGACGCAAATGCTGGCCCCCTCGTAGAAGGCATAGCTGATGAGCTGGTCCACATGGTCGCTCAGATCCTTGCCCGGGGCTTTGGCCTCGATCAAACACACCACACGCTGACGCCTGGCCGTGCTCAACAGTGCGATATCCACTCTGCCCTTCCGCCCGGAACCCCGCCCCGAACCCACCGGGTGCTCAAAGGCCACCTCTCCGGTATTTCCCTCGTCATGGACGTCCCAACCCAGATCGCTCAGGATCGGTACCAGCACCCTCAGTTTCATCGCTTCCTCGTTGGGAGCAGGCTTCGATGCTGCTAACTGTTTGATCCTGTCCTGAAGGCTCATCAGCAAACAACAATACTCACCAGGCATCGGCCAGCTTCACACCTGGCATTGACAAAGTGACCGCGGCGTATTCCTGTAGCGGACCCTCGGGGTGCAACTAGTCGGCCGGGGGGATGTGTAGCACCTCCCAGGTAGGGTGTCTGAATGGGCTCTGGGTCTGTGACCTGGGGTTTCACGAGTATCGGTGGCAGTGTGCCGGGGACGGGGAAACTGTCACCACCATGTGGATAATAGGAAACGAGACAGACACCAACGGAAAACAGCAAACCGTCAGAAGAAACTGTCACCGCGGTGTGGATAATGGATTTCGAGACGGATCCAAGCCCCCGACGCGGGGCGGAAGATGACAAAGGAGGTGAACATGGCAAACAGCAAGGGCCGCTGTGGGGCGGATGTGTTTGTAGCGGCGGCGAACGTGGCCGAGTTGAGCGATGACGCCTTGGACAATCGGGCCGATGAGCTGGTCCGAGCCAAGTCGCGTATCGAGGCGATGTGGTCGGAGTTGTTGGCCGAAACATCCCGCCGTCACAACTCGGACACCGCAGCGCTGATAGCTCGTGACAAGATGCAGTCATCTTCACGCCAGGCCCGCCAAGACGTGGAGGTCGCCGAGAAGCTGGCCGAGCTGCCCGAAACCCAAAAGGCGCTGGCCGACGAGAAGATCCCCGCCAGCCATGCCCGGCTGATCGCCCGAGCAGCAGGAGAAGGGCCCATCGACGAGACGGCGTTACAACAAGCCACTCAGCGTGAGGACTACACCCGGTTCAACAAAACAGTGCGCCGCCACCAACAGGACATGTCCAACGACGACGGCCAAGAAATCCTGGACAACCAGAAAGAACGGCGCACCGCAAAAGCGTTCGAGAGCAAAGAAACCGGCATGTTCGTGCTGTCCGGCGAGTTCGACCCGGTAACCGGGGCTCGTATCGCCACGGTGCTCTCAGCCAAAGAACGCGAGCTGTGGCACCAACAAGACCCCAAGAAACAGCGCACAACGAAGCAGCGCATGGCCGACGCCCTAGCCGAACTCATCCTACAGCCCGAAAAAGGCAAAGCCTCAGGAACGGCATTGCTGGTGGTGGCCGACTACGACATTGTGAACCGCCGCCTCACCAACGCTCGGCTCAGCGACGGAAAACCCCTACCCGTAGGCGAGCTGAAGAAGCTGGCCTGTGACGCGGACATCCTACCCGCCATCTACAAGACCAAAGGCCACAAACTCTGGCTAGGTCGCAAAACACGCACCGCCACCGAACCCCAAAAAGCCGCATTAACGCTACGAGACCAAGGCTGCATCGCCTGCGACGCCGCACCCCACTGGTGCCAGGCCCACCACATCAACTGGTAGTCAAACGGCGGACCCACCAACCTCCACAACCTCATGATGGTACGCACCCGCTGCCACCACAACATCCACAACCACAACTGGCAAGTCCACCAACACCCCGACAGCCGCTACACCACCCAACCCCCACCAAACCCGCTCCCAGACACCGGCACCACCAACTACCAGCCCACCCAACACAACCCCATACTCAGAAACTGACCTCCCAAGACCCGGCTCCGACCTTAGGGGCGGCACATTTTCTGCGAGATTGCACCAGCCCCTGAATTGCTCCTACGTCGAGTTGCGGGCTGTGACAAGATGGGGGCGACAACCACGCGGGAGCTCGAGGATCGTCGGGCTGAGAGGGTGTCCGCTGGCACCGACCGCTGAACCTGCCCCGGATAACGCCGGCGAAGGGAGATGAGATGAGTACCACGAGCAACGGCAGCGCGCCGGACCGTGAAAAGGTGTATGTGACTGGGCCCCAGCCCGATGTGCGGGTGCCGTTCACCCAGGTCAACCTCACCGCACCGGAACCGCCGTTCCTGCTGTACGACACCAGCGGTCCCGGCTCCAACCCCAACCTGGGGCTGGCCCCGGTGCGGATGGATTGGATCGCCGAGCGGGGCGACACCGAGGAGATTGCCGGTCGAACCGCCGATCTGCGAGACGACGGACGCCGGGCCGTGCGTACCGGGCAGGCATCCGACCCGTTCCAGGGTGAGCGCCGCCCGGTGCTACGGGCCAAGAACGGCCCCGTCACCCAGATGGCCTACGCCCGTCGAGGCGAGATCACCCCGGAAATGGAGTTCATTGCCGTGCGGGAAGGGCTCGACGCCGAGCTGGTGCGTGACGAGGTGGCCCGGGGTCGGGCCATCATCCCGGCCAACGTGAACCACCCCGAGTCGGAGCCGATGATCATCGGACGCAAATTCCTCACCAAGGTCAATGCCAACATCGGCAACTCCGCGGTCACCTCGTCGGTCGCCGAGGAGGTGGAGAAGCTGACCTGGGCCACCAAGTGGGGGGCCGACACCGTGATGGACTTGTCCACCGGCCCCGACATCCACACCACCCGGGAATGGATCATCCGCAACTCGCCGGTTCCCATCGGCACGGTGCCCATCTATCAGGCCCTGGAGAAAACCAACGGCAGCCCCGAGGAGCTGACCTGGGAGATCTATCGGGACACGGTGATCGAACAGGCCGAGCAGGGGGTGGACTACATGACGGTCCATGCCGGCGTGCTGCTCCGCTACGTGCCGCTCACCGCCGAGCGCACCACAGGTATCGTCAGCCGGGGCGGTTCGATCCTGGCCGCCTGGTGCTTGGCCCACCACCAGGAGAACTTCCTCTACACCCACTTCGAGGAACTGTGCGAGATCTTCGCCGCTTACGACGTGGCCTTTTCCCTCGGCGACGGGCTGCGGCCCGGCTCAATCGCCGACGCCAACGACACCGCCCAGATGGCCGAACTCGAGACCCTGGGCGAGCTGACCGGGAGGGCCTGGGCCCACGACGTTCAGGTGATGATCGAGGGGCCAGGACACGTTCCGCTCAACAAGATCAAGGAGAACGTGACCCTGGAGCGGGAGTGGTGCCAGGACGCTCCCTTCTACACGCTGGGGCCACTCACCACCGACGTGGCTCCGGGCTACGACCACATCACCTCGGCCATCGGAGCGGCCAACATCGGTTGGTACGGCACGGCCATGCTCTGTTACGTCACCCCCAAGGAACACCTGGGGCTGCCCAACCGGGCCGACGTGAAGGACGGTGTGATCGCCTACAAGATCGCCGCACACGCTGCCGACGTGGCCAAGGGCCATCCCGGTGCTCAGGCGTGGGACGACGCCCTGTCGAAGGCCCGGTTCGAGTTCCGGTGGGCCGACCAGTTCAACCTCTCACTCGACCCGGAGACAGCCCGCCAGTATCACGACGAGACCCTCCCGGCGGAGCCGGCCAAAACGGCCCACTTCTGCTCCATGTGCGGGCCCAAGTTCTGCTCGATGAAGATCACCCAGGACGTGCGGGATTACGCCGCCCGCCAAGGGGTGGACGAGTCGGTGGCCATTGAGCTGGGGATGCGGGCCAAAGCCGGGGAGTTCATCGAGCAGGGCGCGGAGATCTACTCTGCCGGGCCGTCTTGAGCCGAGGTGTGCCGCGGCTGCACGTGATCACCGGCAGTGTGGACATGGCGAGCGCGGCCTTGAGGGGCGGAGCACCCGCGGTTCAGGTGCGGGTCAAGAGAGCGACCGACGCGGAGGTGTTGGCCGAGGCGGAGCGCATCGTGGCCGCGGCCCGAACCGCCGGTTCGCTGACCATCGTGAACGACCGGGCCGACATCGCCCTGGCCGTTGACGCCGACGGGGTTCACGGCGGGGCCGAGGACCTGCCGGTACACGTGCTGAGGAACCTGCTCGGCCCCGACCGGCTGGTGGGGGGTACGGCCCGAGACCCGGAGACGGCCCGGAGACACCAAGGCGGCGGGGCCTCGTACGTGGGGGTCGGCCCGGTGTATGCCACAAGGACAAAAGCGGGGTTGCCCACCCCCCTGGGGCCGGCGGGCGTGGAGAAGGTGGCCGCGGCGGTGGACATTCCGGTCATCGCCATCGCCGGGATCACCGCTTCTCGAATCGGCGAGCTGCTCGAAGCAGGAGCTCACGGCGTGGCGGTAATCGGTGCGGTGGCCGACGCCGCCGATCCCACCGAGGCCACCGCAGAACTGCTGGAGGCCCTCGATGCCTGAGACTGGGCCGATGGCAGGAAATGGGTCGATAGCGGATGCAGCCTCGAAGCCGGATGTGGTCGTGGTCGGCGGGGGGATCATCGGGCTGTCGGTGGCCTGGCACCTGATTCGAGAAGGCATCAAAGTGGTGGTGCTCGACCCGGCCCCGGGAACCGGAGCCAGCCATGCCGCGGCGGGAATGCTGGCCCCCGTCCACGAGGCCTACTGGAAGGAAAGCCACATCCTTCGCCTGAACCTGGCGGCCAGCCAAGCGTGGCCAAAGTTCGCCGAGGCGTTGGGCCAGGACGCGGTGGACTACCGCCGCAACGGGATGCTCATGGCCGCTTACGACACCGGCGACAAGGCGCTGCTCGACAACCTGGGCAACCTGCACGAGCAGGAGGGGCTGCCGGTTGAGCGGCTCCGTAGCCGGGAGTGCCGGACCCGGGAGCCCCTGCTGGCCCCTGGGGTGCGCGGCGGGGTCTACTCCCCGCTCGACCACCACGTGAACCCCCGCCGGGTGGTGGACGAACTTCGCAAACATGTGCCGGTGATCCCGGCCTCCGCAGTGGAAGTGGCCCACAACCGGGTGATAGCCGACAACCAAGAAGTGTTGCCCTGCGGACAGGTGGTGGTGTCGGCTGGGGCGTGGACAGGCAGGCTCTTGAACCTACCGGTGCGACCGGTGAAGGGGCAGATCCTCCGCCTCAGCGGGCCGGCCGGCCTGTTGCAGTTGCCGGTGAGGGGCATCGTGCGGGGATCGAGCGTGTACGTGGTGCCCCGCAGCGACGGTGAGATCGTGGTGGGCGCCACCCAGGAGGAGCAGGGCTTTGACACCAGGGTGACAGCGGGAGGCGTTCACGACCTGCTTCGAGACGCCCTCACATTGCTGCCCGGATTGAGCGAGGTTGACCTGCTGGAGACGTGGGCCGGCCTGCGCCCGGGAACCCCCGACAACGCCCCGATCATCGGCCGGGGCGAGGACGGCATCGTTTACGCCACCGGCCACTACCGCAACGGCATCCTCACTGCTCCGCTTACCGGGATGGCGGTGGCCGCCCTGGTCAGCGGCGACGCACCCCCAGTGGACCTGTCTAACTTCAGCCCCGACCGATTCGGCCCAAACCGCGCCCAACACCGCCCCGCGTCGGCGCCAAATCTCCACGAGGTTCCGGCATGAACATCGTGGTCAACGGGGAAACCCGAAATGTGTCATCGGGCTGCACCGTGAGCAGCCTGGCCCCCAACCAGCGGGGGGTGGCGGTGGCCGTCAACCGTGAGATCGTCCCCCGCAGCCAGTGGGGCGAGGCCCGTCTGGCCGAGGGCGACCGGGTTGAAATCCTCGAAGCAGCCCAGGGAGGGTAGATGGGCGAGCCGGAAACCTTTGCCGGTCCGGCCGGCCACAACGATCGGTGGACAGTGTCGGGCCGAAGCTTCGCCAGCCGGTTGATCGCCGGAACAGGGGGAGCACCAAACCTGGCGGTGCTGGAACGGGCCCTAGTCGCCTCGGGGTGCGAGCTGGTCACCGTGGCGCTGCGCCGGGTGTCGCCCGACGCCACCGGCTCGGTGTTGGAGGTGATCGACCGCCTGGGCCTCGAAGTTCTGCCCAACACCGCGGGGTGCTACACGGCGTCGGACGCGGTGCTGACAGCTCGCCTGGCCCGGGATGCGTTCGAGACCAACTGGGTGAAGCTGGAGGTGATCGCCGACGACTTCACCCTGCTCCCCGAGGGCATCGAGCTGGTGGAGGCCGCCGAGACGCTGGTGGATGACGGGTTCGTCGTGATGGCCTACACCAACGACGACCCAGCCCTGGCCCGCCGCCTGGAGGACCTGGGTTGCGCATCGGTGATGCCGCTGGGGGCGCCCATCGGGTCGGGCCTGGGCATTCGCAATCCCCACAACATCGAGATGATCGTGGAGCAGTCGTCGGTGCCGGTGGTACTCGACGCCGGCATCGGGACCGCTTCGGATGCAGCGTTGGCCTTGGAGCTGGGCTGCGATGCGGTGATGGTTGCCTCGGCCATCACCCGGGCGCAAGACCCCGAGCTGATGGCCGCAGCCATGCGGTCGGCCACCCAAGCGGGACGCAAGGCCCGGCTGGCTGGACGGATTCCCAAGCGCTTCCACGCCGAGGCCTCCACCGCGGAGGAGGGACGTGCCGAATTCTGAGCCGTTCGGCATTCACCACAGGAGCGGGTTGAACTCCGAGCTGCTCGTGCTCTCCGACGTGGCGGTGAACGCACCGGCGGTGATCTTCCGAGCCAAGGACCGCCCCCCGCAGGTCCGCCGGCAGCTGGCCCAGAAGCTGAGAGACCGAACCGACTGCCTCATCCTGTCGTCCATGATCGATCCGGTGGCCGACGGGGTTCACCTATCGGGAATCGACCGCTACCCCAAGGTGTACCGGGGGATCGTGGGACGGTCGTGCCACAACCTGGAGGAGGTGAGGCGAGCCGAGATGGAGGGCGTCGACTACGTGACCCTCTCCCCCGTGTTCGAGTCGCCGTCGAAGCCGGGCTACGGGCCGCCGCTGGGGTTGGCCCAGTTCAGCCGCATAACCCGGCAGGCTCACGTGCCGATCTATGCACTGGGCGGGGTTGACCTGGGCCGGGTGGCCGCATGTCGGGATGCAGGTGCTGCGGGGGTGGCCGTACAGGGAGCGGTGTCCCGCAGCCCCAACCCCGATGAGACCATTGCGGCCATCCTGGACGAATGGCGCTCGGGATGAACCCACCAGTGGCACAGGACGACGAATGGCGCTCGGGATGAACCCACCAGTGGCACAGGACGACGAATGGCGCTCGGGATGAACCCACCAGTGGCACAGGACGACGAATGGCGCTCGGGATGAACCCACCAGTGGCACTGAGCGTGGCGGGGTCGGACCCGTCCGGTGGCGCCGGGGTGGCCGCCGACCTGACCACCTTCTCGGACTGGGGGGTCCACGGGGCGGCAGTCATCACCGCGGTGACGGCCCAGAACACCGTGGGAGTTCAGGGCGTACACGTCATCCCGGCCGACTTCGTGGCCCGCCAGCTCGACTCGGTGTTGGACGACCTCTCGGTGGGAGCGGTGAAAACCGGGATGCTGGCCAACCTGGAGATCATCACGGTGGTGGGCGACTACGCGGCCGCCGGGAAGCTGCCCAACCTGGTGGTGGACCCGGTCATGGTGTCGTCAACCGGGGCCCGGCTGCTGGATGCGGGAGCAGAGGCTGCCTACCTGGAGCTGCTGAAGCACGCCACAGTGTCCACCCCCAACATTCGGGAGGCCGCGGTGCTGGCCGAAGTGGCAGGGGTGGAGGGGCCCGACGACCTGGGCGGGTTGTGCCCCGGCTGGCTGGTGATCACCGGGGAGGCCACTGCCACCGACCGAATCGGACACGACGGTGCCTGGACCGAGCTGGTCGGCCAAGCGGTGGATACCGCCAACGATCATGGAACTGGCTGCACCTTTGCAGCAGCGGTGGCTGCCGCGCTGGCTGATGGAATCGAACCGATGGGGGCCATTGCTGGAGCCAAGGCCTTCGTCGCCCAGGCCATCGCCCACTCGGCAAGCTGGCGGCTCGGCGCGGGCCGAGGGCCGGTTGCGCACACCTTCTGGCAACCCGATGGATTTTGACCCCGACCCTGCATCTACCGATCGCGAAAAATCATGTTGGACAATCGGTCACCTGTCCCCTGTAGAGTGGTAGCGGCTTCCCCCCAGTCGAATCCAGTGAGGAGAACCTCATGGAACAAGCTCTGATCGCCATGATGGCGGCCACGATGGGGATGGTCGTAACCATGGTCCTTTACCTGGACCGGTCCCGACGCCACGACATTGTTCAGCTCCGCCAGGAGATGAAGGACGGGTTCACCCAGCTCCGCCAAGAAATGAAGCACGGGTTCACCCAGCTCCGCCAAGAAATGAACGACGGAGACGCCAAACTCCGCCAAGAAATGAACGACGGGTTCACCCAGCTCCGCCAAGAAATGAACGACGGAGACGCCAAACTCCGCCAAGAGAACACCCAACTCCGCCAAGAAATGAAGGACGGGTTCGCTCGGGTTGACCTGCGCATCGACGAGCTAGTGCAGGAGGTGGCGAACCTCTCAGCCAGAATGACCGTCGTGGAAAACCGCCTCGACGGGATCGAGGAGCGCCTGGAAAAGTTGGGCTAGCAGCCTGAGATGGCGGTTCGCGGCATCCACCACACAGGCTTGGTGGTGGGAAACCTGGAACGGGCGATCGAGTTCTACGGCGCACTGCTGGACATGGAGGTGATCGAGCGCGACCACTGGCGCTCCCCCGCTCCCGCCCAGGATCAGGCTGTTGGCCTTGTCGGCTCGGGAGCCGACGGAGTGATGATGCGGGGCTCGGGTAGCTACCTGGAACTCTGGCAGTACGCCTCACCCGAACCGGTGGGGAGCAATCCCCGGGACAGAGGGGCGCACGAGTTGGGGTTGCGTCACCTGGCCATCGAGGTGGACGACGTTTGGGCCGAGTGGCGCCGGGTGCAAGAACTGGGCGGCTCGGCCATGGGAGAGCCGGTGGAGCTCTCCGACACCGGCGGGGCCGTTGTCGTGTACTGCCGCGATCCGTTCGGCACCATCATCGAGCTCATGTCCACCGGCCAGGCTCTGGCCTCATTGGACGACTTGTGACCCTGGCCCCGTCTGTTCTGCACAAGAACATCACCGCCGAAAGCCACCCATGAAGCGCGCCAAATCCTCCGGACTGCTCCCCTACCAGATCGTTTTCGGCCTCTTCACGGCCGCGCTGGGGGGAATCGTGGCGTTGCTCGGAGAGCTGCGCGACGAGTTCGGCTTCAGCAGCATCGACGTGGGGCTCATCGTGGCCAACGGGTTCCTGGCCACATTCATCGCCCAGGTGGCCCTGGGCCCGATGGCTGACCGGGGACACGGCCGAGCCATGGCGGTGAGCGGAATGGTGATGTGCGCGGTGGCCATGTTCATGATGGTGGTGGCCGACCATGTGGTCGTTTGGATCGTCGCCCGCAGTGCCCTGGGGTTCGCCGGCGGGCTCCTCATGCCGGGGATGCGCCGAGCCGCCACCGTTCTCGACCCCGCAAAAGCCGGGGAAAATCTCGGGCGTCTCGTCGTCGGAGAGGTGATCGGCTTCGTGGTGGGGCCGGTGGTTGCGGCGCTGCTGGCCGAAGTCGGCGGTGTGAGGATGCCGTTCATCGTCGGAGCAATCGTGATGGCGGTGTTCGTGCCGTTCGCTGCCCGCTTGCCCAAGGACCAAGGGGTTCACACCAAGCGGGTAAGGGGCTCTCTGGAGTTGCTGAAATACCGGCAGCTTCGGGGGGCATTGGTCCTTATCGTCGGCTACTTCCTGCTGATCGGCGCTTTCGAGACGGTGTTTCCCCAGATGTTCCAGGACCGCGGAGGGGGTGCCATCCAAACCGGGATCGGCTTCACCGCTTTCGCCTTACCCATCGCCTTGGTGAGCACCCACGCCGGGCGTATAGCCGACCGGGTTGGACCGACCAAGGTGGCCCTGACGGGGATGGCGGTATCGGCAGCAATCACGATGTCAATCGGTTTCCTTCCGGGAATATCGGTGGTGATCATCGTGATGACCGTGAACGGTGTATTCGACGGATACGGGTTCACCGCCGGCCAGGTAGCTGTGTCACGTGCCGTCCCCGAAGCAAGGCAGGCAGGGGCACTTGGCCTGATGGGGGCGGCAGAGGTGCTCGGAGCGGGAATCTCGGCCCTCCCCGCTTCGGCCATCTACCAGGCCGCCGGGGAGCGAACCACGTGGCTGGCTACCGGCGCGGCCAGCCTGGTGTGTCTGGCCATCGGGCGGCTGTACCTGCGGGAGCAGCCTTCCCCCGCCGAGAAGGTCAAGCGTGGGTGATGAGGGTGAGGCCGTCGGCTATGGGCAGCATTACCTGGGTGGTGCGGGGATCGGCCACCACCATGTCGTTGAAAGCCCGGATGTCGGCCACGCTCTGATCAGCCTCGACGTCGGCTTCGGGATCGGCAACCCGTCCGCTCCACAAGACGTTGTCCACCAGGATCAGCCCCCGGGGGCTGAGGCGGCTGAGGATCTCCTCGTAGTACACCGGGTAGGAGCCCTTGTCGGCGTCGATGAAGGCGAGTTCGATGAGCGGTTCATGCGGTAGGGCGGCCAGGGTCTCGGCCGCGGGCGCGATCGCCACGTCGATCCGGTCGGCCACCCCGGCCCGTTCCCAAAACGGGCGGCCAACATCCACCCACTCGTCGCTCACGTCACAACACAGCAGCTTTCCCCCCGGCCCGAACCCCCGAGCTATTGACAGCGCCGAATAGCCGGTGAAGGTGCCCACCTCCACGGCGAACTCCACCTCCAGGAGCCGAGTGAGCATGGTCATGAACGCGGCCTGTTCCGGTGCGATCTGCATCACGGAGAAACCGCCCAGCTCGGCGGTGGCGTCGATCAGCTCCTGGGCGATGGGGTCGACCCCCGCCCCGTGATCCACCAGGTACTCCTGCACCCGAGAACTGAGGCCGATGCCTTTTGGGGTCATCACGCCCTTCCCAGAACCGAGTCCACCGCGATGAGGATGGCTCGCCGGTCGGCGCCGCGATCGTGGGGCGGGCTGTAGCGCTCGGCGTACCGGGCCTCGGCATCAGCGCACTCCTCGGGGTCGGCGGTCACGGTGGCGTCGCCCTCCAGGGTCAACCACCGGCCCCCGTCCACCTGACACACCGCGGCCCTACCTCCACCGGCTGCCTCCAACCGACGCACCTTGTAGGCCCCGGCCCAGGTGATGATGCGAACGGTGGCCGTTTCCGGGTCCCAGGTGAACCCCACTGGGGTGACGTGGGGCGTCCCGTCGGGCCGCAGGACGGTCAACGAGGCCAGGTGTCGTTCCCTAAGGAACTCCGTCATCGACTCGCTGAGCGCTCGGGGATCGTGGCCCATCGGACTATGCCGTCTCTGCCCGCAGCGGCTCGGGAAGCGGGCGAGCGTGTACCACCACCAGGTGCTGGGTGGCCCGGGTCAGGGCCACGTACAGGGCCCGCAAACCCTTGGGGTGGTTGTCGCAGATGTCAGCAGGCTCGACCACCACCGCAGCATCCACCTCCAGACCTTTGACCAGTTCCACCGGGACGATCGTCACCCGGGACTCCAACCCTCGCTCATACACGAGCCCATGGTCCACTCCAGCGGCGTGCAGCGCGGCAGAGATGGGGTCGGTGACCTCGGTGTGGCAGATCACCGCCAGGTTGCCGTTGGCCATCGAACCCAACCACTTCTCCACCTCGGAGACCACCGCATCCATCAGGCGCTCCCGGGTGTTTTTCGTGCCCTGCCCGTTGATCCCTTGGTCGGCCGAAGAGCCCAAGGCCGAGACGAACCGGGGCGGGTGGCCCCCGGTGCGGATCGAGCGGGGAGGTGCCAGGCCGGGCACTGCGGCACCAAGCACCCTGGCGGCTACCGCCATGGTCGATTCGGACAGGCGGTAGCCGATGGTCAACTCGGCCCGGCGGGGTTCGAAGCCGCCCGGCAGTTGCTCTACCACGCTGTCCCACGAGTCGTGCCCCCAAGCCGAGGTGGCCTGGGCGATGTCGCCCACCACCGTCATCGACCCGTTCAACGACCGGCGGCCGATCATCCTGAGTTGCATCGGTGACAGGTCCTGGGCCTCGTCCACCACGATGTGGCCGTAGGTGCGAACGGAGTCGGCCTGACGATGGCCGGGGCGTGGGCCGAGCAGGGCCAGAGCCTCGTCGAGCAGCGGGGCGTCGTCGGCGGTCCACACCACTTCGGAGGCGTGGGCCGACCGGGAGCGGTACAACCGGTTGATCTCATTGGGTTCGAGCGTCGATCCCGCGGCCGAGCGCAGCAACGCTTGAGACCCGAACAGGTCGTGGAGGAGGTGTACCGGGGTCAGCACCGGCCACATCCACTCCAGGGCCTCACGTAACTCGAGGCTGCCGTGCAGGGCCTCACGCACCGCCTCGGCGTCGAGGCTCGGGCCATCGGTTCTCGACCCGCTGTCGGCCAGAGACCGATACACCTGCTCCTCGACGAAATGCCGGGCCCGATTGTGGGTTCGGAACCGTCGCCGGGCCTGGTTCACGATCTCGGCGCTCTGGCTCACGGTGAGCCGCAGCCTCCTCAGGCCGTAGCCCACAACCAGGTCGGCTCGAAGCGGGCGCTGGCGGTCGCGGCGTGCCCGGCGCAGCACCGAGATCATGCGCAGGTCGCCCTTGATCCGGGCCGTCGAGGGATCGTCGAGACCCTTCACCCTCACGCCGGGTAGCAGGTCGGCCAGCATGGAGACCTGCACCCCCGCTTCCCCCAGCGACGGAAGCACCTGTTCGATGTAGGTCAGGAACAGGCGGTTCGGGCCGAGCACAAGAACCCCCTGGCCTTCGAGCGGGAACCGGTGGGTGTAGAGCAAGTAGGCCGCCCGGTGCAGCGCCGCCACCGTTTTGCCCGTGCCAGGGCCCCCCTGCACCACGAGCACGCCGGCCAGGGGCGACCGGATGATGGCATCCTGCTCGATCTGGATGGTGGCCGCCGCGTCGGCCAACCGACCGGTGCGCCCCGCTTCCAGCCCGGCCCTCAGCGTTGCCTCCCCTACCAGGGTCAGGCGGCCGCGCCCGTTGCGGTCGCCAAAGTGCTCGTCCTCCACCCCCAGCAGCTCGCGACCCCGGGTTACGAAGTGGCGGCGCCGGGAGAGCCCCATGGCGTCGCTGCCCGTCGCCCGGTAGAACGCCTCGGCAGCGGGGGCACGCCAGTCGATCGTGATGGGCTCCTGTTCGTCGTCCCACACCGCTACCCGGCCCACATACAGGTGGTGGCCGCCTTGCTCCTCGTTCCAGTCCAGCCGCCCGAACACCAGCGACGAGGTGCCAATGTCCAGGGCGCTGAGGCGGGTGCTGATGGAGTCCCAGATGATCTCTCGCTCGTAGCGGGCCTGATGGGTGCCGCCCGCGCCGACCTCCACCATTCCCTTCAGCGACAGGGCTTTCTCCCGAGCGGTTTCCAGGGCGTGGTGGGCCCGTTCAATGTACAACTGCTCCGCGGTGTGATCGGGGTGAATCGGGGCACTCCTCAACTCAATGAACCTTCGAGTCTAGCGGCCCGGCTCAACCCGCTGCCTGCGGCTCCCTCACCGGTTATGGGGTGACCGGTTCCCCGATCTCCTATCGCCGGTTACGGGTTGACCGGTTCCCCGATCTCCTTTAGGGCATCGCCTATTGCGGTTCTGAGGCGGCGGGCCAGGTGGGGTGGCAGATGAGCCACAAGCCCGTAGCCGGCTCGGCCCACCTCCTCCACCGTGAGCACCACCCGGGGAACGGCGTCCTCGTAGTCATCGGCAATGGCCACCGCCCACGACACCGGGGAGAACTCATCGTCGTCGCCGGGGGGAAGGTCGGCCGGGTCGAAGGGATAATCGTCAATGGACCGCCGCACCCCGCCGATGGTACCGACCCGCCCGGTTGATCGGTACGGTTGGGCCGTGGGTTCCGGGAGTGCCGTCACCAACGATGCCTTTCTGAGGGCGTGCCGCTGCCGGCCGGTTGAGCGGGTTCCTGTGTGGTTCATGCGCCAGGCCGGGCGATCGCTACCCGAGTACCGAGCCATCCGAGGCGAGGGCTCGATGCTGGACACCATCGCCCGCCCCGACGTGGCTACCGAGATGACCCTCCAGCCGGTGCGCCGCTACGGGGTGGACGCTGCCATCTTGTACTCCGACATCGTGGTGCCGGTGCATGCCATCGGATTCGGGGTGGACATCGTCCCCGGGGTGGGGCCGGTGGTGGAGCAGCCCTTCCGTGAGGCCAGAGACCTCGACCGGCTGCGGCCGCTCGACCCCGTGGCCGACACCCCCTACGTGCTGGAAACGGTGGGCAACCTGGTGGGCGAGCTGAACGTGCCGCTCATCGCCTTCGCCGGGGCACCGTTCACCGTGGCCTCCTACCTGGTGGAAGGCGGTCCGTCTCGAACCCACGCCCACACCAAGACCTTGATGTACAGCGAACCCGGCCTCTGGGAAGCGTTGCTGGACCGGCTGGCCGATCTGGCCATCGCTTCGATCCGCTCCCAGCTAGACGCCGGGGCGAGCGCCTTCCAGCTCTTCGACTCGTGGGCCGGCACGTTGGCCCCCGACGAGTACCGGCGGTTCGTGCTCCCCGCCAGCTCGCGGGTGTTCGATGCGCTGGGCGGCTCGGAGGAGGGGCCGCCGGGCATCCACTTCGGGGTTGGCACAGGCGAGCTGCTGGAGCTTCTGGCCGAGGCGGGTGCAGACGTGGTGGGGATCGACTGGCGGGTTCATCTGGACGACGCCCGCAAGCGCCTGGGTCCCAACGTGGCGGTGCAGGGGAACCTCGACCCGGCAGCGGTCCTGACCCCCTGGCCGGTGGTGGCCGAACGGGTGGCCGACGTGCTGGACCGAAACGCCGGGCGACCGGGCCACATCTTCAACCTGGGCCACGGCGTGCTCCCCGAATCCGACCCGGAGAATCTGGAGCGCATCGTCGAGCTGGTACACGAAAACCCAAAGCCAAAATGAGAATCTCGGTTGTCGGGGCGGGGATCACCGGCCTGGCCGCGGGCTACGAGGCTGCCAGAGCGGGAGCCGAGGTGGTTGTGTACGAGGCGTCGGAGCGGGCCGGGGGACGGATTCGCACCTCGGAACTGGCCGGGCAGCCAGTGGACGAGGGCCCCGATGCCTTTCTGGCCCGGGTTCCGTGGGCGCTTGAGTTGTGCCGGGAGCTGGGGTTGGAATCCGAGCTGGTGTCCCCCGCTCAGCGTGACGCCTACGTGTACTCCCGGGGCGCACTGCGGGCCCTGCCCCAGCCCAACGTGCTGGGCGTGCCGCTGGACTTCGACGCGCTGGCCGCCTCGGGGATTGTATCGCCGGGCGGGGTGGAACGGGCCCGCCGGGAGCCGGACCTGTCCGGAGCGCCGCTGGTTGGCGACCAGTCGGTTGGCGAGCTGGTGAGGCGGCGGTTGGGCGACGAGACCGCCGAGCGGCTGGTGGACCCGCTGCTGGGCGGCATCAACGCCTCGTCCATCGACCACCTCAGCGTGAGGGCGGCGGTGCCTCAGTTGGCCGAAGCCGCTTCCAGGAACCCGAGCCTGGTGAGGGGGCTGCGGGAGTTGGCCGCTTCGTCCACCGCCGACCCCAAAGCCCCGGTGTTCCACACCCTTCCCGGTGGCCTCGGGCGGTTGGTGGATGCGCTGGCCGAGTACCTGGGTGACCGGCTTCGGCTATCGGATCCGGTGGCCGACCTGGGTGATCTGGACTCCGACCGGGTGATCGTGACCCTCCCTGCTCCGGCAGCGGCATTGCTCATTGCCCCGGAGTCGTCGGCCGCCGCCGGGATGCTGGCCGGCATCGACTACGCCTCGGTGGCGCTGGTGTCCATGGCCTTCGACGCTGCCGATGTGGGCCATCCAATGGCTGGTTCGGGGTACCTGGTTCCCGCGGTGGAGGGGCTAACTATCACCGCCTGCTCGTGGGCGTCGAGCAAGTGGGCCCATGTCGGGTCCGACAAAACGGTGGTGCTGCGGGCCTCGGTGGGGCGCTTCGGGGACGACCGAGCCGTCACCATGGACGACCAATGCCTGGTGGAAGCGGTGCAGGCCGACCTGGGGACCACAATGGGTTTGGCGGCCGAGCCGGCCGAGGTGCGCATCAGCCGATGGGAGCGATCCCTACCCCAGTTCCGCCCCGGTCACCTGGAGCTGGTGGACGGCATCGAGCAGGCGTTGGCCGACGACGCCCCGAGGCTTGCCGCCGTGGGCGCCTGGGCCCGGGGCTTGGGGCTTCCGGCGTGCATCCACCAGGGACGCCAGGCGGTCCGCGCCGCGATGGCAAACCGCGGGATCAGCCGATGAAGGGCCGGCACCGATCCCGGCGACACCGGAGGCCAATCCCGGCGAGGCACCGGTGGCCGGAAAGGTAAGCCGGCGGAGGCGCCCGAACTGGGGCGCGGCGGTCGGCTCTGTGGGAGCGGGCGGGCTGGTGGCGCTGGCCATGCCCCCGTGGGGGTGGTGGCCCCTGGCTCCTGTGGGGCTTTTGGTTTTCGAGCGGCTGGTGGCCGATCAGACGGCGCGGTGCAGGGCGTGGCGGGGAGCCGGGCTGGGGGCAGGGTGGCTGCTGCCGGCCACGCTCTGGATGGTGGACTTCACACTGCCCGGATACCTGGCGGTGGGCGTGGTGTTCTCGGCGCTGTACGCCGTGGTGGGAGCGGCCTGCCCCCCGGGGCGCAGCCGCTGGGCAGCCCTGCCCGGTCTGTTCGTGCTGGCCGGTGCGATCCGGTGGCGGTGGCCGTTCGGCGGGGTGCCGCTTGCCACCCTTCCCATGAGCCAGGTGGACAGCCCGTGGGCTGTGACCGTGCGACTGCTGGGACCGCTGTTGCTGGTGGGGGTGTGCGTGGTGGTGGCCATGGCCGCGGCTGCTGCCCTCGAGCGAAGGTGGCGGGTGGTGCTCGTGCTGGCGGCGGTGGTGGTCGGAGCAACGGGCGGGGCAGCGGCCGCGCCCAGGGGGTCTACCACCGAAACCATCGACGTGGCTGTGGTGCAGGGTGGCGGCCCCCAACGGACCCGCGCGGTTGACACCAACCCGGCTGATGTGTTCCAGCGCCATCTCGAAGCCAGCAGCCTTGTGCAGCAGCCCGTGGAGGTGGTGGTGTGGCCCGAGGACGTGGTGGATGTGTCCGGGAGGTTCCAGGGCAGCCGCCAGCACCAGCGTCTGGCCGAGCTGGCCCAAGAGCTCGACGCCACCCTCATAGCCGGGGTGGTGGAGGACTTGTCGGCCACCTCGGCGGCCAACTTCGCCGCGGTCATCACCCCCGACGGGACGCTGGCCGACCGCTACGACAAGGTCCGCCTGGTGCCGTTCGGGGAGCGGGTTCCGCTGCGCTCGCTCATCGAGCCGCTGGCCCCCGACTACCTGCCGGCCCGTGACATGCGCCCCGGCGACGGCCCGGCGGTGGTCGATACCCCTGTCGGCCCCATGGGGGTGTCGATTAGCTGGGAGATCTTCTTCGAGGACCGGGCCCGGGACTCCATCGGAAACGGCGGGGCGGTGCTGTTGAACCCCACCAACGGGTCGAGCTACTGGCTCACAATCGTGCAGACACAGCAGATCGCCAGCTCCCGGCTGCGTGCCCTGGAAACGGGCCGGTGGGTGGTGCAGGCCGCCCCCACCGGGTTCAGCGCCTTCATCGACCCCGACGGCACCGTATTTCAGCGCACCGGGGTCTCAGAACGGAAGGTGATCCAGGCCGAGGTCGAGCTGCGTACCGGCTTGACCCTGGCCACCCGGGCGGGGATGTGGCCCATGCTCGCCATCGTCTTGGCCGCGGTGGCCGCCGCCTGGGTCCACCAGACGACCGGATCCAGGAGAACTAAAGCTCCAGCATCAGCGTCGTCGGGCCGTCGTTGATGAGCTCCACCGCCATCATGTCCCCGAACGAGCCGGTGGCCACCGTGGCCCCGAGGCGCTGCAACTCGGCCACCAAAACGTCGATCAGCTCGGCTGCCTGATCGGGGGCCGCCGCCCCCAGAAACGACGGCCTGCGGCCCCGGCTGGTGTCGCCGTACAGGGTGAACTGGCTGATCACCAGCACCTCGCCGCTGGTCTCGGCCACCGACCGGTTCATGTGGCCGTTCTCGTCGGCGAAGATGCGCAGGTTCCAGAGTTTTGCGGCCATCTTGATGGCGGTGTCCCTGTCGTCGTCGTGAGTGACCCCGACAAGGCAGCACAAACCGGCGCCAATTTCACCCACCACCCTGCCGTCAACCCGGACTCGGGCCTCGGCCGCTCGCTGTATCAGTGCTCGCACCAGCCCAACATAGCCATCGGTGCATTTGACCATGCCAACCGGATTTCGAGAGTCTTTCACTCATGCCCGTGGAGGATCGGCCTCTCAAGATCGCCCTGCTCTCGTACAGGGGCAAGCCCTATTGCGGCGGGCAGGGGGTGTATGTCCACCACCTCTCCCGGGCGCTCACCGACCTCGGGCACCACGTGGAGGTGCTGAGCGGACAGCCCTATCCCGTGCTGGACGAGCGGGTGCCGCTTCACCAGCTCCGCAGCCTGGACATCTTCAACGACGCCCATCCGGGACGGTTTCCCGGTTTCTGGGAGATCAAGTCGTGGGCCGACGCCGCCGAGGTGGGCTCGTTCATGACCGGCGCGTTCTCCGAGCCGCTGGCTTTCTCCATCCGGGCCTGGCAGGCGTTGCGCTCCCGGATGGAGGACTTCGACTTGGTTCACGACAACCAGTCGCTGGGTTACGGCCTTCTGGCCATTCAACGGGACGGGCTGCCGGTGCTGGGCACCATCCACCACCCCATCACCGTGGACCGCAAGCTGGAGCTGGAGCACGCCTGGGGGATGATGGAGCGGCTGGGCAAGCGCCGCTGGTACTCGTTCACCCGGATGCAGGCACGGGTGGCTCGTCGCCTTCCGAGGATCATCACCGTGTCGGAGTCGTCCCGCGACGACATCGCCAGGGACCAGCGGGTTTCCCCCAAGCAGATGCACGTGGTTCCTGTGGGGGTCGATCCCGAGCAGTTCCGGCCCCTTGCTGGTGTGGTCCGAAACCCGCAGCAGATCATCACCACGGCCAGCGCGGATGTGCCCATGAAGGGGCTGCGCCATCTGCTGGAAGCAGTGGCCAAGCTCCGCACCGAGCGCGACGTTCGCCTCATCGTCATAGGCAAGGCTCGCGAGGGGGGGACATCGGCGGCGGCCATCTCCAGCCTGGGCCTGGGCGAGTTGGTGGAGTTCGTGTCGGGGGTTTCCGACGAGCGCATCGTGGAGCTGTACGCCACCAGCGCGGTGGCGGTGGTGCCCTCGTTGTACGAGGGATTCTCGCTGCCCGCGATCGAGGCCATGTCCACCGGCACACCCCTGGTGGCCACGACCGGTGGCGCTCTGCCCGAGGTGGCCGGCCCCGATGGGGAGACCTGCATCGCGGTGCCCCCCGGAGACAGCGAGGCGCTGGCCCGGGCTCTGGCCAGGGCGCTGGACGATCCGGCAGCGGCCGCTGCCATCGGGGCCGCCGGGAGGGAGCGGGTTATTGGCCGGTGGAGTTGGCAGCACACCGCCACCCAGACGGTGGAGCACTACCGGGCTCTGCTGGACGAACAGCAACCCAACGGTGCATGACCTTCTCCCGCGATGCTGGACGAACAGCAGCCCGACCGTTCGTGACCTTCTGTGGTGGTGAATGCACTACTGGTGGGCTACAGGGCTCGATGCGTGATGCACGCTGAGGGAACCAAAAGGCGATGTTGACGGTTGACTACGGCCGGTTGGGCTTGCAGCCCGGCGAGCGGCTGCTCGACCTGGGGTGCGGTTTCGGTCGCCATGCCTACGAAGCGGCCCGCCGGGGAGCCCATGTGGTGGCCTGCGACCTGGCCGGGGCCGAGTTGGCCCAGGTTCGGGCCACTTTTGCGGCGATGTCTGAAGCCGGTGAGCAGCACACAGGGACGTGTCAGGCTGTCCAGGGTGACGCCACCACACTGCCGTTCCCCGATCTCTCGTTCGACAAGGTCATCGCGTCCGAGGTGCTGGAGCACGTCGACTCCGACGATCGGGCGTTGGCCGAGCTGACCAGGGTGTTGCGTCCCGGCGGGGTGCTGGCGGTGACCGTGCCGACCTGGTTCCCAGAGAAGGTCTGCTGGGCGCTGTCGGATGAGTATCACGCCCCCAAGGCGGTGGGCGGCCATGTGCGCATCTACCGGCACAGCCGGCTTCGCGACCGCATCCGTCACGCCGGTTTGACCCCGTTCTCGAGCCATCACGCTCACGCCCTGCACAGCCCCTACTGGTGGCTGCGGTGCGCGGTGGGGCCCGACAACGACGACCACCGGATGGTGGCGGCTTACCGCCGGCTCCTGGAATGGGATATTGTTCGCCAACCCAGAATCACCCGAATAGTCGACCGGGTTCTCCGTCCCTTCATGGGCAAAAGCCTGGTTCTTTACAGCCGGAAACCAGGTTCGTACCGCCAAAGGGAGACCGATCTTGCTGTCGCATGAATCCCACCACCAGAGAAGGGCCGGGCTGGCCGTGCCCGAAGTGGCCGGAATCCTGACCGCTTCCGATCTTGGGGAAACCGCTGACAGCATCGCGGCCTGGCAGTTGCCCAACGGGATGATTCCCTGGTTCCCCGGTGGTCACGCCGACCCGTGGAACCATGTGGAAGCGGCAATGGCTCTTGCGGCGATGGGCAGGCGGACCGAAGCCGAGCGGGCCTACCAGTGGCTGGTGGACAATCAGCGTCCGGACGGGGCGTGGCACCAGTACTACCTGACCGAGGGCATCGAGCAGGACAAGCTGGACGCCAACTGCGTGGCCTACGTGGCGACCGGTGTGTGGCACCACTACCTCTGCACCGGCGACCGGGGCTTTCTGGAGACCATGTGGCCGGTGGTGGAGCGGGCGGTTGACTTCGTGCTCGACCTTCAGCTTCCCCGAGGGGAGATCATCTGGGCTCGCCACGCCGACGACACGCCATGGTCTTTCGCCCTTCTCACCGGGTCATCCAGCATCTGCCACAGCCTGCGGGCAGCCATCGCTGCCGGTGAGGAGCTGGGCCACGAACGGCCCGACTGGGAGCTGAGCGCCGCCCGGCTGGCCAACGTGATTCGCACCCAGCCCGATGCCTTCGCTCCCAAGCACCGGTGGGCGATGGACTGGTACTACCCGGTTCTGGCCGGCGTGGTCACCGGGGCGGAGGGGCGGGCCATGCTGGCGGGTCGTTACGACCGGTTCGTGATGGACGGCATCGGTGTGCGCTGCGTGTCCGACCGCCCCTGGGTGACCGCCGCGGAGTCCTGCGAATGCCTTATCGCCCACCTCGGCGTGGGGCGGCGGGACATTGCCACCGAGATTTTCGAGTGGGTGCAGGACCTGCGAGACGACGACGGCTCCTACTTCACCGGCATGGTTCACCCGGAGCGAACCCACTTCCCCGCTGCCGAGCGCTCCACCTACACCGCAGCTGCCGTGATCCTCGCCGCCGACGCCCTCTCCGGCGCCTCCCCCGCTTCCTCCCTGTTCTCCAACCACCGCTCCCTCCCCGAACTCATCACCATAAGCTGAGCGCACAAGGGCTCGAAGCAGTCACCCTCCGAGTGACAATTCTCTCGGAGATCTGTCCCCGGTTACTGCATACATCCAAGGACCAGTGGGGCGCCTCGCGATAATGGTCTCAATTTCCAAGCGGTGGTCGCCCAAAATAGCCAAGCTGTCCGCGGTCGTTTGGCTGGAAATCCCCGTCAGTACAAATCCTCGGACATTGTGCTTGACCCACAGGGCTTTCTCGACTGGACGGTAACGGATCCTCTTGCAGCTCGTGACGACCACGAGCTGCTCGTCGCCAACGACCGGCAACCAAACCTCGTCCGGTGCCTTCTTGGGCACTTCCGGGAGGTCAGCGTGCCCTGGGTAGACTACATCACCCCAGCCTCGCTCCAGTTCCTTCGCTAGCTTCAGGTCGGTCTCGTCGGCGAAGAAGCGCACCGGGCGGTACTAACCCCCTATGCGGCTAGGGTGCGGTGCTGCACTTCGTAGGCCACCGCCGCTTTCACCAAAGACACATCCATCTCGTAGCCCTCGGCAATCTCCGCGAAAGTTTCGCCCGCATCATGCAGCTTCCAGAGCCGTTCCGTAGCCACACCCTCAACCGCGGGTCGCCCGAAACGAACAAGGGGGTCAACTACCACCGGGGAGGCTTCTCCTGCCGGGTGAAATTGCTGGGCGTCGACGCCCATTCCTTCAGGGTCGGGAGGGAAGGATACCTTCTGAATGAACCGCTGAGTCTCCGTTGTCAGCACCAAGGTTTGACCACTGCGGACGACAATGGCGATTGCTTCAGGCAGACGAGAGTCTTCTTGCGAGCTGAGCACAAGCTCCTTGCCAAGAACGTAGGGCCTAGAGGTGGCCAGCGGGTACGGCGTCCCCCAATCGTGGCGCAACTTCTCGATCACCGGACGCAGCCACTGTAGCGGGACCCGCTTCCTGCGGTACTCCCGGAGGAACCCGAGTTCCACGAACTCCCCCCAGGTTACGACCTCCTCGCCGGTCCGCTCGGCCCGCACCACCGGGGGATACCTCTTCCCCCTGCTCTCGTAGCCATCCAACCAGGCGCGCACCCGGCCGGCAGGCAGACCGAGGATGCCCGCTGCCTCAACCACCCCGTACACCTGCCGCTCAAGAATCGAATGACCCACCTCCCCATTATGCCCGCAGAGTGGCCAGGGACTGCTGCACCAGCGGGCCACCTATGGGCTGAAGTCGCAGGATTCTCCTCACCCTCGTCGGTTGATTGGATTCGGCCCTGTGAAGAAGAGGAGGCGCTAGGGCAACCGTAACCGGGGTGGTGATCTTGTCCGGGGTGAAGTGGGGGTGTCAAATGCCGTGGGTGTGGCGGGTTAGGACCCGCAGTGAGCCGGTGGCAGGCAGTTCGGTGAACGCTCCGGAGTCCATGGCTCGGCAGTAGATCTCATAGGGCGGGCGGCCGCCGTCAGCGGGGTTGGGGAACACGTCGTGGATGGCCAGGCAGCCCCCGACGGCCACGTGGGGCACCCAGTTTTCGTAGTCTGCGTGAGCGGGTTCGACACCGTGACCGCCGTCGATGAACAAGAACGCCAGCGGGGTGGACCAGTTCCGGGCAATCGCCACCGAGTCTCCCACCACGGCCACCACCCACGGCTCCAGGCCGGCTTGTTGGACGGTGCGGCGAAAATAGGGAAGCGTGTCGATCAGGCCGACCTCGGCGTCCACCAGATCGGGCTCGTGCCATTCCCAACCGGGCTGGTTCTCCTCCGAACCCCGGTGATGATCGACGGCAAACAGCAACCGCCCCTGGGCCTGAGCGGCGTCGCCCAGATACACCGATGACTTCCCGCAGTAGCTGCCCACCTCCAGCAGCGGCCCGTCCACCCTCAAATCGCCGGCGGCCCGGCGCAGGGCCAGCCCCTCCTCGGGGGGCATGAACCCTCGGGCGGCCTCAGCGAACGCCTGCCGGCCGGGATCCATCTTCTGCCGATCCCTGATTGGACTTGGCCACGCTTCCGCCATCGTCGGTAGGACCGCCGAACAGGTACTGGTCGCACACCGCATATTTCACCAGCCACACCACGCCGAACGCCCCCACCGACGCCACGGTGATGAACCAGCCGTTGTCGGTCACCCGGTCCACCAGCCCCACCGTCAGCGACGACAGCGCCAGCCCGGCCAGGGACACCAGCCAGAAGGGCAGCACCTCGCGGGTCCAGTTGCTGGGGCCGTTGCGGTCCCACACCCACATTCGGTTCAGGTGGTACACCGGGATGTTAGCGATGATGAACGCCACCAGGTTGGAGACCAGGCCCGACCAGCCCAACAGGTCGTAGCACAGCCGCAGGATGGTCTGTCCCAACACCACCCCAACGACCGACACCCCGCTGTAGCGCATCAAACGGGGCCAGTGAGCCTCGAAGCGAGCGCGGACGAAGTCGGACAGCAACATGGGAATCAGCAAGCGTAACCGACCTCCGCCAGATCCCCAATGAATGCCGGCACGCCAAGCGTCCCGTAGCGGGCATTACCCAGGGTGGGAATTAGGATCAGCCGGTAATGCAGTCGGCTGTTGATGGGCTCATCAAGCTCTTGGACCTGGAACCCATCGAGAAGGACATCTTCCGAGGGGTGAGCCCGCAGGAAAACCGGCAGCGGGTGTTCGGCGGGCAAGTGGCGGGCCAGGCCCTGGTGGCGGCTGCCCGCACTGTGGAAGGCCGTTCGGTTCACAGCCTCCAGGCCTACTTCCTGCGTCCCGGCAACGTGTCAGCCCCGCTGGTGTATCTGGTGGAACGGGTCCGCGACGGCCGGTCGTTCACCACTAGGCGGGTGACCACAATCCAGCACGGCCAACCCATCTTCGCCATGTCGGCGTCGTTCCAGAAACCCGAGGAGGGGTTCGACCACCAGTCCGATTTCCCGGCGGGAATCCCCGACCCCGAGGAGCTGGAAACCTGGGTGTGGCCCAACACCCCGGTCGATTCCGAGGGCCGGCCGAGGCGCCCCATCGAGTTGCGCTACGTGACCGCCTCCCCGGCCGAGCGGGACCGGAGCCAGGAGCCCCGCTTGCAGGTGTGGCTGCGGGCCACCGGCACCCTGCCCGACGATCCGGTGCTGCACACCTGCATGTTCACCTACGCCAGCGACCTGACCGTGCTGGACACCGCTACCCGGCCACACTCGGTGCAGGGAAACGACGTGGACACCCAGATGGCCAGCCTGGACCACGCCATGTGGTTCCACCGGCCGGTGCGCATGGACGACTGGGTCTTCTTGGACCAGCAGTCCCACTCGGCGTCCAACGCCCGGGGTCTGGCCTGGGGTACGGCGTGGTCCCGCACCGGCGAGCTTGTGGCGTCGGTGGTCCAGGAAGGCTTGATCCGGCCCCTGCGCTCTCAACGATGAGACCTGCCGGTCGGCTCATCACAGCCCTCGCCGGGGTCGCGCTGATCCTCGGTGCCTGTGGCAACGACGATGCAGGGCCACCAGACACCTCCTACCCCCCTCCCTCGACAACCAGCTCCTCAGCGGCGAGTCCCACCGCAACCACCCAGGCAACCGGCTCCTCGGGGCCCAACACTCCCACGCCGACAGCAAGCCCATCGCCGTCGGGATCGGCCACCGCCGAGGCAACGGCCCGGCTCGACCAGGAATCGGAATCCACCGCGCCAGACGCCGAGACAAGCCGGGACGGTCCGTCCCTGGTGCTGACCCCGGTGGCGTCGTCGACCGATCCCATAGCGCTGGCCGCCCGCCCCGACACCGGAAGTGGAAGCGGCGACCTGTACGTGGCCACTCGACCCGGGAAGGTGTGGCTGTTGGGGGCAGACCATGATGAACCACCCGAGCTGGTCCTCGACATCAGCGACCGGACAAACACGGGGTGTGAGGAAGGGCTTCTGGGCATCACCTTCTCCCCCGACGGTTCGAAGCTCTACCTCAACTACACCGACCGGTCGGGAAACAGCCGGATAGTGGAATATCCGATGAGCGGACAGTGGGTGGAGACCGATCGTGAGCGTCTCGTGCTCGACGTGGAACAGCCGGCCTGCAACCACAACGGCGGGCACATCACCTTCGGACCCGACGGCCTGCTGTGGGCAGGGTTCGGCGATGGCGGCGGAGCCGACGACCGGTACGGCCACGGCCAGAATCCGGACAGCCTTCTGGGCACCCTGATCCGGATCGACCCCGAGGCGACCGGCCCATCGGACTACGCCATCCCTGCCGACAACCCATTTGTGGACGGCGAGGGCAGGCCTGAGATCTGGGCTTACGGGGCTCGCAACCCGTGGCGCTTCTCGTTTGACCGGGAGACGGACGACCTGTGGGTGGGCGATGTAGGCCAGAATGCCTGGGAGGAAATCCACGTCTTGCCGGCATCACGAGGCTGGGAGCCTGGGTCCAACCTTGGATGGCCGCTGTTCGAGGGCAACGAGCGTTTCTCCGGCACAACCACCCCCGACGACCTGGTGTTTCCCATCTACGCTTACGGCCACAGTGACGGCTGCTCGGTCACCGGCGGATACGTTTACCGGGGCTCGGCCATTCCCTCGCTGGTGGGAACCTACGTATTCGGGGACTTCTGCCGGGGCCAGGTTTGGGGCCTGATTACCGACGATCAGGGCGAAGCTGTGCGAGTTGATCTCGGCATCTCAGTAGCCGATGGCACGTTGGTTTCCTTCGGCGAGGACGCCAGCGGTGAGCTGTACGTGCTCAGCTTCGACGGCAAGGTTTACCGGATAGACGGTACCCGGGATTGAGGCGACCGGTTTGAGGTTACCGGGCTAAGGCAACCGGCCTTGCCGATCGGTCAGTCGTACCAGCCCGATCCGAAGAGCAGCCCGTCACGCACGATGGCCCAGGACGACTTCTGAGTGTCCAGGCCGGTGTTGGGATTCCAGAAAATGTAGTCAACCCAGATCCCGTCCTCGGTTGCCTTCAGCAGTTCCTTGCCGTATTCCTTGCCGTTGAGATCGGTGAACATCGGGTCGCTCAATGGGACGCCGAGCAGGTCGGGCCGGGTGGCGTGGCTAACGATGAGGTCGTCATTGTTCACATCGACGATGAAGACGTACCAAAACCCGTTGACGCTTTCCGGTGTGTTGTAGAAGTCGATCGTTGCCTGCTATCCCTCGGTTTCGAGGCGATCGAGTGCCTTCTCTACGAAGTACTTCGTGTAGGCCGCCGGCGGTGACAAGCTCTCGGTATCGTCGTCACTGCAGGCGACCACCAACGCCGAGAACGCGACCAGAGCCAGAACCCCGATGGCCAACCGCCGGACCCGCTTCAGGGGAGAGCGCCGGTAAAGGGACATGGGGGTGGCCGGCTCCGAGTCGGTCGTGCAGCTGGTGGCATGGTGTCGATTCATGGGGCGCTCCTCGATGTTCGGCAGGTAGTTGTTTGGCAAAGCTTCGGGTCCCGGCATCGCCAGGGCATCCCGCTCAGGATACCGGGCGAGAATGCAATTGGAGGGCGCCAAACGGTCGGACGCGACCCCGGCGGGGTGAGCGGGAGTCAGCCCCCGACCAGCACCGGCAGAGCGTCGCGAGCCAGATCGGCTATCGGCTCGGGATAGACACCGAACGCCACGGTGAACAGCACCACGATGGCGATGCCCAAGCTGGGCCCGAGGGGTACGGACAGGCGAGGAGCATCCCGGTCGGGAGCTTCCAGGTACATGGACACCACGATTCGCAGGTACAGGAACGCCGCGACCACCGCGGCCAGCATGGCGATCACCGCCAGCCAGAACGAGCGGGCGTCCACCGCGGCGGAGATCACCTCGAACTTGGCCCAGAACCCGGCGGTGAAGGGTATCCCGGCCTGCGACAGCAGCAGCACCGTGAAGGCGGCGGCCAACAGCGGGCGGCGAGCAGACAAGCCCCGCAGATCGTCGATGCCGGTGCCGTCGTCACCGGGACCGCTGACGACGGTGATCACGGCGAAGCTGCCGATGGCCATGGCCGCGTAGGCGGCCAGGTAAAACAGTGTGGCCGAGGTGCCGTCGTCGGTGGCAGCCTGCACCCCGAGGAGGATGAACCCGGCGTGACCGATCGAGGAGTAGGCCAGGATCCGCTTCACGTCGGTCTGCACGATGGCCAGCAGCGATCCCAGCGCCATGCTGGCCACGGCCAGGCCGAACACCACCGGCTGCCAGTCGTCGGCCCGGTCGCCGAAGGCCGCCACGAAAACCCGGGCCAGGGCGGCGAACCCGGCTGCTTTCACCCCGGCAGCCATGTACGACACCACCGGGGAAGGTGCCCCCTGGTATACGTCTGGGGTCCAGGCATGGAACGGCACCACCGCCACCTTGAAGCCGAAGCCCACCAGCAGCATGGCCAGGCCGGCCAGCAGCAGCCCGTCGTCGCTCAGCTCACCGGCGGCCACGAACCGCTGGACCTCAACCAGGCTGGTCGATCCCGTGGCCCCGTACACCAGGGCGATGCCGTAGAGCAGGAAGGCCGAAGCGAACGCCCCCAGCACGAAGTACTTGATGCCGGCCTCCTGTGATTCCGGCCGGCGCAGGTGCATGGCCACCAGCACATACACGGCCAGCGACAGGATCTCCAGGCCCAAGAACAGCACGATCAGGTCGTTGGCCGAGGCCATGGTCATGCCCCCGGCCGCCGACAGCATCAACAGCACGTAGAAGGCCGGGCCGTCCAGGCTCTCCCGGTGCAGGAACCCGTCGGCGATCAGGGCGACCAGCACAACCGTGCAGGCCAGCAGCACGATCAGGAACACCGAGAACCCGTCGACGCCGATGGCTCCGGCCACCGCCGAGGACGGCCCCTCGTCCTGCACCCGCAGCCACACCGGTATAGCCACCGCGAACACCGCCAAACCGGCGGCCACCGTCCACGCTGCCGAGAACCAGCCTGGCAGGCGACGGCCGGCCAGAGACACCACCGTCAGCAGCACCACCGCAGCCCCGGCCATAACCAGGTGGGGGGTGAGCGCCAACCATTCGATCTCGGGGGTCGCTACCTGGGCGAGGACGGCGGACATCAGTGGCCCCCCTCATCGTGGTCGCCGGAATGGTCGGACATCAGGCCGCGGAGTTCGTCGAAGCTGCCGTCGGGCCGGTCAGGCACGGTGGGGGCGTCGGACCCCTCGACCCGCTCCACGTGTTCGATCAGGGCGTTGACCGCCGGTTCCATCCGCTCGATCACCGGCTTGGGGTACACCCCCAGGAAAACGATGAGCCCCACCAGCGGAACCATCACCAGCTTCTCTCGCCAGTTCAGGTCGGGCATCGATTCGTTGTCGGCATTAGGGGTGCCGTGGAACACCCGCTGGTACGCCCACAGCAGGTACAGCGCAGCCAGGATGACCCCGGCGGCGGCAACCACCGCCCACCAGCGGTGGGCCACGAACGCCCCAGCCAGGATCAGGAACTCGCCCACGAAGCCGTTGAGTCCGGGCAACCCCACCGACGACAGCATCACCACGGTGAACACCGCTGCCAGCACCGGGGCCACTTTCTGGAGGCCGACCAGCTCGGAGATTTGGCGGGTGTGGCGGCGCTCGTAGATGAACCCCACCAGCAGGAACAACGCCCCGGTGGACAGCCCGTGATTCACCATCTGGAGCAGGCTGCCCTCGAGGCCCTCGGTGTTGATGGAGAAAATGCCCAGCACGATGAACCCGAGGTGGGCCACCGAGGAGTAGGCCACCAGCCGTTTCAGGTCGCGCTGCATGGTGGCCACCACCGCGCCGTACAAAATGCCGATCACGCCCAGCGTGAACAGGAGGGGGGCGAAGTAGCGGGCCGCCTCGGGGAACAGGTACAGGCCGAAGCGAACCAGCCCGTAGGTACCCAGCTTGAGCATCACCCCGGCCAGGATCACCGAGCCCGCGGTGGGGGCCTCGGTGTGGGCGTCGGGCAGCCAGGTGTGGACCGGGAAGATGGGCACCTTCACCGCGAAGGCCAGCGCGAACGACAAGAACACCCACCGAGCGGTAATGGTGGGCAGCGCGCCGGCCTGGTCGATCAGCTCGATGAGGTTGAAGGTGACCGCGTTGCCGGTGTGGTGAGCGGTGAGCAGGGCCAGGGTCAGCATCCCCACCAGCATTAGGGCCGAACCCAACATGGTGAACAGGAAGAACTTGGTGGCGGCATACTTGCGGTTGTCGTGACCCCAGCTCCCGATAAGGAAGTACATGGGGATCAGCACCACCTCGAAGAACAGGAAGAACAGCACCAGGTCGAGCGCCAGAAACACCCCGAGGCAGCCGGTCTCCAGCACCAGCAGCCAGGCGTAGTAGGCCTTGGCGTTGTGGTGGGGGTCGCAGGCCACGATGGCGATAGGGAACAGCACCCCGGTGAGCACCACCAGAAACAGAGAGATGCCGTCCACGCCGACGTGCCAGGAGATACCGGCCGAGTCGATCCACCCGGTTAGCTGGGTGAACTGGAAGCCGCTGTCGTTGGCATCGAAAGCGGCCATGAGCCATAAGGTGAGCGCCCCGGTGGCCGAAGAAGCGGCCAGCGCCACGGGCTTGAGCACCGAGGAGCGGGAGGGGGCCACCAGCATCACGGCCACCGCGCCCACCAGAGGCAGGAAGATGATGGCCGGCAGAACCGTGGACGCGCCCATCACCACCCCGCTCGGGAGATAAACCAGGCCAGCAGGACCACCGCACCGACGGCTATGCCCAGGGCGTAGCTTCGCACCATGCCGGTCTGCACGGCCCGCAGCCTGGTGCCGGCGCTGCGAATAATCGTGCCGGTGGAGTTGACCGCGCCGTCCACAACCCGCTCGTCAAACTCGGTGATGCGCTCGAACGACCGGCGGCCGGGACCGCCCATGAAGTTGGTGACCCACTGGTCGATACCCCAGGCCCGAGCCAGGAACGGATGCTCTATGCGGGCCGGGTCGAGGCGACGGCGTGCGTACACCGCGGCCCCGGCGCTGATCCCAGCCACGCTGCCTGCGATGGCCAGCAGGGCCAGGACCCATTTGGTCCCCCCGCCCAACTTCACGTGGGTGGCGTTGCCGAACATGGCCGGGTCGAGCCACTTGTCGAGGAAGTGAACATCGGGGCTGAACGGCAGGTTGATGACCCCGGCCACTGCGGCCAACCCGGCCAGCAGCACCAGCGGGGCGGCCATGGTCCACGGCGACTCGTGGGGATGGCGATGCGGTAGGGCGGCCTCGGCTTCGGTCCCAGCGTCGGCATCTGTCTCGGCGTCGTTGCTGTCGCCGGACTCGGGGTGATGGGCCTCGCCTTCCACCCAGCGGGGAGGACCGAAGAACGTCATCAGCACCAGGCGGGTCATGTAGAAGGCGGTCAGCACCGCGGCGGCCAGCAGCAAGACCCACAGCAGCCGGTTCTCGCCGTAGGCGTAGAGGAGGATCTCGTCCTTCGACCAGAAGCCGGAGAACGGAGGCACCCCGGCGATGGCCAGCCAACCAACCACGAAGGTCAGCGAGGTCACAGGCAGGTATCGGGCCAACCCCCCGTAGCGGCGCAGGTCCTGGTCGTCGTTCATGGCGTGGATGACCGACCCCGCCCCCAGGAACAGCAGCGCCTTGAAGAACGCATGGGTGACCATGTGGAAAATGGCAGCCACGTAGGCCCCGGTGCCCACCGCCACGAACATGAAGCCGAGCTGGCTGACGGTGGAGTAGGCCAGCACCTTCTTGATGTCGTTTTGGGCCACTGCGATGGACGCCGCCATCAGCGCCGTGCCCAGGCCCACCCACATAATCAGGTCGGGTACCCATCCGTGAGATGCGGCCACAACAGGGTTCATGCGGATCAGCAGGTACACCCCGGCGGTAACCATGGTGGCGGCGTGGATGAGGGCCGACACCGGGGTGGGACCGGCCATGGCGTCGGGCAGCCAGATGTGTAAGGGGAACTGGGCCGACTTCCCTGCCGCCCCCACCAGCAGCAACAACACGATGGCCGATGCGGTTCCGGCCGCCACCGGGTTGGTCTCCAGGTGGTAGAAGATCTCGCCGTACTGGAGCGAGCCGAAGGTCAGAAGCGCCAGGAACATGGCCACAAGGAAGCCCCAGTCGCCCACCCGATTGGTGACAAAAGCCTTCTTGCCGGCCGAGGCGTTGGCCTCCTCGTTGAACCAGAACGAGATGAGCAGGTAGGAGCACGCCCCCACCCCCTCCCAACCCAGGAAGGTGAGCAGGAGGTTGTCGCCCAGCACCAGCATGAGCATCGAGAAGGCGAACAGGTTGAGGTACACGAAGAACCGGGAGAAGCCGGGGTCGCCGTGCATGTAGCCAACGGAGTAGAGGTGGATGAGCGCACCCACCCCGGTCACGAACAGGGACATAGTGATGGACAGTGGGTCGGCCAGGAACCCGATGTCCACGGCCAGTTTCCCGGCCGGAACCCACTCAAAGAGGCTGAGCACCGTCTCTCGCTCCTCGGCGTCGTGGCCCAACAGGCCGACGAACACCAGCAGCGACGAGAGAAAAGCCCCGCCCATCATGGCGGTGGCCAGCCACCCGGCCCGGGGCTCGCCCAGCTTGCGTCCCAGCACCATCAGGATCAGAACCCCGGCCAGCGGGAAGGCCGGAATAAGCCAGACCAGATCGACCAGCGTGCTCACGAACCCACTCCCGGCCTCATCCCCTCAGCGCCGAAAGGTCGTCCGCGGTTGCCTCCGGGCGGCGGCGGATTATGGCCACCACGATGGCCAGGCCCACCACCACCTCGGCGGCGGCCACCACCAGCACGAAGAACACCGAAACCTGACCGCCGATGTCGTCGAGTTCCCGCCCGAAGGTAATGAAGGTGAGGTTGACGGCGTTGAGCATCAACTCCACACACATGAACATGATGAGCGGGTTGCGCCTTACCAGCAGGCCCACCGCTCCGATGGTGAAAAGCCCCGCGGCCAGCACCAGGTACCAGGAGGAGGTGATCACGCCTCGTCCTCCTGATCGACCCGCATGCGGCGGGCCATCACCACCGCTCCCACCACCGAGATGGTGAGCAGGGCGGCAGTGGCCTCGAAGGCGTACACATAGTCGGTGAACAGCACCTCGGAGATCTGGCGCAGGTTGGATACCTGCTCGGAGGTCCGCTCGGAGATCGACCCGATGGCGCTCTTGGCTCCGGTGGCGCCGTCCACCGAGGCCACCAGGAACGCCACGGCCAAACCGAACGTGCCGACCCCCACCAGGACGGCCAGAACTCGCTGGCCGGCGATGGGTTCCACCGAGAGGTCCTCCAGGCGGTCCACGCCCAGGAGCATGATGACGAACAGGAACAGCACCACGATTGCCCCGGCGTACACGATGATCTGCACCGCGGCCAGGAAGTGAGCCTCCAGGTTGAGGAACAGGACAGCGACACCGAACAGGGCTCCCACCAGGCTCAACGCGGCGTGAACCGGGTTGCGGACCAAAACCACCCCCAACGCCCCGGCCAAAACGATCACCGCGCACACGATGAACACCGCTGTTTCCATCAGCCGTGGCCCCCGTGGTGGTCAACGATCACCGCGCACACGATGAACACCGCTGTTTCCATCAGCCGTGGCCCCCGTGGTCGTCTAGGTCGTGGTCTTGGTGAGCCTGGTCGGCGGTGGGCGCATCCTCGGCAGGGGCATCGTCTCCCGGGGCCTGGTCGGCTGTTTGGCCTTGCTCTGGGGAGCGGATGCCGTAGCCCAGTTCGCCCGACCACGCCACACGGCCCTCGTAGTCGGCACTCCCCGACGGGGAGGTGGCCCTAACCCAGGCCGAGGTGTGCTCGTCGTCACCGGGGTGCCAGTCCTCCCAGGGGAGCTGCTGGGGGCGACCGTCGTCGTCCACCACCAGCTCGTCCTTCGTGTAGATCGCATCGGCCCGGTTGGTGAACGAGAACTCGAACAGCTTGGACTCGGTGATGGCCTCGGTTGGGCAGGCCTCCACACACAGATCGCAGTGGATGCACCGCAGGTAGTTGATCTCGTACACGTAGCCGAAGCGCTCGCCGGGCGAGACCGGCTCGTCGGGCGGGTTGTCGGCCCCACGCACGTAGATGCAACGAGCGGGGCAGACCCCGGCGCACAGCTCGCACCCAATGCACTTCTCCATACCGTCCTCGTAGCGGTTCAGCACATGGCGGCCGTGGAAGCGCTCCGGCTTGGGGCGCTTCTCGTCGGGATACTGGGTGGTCACCACCCGGCCGGTTTCTGTGCCCTTGAAGAGCTTGGCGAAGGTGACGGCAAAGCCTTTGAGGTACCCCATCAGCACTCTCCCCCCGCGGTCGTTCCGGGTTCAGGCAAAACAAAACGGCCGAGGCTCATGCGAAACCCCCTTGGGGATCCAGCTCCCTCTGGCGACGGGCGTTGCGCAGCGCCAGCACCAGCAGCCCGGCGAGAGCACCCATGACGGCCACCATCACCACAACCGCTCCGGCCCGGTTCCAGCCCCGGTCGCCTGCGATGTCGTAGGCACCCAGCACCAGCAGCCACCCCAGCGACAGGGGAATGAGCAGCTTCCAGCCCAAGTCCATGAGCTGGTCGTATCGGAAGCGGGGCAGGGTAGCCCGCAGCCACACGAAGGTGAACAGGAACAGCATCAGCTTGGCGAAGAACCACAGCAGCCCCGACAGCCAACCCACCGTGGTGAAATCGGGTCCGTTGGGACCGCCCAGGAAAAGGGTCACGACGATGGCCGACATCGTGATGGTGTTCATGAACTCGGCCAGGAAGAACAAAGCGAACCGGATCGAGCTGTACTCGGTGTGGAAGCCTCCGACCAGCTCCTGCTCTGCTTCCACGAGGTCGAACGGGGGACGGTTCAGCTCCGCGGTGGCGGCGATCATGAAAATGACCATGGGCACCACCCAGGTAACCCACAGGTTCCAGTTCCACATCGATTGATCGGACACGATCTGGTGGGTGGACAGGCTGCCGGATTTCAGCAACACCGCTGCCAGCGACAGGCCCAGGGCGGCTTCGTAGGACACCATCTGGGCCGAGGCCCGCACCGATGCCAGCAACGGGTACTTGGAGCCCGACGACCATCCGGCCAGCATCACCCCGTACACCGCCACCGATGACATGGCCAAAAGCAGCAGGATCCCCACGGGCGGGTCGGACACCTGGAGGAAGGTCTCGTGGCCGAACAGGGAAACCCGGCCGTCGCCCCCGCTGAAGTCTCCCCCCACCGGGACCACGGCGAACACCAGAAATGCCGGCACCAGGGACAGGTAGGGGGCCAGCTTGAAGACGAGCCGGTCGGACTTGTCGGGGATTAGGTCTTCCTTGAAGAACAGCTTCACGCCGTCGGCCAACGTCTGGAACAGGCCGAATGGCCCGGCCAGGTTCGGCCCGATGCGGTTCTGCATGTCGCTGATGAGCTTGCGCTCGAACCAGATCATCAGCATCACGGCCAACTGGAGCAGGCCAAAGACCACGACCACCTTGAGAATGGTGATGAGAACCTCGGCCAACCCCACCCCGCCGATGTACAACGGGTCGGCTCCGAACACCACCGGGCCGGGGAGCGAGGCTATGGCCGTCATCAAGCCTGGATCCTCAGGTCGGTGATGGCGGCATCTGGGTCGATGAAATGCCGGACATCGTGGTCGGGGTGGTTGTATCCCATCACCGCCGTTCCCCGGGGCACGCCGGGGTCGGCCACCACGGGTAGAACCATCTCGCCGACGTTCGACACCACCTGCACCTCGACGCCGGGCTCGACCCCGACCCGCTGGAAGTCGATGGTGTTGAGAGCGAGGGCCACAGCCGGGGCCAGCCCGGCCATGGAGGGAGCGTGCTGGACCAGGGTGCCCCGGTCGTACATGGCGCGCGAAGTCACCAGGCGAACGCTGTAGGCGTCAACATGAGGCACTGGAGTGGGTGCCTCTGGTGCCTTGAACTCGATGGAGCTTCCGCCGGCCACCACGCCGTCGGTGTGGGCTTCGATGGCATCCAGGGACAGGCCCTGGTGCGACGGGGCTACCCTCACGATCTCGTCCCATACGTCCTCGGCGGTGGCGAACCCGAAATCCGTGCCCAAAAGGCCGGCCAGCTCGGTGGCGATGGCCCAGTCGGCCCTGGCCGTGCCCGGTGCGGTCACGATCTGGCGCTGCCTGGTTATCCGGCCCTCCATGTTGGTGTGGGTACCCGTGCGCTCGCCGAAACCGGCAGCAGGGAACACGATGTCGGCTCGGGCTGTGGAAGGGTTCAGAAACAGGTCGGAGGCGATAACCGTGCCTGCCCCGGCCAGGGCGGCCTCGGCCAGCTTCCAGTCGGGGACGTCACCCAGCGGGTCGGCCCCCAGCAGGATCAACACGTCGATGTCGCCGGCCGCGGCGGCAGCCAGAATGCCGGTGGCGTCGGCACCGGAGGCGGCGGGCGCCGAGCCCCACGATTCGGCCAGCGCCTCGCTCCGGTCGTCCAGGCTCACCCGACCGGGCAACAGGCCGGGAGCCAGGCCCATGTCGAGCGCCCCGAACACGTTGCCCCTGTGCAACGCCGGCAGAAAGCCCATGCCGGGCCGTCCCCCCACGGAGAGGAGCCGGGCCAGCTTCATCAACTCGGCCACCGCGTCCACGGTGAAGCCGGCCGACTCGGCCAGCGATGGGCGGCCCACCACTACGGTGATCGGATGATCGGCACGGTCGGCCAGCGCTGCTGCGGCGGCGGCCACGGAATCTGCTGGAACCCCTCCAACCTCTCCGCCCGGTCCGACCTCCATCTCGCCGCCCACCAGGGCAGCAGCCACGGCCGCGGCCTGTCCTGGCCGGTGGTGCAGGCGGTGAGCTGTCAGGGCGCTCAGCCCGGTGGCTCGAGGGGTGAGCTCTATGAGCTGGACCCCGTCGTTGAGTACGGCGTGGCGGAGGCGCAGGTACAGGGTCCCGTGTTCTTCCTTGGGATCGGGGGCCATGAGGATGACGGTTCCGCCCGGAGTGCAGGCCTGGTTGATGGTGGCCCGGGGCACCCCTAGCACCGCGTCGGCGGGGAGGCCGTCGCCCAAATGGACATCGACGTGATCGGTGCCGATCACCCCTTTGGCCAGCCGAGCCCAGGCGTACTGGTCCTCGTTGGTGAGCCGGGCTCCACCCAGCACCGCCGCCGAACCGGGGCCCTTGGTGTCGATCGCCTTCCTGATGGCTCCGGCGGCCTGGGTCAGGGCCTGGCGCCAGGAGGTTTCCACCAGCTCGTGGCCGGCGGGGTCGGGCCTGCCCAGCGGTGTGCCTCGCACCAGCGGCGACCGGAGCCGCCGCTCGCCGGTCATGGCCTCGAAGGAGAAGCGGTCCTTGTCGGTGAGCCATCCCCAGTTGACGGCGTCACTGTCCACTCCCTGGTAGCGCAGCACCTGGTCGCGTGACGCCTGCACCACTATCCGGTCGCCCATCGGGTTGGGGTAGGTGGACTCCACCTCGGTGAGGTCCCAGGGGCGGGCCTTGAACCGATAGGGCTTCGCGGTGAGGGCCCCCACCGGGCAGATCTGCACGGTGTTGCCGCTGAAATAGGAGGAGAAGGGGTGGTCGGGGAAGGTGTTTACCTGAGTCTGGTCGCCCCGGTCCTGGAAGGTGATGAGGGGGTCGCCGGCCACCTCGTCGGCGAACCGGGTGCAGCGATCGCACAGAATGCAGCGCTCCCGGTCGAGGTACACCAGATCGTTAACGGGGATGGGCTTCTCGAAATGGCGCTTCTCCTCCACGAAACGGCTCTCGCCAGGCCCGTAGGCCATGGTCTGATCCTGGAGGGGGCACTCGCCGCCCTTGTCGCACACGGGGCAGTCCAGCGGGTGGTTCAGCAGCAAGAACTCGAGAACCCCGTCCTGGGCCTTGCGGGTCTGCTCGGAGGTGGTGTCCACCACCATTCCCTCGCTCACCGGGACCATGCACGAGGGCTGCAGAGCGGGTCCCCTGCCGGTGTCGATGTCCACGATGCACATGCGGCACATGCCCACCGGGCTCATGCGGGGGTGGTAGCAGAAGTGGGGGATATACACCCCGGCTTTCTCGGCGGCGGCAATCACCAGTTCGCCGGGGGCGGCCTGCACCGATTGGCCGTTCACCGTGATGTTCACAGCGGTCTCCGACGGGCTCATGACGCCACCCCCGGGTTGTTGGGGACTGCCACAGCGGTCTCCGACGGGCTCATGACGCCACCCCCGAGCCGGCGGCGATGGTTACCGCTGTGGCGGGCAGGTAGGCCACGAACTCGTCCCGGAACCGGTCAAGCGCCGAGGCGATGGGCGAGACGGCCGACGGTCCAAGCGGGCAGATGGTGGTCTGCCGGGGCGGCCAGTGACCGCCGGGGCTGATGTTGTCGCACACGTCCAGCAGCAGGTCAAGGTCCTGGGAGCGGCCCTGACCGGCCAGGATGCGGCTGAGGATCTTCTCCAGCCAGGAGGTTCCCTCCCGGCACGGGGTGCATTTGCCGCACGATTCCCGGGCGAAGAAGCGGACCACGTTGTGGCAGGCCCTCACCACATCGGTTGTGTCGTCCATCACCACGATGGCTCCCGACCCAAGCATGGAACCGGCCTTGTCCACCGTGGCCTTCTCCAGGGGCAGGTCGAGGTGTTCCTCGAAGAACCAGGGGGCCGAAGCTCCGCCGGGAATAAAGGTCTTGAGGGTGCGGCCGGGGCGCAAACCCCCAGCGTAGCCGGGGTCGAAGATGATGTCGCGGAAGGTGGTGGTGCCGAAGGGAACCTCGAACACCCCAGGATTGACCACATGGCCCGACACAGCGAAAACCCGGGTTCCGGTGGAGTTTTCCGCCCCCATGGAAGCGAAGGACTGCCCGCCGTTGGACACGATCCACGGCAGGTTGGCCAGGGTCTCCACGTTGTTGACGATGGTGGGTTTGCCGTAAAGGCCGATGGAGGCCGGGAAGTACGGGGGCTTCAGCCGGGGCATCCCCCGGTTGCCTTCCAGGCTCTCGATGAGGGCGGTCTCCTCCCCCACGATGTAGGCCCCGGCTCCCCAGTGAAGGGTGATATCCACCGAGAAGTCGTCGGCACCGAGCACGTTGCGGCCCACGTAGCCTGCTTCGTAGGCCTCGTTGAGGGCGGCGGCCAGCCGTTCCTGGGCGTGGGCCATCTCACCACGCACGTACAGGAAGCACTGGGAGAGACCGAGGGCGTAGCAGGCGATCAGGCAACCCTCGATGAGCTGGTGGGGGTCCCGCTCCATCAGCAAGCGGTCCTTGTAGGTTCCGGGCTCGGACTCGTCGCCGTTCACCACCAGGTAGCGGGGCCACACTCCCGGAGGGCAGAACCCCCACTTCACCCCGGCGGGGAACCCCGCTCCGCCCCGTCCCAGCAGGCTGGCGGTGCGAACTTCGTCGTGAACCTTGGCCGGGGCCATCTCCAGGGCTCGGCGCAGCCCGGCGTAACCCCCGGTGCGCTCATAGCCCGACAGGGTGTGGCCATCCTCAATGTCGAAGCGTGACGTGATGATCCGCATGTCGCGGTCTGCCCCGGTCACGAGCCGTCCCCGTTGTCGGTGGGGTTGCGGGCCATCCACGCCGGCTCGCCCTGGCCGTTGGGGGGTGAAACCCCGGCCCGGCGGTCGCCCCCAATGTGCTGGCGGACCTTGGCCAGAGTGCCGTGGGGAGCGACACCGGCCGTTCCCTCTCGCAGCTCGGCCACCAGCTCGTCGAATGCCCTGGGGGTGACCCGGTTGCGGTACCGGTAGTTGACCTGGAGGCAGGGAGCCTCGGTGCAGGCCGCGATGCATTCCACCGCTTCCAGGGTGATCTTGCCATCGGGGGTGGTGCCGCCGGCTTTGACCCCCAAGGTGGCCTCGGCGTGGTGGATCAGTTCCGACGCCCCCAGCAGGTGGCACGAGATCCCGTGGCAGATGTTGACCATGTAGTCGCCCACCGGCTCTCGCTTGAGCATCTCGTAGAAGCTGCACGTGCCCATGACCTCGGCTGGTGTGATGCCCACCAGCTCGGCGATGTGAGCCATGGCTTCCTCGGTGACGTGGCCCTCTTGCTCCTGGGCCAGGTGCAGCAGGGGGATGAGAGCGGAGCGGGGAACCGGATAGCGGCTGATGATCTCCTGGGCCACGGAGAGGTTGGCGGCGTTCAGACGGGCCACGGCTACCTGTCCACCTCTCCCATGATGGGATCGACCGAGGAGATGACGACCACGGCGTCGGCCACCATGCCGCCCTGCATGAGGTGAGGCAGGGTTTGCAGGTTCACGAAGCTGGGGCCCCGGATGTGCATCCGGTAGGGCACCGCCGAGCCGTCGGACACCATGTAGCAGCCCAGCTCGCCTCGGGGGGACTCCACCGCGGCGTAAACCTCGCCGGCCGGCACCTTGAATCCCTCGGTGAAGATCTTGAAGTGGTGGATGAGGGCCTCCATCGACTCGTCGATGCGGGCTCGGGGCGGGGGGGTCACCTTCTTGTCCTGCACCCGGTAGTCGCCCGGCGGCATCCGATCGAGGATCTGACGCACGATGCGGATGGACTCCCTGATCTCGTTCAGCCGGATGGCGTAGCGGTCGAAGCAGTCGCCGTAGGTGCCCACCACCACGTCGAAGTCCACCTCGTCGTAGGCCAGGTAGGGCATGTCCCGGCGCAGGTCCCAGGCGTAGCCGGTGGATCGGAGGATGGGTCCGGTCACCCCCAGGGCCAGGCACTGGGCGGTGTTGATGACCCCCACCCCCTGCAGGCGCTCCCTGTAGATGGGCTGGCCGGTGAGCAGGGTGTCGAACTCGTCGAGCCGGTCGGGCAGCAAGTCGATCAGCTTCAGCACGTCGTCCCGCCAGCCGTCCGGTAGGTCGGCGGCCACCCCGCCTGGGCGGATGTAGTTGTGGTTCATCCGCAGCCCGGTGATCTTCTCCAGCAACCGGAGGGCCTCTTCCCGCTCCCGCCAGCCGTAGAGCATCATGGACACCGCCCCCACATCCATGCCGTTGGTGGCCTGGAACAGTAAGTGGGAGCTGATGCGGTTCAGCTCGCACATGAGCATCCTGAGCCAAACCGCCCGGGGGGGAAGTTCCAGCCCCAGGAGCGCCTCGGTGGCCATGGAGAAGGCCAGTTCGCTGAACAGCGGAGCGGCGTAGTCCATGCGGGTGACGTTGGTGGGCCCCTGGAGGTAGGTGAGGGTTTCCCCAGTCTTCTCCATGCCGGTGTGGAGGTAGCCGATGACCGGCTTGGACCGCATCACCGTCTCCCCCTCCATCTCCAGCATGAGCCGCAGCACGCCGTGGGTGCTGGGGTGCTGCGGCCCCATGTTCATAATCATGCTGGTGTCGTCGGCTCCGGCTTCGGCCTCCAACCGTTCGCCGTCGGCCTCGCTGATGCGGAGCACCGCGCTCCCCTCCCGACGGCGAACGTCTTCGTCGCCTGCCTGAGGGTCAATCGCGATATCGGGGGCGCTCATCGGGTGGCCTTGAACTGGACCGGGATGCGACCGACGGCGAAGTCTTTTCGCAGCGGGTGGCCTTCCCAATCGGAGGGCATGAGGATTCGGGACGGGTCGGGGTGGTCCTCGAAGGTGATGCCGAACATGTCGGCCACCTCCCGTTCGAGGGCTTCGGTGCCGGGGAACAGGTCGAACAGGGTGGGGACGGTGGGGTCGTCGGCCGGTACCTGCAACCGCAGCCTGATCCGACCCGGCTGGGTGTGGGAGATGAGGGTAACCACCAGCTCGAACCGTTCAGGGGTCACCTCGGGGGGTAGGTCGGTGCGGCCGGGGTGTTCGGAGTAGTCCACCGCGGTCACGTCGATCACAGACATGTAGCCCTCGGTCGCCAACCCGCTCACCGTCTCGACAAGCTGCTCCCGGGGAACGTGCCAGACCGGCCGGCCCAACGGGTCGGTGGTGGCTATCGGCCCGGTGTGGGAGGGCGGGGATTCAGCCTCGGCTTCCGGCCCGTCGGTTTCGACGACGTCGTTCATGAACGGATGACCACACCGGTTTGGCTCTGGCCATCCCGCTGTTCGACGGCCAAGCCGGCCCCGGCGCCCGTCTCGCCCCGGCGCTGGGTGATCTCGCCGGAGGTGATCTTGTCGTGGAGCGTCAAGATGGCGTGCATGAGGGTCTCGGGTCCGGGCGGGCAACCTGGGGCGTACACGTCCACCGGTACAACCTGGTCAACCCCCTGGACGATGGCGTAGTTGTTGAACATCCCCCCGCTGGAGGCGCACACGCCCATGGAGATCACCCACTTGGGTTCCATCATCTGGTCGTAGATGCGCCGCAAGATGGGAGCCATCTTCTGCGAAACCCGGCCGGCAACGATCATCAGATCGGCCTGGCGGGGAGAGGCTCGAAACACTTCCATGCCGTAGCGGGCCAGGTCGTAGTGGGCCCCGCCGGCAGCCATCATCTCGATGGCGCAGCAGGCCAGGCCGAAGGTGGCCGGCCAGCAGCTTCGGGCCCGGGACCATTTGACCAGCTCCTCGAGCCGGCCGGTCACGAAGTTGTGGTCAACCCCCTCCAGGCCGCGGGCCACCACAGCCTCGGATTCACCGACCAACGGGAGCTTCATGCCGCTTCTCCCGGCACTCCTCGCCCGTCCAGCCCCACCCGGCGAATCGTGGACTCGCTCGTCCGGCGGGCCGACACCAGCGGATCGCGCCGCCAACCGGGACGGGTCGGCCCCCAGTCGAGGGCACCGTTGCCGATGAGGTACACGAACGACTCGAATACGGTGAGGGCGAAAATCCCCATGGCCACCAACCCGAACATGCCCAGCTCCCGATAGGAGATGGCCCATGGGTACAGGAAGATGATCTCGATGTCGAAGACGATGAAGATCATGGCGATCAGGAAGAACCGCACTCCGAACCGCCGTGGTACTGCTGTGCTCTCGGCCACCCCGCACTCATAGGGGGCCAGCTTGGCCTTGGTCTGCCGGCGGGGGGCCAGCAGGCGGGAGGCTCCAAAACTCAAGGCCGCGAACAGCACGGCCAGAACCCCGAGTACGAGGATCGGCAGGTACTGGCCGGTCACCGCCGTCTACCCCCGGCCGGTCACGAGGCCCCGTCCTCGCCCTCGAGGCGACGGCGGACCTCCAGGTCGCGGGTGTGGAGCATCAGAAGGGAGACCAGGAACAACAGCCCGGAACCGATGGCCACCAACACGCCGGGGAGGCGGAACCGGCCCAGATTGCGGCTCAGAAGCACCGAGATCACAGGTTCGCTGGGGTCGGCCTCCTCTGGGGCAGGAGCCAAGCCGGCCACCGGCTCCTTGTAGATCGACCGCTGAACCTGCACCACCGTGTAGTTGGTCGGGTGACGGGGCATGGCGCTGGTGACAATCTTGTTGCTGACCCGTTCCCACACCCCGTTGTTGAGCCGTGACGGCTTCCCGCCCTTCTGGAAAGCGTCCAGCACCACGAAGCTGTTGCTCTGCTCGTCTGTGGCCCCGAATCCCAGGTCGGCGGTGACCAGGTAGTCGCCGGCCGCGGTTATGGCCTCTCCCGCGGACTGGGCTGTCTCCAGGTTCCAGTCCCCGGTTTCCAACCACCCGCGGCGCTCCGCCTCGTCGGTGAGGTCGGGGAAGATGCCCTTCAGCTCGCTCAGGGACAGGCCCTCGTTGCGGACGTGCTGTTCGGCCACCAGGCGCTGCACCTCCTCCTCAATACCGGCCTCTGTGAGCTTGCGGGGGTCACCATCGGCAAGCGCACTGTTGTAGTCGGTGACCTCCTGGCGGATACCGGGGATGTTCACGGAGTCCAGCTCGACCTTCTGGTCGCCGCTGCCCAAGGTGCGGACCAACTGAATGGCCTGGGGCAGGCAGTCCCGGACGCCAAGGCGGGCACAGTCGGTCGGGTTGGGAAGGTCGGCCAGTATGCCGGGAGCAGGGTTGGTCTCGTCAGCGGTAACGGATGGGTTGCCGATGTGGACGGCCTCGACTTCCCAAGTGGGGCGGGCACCCTGCAATCCGATGCCATACAGCGCCCACAACAGGGCCATGATGGCTGTCCACCCGAAGATGGCCGAGATGGCCAGGAGGGTTCCCAGGCGGAAGCCGGTGTTGGTGGACACGATTAGCCACACCGAACCCATGAGGACGGCCGACCCCAGCAACACAACCAACAGGCCGCGAATCTCGTTGTCGAACGAGATGGCGGCCAGCGTGCCGAGGGCGGAGAGAACCGAGTTCATGCTCACAACCCCCGCTCGTAGGCCACGATGTCTGCGATCTGCTCGTCGGTCAACAGCCCCGGACGGGTGCTGCCATCCTCGAGGGTGCAGAACCCGTAGATCGGGCTGCGCTCATTGGAATCCCGGTCGCCGACACACACCCCGAATGCGGGCATCTGGCCGCCGCCGTCGCCCTGGCCGAAGTTGCCGAAGGCCACGCCCTCCTGGGAGCCAACGGTTACGAAGCCTGCGTGACCCTCGGGGGTGTCGAACTGCCGGATGGTGACGCCGTTGGTGAGGTTTGGCCCGAAGGCACCGCCACCCGATGTCTGCTCGGGAATCAGGTAGCCAAGCCGAGCCACCACCTCGGCCTCCTCTGCCGATCCCTGGGCCAGGATCACCGCGCCCTCTCCGGGGACCTGCTCCGGTCCGGTGAATCGCCACGAGTCCCGTGGGGTGTGGCACCGGGCGCAACCGTAAACCCCGTTGTTGAACAGCAGCTCGCCCCGCCGGGCCGAGTCCAGATCACGCAGGTATTGCTCACTGGTCTCGCGGATCTCCATCTCGATTCGAGAAAGGTTGATCGCCGCCTCCTCGGCGGCCGCTTCGTCGGCACCCGCCGCGCTCACTGCTTCCCGGGCCTGATCCAACCGGGCACCGAGGTCGGGATCGGCAGCCAGCACGTCGGGCCGAACCTGGAGGACAAGGCCATCCAGCACCTCTTCCTCCAGTTCGTCGGGAGAGAGCTGGATGCTCTGGATGTACTGGATCAGTTCGTCAACCTGTTGGGTGGTGAGGGGGCCGCCGCCGGGGGTACCCCACGCCTGCATCGGGGTGGGGGGCCGCCCGTAGTCGAGGATGTGGCGAACCTCCTCCTCCGAGAAGCGGTACAGAACGGTGGTCAGGGCGGGAACCTCCCACTCAATCGAGGCGACGAAGTTGCCGGCATCGTCGGTGATCGAGGTGGCCGTGGTGCCGCCCAATCCCCCGCCGCCGTGACAGCTCGCGCAACGCTCCTCGAACTGACCGCTGCCCCGGCTGGTGAACTGGGCTCGGGAGTAGTCCACATAGCCTTCCTGGCGACCCGGCTCCCCCAACCAATACAGGGGCAGCGCCACGCCGATGATGACCAGGGTCACCAGCCCACCGATCAGGGTGCGGTCCAGCTTGGTGGTCTCTAGCTCCTGGTCGCTCAGGTAGGGCTTGCGGTTGGGTGCCAGCTCCAGCTCCGACCCCTTCTCCTCCCGGCCCGCCCACAGGACGTTGTAGATGAGGTAGATGGCGAATCCGACGATGGCGATAACCGCGATCGCCATGCCCAGGTTGCGCTGGGTAGAAGCGGCCAGAAGGTGCATCAGTGCGATGCCCCCCCAAGACAGCTCGGCCCCTCGGGCTCCTGCCCGGTGGTGTTCACCCCGATCGGCGGCCCCTGGATGACGGTGCCGGTCCGGATGATGAACTCGCCCTTGCCGTTCACCGTCATGGCGAACCGGTCCATGCCCCGGGGTGCGGGTCCGCCCCGCTTCTCACCGACCTGGTTGTAGCGGGAGCCGTGGCAGGGGCACTCGAACCATTGCGAGGTCAAACACGACGGCACCCGGCACCCCAAGTGGGGACACTTCTGAAACAGGGCAACGAGCCCCGACTCCATGCCGGCCAACTCGGGGGCGCTGTAGGTGCTCTGGGCTTTGGGCAGGGCAGCCAGCGGGTACTCGGTAACCCAGGCCCGGCCCTCGGGCACGTAGAGGAAGCCGTTCTCGTCCTTGATGCGGGACTTCACGTCGTCCACCAAACCCACGTTCACATCGGCGCCGAAGCCGGTCACAAACGGGGGCCACAGGAAGGCCACGCACGCCGCGCCGAAGCCGCTGAGGCTGAGGCCCATCATGGCCACCGTGCTGCGATTCAGGAACTGGCGGCGGCTCACCCCCACCGCATCGGGGTCGGGCGGGGTCCACTCCTCCACCGAGGCGTCGGCGGCGGGCACCAACTCGGTACCGGCGGTCTTGCGGGCCAGCACCGCTTGCCTCTCCACCTCCCGACCGGTGGGAGCAGCAGACTGCTCGGAGGCGTCGTCCACATCGGTGCGACCCCGGTCCCGGCGACGGGTTTCCCGCGACAGGCGACCCTCGGCCGCCATGGTCTCGCGGCGACGGGCCGCGCCGACCAGCACGATCACCGCGGCAACCACGATGATCGGAATAGCGATGGAGAGTGCGATACCCACGGTCAGTTCCTACAAGTCGAAGAAGATTCCCTCTTCCCACGGGAAGATGAAGTTGAAGCCCGGGCCTCGGAAGAACGAGCCGATCATCACCAGCGCGGCCCAGAACATGAGGTGGACGGTCATGAGCGAGATGGCGAACTTGCGATCCTCGGGCCGCTTGCTGGGGTTGCGGTCGATGTACGGGGACAGCATCAAGAGGCCCAGAACGACGCCGGGGAGGGTAACCCCCGCCACCATGGGATGGAACATGGTGAGCAGCTCCTGGAGTCCGAGGAAGTACCAGGGGGCCTTGGACGGGTTGGGTGTCTCGTTGAAGTTGGCCAACTCCAGCAGCGGGGCGTTGACGAAGATGGAAAAGATCAAGGTGATGGCCGTGAACACCAGAGCTGCCACGAACTCCACCACCAGCAGGTGGGGCCAGACGTGGACCTTGTCGGTGGGGGTGGCCTTGACATCCTGGATCGACCCCGACTTGACCACGGTGAGGAGGCGCTGGGTGCCCCCACCCGGTCCTGTCGCTGCCGGCTGGGCCGGCGCGGCGGCCGTGGCCACCGCAGTGGCCGCCCCACCGGTGGCTGCTGGGGCCGCTGCGCCCGATGCGGCTTGCTCCCGGGCCGACTTGGACCGGTCCAGCAGGTGATCGGGAATCTTGGGGCCCCCGCCCGCTCCGGCCGCGGCGGCAGCCTCGGCCCCCGAGGCGTCGGCTCCGCCGGAAGGGGCCGCGCCGCTTCCGCCCTTTTGGGCTTCGGCGCGCTCGCGGGCCTCTTGGGCTCGCTTCAGGAGGTGTTCTGGAATCTCAGCCATGGGCGTTCAGGTCGGGCCGGGCGTCGTGATGACGGCGCCGCTTAGAGCGGCCCGGAAATACCTCCATCCTTTCGTACTCGCCAGAAGTGGATCGCCATGAATATGACGATCACAAAGGGCAGCATCAGCACATGGAGCACGTACCATCGCAGCAGCGTGTCGGTGCCGATCTCCACCCCGCCGAGCAGCACAAAGCGCACTTGGTCGCCGAACACAGGGGTGAAGCCCATCATGTTGGTTCCCACCGTCACCGCCCAAAGGGCCAGCTGATCCCAGGGAAGCAGGTAGCCAGTGAACGACAGCAGCAGGGTGAGGGTCAAAAGGATGACACCGATGACCCAGTTGAACTCGCGAGGCGGCTTGTAGGCCCCGTGGTAGAAGACCCGGGCCATGTGCAGGAACACGGTGATCACCATGAGATGGGCCGCCCATCGGTGCATGTTCCGCACCAAGAGCCCGAAGGTCACCGAGGTCTGGAGGATGTAGATGTCGTCCCAGGCCTGTGCGGCGGTGGGCCGGTAGAAGAACATGAGAAAGATCCCGGTCACGGTGAGCAGGATGAACAGGAAGAAGCTGAGACCCCCCAGGCACAGGGTGTAGCTGACCTTCACCGCATGGCGCTTCACCTTTACCGGGTGAAGGTGGTACAGCACGCTGTTCATGATCACGTAGCTGCGATTCCGGGGGCTGTCGCTGTAGCCCTTCCGGAAGATGGAGCCGGGGCGGAAGATGGACGACCAGGCCTGCGACCCCTGGACATCGCTCATCATGTCGCTGGCGGCCTGCTTGGCCCGTTCGCTTGCCGGTGGTCTGGGCTGTTTCGCCACTGTGCTCCTTGCTTCCTGTCTGTCCTGGGCTCTTGTTCTAGGCCAGTCGCATTCCGTAGCCGTAGCCGTAGCTGGTCATGCGCTGATGCGGGTCGCCGTCGCCGCCGGGGTCGCCCAGCTTGCCCAAGGTGATCACACCGGTGGGGCACCGGTCCACACACAGCGCGCACCGGGTGCAGGCATCCTCGTCGATGGTGAAGATCACGTGGTCGCTGGGGTCAACGCCGGGCTGCTCGGTGCCCACAGCCAGGTCCACCGCGTCGGGTGCCACCATGTGGATGCACTTCCACGGGCAGATGTCCACGCAGCCCTCGCACATGATGCACTCGGACTGGTCGATGTGGATGAACTGCTTGGGCTTGACCTGACTCTGGAGGTAGTCGTTGTCCACCTCGACCAGCACGTAGTCGTCGCGGAACTCGGGCATGGGAGGGTTGGCGTCGCTTCCTGCCATCAGACCGGTGCCCCCTCTCTCACGATCGGCCGCCCGTACTCGGACTTCTCCAACTCGACCGGAGCGGTCTTCCCGCGGTTCTGCCACACCACCCATCCAGCGATGTTCCCGGTCAGAGCCAAACCATAGATCACCACTGCGACAACATCGCGCAACACCAGGTACGGAAGGTCGAACGGCAGGGCCCAACTGATGATGCCCTGATTGCCCACGTAGTAGCCCTCGATGAAGCGGTCCTTGCGCCAGCCGAGCTCGCTGTCGGCGTACACCAGCCACTGGTGGGGCACCACGCCGTAGATCCAGAACAGCAGGAAGAAAACCCCGGCCGCGGCCAGCATGGCCTCCCCCCACGTGTAGTACGCCCCCACCGGGCGACGGCGGGCGTACTCCAAGAACGCGGCGATGCCCAGGTAGGCCACCACCGAGGAAGCGGTGAGGGCCACATTGAAGAACGGCGCACCCACGCCCTCGTCGTACTGGTGGACGGCGATGAAGGCCCACAGGGCCAGGTAGAGGACGACCGTCCCCCCGAGGGCCATGTAGAACCTGGTGACAGCGATGTCTATCGGCCTTTTGGCGGCCACGACCCTCCCTTCGTGGATTCAAGTCGGGACTGATAGTAGTAGCCCGGCCCCGTGGTTCTACACATCAAGGCCATGCTGCGGCGTCGCTCGATGTCGCCGCCATCGCCTTCAAGATAAACCACTGCGCCCGCTGGTTGGGGCACCGCCATCAACCTCAAGATAAACCACTGCCCGCGCTGGTTAGGCCGCTAGCGTCGGGTGGGCCTAATCTGACACCCGGTCGGCGGCCATGCCGGCCGCAAATCACCGGCGGTAGCCATACCGGAGGAACGTTGACCGAAGTACCCGAGCATCTTCTGCAACGATCACGAGATCGTCGTAAGGCACTCGGCGCGGCCACCGACGACGAGCCCGACACCGCGGTACCTGCGTCGGAGACCACCGCGGCCCCCGCCGTGGTGCAGGCCGGTACACCGGCGGCCTCCACCGGCCCGTCGTTGCCCGCGCTGCCCGACCTGGAGCCGGAACCAGAGCCGGTACTGGAGCCGATCAAGCCGTGGGTCCAGGCCGCACTGGGCCGCAAGAAGATCCCGCTGTGGGCTGTGCCGGTGCTGATCTTCCTCCCCTTCTGGGCCATCATCTTCGCCGGCACGCTGGAGTCGCCGGAGCGGGACAGTGAGATCATCGCCCTGGGTCGGGAGGTGTACGACGATTCGGGAGGATGCGCCGGCTGTCACGGTGCCGAGGGCGGCGGTGGAGTTGGTCCCGCCATCAGCGACGGCGAGGTGCTCAGCACGTTCAACGACTGGGAAGACCACGTCATCTGGGTCGTGAACGGTTCGCCGGCAGACACCGGCACCCCCTACGGGGACGACGGGAACGTGTCACTCGGAGCGGCCAACGGCATGCCTTCCTTCGGCGGTGACCTCAGCGCTCGGGAGATCCTGGCCGTGGTGTACTTCGAGCGGGGGGTACTGGGCGGAGCCTCCGATGCCGAGTTGGCCGAAATCGAAGAGCTGTTCGAGGCCGAGGAAGCGGTGCCCGACGAGTTTGAGATCGGGCTGGTGTTCCCCAGCACACTGCGCGGCCTGCTGACCGGAATCGGGGAGGGCTGAGGGCCCTGGGGTCCACCGGACGCGGCCGGAGTGGCCGCTCCATTTGCCGATGAGCCCGCGTCGCGACCTGCTGGTGGTGGGTGGCGGTCCTGCAGGAGCGGCCACCGCCTACTGGGCGGCCCAGCACGGCCTCGACGTAGTGGTAGTGGAACGCAAGCAGTTCCCCCGGGACAAGACCTGCGGCGACGGGCTCACCCCCCGAGCGGTCAAGGCGCTGGACGACATGGGTCTGGGCGACAAGCTGACCCGCTACCACCGATACGGCGGCCTGCGAACGCTCGCTCACCACTCGATGATGGAGCTGAGCTGGCCCTCCCACCCGGTGTTCCCCGACTACGGCTACGTGGTCCGGCGACGGGACCTCGACCGGATGGTTGCCGAGCACGCTGTGGAAGCCGGGGCCGAACTTCACCTGGGCGTGGAAGCCACCAGGCCGCTGCTGGTTGACGGGTTGCTCGACGGAGCCCAGGTTAAGGACAAGGCCACCGGCAACACCACCGAGATAAGGGCCCGCTACGTGGCGGTGGCCGACGGCGCCAACTCCCGGTTCGGCCGGGCCCTGGGCACAGCCCGAGACCGGACCTACCCCCAGGGCATGGCCATCCGCACCTACTTCGAGAGCCCGCTGCACGACACACCGTGGATCGAGAGCTCCCTGGACGTGCGGGACCGCAACGGCAACTCGCTGCCCGGTTACGGCTGGATCTTCCCCGCGGGCGACGGCACCGTGAACGTGGGGGTGGGGCTCCTGTCCACGTTCCGCGACTACACCTCGGTGAACACATCTCATCTCATGAGGGAGTTCGCGGCCACCCTGCCCGCCTACTGGGAGATCGACCCCGACCAGCCATTGATGGCCCCGGTGGGGGGGCGCCTGCCCATGGCCGGATCGGTGAGCCCCAAGGCGGGGCCCAACTACCTGGTGGTGGGGGACGCTGCCGGGTCGATCAACCCGTTCAACGGCGAGGGGATCGACTACGCCTACGAGACCGGGCAAATGGCCGCCGACTTGGTGGCCGAGGCGGTTGCCACGGGAGACGGCAGCGCCATCTGGCGGTATCCCGAGCTTCTGGACCGGCACTACGGGGCCTACTTCCAGGTGGCCCGCCAGTTCGCCCGGCTGATCGGCAACCCGGCGCTGCTGCGAAAGCTCACCCGGGTGGGCATGATGTCCCGCCCGCTCATGGAGTGGGCGCTGCGGATAATGGCCAACCTCATGGACATGGAGAATCCCGGACCGGCCGAGTACCTGTTCAAGGCCGCCTCAAAAGCCACCGCTCTGGCCGCCCCGGCTCGCCCTTAGCGCCGCCTAGCTCAGAAAGTCCGCTGTTCACAGCTCCGACAGAGCAGCGGCGAACGCTTCCACGGTGAGATCGATGTGGTCGCCGGTGTGGGCCAGGCTGGGGAACAGGGCCTCGTAGGGGCCGGGAGCAAACGCAATCCCGGCTTCCAGGAGGGCGTGGAACATCCGGGGATACACGCCGTTCTCGGCCGCGGCCTTTGCCTGGTCGAAATCGGCGGGAGGCTGCTCGCAGAAGAACACGCCGAGCAGCGATCCCACCCTGGGGACGGTGCAGGCCACACCGGCCACTGCGGCAGCGGCAAACATCCCGTCGGCCAGGGTGGCCGCAGTATCGGCCAGCGTTGTGTAGGCGTCGGAGGTCAGTTGCTCCAGGGTGGCCAGGCCCGCTGCGGTGGCAAGCGGGTTTCCCGAGAGGGTTCCGGCCTGGTACACCCCGCCCAGAGGAGCAAGAAAATCCATCGACTCCGCCCGACCGCCGAACACGCCGATGGGCAGGCCGCCCCCCACCACCTTTCCGAAGCACCACAGATCCGGGGTAACTCCGAACCATTCGGCGGCCCCGCCCGAAGCCAGTCGAAATCCGGTGATTACCTCGTCGAACACCAGCAGGGCCCCGGCCTGGTCGCAGGCGGCTCGCAGCCCTTCCAGGAAACCGGGAACCGGGGCCACCACCCCCATGTTGGCCGCCACAGGCTCCACCACCACAGCGGCCACCTCGTCGTCCACCACCGGCACCGTGTTGTAGGGAGCCACCACGGTGTCGGCCACCGCGCCGGGGGTGACCCCGGCCGAGTCGGCCAGCCCCTGGTTGGCCACCCCGCTTCCCCCCGCGGCCAGCAGGGCGTCGCTGTGGCCGTGGTAGCAGCCCGCGAACTTGATGATCTTGTTGCGGCCGGTCACCCCCCGAGCCAGGCGGATTGCTGCCATGGCCGCCTCGGTGCCGCTGGAGGTGAGCCGGGTCCAGGCCAACCCGGGTACCCGATTGCAGAGCAGCTCCGACATCAGCACCTCGCGCTCGGTGGGCGCTCCGTAGCTGGTGCCACCGGCGGCGGCCCTGACGATGGCGTCGGTCACCGCGGGGTGGGCGTGGCCCAGAATGCCGGGACCGTAGCTCTGCACGTAGTCGATGTACCGGCGGCCCTCCACATCCCACACGTAGGGCCCTTCGGCACGGTCTACGAAGTAGGGGGTGCCGCCCACCGACCGGAAGGAGCGGACCGGCGAGTTGACCCCGCCGGGTGTGACCCGCAACGCCCGCTCGAACAATCCCCGGTTGGTGACCATGCCTGCGATCCTAGAACTCGAGCCGACCGCCCCCTTCAGCCGAGAGACAGCCAGTGGTCGGGATATCGAGTACAGGGACCTCAGCGGGCGTAGAAGTCCTCCAGGGCCGCTGTCAGGCCGCCGATGGTGTGCTCGGTGGCCTCAACCACCACCTCGAGTCCCAGGTTGCGAGCCGTGGCTGTGGTAATCGGCCCGATGGTGGCCACCACCTCGGGCACCATGTCGGTTCCGTAGGCGTCCACGAAGTTGGAGACGGTGGACGACGAGGTGAAGGTGATGGCCTCGGCGTCGGACAGCCGGGCCTGTGCGTCGGGTTCGGGGGTGCAGGCCACCGTGCGATAGGCGGGTACCACATCCACGTCCCACCCGGCGGCCGCCAGCCCTTCGGGTAGCACGTCTCGGGCTTGTTCCGCCCTGGGTATGAGCACCCGGCCGGGGCCGGGCGGCATGGCCTCCAGCAGGGCCTCGGCGATGAACCGTCCGGGCACCAGGTCGGCCACCACATTTCGCTCTGCCAGAGCGGCGGCGGTGACCGGCCCGATGGCCGCCACCTGAACTCCGGCCAGGCTGCGGGCGTCGCGAAGCTCCTCGAAAAAGCGGGCCACCCCGTTGGGCGAGGTGAACACCACCCACTGGTAGCGGCCCACCTCGGCGGCGGCTCGGGACAGGCGGGCCGGATCAGGCGACGGTGCGAACTCGATGACCGGCAGCTCGATGGCGTCTGCGCCCCTCCGCCTGAGCTCCTCGGCGAACATGCCGGCCTGGGGCTGGGCTCGGGTGACCACGATCCGGTGTCCGAACAGGGGCAGGTTCTCGAACCAGGCCAGATCAGCCGACGCCACCTCGCCGATGACGATGGTGGTGGGCGGTTTGGGACCCAGGTCGGCCAGCTCGGACAGGGTGGCCCGCAGGGTGCGCTGGGTGGGACGGGTGCCCCACTGAACAGCGGCCGCTGGGGTGTCGCCGGGCATTCCCGCGGCCATCAACCGGTCGCAGATGGCCCGGCAGCGGGCCGCTCCCATGAGCACCACCACCGTGCCGCCCAGTGCGGCCACCGCTTCCCAATTCACCGAACCCCCGCCCTTGGCCAGTTCGTCCTCGTGGCCGGTCACTACCGTGAACGAGGTGGAGGAGTACCTCATGGTCACCGGGATACCGGCGTACGCGGGGACGGCCACTGCCGAGGTGATGCCGGGGACCACCTCATAGGGAACGCCGGCGGCGGCCAAGGCGGCTGCTTCCTCGCCACCCCGGGCGAACACGAAGGGGTCGCCGCCCTTGAGGCGCACCACCTGCCGTCCTGCCCGGCCTCGAGCCACCAGCAGGGCGTTGATGTCGTCCTGGGCGGTTCGTGGGCCTCCGGGCTGCTTGCCCACCGAGATGCGCTCCGCTCCCGCAGGGGCCAGATCGAGCAGCGAGGCGGCCGAGAGCCGGTCGTAGACCACCACATCGGCCCGGGCCAGCACCTCGGCCCCCCGAAGGGTCAAAAGACCGGGATCACCCGGCCCGGCCCCCACCAGATACACCGTCATCGGGACACCACCGGATGCCAACTCAACGGGAGGCTACCCATAACCCCGGCCCCCACCAGATACACCGTCATCGGGACATCATGTCGAGCAGGCTCTCAGCCAGGTGTTCTCCCAGGCTCACGCCGTCGTCGCCCTCGGCCTCGGCGGTGTGGCAGCGCCCGTCGGGCCCGTCGGCCAACACCGCCGTCATCGTCAGCATCCCTTCGCCGCCGTGGGCGTGGGCTCCCGCCGGCAGGGTGCAATCCCCTCCCAGCGTGGTCAGAAAAGCCCGCTCGGCGTCCACCTCCCGGCGGGCCACCGGATCCTCGATGGCGGCCAGCAGGGGGAGGACCCGCTCGTCGTCCTCCCGGCACTCCACCGCCAACGCTCCCTGCCCAACCTGGGGGATCATCACCTCGCAGCCCAGCACATCCACCACCGGCGGGTGCTCGCCCAGCCGATCCAGAGCCGCCTTGGCCATAATCACCGCGTCGTAGTCGGTTGCCTTGGCCAGCCGGGTGCCGATGTTGCCCCGCAGCTCCTCGAAGCGCAGATCGGGACGGACCCGGCGAAGCTGCACCCGGCGGCGGGCCGAGCCGGTGGCCACCACCGCGTTCTCCGTTAAGTCGCCCAGCCGGCTGCCCACCAGCGCGTCCCGGGGATCAGCCCGGCGGGGCACCGCTGCCAGCACCAGCCCGGGCGGGGTGGCAGCGGGTAGGTCCTTGGCCGAGTGGACGGCCAAATCAGCCCTGCCGTCGAGCACCGCTGCCTGCACCTCTTTCACAAACACGCCCTTGCCCCCGATGGCCGAGATTGGCTCAGTTGCCCGAAGATCGCCGGCGGTGGTCACCACCAACGGTTCAACTACGCAAGCATCGGCCAGCAAGTCGGCAATGTGAGCTGTCTGCCACCGGGCCAAGGCGCTGCCTCGGGTGGCAGCCCGCAGCGTGAGGCCGGCAGGACTAGAGATCGAACAGGTCCCGGAGTGCTTCAGCCAGACGGTCGCCCCGTGGCGACCCCGAGGCGTCTTTCAGCCTGACGGTGGGCTCGTGCAGCAGCTTGCCCACCAGCCCTCGGGTGGCAGCCTCCACCGCTTCCCGCTCGGCCGGAGACAGTCCGGCGCTGTGACGATCCATCTCCTCCTGGCGCAACACCTCGGCTCGGGTGCGAAACGCGGCGATCAGCGGGGCTGCTTCCCGGGCCGAGCTGTAGTCGAGGTAGCGGTCCACCTCGTGGCTGATGATGCCCCGCACCCGATCCAGCTCAGCCTGGCGCTCTCGCAGTCCCCGGTCGGCGAACGCCCGGAGGTCGTCCATGTCCAGCAGCGTCACCCCTTCGAGGTCGCCGGCAGCAGGGTCAACGTCGCGGGGCACCGCCACGTCCACAATCAACAGCGGGCGCCGTTGGCGCCGGGCCATGACCTCAGCCACGTCACCGTGCTCCAGCATCAGCGAGGAGGCCCCGGTGGAGGTCAACAACACATCTACCGAAGTCAGCTCGGCGGCCATCTCGTCGAGACCGACGGCCCGGCCACCCACCCTTTGGGCCAGCTCGGAGGCTCGGTCGGTGGTGCGATTGGCCACTATCACCTCAGCCACGCCGCTTCTCGTGAGGCCACCCGCCATCCCCTCGCCCATGTCGCCGGCCCCGAGGACCATCAGATTGCGGCCGGCCAGCCCGTCCAACCTTTCGGTGGCCAAGGCCACAGCCGCCTGGGAAACCGAGGTGATGTGGTGGGAGATGCCGGTCTCCGTACGGGCCCGCTTGCCCACCTCCACGGCGTGGCGGAAAAGGGCGTTGAGGGTGGTACCGCAGGTGCCCTCCAACCGGGCCGCCTCCCACGCTTCCCTCACCTGCCCCTGAATCTCGTGTTCGCCCAACACAGCGGAATCCAAGCCGCAGGCCACCGAGAAGAGATGCGACACCGCGTCGGCTTCGTAATAGGTGTAGAGGGAGTCGTTGAACTGCTCGGGAGCGAGGTGGGAAGACTCCGACAGGAAGTCCCTCAGGTTCTGGAATGCTCCGTGGAAGGTCTCGGCAAAGGCGTAGACCTCGGTGCGGTTGCAGGTGGACAGCACCACCGCCTCGGAAACGTGCTCCCGGCTGATGAGATCGGCGAGCGCCTTGGGCCGGTCGGGCTCGTCAATGGTCATCTGCTCCAACAGGCCGAGTGTTGCCGTGCGATGGCTGAGACCTATGGCCAGTACTGACACTGCCTGCTCCTACCTTGGCCTTCGGGTTGAATAGTCGATCATTGCGTGTGCTCGGTGTGGTTGTGCCTACATCAGGGTGGTGTCAACCATGCGGTCGATCATTGCTTGCGCTCGCCCTGTTTCGCCGGAGCGAATCAACTCCAGCATCCCCGAATCCAGTACATCTTGCCAAGCCAGCCCCTCGGTGTGCATCCCTGCCGCCCTTATCCGGTTTCGGGCCTCGCTGAGCAGGCCCAACAGGGTTTCGTACTCGGGTCCGATCTCGTCTTCCAGGCGACGGCGGAGCCAGCGTGACAGCGCCGGGCTGTGACCCCCGGTGGAGCAAGTGACCATGAGCGGACCCCGGCGCAGCTTGCTGGGAAGGGTGAACGAGCAGTGCTCGGGGTCGTCGGCGCTGTTCACCCAAACTCCCGCGGCTTCGCCGTCGTGGAACACCTGGGCGTTGACCTCTTCGCAACCGGTCGCGGCCACCACCAAGCGGTATTGCTCGGTGTCACCGGGACGGTAGGGGCGTTGATGCACGGTTACCCCGGCCCGATCGGCCAGCTCGGGGATCACCTCGGGGGCGATGACATCCACCTCCGCTCCGGCTTCCAGCAGGCCGTCGGCTTTGGCCAAGGCCACCGGTCCTCCTCCAACCACCAGGCACCGATGGCCGGCAACCCGCAAGTTCACCGGATAGAGAACCTCCTCAACCGGCATGGCTGCCAACCGATCAGCGGGCCAGCACGAAAAGCTGGATGACCGCGGCCAGAAGGATGGCCAGCAACAGGACGGCTACTGCGATTGTCGTTCCTGGTCTCATGCCGATGCTCCCATCGCTCTTGTTCTTTGCCAACGGGGTTTTCCGCCGCCGGGTTGCTGTTACGGTTCGGCTCGCAGCCTCACCGGGGATTCCAGCCCAACGGGGGTGGCCTCATCGGGGCCGCCGGGTTCGATGGTGATGGGGTCTCCCTCCCCGCAGCCCAGCTCCAATGAGGCTGAGCCCCGGTTGACGGCTACGGCCACCAACCCGTAGGAGTCTACCAAGAGTCCGGGACCGTCACTGCCGAGGTCACTGAAGCAACCGGCCCGGCGAGCGTTGCGGCCCACTCCGTTCACGATCAGCCGCAAAACGTCGCCCATCTGCTCTATATCTGCCGGGTCCACGTTGAGCTGCAAGTTCCCGAACCGGTCGATCCACAACACCTCTGCATGGATGCGGGAGCCTTCGCTCCGGCTCACCGGCACCATTCCCGGCGTGAGGGATTCAACCGGGATGGGGGTTCCCACCTCCTCGAGTTCTGTCCCCCGGCACAGGTGAGCGGCAACCGGAGCGAACACGTCGCGCCCCGCGAACGTGGGGCCGGGGGCATCAAGGTGGTATTTCCCGGCGGTCAGCTCGACCGCACGGGTGGCACCGCCCACCATGGCCACCGCCGGGGCCAGCAGGCCGTTGTCGGGGCCGACCAGCAGTGACTCTCCGTCGCCCACCTCCACGGCGACCGCTCTTCGGCTGCTGCCCACACCGGGATCGACCACGGCTAGGACCACGCCGGGTACCAGGTACTGGGCGCTGCGAGCCAGGGCCAAGCCCCCGGCTCTGATGTCGTGGGGGGCGATGTCGTGGGTGATGTCCACCACCGCTACCTCGGGGGTAATGGAGCGAATCACCGACTTCACCACCCCGACGAACTCATCACCCAGGCCGTAATCGGACAGGAACGAGACGGTGTCGTACCGCAAAGTCATCGCCCCGGCACACCACGCTCAACCTCGGACAGGAACGAGACGGTGTCGTACCGCAAAGTCATCGCCCCGGATGGGCAGGAGCCCACGTCAGGGGATGTCAGCCTGCCTGGGTGTATCGACTGGCCAGATAGCGGTCCACGTCACCCTCGTGCAATCGGTACGACTTACCGATCCGGACGGCCGGCAAATCGTTGGCCTTTATCAGCCGATACACCGTCATCGTCGAAACCCTCATCAATGCGGCGACCTCGGCAACCGTCATCAGTCGCTCCCGCCTTTCGGGCTTAGCCATGCGTTCACACCCCCAACTCCGCTGTGTGTCGCTCACCTTACGCCGAGATGTTGGGCGGGTGCCACCCCGCTCCGCCAACCGGTCAAAGCTAGGCCTCAAGAGCCGTGATTCGAGGTCCAAACCGCCGCCCCCACCACGACCGAAACCAGGGTCAAGAACTGCCCAGCTCGCGGCTTCGTTCGGTTGCGGCCTGCACGGCGGCAACAAACGCCGCTGCCGCATCGCGGGCCTCCAACTCGGCTATCCCTCGAGCGGTGGTACCGCCCGGAGAGGTAACCGCAGCCCTCAGGTCGGCGGGAAGCTCACCCGATTCGGCCAATAGCCGGGCTGCGCCCAGCAGGGTCTGGCGGGTGAGGGCATCGGCTACCTCGGGGGCAAGACCCACCCGCTGCCCGGCGGCCATGAGCGTCTCGGCCAGCCAAAACACGTAGGCCGGGCCGGAACCAGACAATCCGGTAACGGCATCCAGCATCGACTCCTCGCACACCACAACCGTGCCCACCGCTTCGAGGATGCCGGTGGCCCACACCAGATCGTCGTCATCGGCGTTGCGCCCTGCGGCGATGGCCGCCGCTCCTGCTCCCACGAGAGCTGGGGTGTTGGGCATGGCCCGGATCACCCGGGCCCCCTCGTCGAGGGTGCTCTCGATCGCCGAGGTGGTAATGCCCGCCGCGATGCTGAGGAGCCGGGTGACCCCAACCTGGCGGAGGCGGTCACCGGCATCGGCGGCGTCTCCGGGTTTGACTGCCAGCACGGCGTCGGCCTGCTCCACCGGGTGCTCGGCGATCATCACTCCAGGGAACTTCTGGGCCAGCTCCGCTCGCCTCTCCAGGATCTTCTCGACCACGGCCAACTCGTCGGACTGGGCCCACCCGCCGGCCAACAGGCCGCCCAGCAGGGCCTCGCCCATCCTGCCCCCACCGATGAGTTGAAGTCGAAATGCCACCTCACTGCTATAGCAAACTGGCAACGCCAAAACCGGGAAAACCCTGACCGGTGGGCCGTCTTCCCCGATCGTGCCCACCGGTCAGCATGATTTGGCGTGGGGCACGCTACATTGGGGAATAATCTAAATCAATCTGTATGACATGAAAATATCTGATATGAAGATTGTTGTCGTATGTTCCACCGGCTGTGGCCCAGCTAGCCCTTGAACCGGGTGGCGTAGCCGATCCTCATGCACGCGCGAAACCATCTCTCCCCATAGGCGTAGAACGACCCCAGCAGCCGATCGATCTCCGCTTCGGTCACCGCATGAACCGGTAGCTCGGCTACCAGGAACACAGCATCCTCGATTCCGATGGCAAAACGCAGCCCGGTCAGCTCCCGGTTGCGGCGCAACAGGTATTCGTAGAGCCGGCCCTCGTTTTCCTCGGGAGCGGGCATGAAGTGGCACTCACAGTGCAACTGGCGCTGGCCCAGCGTGAACCAGACGGTGGAAACCGCTTTCTCCTCCCCCTTCATCCGCACGTACCACCGCCGCTGCCCGGGCTCGCCCCGGTCGATGGTCAGCACGGTTGGATTGGTGTGAAGCTGGTCGTCCAGCCAGGCGTCGATTTTCGATTCCAGCGCCAGCAGCTCGTCGCGTGGCAGCAGCGAGCGGTCGCCGCCCTCGCCGTCCCGCCCCTTCATGTGCAGTCGACGGGAACCCGGTTCAGGATCTTCTGGTAGGCAGCCCGCAGAGACTGAGCCATGGCCGTCCACGAGTAGGACAGCCCCCGCTCGGCGGCGTTCATGGCCATCTCGGCAGCGAACAGCGGGTTCTCAATGACCCTGGCGGCCTGGCCTGCGAACGCCTCGGGAGTCGCCTCTTTCACCAGCAAACCGGTGCGGCCCTGATCCACTACCGAGCGCAGGCCACCTACCGGCGCAGCCACCACCGGGGTTCCGCACGCAGCCGCTTCCAACGCCACCAAACCGAACGATTCGCTGCGGCTCGGAGCCAGCACAACGTCGGCGGCCCGGTAGTAGGTGGAGAGCAGATGGTGGGGCCGGGGAGGAACCAGGGTCACCTGATCCTGCACTCCCAGCGCCCGAATGCGATTCCGCAATCTCTCGAGTTCATCGGCTCCCTCGGGGCCGCTGGGCCCTCCTACCACCAGCAGGCGGGCGTCCGAGCGGTTGAGGCAGGCCAGCGTCTCCACGGCCACCAAGGGCCGCTTCAGGGGTTGGATCCGGCCCACGAACAGCAGCACCGGCCCGTCGCCCAAACCGAGAGCGCGTCGAGCCCCCTCCCGGTCGCCGGGGGAGAACAGGGCGTGCTCCACCCCTGGCGGGGCCAACTCGATCCTCTCGGCAGGAGCGTCGTAGAGGCTCCGAAGCTGCTGAGCCTCGGGCCGACAGGAGGCGATGATGGCGTCAGAGCAGCCGATCACATCGAGCTCGGCCCGGGCCCTCTGTTCGGACTCCGGGTCGCCGGTGGCCGACTTCACCCGAGCGAGGGTGTGGAAGGTAACGGCCAGCGGCACCTCGACGGCGTGCTTGACCCGGTGGGCGGCAACCCCCGAAAGCCAGTAGTTGGCGTGAATCACATCGGGGCATCCCCGGCGGTGAAAATCGGCCAGAACTCCGGCAGCAAACTCATCCACCACGCCGGAAAGTTCCTCCTTGGCCAGATCCGGGGGCCCGGCATCAATGTGGACCACGGTCACGCCGGGTTCGACGGGTACCTCGTCGGGTTGGCCGTCTTGCCCGCGGCGCACGTAAACACGGCACTCGCTTCCCCCGTGGGCCAGCGCCGCAGCCATCTCCCGCACGTACACGTTCATGCCGCCGCTGTCGCCCACGCCCGGCTGGGACAAAGGTGAGGTGTGCAAAGAGAGCACCGCGACATCGATGGTCATCGCAGCTCCGTATGGATTCCGCAGCGGGCAACCCGTGTCCAATGACACGACTTGGAACAAAACATGGCCAAAAAAGGCTACCCCCCGGACACGGGGGGCAGCACGGCGACCTCGTCGCCGGAGGCCACGGCCTCGCTTCCGACGACCGGTTCGCCGTTCAGCCAGATGCGACACACCGGCAGCAGTTCATCGAACGCCGAGCCGTAGCGTTCAACGGCGGCGGCCAGCACCTGATCGACGGTCGCTCCCGGCACCTCGTCGCGTCCGGTCCCGGCTGCTTCCCTGACGTGTGCAAACAGGCGCAGCGTGGCCATGGGCCAAAGTGTACGGGAATCCCCGGTCACGGCCACGGCCCGGAACATGGGGAGGGTTGCCTTGACGACGGCGGTTTGCCTGCACTTGGCCATTCCCGGTGATTCTCGACTTGGCCCAGCCACCGATACCGTGGGGTACGTGGCTCACCTGCTTCTGCTCCGGCACGGACAATCGATCTGGAATGCGGCTCGACGGTGGCAGGGCCAGGCGGATCCCCCGCTATCCGAGCTAGGCCACAGGCAGGCCGCTACCGCCGCGGCCCGGCTCGAACCCCTCGACATGGTGGCCACCTCCACCCTGCAACGGGCGGTCACCAGCGCGGAGATCATCGCCGAGGAGTGGGGCTGCGGTTCCCCCATACTGGTGCCCGAGCTGATCGAGCGGGATGTGCGGGAGTTCTCCGGCCTAACCCGCGAACAGATCGAAGCCCAATTCCCTGGCTTCCTGAAGGATGGTCGGCGCCCGCCGGGCTGGGAGTCGGATGAGGCGCTGCTGGCCCGGACCTTGGCCGGTCTCGTCAAGCTGGCCGACCTGGTGGGCGATCAGCGCGCCGCTGTCGTCACCCACGGAGGGGTGATGTACTCGCTGGAAGCCCATCTGCGGTGTCCGGCGGGGCGGATCGGCAACATGAGCGGCCGATGGGTGACGGTGGACAACGGCACCCTGACGCCGGGAAACAGGATCGAGCCACTCGACACCGGTGAAGTTGAGGTGCCCGAGTCAGATGTGCTCTGAGCAACGCTGGAGGACTGGGCGGTGGGCGATGCTCCCATCGGCCACTGCAGTTTGAACCCGCAGGCCCAGCCGCTCTAGGTCGTCCAGGTCGCCCAGTACCGCTTCCACGTCGATCAGCTCGCTGTCCACGTCGTCGAGGAGCGCCTCATCGGCTCCCAAGGGCTTGGTGGAGCTGAGTGGTTCCCCGGAGGTCACCGGGCGATATTACCGGCCATCCCGGAGGGGTTGGGCGATACAGTGACGGCGGGCCGCTAGCTCATCAGGTAGAGCAGGAGACTTTTAATCTCAAGGTGCTGGGTTCGAGTCCCAGGCGGCCTACTTACTTGTGGTCGCTCCGGCTACTACGCTAGCGACATGCGCTTCATCATCGCTCTGATCGCCGCCGTCGCTCTCCTTCTCGCTGCTTGCGGGAACGACGACGATTCCACGACCGAGACAGAACCGACCCCGACCCCAACCGAAACGCCGATCGATGTTTCCACCCCGGTTCCCGCGGATACGCCGACCGAGGAGCCCACCGAAACTCCCGAGGAGACCCCAACCCCGACCGAGGAGCCCACCGAAGCTCCCGAGGAGACCCCAACCCCGATAGTGGTGCCGACAGGTGATCCACCCGACGTGCCCGAGCCAGTTGATACGTCGCAACCCGCTTTCGGTAACGCAACCAAGCTCAGCACGGTGGGACTGGGCGACATGTACTTCGGCATGACCCCCGACGAGGCGGCTACTGCAGTGAACGCGGCGTGGACCGGTGGCGAAGAGGAGGGCACCCCCCGGTGCTACCTGCTCGCCCCGGCCAACGGGCCGACGGGGGTGGTCGTCACGGTGTACAACTCCACCATCGAGCGGGTGGACATCAACAACCCCAGCATCACCACCCGTTCGGGAGCCAGCGTAGGCAGCACAGAGGCCCAGCTCCACGAGCTGTTCGGTGCTCGGCTGGTGGTTATCCCCTACGCCGACGGCAGCGGTAACTCCATCCAGTACGTCCCGGTGGACGAGTCTGACATCGACTACCGGGTGATCTTCGAGACCGACGGCACGTCGGTCACCTCGATGCGGGCCGGCCGCCTCCCCGCCGTGGCCCCCACTCAGCCCTGCACCTGACGGCCTGACCCGACTCCTGCGCCTGGGTTGTGCGGCGCGACTGGGTTGTGACTCCTGCGCCTCAGTGATACGGCGCGGTTGAGTGCAGCTGGTTGACTTCGGGTGGTTGTCCGGGTCAGGGCTCCAGGACGACCTTGATGGCGCCTGCCGAGCGGTTGGCCGCAGTGGCAAAAGCTTCGGCGGCGGCGTCGAGCGGAAAACGGTGGGTGATGACCGCTTCGGGTAGTTCGGGAAGTTGGGCGAGCGCAGCAGCAGCAACATCGAGGTCCCGGGTCGGGCCGAATCGCCCATACATGGAGGACGGCACCACGGTGATCTCCTTCATGCTTAGATCCATACCGGGTAGCTCCATTCCCTCCCAGTAGGTGCCGAGTACCACGATCTTGCCTCCGGGTCGGCACCTTTTGGCGGCGTCGGCCAGGGCCGAGGTGGAGCCGGCGGCCTCCACCACAATGTCGTAGGGCTGCTCGGTAATCGTGACAGCCCCGAGGCGCTCTGCGGCCTCATTCTGGGCGGGGTGGCGGGCCAAGATGGCGGTTTCGCACCCCGCCAGGCGGGCCACGGCTAGGGCGGTCAGGCCTATGGTGCCGCCACCGATGACGGCCACCCTCATGTCGCCCCTCAGACCGACCATGCGGAAGCCGTGGACTGCTATACCGAGGGGCTCGACCAGGCAGGCGTCTCGGGGATTTACCCCGGAAGGCAGCGGGACGACTGCCTCCGGCCATATCAGCACCTCGTCGGCCATGCCTCCGTCGCGGGAGATGCCTGCCACTTGTTCCAGGGTTCCCGGACAGCGGTTGTAGTCGCCGGCTCGGCACAGCTCGCAGGTGCCGCAGCCTCTGATGGGTTCCACTGCTACCGGGCGGCCGTCGTCAAGCCAACCGGCGAACTCGTGGCCCACGGTGTAGGTGTTCAGCATCCCGAGTTCCAGCATGTGAAGGTCGGAGCCGCACACCCCGGCCGAGGCGGTTTTGATCCGCACTCCCTCGCCCTGAGGAGCGGCTACCTCCACCACCGACGGCCGACCATCCACACAGCGCACTGCTCTCATTGGGTTATCTTCTCACCCGGCAGGCTGTCTGGCCTGGTTGATGTTGATTGACATTGGCGGGAGTTTGGTACCATGGGCCGGTTGCTACGGGCCCATTGAAGGAGGGCGTATCGTGCTCAGGATTCTGAACCGGCGACGGGTCACCCCTCAGGGCGGTGGCGCGCTCTGCTTGATGGGCGCGGCCCTGTCGAGGGGGGGGGGGGGGGGTAGACGCTCCCTCCGCCTAGTTGTATTCGGCTATTAGGTTGGTGACAGTCGGCTGATGGGTGGGTGTCCTCTGAGGGTGTGGTGCGGTCGGTGGTGGTTGTAGCGGTGGAGGAAGTCTGGCAAGGCTGCTGAGCGGGTGTCGTTGGTTTCGATGACTTGCCGGTAGGCCCATTCGGTTTGGAGGGTGCGGTTGAAGCGTTCGACTTTGCCGTTCTGCCAGGGGCAGTGGGGTCGGATGAATTTGTGGGTTGTGCCGATGCTGTCGATGAGCTCGCCCAGGCGGGTGGTGTGCTTGTAGCTCCAGTGGTTGTCGGTCATCACCTGCTCGATCGTGATGCCGTGGCTGGCGAAGAACTCGATGGCGCGCTCGAAGAACTCGGCGCAGGTCTCGCCCTTTTCGTCGTCGTGGATCTCGGAGTACGCGAGGCGGCTGTGGTCATCGACGATCGAGTGGATGTAGTCGTAGCCGATCTTGGTCTTCTTGCGTTCGCTTGTTGAGCCCATCTGTCGGCCGTGGGCTTTCCAGCCACCACCGGGTGGGATCCGGCCGAGCTTCTTGAGGTCCATATGGACGAGTTCGCCGGGCCGGTCGCGTTCGTAGCGGATCGTGGTTGTCTTCGAGACCCGGATCACCTCGCCGGTCATTGGGTCGCAGTCGTGCAACCGTGGGACTCCGTTGCGTCGCAAGATCCGGCTGATGGTTCGCGCCGGCACCCCGACTTCGTAGGTGAGCTGATCGGGGCCGGTCCGGTGCTCGCGTCGAGCGGCAAGCACCTTCTCCTCGACGTCAGGGGGAGTCTGGTTGGGGCACCGATGCGGTCGCCAAGAACGGTCCTCGAGGCCTTCGTCGCCGGCCTCGTTGAATCGGTTGATCCAGCGATGAGCGCACTGGCGCGAAACACCCATTGCCTTCGCGACATGAGCGACGGGCTGGCCTGCTTGGACGCGTTCAACAATCAACCAACGGGCGAACGGCGTGAGTCCAGCGTTACGGTAAGACATGAGGACCTCTTGGTGAGTGGAGACAGCAATCCCCACATCACTCAGAAGATCCTCATCACGTCAAACCATCACCAACATCCCGGCCGAGTACACCTAGCTCTTGCGGCGCTGCTGGCGGTTGCTCTTCCGGCAGCGCTGCTGAGCCCAGGCGTGGCAACGGCGCAGTCGGTGCCGGGCAAGCCCAGCTTGTCCCTCACGGTGTCTGGCCAGGCTGGGAAAATGTTCGCAACCTGGTATGCGCCCGGGTCCGGCGGTTCTGCGATCACCGGCTACCAGTTGCAGTACAAGGCCAGCTCCGATCAGGACTGGACCGACTGGCCCAGCAGCAACTTCAGTACAACGCCTGGCGGCCTGTGGAACACGAAGATCACCGGCCTGACCCCCGGCACCACCTACGAAGGACGGCTGCGAGCACAGAACTCCGCCGGTTACGGCCCGTGGTCCGACGTCAAGTCCTTGACCCTGCCCGGGGTGGCGACGCCAGGCAAGCCAGTGTTGGAGGTCGGTCAGACCCGCCTACAGCACGGGCAGATCTACTTGAGCTGGGACAAACCGACGAACACTGACGCCAACACCGGCCATGAAGTGCAGTACAAGGGCGGCTCGATTACGGACTGGACAGACTCGAGCAACGGGGTCTCATACAACGGCACCTGGTTCTCGACGACGCTAACCGGTCTGGAAGACGGCACGACCTATCAGCTGCGAGCGCGCTCCGTGAACACCGCCGGTGTCGCCGGCCAGTGGTCCGACGTCGCGTACGGGAGGACCCGCTACGCGCTGAAAAAGGCCGGCCTGATTCCCTACTCCCGACATAAACAAAGGGACGGTCTGGGCGGGCGCGGGTCGATCGGGGTGGCCTGGATCAACCGGAATCCCAAGCCTTGTGTCACCTTTGAGGTGCAGTACAAGGGTGGCTCGATTACGGACTGGACAGACCAACCCGTCAACATCTACGACTTTAGGGGCAATATCGAGGTGCCGACAAGTGTGGATGTCACCGGCCTGGACGACAGCACCGAGTACGAGATCAAGGTGCGCTCCGTCACCTACGACCACGCCCCCTGCGAGGGAGGTGCCGAGGGACCATGGACTGTCGTAGTGAGCGCGCCGACGCCGCAGTACGACAAGCCCACTATCTGGTTTGGTCAGCATGGCGCACCTACTCGACGGAGCGCGGCAAGCTCAAGGTACGCTGGACGCAGCCGACCTTCTGGCACTTCCAAGGCGATCCCGATCTCTCCCACACTCAAGTCACTCGGTACGACATGCGATACCGAAAGTCCGGAGAGACGTCGTGGAAAGACGCCGTGGTCAATAGTCGGTTCAATTACCGTACGGTCTCCGGCCTGGACGACAGCGCAACGTACGAGTTCCAGGCGAGGATGCGCAACGAGCCAATTTCCTCGACGGACCCAGATTAATGGATAGGACCCTGGTCCGATGTGACGTCGGCGACCACGCTGGGCCCGCCCGGCACCATGGGCATGGGCGCCATGGGGCAGGGCGCGCAGGTGGTCGTTCAGTGGGAGCGGCCGGCGGTCAACGGGGCTTCAGTCAGCCGCTATGACGTGCAGTACCGCCAGCAGGGCACCGAATCCTGGACTTCCGCCTCGCACGACGGCGTGATCTCTATGGGCGCCGCACCAGCCTGCGGCGCAAATCTCGGACGCTGCGCGGTGATCTCGTCGTTGGATGCCAGCGGCACCACCTACGAGGCTCGCGTGCGCGCTGTGAACTCAGTCTGCGATGGGGAATGGTCCGAAGTGACATCGGCCACAACGCAAGCGGTGCCCGACAGCCCGGTGATCACCTCAATTGACTCCGGCAACGCCAAGCTCACCGTGAACTGGCAAGCGCCCGCCGACCACGGCAATGCGGTCACCGACTACGACGTGCGCTACCGGGCCCTGCCGAACGGCGACTGGACCGACCACGCCGCCGACGCCAACGACGACACCAGCAACAGTGGGACGCTCGACACCGCGACGACGCTCGAGGTCACCGGCTTGAGCGGCGGCACGATGTATGCGGTGCAGGTGCGCGCCCAGAACTCCGTCGGCGAGAGCGCTTGGTCACTGGCAGTGGTCGAGAGCACGCCAGCTCAAGCCGGCGCACAAGCACAAGCCTTCGGCCAAGCCAGCGCACAGTCCGATCCGGCGCCGCCCGCGGACCCACCCGCGGATCAGCCGTCGGTTGATCCGCCGACGCTGATCGGGTTGTTCAACGATGCTTCCATCGCTAATGGCTCAACGGTCGCTCTTGACATGGCCGACTACTTCAGCGGCGACGACCTCCTCTACACCGTGGAGGTGACGACTACCAACCAGCGCACAGGTCAATCCAAGACCGGCGCACTCAACGAGGTCGCCCGCAACAAAGTCCGGGGCGGGTGGAACGACGCAATGTCGGTGCTGATGCTTAGCGGCGGCCACGCCGCATCGCAGGACCTGACGGGACCACAGCAAGCGATTCCTTCACGCTTTCGCTGGTCGACGAAGTCCCCGCTCCGGACCTCACCCCGCCGGGTGACCCCAACCCACCAGCAGACGACCCGCCACCTGCTGATCCTCCCCCAGCAGACCCCAACCCACCTGCTGATCCTCCGCCGGCTGATCCTGATCACAATCCGGTGACGCTGATTGAGGGGTTCGAGGACCTGACGTTGTCCGACGATCAGACTCACGAGCTGGACATGGCCGATCACTTCAGCGGCGACGGGTTGACGTTTACCGTGGAGGTGACCACCACCAACCAGCGCACCGGTCAAACCAAGACTGGCCTGCTCAACGAGATCGCCCGTAACAAGCTGAGCGGCTCCTGGGACGGGTCGGTGCTCACGCTGGAGGGCGGCCACGCCGCATCGCAAACCCTCACAGTCAAGATCACCGCCACCGACTCCGAAGGCGGCACCGCCAGCGACGAGTTCACCTTCACCCTCAACAACTAGACCCGCCCTGCCAGCTTCGCGAACAAGCGATCTGGGGGCTGTGGGTAGGCGCGTCCTCGCCCTTCCGTAGCCGGTTTACCTGGTTGTTCCAGATATTGAGATAAAGGCTGAAAGTTTTAGATATGTTCTAGTATTTCTCTGGTCTGTCCAGCCTTTTTCGGTTGATATTGTTACTGGGGTCGGTAGACTACATGGCATGGATTTAGGGCTCCTCACCAGGGACAACACCGAACCTCAGACTGCTGAGCAGCTTGGCGCTGCGTCGGCGGATGTCGGGTTGGGCGGGCTGGTTGATGTTGATCCGATGGAGTTGGATTCAGCAGAGGTAGCGAAGCTGATCTTGCAAGTCGACTCGACTCGTCGAAAGCTCGACGGTTTGCTCACTGTGTTGTTGGGCCGGTTCGGTGACCTCGAAGGCGAGGACGCTGTTGTGGAGTTGTGCCGGCAGTTTGGGGTGGGCCGTCACAAGGCCCGCCGTCAAGCCAAAACCGCGTCAATCCTCAAAGACCTGCCCTACACGCTGGAGGCTTCAAAGGACGGGTGGATCACCATCGACCACGCCCAAGTAGTCGGCGAATCCCACCAAAGAGCCCCTATGGACGAAGACCAAGAACTTGAGCTCATCGGTTTGGCGATCACAGAGGACTTGGACCTGTTCAAAAAAACCGTCGCCCGCCTCGAAGAACAACGAGCCACAGCTGATGGTCTCAGCCGCCACGAACAACAACGCCGGCGTCGCCGGGCATCAGTGCTCGACGGCGACAACGACATGATCGTGCTGCACGCGGAGCTGGACCGTGTCGCCGGGGAGCGAGTCAAAACCGCCCTCGACGACTTGGGCGATCGCATGTTCCGAGAAGACACCAAAACCAGAAACGACCGCACCCACCACCAACGCACCGCCGACGCCCTCGTAACGTTGATCACCCAAAAACCCGCCAAACCCGGAAAGTCTGAACCTGCCAGCAGCGAGCCCGTAGCGCAGGCGACCACGCTGATCGTCACCGCCCACTACGACGCCATCACCAACCGACCCCAAACGCAGGACTGATCGACGGCACCCCCATCGACACCAACACCCTGCAGCGCATCGCCAGTGACGCCGCAGCGCTACCCACCATCTTCGACACCGACGACCAACCCCTCTACCTCAGCACCAAACAAAGAACAGCCACCCAAGCCCAAAAACTCGCCTTATACGCCCAAGACAAACACTGCACCGGCTGCGGACACAAAGCCACCACCTGCCACACCCACCACAACCAATAGTGAGAACACAGCGAACCCACCGACATCACAAACCTCGCACTCCTGTGCCCCACCTGCCACAACAAAACCCACAAACACAACCACACCACCACCCAACACCCCAACAGCACCTACCAACTGGAACCACCCCGAAGGAGCCAAGGAGCATCGCCTGCCGGACACGGACCCTCGCCGGCCGGAAGCAGGGCATCACCAGCCGCCGACGAGTTCACCTTCACCCTCAACAACTAACCCCGCACGTCAGGTGCGCCTAGCGGTGGATTGTGAAGGCTTGCTGGAAGTGTGGGCCGTAGCGGTAAACGGCGAAGTCGATGTCGAAGGCCACAGCCTCGGTGATGCCACAGCGCTCCATGACGGCCCAGCTTGTGCGGTCGATCATCGAGAAGTCCTGGTCGGCGAATGTCTCTGCGATGCTCAGGGCGGTCACGATGTCCTGGGGGGTTGCGGTGAGGACTTCGGCGACGCTGCGGTCAACGATGGTGGCCACGAGCTTGTCGGCGGCGGCGCGATTTCGCCGGTTGCGGGCAACCGCCCAGGTCTCCACGAGAACGTGGTCGGTGGTGGCCAACCGTCCCTGGTGCTCACCTAGCAAACGCACGGCGAGATCATGGGAGATGTCGTCGGGTGCAGCCAGCGCGTACCACGCACTGGTGTCCACGAAGACGCGGCTCACGCTGAGGTGGTTCCGGTTGGGTGCTTGCGGTCGAGGTTCTCGCTGAACGCCTGGCGAACCATCTCGTGTTTGTGGCGTGCGATGTCGGAGGGTTCGGCGCCGGCACCAAGCAAGCCGATCAGTGGAGTTATTTCGCCAGCGGTGGCACTAGCTGCCGCGTCGTCAGCGCGAATCAGCTCACGGATATAGGCCGAGACGCTGAGGCCACGATCACCGGCCCTGCGTTTGGCGGTGGCCCGCAAAGTGGGATCCAACAGCACGTTCGTCGGCTTGACCACACAATCACGCTAGTAGCTATGCGCAATATACGCAACACTACATGCACATAGCACGCCGACAGCGCAGCACCACCCGGCAGGTGGCACAATCGGGCAGGTGACAGCGGGAGCGGAGAGACACGCCGCCGACGGGCCCAGCGCCAGCGATCGCGTCGCAGAACTGGTCGAGGCCATCCGTCATCACAACCAGCGCTATTACGCCGACGCTGCCCCCGAGATCTCCGACTCCGACTACGACCTGCTTTTCCGGGAGCTACAGCAGCTCGAGGCAACCCACCCGGAGCTGGTTCGAGCCGACTCCCCCACCCGCTCGGTGGGTGCCGACCCGTCCACGCTGTTCACACCGGTTGAACACCGGGTGCCGATGATGTCGCTGGACAATGCCTTCGATCAGGGTGAACTCCGGGCCTGGGCCGACCGGGCCCGGCGGAGGCTGCCGGAGGAATCCACCGATCTGGGCGACTTGGTTTGCGAGTTGAAGTACGACGGTCTGGCGGTGGCGCTGCGCTACGAGGGAGGCGTGCTCGTCCAGGCTGCCACTCGGGGCAACGGCCGGGTGGGTGAGGACATCACCGCCAACATCCTCACCATCACATCCGTTCCCCACCGGCTCGGTGCCGGAGCGCCCGAGGTTCTGGAGGTGCGGGGTGAGGTTTACCTGCCCCTCGCCGCGTTCGAGGCCCTCAACGAAGAGCAGGACAAAGCCGGCAAACCCCGCTACGCCAACCCTCGCAACACCGCGGCCGGCTCGTTGCGCCAGAAGGACCCCTCGATTACCGCAACCCGGGGCTTGGACATGTGGTGCTACCAGGTCGGCCAGATCGAGGGTGGCACCGGCCTGGCTACCCACAGCGAAACGCTGGCTTACCTCAAGGAGCTCGGCCTGCCGGTCAACCCCAAAACCGACACGGTGGGCTCCATTGACGAGGCGTGGGAGTTTGTGGAAAGTTGCGCGGCCGACCGCCACAACCTGCCCTACGAGATCGACGGAGCGGTCATCAAGCTGGACCGCCTCGACCTCCAGCAGGCGCTGGGAGCCACCAGCCGGGCCCCTCGCTGGGCGGTGGCCTACAAGCTCCCCCCCGAGGAGCGCACCACCAAGCTGCGCGCCATACACGTGTCCATCGGCAGCAAGGGCAAGGCCACACCGTTCGCCGACCTGGAACCGGTGTTCGTGGGCGGCTCCACGGTGGAAAAAGCCACCCTCCACAACGAAGACCAGGTACGAGCCAAGGATGTGCGACCCGGCGACACGGTGGTGGTGCGCAAAGCCGGCGACGTGATCCCCGAGGTGCTGGGACCTGTTCTCGAAGACCGCCCCCCGGACCTACCCCAGTGGGAGTTCCCCGGCGAATGCCCCTGCCCGCATCGTCAACCGCTGGTCCGCTCCCCCGGCGACGCCGCTCACTACTGCGTCTACCCCCGATGCCCCGAACAGCTCCAGGGGTGGACCGAGCACTTCGCGGCCCGCAGCGCCCTGGATATCGAACACCTGGGAGAGCGTCGAGTCTCCCTGTTCATATCCCTTGGCCTGATTGCCGACGTGGCCGACATCTACACCCTGGACTTCGAAGTGCTGAGAAACCTCAAGCGAGCCTCGTGGACCGCTGTTCTCGCCGACGGCCAGAGGTTCATCCTGGACACCAGCCTGGTGTCCGCGGTATCTCTTCTCGACTCCGACCGCCGCCTGGAACTGGCCGCTTCCATCGACGACCTGAAGCAGCGCCCTCTGGCCGACCTGCTCAACGGGTTCGGCATAGAAGGGGTGGGCCTTGTCACCGCCACAAAAGTGGCCCAGGCCCTCCCCCATCTTGACGCCATCATGCAGGCCACTGCCGAGACGCTGGTAGAAATCGACGGGGTACGTGCGGGGGTTGCCGAGAATATTCGGGCTTATTTCGGAGAGCCCGCCAACCGACGTGCCATTGCCAAGCTCCGCCGGGCCGGAGTCCACCTGGGAACCCTCTCCCAGTCGAGCGGAACGGCACAGGTTGAACCATCGCTGCCGCTACCGCTGCCGGAGGGCGAGCTGTCGCCCGAGCAGCAGAAGACCCTGGACCGGATCGTCCGTTTCGTGAAGCCGTTTGCGAAACCGGCGGCACAGCGCACCACCGAGCCGACCGCCAACCTTTGGGAGGAGGCGTCGGCGACGAGCCCGGGGGTGGGCGAGAAGAAGGTGGAGCTGCTGTACCGGTTGGGGCTCGTTGCAGATGTCGGAGACTTGTTCTGGCTGGACATGGACCACCTGGCCCGGATGCTCGAACGGCTTGGCCAGGCTTCTTGGCAAGCCAAGACCGATAACGGCCACCAGTACACCCTGAAGACAGATGAGGTGGCCCAGCTCGACAGCTTCGAAGAACTCTCGTTGTCCAACCTGAGCCAAGCCATCGAGGCCTCGACCCAGCGATCGCTGGCCCAGTTGCTCATCGGTCTCAACATCCGGCATCTGGGCAACACCGTGAGCGAGCTGCTGGCCACCGAGTTCGAGAACCTCGACCGCATCATGGAGGCGTCGGCCGAACACCTTGCCGAGGTGGAGGGCATCGGCCCAATCATCGCCCAGAGCGTGCATGAGTTCTTCCAATCAGAGGTCAACCGGGAGATCGTCGAGAAGCTCCGCCAAGCCAAACTCAACTTCACCGAACACACCTGCACCACCGAAGGTGGATCCCTCCCCCAAACCCTGGAGGGGCGCACCATCGTGGTGACCGGCGGCCTGGAGGGCTACACCCGAGACGAGGTTGGCGCAGCCATCAAGGCCCGGGGAGGCAAGGCTCCAGGCAGCGTCTCGGCCAAAACCACCTATCTGGTGGTGGGAGAAAACCCCGGTGCCTTCAAGTTGGACAAGGCCGAAAAGTTGGGGGTGCCGATCATTGATGGGGCACAGTTTGAGGAACTCCTCGAAACCGGGGAGTTGCCGTAAACGAAGTAACTCCATGACCGAAGGAGCCACATGATCGAAGCAGTGTTCTGGGACTTCGGCGGGGTGTTCACCGGGTCGCCGTTTCACCTCGACGACTACGCACGCTCGCTGGGAACCACAAACGAGCGCCTCCTGGAACACATCTTCGGGCGATACGAGGCCGACGGCGACCACCCCTGGCACCGACTGGAACGGGGCGAGGGCACCCTGGAGGAGGCCCTGGAAGCGGCGGTGGCATCCTGCCGGGCCGACGGCATCGAGGGTTTCACCACCGAGGGGTTCTTCGGTGCGATGACCGGCACAACCAGCGAGCATCAGCGAGAGCAGGTGGTGGCCAAGGTGCAGGAGCTCAACGAGGCCGGAATCCGCCAGGCCATCATAACCAACAACGCCAAGGAGTTCGGTGACTCGTGGCGCCGCCTCATACCGGTGGACGAACTGTTCGAGTCGGTCATCGACTCCAGCGCAGTGGGCATACGCAAACCCGATCCGAGGATTTACCGGCTGGCCCTTGAGCGCCTGGAGGTCTCCCGCCCCGAAACCAGCGTTTTTCTCGACGATTTCGAGCCCAACGTGGTCGGCGCTCGGGATCTGGGAATGCACGCCATCCTCGTGGGAGACGACGTAACGCCCGCCCTGGGCGAACTCGACCGACTAATCGCCTCCCGGTGAACCATTGATTCCCTTGGGTTCAGCACTCATTTCCGCAGGTGGACGGGGCTTTAACGCCTCCCGTCCGCTTCGGTTTACACCATTGGGTTCAACCGTCTAATCTTTCTCGGGCATAGCCGGGCTGGGTGGTCCGGCTTGAGAGGCAAAGAAAAGAGGGGGCTGCGCCACGAAAATGAAACTGGTTGAGCGAACCGCGACCGCGCCCATCAGTTGGGGCGTTTGTGAGATGCCCGGATGGGGATACCAGCTTCCGGTCGAAACCGTGCTGGCTGAAATGGCCAATGCCGGTTTTACCCACACCGAGCTGGGGTCGTTCGGGTACCTGCCCACCGAACCCACCAAGCTGCGCTCCACACTCGACCGACACCGCTTGTCGCTGCTGGGCGGTTTCGTCCCCCTGGTGCTGCACGACCCCTCCCGGACCAAGGCAACCCTCAAGGCGGCGTCCCATGCTGCCGCCCTTATCGCAGGAGCAGGCGGACGCTTTTTCGTGAGCTGTGCGGTCAGCCATCCCCAGAACTGGCGGCAGGAACCTCTGGCCGGCAGCGAATGGTCCAACGTGGCAGCCACGCTGGCCGAAGTGAATCGAATCGCCCATGAACACGGGCTGATTCAGGCCCTTCATCCCCACTTCGGATGCCTGTTGGAAACCGCAGCGGAAACCGAGCACATCCTGGAGATCAGCGATACCGCGCTGGTGCTGGACACCGCTCATCTCCTCCTCGGCGGCGGCGACGTGATCGAGATGACCCAGCGCCATCTCGACCGCATCGCGCTGGTACATCTGAAGGACGCAGACCTGGGAATCGCAGCCCAGGTCGTGGCGGGAAAGCTGTCGCTCATGGAGGGCGTACAGCAGGGACTGTTCCCGCCCTTGGGACAGGGTGGAATGCCGATCACCGAGATCGTCGACACCCTGGAAAGATCGGGGCGTGACCTCTGGTACGTCCTGGAGCAGGATGCCGCCATTGCGGAGGGCGACCCCGCCGCGATCGCTCGGCTGAGGCACGACGCCGGTCGGAGCATCGACTTCCTGCAAAGTCTGGAACCCGTCCTCGCGGGTGCCGGAGCCTCACAAACCAACCAACACTGAGAGGGAAAATAACTATGAACAAGCTATGGAAGCTGTTTGCCCTGCTTCTGGCGTTGACACTCGTTGCGGCCGCTTGCGGCAACGACGACGACAGCAGCAGCGAACCGGCCACCAGCGAACCGACAGAGGCCGCGGCCCCTGCCACGGAAGAGCCGACCGAGGTAGTCGAAGTCCAGCCCACCCAGGGCTGCGACAAGACCTACCACGTCATCACCCATGGTGATGCCGGCACCTTCTGGTCAGTGGTCGAGGTGGCGGTGGAGGACGCTGCCGCAGCCATCGGTTGCGAAGTGGTGTACTTCGGCTCCAACAACGACGCTCTGGCTCAGTCGCAGCAGATCGAAGCGGCCATCGCTGCCGGCTCCGATGGTGTTGCCATCTCGCTGGCCGACCCGGCCGGCGTTGAGGCTGCTGCCCGTGCCGTTGTCGACGCCGGAATCCCGCTGTACACGCTCAACTCCGGGGTGAACAACTACGAAGACCTAGGCGCGGTCACCCACGTGGGCCAGACCGAGACCGTGGCCGGTAACGGTGCCGGCAAGCGGTTCAACGACTTGGGTGCCACACACGTGCTCTGCGCCCGCCAGGAGCAGTCAAACGTGGCCCTCGAAGAGCGCTGCAACGGCTTGGCCGAAACCTTCAACGGTCAGGTGACCTCCGAATTCGTCGGACTGGACGCCAACCCCGACGAGCAGCAGAACGGTATCGCCGCCCTGCTCCAGGGCGATCCGTCCATCGACGGCGTGCTCGGCGTCGGTCCCAACCTGCCGCTTCGGGCTCTGGAAGCCGGGGAGCAGGCAGGCCGCGATCTGATCATCGGCGGATTCGACCTCTCCAGCGACCTCATCGACCTCATCGAGTCGGGCGACGTGGCGTTCACCGTTGACCAGCAGCAGTACCTCCAGGGTTACCTGCCGGTGATCCTCATGCACCTGCAAGCCACCAACCAGAACACCGCGGGCGGCGGCCTGCCCATCCTCACCGGTCCGGGCTTCGTCGACACCGCCAACGCTTCGGTGGTCAAGGCACTGGTTTCCCAGGGAACCCGCTAGGCCAGGAGCCGATACAAGGCCGGCCGAAAGAACGCTGGCTGGATTCGGATCAACAGCGCTGAACGCGCTGTCTAAGAAATGTGAAGGGGCGCTGCTCGAGATCCTCGGGCAGCGCCCCTCGCATGACCGGGCAGCTCACGTTGCGATCACAATCCAAGCCAGGTTCTCCCACCCGGCCCAGCCTCTTGGTCTAAAGTTTGGACTTACAGTTAGACGAAGAAACAGCATCCGAAGGACACCACCAAACACGCAACGCCCAACCAACACAGTATCATCAGGCAGAGAGGGGGGCTCTCATGGCTGAAACGACCACAACGACAGAGACTGCAGCCACCGCATCAACCGCCGGTGATGAGCGATTAGCCCACCGAGGTCCGGTACAGCAGCTACTCACCCGGCCGGAGATCGGCGCTCTGATCGGCGCCGTCGGGGTTTGGCTCTTGTTCTGGATGGTTTCCGAGGCGTTCGGCACAGTAGGAGGCACCGCCAACTATCTGGATGTGGCAGCCACCCTCGGGCTGATGGCAGTCCCGGTGGCGCTGTTGATGATCGGGGGTGAGTTCGACCTCTCGTCGGGATCGATGACCGGGGCCACCGCGGTGATCGTGATCCTGCTGAGCAGCGACACCGCCGAACTGGGCGGGGCCGGGCTCAGCCTCCACCTCGCGGTGCCGTTGTCGCTGGCGTTTGCACTGGCCATCGGGTGGTTCAACGGCACCCTGGTGGAGAAAACCTCGCTGCCCAGCTTCATCGTCACCCTCGGCACCTTCTTCATACTCATAGGGGCCAAGCTCGGGTTCGCAAAGCTGTTCACCAACAAGGTGATCGTGGAGGGCCTCGACCGGTCCGGGGGCTACGAGTTCTGGGACAACATCTTCGGGGCGCAATGGGTACGCAACGGCCACGTGTGGGACAACCGGGACTGGGCCTGGAGCGGAATGCTCATCATCGGCGCTGTGGTGCTGATTCTCGGAACCATGGAACTGGCCTACGCCCGCAGGGAACAACCCAACACCGGTGGTTATCTCATCTCGGCCATCGGTGCAGCAGCCGGGGCCATCGGTTTCATCCTGCTGCTGCAACAGGACAGCACCAGCTCCAACTCGATTTTCGGGATCATCACCGGGGCGGGGGTGCTGGTTGCAGTGGCCGGCTGGTGCCTGGCCCGCTACGTGCCCTCCGAACACCGGGCAATGCGGATGCAGCTCGGCCAGAACCAGGTTCGGTTCCTGATTGGGGGAATCGTGGCCATTGTCGGCGCCATCCTCATCGCCGCGGTGATGGACTCCAACAGCTCCGACCAACTCGACTTCCTGAGCGGCACCCCGGGCCGGACTGTTCTGGCCATCGGTATAGGTGCCACCGGGGTGTTGGCGGTACTGGCCGCCCTAGGGAGGGTGAGCGTGGGGTATCCGGCGATCGGTGCGCTCATCGCCCTGATCCCCGCGGTCAGCTACATGATTACCGTACAGGGGGCTCGGGCCATCCTGTTCGGGGGCTTGGCTCTGGCCGGGGTGGTGCTGCTCACCATCGCGGCGAGGGCGCGGAACCTGGCGGTGGTGCTCTCCCTGCTCACATCGGCGGGCATTGCGGCCTTGGCCTTCTTCATTCAATCCGAGGCGGCCTCTCGCAAGCTCCGGGTTGAGCTGTTCACCGCCCTTTTGCTGATTGCCCTTCTGTTGGCTGCTGCCGCCGTGGCTCAGTACCTCTCCGCTAGGCGAACCTCGGCTCCGCCGCCCATGTCGGCCGGCTCAGCCGCTTCCCTGGGGGCCCAGATCAGCCGCATCGCCACTCTGGTGGGGATAGGGGCCGGGTTGGTATTCGCCATCATCGAGCTGGTTGACGGCGACGGCATCCTCTACAGCATCATCACCGGGGCGGCAAAGGGCGGCATCGCCGCCTTCGCCATATTCGCCCTCGGCACGCTGGGCCGAACCCTGTTCACCTCGGATGAGAGCGTGGGACGCTCCCTGGTGTCGGTGGGCCTCGGCTCGGTGGCGTTGGGGCTGGCCGCCCGGCTGCTGTTCATCACCAGCGACGAGCTGGCCGCCACCCGGGCCCAGACCCGATTCGGTGTGGGGGTCATGCTGTTTCTGGCCTTCGCCGTGCTCGGGGCATGGGTGCTGGCCCGCACCCAGTTCGGCAACTGGATCTTTGCCGTGGGAGGCAACAAGGACGCCTCCCGCTCGGTGGGTGTGCCCGCGGCCCGTACCAAGACAACGCTGTTCATGCTGGTGTCGGCGTCGGCGTGGGTCACCGGCATGGTGATCGCCTTCCGGCTCAACTCGGTGCAGGCCAACGTGGGCGACGGCAACGAGTTCCGCTACATCATCGTGGCGGTGGTCGGCGGGTGCCTGCTCACCGGCGGCTACGGATCGGCTATAGGGGCGGCCATCGGCGCGGTGATCTGGGGCATGATTACCCAAGGCATCGGCTTCGCCACCTGGAACAGCGACTGGAGGTTCCTGGTTTTGGGCACCCTGCTGCTGGTGTCGGTGCTGGTGAACAACTACGTACGCAGCCAGGCGGAGAAGGTCCGATGACCGCCGCCACAACGAACCGAGAACCGAAGACCCAACGGCAAACCATCACCAAGGAGACCGTCTGATGGCCGACTTCCTCGAACTCCACAACATCTCGAAGTTCTACGGGAACATCATCGCCCTCACCGGCGTGACAACAACGGTGAATCCCGGCGAGGTCACCTGCGTGCTGGGCGACAACGGGGCGGGCAAGTCCACCTTCATCAAGATCCTCGCCGGTGTGCATCAGCACGATGAGGGCAAGCTGCTCATGGAGGGCGAGGAGGTGCGCTTCAACTCGCCCCGCGAGGCGCTGGCCCGGGGCATTGCCACCGTGTACCAGGACCTGGCCATGGTGCCGCTCATGTCGGTGTGGCGGAACTTCTTCCTCGGGTCGGAGCCCAAAACCGGCATCTGGCCCTTCCGCCAGATCGACATCGAGGGGGCCAAGCGCATCGCCAAGGAGGAGATGGGCAAGATGGGCATCGACATCCGCGACATCGACCAGACCGTCGGCACCCTCTCCGGTGGTGAGCGGCAGTCGGTGGCCATCGCCCGGGCCAGCTACTTCGGGGCCCGGGTTCTGATACTCGACGAGCCAACCTCGGCGCTGGGAGTGAAGCAGTCGGGGGTGGTGCTGCGGCGCATCGTCGAGGCCCGCGACCAGGGGTTGGCCGTGATCTTCATCACCCACAACCCCAACCACGCCTACCCGGTGGGTGACCGCTTCGTGATCCTGAACCGGGGTCAGTCGATGGGCAACTGGGCCAAGGAAGAGCTGTCGCAGGCCGAGCTGACCCAGCTCATGGCAGGTGGCGCCGAACTGGAGGCCCTCCAGCACGAGCTGGCCCAAGCGGGGGCGTAAGCTCACCAAGGACCACCTAGCGCCTCTAAAATCTCTGCGTGCCGCAGACTCGAACCGACATCTCCAGCCCTGGTGGGTCGGACCCAACCGAGTCGGACCCAACCGAGATCGAGGTGCTCACCATCGGGCGGGTAAGCGTCGATCTCTACCCACAGCAAAGCGGTGTCCCGCTCAGCCAGGTGGAGTCGTTCGCCAAGTCGATCGGAGGTTCCCCCACCAACGTGGCTGTGGCCTGTGCCCGGCTCGGCCGGCGGGCCGCTGTGGTCACTCGGGTGGGTGACGACGGCTTCGGCCAGTACATCCGCACCCACCTTTCCGACGGGTTCGGGGTGGACAACCGCTACGTTTCCACCGACCCCGAGCTGCGCACCGCTCTGGCGTTCTGCGCCCTCGATCCTCCCACCGACCCGCCGCTGTTGTTCTACCGCGAGCCCCGGGGCCCGGAGATGAACCTGCTGCCCGGCGACATACCCGACATCGCGGCCACCGTTCCCGTGCTGTGGGTTACCGGGTCCCGCTTTGCCCAGGAGCCGTCCCGCTCCACCGTGATGGAGGTGCTGCACCGGCGCGGCCGCCGTCCACACACCGTGCTCGACCTCGACTACCGACCCAGCTTCTGGGCATCCCTCGAGGAGGCCCGCGCCCATGTGGGCCAGGCCGTGGACTGGGCAACGGTGGCGGTGGGCAACCGCACCGAGTGCGATATCGCCGTCGGCACCTCCGACCCCCACACCGCTGCCGACCGGCTGCTGGAACGGGGGGTGTCGCTGGCCGTCGTGAAGCAGGGGGCCGACGGGGTTCTGGTGGCCACCGAGCAGAGCCGAACCGAGGTGCCGCCCATCCCGGTCGAGGTGGTTTGCGGTCTCGGAGCGGGTGACGCTTTCGGCGGGTCGCTGGCCGACGGGCTGCTGGCCGGCCTCGACCCGGCGGCAATCGTCACCCGGGCCAACGCGGCCGGCGCTATTGTGGCCGGTCGCCTGGCCTGTTCCGACGCTATGCCCACCCCCGACGAAATAGACGAGATGCTGGCCGGCCGGCCGTGATCCCCAACGAATCGCCCTGAGGTTTGAGCATGACCATGACCAGCGCCGAATCCAAGATCCGGATCTGGATCGACCGGACCCCCCCGGCCGGCGTTGCCATCCCTCCCGACGTGGAGTTGGTGGACGGCCCTGACTCGGCCGACGGCGTGGTGGTGGCCGCGGACCAGCCGTGGGACGTCGACGCTTGCCGCCGTCTTCCCAACCTCAAGGTGGTGGCCCGTTCCGGCATCGGCTACGACAACGTGGACGTGGCGGCCTGTGCCGCTCAAGGGGTGGCGGCCTGCAACACCCCCGACGCTCCCACCGTCTCCACTGCCGAGCACGCGCTGGCCCTGATGCTGGCGGTGACCAAGCGGCTCAAGGTATCCGAGCAACGCCTCGCCAAGGGCTTCCCCGGCGGACCCCGCCAGATCACCGGAGCCGGGGCGCTCGAGCTGGACGGGCGCACCCTGGGACTGGTGGGATGCGGGCGCATCGGCAGTCTCCTAGGGCATTACGCCGAGGCCCTGGGCATGAGCGTGCTCGTTTACGACCCGTACCTGTCGGCCTCCCCGGTGGGCGAGCTGGTGGAACTTGACCGGCTTTGGGCCGAGTCCGATGTGGTCTCGCTTCACGCCCCGGCCACGCCCGAGACCCGCCACATAATCAATCCCGATTCACTGGCGGCCATGAGCCCTGGCGTGGTCATCGTCAACTGCGCCCGGGGTGCCCTGCTGGATCAACAAGCCCTGCTCGACGCACTCGACTCGGGCCAAGTGGCGGGTGCCGGCCTTGATGTGACCGAACCCGAGCCCCTCCCCCCCGACCATCCGCTGCTGGGCCGGGAAAACGTGGTGGTCACCCCCCACGTGGCCTCGGCCACCACCGTGGGCCTCGTCCGCCTGGTGGGCCAGGCGGTGGAGCAGGCCGTGACCTGGCTGCGGGGCGGCACCCCCGAGCACCTGCTCGACCCGGCCGCCGCCCATCCCAGCGTCGACCGTCGCACCGTAACCAACCAATGACCGCCCCAAGGCGCATCGGGCTGGCCGTGGTGGGATTCGGGTGGATGGGGCAGGCCCACTCCCGCTCCTACCTCCGCCTGCCCACCCTGTTCGAGGATCGGCCCTACCACCCCGACCTGGTGGTGTGCTCCGACACCGTCGATTCCCGGCTCCACGCCGCCAGGAGCGCCTTCGGTTTCAGGGATACAACCGGCGATTGGCGGGCCGCGGTGGACCATCCCGACGCCGACGTGGTGGTGATCTGCGCTCCCAACATGCTCCACGAGCCGGTGGCCACCGCGGCCGCCGAAGCCGGAAAGCATGTGTTCTGCGAGAAGCCGGCCGGGGGAACCCCGGTCCAAACCGCCCGGATCGAACAAGCCTGCCGCCGGGCCGGGGTCGTCACCGGTGTGGGCTACAACTACCGCTTCGCCCCGCTGGTGCTGCACGCCCGCCGACTCATCGAAGCCGGCGACCTGGGGGAGATAACCAACTACCGGGGGCGGTTCTTCTCCATGTACGGGGCCGACCCGCTGGGCCTACTTTCTTGGCGCTTTCTGATCGACCAGGCCGGCCACGGGGTCACCACCGACATCCTGAGCCACGCCGTGGACCTGGCCATGATGCTCAACGGACCGATCACCCGGGTGGTGGGCACCGGGGAGACGTTCATCAAGCAGCGCCCGCTGCCGTCGGAAGCGGGCACCCACTACGACCGGGGCAAGCCCGGCGATCCCACCGGTGAGGTCACCAACGAGGACTACTTCGGAGCGCTGGCTGTGTTCGCGAACGGTAGCCGGGGCGTGTTCGAGGCCGGGCGGGCCATCGTCGGTCCGCAGAGCCAGATGGCGTTCGACGTTTACGGCACCGAGGGGGCGCTGAGCTGGAACCACGAGACCCTCAACGAGCTCCAACACTTCCGGGCCGCCGACCCCCAGCAGGGCTACACCACGGTGCGCGCTGGCGAGCGCCACCCCTACCACGGGGCCTTCGTCCCCGGCGACGCCAACTCCATCGGCTTCGAGGACCTTGTGGCCATCCAGGACCACGAATTCCTCTCGGCGGTGGCCGAGGGACGGCCCCACGGCGCTGGCATGGAGCAGGCGCTGGCCTGCGTGAGCGTGCAGGCCGCCATGCTCAAAAGCTGGGAAACTGGCCGGTGGGAAGACGTGGAGTCGTTGAGGATCGACTGAGAGGGGCAAGCCATGGATACCATCCGCATCACGGCGTCGGGGGCCATCGTGCGCTACATGGCCGCCCAACGCATCGCGGCGGTGGGCCCCGAGGTTGCCGGTCCCGACCACGTGCGGGGCGGCCCTGAAGCCAGGGACGGCACCGTCCCGCTGTTCGCCGGGGTGTTCGCCATCTTCGGCCACGGCAACGTCACCTGCCTCGGACACGAGCTGGAACAGGCCGGCGAGGCGCTGCCCACCTGGAGAGGCCAAAACGAGCAGGGCATGGCCCTGGCCGCGGTGGCCTTCGCCAAGGCCAACCGCCGCCGCCGCATCATGGCCGCCACCAGCTCCATCGGCCCCGGTGCCACCAACATGGTGACCGCCGCCGCGGTGGCCATGGCCAACCGGATGCCCCTACTGCTGCTGGCCGGTGACACCTTCAACAGCCGCATCCCCGACCCGGTGCTGCAGCAGGTTGAGCACTTCAACGCTCCGGCCACCACCGTCAACGACGCCTTCAAACCGGTGGTGCGTTACTGGGACCGGATCACCGCTCCCGAGCAGATCACCCATTCCCTGCCCCATGCAATACACACCATGCTCGACCCTGGCGAGTGTGGACCGGCCTTTATCAGCCTCCCCCAGGACATACAGGGCGAGGCCTTCGACTTCCCGGCCCGGTTCTTCGAGGAGACGGTTCACGAGATTCGCCGTCCCCGGCCCGATACCGGGGAGCTGCGCCGGGCTGCCGACGCGCTGGCCGCCGCCGAGCGACCGCTCATCATCGCCGGGGGCGGGGTTCACTGGTCGCTGGCCGAGGACCGCCTGCGTGACTTCGCCGAAGCCCACAACATCCCGGTGGTGGAGACGGTGGCCGGGCGCACCTCGCTGGTGGCAGACCACCGGCTCAACTGCGGCCCCATCGGCGTGACCGGCTGCACCTCGGCCAACGCCATGGCCGCCGAGGCCGACGTGGTGCTGGCGGTGGGCACCCGCCTCGGGGACTTCGTGACCGGATCGTGGACCGTGTTCGGAGGCGGCGATGAGGTTCGGATCATCGGCCTGAACGCGGCCCGCTTCGACGCCACCAAACACCGGTCGCTACCGCTGGTGGCCGACGCCCGCGAGGGTCTCGACGAGCTGAGCGCTGCGCTGGGCCGCTACCGGGGACCAGAGGAATGGTCCGATCGGGCTTCGTCGGAAACCTCGCAGTACCACGCCTACATCGACAAGATCGCCGCTCCCGAGATAGTGGCCGCCCCCAACCAGGCCACCGGGGATGATGGGGACGATCAGGCCGACCTTCCAACCTACGCCCAGGTGGTGGGGGTGGTTGATCGGGCCGCCGGCGAGTCCACCTACGTGCTGGCTGCTGCCGGAGGGTTCCCCGGCGAACTGGTGAACGGGTGGCGGGGCCGGTCCGTCCACTCCTTCGACTGCGAGTACGGCTACTCCTGCATGGGCTACGAGATCTCCGGCGGGTGGGGGGCCAAGATGGCGTTGCCCGACCGGGAGGTGGTGGTGCTGGTGGGCGACGGCTCCTACCTGATGATGAACAGCGACCTGTACAGCACGGTGCTGACCGGCCACAAGCTCATCGTGATCGTGTGCGACAACGGGGGCTACGCGGTGATCAACCGCTTGCAGTTGGCCCAGGGAGGGGTGCCGTTCAACAACCTCATCGTCGATTCCCGGGTGCAGGAGGTAACCGCGGTAGACTTCGCCGCCCACGCCGCGTCGATGGGCTGTGAGGCCGAGACCGTGTCCACAATCGCCGAACTGGAGGCCGCTTTCGGAAGGTCCCGGGCCTCCGAGCGCACCTACGTGATCGCCCTGCGGACACACGCTTACCGGTGGACCGAGGGTGGTTCGTTCTGGGAGGTGGGGGTGCCCGAGGTAAGCGCCAGCCCCGATGTGCGAGCAGCCCGGGCCGCGATGGAATCCGACAAGTCGGCCCAGAGGGTGGGATGGTGATCGAGGAGGCACCGGTGAGTGCCGCCGGGCGTGACTACCGGGTCGGCGGACCGGAGGCCGCCCGAGCGGAAAGTGCAGGCCTGGTGGAGGCCGAGTGGTTCCGCCCCCCGATCGACCCCGAGCGGTTGCGCGAGCTTCAGGTGAGGGGCAACGTTCGGGCCGGGGTGGACACCGTGGCCTGGCTGGCCCTGCTGGGGGGATTCGGCTACCTGGCCTTCATCTCGCTGGGCTCCTGGTGGGCCGTCCCGGCCTTCGCGGCCTACGGCGCCCTATACGGGGGAGCCGGTGACTCCCGCTGGCACGAGTGCGGCCACGGGACGGCCTTCAAGTCCAAGCGGCTAAACGACGTGGTGTACTACCTGGCCTCGTTCATGCTGCTGCGCCAGCCCACCCTGTGGCGGTGGTCTCATGTGCGGCACCACACCGACACCATCGTGGTGGGGCGTGACGCCGAGATCATCTTCCCCCGCCCCTCGTCGGCCGGTGCGGTGACCCTCGTGTTCCTGCCCATCTTGAACGTACCCAAGATGGTTCTGCGCACCGCCGAGCACGCCGTGGGACGCATCGACGAGGAGGCCCGCTCGTTCATTCCGGCAGACGAGCTGGGCAAGCTGCGGTGGGAGTCCCGGGCCTACATCGCCATCCTGGCCGGGGTGACAGCCTGGTCGGTGGCGGCGTGGACCATCGTGCCCCTGCTGTTTGTGGGGCTGCCCACCATCTACGGGGCCTGGCTCATGGTGTTCTTCGCCATCACACAGCACGCAGGGCTGCGGGAGAACGTGCTCGACCACCGCCTCAACACCCGAACCGTGTACATGAACCCGGTCTTCCGCTTCCTGTACTCCAACATGAACTACCACGTGGAGCACCACATCTTCCCCTCGGTGCCCTACTACGCCCTCCCCGCGCTGCACCACGAGGTGAAGTACCACCTGGCCCCGGCGTCGCCCGGTACCTGGTCGGCCTACCGGGACATCCTGGCCACCCTGCGGCGCCAGTGGCGCGACCCGGCCTACGACAAGCCCCGCCCCGACCTGCCGGATGTGGCCGGCGCCGGCCGGTCGCACGTGAACACCGGGCACACCGTTTGGGCCGGTAACCGTCACGATGGCTGGTTCGACCTGGGCCCGGCCGACGAGCTCGCTCCCGGTGGGGTAAGGCGGCTTGACGTGGGCGACGCCACCTACGCCCTGTTCTGCCTGGCCGACGGCACCCTGGTGTGCAGCGACGGACTCTGCACCCACCAGGAGGCCCACCTGGCAGAGGGCGCGGTGCTGGACTACGTGGTGGAATGCCCCAAGCACAACGGGCGTTTCGACCTCCGCACCGGCGAGGCGGTGCGCCGCCCGGCCAAGAAACCGCTGGCCCTTTACCCCGTGGAGATCCGCAGCGGTCGGGTGGTGTCTGCCCTGAAGGCAGCGTCGGAAAGGGAGCGCCCATGAACACTGTTCGTATCGGGGTGTTGGGCTGCGGTCGGATCGGGCGGATGCACGCCGAGCTGATCACCCACCAGGTGGCCGGGGCCGAGCTGGCAGCGGTGTACGACGTGGTGGACGACGCAGCGGCCGCGCTGGCCACCGAACTGGGTACACGCCACGCCCCATCGCCAGGGGCCCTGCTCGAAGCCGCCGACGTGGATGCTGTGGCGGTGTGCAGCTCCACCCACACCCATGTGGACCTGCTGGTGGCGGCGGCCGAGGCCGGAAAGGCTGCGTTCGTGGAGAAGCCGCTGGGCCTCAACCTGGCCGAAGTCGACCGGGGTATCGCCGCCGCCGAGGCCGCCGGCATTCCGGTGCAGGTGGGGTTCAACCGCCGTTTCGATCCTAGCCATCGCTATGTTCACAATCAGGTGGCCTCGGGTGAGATCGGCGATGTCCACCTGGTGCGGGTCTCCAGCCGCGACCCGGCGCCCCCTCCGCTGATGTACCTGGATGAATCGGGCGGGATCTTCTGCGACATGACCATCCACGACTTCGACATGATCCGCTTCATCACCGGGAGCGAGGTCACCGAGGTGTACGCCACCGGCGCGGTGCTCATCGACCCGGCCATCGGGGAGGTCGGTGATCTCGACACTGCGGTGATCGTCTGCCACCACGCCAACGGGGCCATCAGCACCATCGACAACAGCCGCCAGGCGGTTTACGGCTACGACCAGCGGGTGGAGGCGTTCGGTTCCGGGGGCATGGCTGCTTCGGAGAACCCGTTGACAGCCACCGCGACCACCCGCACCGCCGATGGGTCTCGGGGGCCGACGCTGCCCTATTTCTTCCTCGAGCGGTACATCCCCTCCTACCTGGCCCAGTGGGCTGCTTTTTTGGATGTGGTGGGTGGCGCACCTTCGCCGGTCACATTGGCCGACGGCCGGGCCCCGCTGGTGATCGGGCTGGCCGCGTGGCGTTCGGTGCGGGAGCAGCGCCCGGTACGAACCGACGAGATCACCTGAGGGTTCGAGACCATGCCAGTTCGCCAAGCGACCATGACCAGCCATCTTCTACCCCATCTCAGGAGCAGCCAACCATGAGGGCTTACGTCACCGGGGGCACCGGCTTTGTCGGTTCCAACATCGTCAAGGTGTTCGCCGAGCGCCACAACGCGGTGGTCCACTGTCCGGTCCACTCCTTCATCCCCGACCAACCCCAGGGTTACACCATCGAGCCGCTCGACCTGCTCGACCGGGATGCGGTGCAGGCCAGCGTGGAGGGGTTCGACCCCGACGTGATCGCCCACGCCATGATCCTCAACGACCTGGCCGGAATCTACGCCCAGCGTGAGCTGGGGTGGCGCAGCTACGTGGAGGCCACCATCACCTTGGCAGAGGCCGCCAACCGGGTGGGGGCCAAGCTCATCGTGGTGTCCACCGACTGGGTGTTCGACGGCACCCAGGCCCCTGCCGACGAGCACGCTCCCCCCAATCCGGTGAACTACTACGGCGTGCTGAAGGCGCTCAGCGAGCAGGCCGCCCTGCTCCGGGCGGAGCGGGCCGCTGTGGCCCGGGTGTCGGCGGTGAACGGCATCCACTGGGCTCGCGACGAGATGCCACGAGGCCAGGACCCCGGTTTCGGCTACTTCGTTACCTCGGTGCTGGATGTGGTGTCGCAGGGCCTGCCGTTCGGAGTGTGGGAGAGCGACGAAATAAACATGACGGCCACGCCCAGCCTGGCCAGCGAATGCGCCGAAGCCATGTGGCTGATGGCGACCATCGACGACGCCAAAGGGATATTCCACTGCTGCGGGGCCGAGCCGAGCGGCCGCATGGAGCTGGCCCGCCTGGCCTGTGACGTGTTCGGCCAAGACCCAACTCTTTTGAGGTCGGTACCTCCCGACCCTGAGATGATGGCGTCGCTGTCGGGTGCTCGCATCCCTTATGACACCACTTTGGCCCCGGTTCGCACCGCCGAGGTCCTCGGCTACCAGCCGCTCGGCCCTCGCGAGCTACTGGAGCTGTTCAAGCTCGAAATGGAAACCGGCGATCTCGTTTCATCACCCTCGGGGGGCAACCATGACCAGTACTGACTCCTCCGGCCCTCCGTCTGGGCCGGCTTCGGGCCCGATCCGACCCTCGGCTGGTCCGGGACGGATCCTGGACGTGACCCCGGCCTCGGCCGGCTGGGACAACGTGGCCTTCTCGGTAGTGGAACTCACCCCGTCCGAACCCTGGTCGGGCGTCGAGGCCGGCCGGGAGACGGCAATCGTCCCGCTGTCGGGAGCGGGGCGGGTGGAAGCAGGCCCCATAGACGCCGCCATCAGCCGCTCCTCGGTGTTCGAGGAGCTGGGGCGAATCGTCTACGTCCCGCCGGGCACGGAATACCGGATATCGACCGATGCCTCACTGACCGCGGCGGTGGGGTCGGCCCCCGCCGAGGGGCTATATCCGACCCGGGTGTTCGAACCCGCAGAGATGCGGGTGGAGATCAGGGGCGGGGGTCAGGCCTACCGACAGGTGGTTCACTCGCTGGCCCATCCGCTGCCCGCCGAACGTCTCATCCTCTACGAAGTGTTCGTGCCCCGGGGAACGTGGTCGGGCTGGCCCCCTCACTGCCACGACGGGCGGGACGGCTCCCCCTACCTGGAGGAGGTGTACTACTTCCGCCTCGACCGGCCCGAGGGCTACACCATGCACCGGAACTGGCGGGCCGAGGAAGGGTTCGACGAAGCGGTGGTGGCCCGCGACGGTGACGTGGTGCTGGTGCCCAAGGGCTATCACACGTCGGTGGCCTGCCCTAGCTCCAACATGTACTTCCTCAACTATCTGGCCGGGGAACTGATCGGTGATGAGAGGCGCACACCCCCGTGCTTCGCCGCCGAGCACACCTGGATCGAGGCCGACTGGGGAGCCGGTGCGTGGACCCTCCCGGTGGCCGGCGCCGTCGTGGCCTAATGGTCGAGAGCAGTATCGCCGTGGGCATCGACGACATCAGCCACAACGGGCGGTTCGGGGTCCTCGCTGTGGACCACCGAGACTCGCTGCGGGCTGTGATGGCTCCGGAACGTCCCGACTCGGTGACCGCCGTGTCCATCACCGACCTCAAACGGGACCTGATCGCAGGGCTGGCAGCCGGAGCCACCGGGGTGATGCTGGAGCCGGAGTTCTCGATCCCCCAGCTTGTCGGTGAGCTTCCGGCCGGCGTGGGCTTTACCGCTGCTTTAGAGGCCCAGGGTTACATGGCCGACCCCGAAGCCTCACCGGTTGCCCTGCTCGATGGCTGGACGGTGCAGGACGCCGCCGACTGCGGGGCGGCCTCGGCCAAGCTGCTCGTGCTCTACCGGCCCGACCGCCCCCATGCCGCCGCCCAGGAAGGTGCCGTGGCCGACATATGGGCCGAGTGCCGCCGGGTCGGGATCCCCCTGCTGGTGGAGCCGATGTTCTACGCCGTGGACGACCCTGCCACCCGCCCCCGGATCGTGCTCGACACCGTGGACCGCTTCGCTCCCCTGGGCTTCGATGTGCTGAAGCTGCCGTTCCCCGTCGATCCCGACCACGACCCCGACCGGTCCCGGTGGGCGGCGGCCTGCAAGGAGATCTCCGCCCGCTGCGACATGCCCTGGACCCTGCTGTCTGGCGGGGGCAGCTTCGAGAGCTACCAGGCCCAATTGGAAGTGGCCATGGAATCCGGCTGCTCCGGGTTCACCGTCGGTCGAGCCCTGTGGGGCGAAGCCGCCCTCGCCCCACCCCAGGACCGGCCCACAGTGATCTCAACCCTCATCGCCCCCCGCCTGGCCACCCTCCGAGCCCTCATCGCCTAACCCACCCGCAAGATCATGGCTCAAGACGCCCGGAGGGCAAGACGCCTGGCTAAGCGGCGACGGCGCCTCCCACTACGAGGTCACCCTGGTAGAAGACGACCGCTTGGCCTGGGGCTACCCGGCGCTGGGGCTGGTGCCAGTGGACCACGCCCTCTCGGTTGACCACCCCGGGCGCGGGTGTTCCGTGGGCGCTCACCTGGACGTCCACTACCCCGGCCAACGGTTCGTCGGCCCACTGGATTCCGGCCACCGGCTGCGCCTCGGTAAACAAGTCGTCCCGCCGTCCCACGGTGACCCGAGCAGCTGCTACATCCACATCTGTCACGTAGCGGGGCTCGTCGGTCCCGCCCAGGCCCAGCCCTCGGCGCTGGCCGATGGTCACCGCATGCACAGAGTCCACCGATCCCACCGCCGTCCCCTCCCCATCCACCACGGTGCCGGGAACCTCGCCCAGCCGGCGGGCCAGGAACCCCCGCCGTCCCCCCGACCGGTTGGCGATAAAGCACACGTCCTGGCTGTCGGGCTTGTCCGAGTTTCGCAGGCCCAGCTCGGCGGCCCGGTCCCGAACCTCGTCCTTGGTCATGGCCCCAATGGGCATCATCAGCCGGGCCATCTGCTCCTGACCCAGCATGTACAGCACATAAGACTGGTCCTTGGCCTCGTCCACCCCTCGCTGCACCCGGAAACCGCCGTCAGCGGCCCGGTGCAGCCGGGCATGATGGCCGGTGGCCACCGCATCGAACCCCAGCGCTCCGGCCCGCACCATGAGCTTGTCGAACTTGATGTGCCGGTTGCACTCGATACAGGGGTTGGGGGTCAGACCGGCGGCATGATCGTCCACATAGGGGGCCACCACCCGCTCGTCGAAGGCGTCGCCGAAGTTGAACACGTGGTGCTGCAACCCCAACCGGTCGGCCACTCGGCGGGCATCGTCCACGTCGGACACCGAGCAGCACCCGGTATCGGACTCCCCTCCCCACAACTTGAGGGTCACACCCACCACCTCGTGCCCCTGCTCGGCCAGCAGAGCCGCAGCCACCGACGAGTCCACGCCCCCCGACATCGCAGCCAACACCCGCATCACTTCCTGCCCTAGCCCTGGTCCCTAGCCCCGGCCCCGGAGCCGTGCCACCGCGCCTGGCAACACGGCCAGAACCTGATCGATGTCGGCCTCGGTGGTCTCGTAGCCCAGCGACAACCGCAGCGATCCGCCGGCCAGCATCCGGTCGTAGCCCATGGCGGCCAGAACGTGGGACGGGTCCTGGGCACCGCTGGAACACGACGATGCGGCAGACGCGTACACCCCGGCGTCCTCCAACAGGAACAGCAGCGCCTCCGACTCGATGCCCTCGAAACACAGATGGGCCGACCCGGCCACCTTCCCCGACCGATGGCCGGTCTCCACCACGCCGTCCACCGCGGCCAGCACCCCGTCCACCAGCCGGTCCCGCAGGGCTGCTAGGCGGACCACCTGCTCTGCTCGGCTCTTCAACACCACCTCGGCGGCAGCCGCCATCCCCACGATGCCCGCAGCGTTGTGAGTGCCCGACCGCAAGCCCCGCTCCTGTCCGCCTCCCAGCAGCAGCGGTGACAGTTCCACGCCGCCTCGCACCACCAGCGCTCCCACTCCCTTGGGCCCACCGAACTTGTGTGCGCTGACCGAGATGAGGTCGGCCCCGGCAGCCTGCTCGGCAACGTCCAGCCACGGGAAAGCCTGCACAGCGTCGGTGTGGAGCACGGCCCGGGGAGCCAGCGAGCGGACCACATCGCCCACCCGGCCCAACGGCTGCACCATGCCTGTCTCGTTGTTGGCCAGCATTACCGACACCACCGTCACGTCCTCGCCCAGAGCATCGGCCAGCCGGTCGAGACCAACGACTCCGGTGTCGTCCACCCCAACTACCCGGCCGCCGAGATGCTCCACTGGCTCCAGCACGGCGTGATGCTCGATGGCCGAGCACACCGGCACCCCGCCGGCCATGGCGTGGCGGCCGACCACTGCCAAATTGTCGCTCTCGGTGCCTCCGCCGGTGAACACGATCTCCCCTGGCTCCGCTCCCAGGGCCTCGGCCATCACGTCGCGGGCATCGTCGATGCGGCGGCGGGTGTCCCGAGCCATCCGGTGGGCCCCGGTCGGGTTGGCGTACAGCTCACGGTGCAGAGGAGCCATAGCCTCGACCGCTTCCGGGCACAGCGGGGTGGAGGCGGCATTGTCCAGATAGGCGATCGAGGCTGACGGTGCCGACGTCATGGCAGGGCCCCAAACATCGCTCACAACACCTTGGGAAACACCAAGCTGTCACGCTTTGAGCGCTTCAACTCGGCAAACGACGGCCACTCGGCAAGGGTCACCACCGCGTCCCACAAGCGGCCCGCTTCTTCGGGGGGTGGCACCTGGCTCACCACCGGACCGAAGAACGACGTCGAACCCCCGTCGTGGTGGAAGGTGATGATCGGCGTGCCCACGTCCTTCCCGGTACGGCTCAGCGCTTCCATCGTGGACTCTCTCAGCCGATCGTCCAGCGACGCATCCTCGGCCCTGTCGGCCAGCTCGCCCGACACTCCCACCCGCTCCAGCACCGATACCAAGTGCTCATCGGATGCAACCTCACCGATCTGGGAGCGGATATCGTCGTCGGGGTTCCAGATGGTGGCCCCGTAAGCGGTGTACAGCTCGCCGGCTGCCTCCGAACCGTGCTGGTCGCGCACCACTTGGGCCACCCGCAGCATCCGCCTGCCCTTGTGGTGCAGGCCCTGGTAGCCGTCGGGAAACTTGCCGTAGTCCTGATCCTCGTTGAGTATCGACAGGCAGATAAGCCGCCAGTCCACCGTGTAGTCCCGCTGCCGGGCCACCTCGGTCACCCACCGGGAGGTGATCCACGCAAACGGGCAGATCGGGTCCCAGAAAAACTCCACATCGGTATCGGCCATGGCATGAATCCTACGGTCTCGGCGCTGCGGTTCTCCCCACGAATAGGGCTTGGGTGACGTTCACTCACCTCGGCCGCCCGGGAACGCCGACGGGGCGCCATAAGGGGCGGATTAGCGAAGGCTGCAACCTCTAAACGCAAATGCCGTCGTGGAGGCCACGGGAGCACAGAAGAGTGCGCTCGACGGACTTGAGGGTGAAGCCCTCGCCGTTCTCGGGCAGATGGGCAAACACACCCAGCCTGTATCCCCGGATCGAGTCGTCGCCCAAGCCCACTACGTCGACGGTGACCTCGCCCAGGTCACCGACCGTCGGCGGGGCGGAGACCGAGATGCGTGCCGAGGGCTCGCCGGAAGCGAACAGCTCGGCCACGAACCGGCCGAGATCGGCCATGGACTCGCTGGTGGGGGTTTCGCCGGCTATCTCGACGACGCGCCATGTGATGTCGTCGGTGCTCCCGGCGTAGGCAAGATACGGGCTGTGTACCCAGCCGGTGACGGGGCCGACCTGCACCTCGAACCAGATCTCGCCGGGCAGCAGACGGGCTGCGCCGGTGGCCACCACTCCGGTGTCCAGCGAGCCCAGGGTGGCGACCACCGCTCCGGTGCCCGGACCCTGGTGAACGGCCAGCGGGTCGTCGTGGTCCCGGCCCACCACGGCGAGTTCCGCTCCCCGGGGTGGTCCGAGGTCGAACGGTGTCCCGGGCAAAACGGCTGGACCATCCGAAGCATCGGTGGTGGGAGATGCGTTGGTGGTCGGGGTTGCGCCGGCCGTTTGGGAAGCGCCGGCGGTCGGAGAAACCTCCACTGTCGGGGATGGGCTGGCCGTGGGAGACACACTCGACGTGGGGGACGCGCTGCCCGTATCAGCTACGCTGGCCGTCGGAGACACGCCCGCCGTCGGACTAACCCTCACCTCCTGCTCGGTGTCTCCCCCGCAAGCACCGACAACCAGCACCGCCGCGAGAATCCCCGCGACCGCCCGAGCGGAACCGAACCTCAAGCCACCACGAGCGTCTTGGGCGAGCAGGTCAGGCGGCGAGCACCGCCGTCGGTCACCACCACGGTGTCCTCCACCCGTGCCCCACAGAATCCGGGCAGATAAACACCGGGCTCCACGGTAATGACTTGACCCACCGCCAGGGCTTCGCCGGCTGTTGCCCGCACCCACGGCTGCTCATGGATGTCGAGACCCACGCCGTGTCCGGTGCCGTGGACGAAGGCATCGGCCCAGCCTTCGGCTTCTATGCGGTCACGGCAGGCCTTGTCCACCCCGGAAATGGGGTTGCCCGGGGCCACTTGCTCCACTCCGAGCTGCTGGGCGTCCCGAACCGTCTCGAACACCCGCACCGCCTCGGGGTCGGGCTGGTCCAACGCCAGGGTTCGGGTCATGTCCGAGCGGTAGCCATCGACAACCGCGCCCATGTCCACGATCACCAGCTCACCGGGCTCGATGTGCCGGTCGGTGGGCCGGATGTGGGGCAGGGCAGCGTTGGGACCGCCGGCCACGATGGTGGTGAAAGCGCTGCCCTGCGCTCCTCGGCGGCGAAAGGCGGTGTCCAGCGCCAGAGCCACCTCCCTTTCCGTGGGTCCGCCGGCCAGCATCGGGGCAACCTCGGACAGCGCGTCGTCGGCGATTGCCGCTGCCGTGGCCATGCGGTCGATCTCACCGGCGTCCTTCACCTGGCGGCACGACTCCACCACACCCACCGACGGCACCAACTCGGCGGAGTCGAACCACTCGGCGTACTGGCGCTGGTCGGCCCAGCTCACCGTGGCCGCTTCCAAACCGATCCGGCTCACCCCGGTGGCGGCCCCGGTCAGGATCTCCTGGGGGGCAAGGTTGGTGATCTCTATCCGGACTTCCACCCCGGCCCGGCTGGTCTCGGCTTCCGCCTGCTCGGTGTAGCGGCGGTCGGTGACCAGCACCAGCTCGTCGGGCCCCAACCAGGCCAGACCCGACGAACCGGTGAACCCGGTGAGATAGCGGACGTTGACCAGGTTGGTCACCAAAAGGGCGTCGCAACCAGCCTCGGCCGCCGCAGCCCGAACCCGGCCGGCTCGCCCCGATACGTCCATGGGCGCCAGGGCAGGGGGGTCGGTCATGCCAGCAGGCGGGCCACGGCTTCGACGGCCAGCTCGTAGCCGTGCCCTCCGAAGCCGACGATGGTACCGGTGGCCACCGGGCTGACCACCGAGGTGTGACGCCACGGCTCCCGGGCGTTGGGGTTGGAAAGGTGCAGCTCCACCACCGGCCCCTCGAACGCACCCAGCGCATCGTGTATGGCCCAGGAGTAGTGGGTGAACGCACCGGGGTTGATGATGATGGCTCCGCACCGGCCCCGGGCCTGGTGGATGTGGTTGATGAGGGCGCCCTCGTCGTTGGACTGGTGGTGTTCAACCGCCAAGCCGTGGCACTCGGCAACCGCAACCGCGGTAGCGACGTGGTCGTCGAGGGTGTCGGTGCCGTACACCTCGGGCTCACGGTCGCCCAGCAGGTTCAGGTTGGGTCCCGACAGCAAAAGGATTATCTGGCTCATCTCAGGGCCTCCAGGGTGTCGCGCATTAGGTCGGTGTCCAACCCACCAACCGGTTGGATTCCGTCGGGGCCGTCCAGCATGAAGGTGACCCCCTCCACCGCCTTCTTGTCCCGGACGAACAGCTCGACCAAGCCGTCGACGTCGGCGTCGGCGGGCAGGCTGGAGGGCAGGTCGTAGCCACCCACCACCCGGCGGTGCTCCGCCACCCTCTCGGCGTCGATTCGGCCGATGCTGTGGGCCAGCTCGGCGGCGTAAATGAGGCCGACGGCCACCGCTTCACCGTGGCGCAGGCCGTAACCCCCCTGGGCCTCAAGAGCGTGGGCCAGGGTGTGCCCGTAGTTGAGCACCGCCCGGCGGCCCGACTCCCGCTCGTCGGCAGCCACCACCTCGGCCTTGATCTCCACGCAGCGGGCGATGCGCTCGGGCAAGCTCAGCGACTCCAGGCGGGCATCGGCGATGAAGCGGTACTTGGCCATCTCCCCCAACCCGGAACGCATTTCCTCGGGGGGCAGGGAGTCGAGCGTCTCGGTGTCGCACAAGACCGCCGACGGTTGCCAGAAAGCACCAACCAGGTTCTTCCCCTCCGGCAGGTTGACCCCCGTCTTGCCGCCGACCGAGGCGTCGATCTGGCCCAGAAGCGTGGTGGACACATACACAACCCGGATGCCCCGGTGGTAAACGGCCGCGGTGAACCCGGCCAGGTCAGTGACCGCTCCCCCGCCCACCGCCACCACAGCGTCCCGGCGGGTGAGGCCCCACTGGGCGAACTGGCGGCACAGCTCCTCTACCGCTCCGAGGGTCTTGATGTGCTCGCCGTTGTCGGTAATGAACACCCGGTGGCCCACGCCGGGATCCACGGTGATGCCGGCATCGGCCACCGCTTCCTGGGTGATCACCGCCACCCGGCCCACCCCGGGCGGGATAACCTCGCCCAGTCGGTGTCGAACACCGGGCCCGACCCAGACCTCGTAGGACCGCTCCCCCAAATCAACTGGAACCCGAATCGGTTCCCTCGAAGTCGCTGGACCGGAAACACCCGCGGTCATCGGATCGGTTCCCCCGACGGCACTGGACCGGAAACACCCGCGGTCATCGGATCGGAACGGGTTGGGGGCGGGTTCTTTTGATCTGCTCCACAACCTCATCGGCTGCCAACCCGTCCACATCCACGATGCCGTGGGCCGCCTCGGCGTAGAGACCGGCTCGGGTGCCGTTGATGGCGACGAGGTTGGCCACTGGGTCGTCGCCCAGCAGCGGGCGGTTCTCTCCGCCGCGGACCCTCCGGCTCAGCGTTTCCACAGTAGCCCGGAGCCAGCACACCCAGGCCCGGTCCCGCAGCATGGTTCGGTTCTCCTCCCGCACCACAATCCCCCCTCCGCACGAGATCACCAACGGCTGCGACGCTGCAAGGAACTCGGCCAACACCTCCCGCTCCAGATCACGGAAGCGGCCCTCCCCGTCGGCGGCGAAGATCTCGGAAATCGACCGGCCTTGGCGCCCCACGATCACCTCATCGAGGTCCACGAACCGCCGCCCCTCCGACCGGGCCAGCCAGAATCCCACCGTTGACTTTCCCGAGCCCATCATCCCGATGAGAGCCACGTGGGGCCGATTCTCCACATGCCGATAATACGGGACCCACCCCCAGGGGTTGACGCCAGTTCCCGAAGGGCCTACCCCAGAATGGTCCGACCTGAGTTCAACCGGTAGCGGCCACCACCAACACAACCACTGCGGCGGCCGCCGCCAGGCAGGGAGCGAAGGGAAACACGGTTTGGCGGGGCTGGGAGGGGTCGGCGAGGGGGTCGGGCAAGATGTCGTTGCCCCAAACCCGAATGCCCCACACCACCAAGCCCATGACAGCGCCCAGCAACGAGGCGAACCCGAGGGCCACCAGCACTCCCAGAAGCGACCCTGCGTAACCCGACCCCAGCCAGCCGATCACCAGGCCCACCGGCACCACCAGCTTCACATCGCCCAGTCCCAGACTTCCCCCCGAGGCCACAAAAACCACCGCCATGATGAACCCGTACAGCCCCGCGGCCGCTGCAGCCTGCCCGATGGCCCCTGGCTGGCCTCGCACAAGAGAAATCGCCACCACCGCTGCGAGTAGCCCCGTCGAGGCGGGGAACACGATGGCGTTGGGGATTCTGTAGTGGAAGAGGTCAACGGTGGTCACCCCGACCAGGGCCACGAAAAGCCCCCACACCGGCACCACATCCCATGTCGTTCCCATCACGCCTCCGGCCACCCCCAGGGAGACGGCGGTGAACCCGGTGACCAGCACCCTCAGGGATCGGCTGTCACGCACCTCGAAGTGTCGCAGGGTCGGCAGCAAGCGTCGACCGGCCACGAACCCCATGGCCAATCCGGCCACCACCATTGCTGCTCTGCTCACTGGCTTCGCACCAGGCTCATCGCCTCTTCATCAGCGCTGTGGTTGCTGCCTCGGTCATTGCTTCGACCGGTGGCTCGGCCCCGGTCCAGATCCGAACGGCGTGAGCTGCCTGGTGCACCAGCATTCCCACCCCGGTGGAGGCAGGCACCCCCCTGCGGGAGCACTCCGCCAGCAGCGGTGTTTGGAGCGGGTTGTACACAAGCTCGGCCACGTGCTGGCCCCGATGCAGCTTCTCGGGATCGACGGGCAGGCTCCCCGCTCCCTCGGTTTCGGCCATGCCCACAGGTGTGGCGTTCACCACCAAGCGGTATCGCCCGATGTCGCCCGGCCTCGCTGTGGCCCCCACCGGCCCGGCCAGCTCGGCAGCGGCCGCAGCCCGGTCGGGACGGCGGGCCACAACCGCAACCTCGGCCACCCCCCGGCGGGCCAGCTCGGCCACCACCGCCCGGGCGGCCCCTCCCGCTCCGATTACCGCGCCGGAGATACCGTTCAACTCCACCCCATCGGCCTCCAAGGCGTCGCAGAACCCGGCCCCGTCGGTGTTGTGTCCGATCAGGCGCGACCCGTCGCGGGCCACGCAGTTCACAACCCCGAGAGTGGCCGCCGCCGGGCTCAGCTCGTCCACCACTTCGGCCACCGCCGCCTTGTGGGGCATGGTCACCGACAACCCGACCATGGCCTGGGTACGCATGTGGTCCAGCGCCCGGCCCGCTTCCCCCTCCTCCACCTCGAACGCGGCGTAGGTCCAGTCCAACCCCAGGCGGTCGAACGCCGCCTGGCAGATCACCGGCGACAGGGAGTGGCGCACCGGGTAGCCGATCACACCGGCGGCCACCTCGGTACCTGCAGGCACCCCTATCGGCGTCAGCACCCCAGATCCCGTTCCCGGCAGATGGCCACCGCGGCCTCGTGCTCCTCGGCGGTGACGCTGAAGGTGTGCGCCCCGGTCACCGGGTCGTCGGTTAGGGCGTAGAACATCCAGAAGCCGTCAACCGGGTTGAGCGCCGCGATCAGCGAGTCCCGCCCCGGTGCCGCAATCGGGCCGGGGGGCAACCCCGTCTTGTTGTACACGTTGTAGGGGTTCTCGGATTGCAGGTCGGCGAGGGTGAGCGGAGCGGAAGGCTTGTTCACCGCGTAGCGCACCGCAGCGTCGATCTGCAGCGGCCACCCTGCGGCCAACCGGTTGTAGATCACCCGGGCGATCTTGGCCCGGTCCTCGTCGATGAGGGCCTCCTTCTCGATCAGCGAGGCGATGATCACCGCCTCATAGGGCGTGACCCCCACGGTGTCAGGGGCCTCGTCCAGGCCGACATCGGCAGCCACCGTGTCGAACTGCCTCAGCAGGCGGATGATGAGCGCAGCCTCGTCCTCGGCTGTGGCGTCGTCGAGCAGATAGGTGTCGGGAAACAGCATCCCCTCCAGGGTGCTGTTGGCCGGCTGGTAGCGAGACCGGGTGGTGGGCAAGGCCAAGGCTTGGGCCAACTCGTCGGCCCGGAACGTGGGGATCTGTTCGAGCAGCTCGTTGCGGATCTGGGCCAGGGTGAGGCCCTCGGGCAGCACCACCCTCAGCATGGTGTCGGGCGGCGACGGGTCGGGTCCGGCCAGCAGCACGTCCTTGGCTCTCCACACCGCCATGTCCTGGTTGAAGGTGTACACCCCGGCCTGGAAGTCACCGGCGTCCTTGTAGCGCAGGTAGTAGCGGAACACGGTGGAGTTGGGCACCACCCCCTCGTCCTCGAGGATGCGGGCGATGTCGTTGGTTGAAGCCCCTAGCGGGATGCTCACCACCAGCGCCGGACCCTCGTCGCCGGGAGGGTCGAGGCGGTCGTCCATCCAGGTCTTGACCCACAGCGCGGCCACCAACATCACCACCCCGAACGAGGCCAGGAGGATGATCGTCCTGGTGAGGGTGGATGTTCGACGGGGCAGCCAGTCCCAATCCTGGGGGTCGTCCCCATCGGAGGCCATGGCCGGTGGCTGGTGGGGCGCCCCCGGATTGTCGCTCATGGCCGGGCTCCCTGGTGCCGCTCCGGGCCGGAGGCATCGAGCCAACCCTGGAGGATCACCGTGGCTGCCACCATGTCAACCCGGCGGCGGCGGGCTTTTCCGCTCAGACCGGCCTCGGCCAGGGACTTCTCGGCCTCCACCGTGGTCAACCGCTCGTCGTGGGTCAGCACGGGCACCCCCACCACCGCTTCCAGCCGCTGCGCTTCCTGCTGAGCTCCCCGGGCCGCCGGGCCGATGCTCCCGTCCAGCGACCGGGGCAGGCCCACCACCACCACCTCGGCCTCGTACTCGGCGGCCAGCTCGGCGATCCTGCGGTGGTCGCGAGCGTGGCCCCCGGAACGTTCGATCACGGTCAACGGCGTGGCCACTCGGCCCCCGGCGTCGCAGACCGCCACCCCGATTCGGCGCTCGCCGAGGTCGATGCCCAGCGCTCGCGCCCCCATCAGCCTCCGATGCCGGCCGCGTCCCGGGCCTGGCCCAGAGCCTCCGCCAAGCGGGACGGGTCCCGGCCTCCGGCCACGGCCAGCTTGGGGTCTCTGCCCCCGCCCCCGCCGATGGTGGCCGCCGCCTCGGAAATCAGCTCGCCGGCGTTCAAGTCGCAGTCTGGGGCCACTGCGGCCACCAGCGCCGCTCCGCCGCCGCCGGGGGCTGCTCCCAGCACCACTGCGGCCACCCCGGGGCGGTCTCGGGTGGCGATGGCCAGATCGCGAAGCCCGCCCCGATCAATGTCCTCGACCAGGGCCACCACCACCCCGTCCACGGCCTGCTGGGCCAGCACCCCCGACTGGTCGGCCGAGGCCGCTTTCTTCAGCTCGGCCAGCTCGGCCTTGAGGCTCTTGATCTCGGCCATGCGCTTGTCGGCCCCTACCAGCAGTTGATCGACCGGAACGCCCAAACGCTCTGCTGCCTGGGTCAACACCTGCTCCCGCTCGGTGAGGAGCTCCACCGGGCGGGTGCCGCTCACCGCTTCAATGCGACGGATGTTGGCCCCGATGGAACCCTCGGAGATGATCTTCACCGGCCCGATGTCGCCTAGGGCCTGAACGTGGGTTCCCCCGCACAGCTCGACGGAGTGGGGACCGGCCTCAAGCACCCGGACCCGGTCCCCGTACTTGTCGCCAAAAAAGGCGATGGCTCCGGTTGCGGTGGCCTCGGCCATCGACGTCTCGTAGTTGCGGGTGGCGGGGTTGGCCAGGATGTCCTCGTTGGCCAGGCCCTCGATGCGGGTTATCTCCTCGTCGGTGAGCGCGTCGAAGTGGGTGAAGTCGAACCTCAGCCTGTCGGGGGCCACCAGCGAACCCTGCTGTTTGACGTGGTCGCCCAGCACCTCCCGCAGGGCCCAGTGCAGCAGGTGGGTGGCTGTGTGGTTCCGCCGGATTGCGGCCCGCCGGTCGGCGTCGATGGCCGCTGTGACCGTCTGGCCCACCGTGATATCGCCGGCCACCGTGCCTACGTGATGCAGGTGGAGGTCGGGCACCACGTAGGTGGTGTCGGCCACCTCGGCTGTGCCGGTGGACGAGGTGATCGTGCCGGTGTCGCCCACCTGCCCGCCGGAATCGGCGTAGAACGGGGTGCGGTCCAGCACGATCCCGTCGTCAGTCACGGCCAGCACCACCGCCTCAAAGGTGTAGTGGTCTCGGCCCACGAACTCGGTGGGACCGTGGTCGGCCACCAGTTGGGCGTAGGACGACACATCGGCGGTGGTGCGGTGGCGGGCGTCGAAATCCTCGCGGGCCCGGTTCCGCTGGGCTTCCATGTTGCGGTCGAAGCCGTCCCGGTCCACCTCCACTCCCCGCTCCCGGGCCGTCTCCTCGGTCACCTCGAAGGGGAAGCCGTAGGTGTCGTGCAGGAGGAAGGTCAGGTCTCCGGACAGGGCCTCGCCGTCGCCCAGCCGGTCGAGGGCGTCGTCGAGGATGTGGGACCCCTGGGCCAGGGTGGTCCGGAAACCCTCCTCTTCCCGGGCGGCCACATCCCGAATGAAGCTGTGGTTGGCCACGATGTCGGGATAGTCGTGGCCCATGATGTCCACCACCTTGTCCACCAGCCGGGGGGTGACCACATCGGTAACCCCCAGCAGGTAGGCACGACGGATGGCCCGGCGCATGATGCGGCGCAGCACGTAACCCCGGTCCTCGTTGGAGGGGAACACCCCGTCGGAGATGAGGAAGGTCATGGCCCGGGCGTGTTCGGCCAGTATCCGCAGGGTGATGTCGCTGTGCTCGGCGGCGCCCATTTTCGCCCCGGTAACAGCGGAGGCCTCGCCCACCAGCTCGGCCATTTCGTCGATGTCGAACACCGACTCCACCCCCTGGATGAGAGTGAGGATGCGCTCCAGCCCTGCCCCGGTGTCGATGCTGGGCTTCGGCAGCGGCACCTGGCCTTCGGGCCTCTGGTCGAACTGCATGAACACCAGGTTCCAGAACTCCAGGAACCGCTCGTCACCGCCGTGGGCCGGGCCCCCGTCGGGGCCGAACTCGGGGCCCTTGTCGAAGAAGATCTCCGAGCACGGACCGCACGGGCCGGTGTCGGCCATGCGCCAGTAGTTGTCCTCGTCCAATCGCTGGATCCGGTCGGGGGCCACCCCGGCCACATCCCGCCAGATCTCGGCCGCCTCGTCGTCGCTGAGGTGAACGGTTACCCACAAACGGTCGGGGTCGAAACCCAGCCCCTCAGTGACGAACTCCCAGGCCCAGCCGATGGCTTCGGTCTTGAAGTAGTCGCCGAAGCTGAAGTTGCCCAGCATTTCGAAGAAGGTGAGGTGTCGGCGGGTGCGGCCGATCTCATCCAGGTCGTTGTGCTTGCCCCCAGCTCGCACACACTTCTGGACGGTGACCGCCCGTGGATGGGGCGACGTTTCTTCGCCCAGGAAGTAAGGCTTGAACTGCACCATGCCCGCCACCGTGAACAGAACGGTGGGGTCACGGGGGATCAGCCCGGCCGACGGCAGCACGGCGTGGCCCCGTTGGTGGAAGAAATCGGTGAACGCGCTGCGGATTTCCTGGGCTCGCTTGGGGGTCAAGATGCGTTCCTCATCGCCCGTGGTGGTTCTCAAGGTCTCTGCGGGCCACCTCGGCCCGGTAGCGCCGTACCGCGGCGGTGCCCTCGGCCAGTGCGGCCCGGGCTTCGGAGGCTGCGGCTTTCACCCGGGCGCCGGCGGTGCCGGCGGTGTTCACCGGCGGGGTTGTCCGGGGTGCCTGGCGCATCCGGTGTCGCAGGTAAGTGACGCAGGCCGCTCCCGCGCCGGCTCCGGCCGCGAACCACGAAAGTCGCCCCGCCATCAGCTTGCTCCGCTTTCACTTGGGTTGTACTTGAGCCCGGTCATTCGCTCCTGGAACTCCCTTCATCCTCGCCATGGTCACTGCTGGAATTGAGCCCGGTCATTCGCTCCTGGATCTCGCTTTCTGCACCGTGTGGAGAGGGATGGTAATAGCGTCGATCCTCGAACCGGTCGGGGCGGTACTGCTGGCCCACCCAGCCTCGGGGATCGTCATGAGGATACACGTAGCCTGCGCCGTGCCCCAGACCGGCCGCTCCCTGATAGTGGGCGTCCCTGAGGTGAGCGGGCACCTCGCCGCTGCCGTCGCCGGCGTCGGCCCGGGCCCGGCCCAGCGCCATGGTCACCGTGTTCGACTTGGGCGCGGTAGCCAGATACACCACCGCATGGGCCAGGTTGAGCTGAGCCTCGGGCAGCCCGACGAACTCCACCGCCCGGGCGGCAGCGTCGGCCACCACCAGAGCCTGCGAATCGGCCATGCCGATGTCCTCGGAGGCCAGGATCACCATGCGCCGGGCGATGAAGAGGGGATCCTCCCCGGCTTCCAACATCCGGGCCAGCCAGTACAAGCCGGAGTCGGGATCGGAACCCCGCAGGCTCTTGATGAACGCGCTGATCACGTCGTAGTGCTCATCACGGCCGTAGCGCACGGCGCTGGCTCCCAGAGCACTCTCGGCGTCGGCCAGCGTTACCCGGAGAGGCTCATCGCCGCAGGCCGAGGCCAGCGCCACTGCTACCTCCAGGCTGGTCAGAGCCTGGCGGCCGTCGCCGGCGGCCTGGGTACTCAGATGGGCCAGGGCATCGTCGTCGGCCTCGGCCCCTTCCGCCACGAGCCCCCGGCCCAGGAGCTGGTGCAGGGCATCGGGGCCGAGCGGATCGAGCCGAAACAGGGTGGAGCGGGACCGCAGCGGCGGGTTCACCTCGAAGTAGGGGTTTTCGGTGGTCGCCCCAATCAGGGTGATGAGCCCGGACTCCACCGCGGGCAATAGGGCGTCCTGCTGTGCCCGGTTGAATCGGTGGACCTCATCGAGGAACAGGATCGTGCCCTGATCGTGCTGGCCCAGCCGGTCCCGGGCGGCGGCGATCACCTCCCGCACGTCCTTCACCGTGGCGGTGACCGCCGAGAGCTGGATGTAGGCCCGGGCCGTGGAGCCGGCCACCAGGCGGGCGATGGTGGTCTTGCCGGTGCCGGGCGGCCCCCACAGGATGGCCGACGACAGGCGGTCCGACTCGATAAGGCTGCGGAGCGGTTTGCCGGGGCCGAGCAGGTGTTGCTGCCCTACGAGATCATCCAGGGAGCGGGGGCGCAGCCGGTCGGCCAGCGGAGCCGATTGGGCCAGGCGATCGGCTGCGGCGGCGGCAAACAGGTCGTCGCTCACTGCCCGTTTCCCTTCGCCGGTTCCGAGCCCCGTACCGGTCTCAATCCCCTGGCCCGTCCCCGCGCCGTGCCGGTCTCAATCCCCTGAAGCGGGGGGCGGCAGCAGGCGGAGTCCGAGCTCGTCGAGGTGGCGGTCGGCGATGGCGGTGGGCGAGTTGGACAACGGATCGGCCCCCGACTGGGTCTTGGGGAAGGCGATCACCTCGCGGATGTTCTCCTCCCCAGCCAAGATGGCCACCAGCCGGTCGATGCCGAACGCGAAACCGGCATGGGGAGGGGCACCGTAGCGGAAGGCGTCGAGCAAGAAGCCGAAGCGATCGTCGGCCTCCGAGTCGCTGATGCCCAACGTCCTGAATACCGACCGCTGGATATCGGGACGGTGAATCCGCACGCTGCCCGAACCCAGCTCCCAGCCGTTCAGCACCAGGTCGTAAGACTGAGAGCGCACGGACAGCAGGTCCTCACCCTCGCCGTCCAGCAGGTCCACGTCGTCGGGATGGGGCATGGTGAACGGGTGGTGAGCGGCCACCGGCCGGCCCTGGTCGTCGATGGCCTCAAACAGCGGGAAATCGGTGACCCACACAAAGTTGAGCCCCCCCTCGTTGATGGGCGGGCGGCCCAGCTCCAGGCGGAGCAGACCGAGCACGTCTCGCACCTTCTGGCGACGGTCGGCAATCAGCAACAGCAGGTCGCCGGGCTCCGCTCCCATGGCCGGGCCCAGCGCTGCCTGTTCCTGGTCGGACATGAACTTGGTCAAGGCTCCGTCGAGCGTCCCGTCGTCGCCCACCCGGAACCAGGCCAGACCCTTGGCCCCCCACTGTTGGCACTTGCGGGTCAGCTCGTCGATGGCGTTGCGGCCCAGGCTCGTGCTGCCCCCCTTGTGGTTGATGCCCTTGATGCATTCCACCTGGAACACCTTGGCCTCGGTGCCCTCGAACAGCGGGGTCAGCTCGATCAGCTCCAGGCCGAAGCGCACATCGGGTTTGTCCGACCCGAACCGTTCCATGGCGTCGGTCCATGTCATGTGGATCGGATCGGGGGGGCGGATGCCGGTGACCGCCTCGGCTGCCGCCGCCACCGCCTCGGTGATGAAACCCAACACCTCGTCCTGGCCCACGAAGCTTGCCTCAAGATCGAGCTGCATGAACTCGAACTGGCGGTCGGCCCGGAGGTCTTCGTCCCGCAGGCAGCGGGCGATCTGGTAGTAGCGGTCGAGGCCCCCCACCATACAGAGCTGCTTGAAGATCTGGGGCGACTGGGGCAGTGCGTAAAACCGGCCGGGATGCAAACGGGACGGCACCACGAAATCGCGGGCCCCCTCGGGTGTGGAAGCAACCAGCATCGGGGTCTCGATCTCGATGAATCCCTGGTCCTCCACCGAGCGGCGGATGGCGCTGTTCACCGCCGCTCGCAGCCTCAGGTTCCGCTGGAGTCGCTCACCCCGCAGGTCCACGTAGCGGTGGCGCAAACGCACGTTCTCGTCCACCTCGGTTCGAGCATGGATGGGGAACGGCGGGGACTCGGAGGCAGACAGCACCTCCACCCGGCAGTCGCCCACCTCCACTTCGCCGGTGTCCAGCTTGGGGTTGACCGTACCCTCGGGCCGGGGCCGCACCGTTCCGGTGATGCGGACCACGTACTCGGAGCGCAGGTCGTGGCGCTCGTCCACCACGCATTGGATCACCCCGCTGCGGTCCCTCAGGTCGATGAACGCCAGGTGATCGCCGTGCTCGCGGCGACGGTCCACCCACCCGCACACCGAGACCTCCCGGCCCACGTCGCCCGTCCGCAGCTCTCCGCAGTAGTCAGTTCGCATTTTCACCGGCCTTCAGCTCGCCGCAGTAGTCAGTTCGCATAATCGACACTTGATGCTAAGGGTGGAGGCGGGTCGAACCCGTATGCACCGGAGAAGGTTCCCGAGATAATCGCGCCGTGGGTTGTACCCGCCTCATCCAGCACCAGCTCTCCGCTGGTAAACGGTGAGAACCAGTCCGGCTCCGAACCGCCCGGAGGCAAGTTCCACACCCCTCCTGCGATGGTGTCCCGGTTGATTTCCAGGGTGGCCCCGGCCGTAAACAGGCTCAGCTCCACCAACACCACCATCCCGTTGATGGAACCATCCTCGTTGAGACTGGCCCCGGTTATGGCCGCCAGATCCTCCACACCGGGGAGCAGTTGCCGGGTTTCCGCCGTGGCGTAGCCGGCGAATATCCCGGTGTTGTCGGTTGACTCCTCCGACCCGTTCAACTCCAAGCTGCTCACCTCCCCCTCGGCCAGGGGGTTGGGGCTCTGATCGCTTCCCCAAGTGGTTTCAAACTTCACCTCCAGGGTGCCCGAGCTTTCGATCTCAGGGGTGAGGTTCCCGGACCCCGGCCATTCGGGGGGTTCGGGGGTGAGGTCGGCCAGGATCTCGCCCCTTCGCTTGAGGATGAAATCGCGCACCCGCTCGGTGTCCTCGGCGGCGGCGGCCGCTTCCGCAGGCAGGGCGTGGGCCTGCACGATGGCGACCATTTCGTTCACCAATTCCAGCAGCTTCTCCTCGTCCCATGCGGTGTCGAGGATCTCCTTCAGCCGGCTCACGTAGGCCACCCGCCAATCGGGGTGGTTGTACAGGCGGTTGGGGATGGCGGTAAGGGCCAGCACCGAGGGCGGCGGGTTCCCGATGCCGTCGAATGGGTTGGGGTCGTCGCTGAGGTGGAACGTGCCGTCGGCTCCCCAGGGCAGGAACACGAAGGGGCCGTCGGGCGTCCGGTAGAACCAGTAGTTGTTGCGGTTGCCGGAGTAGCTGTCCCAGTGCCCCACCAGCACCTCGGTGGCCCAGAACGACAGGAAACGGTCCAGATCCACGAGCTCGCCCAACGCTTCGAGACCGGAGTCGGAAGGATCCTCAAGGGCAGCCACCACGGCGTCCACATCCGACCAGTCGTCGTCGTCCTCGTTGGTTTTCTTCTCGAAGGTGCCCCGGTAGATGGGGGTGAAGTCGCTGACCGTCCCCTCGTAAAGGTTGCCGTCTGCGGTGCCGAAATGGTGCTCCAGGAACGGAGCCTTGAACTCCTCGACGTGTACGTACAACCCCAGGTTTGCGCCGTTGACCTCCACGGTAGCGAAGTTGCAGCGGGGCGCCGGGTTGCCCGCAGCGGCGAAGACCGCATACGACATGCAGGTGTTGATCATCGAAGGGTCTTGGGCGCTGTTGTTCAGGGTCATCCGCTCCACCACCCCGTCGACGGCCTGGTCGTCCACGTACCGGTCGAAGCGGAGCTTGAGGGATGGCTTGGAGTCGCTTTGCGAGCCGACGAAACCCTTCTTGCGCACGCCCACGCTGTCGTAGGCCTCGCCGTCCACGGTCACCGTGGCCGAAAACCACGAGTAGATGCTCGCAAAAGGACGGGAAAAATTGTGCTCAGCTATCTCCGCAATCACGTCCTGGAGAGTGCGACCCTGATGGCGCAGCGTGTCCCAGTCGTCCGTGTCGATCTCAATGCTGATGTCCATCACCCGGTCGAGGGCGAAGTAGGGGTCGCTGGGACGGGATTCGGGCTCGCCGGTTGGGGTCGGATCGGGCGCCGGAGTACCGGCCTCGGTACTGGAAGGTGAAGGCTCCGGGGTTGAGGGCTCCGGGGTTGATTCCTGCGGGCTGGTTGCCGAGTCCTCGGCCGAAACGGTGGGGGTTGCAACGAGGGTGGCTTCTTCGGTGGGAATAGCCGAGGGGTCCCCGACGTCGCTGCTGTCGCCCCCGCAGCTCGCGGCGATGAGCGCCGCAGCCATGAGCAGTGAAATCAGGAGCCGTCGCATGGCCGAAGGATACCGAGGAGGCAGGCTAGATTTCGGACCGTGAAACAGGCCGGACCGCCACGGGGGTTGACATCATGGAACTGAACGGCAAGACCATCGTTTTGACCGGACCCACGGGGATGGTGGGCCCGCCACTCGCCAAGTCCCTGGCCGTCGACAACCGGGTGATCGCTCTGGCCCGGTTCTCCGATGCCGATGCTCGTGCCGATTTGGAGGCCGCCGGGGTGGAGTGCGTGGTCGTGGACTTCGTCGACCCGGACTTCTCCCCCGTTCCCCGTGACGTGGATGTGGTGTTGAACATGGCGGTCATCAAGTCGGGCGACTGGAAGACCGATCTGGCCGTCTGCTCCGAGGCCACCGGGCACCTGATGAGCCATTTCCGCAATGCCGATGCGTTCCTGCATTGCTCGTCGGGAGCGGTGTACAAGCCCAGCGGCGGGGAGCCGCTAACCGAGGACAGCCCACACGGAGATCATCACGCTCACATGATGCCGACCTATTCGATAGGAAAGATTGCCGGAGAGTCGGTGGCCCGGTTCGCAGCACGAGAGTTCAACCTGCCAACCGTGATCGCCCGGCTCAACGTGCCCTACGGCGATACCGCCGGTTGGCCGTTCTTCCATCTGCTGATGATGCGGGCCGGGATGGCCATCGAGGTCAACACCGATGGGGCCCGCTACAACCTCATCCACGACGAGGACATTGCGGCCGACATTCCCGTTCTGCTCGACCAGGCGTCGGTACCGGCCACCACCCTCAACTGGGCCAGCCCCGAGCTGGTGTCGATCGCCGACTGGTGCGCGCACATGGCCGAGGTTGACGGCTGCGATCCGCCTCAAATCGTGGAGGCCGACACCGCCATCCCCAGCACGGTCATGGACACCACCCGCATCGCAGCCCTGCGCCCCGACCGCATGGTGAGCTGGCAGGAGGGCCTCCGCCGCCTTGTCGTGAACAACCCCGCCTGACCCCGAGATGGTGTAGATGCCCAGCAGGGCACCCTCACCAAATCGCGGGCAAACCGTTAGGCTTGGGGTTGGGAGGTGGCCGTAGTGGCTCTGGCAGATACCCGTACAGCACCCACACGGGCCGACGCTCAGCGGGCGGCCGAGGCTGTGCTGGCCGCCGCTCAGGGCGACGCGGAGGTGTATGTGTACGGTTCGGTGGCCCGCGGCGATGCCACTGCCCGCTCGGACATTGACTTGTACGTGGTGTTCACCGACATCGACTACGACGAACGACGCAACATCGAGATCCGGCTAACGCAGGCCACCCGCGAGGTGGTCCCGTTCCACGTGCAGCTCTACGTCTCTGACCTGCCCGAATGGGAAAGCCGTCGGGCCGTGACCAACACCTTCGAACACCAGATCAGCACAGACACCGTTTTGCTGTGCGGGCGCGCGCCCCGCGACAAGGCCAACTGGAACAAAACCTGCGTGAGGCCCATGACCGAAAAAGAAGAAACCCAAAAATATCTCAAAACCAAAGTGGACATTGCCCTGATCAACCTCTCGGCCCGCATGGTGCCACCGCTGTCGGAGCAACCACGCAAGGGCGCGTCTTCAAGCCGTCCCGAGATCAAAAGAGGCAACAGGATTATGGGCGTGTGCGCTGATTCGTCGATGGTTGTTGAAGTCTGCCTCAAGGCCACGGCGATCATGCACGACCTGCACCCGGACAAAGTACGAGACGCCAGCCACAGTATCAAAGACGGACTCACCCAGATACCCGACGAACCCGCCCGCGCCGAACTGAGGAAGCTGGTTGGCAGCCACCAACTCACGCCGAAGCAGATCGGCAAGTGGCGGACAGAAGCGACCTACCCCGACGACCTCGACGTCATACACGCCGAAGCCGACGAGCACCTGTACGACTACCTGGACACCGCCATCGCAGTATCACACCGCGTGCTTCGACGCGCACGGGAACGCGGGCTCAACACCGACGACCTCGACGAGGAACTCAGGGGCATCGTCGAACGCAGAAACTCAGGCTACGTCCGCTACGACAACAAACAGGACCCCGAACCACTAGCCCGCCTCATCTCGTTGGACTGACAGGAACTCCCCCAGCGAAGCATCGTCAGAATTCGGCGCGCGACCCTTTCCCTGTTGACAAGGCACTAAAGCTGAAGTATCATAGCCAAGCATTTTCCGAATCACTACCCACTGGCAGGGAATATATGAGCCTTGGCCCACCAGACGAACAGCCAACGCAAACTAGCGATTCCTCACCTCCTTCAGAGCCCCCACCCGAGCCGGATAAAATCGAGTGGGTAGAGCGTGGTGGATGACGACACGCAGGACCTCATAGCACTAATCAAGACGGAGCAGAACTGGGAGGAGCAACAGCAACTCTCATTGGACAGTAGAGGAGCAACAGTTGCCCGTTTCTCACTTACTGTTGCCTCACTAGTTGCCACTGCGCTGGGATTGCTTGCCGACCAAGTAACTCTTGAATCATTTGTTCTATCGTCTGTCGGACTTGTGGCACTAGCCCTCTCGGGGACTTTTGGCATTCTAGTTGGCGCAGCGGTGTCTTATCCCAGAATAAACACCAAATGGTTGATCTGGTGGTCAGAACACGGGCAAGGTAGCATTCTCAGTAGTTCAATCGAGAGTTCGATACGCATCCTTGAAGGTTTAAGGACAACCAATAAGAGAAGGACTGACAAACTGAAGTGGGCTATTCTATTGATGGTAGTTGGTATCACGGTGACAATTGCAGGACTCCTTGTTCTAGTCGCTTCAAATATGTGATTACGATATCTTGCAGTATGCCTCCGATCAAATTCTCAATTTTGCTTCAACACTTAGCAAGAATTAGGCGGCAAAGTAGATTATTGTACGTTTCCACGTATCCTGACATAAAGGCGTTTGGCCTGATCTAGAATGCCTAATCGGCAGACCTGTCAATCGCAGAATCCACACATGGGTTAACAGATATTCATATGGTTATGTCACAGCAATATGAAGCCTAGATCGGATAATTGCATCACAAAACAACCATGAAAAAGGGTGTAGAGTTCCACACAATCTATATTCAGGACATATCTCGTCCCAAGGAACAGTTCTTGGAACCCCTAATCCGCCGTCAAGGCGATATAATATCGCCAGCCTACCGATGAACTCCAAGTCAATATACCACCTAATCTATTTCGATAGTCCGGACGATATGGCACGACAAGTTCGCACCATATCGATGTAACATTCGTCATCACACTCGACATCTGCCTTCATTCCCAAGGGTGCCCAGTACCTCAGACAAGCATCGTGATGCTAGCAAGCATGACCAAAACATAAGTCAGGAGAATTGCTACAACGATCAGACGACTCATGCTTCAATGGGTGTTCGCCGTGTGCCTCAACAGAGAGGGGCAAGAGAGCAACGGTTCCCATCACAAGTGCCAATACTAGCGCCGATGTCCTCCTGCTCCTGTACCTTCTGCTACGTTTGAATCGGTTCATCATTACCAGCCAACCATCCCAGAGGCAAGCAGCCTGTGTAAACCTCAAGGGGGGTGTCCCTTGTGATGGTGGGGGGCGGGGTGCCAGCGGTGTGACCCTCGGTGAGAAACACCACTCACTCATTGAGGAGGACACACCGATGACCTTGGCCAATAATACCACGGCGAGGCTGTGGGAAACGTTCCGCGCCGGCGGTGGGGCGGGTTTGCTCCGTGGGGCTGTGGAACTGGTGCTCCAAGAGCTGATCAAGGCCGAAGCTGCCGAAGCCATTGGAGCAGGACGCTACGAGCACAGCGACGCTCGTGTGACCGAGCGCAGCGGCCACCGGCCACGGCTCCTCGCCACCCAGGCCGGTGACGTGAACCTGAAGATCCCCAAACTGAGGAATGGAAACTTCTTCCCTTCGCTTCTGGAACCGCGACGGCGCATCGACCGGGCGCTGCGAGCGGTGGTCACCGAGGCCTACGTGGCGGGCGTGTCGAATCCCCCTCCCATTCGTGGAGGGTTGGGTTCGGTGGGGTGGATCTGTTCGTATTCTATGGTAGGGATCATGCCGAGGGTGCTGTGGAGGCGTTGGTGGCTGTACCAGCCAGTTATCCATAGGGTGATTTTTTGTCGGGCTTGGTCTCGGGTTGTCCATTGGCGGCGGTTGATGAGTTCGTGGGTGAGGGCGGAAAAGAACGAATTGGCTGAGGCGTTGTCCAGGGCGTTGCCTGTGCGTCCGGTGGATTGACAGCGGCGATGAACCCGGCCGTCACCGCGTGACCTCGTTGCCCCAAAGAACCACAGATCGTTTAAGCACATCATGCTCCATCAGCAACGTCGCGTTCTCGGTACGTAGCCGCACCAGCTCGGCCCGCTCATCGGCTGACAGCCCGCCGGCCCGCTCAGCGCGCTGTCGATACACCCAGTTCCCGAGCGTGCCCTCGTTGATACCCAAGTCCTGGGCCACCTGAGCCACCAACTGACCCGTCTCCTCAACATTCCGCACAGCCCCGTCACGGAACTCACGGTCCAACTGTCTTCATGGTCGCGGCATAACTCTCCCTATTGAGCATGCCTCCACGAAAAGGGGTGAACCTCAGAACAGTCCAAAGGCCACTACCCCCACCCCCGGGAAGCAGCCCCTAGAATCGGGAGGCGAGGGGAGGGGAAGAGGGGTTCCGCCCAAAATGGGGGATCCGAACTCGAAGCCGGTGCTTGATCCAAGGATGACACAAAGCCCTACGGACTACCCTTCACATCAACCCCGCAAGACGTGGGATGCTGAGGATCTGCTGTTCTTGAGACCTAGCGACCGATGAGACTAGAGCATTGAATCGCCACATCCACGCCGACGATCAGCCGAAAGCCGCTGGCTTGCTTGTCACAGGGGTTACAGTAGCCAGTGTGAGCAGCCACAGGGTCTGCCGAATTTCTGCGAGAGCCGTTCCCGACATCTGTGCAGCGACATTGACCTATTTGGCATCAGGTTACGTCGAACCTGAGAAAGGCACATCTGCTGACGCGCCCTGCTATAACCGGCCATACCGTGAGTTGGGCCGTCGACACCATGGCCTTAGTCCTTCTACTAACCGAAATGCTGGCAGTATGAGTCGGGGCACCCCTCTACTTTCATCTTTGGCGACCAACAGACGCAAGAGATACAGTACCTACTGCTACTCACAGTGTGAGCATGTGCATAGACAAGTCGTAGATCTTGAGGGATGGCTCAGTCAATGCTCGCTCTGCATATCAGATCAGATGTGCATAGTTATCAATAATGTGAGTGCCAACAAAATGGCTCATTCGATTGCGGGTTGTCCTGATGCCTGGCAACACCTTCCATTGATGGACGACATCCTAGCAAGTGAACGTCGGACGGCAAAGCCTTGAGGGCAAAAGAGAGCGGATAATGGAGAGAGAGAGAGAGAGAGAGAGAGAAGAGAAGAGAGACAACCAGGAGAAGGACAACCAAACTTCGCCAATCGCTCTCTATACCATGCGGACAACCTTGATGTGCTGCGTGGTATCAACAGTGAGACTGTTCATCTAATCGCAACTGATCCTCCATTCAACAAGAGTAAGGACTTTCATGCCACACCTGACAGGATTGCGAAGGGAGCGCGGTTCAAGGATCGTTGGCGGTGGGAAATAGATGTTCACGATGAGTGGGTAGATCAGATTCAAGATGACTGGCCAAAGATATGGGCGGTCATCGAAGCAGCTAGGCAATCTCACAGCGATGGTATGGGAGCATACATTTGTTACATGGCCGTCAGGCTTATGGAGATGTATAGAGTCCTCCGAGATGGTGGCAGTATGTTTTTGCATTGTGATATCACAGCCTGCCATTACCTTAAATTGATTCTAGATGCTGCTTTTGGCTACAAGAATCACCGGAATGACATTATATGGCAGTACGGTGAGACTGCCAGAGGGGCAAAGGCAATCGCCAAGCAATATCCGCGCAACCACGACACTATATTCTATTACACTAAGGGAGGCGAGCATACTTGGAATAAACAGTACCAAACCATTAGTATTCCCATCAAGAAGCGGTCAAAATACGGATATCAGATGGATGAAAGAGGTTATTTTCGCACGGCCCCTAGAGACGATTATACTGACAAGAGTGTGGAGACGTTAGAGGAACATGGTAGAATACACTACACCAAAAGTGGAAATATACGAATCAAATACTATGATCAACACGATGAGAAGTTTATCTATAAGGAAAAGCTTTTGGGAAACATATGGTCTGATATACCAGACGCTATGCACGGGCCCAAAAGTGAACATTACAACTACCCTACCCGCAAACCGTTAGAACTTTATAAAAGAATAATCGAAGGATCTAGCAACAAAGGAGACATAGTGCTCGACCCATTCTGTGGGTGTTCCACCACACCAATTGCTGCTGAAAAGCTGGGAAGACAGTGGATCGGTATAGATATATGGGAGGGCGCATACCAGATCGTTTTGGATAGAATGGTACAAGAAGGTCTCGCCGTTGCCGAAGGCGAAGCAAATCCAAGCAGATTGATTACATTTGGGGATGTACATTACACCACAGAAATCCCCGAACGAACTGATGAGAATGAATCAACCGTGCCAATATTGAAAATCCGCACGCAAAGAGCTTCTGATCCCTGGCAGCAGCTACCCAATAAGGTTATCAAGAACATCTTAGCTCAAGTACAAATTATTTCTGATAACCCTGATGACAAAGTTGTGTGCGTTGGTTGCGGACGACAACTTGAAATCGAATTTACGGAACTCGATCACATACAGCCACGGTCAGACGCAGGAGAAAATTTTATCACTAATCGAGTGCTAATCTGTGGGCCGTGTAACAGCCGGAAGAGCAATAGTTTGACAATGTCGGGACTTCACAAAGAGAACAAAAAGACCAAATGGATGTCTAACGAAATAAGAGCGAAAGATGCCTTAGCAGGCGCTCGAACTATGGGAGCCAGAGTCAGGGATGATTGGGACACTCCCGTGGTTGATAAAATGATATCAGAAGCACGTATGGCCTGAGCATCAATGCCAAGTAATCGGCTCCAGGGTGTCGAACTTAAGCAAACAACGATTCTCAGAACGAATAGGTTGTATAACGTGATCCAACCATATGACAGCGAACTGAGGTGTCTAAACTATCGCACTCTTTACTGTTGCCGGTTGTTTACTTCTTGGCATTTGGCCACCCCGGTGGCGACGGTGACTCGGGGGAGGGTGGTCTGGTCGCCAGCGGCGCGCAGGGGGCGCACGGTGACGACGCCGACGGCCAACTCGTCAGAGCCGATCAACAGAGCCAGACGGGACCCCGACCGGTCGGCCCCCATCATCTGGGCCTTCATGGAGCGAGCGTTACAGTGGCGCCCCCGCCGCCCACCGCGTCCTAGGCTGAGGTTGAGTGGGTGTGGCGTGGTGGGCGGGGCGCCTCAGCCGTTTGGAGTTATGCCATGATTCTTTTACTGTCGAGCTCTACAAAAGAATTTTGACATAACTTGGCCATAAGTCAACCCGGTTATGAGATCTTTGCGGGTCAGGTCTCTGAGGGCTTGCTCTTCTGGGCCACCTTCACGTAGCGGGTGCCCCGCCGTTCGCCCTCGCGGATCAGGTGGCCGGCTTCCACCAGCCGGTTCAGCGCTTGAAGCGCCTCGACCCGGTCGAGCCCGGTGCCTTTCCGCACCAGCTCGTTGGTCAGGGGCTCGTCACTGGCTTGCGCGAGCGCCAACACCCGCCGGTCGATCTCCTCTTCGGCCACTGGCTGCCAACGCCCTCCCCCGATGGTTCGGGCAACTCGATAACGGGCTCCGCCGCGATTGCCGTTCTGCTCCAGCAGCTCAGCGGCTTTCAGCCGCTCACAGATTCTCCTAGCCTCTTGCTCGTCCACCCCCAGCAGATTCCTGACATCCGAGTTGGCAACAACTCCGCGCCTTGAGGCTTCAACCAATAGACGGGTGTCACCAGGCTCCAGCTCATGGGTTCTGCTGAGTTCCAGGACCCACGCCCGTTCATCCGGGGTAGCCGCCGACTCCATGGCCAATCGAACCCGGACGGTGTCGGCCACCTCGACAAACTCGGGCGGCGGGAGCAGGTTGGCCTCCATGGCGTCCTGCATCCGGTCCACACCTCTCCCCACGTCCTCGGCTAGTTCCATTCGTCGCAGCGTGCCGATGACGCTCCGGTTGCGGGCCACGCTCTGACCTCGGATGTTCTCGGGGGTAACCGGATCGGGGAAACCCCCCGGAGAAATGACATCGACATGGCCAGCGTGAACCTCAACTCGCACCGGAGCCCCCGTCGTCCGGTAAGACCGGTGGGCCACCGCGTTCGCCAGGGCTTCTCTAACCACCGGCTCAGGGAGCCGCGGAAGGTCCCTTCTTCTCAACCCCACGAATGCAGTGTCAAAGCCGACCATGCCCATGAGAACCGAGACCGTGGCTTGGATCTGGGTTGGCAAATCCCCCATTACCTCCAGCCGTTGATCAAACTCCCCGGACTGGTCTCTGAAGCGCAGAATCTCAACGTAGGTCTTGCCCAGCACCGCCTGAGGTTCAGCCAACAGAAACAATGCCCCGGCGACCGTCAGCCGGACATCCCCACCATCGCGTGACGCGAAGTGGTTCTCAACGAGACGATCCTCAACCTCATCCACCCTCCAATCCCAGGCCACCCGCAGTTGCTCCAAGAGGTCGCCGTCGGCGTCAGCCGGCTTAGCCTCGGTCGCGGCTGATTCAATCCCTGCCCTGGTGCGGCTCACCGCGAACGAAAGCAAATCATCGCCCATCAGAACCCGGTTCGACGCTCCCCTGCGGACTAGCACCCGTCCGTCTCCCATCTGGGTGACCCCATCGCTTCGCCGGGGAACGTCAACCACCAGCAGGTCCCGGTCGCCTACCGCCAGAACATGGATCTCCAGCCTGATGTGGTCATGCAGAGCGCTGTGGATCCCGCTGTACAACTGGGCGATCTTTTGCTCTCCTGCGTTGACCCCTCGGACAGACCCGTCGTCGTCCACTCCCACAAGCACCACACCTCCGTTCGTGTTGGAGAAAGCCGTGACTGCTTCTGCGATTGGCTTGGGAGAATCGCCTCGCTTGAATTCCAGCACGCTGCTCTCGCCATCAACTTCCCGGGCGAAGCGCTCCAGCGAGATGGACGACGGAAGAGGTCGGGGGCTGCGAGGATGGAACAACGAATATGCCATAATTCTTTTCTGACTGAAGCTATCAAAAGAATTATGGCATAACTCGGGGCGAGCAGCGACACGATTCGGGGTTTTGACCGGGCCGAGGGGCTCTTGAGCTGAACTTCTACTGCTGCTGGGTGTCTGCTTCCAGGTGTTTGGTGATCTCGGGGACAAGAGCAACGCGGGGGAGGGTGGCTTGGTTGCCGGCGGTGCGAAGGGGGCGCAGGGTGACGGTGCCGGCGGCCAGCTCGTCGGGGCCGATGAGCAGGGCCAGGCGGGCTCCCGACCGGTCGGCCACCTTCATCTGGGCCTTCATGGAGCGAGCGTCGAAGGCCCGGTCGGCGGAGATCCCAGCCCGGCGCAACTCGAAGGTGAGGTCGCGCCCGACCTCTCCCCCGGTCACGTCCACCACGAACACGTCCACCACCGCCTCGGGCCCATCCCCGACACTTTCGGCCTCGGCAGCCAACAGGATGCGCTCGATGCCGGCCCCGAACCCAACGCCAGGCGCGGGCTTGCCCCCCAGGGACTCCGCCAGTCCGTCGTAGCGTCCGCCACCCCCCACAGCATTCTGGGCCGAGGTCAGCGCTTCGGAGGCGAACTCCCAGGTGGAGTGGGTGTAGTAGTCCAGGCCCCGCACCAGTCGAGGGTCGATCTCGTAGGAAACCCCCAAGGCATCCAACCCGGCTCGAACCCGGTCGAAGTGAGCCGCTGCCTCGGCGGACAGGTTCTCAACAATGACGGGGGCTTCTGCGGTCACCGCCATGGTCCGCTCCCTCTTGGAGTCCAGCACCCGAAGCGGATGGCGGGAGACGTTGTCCCGGTCGGCCTCGTCCAGATCACCGAGCCGCTCGCCCAACCAGCCTGCCAGTTTCTCGGCGTAGGCCTGCCTGTCTTCGGGGCTACCCATGGAGTTGAGTCGCAGCGACAGGTGGTTCAGGCCCAAGGCCCGGTAGAAGTCGTGCTGGAGGGCGATCACCTCGACATCAAGGTCGGGGTCGGGCGAGCCAATGGCCTCGGCCCCCACCTGGTGATGCTGGCGGAACCTCCCCGCCTGGGGCTCCTCGTAGCGGAAGCAGGGGGTCAGGTACCACACCTTCCACGGCGTGGTGGGACGGTACTGGTTGAACGCCCGCACCACCGAAGCGGTGCCCTCGGGCCTCAGGGCCATGTGGCGGTCGCCCTTGTCGTGGAAGTCGTACATCTCCTTGCGAACCACGTCGGTTCCCTCGCCCAACCGCTGGAACACCCCGATCTCCTCGAACAGGGGGCTCTGAATCAGCCCGTACCCCGCCCGGCCCACCACGTCGACGAACACCGCGACAAGCGCCTGCCACCGGTACGACTCCGGGGGCATGATGTCACGAGTGCCCTTGGGGGCTTGGAACAACTCGGCCACGGCCCCCGATGCTACCGGCGCACTACGACTGTTCCCCGACCTTTCCCCTACCGCTGCTCCTTGGCGGTGGGGAGCACCCGGTAAGCGCTGTACACCGACTCGATTCCCCTGATGGTGCGCAGCAGGGCATCCAGATGGGTGCTGTCGCTCAACTCGAAGTCGAACTGCATAACCGAGATCTGATCCGGCCCGGTACGGGTCTCGCAGGCCAGGATGTTCACCGAACCGGTGGACAGAGCGTTGGCCACATCCCTCAACAAGCGGGTGCGGTCGAACGCCTTGACCTCGATGGTCACGATGTAGGTGCCGCTGCGCTCGGCGCTCCAGTCCACCTCAATGAGCCGGTCGCCCTGCTCGAACGACAACGACACAGCGTTCGCGCACTCGGCCCGATGAACCGACACCCCCCGGCCCCGTGTGACAAAACCGATGATCTCATCGGGAGGCACCGGCTTGCAGCACCGGGCCAGGTTCACCAGCACGTCGTCGAGGCCCTCCACCTCCACCGGACGATCGGTACGCCGGGGCAGCACCGCCGGAGACGGCCCGGTGGTCAAGGCGGCGTCTGCATCGTCGTCCGCCGATGGCTCCACCCTCAGGCCCGCCACCCGCTCGGCCACCGCCTTGGCCGACACGTGGCGCTCCCCCACGGCAGCAAACAACGTGTCGAGGTCGTGATAGTTCATGTCCTGAGCGGCCTGCACAAGCTCGTCGCCCGACATGATCCTGGCCACCGGGAGCCGCTCACGGCGAAGCGCCGCGGCCACCGCGTCCCGACCTGCCTTGATGGCATCCTCTCGGCGAGCCTGGGCGAACCACTGCCTGATCTTGTTACGGGCCCTGTGCGATGCCACCAGCCCCAGCCAGTCCCGCGACGGCCCCTTGTCGGCCACCTTGGAAGTGAAGATCTCCACCATGTCGCCGGGTCGAAGCTCACGGTCCAACGGGGTTAGCTGCCCGTTCACCCGAGCCCCGATGCACGAATGGCCCACCTCGGTGTGGATGGCGTAAGCGAAGTCGATGGGGATGGCCCCCATGGGCAGGGAGATCACATCGCCCTTGGGGGTGAACACCTGCACCTCGTCGTGGTCGAGATCGGTCTTCAGGTTGCTCAGGAACTCGACGGCGTCGGAGGTCTCCTGCTGCCAGTCGATGATGCGGCTCAGCCAGGCCAGGTCGTCAACCGCCGTGCCCCCCTTGTAACTCCAGTGAGCCGCCACCCCCTGCTCGGCCCGGGCGTGCATCTCGTTGGTGCGGAGCTGAACCTCCAGCGACTTGCCCCCCGGCCCCACCACGGTGGTGTGCAGCGACTGGTAGAGGTTGAACTTGGGCATGGCGATGTAGTCCTTGAACCGCCCCTGCACCGGCTTCCATGTGGCGTGGATAGACCCCAGCGCGGCGTAGCAGTCCCGCACCGAGTCCACGATTACCCGGATACCCACCAGGTCGTAGATCTCGTCGAAGCTGCGGTCCTTGGTCATCATCTTCTCGTAGATGCTCCACAGGTGCTTGGGACGACCGGTCACCTGAGCCTGGATGCCGAGTTCGGCCAGGCGGGCGTCCACGTTCGACAACACCTGGGTGATGTACAGGTCGCGCTCGGGGGCCCGGTTGGCCACCATACGGTCAATCTCGGCGTACCGCTTGGGGTGCAGGGCGGCGAAGGCCAGGTCCTCGAGCTGGTGCTTCATGTCCTGCATACCCAGCCGGTTGGCCAGCGGGGCGTAAATGTCCATTGTCTCCCGGGCGACACGGTGCTGCTTGGCCAGGGGTAGCGCTGCCAGGGTCCGCATGTTGTGCAGCCGGTCGGACAGCTTCACCACCAGCACCCTCAGGTCCTTGGCGATGGCCACCAGCATCTTGCGCATGGAAGCGGCCTGCTCCTCCTCCTGGGTGTTGAACTGAAGCCGGTCAAGCCGGGTGACGCTGTCCACTATCGAAGCCACCTCGCTGCCGAACGAGCGCTGCACATCGGCCAGGTCCATGGCGGTGTCCTCGATGGCGTCGTGCAGCAGAGCGGCGATCACCGACACGTCGTCCAGCCCCAGATCGACCACGATGTTGGCCACGGCCAGCGGGTGGGTCACATAGGGCTCCCCCGACTTGCGAACCTGACCGGCATGGGCCTCCTCCGACATTCGGTAGGCCAGCTCGATGCGCTCGGTGGTGTCGTTGGGGTGGCGAGCCAGGTAGGCGTCGAGCAGCGGGGAGGCCTCTTGGCCGAGCTGATCGGCCCACGGCAGGGGTGGTTCGCCCGGCGTAGTCCCTGGGCCCTGGGCCGTCTGCCCCCCCCGAGAGAAACCACGTTCGGTCAGCGTGGCCATCTATCCCCCCGAGTGAAACAGCGAGACGACAGGGCAGGCGACATTGAATCGGGACCGACCGTCCAGAAAGTCCAACTCCAGCAGGAACCCCACCCCGGTAACCACTGCGTCGGCGGACTCCACCAACTCCACCACGGCTGCCACAGTGCCCCCCGTGGCCAGCACATCGTCCACGATGAGGGCGTTCTGGCCGGGAGATAGCGCATCGGTGTGGATTTCCAGGCCGGCCGTGCCGTACTCAAGCTCGTAATCGACCGACCGGGTGTTGTAGGGGAGCTTTCCCGGCTTGCGCAGGGGCACGAACCCCCGGTCTAGCCGGTATGCCACCGCCGCCCCCAGGATGAAGCCTCGGGCCTCGATGCCGACCACCCGATCAACCGGGGTGTCGCTGAACACCTCGGCCAACTGGTCGACAGCCCAGCGAAACGCGGCACTGTCGTCGAGCAGCGGTGTGATGTCCTTGAAGACGATCCCCTCGGTGGGAAAATCGGGGACATCCCTGATGAGGGATTGCGGCCAGGTTGAGTCCACGGCTTTCAATCCTAATCGCCCCTCTGACAGTTCCCCATGGGCTGACCCTTCCCCACCGACGGGGCGGCCGGGCCCAGCTGAGAGGCTGGCTAGCGGCGCTTGCGCTTACGGGGCCTGGGTGGGATGGCGGTCCCCGGCATTGGCGGCCGCCGGGCCGGGCCGCCCGAAGCTGGAGCCTGACCGGCCGAAGCCGGAGCAGTCGGCACCTCCTCCACCTCATGAACTGTGGTGCCTCGGGACTGGGCCCGGGCCTCGAGGCGCTCCCGCATCTCCACGTACTCGGGCTCTCGCTCCTTCAGCCAGGTCACCGCCGGAGCCGCCACGAACAGCGACGAGTAGGTCCCCACCAAGAGCCCGATCAAGAGGGCCACGGCGAACTCGGCCAGTGTCACCGCACCAAGCACCAGCGTGCCGATCACCAACATCGACAGCACGGGCAGAACCGAGGTGATGGTGGTGTTCACCGACCGCATCAAAACGGTGTTGAGTGCCGAGTTCATGATCCGGGTATAGGTGGCCCGTCCAACCAGAGCGGAGCGGCGCTGGAAGTCACGGGCCTTGTCGAACACCACCAGGGTGTCGTACAGGGAGTAGCCCATGATGGTGAGGAACGCAATGGCAGTGGCCGGCGTCACCTCGAACTGGAACAGGGCGTAAATCCCCACGGTAATGAGGATGTCGTGGGCCACGGCCACCAGTGCGGCCAGGGCCATCTTCCACTCCAGCCGCAGCGTGATGTAGATGGCGACCACGATGAAAAACACGATCAGGGCCCGGATGGCCTTGTTGGTGATCTCGTCGCCCCACGACGCGCTGATCGAGTTGAAGCTGATGTCGTCCAGCTGCTGGCCGGTGAGGGTGGCCAGAGCCAGGGTCACCTCGGCCACGCTGGAAGCGTCGGTGGCGTCCAGCTCGGCCCGAACCCGCACAAGATCGCCGCCGACGAACTGGATCTTGGCGTCGGCCTGACCCACATCCCTAAGGGCGTCGCGCACATCGGCGGTGGAAGCGTCGGGAGCGGACACCTCCCACACCGTCCCCCCCTCGAACTCAATCCCCAGGTTCACGCCCCGCACCAGCAAAGCCACGATGCCGATCACGATCACCGCTGCCGACACCCGCAGGGTGTACTTCCACACCGTGGGGAAGTCCACGTTGGCCTGGTTGCGCCACAGGCGCAGGAGCCGGTTCATGCCCCGCTCCCTGCCGCCGAGACAGCCTCCCGGTCGGTAGGCATTCCCAAACGCTGGTGGTTGGCCATCAGGCTGGGCGACCTTGACATGAGCTGGGCGCAAGGCCTGAGGAAGAAGTAGGTGGCCACCAGGTCAAGCACCGAGGCCAGGCCCAGCATGAGGGCGAAACCCCGAACCGAGCCGGCCGACAGCCAGTACAAGATGACGGCGGCTATCAGCGAGGCGAAGTTGGCCCAGAAGATGGTCCGGAACGCGGCGGGGAAGGCCTGCTCAAGCGAGGAGCGCAGGGTCCGCCCGGTGGCCACGTCCTCCTTGAGGTGCTCGAAGTACACCACGTTGGAGTCGAGCGACACGCCGATGGACACGATGAGGCCGGTAACCCCGGCCAGGGTCAGGGCCAAATCCTGGGTCTCGCCCAGCCAGGCCACGATCACCCACAACAACGTGGCCGAGATCCCCAGGCTCAAGATGGCCACCAGCCCGAGCAACCGGTACACCACCAGCATGTACAAGGCCACCAAGGCCAACCCGACGATGCCGGCAATGACCCCGGCCCGCAGCGAGTCGCTGCCTATGGTGGCTGACACCACCCGGCTGGTGCTGTCGCTCTGGGGGTCGGTTGGATCCTGGAACTCGATGGGCAGGGAGCCGTAGCGCAACACCAGGGCCAGGTCGTCGGCCTCACGGTCGGAGAAGCCGCCGGAGATAACCACTTGGCCGTCGAAGCTCGCAGCATTAACCGTGGGGGCCGACTGCACTTTGCCATCCACCACGATGGCGAGCTGGCCCCGCTCCGACACAAACGGCGGACAGAAACCGGTGCCCGCGAAGCACTCCCCCGCGATCTCGTCGAACTTGTCGGCCCCCTCTTCGCCGCCCTTGAAGGTGGCGTTCACCACGAACTCGTTCAAGAAGGCGCTGTCAACGCTGGACAAGCCGGCGCCGGTGAGGGTGGAGGGGCCGAGCAGGTAGCGGGTGACGACCTGCCCGTCGTCGCCACGCTGGGGCAGAACCACGAAGCGGTCGATCTCGTCGTCAACCGACTCGGTGGTTGGCAGGCTGTTGACGTCGATACCGGTGGGGCAAGCGGCCATCCCCCGTTCATCAAGCGAAGCCTCGGGCAGCACGGCGGGGGGCAACTCCACGCCGTCTTCGTCGGTGGCCAACAACGGCTCCCCCAAGAGCACGGCGCATACCGGGCGGAAACGCAACTCGGCGGTCTGGCCCACCACGTCGATGGCCCGTTGCTGGTCACTAATGCCGGGAAGCTGCACCACCACACGGCCCCCCTGGCGGGTGACATCGGGTTCGGCCACCCCGAGGCCGTCGATACGGTCGCGGATGATCTCCACCGCCACGTCCAGCTCTTCGGGGGATGCCTCCGACGGGCGGTCGGGGTCATCCACCGGTACCAGCACCACCTCGATCCCGCCCTTGAGGTCCAAGCCGAGAAGGGGCCGGTTGCCCACGGCGAGCGAGGCCGCCAGAAGCCCTCCTGCAACGACCACGATGGCCAGCAGGGAAACCAGGGAACGGCGGCTCATGAAGAAGAGGAGTCGGCGCTAGTCGCCGGCGCCGGCGTCATCACCATCGAAGTCGGTGTACACGATCTTGTTGGCAATGGTCTCGCGGCTGATCTTCAGCTCGACACCATCGGCAACCTCGATAAATACCGTGCCGCCGTCGAATTGGGTGATCATCCCGTACAGACCCGAAGCGGTGATCACCTCGTCGCCCACGTCCAGGGAGTCGAGCAACTCCCGGTGCTCGCGGGCTTTGCGCTGCTGGGGCCGCACCATGAAGAAGTACATGGCCACGAACATGAGTGCGAGAAGGGGAAGGATCTCCAAGACTGTGAAGTTTACCGGATTGTTTCGGCGGTGGACGACTTGGCGGGGCGAGTCCACCCCTGGGCCACCCGCCTGCGCAGCTCGTCCAGCGTGCCCGCGGCGATGGCCTGCTGGGTTGCCTCCATGAGGGAGAGCAGCCACGCCACGTTGTGAAGCGTGAGGAGCCGGGCCGCCGAGGGTTCGTCCACGTTGAACAGGTGCCGCAGGTAGGCCCTGGAGTAACGGGAGGTGGAGCCGGCGGGGAAGTCGGGATCGACGGGACGGTCGTCGGTGGCGTACACGGCGTTACCGATGTTCAGCCGGCCGCCCCAGGTGAGTGCCGTCCCATGGCGGGCCAGCCGGGTGGGCAGCACGCAATCGAACATGTCGGCCCCCAGCGCCACCGCTTCCACCAGCCCCACCGGATCGCCAAGCCCCATGAAGTAGCGGGGCTGATCCTCGGGCAGGTGGGGGATGGTTGCGGCCAGAGCGGCCAGCATCTCTGCTTGCGGTTCGCCCACCGAAAGGCCCCCCACCGCGTAGCCCTCGAACCCCACCTCGGTGGTTCGCGCTGCGCTCTCAGCCCGCAGGGTGGGGTCGAGCCCGCCCTGGACGATGCCGAACTGGGAGGCTCCGGCGTCGTGCCCACCCCGGTTGAGGAAGTGGCGGCGTGCTCGGCCGGCCCATTGCGCAGTTCGGTCCACGGCTAGGCGCTGGGCCTCTGCGGGGGCATCCGACGGAGGGCACACGTCGAACGCCATCTGGATGTCGGACCCGAGCTGAAGCTGGACATCCACCACCCGTTCGGCGGTGAACCGGTGAGTGGTGCCGTCGTAGGTGGACCGGAAGGTGGCACCGTCGTCGTCCACCTTCGGATCGAGGGAGAACACCTGGTACCCGCCGGAGTCGGTGAGCACGTGGCCCGACCACCCGGTGAACTGGTGGATGCCCCCCAGCTTCGCTATGAGATCGGCGCCGGGTCTCATCATCAGGTGGTAGGTGTTGGCCAGCACCACCGCGGGGTTCAGGGTTTCGAGGTCGGCGGTGTCGAGGGTGCGAACCGCCGCCCGGGTGCCCACCGGCATGAAGCACGGCGTGGTGAACGCCCCCCTCCGGGTGGTGATGCGGCCCTTGCGGGCCAGGCCGTCCCGGGCCAGCACCTCGCAGCCGAATGTCATCGGCCCTGCTCCCGGGCCGGCACGTCGTAGCAGAAGGTCATCGGCTCAACTCCAGGGCCGGCACCTTGTAGCCGAACATCATCGGTGGTGGCCCCCAACGCAGAACATGGCGTCGCCCAGCGACAGGAAGCGGTAGCCCTCGGCCAGGGCGATGTCGTAGAAGTCCCGCCAACGGGGACCGACGAACGCGGCCAACAGAGCCAGCAGGCTGGACCGTGGCAAATGGAAGTTGGTGAGCATTGCGTCCACGGCGGCGAATCGGAAGCCGGGCTTGATGAACAGATCGGTGCGGGCCCGAACCGACCCCGTGGCCGCTGCCGACTCCAGGGCCCGAACCACGGTTGTGCCCACGGCCACCACCCGGTCGGCTCGGGCGCAGGCTGCCAGCGTGGCCTCGGGGATGCGGTACGACTCGGTGTGCATGACGTGGTCGTCGAGATTGCGGGCGGTCACCGGGGCAAACGTAGCCGTGCCCACCGCCAGCTCCAGGGTGCAGACCGTGGCCCCGGCTGCTCGGCACCGGTCGAGCACTTCTTCGGTGAGGTGGAGCCCGGCGGTGGGGGCCGCTGCCGACACCGGGCGGTCAGCGTAAACCGTCTGGTAGCGCTCGGGGTCGGCGAGCTTCCCGGTTATGTAGGGAGGCAGCGGGACTTCCCCGGCTGCTTCCATCAACGCGTCGGGGTCGGCCAGGGGCTTCACCCACCTCCGCCCGTCGTCACCAATCCGCTCCCCGACCTCTATTGCCGGATCCGGGGCTTCCGGTTCGTCTTGGAGCCAGAGCTTGGTGCCCGGCGGCACCCTCCGACCAGGGCGCACCAGAGCGCTCCAACGCCCCTCATCGGTCGGCTCCAGCAACAACACCTCGATGGCCGCTCCTGTGGCCTTGCGAAGCCGCAGCCGGGCCGCCATGACCCGGCTGTTGTTCACCACCAGCACGTCGCCGGGTCCCAGCAGTTCGGGCAGGTCTCGGGTGTAGCGATGCTCGGGTTGGATACACGGCCCCCGGTCCACCAGCAGCCGGGAGCTGTCCCGAGGTTCGGCCGGTTGTTGGGCGATGGCCGCCTCGGGCAGCTCATAGTCCAACTCTGCGGTCTGCATGGTCTGTTTCTATCCGACACCCCAGCCGTGGCCGTGCTATCCCGAAGATTGTCACACCTGGCCGGTAGCGTGGAAACGATGCTGGTGATGGGAATCGACCCCGGCTTGTCCCTGTGCGGCTACGGCGTGATCCGCCGGAAGGGCCGTGACGTGGAAGCGTTGGCGTCGGGCGTGATCCGCACCGACAAGGACGACCCAATCCCCCGGAGGCTGTACGAGCTTCAAACCGAGTTGGCCGACCTGATGGACATCTACCACCCGGACGCTGTGGCCATAGAGCAGGTGCTGTTCCAGGTGAACGTCCGCACCGCCATGTCGGTGGGACAGGCCAGCGGGGCGGCCATGATCGCAGGGGTGGCCGCGGGAGCGGAAGTGGCCGAGTACACCCCGACGCAGGTGAAGATGACGGTGGCCGGCTGGGGAGGGGCCGACAAGCAGCAGGTGGGCCGCATGGTGCAGAGCCTCCTGAGCCTGCCCCGCCCTCTCAAGCCGGTTGACGCCGCCGACGCCATGGCTGTGGCTCTCTGCCACCTGGCCCACCTTCCGGCCCGAACCCGGATTCAGGCCTCGGTGTGATCCGGTTCATTCGGGGCACGCTGGCTTCGCGAGACGAGGGCGAGGTCGTGGTGGAGGCAGGCGGCGTGGGTTATCAGGTCATGGTCAGCCCCAACACCTCCACCGGCCTGGGCGGGCCGGGCGATGAGGTTCTGGTTCACACCTACCACCACATCAGGGAGGAGGCCCAGACTTTGTACGGGTTCCGCACCCCGGAGGAGCGGCGGGTGTTCGAGGAGGTGATCTCGGTCCACGGCGTGGGGCCGGCGCTGGGGTTGGCGATTCTGTCGGTGTTCGGGCCGTTGGAGCTGTCCGACATCTTGACCCGAGACGACGTGGACGCCTTGTGCCTGGTGCCCGGGGTGGGCAAGAAAACCGCCACCAGGCTTCTGATGGAGCTGAAATCCCGCCTCGACCTCGGCGACGTCGTTGCCGTAGGGCCGTCGCCTGTTCCCGCCGATGGGCCGCCCGATGCCCGCAACGAGGTGCGTCTGGCGCTGGCCGAGCTCGGCTACACCACCGAGGAGATCCGCGGCGCGATCCGGTCGCTGCCCGACGGCGACGACCCCTCAGCCCTGCTCAAGGCGGCCCTCAGACACATGGCCACCAGCCCATGAGCGAGCGCGAGGAGCTGCTGGCAGGCTCCCTCCACCCTGAAGACGACATTGCCGAGGCGGGGCTGCGTCCCACCCGGTTGGGCGATTTCGTGGGCCAGTCTGAGCTCAAGGAGCACCTCAGCATCATCCTGGAAGCGGCCCGGGCCCGGTCCCAGCCCACCGACCACCTGCTGTTTGCCGGACCCCCGGGCCTGGGCAAGACAACCCTCGCCCACATCGTGGCCAACGAGATGGGCAACGGACTGCACGTCACGTCGGGGCCGGCGCTGGAGCGGGCCGGCGACCTGGCCGCCATCCTTTCCAACCTGGACGACGGAGACGTGCTGTTCATCGACGAGATCCACCGGCTGTCCCGCATGGTGGAGGAGGTGCTCTACCCTGCGATGGAGGACTTCGAGATCGACGTGGTGCTGGGCAAGGGGCCTGCCGCCCGGTCGGTACGACTCGATCTGGCCCAGTTCACCCTGGTCGGCGCCACCACCCGCACCGGGCTTATCACCGGGCCGCTGCGGGACCGGTTCGGCCTAGTGTCCCGGCTCGACTACTACACCATCGCCGATCTGGAGGCCATCGTGGTTAGGGCCGCTGCCATCCTGGGCATTCCCATCGACCCGTCGGGAGCGTCGGAGATCGCCTGCCGAGCCCGGGGCACCCCCCGGATCGCCAACCGGCTGCTGCGCCGGGTGAGGGACTACGCCCAGGTCCGAGCCGGGGGAGACATCGACCAGGCCACCGCGTCCGACGGACTGAAACTGTTCGGCGTCGATCTGGCCGGGTTGGATAAGATCGACCGGGCAATCCTGTCCGCCTTGTGCGAGCAGTTCGGCGGGGGCCCGGTGGGGTTGTCCACCCTGGCCATCAGCGTCAGCGAACCAGCCGAGACGGTGGAGGACGTGTACGAGCCGTTCCTCATCCAGCGGGGTCTGCTGATGCGCACCCCCCGGGGCCGGGTGGCCACCGTTGCCGCCTGGCACCACCTGGACCTGGCCCCGCCCTCCGACGCTCCCGGCCAGTCCAACCTGTTCGACGAAGACTCCCGCTAGCCACCCGGAGAGTCAGCCCGCCGCCTTCCCCTGCACCAATCCATATATTTCAGTGCTTTGCCATTACTTCCTGTTGACTTTGGGTGTGCGCGCCGTTAGGGTGTGCGAGCACCGCCATTGAAGATCCACTAGCCTTTCGCCTGGGAGGGGAAACAAGCCTGATGTCCACAGCCATCATCACGGTCATGAGCGTCATGGGGGCTGGCCTCATCTCGGCTTTCGTGCTCTTGTTCCGCCTGCTTTTCTCCAACATCCGTATGCTGTCTGCCGACCTTCGCTCACTGAGTGACAATTTCCGCGCTCTGGGTGACAATTTCCACCTGCTGTCTGCCGACGTCCGCGCACTGGGTGACAATTTCCACCTGCTGAAGGCTGAGGTGACCGGCGAGATTCACTCGTTGGAGATCAGGCTCACCGAGAAGTTCACCGGTCAGATCCGGGCGGTGGACGAGAAGTTCACCGGCGAGCTGAGGGCGCATGGTGAGCGGTTGGCCCGGATCGAAGCCAAGCTGGAAATCAACCCGCCCGCCGAAGCCGCTTAACCGACACTCCGACCCGGCGGCTCGTCCGGCGGTCCCGCCAACGCCGCGTCAACGCCACATGGCGCAACCGGAGGGTCACGAAAGGCCGGTGCCTCAGCTCACTGCGCTTTGGAGGATGTCGTCAGGGATGTCGAAGTTGGCGTACACGTCCTGCACGTCGTCGTGGTCGTCGAGGGCGTCGATGAGCCGGAGCACGGCCTTGGCCGCGTCGGGGGTGTCCACCCCCACCACCGAGGTGGGCAGCATGGTGGAAGCGGCTGAGGCGAAGGCGATGCCCTCGTCGTCGAGAGCGGAGCGAAGTCCGGCGAGGTCGGAGGGGTCGCAGGTGAGCCGCCAGGTGTCGCCCTCGTCGGCCAAGTCCTCACCCCCGGAGTCCAGCGCCACCATCATCAGCTCGTCCTCGTCCACCGACCGGTCGAGGATCACCACCCCCTTGCGCTCGAACTGCCAGGCCACCGCGCCGGGCTCGGCCAGCGACCCCCCGTTGCGGGTGAACAGCGTGCGCACTTCAGAGCTGGTCCGGTTGCGGTTGTCGGTGAGCGTCTCCACGTACAAGGCCACCCCGCCGGGGGCGTACCCCTCGTACAGTACCGACTCGTAGGACACCCCGTCCAGCTCCCCGGTGCCCCGCTTGATGGCCCGCTCGATGGTGTCCAGAGGCACTGAGTTGTCCCTGGCCTTCTGGAACATGGTTCGCAGGGTGGGATTGGCGTCGAGATCACCGCCCCCCTCCCGAGCGGCCACTTCCACCTGCCGGATGAGCTTGGCGAACAGCTTGCCCCGCCGCTTGTCGGCCGCTCCCTTGCGGTGCTTGATGGTGGCCCATTTGGAATGACCGGACATGCTCTCCTACTCCTGCTCCACTGCTTCTAATCCTGATCCACAAACCAGCGATGAACACGATGGTCGTCGGCCAGTTCGGGATGGAACGACGACACCAGCACCGGACCCTGCCGGCACATCACCGGAACCCCGTCCAACTCGGCGAGCACCTCCACGCCCTCCCCAACCGATTCGACGACCGGAGCACGGATGAACACGCCCGGGAACTGCGGTTCCCAGCCATCGATGGTTACCGGAGAGGTGAACGAATCCGACTGGCGACCGTAACCGTTGCGCCGGGCCACCACGTCAATCGCCCCGAAGCAGTGCTGGCCCCCGTACCCGTCAACCACCTTGGAGGACAAAAGGATCAACCCGGCACAGGTGCCCAGCACTGGCAGGCCCTCGGCCAGGCGATCCGCCAGGGGATCGGCCAGGTGGTTGGCGTCCAGCAGCTTGGAGATGGTGGTGGACTCCCCGCCCGGGATGACCAGTCGATCAACCTCGGCCAGTTCCTCGGGGGTGCGAACCTGGACCGCCGCCACACCCAGGCGGTTCAGGACCTGCTCATGCAGCCCGAAGGCACCCTGAAGGGCGAGCACCCCGACCTTCACCCGGGGGCTCCGGGTCTCGGGGCGATGCCTCGACCTGCGTCACGGCCTCGCCCTTACCAGCCCCGGTCGGCCAGCCGGGTGTCGAGGCCGTCGATCTCCAAGCCGGGCATGGGCTCACCCAGACCCCGGCTGACCTTGGCCAGGATGTGGGGGTCGCGGTAGTTGGTGGCCGCCTCCACGATGGCCTTTGCCCGGGGGGCCGGGTCGGACGACTTGAATATCCCCGAACCCACGAACACCGCCTCGGCGCCAAGCTGCATGACCAGCCCGGCGTCAGCGGGGGTGGAGATGCCCCCGGCGCAAAACAGGGGCACCGGCAGCCAACCCGTCTCGGCCACCTCCCTGATGAGGGGAAGCGGAGCCTGGAGCTGCTTGGCCCAGTCGAACACCTCGGCGGAGTCGGCCTGGGTGATGCGCCGGACGGTGCCGATTATCGAGCGAAGATGGCGAACCGCTTCCACGATGTTCCCGGTGCCGGCCTCGCCCTTCGACCGGATCATGCAGGCCCCCTCGGAGATACGCCTCAGCGCCTCCCCCAGGTTGGTGGCGCCGCACACGAACGGCACGGTGAAGGCCCACTTGTCGATGTGATGGGCTTCGTCGGCCGGGGTGAGCACCTCGCTCTCGTCGATGTAGTCCACATCGAGCGCTTCCAGGATCTGGGCCTCCACGAAGTGGCCGATCCGGGCCTTGGCCATGACAGGTATGGTGACCGCTTCCTTGATGCCCACGATCATCTCGGGGTCGCTCATGCGGGCCACACCCCCGTCGCGTCGGATGTCGGCGGGAACCCGCTCCAGCGCCATCACCGCAGCGGCACCGGCGTCCTCGGCGATCCTGGCCTGCTCGGGGGTTACCACGTCCATGATGACGCCGCCCTTTAGCATTTCGGCCAACCCCCGCTTCACCAGGGTGGTACCCGTTTCGTGACCCGGCATCGACTCAGCGGCCATGGGTGCAGTCTATGGCCTTTAGCATCGAAAACGCCGTGTCGGTATCGCAGTTATTCGGGGCCTGCACCTCCGGCGGCTTCCACCGGCTGTTGCTAGCCATCAAGCAGATCTTCGGCGAAGTCCTCGTGCATCACCAGAATGTCTCCCCCCGGCAACCCGATGAAGGTCTGGCCCGGCGTGAGCCGTACCGGATTGCCATCGGTGTCGGTCACCCGCCACGGGTCGGCCGCCGTCGGTCGGGTCCACCGGCCCCGGATGAGATGGCCGTCGGTCAGCACCAGGGCCACACCCCCCTCGGGGTTGACGGTGATGGCCTGCGGGCAGGCTGGGCAGAAGGAGCTGCTGGTGTAGTCGGTCTGCAGCAGCACAACGTTGGCCGGGGCCACCTGCACCGGATCCACATCGGGGTTGGGGGTGCCGTCGGGGTTCCGGGGCAGGTCCATGTGGGGGTTGTTGTCCTGCCAGCGAGCCCAACCCTGGGCCTCTTCATCCCAGGCGAAGTGGACGAGCACGCCGACCCCATTACCGCTTCCCAGGTAGCGGACCTCCACTCCGGGCACCTCCTGGGCTCCCGACGGAAGGCTCTCGCCCTCTCTGCGGTACTCGAACAGGGGTTCCGGGGCTTCCAGGCTTGACGGAGCGGCGTTCCAGATCGCCGAGGTGCTGGTGTACAGGTTGAACGGCGCCACCCGGTCCTTTACCCGCCAGTACTCCCTGGGAAGGTCGTCCCAGCGCAGCTCCACCAGCTTGCCGGCGGCCTCGCCGTCTCGCATCTCCCCCAACACGCCGGGGTTGGCTCCGGAGTGCCCGTACACCGGCTGGCCGAAGTTGGCCAGGATGTCGGGATCGGAACTGCGGGCCGAGCGGGCCGGTCCAACCGGGTCGGCTCCCTGGCTGTGGAACACAGTGATCAGCCTGGTGATGCCCTCCACCCTCACCTCGATGAGCATGTCGGCTTGGTTGACGCCGGTCTGGGGTTGACCCAGGCTGCTGTTGCCGATCTTCACCGCCAGAGCGGGCCGGTTCATGATGGACGGGTCCTCCAGCGGAAGCCCGGTCAGGGGCTCGGTGGGAACCGGGGGCGAAGTGGGGGTCGGCTCTTCGGTGCCTGTGGTTGCGGGACCGCCGGTTGCGGTGCCATCGGGATCATCGCCGGATGAGCCGGAACCTGAAGAACCATCACCGGAAGACCCAGAGCCCGAACCGGTATCTTGTCCCGGGCTGTCGGTTCCTCCACTACCAGGTTCAGAGGTTGAATCACCGGCCGCAGAACCGTCACCCGCCGAACCCGAGCCGCCGGTGGCCTCCGAGGTCGCCGTGGCAGAGCCCGTACCGTCTTCCCCACCGGTGCTGTCGTCCTCGTCCCCGCCACCGCAACCGGCCACCACCAGCACCACGGCCAACAGAACGGCAACCATCCACCGGACCGCACCGGGCCACCGACGCCTGGGAAAGGCCTCCGGCACCGGCGAGAGCGGTCCCATCAGAGTTCGTTCAACGCGGCGATACGGGTGTCGAGGCGTGGGTGGTGTATCGAATCGGAGATGCCCCAGTCGGGTTCGTCGATCCACATATGCAACGCAGCCACTGTTGGCGATGGTACTTCAGCGGTCTGGCCGGAAAGTGTCACCAACGCAGACTGCAGGCCGGGGGGATACCGGGTGAGCGACACCGCCTCGAAGTCTGCGGCCATGCTCCTGCCCGGCGGCAACACCCGGCTCATGATCGGCGCCCGCATCTTGTCGAACATTCCCAGAGGCCAGGCCAACAAGACCCCGGTCAACGACTCGAAGGCGGCGTCGCCCCGGCGAATGCGGCACAGATGATGGGCCAGCAGTCCCTCCAACTCTATGCGGTCCAGCTTCTCCACCGCACCGGTGGTGATGACGATGGTGGCGTTGGCCGGGGTGCGGGCTGCAGCCAGGGCGTTGGCGGCATCGGATCGGATGACCCTCAGCTCGGGTACGGCGATGCCGTGGCTGAGGCACAAACCCTCCAGCACGTTGGTGAGGGTCTCTTGGGCCGCTCCCTGTGGGGGCTCGCCGCCGATCAGGCCCAGGAGCAGCCGCCAAGCCCCGAAGTGCAGCGCCGCTGCGGCCGCCAAGCCCGCTACCACGGCGACAACCGCCGCTACCAGCACCGGCAGGCCTACCAGGGCCAGCACGGCCAGCGCCACCGCGGCGACGACAACGCCCGCCGCGCCGAGAAGAGCCATGGATTGACGCTGTTCCATGCTCACTTCACCCCTCTACTTTCTCTATTGGTCATCTGGTTTGGGACCGGTCGCCTCGGGTACGTGCTGAGCGGCACGGACCGGGCGGCCCAAGGTCAGATCTTCGTAGATCTCCACGTAGCGACTGGCCAACTCGTCCATGGAGAACTGCCGGGCCCTCTCCAGCCCCGATTCCACCAGGGAGTCGGCGGTGTCGGGGTCGAACAGCACCCGCTTCAGGGACGCGGCCAGCGCCACCGGATCACCCGGCGTCGACAGCAGGGCGTCCCGCCCGGGCCGGGCCACGATGGCGTAGGCGTCGAGGTCTGACGCCACAATCGGGGTCCGAGCGGCCATGGCCTCCAAAAGCACCACCCCGAAGGACTCCCCGAACAGCGACGGCACGCAAAACACGTCCGCTCCCCGCAAGCGGGCCTGTTTCTCGGCGTCGGAGATCCGTCCCAGCCACTCCACCCTTGGATCACCGCCCGCTCGCTCCATGAGCTCCGAGGTTTCCGGGCCGTCTCCCCCAACCCACAGGCGCACCTCGTCCGGCAGGTGAGCCAGGGCGTCGATCAGGATCCCCAGACCCTTGCGGGGTTCGTGGCGGCCGACGAAGAAGATGGTGGGCTGCGATGATCCCACCGGCTCGGCCGACGGGGCGTCCAGCTCCACCCCGTTGAACACCAGCTCGTAGGTGCCGCCCAACTGCCCTTGCGCCAGGTGCCGGGCGTCCTCGGACACGGCACAGCGGTGATCCAGGCGGTTGGCCACCCACTGCACAAGGGGGCGAAGGTACTGATACGCGGTGCTGTGGCCGGCCCGGTGGAAGGTTCCCAGCAACGGGGCCGACTTCAGCACAGCCGCTGTGTTGGTGGGTCCGGGGGCCAGGGGCTCGTGGAGGTGGAGAACGTCGAAGCGTTCGTCGCGCAGAACCCGGATGGTGCGAAGCTGCGCCGGGGGGTCGGGAGCCAGCGGGGCGATGGAGCCGTTGGCAGCGGTGGGCAGGCTGTTGCCCAGCGGCGTGACCGATTCGTCGGGGGGCGGCCCGTCGCACGGTGCCAGCACCCTGGCCTCCACCCCCATCCGGCGCAATGACCGGGCCAGGCCCATCACCTGGCCCTGGACACCGCCGGGAATCGTGAGGCTGTAGGGACAAATCAGACCCACCCTCATCCCGGCACCTGCTTCTGGGCGTGATCCTCCATTCCGATGTTGCGAAGGGCGTCCTCGCGGCGAGGCCCTGTGCCCCCGGTTTCGCGCTCTTCCCGAAACTTGCGAAGGGCCCCAATGTCGCTGGGCCAGTTGGGCTGCATGAGGTGCCACTGCTCGGGGGCCGCTCGGATCAGATCCTCCAAGGCCCGGGCCAAGTCCTGGGTGATGCGTGTCACATCTTCTCTCAGCCCCCCCTGGCGCACGGCGGGCACCGGTGGCAGGACAACGGCCCGATGGTTGGGGCCGTCCTGATACACCGCGGTGGGCAGGATGGCCGCCCCGGTTCGCAACGCCAGAGCGGCCGGGCCGCCGGGCAGCAGGGTGCGCTCCCCGAAGAACTCCACCTCTATTCCTCCACTTCCCACCTGCCGGTCGGCCAGCAAACACACCACCCGCCCGGCCCGCAGCGCTTTGATGAGCACCGAGACCACGTTCGGCCCGAGGGGCACGATGTCGATGCCCATGCGACGGCGTTCCTTTACCATCCAGTCGAACAATCGGACCGGTTCCTGCGGCTCGACCACGGAGACGACCGGATACCCGGGGACGCGGGCCATCCACGTTCCGGCCCACTCCCATCCCCCGAGGTGGGGAAGTGCCAGGATCGGCGCCTGGCCTGCATCGATGGCCTCCTGAATGTGGTGGTACCCCTCGTGGAGGAACCGGGCCGCCACCTTTGCGTCGGACGTGCGGCTGAGCCTGGCCCCGTCGAACCAGTACCGGGCGTAGGACTCGAACGAGGCCCGCACGGCCGCAGCCAGCTCCACGCCCTCCAAATCGGGGCCGCACACACGTCGAAGGCGGCGCTCGGTGATGAACCGGCGGGTGGGAAGGTACCGGAACGCCCTCCGGCTGATGGCCCGGGCCAAGGCCGCGCCCACCGGACGGGGAAGCCAACGAGCCAGGGTTGCGCCGATGCGATAGAGGGCCACGTCCAGCGAGAATCGGCGGGTGCCGGCGATCTGGGTCGCCTGTTCGGCGCTTGCGTCCATACCTGGGCCGGATCAGTGTCGGGGGCGGAATGGGGAACGGCGAGATTCCCGGCGGGATGGCGCGGAGTCGGCCTGCCGCCACACCTTCACGAACCTGTACAGCGCGGTGGCCGAGGTGAGCACCAGCATCGCCCACAGCACCGGGATCATCACAAAGCTGAACGCCAGTCCTGCCCCCAGCACGATGAACCGCTCGGCCCGCTCCATGAGGCCGCCGGTGGCGTCGAGGCCCAGGGACTCGGCCTTGGCCCTCTGGTAGGACACCAGCATGGCCACCGCCATGACCGCCATCGGAAGCATGAAGATGCGGCCCGGCTCGTTGGAGCCTAGATACCAAGCCACCCCGCCCAGTAGAAGGGCGTCGCATAACCGGTCGCTCACCGAATCGAAGAACGCGCCCCGAACCGAGCTGGTGCCCGAGGCTTTGGCGATGGGGCCGTCGAGGGCGTCGGGAAGCCCGGTGAGGATCAGGAACACCAAGCCAAGGATGAGCCGGCCGCTGCCGATTACCACCGCGGCGGTCGCGGCCATGGCGATGCCGACTCCGGTGACCGCATCGGCGCTGACCCCCATCCGGCAGAGGAGTACACCTACGGGGTCGAGCCCCCGATTGACCGCCGAACGCCAGTTGCCGTCGAACATGTGCCCCCTACTGTACTTCTGTGGGGGCTTGTGCTTCCGCCTCAGGTGATGCTTCAGCCGGGGATTGGGTTTCGGCCTCAGGTGATGCTTCAGCCGGGGATTGGGTTTCGGCCGGGGGCAGGTAGTCGGCCCAGTCCTCCGGGTTGGGTTGGACAAGCTGGTCGATCACCGCTCCGTCGATGCCGTCCACGAACACAAGCCCCCGCTGATCGGGTTGAGGCTCGTTGGAGTAGAGCAGTATGCGCCACGTCGGGCGACTGAGCCATCCCCGCCATCCCATCTGAGCCGAGGCATGGCCCACCGGAAACCCCACAGCGCCGATGGCGATTACCAGCGCCTCGGACTCGTCCAGCTTCAGTTCCCGGCCGCAAATGAACCCGTAGGCGGAGAATGCGGCCAGAGCGATGGCCGCCACCAGGATGCCACCGTTCACCAGAGGGCTGTTGCCGGCCACGGCCCACACCACGAAGCACACCAGGGCACCCGACAGGTAGATGATTGCGGGAATCCGTCGGCGGCTGTTGTTGGGAAAGAGGTAGGGGCCGACGTACTCGCTGACGTTCAGCTCCTGGGGAAGCTCATCGGTGATCTCGGCGTCGGTCTTCTTCGTGTCGGGGATCGCCGCCCCGGTTGATTCCGAGTGGGATGTCTCGGCGTCGGTCACTGTATGAGGATACCCACGAGGGGGTCCGTGCCGGTCAAGCGACGGATTCCCAGGCTCGGCTCAGCTTGGCCCACGACTCGGCCAGGGGTTCGGGCAGCACCCTGGTTTGCGCCGTGGTGGTGGTGAAGTTGGTGTCGCCTGTCCAGCGGGGCAGGCAGTGGACGTGCAGGTGGTCGGGCACCCCGGCGCCCGCCGCCGCTCCCAAGTTCATGCCTACGTTCACGCCGTCGGGGTTGTAGGCCAGGCGGATCGCCGCCACCGCCTTGCGCACCGCGGCCCACAGCTCCTCGCCCTCTTGGTCGGTGAGGTCGGCCAGGTCGGCGACGGACCGGTTCGGTGCCACCATCAGATGACCGCTGCCGTAGGGATAGGCGTTGAGCACCGCGAAGCAGGTCTCGCCCCGCCATACGATGCCCAACTCCTCGTCGGGCTCGGGCGAGGCCAGGATGCGCTCGAACAGGGTGCCCCCGCCGGGTACCGGGCCCACCGGATCGCCGCCCGACACGTAGAAGCTGCGCCACGGGGCCCACAGACGTTCGAGCATCAGCGGTGAGCGGCCACTTCTTCGCTCAGGCGGGCCAGGAAATCGTCCAACGTCACGCCCCGCTCGTCACCGTCGCTGCCCCGGGCGTTGACACCCACCGTCTCGTGGGCCACGTCGTCGTCACCCACAACCAGAACGTAGGGCAGCTTCGCGAGTTTGGCGGCCCGGATTCGCCTCCCCAGCGGTTCCTGCGCTTCCACCACCTCCACCCTGAATCCCTCGCCGCTCAGCCGGGCGGCCACCCGGCGGGCGAAGTCGTCGTGGGACGCGGCCACCGGCAGGACGGCGGCCTGAACCGGGGCCAGCCACGCCGGGAAAGCCCCGCCGAAGTGTTCGATGAGCACCCCGAAGAACCGCTCGATCGACCCCATCAGAGCCCGGTGGATCATTACCGGACGGTGCCTGGCCCCATCGGAGCCCACGTACTCCAGGCCGAACCGCTCCGGGAGTTGGAAATCCACCTGGACCGTGGAGAGCTGCCAGCTCCGTCCGATGGCGTCGCGCACGTCCATGTCGATCTTGGGCCCGTAGAAGGCCCCGCCGCCCTCGTCCAGCTCGTAGTCGAGGCCCGCGGCCTCCAGGGCCCCCCGCAGGGCGTCGGTGGCCAGATCCCACTCGGCGTCCTCGCCCACCGACTTGTCGAGAGGGCGGGTGGCCAGGCGGGCGTCGAAGGAGTCGAACCCGAAGGCCCGCAGCACCGACAGCACGAACTCCACCAGAGCGGCGATCTCGCCTGGGGCCTGCTCCCGGGTGGCGAAGATGTGGCTGTCGTCCTGGGTGAACCCCCGGGACCGCATCAGACCGTGGACCGCCCCGGAGAGCTCGTAGCGGTACACGGTGCCCAGCTCGAACATGCGGATGGGCAGGTCGCGGTAGGACCGCTGGTGGCTCTTGTAGATGAGCACGTGGAAGGGGCAGTTCATCGGCTTGGGGTGGTAGGAGGCGCCATCCATCTTCATCGCCGGATACATGCTTTCCCGGTAGAAGTCGAGGTGCCCGCTGGTCTCCCAAAGCTCCGAGCGGGCGATGTGGGGGGTGAAAACGAACTGGTAGCCCCCCTCGTCGTGACGCCGGCGGCTGTAGTCCTCTATCAGGCGGCGCACCGCCGCTCCCTTGGGGTGCCACACCGCAAGCCCCGGCCCGAGCTCGGTGGGCCACGACAAAAGGTCGAGTTCTCGGGCCAGGCGGCGGTGATCGCGCTTTTCCGCTTCAGCCAGCCGGTGCAGGTGAGCGGCCAGGTCCTTGCGGGAGGCCCAGGCGGTGCCGTGGATGCGCTGTAGCGAGGGCCGCCCGGCGTCGCGGCGCCAGTACGCCCCCGCCACGCTCATTAGCTTGAAGTGGCCCAACCGACCGGTGGAGGGAACGTGGGGGCCGCGGCACAGGTCGATGAAGGAATCGGAGTTCCGGTAGTAGCTGATGCTGCCTCCCCCCGAGACCTCGGCGGCCAGCTCGTTCGACGCCGGCCCGGCGTCGGCCGGCTCGGTGGCAAGGGCAACCGTCTCGATGATCTCCCGCTTGTAGGGGTGGTCGGCGAACAGTTCCAACCCCTCGGCGGCCGACACCTCATGGCGTTCAAACGGCTGGTCGGCCTCGATGATCTCCTGCATCCGGGCCTCAATGGCCTCCAGGTCGTCGTCGCTGATCGTGGCCCCGTCGGGAAGGTCGAAGTCGTAGTAGAAGCCGTCCTCTACGGGAGGGCCGACGGCGTAGGTGGCACCGGGGTGTAGCTCCAGAACGGCCTGGGCCAGCACGTGAGCGGTGGAATGGCGGAGCGTCTCCAGCCCTGCCTCGCTGTCGGGGGTGATGATGGCCACCCTCTGGCCGTTGGCAAGGGGAACGTTGAGGTCCACCTGCACATCGTCAACGGTGGCGATGAGGGCGGCTTTGGCCAGGCCGGGGCCGATCTCTGCTGCCAGGTCGCCGGCGGTGGCCCCGGGAGCCAGGGTGCGGGGGCTGCCGTCGGGCAGGGTGACCTGGATGTCAGCCATGGCCTGGGTTTGTCTCGCTGTCGACCTCATCGCCGGGGTGGAGCTGAACACCCAGCAGGGCGGCGGCAGGTCCGATCCCGCCCCCCAAAGCGGCCGAGTCGATTGCGGCCACCGCAGCCGGCGTGTCGAGGTCGTTGTCCAGGCACGCCCGCACCTGCTCGAGCACGCCGGATGCCGAGCGGTCGTCGCCCGCCCCGGCCCCCTGCCACGCCTCCAGGCGCTGGGCCGCCGTCGGCATAACCTGGTCGTCCCACTCCCATGAATCCCGGTAGTGGTGGGCAAAGATGGCCAGGCGCACCGCCCGGGGGTCGTACTCCTTCAGCAGGTCGGAGACGAACACAAGATTGCCCAGCGACTTCGACATCTTGGCCCCGTCCATGCGGACCATGGCCTGGTGCATCCAGTGGCGCACGAACGGCTTGCCGGTGACCACCTCCGACTGGGCCGCTTCGCACTCGTGGTGGGGGTAGATCAGGTCGGAACCGCCGCCGTGCAGATCAACGGTGTCGCCCAGCTCCCGCATGGCCAGCGCCGAGCACTCGATGTGCCATCCGGGCCTGCCCGGACCCCACTTGGAATCCCATTTCGGCTCATCGGGAGCCGACTTCTGCCACAGGACGAAGTCCAGGGGGTCGCGCTTGTTGGGGTCGTCGGGGTTGCCACCCCTCTCGGCTGCCAGCTCCAACATGGTGTCGCGGTCCAGATGGCTGACCTGGCCGAAACGGTCGAACGTGGAGATGTCGAAGTACACCGAGCCCCCGGCCTGGTAAGCGTGGCCCCGATCCAGCACCATCCCTATGAACTTGCGGATGTCGGCGATGGCCGAGGTGGCCCGGGGCTCCGACCAGCTCTCCAGCATCCCCAGGGCCTTCATGTCGGAATCGAACCGAGCTGTCTCCGCCGCGGCCAGATCGAGGTAATGCACCCCGATTTCCCGGGCCTTGCGGAGAATATCGTCGTCCACGTCGGTGATGTTGCGCACGCAGCGGGTCTCGTGGCCCCGGTCTCGCAGCCGCCGCTGCAAAACGTCGTAGGCCACGTATGTGGCAGCGTGGCCCAGGTGGGTGGCGTCGTACGGGGTGATGCCACAGGTGTACATGGTCACCACCGGCCCCGGCTCAAACGGCACCACGTCCGCTCGGGCGGTGTCATAGAGCCGCATGGCGGGGGAGTTCACCCGTGTTCGGGGCCCAGCCCGGTGAAACGCACCGCCACCCTGGTCTTGTAGCGGAGGTTCAGGTGCAACAGCACGGCGGCGAACGCCTCCACCGGGGTGGCGCACGACAGCGGGCCGGCGTCGAGGGCTCGCACTCCGGGCAGCTTGCCAACGATCTCCAGGGTGGTGTCGGTGGCTTCGGAGAAATCGGAGCACACTAAAACGTCGCTTTCCACCGACAGGTTCAGGTCGCCCAACTCCTTGGCCGGCACATGGTGAAGAGCAGCCGACACCTTGGCTTGGGGCACCTCGGCCTGCACCGATGCGGCCACCGAGCCCCGAGGGGGAACCAGCGGCTGGAACTCCGGGCCTACCTTGACCAGAGCATTGCCCATGCTTATGACTACCTTGCCGGCCAGGTCGTCGGCCACCGACGCTGCCGTCGCTGCGGCCGCATCCCACGGGGTGGCCACAACCACCACCTCGCAGGAAGCCGCTCCGTGGTTGTCCGATCCTTCCATCGCCAGGTTGTAGTCGGGCCACTCACTCTGCAGGCGGTCGCTGACCTCGATGGCCCGCTCCGCCGACCGTGAACCGATGATGGTGTGAAACCCGACCGACGCCAGCCGAACCGCCAGAGCCGAGCCCGCTGGGCCGGTGCCTCCGAGAATGCCTATGCGCATCGGGCCAACGCTAATGGAGCCACGGGGTGAAACTCACACGGGAAACCCAACCAATCGCGGGGCGTGAGTTTTCTCGTACGGGAACCGGCAGGGGGTAGCCTGCAATCTGCATGGGACTTCTGGACGGGAAACGGGTGGTGGTAACCGGGGTGCTCACCGACGCCTCGCTGGCCTACGGCATAGCCTCTGTGGCTGCCGCCGAAGGGGCCGAGTTGGTGCTCACCGGAGCGGGGCGGGGCTTGCGCCTGACCGAGCGGACCGCTCGCAAGCTGCCCGGCTCCCCGACCGTGCTGGAGTTCGACGTGACCGAACCTGCTCACGCCGAGGCCTTGCGGGAGGAGCTGGCCCAGAGGTGGGGGTCTGTGGACGGGGCGGTCCACGCCATCGGGTTCGCTCCCGAGGTGTGCCTCGGCGACGACTTCATGGCTGCCGGTTGGGACGACGTGAAGGTGGCGCTGGAGATCTCGGCCTACTCGCTCAAGACCCTGGCAGAGGTGGTGGTGCCGCTGATGGACCAGGGCGGGTCGATCGTCGGGTTGGACTTCGACGCCACCGTAGCCTGGCCGGCCTACAACTGGATGGGGGTTGCCAAAGCGGCGTTCGAGTCCACCGCCCGGTACCTGGCCCGCTCCCTGGGAGAGCAGGGAGTCCGGGTGAACCTGGTGGCCGCCGGCCCGGTGCGGACGATGGCAGCCCGCTCCATCCCAGGCTTCGAGGTGTTCGAGGAAACCTGGGACGACCGGGCTCCCCTGGGGTGGGACGTGCGCGACAGTTCGGCGGTGGCCAAGGCCGCGGTGGCCCTGTTGTCGGATTGGTTCCCCATGACCACCGGGGAGATGCTCCACGTCGATGGCGGCTACCACGCCGTCGGCGCCTGACTGTTCTCCCGACTGTTTGAGCGTTGACCCCGAGCCTTCCTCGGACTGGGCCGGCATTCGAGGAGTTTCCGGCCTGGTTCCCGGGCTGCGGCGGGGATCGGACCACGGCCATCGGGCCATAATGGGGCCATGAAGTTCTGGTGTGTCACCGCGTTCATGAAAAGCACGGAGTTGGTTCCCATCGCTCGCATGGTGGATCAGGCGGGGTATCACGGGATGCTGCTGTCGGATCACATCTTCTACCCCCGGGATTTGGAGAGCCCGTACCCGTATTCTCCCTACGAGGACGGCCGTCCCATCTGGGAGCCGGAGACGGCGTGGCCGGATAGCTGGGTGACCATCGGGGCCATGATCGGGGCCACCGAGCAGCTTCACTTCTCCAACAACGTCTACATCGCTCCCAATCGCCCGATCCTGGCTGTGGCCAAGCAGGTGTCCACCGCGGCTGTGATCTCCGGCAATCGGGTGGCGCTGGGAATGGCCGCCGGTTGGATGCGGGAGGAGTTCGAGCAGATGGGTCAGGATTTTGACAACAGAGGTCCCCGCACCAACGAGATGATCGAGGCCCTGCGGGAGTTGTGGAAGCCGGGTTGGGTGGAGTTCCACGGCCAGTACTACGACATCCCTCCGATGATGCTCGGCCCCGCGCCCGACCAGCCGGTTCCGATCTACACCGGAGGCCACTCCACCCCGGCGCTGCGCCGGGCGGCCCGCCACGCAGACGGCTGGATTGGCAACGCCTACGACTGGAACACCCTGGCCGGCATCCTCGCACGCCTTCGCGAGATGCTGGCCGAGGAGGGTCGAGCCGGTGAACCTTTCGAGATCATTACCGGGTTCTACGAGCCCCCCTCGTTGGACCTCTACCGTCGAGCGGCCGAGGAGTTGGGGGTGACCGGCCTGTTTGCCCTTCCCTGGGCCACCCTTTTGGACGTGAGCACCGACAAACGCGACGGCCTGCTGGAGAACTCCTCCGCGTACCAAGACGTCATCAACCGCTTCGCCGAGGACTTCGTCCACCCCCTCGCCGACGGTTAGAGCCCCGCCTTCTCTTGCGAGGGGAGGACATCCGGCTTCTCCTGTGATCAGTACGACTCGAAACGGGCGTTCAGCCTTGCCATGTCTTTGGAGTCGGTAGTGACGATGAACGTACCCAAGCTCTCGGCTACCACAGCGAGATGAGCATCGACGACGTCGGAGGTCTCGGTCTCGGCCAGCCTTCTTCCCACGGACACCGAGTCGTCGAGCGGATGGATGTCGAAGTGTCGCAGCACCCGAACCAGATTCGCCTGCCTCGCCGGTTCATGCCAGACCTGGGCCAGCACCGGGTGGGTGGTGTGCAACTCGTCGCCCCGCTCGGCTGCTCCCTTGATGAGGGCCCAGAGCCGGGAGTTCAGATTCTCCCCGTCGACAATGAACGGGCCGGCGTCAACGATCAACGACCTACCCCTTGCCGGTCGAGCACCGTGTCGGCCCAGCTCTTGTGTTCCTCGTCGATGGGGCCTTCGTCAGCCTCCCACGAGGCGATGATGGACAAGATGGCCTGGCTGCGGCGACGCCGCTTCACCTCGGCCAGCAGCGACCGCTTGATGGCCAGGGTCTTGGTACCGTCCACCACCACCAGCTCGGCCAGGGCAGCCTCGGTCTCGTCATCAAGGTTAATGGTTGTCTTGCTTGCCATATAAATACGGTAACCAATACATATTTGTATGGCAAGCAAGAAGCTGCGGATTCTTGCTCCAGCCGCCGGCGAGGCGTGCCGGCCCTACGGCTGGGCCGGGTCGGTCTCGTCGATCAGGTCACCGACCAGCACCTCCAGAACGTCCTCTAGGGTGACGAGGCCGGCGGTGTGGCGGCGGGCTCCCTGGCGGACCATGGCCAGGTGGCGGCGGCTGCCCTGCATTAACACCAGCGCTCCCTCCAGCGTGGTCTCTTCCTCGATTGAGGGCACCACCCGGATCAATTCGTCGCCCAGGGGTCGACCGGCCTGATCCTCTGTTGTCTCCAGCGTCTCCAACAGGTCCTTGGCGTGGACGAAACCGACAACGTGGTCGATGGAGCCTCGCTGCACCACCACCCGGGAGTGACCGCTGGAGCTCATCACGTCGAGGACCTCGGCCACCGTGGCCCCCTGCTCCACCGCCACGATCCGGTCTCGGGGGACCATTACGGTGCGGACCGGGCGGCGGGCCAACTCCAGCGCGCTGGAAAGCAGCGAACGGTCGAAGTCGTCGAGCAGCCCTTCGGCCGCCGAGTGCTCCACCAGGGCACCAAACTCCTGGGCGGTGTGGGTGGTGGCCAACCGGTCGATGGGCTCTACCCCACAGCACCTCACCAGCCACCGGCTGAGCTGGTTCAGCAGGCCGATCAACGGACCGAACACCGTGACGTAGAACCGGTTGACCGGAGCCAACCACATGGCGGTGCGCTCGGCACCAGCCAGGGCGATGTTCTTGGGAACCATCTCCCCCAACACCATGTGCAGGAATACCACCAGAGCCAGCGCCACTCCGAACGAGATGGTGTGCAAGACCCCGGAGGGCAAGTGAACGAACGACTCAACCGCTCGCTCAATGAGGTGGGCCACCGCCGGCTCGGCTACGAATCCCAGCCCCAGGGACGCCATGGTGATGCCGAGCTGAGCCCCGGCGAGCTGCCGGTTGAGATCGCTCATCGCCGTGAGGGTCATGCGGGCCCGGCGGTTCCCCGCTTCGGCCAGCGGCTCCAGGCGGGATCGCCGGGAGGCGATGAGGGCGAACTCCACGGCCACAAAACCGGCGTTGGCGGCCAGCAGCAATACCGCCACCACGATCAACAGCCCGGTCATCGGTCACCTCGTTCGCTTCGAGGCTCAACCCGATCAGGCTCACCCAAATCGTGGCGGGACAGGTGTCCGGGGGTGACCGGTCGAAGGCGCACCGTGTCCACCCGGCGTTGTTCCATCGACTCCACTTGGAACTCCCAGCCCTGGTACAGGAACACCTCTCCTACCGACGGGATGCGCTGGAGCTGGTCGAGGATGAACCCGGCCACCGTCTCGTAGTCCCCAGCCGCAACCCGGAGCCCGGTCATGTCCTCCAGCTCGTCGGGATGGATGCCGGCCTGCACCACTAGCTCACCGGCGTCGTGGGCCACTGCCGGTGGCTCGGCGTCGTCGTACTCGTCGGCTATCTCCCCCACAATCTCCTCGACCAGATCCTCCTGGGTGACGATCCCCGCCGTTCCCCCGTGCTCGTCCATGACCACCGCCAGGGGGCTGCGCCGCGCCCTCATGTCCAGCAGAAGCGAGCGCAGGTCCCGGGTCTCAGGCACCACCAGCGGCTCCCGCATGATCTCCGCCACGGGGGTAACCGCCCACCGATGCAGGGGAACCTCGTAAACGTTCTTCACCAGCGCCACACCCACCACATCGTCGATGTCGGCTCCGATCACCGGGAACCGGGAGAACCCGGTTTGGCTCGACTGGGCCACAAGCTCGGCCACCGACTGGCACTGGTCGATGAACCTCACCGACACCCGGGGCACCAGCACATCGGCCGCGTCCCGCTCGGCGAAGCGGATCGCCCGGGTCAAAAGGCGGACCCGGTGAGGCCGCATGGCCCCCTCTTGGCCCGAGGCCCGCAGCAGCCATGCCAGCTCGTCGCGGGATCGGGCCTCGCTCAGCTCCTCTGTCGGTTCGATGCCGAGACGTGCCACGATCCAGTTGGCGGTGCCGTCAAACAGGCGGATAAACGGTCCGGCCACCACCGCGAAGGCCCGCATGGGAGCGGCCAGGCGCAGCGCTGTGGACAGGGGCCGGGCGATGGCCAGGGTCTTGGGCACCAGCTCCCCCAACACCATCTGGACGACCACCGCCACCACCAGGGCGATGGCAATGGACAGGCCCTCGGCCGCTCCTCCGATGGGATCGACCGCCGGTTCCAGAGCGGCGGCAATCGAGGGCCGGGCGATGAAGCCCAGCACCAGGGACGTGGCGGTGATCCCGAACTGGGCGCCGGAAAGCTGGAACGAGAGAGATTTCAGCAGCTCCAGGGTGGTTCGAGCCGCTCTCCGCCCCTCGGCAGCCAACCGCTCGATGCGTATCCGGTCCACAGCCACCAGGGCGAACTCGGTCGCGACAAACACTGCGTTGGCGGCGATCAACAACGCCGCCGCAACCAACCCGATCGCAGTGGTCCAACTCACCAGCAGATCAACCTTCGATGCTGGGCTTGGCAGCCGTCAAAGTCTTTAGAGAAACTAATCATGTGAGTTTCAAACCATCTGAGATTCTCGGGCAATCAGGGGCCCTCAAGCAAAATCCGTCCCGTACTGCCCTTGAGGCTGCTCAAGCGGCCACCCGCTTGGCCCGCCAGGTGGCCTTGGCGCTGTTGAGCCTGGAACTGTCACCCTCCCAGTATCGTCTGCTTTTGTTCCTTTCGGAGGGAAACGCTGCGGCTTCTGCCGTGGCCGGGCGGCTGTCGGTGAGCCGGCCCAGCGTGACCGCCCTGGCCGACGGCCTGGACAAGCGGGGCCTGCTCCAGCGCCGGGCCGACCCGTCCGACCGCCGCAAGGTGGCCCACGAGCTGACCGACGCCGGCCGGGACATGCTGGCCGCCGCCGACATGGCCGTGGCCGAGCACATCAGCGCCATCGCCGACCACCTCGACGCCGACCAGTCCGACCGGGCGTTGGAGGGTCTGGCAGTGTGGAACGAGGCACTCAACCGGGCCAGGGCCCACCGGGAACCGCAACAGTGACCGCAACCGAGACCGAACCGGTCGGCATACCAGAAGTCGGGGACGCCCGCACCGAAGTCGGCCCCGGCAAACCCGAGTTCGAGCCGGTCGGGGTTTCCGCTCTCTACTCCCCGCCCACCGCCGGTATCGACCCGGACCGGAGCAAGGGCTGGATGAAGCGGCTGATGCCGCTGATCCGGGCTCACCGGAGAACCCTGATACTGGGGGTGGTCACCGGGGTATTCGCACTGGCCACCCAGGTGGCAGTGCCCGCCGCGGGCCGCTCGGCGGTGGATGCTGCCATCGCCGGGGACCGCCAGGCGCTGTGGATCGTGGCCATTTTGATCGCCGCCTTCGGCATCGGCCGGATGGTTTTTGGCGGGGTTTACCGCTACCAGCTCTTCAAGCTGGGATGGAACGTGGAAACCGACTTGCGCGCCATCATGTACGAGCACCTCACCCGGCTGTCGTTCTCCTACTACGACCGCACCCAATCGGGGCAGGTCATCTCCCGGGCCAACAGCGACATCCGATCGGTGCAGCTCCTTTTGGCGTTCGGCCCGCTCATCAGCATGAACCTGCTCATGTTCGTGATGGCGCTGGGATTCATGTTGTACATCCACCCGTGGCTGGCCCTGGTGGCGCTGGCCCCGCTGCCCGGCGTGTACTGGTTCGGCCTGAAGTTCCGCAACCAGGTGTTCCCGATGTCGTGGGTAACCCAGGCCCGCATGGCCGACCTGGCAACCATCGTGGACGAGAACGTGAACGGCACCAGGGTGGTGAAGTCGTTCGCCGCCGAGGAGCGTCAGATTGCCCTTTTGGGACGGTCGGCTCAGCGCATCCAGTGGGCCAACGTGGAGATTGCCAACAGTCGAGCCCGCTGGAACCCGATCATCGAGTCCCTGCCCCGGATCGGCACCGCCATGGTGGTGCTCTACGGCGGCTGGCTGGCCATCGAGGGACAGGTGTCCGTAGGCACGCTGCTGGCGTTCAGCGCCTATGTGATCATGCTTCAGGTGCCCTTCCGCATGGCGGGGTTCGTGCTCATGCAGGGTCAGCGTGCCAGCGCCGCAGCCCAGAGGATCTACGAGATCCTCGATGAGGTGCCCGAGATCGCCGATGCTCCCGGTGCCGTTAACCTGGTGGCCCCCGACGGGAGGGTCGCCTTCAAGGAGGTCGGTTTCGGCTACGACCCCGAAGCCCCAGTGCTCACCGATTTCACCCTGCACATCGAGCCCGGCGAGCGGGTGGCCATCGTGGGGCGCACCGGGAGTGGAAAGTCCACGGTGGCCCGGCTCCTCGACCGGTTCTACGACGTCAACGCCGGGTCGGTGAGCATCGACGACACCGACGTGCGGGACGTGACCCTTCGTAGCCTGCGCCACACCGTTGGGCTGGTGCTGGACGAGCCGTTCCTGTTCTCGGCCTCGGTCCACGACAACATCGCCTACGGCCGACCCGGGGCGTCGCGGGACGAGGTGGTGGCGGCCGCCCAAGCCGCCCAGGCCCACGGGTTCGTCACCGAGCTGTCCGAGGGCTACGACACCGTGGTGGGCGAGCGGGGGTACACCCTCTCCGGCGGCCAGCGCCAGCGCATCGCCATCGCCCGAACCTTGCTGACCAACCCCAAGGTGCTGATTCTGGACGACGCAACCAGCGCCATCGACGTGACGGTGGAGGAGGCCATCCACCACGGGCTGCGGACCCTCATGGCCAACCGCACCACCATCATCATCGCCCACCGCCTGTCCACCATCAGCCTGGCCGAACGGGTGGTGGTACTGAGAGACGGCCGGGTAGCCAACATGGGCACCCACGCCGAGCTTTTGGCCACCGACCCCCACTACGTGGAGATCCTCGCCCACTACGACGACAACGACCCCGCTACCGGCAACGGACACTGATGGGCTGGGGCGGTTACTTCGGCGGGCCTCAGGCCCAGAGCGCGGCCCGCGACGCAGGACTCCCCCATGCCGGGGTGCCGGGGAACCTGCGGGCCCACGTTGAGGAGGTGCTGAGGAACGAACCCGAGTACCCCCCGGTCGAGGTGGACTTCAGCCATCGCCAGCCATCCGACCCCCCGCTCACCTTGCGCTCGCTGTTGTGGCCCTACCGGGGCCAGCTCGCGGTTGCACTGCTGCTGGTGGTGATCGAGTCGGCCATGATGCAATCGGGGCCGCTGCTGGCCCAGCTCGGCATCGACCATGGGGTGCGCTCCGGGAACCTGGGAGTGCTGCTGGTGGTGGCCATCGTGTTCCTGGGCACGGTGCTGGCCCACGCCGTCAGCTCGTGGATGCGCATTCGCTACACCGGAAGACTGGGCGAGCGGCTCATGTACGCCCTGCGGATGCGGGTGTTCTCCCACTACCAGCGGCTGTCGCTGAAGTTCTTCACCGAGGAGAAAGCGGGCGTGCTTATGACCCGCATGACCAGCGACATCGAGGCCCTCACCGTGCTGTTCCAGGAAGGTCTGGTGAACTTCGCCGTGCAGGGGCTGGTGTTGTTGGTGATCACCGGGGTGCTGTTCTACCTGAACCCGCTGTTGGCGGTGCTGACCCTGGTGATCGTGGTGCCGGGCACTTTCCTTCTGAGCATCTGGTTCCGCAACGTGTCCGACCGCTACTACGGGCTGGTGCGGGATCGCATCGCCGAGGTCCTGGCCGACCTGCAGGAAAGCCTGGCCGGTATCCGGGTGATCACCGCACACAATCGGCGCCGCCACAACGTGGTCAATCACACAAACGTGGTCGGGCGTCACAAGGACGCCAACCTGGCCGGGGTGCGAGCGGCGTCCATCTACGCTCCCACCACCGAAGCCATCGTGATCATCGGCCAGGCCATCCTGCTGGTGATCGGCGGCACCATGGTGATCAACGGCAACCTCACCGTGGGCGAACTCACGGCGTTCGTGCTCTACCTGACCTTCTTCTTCGCTCCCATCCAGCAGCTTGTGCAGCTCTACAACGGCTACCAGCAGGGTCAGGCTTCGGCCCGGAAGCTGCGCGAGGTGCTGACCAACGAACCGTCGGTACCCGAGGCCCCCGATGCCACCGACCTGCCCCCCATCAACGGCGAGATCGTGCTTGACCGAGTGACCTTCGGCTACGACGACGCCACGCCTGTACTGCACGACGTGAGCCTGAGGCTGGCACCGGGCGAGAGCCTGGCCGTGGTAGGGCCCACAGGGGCGGGCAAGTCCACTGTGGCCAAATTGATCGTGCGCTTCTACGACCCCCAGCAGGGAACGGTGCACATCGACGGTCACGACCTGAGAACGGTGACGCTGGCCTCGCTCCGCCGCCAGTTGGGGGTGGTCCCCCAAGAGCCGTTCCTTTTCTACGGGTCCATCCGCGACAACGTGGCCTTCGCCCGGCCCGACGCCTCAATGGCCGAGGTGATGGAGGCCTGCCGGGCGGTGGGGCTGGTGGAGCTGCTGGAGCGGCTGCCCGACGACGTGAACTCGCTGGTTCACGAGCGGGGCGCTTCGCTGTCCGCCGGAGAGAGGCAGCTACTGGCCCTGGCACGGGCGTTTCTGGCACGCCCCCGGGTGCTGGTGCTGGACGAGGCCACCTCCAACCTCGACCTGCGGTCGGAATCGAAGATCGAGGCCGCCCTCGACGTGGTGCTGGAGGGGCGGACGGCCATCATCATCGCCCACCGGCTGGCCACCGCCATGCGGGCCGACCGGATCGCGGTGGTGGACGACGGTCGGATCATCGAACTCGACACCCACGACGAGCTGGTCGCTCTGGGCGGCCACTACGCCGACATGTACGCCACCTGGGTGGCCCACACCAATTGATGGCCGTGCTGCGGCTCACCGGGGTGGGGTTCAACCGCGACGGACAATCCATCCTCACCGGCGTGGACTGGGAGGTGACCGACGGTCAGCGCTGGGTGGTGCTGGGGGCCAACGGCAGCGGCAAGACCACGCTGCTGCGGATCGCCGCCTTTTACGAGCATCCCACCACCGGCACGGTTGAGGTGCTGGGCCAACGCCTGGGTCAGGTGGACGTGCGAAAGATGCGACACCGGGTGGGGTTCGTCTCCCCCGCGCTGGGTCAGATGCTGCGCCCCAAACTGACAGCAGCCGAGGTGGTGATGACCGCCCGATTCGGTGCCCTGGAACCGTGGTGGCACAGCTACACCGACGCAGACCGGAGCCGAGCCATTCAACTGCTGGAGCAGGTGGGAGCGGCCGGGCTGGAGGATCGCACCATCGCCACTCTGTCGTCGGGCGAGCGCCAGCGGGTGCAGATCGCCCGCAGCCTGATGACCGACCCCGGACTGGTGCTGATGGACGAACCGGCCTCCACCCTCGACCTGGGCGGTAGGGAGATGCTGGTGGCCGACCTCACCCGTCTGGCCGCCGACCCAGCAGCTCCCCCTCTGGTGCTGGTAACCCACCGCACCGAGGAGATCCCAGCCGGGTTCACCCACGCCCTGCTGTTGCGTCACGGCCGGGTGCTGGCCCACGGTGATCTGAACGATGTGCTGACCTCGGAGAACCTGTCGGCCTGCTTCGGGCTCCCGCTGTCCATCGAGCTCATAAACGGCCGGTGGCACGTGCAGGCCGCCGGCTCCGGCGTGGGCGCTCCATCCTCCCGGTAGTTCTGTCTGCTGCAAACCTCCCCGGTTGACCCATATTGTCACTACACCGGTGTAACTTCGAGGTGATGGGTACCGCGGTTAGCCACCTGCGAGGCACGGCCACGTCGAGTTTCGGCGTGGGCCGTCGGGAGGGCCACGACGCCTCGGCGTTCTACAACCGCTTTCCCGCTCCCGAGGTGCGCCACGACGACGATGTGGCCGAGCCGGCCTGCCGGGACAGGCTGTGGGTGGGCGACGCCCGTGCCATGGATACCTGCGGGCAGGTGGCCGACCGGTCGGTGGCTCTGGTGGTGACCTCGCCCCCCTACTTCGCCGGCAAGGAGTACGAGGAAGCGATGGGGCAGGGTCACATCCCAGCCGGCTACGTCGCCTACCTGGAGATGCTCCACGACGTGTTCGCCCAGTGCGTGAACAAGTTGGAACCGGGAGGGCGGATCGCGGTGAACGTGGCCAACCTGGGGCGCCGCCCTTACCGTTCCCTGTCGGCCGACGTGATCCACATCCTCCAGGACCGCCTGGGGTTGCTGCTGCGGGGCGAGGTGATCTGGCGCAAGGCCCAGGGTGCTGGGGGGAACTGCGCGTGGGGGAGCTTCCTGAAGCCGGGCAACCCGGTGCTGCGAGACCTCACCGAGAGGGTGGTGATCGCCTCTAAGGGGCGCTTCGACCGGGCCATCCCCCCGGCCCGGCGGGCCGCCGAAGACCGGCCCTACGTGGGAACGGCCCAGGTTGACGAGTTCATGGAAGCCACCACCGACCTCTGGGACATCCCCCCCGAGTCGGCCACACGGGTGGGCCATCCTGCGCCGTTCCCGGTGGAACTGCCCCAGAGGTTGATCGAGCTCTACACCTACCAGGACGATCTGGTGCTCGACCCGTTTATTGGAGCGGGCACCGCCGCTGTGGCCGCGGTGCGAACCGGGCGTCACTACGTGGGGTTCGACACCGATGCCGACTACATCGATCTGGCCGAACAGCGCATCAAATCAGAAAGAGAGCGGCTGGCCGAAGAGCGCATCAAATCGGAGAGAGAGCGGCTGACCATCCCCGAAGGCCCCAAGGCCTTGGAGAAGGCCAGGGAGGTCCTGGAAGCGAGCGGCTTTCGCCAGATACGCGAAAAGGTGCTGTACCCCTGCGGCGCGGAGGTCAACTTCGCCGCCCTCGACCAACACGGCAACAAGTGGCTGTTCGACGTGTCCGGGGCTTTCAGTGTGACCCAGCGCCCCGGTCTGCGCCGCACCGACACGCTGTGGAAGGCCATAGGCAAGGCCGCCGTGCTGCATACATACGGCACTTCGCAAGGCAAGCGCGAGCCGCTGGTGCTGTTGACCACCAGCCGACCGGCGCCCAACAGCGCCGGACACCGTGCTCTGGCAGCGGTCACCGGCCCGGGCAAGCCGATCCATGATGTTGTCGAAATGCTCGACTCCGATGACGTGGAGCGCCTGGCCGACTTCGCTCGCGGCCTACACCCCAACGCCCAGCCTCAGGACAGCACGAACCCCTCGTAACCGGCCGCCGCTATCTCGGCACAGTGGTCGGTGTAGGGAGGAAAGCCGATCAGAGGCATGAACACCCGTTTCTTGCCTGGAATGTTGGCCCCCAGGTACCACGAGTTGCAGGTGGTGAACAGGGTTTGGGCAGCTATGGCGTTCACGTGGTCCACCCAGTCCTCGGCCGCTTGGGCGTCGGCCTCTATGCAGGCCAACCCCTCCTGACCCATGTAGTTCAGGCAGTCGCCGATCCACTCCACGTGGTGCTCGATGGCCATAATCATGTTGGTCAGCACCGACGGGCTGCCCGGCCCGGTGATGGTGAACATGTTGGGAAACCCTGGCACCCCTAGGCCCAGATAGGCTCGGGGCCCCTCAGCCCAGGCGTCGCCCAGCCGTACCCCTCCACGACCCTGGATGTCCATGGCCAGCAGCGCCCCGGTCATGGCGTCGAAGCCGGTGGCGAATACGATCACGTCGAACTGGTAGTCCCGGTCGTCGTGGACCAGGCCGGTAGGGGTGATCTCGGTAATGGGCACGCTGGAGATGTCCACCAACTCCACGTTGGGACGGTTGTAGGTCTCGAAGTAGTCGGTGTCCAGGCACAGCCGCTTGCAGCCGATCACGGTGTCGGGCATCAGCCGCTCGGCCACCTCGGGATCGTCCACCGCCGCCAGGATCTTCTCCTTCACGAACCGGGCCGCCACGTCGTTGGCCTCCCGGCTGAACCCCATGTCGCTGAACGCTCCGAGGAACCCTATGCCCCCTCTTTCCCACCGGGCCTCCAGCGCGGCGTCCCGCTCGTCCTCGTCCACATCGAAGGTGGCCGCCTCGTTCCAGTCGATGCGGGAACCGATGGCGGCCGGCATCCGGCGGCTTTCGGCTCGCATCCTGGGGTAGTCGGCCTTGACCTTCTCCTGTTCGCCGGGGAGCAGCTGGCGGTTGCGGGCCGGAATGGAGTACTGGGCGGTGCGCTGGAACACGGTGAGGTGCCCGGCCTCGGCGGCAATAACCGGGATGGCCTGGATGCCGGTGGAGCCGGTGCCGATCACTGCAACTCGTTTGCCGGAGAAGTCGATGCCCTCGGCCGGGTAACGCCCGGTGTGGCACAGAATCCCCTCGAAGGAATCCCGGCCGGCGATTTCGGGCATGTTGGAGGCCGACAGGCAGCCCACCGCGGTTATGAAGTACTGGGCCGAAACCTCATCGCCCCGGTCGGTACGAACTTCCCAGCGGCCCAACGCCTCGTCGAACGTGGCGGAGACCACCCGGGTCTCGAACTGGATGTCGCGGCGCAGGTCGAACCGGTCGGCCACGTGGTTGGCGTAGCGCTCCACCTCTGGCTGGCCCGGGTAGCGCTCGGTCCACTCCCACTCCTGCTCAAGGTCGGGGTCGAAGCTGTAGCAGTACTCCACGCTCTCCACGTCGCAGCGTGCTCCGGGGTACCGGTTCCAGTACCAAGTGCCCCCCACCCCGTCGCCCACCTCGTAGGCCCGGGCGGACAGGCCCAACTCCCGCAGCTTGTGCAGCATGTACAGGCCGGAGAACCCCGCCCCCACCACGACGGCGTCGTACTGCTCGCTGGTCTTTTCCATCGACGAACTCCTCCTGTCGGACTTCAACCCTTGGGCAATCCGGTCACAGGGAGATGACCTGGCCGCCCTGCTGGGAGGACTGCCACCGCAGCGACTTGCGCTCGATGAACCCGATCCCCCCGTTCATCATCAACGCGATCAGGGCCAGGATGAACACGATGGCGAACGTGTCCCCGTAGGAGAGCTGGTTGGCCGCGGTGATTAGCCGCTGACCGAGGCCTCGCCGTGCCGAGAAGATCTCCCCGAACACTACCGCGAGCACCGAGATCACCGCTGACAGCCGCAGCGCCCCGAACACCGCCGGCGTGATGCCGGGCAGGGTGACCATGGTGAACCGTTGCCGTTGGGACGCGCCCATGGTGCGAGCCACCATGTCTAGGTCGGGGTCCACAAGGGCCACCGCGGCCTGGGTGGGGACCTGCACAATGAAGAACACGATCAGCACGGCCAGAACGACCTTGGAGGTTTCGCCCACCCCGTAAACGATGAGGATGAGGGGCAAAAAGGCGATCTTGGGCATGGCGTTCACCACCACGATGAACGGCCCCACCGTCTTGGCAGCGGCCCGGAAACGCCCCAGGATGATGCCCACGATCAGGCCGAGAGCGGAACCCAGCACGAAGCCGATGAGCGCCTCCTTTACTGTGACCCAGAGGTCCTGCCAGAAGAGCTTCTCGTGATAGATCTGGGTGAAGTATTCCCACGTCTCTCCGGGGCTGGCCCGGAACGTCTCGGGAACGTTGGGGAACGGTTTGACCCCGAAGACCGAGAACCGATCCCAACCGTTCCACACGACCTCGTAGTGCCACAGAGCCCAAATTCCGAACAGGATGGCAATCCGCAGGAGCTGCACCGGGATGTCGATTCGGCGCACCCAGTACCGCCATGTCGGCTCACGGGGGATGAGCGCCTCCACTTCCTGCTGGCTGAGCGCATCGGCCAACCCGGCCTGCTCGGTCATGTCGGCTTCCCGGGGCTCATCCACGTCGGGGGATCTCACCGCGCAGCTCCTCCCCAATCTCGTGCGGCGTCAGACGATCTCACCGCGCAGCTCCTCCCAGATCTTGTGTTCGGTCTCCCGGAAGACCGGGTCGAAGCGGAGTTCGTCGATCACCCTCGGGCGGGCCAGATCAACGATGGTGTCGGATTTCACCCGACCGGGGCGGGCGGTCATCACCACCACCCGATCGGCCAGCAACACCGCTTCCTCCAGGTCGTGGGTTACGAAGATGACCGTCTTGTGGGTTTCGTACCACAGGTCCAAGAACTCAGACTGAACGGTCAGGCGGGTCTGTGCGTCGAGGGCGCCGAATGGCTCGTCCATGAGCCACAGGTCGGGGTCGATGGCCAGAGTGCGAGCGATGGCCACCCTCTGGCGCATGCCCTGGCTGAGCTGGGAGGGGTACGAATCTGCAAAGCCCTCCAGGCGCAGCTTGGCCAAAAGCTCCATGGCCCGCCGGCGCCGCTCTGCCTTAGGCACGCCGCGGATCTCCAGCCCCAGCTCTACGTTCCGGCGGGCCGTGCGCCACGGGCTCAACCCCGACCGGGCCAGCATGTAGCCGATGTCCTGGCTGGGGCCGTCCACCTCCGTGCCGTTGCGCATGACCGACCCCTGGGTGGCACCTAGGATCCCGGCCAGCATGTTCAGGATCGTGGTCTTGCCGCAGCCGCTCGGCCCCACCACCGCCACGAACTGGCCAGACGGGATGGTGAGGTTGATGTCCTGAACGGCGAGCACTGGCTCGTCCTCGGGGTGGTCACCCCCGAAGATGAGCGTCACATCCTTGAGTTCAACGGCTGGATTCAATCGCCCTGGCTCCCTGGTGTCCCGGACTTTCTGCTGATCACCTTCATGGTCAACGGCCCTGCCGGTCGGGCGGCCCAATCGAGCCGCCCGACCCGGCGAGGAGTTGGTTACGGGGTGACGGCGAACTCGGAGAACTCCTGGGCTTGCTCGAGGATGCCCCGTCCCACCGCGTAGTCCACGTTGTTCTGGAGTCGGGCAGGCTGAAGGGCTCCGTTGAGCGAGAAGATACCGATGTTGCGCTCGTACACGACCTCGGCAACATTCCTCTCCAACCCGAGGAAGCTGTCCATGAGTTCCAGGGTCGCTTCACGGTTGGCGGGATTGCGCAGCCAGTCCATGGCGGCTCGCACGGCCTGGGCGTAAATGGCCACCGTGTTCGGGTTGTCCTCGAAGAACTGGCGGGAGGTGGTGTTGACCGCCGACGGCCAGTCGAGTTCGGTTGGGAACTGGCCGGCCCGCAACGAGAACGGTGCGTACGCAATGCCGTCAACCTCCGCCTGACTGAGGCCGGGCTCGAAGGTGATTGCCCAGTCCACTTCGCCGGATGACAGTGCGGCCAGCGTGGTCCCCGACAGTCCGGTGGCGATGTAGGTGGCGTCATCGGGATCGAGGCCGGCTGAGTCGTAGAGTTGGCGGGCGATCTGCTCGGCAGCGGCACCCCGGGCCACCACGCCTACACGGGTGCCGTCCAGAGCGGCCATGGTGCAGTCCACGTCGCCCTGCTCACAGTCAATCTCTCCGAAGTTGCTGCTGACAACGATGTCGAAGAAGTGCTTGTCCTGGATTTGCTGGAACATGACCACGTCGAAATCGGCGTTGCGGATGCCCAGCATGTTGTCGGGTGTATTGACCGAGAACTGGACTTCGTTGGCAATGAGCGCAGCCGCGTTGGCCGGACCGGAGGGACATTGGACGAACTCGCCGGTAACCCCGCGGTCGCCCAGCATCCCCTTCTCCACGGCAACCTGCACTGCCAGCCCGTTGAACGAGGGTGCCTGGCAGATGCGGACCAGGTCGGTCTCCGGCACCAACGTCGGCGGCAGGATGACGTCGATGCCCGGGCCTACCGCGAACTCGCCGAATTCCTGGGCCTCTCCGAGGATGCCTCGGCCCACGGCGTAGTCCACGTTGTTCTGGATCCGAACCCGATCGAGTTCGGCAGTCACTGTCATTGAGCCGATGTTGTTGTCGAAGACGATCTCGGCCATCTCCGGTTCGAGGCCCAGATAACCGAGCATCTCCTCAATGACGGCATCTCGGTTGTCCGGGTTGCGCAACCACTCCATGGCTTCGAGCATTCCGGCCCGGTAGTTCAGGACAGTGTTGGGGTTGGCATCCCAATAGGACCGGGAGGTGATGATCACCGCCGACGGCCAGTCGAGCTCGGGCGGACCGTCTCCGCCCCGGAGCCGGAAGGGGGCGTAGCCGATGCCATCGACTTCGGCCGTGCTCAGGCCGGGCTCGAACGTGATTGCCCAGTCCACCTCGTCGGACGACAGTGCGGCCAGCGTCGTGCCCGCCAACCCGGTGGCGATATAGGTGGTGTCGTCCGGGTCATACCCGGCGGAGTCCAGGAGCTGCCGGGCGATCTGCTCGGCGGCGGCACCCCGGGCCACCACACCCACGCGGGTGCCGTTCAGTACGGCCATCACGCACTCCCAATCACCTTGCGGGCAGTCGATCTCACCGAAGTTGTTGGACACCACGATGTCGAAGAAATGGTTGTCGACGATCTGGGCGAACATGACCACGTCGAAATCGGCGTTGCGGATGCCCAGCATGTTGTCGGGAGTGTTCAGCGCGATATCAACCTGGCCGGAGACCAGCGCCGCGGCCTGCGCCGGACCCGAGTGGCAGGCCACGAAATCGATGTCGAATCCTCGGTTTTCGGCAATGCCCCGATTGGCCATGACCTTGGCATAGATCTGCGTGAACGACGGCGCATCGCAGACGGTCACCGTGGTGTCCTCGGGTGGGCCGATCTCCTCGATAACCACAGCGTCCTCGTCCGGGCCGTCGCCGGCGTCGCTGTCGCCACTGCCGGAGTCGGTACCACCGGAATCTCCGGAGTCGCTGTCGCCGGCATCGCTGTCGCCGGCATCGCTGCCACCGGAATCGGTGGAACCACTGTCGCCGGCATCGCTGCCACCGGAGTCGCCGGACCCGGAGTCGCCACCGCCGGAATCGGTGGTATCGGTGGCCGCTCCCCCGTCGCCGCTCGACGTCGATGTGTCGTCGTCATCATTGCCGCAGGCTGCAGCAACCATGGTGAGAGACAAGAGAATTGCCAGAAGCAATAGAAGCCGGGACCGTGTTCTTGGTTTTGAAGTCATGAGATACCCCTCCTGTGGCCGCGTCTCAATGAACCTTGCGGCGATAAGTTCACCATCAAATAGTCGGATGTGCAAGAAAGTGACAAACTCAATTTCTGCGTGCCCAATCGGGCGGTGGAAAAAGGCCGTCGCCTCCCCTCCGGTACGCTCCCGGCCATGCCCGTCAACACACCTCCCAACATCCTGCTGTTGGTATCCGACCAGGAGCGCCAGCGAGACTGGCTGCCCCCCGATGCGCCCCTGCCCGCTCGCCGTCGCCTGCTCGACCGGTCGCTGGAGTTCCGCCGCCACTACACCCCCACCTCGCCGTGCTCGCCGTCACGCGCCACCCTGTTCACCGGGCTGTCCATGGACGGCCACGGGGTAACCGAAAACTCCAGCTACCCCAACAACACCCAGCTCTCCACCGACATCCCCACCCTGGGCACCCGATTGCGAGAGGCCGGGTATCGCACCGCTTACAAGGGCAAGTGGCACCTCGAAGCGTCCTCCGAACCCGACATGGAGGCCTACGGGTTCTCCGACTGGACGGGCAACGACATGGCCTTCTGGGGGCTGCCAGGCAGCGGCACCGAGTTCGACGTGCCCATCGCCGCCGACTCGGCCGCCTGGCTGCGAGACCAGCGCAACTCCACGCAACCGTGGTTCCTGACCGTGGGGTTGGTGAACCCCCACGACATCATGTGGTTCCCGCTCGACCAGCCCTGGTTCTGGGAGGAGAACCCCGACTACGTGGCCGGGAGCCGAGACCGCCTCGACCGGCGCAAGTGGGGCCGTGCCACCAACCTGCCCCCCTTCCCCCACGAGGTGGAGCGGTGGTGTAACGAGCTGCCGGAGAACTTCGACGACGATCTGCACACCAAGCCCGAGGTTCATCGCCGGTGGCTGCTGGAAATGGAACGCAACGGTCGGCCCGGTCCGATGGACCCCAACGACACCGACCTGTGGCTGCGCCAGCTCGATTACTACGTGAAGCTCCACCAGCTCAGCGACCAATCCCTGGCGGTGGTGCTCGACGCCCTCGACGACATCGACCAGTGGGACAACACCGTGGTGGTGTTCACGTCCGACCACGGCGACCAGTGCGGCTCCCACGGGCTGCGATCCAAGGGGCCGTGGAACTACGAGGAGACCATGAGAATCCCGCTGTACCTGTCGGCACCGGGGCTCACCACGCCGGGTACCGCAACCGAGTCGCTCACCAGCCACACCGATCTGGCTGCCACCATCTTGGAGTTGGCCGGCCTCGACGCTTCCAACCTGCCGGGCCGGAGCCTGACCCCCCTGTTCGGCGACCAGTCGGCGGTGATCCGCGACCACATCCTGTTCGCCCAGCGATGGCCGTGGTACCTGGGGGTGGAGAAGGTGCGGTACGCCTCCTCCGGGGTGTTCGACGGTCGCCACAAGTACTGCCGCTACTACGGCATCGGTGGCGGGGTGAGCAACCTCGGAGTGCAACTGGGTGATTCGATGACCTTCGGGCCAGACGCCGACTTCGATGACCACGACCACGAGTGGTACGACCACGACGCCGATCCCCACGAACTGGTGAACCTGGCCAACGACCGTTCCCGGCGTGGCGAGCTGCGGGAGCGATTCGAGGAGCTGAAGAGGCTGGAAGCAGCCGAACGCCAGGTGGTCTGAGCCGAGCCCGGCCAGCTGCTCCGGCCCTTCTGGCTACTCCAGGGCCATGCCCACCTCGCGGAACTCGGCCAGGCGCACGTCGTCGGCGTCGGGCGCGGGCGGACCGGGCACGTAGGTCACCTGGTGGATGGTGCCGGTGTACGGGAACGTGCCGTGACGCTGGTGTAGAGGCCACGATACGGGCGACCGCCGGTTGAGCCCCACGTCGATTCCCTGCCACGGCAGGAAGCCGAGCATTTGGGGAATATCCGCCAGCGTGGTCCCGGCGTGCCCGTCGGCGCTCACCGATGCGTTCCAGATGCGCCCGCCGGGGGCCTGCACATCCACCACTACCTGACGGCAAGCTCCCGGCAGGTCCACCGGGTCGGCGATCATGTAGCGCCCCGAGCTGTTGACCTCGAAGTGCAGGGCCGAATCCTCCACGTAGAGCACGTAGCCCGATGCCTGGCTGCCGTGGGCCACCAGCACTCCCTGGTCGCCGGGGCGGTGGTCGAGATCGACGGTGATTGTGAAGTTGCCTCCGGCGATGATCCGGGACGACCGCAGCCGCTCGATGGTGGGCGTTCCGGGCCTGATCCGCAGTGTGCGGGTGAGCTGCTCGTGTTCGGGGGGCTTGAGGGTGCGGAACAGCCCGGAGGCCTCGTCGAGGGGGAACACCCGGTTGCGCCACGCCGCTTCCTCCCAGGCCTCCACAAGCTCGGCCAGCTTCTCGGGCTCGGCCTCGGCCAGGTCGTTGCGCTCGTTGAAGTCGTCGGCAAGGTTGAACAGCTCCCACCGGTCGGAGCTGAACGGGGTGAGGTGTTCGTGGAATATGGCCGCCGACCAGCCGTCCCTGTAGATGCCCCGGTGGCCGATGCACTCGTAGTACTGCTCGGTGCGGTCGGAGGGGGCCTCGGGGTCGCCCAGGGTGGGGGCGAACGACACCCCGTCGGGGGCGTCGGAGGCCTGCCCTTGGCGCTCAGTGGGGATGTCCAGTCCCAAGAGGTCGGCCAGGGTGGGCAAGAGGTCGATGATGTGGGTGTACTGGTGGCGCAGCTCCCCCCTTACCGCTTCGGTGCGGGCCGGCCACGACAGGACGAACGGCACCGAGTGGCCGCCCCGGTGAGTGGTGATCTTGTACAGCCGGAACGGGGTGTTGCAGGCCATGGCCCAGCCCCGCGGGTAGTGGGGCCAGGTTGTAGGACCACCGATGTCGTCGGCCTCGAACGCCTCGAGCTCGTGCTCCCCCACCGGTGGGGAGGGCCGGGCTCCGGTGCCGCTGTGGGTGAAGTACGAGGTGCTCCCCTGGGCCCGCCCCTCACGGGAAGCGCCGTTGTCGCTGGTGAACACGAAGATGGTGTTGTCGAGCTGGCCGATGGTCTCCAGCTCGGCCCGGATGCGGGCCACGCTTTCGTCGATCGACTCCACCATGGCGGCGTACACCTCCATGTAACGGGCCATGACCTTGCGGTCGGCCTCGGGATAGCTGTCCCACGCTCGAACGTCCTCGTTGGGTTCGGGGTTGCGGGGCGGCAGTTCGGCGTCGGGAGGCACGATGCCCAGGTCCTTCTGGCGGGCCAGGCGCTCCTCCCGGAGCTGGTCCCACCCCTTGTCGTAGTTCCCGCGGTGGCGGGCGATGTCGTCGGCTTTGGCGTGCAGCGGGGCGTGGACCGCGCCGTGGGCGTAGTAGAGGAAGAACGGCTTGTCGGGGTCGGTGGCCTTCACCTCCCGGATCATGCGGCACGCCCGGTCGGTCAGGTCGTCGGTGAGGTAGTAGCCCTCGGGGTATTGGTCGACGTGGACCGGATTGTTGCCCTCGAACAACTGGTGGGGGAAGTGGAAGTCGGTTAGGGCCTCGAGAAACCCGTAGTACTGGTCGAACCCTCGCTGCAACGGCCACGAGTGGTTGTCGCCCGCTACCGACAGGTCGGCCTCTTGGCAGAGATGCCACTTGCCCACAGCCATGGTGGCGTAGCCGGTGTCGCGCAGCATCTCGGCCAGCGTGGACTGGTTGCGGGGCAGCTCCCCGGCGTAACCGGGGAATCCGGGATCGGCGTTGGCCACGAACCCCATGCCTGCGTGGTGGGGGTTGAGCCCGGTCAGTAGCGCTGCCCGGGTGGGCGAGCACAGCGGGGTCACGTGGAAGTTGGTGTAACGCACACCGCTGGTGGCAAGGGCGTCTATGGCCGGGGTGGGAATCTCCGAGCCGTAACAGCCCAAATCGGAATAACCCAGGTCATCGGCCAGCACGATCACGATGTTGGGCGCCCCTTCCGGCGGGGTTGGGCGGGGAGGCCACCACGACTCCGACGTGGCGATGATCCGCCCAACCGTTCCCTCGAACCCCGGATAGTGCTCCTGCTGGCGCTGATCGGTCATCAATCCTCCTCGAAATCTGCCCGACGGGGACAGTAGCGCTTCACCCCGAGGAGGGAGAACGGCTACTCGCCGGAGGACCAACCGCTACTCCAGGGCCATGCCGATCTCGCGGAGTTCGGCCAAGCGCACCTCGTCGGTGTCGGGCGCGGGTGGGCCGGGCACGTAGGTGACCTGGTGGATGGTGCCGGTGTAGGGGAACGAACCGTGGCGCTGGTGGAGCGACCACGACACCGGCGACCGGCGATCAACCCCTACGTCGATGCCCTCCCAGGGAATGAAGCCGTAGATCTGGGGGATGTCGGTCGCGGTGATGCCGGGACGACCGTCGGCGCTCACCGAGACGTTCCAGATGCGCCCGCCAGGAGCCTGGAAGTCCACCACTACCTCACCGCACGGCCCCGGCAGTTCCATGGGGTCGAAAACCATGGGCTGTCCCCCGCTGTTGACCTCGAAGTGCAGGGCCGAATCCTCCACGTAGAGCACGTAGCCCGACGCCTGCCCGCCGTGGGCCACCAGCACACCATGGTCGCCGGGGCGGTGGTCGAGATCCACGGTGATGGTGAAGTTGCCCCCGGCGATAACCCGTGACGCCCGGTAGCGCTCCACGGTGGGCGTTCCGGGCCGGATCAACAGCGAGCGAGTTAGCTGCTCGTGCTCGGCCGGCCGCAGGATGCGGTACAGCCCGGAACCCTCGTCGAGGGGGAACACCCGGTTGCGCCACGCCGCTTCCTCCCAGGCCTCGACCAGCTCGGCCAGCTTCTCGGGCTCGGCCTCGGCCAGGTCGTTGCGCTCGTTGAGGTCGTCGGCCAGGTTGAACAGCTCCCACCGGTCGGAGCTGAACGGGGTCATGAACTCGTGGAACGTGGATGCCGACCAGCCGTCCCTGTAGTAGGCCCGGTGGCCGATGCACTCGTAGTACTGCTCTGTGCGGTCGGAGGGAGCTTCCGGGTCGCCGAGCGTGGGGGCGAACGACACCCCGTCGAGGGCGTCGGAGGCCAGCCCCTTGCGTTCGGTGGGGACGTCCACCCCAATCATTTCGGCCAGGGTGGGCAACAAATCGATGACGTGGGCGTACTGGTGGCGCAGCTCTCCGCTCACCTCCGCTGTGCGGGCCGGCCACGACAGCACGAAAGGCACCGAGTGCCCGCCCCGATGGGCGGTGATCTTGTACAGCCGGAACGGGGTGTTGCAGGCCATGGCCCAGCCCCGCGGGTAGTGGGGCCAGGTGGTCGGCCCCCCGATGGCGTCAAGGGCGTCGAGCTCTTCCTGGCCCACTTCCGCCGACTCCATGGCCCCGGGGTTGCTGTAGGTGAAGTACGAGGTCGTCCCCTGGGCCCGCCCCTCCCGGGAGGCCCCGTTGTCGCTGGTGACCACGAAGATGGTGTTGTCGAGCTCGCCGAGGGCCTCCAACTCGTCGCGGATGCGGGCCACGCTCTCGTCGATCGACTCCACCATTGCGGCATACACCTCCATGTAACGGGCCATGACCCGGCGCTCGTGCTCGGGATAGTCGGCCCACGCTCGAACGTCCTCGTCGGGTTCGAAGTTCCGGGGCGGCAACTCGGTTCCCGGCGGCACGATGCCCAGTTCCTTCTGGCGGACCAGGCGCTCCTCCCGGAGCTGGTCCCACCCCTTGTCGTAATTTCCTCGGTGGCGGGCGATGTCGTCGGCCTTGGCGTGCAGCGGGGCGTGAACCGCGCCGTGGGCGTAGTAGAGGAAGAACGGCTTGTCGGGGTCGGTAGCCTTCACCTCCCGGATCATGCGGCACGCCCGGTCGGTGAGGTCGTCGGTGAGGTAGTAGCCGTCGGGATACTCGGCCACGTCCACGGGGCTGTTCCCCTCGTAGAGCAGGTGGGGGTGGTGGAAGTTGGTGAGGGCCTCGAGGAATCCGTAGTACTGGTCGAACCCCCGCTGCAACGGCCACGAGTGGTTGTCGCCGGCCACCGACAGGTCGGCCTCCTTGCACAGGTGCCACTTGCCCACCGCCATGGTGGCGTAGCCGGTGTCGCGCAGCATCTCGGCCAGCGTGGACTGGTTGGGAGGTAGCTCCCCGGCGTAACCGGGAAAACCGGGATCGGCGTTGGCAACGAACCCCACCCCCACACGGTGGGAGTTGAGCCCGGTCAGAAGCGCCGCCCGGGTGGGCGAACACAATGGGGTCACGTGGAAGTTGGTGTAACGCACACCGCTGGTGGCAAGGGCGTCTATGGCCGGGGTGGGAATCTCCGAGCCGTAACAACCCAAATCGGAATAACCCAGATCATCGGCCAGAACGATCACGATGTTGGGCGCCCCCTCCGGCGGGGTTGGGCGGGGAGGCCACCACGACTCAGACGTGGCGATGATCCGCCCCACCGTCCCCCCAAACCCCGGATAATGCTCTTGTTGGCGCTGATCGGACATCAACCCTCCTCGAAATCCGCCCGACGGCGAGGGTAGCGCCTGGGGCGTATCCCCCTTTGGGCCGCCAACTCCTCGGCGGATTTTTCTAGGGTGTCGCAATGACCCCTGGGACCACAATGACTATTGGGACCGCAATAGCCACGGCGACCGCAATTGCCGCTGGAGCGCTGGCATGACCGGCGAGCACAACCGGCGGTGGGTCCTGCGGGCCCGGCCCCAGGGGGACATCGAGCCCACAGACCTGGAGCTGACGGAGCTACCCGTGCCCGCTCTGGGCGAGGGCCAGATACTGGTGCGCAACACCTACCTGTCGGTGGACCCCACCAACCGGATCTGGATGAGCGACATCGACGCCTACATGCCCCCGGTGGCGGTGGGCGATCCCATGCGAGGTCGCACGTGGGGAACGGTGGTCGAGTCCCGCCACCCGCAGTTCCAGCCCGGCGACGTGGTCACCGGCGGGCTGATCTGGGAGGAGTTCTCGGTGCTCGAAGGAGCCGAGCCCATCCCCCTGCATCTGGGGGTGCCGCTGAAGGCGTTCACCGGGGTGCTCGGCCCCACCGGGATGACCGCTTACTGGGGCCTGCTCGACATCGGCGACCCCCGGCCCGGTGAGACCCTGGTGGTGTCAGCCGCCGCGGGGGCCACTGGGTCGGTGGCCGGACAGATCGGCAAGATCAGGGGATGCCGGGTGGTGGGGGTGGCCGGGGGGCCGGAGAAATGCCGGTTCGCCACCGAGGAGCTGGGGTTCGACGCCTGCATCGACCACCGGGCCGGCAACCTCACCGAGCAGCTCCGCCAATCCTGCCCCGACGGCATCGACGTGGACTTCGAGAACGTGGGAGGCGAGGTCATGGACGCGGTGTTGGGGCTGGTCAACCACCACGCCCGGGTGGTGCTGTGCGGCATGATCTCCACCTATAACGCCGAGGGTGACTGGTGGTCGCCCCGGTTGTTCCGCAACATCCTGTTCCGGCGAGTCAAGGTGCAGGGACTCATCGTCACCGACTACTTCGGTCGCTTCGACGAGGCGCTTCCGGTGCTGGCCCAGTGGGTGCGCCAGGAGCGGATCACCTACCGCACCGACGTGGTTGACGGCATCGAAAACGCTCCCCAAGCCCTCGCCCGCCTCTTCGAGGGCCGCAACATCGGCAAACAACTCGTCCGAGTCTCCCCCGGCGAGGAGTAGGCCGTCGACAGCCGGGAGACTGGCAACGGCGGTCCCGCAACATGGGGCCGCTAGGGTGGCGGCCATGACTCCTCAGGACTTGGTGGAAATCGAGGCCATTCGCCAGTTGAAGGCCCGGTACTTCCGGCTCATGGACCAGAAGCGGTGGGACGAGTGGGAGGACGTGTTCTGCGATGACGTGGTGATCTCCACCCCCGACGACACCAGGGAGGGGTCCGACATCACCGGCAACAAGGCTTTCCGGGAGTACCTGGAGCCCATCTTGGCCCCGATCATCACCGCTCATCACGGGCACATGAGCGAGATCGACATCAACGGGCCTGACACCGCCTCGGGTATCTGGTCGATGGAGGATCACCTCGACTGGCCGCCCGAAAGCGGCATGACCGGGATGTGGGGTACCGGCTGGTACGAGGAGACCTACCGCCGATGCGAGGACGGCCAATGGCGAATCGCCACAATGCGGCTTCGTCGCCAGCGGGTGGAGGTTGACGGCAACCGGGTGTTCCCGGCCGAGCGGCCCGGCTGATCTTCCCAAGCCGGGCGGTAGTGAGCCCCGGCCCCCTAACGGTGGGGGATCACCGCCAGCACCACCCCTTCTGAAACCGTCACCTCGGGGTTGGCCGTGGCAGCCCGGTTGCTCACCCCCCGGCTGCTCAGAGGTTCCAGAACATCGCCGTCCAGCGACCACACCAGACCGGTGGTGGTAACCCGGGCCGGTCCTCCGAGAGCGAACAGTGACACCGTGGCCCCCGGTTCGGCGTCGAGCACCCGGGAGCCATGCACTGCCAGAACCCGGGCGTCGTCCATCCACGCTTCCACCTCTACCCCGGCCCACCGGGGCGAGGCCAGCACAGCCAGGTTGCCGATGAGGTGATCCAGGCGCCCACCGGCGGCGGCGATCACGATCACCCGGTCGGCCAGGCGAGCGGCCAATTCCAGGGCCAGCTCCAGGTCTGTTTGGTCCTTGTCGGCCGGGTGGCGCTCGATGCGGGTCCCGGCTCGCTCTGCAGCTTCGAGAGCTTCGGGGGAGACCGAATCCATGTCGCCCACCGCTACTGCTACCGCCAGCCCGGCCGCCAACGCATGGTCGAGTCCGGCGTCGGCCGCCACCACCACCGCACCGTCGGGCAGGCGGCTGATCTCCCCCTCTGTGGGGAAGTCGCCGCCCGCTACCACCACCACGGTGGCCGTCGCGTCAACGTCGGATCGGACCATCAGAACAGGGCCCCGGCATCGGCACGTGATCCGATCATCAGAACGGGCGGGTCACCGCACGGGTGGGACCGAAGTTGTGCAGCCCCCCGGCGTGGAGGTTGCCCAGCCCCCCGGCGCACATCACGATCACGTCGGAGGGGTGCTCCACAATCAAGACCGTGCCGTCGGAGCCGATCCGGTCCCGCTCGGCCAACCACGCCTTGTGGGTGTCTGGAAAGTCGTCAACCCGTTGGCGAGCGTTGGACCACAGCGCTTCCTGCACGTCCTCGATGGTGGGGTAGGCCGCGGCCAGCATGTCGGCCCACGGTGGGGGCACCACCACCATCACCTCGGCCCCCCAGTGGGAGATGTAGGCGTTGGTTCCCACGTAGGCCAGCGACTGGCCGATGACCCAGGCCAGCGAGCGCCCGTCGTCGGCGGCGATGTCGGCGATGTCCATGGTGCCGATGGTGCCGTACACGGTGACGGCGTCTCCGCTCACCCCTCGGCGTTCGGCCAGCGGCGGCCACGGCGACCGCTCCTCCCATTCCCCCATCACCAGGCCCACCACTCGGGCCGGCTGGCCCAGCACGCACTTGGAGGTCTCTCCAGCCACTTGGCCCCCAACGTTGCGCATTACCAACCGGATTGCCCGCCCGACGGCCGGTCCGGCCCCCACCGCTCCCCCGAAGCATCCAGCCTCGTAGGGCAGATCGAGCCGGTCGCGAGCCGGGCCGTTCACGAACAGGGCCGGCACCACCGAGCTGGTGGTGGTGTTGAGAGCGAACAGGTCGAACCGGTGGTCGGCCATGGCCTCCAGCGCCGCCATCATCAGCGGCATGGCCTCGGGATCGGCCCCGGCCATGCAGGCGTTCACCGCCAGCTTCTGCACCGTACACCAGGCGTTTCGAGGGGGAACGGCCAGCAACACCGAGTCGGCGGGACGGCCAGCAGCAGCGATGAACCGGTCCACCCGCTCGGGGGTAGGTGGGATCAGCGGAAGGCCGTCACCCCAGCCCCGGTCGGTGGCCCACTCCATAAAGGCCACCGGATCGTCGGGGGCCTCCACCTGCCCGTCAACCGGCACCTCGCCGGTGTCTTCGCCAGCGCCGTTGGGAGCCATCTACGACGGCACTCCCAACGAGTCGAGCAGGGGCTGCCAGTGGTCCCGGGCGATCCGACGCACCTCCGGTTCGGGCCGGGTGTCCAGCGGGTAGGGCAGCACGCACAGCCGCAGGCCGGGCCGCTCCAGGTTGCGGGCCATGATCTCGGCCAGAGGCACGAACTCCTCGGTCACGACGGCGACCGCCGTCTTGCCCTGGGCCGCCACTGCCGCAGCGTCGTGGACGGTCCAGGAGGTGCAGCTACCTCAATTGCCGAGGCCGACGATGGCGATGTCCACGTCGGTGGCGAAGTTCTCCAACTCCACCAGCACCGCCTGATCGGCGTGTACCTCCTGGCGGGACTCCGAGCACCACGTCACCACCTCTGCACCAGCGGCCCGCAGCCTCTCGGTCCACTCGTCGGTGGTCCACAGGAAGGAGCGCCAAGTGAGGTCGTAGCGGATGCCCACACGCTTGCCGGTGAGCGGGCCGGCGTCGGGGCCCCGGTCGGGGTCCACCGGAAGCGCCGCCGCGGTGGGATCAAGTACCAACATGGCCGCAGACTACCGGCTGGCTGCCTTGGGAAGAACAAAGAAGAGCAGGCGTCATCGACCGGTGAAGTCGGGCGGAAGGCCCTGGCGGCGGGATTCGGCCCAGGCCCGGAAGTCGGCCGAGCGGGACGACAGCTCCATGGCGAATGCCTCATCGCTGAGATGGGCGTCCAGGCTGCGGCCCGCGGCCCGCTGCACCAGGGTCTTGGCCAGCCCGACGGCCACAGTGGCCGAATCCCCCAGCCGCTCGGCCAGGGCATCCGCCTCATGGTCAACCTGATCCTCGGGCACGGCCCGGTGGATGAGCCCCCACTCGGCCGCCTCGGCTCCCGACACCTCCTCCCCCAGCATCAGCATCCGCTTGGCCCGGGCCACCCCGGCCAGACGGGGCAGCAGCCACGACGTTCCGCTGTCGGGGGTGATACCCATCTCGGTGAACGGCGCTCGCACCCGGGCGTCCTCGGCCACCACTGCGAAGTCGGAGGCCAGCACCAGGCTGAGTCCCAATCCCACCGCCCAACCCCGAACCGCGACCACTATCGGCACCTGAACCTCCAGCATTACCGGGATGAGCCGGTTCACCAGGTACGGCAGCCGCCGGGAGATGCTGCCCGGTCGAGGCCGTGGACCGCCTCCGGCCCGTCCGGCCAAATCGAAACCGCTGCAAAAGTTCTCCCCCACTGCGTTGAGCACCACCACCCGCACGTCCTCATCCGCGCTGGCCGCTTCCAAGGTGTCGATCAGTGCCAGCACGATCTCGTCGGTCAACGAGTTGCGACGCTCGGGACGGTCGAGCGTGAGGGTCAACCGGGTCGGGGTCTGAACAATCTGCAAACCGTCGGGAGGGTCGGGGTAGGGCTTCATGAGCGGACCGCTTCCTGCTCGTCGTCTTCTGCGGCTTCCATGGCGGCAAAGCGCGCCACCAGGGCGTCCAGCGCCTCGGCCCCTGTAGAGGCCCCGCCGGGTGCCTCGGGCAGCTCCACCGGGCCGTGTTCCCGGCTGGGCAGCAGCACGGTGGCGTTGCCCGGTGTGGTGGTTTCCCCCCGCTGGTTCTCCCCCCAGATTTCCAGGTCCACCGCCGGTTGCCCGCCCTCGGTCAGATACTTGCGAGCCACCCGGCCCCTCATCCAGTGAGTATCGCCCACGTAGTTGAACCCCCGGAACTGGCAGTCGAGCCGCCACAGCCAAGCGTCGTCACCCATCCAGTCGGTACACAGGTGGATCAACCAGCACTCACGCATCCGCCCGTAGTCGTAGATGGTCGGGCTGCCGGCCTGCCGAGCCCACTCCACGTCCCAGTGGACCCGCTGCTGCACGTCGGGTATGCCCAGATCGTCGGGCCGGAAGAAGCGGGGCACCCGGCGGCGCTGCTGGTAGCCCAGCCGCAGCGCCTTCACCCCGTAGAGGCCCATACCCATGCCGGCGTGCCAGCACACCATGTCGGTCACCCGCAGCGGGCCCTTCACCAGAGGGGGCAGCTCGTCGCCCTCCTCGGTGTCCTCGAACCAGCGGGTCTCGGCCCCCCTGCACCGGCCCACCTCGGCGGCGTAGGCCTCGTCGATGCGAGCCAGGTCATCGTCGTTGTAGGGCTCTATCACTGTCTCCCGCTTGGTCCGGGTGGTGCGGGCCTCGGCCCGTTCGGTGCGGATCATCAGTCGGTACTGGGCGGCCAGCACCGGGCCCCCTTTGGCGGCGAACACCTCGGCCGTCCATTCGTGGACGGCCCGGCGGGCGAACTCGCTGTGCTTGTCGTGAACCCCGACCAGGGCGTTGCGCCGGGTGACCCGGGTGCTGGGGCGGAGGGGCTTCCACCATTCCCGGTGGCTGGCCGAATAATGGGCCTGCGCTCCCCGCAGCGGGTCGCCCTTGAGCCGGGCGGCGTGATCGTCGTCGAGGCGTTCCACCTCGTTGGTGCCTATGAGCGTGTCGCCTCCCACCATCGGCGGCGGAGCGATGGCGCCGCCCCAACGAGTTGTGACCCCGTAATCCGGGTCGCACCACAGGGGGTTGTCGTCGCCGTAGGCCTCGGCCACCTGCCGGAACGCATCCTCGTTGGGCGCCAGGAACCGGGGCGGCTGGGGATGGGCTTGAACCAGCCCGATCCGGTCCCGCAGAGCCGCCACCCCCTCGTCGGTGATGCCCCCGGACCGGCCCCGTTCGCCCATGGGGTGAGAGTAGCGGTCGCCAACGCCGCATCCCCATGTCCCCTCCACCAGAATGACCCCATGGGCTATGAGACACTGACCGTCGAGCGCCGGGGCCGGGTGGGATGGCTCATCAACAACCGGCCCGAGCAGCTCAACGCCATGAACGCTTTGATGCGGGAGGAGTTTGCCGACGCCTGGCTGGAGCTCGACGAGGACCCCGAGGTGCGGGTGATCGTCCACACCGGCGAGGGGCGAGCCTTCCAGACCGGGGTGGACGTGATGGAACTGGCCACAGACGGGTTGGGCATGGAGCGCTACCGGGAGTCGGTGGAGAATTTCGACCTGCACTTCACGTCGTGGCACCAGAAGGTGCGAAAGCCGGTGATCACCGCTGTCAACGGCATCTGCTGCGGCGGCGGTTTCCACTGGGTGGCCGACGCCGACATCGTGATCGCAGCTTCCGACGCCCATTTCTTCGACCCCCACGTGTCGGTGGGCCAAGTGGTGGCCATCGAGGCCATCGGACTGATGAAAAAGATGCCGGTGGAGTCGGTGATGCGCATGGCCCTCATGGGGGCTCACGAGCGGATGAGCGCCCATCGGGCTTACGAGCTCGGCATGATAAGCGAGGTGGTGGATCCCCCCGACCGGCTGCGGGATCGGGCCTCCGAGATCGCCGAGACCATCGCCCGCAACTCCCCCGCGGCAATGGCCGCTACCAAAAGAGCCCTGTGGGATGCCCTGGAGCACGGCCTCACCGACGCCTGCCGCATAGGCGGCCAACACCTAGTGGGGGTGTGGGGCCATCCCGACCAGACCGAGGGGCCGGCCGCTTTCGCCGAGAAACGCCAGGCCCAATGGGAACCGCTCGATCCCGGTCGGGCAAGATAGGCCCCATGGGAACGATCGTCATCACCGGATCGGCAGGTGGGATCGGAAAGGCAACCCGAGAGCGTCTGACCCGGGACGGCCACGAGATCATCGGCGTGGACATCCACGACGCCGAGGTCATTGCCGACCTCTCCACCCCCGAGGGGCGCACCGAGATGGTGAGCGCTGTGGCTGCGGCCAGCGGGGGGCGGATCGACGGCTTGGTGGCCGGAGCGGGGATCACCGGACCCGACCCGGAAATGGTGGTGTCCGTCAACTACTTCGGCGCGGTGGCCACCATCGTGGGGCTACGCCCGCTGCTGGTTCAGGGCACCGACTCCTCAGCGGTGGCCATCAGCTCCAACTCCTGTACGACGATGGTCGGGTTGCCCGACGCCCTGATTGAGGCCTGCCTGGCCGACGACGAACCCGGCGCTCAAGCGCTGGCCGGTGCCGACCCCACCACGGCCTACGCCACCAGCAAGCTGGCCCTGGCCCGCTGGGTCCGACGCACCGCCATCGGCCCCGAGTGGATCGGCACCGGCATAAGGCTGAACGCCGTGGCCCCCGGTCTCATCGACACCCCGCTGGTGGCCGAACAGCTCGACTTCATCCTGAACCTGGGCGACGTGTTCCCCATCCCCCAGAACCGGCCCGGCCGCCCCGCCGAGGTGGCCAACTTGCTGGCCTTTCTGCTGTCGCCCGACGCCAGCTTGTTCTGCGGTTCCATGGTGTTCATCGACGGGGGCAGCGACGCCGCCCTGAACGCCGACAACTGGCCTGTCTCCAACACCAACGCCGAACGCTGGCCGACTCTGGAGGATTAGCCCCGGGCCGGCGGGCTGCCTGCTGACGCCGACCCATTTTGGATTACCCCAAGGCCGGCACTGCGAACTGGCCGGCCTACTGCTTGGCGGTTCTCTTCTGGATGCGGGCCCACTCGTCGCGCAGCCCCACGGTGCGGTGGAACAGGCCGGGGTCGCCGGGGTCGCGAGCGAAGTAGCCGAGGCGCTCGAACTGCACCACCTCGCCGGGAGCGATGTCGGCCATGGCAGGCTCGAAGCGGGCCCCCTCCACCACGGCAGCCGAGTCGGGATTCAGTGAGGCCATCGGATCCTGCCCGCTACCGCCGGGATGGGGGTCGGTGAAGAGCCGCTCGTACGTCGCCGCCCGACCCTCGATGGCGTGGGCCGCTGACACCCAGTGGATCGTGGCCTTCACCTTCCGACCGTCGGGGGCCTGGCCACCGCTGGTTTCGGGGTCGTAAGTGCAGCGGACCTCGGTCACTTTGCCGTCGGCGTCTGTGTCGGCCCCGGTGCATGTTACGAAGTAACCCGACCTCAGCCTCACCTCCCGCCCCGGCGCCAGCCGGTAGAACTTGGCCGGGGGGTCCAGCATGAAGTCGTCCCGCTCGATGTACAACTCCTTCGAGAAAGGCACTGTGCGGCTGCCCGCTGCCGGATCCTCGGGGTTGTTGACCGCTTCGCGCATCTCCACCTGGCCGTCGGGGTAGTTCTCGATCACCAGCCGCAGCGGGTTGAGCACCGCCATGCGGCGCAGCGCGGTGGCGTTCAGCTCCCGACGCACGAACGACTCCAGCAGCTCCACCTCCACCGTGCCGTCCACCCGGGCCACGCCGATGTGGCGGCAGAACTCCCGGATCGACTGCGGTGGATAACCTCGGCGCCGCATCCCCCTCAGGGTGGGCATACGGGGGTCGTCCCAGCCGTTTACGTGCCCGTCGTCGACGAGCTGCGACAGGCGGCGCTTCGACAAGACGGTGTGGGTGAGGTTCAACCGGGCGAACTCGCTCTGGCGGGGGCGGTCGCCGGGCAGGTCTAGGTTATCCAGGCACCAGTCGTACAGCGGGCGGTGAGCGTCGAACTCCAGGGTGCAAATGGAATGGGTGACCCCCTCCACGGCATCACTCTGGCCGTGGGCCCAGTCGTAGGTGGGGTAGATGCACCACTGGGCCCCTGTGCGGTGATGGGCCAGATGGCGGATTCGGTAAAGCACCGGGTCGCGCATCAGCATGTTCTCGTGGGCCATGTCGATTCGGGCCCGCAACACCCGTTCGCCATCTGCGAACTCGCCCGCTCGCATCCGCCGGAACAGGTCCAGGTTCTCGTCCACCGAGCGGTCCCGCCACGGGCTGTCGGTCCCCGGTTCGGTGAAGCTGCCCCTGGTGGCCGAGATGGTCATCGCGTCCTGATCGTCCACGTAGGCCAATCCGGCCCGAATCAGATCCTCGGCCCAGGCGTAGAGCTGCTCGAAGTAGTCCGAAGCGTGCAGGGTGCCCCGGTCGGAGCGGTAGCCCAACCAGGCCAAGTCTTCCTCGATGGCAGCGGTGTAGTCGGCGTCCTCGGTTTCGGGGTTGGTGTCGTCGAACCGAAGATTGCAGGTGCCGTTGAACTCGCCGGCCAGATCGAAGTTCAGGCAGATCGACTTGGCGTGGCCGATGTGTAGGTAGCCGTTGGGCTCGGGGGGGAACCGGGTCTGCACCCGCCCGCCGAACGTGTCCTCCGCCATGTCCCGGCGCAACAGGGAGCGAAGGAAGTCGCTGCGCTCCCCTGGCTCGGCGCTCCCTAGGTTGTCGGCCCCGCTCACCCCACCATCCTTGACCGAGCGAGCACCATGCGGCAACGCATAAACGCGGCTCGTCACCCGGGAAACTCTGCCCCGGCGAGGCGATCTGGGCCACAATGTCGGCCATGAGCGAGCAATGGGATCGACAAGCCGACGTGGTGGTTCTGGGCATGGGCGCCGCCGGATGCGCCGCGGCCATATCAGCCGCCGACGAAGGGGCATCGGTAATCCTGCTGGAGAAGATGCCCGAGGGTCGAGAGGGCGGCAACACCCGCATCTCCGGTGGTATCTGGTTCAACGCCCTCGACCCCGACGGGATGGCCACCTACCTGCGGTCGCTTTGCGGCCCCCTCCCGCTGCCCGAGCCGATCGTGGAGGTGTGGGCCGCCGAGACCCATCGCAACACCGAGTGGCTGGAGGGTTTGGGGATCACCCCCGGCGTCCACGCCGACTACAAGCCGGAATTCCCCGAGCTTCCCGGTGCCGAGTCCTACGGCGGCTACCTGGGGGTAAACGGGGAGATGGGCCAACAGCTCCTGTTCCAGGCCCTGTCGGGTGTGGTGCGAGACCGGGGGGTGGATGTTCTGCTCGACACTCCGGCGTCGGAGCTGGTTACCGATGACGCAGGCGCAATCACCGGGGTGGTGGCCGCATCGGGCGGGCGACCGCTGCGGGTGGGGGCTCGCCGGGGGGTGGTGCTGGCCACCGGCGGGTTCGAGAACAACCCTGAGATGGTGCGCGACTACTTGGGCCTGCCCGACTCACCCGTGTGGGGGTCGCCCGCGGGCACCGGCGATGGGATCAAGATGGCCCAGAAGGTGGGGGCCGACCTGTGGCACATGGACAACATGATGGCCACCGTCGGCTTTCGGGCCGAGGGGTTCGAGGCCGGGATGTACGTCATGTTCATCTACTCGATGGGGTTCATCTGGGTCGGCAACGACGGCAGCCGGCCCCACAACGAGATGCCGCCCCAGGGTCACGGCCACGGCCTCATCAACGGCGAATACGAGCTGCTCCAGCGCCGGCCCCTCCATGTGATCTTCGACGAGGCCACCCGACAGGCCGGACCCATCTCGCCGCCCCGGGACATCCTGCCGGTGGGTTGGAACCTGCTCATGGACGGCTACAACTGGAGCGCCGACAACTCGGCCGAAATCGAGAAGGGTTGGATCCTGAAGGGCGACACCCCCGCTGAGCTGGCCGGTGCTCTGGGGATCGACCCAGACGGGTTGGAGGCGACGGTGGCCGCATGGAACGAGGCGTGTACTACGGGCCACGACCCCTTGGGACGCCACCCTGCCACCCTCGCCCCGCTGACAACACCCCCGTTCTACGGGTTCACCTCGGCCCCTCTGCTGGGGTGGACCAACGGCGGTCCCCGCCGCAACGAGAAGGCCCAGGTGCTCGACGCCTTCGGCGGGGTGATCGGCCGCCTCTACGCAGCCGGCACGGTGAGCTCCACCTACAGCAGGTGCAAGGACGGCGGGTTCCATATCGCCGACGCCCTGGCGTTCGGTCGGGTGGCCGGGCGCAACGCCGCCGCCGAGCCTGCTCGGTAGCCCGAAACCCAGCCAGGTGTGATCCGCTTACCCCAGCCCAACTCGGTCACGCCTGAATCGCTGTTCCTCGTCGGAGCGGTGTCGCAGTATCTGGGGGCCGCGGTGGCGGTGAGACTGTTCGACGAGATCGCTCCCGGCGGTGTGGCGCTGCTGCGGGTGTTGGGGGCGGCGGTGGTCATCATCGTGCTTCGCCGCTCCTGGCAGCGACGCTGGAAGGCCAACGATTTGGCCTGGGCTTCGGCGTTCGGGATCGCCCTGGCGGCCATGAACCTGTCGATCTACCTATCCCTCGACGAGCTGCCCCTGGGCAACGCGGTGGCAATCGAGTTCACCGGCCCTATCGCGGTGGCGGCGGCGGGGACCCGCTCGCTTCGTTCGGCCGGGGCTCTGCTAATGGCCGCCGGAGGCGTGGTGGTGCTGGCCGGGGTCGAAGCCGAGGGCACCCTGCGAGGGGTGGGGTTTGCCCTTTTGGCCGGGCTGTTCTGGGCCTGCTACATCGTGCTCGGCCACCGGGTGGCCCGAGGCCCGGCCGCGGTGGACGGCCTGGGTATCGGGATGCTGGCGGGCGCGGCGGCGATCAGCGGGTTCGGTGCTCCCGCCGTGGGAGCCGCCCTGGGATCGCCTTTGGTGTTGGTGCCGGCCCTGGTCACCGGGTTGCTGTCCAACGTCATCCCCTACTGGATCGACCAGGTGGTGATGCAGCGAATCACCCAGCACCGCTTCGCTCTCCTGCAATCGCTGCTTCCCGTCACCGCCGTGCTGGTGGGCTTGGTGGCGCTGTTTCAGGTGCCCAACGGCCAGGAGCTGGGCGGGATTGCACTTGTCGTGATCGCCATCGTCTTGAGTCGCTCCCGAACCGACGCCGCCGGTTAGCTGGTTTACTGCCTGGCTGCCCGGCGGTCACGGCGATCACGGCCAGCCCCGCCAACTGGAAATTGCCAGCGCTATCACCGGGCCGGGAGGGGACGAGGCCCGGTACTGGGGGTACTTGGCGGCCAGCAGTTCGACGGCCCGGTCTCGCTCGGCCCCTGAGGTAAGCACCCGGCCGGTGCCGTCCACCCGAATCCACCAAAGCAGGGACCAGTCGTCGTCGTAGAAGTCCACGAGCAGGCACGCTTCCGGGTTGACCGCCAGATTGTCCAGCCGGCGCAGGGCCAAAGTGGACTTGGGCTTGGCGTCCACCGCGGAATAAACCGTCTCACCGTCCAGGACGAAACAGCACGGCACCGCGTGGGGCCGCCCCTGGGCCGTGACCGTGCTCAACACCCCCGACCGAACCAGCTCCACCCGCTGACGCATCAGATCTGTTTCCATTGATGCCGACCCTATGAGATGACCCGCGACCGGGCCGGGCCCGGATCCGCAGAGCGCCTCAGCTCGAAAGGCCGGGGCGGAACGGCAGGTACTCGTAGCGCCGCACGTTGGGGCCGGAAGCGAACCGGGCGGCCTGCTCATCGACCGAGTAGTCCGGGAACCGCCCGAGCAGCTCCTCCAGGGCGACCCGAGCCTGGAGCCGGGCCACAGAGGCACCGAGGCAGTGGTGAGCCCCATAGCCAAGGGCGACGATCTTGTCGATCTTGCGGGCCACGTCGAGTTTACCGGCTGTGGACCCGAACTCCCGTTCGTCGCGGTTGGCCGACCCGTACAGCAACAACACCTTCTTGCCCTTCGGGATCGTGGTCCCGTGCAGGGTCACGTCCCGGGTCACGGTGCGGGCCAGATTCTGCACCGGGGAGGTGAGCCGTAGCAGCTCCTCCACTGCGTTGGGAATCGCCGACCTGTCGTCGATGAGCGCCTGCCGCTGGTCCCGGTGGCGGTCGAGCAACACCGCCGACCCTCCGAGCAGCCCGGCGGTTGTGTCGTTGCCACCGGTGATCATTGTGAAGATGAATCCCACAATCCACAGGGCCGATGCCACGTCCTCGCCCTGTTGCACCAGGCCGGACACCAGGTCGTCGCCGGGATCGGTCTTGCGCCGCTCGATGAGCCCACCGGAGTACTCGAACACCTCGGCGAACGCATCCATGTCCCCGCCGGCTTCGGCGTTGGCAGCCACGATGGCGTCGGTCCACCGGTCGAACAGTACCCGGTCCTCCTCGGGAACCCCCAGGTAGAGCGCTACCAAGTAGCTGGGCAGCGGCTTGAACAGAGCTTCCACAATGTCGACCTCAGATGCGTCGGCCACCGCATCGAGCTTGGTGGTTATGAAAGCCCGAACCTGGTCCTCCACCGGGGCCACCCGGCGGGGGGTCATGGGGCGGCTCACCAGCCTGCGCATGGCGGTGTGCTCGGGCGGGTCCATCATCACGATCGGGTTGGCCTGACCGTCGAATCCGGCCATCTCGTCGGCTGCTGTGGTCAGGCCGTTGGCCGACGAGAACGTGGCCGTGTCCCGAGCTGCAGCGAAAACGTCCTCGAACCGGGACAACACCCAGAAATAACCATCGCTGACCTCGTGAACGGGATCCTCGTCGCGCAGGGCACGGTAGTCGCCAAACGGGTCTTCCCACGTCTCCCGGCTCCGATAAACAAACTTCACCGCCACTGTTTCACCCACCCTCTCTCTTCAACCTGCCCCCGCATTCCACCAGACCTATGGTCATCCTGGGGCCAGGTACGTCAGTTGGTGCTCTTGTTTGGCATGTACTTATGTGGTCCGAAGAATCCAATGTGTACTTTACCAGTAACTCCCCCTGTATCGTCATGGAAGTAGATCCGCGGAGCAAGGGGACCCCCTCCCTCTGACACCTTTAGGTGAGCTTCCATATGAACTGATCCCGATGCATCCACTTTTCTGTCCACAGGCAATTTTCGCGCTTGCCACATCTTTTGGTCCTGCTTAACTGTTTCAGATTCCTTCATTGCCAGCCTTTTGGAAGTAGCAGACCAGGAGGAGTGGCCTGAAGAATAGCACCACTGGTAAAAGGTGCCGCCTCTTGTGGCTGATGCGCCAGCATAAGTGTCCAGAGCGACAAAGCCGTGCCAAGCGGTCTTTGCCCAGGCTGAAGCCTCAACAGCTTGATCCAAACGCGATAAATCGCGACAGGCTGACTCAGCAAAAGCAATATTACGCAGGTGCGAGCGGGCCTGCTCGGCTGCTTCCGAACAATAAGCTCATTGCAGGACAGCCTTTCAGATGGGGGTAATGTGTATTGAGTTTCGAAGTATATGGGCTTGAAACTCGCATGTCAATATTTCCTCATAGCAAGTATGAAATAGCTGTCACAACATTGAAACCAAACCCATGACCTCGCCCTTGGTTTGTCGAGGAGTCGAACAAGCGCGACCACGTCATGACTATATCTCTCCTCCGAAATGTTGGTAGGCGATTACTACAGATGGCCTGATACCTACGATGATTCTACCTCTTCGCGAGAAATGAATATCGCCGCACCACGAATAGCGCGACGTACAGCCCGAGGCTTACGACCAATGACCAGGGCATGAGCCAAGTTGTCTTCGATTGGATCATGACGCACATCTTGGCCATTGTCGAATGCAACAGCAGCCAAGAATGTTGCTATCCCAACACCGTGGCCAAGAGTGGCTGATCTGTCTCCACGAATCCGACCAACATCGACCGACATTTCAGGACTCCTGAACGCGGCAGAAGTAATCCGCCCATCTACATAATGATCGCTGCGAATCCGGCGCCACAACTCTTCTTCTCTGCCTACCTGACCTGTTGGCAGATCGTTCATTCAACCCCGGAGACCTTCAACCCTGCGATGGCTACTTGCAGTTCGTCCCAAATCGCGTCTTCCACTTGCTGTGTGTGCTCTTCAACGATGCTGCCATCGGGGAAAGTCATGAAAATCGATATTCTGCCTGAGGGTGGAATCTCAACTTCTATTTCCATTCCGTCGTAGTACCACTCGATCTGGATACCCCCATCAAACACAGGGACAACTGCAGGCTCTGGTCCGCCCAAGGCAACCCGGTGCAATACAATCAGACTGCGTTTCACTGCTTGCCTACTGATCGGCTGCTCTCCATAGCCATTCCAATTCGCTTCATAAGAGAGAAACCGCTGCAATCGAGTTTTGACATTCCTGAACCAAGGCTGAACAGCAAGTTCCTCCGCATCACCTCTGGAAAATGGCTTTAGTTTCGGACTTTTGTGAAGTTGGTGCTCACTGACACGCGGCCGCGATACGGTTTCGGATGCACCCTTCTTTCTGTAGCTTAGCCATCCCCCATCTTCACTTCGTTTCTCAGTTATTGACCAGCATAAGGTTGTCATCGTGTGCGCCTCCAGATTTTATGCGCTTCGGAAGTTGTAACGGCGGTAAATCCTCGGACAATCCAAGAATTAGCAATATCCATGAACTCCAAAGCGCTGTCAATGTCCTCTAATATTGCCTGCCCACGACATGAAAGATCCAACGTCAATGCCTTCGACTCAGAGTTATCTGAAGTCCAACCTTCTACTGTCAACCAGCCGTCTCGCTCTTCTGGAAAATGACAATGCAAATTGAAACTGCTCAAGTGATCATGAGGGAAAAAATCGTCATCTCCTATGCCACTCCATGGCACAATCAATCGGGCAGTGTCTTGTGGTGCATCCCACCCTATACTCTATGCCAATTTGGTTTATATACTGAACTTCACACAAAAATGGCACAGGCTCAGCATGGCCAAGTTCTGCACATTTGGTGGTCAATCGTTCCCATGAGTCTCGCATCGACTCGCGGATCGTCCCGTAACGTGGATATTCGCCTCCATCATCACCCTTACGCCAATTTACTACTAGGCGGTCGTGTTGAATCTGAACTACGCGATTACCAATTTCGTTTTCAAGCCAAAGACGAGTTGGGTTGCTCGCTGTCTCCTCAATCTCGAACAGAGTATCGAATAGATCCTCTGACGGGAGGCCCATACGAGGCAGAAGTGGTCGCTCCTCAGCACATGGGAGGATGTCCTCCCACCCCTTGGCAAGTCGGCCCAAGTCAAGAGCGCCGAAATTGACGGATTGCTTGAACTCGACTGCCAGGGCTACCTCAACGACTGGAGGCTGGTCGTACTCTGGCAGCAGGTCGTGGTCAGCCATAGTCAGGGCGATTGTATCGCCCGATAACCCACACGCCACAGATCCACCAGCTGACGCATCAGATCTGCTTCCATCGGTGCCGACCCTACGAGATGACCCGCGACCGGGCCGGGCCCGGATCCGCAGAGCGCCTCAGCTCATGGTGAGCGGGGTCAGGTCAGCTCAAGGCCCTGAAGCGTGCCTTCGTCCCTCCAGGCCCGCAGGAGCTTGAAGAACTCCTGGGCGCCGCCGCCGTAGGTGCCGCCGAACCAGCCCGGCCCCTCGTCGGGCCGCCCCTCGTTGTTGTAGTAGCCCGGCGTACACGACTCCAGGAAGCCGGCCCGGCGATAGGCCGACTCCATGATGAGGCGTACCCAGTCGGCCTCGGCCTGCTCGGTGGGCTCGACCACGGTGGCCCCCGACGACAAGCCCTGCTCGATGATGTAGGCAACGTGCTGGCTCTGCTCGTTGTACAGCTCGGTGAAGTTGGGCGACACCCCCGACTGGATACCGCCCATGTGCAAGAGGTTGGGATACCCCCTGGTCACCACCCCATGGAAGGTGGACATCCCCTCGCTCCACCGCTCGCTCAGCGTCATCCCGCTCCGGCCGTGGATCTCGCACCCGGCGCGGTGGGAGTAGTCGGTGCCCACCTCGAACCCGGTGGCGAAGATCAGGCAGTCCAGCTCGTACTCCACCCCGGCGGCCACCACCCCCCGGGCCGTGATCCGCTCCACGCCCTGGCCGTTGGTGTCCACCAACGTGACGTTGGACCGGTTGAACGTGGGCAGGTAGTCGTCGTGGAAGCAGGGCCTCTTGCAGAACTGCCGGTAGTAGGGCTTCAGCCTCTCGGCGATGTCCGGATCGGCCACAGTCTCTTCCACCCGGCTCCTGATCTGTTCCATCTTCTGGAAATCGGCCAGCTCCATGGCCTCGGCGATCTCCTCCGGGGTGCCGATCCGGGCGCCCTCGCCCAGGGCGGTGAGGTTCCGCAGGATGTCGGTCCAGCCGTCGTTCACCAGGTCCTCGTCCTGCATGCTGCCGGCCACGATGTTGCCGAAGTTCTCGATGCGGTGCTGCTGCCAGCCCGGCTCCAACGACATAGCCCATTCCGGGTCGGTGGGGCGGTTCCCCCGAACGTCGATGGAAGACGGAGTGCGTTGGAACACGTAGAGGTGCTGGGCGGCCTCGCCCACATGGGGGATGCACTGCACCGCGGTGGCGCCCGTTCCGATCACCCCGACCACCTTGTCGGACAGCCCGGTCAGGTTCCCATTGGTGTCGCCCCCGGTGTACTGGTAATCCCACCGGCTGGTGTGGAACGAATGGCCCTCGAAGTCCCCCAATCCGGGGATGCCGGGCAGCTTGGGGCGGCTCAGCGGGCCGATGGCCATGACCACGAACCGGGCCCGCATCCGGTCCCCGTGGTTGGTGTGCAGCACCCACCGGTGCTCGTTGTCGTCCCAGTGCATCTCGTGAACCCGGGTGCCGAAGCAGACATCCCGGTACAACTCGAAGTGACGGCCCAACGCCCTGCAGTGCTCCAGAATCTCGGGGCCGTAGGAGTACTTCTCCCTGGGCATGTAGCCCATCTCCTCCAGCATGGGCAGGTAGATGTACGACTCGATGTCGCACTGCACCCCCGGATACTGGTTCCAATACCAGGTGCCGCCGAACTCGGCCCCGGTCTCGATCATCCGGATGCTCTCCACCCCGTACTGGCGGAGCCGGGCCCCGGCGAGAAGCCCGCTGAATCCGGTGCCGATGATGGCCACGTCCACCTCGTCGGTGAGCGGTTGGCGGGTGATGCCCGCCTCGGCCGGGTCGTCGAGATACCGGGAGAACTTCCCGTCCATGGCCACGTACTGATCGTTGCCGTCGTCCCGCAGGCGCTTGTCCCGCTCCTCTTGGTATTTCTGACGGAGGGAGTCGGGATCGAAGTCCATTTCCGAACGGGCGACGGAGAGGCTGCTGGTCATACCCAGCTACGATAGAACCTATGACCTTCGAAGCCCGATTTGACCTGAGTTCCGTAGATTGGACTCACATGGTGGGGGGCCCCGAGTTTGACTACCCCATCGAGTACGACGTGGCCGTTCTGGGCTCGCAGCCCGAGTGCGGCTCGCTCGACCTGCTGGTGCGCTTCGCTCCCCACTCCCATTGCCACTTCCACCGTCACGTGGCCGCCACCCGCACGCTGGTGCTCCAGGGGGAGCATCACGTGTTCGACATGGAACCCAATGGCGAGACCATCCACAAGATCAAGCCGGCCGGCACCTACGGGCAGAGCCCGAGCGGGGAGGTCCACATGGAGCGGGGCGGACCCGACGGAGCCATCGTGCTGTTCAACCTTTACTCTCCCACCGGGGTGCTGTTTGAGTCGCTCGACCCCGATCGCAACGTCATGGCGGTCTCCACCATCGAGTCGATGGCCGAAGGGCCCCTCATGGGCGGCTAGCGCCGACCGAAGCAAGACCACCCCAGGCCGCCGCTACAGGGCAGTCTTTGGCGGTCACTTCACTGCCACTGTGTATGTTCTGAGCAGTTCCCGGTAGTGGTAGATGCGGATCTCGGCGGTGCCCGCATAACAGCCCCGTATGATCACCAGGCCGTCGTTGGGCAGCACCACGCCGTTGTTGCCCCTAGCCGGGCACGAGCCCACCGAAAGGCGGTTGGCCCCTCTGTAGTTCACCCCAACCCACACACCAGGTGGCGACGGCACATCCGTCGTCAACGTGAATGCCCGTGTCGCTCCAACCCGAAAGCTCGACGGCACCGGAAAAAGGGTGGCGTCGTGCGACGGTGATGGTGTCGCGACGGTGATGGTGACTGTGTAGGTGTTCAGCAGTTGTTGGTAGCGGTAGATGCGAATCTCGGCGCGGCCCGCGGTGCAGCCTCGAACGGTCACCTTGCCGCCATCGGCTCGCACCACGCCGCTGTTGCCCCTAGCCGGACACGAGCCGCTGACCGACAGATGATTCGCCCCGCCGTAGTTCACCCCAACCCACACACCCGGCGGCGACGGCACATTCGTCGCCAACGTGAACGTCTGCGAAGCCCCAACATCGATGCTCGACGGCACCGGCGACAAGCTCGCCCTCGCCGTGTCCCCCATGGGCGGTAGGTAGGCGAACCCGTGACCCCAGGTGTGGTTGGGGTCGGGCAACGGGTTGGCGGCGGTGCGGGGGAGGGCGGATTCCCTCAGATAGTCGGCAGTCTGGGTAGCGGTGAAATCGGGGTGGACCTGGCGTACCAGAGCGGCCAAACCGGCAACGTGGGCCGAAGCCTGGCTGGTACCGGCAAAATCGCAGGGGCCGCTGCCGTAAACCGCAGAACTCCCGCAGTCGGCCCCCACGATGTCGGGTTTCAGCCGCCCGTCAATGGTGGGCCCCCGACCGCTGAAGCCCTGAATGGTCGAAGTGTCGTGGTGAGAAGCCGCACCCACCGCCAACATGGCGGGGTTCGCGCTTTCCACCGGATTGGCCATCTCGTACCCCGATGAGACGTGCTCCAGGGTTCCCTGCCATAAGTTGGCGAGCTGAATCCACCTAGGTTTCTCGTCGCAGTCGTATTCCTCAATCTTCAGGTAGTACGTCCCGCTCGCCTCGACCTCGTCGTCGATCACCTCAATGGGCCGGTCACGATTTCGCCCGCTCTGCTCGTCGGTGCTCTGCATAACCGTCACGCCCCCGGCATCCACCACGAACAAGTCGAGGTCGCATTAGCGGTCCATGAATTGTCGTCCCAGCGGATCCACACCGACAGCTGGTCGCCCACCGACAACCTGCCCAACGAGTTGGTTTCAACCGGATCGCCGCCAAACCCCTGCGCGAACTCGACCAAGCCGTCGTTGTCGGTGTCGGTGAACGAGTCGTACCAAACCCGCCCGGCAAAGTTGCCGCCCGAATTGACCCTGATGATGTCATCAGCGGCGGCAGAGTCCACGGCCTTCAGCGGGCTGAGAGTGAAAGGGGAAGTACCGTCGCCGGGACCGTCATACAGCCACAGCGTTGACATGTTGATCACATCCACCCCTTCGGAGACCATCCAGTCAACGGCGTGATGCAGGTTTCCGGTGGTCCACGGGTTGGCGATGTACAGCGACACCTCCGGGGCCATGTCGATCACCGCCTCGGCCACCGCCGTGCCGTGCCGTACGGACCCCTGGTGGAACACACCTCCATGTCTCCCGTGCCGACGTGTATGTCCGAATAGCAACTGGCCTTCGTGTCGGCCGGCAGCTCTCCCGACGCCTGCAACTCCGGGAAACGCTCGAAACCGAAGTCGATCACCCCCACCTTGACACCGCTCCCCCTGTAGCCGGCGGCGTGCCAGTTATCGGCGTTGTGGGCCACCACCCCCTGGCTCACCACCAGGCCCTGGCCGGCGTTGCCCCCCACCTGCCGGCCTTCGGTGGCGTGGGCCGAATCATGAGGTCCGGGACCCACGGCAACGAGCAAGGCAGCCTGCAAGACGATGGCCAACGAACACACCAGTCGGGTTGCGCGCGCGATCCCCGGAAAAAAAGACAGGGAGTCAAACACATCTAGCTCCTATGAAATTGAGCGTCGGTGCTTTAGAGCGAGCAGCAGGCTACGTCAGGCCGCGTGCTTCATCAACCCCCAATTTCGTGCCGCCGGAACGCAGCGGCATGGAGCGGCCGGTGCCTGGCGTTGTTCAGGCCAACCGGCGGTGGCTGGGTGGACCGTACTGGACTTGAACCAGTGACCTCTCGCGTGTGAGGCGAGCGCTCTGGCCAACTGAGCTAACGGTCCGGGGGATGGTCACGATAGCGCAGGCCACACCGGGGGAGCGAAGAGTTGTTCGCAGTAGGCCAGGGCCTGGAGCACCCGCACATCGCCGAGCTGGGGGCCGACGAGCTGCAGGCCCACCGGCATCCCGTCGGCGGCGAAGCCGGCTCTCACGCTGCCTGCAGGCAGCCGGGTGAGGTTGTACGGGTATGTGTGGCGTATCCAGGCGTCGGTGTGCTGGCCGTTGACCAGCCCCTTACCCCCGCTCTCGGGGAAGTGGCCGGCCACCGTCGGGGTGATGAACAGGTCGGCGCCGGCCAGTACATCAGCCAATGTCTCGGCCATGGCGTAGAACGTCTCCACAGCGCTCACCAGATCGTCCACCTGGGGCCCCGACCCCAACCCCAGGTAGCGGCGAAGGCCGGGGGTGATCTTCTCCCGGTCCTCATCGGTGAGGTCGCCCAACTCACCGGTGACCATGATGGACGACAACAGCACGTACTCCCAGATGGGGTCGTTGAACAGGGGCTCGTGGCGTACCTCCACCACCATCCCGTCGGCCTCCATCTGGCTCACCGCGGCCTCGCACACCGCCACCACCTCGGAATCGGTGGGCTTGCCGTCTGGCGACGGGCACCACACCGCTTTCCGGGGCCGCCAACCCTCATCCAGCGCGTCTCGCCACGACCGTTCGGGCCGGGGCAGGGAGTTGAGGTCGCGAGGCGACTGCCCCATCACCAGATCCTGCACGAAGGCCACGTCAGCCACCCGCAGCGCCATCGGGCCGTGAACCGAAATAGGCCAGAGCCGAGACGGCCCCTCCACGGGCACTCGGCCCACACTGGCCTTGAACCCGGAAAACCCACAGGCCGCCGCCGGTATGCGGATCGAGCCGCCCCCGTCGGAGCCGGTACACAGCGGCACCAGGCCGGCGGTGAGCGCCGCTGCGCTTCCCCCCGACGAACCACCCGGCGAGCGTTGGGGGTTCCACGGGTTGCCGGTGGCCCCGAACAGGGGGTTGTAGGTATCGCCGGTCCAGCCGAACTCGGGGGTGTTGGTCTTGCCCATAACCACGCCGCCCGCGGCTCGCAACCTGGCCACCAGCACGCTGTCGGCCTGGGCCGGAGGGTCGTCGGCGTTCAGCATCGACCCCTCGGTGGTGGTGTACCCGGCGGCGTCCTCGAGGTCTTTCACCCCGAAGGGGATACCGGCCAGCGGCCCGACCTCGTCCCCCGCGGCCAGCCGGGCATCAACCTCGCCGGCCTCGTCCAGTGACCTTTCCGGGTCGGTGGCCACAAAAGCGTTCAACTCCCGATGGGCCTCGATGGCATCCAGCGACGCCTGCACCATCTCGCGGGCCGACACCTCCCCCGACCGCACCGCCACGGCCCACTCCTGCACCGACCGCTCCCGAAAATCCATCTTCCTGGCCTCCCTGTCCGAAAACCCGACAGTACCGCTCCCGGTGATTTGCGAGAGGCTAGGGGTTGGACAGGGCGGCGGCCACCGCTTCCAAACCCGCCATCCGGCTGGCCTTTACCAGCACCGCGGTGTCGCTGTCCACCACACCTAGGGCGTCCACCGCGGCGGTGGCATCGGCCACCGGTGCCAGTCCGTAGTCGGGGGTGGCCACCGGGATCACCTCGATTCCGAGCTCGGCGGCCAGAGCACCGATGGCGGCGTGTTCGGCCCCGGCCCGCTCCCCCAGCTCGGCCATCACGCCCAAAACGGCCACACGGCGGCGTCGCTCCAGCCAGGCCAGCGACCTCAACCCGGCGGCCACCGACATGGGGTTGGCGTTGTAGGAGTCGTTGATCAGCACCGCCCCCGAAGCCAGCGTGGACACCTCCATGCGCCACGGTGACAGCTCGGCTACGCCCAGGCCTTCGGCGATCATGTCCACCTCCACACCCACAACCAGCGCGGTGGCTGCAGCGGCCAGGGCGTTCATCACCATGTGCTCCCCGCACACCGCCAAGGCCACGTCGGCGGCACCGCTCGGCGTCTCCAGCCGGAAACGGGGCCGCAGCCCGGTATCGAGGCTCACGTTGGACGCCCGCACCTCGCCTGCCGACCGCCCGAACATCACCACATCCGCCTCGGTTCTGGTGGCCATGGCCGCCACCAAGGGGTTTTCGGCGTTGAGCACCGCGAAGCCCGAGGGTTCGAGGGCCTCCACCAGCTCACCCTTGGCCTCAGCCACCGCTTCCACCGTTCCGAACAGCTCGGTGTGGGCCGCTCCCACCGCGGTCACCACCCCGACGGTGGGCCGGGCCATCAGGCACAGATCGACGATGTGGCCCCGGCCCCGGGCCCCCATCTCCAGCACCAGCGCTTCCGTGTGGTCGGGGCAGTTCACCACGGTGAGCGGAACCCCCAGCTCGTTGTTGAACGACATGGGGCTGGCGTGAGTGGGGCGGTCGGCCCCGATGGCCGCCGCGGTCATGTCCTTAACCGAGGTCTTGCCCACCGAACCGGTGATGCCCACCACCGGCCCGTCGAAGCGACTCCGGGCATAAGCGCCCAGCTCGGTAAGCGCCACGGCCGTGTCGTTTACCACCACAGCGGTGGCACCCCGGGGCGGAGCCGAGGTGAGGTAGGCTGCCGCGCCCGCGGCCAGGGCTGCCTCTATGTATTGGTGGCCGTCGCGCTCGGCCACTACCGGCACGAAAAGCCGGCCGGGAGCCAGGGTGCGGGAGTCGATCGACGCCCCGTTTATCTCGGCGTCGGGGCCGACCAGCGTGCCGCTCACCGCCGCGGCCACTTCGGATGCCTTAAACCTCATCGGGGCAACCTCACGCCGACAGCCTCACCGGCCCGCCCTTCCCATACAGGTAGCTTCCCACTATCGGGCCTCGTGGTGGGGTACCTTCGACTCGTGGCAACCCGCAACCGCCTGGTGATCCTGTTCGGCGGCCGGTCGGCCGAACACGAAGTGTCCTGCGTTTCGGCCCGTCACGTGGCCGCAGCCGCCGACCCCAACCGCTTCGAGGTGGTGGCTGTGGGCATCACCCGAGCCGGGCACTGGCGCCTGGCCGAGCTTCCCGACCCTCTACCCGACCGGTTGAACCCCGACGGCCCCGGCGTCGCACCGGCCGAGATCTTCGCCGAACCCGGCACCGTGGTGTTCCCCTTGGTACACGGACCGATGGGCGAGGACGGCACCCTGCAAGGACTGCTGGAGGTGGCCGACATCCCCTATGTGGGGGCCGGGGTGCTGGCCTCGGCCCTTTGCATGGACAAGTCGATGGCTAAGCAGGTGTGCGCTTTCCACGGCCTACCCCAGTGCCGCTACCGCACGGCGTCCACCCGCGACGACCTGGCCGTGGTGGCAGAAGAGGCCGTCGCCCACCTCGGGCTGCCGCTGTTCGTGAAGCCGTCAGGCATGGGCTCTTCGGTGGGGATCAACCGGGCGTCAACCGAGCAGGAAGCGTTGGAGGCCCTGGAAGAGGCGGGCCGATACGACGAGACGCTGCTGATCGAGGAATCGATCGCCGGCCAGGAGATCGAGGTGGCGGTGCTGGGCGACCACGACCCCGAGGCCTCAACCCCCGGCGAGATCGTGCCTGGTAACGACTTCTACGACTACGCCGACAAGTACATCTCCAACGAAGCCGAGCTGCTGGTACCGGCCCGGATCCCCGACGAGGTGGCCCAGCAGGCCCAACAGCTTGCCCTGGCCGCGTACCGGGCTCTTTTGTGCGAGGGCATGGCCAGGGTGGACTTCTTCTACGAGGCCGGGGGGCGGGGATTGCTGGTGAGCGAGGTGAACACAATCCCCGGGTTCACCCCCATCAGCATGTACCCCCGGCTGTGGCTGGCCTCCGGCCTTGCCTACCCCCTGCTCGTCGAGCGCCTGGTTGAGTTGGCCGTCGAACGCCACGAGCGCCGGCGGCGGCACCGGTGTACAGACCACTGAGCGAATACGGCTTATCCCCACTCGGGGCGAGGAAATGGCCCTAGTTTTGATAGAAAACAACGATGATCTCCGAGGCGCTGGCCGGTAAGCGGCTGGCCATCACCGGCACCACCGGTTTCCTGGGGACCGCCCTTGTGGAGCGGTTGCTGAGTTCGGTGCCGGAGGTGGAGCTGGTGCTGCTGGTGCGCCCCGGCCGTCGAGGCGTGGATCAACGCATCCGCCGGGAGATCCTGCGAAACGACGCGTTCGACCAGCTCCGGGAGCGCATCGGCACTGACGAGTTCGAGCGGCGGTGCCAGGAGCAGATCACCGGGGTGGCCTCCGACGTGGGCACCGACGGCCTCGGCCTCGACGCCGCCGGTCGGGAGCTGGTGGCAAGTTGCGACATCGTGATCCACTCGGCTGCTGCGGTGGCGTTCGACAACCCGCTCGACACCGCGGTGGAGGTCAACCTGATGGGGCCGGTGCGGCTGGCCCGGTTGCTGAACGAGATGGGGGCGTCGCCCCACCTCATCGCGGTGTCCACCTGCTATGTGGCAGGCAGCCGCCGGGGCAACGCTCCCGAGGAGCCCCTGGCCGACGGCCCCATGTACGTGCCGGTGTCTTGGCAGGAGGAAGCCGAGGCCAGCAGGCGCCGCCGGGTTACCACCGAAACCGAGAGCAGGGACCCCGACCGGCTGGCAGAGTTCCGCCGCAGGGCCCGCCACGAGCTGGGCGCGGCCGGCACACCGGTGCTGGCGGCCAAGACCGAGCAGCTCCGCAGCCGCTGGGTCCACGATCAGATGGTGGAAGCAGGCAGGTCGCGGGCCGCCTCGCTGGGATTCCCCGACGCCTACGCTTTCACCAAGGCGCTGGCAGAGACCGCCCTGTCCGAGGTGAAGGGTGACCTCGAGGTCACCACCGTGCGTCCTTCCATCATCGAATCGGCCTACATCGAGCCGTTCCCGGGGTGGATCCGGGGCTTTCGCATGGCCGAGCCCATCATCATCGGCTACGGGCGGGGCCTGCTCACCGACTTCCCCGGCATCCCCCAGGGGGTGCTGGATGTGATCCCGGTTGATCTGGTGGCCGCGGCCATCTGCGCTGTGGCGGCCCAGGGCTACGAACCCGACCGTCGGGTAATCCAGGTGGCGTCGGGAGCGGTCAACCCGTTCCGGCTCAACCAGCTTGTTGACCTGGCCCACAGTTGGTTCAGCGAAAACCCCATCTACGACGACCGGGACCAGCCCATACCCCCGCCGAACTGGACGTATCCGGGCCGGGGCCGGGTGGTCCGCCAACTCAAGCGGCTACGCACCGGGTTGAACGCCGGGGAGCGGGTGCTGGGGCGGCTGCCCATCAGGGGACGGCAGGCCGAGATCACAGCCGACCTAGACGAGCGCCGTGAACAGGTGGAGCGAGCGCTCGGCTACGTGGAGCTCTACGGCGCTTACACCGAGTGCGAAGCCCTGTTCGGCGTGAGCAGGCTGCTGGAGCTGTGGGAGAGCCTCGACGACGACGACCGGGAGGCGTTCTGCTTTGACCCCCGGGTTGTCGACTGGCCCCACTACGTGACCGACATCCACCTGCCCACCGTTGTGTCGCAGGGCCGGGTGAAAACCGCTCCCACCGGGCGGACGGGTAACACCCGCAAGGACCGCCAGCGCGACCAGGTGCTCTCCCCCGACCGTCACATGGCGGCATTCGACCTGGAGAACACCATCATCGCCGCCAACGTGGTCATGGCCTACGGATGGCTGGCCACCCGCCGGCTGCCCGCCGACGAGCGGGCTCGGCTGGTGGCCAAAGTCCTGCTCGAGGCACCGTCGCTTCTGGCCCTCGACCACCGCGACCGCAGCGACTTCCTGCGCCACTTCTACCGCCGCTACAAGGGGGCCCCCGTCGGGCAGATGGCCGAGGACTCCGGCGAGATGTTCAACGACCTGATCCTGGCCCAGGCCTTCCCCGCTGCCATCCGCCGGGTACGCCGGCACCGGCAGGCCGGCCACACCACGGTGCTGATCACCGGCGCCCTGGACTTCATCGTGGAACCGCTCCGGCCCCTGTTCGACCACATCGTGTGCGCCGAGCTGGCACAGTCCCACGGCCGGTACACCGGGCACCTGGCCACCGTGCCGCCGACCAGCGAGTCGCGGGCCGAGGTACTGCGGGATTTCGCTCACCGCGAGGGGATCTTGATGTCGGAGTCGGTGGCCTACGCCGACTCGGCCAGCGACCTGGCCCTGCTGGAAGCGGTGGGCTATCCGGTAGCGGTGAATCCCGAGCCCAAGCTGGCCATGCTGGCCCGCAAGCGGGGATGGCTCATCGAGTATTTCGACAAGGCACCCGGAGGCCCCCGCAAGCTGTTGCCCATCGGGGCCCGCAAGGTGTCATGAGGCGCGGGGCATTGCGTGCGATGAGGCAAGGGACATGAAGGACAGGGTCCGACCCACCCCCCGGCCGGGCATGGTCCTGGAGGTGGACCGCTCCACCCCGCCGATCCTGTTCCACCACGGTGAGGGGTTCCGCACGGAGCGTCTCCCGGCCGGGCGCAGCCGGGTGATATATCCGGCCGAGCCGCTGCTGGGGTTGGCCGACCCCGAGGGGGCCATCCGCCGGGCCCTTCTCAACCCCATGGATCAGGACCCGCTGCCCGCTCAGCTCAAGCCGGGCATGAAGCTCACCATCGCGTTCGACGACATTTCCCTACCCCTGCCCCCCATGCGCCGTCCCGACATCCGCCAGATGGTGATCGAGCAGGTGCTGGAGATGGCCGCCGCCGCCGGGGTGGACGACGTACACGTGATCGCCGCTCTCGCCCTCCACCGGCGGATGACCGAAGCCGAGCTGCGCTACGTGGTGGGCGACCGGGTGTTCGACGCCTTCGCTCCCTCGGGCTGCCTCTACAACCACGACGCCGAGGACCCCGACGGCATGGTAGTGCTGGGCGCCACCCCCCACGGCGAGGAGGTGCAGTTCAGCCGGCGGGCCGCCGAGAGCGACCTGGTGGTGTACGTGAACATCAACCTGGTGGCCATGGACGGCGGGCACAAGAGCACCGCCACCGGGCTGGCCGGCTACCAGGGGCTACGACACCACCACAACGTGAAGACCATGCAGGAGTCAAAGTCGTTCATGGACCAGCACCGCTCCGAGCTGCACGCCTCCAACTGGCGCATGGGCAAGGTGCTGCGGGACGCCGGGGTGAGGATCTTCCAGATCGAGACCACGGTCAACAACAACACCTTCGGGGTTGAAGGGCCACTCGCCATGCTCCAGAAGCGGGAATGGGAGTGGAGCGCCAAGGACCGGGCCGCTTTCATCGCCATGACCGCAGGGTTGCGCCAGACCCCTCCCCGGATGGCCCGCCAGATATTCCAGTCGTGGCGAGCGCCCTACGAACTCACCTCCGTGCAGGCCGGCGAGGTGGAAGCGGTTCACAAGCTGACCACCGAGAACGTGTACGCCCAGCATCTGGTGCCGGTGGAGGGCCAGACCGACATCTTGACCATGGGCCTGCCCTACATCTGTCCCTACAACGTGAACTCGGTGATGAACCCCATCCTGGTGATGTGCCTGGGGCTGGGCTATTTCTTCAACCTGTACCGGGGCCGGCCGCTGGTACGGGAGGGTGGCGTGGTCATCATGAGCCATCCCACCCGGTGGGAGTTCCACCCCGTGCATCACCCGAGCTACATCGACTTCTTCGAGCAGGTTCTGGCCGACACCACCGACCCGGTGGAGATCGAGGCCCGCTACGAGCGCCGGTTCGCCGAGGACGAGTGGTACCGCCACCTGTACCGCACCTCATACGCCTACCACGGGGTTCACCCCTTCTACATGTGGTACTGGGGAGCTCACGCCTTGCAGCACCTGGGCGAGGTGATAATCGTTGGCGGCGACACCCGGGCGGTGCAGCGCATGGGCTTCCGAAACGCTTCCACCCTCCAGGACGCCCTGGAGATAGCCGGCGACACCGTGGGCCGCCAGCCCACCGTCACCCACATCCATAACCCCCCCATCTTGATGGCCGATGTCAGCTAGACGGACCGTCCCCGATGTCGGCTAGACGGATCATCTCGAAGTTGGACTTCCCGTTCCGGGCCGCTCGCCCGCCCGCCGGGGTGCCGCTCATGCCCCACACCAAGCGAAGGGGAGCGCACTACGACACCGATTGGGCCCGCTCCCCGGTGGCTAGGGCTGCCCGGCTGGCCATTGCCGAGGTGATTGTGCGACCGACGATGGCCGCTCTGGCCCGGCCCCAACGCCACGGGCTCGACCGGCTGGAGCGGGTCGTCGGCCCGGTGATATTCGCCGCCAACCACCACAGCCACATCGACACTCCCCTGCTCTTCACTTCCATCCCGCCGAAGTGGCGGAACCGGCTGGTGGTGGGAGCGGCGGCCGACTATTTCTTCACCGGAGCGGTCAAGTCGGCGGCCTCGGCGCTGGCCATCGGGGCCATTCCCATCGACCGGGAAAAGGTGGGGCGGCGTTCGGCCCGGCTGGCAGCGTCACTCATCAACGACGGCTGGAGCCTGCTCATCTTTCCCGAGGGAGGGCGCAGCCCCGACGGGTGGGGCCAGCCGTTCCAGGGCGGGGCCGGCTACTTGGCCGTGCGCTGCGGGGTGCCTGTGGTGCCGGTTCACGTGGAGGGCACCGACCGCATCCTGCCCAAGGGCCGCAACCTGCCCAAGGCCTCGGCCACCACCATTACCTTCGGCGACCCGATCATCCCCACCGAGGTGGACAACTCCCGTCGGTTCGCGGCCCGTATCGAGGCGGCGGTGGCCACCCTGGCCGATGAGTGCGCCACCGACTGGTACCAGGCCCGCCGTCGAGCCCACGACGGGACCACCCCCGGCCTCACCGGCCCCCCGGTGGCCTCTTGGCGACGGGCCTGGGCCCTGGGCGACCGCTCCCCCCGCTCCCGCCGCCAACACCGCCGCTGGCCCTAACCCAAGCCTGTTCTACCCGGTGCTTAACGGGGTTCACGACACAGCCAAACCGCCTGGCAGCCCGTAGGATTAAGGCCATGCCGGTAGCCGCTTCCACCCCCATCGAACTCATCAACAATGTGTACGCCACCCTGGACGAGCGGGTCGACGCCGCCAGGGACCGCTTCGGCCGTCCCCTCACTCTGGCCGAGAAAATCCTGCTCAACCACCTCGACGACCCCACCATCGCACCTCAGAGGGGCACCACCTATGTGGATCTGCGGCCAGACCGGGTGGCCATGCAGGACGCCACCGCCCAGATGGCGTGGCTCCAGTTCATGACCGCCGGTCTCGACGAGGTGCAGGTGCCCACCACCACCCACTGCGACCACCTCATCTCTGCCCGGATCGACGCCGAGCGCGACCTCGCCGCCGCACTCGACACCAACGAGGAGGTGTACGACTTTCTGGAGTCGGTGTGCGCTCGCTACGGCGCCGGGTTCTGGAAGCCGGGCTCGGGGATCATCCACCAGGTAGTGCTGGAGCAGTACGCCTTCCCCGGCGGCATGATGATCGGCACCGACAGCCACACCCCCAACGCCGGCGGGCTGGGCATGGTTGCCGTGGGCGTGGGCGGAGCCGACGCGGTGGACGTGATGACCGGCTTCGCCTGGAACGTACGCTGGCCCAAGCTCATCGGTGTGTACCTCACCGGAGAGCTGGACGGCTGGGCCGCTCCCAAGGACGTGATCCTCAAAGTGGCCGAGATCCTCACCGTGGCCGGTGGCACCGGAGCCATAGTGGAGTACTTCGGGCCCGGAGCACACTCCCTGTCGGCCACCGGCAAGGCCACCATCTGCAACATGGGGGCAGAGATCGGGGCCACCACCTCGCTGTTCGCCTACGACGACGCCATCGCCCGCTACCTCAAGGCCACGGGACGAGAGGTTGTTGCCGATGCGGCCAACGCTCACACTCACCACCTGCGGGCCGACGACGCCGTGACCGCCAACCCCGGCGGCTATTTCGACCGGGTGGTGGAGATCGACCTGTCCCGCCTGGGACCACACATCAACGGCCCCCACACCCCCGACCGGGCACGCCCGGTGGCCGAGTTGGGCTCCGAGGCCAAGCTCAACGGCTGGCCGCTGGAGGTGAGCGCCGCCCTGGTGGGATCGTGTACCAACTCCAGCTATGAGGACATCACCAGAGCCGCAAGCATCGCCCGCCACGCGGCGGCCCACGGCCTCACCACCAAAGCCCCCCTCCTGGTGACCCCCGGATCGGAGCAGGTGAGGACCACCATCGTGCGCGACGGGCTGCTCGCCGACCTGGAGTCGATCGGGGCCACCGTGCTGGCCAACGCCTGCGGCCCCTGCATCGGCCAGTGGAACCGTGAAGATGTGGCCGACGGCACCCCCAACAGCATCGTCACCAGCTACAACCGGAACTTCCCCAAGCGCAACGACGGCTACGCCACCACCAACGCCTTCGTGACCTCGCCGGAGACGGTGGTGGCCCTGGCCTTGGCCGGCACCCTGGACTTCGACCCGGCGTCGGACACCATCACCTCCCCCGACGGCACCGAGGTGGCCCTGATGGTGGGGCCGGGCACCGAGCTGCCCGACATGGGATTCGACCCCGGTGCCAGCGGCTTCGTGGCACCGCCCGCCGACGGTGGAACGGTGGAGGTGCGGGTGTCGCCCGACTCCGAGCGACTCCAGCTTCTGGAGCCCTTCGACGCCTGGGACGGCGAGGACTTCCACGCCCTGCCGGTGCTGGTGAAGGCCCAGGGCAAATGCACCACCGACCACATCTCCATGGCCGGACCGTGGTTGCGCTACCGGGGCCACCTCGAGAACATCTCCGGGAACCTGTACCTGGGAGCGGTGAACGCCTTCACCGGAGCGGTGGGTGAGGGCAAGAACCAGCTCGACGGCACCACCGGTTCGTTCCCGGACGTCGCGGCGGCCTACCACGCCGCCGGGCAGCGCTGGGTGGTGGTGGGCGACCGCAACATCGGGGAGGGCTCATCACGGGAGCACGCCGCCATGGAGCCCCGCTTCAGGGGGTGCGCGGCGGTGATCGCCCGGTCGTTCGCCCGCATCCACGAGACCAACCTGAAGAAGCAGGGGGTACTGGCCCTCACGTTCGCCGACCCAGACGACTACGACCGCATCGACGAAGACGACCGCATCTCGGTGCTGGACCTGGCCGGCCTCTCGCCCGGCGCCCCGGTACGGGTTGAGGCGGCCAAGCCCGACGGCACAGTGCTGGAAATGGCCGCCGAGCACACCATGTCGCCCGACCAGATCGAGTGGTTCCGAGCCGGCAGCGCTCTGAACCTGATCCGCGAGCGGACCTCGGGCTGACGGCACCGGCCCGCGGCCATGGACATCCGCCAGCTCGACGCCCTGTTGGCGATAGCCGAGTACAAGACGTTCACCAGCGCGGCCCGGTCGCTGCACACCGTTCAGTCGAACGTGTCGAAGCACATCGCCCGGCTGGAGGAGGAGCTGGGCACCCGCCTGGTGGACCGTGACGCCGGCACCCTCACCGAGGAGGGCGAGGCAGTGGCGGCCCGGGCCCGGCGCATCCGTGCCGAAACCGACGCCATCGCCGACGACATGGCCGCCATGCGTGACGACATCTCCGGCCTCACCCGGCTAGGCATCATCGACTCCACCGGCCGGTGGCTGATACCCATCATGATCCCGGCCCTGGAGTCCAAGTACCCCAACGTGCGCCTCGAGATCCTCACCGCCACCACCACCAGCCTCCTTCCCCAGGTGGTGGCCGGCGACCTGCACAGTGCGGTGGTCAACCTGCCCCTGACCGATACCGAGATCCGTGCCGAGGAGCTGTTCGAGGAAGACCGCCTGCTCATCGCCTCGCCCGACCATCCGCTGGCCGGCCGCTCGTCGGTAACCCCGGCGGAGCTGAGCAACCACGAGCTGCTGCTGCCCCCCAGGGGCACGGCGTTCAGAGACGAGATCGACTCCGAGCTCAAGAATCAGGGGGTGGAGCTCAACACCCGGGCGGAGATCGACGGGATGCGCATGATCGCCAACCTGGTGCTCACCGGGTTTGGAGCCGCCATCCTCCCGGCCAGCGCCGCCCCCGACGATGGTCCCTGGAGACGAATCCCCATAACCGGTCTGGTGAGGCGCTCGGTGGGCCTGATCGTGAGCCGCCGGGTGGCACCATCGGCTGTCACCCGAGCGGTGAGTGAGGTGATCTTCGAGGTGGTGTCAACCCACGGTTACAACCAGGCTGGGGTGTACCCGAGTTGACAGCACACCCCGCTCCCGCTTCTGGCAACCGCCCGACCCGAGTCCCGCTGCGGGCTGGATCGCCGGGGTCGGCCCGGGCGTGGCTCGACTCCTACGACGGCCGCGACTGTGTGACCTTCGAGGTGGCCGACAACGACGTAAACCAGGGAGCGCTCAGCCCCACCGACAGCGAGACCATCGAGCGAGCCGCTGCCGAGGCCCTCTCCCGCCGCCTGCCCCTGGTGGGGTTCCTCGCTTCCTCGGGAGCAGACATCGACGCCGGCGTGGCCGCCACTACAGGCTGGGGCCGGGTGGCCAAAGCGGTGGTGGGGTGCTCGGGACAGGTGCCCACAATCTTCTGCGCCACCGGGCCGGCGGTGTCGGGGCCTGCCCTCTTGTTGGGGTTGGCCGACATCGTGATCGCCACAGCGGGCAGCTACGCCTTCCTGACCGGTCCCCGCATGGTGGGCCAGTACACCGGCGAGGTGATAAGCACCGAGACCCTGGGCGGAGCCGACCAGCTCTCCCGCCGCAGCGGGGTGGCCGCCTTTGTGGTGGAGGACAAACAGGCTGCTTCCGAGTTGGTGGGTACGCTTCTGGGGCTGCTGCCCGCTTACGCCGACGAACTACCCCCCCGATGGGGGGTGAGCGACCCGCCCGACCGGCCCACCCCTGAGCTGCGCGACCTGCTACCCGACTCCCCCCAGGGCAGCTACGACGTGCGCGACGTCGCCCGGGCGGTGGCCGACGACGGCGACCTCCTGGAGTACAAGGCCGACTGGGCCACCAACCTGGTGTGCGGTTTCGCCACCGTGGCCGGACGCCCGGTGGGGATGCTGGCCAACCAGCCCCAGAGCCTGGCTGGAACCCTCGACATAGCGTGTAGCCAGAAGGGGGCCCGGTTCGTATCGTTCTGCGACGCCTTCAACCTGCCCCTGGTGACCTTCGTGGACACGTCGGGCTTCCAGCCAGGCAAGGACCTGGAGTGGCGGGGCATCATCCGCCACGGCGCCCAACTGGCCTTCGCTTACGCCCGAGCCACCGTCGGACGGGTGAACGTGACCCTGAGGAAGTCCTACGGGGGTGCCTACATCGTGATGGACTCCCGCTACATGGGCAACGATGTGGCCCTGGCGTGGCCCTCGGCCGAGATCGCGGTGATGGGTGCCCGGGGAGCGGTGGAGATCGTCCACCGCCGGGCCGACCCCGAGGAGCGGGCCGAGCTGGAGTCGGCCTACGAGGACCGCTACCTCAACCCCTACCTGGCGGCAGAGCGGGGATCGATAGACGCGGTGATCGACCCGGCCGACACCCGGGCCGAGGTGGCCGCCGCCCTGGAAATGCTGGAGTCGAAACGGGAGACCCTCCCCCACCGCCGCCACGACAACACGCCCCTGTAATGCCGGCCCCCACCGTTTCGGGGGCCGATCGGCACAGCCTGGGCTAGACTGCCCACCGCCAGACGAAGCCGTGAAAGGAGCCTGCGTGCCCGAATCCATAACAATCACCGACAATCGGTCCGGCGAGTCGGTCGAAGTTCCGATTGTCAACGGCGGTGTGGATGCATCGGCGTGGCGCAAGCTACTCCCCAATATCTGGTTCTTGGATCCGTCGTTCAGCACCACCGCGGCCACCAACAGCGCGGTGAGCGAGGTGGACGGCGAGAACGGCATCCTGCGCTACCGGGGCTACCCCATTGAGCAGTTGGCCGAGCACTCCACCTTTCTCGAGGTGGCCTACCTGCTGTTGCACGGCGAGCTGCCCACGTCCAGCGAGTACGACGTGTGGACGGACAAGATCACCCACCACACCTACATCCACGAGCGTTTCCGCAAGCGGTTCATGGAGTCGTTCCTCCACGACGCCCACCCGATGGGCATGTTCGTGTCGACCATCGCCGCCCTGTCCACCTTCTACCCCGAGGCCAAGGACATAGACGACCCCGAGAACCGGATGCACCAGATCGTGCGGTTGATCGCCAAGGTGCCCACGGTGGCCGCTGCCGGGGCCCGGTTCAACACCGGGATGCCGTTCGTGTATCCCGACAACGACCTCGACTTCGCCACCAACTTCCTGTCGATGATGTTCAAGATCGCCGAGCCCACCTACGAGTGTGATCCGGCGTTCAGCCGGGCACTGGACATGCTGTTCATCACCCACGCCGACCATGGGCAGAACTGCTCCACCAGCACCGCCCGGGTGGTGGGCAGCGCTCACACCGATCCCTATTCGGTGATCTCGGCGGCATGCACCGCCCTGTATGGCCCTCGCCACGGCGGAGCCAACCAGGCCGTCATGGAGATGCTCGGCGACATCGGCAGCTACGAGAACATTGACCCGTTCATCAAGGCGGTGAAAGCCGGGGAGACCCGCCTCATGGGGTTCGGCCACCGGGTGTACAAGAACTACGACCCTCGGGCCCGGATCATCAAGCAGGCCGCTTACGATGTATTCGACATCACCGGCTCGAACCCGCTGCTCGACATCGCCCTCAAGCTGGAAGAAGTGGCCCTTTCCGACGACTACTTCATAAGCCGCAGGCTGTACCCCAACGTGGACTTCTACTCAGGCTTGATCTACCAGTCGATGGGGTTCCCCACCGAGATGTTCACTGTGCTGTTCGCCATCGCTCGCACCGCGGGGTGGCTGGCCCACTGGGTTGAGCTGCTCGAACAGGACAGCCGCATCGCCCGCCCCCGCCAGGTGTACACCGGCGCGGCCGAGAGAAACTACGTCCCCATCAACGACCGCTAGCTGACGGATCTCGCCGCCCGAACCCGTGCCGATTGTCAATCGCGCTGGGCGGTGAGGAGCGCAGCGGCGGTTATGGCCGCTGTTTCCGAACGCAACACCGAGGAGCTGAGCCGCACCGAGTCGGGAAGGCGGCGGCGCTCGCGATCCGACCACCCTCCCTCGGGGCCGATGAGCACGGTGGGACGGTCGAGGGTGACGGGTTGGCCCAGGGGGTCGGCGCGAACCGCTCCGGGCAGTTCGGCCACCCCGGCAAATTCGGCCACTTCACCAACGGTGGGCAGGTACACCTGGCGGCTCTGCATGGCCGCTTCCCGGGCGATCCGGCGCAGCCGCTCGGTTTGTCGGGCCGACCGGTCGGCATCCCAGCGCACCACGCTGCGCTCGGCGGTGAACGGGACGATGACATCCACCCCCAGCTCGGTGAGCTTCTGCACCACCAATTCGGGGCGGCTCCCCTTGACAAGGGCGAACCCGATGGTGATTTCCGGCCGGGGTGGGTGTACGACGATCACCGGGCCGTCGGGTACAAGCGCCGGATCAGCCCCCGCGCCTCCCAAGCGGCAGACCCGCCACGAACCCCGGCCGTTTGACGCTGTGAGTCGGTCGCCGGGGCGCAGCCGCAGCGAGCGGGTCAGGTGGTTCCGGTCGTCGTCGCTCAGCACCGGGAGGTCGAGGTCGGTGACGAACACATGGGGCCCGTCCGCCCCGCTGGGCTTCACTGCCTGCCCGGTAGCTTGGCCGACCGCTTAATCGACTGCCTGGCCGCCACCGATGCCTCCGCCCCGAACAACAGTCAGCGTTGCCGGGCCTGGCGGCGTCGCTTCCTCGTGGTCGGCGCCACCTCCTCGCCTCGAAGCTGGGCCAGCCGATGGATCAGGTCGATCTCCTCGTCGCTCAACCCGGTGGGGGTGTCCACCACGGCCTGTACCAGCAGGTCGCCCCGCCCCCGGCTCTCCAACCGGGGCACCCCCCGGCCCTTGATGCGGAACACCTGCCCGGTTTGGGTGCCGGCCGGGATGTTCAGGTCTTCCACGTTGTCGAGCGTCTCGTACTTGATGTCCGCCCCGAGAGCCGCCTGGGTCATGGTCAGGTGGAGCCGCTCCACCAGGTTGTCACCGTCCCGGTCGAATCGGGGATGCGGCCTCACCTCGATGTGGACGAACAGGTCTCCGGGGGGACCGCCCCGGGGCCCGGCTGCTCCCCGGCGGGCGATCCGCAAGGTTGATCCCTGGTCCACCCCGCTGGGAACGGTGACGGTGTAGTCCCGGTCGCCAACCACCCGGCCTTCGCCCCGGCACTCACGACAAGGGTCGGCGATGAGGTCACCCTGTCCCGAGCAGGTTTCGCACACCGTTCGGGTGACCATCTGGCCCAGAATCGACTGGCGCACCCGCTGCACCTCACCCACGCCATTGCAGGTGCCGCAGGTGATCGGCTGGGCTCCCTCGGCCGCGCCCCGCCCATCGCAGATCTCGCACACCGAGGCGGTACGCACGGTGACCTCGGCATCGGTGCCAAGCACCGCTTCCTCGAAGTCGAGCGTAAGTACGGTCTCCAGGTCGGGACCTCGCTGGGGGCCGGTCCGGGACCGACCGGTGGTGGTCCCGCCGAACGGGCTGCCCCCGAAAAAGGCGTCAAAGATGTCGCCGAGGTTCATGCCCGAGAACGGGTCCCCGCCGCTCCCCGTGCCGGGAGCGGTACCGAAGCGGTCGTAGTGCGCCCGCTTCTGGGGGTCGCTCAGCGTCTCGTAGGCCAGGGCGATCTCCTTGAACCGGGCTTCGGCTTCGGCATCGTCGGGGTTGGCGTCGGGGTGGTACTGGCGGGCCAGCCTGCGGAACGCCTTTTTCAGATCGTCCTCGGTGGCGTCCCGGCCCACGCCAAGTAGCTCGTAGAAGTCGGCGGCCATGGGCTACGGGGACGACAACCGGTCGCCCAGGTTCTGACTGACCACCGCCACAGCGGCCAGGGCCTGGGAGTAGTTCATGCGGGTCGGGCCAAGCACTCCGATGGACCCCACCGGCTCGCCGGCCACCTGGTAGGGAGCCACGATCAGCGAGCACTCGGCCAGAGGGGCCACCCCGGTTTCCGAGCCGATGGCCACGGTGAGGCCCCGGTCCAGAACATCTCGCACCAACGACACAACAACCAACTGCTTCTCCAGTATTCCCAGCACCGACCGCACGGTCTCGGTGGCGTCGAACAGGCCGGCCACGCTGGCCGCCCCGCCCACGTAGAGCTGCTCCTCGGCGTCGCTCACATCGGCCAGGCCGTTCAACACCCGGATGGACAGCGGGCTCATGCCGGCCGCGCCGGCTCGCTCGCTCAGAACGGTGGCCGGGAGTCCGGCCAGCAGTTCGGTGAGCTGGGTGGCGGTACGGGCCAGTTCCACCGCGTCGGTGGGCTGGTCGATCTCTATGGTGCGCTTGTCCACCGAGCCGTTCTCGTACACCACCAGGGCCAGCAGGAGATGTTCGGACAGGTCCACCAGGTTGACCGACCTGATGGTGGCGGTGGAGTGCTGGGGGGCCACCACCAAGGCGGCGTACGCGGTGAGGTCGGCCAGCAGCGCGCTGGTGTCGGCCAGCATCTGCTCGAGTTCGCTGCGGGTGGTCTCGAAGAAGTCCCTGACCTGCTGCCGCTCGTTGTGGCTCAGAGTGCCGGACCCGTCGGGAAGGGAGTCCACGAAGTGTCGGTACCCCTTCTCGGTGGGGATGCGGCCAGCGCTGGTGTGGGGCTGCTGCAGGTATCCAGCCTGCTCCAGGGCCAGCATCTCGTTGCGCACGGTGGCGGAGGAAACCCCGAGCCCCGCAATCTCGGACACATGGGTGGAACCCACGGGCTGGGTGGTGGAGATGTACCCCTCCACCACGGCCCGAAGCACCGCGGCCTTTCGGGCCGAGAGCGTCTCACCGGCGTAGCTCATCAGGTATCGGATATTACCGGCCCGGCCCGAAGCCTCAGTCGTCGAGGCGAAGCGCCGATATGAACGCCTCCTGGGGAACATCCACCCGTCCGATGGCCTTCATCTTCTTCTTGCCCGCTTTCTGGTTCTCCAGCAGCTTGCGCTTGCGGGTCACGTCGCCCCCGTACAGCTTGGCGGTGACATCCTTGCGGAAAGCCTTCACCGTCTCCCGTGCGATGATCTTGCCGCCGATGGCCGCCTGGATGGGTACATCGAACTGCTGGCGGGGAATCAGCTCCTTGAGCTTTTCGGTCATGCGCCGGCCGTAGCTGTAGGCCGAATCCCGGTGGACGATGGAGCTGAAAGCGTCCACCGGCTCGTGCTGGAGCAGGATGTCCACCTTGGTGAGGTCGGCGCATGCGTAGCCGTCGGGTTCGTAGTCGAGGCTGGCGTAGCCCTGGGTGCGGCTCTTGAGCTGGTCGAAGAAGTCCACCACCACCTCGGCCAGCGGCAGCCGGTAGGCCAGTTCCACCCGCTCGGGCGACAGATACTCCAGCTTCTGCATCTCGCCCCGGCGACCCTGGCACAGCTCCATCAGGGTGCCGGTGAAATCGGCGGGAGCGATGATAGTGGCAGCCAGCATGGGTTCCCGGATGGTGCGGACCTCACCGGACGGAGGCATGTCGGAGGGGTTGTCCACTTCCACCTCGTCGCCGTTGTCGAGCTCCACCCGGTAGGCCACCGAGGGAGCGGTGGCGATGAGGCTGACCCCGAATTCCCGCTCCAGCCGCTCCCGCACGATCTCCATGTGCAACAGACCAAGGAAGCCGCATCGGAAGCCGAAGCCCAGCGCGCCCGACGACTCGGGCTGGTAGCTGAAGCTGGAGTCGCTAACCCGCAGCCGTTCCAGAGCGTCCCTAAGGGCGGCGAACTCGTCGCCGTCGATGGGATACAGGCCGCAGAACACCATCGACTTTGGTTCCTGGTAACCGGCTAGGGGTTCGTCGGCCCCGTGGCGAGCGGTGGTGACGGTCTCGCCGGAGCGGGCCTCGGCAACGTTCTTCATGCCGGCGATGAGATAGCCCACCTCTCCGGGGCCGAGTTCGTCCACCGGCTCGGGGCGGGGGCGCCACACGCCGATCTCGTCGGCCTCCCGCTCGGTGCGGGCCTGCATGAACCGGATCTTGGCCCCCGAGCGGAGCTTGCCGCTCATCACCCTCACCGAGCTGACCACGCCCCGGTACTGGTCGAAGTGGGAGTCGAAGATCAGCGCCTGAAGCGGGCTGTCGGGGTCGCCCATCGGCGGGGGGGTGCGGGCCACCACGGCGTCGAGCAGCTCCCGAACGCCCTCTCCGGTCTTGGCGCTGATCGACAGCACATCGGAGGTGGGAATCCCCAGCACCCGCTCAATCTCCGCGGCGTGGCGCTCAGGTTCGGCCGCGGGCAAGTCGATCTTGTTGAGAGCGGCCACGATCTCCAGCTCGTTCTCCAGCGCCAGGTAGCAGTTGGCCAGGGTCTGGGCCTCGATGCCCTGGGCGGCGTCCACCAGCAGGATCACCGACTCGCAAGCGGCCAGAGAACGGCTCACCTCGTAGCCGAAGTCCACATGGCCCGGGGTGTCGATGAGGTTGATGACATGACCCTGGTGGTCGAGCCGCACACTCTGGAGCTTGATGGTGATACCCCGCTCCCGCTCCAGGTCCATGGAGTCGAGGTACTGGGCCCGCATCTCCCGGGGGTCTACCGCCCGGCACAGCTCCAGCATGCGGTCGGCCAGCGTGGACTTGCCGTGGTCTATGTGGGCGATGATCGACGTGTTGCGGATGCGAGAGAGGTCCATAGGAAAGGGGCACAGGAACGCTACCGCTCTTTTTCACCGGGTTCCCATGTGGTTGACGGGGTCGATGGGCGGTAGAGTTTCCCTCCTGTGGCAAACATCAAGAGCCAGATAAAGCGCAATCGTCAGAACGAGAAGCGCCGCCAGCGGAACCGGGCGGTGCGTTCGGAGATGAACACCCGCACCCGCAACGCCGTGGCCGCGGCCGAGCAGGGCGATGCCGAGGAGACCGCCGAGGCGGCCCGTATGGCCGTCAAGCGCATCGACAAGGCTGCCGCCAAGGGCGTGCTGCACCCCAACACCGCAGCCCGGCGCAAGTCCCGCCTGATGAAGCGCATCGCCCAGCTACAAGCCGACTGACCAGCGCGTCAGCTCCCTCCAACCCCCTCGGGTCCTCTCGCCCCTCCCTCCTCGATCTGCGCGGTCAGCCGTTCGACCGCGGCGGTGAGTTCACCAACCCGTTCAACGAGTTGCTCGACTTGCTTCTCGTTTTCCGGTTCGTCCTTGGCCGATGAGAAATGGGCAGCGAGGTTGGCGGTGATGATCCCGAAAACTGTGATCCCAGCGACCATCAGCACAACGGCAGAGACCCTCCCCCCGCTGGTAACGGGTGACACGTCGCCGTACCCGACGGTGGTCATGGTTACGAACGTCCACCATACGGTCTGACCGTAGGAATCGATTTCTCCTTCGCCGTTGCTCTCGAACAGCCACACCGTGGCCGCCGAGAAGGCAACCAAAATCGCCGCTGTGATGATGGCGAACCGACCGGACAGGCCACCCCAAGTCTGCTTCGCAGAGTTGTAGGCACGAAACCCCACTGCGAGAATCCGAACCGCTTTGAGCAGCTTCAGCAACCGAGCAGACCTCAAGGCACGCAGCGGCATCAGCACCGGTATCAAGGTCAGGATGACGATGACGAAGTCGTACCACCGGCTCAACGCGAACCGGGCACGGCCGGGACCGTGCAGCACCAGCCTCACCGCCAAGTCAGCGGCAAACACGCCCGAGATGGCCCAGTTCAACGGTTCGGCCATCACCTCAACTGCTCGCACGTAGTTTTCGAGCACCAGCAAGGGGAGGGTCGCCAAAGCCAGTATCAGCATGGGTAGGTCGGCGAGCGCCTCCCATCGAGCCAAAGAACTAGTGGATTGCCGTAATGGTGTGTCGGGCATCGGGGGAGCATAGAGCGAGGCATCCCCCACAGCCCCCAATCGTCACGGCCCTGCCCACTGCCGACGGGGTGCATCTCTAGCTGGTTGGGTTGAACTAGATGGGCGGCAAGGACTTCCCGGGCTGGTCAGGCCGGGCGGGGCGTGGTTTGCTGGCTATGGGGGGTTGAGTTGGTAGGTGCTGTTGGGGTGCCGTGTGGTGGTGTGGTTGTGTTTGTGGGTTTTGTTGTGGCAGGTGGGGCACAGGAGTGCGAGGTTTGTGATGTCGGTGGGTTCGCTGTGTTCTCACTATTGGTTGTGGTGGGTGTGGCAGGTGGTGGCTTTGTGTCCGCAGCCGGTGCAGTGTTTGTCTTGGGCGTATAAGGCGAGTTTTTGGGCTTGGGTGGCTGTTCTTTGTTTGGTGCTGAGGTAGAGGGGTTGGTCGTCGGTGTCGAAGATGGTGGGTAGCGCTGCGGCGTCACTGGCGATGCGCTGCAGGGTGTTGGTGTCGATGGGGGTGCCGTCGATCAGTCCTGCGTTTGGGGTCGGTTGGTGATGGCGTCGTAGTGGGCGGTGACGATCAGCGTGGTCGCCTGCGCTACGGGCTCGCTGCTGGCAGGTTCAGACTTTCCGGGTTTGGCGGGTTTTTGGGTGATCAACGTTACGAGGGCGTCGGCGGTGCGTTGGTGGTGGGTGCGGTCGTTTCTGGTTTTGGTGTCTTCTCGGAACATGCGATCGCCCAAGTCGTCGAGGGCGGTTTTGACTCGCTCCCCGGCGACACGGTCCAGCTCCGCGTGTAGCACGATCATGTCGTTGTCGCCGTCGAGCACTGATGCCCGGCGACGCCGGCGTTGTTGTTCGTGGCGGCTGAGACCATCAGCTGTGGCTCGTTGTTCTTCGAGGCGGGCGACGGTTTTTTTGAACAGGTCCAAGTCCTCTGTGATCGCCAAACCGATGAGCTCAAGTTCTTGGTCTTCGTCCATAGGGGCTCTTTGGTGGGATTCGCCGACTACTTGGGCGTGGTCGATGGTGATCCACCCGTCCTTTGAAGCCTCCAGCGTGTAGGGCAGGTCTTTGAGGATTGACGCGGTTTTGGCTTGACGGCGGGCCTTGTGACGGCCCACACCAAACTGCCGGCACAACTCCACAACGGCGTCTTCGCCTTCGAGGTCACCGAACCGGCCCAACAACACGGTGAGCAAACCGTCGAGCTTTCGACGAGTCGAGTCGACTTGCAAGATCAGCTTCGCTACCTCTGCTGAATCCAACTCCATCGGATCAACATCAACCAGCCCGCCCAACCCGACATCCGCCGACGCAGCGCCAAGCTGCTCAGCAGTCTGAGGTTCGGTGTTGTCCCTGGTGAGGAGCCCTAAATCCATGCCATGTAGTCTACCGACCACAATGACAATATCAACCGAAAAAGGCTGGACAGACCAGAGAAATACTAGAACATATCCAAAACTTTCAGCCTTTATCTCAATGTCTGGAACAACCAGGTAACCGGCCACCGAAAAAAGCACATTGGCCCTCCCTGGCCCTCCGAACAGCTCCTTCGCGGAGTGGTAGACGGTCTGGCAATCGAAGAAGACGACGACTAGCGTTTTGGACACGGGCCGTATGAGCACCTGGTTTGAGGCTGAATTTTTCGGCCGTTAAGCGCTCAGGCCAGGTCAAGCATCTGGAGGGGAAAATGGCTGCACTCGGGGGGGGGGGGGGGGGCAGCACCCCTTACTCTCAGTTCGATCCGGCCCGTGACCCGGTCCTGTGCTCTCCCTATGACCCTCCCCACCTGCACTGGGAGCTAGACAACACCGGCCAAGCCAAGCGAAACGAGCCTCCGAAGGAAGGGCGACGGGACCCGATGCGCATCGGTGTTACCCGAGACCATAAGGCAGGCAAGCAGCAGGCCCTCACCCTTCAGGATCGCAAGACCAACGAGCTGGTCAAGAAAATCCGCCAAGATGTCGGCAATTGGCGGGCCGACGGGTATCGCGGGGTCACCGCCACCACGCTCCGGCTGTTGCATCACTGGACCGATCCGCCGGCCATGAAGTTACGACCGTTCTTCGCCCAGGTTGAGGCCATCGAAACTCTGATCTGGTTGCGAGAGGTGGCCACCAGACAGACCACAGCCCGTCGGGAGTTGCAAGAAGCCGCTCGCCACCACAACGACGGGATCGTGAGGCTGTGTTCCAAGATGGCCACCGGCACTGGCAAGACCACGGTTATGGGCATGGCTATCGCCTGGCAGACCCTGAACGCGGCCCGTTCCACCCGTACACGCAACGTGATGCACACCGACCGGTTCGTGGTGTTCGCTCCCGGCCATACCGTGCGAGAGCGCCTGGGCGTGCTGCACCCGTCGGCCTCCGACAACGTGTACGACGAGATGGGCCTCGTCCCTCACGACCTGCGCGAGTTGTTGAACCGGGCGAAGGTGAAGGTGGTCAACTTCCAGGCCTTTACCCAAAGAGAGTTGATCGAGGACAGTTCGGCTCGCAAGCTGCTGGGCAAGGGCAACCGGGAAGACATCGAGTCGTGGGAAGCCGCAGTGCGTCGAGTGTTGGCCGGCGTGCTGGATGGCGACCGGACGCCGGTGAACCTGGTGATCGAATGCAAGGGGGCGTGGGACGACAAGGCAGACCAAGCTCGGAAGTGGACGCAGGAGCACTGGATCCCCTGCCTGGCGGGAACCACTGAACTGCCCGACACCCTGCGGCGCTGGAGCTACGGGGTCATCGACGATCCCAGCTCGGTGCGACACCAGCTTGGTCAGGCGATCACCGCCGCCCAGGAAGGCAGATAGGCACCGTGGCCGCCAAGAAGTCCAAGCGCCCACCGAGTTCGTACCACTACGACCAAGCCTCCCGTGTCAACCAGCCCACTGCCGAGATGGCAGGGCTGATGCCCGACGAGCAACGCAAACCCCAGGAGTTCATATTGGAACCACGAGACGACACCGTGGCCGTGGAAGAAGCCTCCACCGACCGGAGCCGGGAACCCCAACCCCGGCTGGCCTGGGAGCGACAGGGGCGGACGTCTGCCGTTGACGGCGCCCACACCTTCGCCGGGGTGCCGCTCTACACCAGGGAAAAGGTGAACCCACTCACCATGATCGAGCAACTCCGAAATCAAGAACCTGCTCAACACGTTGGGGAAAGACCTCGACAAGGCCGCTGAGGACGCCCTGTGCGGCCTGACCTCTCAACCCTTCCCCCCACCCCAACCCGGCAACCACGTGGCGGTCAAGATCATCACCCGCACCGGTGCCGAGATGACCACCCTCGCCGAACTCCCCAGCTAGCTAACTACCCCAGGCTTCTTCGACACCTCCGCTCGAGATGCTCAGGGGCAACGAGGCCACACGGTCACCACAGAGTTCATCGCCTCCCAATACCGCACCCTCTGCTCCCCGAATAGTGGGGAACTCATTGTCATGCTCTGACGTTTCTATGGGGGGTTGAGTTGGTAGGTGCCGTCGGGCTGCTGAGTGATCAGAGCCACAGCGCGTCGGTGGTTATCGGTTGAGTTGGGTGAGGCGGGCCACCAGCACTTCCAGCACCGCTTCGGGGGGTATGGCGGTGGCGCCTCGCAGATCCAGATCGGCCTGGGCCAGCAACTCAATCGACCGGGCGACCTTTGTGGAACCCAGCTTGCGGGTTTGGGTCAGAGCCTTGCGAGCCGGGAAGGTGGAACCCTTGATACCCAGAAGCTCGGCGGCTTGCTTCTCGTCAGTGGCGTCGGCTCCGTCGAGACGCAGCAACCGGACATGGTGGTTGTAGAGCGTGGCCAGCACCTGCATCTCGTTTCGCCCCCCCGCCCGGACCATCCGGTGCAGCTTCTCCAAAGCGTCGGCGATGTTGCCCGATGCCACCGCATCGGTGAGCTCCCATGGGGGCACCGAACCGGCCTCGCCAATGAACGGGGCCACGTCGTCAGCTTCCAGCGGCTGATCCGAGCCGTAGGCCGAGGCCAGGGTATTGAGCACCGCGGGGAGGCGGCTCATGTCCTCCCCGAGCCGGTCGGCCAGCAGCCGCTTGGCCCCAGGCCGCAGCCGCAAACCCGCGGCGGCGATCTGCCCGTCCATCCACTGCGCTGTACCATCACGCCCCCGGGGGACCCCGGTGGCGATCACCTCACCGCCCACCGAGGTCACTGCATCCGACAATCGCTTGGGCACTGCCCCCAGCCGTTGCAAAGCCGGCCCCTTCTCCCAAACCAGCACCAGATCGGTGGTGTCCAGTGGGTTCTCCAGGTAACCGAGCAGGGGACCGAGGGAGTCGGCGGTGGAGAACCTGCCCAGCTCCCGACCCACCACCACCCGCCGCGCCGTGAGGAACGGTGGGGTTTGGGCGGCATCCACCAGCGGGGCGATCTCGTACTCCTCCCCCTCCAGGTAGGCGGCCTCGGCCAGTTCAGCCACCATCAGGGTTCGGTCGCCGTCGCCCACCAGCTCGGCCACCCGGTCTCGCACCGCGTTGGCCAGTAGAACCTCGTCACCGCCGTGAAGAAGCACCACGGTGGCGCTCATCGACGCTCCCCACCCTGGAACAGCGCCACGCTCATCGGCGGTCTCGGTCGTTTTGAAGAATGGCACTCATGAAGTCGGCCACACGGCGAGTACCGGCCACGTCGTGGGCCCGGAGAATGCGACAGCCCAGCCCGATCCCCAGGGCGTGGGCAGCCAGCGTCGCTTCCCGCCGATCACCGACCTCGGTGCCGGTCAGCTCCCCCAGAAAGCCCTTGTTGGACACCGACAGGAAGATCGGGTAGCCCAACTTGGCCAGCTCGTCGCCCCGGCGCAAAAGCTCGGCCGACATTTGGGGTGTCTTGCCCAGATCGTGGCCGGCGTCGAGCATGATCCGGTTAGCGGGAATCCCGGCCTCGACCGCCCACCGGGCCCGCTCAGAAAGGAACCGGCCCACCTCCCCTATGAGGTCGTCGTAGGTCGGCTCGGGGTCGGCCACACGGGGGGCCAGCCGCACATGGCAAGCCACCACCGAAGCTCCGGCCTCGGTAGCTGCAGCCAAGTAGTCGGGGTCGGCGAAACCGCTGATGTCGTTTCCCACCACCGCACCGGCGGCGTAGCTTTCCCGAGCTACCGAAGCCCGCCAGGTGTCCACCGAGATGGGAAGATCGAAACGTCGGCGCAGCTCCTCGATAGCGGGCACCACCCGGTCCATCTCCTCGGCTTCGTCCACCTCCGGGCCGGGACCGGCCTTCACCCCTCCCACATCCAGGAAGTCGGCCCCCTCGGCCACCAGCCTCTCGGCCTTGGCCAGGAAGGCGTCGAAGTCCCAGTACTGCCCAGCGTCGTAGAACGAATCGGGGGTGCGGTTCAAAATGCCCATAACCAGAGCCCGGGTGGTCACGTCATAGCGGTGGGGCCCAAGCTCCACGATCACGACGGCGACGCTACACCCCGGTGGTGACAATTCCGGTGGTGACAACCGAGTGGTACCAATTGATGTCCATCGAGCGGGCCAACCCGAGCCATGGCCACCACCATCTCCAGCTTCACCCCCAAGCCACCGCCACCTCCAGCCGGGGGTCGTGAGCCACCACCGTCACCTCCAAACCGCCGATCAGCACCGCGTGGCCAGTCTGGACTGTGTTGGCTCCCCCCACCCGATGACCGGGCGGGGCCACCACTGCTCCCACATACATCCGCTCCTGCATGGCACGGATCTGCTCGCCCTGGAGCCTGGTTCCCCGGTCGGCCACCACCAGGTCCACCGCTCCGACATCGGCTCGGCGCAGGTCCTCCAGCAGCCGTTCCGCCGACCGGTTGGGCCCCAGCATTACCACCACCACCGGGTTGTCCCGCCACACCTCCAACCCGGACTCGAGCACGGAATGAAGCGGGGGCTCCGAAACCCGCACGGCAAAAGCCGGCCACAGCAGGGCCAGGGCCAGCCCGGCCACCGCAACCGTTCGCAGCCCCTTGCGCCGGGCCAACCACCAAGTCCCGGCCCCGACAACCACCACAACCAGGTGCCAAGCCCGCAGCTCACCCAACCGGGCCGAAGCGGCCCACCCCGCCACCGCCTGGATCCAGCCGATGCCCAATTCGGTGGGCCAGTGGATTAACTGGGCCGGTGGTCCCCCCACCAGCCCGGCCACCAGCCCGGCCGACAGTCCCCACATCATGATCGGACCGGCCACCGGAGCTGCCACCAGGTTGGCCGGCAAGGAAGCCACCGGCACCCCGCCGAACGTGGCGATCAGCAGCGGGGCCACGGCTAGCTGGGCCGAGATGGTAACCGCCACAGCATCGGCCATCATCCGGGGTCCGGGCAGGCGCTCGGCCAGGGGGGTAGACCACAGAACGATCCCCGCCGAAGCCCCCACCGACAGCCGAAACGCCACCGAGTGAACCAGAAGCGGATCGACCAGCACCAGCAAGGCCACGGCCAAAGCCAACACCCGGCGGCTCGACACTTCGCGGCCCAATGCGGTGGCGGTGGCCGCAATGGCCGCCATGGCCGTGGCCCGCAGCACCGAAGGCTCGAACCGGGTGACCAGGGCGAAGAAACCGATCACCCCCAGGGTGAGCACCCACCGGCCCCGGTAGTCGAAGCGCTCGATGAGAGGACGGGCCAGGATCAGCACAAAGGCAACGTTCTGGCCCGACACAGCCAGGAGGTGGGTGAGGCCCGCTGCCCGGAAATCGTCGGAGACCACGGCCGACTGATTGCGGTCGTCGCCGTAAGTGAACCCCGTGAACAGGGAACGACGGTCGGGGTCCATCGATTCGGCGCCCCCGGCCACGGTACGGCGGAGCCAGTTGGCCAGCCGGTAGGGAGGCGATCCGGCCCGATGGCCGTGGACGGCGCCAACGGTGATCCGGTTGCTGAGGTGACGGGCAGCCTGGTAGGGAGCCAGGGGTTCGATGGGCCGGACGCTGCCCGAGATGACGACTCGATCACCGGCCAGTCGCCCGCTCAGGTCGCGCCCGGCCCGACCGTAGGCCCACGCCTCGAAGCGCCGCCCGTCGATCCGAACATCCACCCTGGTGCCCGAGCCCACCGGGACGGGGTCGGAAACCAGGGTGGCTTCCCCGCCGATCGTCCCGGCCGGAACGGCCACCAGCCCGGACCAGGCCCGGGCACCCAGCGACGAAGCCAACAGCGCTGCTGCAATCACCAGCAACCACGGTTTGCGCACGACCAGGGCGACCAACCCGAGGGCCACCGCCGGAATCAGGGGAATAGCCGCCGACCACCAGGCTCCGACGATTGCGGCGGCGGCAAGGGCAACAGCGTGGCGGTCCTTCATAGCGGGCCAAAGCTCACACCGCCACCAGGTCGCGGATCACGGCCAGCTTGGAAGGGCCAATACCCGACACGGCCAGCAAACCGTCCACCGAGGTGAACCCTCCGGTGCGTTGGCGGTGCTCGACTATGGCAGCGGCGATGGACGGTCCCACACCGGGCAGGGACTCAAGCTGCTCGGCGGTGGCAGAGTTGAGGTTGAGTGGACCGGATCGGGCTCCGCCGGAGTCGCCTTCAGGTCCACTTCCGCCCAGGGGAGCGGGAATCGCCGTCTGGCCCAAACGGGGGAAGTAAACCCATTGCTCATCAGCCAGGGCGGCCGCCAAGTTGACCCGGTCGTAATCGGCATCCGAGGTCAACCCCCCGGCAGCGCCGACCAGATCAAGCACCCGGGCTCCGCTGGGCAAGCGATACACCCCTGGGTTGTTCACCGCACCAGCGGCTTGGACCAGGATCGGCTCCGGTTCGGGGGTCGGTGTGGACGGCAGCGGTGTGGCCATGGGGATCACCGCTTCCGGACGGGCCGACCCTTCGGCGCCTAGGAGCGCGTAAGCCACGATCCCCACCACGATCAGGACGCCGCCCCCAGCCATCAGCAGCCGGGGACCGGTGATCAGGTAGCGGTAGTCATCCCAGATCTCTCTGATCCGCTCCCCGAGGTTGAGCCGGGGAGGGGGCATTGCGGGTTCTTCCATGGGCCGTCCCAGGCGCGGGCGCGCCAAACCAGGGGCGGGGGAAGCAGGCTCACTGTATCAAGTGGAACACCAGCACTAACTCAAATATACTTATGTTCCGGCAATCCAAGCCCGAAAGAGTGCGCCTCTCAGGAAGACCGGGCTTGAGAGAACGAAACCTTCAGTAAATCTCAGCGGCGAAACGACCACGGAATACCGCTGTGCGGGGATCGTCGGCCCCCATGATCTCCAGCAGGTCCACGAACTCCCGGCGGGCTTCGGCGTCTCTCTTCACCTGGCCCAGCAACTTCTCCAACCGGGCTTCAACGTCACCGTGACCGTCGCCACCCGCGGTGCGCGCCAAGGCAGCCACCCGGCGGGCTTCGGTGGTCGCCGGGATTCTCTCCAGCAACTCCAACGCCTCATCAGTCTGATCTTGGCCCACCAGGAACTCGGCCAGAGCCACCACCGCGTCGACATGATCGGCGTCGAGTTCCAGGGCTCTCCGCAAGGATGCCTCGTCGCCCGCAGCCACCAGTGCCATCACCTCGGCCTCCACCTCGGAGGGCACCAGTCGCTGCACGAACTCGACCACCGCTGCCTGACCCTGGGCGCCGATGAACCCGTCCACCACCTTGCCGTCGCGCATGGCGTACACCGCGGGAATGCCCTGAACCTGGAACGCCTGGGCGGTTTGAGGGTTGTCGTCCACGTTGACCTTCACCAGCTCCACCGCGCCATCGGTGTCGGCCACCGCCTTCTCCAGGATCGGCCCCAGCGTCTTGCACGGCCCGCACCACGGGGCCCACAGGTCAACCACCACCGGAACGGTGTTCGATCGCTCGACCACCGCGGTGGCAAACGTGGCGTCACTCACATCAGTCATAGTGGTGTCTCGTAACTGGCTGAATCGCTGTCTGCATCCAATCGGTTGAACTGGCTGGGGGGGAGGAGGGTTTCACAACTGGCTGTATTTCATCGTTTGAACAGATTAACCGGTGCGAGCTTGAAGAGGTTAAACGGATTGGTCGATTGCTGCATCTCATCGTATACCTCGGAAAGTTAGTGTGATCTTCCCCATGGACCACATCCGAGGTATCCAGCACGACACGGTGAGCGCGTGGTTCGAGGCCAATGTGCCCGATGTCGCCCTGCCCCTAAAGTTTGAGCTGATCGCCGGCGGGCACTCCAATCTCACCTTCAGGGCCACCGGAGCCAACGGTCGGGCCTACGTGCTGCGCCGGCCTCCGCTCTATCAGGTGCTGGCCACCGCTCACGACATGGGCCGGGAGCACAAGGTGATCGCCGCGCTGGCTGACACCGACGTGCCTGTGCCCCAGGTGTACGGGCTGTGCGAGGACGAGTCAGTAAACGACAAACCCTTCTACGTCATGGACTTCGTAGATGGAAGGGTGGTGCGCACCCCCGACCAGGCCGCTCAACTCACCCCCGACCAGCGCCGATCGGCCTCGTGGTCGATGGCCGATACCCTGGCCCTGATCCACGCCGTGCAGGTGGACGACGTGGGTCTGGGTGACCTGGGCCGCAAGGAGGGCTACATCGCCCGCCAACTCCGGCGCTGGCTCCGGCAGTTCGAGGAGTCCAAAACCAGGGAGCGGCCCGAGATCCAAGCCGTCCACGATCACCTGGTGGCCCGCGTCCCCGAACAGGGGGAAGCAGGCATCGTCCACGGCGACTACCGCCTGGATAACTGCATCGTGAACGACGACGGCCGTGTGGCGGCCGTGCTCGACTGGGAGCTGTGTACCCTGGGCGACCGCAACGCCGACATAGCCCAGCTTCTGGTGTACTGGGCCGAGCCCGGCGACCGGGATTTGGCTCTGGACAATCCCCCGACCGAGGTGCCCGGTTTCGCAAGTCGCGACGAGATGCTTCACCGCTACCAGCAAGCGTCGGGCCGCAACCTGGACAACTTCGAGTTCTATCTGGCTTTCGCCTACTGGAAGGTGGCCTGCATTCTTGAGGGTGTGTACAGCCGGTATGTGAGCGGCGCCATGGGCGACAAGGCCCCGCCCCTGGGAGCAGAGAGCTTTGCCATCCGGGTGGACGCTCTGACCAAGTTGGCCTCGACCGCAGCGGAGCAGGTGGCATGACCGGCGAGTTGGCCACCGTTTACAGCAGGCCCGAGTTGGTCGAGCCGGTGCTGGTGATCGCCCTCGACGGCTGGGTGGACGCCGGGTTCGGAATGCGTAGCGCCACCGAGATCATCACCGAGGCGGAAGACACCGAGCTGGTGGCGGGCTTCAACGCCGACCTTCTGGTGGATCACCGGGCCCGCCGTCCCACCATGACGGTGCGAGACGGGCGCATCGACCAAATTAATTGGCCCGAAATCAGCCTCCAGGTGGTGCGCGACCTCGACGGACGGGAGTTCCTGATACTTCACGGCCCCGAACCCGATTTCCGGTGGAGGGCGTTCTGCGCCGAGGTGGAGGACATGGTGGTGAAGCTGGGGGTGAGCCGGGCGGTGACCATGGGGGCCTACCCCGCGGCCGTGCCCCACACCCGTCCGGTGCGGCTCACCGCCACCGGCACCTCCGATGACCTGGTGAGCGAGTTCGGCTCCCCCCAGGGGCGCCTGGAGGTGCCGGCTGGGATCGGAGCGGCTCTGGCCAAGCAACTCGAGTCGGTGGGGGTGGAGTCGGTGACGGTGTGGGCCCAGGTGCCCCACTATGCGGCCGGCTCGCCGTTCCCTGCGGCCACCGCGGCCCTGTTCCACGGGCTGCAAGCGGTTGCCGGGCTGCGCTTCGACCCGGCCCCGCTGATCGCCGAGGGGCTGGAGGTGTGCCGGAGGTTGGACTCGATGATCTCCCAGAACGCCAACCACAAGCGGCTCCTCGGCAAGCTGGAGAGCGTTTACGACACCAGCGTGGGGGTGGAGGAGACCGAAATCCCCACCGGCGACGAGCTGGCCGCCGAACTCGAGCAGTTCCTCCGAGACCAGGACGAGTCGACGTGAACGACAACCTGAACGGACAAGCAGTTTGAACCCTGAACAACACAGAAAGCGAGAACGGTGATGAAGTTGGACAGCGGATTCGGGACACGACCGGCCGACGGCAACTACGTGGGTGCCATGCAGCGGACGATCAGCGACGCTTCCGGTCTGGAAGCGGCCGGCTACGACGGGGCCTGGACGGCTGAGCTGGCCAACGACCCGTTCCTGCCCCTGGTGCTGGCCGCCGAGCACACCGAGCAGATCGAGTTGGGCACCGCCATCGCAGTGGCGTTCGCCCGCAACCCGATGACGTTGGCCAACCTGGGCTGGGACTTGCAGGCCTGGTCGCAAGGCCGGTTCATTCTGGGGCTGGGGTCGCAGATCCAACCCCACATCACCAAACGGTTCTCGATGCCATGGTCGAAGCCGGCGGCCCGCATGGGCGAGATGATCGCGGCCATCCGGGCCATCTGGGAAGCATGGGAAACCGGCGAACGGCTCTCGTTCCGGGGCGAGTTCTACAGCCACACCCTGATGACCCCGATGTTCAGCCCCGGCCCGAACCCTTCCGGGCTACCCCGGATTTTCCTGGCCGCGGTGGGCGACCGCATGACCGAGGTGGCGGGCGAGCTGTCCGACGGCTGGATCAGCCACGGCTTCACCACCCCCGCTTACCTGCGGGACGTGTCGCTGCCCGCACTGGAAAGAGGGATTGCCAGGGCCGGTCGGGACCCCCGGTCAGTGGAGGTATCGGTTCCGGCCTTCATCGTCACCGGGACCACCGAGGAGGAGATGGCGGCCAGCGCCACCGGTGCTCGGCGCCAGCTTGCGTTCTACGGATCGACCCCGGCGTATCGCCCGGTGCTCGAGCACCACGGCTGGGGTGACGCCCAGGACGAGTTGAACCAGATGTCGAAGCAAGGCCAGTGGGTCGAGATGGGCGACATCATCGACGACGAGATGCTGAGGACGTTCGCGGTGGTGGCAGAACCCGACCAGTTGGCCCCGGCCCTAGAGGCAAGCCTCGGGGGGCTAATCGACCGGCTCACGTTCGGACTGGGTGCCGGCACCGAGGGACCCTGGCCCGATGTCCGCGAGGCGATCCGGGCCATCCCCGGCAGGTCGCAGAGCTAGATCACCTGGTTCGACCGGCGATCACCGGCCGAACCGGACCAGCCCGCTGGCTCCAGCGACCACCCGGTCACACCACCACGTTCACCAACTTGGGGGGGCGGGCGATAACCCTTCGGGGTTCACCACCGTCGAGGTGTTGCTGCACTCTGGGTGACGCCAGCGCCAGAGCCTCAGCGTCGGCTTCAGCAATGACCGCGGCTACCTCGATGCGGTCGCGCACCTTGCCGTTCACCTGCACAACCATCGTCACCGTGTCCTCCACCAGCTTGGCCTCGTCGGCCACCGGCCAATGCTCGGTGTGGATGTTGCCGCCCCGACGAATCTCCCACAGCTCGGCGGAGATGTGGGGCACCATGGGAGCCATCACCAGCAGCAGGGCGTCGATGGCCGCTGCAAGCGTGTCGTGGTGGGGGCCGTCGTCGGATTGGACGTAGCGGTACAGCTCGTTGGTGAACTCCATGCACCCGGCCACCGCGGTGTTGTACGACCAGCGGTCGAACTCGGCGGTGATGCGATGCACGAGCCGGTGGGTTGCGGCGTCGATGGCTTGGTCGGCCCCGGTGAGCGGGCCGGAGCGAGCCGGATTGGTCCTTTCCGCCGTTCCTGCGGCCAGCCGCCACAGCCGACCCAGGAAGCGAGCGCAGCCCTCAAGCCCGAAATCCTCCCAGTCCACATCCTCGGCGGGAGGCTTCACCTGGAGGATGGCCAGGCGCAGGGCATCGGCACCGTGAGCATCGATGATGTCCTCGGGGGCTACCAGGTTGCCTCGCGACTTCGACATCTTGCCCCCGCCCATCCGCACCATGCCCTGGGTGAACAGCCGCTGGAAGGGCTCCCGCAGGTTGGCCGGGGCCACCCCCAGATCGGCCAGGGCCCGAGTGAAGAACCGGGCATACATCAGGTGCAAGATGGCGTGCTCCACCCCGCCGATGTACTGGTCCACCGGCAGCCACCGCTCCAGGGCCTCCGGGCTGAACGGCCTGTCCTGGTTGTGTGGGTCGGCAAAGCGCAGGAAATACCAAGAGGAGTCCACAAAGGTGTCCATGGTGTCGGTCTCCCGCCGAGCGGGGCCGGCGCAGCGGGGGCACTCTGTGTGCAGGAAACCGGGATGGTCCACCAGCGGAGAGCGGCCGGTGGGCATGAAGGCCACGTCGTCGGGCAGGCTCACCGGTAGGTTCTCGTAGGGCACGGGCTGGGCCCCGCACTCCTCGCAGTACACGATGGGGATGGGGCACCCCCAGTAGCGCTGACGTGAAAGCAGCCAGTCGCGCAGCCGATAGTTCACCTTCCGCCGGCCGATGCCCTGGTTTTCGACCCATTCGATGGCGGCGGCCTTGGCTTCCTGCATCCAAAGGCCGTCGAGCCACTGGCTGTTGATGGCCGGGCCGTCGCCGGTGTAGGCCTCACCGTCGAAGTCGTCGGAGGGCTCAACGGTGCGGATTATGGGCAGGCCGTAAGCGGTGGCGAAATCCCAGTCTCGCTGGTCCTCGCCGGGTACGGCCATGATCGCCCCGGTTCCGTAGGTGGTGAGCACGTAGTCGGCCAGAAACAGCGGGATGGGCAGGCCGGAGAACGGGTTGACCACCCTGGTGCCGGTGTCCACGCCTCGTTTGTCGGCCGGGCCCCCCACCGACAGCCGCTCGATCTCGCTGCGTTCGGCCACTTCGGCTATGAACGCTTCCACCTCGGCCCGGCAGTGGTCGGCCACCAGCTCAGGCACCCGGGGATGCTCGGGGGACATCACAGCGAAGGTCATGCCGAAGCTGGTGTCGGGTCGGGTGGTGAACACCGCCACCCCTTCGATGTCTTGGCGAGGCAGGCCGTCGTCGTCGGCGATGGACAGGGTGAACTCCACCCCCTCGGAGCGGCCTATCCAGTTGCGCTGCATGATCTTGACCCTGTTGGGCCAGTCCAGGCCGTCGAGCCCGTCCAGCAGTTCATCGGCGTAAGCGGTGATCCGGTAGAACCACTGCTCCAGCTCCCGCTGCTCGGCCAGCTCGCCGCACCGTTCGCAAGTGCCGTCGGCCAGCACCTGCTCGTTGGCCAGCACCGTCTGACACCCAGGACACCAGTTCACCGGGGCGGTGGCCCGATACACCAGCCCGGCCTCGTAGAACTTGAGAAAGATCCACTGGGTGAAGCGGATGTAGTCGGGGTCGTGGCTGCTGAGGGTCCGCCGCCAGTCGTACACCGCTCCGATGCGCCGCAGAGACGAGGACAGCTTCTCGATGTTGGTGTCGGTGTGGGTTCGGGGATGGGTGCCGGTCTTGATCGCCGCGTTCTCGGCGGGCAGCCCGAAGCTGTCGAACCCGATGGGCGACAGGACGCCGTCACCCTGCATGGTGCGGTAGCGCACCAGCAGATCGCCGAATGTGTAGTTGCGGACGTGGCCGATGTGGGCCGGACCGCTGGGGTACGGGTACATCGACAACACGTAGTAGGGCGGGCGGGGGTCGTCGTTGTCGATCTCGTAGGTGGCGTCGTCGATCCAGCGCTCCTGCCATTTTGGCTCGATGACCGCCGGGTTGTAGCCGTCCATGGGCGACAAATCTACCGACCCCCCGACCGCGGCCAACAACCGTTATCCCATGTGGGTATGCACCCCCGCGGCTGGTAGAGTCATCGCTCCTACGGGGCTGTAGCTCAGTTGGCTAGAGCGCTTGCATGGCATGCAAGAGGTCGTGGGTTCGAGTCCCATCAGCTCCACAGATTCCCGAGTCGGCTACCCCAACACTCGCTTATGCCATCGGTTCTCGAGCGGGCATCCTGGTGTTGTTTGGCGGATCGATGCGGCAACAGGCTCCAAATGTCCAGTCTCAGGGGGTGTGGAGATGGACTTCGGCGGCGTGGACCAGGTCGGCGCTGGAGCGGGCTGCCCAAACGAGGTAGGTGCCGGGATCGACGTACCAACCGGGGTCGGTGCGGCTCGTCGCCGCTCCCCGGGGGACCATCTGATGCATGAGGCCGCCCGGCGGTGACTGGTCGCTGGGGTCGTAGTAGGCAAAGGCCCGACGATCCAGCTCGATGCGAGCCGTGGCTTGCTCGCCGGGAGCGAGATGAACCTTGGCAAAGCCCTTGAGCTCCCGCACCGGACGATGCAGCACCGACTCCGGCGGCTCGACGTAAAGCTGCACAACGTCGCTGCCCGTTCGGACCCCGGTGTTCGTCACGTCCACCTCCACCACCACCGGCTCGGACAGGCCGGTGTCGGCTCCTCCCGACACCCTGGGCTCCGACCACTCGAAGGTGGTGTAGGACAGGCCGTGTCCGAAGGCCACCGCGGGGGCGATGGATCGGGCGTCGTACCAGCGATGCCCGATGTACAGGCCCTCCCCGTAGCGCACCACCCCGTTCTCCCCCGGATAGTTGAGGTACGCCGGGTTGTGCTCGTAACGGGCAGGCACCGTCATCGGCATCCGTCCGCCAGGTTCGGACCGCCCAAACAGCACGTCGGACACGGCGTAGCCCATCTCCTGGCCTCCGAATCCGGCCACCAGCACCCCGGCCACCTCGCCGGCCCAATCCAGGTTGCAGGCCCCGCCGGTGTTCACCACCACCACGGTGTTGGGGTTGGCCGCGGCCACCCGCCGGATCAGCTCGGGCTGGTCTCCGGGCAGGTCGAACGAGTCCCGGTCGCGCCCCTCGGTCTCCCAGTCGGCGTTGGTGCCCACCACCACCACGGCCACGTCGGCAGCGGCAGCAACCTCGGCGGCCTCGCCGATCAGATCCCGCTCCACCAGCGATTTCAGCCCCACCCTGGCCCCGCACATCATGAAGCTGTCCCGGCTTGAGTACTCGATCGCCACGGCAACCTCCTGGCCCGCGGTGAGCGACACCGATGTCGAGATCACCTCCGAGCCCATCCCGAAGAAGTCGTCGCCACGAGGGATTTCCCCCTCGGTTGCGTCGAGCACCACCTCGCCGTCGAGCAGAACACGACACCGGCCGAGCTGAACCAGACCAAGGCTGTGCTCACCTGTGTCCTCGGCGATCAGCACCCCCGACGCCCGAATCGAGAACGCCTCGGGGTCAACTCCCGGCCCGGGCGGCCCGAAGAACAGCACCTCGGCCGAAGCCGACTCGCTGGTGTGTACAACCGGTCCCGACCAGTCGTGGCTGTTGTAGAACTCCAAATGCAGTCCGTCCTTCAGCACCGGGGCGGCCATCGGAACGAGGGAGCGAGAGATGTCGCAACCCGAGGCGAAGCGAACGTCGAGATCGCCGTATTCGTCGGCCAGAGCGTCGATCAGGCTCACGCTCCGGTACGACCGAACGGTGGCCGAGCCCCCTCCCATGATCTGAGCCTTGCGAGCGTTGGGACCGATCACAGCCAGCGACCCCAGCCCTCCGGCATCCAGAGGCAACACCCCGTTGTTGGCCACCAACACGGTGCCGGCAGCGGCGGCTTGCCGGATAAGCGCCCGATCTTCGGGACGGTCGAGTCGGCTCTCCTGCCCGGGGTGGCAGGGATCTGACACGTCCAGGGCGCCGGTGCGCTCCATCATGCCCAGCACGTCGGCGACGATTCGGTCCAGTTGGGCCTCGTCGATTTCCCCCGCGGCCAGCTCCTCGCTCACCCGGTCCTTGCCATACCACTGGCCGGGGCCGGGCATCTCCAGACTCAGGCCGGCTCGAATCGACGGAGCGGTGGAACGGACACCGAACCAGTCGGAGACCACGAAGCCGTGGAAGCCCCATTCCTCCCGCAGCACCTGGGTCAGGAGCCATTCGTTCTCCGAGCAGAAGGTTCCGTTCAGCCGGTTGTATGCGCTCATCACCCCCCAGGTGCCGCCGTACACCACGGCGTGCTCGAACGGCACCAGGTACAGCTCCCGCAGGGTGCGCTCGTCCACCTGGGAGTCGATGGTGTTGCGCTCGAACTCGGAGTCGTTGGCCACCAGGTGCTTCGGGGTAGTGGCCACCCCTTTGGACTGCACACCCCGCACGTAGGCAGCGGCGAGGCGGCCCGACAGGATCGGGTCCTCGCTGTAGCACTCGAAGTTGCGCCCACCCAGCGGGTTGCGGTGCAGGTTGATGGTGGGGGCCAGCAACACCCGGCAACCCTTGGCCCTGGCCTCTTCACCCAGAAGTTGCCCCAGCGATTCAACCAAGGCTGGGTCCCAGGTGGCTCCCAGCGTCGCCCCGGCCGGTATGCAGGCCGTGGGGGTGCCCGTTCCCAGCAGCCCGACCCCCCGAGCCCCGTTGGGGCCGTCGGTGACCCCCACCGGCGGAATCCCGATCCGCTCGAAGCCCCTGGTTGTCCACATGCCATCGCCGACGATCAGATCCGCCTTCTCGTCGATGCTCAGATCGCCACTGCCCAGTTCGTTGCGATGTTCCGTCCTATGCTCCGTGGAAGCCATGCCGCCAGCGTGTCACCCTGAGCTTGATGTGGGCAACCGGCGCCCGGCGGTACCGGAGGGAAAAGCAGCCAGGCACAGCACTGCAGAGCACAGGTACGCGCCAATGACCCAGAACCACCCTCGCTGGAACCCGCTGAGCAGGTCGCCGGCGGGTGCCGAACCGATCAACGCCACCACCACGGAGATTCCCAGCGCGAAGCTCACCTGCTGCACGGTGCGGACTGTTGCGTTGGCGATGGCGAAACGGGCGGGCGGCACGTCGCTCAAGGAAGCGCTGATGAAGGTGGCGACAGTCAGCCCCACGCCCACCCCGAGAAGGATGTTGGAAGGTAGGAACACGGTGAAGTAGGCCGACGGCTCCCCGACCCGCACCAGCAGGAGAAGGTACGACACCCCGCACATCACCACCCCGGTCACCAGAAGCCACCGATGGCCCCAGCGGTCGGCCAGCCGTCCGGCAGGGAACGACAGCAGCGACGCCATGATCGGGCCTGGGGTGAGTCCGAAGCCGGCCTCCAGCACCGTGAACCCCCAAAGCTGCTGCAACAGCAACGAACTCATAAGGAACCCGGAGGTGAACCCCAGCGCGTACAGGCCGAACGACGCAGTTCCCACCCAGAACGTTCGGTGCTGGAACAAGGTCAGGTCGAGCAACGGGTTGGCGTGAGACCGCGACCGCCTGATGAACACGGGCAACAGCGCCACCCCTACCAGGGCGAACACGACGATGCGGAGGTCGCCATAGCCCCAAACCTCGCCCTGCACGATGGCCACCATGAACAACGCCAATGCCACCGTGCCCACCGGCACCCCCACCACGTCGAGACGGCCACCGGCGGTGACATCCCGTGATTCCCTCACGAGGCGGTGGGACGCCACCATTACCAATGCGGCGATGGGCAGGTTGATGAAGAAGATCCACCGCCAGCCCAGGCAGTTTATCAACAGCGCTCCGATGGACGGGCCAAACGCCGCTCCCAGCGCCCCCATGGCTCCCCACACCCCGATGGCCGCCGACCGGCGAGACAGCGGGAACTCGGGCAGCACCATGGCCAACGACGACGGCATTATCAGCGAACCGCCGATGGCCTGCACCACCCGGGCCGCCACCAGTACCTCCACCACCGGAGCGAGACCACACAGCAGCGACCCGAGGGTGAACACCGCCACCCCCACATGGAACATCCGGCGGCGACCCTTCCGGTCGGCCAACCGCCCGGACAGCAAAAGGAACGATCCCACCGTGATGGAGTACCCGCTCACTATCCACGACAAGGCAGCGCTCGACGCCCTCAGCGACTCCTGGATCGACGGGAAGGCCACGTTGACCACCGAGATGTCCACCACCACCAGGAACGCAGCCGCGGTGGCCGCCCCCAGAGCCCACCACGAGCGCCGCTCGACGTGCTCCACTTCCGGTTGCAGCTCCATCCGATTCACACTACGAGCCCGAGCCGGCACAGCAACGGCCGCGTCAGTGGCGTCAAGCCGGCGGCACGACCAGTCCCGGTGCCAACAACCTCTATGGACACCACATACGTGTCACCTAGGCGGCTCTGTTAGATGCGAGCAAGTTGTAGGAAGGTCGGCTGCTCCTCAACCCCAGGATGATGGGTTCAGTGTTGGGAGCGGAGCCAAGAGCGTAGGGAGGTGTGGGAGAAGCGAACCCGCCCGCGACCCGCGGCTTCAATCACGCCAGCGTCGATGAGCCGTCGCCGGTAGGTTTGGGAGTAGTTGGGAGAACGTCCGATTCTCTCGGCAATCTGGTTGATGTCGGAGTCGGTGTCATCGAGCGACATGGCCTCCAGGAACGTGCGGTCCATAGACGACAGGCCGCTCCAAATGGGCTTGATGATCTGTTCCAGCACCACCTGCTCGGCTTCCAGGACGCCGGCTTGTGCGTGCTTCTCGGTGATGCGGTGGTGCGGCGCTGCCATCTCCCAGGTGTTGTAGCCCAACAACTGGATGGTGAACGGATGCCCGCCCGAAGCTTCGACGGCAAGTTCAAGTGCATCGTCGTCGATGCTTCCCCCTGCGTTCACTATCGGAATGTGAATGGCGGCACTGGCGTCGTCGCGCCCGAGAGGAAGCAGGCGGGCTCGGGCGCATCGCTGGAAGAAGGTCATGCCCCGGTCAGCCAGCAGCGTCTCATCGATCTCGGGAAGAGCGGCCCCGACGAAGGCCAAAGGCAACAGCTCGCGGCGGGCTATGTGCTGCACCGCAACTGCCAGGTCGGTGGCCTCCTTGAGGTCGACTGCTTGCAGCTCGTCCACGGTGAGCAGAACACCGATACCGTTACCGGCCAGCTGCTCCGTCAAGGAAGTGAGCGCCGAGCGAATATCAACCGGGATCCCGGCATTGGTGACCGGCTGTTCCGTCCACGCCACGCCGACTCCCATCACCTGCATCGAGGAAATTCGCCTTGACGGCTTGCCGCCCTCGACCTCTCGCAGATGCTCCAAGGCGGCGTTCGTGACCTGCCGGCACAGGTCGCCAACCGATGCCGACACTGAAATCACCCGCCAACCGAGACGCAGCGCAGCGTCCTCTGCCTCGTTCAACAACACGGTCTTGCCGGCACCACGCACTCCGGTGATCAACATTGTGAAGTCGGGATGCACCGGGCCCCGCTCAAAAGAACCAGAAAATCTTGAAACCACATCATCTCGACCTGCCAATACTGGTGGCGATGTCCCGAAAGTGGGCAAGAACGGGTTGTCGGCATCCATGGCTACATTTTCCTCCTGATGTCCCCTGGCCACGTTCCTATCACTTCTTTTCACTTTATCATTATTTCTCACTTTTCAACTTATTATCACTTCATTCAGCGCGCTCTGGGCGTCCCGGTACAAGGATGGCCAAGTGAGACGACCGGCAGTGGGACCGGCTAAAGCGGAGCCGCCACTCGCTGTAGGGACGGGCGGCGGTTCCGGATTTCGTGGTTTGGGCGGGGGCCGGGTGGGTCAGTCGCCGTAGTCCTCGGGCATCAGCACGAACTCCGGGTAGGCCTCCATGCCGAGTTCGCCGACATCCTGGCCGATCTTCTCGACCTCTTCGGATACCCGCAGGCCCATCACAGCGTCCATCACCTTCCACAGCACGAACGAAACGATGAACACAAACGCTCCGATGGACACAATCCCGAGGAGCTGAATGTGGAACCGGCCGCCCGCTGCGATGGTCACGGCCAGGGTTCCCCAGATCCCGGCAACAAGGTGGGCCGGAATCGCGCCTACCACATCGTCCAGCTTGATTTGTTCCATCACCTTGATGGCCACGGTACACAGCACCCCACCAACGGCACCGATGATGATCGACCACCAATGCTCAACGATGTCGGGGCCGGCAGTGATCGACACCAGGCCGGCGATAGCCCCGTTCAGCCCGGCAAATAGGTCGATACGACCCAGAAGTGGCCTCGAGATGGCCAGGGCAGCCATAACCCCAGCCGCGGCGGCCAGGTTGGTGTTGACCAAAACATGGGACATAGCCACAGCGTCCAGCGGTGATCCGAGGGCGAGCTGCGATCCGCCGTTGAAGCCGAACCAGCCCAGCCACAGGATGAAGACACCCAGCGTCACCACCAGCACGTTGGAGGGCGGGGTGGACCTCACGGTGCCGTCGCGCCGGAACTTGCCCAACCGTGGCCCCACCACGATCACCCCGGCCAGGGCTGCCCAGCCGCCGGTGCCGTGGACGATGGTGGATCCCGCAAAATCCTGGAACCCTCTCTCGTCGAGCCAGCCGCCGCCCCAGGTCCACGCCCCGACGATGGGGTAGATGAGCGCGGTGAGGATGAGGGTGAACAGGAAGAACGACCACATCTTGATCCGCTCGGCGATGGCCCCCGACACGATGGAAGCGGCAGTAGCCACGAACACCATCTGGAAGAACCAGTCGGACATGGTGGAGTAGCCGTTTTCCACTACCTCTGCGACGGCTCCTTCGTTCCCGTCGAGCAGGGCCTTTTCTGCCGACGTGGGCCCGTACAGGAACTCGAACGAGCCGATGATGTTGCCGACATCGACGTACATCAGGTTGTAGCCGATGAAGTAGAAGGCCAACCCGGCAATGGAGTAGATGCCGATGTTCTTCAGGCAGATCATCGAGGCGTTCTTGGTGCGAACCGCGCCCGACTCCAGCATCGTGAAGCCGGCGCACATCCACATCACCAGCGCTCCCCACACCAGGAAGGCGAAAGTGTTCAGTACGAACTGATCCGAGACCTCCATGAAGGCAACCCCCTTGTCGGCACCGACTCACCGGCCGGTGAACCATCGTGATCGCCTCAACCTATAGGGCGCGATGACCCTCTACAAGAAACCGCCCGACAAGCGCCCAGCCCGACCGACTCGGAGAAACGAGACCGGGCCCCAGCCCGACCGACTCAGAGAAACGAGACCGGGCCCCAGCCCGACCGGCTCAGAGAAACGAGACCGGGCCCCAGCCCGACCGGCTCAGAGAAACGAGACCTGGGGGCGGTGAATGTCGGTCAGGGCTCGCAACACCGAGTAGGCCGTCACCGCACTGGTCCGGGGATTGTCGGGGGAAGCGGCGTTCTCGAACGACAGCTCGTAGTTGCCCGCAGCGCCACGGGCCGAAACCAAGTGGCGAACCCCGGTGGCCGTCGGGTCGCCCACCATCCGCACCCGCACCCGGTCGAAGCCCAGCGTGGCCAGCGAGAGTGTGGCCGTCACGTTGGCCGATTCGGGAAATCGGCTACAGGCCTCGCGGGCCGGGCCGTCGAACACGGTCACCGGTTCCGTCCCGTTCGAGAGGGCATCAACCATCGCCTCATCCATCCACGGACGACTCAGCGCGGCGGCCGGCTTGGTGCTGGTAATGGACACCTCATCCAGGGGACCCAGAAGCATGGCGGCCCGCAGGATGTCGAACCCGCCGATGGCCCCGGTACACAAGAACAGGCGCCCACCCCCGGCCCGGCGCAGCTCAGCCTCCAGCTCCTCATCGGCCAGGGCCCCGATGCTCACCACCAGAAGGTCGGTCCCCGACTCCCGCACCGCAACACCGAACTCCGCCAATGCTCCGTGGCCCGCCGCTTCCACCACCACGTCCGACTGAGACAGCAGCGCACTCAGGTCTTCCACCCGCAAGGAATGATCCGTCACCGGGTCGAGCACGGCGGCGAGTTCAACCCCATCGACTGCTCCCGCTTCCAGCTCCCGAGCCACCACGGATCCGATGGCTCCACACCCGATCAGGCCGACCCGTCTCACCCGGTCAGGTTACCCCTGGCACCACTCCGCCCGGTCGGCACTTCGCCCCCACTCCAGGTTGGTACCCTCTCGGTGTGGGCCCGGAACTCGTGGCAAGCTCGAAGTGATGAACGGCGATGTGCGAGTCGAGGTACCGGCGGCTCGCAAGTACAGCGGCATGGCCAGTGCCGCTGCCGTCAACATCGCCACCCATCTGGGGTTTCCCGCCGGCGACACAAGCGACCTGCGTCTGGCCATCGAGCAAGCAGTGGTTCTGCTGCTCGACCCCGACCAATCCCGCGGAATGATGACCTTCTCCTACCAGGGCAAGGCCGGGATCCTGAGCGTCGAAGCCCAAGTGGGGCGAGAGGGAAACAATCCGATCCCTCCCAGCAGGATCGACCAGTTCGAGAAGGAAGCCGGCCCGCTGGTGGACTCGTGGAAGGTGGACCCGGACAAGAACCACTTGTGGCTACAGAAGACGCTGAAGAGCTGAACCACAGCGCCCCAAGCAGCAGAACCGGGGAACTGCGCTAATGGGGCGATCCCCGGCCCGCGGCCATTACCGGCCGGTGGAGCCGAAACCGCCTGTGCCCCGGGCCGATGGGGGCAGTTCCTCCACCTCCACGAAGTCGGCCCGCTCCACCTTCTGCAACACGAGCTGGGCGATCCGCTCGCCACGACGGACTGTGAACGGCTCGACCGGATCGGTGTTCACCAGCAACACCTTCAACTCGCCCCGGTAGCCCGAATCGATCAACCCCGGGGTGTTCAGGCACGTCACCCCGTGGCGCAACGCCAGCCCGCTGCGGGGTTGCACAAACCCTGCATACCCCTCGGGGATGGCGATGAACGTTCCTGTGGGCACCAGGCCCCGACCCCCACCCGGAGCCAGCTCGACATCCTCGCTGGCGATGAGGTCGGCCCCGGCGTCGCCCTCTGTGGCATAGCGGGGAAACGGCAGGTCAGGACGGCTGCGAACGATGGGTATCTCCAACACGGCGGCGACACTACCCCCCAAACCGATTCTCTACCTGTTCCGGCCCCAAAACCGACCAACCCAGGTTTGCCACCCCTCAACCTCCAGCGTCGACCCGACCTGGCCAACTCAGGTTTGCCGCCCCTCAACCTCCAGCGTCGACCCGACCTGGCCAACTCAGGTTTGCCGCCCCTCAACCTCCAGCGTCGACCCGACCTGGCCAACTCAGGTTTGCCGCCCCTCAACCTCTAGGGTCAAACCCAGATGTTGGCTTGGATGGACCTGGAGATGACGGGCTTGAACCCGGCCTGCGACGTGATCGTGGAGATCGCCACCCTTGTCACCGACAACAACCTGGAGCTTGTCGCCGAGGGACCCGACCTTGTGGTCGCCGCCGCCCCGGAAGCGTTGGCATCAATGGAGGACGTGGTGACGAAGATGCACACCAAGAGCCGGCTGCTGGAGGAAATCAAGGCATCAACGCTCAGCCTGGAAGCAGCCGGCGAGATGACCTTGGACTTCCTCAAGCAGCACATCACCAAGCCCGGCACCGTGCCCTTGTGCGGGAACACCATCGGCATGGACCGCCGCTTCCTGTCCGCGCAGCTTCCCGAGGTGGAGAACTTCTTCCACTACCGCTCCATCGACGTCTCCACCGTCAAGGAGCTGGCCCGGCGTTGGCACCCCGCCGCATACCGCGCCGCTCCCAAGAAGAAGAAGGGGCATCGGGCCCTGGACGACATCTGGGAAAGCCTGAACGAGCTTCGCCACTTCCGGGACAACTTCTTCCGCATCCCGGACGAGGCAAGCCCATGACCGAAAGACCTCGAAAGCAGGAGCAAGAGCCAGCCACCGTCGATGTCTCCGAGGTGGTACCGGGGGTGCTACGCAGCATGCTGCCGGTTGATCTGCCGGGTTTGGGGCACGTGAACTGCTACATCATGGAGGACGACCGGGGTGTTGCGGTAGTGGACCCCGGACTACCCGGCCCCGACTCGTGGAACGCCCTGGTCGATCGGCTGAACCGGGCCGGCTACCAGGTTGGCGACGTTCACACCGCAATCATCACCCACTCCCACTTCGATCATTTCGGGGGAGCCGAACGGTTGCGGGAGGAATCCGGGGCCGACATCTTGACCCACGAGAGCTTCAGCCCGATATGGGACCGCAACGAGGCGGAGGAAACCCACGACACCGAGGGCGCCGCCTCCGAAGACGAGATCCTGACCCGCATCGAAAAGAGCTTCTCCACCCCCACCCCGTGGGGCACCAAGAGGACACCGCCCCGCCGGGAGCAGATTCAACGGTTCCGCAAGATGGGCAACTTCAACGCCCGCTGGTTCCGAACCCCCAGCCCCACCGTGAAGGTGGTGGACAGCCAGGTCATCAGCCTGGCCCGCCGTGAGTGGGTGGCGTTGCACACCCCCGGCCACACCGGCGATCACCTCTGCCTGTTTGACCCGGAACACGGTGCCGTGTTCACCGGCGACCACGTGCTACCCACCATCACACCCCACATAGCCGGGCGCACCAACACCAACGACTCGCTGGCCGACTTCTTCGACTCCCTGGAACGGATGAACACCCTGGAGGGCGCCACCCTCGCCCTGCCCGCTCACGGGCATCCGTTCAGCGACATCGGAGGCCGGGCCGACGACATCTGCGTTCACCACCACGAGCGCCTCGACGTGCTTCGCCAAGCCGGCGAGAAGCTGGGCTGCGCCACGGTGGAGGACTACATGAGGATCTTGTTCAGCGAGCGAGCCTGGGGGGACATGGCGGCCAGCGAAACCTTCGCCCACCTCGTGCATCTCCGGGTGATCGGCGAAGCCAGCCAGGGCGCCACCCCCGAGGGCCTGGTTACGTTCGAGGTGAAGCAGCCATCAGCGGCATAGGAAGAAATCACCGAAATAAGTTGACACCGTGCCCAATAGACTGTTGAGTGGTGTACATGTTCAGCCAGACATTCGTCGCACGCGGCTGCCAAAGCCGTAACGCGCTCGTATCGATGGCTGAATCAGCCGGTATTCACCAGGATTACTGGCTGGCCAACCCCATGCCGTGTGTGTTCGGTCACAAGACCACCGGCACCGGGCCTCAGGGAGGATCCACGTAGGGAACGACTACAGAGGATCAAACACTCCCGAGGCCGCCGGAAAAATCCGGCGGCCTTTTCAGTTTCTGTCCACCCTCAACCACTGCCCAAGCCCAAGACCCCCGAAAGGAGAACCATGGAGGCGCTGCTCTTTGAAAATGCACCCTGGCGTCACGATGCCGCCTGCCGCACCGACGACGCCTCGCTCGGGGAGATCTTCTTCTCCGACGAACTCCAGCACATCTCCCAGGCCAAAGCCATCTGCGCCGAGTGCCCGGTGATGGTTCCGTGCCTGGAGGGGGCGATCGCTCGCCGCGAGCCCTGGGGAGTCTGGGGAGGCCAGCTTTTCCGCAATGGAAAGGTGCTGACCAGCAAGCGGCGTCGGGGACGTCCGGCCAAGGTGCCCCGTCCGGAGGACGAGTTCCTCCACGTGCCAGTGCCCGAACATCTGCGCGAGCGGCTCCGCTCGGCCTGATGGCCGGGCGGCGTCGCCGGGCGGTGCGAAGCGCCGCATGGCTGATGGCCGCCGCCTTGACCGTCGTCGTCGCCGGCTCCTGTGAATCAGGGGCCGGCGACGATGTCCAGGCCGAAGCGATCGAGTTTGAACTTCTCGGCGGGGGCACCACCTCGGTGGAAGCGTTCCTCGATCGTCCCGTTGTGCTCAACTTCTTCGCGTCGTGGTGTACGCCTTGCAAAGCCGAAATGCCGGCACTGGAAGCGGTACATCAGCAGCGTCCCGACATCGCATTCGTCGGCCTCGCTGCCAACGACACCAGAACCCGGGCCAGGGAGATCGTGGCCGACACCGGGGTGACCTACCCCACCGGCCTGGATCCGCAAGCCGCCATCGGAAACGGGTTCGAGATTCTCGGTATGCCCACCACCTTGTTCATAGCCCCAAGCGGCGAGGTGCGCTACCAGCACACCGGCGGGCTGACCGCCTTACAGATCAACCGACACATCGACACCCACCTGAAGCCCTAACGGCCCTGCTGCTCACAGTCGGGATGCCCGGCCAGGCATGGTCAAACCCCTAGCTCCCCTCCCGGTTGAGCTCAATCAATAGGCTGAGGGGATGTTCGATCTCGATCTTGCCGTACCGTTCGGCGCTGGTCTGGTGGCAGCGATGAACCCGTGCGGCTTCGCCATGCTCCCGGCGTACCTGGCCTACTTCGTGGGCGTCAACCGGAGCGACGACACCACCGACACCGCTCGGAACGTGTTCCGGGGCCTGATCGTGGGCCTCACCCTCACAAGCGGGTTCGTGGCCTTCTTCGGGATCATCGGCGCGCTCACCTCGTCGCTGATATCCACTTCGACCATCACCCAACGCGGCCCGTGGATCACCCTGGTGATCAGCGGCCTCATGGTGGTGCTGGGCATTGCCATGCTGGCCGGATTCGAGCCCAAGATCTCGGTGCCCCGCCTGTCCAAGGGGGGCGACAGCCAGAGTTTGATCTCCATCTTCCTGTTCGGGGTGTCCTACGCGGTGGTCTCGCTGGGGTGTGCCAGCCCGGTGTTCTTCGGCAGCGTCAGCGGCTCTTTCAGCGCCGACGGCTGGTTCGAGGGCACCATGAGGTTCCTGGCCTACGCCCTGGGGATGGGGCTGGTGATCACGGGGCTGACCCTGGCGGTAGCCATGGGGCGTTCCGGGGTGACGGCCAACATGCGTCGCCTCCTGCCCCACATCAACCGGATCTCGGGGGGCTTCTTGATTGTGGCCGGTGTGGTGCTGGGGTTCTACGGCTGGTGGGAGGTTCAGGTTCTGCTGCGCAACGATTTCGAGGCCAACAACCCGTTCGTGGAGGCCTCGAACCGGGTGTCCACCCGCCTGGAGAACTGGATCGTCGATGTGGGAGGCAACCGGTTCGGCCTGGCCACCGGCATCGTGCTGCTGGCCCTGCTGCTCTGGGCGTTTCGCCACAGCCTCCCCCGACCGTGGCTTGTCTTGGCCTCGTCGGTGGTGGCCGCAGGGTACGCGGTGGCCGAGGTGGTCACCTACCGGGGCGACCTGCTGGTGCTGCCGATGCTGCGGACCAGCGCCGACATCCCCGAGCGGGTGGGCCACTGGTTCACCGATCCCGCCCGGTGGCCGGTGTTCTGGGAGGTTTTGCTGGCGCTGATCGTGGCGACGGTGTTGTGGGTGCAGTTGCGACCCCGCGGTGGGCCCAGCCTCTTCGGGGCCGGGGGGCAATAGGGCAGCCGTCTCAGGCCCGGCAGGCAGGCGGACCCTACAGAACGTCCCGGCCGAGGTAGGGGCGCAGAACCTCGGGAACGACCACCGACCCGTCGGGTTGGCGGCAGGTTTCCACCAGCGCTGCCCACACCCGGGGCACGGCCAGAGCCGAACCGTTGAGGGTGTGGAGGATGCGGGTGCCCTTGCCCCCCTCGGGCCGGTAGCGAAGGTCGGCTCGGCGGGCCTGGTAGTCGGAATACCACGACACCGACGACACCTCCAGCCACTGATCGGCGCCGGGGGCGTACACCTCCACATCCCATGACCGGTGGTGAGCCTGGCCCAGGTCCCCGGCACAGATGTCCACGATGCGGTAGGCCAAGCCCAACTCGGCGATGGCCGACTCGGCCCGCTCCAGGATCTCGGCGTGAACCTCGGGGGCCTGCTCGGGTGTGGCGTAGGCCAGCACCTCCACCTTGTCGAACTCGTGGACCCGCAGCAGGCCACGGGTGTCTCGGCCCGCTGCGCCGGCCTCCCGCCGGTAGCAGGACGTATGGGCCATCATCCTCATGGGCAGGTCGGCTTCGTCGAGGATCTCGCCGGAGGCCAGCGACGTGAGCGGGGCCTCGGCGGTGGGGATCGCCCACAGGTCGTCCCGTTCGAGGAAGTAGGCGTCGTCGGCGAACTTGGGAAGCTGACCGGTGCTCACCATGATCTGGCTGCGGACCAGCGAGGGCGGCCTGATCTCCTCGTAGCGGTCGGCGTTGCGGTTGAGCCCGAACTGGATGAGCGCCCGGGCCAGGGCCGCTCCCGGGCCCCGGAGCATGGCGAACATCGAGCCCGACAGCTTGGCGGCCCGCTCCATGTCCAACCAGCCGGCCTCGACGGCGAACTCCCAGTGGGGTACCCGCTGGTGCTCGCCGTAGGCATCGGGGTCGAAGTTCTCCACCCTCAGGATCGGGTTGGCGGTGTCGTCGGGGCCGTCGGGCGCGTCAGGCGCCGGCAGGTTGGGGATGTGCAACAGGAGCTGATGCATCTCGTCGGCAACGGCGTCTGCGTCGGCGGCCAGCGATTTCTCCCGGGCACCCAGCTCGCGGCTCTGGGTGGCCGCGGCGTCTGCGTCGGCGTGTTGACCATCACGCTTGAGCCTTCCTACCTGCTGCGACAGCTCCTTGACCTGGTGGCGGACCGCATCCCGTTCGGTGATCAGGCTGCGGTGGCGCTGATCGAGGGCCACAACCTGATCCAGTTCCGACAGGTCGATGCCCCTGCGGGCCAGGGCAGCCTGCACCGAGTCGAGGTCGGTGCGCACGAGGCGCAGGTCGATCATCGGGCGCCGTTGGAGGACGAACCGTTGGCCGACGACGTGGCAGGAACCCGGGTTCCGGGCGCCACGAGCCTCGACGGGACGGCGGTGACCAAGCGCATCTGAGTGTCGGCCCGCTGCTGGACGGTGGCCCAGCGGAAGAACAGCACCCCGATCCACCCCCAGAGGTACATGCCCCCGGCCAGTTTCATGATGAGGCCGGCGGCCTGCTGGTCGGCCTGCACACCGATGCCCCACAGGCGGACCTGGTGGTCGTAAGCGGTGTAAACGGGGTCCTGGGCGAAGGTCAGGAACGCACCGGGAACGGTGGGCAGCACCGACATGGTGAACAGGTAGATCATCCGGCCCGGATCACCCATGCGCAGCTCGGGAATCGGGCCGCACACCGGCATCCACATCACCAGAGCGGTGGCCACCAGCAAAAGATGCACGAAGTAGTGCAGCGCCCCGCTTTCCACCGAGGTGTTCACCACCCAGGGAATGTGGCTCACCGCCACCATGAAGTTGAACATGACTCCGGCGGCCACCGGCCGGGACACCCTGCGGATCCACACCCCGGCGCTCCCGTCGCCGCTCACCAGCAACCGGGCCAGCCATTCGGGGATGGCGGCCAGGATCAGCGGGGGCACCAGGAAGGTGATGAGAAGGTGCTGGATCATGTGGACGGAGTACAGGTACTCCTCGGAGATGTCGTGCATGGGCCAGTCGCTGGCCACCCACAGCAGGATCATGGCCGCGGCGAACGCCGTGCCGTGGCGCCGGGTGAACGGGGGCTCTCCGGGGGGAGCGGCTTTGGGAGCGATCACCCGGGCGGCGTACCAGGCCATGACGATCCCGGCCCCCAGAATGAGCCAGACCTCGATATGGGGCTGGTACCGCCAGATGTCGGTGTCGGCGGCGAAAGCCACTGACCTCTACCAGAAGCGGAACGCGGTGAGCATGACCATGTACACCGCCATGGCCAGTATCAACCCGAAAACGAACAATCGCCAGAAGATCGGGGCGTCGAATTTGAGGTGCATGAAGAACGCCACCACGAGGAAGAACTTCACCAGCATCATCACCACCAGCATCACGATGATGGCGGTGTCGCCCCACCCATGAAGCGACTCGAAGTAGGTGAACACCTCGAACGCGGTGAGCAGGGCCAGGGCGATGGCCACCTTGATGTAGAGCCAGTCGGTGGGATGAGCATGGCCGGTGTCGGAACCGTGGCCGGTGTCGGGCGCGTGGTCGCCGGAGGGGGTTTGCGCCGCGTCGGGCGATTCGGGGGTGACGGTGGCCATGGCGGGTCCTACTGCGGGAAGAGGTAAACGATCGTGAAGATCACGATCCAGACGATATCGACGAAGTGCCAGTACAGGCCGATGATTTCCACGGTTTCGGCCCGCTGCTGGGTGAGTTTGCCCCGAAACGACATCACCAAAAGCGACATCAACATGATGATGCCGATGGTGACGTGAGCGCCGTGGAACCCGGTTAGCGCGTAGAACGAGGAGCCAAACAGATTGGTGGTGAACCCCAGACCCTCGCTGTAGAAGGCGGTGAACTCGTACACCTGCCCGGCCACAAAGGTGGCACCCAGCGCCGCTGTGGTGGCCAGCCAGATGCGGTTCCCCCGCAGGTCGCCCCGGGCGATGGCCGACACCGCGAACACCATGGTCAGCGAGCTCATGAGCAGCACGAACGAGCTGACCGACGTGAACGGGATGTCGAACACCTCGGGGCCGACATCATCGGGACCGATACGCCCCTTGTAGAACATATAGGTGGAGATCAGCCCGCCGAACAGCAGGCACTCCGACCCGAGGAATACCCACATGGCCAGCTTCTCGTTGGAGATGCCGGTGCTGGTGTGATGCTGGGGGCTGTGGTCGTGGGCCACAGCCTCTTCGGTCTCCTGCTCGGCAGTCATGGTGTCAGCCAACGGTCACTGCCTCCTCGATCTCGGTTGACGACTCGGCGGCAGCGTGGTCGCCGTTGCCACTGGGACCGCCGTTGGTGCCGGGGTCGCCGTGGTCGTCCCCTCCGTGGTCGTCGTGATCATCGTGGTGCCCGCCGGCATCGGGGTCGTCGGCGGGTTCCAGAATCCACCCGTACATGGACGCCACCACCAGGGCCACGCCGGCAGCGGCCAACCACAGGTTGAAGATGAGTCCGTAGCCCAGCAGCAGCAGTCCTCCGCCCAGAATGATGGGCCAGTAGGACGGGGACGGCAGATGCACGTTGGTGTTGCTGCCGTCGTGGGCGATGTCCTCGGTGGCAGCGGTTCGAACCACCCGACCGTTCTCATCCATCCCGTACTTGCGGTGCCAGAACTCGTCCTGGCGTTCGACCACGATGTCCTCGTCGAAGTTGTGCTCGGGCACCGGCGATGCGGTCATCCACTCCAAGCCCCTGGCGTCCCAGGGGTCGGGGCCCACATCGGGCCGTCCCGCTCTCCGCCAATCCCGACTGCTGGCGTACACGTTCCAGATGAACATGAGCACCCCGATGGCGATCACGAACGCCCCGATGGTGGCCACCATGTTCCACAAGGCGAAACCCTCGTCGGCCCGGTAGGTGGCAATGCGCCGGGACATGCCCTGCAAGCCGAGGATGTGCATGGGGCCGAACGTGAAGTTGAACCCGATGAGCATGACCCAGAAGCTGGCCTTGCCCCACGCCTCGTTGAGCTTGTAGCCGAACGCCTTGGGCCACCAGAAGTAGAAGCCGCCGAACAAACCGAGGAGGGCCCCACCGAATATCACGTAGTGGAAGTGGGCCACGATGTAATAGGTGTCGGTTTGCTGGGTATCGGACGGGGCGATGGAGTGGGTAACCCCCGACAGCCCGCCGATGGTGAACATCGACACCACGCCCACGGCGTACAGCATCGGGGTGGTAAATCGCAGCCGTCCCCGGTACATGGTGGCCAGCCAGTTCAGGATCTTCACCCCTGTGGGAACGGCGATGAACATGGTGGACACCGAGAAAGCGGCCACCGACAGCGGGCCCAGACCGGAGGTGAACATGTGGTGGGCCCACACTCCCCATCCCATGAAACCGATGGCTATGCCGGAGGCGACCATGAAGTGGTACCCGAAGATGGGCTTGCGGGAGAAGGTGGGGATGATCTCCGACACGATCCCGAATGAGGGCAGGATCAGGATGTACACCTCGGGATGGCCGAATATCCAGAACAGGTGCTGCCACAGCAGAGGGTCGGCGCCGGCGGCCACGTTGAAGAAGTTGGCGTCCCACAGCCGGTCGAACATCAACAGGAACAGGGCCACGGTGATCACCGGGATGGCGAACAACAAAAGGAACTGCGTAACCAGCAGCATCCAGGTGAGCACCGGCATTCGGAAGAAGCTCATGCCCGGAGTTCGCATGTTCAGCACGGTGACAATGAGGTTTATGGCGCTGACCAGCGAGGCAATACCGGTTATCTGCAATCCCACGGCGTAGAAGTCGATGCCCTTGGATGGGGAGAACAGCAGCCCGCTGTTGGGGGCGTAGTTGAACCAGCCGCCGTCTGGGACGTTCTGGAACCAGCCGCCGATGAATATCGACGAGGTGAGCAACAGACCGCCGGCCAGAAAACACCAGAAGCTGAAGGCGTTGAGACGGGGGAAGGCCACGTCCCGGGCCCCCACTTGCAGGGGGAGCAGGTAGTTGGCGAAGGCGGCAGCCATGGGCATGATGACCAGGAACACCATGGTCACGCCGTGCATGGTGAACACGCCGTTGTAGGTTCCCGCTCCGATGACCGAACCGTTGGGGGTGGCCAACTGGAGGCGGATGAACAGGGCCTCGGCCCCGCCCACAAGGAAGAAGAACAGAGCCGCCGCGCCGTACATAATGCCGATGCGCTTGTGGTCGACGGTGAACAGCCAGCTTCGCCAGCCCTCGCTTCCCTGAGGCCGGGTGAACACCCCGAGGGGGCGTTGGGTCACCAGCGGGCCGGCGGGCAGGGCCAGGGTCGCTTCGGTGCCGGGGGTCGGCCGTTCGGTGATGGTCATCGACCCTCGCAATCAGCGATCAGCAGTAGGGCGGCAGCAGTCATCGACACAATCACATTCAGTCGAGAGTGGACAGGAAGGCCACGACGTTGTCGAGGTCTTCGGGGCTCAGGTTGGTTTGGGGGGTCATGCCCCGGAGGTCGTTGGCGTCGGCCGGCTTGCGCTCGGGGGCGTTGAATATCCAGGCTTCCAGTTCGGCCCGGTTGAGTATTCCGGCGGTGGGCAGATCGAGGTAGGGGATGTGGTCGCCCGCTCCCAGGTAGAGGTCGAACGTCGATCCGGCGAAGGTGCCCCTGGTCATCAGGTGGGTGAGGTTGGGAGCGGCGCCGGCGGTCAGCGTGTCGGTGTCCAGATAGGCACCCGCATCGCCGCCGAGGAACTCACCGTAGATGTCCCAGCCGTCGGGTGGCGCGTCGGCGGCACCCCCCCTGTTGGCTGCCGAGGTGAGCCCGTTGACCACGTGGCAGCTCGCACACTGCTGGCTGAAGGTTGACCATCCCTCGGCCGCCGCGGTGCCCTCAGCTGGGACATCGGCCGGGGTGAGCTGGTTGTCTCTCCATGCCGCGAACTCGGCCGATGGAAGGGCCACGGCCACCATCTTCATGTAACCATGGGACAGGCCGCAGAACTCGGTGCATTGCCCACGAAAGCGGCCGGGCTCGTCGGCTTGAATCACCCAGTCGTGGCTGCGGCCCGGTACTGCGTCCTTCTTGCCGTTGAGCTTGGGTATCCAGAACGCGTGGATCACGTCGCGGGACTTGATCTCTAGAGGCACGTCCACCCCAACCGGTATGACCAGCTCGTTGGCGGTCACGAAATCGGGAACGGTGGTGGTGTCGCCGTCCAGGTGGTACTGGTACTCCCACCACCACTGCTGGCCGATGACCGTCACCACCAAGTCCTCCTCGGAGGCCTCCACATCATCGAGGGCGAACAGAGCGATCAGTGTGAACACCGAGATCACGGCCAGAAGGATGGTGGGCACGATGGTCCAGGCCACTTCCACGCGGTTGTTGCCGTGAACCTGCTCGGGGAACTCGTCGTCGTCGTAGTAGCCGTGCTCGCCATCGCCGGTGTCGGAACCGGACACCCGGTAGCGCCACCACAGGGCCAGCACCGCCCCCTGCACCAGGAAGAACACCACACCGGCCACGATGAAGATGGGGTTGATGAGGGTGGCGATGTCGCGCCCCTGACGGCCCACCGGCGAAAGGGTGGACAGCGGGTGCTCGTCGGTGACCACGATGCTCACCACGATCAGGGCGATGGTGCCGCCTGTCACCAGCAGGCTGGACAGCCAGACGAGCTTCCTGAGCCCGCTACTCACCGGCAACCGCTCCTTGGTGGAGGCATGGCAGGTTCATCACTCGGTCTCCCCGTGGTGGTCGTCTGAGTGTCCATGCTCGGAGGACGGCTCGTGGTGGTGGAAGTCGCGAGAACCCATCGCGGCGGTGATAACACCGGCCACCAGCACCCCAACGCAAATCACCGCCACCGTGCCGGCAATCACCGACCGGCTGATCCGGGGGACGACGGCGAACACTACCGCTATGAAGAAGATCACCGTGGCCACCACCCCGGCCACAATCACCGCGCTGAACTCCGAGACGGTGAGCAGCACCCGGGACAGGGCCAGCACCAGCACCGCCACGCCGAGAGCGGCGGAGATCGGATACTCCACCGGGCCCATGATGCGGTTGCGGAGCTTGCGGTTGACCACCGGGTCGACGGTGGCCCGGTCGGCCCACGCCGCTAACATCCATTCGAAGATGGCCGCTCCCACTATCACCAGGCCGATCACGAAGATGGTCGCGTGGGTGGCCAGCCCTACGATCATGGCCCCCACTCCGAACGCCGACACGGCGGGCCAGTAGTTGGCACCCAGATCGGCCTGAGGCTCGGGAGTTTGGCCGTCGTCCATCAGCTCGCCCACCGACTCGGCGTCGGCGTCGCGGAAGGCGACCAGGAACAGGGCCACCAACGCCGACAGCACCGCGAAACCTATCAGGACGACGTAGCCGACATGGTCGCCAATCCCGCCCTTGTAGCCCAGGCTGAGCACGCCCACCCAGGTCTCGACGTTGAGGACCGCGAAGTACTCCGTCTCTCCGCCACTGCCGCTGGCCACGCCGTAGATGGCGGCGGCGGCTACCGCGGCGGCGGCAAAGCCGAAGAACAATCGAAAGCCGGGGGTGAACACTTCGGGCCTACTTCAGCACAAGGATCGTCGCCCCGATGACGACATAGACGAATACAACAGCGGCGAACACTTGAGACCTACTTCAGCACGAAGATCGCCGTCCAGATGACGACATAGACGAATACAACGGCGTACCAGTAGATGGAAGCGGCCACGAAACCGTCGGTATGGCGACTGAGGTGCTGGCCGGCCAACGCTCGGAACGTCATGAGGAGCAGGAACACAAGGCCGATGGTGACCATGGCCAGATGGGACCCGGAAATGGTGTAGATCAGCACGGCCGCAATCGACTCGTCGGCGGCCAAACCCATCTCGGTGTACTGGAACGAGGTCTGGATGATCACTGCCAGGCCGAACAGCGTGGTCACGGCGATGGCTATGACAGCGTGGGGGCGGTCGTCTCGGGCGATGGAGTACACAGCCCACTGCATGGTGACCACCGACATGAGCATGGTCCAGGCCGCCACCGTGGGCTGGGTTAGCTGGATGTTGGCGCCGGAGGGAATCCACTCCCCACCGCCGGCCAGGGCGTCGGCCCGCTCCTTCAGGTACACGCCCAAGAGGGCGGCGAAGTACATGAGTGAGGCGGCGGTACCGAACACGGTGCCCACGAGCAGGGTGCGGGGGCGGGGCAGCGGAGCGGCGAGGGGGGTCCCGATGGGAATGTCGGCCATCAGACTTCCTCTCCCTCTCCCTGGTTGGCATCCACCAGATCGGCCTCGGCCATGGCGGGCTGGTTGAGGCTCTTGGCCACGTTCAGCGCCACCAGCGCCAGTCCGGCCAGAACCCCGATGGCGCCTATGAGGCCGATCACGTTCAGGAACTCGACGAAACCGAGGGAGTCGATCTGGTCGAACCGTCCGGGCGAGTAGGGCGGGTTGCCGACGGCGAAGGGCCGGGCCGGTTGATCGAAGAACCCGGCCAGCACGTCGGTTGCCCCCATCAGAATCGCCCCCCCGACCAGTGGCAGCACCGAGAGGAACCCGAGCGAGACGCTGAGGGGCCGGCCGATCAGCCGCGGTCCCCAGTGGTAGAGGCCCCCCACCGCGGCCAGGATCCCACCCAGCACGGCGAAGTTCATGATCCCGTTGACCAGGGTGGAGCCTTCAAGATCGTCCATGGCATCGAAGAATCCCCGCCAGAGGTCGTCGTCGAACTCCCGCAACACGCCCAGCGCCGGTTCGGCCACCCGCAGCACCCCGGCAACAACTGCGGCGGTCAACAGAGCCCCGGAGGCCACCACCAATGCGAACTGGGGGGTGACCTGGGGACGCTGCCCGGCGGTGAACGCGTTGAACGCCAGCCATCCGCTGAACGCCAGGGTTGCCACTGCGATGGCCAGGGCGAAGGAGGTGAACACGACCTCGTTGGTGACGACGTGGGCATCGGCGGCCGTGGGGTCGGCGCTGTCGAAGAAGCTCTGGGCCCAGGCCCCGAAGGAGAGGAACCCGAAGATGCCGATGATTGTGGCCATGGGCTCGAACATCTGGGGACGGCTGCGGTGAGCGGCGGTGAACACCTCGGCCACTATGCCGAGGAGGGGGATGACCCAGGCGTACACCTGAGGGGCGTCGAACGCCCAGGCGACCTGCTCGTAGACGCCTTCTCCGGTCCCGAACTTGAGGGCGTCGGCCCCCCGCATGTCCACCCAGGAGATGACCAGGTTGGCCAGCAACACCGGCAGCGAGAACAGCCAAACTCCGGTGGCCACCAGCATCGACCACGAGAACGCCGGCACTTGCAGTAGGTCCATCCCGGCGGGGCGCTGGGTCACCAGGGTGACGAAGATGACCCCGGCTCCGGCCAGAAGGGCCAGCCCGATTACGCCCAGCGAGAGCACTGTGAGTTCGACCGACTGGCCTCGGGCAGCTCCGGCGTCGAGCGAACCGAGACCGCCGTAGGAGAAGGTGGCGACTATGTGGGTGACCGCGCCGACCAGCCAGGTCCAAAACGCCGCCGCCGCCGCACGGGGGAAGGCGACCGAGGAAGCGCCGAGCTGGCGGGGGACGACCACGGTGGCCAGTCCCAGGAATAAGGGCACCAGCCCGCAGAGGATCAGGGTGGTGCGGTACAGGCCGAATACCTGGAAGACCTCGTTGGCCTGGCCGAAAACTCCGAAGCCCCCGTCGATGTCGGCTTGCTCGATGCCCAGCAACACTCCGAGGGTGAGAGCCAGGCCCGACAGCACCAGGGCGAAGATCACGTACAACCGACCGATCACCCGGTGGTCGCCGGTGCTGAGGATGCCTGCCAAACCGGTGGGCGGGGTCCACTGATCGGCCGACGACTGGGTCGCCGGCCCGGAGTCGTCGCCTGCCGCGACCGCTTCTTGTTCTGGCCTCGTGTCGGTGAGGGTCATCGCGCTCCAAGAAGGCGGGGGTGCGACGAAACTCTACACACCGCCCCAGCCGTATTTCGCATCAAACAACTCTGCCCAACGCGCACCGACCATCGGCGGCAATCGGCATCAAACGTCGGAGCAAACAGCATCGCCGTTCCCTTCACACTCCGGTGCGGGCCACCTGGTCGACCACCATCGCCGAGAACAACAGGGTGATGTAGGTGATGGAGTAAGAGAACAGCTTCATGGCCGAGGAGGTCGTCTGGGTGCGCCACACCTGCACGGCCAACAGCATGAACCCGGCACCGAGCACGACGGCGCTGATGAGGTACACCAGCCCCATCTCGCCCACCGCGCCGAACAGCACCGATAGGGCCCACAGCACCACGGTGTAGCCCATGATCCGAACCGCAGTGGTGCGGATGCCGGCCACTGCCGGGAGCATGGGTACGTCGGCGGCTTGGTAGTCGTCGCGGTAGCGGATGGCAAGAGCCCAGAAGTGGGGCGGGGTCCAGTAGAAGATGAGCCCGAACAGCACCAGCGGGGCCCAGTCCAGGCTGTTAGTGACTGCGGCCCAACCCACCAGAACAGGCACCGCTCCGGCCGCCCCGCCGATGATGATGTTGCGGGTTGAGGTGCGTTTGAGCCACAGCGTGTACACGAACACGTAGAACGCTGTGGCCGACAGGGCCAGCACCGCGCTGAGCAGGTTCACAAACACCCACAGCCAGGCGAAAGCCAGCACCTCCAGCGTGATGGCGAACACCAGCGCCCGGTGGGGGACGATCTCCCCGGTGACCAGGGGACGGTTCCGGGTGCGTTCCATGAGCCGGTCGATGTCGCGGTCGACGTACATGTTGATGGCGTTGGCTCCGCCGGCTGCCAGCGTGCCACCCACCACGGTGGCCACCATCAGCCACACCGAGGGAATGCCCCGTTCGGCCACCACCATGGTGGGAACGGTGGTGATGAGCAGCAACTCGATGATGCGGGGCTTGGTGAGCGATGCGTAGGCCCGTGCGGTGCGGGTTCGACGGCGGGGAGACAGGCGGGTAACAGCCATGACCGGCCCAGAGTACGGTTTCGGCGCTGGGCAGGCCAAGGAATCTCGCACTCCCTGTGGGTCTGCGGATGCCAGGCTCTTTATCCGTCTCAGGTGGCCCGTAGAATCCGAAGCGTGATCCGGCCTCGGGTTTCCCCTTCCACTTACCGAAAGATCACGCTGGGAGCGCTGGCTCTTCTGGCTTTGATAATCGTGAGCGGTGGCGCGGTCCGGCTCACCGGCTCCGGCTTGGGTTGTTCCGACTGGCCGGCGTGCGAGAACGACCAGCTCGTGGCTCCGCTGGAAACCCACGCCATGATCGAGTTCATCAACCGGCTCATCACCGGTCTGGTGTCGGCTGTGGTTATCGCCGCTATTTTGGGCTCCCACTGGCGGGTTCCCCGGCGAAGCGACCTGGTGTGGCTGTCGTGGGGGCTGGTTGTGGGGGTGCTGGCTCAGATCCTGCTGGGCGGCCTTGTCGTGCTGTTCGAGCTGCCCCCGTGGCTGGTGATCGGCCACTTCCTGCTGTCGATGGTGCTGCTGTGGAATGCGGTGGTTCTTTACGGGCGAGCCTCAGAGGACGAGAGCCGTGGTGAGTTGGTCAGGCCCAGCCCTCACCGGGTGGGGACCGGGTTGGCCGTCCTCACATCGGTGGTGATCGTGACCGGCACGATCGTGACCGGAGCCGGGCCGCACGGCGGCGACGAGGATGCCGAGCGGATCGACGTGGCGGTTAGGGATGTGGCCCAGATCCATGGGTCCACGGTGGTGGTGCTGCTGTTGGCGCTGGCCGCGACGGTGTGGTGGCTGCGCCGGCGTGGAGCCCCAGAACAGGCCCAGTTCTGGGCACGGACCGTGTTTGGTGTGGCCCTGGCTCAGGGGTTCATCGGGTATGTGCAGTACTTCACCGGGGTGCCGGTTCTGCTGGTGGGCGCGCACATCGCCGGTGCCGCCCTACTGTGGATTGCCACGGTGTTTTTCTGGCTCAACGTAAGGGGCCCGCTGATGGCTCGACAGGTTCCCGGTTCGGTGGAGGTGGCGGCGGCGTGACCCCGCCGGCCCCCGTTGAGGTTGCTCCGGCAGAGGTGGTGGGGCCGACCTACGACGCCGATTCCCGTCCCGACCGGCCGTGGAAGGTGATCGTGTGGAACGACCCCATCAACTTGATGTCGTATGTCACATTCGTGTTCCAGAAGCTGTTCGGCTACAGCAAGGAGAAGGCCACCAAGCTCATGCTCGATGTCCACCACAAGGGCCGGGCGGTGGTTTCCGACGGTCCCCGGGAGAAAGCGGAGTTGGATGTCTTCCGGCTGCACGACCACGGTCTGTGGGCGACGATGGAGCACGACGACTGATGGTGTCTCAGCAACCAGTGGTCGCCAACGAGGACGGGACGTTCAGCTTGAACCTGGATGAGCAAGAACGGGCGCTTATCACCACCATCATCCCCGAGCTGCGATGGTTGGTGGACGATGACCCAGACGACGAGATGCTGGCCAGGCTGTTCCCCACCGCCCGGCCCGACGACATATTCGCCGAGGTCGAGTATCAGCAGATGGTGCGAGAGGATCTGGTTTCGGCCCGCCTCGACCGGTTCGACATGGTGACCGAGTTGTCGGAGGCCACGGTTATCGACCAGGAGCAGCTCGCAGCGTGGACTGGCGCGGTCAACGACATGCGCCTGGTGCTGGGCACTCGCCTCAACATCACCGAGGACGACGATTTCGAGTTCGACGACCAGGCCGAGGACGACCCGGAATCGGTGGCCCGATCGGCCTATTGGTATCTGGGCTGGCTGCTGGAACACCTAGTGGAGGCGTCAACCTCCACGCTGTAGGGGCTCCAGGTCTTAGGAGCCTCGGTTCCGGCTACTCCGGTTCAGGGTCGGAAGCAGGTTGGCCCTGGCCCGCCCGGGCGATCTCCGAGAGGGAGGCCACCGCGTTGGTAAGACCACTGGTGTCGAGGGGAAGGAAGATCTTGGTGGCTTGGCCGTCGGATACGTCCTTCAGCGCTTCGAGGTAGCGGATAGCGATCAGGTCGGGGGTGGGGTCGCCGGTGTGGATCGCTCCGAACACCCGCTCGATGGCGGTGGCTTCACCCTCGGCCACCATCTCGATCTGATAGCGCTCCCCGTCGGCAACCCTCATGAGGGCCTCGGCCTCGCCCTCGGCCTCCAGAATCTGGCTCTCCTTTCGACCCTCGGAACGCAGGATGGCCGACCGCTTTTCGCCCTCGGCCTCGGTGACGATGGCCCGGCGGTCCCGCTCGGCTTTCATCTGGCGGTGCATGGCCTGTGTTACATCGGGTGGTGGCTCGATGCGCTGGATTTCCACCCGCACCACCCTGGTCCCCCACTTGTCGGTGGCGTCATCGAGAATCTGGCGCAGCTTGCCGTTGATGAGCTCCCGAGAGGTGAGCGCGGCGTCGAGGTCGAGGTCGCCCACCACGTTACGGAGGTTGGTCTGGGCCAGCTTGGTGACGGCGAGCTGGAAGTTGCCCACGTTGTACTTGAGCTTCACCGGATCGGTGGCCTCGAAGAAGATCACAGCATCCACCGTGACCACCACGTTGTCCTTGGTGATCACCTCCTGGGGGGGAACGTCGATCACCCGCTCTCTCATGTCCACCTTGCTCATTCGCTGGATGAACGGGAGGATCCATCGCAGCCCTGAGTCCACCGTCCGCTCGTAGCGGCCCAGCTTCTCGATGAGGCCCCTCTCGTAAGGACGGACGATACGGATACCGAGCGCGGCGATGACGATCAATGCAACTGCGATGACGGCAAAAAGGATGATGATGGCTTCCATGGTTTGTTACCTAACCTTGTGTGGTCTCTGAGTTCTCGGACGGTTAACTGTCGGCTGTTTCCTCTTGAGGTGCTTGCTCTTTGGTGATGGGGACGACGACCAGGCGGGTTCCCCGGATCTCGGTGATCATGACCCTGGTGTCGGGCTCGATGATCTCATCGGCAACGGCCCGCCACTGCTCTCCCTCGATCCGGACCATGCCGGTCTCGGCGTCCTCGTCCACCCGCTCGATAATCATGCCCCGGGCATCAATGAGCCGGTTGGCTCCGACCCTGGGCTGCTCGGCGTCGTTTTGGCGCCGGACGAAGCGGCGCAAATAGACGAAGCTCCCGGCGGTGACGACGAAGAACGCAACCCACTGCCACAGCAAATGGACATCGGTCCAGCCCAGCACGGCGGCGGCGGCGGCCCCGATGGCGAAGGGCAGCAGGAAGAACCCGGCGGTGAAGATCTCGGCCAGCCCGAAAACGAGAGCGGCAGCCGTCCACAGCCAGCGCCAGACTTCGTTCTCCACCCTTGGTCTCCTCTCTCTCGTCGCTGGCGTAACCGTATCGTTTATTGATGCGGTTCACACAGGTTGGGCTGCTATCATAAGCGAGCCCTTACGGGCCGCCAGCCCCCATCGTCCAGCGGCCTAGGACGCCGCCCTTTCAAGGCGGTAACACGGGTTCGAATCCCGTTGGGGGTGCAACTTCTTCGACCACCTCAAGTGGGAAACCCCTACCACGGACGTAGCCTGGTAATGGGAGTCCGACCACGAGGGGCGTCAGGGGGAGTCTAGCCAATGCCGACCCGCACGATTGCAGCGATCGCAGCGCTGGCCGTTTTCGCCGGGGTCGCGGCTGTGGTGGCGGCACCCCTGGCCCAGGCCGCCGAACCTGCTCCGGCCCCGGTGGTCGATGCCGAGTTGCGAAACCGGTTGATCCGTGCCCAGGAGCGGGCGCTCAACGACTATCGGTGCTTGTTCGGGGTTGACACCCACAAAGTGCCAGGTGGCTGTGACACCGGAACCGGCGACCCCGAAACGCCGAAGCCCTTGGTGTGGCAATCGGCCGGCGACTCATTCTCGTCCGGCCTTGGGCTCGAGCCTTACTACAAGGAGGTGGGCAGCAACTCCGACGGCTACTGCAAGCGCAGCGTGAGCGCCCACGGCCCTGTGGCGGCCAACATCCTGCGGCAGAGGGGCTGGGAAATCGACACCAGCCGTGAGTCCATGACCGCGTGCAGCGGCGGCTACGTAGAGCAGTACTTCAACGACTACTCCCACGGCTCCAAGCGGGCCTTATGGGTTCAGGGGTGGCACGAGCAGGAGACCCCAAAGAGGGCCGACGTGCTGGTGATGTCGTTCGGGGGCAACGACATCGGATTCGTCGAGTTGCTGGATGACACCGACTACGCGGTGAGGTTGAACAACCTGCTGGACCCTCAGATGAACTGCTCAGGGCTGCGCTACCGCAAGCAGGAGCCGGACCGGTACAAGTGCGACATGATGATCGAGGGCGACATCAGGGGAGGCATCGATGACTTCTACGTTCACGTTGTCGAAAGGGCCCTCACCGATAACGGGCAGCTCTACGTGGTGGGTTACCCCAACCTGATCGCCCCGTACAACGAGTGGACCTCGCTTCTGTTCGGCTTGATTCGAGAATGCACGATCATGTCGGTACCGCTCATCGGCGGCAATGCAAAACGAGCCCTCACCAGTGCGATGGACGGCATCGCCCAGCACTTCAACGACATCCTCAAGCGGGCCGTCGGTCGAGCCAACGCGAAGCTGGGCGAGGTTCGAGTCCACTACCTCAACCTGTACCAGCTCTACCGCACCGGCACGCATCGGGTGGTCGCCCACACCTCGGAGTTTGGGCGCAACGGCGATGCCCATCCGTTGCAGGACTACGGCACCGGTGGGTCGCACGAATATTGCGGCAAGAGGGGCACCAGAACCTGGCTGAGAGGGCCTCTACCCCCGGACTATGCGCTGCACCCCAACGCTCGAGCCCACACCATGACTGCTCGAGCCCTGGCCGACCTAATCGAACTCACCCACCCCTACTTCAACCAGTCAAATAGCGATGGAGCCGGATGATCGGTAGGGCGTTCGACTAGCCGGCCTGCTCCTTGGCGAAGGTGGTCCATTCGATGCCGGGGGAAGGGTTGGGTGCCCGGTCCCAGCATTCGATGGTGCCCTCGGAGGTAATGGCACAGGTGAATCCCCAGCCGGTCGCAACGGCGTTGTAGGTGCCACCGGGCCAGTGACGCTGGCCATAGTCGTTGTTCCCCCAGCACCTCACGGCACCAGCCGACGTGACGGCGCAGGCTTGGCCGCCGAAAACCGCCACGGTGGTGTAGGTGTCGTCGGGCACTTCGAGCTGGCCATAGTTGTTGTTCCCCCAGCACTCCACTACCCCATCGGGCCGCAGCCCACAGGAGAATGAGCCGCCGGCAGAGACCTCAAGTAGTCCAGGTAGCGGCGTGAGACTCACCCCATACGGAAATAAGTGGCTCAAACCCCTCTGATCGCGAGTAGAGTTCTGGGGCTCCCCACGGCTGCGACCAGCGCGTAGCCAACTGGCACGGTGATACACATAGGGGAGCGAGAACTGCTCTTCGGAGCAGCGACAACAAGGTCCCGTGGTGCAGTTTGGAGTGCACGCCGGCCTGTCAAGCCGGAGGTCGCGGGTTCAAATCCCGTCGGGACCGCACAACACATCAAGGTCGGGTAGCTCAGTTGGCAGAGCGTCCGCCTGAAAAGCGGAAGGTCACCGGATCGACGCCGGTCCCGACCACCACCCACGGCCCGGAGCGCCGCCCAACCCCGCTCCGGGCCGTGCGTCATTCTCCGACGGTCAGGCAACGGAGCTGAGCTTGTGGCCTTAGCCGTAGTGGTGGGCGACGTTGTCGGGGTAGCTGCGGGAGAAGTAGTTCCAGAGCATCTCGCCGTAGGTGGAGGGGCTGTAGGAGCTGGACATGTCGCCAACCCCGGCCTCTGTCTCGGCGATGCTGGCCATGAACCCTGCACTGCTGTGATGGGGGCTGGCCGCCACCGCCGAGGCGAATCTCTGATCCAACGGCAGCGGGGTCAGGGAGGCATCCAGCGATGGGCCGTGGAAGTAGCCCGCCGAGTAGCGCTCTTCGGTGGTGATAACCCGGTGAGCTGTGGCCACCAGGTAGTTCCCGGTCATGGCCTGGAGCATCTCCCCCAGGTTGATGACGAACGATCCCTCCACTGTGGGTACTTCGATCCATTGGCCGGCCTGGTTCTGCACCTGTAATCCCGGCGTGGGACCGGGAGCCAGCACTGTCAGGAAACCGGTGTCGTGATGAGCGTTGACCCCGGCGCCATCATCGGGAGTAGGGGGATAGTGGATGAACTTGGCCAGCGACATGGTTTGGCCCCCGAAGTACTGCTCCAGATAGTCCTCAGCCAGCCCCAATCCCAGCGAGATTGCCCCCAGCAAACGGGTGGCCAAGCCTCCCAACTCATCGAACCATCGGGTGGCCAGCTCCTGCTGACCGGGCAGGACGTCCTCCGGAAGCCACTGGTTTGGCCCCAGCAAGCGCAGGTAGTAGGGCTCGATGTCCTTCGAGTGGGCGGGCCACTCCGTCCACCAGTCGATCTGCTCCCGGATGTCGGGCCGGTTGTTGGTGTACTCGGCCCCCACCGGTTCCCATCCCCGGAAATGGCGTGAACGCCGCTTGTCGATAAGCGCTTTCTCCTCGTCGGAGAGAGCAAAGAACCGACGCATCATGTCGAACACGCCGTCGCACAGCCCGTGGGATACGCCGTGGTTCACCACCAGGAAGAACCCAACCTCATGGCAAACCCGGCACAGCTCCTCGGCCAGGTCTCGGCGTTGTTTGATTGGTCCCGGCCCCGGCGTCCCCGAAACCGAAGGCCCCGAGCCCAACCCGAGATCAATGACAGGTATCCGGTCGAACGCAGGGGCCCTGTCGAGCACCCCAGCCGTCGTCGCTTCAGCCATCACGCCAAGCGTAGCTACGGGCAAGCGGGATCAACCAAAAACCCCACCAGCGAACCATCGGTCGAAAGCGGGACGCATGGCCACGTCGATCAGCTCGATACGCTGACCCGTTTTGGGCATCAGAAAAGCGAACCCGGACAAGTTCCCATCCTCGCCGGCACCCCCGTAGATCAGCTCGCACCCCCCGGCCCGCAGGGCCTCCACGTCGCCGTCGAGGTTTTCGGTCCAGTAGCCGTGGTGGTTCAGCCCGCCGTAGAGGTCGATGTCCCAGAACGATCCTTTAGGGCCGGCGGCCAGCTCGATCTGCAACGGACCTTCCACCGAGTATGTAAAGCGCACGCTGGTGGACACCACCTCACCCTCCACCAGCAGGTTGAGGTCCACAGCCTGTGGCGAATGCCACGACACCCCATTTGCGTCGGTTAGCTGGGCCATGGCCTCCTCGACATCGGCGACGACGACCCCAACATGGAACGGGTTGGTGAGCTGAAGCATGGCCCCACCCTACAGCTGGCTTCTTGCAGTCAGAGCGTCTGGGATGGGGCGTCGGCGATGTCGGCCACGAAGCGAGCGGCGTGCTCGTTGTGCTCGGCGACTTTGCCGATGGTCTTGGCCTTGGCGGTGCCGCCCCGCAGAGCGGCCAGCGGGTCGGTCTGGTCGCCGACGTAGCCGAGGGCGAAGGCCCCCTGGGTGTAGCCCATCATTCTCAGCAGATCGTCGTCCAGCGTGCGGGCGATTTCCGGGGGACAGGCCAGATACTGGTTCTCCTCCTGGCGCACCCAGCCCACCGCGTAAGTGATGTTCACCCCTCGCCGCACACTCCGGCTGGTGTTGGCCCCAGCGCCGTGCAACACCTTGCCGTCGTAGAACAGCACGCTCCCCCGGCTCATCTCCGCTTGAAGATCTTCGACCTCGGCCGCGGCCTCGTCATCGAGACCGGAGGTTCCGGGCCGGATGTGGGTAGCCCCGTTCTCGGCGGTGAAGTCGGTGAGGGCCCACATGGTGTTGCACTGCACGTGGTAGTCGGTCCCGAACGAGAAGAAGTCGAACGCCATCTCATCCCGGTGCAGCTTCTGGCGGGTCTCACCGGGCTCGACCGAGATGACCTGGGTGAGGTGGAGCTGAACCGCGCTGACATGGTTGAGAAAACTGCTCACCGCGCCCACCACCAGGGGATGCATAACCAGCTCCCTCGCTGTCGGGCAGCGGGCCACCAGCGCACCGGTGCGCCGGGTGAACCGCCCGTCGTACTCATCCCGCCCGACGTCGGACGCGGCCACGTAGGGCATCGCCTCCACCTCGAGCCGATCCATCACCGCCGGATCAACCACCTCGTCAACAACGGCGTATCCGAAACGGCGCAGGTGCTCGCTCACCTCAACCGGATCCACCGAGGCCGGAAAGTGGTGCAGGGCCACGCAGGCCACATTAGGGGTCGACCAAAGGCCCGCCTGCGATTTGGCCGGGCGGGTTGCGACGGCAACGGCATACCCCGAGAGTTAGGTTTTGCCGATGGTTCAAGTTGTCATCCATGCCGACGACGTGGGGATGTGCCATGGCGCCAACCGGGCGTTCGTCGAGCTGTCGCACTTCGGCACGATCACGTCGGGCTCTGTGATGGTGCCGTGCCCGTGGTTCCTGGAAATCGCCGAGACAGCCGCAGACGACAACAGCCTCGACTGTGGAATCCACCTCACCCTCAACGCCGAGAAAACCCACTACCGGTGGGGACCAGTAAGTTCGGTGGGGCCGTCTTCGGGCTTGATCGACGAGCACGGCTACCTGTGGCGCCGGGTGGCCCAGGTGCGGGCCAACGCTCACCCCGATGCCGTGGAGCAGGAGTGGAGGGCCCAGATCGACCGGGCCCTGGCCGAGGGGATGAACGTGACCCACCTCGACGCCCACATGGGTTCGGCGCTGGCCCCCGAGTGGTGCGACCGGTACGTGGCCCTCGGCGTCGACTACGGCGTGCCCGTTCTAATCACCGACTCTCTGGCTGCTTACGGGCCGCACCGTCACATCGCACAGGGCCCGGACGAGGCCCAAGCTGCCGACGAGGCCATCAAGGCGGCGGCCACCGATGCCCGAGCCGCGGGGATGCCGGTGTTCGACGCCGTTTTGGAGACCGACTTTTCCCGTTCCGCCGGAACCGCAGCCGAATCCCTCGACGACCAGATGGCCCGCTACGTACACATGCTCGGCGACCTCAGCGACTCCCTGATCTATTGCGCCTTCCATCCCAATGCGCCCGGTGGGGCCGAGATCGAGGCGATAGAGCCCGACAAGTTTCACGTCCGCACCGACGAGTACGAGCTGTTCGGCACCGGCCGGTGGAAACAGTGGCTGGATCGACAGCCCTTCGAGCT